>NZ_JALHQD010000001.1:0-6116 GCF_022842145.1 Tabrizicola sp.
AACTTGCACAGCCGCGTGTCTATGTCGGGCTGGAACACCTCGGCATATTCGCGCCGCACCAGAGAGTTGATGCCGTCCGTCGCCACCACCAGGTCGTATTCCTTACGGTACTCCTCGGCGGTACGGAACTCGGTCTCGAACTGCAAGTCGACGCCAAGCTCGCGTGCCCGGGCCTGCAACAGGATCAGCAGCGTCTTGCGGCCGATCCCGGCAAAACCGTGCCCACCCGACACGGTGCGGACCCCGTCATGCACAACGGCGATGTCGTCCCAATAGGCGAAATTGGACCGGATCGCCTCGGTCGACTGCGGGTCGTTCTTCTGCATCCGCCCCAGTGCATCATCCGACAGCACCACGCCCCACCCGAAGGTATCGTTGGCCCGATTCCGCTCCAGCACCGTCACCTGATGCGAGGGGTCCCGCAACTTCATCGAAATCGCGAAATAAAGGCCCGCTGGCCCGCCCCCAAGGCAAAGAACCTTCACCTGACCCTCCTTGAATTCAGGACACGAGTCCCCGACCTCCAGAGCCTGCCATCCGGGTCAAATAATTTCAAGCTTGAAATTTCCAGCTTGAAATTGTGTCGCAGGGGTGCAGGATGGGACATCAGCCTTACGGTGGAAGTGCGTCAGAAGTTCAATGTTGAACCCGCCCACAATTGGTGTCGTCGGTCTTGGGACGATGGGCCTTGGCATTGCCCAGGTCTTTGCGCAGGCCGGCTTTCCGGTGATCGCGACGGATGCGCAGCCTTCGGCCCGGAACAGCGCCCGTGACCGGCTGTCGGACTCGCTACAGCCCCGCGTTGCTGCCGGGAAGCTATCCGAAGCAGACTGCGACCGAACGCTGGCCGACCTGAGCGTGGCAACCGACCTGGCAGCCCTTGCACCCTGCGCACTGATCATCGAGGCCATCGTCGAGAAGCTTGACGCCAAGCGCAGCCTCTTCGCGACGCTGGAAGGCGTGATTGAGCCATCTGCAATCCTTGCGACCAACACCTCTTCGCTCCCGATCCACGCCGTCGCCGAAGACCTCCGTCATCCGGACCGCGTGCTGGCGTTGCATTTCTTCAACCCGCCCCCCGCAATGAAACTGGTGGAGCTGGCCCCGCACGCGACAACCGCCGCGGACACAATCGCCCGCGCCCGCGCCTGGACCGAGGCAGCCGGCAAGACAGTCATCCTTTGCCCCGACCGGCCCGGCTTCATCGTCAACCGGTGCGCGCGACCCTATTACGGCGAGGCGCTGGCGCTGCTGGCCGAGGGGCGTGCGGCCAGCGAAATCGACGCGGCCATGATGGCAGCGGGATACAGGCTTGGTCCCTTCGCCCTGATCGACCTGATCGGCGCGGACATCAACTTGGCGGCGACTGAAGGAATGCACTCTTCGATGGGTGGCCATCCCAGATATCACCCCTTCGATGCCCTCAAGGCACAGGTCGCCAGCGGACATCTCGGCCGCAAAACCGGACGCGGTTTCATCTTCCCAGAACCACCGCACAACCCCCCACCCGACGCCGGGGCCATCGTGCTGCGGATCGAGGCCATGCTGGTGAGCGAGGCGCACTGGCTTCTCCACGAAGGCGGTGTCACCTCCCAAGGCATCGACACCGCCATGCGTCTTGGGCTGAACTTCCCTCATGGACCGTTCGACGCCCTTGCCCGTCACGGCCGCGATGTCATCCTGCAGGAACTTGCCCGCTGTCGCGCCGCCGCGCCCGATCCACTGAAACCCCGCTACGACCCCGCACCGGGTCTGGAGGCGACATGACCGACGTCTTTCTCTGCGCCCACCGCCGCAGCCCGATCGGGCGCTATGCGGGAGCACTTGCGCAGATCCGTCCTGATGATCTTGCAACACTGGTCATCGATGGCCTTCTCGATCTTCATGACGTGCCGGTTGACGAAGTGATCTTCGGCTGCGCCAATCAGGCTGGCGAGGACAACAGAAACGTCGCCCGCATGGCGGTTCTGCTGTCGCGACTGGGGCCGTCGGTCCCGGCAATGACGGTCAACCGCCTGTGTGCCTCGGGCCTCGACGCCGTTATAACCGCCGCCCGCACCATCCGCGACGGGGCAGCCGACATTATCATCGCCGGTGGCGTCGAAAGCATGTCCCGCGCTCCCTTTGTCATGCCGAAGGCTGAAACACCTTTCGCCCGTGCGCCCGAGATTTTTGACACCACCATCGGCTGGCGGTTCGTCCATCCGCGGATGGCGCAGCTTTGGGGGACCGACGCCATGCCGGAAACCGCCGAGAACCTCGCCGCCGAGCACCAGATCAGCCGTGAAGATCAGGACCGCTATGCCCTGCTTTCACAGAAGCGCTACGACGCCGACTGGCATGCCCAGGACATCCTCTCAGTGACCATCCCCAGCCGAAAGGGCGATACGGTGGTGACTCTGGATGAACATCCCCGGTCCACCACGCTGGATAAACTTGCCGGCCTTGCCACCCCGTTTCGCACGCCCGGCACCGTGACAGCCGGGAACGCGTCGGGTGTAAACGATGGCGCCGCCGCCGTCCTCCTGGCCTCGGCCGCCGCCGTTCGTCAGTTTCAGCTCACCCCGCTTGCTCGCATCGGCGCCGCCGCCTCGGGCGCAGTCGCACCGCGCATCATGGGTATAGGCCCGGTAGAAGCCGCCGCCCGCCTTGCAACCCGCACCGGCCGCGCCGCACAGGATCACGAGGTAATCGAGCTGAACGAGGCCTTCGCCGCCCAGGTCCTCGCCTGTACGCGGAGCTGGGGGATGACGGATGACGACAGCCGGCTGAATGGCAGGGGCGGTGCAATCGCGATGGGGCACCCGCTGGGCATGTCTGGTGCCCGCCTTGCCGGAACTGCTGCCCGCCGTCTTGCTGAAAGCGGCGCGCGATCGGCGCTGGTCTCTCTCTGTGTCGGCGTGGGCCAAGGTGTGGCCATGGAACTTCTGCCCGCCTGATCTTGCACCGGACTGTCGGCGAGGGCTACCTTTCCCGGAAAAGGACCCGCCATGACCCACAGTCTCTCTGCCCGCGGTATCACGCTGGACTTCCTGCCCCGTGGAGGGGTCCTGCAGCATTTCAGCGTAACCGACGAAGGGGCGACCGTGGCACCCCTGCACCGCGCTCCCTGGACGGCAGCCGAGGTTCCCGACGACGCCCCGCCGCACCAGGCCTGGCTGGCAGGCGATTTTCTGGCCGCCCCCTTCGGCCCCGGTCCCGATGGTTTGCATGGCCTGCCCGCGAACGGGACCTGGCGCATCTTGCCTTCTGATCCCGGAACCCTTCGTGCGGTGTTGGACGGTGCCGTCCAGGGCGCAACCGTCATCAAGGAGCTGTCACTGGAGGACGACCACCCATTCGTCTATCAGCGCCACCTCTTCATCGGCGGAACTGGCACACTCCCGGTTGCCAATCATGCGATGGTGGCGCTGCCGAACGGCGGAAAGCTGTCTTTCTCGCGCAAGCGCTGGTGGGAAAGCCTTCCCGAGCCGCTGGAGACGACGCAGGGGCGGTCCCGGCTGGCCTATCCCCGTCGTGCCGAAGATGCCGCCGAATTCCCGGGCGCCGACGGCGGCACTGTGAACCTGCACGACTACCCGTGGGGCGAGGTGCATGAAGATTTCGTCTCGGGGATCGAAGACCCGGCTTCCTCCCTCGGCTGGACCGCCGTGGTGCGTCCAAAGGAAGGCGACCTCTTTCTCTCGCTCCGCAACCCGGCGCAGCTGCCGATGACCATGCTCTGGCATTCGAACGGCGGGCGCGACTACGCGCCATGGAACAGCCGCCACAAGGGATGTCTCGGCGTCGAGGAAGGCGTCGCACTGCCGATGCTGGGGATGTCGGCAAGGGAAACTCCCGATCCGTTGACCGCCGCCGGGCAGCCCGGACTGCTACAGCTGGACAGTTCAGGGACCGTCGATATCCGCCACGCCATCGGGGCCTTCGGATGGCCTTCCGGTCAGTCCGTTGCGGGCGTGATGCTTGAGGGCGACGTGCTGACCGTTACCGGCGATTGGGGGGCCGAACGCAAGCTTCCCTTGCGTGGCGGATGGCTTGGCCTCGCTGCTGCTGCCAAACCGCGAAAGCACATACTGGACTGGGATCTCTAGATTAGGCGTCGTATCCCGGCTTCTGAGCCCATGCCCAGGCATCGCCAATCATCTGCCGCAAGGTGGACCGCTGGGGCTCCCAGCCCAACTCCTCGATTGCCTTCGTCGTGGAAGAGACCAATGCCGCCGCATCGCCGGCCCGTCGGCCGCCGATCACCACCGGCACCTCCCGGTTGGTGACAGCCCGACTGGCGTCGATCACCTCACGCACCGAAAATCCCCGCCCGGTGCCCAGGCAGAAGACAGCGTTGCCCTTGCCGTCCAGCAGTCGCTTCAAGCCAAGAACATGGGCATCGGCAAGATCGCTGACGTGGACATAGTCACGGACGCAGGTGCCATCGGCCGTGGGGTAGTCCGTTCCAAAAACGGTCAAGGCCGGTCGCTTGCCCGCGACTGCATCCAGCATGAGCGGGATAAGATGTGTCTCCGGCAGATGCTGTTCACCGGCTTCTCCTTCAGGATCGGCACCAGCCACGTTGAAATAGCGAAAGATGACGTGTGAAATCCCGCCGGACTTGCCAAAGTCTTGTAGCATTTGTTCAATTGCCAGCTTCGATCCGCCATAAGCGTTGATAGGTCGCTGTGGGGTTTCTTCCGTCAGAAGAACACCATCCTGATCGCCATAGGTGGCGCAGGTCGACGAGAAGACGAAGTTCCGCACACCGGCTGCCGCACAGGCTTCCAGCAGGTTCAACGCGCCACCGACGTTGACCCGCCAGTACCGCCCGGGGTCCTGCATCGACTCGCCCACCAGCGAAAGAGCAGCGAAATGCATAACAGCTGCGGGTCGATATTCAGCCAGCGCCGCATCGATGGTGGCCCGGTCCATCAGGTCGCCCTGCACCAGCGGCCCCCATTTCACTGCCGCTTTCCATCCCGTCGAGAGATTGTCGAAGACAATTGGCTCGAACCCGGCCCGTGCCAAGGCCTTGCAAGCATGCGACCCGATGTATCCCGCGCCACCTGTCACCAACACCCTGATCGCCATCGAACCCGCCGCGCCTCACATGAAAAGGATGTCGTCCGAGAGCAGGTTTGCGTTAAAAATTCCATGAATGTCCAGAGTATTCCCGTTGCCAAAGTCGAAGTGCAGGCCCGTCTCCGTAACCGCTGCCCCTGTAAGCAGGCTTGCCACCGCGGGCGCTGTGCCCTGCCACAATGCCCGGTCCAGCACGATCTTGTCCTCCATATCGCGGAAGTCGGCCACAATGTCCGCGCCCGATGCAAATACGAAGGTGTCGGCTCCCGCCTGTCCTGCCAGCCAGTCATCGCCCGACCCGCCCTCCAGCCGGTCATGCCCGAGCCCGCCGTCCAGCGTGTCGGCCCCCGCGCCACCGATCAGCGTGTCGTTGCCGTCCTCGCCCAAAAGCCGGTCGTCGCCCTCGCCGCCCTCCAGCCGGTCGCCGTCGCGTCCGCCCTGCAGAAGGTCGTTGTCCGCCCCGCCGTAAAGCGTGTCCCAGCCGTCGCCCCCGACCAGCGTATCGGCCCCCGACCGCCCCTCCAGGAGGTCCTGCCCCGCCATCCCCAGAACCAGGTTCGCCTGCCCGTCGCCGGCAAGCGTGTCGTGCCAGGCCCCGCCCTGCAGACCCTCGATCCCGATGAACTGATCCCCCAGCGCCTCCCCCGTCGAAAGGCCCGGCGTCCCGAGGTCGACCCGGATCGATCCGCTTTCCAGGTAGGAGGCAAGGTCCAGCCCCGCGCCCCCCTCCAGCCGGTCCGCCCCGAGCCCCCCTATCAGCGTGTCGTCCCCCGCCCCGCCGTCCAGCGTGTCGTGGCCGCCCCGGCCCGCCAGAAGGTCGCCCCCCTCCAGACCCCAGAGCGCGTTGCCCCAACCGTCGCCCCCCAAGGTGTCGCCGAAGCCCGACCCCTCCAGATCCTCGATCCCCACCAGCACGTCGCCCCGCGCCTCGCCGCTGTTCCAGGCCCCGTTGGTCAGGTCCGACCACACCCCCGCGCCCGCATCGGCGTGGCTGACCAGATCGCGCCCCGCGCCCCCCTCCAGACGGTCCGCCCCCGCTCCGCCCA
>NZ_JALHQD010000001.1:6126-965700 GCF_022842145.1 Tabrizicola sp.
CTCGCCGCTGTTCCAGGCCCCGTTGGTCAGGTCCGACCACACCCCCGCGCCCGCATCGGCGTGGCTGACCAGATCGCGCCCCGCGCCCCCCTCCAGACGGTCCGCCCCCGCTCCGCCCAAAAGCGTGTCATCCCCCTCGCCCCCGTAAAGCCCGTCAGTCCCCGCCCCGCCCGACAGCCAGTCATGGCCCCCGCGACCGGTCACCACATCGTTCCCAGCGGCAGCCAGGACCCTTTCGCCAAGGTCACTGCCGACGAAACTGTCTGCAAAGCCGGTGAGGACGAACCCTTCGATCGAGAGATAGCTGTCGCCAACGGCATCCCCGGTGATCAGAGCAGGGTTGGTCAGGTCGATGCGGATCGCAACCAGATTGCCTTCATAGCTGGCGAAGTCGATGCCGGCGCCGCCGTCCAGCCGGTCCCCGCCTTCGTCGCCCTGCAATGTGTCGTTCCCGTCGCCGCCAAACAGCGAATCGTTGCCATTTCGCCCGACCATTCGGTCGTTCCCCTCCATTCCGAAGATCTGGTTGCCCTGTGCATCGCCGCCAAGCGTGTCATGATAGCCCGATCCCTCCAGATCTTCGATTGCGAGATAGCTGTCGCCGGCTGCCTCGCCCGTGTTGCGGTCCGGCTGGCCAAGATCGGCCACCAGAGCAATGGCAGCTTCACGGTAGCAGGCCCGGTCGCGGCCGATCCCACCGTCCAGGAGGTCCGCCCCCAATCCACCCAGCAGCGTATCGTTGCCGAAGCCACCGAACAGGCTGTCGGACCCCGCTCCGCCGTTCAGCCGGTCATGGCCATCCACACCGTCGATGCGGTTGGCGAAGCTGTCTCCGGTCAGCTGGTCCGAAAAGGCCGATCCGATGATGCCTTCGATCGAAACATAAGTTTGGCCGGTTGCGATGTTGGTGTTGTGGTTCAGGCTTTCCAGGTTCAACCGCACCGCTCCGGTCGCGCGGGTCAGAACGATGGTGTCGAAACCCGCGCCCCCCTCCAGCGTGTCGATGCCCGACGAGACCATGAACATGTCGTCGCCCGCGCCGCCCTGCAGGACGTCGATCTGGTTGGTGCCGTAGATCAGGTTTTCGGGATCGGGACCCGAGGGAAGGGCATGCCAGAGGCTGATGACGTCCTTCAGATGGAACCCCACCGGCAGGAGCGGCAGGCCATTGGGTGTGCGCAGTTCCAGGATCTCTTCGCCGTAGGTGATCGTCGCCCCCGTCGCGGTTGCGGTGATGCTCAGCGCAGCCAGCGAATGGATCGGACCCCAGCCCGACAGGTCGATGCGGTCGGTTCCCAGCTGGAAGTCACCGATCACGTCCCGCACACCGTCGGCCGTCAGAACGAAGGTGTCGGCCCCCGCGCCCCCAAACAGCGTGTCCTGACCCGCCCCGTCGGACAGGATGTCCGTGCCCTGCCCACCTGCAATCCCCTCATCCCCGTCGCCGCCTAGGATCATGTCCGAGTCCGCGGTTCCGGTCAGGTTCCCTGCGACCGGGCTGCCGGTCTGGATCGGCGTCAGGGTCCCCGGATCAAGCTGGAGCCGGGTGATCCCCGCGCTCTCCCCGGTGATGAAAAGCTCGATCATGCCGTTCACCACCCGCGCGGTCATCGCGGTGATATTGTCTAGCATCACACCCGGGGTCTGCAGCATCTGGCCGCAAAACAGCAACTGGCCGTCGGGCGTCAGAGTCATCACAGTCAGCCCTTCGTCCCCGCCGCCTGCGATCACGAAGACCCGGTCGCCCACCGTGGCAGTCGCCAGCGCCTGAACGCCCTGAAACCGGGTATCCAGCGTGTCGATGACGTGATCCGCGACCCGCATGGCGCCGTCCGCCCCGATGCCCAGCACGCTGACCGACGACGACCCGGCCGAGGCGACGACGAGGTAGGTCACCCCGGACATCTCGACCACTTCGACATCCGACGGATCGTTGATTCCAAGACCGTTCGGCGCGCCGATCATCCGGGGGTTGCCCAGCGCCCCGCTGGCACCCACGGGAAAAGCGCGCACCACGTCGGCGTCCAGCGACAGGCTGACGAGGAACCGGTTGCCGCCCACCGTCACCGGTATCAGCGACGAGATGTCGACCCCCGGATGCGCCCCGTCCAGCACGCGCGACCCGATCAGGGTCATCGCACCATTGGCAGCGACCGAATAGGAATGGATCGTGCTTTCACCCGAGCGCGCGGCGTAAAAGAAGGTCTGCCCCCCGACCTGGACCACGCTTTGCGCCGCCAGCGCGCCCGACAGGCTGCCCGGCAGCTGCAGCGGCGAAAGCAACGCCCCGTCGCCCCCCAGTCCGTAGGCCATCACGCCCGCCGTGCTGCCCCCCGTGACCACCAGATGCCGCGCACCGTTGATCAGCACGGTTTCCAGCACCGCCTCGGCCGGCAGGGACGCGCCCGGTGTCAGGCTTTCCTGATCGACCAGCGTCATCGCTCCGGTCACGTCCAGCGCCAGGACCCCGCCTCCGGCGCGCGTGGCGGTGTAAAGCAGCACCCGGCCACCCTGCACCACCAGCTCCAGATCGGAGATGCCGGACACCATATGCAACGGCGCCGCAGAAAATACGTCCACTACCTGAAAGTTGATCACTTTCGGCCCCAGTCACACACCCATGTACCCAAGGTGAAGACTGCGCCTGAACCGGGTTACAGCTGGTGAAGCAATCTGGGCGCAATCGCGGCGTTTCCCCGCGATTTTCGGTAAAGCTGGCTAAAAGCCTTAGCGTCCGACGCCGATATAGGCGGTAAAGCCCGCGTCGCGGACTTCGGCGGCATCATAGATGTTGCGCAGGTCGGCCATTTGCGGGTTCGCCATCTTGCGCGCCAGCTTTGCCAGATCCAGACCGCGGAACTCGTTCCATTCGGTCAGCAGGACAAGGAGGTCGGCATCGTTGGCCGCCTGATAGGGATTTTCGATCCATTTCACGCCCGGCAACAAGGCTTCGCCCTCGTGCCGGCCTTGGGGATCGCTGATGCGGACCTTGGCACCGGCCCCGACCAGCGCCGGAATGATGGTCAAAGCCGGGGCATCGCGCATGTCGTCAGTGTTCGGCTTGAACGTTACACCCAGCACCGCGATGGTCTTGTCGCGCAAGGTGCCACCACACAGATCGACGATCTTGTCGATCATCCGGCGCTTCACCTCCTCGTTGACCTTGATCACGGTCTCGACGATCTGCATCGGTGCGGCATGTTCCTGCCCAATCCGCGCCAGGGCCTTGGTATCCTTCGGAAAACAGCTTCCGCCATATCCGGGCCCGGCATGCAGGAACTTGTCGCCGATCCGGCCGTCCATGCCGATGCCCTTGGCCACCATCTTCACATCCGCGCCGACCTTTTCGCACAGCGCCGCCATCTCGTTGATGAAGGTGATCTTGGTGGCAAGAAACGCGTTGGCTGCGTATTTGATCATCTCGGCGCTTTCCAGTCCGGTGTAGACCATCGGGAATTCGCGCAGCGACAAGGGGCGGTAAAGTTCGGCCATGACCTTGCGCCCGCGCGCCGTCTCCACCCCCACGATCACCCGGTCCGGGCGCATGAAATCGTCGATCGCCGCGCCCTCGCGCAGGAATTCGGGGTTCGAGACCACGTCGAACTCCGCCTCCGGATTCGCTGCACGCAACGCCTCGGCCACCTTGCGGTTGGTCCCGACCGGCACCGTGGATTTCGTCACGACCACCGCATATCCCGTCAGCGCCCTGCCGATATCAGCCGCGGCGGCCATGACGTAGCTCAGGTCGGCATGCCCGTCGCCCCGTCGCGTCGGAGTGCCCACCGCGATGAACACCGCTTCCACCCCGGCCACCGCGGTCTCAAGGTCCGTAGAAAAGGACAACCGGCCCGCCGCCGCGTTCTTCGCGATCAGCGCTTCCAGCCCCGGCTCGAAGATCGGCACCTCACCCCGCGTCAGGCGCTGGATCTTGGCTGCGTCCTTGTCGACGCAAACCACTTCGTGTCCGAAATCAGAAAAACAGGCACCCGAGACCAGCCCGACATATCCCGTACCGACCATCGCGATGCGCATGATGCCGCCCTCTTGCCCAGGGGGCCTGTCTATGCAGGCCGCCCGGACCTGTCAAATCGGGCCCCTTTTAACCTGAGGGACCCAAAGCTGCTTACCCGGCTGTCAGGCCGGGCGACGCGGGCCTCGCTGCCGGCCAGAATCGCCAACCCAACCGCCCGCGTCGCTCTTCTACTCGTCAATAATCCGTTTCGATATACAGGCTCATCGTCGTAAAGCCGATCACCGAGGACACGCCGCCCACGCTCATATAGCTGAACGGATTGATCAGCGCCGTTGTAGAGGGCAGATCTGTGGTCACCGTTCCGCTTGCCACTGCGCCCGACACCAGGTTCGTCACCTCGTAGCCCAGCGATTGCGTCGTGCCCGGCCGCGCAAACAGCGCCAGTTCGTAAACCGAGGTCAGGTCGGCGTTGGGTTTCGGGAAACCTGCGCCAAGGTCGATCTTCGTTGCAGTCCCGGTTCCGTCGTTGTGCATGAACTGGATGTTCGTATCCGCCGAGTCATAGCCCATCCCGCAAATGTTGGTCTGGGTCGACGGATTGATGTCCGTGGGCGCCGCAGTCGTATTGCGCATCCCCACGAAGGCCCGGTGCGACGCGTTGGTGACGCCGGTTGCCGGACCCCGGCGCCAGACCAGGTGAAAGCCGCCCAAGCCTGCCGATGGCCCACCAAGGGTGAACTGCAACGCCCCGCCCCGGATGCCCGCAACCGCCGTGGTCGACGCGGTCGTGATCCGCCAGGACCGTCGGCGCATGTAGTTGTGCAGGTTGGTCGTCGCCACGTTCTCCGTCGTCGCCGTGCCGGTGGCCGAGATGACCAACCCCATCTGGGTGTCCGCCCCACCGTTCCCGGCCGGGACGAAAAGCCCCATCTTGTTGCGACCGAAGAAGGGTTGCAGCGAAGTATCCAGCCCCGCCGGCCCGACAATCGCCGGGAGGATACGCCCGCCTACATCCCGCCCGAACAGTTTCACCCCACCCGCCGCCGGGGCCGTCGGGGTTGCGATCGCGGGCAGGCGCA
Source organism: Tabrizicola sp. (assembly GCF_022842145.1). Lineage (GTDB taxonomy): Bacteria > Pseudomonadota > Alphaproteobacteria > Rhodobacterales > Rhodobacteraceae > Tabrizicola. The sequence goes on from NZ_JALHQD010000001.1 coordinate 11,179, forward strand.
GTTGGCCCCCTTCAATCTCGACATCCGCCGCCCCCGCGAAACTGCCCGCGTTGTTGAACTGGATCTCGCCGTTCGCACCGCCCGGTGAACCGCCACCCCCGCCCGCGGGCGCAGCCCAGGTCCCGTCGGCCCGCAGAAAGTTGGCCGTGCCCCCGCCCGACGCCGGAGCCAACCCTTTCGCGCCTGAACTGAACGTGTCCAGAATCCCCGTAACCTGCGTTCCCGTCAGGTCCGCCGGGTCTGCCGCCGACCCCGTGGCGTTGCCCTTGATGGTCGTGGCCGGCATATTGGCCAGCTTTGCATTCGTCACAGCATCGGCATCGACCGTCCAGGTCGCGCCCGAGCCGCTGACAGTGATGTCGCCCTTGTCGCCATCGCTGACGCCTCCTGCCGGAGCCGCCCAGGTCCCGTCCGCCCGCAGAAAGTTCGCCGTCCCCCCGCCCGAAGCCGGAGCCAATCCCTTCGCTGCACTGGAGAAGGTGTCGAGAAGTGCTGTCGCCTGCGTTCCCGTCAGGTCCTCCGGCGCTCCCGTTCCCGCCGTCGCCCGGCCCTTCAACGTCGCTGTCGCCACGTTGGCCAGCTTGGCATTGGTCAGCGTTGCCGCCGCAACCTGCGCGTCCACCAGCGGCCCAGCCACGATGTTGCCCGCGACCCGCCCGACGACCGAGTTCGTCGTCACCGCCAGGTCCGCCGGGTCCGCACTCGACCCGGTTGCGTTGACCTTGACCGTGTTGGGCGCCATGTCCGCGGCCTTGGTGTTGTCCACCGCATTGGCCGCGATGGTCAAAGCCGTGCCACCCGCCGTTTTCGTCACATCCCCCGTGAAGGCGCAGTCCGGATCGACCCCGTCCCGCTGAACTCGATCCCGCCGCTGACCGTGATCGCCTCCGGATCGCCCGTCCCCGCCGTATCCCGACCGACCAGGCTGTCGGTGGCAATATCCGCCAGCTTGGTGAAGCCCACCGCATTGGCCGCAATCGTGATGGCCCCGTCCGCGACCGAAGTCACGTCCCCGGAATGGTTCGGGTGGACATAATTGTTCGCCCCCGCCGCAACCCCGTCCAGCTTTGTCTTGTCCGCGCCGACAGGAAGCCCGCCACTGATACGGTGGCCACCGCATGCAGCGCACCGCCAGCGCGGGTACCATGCGCCGTGTCGTCGAACCGCGCCGCAGGCAGCGTCCCCGCCGTCAGATCGGCAGCCGAGCCGCTGGTCGCCACCCCCGCCAATCCGGTGATGGTGCCTGCCGCCTGCGTCCCCGTGTGGTTCGCGCGTGCCAGCAGGACCGCATCCGCCGCGTTCGCCGTCGCTCCGTTGGCGACGTTCAGGATCGTGCGCACCTGCGTCGCCGTCAGCGCCTCGGGGCTGCCAGTCCCCGCCGTGGTCCGGCCCAGGATCGTGCTCGTCGCCAGGTCTGCCAGCTTGCCCAGCGTGACCGCACCGGGATCGATGGTCCAGACCGCACCGGACCCCGAGACGATAATGTCGCCCTTGTCGCCGTCGCTGACTCCGCCGCTCGCGCCGCCGACCACCTGCGTCACCCCGGCGCTGCGGACCTTGACCTCGCCCGTGGTGGTGTTCAGCCACAATGTCCCGTCGGCAGCTCCCGCCGGGTCCGCCGCCTGCCCGCCCAGATGCAAGGGCTGCGGCAGCGTCACCTCGCCCGTCGCCGCATCCGCCTCCAGCGCCGTGAAGAAGGTCGATCCATCCGCGCTCACCTTGACGCTGAAGTCATCCGACCCTGCGGTGCCCATCTCGGCCCGGCCACCGAAGCCGGTCTGGAACAACAGGCTCGCCGTATCGCCCGCCACCGCCTTGTTCAGCTTCAGCTGATGGCCCGAGCCCGCATGGTTCAACAGCGTCGCGGGAGAGGAAACCGCCAGCCGGTTCGTCGCATCCGGCGTGGCCGAGACGCCCAGGCGGCCCACGGTGAACGGCCCATCCGACAGCGCGATCCAGGTCAGCCCGTTGTAGAAGGCCATCTGGCTTTCCGCCATCACATAGGCCTGCCAGCCCGCCAGCGGCTGGGTGAACTGCCAACCGGCCTCGGTGAAAACAGCAATGCGCCCGGATTGCCCGGCCCAGGGGCCCGTGGCACCCGCGGCCACGATATGCCGGTCGCCGATCGTGGGCAGCGGCGGGGCCGTGGTCAGCGTGCGGTTGATCACCGCAAGCTGGACCATGAGGTCCAGCTTCACCAGCGCCTCGTTGTGGGTGACATGCTTCTGCGCCTGCGCCGGAAGGATCAGGGGCAGCGACAGGATCGTCGTTTCATCGGGCATCAGAACCTCCGCGGGATCGCCTTGGCCTGGACCCTAGGGAAGCTGCCTTTACACTCGCTGATCGGACCGTGCGCCGGGAAGCCCCGGCCCGCAACGGACCACGCCTGGACGCATCGCCCACCCGACGCCTGCGCCCATGCATGCGGGCGTCATCGCCCACACCCGACCATTGCCAGGACGTGCGCAAAGTAGGGTGGGCGATGCGCCCACCCTGCGCTCAGGGATCCTCGACCAGCGCCGGTGCCACCCGGTCCCGCTTGGCCTCCATCCAGGTGTTCACGCTGATCGCCAGGATGATCAGCGCGCCCCCGGCCAGAACCCAGGTTTCCACCGGCTCGCCAAAGGCAAGTGCCCCAAGCAGCGCCGCCCAGATCAGTTGCAGGAAGGTGACCGGCTGCGTCACCGCCAGAGGAGCCGCGCGGAAGGCCCGCGCCATCGCGTAATGCCCCAGCGTCGCCAGCGCTGCCACGCAGGCCAGCCAGGCGCACTGCTCCCAGCGCACCGGCTGCCATTGCACCATCGCCAACGGCAAAAGCCCCACCGTCACCGTCACCGACAAGACCGCCACGATCATCGAAGCCGGAGCCTCCCGGCTCAGCCGCTTCGCGATGATGTAGCTCAACGAGAAGAACACCGTCGCCCCCAACTGCGACAGGTGTCCCAGCGACAATTCCCGCACCCCCGGCCGCAGGACAATCAACCCGCCCACCACCGCGACCAGAACCGCAGCGACCCGGCGCGCGCCCAACCCTTCGCCCAGCATCAACCCGCCGATCACCAGCACCATCACCGGCCCCAGGAACGCAATCGCCGCCATTTCCGCCACCGGCACCCGCGCCATGGCATAGAACCACAGCACCACCGCAACGACATGCAAAGCCCCACGGCCCAGGAACATCCGGCCCACGCCCGGGTCGAACCGCATTCCCCGCATCGCCCAAAGGGCTGGAAGCAGGAACAGAAGGCCAAATCCGAATCGGATGAACGCCGACTGCGCTGCGGGAAGCTCGGTCCCAAGGTATCGGACGATCCCGTTGACCCCCACAAAGGAAAGCCCGGCTCCCGCCATCCACAAGGCCCCCTCAAGGGGTCGTCCAAGATCATTCACGGCTTGCATGGCGGGACAGAAGCCGAATGCAAAGGCGAAGGCAACCCGCCTGTCCCGGCACAAGGGGCTTTGCCCACTCAGCCCCCAAACGCCAGGCCGGCGGCGATGGCCCACATCGTCACCCCCACCGCCACTTCCAGCCAGACCCAGGCCGCAGGCCTCGCGAAGACCGGGGCCAGCAACCGGGCCCCGAACCCCAGCGCCGTGAAGAAACTCAACGAGCCCAGCGCCGCCGCCGTCCCGAAAGCCAGTTGCCACGGCGCATACTGAGCCGAGATCGATCCGATCAGCAACACCGTGTCCAGATAAACATGCGGGTTGGCCCAGGTCAGCACCAGGCAGGTCGCGACCACCCGGCCCAATGGAACCACCTTCGCTTCCGAGGGCAAAAGCGCCTCTCCGCCTTGCAGGGCCGCGCGAAACCGTAAAGCGCCGTAGACCAGAAGGAACGCCACGCCCAGCACACGCATCGTCTCGCCGATCCAGGGCGCCATTTGCGACAGGGCACCGAACCCCGTCACTCCGGCGCCAATCAGCACCGCGTCCGACAGCGCACAGATGGCCACAACCGCCGCCACATGCTCCCGCCGCAACCCCTGCCGCAACACGAAGGCGTTCTGCGCTCCGATTGCCAGGATCAGGCTGATCGCCACCAGATACCCGTGAATGGCGGCCTCAAGCACGGGACAGCTCCTGCAAGGCGGCCAGCGCATCATGCCGCCGGGGCCACTGGACAAAGATGTGGTCGTGGTGGAACCCCGCGATCACGTTTGCGCTGATCCCCTCTGCCGCCAGAGCCCCGGCAATCGCGGCAGTCAAGCCAACCGCGGCAAGGTCGCTGTGGACCGTCAGGCTCAACCGCGCCCAGGGATCCGACTGCATCCCTGCCGCCTCCATGTCCGCCAGTGCGGCCACAACCGTCAGACCCTCGGCCTCGGCCACCGTCGCAAAGGGCTGAAGCGTCAGTGCCCCGGTGGTCCAGACCCCGAAACCGTAGGAAACGTCCGACAGGACCGGCTGCATGTCCCGCAACAAGACCACAATATCCCGCTCACCCATGACCGACCCTCCGTGACGCTTCCGTTCGGGCTTGACTAACGGCAGGACTTGGAATCAATCAAATTAAATCCTCTGCGACAAAGTTAGCGAAACTGATGCTGGACCTCGACCAACTGGCCGCTTTGGCGGCCGTCCATCGCCGCGGGTCCTTCGATTTCGCCGCTGCGGCGCTTGGGGTCACCGCATCGGCCATATCGCAACGGATAAAGGCGCTTGAAGAGACGGCCGGGACATTGCTCGTCCGCCGGGGTCAGCCCTGCACGGCGACCGCAACCGGGCTTCGCCTGATCCGCTATCATGACGAGGTCGCGCTTCTGGAGCGAACCTTGCTGGTCGATCTGCCAGGCCTGTCCGCCGGGCCTGCCACGCTTCGTATCGCCGTCAACGCAGACAGCCTGGCCACCTGGGTCGTCCCGGCATTGGCAGCGACGGAAGGCCTGCTGTTCGACCTCGTGATCGATGAAGAGGATGTCAGCCAGGACTGGCTGAAACGGGGGGAGGTCGTCGCCGCCATCACTTCCCACGCCGGTCCGCTTCAGGGGTGCGATACCCTACCACTCGGTCGCTTGCGCTTTCGCGCCACCGCCTCACCCGCGTACGTGAAACGCTGGTTCCCCGACGGCCCGACCGCCGAGGCTCTGTCCCGGGCACCGGCAGTGACCTTTTCGGACAAGGACCGATTGCAGGAAAGCTGGATCATCCGGCAGACCGGCACCAGCGCCCGCCGGGTGCTGTTTCCCAGCCACCGGATCGCTTCGCCGCAAGCATTCCTTGACGCCGCTCTGCATGGCCTTGGCTGGAGCATGAACCCGGAAATACTCGTGGCACGCCACCTCGCCGCCGGGACACTGGTCGAACTGGTCCCTGACACACACCTCGACGTGGCGCTGCATTGGCAGTTCACCCGTCTCGCCGCCCCGGCTTTGGCACCCGTCACCGAAGCCATCCGCCGTGCTGCCCGAAACACCCTGGTGCAATAGAAAACGGGGGCGGCTTGCGCCACCCCCGTTCCCTGGTCCCCGAAGGGATAAGGCTTACGCCAGAGCCAGGTTCACAGCCGATTCACGGCCGTTACGATCCTGCTCGATGTCATAGGTCACGGCCTGCCCATCGGGCAGCGAGCGGATGCCCGCACGCTCAAGCGCGGTCACGTGGACGAAAACGTCCTTGGAACCGCCTGCGGGAGCGATGAAGCCGAAGCCTTTGGTGGCGTTGAACCATTTCACGGTGCCATTGGCCATCGTGATGTCTCCTGTCATGTATGCCACCCGCAGCGTGCGGTGGCCTGGCCCAGTGTCGTCACGATCGAAGCTGAAGGCCGAAGCAGACAGTAGAACGAAAGAGAAGAAGCTTTGCCCCCCACACATGCGCGCTTTCGGCTCAAAAAGCAAGGGGCAGCAAAGAATTAAAGCTGGGCCGCCACGTCTTCGGGGACGTCGAAGTTGTGCGTCACAGTCTGCACATCATCGTCTTCCTCCAGAAGATCGATCAGCCGCATCAGCTTCTGCGCGGTGTCCAGATCGACATCGGTCCGGCTTTGCGGCCGCCAGACAAGCTTGGATTCCGTCGATTCTCCCAGCGCCTTTTCCAGCGCGTCCGACACTTCGGACAGGCTTTCCACCTGGCAATAGATCCAGTGGCCGTCCTCGTCCGACTCCACGTCGTCCGCTCCGGCATCCAGCGCCGCCATCATCACGTCATCGGCAGACCCGACCGTGGCCGGATAGGAAATCTCGCCGACGCGGTCGAAGCTGTGCGCAACCGAGCCCGTGGTGCCCAGGTTCCCGCCACACTTGCTGAAATAGCTGCGGACGTTCGACGCGGTCCGGTTCAGGTTGTCGGTCATCGCCTCGACGATGATCGCGATCCCGTTGACGCCGTAACCCTCATAGCGGATCTCGGTATACTCTGCCCCATCGCCCATCTGCGATTTCTTGATGGCACGGTCGATCACGTCCTTCGGCATCGACAGCGCCTTGGCCGCCTTGACCGCCAGCCGCAGCCGGGGGTTCATGTCGACGTCAGGCATCCCCATCTTGGCCGCGACGGTGATTTCCTTCGACAGCTTGGAAAACATCTTCGAGCGCAGCTTGTCCTGCTTGCCCTTGCGATGCTGGATGTTCGCCCATTTCGAATGGCCTGCCATTTGGCCTTACCTCAGTCCCATTTCGATGATGGCGTCCTCTACACCGGCGCGCCGCTCAAGAGCAACCCCCGCGCCCGGGAACGCTCCTCGGCGACTTCGTCCCTCGTCGCAGGCGAGGAGAAGTCGAAGAAGTACGACGAGCGCCGCGTCTCAGTCGTCCGACAGATCGGCCGGCGGTGGCGAGACGAAGACATGATCCCGTCCCATCGCATCGGTGATCACCACCTCGGCCATCGGCGGCACCGCGCCCTCAGCCCCTAACGCCTCGGTCAGGCCGGTGAAAAGCTGCCGCAAGAGGTTCGGGTTCTCGACCACATCCACGGCATAGCCATACCCCGGCCCGCAGTCGTCGAACCGTCCCGCGCCGCCAGCCGCGGCCCAGCCCGCCCGGCACACCGTCCCGTCGGACAGCGTCAGCGTCAGCACTTCCGCCGACAGCCGCGCCGCCTGCGGAACCGGGGTCGCCTGCAGCCCCACACAGCCGCCAAGCGTCAGAACCAACAGAAGCTTCCGCATGTCGCTCTCCTTAAGGGGGCCAGCTTACAGGGGCCAGATCAGCGGGATCAACGCGCAGCTGACCAGCATCACGATGATGTTCAGCGGCAATCCGATCCGGGTGAAATCGCTGAAGCGATAGCCCCCCGGCCCGTAGACCATCATGTTGGTCTGATACCCCACCGGGGTCGCAAAGGCGAGCGTGGCCGAGAACATCACCGCCACCACGAAAGGCCGCGGATCATGGCCCAGCTTTTCGGCCAGTTCGATGGCGATGGGCGTGTAGATCACCGCCACGGCGTTGTTCGACAGGAACTCGGTCAGCACGAGGCCGATGAAATAGACTGCCAGGATCATCGCGAATGGCCCGAGATTCTCCAGCCAGGGCGCGACGCCGGTCACGATCATCCCGACGGCACCCGACTGCTCCAGCCCCTCGCCCACCGCCAGCATCGCGAAGATCATCGCCAGCAAGCGCCCGTCGACAAAGGAAAACGCCTCGTCGCTGTCCACGCATTGCGTGATCAGGATCACCGCCACCGCCAGCAGCGCCAAAGGCAGGATCGGCGCCAGGTCCAGCGCGGACAAGACCACGATCAGCGCCAGCGCACCCAGCGCGATGGGGGCCTTCGCGCGCCGGAACGCCATGACGCGCGGCCGGTTCACGTCGACCAGGTCCATGTCCGCCGCAAGCCGCTGGATATCCTCGACCGTGCCCTCCAAAAGCAAGGTATCACCCACCCGCACGATCAGATCGTCCAGCTGCCGCCCGATGTTCTGGTTCCGCCGGTGCACCGCCAGCACATAGACGCCATAGCGCCGCCGAAGCCGCAGATCGCCCAGCCTGTTGCCCTCCATCCGGCAGCCGGGACCGATCAGCACCTCCACCGTCTCGGTGTTCACCGACGACAGCTTGTCGACCAGATGCACGTCCGTGCGTTCGTGCAGGCCCATCAGCTCGGTCATCTCGGTGCGCAGGACCACCCGGTCCCCCGCCTCCAGCGTCACCGGAGCCAGGTCCCGCCGCAAGCTGGCATCGCCGCGCAACACGTCGATCACCCGCACGCCGTCGCGCTTGAAAAGGTCGATGTCCATGACCGGCTGGCCGATCAACTGGCTGTCCTCGGGGACTGCAACCTCCGTGAAGAACTTCATCTTGCGCCGGTCGTTCAGCAGCACGCCCATCGACTGCCGCACCGGCAGAAGCCGATCGCCGAACAGCATCAGATACAGCCCGCCCGCGATCGTCACCGCGATCCCCAAGGGCGCGATCTCGAACATGCTGAAATGCTCCAGCCCCTGCTTCACCGCGACCCCATCCACTAGGATGTTGGTCGAGGTGCCGATAAGCGTGATCATCCCGCCCAGAACCGTCATGTAACTGAGCGGAATCAGCAGCTTGGACGGAGCCGTGCCCAGCTTCATCGCCAACTGGATCACCACGGGGATCATCACCGCAACCAGCGGAGTGTTGTTCATGAAGGCCGAGGCCAGCGCCGTGGTCCCGATCAGCACCGCGACGGTGGTCTTCGGCCGGTCCCACGCGTGACGCCCCACAGCCGTTATCACCGCCTCGACCGCGCCAGTCCGCACCATTCCGCCCATCACCAGGAACATCAGCGCGATGGTCCAGGGGGCCGGGTTCGACAGGACCGAGCTCGCCTCCTTCACCGGCAGGATTCCCAGAGCCAGCATCGCGGCCGCCGCGCCGATGGCCGTAACCTCGACCGGTGTGCGCTCCAGCACGAACAGCACGAACATGACCACCAGAATCGCCAGCGCGACCCAGGGCTGGAACTCTGCCGGGATGGACAGTCCGAACATCAGACCGCCCCCTTCTTCGCCCGTTCGCGGGGCTGCACCAGGGCCACCCCCGCCAGCATCACGGCCAGAGCCACCCACACCGTCGCCGAGGGCCGCTCGCCCAGTAGCACCATCGCCCAGATCATCCCCGCCGCCGTCACCAGATAGCTCGACTGCGCAGCAAAGACTGCCCCGGCTGTCGCGGCCAGCCAGACATAGCTTGCGTAAAGCAGCGCATGCAGCGCCGAGGACAGCACCAGCGCCCAGTCATCCCGGCCCATGGGCCAGGGCGAATAGCTCTGATCCATCACAAGCATCACCGGCGCGCACAGGATCAGGCCCATCAGGCTTGCCCCCAGCATCGCCTGCAACGCATCCATCCCCAACGTGCCGCGATGGGCCACGTAGGTCGCCTCCATCGCATAGAACAGCGGCCCCACCAGCGCCACCGGCAGCCACGCGACCAGCGCCGCATCCGGCAGCGCCGCCCCCGGAGCCGCCAGAAGCCCCACCCCCAGAAGCCCCATCGCCAGGCCGACCAGCCGCAGGGCCGAAAACCGGTCCATCCCCAAAGCCAGCGCCATCGGAAAGGCCAGCATCGGGATCATCGCGATGATGATCGACATGACGCCCGACGGCAGATGCGCCACCGAGGCATAGAAGGTCCCGTTCGGGATGATCGTCCCCAGCACCGCCACCACGGCATAGAACCGCAGCGCGGGGACCGTCAGCTTCATCCCTTTCCGCCGCACCAGCGCAATCGCGCCCAGGACGACGACCATCACCACCTGCTGCCAGAAGATCAGCCCGAAGGGTCCATGCCCCGTCTCGGTCGCGATCTTGCCCAGGGGATGGGTCGAGCCCCAGCCGATCCCAAGCCACAGCAGCACGCCGACGAAGAACCAGCGCCCCGGCGTTCCCCGGCCGGGAACCGGCGCAGCCTCTGTCACGGCGCTCACGGCACCGACTCCTGCAACTTGCCGCCGACCCGGATCATCCGCACCTTCTGGGCAAGCCCCGTCTTGTCGTCGGTCTCGACATAGACCCCCGACAGCGTCGCTTCGCCATTCGCAGGCTCGAACCGCCCCTTGGCCATCCCGGTCAGAAAGCGGCGGAGCGGCTCCAGCTTCTCCATCCCGATCACGCTGTCATAATCGCCGCACATGCCCGCATCGGACTGATACGCCGTGCCCTTGCCCAGGATCATCGTATCACTGGTCGGCACATGGGTATGCGTGCCCACCACCAGCGACGCCATCCCGTCGCACCAATGCCCCATCCCCATCTTCTCGGATGTGGCCTCGGCATGGAAATCGACCACCGCCGCCTGCACCACCCCCCCCAGGGTATGCTGCTTCAACACCGTCTCCAGAGCGCTGAAGGGGTCGTCAAACGGGCGCTTCATGAACACCTGCCCCAGGGCCTGCGTCACCAGAACCTTCCGACCGTGGGTCGCTTCGAACACCCGGAACCCCCGCCCCGGAGCCACCTTCGAGAAGTTCAGCGGCCGCACGATCCGCGGCTCCTGCTCGATGAAGCTCAGCATGTCCTTCTGGTCGAAGGCATGGTCCCCCAGCGTCAGGCAATCCGCCCCAGCCGCCAGCAGCTCCTTCGCATGATCGCCAGTGATCCCGGCCCCCTGGCTCGCGTTCTCGCCGTTCACCACGACGAAATCCAACCCCCAGGCTTGCCGAAGTCCCGGCAGCCGCTCGATCACCGCCGCCCGGCCTGACCGGCCCACGACATCGCCCAGAAAAAGCAGTTTCATACGTCCCGATTAGGCGGGGGACCGGGTTCCGGCAAGCGGAATGACAGCGCAGCCCCGGAAAAAGCGCCGCAATTCCGGCGGCACTGCCTTGTCCGGAACAACCGCCCAAGAGCGAGTCGCTTCTCCGAAAATCCTCCGCCAGAGCAAATCCTTCTCCTCCAGCGATTCGCCCAGAAGGTTGCCGACTTCGGCGCTGATGTCGGGGCAGACGAACGGAAGACGCGATGCAGACATAAGTTTAACTGCGGGATCAACAGCTTATCACAGTACACGCCGCACGCCGTTTCCCTGCCCACCCCGCCGCGTTATCTCTTTGTTCATGACCAATCTCCCCCCCGCCCTCGCTGACTGGTTCGCCGCCAAGGGCTGGGCCCTCCACCCCCACCAGCTCGACATGCTGGCCAAGGCCCAGGACCCCGCCACCCTCCTCATCGCCCCGACCGGAGGTGGCAAGACCCTCGCCGGGTTCCTCCCCACCCTCGCCGAACTCGGGCCAAACCCCGCGCCGGGTCTCCACACCCTCTACGTCTCCCCCCTCAAGGCGCTGACCGCCGATATCCGCCGCAACCTCGGCACTCCCATCGAAGGCGCGGGCCTGAAAATCCGGGTCGAGGATCGCACCGGCGACACCTCTTACACCCAGCGCCGCCGCCAGCGCGCCGACCCGCCGCACATCCTCCTGACCACACCGGAAAGCCTCGCCCTCCTCCTCAGCTACGAAGATGCCCCCCGGATTTTCCAAGGCATACAGCGGGTCATCATCGACGAAATCCACGCCCTCGCCGAATCCAAACGCGGCGACCAGCTCGTCCTGCAGATCGCCCGCCTGCAATCCCTGAACCCCGGCCTCCGCCGCATCGGCCTTTCCGCCACGGTCGAGAACCCCCCGGCCCTCGCCCGCTTCCTCGCCCCCGAAACCACCATCCTCGAAGCCGACCCCGGCCCCGACCCCGACATTTCCATGCTGGAAACTGAGGCGCCCCCCCCCTGGTCCGGCGGCGGCGGACGCTACGCCATCCCCGCGATCCTGAACGAAGTCACCCGCCACCAGACCACCCTCATCTTCCACAACACCCGCGCGCAGGCAGAGCTTTTCTTCCACGACCTCTGGCTTGCCAACACCGAAGACCTGCCCATCGGCATCCACCACGGCTCTCTCTCCCGCGAACAGCGCGAGCGGGTCGAACATGCCATGACCGCTGGCGCCCTCCGGGCCGTCGTCTGCACCGGCTCCCTCGATCTCGGCATCGACTGGGGCGATGTCGATCTCGTGATCCAGGTCGGCGCGCCGAAGAACGTCAAGCGCCTCGTCCAGCGCATCGGCCGCGCCAACCACCGCTACAACGCGCCCTCGAAAGCGCTCCTCGTCCCGGCCAACCGCTTCGAAGTCGTCGAATGCCAGGCGGCTCTCGACGCCGTGCACGCCCATACCCTCGACGGCGAGCCCCGCGGCCCCGGGCCACGCGATGTCCTTTGCCAGCACATCCTCGCCACCGCCTGCTCCGGTCCCTTCGACGCCGACCAGCTTTACGCCGAAGTGACCACAGCCGGCCCCTACGCGGCCCTCACCAGACCCGAATTCGACGCCTGCCTGGATTTCACCGCCACCGGCGGCTACGCGCTGAAAGCCTACGACCGCTGGCAGCGACTGAAACAGACCCACGGGAACTGGCACCTCCGCGACCCCCGCGCCGCTGCCCTGATCCGCCAGAACCTCGGCACCATCATCGATACCGAGAACCTGAAGGTCCGCCTCCGGAACCATGGCGCACCGCTCGGCGAGGTCGAGGAAGGCTTCGCCGCCTCCCTCACCCCCGGCGACACCTTCCTCATCGCCGGCCAGATCGTCCGCTACGAATCCCTGCGCGAGATGACGGTGGAGGTCTCAAAAACCCCCGGACGCGACCCCAAGGTCGCCGTCTTCAACGGCACCAAGTTCGCCACCTCCACCCTCCTCGCCGACCGCATCCTGGAAATCTTCCAGCAACCCAGCTGGCCCGACCTCCCCGCCCACACCGCCCAGTGGCTCTCCCTCCAGCGGGAGGTCTCGCGCCTTCCCGACCCCCACTCACTCCTCCTCGAAAGCTTCCCCCACGACGGCCGCGAACACCTGGTGATCTACGGCTTTGCCGGCCGCAACGCCCAGCAGACCCTCGGCCTCCTCGTCACCAAACAGATGGAACAACAAGGCCTTGCCCCCTTGGGCTTCGTCGCCACCGACTACGCCACCCTCACCTGGGGCCTCGACCCGGTCACCGACCCCGCCCCCCTCTTCAGCCTCGAAACGCTCAGAGACGGCCTCGAATCCTGGCTCTCCGGCAACGCCGTGATGAAGCGCACCTTCCGTGACACCGCCATCATCTCCGGCCTGATCGAACGCTCCCACCAGGGCCGCCGCAAGTCCGGCCGCCAGGCCACCTTCTCCTCCGACATCCTCTACGACACGCTCAAGAAGTACGACCCCGACCACCTTCTGCTGCAGATCACCCGCGAAGAGGCGCTCCGCGGCCTCATCGACTTTTCCCGGATCGAGGCGATGCTCGCCCGCGTCGGCCCCAACATCGACCTCAAACGCCTGAAACGGGTCACCCCCCTCGCCGCACCGCTCTTCTTCGAACCCAGCCGCATCCCGGTCCAAGGCGAAGGCCGCGACCGCCTCGCCGTCTCGCAGGCCCAAGCGCTGATGGAAGCCGCAGGCCTCGCCTGACCTTTCATCTTTGCCCAAATATCCCCGCGCGGAGCGCATCCGAGGCAAGCGGCGCAGTCCGCGCAGCCGAGGCAAAAACCTTGTGCGAAGCACTCAATTTCACAGCCGCCCCTTGAAGCAGACCCGCCGCCGGGGCATTCACCCACCCATGCACCACGCGCTCTTCTTCCACGGCGAAACGCTGCACCTGATGCCCTCGGGCGCGCTTCACTGGCCCGCGCGGAAGACGCTTGCCGTCTCCGACCTGCACTTGGGCAAATCCGAACGCCTCGCCCGCCGGGGCGGCACGCTGCTCCCCCCCTACGAGACGCAGGCGACGCTGGAAAAACTCGACCGTGACCTTGAACACACCAGGGCCGAGACCGTCATCTGCCTCGGCGACAGCTTCGACGACCTCGCCGCGCTGGACGGCATCGAAGAGACCTCACGCCTCTGGATCACCCGTCTCATGGCCGGCCGCGACTGGACCTGGATCACCGGCAACCACGACCCCGGACCGATCGACCTTGGCGGCACGCACCGGGCGGAACTGAAGCTCCAGCCCTTCACCTTCCGCCACATTGCCGATCCTGCCGATCGGGCCGAGATTTCAGGCCACTACCACCCCAAGGCCAGCCTGGCGGGCCAGTCGAAGCCCTGCTTCCTGGCCGACGCCAGCCGCCTCATCATGCCCGCCTACGGCGTCTACACCGGAGGCCTCCGGTCGCATCACTCGGCCCTGACCGCTCTGATGGCAAAGGACGCGCTGGCCATCCTGACCGGCCCGCGCGTCCTTGCAATTCCAATGCCCAAGTAGGGTGTGCCTTCAGGCGCACCTATGCCACCTATGCCGTCAGCCCCTTCGGCTCGGCCAGCCCGTTCGTCCGGCAGCAGGCCGTCATCGTGTTGGCCAGAAGGCAGGCAATCGTCATCGGCCCCACCCCGCCCGGCACCGGAGTGATCGCCCCCGCCACTGCCGCAGCGCTTTCGTAATGCACGTCGCCCACCAGCTTCGCCTTGCCGTCGCGCTCGATCCGGTTGATGCCGACGTCGATCACCGTCGCCCCCGGCCGCACCATGTCGCCCGTGATCATCTCGGGCCGCCCGACCGCCGCCACCAGAATATCCGCCCGCTTGCAAACCTCGGCCAGATCCTTGGTCCGCGAATGCGCGATCGTCACCGTGCAGCTGTCGCCCAGCAGCAACTGAGCCATCGGCTTGCCCACGATGTTCGACCGCCCCACCACCACGGCGTTCAACCCGGCCAGCTTCCCATGATGGTCCCGCAGCATCATCAGGCACCCGAGTGGGGTGCAGGGCACCATCGACTTCTGCCCGGTCCCCAGAAGTCCGACGTTCGAAATGTGAAATCCGTCCACATCCTTCGCCGGATCGATCCGGTTGATCACCAGTTCCGAGTTCAGATGCCCCGGCAGCGGCAGCTGCACCAAAATCCCATGCACCGCAGGGTCCGCGTTCAGCGTGTCGATCAGGGCAAGCAACTCCGCCTCGCCCGTCTCTGCCGAAAGCCGATGTTCGAAAGATGCCATTCCGACCTCGATGGTCGAAGCGTGCTTGTTCTTCACATAGACCTTCGAGGCCGGGTCCTCGCCCACCAGCACGACCGCCAATCCCGGCGTCAGACCATGTTCGTCCTTCAGCCGCGCCACATGCTCTGCGACCTCTGCCCGCACCTTGGCCGCGAAAGCCTTGCCGTCGATCACCTTGGCCGTCATCCCGTATCCTCCGTTAGACCGCAGCAGCAAATGCCGTGCGGTAATGTTCCATTTGCAGGCGCGTCGCCAGCACTGCGTTCTTCATCAGAATCGCCACCGTCACCGGGCCGACCCCGCCCGGGACGGGAGTGATCCAGCCCGCCACATCCTTGCAGCTGGCAAAATCCGCATCGCCTACCGTCTTGGCGTTTCCGTCAGGATCGACAACGCGGTTGATCCCGATATCGATCAGCGCCGCCCCCGGCTTCAGCATCTCTCCGCGCACAAGGCCGGGCTTACCCACCGCCACGAAGACCGCATCCGCCGCACGGGAATGCACCGCGACCTGCCGCGTCATGTGGTGGCAGACCGTCACCGTCGCCCCCAGCCCCATCATCAGAAAGGCGATGGGCTTGCCCACGATCTCCGAATGTCCGATCACGCAGACGTCCAACCCCTCCATCGTCAGGGGCAGCGTCTTCAGGATCTCCACCGCCGCGACCGCCGTACAGGGGCCAAGGGTCAGGTCATTATAGACGATGTTGCCGATGGACGAGGGGTGCATCCCCTCCACGTCCTTCATCGGATGCACCGCCTTCTGCAGCGCCTTCACCGGGATATGTGCGGGCAAGGGCCGCTGGATGATGATCCCGTTGACCCGCGGGTCCGCATTCAGGCCCGCAAGGACACCCTGCAACTGCTCAAGGCTGATGCTGTCGGGATAATTGCGCGCCTCGAAAGCCACGCCATTGGCTTCCGCCGACTTCTGCTGGTTCCTGACGTACAGCTCCGCCGCCGCCACATCCCCAACCGAGATCGACACCAGCCGCGGCGCCCAACCAAGGGCGGTCAGCCGCCCCGCCTCCGCCTTCGTGTCGTCACGCATCCGGGCCGCGATGGCCTTGCCGTCGATCAGCGTGGCCGTCATGTCATCCCTCGTTCTTGTCGCGCGCCTTATGTGGCGGCGCAGTCTCGTTATCCTTGAGTGGACGCAGCGTGTGCGCCTCGTAGCGGTAGTAGCGAAGTAGCGCCGTCCAAGGATACTTCAGAACCCAGACGCCCAGCCCCAAGATGCCGACCATGAGCAAACCGCCACCTCGACTGCCCCCACTAGATGCAAGCGGTCCCAGGACATACATTGCCCCAGCAAGCACGGCGCAGAGAAAGGCAGCCGACAGCACCGCCAACCCCAGGGCAAACAGCACCTCAACCAACCGTCCACCGGGCCTGCCGTGGTGAGTCGTCACCCCCTCATCCCTTCCGCAGACTGTCCGGTCCAAGCTTGTTTTCTTCACGCGCGATGGACCAGTCGATCAGCCGCCGCCACAGCTTTTCCACCAGCTCGGGCGGCAGCCCGTAGGTTTCGGCATGGGCGCGCACGTTCGACACCACTTCCTCCACCCTGCTTCCGATCCGAGCCGGCAGATCCACCTCGGCCTTGATCTCCGCCGCGCGGTCGATATAGCCCGCCCGTTCCGCGAACAGCCGGACGAGGTCTTCGTCCAGCCGGTCGATCTCGGCCCGGATCTCGGCCATCGTGGTGCAATCGGCGGGCTTCAGCATCTTGGTCTCCCTTCGCAAAGGCCTCCCCGAGATAAGGGGAAGCCCTGCAAAGGGCAATGCGACCGCTTAGAACAGCCCTTCGACGTTGCCCTCGTCGTTCAGCCGGATCACTTCGGCCGACGGCACCTTGGGCAGGCCCGGCATCGTCATGATCTCACCGCAGATCGCTACGATGAAGCCAGCGCCAGCCGAGAGCCGCACTTCGCGGACCGGAACGGTGTGGCCGGTCGGCGCACCCCGTACGGTCGGGTCGGTGGTGAAGCTGTACTGGGTCTTCGCCACGCAGATCGGCAGGTGGCCGTAGCCAGCCGCTTCCCAGGTCTTCAGCTGGTCGCGGATCGACTTGTCGGCGATCACCTCGTCAGCGTGGTAGATGCGCTTGGCGATGGTCTCCAGCTTCTGGAACAGCGGCATCGCATCGGGATACAGCGGCGCGAAGTTGGCCGCGCCCGATTCCGCCATCTGCACGACCTTGTGCGCCAGTTCCTCGATCCCTTCCGACCCCAAAGCCCAATGCTTGCACAGGATCGCCTCGGCACCCTGTTCGGCGACATAGGCCTTCACGGCGGCAATCTCGGCATCGGTGTCGCTGTAGAAATGGTTGATCGCGACGACGACCGGCACCCCGAACGACTTCACGTTGCCGATGTGACGGCCGAGGTTCGGGCAGCCCTTCTGCACGGCCTCGACGTTTTCCGCCCCAAGATCGGCCTTCGCCACGCCGCCGTTCATTTTCATCGCCCGCACCGTGGCGACGATCACCGCGGCGGAAGGCTTCAGCCCCGCCTTGCGGCACTTGATGTCAAAGAACTTCTCGGCGCCAAGGTCAGCCCCGAAACCGGCTTCGGTCACGACGTACTCGCCCAGCTTCAGCGCGGTCTTGGTCGCGATGACCGAGTTGCAGCCGTGTGCGATATTGGCGAACGGCCCGCCGTGCACGAAGGCCGGGTTGTTCTCCAGCGTCTGCACGATATTCGGCTGCATCGCGTCCTTGAGAAGCACCGTCATCGCGCCGTCGGCCTTGATGTCGCGGGCATAGATCGCCTTTTTCTCGCGGGTATAGGCGACGACGATGTCGCCCAGACGCTTCTGCAGGTCGTCAAGGTCGTTGGACAGGCAGAGGATCGCCATGACTTCCGAGGCCACGGTGATGTCGAACCCGGTCTGGCGCGGGAAGCCGTTGGCGACGCCGCCCAGGTTCACCACGATGTCGCGGAGCGCGCGGTCGTTCATGTCCATGACCCGGCGCCAGACGATCCGGCGCTCGTCGATCTGCAGTTCATTGCCCCAGTAGATGTGGTTGTCGATCATCGCCGACAAAAGGTTGTGCGCGCTGGTGATCGCGTGGAAGTCGCCGGTGAAGTGAAGGTTCATCTCCTCCATCGGCACGACCTGCGCCATCCCGCCGCCCGCAGCGCCGCCCTTCATCCCGAAGTTCGGGCCAAGGCTGGCTTCGCGAATGCAGACCACGGCCTTCTTGCCGATGCGGTTCAGACCGTCGCCCAGACCCACCGTGGTCGTCGTCTTGCCCTCGCCCGCCGGGGTCGGGTTGATCGCGGTCACCAGGACCAGCTTGCCATCGGGACGGCCCGCCAGCGACTTGATGAACTCCTGGCTGACCTTGGCCTTGTCGTGGCCGTAAGGCAGCAGGTGCTCCGACGGGATGCCCAACTTGGCACCGATCTCCATGATCGGCTTCTTCTTCGCTTCGCGTGCAATCTCGATGTCGGTCTTGAAGGCCATGTGCGTCTCCCCGATGGGCTTATGTGCGGCAAATTGTGCCATTTGCGACGTGATACCGGTCCGGAGCCACTTGCCGAAGGTGTTTTGCGACCTAAACACCGCCAAATTCGCCAGCCCGCGTTTCCGATACGAAACCACGGGTCCCGAACGGGAAATTTTCACCAGAATTAACTATTTTTCCGTAGCGTTGTTCCGACCGGCCCAAGGCTTCTGCGCCGGAACATGCAGGCGCACCACATCGCCCAACCGCAACACCCCCTCGCGCTCCACCCAGGCTGTCACGCCCCGCTTGCCCTCTGCCGCCCGCTTGAACCCCTTGCCCTGCCCCGGCAAAGCCTTCTCGATGGTCACGGCAGGCTCCTGGCAGGGCAGGTTCTCCATATCGACAACCAGCGTCACCCCGTCCGGCCCCTGCAACCGGCTGGAGGGCGGCAAATGCGTCAGGTCCGTAATTCCTTCCAGCACCAGCGAGGCACCCACCCAGGCATAATCCATCGCCGCCAGCCCCATCGTCGCGGCCACCTCCGCCATCTCCTCGGCGCTGACCACGCAAAGCTGCCGCACGTTCCGGATCACCGTGTTGCGCGGATATTGCTTCAGCACCCGGCTGCATGAGGGCCGGGTTTCCCCCGCATGCACCTCACCCTCGAACCCCGCAAAGCTCAGCGGCATCTCCGACACCGGCTGCGAGGTGATCACCAGCTTTTCCACCGGCACCGGCTGGAAGCCCAACCAGACGACGCGGGCGGTGTATTCGGTCGGGACAAGGGCAGGCATCAGGAACGCTCCAGAATGAAGAAGACGCGGGTGAAGGGGAACAGGACGCGGCCATCAGGCAATGCCGGGTAGGCAGCGATCAGGGCCGCATCGTAGGCGGCAATGTAGGCCTGCGCCTCCTCGGGGGCCATCGCCGCCACAAATGGCCGCATCGCGGTGCTTTCGGTAAAGGCGCGGACCGGGTGGCCCTGGGCTACCGGGTCCAGCATCTGGATGTAATCCGTCGTCCAGGCCCGCACCTCGCCCATGGGAAGCAGCAGTTCGGCATACTCCCCCGCCTGCAGCACCGAGGGCCGCGCCGGGAAGCGCCCGGGAAACAGCTGCTCGGCCAGGTCCTGCAACAGGCGGTGCGACGGCGCCTCGCCCTGCCGCGGCATCTGCACCGCCAGCACTCCGCCCCGCGGAAGCATCCCCGCCAGCCGCGGCATCAGCGCCGCATGGTCCGGCAGCCAGTTCAGCGCGGCGTTGGAGAAGATCAGCGCGGGCGGCACCAGCGGCGTCCAACCTGCGATGTCCGCCTCTATCAGCCGGTCATAGCACAGACGCCCGGACGCCTTCCTCAACATCGCAGCGGATGCATCGACCCCGATCAGCCCCCGCCCGGCAAACCGCGTGGTCAACGCCGCCGCAACGGCCCCGTCGCCGCAGCCCAGGTCCACCACCTCGCCCGGCGGTAGCGCCGCCACCTGCGCCAGAAGGTCCAGCGCCGGGCGCAGCCTCAGGTCGCGGAACGCTCCGTAGCGGTCGGGGTCCCAGTCGGTCGGGGCTAGAGCCACTTTTTCCACCGGAACAGCAGGTACGGCACCAGCGCCGACATCACCATCAAGCCCAGCGCCATCGGATAGCCCCAGGTCCACTCCAGTTCCGGCATGTGCTTGAAGTTCATCCCGTAGACGCTGGCGATCAGCGTCGGGGGCAGGAAGACGAAGGCCACCACCGAGAAAATCTTGATCACGTCCGACTGCCGGATGTTGATCACCCCCAGCGTTGCATCCAGCAGGAACCGCACCTTCTCGGCCTGCGCCGCCGCCACCTCGCGCAGGGACCGGACGTCCTGCAACTGCGCCTGCGCGATGGGCAGTTGCCGCGCCTGCAGGCAGGGTCCGTCCGCCGTCTCGGGGGTAGAGGTCAGGTAGGTCAGAATCCGCAGGATCGTCGCCAGGCTTTCGTTGGCCCGGCCATTCATCGCCTCGGCCCGCCCGATCCGCTGCAAGACAGCACCCAGCGTCTCGGCCCGACCCGTGGGGCGGTGCGCGGCGAAGATCGCCTTGGACAGCAGTTCGTGCTGGCGCGCCTCGGCCTCCAGAATGTCGGCCAGCCGGTCGACGATGGCCTCCAGAAGGCCGATCAGCGCATCAAGCCCGTTCTCCAGCGCCGTATCGTGCCGCGCCGCCCAGTCCGCGAAATAGCCCAAGGACCGCGGGTGATGGTAATGCACCGTGACCAGCCGGTCGTGCCGCACGGCAAAGGTCACCGGGCCGATCTCGGCCTCGCGGGCTTCGGGGCTGGCGATGACCTGCGCGGTCAGGAACAGCGCGCCATCCTCACGGTAGATGCGGGACGAGACCTCGATCTCCTGCATGTCCTCGCGCGTGGGGATGTCCAGCGCCAGCACTGCCTCGACCGCGTCTTCCTCGGCATCCGTCGGCGTCTCAAGGTCGATCCACAGCGACTCGGACAGGTGGCGGTCCGACAGGTCCAGCTTCTCCAGCCGCGCGCCCCGGGTTGCATATGCCGTGATCATCCGCCGTCTCTCCCTGGCCCGGGTGGCAGGTTAGCGGCAGGGGGGGAAAAGCAAAAGGCCCCGACGATGCGGGGCCTTTCCTTCTTTACAGCGGAGCCGGTTCCGGCTCGGTGCCGGGCTTCTTCGTGCGACCCCGCGTCTTGGGGATCGCCGCGACAGATGTCGTGCCGCCGCCCGACGAGGGCTTGTCGGCATTGTCGTCACCACCCAGCGCCTCGCCCGCGACAACCTTGCGGATCTCGTCGCCGGTCAGCGTCTCGTACTCCAGCAGGCCCTTGGCAAGCCGCTCCCAGTCTTCCTGCTTTTCCAGCAGGATGCGGCGGGCCGTCTGATAGCCCTCGTCGATGAAGCGCTTCACTTCCTGCTCGATCAGCCGCTTGGTCTCGGCCGAAACCGAGAAGCCGCCGGTGTTGCCCTGATATCCCTCGGCCGCCTCGGCATAGTCGATGTTGCCGACGACGTCCGACATGCCCCAGCGCAAGACCATCGCGCGGGCCAGAGCCGAAGCCTGCTGGATGTCACCCGACGGCCCGTTCGACACCGAGTCCTCGCCCCACTTGATGATTTCCGCCGCCTTGCCGGCCATGGTCATCGCGATGCGCTCTTCGCACTGGTCGCGGTGCCAGTTCAGACGATCAATCTCCGGCAGGCTCATCACCATGCCCAGCGCACCACCGCGCGGAATGATCGTCGCCTTGTAGACCGGGTCACACTTCGGCAAAGCCATGCCGACGATGGCGTGGCCGGCCTCGTGGTAGGCGGTCATCTCCTTCTGCTCGGGCGTCAGGACCATGCTGCGACGCTCGGCGCCCATCATGACCTTGTCCTTGGCATTCTCGAAGTCGATCATCGTCACGAAGCGGCGACCGGCTCGGGCGGCCATCAGCGCGGCCTCGTTCACGAGGTTCATCAGGTCGGCACCCGAGAACCCCGGCGAGCCGCGTGCGATCGTGCGCAGGTCGACATCCGGCCCCAGCGGCACCTTGCGGGCATGGACCGACAGGATCTTCTCGCGGCCCTTGATGTCCGGGTTCGGCACGTGGATCTGACGGTCAAAACGGCCGGGACGCAGCAGCGCCGGGTCCAGAACGTCTTTCCGGTTCGTGGCCGCGATGATGATCACACCCTCGTTCGCCTCGAACCCGTCCATCTCGACCAGAAGCTGGTTCAGCGTCTGCTCGCGTTCGTCATTGCCGCCGCCGATGCCCACACCGCGGGCCCGGCCCACGGCGTCGATCTCGTCGATGAAGACGATGCAGGGCGCGTTCTTCTTCGCCTGCTCGAACATGTCGCGGACACGGGACGCGCCCACGCCGACGAACATTTCGACGAAGTCCGAACCACTGATGGTAAAGAACGGCACCCCAGCCTCGCCTGCAATGGCGCGGGCCAGCAGCGTCTTACCGGTACCGGGGGGACCGACCAGCAGCGCCCCCTTCGGAATCTTGCCGCCGAGACGGCTGAACTTCTGCGGGTTGCGCAGGAATTCCACGATCTCTTCCAGCTCTTCCTTGGCCTCGTCGATGCCCGCCACGTCATCAAACGTGACGCGCCCCTGCTTTTCCGTCAGCAACTTGGCGCGCGACTTGCCAAAGCCCATCGCGCCGCCACGGCCGCCGCCCTGCATCCGGTTCATGAAGTAGATCCAGACGCCGATCAGCAGAAGAAACGGCAGGAAGCTGAGAAGCACAGAAACAAACCCGGACTGCGCCTGCGGCTCGGCCTCGACCTCGACGCCCTTGCCGATCAGCTCGCGCGAAAGGTTTTCCGTGACCATGTCGCCCGGCGGTTTGATCGTGACGTAGGAATTGCCGTCCTTGCCGACGACCACAAGCCGTTCGCCGTCCAGCACCACCTTGCTGACTTGCCCGGCGTCCACCCGTTCGATGAAGTCCGAATAGGACAGCGACCGGGACGACATCGTCGTCTGGTTGCCCGAAAACAGCTGGAACAGCGCCATGACCAAGATCAGCAGCACGACCCAGAACGCGATATTGCGTGCATTACCCAATGCAGGGATCTCCTGAATGCGCCCTCAACCCCCAAGCGGGGCTGAAGCGGCTTGGACTTAAGATAAACCTTTGGGGCCGGTGTTCAATCCACTAACGGTGAAGTGTGAACGGGCGCTGAAGCCGCAGGGTCCAACCGGCGGAAACCCCCGCCAGGGGCGCTGCAAGCAGCCGGTCGCCCTCCCAGACGCCGGGAGTGACCAGCAGCACCTCCCGCGGCAGCCCCAAATTGCGCCAGTCGTTGACCTGCCGCAACCCTTCGGCCCCCAAGGCCCTGACCTCGCCCGCAGGCCCCTCGACCAGCCAGCGCCCGTCCCAGACCTGGCCAACGGCGACAGGGCCACCGACAGCACGAGCTTCCCGCATAAGCCACCCCCCGCGCGCCCGGCAGCCTGCCAGCGTCGCATCCCGCCCCGCGGTCAGTGCTGCGGCAAGTCGTCCCACTTCGGCGGCCCGGGGGGGATAGAGGTCACCGGAAAGCCACTGCACCGCCGCCATCACCACCTGGCGCTGCACTTCCCCCGGCTCGGCCCCGACCCCCGCTTCGAACCGCAAGGCACCCGCCCGCTCTTCGACCCACTGCCCGGCGGCAGCGACCTGAACCGCCAAGGCCTCCTGCGCCCGCGCGAGGTTTGCCGCGACCTCCGCCAGCCGTTCCGCGCCAATCCCCAAAGGCGCCAGGGCCGCCAGCGCCCTCCGCGCCTTGATCCGGGTAAAGCGGTCATTCTCGTTGGTGGGATCATCCACCCATGGGATCCCCCCGGACTCAAGCCAGTCCCGCAGTTCCTGCCGACCCGCGGCAAGCAGGGGCCGGACGAACTTCAGGCCCGCCTCCTCCCAGCTCGGCCGCATCCCTGCCAGACCCGCGATCCCGGCCGACCGCGCTAGGCCCATGAGGACCGTCTCGGCCACATCGTCCCGCGTATGGCCCAAGGCAATCACCCCGACCCCCCGCACCTCCGCCCAATCCCGGATCAGTTCCATCCGGGCCCGCCGCGCCGCGTCCATCAGGTTGCCGCCGATCGACCCATGCTCCCAGACCCGCACCTCATGCCGCACCCCCAAGGCCTGGCACAATGCGCCTACCGCCGACGCCTCCGTCGCACTTTCCGGGCGCAGCCGATGATCCACCGTCACCGCCTCGACCCGCAAACCCGCGCGAAGACACAAATGCAGAAGGGCGGTGGAATCCCCACCGCCCGAAAGCGCCACGCCAATGGTCTGGTCCGCGGGAAGCGCCGTCCGGATCAACCCGAACAGCCGCTCCTCTACTGGCACCCGAAGCCCTGCATCGCCACCGTCGCCTGCGTCGCCGCCATGCTGCCGGGAAAGCGCGTACCGACCTCGGCCAGCGTCACGCAGGCCTCGGGCACCTGACCCAAAGCCCCCAGACCCTCGCCCAGTTTCAGCAGCGCGTCCGCCGCCATCGGCCCGTCCGGCTTGGCCGAGAACGCGTCCAGATAGGCCCGCGCCGCACCGGCCGTGTCACCCTGCTTCGTCAAAGCCTCGCCGCGCAGGAAATGCGCCTCGGGGACTAGCGGCCCGCCAGGATAGGATTGGGCATAGGTCGCAAAGAGCGTTGCAGCTCCGGGAAAGTCACCCTGACCGAGCACCTCCTTGGCCCGGTCAAAGTCCTGCTGCTCTGCCACCGCAAGTTCCGCGCCACCAGCGCCACCCGTCGTGCCCGTCGCGGGTGCAGCACCCGCGTCAACGACCGGAGCCGCAGCCCCGCCCGCGTCGCCACCCAGCGTCGGCGTGGCACCCAGATTGGCCGGATCGCAGCCCTCGGTCACCTCGCACAGGCGGTATTCCATGTCGCCGATCCGGTTCGTCCCGTCCGAGACGACGCGGTTCAGCTTCAGCTCGACCTCCTCGGTCCGCGCGGTCAGGCGGGCCAGTTCGGCTTCGATGGTGTCCATCCGCGTCAGCGCATCGCCACCCGCCGCGCCCGACGCAGCCGCCCCGGACGAGACCAGTTCGGCTTTCAACGCGTTGAACTCGGCGGCCAGCGCCCCCAGTTCAGCGCGGATATCGGCAAGTGTCTGCGTCCGATCCTGGGCATGTCCCAGGACCGGCAGCAGGCACAGCGCAACGGCCAGGCCAAAGCGCAGCATCAGGTCAGACCCCGGCGCCGGCCGATAGGACCGTCACCGCGCGGCGGTTCTTGGCATAGCAGGCCTCTTCCGAGCAGACCTCCAGCGGGCGTTCCTTGCCGTAGCTGATCGTGCGCAGACGCCCTGCGGGGACGCCCTGGCTGATCAGGAAGTTCTGCACTGCCGCAGCGCGCTTGGCACCGAGGTTAAGGTTGTATTCCCGGGTTCCCTGCTCGTCGGCATGGCCTTCGATGATCGCGGCATAACCGGGGTTGGTCATCAGCCACTGCGCCTGGCGGGCCAGGACGTCGCGACCTTCGGGCGACAGCGTCGACTGGTCCACCGCGAACAGCACCCGGTCACCGACCGTCTGGTTGAAGTAGGCGATCGACGTCGGGTTGCTGGGATCGCCCAGACCCGTGGTGTCGATCCCGCCCGCACCTCCGGCCCCACCGGCACCACCCGCGCCCGCGCCACCGGCGCCGTAGCGGTCAGGGTTGTTGCAGGCCGCGAGGCCCAGAACGGCGATCAGGAGAAGTGACTTCGCAGCAAGGCTCATGGGAGGCTCATCCTTCTTGTTGGCTCGATTGCGGCCAGATTAACAGCTTTGCGCCGCCGAGGGAATCGGCGGCGCGTCACATTTCAGGGCAAAAGCGGCGACCAGGCGGGGTCGCTGGCCGGGCCCTCGGTCGGGATCTGCTTCAGGTTCCGCCCGGTGATATCCACCGACCACAGCGAGGTCTGCCCGCCCGCGCCACTGGTCTCGCGGGTGAACATCAGCACCCGGCCATTCGGCGCCCAGGTCGGACCCTCGTCCAGGAAGCTCGCGGTCAGAAGGCGCTCTTCGCTGCCATCCGTCCGCATCACCCCGATGTGGAAGCGGCCCGCATTCTGCTTGGTGAAGGCGATGTAGTCGCCGCGCGGGCTCCAGACCGGGGTGCCATAGCGCCCCTCGCCGCCCGAGATCCGGGTGCCCTCTCCGCCGCTGGAGGGCATCACATAGATCTGCTGCGCCCCCGACCGGTCGCTTTCAAAGACGATCTGGCTGCCGTCCGGGCTGAAGGACGGCGCCGTTTCGATGGACGGGGAATTCGTCAGCTGGCTGAGCCCGCCCGAATTCAGGTCCAGCAGATAGATGTCGCTGTTGCCACCCCGCTCAAGGCTGAACACGACGGTCCCGCCGTCTGGCGAAAAGCGCGGCGCAAAGGTCATGGTGCCGGGCTGCTCTTCCAGCGCGCGCCGGTTCAGACTGCCCACATCCATCAGCGTGATGCGCGGAAAGCCGGTCTCGAAGCTGGTGTAGACGATCTGGTCCCCCCGCGGCGAAAAGCGCGGAGCCAGCACGATCGACGCGCTGTCCGTCAGATAGGCGACATTCGCCCCGTCGTAATCCATCACCGCCAGCCGCTTCAGGCGCGCGTTCTTCGGCCCGCTCTCACTGACAAAGACCACCCGGCTGTCGAAATAGCCGCCCTCGCCGGTGATCGTCGAATAGATCACGTCGGCGACCTTGTGCGACATCCGCCGCCAGCCCTGCGTGGTGCCCGCAAACTGCAGCGCGGCCCCTTCCAGCGTGGTCCCGTTGAACACGTCATAGGCCCGGAACTTCACCGTGATCCGGTCGCCGCTGACCGACACGGCCCCCGTGACCAGAACCTGCGCGTTGATCGCCTTCCAGTCCTCGAAGGCGACCCCGCCGTCAAAGCTGGTGATCCGGCTGATATGCGCCTCTTCCCCGATGTTGCGGAAAAAGCCCGTGCCTTCCAGGTCCGAGATCACGACCCGGCTGATCTCCCGCGCGTATTCCCCCGCGCCGCCCTCGTCGATGAAGGTCGGGATCGCGATCGGCATCGGTTCGATCACGCCCTGCCCGATCACGATCCGCGGCGGGCTGGACTGGGCCAGAACCGGGGCGGCCACCAGCGTCACGACCCCAAGGGCCAGCGCCAGCAGCGCACCTAAAGCTTTACTCATGGGTCTGATCATCGGCCTCATGCTCCGTTCTTTTCTATGTCATTGCCTGCGTCGGCCGCAGGAGAGAAGGGGAATTTCCCCGATTTGGTTCCACGGGACCTGTCATCGCACCCGCATGCCATTGGCATCGAAGACGAAGTCAAGCACGCGCCAGGTGTCGAACTTGTCCGCAGGCAGCGGAATTCCGCCTTCGCTATGGGTGCGGTTCACTGCCCGTTTGGCGATCGAGAACAGATTGTCTACCGCCGATTGGGTCGGCCCGCTCGACTCCAGAAGCTCGAAGTCCACCGGCCGCCCGCTTTCGTCAAAGCTGACCCGGATCACCACCATCGAACTCAGCACGTCCGTGGACGCCGCGCCCAGGTTCCACCGCCGCGCGATGGCGCTGGAGATGTCGCCCATCTCACCCCCCGTCAGCGGCGGGCCCTGCGGCAGGTCCTGCCCGCCCGTCTCCGAGGTTTCCTCGACCGGCTCCTCGCTCGCCTCACCCAGAAGCGCGTCGATGGCATCCTGCGTGGCGGAATCGTCCACCGGCTGGACGTTCAGCGCGGCCGACTCCGACGGCTCCTCCGACGGTTCCTCGACCGGGGCCTCCTCGGTCGCCACCTCGGTTTCGGGCTCCGGCTCGGGCTCCGGCTCGGACTCGGCCGCAGGCTCGGGGCGCGACCGCGGACGGACCGAGGTCGTCATCCCCGTCTCCGCCGTCTGTTCCTCGTTGGCTTCGGTCTGCGTCACGTCGCCGGTATCCTCGGGGGCCGTCGCTTCGGTCGGCTCCTCTTCGATGATCACCTCGGCCGCCGGGTCCTCGCTGACCGCCGGTTCAGGGGCCTCCGACGTCTCCGCCTCGGTCTCCGGCTGCACCGGATCGGGCGCGATGATCTCTTCGGCCTCGGGGGCTGGCTGTATCTCGGTCGATTCCGACGGGATCGCCTGCTCTTCCTCGGCCTGCACCGCGTCCGAAGGCGGCGGCTCGACCACCGGCTCCGGTTCGGGTTCGGGTTCTGGCAGCGGTTCCGGTTCGGGCAGCGGCT
Organism: Tabrizicola sp.; assembly: GCF_022842145.1. Classification (GTDB taxonomy): domain Bacteria; phylum Pseudomonadota; class Alphaproteobacteria; order Rhodobacterales; family Rhodobacteraceae; genus Tabrizicola. Next base: position 39,175 of record NZ_JALHQD010000001.1, read on the forward strand.
CCGGCTCCGGCTCTGGCTCCGGCTCGGGTTCAGGCACCGGCTCTGGCTCTGGCTCAGGCGCGGGCTCCGGCTCCACCACCTCCTCGGGCCGCGCCTGCGGCCGGACCGGGGCGGGCTCCTCGGACGGCGTCGGTGTCGCGCCAGCCTGCAATGCCGCGAATTCCTCGGAACTGATCATCGAAACCGAGGTCACGATAACCTCTTCCGCAGGTGCATCCGTGAACAGCCAGTCGCCGACCAGCACCCAGAGGACGACCCCCAAGTGCCCGATCGCCGAAACAACCGTTCCCGTCTGGAACCGCGTGTCCATCCGCCTCAGCCGCCATCGCTTTCAGTGTTGGACGCGGGCCCGGCCCCAAAGCTTGGCCCCTCGGCATCCGTCACCAAACCGATCTCGTTGAAGCCGCCCGCGTTCAGCGCACCCATCACCTGCGCCACCCGCTCGTAAGGGATCGCCCCATCGGCGCGCAGGAAGATCTTGTTCGAGGTGCGCTCCGCCGCAATCGCCGTCAGCCGCGGGATCATTTCGTCGTCCGACACTTCCGTCGTCTGGATCGCCAACCGCCCATCCGAGGTGATCGTCACCGTCAGCGGCTCTTCCTGCTCGGTCGGCAGGGCCGCCGCCGCCGTCTTCGGCAGTTCGACCGGCACGCCCACCGTCAGCATCGGTGCGGCCACCATGAAGATGATCAGCAGCACCAGCATCACGTCGACCATCGGCGTGATGTTGATCTCGCTCATCGCGGCCGACCGGCCGCCGCGCCGGCGCCGCCCTCCGCCGCCCGACGATCCCGAAGCGCCCATGCCCATGACTTACGAGTCCAGCTGGCGCGACAGGATCGTCGCGAATTCGTCGGCAAAGGCCTCATAGCCCCCGACCACCCGGTCGATGTCCGCCGAAAGCTTGTTGTAGAAGACTGCCGCCGGGATGGCCGCGACCAGACCCACGCCGGTCGCCAAGAGCGCCTCGGCGATGCCGGGCGCCACGACGGCCAGACTGGTGTTCTGGCTGATGGCGATCTGCTCGAAGCTGTGCTTGATCCCCCAGACCGTGCCGAATAGGCCGATGAAGGTCGCCGTGGACCCGGTGGTGGCCAGGAAGCTCAGCCCCCGGTTCATCACCTCCGACTCGCGCGCAATGGCCACGTTCATCGCCCGGTCGATCCGGGACTGCGCGCCCGCGATCAGCCCGCCATCCTGCTTGTGGCTCCGACGCCATTCCAGCATGCCCGCCGCAAAGATCTTTTCCGACTGCCCCTGCGGCTCGGCCCCGATCTTCTCGAAGAGCTCGTCCAGGGGTTCGCCCGACCAGAACGCCCGGTCAAAGACCGTCGCCTCGCCCTGCGCCCGGCGCAGCATGAGGTGTTTCTGGACGATGATTGCCCAACTCCAGAAGGACATGATGAACAGCATCAACATGACGATCTTCACCGTCAGGGTTGCACGGGCAAAAAGGGCGAACATGGAGAAATCAATCTCCTGCGCCATCGCAAGGGTTTCGGTTTCCATTACGCCTGCTCTTGTTGATCGGGCCGTTTCTCGGCTCCGTTACCGCTGATTCTATCAAGATTGCAGGGAGATTGCCAACACATGTCTGTGGGCGGCGGGGTTTTGCCCGCAGATGAACGAACTTGTCATCCGCGGCGACCCTCTTCCTGCGCCTTCGTCTTATCGTCGGTGCATCGCGCCGCGGGAAGCAACGAAGTTGGTGGCGGTCCGCACCGGAACTTCAGTGCAACGGCCCGGCAAGCTTCGCCCGGACCCCCGCTGGTATCCGCGCCGCATGACCGTCGTCGCCCAGACAGACCAGCGTCACCACCGAGGCGAAAAGCCGTTCGTCCCCGCGCAGGACGACCTGCTCCAGCACGATCCGCGCCCCGCCCAGCGTCTGCAACCGGGTTTCCACCACCAGATCATCGCCAAACCTCGCGGGCCGCAGATAATCCGCTTCCACCCGGCGCACAGCGAAGACGATCCCGTCCCGCGCCTTCAGCGCAATCTGGTCGACGCCAAGCGCGGTGACCCATTCCGTCCGCGCCCGTTCGATGAACTTCAGGTAGTTGGCATAATAGACGATCCCCGCCAGATCGGTGTCCTCGTAATAGACGCGCACGGCGTGGGTGTGGGTCATGGGCGCCCTGTTAATTGCGTTGGACGAGATGCGGCTTGCGCATATGTCCTCTTGCCGCAAGACCCTGCCCCGCGCCAGTGGGCTAAAGGTATTTTGGATACTGAGCCATCAACAGCATCATCCCGGTTTCACTTTGAACCGCTTCGGGATGGCTGTTCATGATCTCCAGCAGAAAGGAACGGTCGGCGCGGTCGTGATCCGCATCGGGCAGGGGCGACGGCCCGGACTCGACAACGGCGGATGCGGGTGCAATCCGGTCACGCCCAAGAAACTGCGCCACCAGATGCAGGAAGCCCATCGGTGGAAATTCAAGCTGCATCACGCGGTCCTCCGGGTTATTCTTCGACCAGATTGCCGGATGCGCATTGCCGGGGGTATCCACCCCGGTGTTGTAAGGCTCTACAAAAATGAAGAGCGAACTGCGGGATTGGTCGGATGTGCGGGTATTCCTGGCGGTCGTTCGCGCCGGATCGACCCTTGCCGCCTCGAAGATCCTCGGGATGGCCCAGCCCACCGTGGCACGGCGGATCGAAGCGCTGGAACATGCTCTGGGCCTGGTCCTCTTCGAACGCGACACCCGCGGCTGCCAGCCCACCCCCGCGGCACGGGCCCTGATCACGCACGCGCAATCTCTTGAAGCCGCCGCCACCGGTTTTTCCGAGGCAGCCCGCCAGCAAAGCGCCGGCACCTCGCGCACCATCCGGTTCACCGCGTTCCAGGAAGCCTTCAACCATCGCCTGGCATCGGTGATCGAGGCCTTCGCGCTGACCCACCCCGACGTCCGGTTCGAGTTCCTGCCAAGCAACGACAAGCTCGACCTTGTGGGCGGCGAGGCTGACATCGCGCTGCGTGGCGCGGACGTGGTTCGCGAAACGACGCTGATCTGCCGCACTGTCCGAAAGATCGGCTTTTCCCTTTTCGCCTCCAAAAGCTATGCCGAACGACACCCCCTGCCCTCCTCCGAAGCGGGGTTCGGCGGCCACAAGTTCGCCGTGCATCAGGGCCGGCACGTCAACTCCAACTCCAATCAGTGGGTGCTGTCCAGAATAGACCCCGGCCAGATCGCGATGGCCGTCCACAACATGACCGCGATGGAGGCTGCAATCCTGATGGGGGCCGGCATCGGAATCCTGCCGACACCCAACACCAACGACACATTGATCAAATGCTTCGAGCTTCCACCGGAAACAGCAACAACCATCTGGCTTCTGGTCAATCCCGTCGCCTGGCGAAGACCCGAGGTGAAAGCCTTCACTGCCTTCTTCGTTCCGCACTACCGCGCGCAATTTCCGGCAGTTCCACAGCTTTTCAAAACAGACTGATGCAGGAAAGAGGAAGTTGCTGATCAGGGGTCGATCAAATGCAGGAAAAAATTCGGGGATCAAATGCTAACAAACCCTGAACGCCCACAGACAAGCTTTTTAAATTGCAGGACCTGCCCTAGTTGTTCACCGTGGACACCCGCGCCGCCAGCCGCAGCGCGTGGGACGGATCGCGGGCCATCGCCGGCAGAACCGGATCATAGCCCGCCCGGATCACCGCCCCGATCTCCGGCCGCAGGATCACCGTTTCCCCCACCCGCGCCAGCGGAGAGGTCCCGTCGAACGCCCGGTCCGACCACAGCACCACCGTCTGCACCGCCTGGGCAAGGGCCAGCGTCTCCGCCTCCATGGCGGCCAGCGCCGCATCCATCTTCAGGAAGACAAAGGCCGCCTTGATCGACCCGTCCCGCTCGAACCGGAAGATCCGGTACTGGTTCGCCCCCGCCGCCTCCAGCCGCGCGACCAGCCCCTCCAGTTCCGGCACCAGCCGCCCCAGATCCTTGACCTCCAGCAACTCGCCCCATTCCCGGAAGCAGAACACCATCAGGTTCGCCCCCAGTTCCGGGTCCGTCTCGGCCATCTTGTGCCCCGCCAGGACAACCACCGCCTCGAACGCGCCCTTGAAGACCGACAAGCTCGCGTCCTCCACCCCGAAGACCACCGGCACGATCGGACGCCCCCAGCGCGCGAACAGATACTGCCCGTCCGAGCGGGTGAACAAAGCCTCGATCCATGTCTGTGTCAGTTCGTCCACGTCAAAGGCCCCGTCTTGCGCGCTGGTCCAGACCCCAGCGCTCCACCGTTCCGTAGGACACCACCGCAAGACCAAGCGACAGTGGCCCCCCGATCAGAAGCGCCATCTGCCAGTCGCCATACTCGCGAAGCACCCGCAGCACCGGGTAATGCCAGAGGTAGAAACTGTAGGAAAGCCTGCCCAGCCAGCAAAGCGGCGCCACCGACAGAACCGCCGCCAGTCGCCCGCTGCCTGCAGCGACAGGACGTGGCGGTCATTCGGCGGTTTCTCGGCGAAGGCGGCTTCAGGCATCGAAGAGGTCCGTCTGACCCGGAGCCTTGGGGGCCTGCAGCCCCAGATGCCGCCAAGCCTTGGCGCCCAGCATCCGGCCCCGCGGCGTTCGCAGGATCAACCCCTGCTGCAAAAGATAGGGCTCGATCACCTCCTCGATCGCATCCCTCGGCTCGCTCAGAGCCGCCGCGATGGTCTCCACCCCGACCGGCCCGCCGCCGTAGTTCTCGGCCAACAGGATCAGATACCGCCGGTCCGCGCCATCCAGCCCCAGATGGTCCACCCCCAGCCGCGTCAGCGCCCGGTCGGCCAGCGCACGGGTGATCCGCCCGCCCTCCTCGACCAGCGCGAAATCCACCACCCGCCGCAGCAAGCGCCCCGCAATCCGCGGCGTCCCGCGCGCGCGCCGGGCGATTTCCCGGCAGCCCTCCGGTTCCGCCTGAACCCCCATCAGCCGTGCCCCGCGCGTGACGATCTCGAACAGCTCCGCCTCGGTATAGAACTCCAGCCGCGTCGGGATCCCGAACCGGTCCCGCAGCGGTGTTGTCAAAAGCCCCAGCCGCGTCGTGGCACCGACCAGCGTGAAGGGCTGCAGGTCGATCCGCACCGTCCGCGCCGCCGGGCCTTCGCCGATCACCAGATCCAGCGCGAAATCCTCCAGCGCAGGGTACAGCACCTCCTCCACGATGGGCGACAGCCGGTGGATCTCGTCGATGAACAGCACATCGCGCGGTTCCAGGTTCGTCAGGATCGCCGCCAGATCGCCCGGCTTGGCCAGCACGGGACCCGAGGTCATCCGAAACCCGACCCCCAGCTCGCGCGCCATGATCTGTGCCAGCGTGGTCTTCCCCAACCCCGGAGGCCCGTGGAACAGCGTGTGGTCCATCGCCTCGCCCCGCATCCGGGCGCTTTCGATGAACACCGCCAGGTTCGCGCGCGCATCCGCCTGCCCGATGAACTCGGACAGCATCTGCGGCCGCAGCGCCTTGTCGGTATCCTCGGGCAGCCGCTCGGGCCGCAGATCGGGGTTCGGATCGCTCATTTCGGCGCCAGCACCTTCAGCGCCGCCCGGATCACGGTCGCGGTCTCGGCCTCGGGCAGGTCGCCCATCACCGTCGCCACCGCCTGCGCCGCATCCCCTTGCCCATACCCAAGGTTCACCAGCGCCGACAGCGCATCGGCCGAGGCCGTGGCCCGCCGTGCGGCACCCTCATCCACCTTCGCGGGCTTGCGCGGTGCAGGCGCGGCCTCCTCGATCACCACGTCGTCGGCCCCGGCCTTGGCCGACAGCCCCACGCCCGCCGCCATGACACCCGGCGCCTTCGCCTTCAGCTCCAGGATCACCCGCTGCGCCAGCTTCGGCCCGACGCCCGGCGCCGCCTGCACGCTGCGCGCATCGCCCAGCGTGATCGCGCGGCCCACGCCCTCGGCCCCCAAGGTCCCCAGGATCGCCATCGAGGCCTTCGCGCCCACGCCCTGCACCGTCATCAAAAGCTTGTGCCATTCCTTCTCCAGCATGGTCGGGAACCCGAACAACTGCAGCAGGTCCTCGCGCACCAGCAGATCCGTATAAAGCGACACCGCCTCGCCCAACCCGGGCATTCCCGCCAGCGTCCGCTCGCTGACATAGACGATGTACCCGACCCCGCGCACGTCGATCAGCACGTGGTCCGACCCGCGCCAGTCCAGCCGCCCCGAGATCCTGCCGATCATTCCGCCGCCCTCAGCGCTGCTGCCAACCGGCCCGCAGACTGCACGTGATGCGCGTGGCAGATTGCGATCGCCAGCGCGTCCGCGGCATCCGGCCCGGTGATCTTCACGCCGGGGAATTGCAGCTTCACCATGTGATCCACCTGCACCTTGGCCGCATGGCCTACACCCACCACCGTTTTCTTCACCGCGTTCGGCGCATATTCCCCCACCGCCAGCCCGAACTGGGCCGGCACCAGCAGCGCGATCCCCCGCGCCTGACCCAGCTTCAGCGTCGCCACCGCGTCCTTGTTGACGAAGGTATGCTCCACCGCCGCCGTTTCCGGCGTCCAGGTCCGCAGCACTTCGGTCAATTGGGAATGCAGTGACAAGAGCCGCACGGCAAGGTCGCCCTCGCTAGCGTCGGAATGGCAGATGCCGTTCGCCACATGCGTCAGGCGCGAGCCCGCCACGTCGATCACGCCCCAGCCCAGGTTTCTAAGCCCTGGATCGATGCCGATGACCCGCATCTTGCCCCCGCTCTTATTCTTGCCACTAGGGCTAGCACGAAAAGGGAACATCCGCCAATGGCTTTCCGGCGCCGCCCGTCGCCAAAGCCTGTAATTTCGCACTTGCAAAATCCGACGCTGCAGGACAGAAATACGACATGGTCCGCGCTGCCAGCCGGAAACGCCTGAAATAGATGACAAAATTTTGACACACGTCATGCAGTGCCTGCATGGCGGGATTGCTTGTTCGTCGATTGCTTTGCACATGCAGCAAGACTATCTGGCATTGCATGGAGGAATGAGCCTCCGATTTGAGCAGTGTAAGAACAAGGATGAACGCCATGGCCGCTGTCGAGACGACCCGCCCGGCGCCGTATGGCGCCATCACCACCTACCGTGCCATCAACGCCCTGTCGAACGCCGTCATGGTGCTCCGGGGCTGGAACGACGCCCGCGTGACCCGCAAGGCGCTGGGCAAGCTTTCGGACCGTGAACTGGACGATATCGGCCTGTGCCGCGGCGACCTGGACTACATCGGTCGCTGATCGCACCAGCCCGCATGGGCGCTGATAGACGTGAAATCGGGCCGCATCGAAAGATGCGGCCCTTCTTCATTCAATACTTTCGATCAAGCAGCTTCGATCAACGAGGAAGCAGGGTCTGCATCTGTCCCGAGGCCCAGAGGGTCACCGGGTCCGCTTGCATCAGCCAGGCGCCGACGGGATCGAACCCGTCGCCTGCCGCCAGGGCGCTGACGCGGCTTTCATAAGTCTGGGCACCCACATAGTAGTGGATCACGCCCTTGATCCCGGTGCCGACGGCCAGCACCAGCACCAGCGGCTTGACCAGCTTCAGCAGGCGGGACCCACCGCGGTGCGCACCCTTGCGCCCCAGCGTGCCAGCGGCTTCGAAACCGTAACCCTTGGCATGGGATTTCTCGATCCGCGAAACGCGGCTGTAGAAGTCGTTAAGATTTGGATCAACCCACATTTTCATTACTCCAGGTGGCAGCCCTGATAAGAATTTTTTGCCGCACAGATATGGCGAAATTGCGGCACGTTCATCTGCCGTTAATGATACAGCCGTTTGTCCGCCCTATTGTCCACCAACTGCGGGCTTTTGTAGAACAAGCGTGGACCATTCGCCGATATCGTCCCTATTGTTCAGGACCATCCCGGAACCCACGTAAGCCGACGTCACCGAATCTGCTTGCACAGATAGAAGACCCGACAGGATGGCTCTACCACCAGTTGCAAGGTGAGTCGCGATGGCTGGCGCCAGCTCGATCAAGGGGCCCTTCAGGATGTTCGCGAAGACCAGATCATAGGGTCCGGCCGCCTTGATTCGGGCATGATCCAGGCCCGCCGCCTCCAGGCATTCGATCCGGCCCTGCAGCCCGTTGATGGCGACATTGGCTTCGGCCACGTCCACCGCGACCCGGTCGATGTCGCTGGCGATCACCAGCGCATCCGGCAGCGTAGCCGCCGCCGCCATCGCCAGCACCGCCGTGCCGCACCCGATGTCCACGACTTTCGCCGGGCGCCAGCCCTCGGTCAGCAGCCGGTCGAAGGCCTTCAGACAGCCCAGGGTCGTGCCGTGATGTCCGGTCCCGAAGGCCACCGTCGCCTCGATCTGCAACGGCACCCGGTCGGCCCCTTGCGGCACCTTGTCGGCGTCATGGCTGCCATAGACGAAGAATCGCCCCGCCTCGACGGGGGACAGCTCGCGCCGGACATGGGCGACCCAGTCCACCTCGGGCAGTTCGGACACGGCAAAGGGCCGCGCCCCGAAGGCCGTCGCCAGCACCTCCAGCATCACCCCGTCCGGAGCTTCCAGGAAATAACCGCCGACCTCCCACAGGCCCGACCCATCCTCGATCTCGAAGACCCCCACGCCTGTCGGTTCGGGTGTCATCCGTTCCATCGCGGCGGCCAGCGACTGGGCGGCCTCTTCACCGGGAAGCGTCGTCAGGGCGGAATAGGTTGGCATGGCGTGGCACTCCTTTGCCCTCGCCCTTACGCGCCGCGGACCAGCCGTTCAAGCCGGTCCGACCTTCCGCCCCCGCGAAGTCCTGCAGAAACCGGGCTCTCAGACCCGCACGCCGGTCCCGATCGGGCAGGTCACACCCGTCCCGCCCACACCGCAATAGCCGCCCGGGTTCTTCGCCAGGTACTGCTGGTGATAGTCCTCGGCAAAGAAGAACTCCGGCACGTCCACGATCTCGGTCGTGATCGGCCCCATCCCCGCCGCCTTCAGCGCCTGCTCATACACCGCTTTCGAGGCCTTGGCGGCCTCCATCTGCTCGGGGCTGTAGGTATAGATCCCCGACCGGTAGGTGGAGCCCACGTCATTGCCCTGCCGCATCCCCTGCGTCGGGTCATGGCCTTCCCAGAACAGCTTCAACAGCCCCTCATAGCTGATGACCGCCGGATCATGGATCACCCGCACAACCTCGTTGTGCCCGGTCAGCTGCGTGCAGGTCTCCTTGTAGGTCGGGTTCGGAGTATACCCGCCCGCATAGCCCACCATCGTCAGCCACACGCCCGGCACCTGCCAGAACTTCCGCTCCACGCCCCAGAAGCAGCCCATCCCGAACATCGCCTCTTCCATGCCCTCAGGCACCGGCGATTTCAGCGGGATGCCCGACAGGAAATGCGTCTCGGCCGTCGGCAACGGCTCGGCCCGCCCCGGAAGGGCATCCTCGGGACGAACCATTTCCATCGACTTGCGGGTGAAGAACATCTGCGGACCTCCATTGTCTGATCGGAATATAGCGCCTGCGACGGCTTGCCCAAGCCCGGATGCCTCCGCATCACCGAGCCTTGACCCGACGGTCACTCCGCCGCCACCGGCAACCCGCGCGAAAACACCGTCTCCATCCCCGGCTCCGGATGCCGCGGGATCAGGCAGATCAGCCCGAAGGCCACCAGCGCCATCCCGGCCCCCAGAAGGAACACATAGTCCGGAGAAGTCGCCCACAGATAGCCCAGCGCCGCCGGCAGGAACACCGCCGCGATATGGTTGATCGTGAAGGCCACCGCCGCCGTCGGCGCGATGTCGCGCGGATCGGCGATCTTCTGGAAATAGGTCTTCAGGCTGAAACTCAGCGCAAAGAACAGCTGGTCCAGAATATAAAGCCCGCCCGCGATCACGATCCCCCAGCCGAACCAGTAAATCCCGCCATAGGCCAGGAAGACCAGCGTCAGCCCGATATACTCGAACCCCATCACATTCCGCTCGCCATACTTGCCCAGCGCCCGCCCCATCACCGGCGCCACCGCCATGTTGATCAGGTAATTGCAGAGCAGAAGCAGCGTCATCTCCGAGACTTTCATCCCGAACCGCTCCACCATCATGAACCCGGCAAAGACCACAAAGATCTGCCGCCGCGCCCCGGCCATGAACTGCAGTGCGTAATACAGCCAATACCGCCGCCGCAGCACCATATGCCGGTGCTGCAGGTGCGGGCTTTGGAACTGCGGATAGGCCAAGGCCGCAAAGAGCACGATCACAATCGTCAACCCGCCCGAGGCCATGTACACCGTGTTGTAGTCCAGCCCCAGACTGTCCCACAGCGCGACAATTGCCCCGTATGCCGCCAGCGACGCCCCCGCCCCCACCGCCACGATCCGCCCCAGCACGATAGGGGCGCGCGCCTTGTCGATCCATTGCAATTGCAGCGACTGGTTCACCGTCTCGAAGTAATGAAACCCGATCGACGACAAAAGCGTCATCACCAGCAGCCCGGAAAACGAGGTGAACCACCCCGTCACCGCCGTCGCAGCCCCCAGCAGCGCCAGCATCACCAGCGCCAGCACCTGCTCGCGCACCGCCAGCAGGATGACGATCACCACCACCGCCAGCAGCCCCGGAATCTCCCGCACCGTGTGCAGCCAGCCGATCTCCTTGCCCGTGAAGGCCGCCACCTCGATGACGAAGTTGTTCAGCAGCGCCGACCAGGTCGCGAAACTCAAGGGCATCGCCGCCGCCATGAGGTAGAGCAGCGCCTCCGGCCGCCGCCACGCAGGCAGGCGATGGGTCTCGGACAGAGGTATGGGGCTGGACATGCGCCGGACTTAGCGAAAACGGGGGCCAAGGCAAACCCAAACCTTGTGCCCCGCACAATCCGCACCGCGCCCGTGACCCCGTCCCCGGATACCGCCCCGCCTGTTCGACGGCCCCAGGGACGGAAGAGTTGCCTGACGGCAATCAGTCGTGTTTGCTGGTCGCGCAGAACTGGGGACGGGAACAGAGCCAATGCCGAACCGGCGCAAGATGGGACCGGGTGACTGGTTGACCGCCACTGCCTTCCTCGCAATGGGGCTGTTCCTCGGGCTGGCCCTGGCCAACATGGTACTCCTCGTCGGAACGGCGTCCTGGCCCATCATCATCCTCATCCCCCTCCTCTTCGCCGGGGTCCTCGTGTTCGACAGTCTGCTCGGCAGGCTGTTCGGGCGGTTCTTTCCCAGCGGCGTCCGACCGGCCTCCCATCCTGCACCCAAAGAGCGCCGGCCGCTGGTCCTGCTTCTCAGCCTGCCCGCCGGCCTTGTCATCGGCGTGGTCGGCGCCCGGTTCGGGCTGGACGATCTCCTCCTCTAGCCTGTCCGGCCCCGGCCCGGCACAGACTTCACCCCCCTTTCCCGACTGGAGGAACCCGCCATGTCCGAGAAGATCGAGGTCGAAAACGTCGGCCAACCCGGCAAGACCTACAAGGTCGACGCCGCAAAATACGCCGAGATGCGCAAGGCCGTTCTTACCGTCACGCCCTCCGAACCCCCCGGCCTCACCCCCGCCGAGATCATTGAAGCCGGCAAACCCCACCTCTCCGGACCCCTCTTCCCCGGCGGCGAGACCGCAGGCTGGTGGGTCAAATGCGTGCAACTTGATCTGGAGGCGAAGGGCGTGTTGAAGCGCGCGCCGAAAGCTCCGGTGCGGTTGTGGCAAACCTGATAACACGATGCCCAAGCTTCCTTCCCTTGCCCGGAATCAAGGGCGAAGCCCGCCGGGCAGCGCCCGACCGCCCCCTCGGGCGGGCGCTTCTGCACCGTCAGCCGCAGAACCTCGGTGGGAGGATTTGAACCATAAAGTGCCTAGACAGCCGTCGCTGCGCCCACCCGGCGGTCAGGCGTTGCCCTGTGTCCAATCATAACTCGAAGGGTCGCCAAATATGGTAGGGTGCGCTACAGCGCACCTTCGGCTTGCCGTAAAGAGGGCCCGCCCTATTATGAAACTCACACTTGACTGGAATTGCTTGATCGAGCTTGAAGAATGTAGAGCGCAGGCACCTTATGTTACTGAACTTGTCGCAATGCATCGGAAGGGGAAGTTTGAAGTCGCGCTCCTTGCGGCCTCGGCGTCTGAAAACTCCAAGTCCAAGCAGTTTCCGGGAAACGCTTCACTTTTTCACCAACGAGTTTCAGCCCTTGGACTGCAGGATCTTCCTATGGTGCGGATGCCAGGCATCATTGGTCTCAGCTATTGGGATTTCTGCTACCGTGTTGAAGATGGTGAGAAATTCGAGCGTGATATGGATGCTCTTTGGGCTACAATTGCTCCCAAAGTTCCACGCAAGCCATCGGAGCATCTTCCCAACGGAGTGGCGCTAACCGATCAGGCCATCCAGTCAGAAGCGCTTTGGAAGTGGCGAAATACTTGGTGTGATGTTATTTCTGCTTACTCGCATATCCATGAGGGTAGAGACATCTTCGTGACCAACAATACCAGTGACTTTCAGAAAAACGCCCTCCGTCTATCAGAACTTGGTATGCAACATATTTCCACGCCTGTTGAAGCCTTAGATTTGGTAGATCGAATTAAACGGACGCCTTAGAACTCCCTGCGACCCGGATGGCCCGCAAGTCGCACCACCCCCTCACAAGAAACTCTGCGGATCAATATCCACCGCCAGCCGCAAATCCCTCGGCAGCTTGAACTGAGCCAGCCACTCCGCAAGCGCCGCCTGCAGTGGAGCCCCCTTCTCTGCCTTCACCAGAAGCCGCACCCGATGCCGCCCCCGCACCCGGGCAATCGGAGCCGGTGCCGGCCCCCAGACCTCCGCACCGATTCGCCGCAAAGGCTCGGTCCGACGCGCCAACTCGGACCCGAAGTCGAACACCTGCGCCACGTCGGTCGAGGACAGGATGATACCCGCCATCCGCCCGTAAGGTGGCACGCCTGCGACCCGCCGCTCCGCCGCCTCGGCCCGCCAGAAGGCCTCCTCGTCGCCGCCAAGGATCGCCCGGATCACCGGATGCTCTGGCTGGTGGGTCTGGAGCCAGGCCTCGCCCTTCCGCTCCGCCGTCCGCCCCGCCCGACCCGCGACCTGGCGCATCAGCTGAAACGTCCGCTCCGCCGCGCGCAGGTCCGACCCCTGCAGCCCAAGGTCCGCGTCGATCACCCCCACCAGCGTCAGAAGGGGAAAGTTGTGCCCCTTCGCCACGATCTGCGTGCCGATGATGATGTCCGCCCCACCCGCCGCAATCGCCGCGATCTGCTCTTTCAGCGCGCGGGCCGAGCCAAACAGGTCCGACGACAGCACCGCCACCCGAGCCTCCGGAAACCGCGCCGCGACCTCCTCGGCCAGCCGCTCAACCCCCGGCCCGACGGCGGCCATCCGGCCCTCCACCCCACAGGCAGGACAGGCCAAAGGCACCGGCTTCGTCGCGCCGCACTGGTGGCAGACCAGCCGCTTCTGGAACCGATGCTCCACCATCCGCGCGTCGCAGTGGTCGCAGCCCACCTGATGCCCGCAAGCCCGGCAGAGCGTCACCGGCGCGAACCCCCGGCGGTTCAGGAACAACAGCGCCTGCTCCCCCCGCTTGACCACCGCGTCGACCTTCGCGGCCAGGGTCGGCGAAATCCACTTGTCCCCCGGCAGCCGTTCGGCCCGCATGTCGATCGCCCGCATCTCCGGCATCTCTGCCGCCCCGAACCGGGATCCCAGATCCAGCCGCTGATACTTCCCCGCCTCGACATTCGCCCAGGTCTCAAGCGACGGCGTCGCCGAGGCCAGCACCACCGCACACCCACAGACCGCCGCCCGCAACACCGCCATGTCCCGCGCGTTGTAGAGGACCCCCTCCTCCTGCTTGTAGGAGGTGTCGTGCTCCTCATCGACGACGATCAGGCCCAGGTCCTGGAACGGAAGGAACAGCGCTGACCGCGCACCCACCACCAACCCGGCCTCCCCTTCCGCCGCCATCTTCCACAGCCGCCGCCGTTCCGTCATCGTGACCCCGGAGTGCCACTCCGCCGGCCGCGCGCCGAACCGCGCCTCGACCCGCGTCAGAAACTCCGCCGTCAGCGCGATCTCCGGCAGCAGCACCAAGGCCTGCCGCCCGGCCCGCAGACACTCCGCCACCGCCTCAAGATAGACCTCGGTCTTCCCCGACCCCGTCACCCCCTTCAACAGCGTCGCCGAATACCCCCCCAACGCCACCGCCGCGACCAAGGCATCCCCCGCCGCAACCTGCTCCCCCTGCAGCCGAACCCCGACGCCCGCCGACAGCCGGGGGTACGGAGTATCCCGCGGCGCGTCCTCCTCCGCCACCACCCCCAGCTTCACCAGCCCCTTCACGACCGACGCGCCACAGGCCGCCGCCTCCGCCAGCTCCCCCAGCGTCACCGGAGCCCCGCCAAACGCCCGCAACGCCTCCACCACCCGGTGCCGCGCCTCGGTCAGACTGTTCGGCACCGCCCCCGCCAGCCGGTACACCCGCCGCACCGAGGCCGGCTCCCCAAGCCCCGGAGTCCGTGTCGCCAGCCGCAGCATCGCCGGCAGCGGCGTCAGCGTGTACTCCGCCGCCCGCGCCAGGAACGACCGCAGCTCGAACCGCATCGGCCGCGCATCCAGCACCCGCCCGACAGGCCGCACCTTCGCAGGGTCCCACCCCCCGACGCCCGGCCCCCACACGACCCCCAGCACGCGCCGCGGCCCCAAGGGCACCTCGACGAAATCCCCGTCCCCGCAGCCCCCCTCCGGCGCGCGATAGTCCAGCACCCGCCCCAAAGGCTCCGTCGTCAGCACCCCGACCAGATCACCCGCCTGATAGACCCGGTCCGCCACCTGAAACCTTTCGCTCATTCACCGTTTGGGCTAAACCGCGACCCGAGAGCATTCAACCCCCGCGCGGCACCTTCCGCAACCGCCGCCGCCTTCCGACCCAGGAGCCCCCCATGAAATTCTTCATCGACACCGCCGACGTCGACGCCATCCGTGAGCTGCACGACCTCGGCATGGTGGACGGCGTCACCACGAACCCGTCCCTGATCCTGAAATCCGGCCGCAACATCCTGGAAGTCACCAAGGAAATCTGCAGCTTCGTCTCCGGCCCCGTTTCCGCCGAAGTCGTGGCGCTGAAAGCCGAGGACATGATCGCCGAGGGCCGCAAGCTGGCCGAGATCGCCCCGAACATCGCCGTCAAGGTCCCGCTGACCTGG
Organism: Tabrizicola sp.; assembly: GCF_022842145.1. GTDB lineage: Bacteria > Pseudomonadota > Alphaproteobacteria > Rhodobacterales > Rhodobacteraceae > Tabrizicola. Next base: position 54,289 of record NZ_JALHQD010000001.1, read on the forward strand.
GACGGCCTCAAGACCTGCAAGGTCCTGTCGGGTGAGGGCTTCATGGTCAACGTCACGCTCTGCTTTTCCGCCAACCAGGCCCTGATCGCCGCCAAGGCCGGGGCGACCTTCATCTCGCCCTTCATCGGGCGTCTGGACGACATCAATCTCGAAGGCCTCGACCTGATCGGCGACATCCGCACGATCTATGACAACTACGACTTCGAGACCCAGATCCTCGCCGCCTCGATCCGCACCGCCAACCACGTCAAGGACTGCGCCCTGATCGGAGCCGACGTCATCACCGCCCCCCCGGCCGTGATCAAGGCGCTGGCGAGCCATGTGCTGACCGACAAGGGGCTGGACCAGTTCACGGCGGATTGGGCGAAGACGGGTCAGAAGATCATCTGACGCGGCCACCGTAGGGTGCGCATTCATTGCGCACCACTACCGCACTGCTACGCCCACACACCCATAGGTCGGGCTTCAGACTCCCGTAGGGTGTGCATTCATTGCGCACCTCTACCACACAGGGCCGCGCCCTCCCTCGGGTGGGCGCAAACCCCGCCAGTTCTGCGCACTTTATCCCTCAACCCCTCCCACCGCAGTTCTGCGCGTGACACGTCAAGAGCGCCCTCCCGGGGGGGTGATGAGCGAAAAGAAATCCTCCGGTGGAGGATTTCCGCGAAGAACGCCCGGCCCGTGGCCGGGCAGTGGGAGAGGGCGCGGCCCGGCGGCGCAAGCGCCTTGATTCCGGGCCAAGGGGCGCTGCCGTCTGACCTCCATGAGCGCGACAAGCCCCAATCGTAGGGTGTGCTACAGCGCACCATCCACGATGCATTTCCCGGATCGCAACATCCACCGAAAGCTTGTGCCAATGCGCCGGTCATCACCCCTGAAGAGCTTAAGTGCTTTGCAAGCTTCAAGAAAAATAGTCAGGTAATTGCCGCTGCATGTCCTCTGGTACAAACTGTTTGAGTGCCGAAAATGCTTGCTTGTCGACGGCCTCCAATTCAGGGAATTGTGCTAGGGTTTTTGCGAGAACCCTCGCAACGGCAGCGCTAGAAAGGCAGGTGGAAAACAGAACGCTCTCAAAGTGTGACATCAGATGGTCTGACACACTTGCAGGCTGCACAAATGTTCCGTTGAAGTCCTCGTAACTGTATAAGGAGCCATGAATTATTTCAGAACTCAAGTCAAAGATCATTCCTTCAACTCCTCCAAAAAATAATCCTGCACTGCCATCTCTATTCGTCACTTCTGCGATCATGTCCCCCCGGCTTTCGTCAAAGCAACGATCGCTTCTCTTTCCGGAGAAGGCCTTGATCGCTTCCTGAACCTTCGGATGACGACGCGAAATGCGCGGATGTCGGTCAACTCTAAGTAAATGCAGCCCCGCTTTCTGGACCTTAGTCTGGGAGTAAAACGCCTTGAATATCGAGTATTGGGTGGCTCGCTCCGCGCGCTGCCCCTCATCAAGGGCAGTAAAGGCAGCAACAAGACAACTTTCATAGTAAACACGAGAGAGTGCTATGGCTTCTCGGACATTTAGACTAAGTTGTTCTGTCAACCGCAGAATTGCGTGGAGAGTACCGAGTGCAGACAACAAATGAGCAGATACCACTCGGAATTGGTTTCTCCTAAGTTCGTTATCCTTGCGCGCCCCAATCAGAATCATCGATAAATTCGCTCGATTCAGGAGGTGCGCCAATTTGTGAAGATCGGCCACGGCGACCGAGTGATCTTCCCTCTGGTGCTGATCCAGTGATATCCTATCCATCAATCGATTATTATGGCCTGTATTCAGCGGTTGTCAATTTACCGGCGAACCCGCGTTTAGTCTCGAATACCCCCTCACCGCACCAACGGCCCGCCGAACACCCGCTCCTCCCCCTCCGCCACCGCCTTCTGCACCCCCTCCTGAGCCTTCGCCCGGACGGCCTCCACCACCGGCGGCCCTGCGTCCTCCCACGCCCCACCCGTCACCTTCGCCACATCCCCGAACTGCGGCTTCTCGCCGGACCAGGCCTCCTCCCGCTCCCGGTAATGCGCCAGCGTCTCGGCCCCGCGGATCACTCCGGCCAGCCGCGCGTGCATGTAGCTTTTCAAGACGTCGTTGATCCGCGGCCCGTAGCCCTCGCCCATCGACCGGAAGAACTTCAGCACATCCGCCTCCAGCGCGATGCAGACCCGCTGCTTGGCCTGTCGCGGCGTCGCCGTGGCGATCTCGTGCCAGGCCTCGGGAATGCGCCCGGTCAGTTCGATGGTGTTGTGCAGGTCCCATTCCAGCCGCCGCATGACGTCCATCATGTAGGTCATCTGGGCGCGCTGGCGGGGCGTCTGTTTCTTCAGGTCGGGCATGGCGGCCTCCTTTGCGGCCCCCAGCCTCGCGCCCAAAGGTTAACAACGCCCAAGGCATACGCGCGTATGCACGGGGCGAATACGCGATGGATACGGGGTGTAGACCCCACTGTTGCATCCCTGCCCCATCCGCCGCCCACCCGTCCGAAAATGTGTCGCCATCTGCCTTAGCTTCGGCCTATAGTCTGCGGGAATCCTGACGGAAACTGGCACTCCCATGATCGAACCCGACCTCCGCGACCGGATCCTTGCCGAGCCTGAACGGCTTTTGGAAGACCGCGACGTGATGAACGCCCTCGTCGCCGCCAACGACCGCGAGTTGGGGGCCAATGTCGTCGACCTCCGCGGCATCGCCATGCAGCGGCTGGAGAGCCGTCTAGACCGGCTGGAAGACACCCATCGCTCGGTGATTGCAGCGGCTTACGAGAACCTGGCCGGGACCAACCAGGTCCACCGGGCGGTGCTGCAACTGCTGGAGCCGACGAATTTTGAAAGCTTCATCAAGGCCTTGACCGGTGAGGTCGCCCAGACCCTCCGCGTCGATGTGGTCCGCCTCGTCCTCGAAAGCCTGCAAGACGACCCCGAGACCGACCCCACCCTCCGCCGCCTTGGCGACGTCCTGCAAGTCGTCCCCGCCGGCTTCGTCGGCCATTACCTGACCAACGGCCGCAACGGCGCCGGCCGCCAGATCGTGCTGCGCTCCGTCACCACCCTGGCCCCCACGCTTTATGGTGAACGCGCCGAAGACCTCCAGTCCGAAGCCCTGATGAAACTCGACCTAGGCCCCAACCGCCTGCCGGGCATGCTGGTCTTCGCCTCCGAAGACCCGACCCAGTTCAAGTCCACCCACGGCACTGATCTTCTTCAGTTTTTTGCGGGCGTCTTCGAACGTTCGATGCGCCGGTGGCTGGGCTGAGCGATCCCTACCTGGCCCCTGCGCTGGGGGCCGCGCTGGCGCAGTGGCTTTCGCACCTCGCCGCGCTGGAGGGTGCCGCGGTTAACACGGTCGAGGCCTACCGCCGCGACGTGACCCGCTATCTGAAGTTCCTGTCCGCACATAACGGCGGTGCCGAGGGCATCGCCGCCGTCGCGCGCACCACCCAGTCCGACCTCCGCGCCTGGATGGCCGAGGAACGGTCGCGCGGCCTTTCCGCCAGGTCCCTCGCCCGCGCGCTTTCCGCCGTCAAAGGCTTCACCGCCTGGGCCGCCGACCGGACCGGGACCGACGCAACCACCGTCCTTTCCGCCCGCGGCCCCAAGTTCCGGCGCAAACTCCCCCGCCCGCTGTCAGAAGACGGTGCCGCCGCGATGCTGACCGAGATCGGCAGCGACGCCCGCGAAGACTGGATCGCCGCCCGCGACAGCGCAATCGCCACGCTGCTTTACGGTCTCGGCCTCCGCATCTCCGAGGCTCTTTCCCTGACCGGAGCCAACCATCCCCTGCCGCCCACACTGCGCATCACCGGCAAGGGCGGCAAGATCCGCCCCGTTCCGGTCATCCCCGCCGCGGCTCAGGCTGTTGCGGATTACGTGCGGCACTGCCCGTTCGACCTGACGCCTAACGCCCCGCTTTTTCGCGGCGCGCGCGGCGGTCCGGTGAACCCCCGCCTAATCCAGGCCGCGATGGAGCGAGCGCGCCTGCGTCTTGGCCTGCCTGCAACCGCGACGCCCCATGCGCTGCGGCACAGCTTTGCCACGCACCTCTTGTCGGCGGGCGGCGACTTGCGTGCGATCCAGGAGCTTCTGGGCCACGCCTCGCTGTCCACCACGCAGGCCTACACCGCCGTCGATGCGGCGCGCCTGATGGAGGTCTACGAAAAAGCCCACCCGCGCGCCTGAGGCGGACCGCCAAACTGTTGCACGCCGCGTCGTAATCCGCCATCAAGTCCACATGACCCCGCGCTTGAAAGCTCTCTCCGTCCATCTGCTCACCGCCTCGGGCGCGGTACTGGCGATGTTCGCCATGCTTGCAGCCGTGAAGGGCGAGTGGAGCCTGATGTTCCTCTGGCTCGTCGTGGCGCTGATCGTCGACGGGATCGACGGCCCCTTGGCCCGTAGGTACGAGGTCCACAAGAACTGGCCGACCTATGACGGCGTTCTGATGGACCTGATCGTCGACTATCTGACCTACGTCTTCATCCCGGCTTTCGCGCTGTTCCAGTCCGGCCTGCTGCCCGGCTGGACCGGCTGGCTGGCCATCATCGTGATCTGCTTCGGCTCGGTGGTCTATTTCGCGGACACCCGCATGAAGACCAAGGACAAAAGCTTTGCGGGCTTCCCGGCCTGCTGGAACATGGTGGTCCTCGTCCTCTTCGCGACCAAGCCCGGCGAGGCGGTCATCCTGTTGGTGGTGATCCTTCTGACGGTGACGATGTTCACCAACCTCAAGTTCATCCATCCGGTCCGCACCAGCCGCTGGTACGAACTGTCGCTCGGCGTCTGCATCGCCTGGATCGTCCTCGCCGGCTGGGCTGCCTGGTGGGATTTCAACGAGGGTCCGGTGGCGAAGTGGCTTCTGGTGCTGACCTCGATGTACCTGATGCTGGCAGGGATCGCACAGCAGATCATCCCCGAGGGCATCCGCCGGGTGCGTTAGGGCCAAACGCTCGTCGACGGCTGCGCCCTCCTCGCTGGCCGCGCACCGCCGCGCGAGGAGAAGTCGCCAGACGCACGACGAGCAACCCGCTAGAGCCGCGTCAGCATTACCCCCGCCACGATGATAACCGAGGCCAGCGCCTTCTCGCGGCCCATCTTCTCGCCGAAGACCAGCCAGCCGATCAACACCGCGAAGAGGATCGAGGTCTCGCGCAGCGCGGCGACCACGGCGATCGGCGCAAAGGTCATCGCCCAGATCGAGACGGCATAGGCCCCGTAGCTGGCGGCGGACGCAAAGGACCCCATCCGCCAGGCCTGCCAGTTGCGCGGGATCACGTCCCAGCCCCGCAGTGCCAGCATCCCCAGCGTGAAGAACACGCCGTCCGCCACGAAGACCCAGGCGACATAGGCGGCGGGTGAGCCCGACACGCGCGCACCGAGGCCGTCGATCAGCGTATAAGTAGCCGTCGCGCAGGCCGACCCCAAGGCGAAGGGCAAGAGCTTGCGGTCCTCGCCGCTGGTGAAGACCCCCCGCGCCATCAGAAGGATACCGGCGGCCACCACCGCGATGCCGATGTATTCCTGGTGCGTCACGGCGTCCGCCAGAAAGGCCGCGCCGAAAAGCGCCACGATCATCGGTGCGGCACCCCTTGCGATGGGGTAGACGCGGGACAGGTCGCCCCGGTCATAGGCATAGGTCAGGAAGAACTTGTAGGCGAAATGCGTGCAACCCGCCGCGATGACCCAAGGGATTGCGGCCGGGTCGATGGCCGGGGTCAGCATCACCACCGCCAGCCCGATCGGCACCTCGACGATGGACAGGATCACCATCCCGCCGACCTTCGAAGTCCCCACCTTGATCAGCGCATTCCACAGCGCATGGAGGAAAGCCGCGCCCAGGACGGCAAGGAAGACGCCAAGGGTCACATTGCACCCGTCATGAAACTGTCACGCAAGGCGTAAGCCCCGGCAGGACGGCGCACAAGCCGAAGCTTAGGTCCAGTCGCGCGCGGTCGATAGGTTCAGCCCAAGCGTAGGGTGGGCATATCGCCCACCCTGCTCCCCCGCTCAACGCAGCCGCAGCCGGATCGGCCCCCGCGCGGTCAGCGGGTCCACTTCAACGCCGCTTTGCGTCACCATGATTTCCGGCATCCCTGCCGCCACCCGGCGAACCTCGGGCATCATCGCCTCCCACCCTTCCGGTTCCAGCACCTTTGCCACCTCGGACGGGCACAGCGACTTGCCCCGCCCGCGCCGCAACGCCAGATCCAGGATGGCCTCCCGCACCCCGTTCATAGCAAAAGCGCCCCCTCGTGCCGCAACAGGGCCGCCTTGGTCTCGACCCCTCCCGGCGCCGAAAAGCCGCCGAACCAGTTCGTCCCCGTGACCCGGTGGCAGGGAATGACGATTGGCAAAGGGTTCGCCCCGCAGGCCTGCCCCACCGCCTGCGCCGGGGCCCCCACCGCCTTGGCGATCTGGCCATAGGTCCGCGTCTCGCCCCGGGGGATCGCGGCCATCGCCCGCCGGACGGCTTCGTTCAGCCCCGTGCCCCAATCCAGCGGCAGGTCGAACCGCTTCAAGCGCCCGTCGAAATAGGCCGCAAGTTGCGCCAGCCCTTCGGTCAGCACGGCACTTTCCCCCTGCGCGTCGGGCAGCCGCCACTCCAGCCCCACCAGGACCCCGTCCCGCTCCACCAGGCTGACCGGCCCGAACGGCCCCGTGATCCCGGCCCGGATCATCGCCCCCCCTCCCGCAACGGAGCGAAGGCCTGTCGCAGCACCTCGGCCATCCCCTCGATCGCCGGAGAGGTCCCCCGCGGGTTCCGCCGCAAGACCACCCGCGCCTGGTCGACGATGGGGAACCCGTCTTCCGTCGTCAGCTCGCGACAGCCCGCCGGGATTGTGCTGCGTGACAGGGGCGCAATCGCCATCCCGTTCGTCACCGCCACCCGGAAGCCGGCCGCCATGTCGCAGGACCAGGCCGCGCGCCAGTCGATGCTCAGCCGGTTCAGCGAGCCTTCCACGTAATCCCGGCTCCACTCGGACTTGAAGTACATCGCCACCGGCACCGGCCGCCGCAAATGCTGGGCGTGCGTCACCGAGGTGACCCAGACGGTGGGGTCGATGCACAGAACCTCGCCGTCCTGCACATACTGCCAGTCATAGATCACGCCGAGGTCGATCTCGTCCGCCTCCAGAGCCGCGATCTGCGACGTCGAATGGTCCACCCGGACCGAGACCTGCACCCCCTCGTGCCGCTCGTCGAAGGCCGCCAAGGCGCGGGGCAGGACCGTGCCGGAATACTCGTCCGAGATCCCCACCCGCACCGGTCCGACCAGCGGCTTTTCCCGCAGGGCCACCGCCGCCTCGTCCAGAAGCGCCACCACCCGCCGCGCATAGGGCACCAGTTGCTCGCCGCGCGGGGTGAGCACAACGCCGCGCGCCTGCCGGTCGAACAGGGGTTGGCCCAGGCTGTCCTCCAGACGCTTCACCTGCAGGCTGACCGCTGATTGCGTCCGGTAAAGCCGTCCCGCCGCCGCCGTGACGGACCCGGCATCGGCCACCGCCAGAAAACTGCGCATCAGGTCACTGTCCAGCGGCTGCATCGGAACACCCATGAGTCAGGCTTATGTCACCTATCAAACCTATTCGTTTGTGAAATGTCAAACCCGTCCCTATCTCTGGGTCTCAAGCAAAGGAGACCATCATGTTCGCCCGCCTCTTCGCCCTTCTGCAGCTGCGCCGCTCGACTGCGTTCCTGCTGGAACGTGAAGATGACCACCTGTTGGACGACATCGGCCTCACCCGCGACGACCTTCTGACGCTGCGCCGGGGCGACCATCTGACCCGCGCTTTCCTCAGCACGACCCGCCTTCCTTCGACGCCGACGCCCCGCGGTCTCCCCGTAAGCGCATCGGTTTGACTCTTCGCCGGGGGTCTTGGGCCCTCGGCGAAGTTTTTCCGCTACCTCCCGAGCGACCTAGACCGGCAGCATCCGCCGCAGGATCTTGCCCGAGGCCGACTTGGGGATCGCCTCGATAAAGCTGATCCGCCGCGGCAGCTTGTAATGTGCCAGCCGTGCGGCCAGATGTTCCCGGATCGCGGCTTCGTCGGCCCCTTCGGCGGGCACGACGAAGGCCACCGGCACCTCACCCGCCTCATCATCCGGCACGCCCCTCACCGCCGCGTCCTTGACCATCGGGCAGGTCAAAAGCGCCTCCTCCACCTCGGCGGGGGCAACCTGGAAACCCTTGACCTTGATAAGTTCCTTCAGCCGGTCGCGGATGAAGACCCAGCCTTCGGCGTCCACCTCGGCCAGATCACCCGTCTTCAGCCAACCGTCCTGGGTCAGCGTGTCCGCCGTCGCCTCGGGCCGGTTGTGATACCCCGCCATCACCTGCGGCCCGCGCACCCAAAGCTCCCCTGCCTCGCCCGGCCCGGCATCGCGCCCGTCCACCACGATCCGGCACTCGGTCGAGGGCAACGTCACGCCCACCGAGCCCTTGCGCGCCTGACCCCTTGGCGTTGCGTGGCTCACGGGGCTCATCTCGGTCATCCCGTAGCCCTGCACCGACAGGCAACCGATCCGCGCCGCGACCGCATCACCGACCTCCCCGCCCAAGGGAGCCGCGCCCGAGAAGAACCGGTCGACGCAGGACAGATCGAACCCCGCCACCATCGGGTGCTTCGCCAGCGCCACCGCCACCGGGGGCGCACTGTACAGCGTCGGGGTCCGGTACTTCGCCGCCAGGGTCAGGAACTGCTCCAGATCGAACCGGGGCATCGTTACCACGCCCGCCCCTGCCGCCAAATGCATGTTCATCAGCACGGTCTGGCCGTAGATGTGAAAGAACGGCAGGAAGCCCACCGACCACGTCCCGGCATCACAGCAGACCATGGCCAGCATCTGATCCACATTGGCCACCAGATTGCGATGCGTCAGCCGCACGCCCTTGGGCAGACCCGTCGTCCCGCTGGAGTAGGGCAGCACCACCACATCCGTCTCGGCAGCGACCGGCACCTGGACCTGCAGCGGCGCGCCCATCAGCGCGGACAAGGGCGTCGCCCCCTCTGCCTCGCCGATCACCACGATCTCCCGACCCCCGGCGGCTGTTCGTGCGGTTTCCAGGAAGGCCGGGATCGTCACCAGCAACGTCGCGCCGGAATCCTCCAGCTGGTGCGCCACCTCGGGCGCGGTGTAGGTCGGGTTGATCGTCGTGACCGTCGCCCCGGCATAGGCGACACCGTGGAACACCACCGCGTATTCCGGACAGTTCGGCGCAAGGATCGCGACCACATCGCCCTGGCCGATGCCCCGCGACCGCAGCCCACCGGCCAGCCGCCGGACACCCTCGACCAAGGCCCCCGCCGTCATCTCGCGCCCAGAGGGGCCGTCGATCAGCACCACCCGGTCAGGGTCGCCCTCCAGCCCGCGAAACACACGCTCGGTGATGCTTTCGCCGGTCAGCGGGATCGGCGGATACGGGCTTTGGTAGATCATGGCTGTCCTCCCCTGGTCAGGGGAGGATACCACGCTTTGAGACGAAAAGTTTCAGTCCCCTGACGTCAGCCCAGCGCGTCGTTGCAGCGCTGGCAGGTGCCGGGGTGCTTGTGCGTGCCGACGTCGGCCAAGACGCGCCAGCAGCGTTCGCACTTCTCACCCTTCGCGGGCTCGAAGAGCACGGCCACTTCGGCGACGTCCGGCAACCGGAACGCATTCTCGGGCGCAGGCTTCGTCGACAGCCAGATGCACGAGGTGATGCACAGCTCCTCGAACTTCACCGTCTCCAGGATGGACATCATCACCGGCGAGACGAACACCGTCGGCGCCGCTTCCAGGCTGGAGCCGATCACCTTTGCCGTCCGCTGCACCTCCAGCGCACCGGTGACCACCCGGCGCACTTCGCGCACCTGATCCCACTTCGCGGCCAGCGCCTCATCTAGCCAGGCCTTCGGCGTCTCGGGGAAGTCGATCAGATGGACGGACGAGTCCTCGCCCGGGAACCGCTCCAGCCAGACCTCCTCCATCGTGAAGACCAGCACCGGGGCCAGCCAGGTGGTCAGCCGGTGGAAGAGGATGTCCATCACCGTCCGGCACGACCGCCGCGTCAAGCTGTCCACCGGATCGCAGTAAAGGCTGTCCTTCCGGACGTCGAAGTAGATTGCCGACAGGTCGGTGGTGCAGAAGGTGAAGAGCTTCTGGAACACGCCCTGGAAGTCGTACTTGGCGTAGCCCTCGCGCACCTCGGCGTCCAGTTCCGCCAACCGGTGCAGGATGAACCGCTCGCTCTCCGGCATGTCCTCGACTGCCACCCGCTCGGCCTCGGTGAAGCCCTTCAGCGCGCCCAACATGTAGCGCATCGTGTTGCGCAGACGCCGGTAGCTGTCGGCGGTACCCTTCAGGATCTCCTTCCCGATGCGCTGGTCGACCGTGAAATCGGCCTGTGCCACCCAGAGCCGCAGGATATCGGCACCGTATTCCTGGATCACGTCCTGCGGCGCGACGGTGTTGCCAAGCGACTTGGACATCTTCATGCCCTTCTCGTCCAGCGTGAAGCCGTGGGTCAGCACGCCCCGATAGGGCGCGCGGCCCTTGGTGCCGCAGGATTGCAGCATCGAGGAATGAAACCACCCGCGATGCTGGTCGGTGCCTTCCAGATAAAGGTCGGCGATCCCGTCCGCCGCGCCATCCTCACGGTCGCGCAGCACGAAGGCGTGGGTGGAGCCGGAGTCGAACCAGACGTCCAGCACGTCGAAGACCTGTTCATAATCGGACGGCTCGACGATGGCAGAGAGCATCTTCTCCTTGAATCCTTGCACATACCACACGTCGGCACCGTCCGCCTCGAACGCCGCCTTGATCCGCGCGTTCACCTCGGCGTTGCGCAAAAGGAAGTCCGCCGCATCCGGCCGAGCGCCCTTCTTGACGAAGGCCGTGAGCGGCACGCCCCAGGCCCTTTGCCGCGACAGCACCCAATCCGGCCGCGCCTCGATCATCGAGAACAGCCGATTGCGCCCCGTCGCGGGCGTCCAGTCCACCAGCTGATTGATCGACGTCAGCGCCCGCGCCCGGATCGTCTCGCCATAGGTCGAGAGCCCGTCGTCCAGCTTCCGGTCGATCGCCACGAACCACTGCGGCGTGTTGCGGTAAATGACCGGGGCCTTCGACCGCCAGGAATGCGGGTAGGAATGCTTCAGCTTCGCCTTGGCAAACAGCGCGCCGGTGTACGCCAGCTGCTTGATGACCGACACGTTCGCCGGCCCCTCCTTGCCATCGGGCGTGATGATGTGCTGCCCGCCAAAGAGCGGCAGGTCAGTGCGGTAGGACCCATCCGCCTCGACATTGTAGGTCATCGGCAGCCCGAACTTCACGCCCAGCTGATAGTCGTCATCGCCGTGCGACGGAGCGGTATGCACAAACCCCGTCCCCGCGTCGTCAGTGACATGGTCGCCGGGGAGCATCGGGACGTCATAGTCCCATTCATCAAGCTGTTTGCCGTCGGCATCCTTTATCCCACGGAACGGATGCGCGAGGCCCATCTGTTCAAGTTGAACAGCCGGAACGTCCCGCACCTTTTCGAATCGAGCGACTTTCGCCGCGCTCAAGACGCCTGCAGCCAGCTTGTTCGCAAGAACGAGTGTTTCACCGACAACTGCTGACGAATTCTCAGCAACTTCCAAGACTTCAAACAACCCGTATTCGATATCCGGGTTAAAGGCGACGGCACGGTTCTGCGGAATCGTCCAGGGTGTCGTTGTCCAGATCAGCACCGAAGCCTTGCGAAGATCGTCGTGCGACCGGAGGTCCAGATCGTTCTGCTGCGGCACCATCCAAGGCTTAAACCGCACCCAAACCTGATGGCTGGTATGGTCATGATACTCCACCTCCGCCTCGGCCAGCGCGGTCTTCTCGACCGGAGACCACATCACCGGCTTCGAACCTTGGTACAGCGACCCGTTCATGACGAACTTCATGAACTCGTCCGCGATCACCGCCTCGGCGTGGTAGTCCATCGTGAGGTAGGGCCGGTCCCACTTCCCCGTCACGCCCAGCCGCTTGAACTCCTCGCGCTGGATGTCGATCCAGCCCTCGGCAAAGCGGCGGCATTCCTGGCGGAAGTCGACGATGTCCACGTCGTCCTTGTTCAAACCCTTGGCGCGGTACTGCTCCTCGATCTTCCACTCGATCGGCAAGCCGTGGCAGTCCCAGCCCGGCACATAGCGCGCATCGCGGCCCATCATCTGCTGCGACCGGACCACCATGTCCTTCAACACCTTGTTCAGCGCGTGGCCGATATGGAGGTGCCCGTTCGCATAGGGCGGTCCGTCGTGCAGCACGAAGGGCGCGCGCCCCGCCGCAGAGGAGCGCAGCCGGTCATAGACCCCGATCCGCTCCCACCGCGCCAGCCATTCCGGCTCGCGCTGCGGCAGACCCGCGCGCATCGGGAAGGTGGTTTCGGGCAGGAAAACGGTCTCGCGGTAGTCGACAGCGGCGGTATCGGCGGACATGGCAGGGAAACCTCAAAGGTCAGGGTCAGAAGGGTCCAGGAAAGGACCAGCGGCAAGACGTCAAACCCGGCAAGGCCTCAGCCCGCCGGGCAAGTAATTCGCGACCGAATGACCTGACCTATCTGCATGACCGGCCTTATAGACAAAGGCCCGACAGGGGTCCAGCCCGCGCCCATGCCTTTCACATTTGCCCAAATATCCCCGCCGGCGGCCCCGAGGAGGAGGCGCAAGCCCGACGACGAGACAAATGACCTGCGGCGCAAGCCGCTCCATTCAAAAACCGCCCGCGACACCGCTGCCCTTGCCAGAACCACAATCCTTTGCCACCGATGCGCCATGACCTACCGCATCGCCATCATCGGGGCCGGAATGGGCGGCCTTGCCGCCGCCGCCCTCCTGGCGCAGGACGGCCACGCGGTCACCCTGTTCGAGCGTTTCCCCACCGCGAAACCCCTCGGCTCCGGCCTCGTCGTCCAACCCGTCGGCCTTGCCGTCCTTGATGCACTTGGAGCCGGTGAGGAAGCCCGCAGCCTTGGCGCACCCCTGACGCGGATGCTCGGCCACTCCGGCCCCCGCATCGCATTGGACGTCGCCTACCGCACTGGCCAGCCGGGCCTGGCGATGCACCGGGCGGCGCTCTTCCATTGCCTCTGGCAGGCCGCCACCCGCGCCGGGATCAGCCCCACCACCGGCCACACCGCCACCGGCACCCGCGAGGGCCCGGTCGGCATCCACCTGACCACCGATCAGGGCGAGCACGGCCCCTTTGACCTTATCATCGACGCTTCGGGCGCGGCGTCGACCCTCTCACCCCTCAAGTCCAGACCCCTGCCCTTCGGAGCCGTCTGGGCCCATGTCCCCTGGCCCGTCACCGACCTGCCCGGCACTGAACTCCGCCAACGCTACCACCGCGCCTCACGGATGGCCGGCATCCTGCCCATTGGCCGGCTGCCCGGCGACCCGACCCCACGGGCCGCCGTCTTCTGGTCGCTTCCCACCGCCGAATTGGATGCCTGGCCGACCAAGGACCTTGACGGCTGGAAGGCCGAGGTCACAGACTTCTGGCCCGCCATGTCGCCCTTCCTGGCCCAGATCACCGACAAGGCCCAGCTGACCCCGGCCCGCTACAGCCACGGCACCCTCGCCAAACCCTACAACCAACGCCTGATCCACATCGGCGACGCCGCCCACCGCGCCAGCCCGCAGCTGGGACAGGGGGCCAACATGGCGCTGCTCGACGCGCTGGCGCTGGCCCTGGCGCTGCGCCTGCCGCTGGAGGACGCCCTGCCCCGCTACCGCCAGTCCCGCCGCTGGCACCTGGGCCTTTACCAGACCCTCTCCGCCGCCTTCACCCCGCAATACCAGTCGCACAGCCGCGCACTGCCCGCCCTGCGAGACCGCCTCCTGTCGCCGATTTCCCGCTTCTGGCCCCTGCCACGCATCCTGTCGGCGCTGGTCTCCGGCGACCTGATCCCGCCTATCGCGGGCCAGCCCACGGGCCATCAACCAAAGTAAACAATTCCTGAATGCATGAGCTCAAGGGTTTGAATTCATTACAACTGACCCCAGCGTCTGGCGTGGACAAGGCTGGACAGCCCGTCCCCGACCTGCCATCCTGAGCCCATGAAACTCCCCTCCCTCAACGTCCTCGGGCAGGACATCGAACCCTGCTCCTCCGACCCCGTCACCGGCTTCTTCCGTGACGGCTGCTGCAACACCGGCCCGATGGACCGGGGGCTGCACACCGTCTGCGCCCAGATGACGGCCGAGTTTCTGGCCCTGTCGAAATACCTCGGCAACGACCTGTCGACCCCCCGGCCGGAATACGGTTTCCAGGGTCTGAAGCCCGGCGACCAGTGGTGCCTCTGCGCCGCGCGGTTCCTCCAGGCCCATGAGGAGGGCGCTGCCCCGAAGGTCCGGCTTGCCGCCACGCATCAGGCGACCCTTGCCGTCGTTCCCCTGGACATCCTGCGGCAATACGCCACCGACTGACCCGATGCCCGCAGGTGGACTTCCGTCCCGCCCCGCGCGACACCAGCGAGGAGCGCACGCAAGTCGCGTGGACGAGCGAACCCCATGATCCCGCCCCGCTTCGATGTCACCGAAGACCAGATCGCCCGCGTGGTGGCGACCTTCTATTCCTGCATCCGCGACCATCCCGGCCTGGGCCCGGTTTTCGCGGCCCATGTCACCGACTGGCCCGCGCACGAGACGAAGATCACCCGGTTCTGGCGCAACGCGATCCTGCACGAACGCAGCTACGACGGGAACCCGCTGGCCGTCCACCGCGCCGCGGGGAACGTCCGGCTGGGGATGTTCGAGGTCTGGCTCGGCCTGTTCGACAGCGTGCTCAAGCTGGAACTCCCACCGGAAACTGCCGCGGAATGGTCGGCCCTGGCCCACCGGATCGGACGCGGATTGATGTTCGGGATGCAGGGCGACCGGGGCGCGCCGCCGTCACTTCGCTGAGATCATGGCCGAGGGCGGCGGCGCTGGCATCGGTCGCACCGTCCCGTCGTCGCGCATCAGGTCCTCGATGAACAGCGACAGAAGTTGCGACCGGCCGCTGACCCCCGCCTTGCGGTAGATCGCATTCGTCTGGGCCTTGACCGTGCCTTCCGAGGTCGTCCGCAGCGTCGCGATTTCAGCGGTCGACATGCCCTTGATGGCGAACAGTGCCACGTCGCGCTCGGACGGGGTCAGTCCCCATTCGGCAAAGCGTTCCTCCAGAAGGTCCATGAAGGCTCCCGAGGCCCGGCGCAGCTGCTCTTGCGCCTGGTTCCGGTCCCGGAGCGCTCGCCGCAACATCACCCCGCCCAGGACCACCCCCAGGATCAGCCCGATGGCGGCGCCGATCTCCAGAAGCTCGCGCATCTCCCAGCTGATGGGTGCAGTCTGGAAGCCGAAGAAGGACGACAGGATGTCGGACACGAAAAAGAAGGCGCACAGCGCCTGGATGACCAGGATCGCGATGAAGGGGGCCGCGCGCCTCACCCCCGAACCACGTGCCCGGACAGACGGTCAGTCGTCGTCATCGTCGTCATCATCATCATCGTCATCACCGTCGTCACCGCCGCCGCTACCGCCACTTCCGCTGCCGCCATGACCGCTGTTGTCGTCATCATCGTCGTCATCGTCATAATCGTCGTCATCGTCGTCTTGACCCTGGCCGCCGTTTCCGGACCCCTCCTCGATGATTTCGACCTTGCCCTTGCCGCCGGACTTGGGGGTCCAGAGATCGCGCAGGATCTCGCCCGTCCGCGGATTGATGATGATCTCGCGCGAGCCGTCGTTGCGTGACGCGACGATCCTAACGCGGCCCAGCAAGGTGCGCTCGGTCACGACCGATCGGAAGCCTTGCCGCTTCAGTTGCGCGACAATGTCATCCACCATGCCTTGGGCCAGCGCAGGACCTGCCAACGCGATCCCAGCCACCATCCCGGTAAGAAACGCTCTGCGTTTCATGTTACACCCCGTAAAGGTTCAGGCCGACTATGCGACATGCCTTGGGCCCCGGCAAGACCGGGGCCCGACAGCAGGTCACATCGCGACCTCAGTTGTCGTCATCGTCACCGTCATCATCGTCGTCATCGTCATCATCATCGTCGTCGTCGTCGTCGTGGTCGCTCCCATGATCGTCGTCCTCGTCCTCGTCCTCGTCATCATCCTTGTCGTCGTCCTCATCGTCGTCGTCGTCGCCGTCCTCGAAGTCCTTCTTGACGGTCTTGACGTCCTTGCCCGTGCGTCCGGCATCGTCGCCGTCGTCGGCCTCGTCTTCCTGCTTGATGATCTTGCCGGTCGCGTTGTCGTAGACAACCTCGACCTTGCGGCCATCCTTGATCGCCTCGACCTTGGTCTGGGTCGGGCCGATCTTCACTTCTACAAAGGAAAAGCCCTTCGCAAGGTAGGCATCAGCCAGTTGGTTGCCGTCGATGGCGGCAAATGCGGCGCCTGCCGAAAGCGCAATCGCGGCGGTGTAGGTCAAAAGCCTGTTTCTCAGCTTCATCGGTTTTCTCCGTCCTCAGGGTCCTCGTTACGGTTCCAGCCCGTCGGGACGCAGCCAGTGCGACCGTCGAGGGCATGGAGACCACAAGCACCGACCGAGGCCGGACTGACTATTGCACAGGGGTTTAGTGACCGCGCCTTAGGCCGCCGGTTTGCGCCAATAAACCGGGGTTTATGCCTTTCGCGGCATTATCGACCCCGTATCGGCCGGGTCAGGTGAAACTGCACCGTTTCACCCAAATAAAAAGGCCCTCCGCCTTTGCGAAGGGCCGCAAGAATCGCCGGGACCTAGGCCCGGTCAGACCTTCATCTGGAAGCCCAGGTGCTTAGCCACCGTGAAGATGTCCTTGTCGCCACGTCCGCACATGTTCATCACGATGATCTGGTCCTTCGGCAGCGTCGGAGCCAGCTTCATCACCTGCGCCAGGGCATGGGACGGTTCCAGCGCCGGAATGATTCCCTCCAGCTTGCAGCAAAGCTGGAACGCCTCCAGCGCCTCGGCATCGGTGATGCTCACGTATTCCGCCCGGCCCACGTCATGCAGCCAGGAATGTTCCGGCCCGATCCCGGGATAGTCGAGACCGGCCGAGATCGAGAAGCCCTCCAGGATCTGCCCGTCATTGTCCTGCAACAGGTAGGTCCGGTTTCCATGCAACACGCCCGGACGTCCGCCGGTCAGCGAAGCGCAATGTTCCATCCGGTCGTCGACACCCTTGCCCCCGGCCTCGACGCCGACGATCCGCACTGAAGGGTCATCAAGAAACGGGTAGAACAGGCCCATCGCGTTCGACCCGCCGCCGATGGCCGCGACAAGGACGTCGGGCAGACGACCCTCGCCCTCCTGCTCCTCCAGCTGCCAGCGCACTTCCTTGCCGATGATCGACTGGAAATCGCGGACCATCGCCGGATAGGGATGCGGGCCTGCCACGGTGCCGATGCAATAGAAGGTATCGCGGACGTTGGTGACCCAGTCGCGCAGCGCGTCGTTCATCGCGTCCTTCAGCGTGCCGCGACCGGAGGTGACCGGAATAACCTCGGCGCCCAGCAGCTTCATCCGGAACACGTTCGGAGCCTGCCGCTCCACGTCATGCGCGCCCATGTAGACCACGCATTGCAGCCCGAACTTGGCGCAGACCGTTGCCGTCGCAACGCCGTGCTGCCCCGCGCCCGTTTCCGCGATGATCCGCGTCTTGCCCATCCGACGCGCGAGGATGATCTGACCAAGGACATTGTTGATCTTGTGCGCGCCGGTGTGGTTCAACTCGTCGCGCTTCATGTAGACCTTGGCACCGCCCAGATGCTCGGTCAGCCGCGGTGCATAGTACAAAGGCGAGGGACGACCGACGTAGTGCTTCCACAGGTCGTCCATCTCGGCCCAGAAGCTGGGATCGGTCTTGGCATGCTCGTAGCGCTCTTCCAGTTCCAGGATCAGCGGCATCAGGGTTTCACTGACGAACCGCCCACCGAACAGGCCGAAGCGTCCCGCCTCGTCCGGACCCGTCATGAAGCTGTTGATTCCGTCCTCGGCCATGATCTTTTCCTCTGTTCTGCTGCGTTCGATGTAGCGCCCCAGCAAGGCTTGGGAAAGGGCCTCACTGCACCGCATCTGCAACGGGCCGGAAGGTCCGGGCGATGGTCAGGTAGCCCAGCCCGCAGGCAAGGACGCCGATGGCGAGCGGCAGGTGGTAGTCGAAGCCCATATACAAGAGCGCCGCCGCCGCCAGGCAGGACAGGCAGGTGCCAAGGTCCCAGCCGCCTTCCGCCACGATGTGGAAGCGCAGCGGACAGGGCGACTGCCGCGCCAGATTGTAGACCCGCGCGTTGAACGCCGTCGCATAAAGCGGCCAGGCCAGGGCCGCCGCCGCATTGGCCGCCACCGCCAGCATCGGAACCGGCCAGCCGAAAAGCCGCGCAACCGCCGCCACGGTCAGGGCGGCAAAGCCGATCTGCACCGCGCCAAGTCCGCGTCCAAGGTCGATCGCCCGGCCCAGAAGCAACCCCCCGACCGCGCCGGCAAGGCCGCTCAGCGCCATAGCGCCGCCGAAGGCCGCGTAGCTGGACCCCAGCGTCAGGAACAGCGCGATCAGCCAGGTGAAGTGGAAAGACCCGCTGCGCAGGCCGTCCGCGAAAAGGATTGTCCGCGCCGCATTCCGCGCCTCGCTCGGCATCTCGGCCCGGTCGGCCACCGCCGGGTCGGGGCCAAGCAGAACTGGCACGATTGAAAGCGCCATCGCCGCGGCAACGGTGCCGAAGGCGACAATCGGGGAAAAGGCGGTCAAAAGCAGCCCGGTCACCAGGGGGGCCAGTATCCCCATGCTGATGCCGATCAGTTCGATGGCGCTGGTCTGCTTGCCGCGCGTGTGGTTATCGCCCATCAGCGCGACGTAAGAATGGTAGGTCGTCCAATAGAGGCTGCTGCTCAGCGCCCAAAGCGCCAGATATCCGAAGAGAAGCCAGCCGGTCCCGGTGATCTGGGACAGGATCGGGTAGGTCGCGGCTTCGGCCAGGATCGCCACCACCAGCGCCCGGCGCAGGCCGACCTTCCGCACCAGCGGCAGCACCAGCTGGCGAAAGATCATCCGACTGCCGAACATCGCTCCGATGGCCAGAAGGACCAGCGGGGCCGGGATTCCCGCTTTGAGGAGGTAGACAAAGGCAAAAGCTTCGCCACCATAGGAGGCAAAGGCCTGCAAGCCGGCATGGACATAGACCAGGTTGAAACTGCGGTTGGAGAAGTAGCTCACAATGGGTCAGCCTGCCGCCGCGACGAAGGCGGCAATCTTCGCCGCATCCTTCAGGCCCGGGGCACTTTCAACACCGCTCGCGACATCGACCTGCCGCGCGCCGGTCAGCCGCACCGCCTGCGCCACATTGTCCGGGGTCAGGCCACCCGCCAGCATCCAGGGCTTCAGCCACTTGCGTCCGACCAGAAGCCGCCAGTCGAAGGTCAGCCCGTTGCCGCCCGGCAGCACCGCGCCCGTGGGCGCCTTGGCGTCGACCAGGATCTGGTCGGACACCAGCTGATAATCCAGCAGGCTCTCCAGGTCTGCCTCGGACGCCACGCCAATCACCTTCATCACCGGCAAGCCATAACGCGCCTTTACTTCCGCCACGCGGGCGGGCGTCTCGTGGCCGTGCAGTTGAAGCATGTCCAGCGGCACCTCGGCCGTGATGGCGTCCAGAAGCGCGTTGTCGGCATCAACCACCAGCGCGACCTTGCACAGGCCTTCGGGAGCATCCAACGCCAGCATCCGTGCCTCGGCGGGTGTCACATAGCGAGGAGACTTCGGAAAGAAGTTGAACCCGGCATAAGCCGCACCCGCTGCGGCCACAGCCGCGACATCGGCCGCGGTGCGCAGCCCGCAGATCTTGACCCTGACGTCCATCTCAGCGCTTTTCCAAAAGCGCCAGAACATCATCCTTCGGCGGGACCGAGGTCGCATCCTTCAGGACGGCCAGCTCCCGCTCCAGCCGCACGACTTCGCGCGATTTCTGGCTGGCGGTGGCGCGGTGGCCATGCTCGCGGAACCATTCCCAGACAAAGCCGATCAGCACGCCCGCGATGATCCCCGCGAAGATGATAAGAAACAGCGGCAGTTCCATCGCCCAGGTAAGGCCGGTCAGGGCGGCCAGGTCCTCGGGCAGCAGGCGCACCGGAACAACGGCCCGATTGGCAAGGGCTACGGTCAGCAGGAACAGACCCAGCAGGGCCAAAAGGATCAATCTGAGGTAGCGGATCATCTGGTTCGGTGCCCCCGGGCTTCCAAACCAATATCGGCCCGTTCCGGGCCGGGCGCAAGACGATGCGGGGTTACTTGCCGTTCAACCGGTCGCGGAGAAGCTTGCCGGTCTTGAAGAACGGAACCTTCTTGTCATCGACCTTCACCGCCTCGCCGGTGCGGGGATTGCGTCCGACACGCGCATCCCGCGCCTTCACCGAGAAGGCGCCAAACCCGCGAAGCTCCACCCGGTCGCCCTTGGCAAGCGCCTCGATGATTTCCTCGAAGACAGTGTTCACGATCCGCTCGACATGACGCTGGGTCAAATGCGGGTTCTCATCCGCGATCTTCTGGATCAGTTCCGAACGGATCATGCGCAGTCCCCCCTGTGGTTCAGTCGCTGGCAGGCGACCGCCACGCTGTTGTATTCGCGAGACTATAGCTGAGGGATTTGAATTCAAGCAAACAAAAACGGGGACTTGGCGCACATGAAAAGGCCCCGCTTGTGGCGGGGCCTTCCAGTTCAATCAGAGGCTGAAGCCGGGAAAGCCCTAGCTGCGGTCCTTCAGGGCCGCGCCAAGGATGTCGCCCAGCGACGCGCCCGAATCGGACGAGCCATACTGTTCGACCGCTTCCTTCTCTTCCGCGATCTCGCGTGCCTTGATCGACAGGCCCAGCTTGCGGGTCTTCGGATCGATGTTGGTTACACGAACGTCGATGTGGTCGCCCACCTGGAAGCGCTCGGGACGCTGGTCGGCACGGTCGCGCGACAGGTCCGAACGGCGGATGAAGGACTTCTGGCTGTTGTACTCGACCTCGACCCCGCCCTCTTCGATCGCGGTCACGGTGACGGTGATGATCGCCCCCCGCTTCACGCCATCAACGGCATCGGTGAAGGTGTCGTCGCCCAGAGCCTTGATCGAGAGCGAGATACGCTCTTTCTCGACGTCGACTTCGGTGACGGCGGCCTGGACCGTGTCGCCCTTGCGGTAGTTCTGGATCGCTTCTTCGCCGCGCTGGTCCCAGGACAGGTCCGAAAGGTGGACCATGCCGTCGATGTCGTTGTCGAGGCCGACGAACAGACCGAACTCGGTGATGTTCTTGACTTCGCCTTCGATCGACGAGCCCACGGGATGCGTTTCCGCAAAGACTTCCCACGGGTTGCGCTGCGTCTGCTTCAGGCCCAGCGAAACGCGACGCTTGGCGCTGTCGATTTCCAGCACCATGACGTCCACTTCTTGCGAGGTGGAGACGATCTTGCCGGGGTGCACGTTCTTCTTCGTCCAGGACATTTCCGAGACGTGAACCAGACCTTCGACACCAGCTTCCAGCTCCACGAAGGCGCCGTAATCGGTGATGTTGGTGACGCGGCCTTTGTGGACCGTGCCGATGGCGTACATCTTCTCGACGGCATCCCACGGATCGGACTGGAGCTGCTTCATGCCCAGGCTGATACGGTGGGTTTCCTTGTTGATCTTGATGACCTGCACTTTGACAGTCTCACCAATGGCAAGGATTTCCGACGGGTGGTTGACGCGGCGCCAGGCCATGTCGGTGACGTGCAAGAGGCCGTCCACACCGCCCAGGTCCACGAACGCACCGTATTCGGTGATGTTCTTGACCACGCCGTCGACGACTTGACCTTCGGTCAGGTTGCCGATGACTTCGGCGCGCTGTTCGGCGCGGCTTTCTTCCAGGATCGCACGGCGCGAGACAACGATGTTGCCGCGACGACGGTCCATCTTCAGGATCTGGAACGGTTGCTTCATGCCCATCAGCGGGCCAGCGTCACGCACCGGGCGGACGTCAACCTGGCTGCCGGGAAGGAACGCCACAGCGCCACCAAGGTCGACCGTAAAGCCACCCTTGACGCGACCGAAGATCGCGCCTTCGACGCGGAGTTCCGAGGCGTAGGCTTTTTCCAGACGGTCCCAGGCTTCCTCGCGGCGGGCCTTTTCACGGCTGATCTGGGCTTCGCCACGAGCGTTCTCGACGCGGTCCAGATAGACTTCGACGGTGTCGCCAACGTTGATGTTGGGCTGCTCACCGGGGTTCGCGAATTCTTTGAGGTCGATGCGGCCTTCCATCTTGTAGCCGACATCGATGATGGCCTGGCCCGCTTCGATCGCGATGACCCGGCCTTTGACGACAGTGCCCTCTTCGGGGGTGTCGATCTCGAAGCTTTCCTTCAACAGGGCTTCGAAGTCTTCCATGGTTGCTTTAGCGCACATATAGATCAGTTTCCTTTTCACGTGTTTTCACAGGCCATGCGGTTGGCTCCGCCGGTCTTGCCCCGAACGAAAAAACGCAGCCGTCCGGAAAACCGGCGGGCAGCGAGTCCTTTCAGGATGTGGGGCCTATAATCCCAACGCCCGCACGAGGCAAGGAAAACCGGGTTGCAGCCCTATACCGCCGGCACCGAACCGCCCCGCCGGACGCTGCGCCGGTCCAGTTCGGCGTTGATTTCCGCGCCGATCAGCACCATCACGGTCGAAAGCCAGATCCACAGCATCAGCACCACCACCGCAGCAAGCGAGCCATAGGTCTCGTCGTAGCTGCCGAAGTTGCTGACATACCACCCCAGCCCCGCCGAAGCCGCGATCAGCCCGACGGCGGCGACCACCGCGCCCGGAGTGATCCAGGCCCACACGGGTTCGGGCCAGTCCGGTCCCCAGTAGTAGATTGCCGCCAGCACCGCCAGAAGCAGCGCCAGGATGACGGGCCACCGCAGCGCGAGGATCAGATCCTCGCCCACCGGTCCCAGCTGGTCGACAAGGAAGGGAAGCGCCGCCACCAGCACACCCAGAACGATCACAATGCCGATCCCCGCCAGCGTGAACGCCAGCGAGACCAGGTTCAGCCGGACAAAGCCCCGCGTTTCCTTGACGTCGTAGGCGATACCCAAAGCCTCGATCAGCGCCTTGGTCCCGCCGTTGGCGGACCACAGCGCGATCAGCAGCGAGATCAGCACCGTCAGCGACAACGTGTCATTCGCCGTGCCCGAGATCCGCTCGGCCTGCGCGGTGATCAGGGTCGCGGCCTCTTCCGGCATCATGCTGGTGATGGGGGCCAGAAGACCCGGGACCTCGGCCGGCGACAGCACCAGACCAAACACCGAGATCAGCGCCGTGATCGCGGGTACGACGGCCAGAATCGCATAGAAGGTCACGCCAGCCGCGACGGCCAGCACGCGGTCGCGGTCGATCTCGTCCTTGAGATCGCGCAGAAAGTCCCAAAAGTCGGAGAGGGATCGGATTGGCATTTGGCAGGCTCCTTTCAAGGGAAACCCGCAAAAGCCGCTCAAGTTCCGGATAGTCGCGCGGCAACAATGGCGACCGCGGCCGCAACCGCCTCGTCGATCCCCAGATCGGAGGTGTCGATCAGCACCGCATCCGCCGCTGGCCTGAGCGGAGCATCCGCCCGCCCCATGTCGCGGGCGTCACGTTCCCGCACCTCGGCCAGAACGCGCGCCGCGTCGCCGCCCAGTTCCAGCCAGCGGCGATGCGCGCGAACTTCGGGGCTGGCGGTGACATAAAGCTTCACCTCGGCCTCGGGGCAGATCACCGTGCCGATGTCACGCCCGTCCAGGACGGCCCCGCCCTCGCTGCGGGCAAACCGGCGCTGGAACGCAACCAGGGCAGCCCGCACCTCCGGCACCGCCGCCACCCGGCTGGCCGCCTGTCCCGCTTCCAGGCTGCGCAGATCGTCGCGGCACAGATCCTCGGGCGTCAGGTGCTGCGCTGCCTCGACCGGATCACCGCCCTTCACCGCAACAGCGCGGTACAAAAGCCCGGTATCAAGGTGCGGAAAGCCGAAACGATCGGCGACCGCGCGCGAGATCGTGCCTTTTCCCGCCGCCGCCGGCCCGTCGATTGCCACCGTGAAGATCATCATCTGGTCCTTGCGTCCCCATCCGGATGCCAGAAGCCGGACTATTTGGAAACGTCCGAAGCGTGAAGTGCTTTCTGCAAATGGCGCAAAAACGGGCACGCTGCGGCATCCATCGGCTCGGCTTTCCAAGCCGTTGAAAAGGTTTGTCTGCAGTCTGCCGACACCGCACATTTTCCATGATTTCCGCTTGGAATCGCAAGGCAACCTGCCTATCTTCACCGTGCGACGTTAACTTCTCGACCACTGTCTCCGACCATCGGCCACAGCAATCGACCACAAGCTGACGGGGCCAAGCCGCCGCATCCCGCGGGCGGGACGACAAGAGGAGACTTCACGATGGCCAAAGGCACCGTGAAATGGTTCAACGAGACCAAGGGTTTTGGTTTCATCGCCCCCGAGGGTGGCAAGAAGGACGTGTTCGTCCACATCACCGCGCTTGAGCGTGCCGGCCTCCGCGGTCTGAAGGACGGCCAGGCCGTGACCTTCGACATCGAAGCTGGTCGTGACGGCCGCGAAAGCGCGACCAACCTGGCGCTGGCATAAGGCATTCGGGGGCGGTTCGCCGCCCCCTACTTTCCGTTCAGTTCATCGTCAGTGCGGCCCGGTCGCGCAGGACATGGTCAAAGCCGATGCGAAAGCTTGCGTCCGACACATCGTCGGGCAGGCAGACCGCCGTGCGGCGTCCCAGGGGATAGGCCGGAACCTCGAATTCGCTGCTGACCAGCATCACACGCATCTTGGCGGCACCGGCGATCAATGCCGCAATCGCCTGCTCGGCCCCGGCGACCCCGCCGAACCCGTCGCAATCCATCACGAACAGATCATAGCCGAACGGGTCTTCCAGGATCACGGCAAGCGCCTCGTCCAGGTCGTCGGCCACGTCCACCACGCTGCCGAAGTCGGCAAGACGCCGCGCCGTGGAGCCCTCCGCCTGATCGCTCAGAAGCATGACACGCACACCCAGGGTGTGCGTCTGAACCGGCTGGCGGTTGGTCTGAATGAAAGTCTGCACGCGCACTCCTCCACTACCTTCTGCCAATCTCGCTGAACAATGCGGAGAGCATTCGCCGGAATAAAGGAAACTTGCAGGTAAAACTACCGATCTGCGCCACATTCAAGCCAAGGTTGCTGGCTTTTGACCAGCAGCCCGCACTAAGGTTGCAAGACTCACTTCCTTTTGTCGCCGACATACCCATTGGGAAGTTGTTAACCTATTCTGGGCGGAATTGCAGCCCTTCGATGGGTGATGCCTGATTCGCGGGAAGGTCTCTGTATGAATCATCACACGAACCTGGCTTTTCTCGACCTCCGCCAGGACCTTGCGGCCGCCTTTCGCTGGACCGCGCGTCTTGGGCTGCACGAGGCTGTGGCGAACCACTTCTCGCTTGCGGTGAACCCCGAGGGCACCCGTTTCCTCATCAATCCGAACGGCCGCCATTTCAGCCGGATCACCGCATCCTCGCTGATCGAGATCGACGCAAACGATCCCTCCACCATGTCCCGTCCCGACGCGCCGGACCCCACCGCCTGGGGCCTGCATGGCAGCATTCACCGGGCCTGTCCGCACGCAGCCTGCGTCATGCATGTGCATTCCGTTCATGCCACCGTTCTTGCCAGCCTCGCCGACTCCCAGCTGCCAGCAATCGACCAGAACACCGCAATGTTCCACAACCGGCAGGTCGTGGACGAACATTATGGCGGCATGGCCTTTGGGGATGAGGGCGCGCGCTGTGCAGCCCTTTTGGCCGATCCGAAGATCACCACGATGATCATGGGCAATCACGGCGTCCTTGTCATCGGTCGCACCGTGGCCGAGACATTCAACCGCCTCTACTACTTCGAACGCGCAGCCGAGACCTATATCCGCGCGCTGCAAACCGGTCGCCCGCTGCGGTTCCTGCCCGAGGCCGTGGCCGAAAAGACCGCCCGGGAATGGGAGGCCTACCCCGGTTTCGCCGAAGCCCACCTGCGCGAGCTTCGCGCGATCCTCGACGACCAAGACCCGGGCTACACCGACTAGGCCCGGCCCCAACCTCCGCCACCCGGCGTCCGCATCTCGAAGATCGCGGATTCGGGCAAGTCACGCTCGGCATTGCCGCCCAGGTGTTCGATCCGGCCGTCTGGCCAGTGCACAATGTTCTCGCCCACGGCCCCAGGCTGGCCGCCGTCGCCGCCGAACGGACCAATCGTCCGGCTGCCGCACAGCGTCGTCACCGTGACCGGTGCCAGAAACCGCAACTTCCTCACCGCGCCATCGCCGCCGCGCCACTGTCCTTCGCCCCCGGAACCCCGACGGATCCCGAACTCCTCCAGCCGGACCGGGAACCGCTTTTCCAGCACCTCCGGGTCGGTCATCCGCGTGTTGGTCATATGGCTTTGCACCGCGTCACAGCCGTCGAACCCCGATCCCGCCCCCGTGCCGCCCGCGATGGTCTCGTAATTCTGGAAGCGGTCATTGCCCCAGATGAAGTTGTTCATCGTGCCCTGTGCCGCCGCAACGACCCCCAAGGCACCGTAAAGCGCATTGCAGGCAGACTGGCTGACCTCGGTGTTTCCGGCGATCACCGCGGCGGGGGCAACCGGATTTAGCAGCGTTCCCTCGGGCACGATGATGGTCAACGGTCGCAGGCAACCCTCGTTCAGCGGGATCGCCTTGCCGACCAGTGTGCGGAAGACATAAAGCACGACAGCCCGCGTCACGGCCTGCGGCGCGTTGTAGTTGCCCCTGTGCTGCGGGCTGGAGCCGGTGAAATCGATCACCGCCGACCGCGTCCCATGATCGACCGACACAGTTACCTGAATCTTCGTTCCGATATCCATCGGATATGTGAACGATCCATCATGCAAATGATCGATGACCGCCCGCACGCATTCCTCGGCATTGCGCTGGACATGCCCCATGTAGGCCGAAACCACATCTGCCCCATGCATGGCCACCACGCGCAGCAACTCTCTCCGCCCGGTCTCGTTCGCTGCGATCTGCGCTTTCAGGTCCGCCATGTTCTGATCGATCGACCGGCATGGCCATCGCCCCGAAGCCAGCAGAGCCCGCGTCTCCGCCTCGCGCAGCGTTTCCCGGACCACCAGCGGAAAGAGGTCGATGACCACGCCTTCCTCCTCGATCGTCGTG
Organism: Tabrizicola sp.; assembly: GCF_022842145.1. Classification (GTDB taxonomy): domain Bacteria; phylum Pseudomonadota; class Alphaproteobacteria; order Rhodobacterales; family Rhodobacteraceae; genus Tabrizicola. Next base: position 81,477 of record NZ_JALHQD010000001.1, read on the forward strand.
CTGTCCGGTGGCGCCGAACCGGGTGTCCGTCCGCCGATATCCGCGTGATGCCCCCGCGAGCCCAGCCAGAATGCCGCCTGCCCGGCCACGAAGACCGGGGTGATCACCGTCACATCCGGCAGATGCGTTCCCCCGTTCCAGGGCGCATTCAGCATCCAGGCATCGCCCTCCTGCGCCGCCCCGCCCACCGCCGCGATCACGGTCTTCACCGCATGGGACATCGATCCCAGATGCACCGGGACATGCGGCGCATTTGCCACCAGATCGCCCTGCGCATCGAATATGGCACAGGAAAAGTCCAGCCTTTCCTTGATGTTGACCGACCATGCCGTGTTTGCGAGCGTTGCGCCCATCTGGTCCGCGACGGACATGAACAGGTTGTTGAACACCTCCAGCAGCACCGGATCGGCCTTCGTCCCCGCAGCCGCAGGCCGTACCATCGCCTCGACGCGCCGCAGGATCAGGTTCCCCTGTCCGTCGACCGTGGCCTCCCAGCCCGGTTCGACCACCGTCGTCGCCGTCGCCTCCGAGATCACGGCCGGCCCCGCAATCCGTGTGGCCATTCCGCAAGCTTCGCGCCGGTAAAGCGGGACGTCCTGCCACTGCCCGGCCACCCAGACCGTCACCATTTCCTCCGGCCCGCCCGCATCCCGGCCAGGCGCCAGGTATGGCAACTCCGCGCCACCGCCCTCGGCTTCGACGGCCAGCATCTCGAACAACACCGCCCGTTCCGGCGAGGTAAACCCGAAGCGCGCCTGATGCGCCAATACGAACGCCTGTTCCATTTCGGCGACGGTCCCGAACGGCACTGGCAGGGACTGGTGCTGACCCTCGTACCGCAGATGCGCCGTGCGGGTCACCTGCGGTGCCGTTATGCCCTGCACGACCAAGGCATTCACCGTCTCGGAGGCAAGCGTTTCGATCCGTCCGCTCGCCTCGTCCACGGCCGACAGCGGCGCGTCGAACTGCGCCTCCCGCAGCTCTCGCAGCTGTGCAAGCCCCATGCCAAAGGCGGAAAGCACCCCTGCGAAGGGATGGATGAAAACGGCTTTCATCCCCAGCGCGTCCGCAACCCCGCAAGCGTGCTGCCCGCCTGCGCCACCGAAACACTGCAGCGCATAGGACATCACATCGTGCCCGCGCTGAACACTTATCTTCTTGATTGCATTCGCCATGTTGTCGATGGCGATCCGCAGGAAGCCCTCGGCGATCACCGCAGGAGGGTCCAGCCGCCCCGTCACGACCGCCACCTGACGTGCCAGGTCGGCGAACTTCTCCCGCACCACATCCGCGTCCAGTGGCAAGTTTCCCTCCGGCCCGAACACCGCCGGGAAATGGTCCGGCGAAAGCCGCCCCAGCATCACGTTGCAGTCCGTGATCGTCAGCGGCCCGCCCCGGCGATAGCTTGCAGGTCCGGGGTTCGCCCCCGCGCTTTCCGGGCCGACCTGGAAGCGGCCATCGCGGAAGGAACAGATCGACCCACCTCCCGCCGCCACGGTGTGGATATCCATCATCGGCGCCCGCATCCGGATGCCAGCCACCTCGGTCTCGAACGATCGTTCATATACGCCCGCATAATGACTGACATCGGTCGAGGTCCCGCCCATGTCGAAGCCGATCAACCGGTCGAAGCCCGCCGCCTCGCCGGTTCGGACCATGCCGACGATGCCCCCCGCAGGGCCGGACAGGATCGCGTCCTTGCCCTGGAAGCGCCCCGCCTCGGTCAAACCGCCGTTGGACTGCATGAACAGCAGTCGCCCCGTCGCGCGGCCGATATCCAGGGCCCCCTCCACCTGCGCCACATAGCGCCGCAGGATCGGAGAGAGATAGGCATCCACCACCGTCGTATCGCCGCGCGGCACCAGCTTTGCCAATCTGGAGACCTGATGCGACAGGGAAATCTGGCGAAAGCCCGCAGCCCGCGCCATGTCCCCGACCCGCAACTCATGAGCCGGGTTCACATGCCCATGCATCAACGCAACGGCCACCGCGCCAATCCCGTCCGTCCGCGCCTTGGCCAAAGCGGCAGCAATCGCCGCCTCGTCCAAGGGCCGCACTTCGGCGCCCTCGGCGTCCAACCGCCCGGGAATTTCGAACACCTGTTCATATAGCAGGTCCGGCCGCCGGATGTTCAAATCGAAAAGCGCCGGCCGCGCCTGGGTTCCGATCCGCAGAAGGTCGCCGAAACCTTCGGTGATCAGCAGGGCAACCCGCTCTCCCTTCCGCTCCAGCAAGGCGTTGGTGGCGACGGTCGTTCCCATCTTCACGGCCGCGATGGCTTGGTCCGGAATGGGCTCTCCTGCCTGCAGACCAAGGCAATCCCGAATGCCCTGCACGGCTGCATCCGGATAACGCTCGGGGTTGTCGGACAAGAGCTTCACCGTCGTCAGCCGCCCATCCGGCGCCCGTCCGACCACATCCGTGAAGGTACCGCCGCGGTCGATCCAGAATTCCCAAGCCATGCGTGCCTCCATCCGGGCAATTCGTGGCCCGGCGCACGGGAAGATGCAACACTTGACCTGCAACGGAGGAGCGGCTTTCCTGACCGGATGCCACTGCACTTCACCCCGGCAGAATATGCCGCCCGCCAGGCGAAAGCCCGCACTGCCCTGCAGTCCCTGGGCCTTGATGCGCTTCTGATGTTCGCGCCCGAAAGCCACTTCTGGATCTCGGGCTACGATACGTTCGGCTTTGCAATGTTCCAGTGCATGGTCCTGACCGCACGCGGGGATCTGCACCTTCTGACCCGCACGCCCGACTTGCGCCAGGCACAGTTCACCTCGACGCTGACCGCTGACGAAATCCACATCTGGCAGGACGTCGAGGGTGCCACCCCCGCCCGGGACCTGGCACAGCTGCTGACCGACCTCGGCGTCACCGGCCCCGTCGGCTACGAATCCGATACGGTCGGCCTGACGGACCGCACCGGCCGCGCGCTTCACCTCGCCATTCCCGGCCTCATCGACGCGTCAGACCTCATTCGCGGCCTCCGGCGCGTCAAGTCGCCGGCCGAGATCGAGATGCATCGCCGCGCCGCCTCCCTGTCGGACGACGCCCTCGACCAGGCCATCCAGCTTGCCAGACCGGGGGCCTTCGAGGGCGACATCCTGGCGGCCATGCAGGGGGCGGTCTTCAAGGGCGGCGGCGACTATGCCGGGAACGAGTTCATCCTTGGCTCCGGCCCGGGGGCGCTTCTCTGCCGCTACTACTCCGGCCGCCGCCATCTGTCTGCCAACGACCAGCTTACCCTGGAATGGTCCGGCGCCTATGCGCGCTACCATGCCGCGATGATGCGGACCGTCCTCGTGGGCCGGGCTTCGGACCACCACCGCCGGATGCACGCCGCCGCGGTAGAGGCTCTGGAGGCTTGCGAAGCGGCGATCCGGCCCGGCCGCCCGATGGGGGACGTCTACGACGCCCATGCCCGCGTCTTCGACGCCCGCGGGCTGTCACACGCGCGGCTCAGGGCCTGCGGCTATGGCATGGGCGCGGTCTATAACCCGATCTGGGTCGACTTTCCGATGTTCTATCAGGGCAATCCGCTGATCATGCAGGAAGGCCAGGTCTTCTTTTTGCACATGATCCTGATGGACAGTGAGGCCGGCGAAGCGATGACCCTGGGCCATTCCGTCCTGGTGAAATCCGACGGGATCGAGCGGTTGTCACGCCACGGGCTCGGCCTGATCCTGAACGCTTGAAGCTGCTGAAACTTCGTCGGAATTTCACCCTCGCGCGACACGAGGCCACATTGCCCGTGGCGGTGTCCGCGCCTAACCTTCTGCCCATGCGAGACGCCTATTCCTATCGCCGCGACCCCGCTGTTCCGCCGTTCGACGACGGCGCGCCCGTCGCGGTGATGGACGCGGAGTGTGCGATCTGCAGCTGGGGCGCGCGGATGATCCACCGGCTGGACCGCGCCGGGACCACGCGGATCTGCCCGGTCCAGTCGCCTCTCGGTTCGGCACTGCTCCGCCACTACGATCTTGATCCGCAGGACCCCGCCAGCTGGCTTTTCCTGGATCAAGGCGTCGCGCACCAGGACTTCGAAGCCGTGCTCCATGCCGGTCGCCGCTTCGGCGGGTTCGGCCACCTGACCCAGGCCTTGCGGCTGATCCCCCGCCCCTTGCGCGACTGGCTCTACCGCCGCCTTGCCCGAAACCGCTACCGCCTCTTCGGTCGGGCCGACCTTTGCGCGCTGCCGGACCCCGCCTTGCAACGCCGCATCCTGCGATGAAGGTCCTGATCCTTGGCGGAACCGGAGTCTTCGGCTCGCGCCTCGCCCGCCTTCTTGCCCGCGACGGCCACCAGCTCACCATTGCCGCCCGGTCGCTTGCCGCTGCGCAGTCACTTGCGGCCGAGCTGAAGGCCACCGCCCTGCAGATCGACCGCAACGGCGACCTCGCGGGTCTTGTGGGTCACGATGTCATCATCGATGCCGCCGGCCCGTTTCACACCTACGGCGCGGACCCCTACCGCCTGGCCAAGGCAGCCCTCCTGTCCGGGGCGCATTACCTCGACCTTGCCGACAACGCCGCGTTCTGCACCGGGATCACCGCGCTGGACGGTCTGGCCCGGCAGGCCGATCGCGCCGCGATCTCGGGGCTTTCCTCCGTCCCGGCCATCTCCAGCGCCGCCGTCCGCGCCCTTTGCGGATCGGACCAGCCGATCCACATCGACGGCGCGATCCTTCCCGGCAACCAAAGCCCCCGCGGCCTTGCCGTCATGGCCTCGATCATGGCCCAGGCCGGCCCGCCCTTCCCCGTCTACCAGGGCGGTTCGTGGACCACCGCTCCAGGCTGGTCCGACCCGCAGGACTATCCGCTCCCCGGCGGCCTGTCCCGCCAGGGCTGGCGCATCGAGGTTCCGGATACCCGCCTGTTTCCCGCCCATTTCGGTGCCAGGACCGTCGACTTCCGCGCCGGGCTGGAGCTTGGCCTCATGCGCTACGGCCTAGCCGCCTTTGCCGCCCTGCGCCGCCGGGTCCCCTTCCCCGTCACCACTCCCCTCGTCCGCGCCTTCCGGCTGGCAGCCAACCTCCTTGCCCCCTTCGGCACCGGCACCGGCGGCATGTCCGTCGCCGTCACCACCGCCACCCATCGCCACACCTGGACCCTTCTCGCCACCGACGGCGACGGCCCCTTCGTTCCCGCCATTGCCATCCGCGCCCTCCTGCGGCGCCAAATCCTGCCGGTCAAAGCCGCCCCGGCGCTGGAAATCGTGACCCTCGGCGAAATCGAGGCCGCGATGTCAGACCTCTCCATCCGCTGCGACCGCCGGACCACGCCCCTGGACCCGATCTTCCCCCGCGTCCTCGGCCCGGCCTTCGCCACCCTGCCGGAAGCGGTCCGCGCCACCCACCAGACCGCGGGCACCACCCGCTGGACGGGCCGCGCTTCGGTCACCCGAGGCACAGCGGCGTGGAGCCGCCTTATCGCCACCCTCTTCGGCTTTCCGCCCGCCACTCCCGACATCCCGGTTGACGTCACCAAGACCGCCACCGCCAAGGGCGAGACCTGGACCCGCAGCTTCGGACGCAGGTCCTTCCGCTCGCAGTTGCGCGCGACAGCGCAAGGCATGACCGAACGCTTCGGCCCCTTCACGTTCCGGCTTGGGCTGACGGTCCGGGACCAGGCCTTGCACTACCCGGTCGTCGCAGGACGCCTTGGCCCCCTGCCCCTGCCGCGCTGGCTTTTGCCCGTGTCAGAGGCGCGGGAATACGCCATCGATGGCTATTTCCACTTCGATGTCCGGCTATACGCCCCTGTCACCGGGGCGCTGATGGTCCATTACCGCGGGCACCTTCGGCCAAGGCAGCCGGACGATCCGTCCTCCCCACCCTGAGCCGGGCCCCCTCAGGACCCGACGGCAGCCAGCAGGTCCTCGACCTTGGGTCCCAGACCTTCGACAATCAGCTTCACGCCTTCGGGGCTGGGGTGCAGCCCGTCCGCCTGCATGAACTTCGCAAAGGACGCAGGGTCCGCCGGATCGGCCCCGGCCGCGCGCAAACCGCCGAAGAAGTCCTCGGCCAGAAGCGTCCCATACATCGCCGACAGCTCGCCATACATCACGTCGAACGCCTGCTTGTACTCTGGCCCGAAGTTGCCCGGAGCTTTCATAGCCACCAGCAGCACCGGCAGCTTGCGCGCAACGGCTTCCTTCAGGATGCCGTCCAGGTTCGCTCGGGACGAAGCCGGGTCCAGGCCGCGCAACAGGTCATTGCCCCCCAAAGTCACGATCAGCGCATCCGTCTCCGGCCCCAGGGCCCAGCCCACGCGCGCAAGCCCCCCCGCCGTCGTGTCCCCTGACACGCCCGCGTTCTGGACCACGACGTCATGACCCTTGGTCTTCAGCCAGCCCTCCAGCTGCGGGACAAATCCCTGTGACTGGTCCTCCAGCCCGTAGCCCGCCGTCAGGCTGTCGCCCAATGCCACGATCGTGACCGGCTCGGCCATTGCGAAACTTGACAGTGCCAAGACTGCAATTGCAGCATTGCGCATTCGGCGCATCGCGCCATATCCCGTGCAGAGCATCACCCGAAGGACCTTTTGCATGACCGATCCCGTTCTCGCGTTGACCGATGCCCGGCTGACCCTTGCAGGCAATGCCGGCCCGGTCGAGATCCTGCGGGGCATCAGCCTTTCGGTCCACAAGGGCGAAACGGTCGGGCTGGTCGGGCCATCGGGGTCGGGCAAATCATCGCTCCTCATGCTCATGGGCGGGTTGGAGCGTGCCACCGGCGGCAAGGTTCTGGCACTTGGGCAGGACCTGACCGCGATGGACGAAGATGCGCTCGCCCGGTTCCGTCGAGGGAATATGGGGGTTGTGTTTCAATCCTTCCACCTCATTCCGACGATGACCGCGCTCGAGAACGTGGCGTTACCGCTGGAACTCGCCGGCGTGACCGACGCCTTCGCCCGCGCCGAGGCGGAACTGACCGCCGTGGGCCTTGGCTCGCGGATGCAGCACTACCCCAGCCAGATGTCGGGCGGCGAACAGCAGCGCGTGGCCCTTGCCCGCGCCGCCGTGCCGCGCCCCGCGATCCTTTTGGCCGATGAGCCGACCGGCAACCTCGACGGCGTCAACGGCCAGGCGATCATGGACCTCCTCTTTGGCCTGCGTGACCGCCACGGCGCAACGTTGGTCCTTGTCACCCACGCGCCCGAGCTTGCCGCCCGCTGCGACCGGGTGATCCGTCTGGCCGACGGCCTTCTGGCCCCCGAAGCGCACGCCAAGGCCGCCGAATGAGCCTTGCTTTCACCATCGCCCGCCGGGAACTCCGCGGCGGCCTGCGCGGGTTTCGCGTGTTCCTCGCCTGCCTTGCGCTTGGCGTCGCGGCCATCGCGGCCGTCGGAACGCTACGGACCGGCATCCAGCAGGGCCTGACCGACCAGGGTTCCGTCATCCTTGGCGGCGATGCCGAGATGCGCTTCACCTACCGCCAGGCTGATGCGGATGAACTGGCTTACATGGACCGCATCGCCACCCAGGTCTCCGAAGTCTACGACTTTCGCTCGATGGTCCTGGTCGAAGGCGACCAGGCTCTTACCCAGATCAAGGCCGTCGACGATTTCTGGCCGCTGACCGGTGTCGCCCAGCTTGACCCACCGATCCCGGTGGCCGAGGCGCTGGCCGTCACCGGTGGTCTGCCAGGCGCGATCATGGACCCGGTGCTGGTCGAGCGCCTGTCCCTTGCCATCGGCGACAGCTTCCGCCTCGGCACCCAGGAATTCCGCCTGACGGCCGCCCTGACACGCGAACCCGACAGCGCCTCCACCGGCTTCACTCTCGGCCCCCGCACCGTCGTGCACTCCGACGCGCTGGCGAACTCGGGTCTTCTCGCGTCCGGCTCAATGTACGAGACCCGCTACCGGCTGGTCCTGCCAGCCGGTTCGGACTTGCAACTCCTTGAAGAACAGGCCGAAGAAACATTCCGCGACAAGGGTATGCGCTGGACCGACAGCCGCAATGCCGCACCGGGGATCGAAGCCTTCATCGACCGCATCGGCAGCTTCCTTGTCCTCGTCGGCCTCGCGGGCCTCGCGGTGGGCGGCGTCGGCATCTCTGCCGCGATCCGGAGCTACCTCGACGGCAAGACCGAGACGATCGCCACGCTGAAAACCCTCGGGGCCGAAGGCGGCCTGATCTTCCGCAGCTACCTCTGGCAAACGGCCATCCTCTCCGCCCTCGGCATCGCCATCGGCCTTGCCCTCGGCGCGGTTGTCCCCCTTCTCGCCGCCCCCCTGATCGAAGCCTCGCTCCCTTTCCCGGCCGAGATCCGCCTCTCCCCCGGCGCGCTTCTGGAAGCCGCTTTCTACGGCACCCTCTCAGCCCTCATCTTTACGCTCCTCCCCCTTGCCCAGACCGAGCGTATCCGCCCCGCCGCCCTGTATCGCGGCGGCAGCGGCACCCGCAGCTGGCCGCGGAAACGATACCTCGCCGCCCTCGTCCTTGCGTCCATCGCCCTGATCGGCAGCGCCACCTGGCTTTCCGGCATCCCGGAACTGGCCCTCGGCGCGGCCGGCGGCGTCCTTGGCGCCCTCATCATCCTTGCCCTCGCCGCCCTTGGCCTGCGCAAGGCCGCCCGTCGCCTCGCCCGCACCAGCCTCACCCACGGCCGCCCCGCCACCCGCGCCGCCCTTGCCGCCATCGGCGCGCCCAGGTCCGACGCCACCTCGGTCGTCCTCTCCCTCGGCCTCGGCCTCTCCGTCCTTGCCGCCGTGGGCCAGATCGACTGGAACCTCCGCCAGGCCATCGCCACCGACCTGCCCACCCGCGCGCCCGCCTTCTTCTTCGTCGACATCCAGCCCGACCAGCTTGACCCGTTCTTAGCCACCGTCGACGGCAACCCCGCCGTCACGGAAATCGAGACCGCCCCCATGCTGCGCGGCGTCATCACCCAGATCAACGGCAAGCCCGCGCGTGAGGTTGCCGGCGACCACTGGGTCGTGCGCGGCGACCGCGGCATCACCTACGCCGCGACCCCCGGCGAAAAGACCCGCATCACCGCAGGCGAATTCTGGCCCGAGAATTACACCGGCGACCCGCAGATCAGCTTCGCTGCGGAGGAAGCCGAAGAGATCGGCCTTCAGCTGGGCGACACCATGACGGTCAACATCCTTGGCCGCGACCTGACCGCGACCGTGACATCCTTCCGCGAGGTCGACTTTTCCAACGCCGGCATGGGCTTTGTCATGACCCTGAACCCCTCCGCCCTGGCGGGAGCCCCCCACACCCACATCGCCACGGTCTACGCGCCCCCCGAAGCGGAAGCCCAGCTTCTCAAGGACGTCACCAAGACCTGGCCCAACATTACCGCCATCGGCATCCGTGAGGCCGTGGATCGCGTGGCCGAGGCCCTGTCGGCCATCGCCACCGCGACCGCCTGGGCCGCCGCAGGCACCCTCATCACCGGCTTCGTCGTCCTGATCGGCGCCGCCGCCGCAGGCGAACGCGCCCGCATCTACGAATCCGCGATCCTGAAGACCCTTGGAGCCACGCGCGGCAAGATCCTCGCCAGCTTCGCCCTCCGCTCCGCCCTCATGGGGGCCGCCGCAGGCGTGGTCGCCGTCATCGCAGGCGGTATCTCCGGCTGGGCCGTCATGACCTTCGTGATGGATTCGACCTACCGCTTCGAACCCGTCTCGGCCCTCGGCATCGTGATCGGCGGCATCCTCGCCACCCTCCTCGCCGGGCTCTTCTTCGCGCTCCGCCCCCTCAACGCCCGCCCCGCCGGGACACTGCGCGCACAGGACTAGGGCGTCACCGGAACCGGCTCCAGCGCCGCACCCTCAACAGCAGCCGGGCGGAACAGCGGAAACCCCGCATGCCGCTCGGCCCGCGCGCTGACCATCTGGAACGACCCGAAGAACCGCTCGACCCCGAACGCTTCCAGGTCCACCCCGGTAAACTCGGCGACGATCCGGTCATAACTGTCGGCCAGCACCCGGCTTTCCGGGTCCAGGCCGCTGACGCAGACCAGCCCCGTCGACCGGCAATCCAGCACCGTCACCGTCAACTCCGGCCGCCAGCGCTGCAGGATTGGGATCAGCTTCCAGACATCCCCGGTCCAGGACCCCCTCGGCAGATTGCCCAGGTCCCGCGTCGTCATGCCCGGCCCATAAGGCACGCAATCATGCAGCAGGATCACCCCGCCGGGCGCCATCGCCGCCTCGGTGTTGATGAAATCCCGCAAGAGAAACTCGAACAGGTGCATCCCGTCCAGGAAGGCCAGCCCCAACCGGACGCCATTCCGCGCAAGGAACCCCGAGGCGAAGAAATCATCGCTGGTCTGCTGAAACACATGCAGCGCGGGCTTCTTGCCGATGATGTTGATCTCGGCCCGGAAGAACGGGTCCACCGCCACGGTCTTCGACCGGACGGGCGCGAAGCTTTCCCCCGAACGGCAGCCCACTTCCAGATACCAGTCGAACAGGAAAGCCTCATGCAGGCTCCGCAGTAAGCGGTAATAGGGCATGCCAGAGGGTTTGACGAACATAAGTGGTCCCGTAACTGAACACGGGCACCATGCCGGGCGGTGGCGCGCTGTGCAACCCGGGCGGTTGCCAACCGCTCGTCGTCGGACTTCGTCACTCCTCGCTTGGCTCAGCTTCCAGCGAGGAGCGCATGAAATGCGACGACGAGCCGCCCGGTCAATGCGCCGGGCGGATGAAGGTCCCGTTGCGCAACTCCTTGAACGCCTGCTGCAGCTCGGCCTCCGAGTTCATCACGATCGGCCCGGCCCAGGCCACCGGCTCTTCGATGGGCGCACCAGAGATCAACAGGAACCGCACCCCGTCCGGCCCCGCCGTCACCGTCACCTCGTCGCCCGCGCCAAACCGCACCAGGGTCCGGTTGCCGGAAAGGTCGCGGATGTTGACCTCCTGCCCCTTCACTTCCTTCTCCAAGAGCACGCCCTCCGGCCGCGCCGCATCCCGGAAGTTGCCCGCACCCTCGAAGACATAGGCAAAGGCCCGACGGCGGGTGTCGACCTTGAAGGTCTTCCGCTTGCCCGCCGGCACATAGATGTCCAGATACTGCGGGTCCGCCGCGATGCCATCGACCGGGCTTTTCACCCCGCGATAGTCGCCGATCACCACCCGGATACTGGTGCCGTCATCCTCATGCCGCTCGGGCAAGGCATCGCCCGGCATGTCCTGATAGCGCGGCGCGGTCATCTTCAGCGCACGCGGCAGGTTGCCCCACAGCTGGAACCCGTGCATCCGCCCCTTGGCGTCGCCCTTCGGCATCTCTTGGTGCAGAATGCCCCGCCCCGCCGTCATCAACTGCAACGACCCCGGCCCGAGGATGCCCCGGTTGCCCAAGGAGTCGCCATGCTCCACGGTCCCCGCCAGCACATAGGTGATCGTCTCGATCCCCCGGTGCGGGTGCCAGGGAAAGCCCGCCGAGTAATCCCGGGGATCATCGCCCCGGAAATCGTCGAACAGCAGGAACGGATCCGCCTCGGTCGGGTCTTGAAACCCGAAGGCGCGATGCAGATGGACGCCCGCGCCCTCGATGTGGGGCGAAGCGCGGCGGGTCTCGATGACGGGACGGATGGACATGGCTGTCTCCTCAATTGCGTTGCGCAGAACATGGAGCGGCAGAGCCTGCGCGCCAAGGCGCAAAAGCAAGCAACTCCTGTGCAGGAGCGCACCCAGCAGGAACATCCGACCGCCGGGACAGTTGTCACATTGCGGCACAAAGGCCGCGGCGGCGAAGGATGACCAGCAATGGCCAATGCAGACAAGAAGCACCACGGCCCGGCCGTTCAAGGCAAGGGCGACGGCACCGGCGGAATGACAGACCTGGACGCATCAGAGATTCCCGCCAACGCAGTGCTGTCCAACCGCGACAAGTCCCGCCATTCCGAGGAACGCGGCCTCGACAGCAAGGCGGTGCAGACCGAGCAGTTGCAGGACCATGCCGGGGCCAGGCTGGCCGACGACCCTGCCGAGGGCGCACCCGATCCCTCAACCGTGGACCCCGCCGACCTTGCGGCCGCGGACCTTGACCGCGACGGCGAAGGCGCAACCGCCCGGATCGCAGATATCGTGGAGGACAAGGAATGACAGCCAAGGCACCCCCGGTCCCACCCGCAAACCGCAGCCCGAAGGGCCCGGGCGAAGGTGCAACGCACAGCTCGTCCGACCAGTCCAAGGGCGACAGCAGCGGCAACAAGGCCAACCCGGACAAGACCGGTCAGGCCGGAAACACCCGGATCAACACCACGAACCAGGGCCATCAGCAGGATCGATAGACATGTCCACTTCCGACAAATCCGACGCAACGATCCGCCAGGGCGGACCGGGAGCCTCGCATGAGAATGCAAAGGCGCCAAAAGACCCGAAGAAGCCGGCGGCCGATCCGCAGGACCGCCGCACCCGCAGCAAGACCTCCGGCGGCGGCGGCGAACAGGACCGGCACCACACCCATGATCCCAATATGAAGGGCTGACTCCCAGACGCGCCGCGGCCGGTCACAAGGAGGAATGGTCACTGAGAAACAGCGGGAGACGGCGAGTGCAGGGCGGCCTAGCGCCTCGAAGGTATTCATTACCAAACCACTAATGCTCGCGGCCAACCCCTTGATTTCTCTTCGCCCGCAAACCGCGCCACGCGCGGGCAGCTCAGCCCGTCAGATGCCGCAGCCCCTGGGTCACGTCGGTCCGCACCGCCAGCCTGAGGCCCGGCTCATCCCCTGCCTTCAGGGCCGCCAGGATCATCCGGTGGTGCGTCGGAGGCTCCCTCCGCCTGACCCTCGCATAGACCGCCCGCATCGTCGGCCCCAGCTGCAGCCAGACCGTCTCGCACATCGCCAGCATCGCCGGGGTCTGGGCCCGCAGGTAGAGCGTCCGGTGGAACTCGAGGTTGGTGCGGACATAGGTGACCGCATCCCCCCGGACCGCCGCCTCGCCGTTCATCAGGTTGATCGCCGTCAGCCGCTCGATCAGCGCGAAGTGGGCGCGAGGCAGCGCCCGCGCCGCCATCTCCGGCTCCAGCAAAGCCCGGATCGCCGCCAGCTCCTCGATCCGCTCGGGGGTCAACTCCGGCGTGGAAATCCGGCCCGAGGAGGACAGCGTCAGCGCCCCCTCCGCCACCAGCCGCCGAACCGCCTCACGGGCGGGGGTCATCGAGACGCCATAGGCCTTGCCCAGCCCCCGCAGCGTCAGCGACTGCCCGGGGTCCAGCTCGCCATGCATCACCTGCTGGCGCAGAGACCGGTAAAGCCGTTCGTGGGCCAAGGCGTTGGGATCGGTGGGGCGGGGCGTCAACATGCACTGCAGGGAAGCACCCCCGCCGCCGACGGGTCAATCCTGAAAGCGCACCCGGTGCAGGCTGTTGCCGTTGGTCTTCAACCAGGCCCGGTGGTCCTTCCAGTCCGGGCAGATGGACGTGACGACCTTCCAATAGGCCGCCGAATGGTTCAGCTCGACCAGATGCGCGACCTCATGCGCGGCGACGTAGTCCAGCACCGTTGGCGGGGCCATGATCAGCCGCCAGGAATACATCAGCCGCCCGTCGGGCGAACAGGACCCCCAGCGCGACCGCGTGTCCCGGATCGCCAGCGACGAATACTGCCGTCCCACCAACCCCGCATAACGGGTCGAGGCGGTGGCCAACCGGTCGCGGGCCAGCACCTTCAGCCAGGCGGCAACCCGGGGGCCCATCGTCTGGGGACTTCCCGGTACCAGCAACAGCCCGCCCTCGGCCCGAACCCCGCGGCCAGTGGCAGGGGCCAGCACCAGCTCGTCCCCCTCGACACAGATCACCGAGCCCGGACCGACCGCCTGCAGCGTGGGACCGGGCATCGCCGACAGCGTCTGCCGCAGCCAGTCCTCATTTCCCTTCAGAAAGGCCAGCGCCTCGCCCTCACGCGCGCGGACCGGCATCGACAGCGTCACCTTCCCATCCAGCCGCGAAACGCGCAGCGAGAATCGCCGGGCCCGCGCCGAACGCTTCAGATGTACCTCAACCGGTGGCGAGCCTGGCAGAACCGGCATGGAATCCCCTTGAAACTTCCGGTAAACATAGCCATCTCGGCCGACAGACGAAAGGCTTTGACAGTCGCCTTTGCCTGTGGCAAGCGACCATTTTCCCGTTACCCACCACTCAAAGGGATGACCATGCCCAAAGCAGAATGGGGCACGAAGCGTATCTGCCCGACCACCGGCAAGCGCTTTTACGACCTGTACAAAACCCCGATCGTCAGCCCCTACACGGGCGAGGTCGTGGATATCGAATCCGTCCGCCGCAAGATGGCCGCGTCGGTCATTTCGCGCGCTGTTCCCGAAAAGGACGAGGACGTTCTGGTCGAGGATCTGGAAACCGAAGACGTCCTCCTGGACGGCGCCGTCGCCGATGACGCCGAGCTGGACGATGATCTGCTGGAAGACGACGCGGACGACAACGTCTCGCTCGACGACCTTGCCGACGTGCCGGGCGACGAGGAAGAAGTCTAAGACAAGCGCCGCTGGACAAGGGCAATTTTCCCCCTTGCACCACCCGGCGACCTGTCCTAGATACCCCGCATCGCGGCGGCAACGTCGCGGTGTTTCTCTCCGGTGGGGTCATAGCTCAGATGGGAGAGCGCTTGAATGGCATTCAAGAGGTCGGGAGTTCGATCCTCCCTGGCTCCACCAAGAGAACAAAGACTTAGACGAAAGACAGCCCCGCCAAGTGCGGGGCTTCTTCGTTCAGGGTAACGGTTGGGGGTAATGCCCTGACGATGTTGAGGCATTCTGGGTGTCGGGTAGGCCTGCTGCATTCCAGCGTTCCGTTTTCTGCCCTTTGCTACCGTTCGGCACTGATGGTTTTGCACTGGGGTCCTGTCGCAGAACGGCCATTCGAAGCCCCTGGGCGCTGCAATCGAAGGTGAAGCGCATCGCGCGATATCTCCAAACTGGCGGGGACTTCGCGCTTCTGAACCGGCTTATCTGTCCTTGCCCGCGGGCTTGGGGGCGGCCTGTGCGCCCACAAGCCTTGGCACGACCCGTTCCAGCATCAGGGTCAGGAACAAGATCAGGGCGATGACGAGAAAAACAGCCTCGATGCGGAAGGTCGCCTCTGTCGGTGTGGGGGCAGAGACGAGCAGTACTCCTGCGGTCATTGCCGCAGCCGAGATCGGCTTCGGGTGGGGCAGGAAGCGCAGGCCAAGACCAAAGGCCGCAAGAGCCAGCAGCAGACGCCATGTGTCTGGCGTCCCGACCAGTTCGATGAGGATGGCGCCCGCTACGCCAAGTGCTGCGCCGTGGCCGTATTTGAGAAGGGCACCAGACCTGTCCTGCATCGGCATCAGGCAGCGCGAGACGAACAGGATCACGATCCAGTAGGCATGAGGCAGGTTGATCGCCATCGCCAGACCTGTGGACAAAGCAATGCCAACAGAAAGGAAGATTGCCAGTCGGATCGCCTCGGCCCGGTTGGCTCGCGGTGGGCGCAGGATAGACGACATGCGCAGATGTGCTGTCACCAGGTAGCCCCCGCCAAGACCGACGGCGCCCATGGCGAGCATTCGGACGTCGCTCCCGCGTTCTGTTGCGATGGCGAACAGAATCACACCCAAAAGCACTATGACCGAGACACGGGTGCCGACCCGTGCCACCTCGACCGCCGCCCCGACCGACAAGACGATACAAAGAGCCAGCACAACCGGCAGGACCGGTAAGGCCAGGACCAGTCCGGCAGCGCAGATGAACCCAATGCCCGCGATTAGCATGGCCCGTAGCCCACCGGACAAGGCCGCGAAAAGGCCAACGGAAAAGCCAGCGGTTGCCGCCATGCTCCCGGCGCTGCCAGTCGCGGCATAGCCTGCGATGCCAAGGCCAAGTGCGGCAGCGCAGATCGTCAGGGCATAGCGCCAAGGCAAAACGGTTGGAACTGCCGGGCGGGGCTGGGGGACTGCCTCGGTCACATCATCCACTCCACGGGCAACACCCCGACGATCTTGACCATGGCCCTGACCAAGCCATGCCGTCTTGGGTTCGGTGGATCGTACCATCTGCGCGCCGCTTTCACAGTGGCATTTTGAAGGAGCACTAGGCCGGGGTATCGTCCGCCGATCTATGCCGCAAGCACGGCGTCAGCGACCGTCTTAAGCGGAAGCCAAGTATGGCGGGATGGAGGTCAGCGTGGCCAAGCGCCCGAAAGGCGTGAGGACGAGAACGCCCGCCTGAAGCGACTGCTGCTGGCGGATGCGATGCTCGATAACGCGGCGCTGAGAATCTCGTGGGAAAAAGGGAAGCGCCCGCCGCGACGGCTCGGTGGTTCAGCCCCTTACAGGCACCTGGATCATTCTGCAGGCTTCGGACCCAATTCCATCCTCTCGGCGGCTTGAAGCACGCGCTGATGGTCACGGCTGGCCAGGGCTGCGCGCAATCTTGAACGGTAGGTGCGACTGACCGGCAGTTCCAGACCGGTATCCAGCCGGCAGACGAAGCGATCCCCGACGCTCTCAACGGTCGCGATATGCGCCAGCGCGATCCAGTGCGAGCGGTGAATCATTTGCCCGGGGATCACACCAAGCGCTTCGACGGCACGGCCGAAGGACATCAGGATCAAGGCCTCTCCGCCCCGCGTGTAAACACGAAGGTAGTGCAGTTCGGCGGAAATCGCGACGATGTCGGTCCCGATGCGGCGGGGAAGACGCGAGAGGAGGTCGAGGAGTTGTCGGCTCGCACCAGTCGGTGCGATTGCCGCTTCGGGTTGGATCGACGCTACCTCGGCCGACGGCGGTTCGCCCGCCTCTGCCGCATCCTTCTGCTGGGCGATCATGATCAGGCGCGGGCTGTTCAGCAGCACCCAGAACAGAACGGACGTGGCACCGCTGTCACGCAGTTCCTCCATCAAGCCGGGAATGGAGATCGGCTCCACGTCCGTCAGATCGCCGACCAGGAAGGCAATCCGGTCAAGCAGGAGCAGATTGAAGATCGAAAACAGGATTGCGCCGACCACGCCCACCGCCATGACCAGCAAGAGAGGCGGCAAGCGCTCGAACAGTGCGATGCGGCCCAGCGTGATCTGCGCCAGTTCAAACAGCACCAAAGCCGCAGCGACGTGGGCCAGCCAGAACACGATCCGCGCAAAGAAGCCGAGCCCGCTTGATGCCGAAGGTTCGCTGAGGGCGAGGCCGAAGGAGAGGACGGTGCCTGCGGCGATCAGGTAGCCCGTCCAGGAGGTGCGAGGATCGATCTGCGCCACAAGATCATCGAGCACCGGAAGATGGGGTCTGCTGGACAAGGTTACCTGCTCGTTGCCGCTTCTGTCCGGAAGTTAGCTGACCACCCGTCGGTTTCAAACCGCCGTATCGGGCGTTGATGCAGCAACACCGTCTGTTCGTGCAGAACGGCTGGCACGGGGCCAATCCCAAGGGCAGCACAGGGCCAAGACCGCACTCCCGCATTTATCCGGTGCCCGACCGATGATACCGACCCATCCCTTCCGTTCCGCCTTGCAGTCGGCCAGGCGCCCCCTGCACCGTTTTGCCAGGAGTGCCGACGCCGTGATCGTCGTGCTGCTTGCCCTGACGGTTCTGGCAACAGTCCCGGACAACCAGCGCATGGGAAGCGCCCTTCAGGTCGTTCTGCCGCTGATCGCTTTGGGATGCGCGGCCACAGGCGGAAAGACTGTCGAGAGTGTGGGGCGGTTTGCCGTGCTGCAAGTCGGCGTCAAGGGTCCAAAACATCTGTTCGGTGAACGTCGGATCAGCCAACGCCCGGACGGCGGCAACAACGGCTTCCCGTCGGGCCACACGGCAGTGGCGACCTTTGCTGCCGCGCAGATTGTCAGACACTGCGCAGGACTGCATCCGGTCACGAAGGCTGCTGCAGTTGCTGCGGCGGCCTTCACCGGGGGGTCGCGGATCGAATCCGGACGGCACAGCCTGTGGCAGACCATGGCCGGAGCCGCCTGGGGCTGGGCGATCGCATGCCTGCCCCTGGCCGGGTTTCGGGGCGCAGGCCGCTGGATACGCCGGGTCCGGGGCGGCCGCCATGTCTGATCTGGATACGGGCGAAACGCCTCTGGCTCACCAGCCGTTCTATGTCACCACCGATCCCGACCGCCAGGTGGCGCGGATCCTGGGATGCATCCTTGTCAGCTTCGCCGTCTTTGCAATCTGGCCCGAGATCGACCTTCGCGTATCCCTGGCTTTCCATGATCCGACGACCGGGTTCGCGATCGAAGGCAATCCGATGACCGAGACGCTCCGCCTGGCGATATGGAACGTCGCAATCCTGCTTTGCATGGCAGCCGCGTTCGGCACGGCCATCGGACTGGCTGGCAAAGTGCTGGTTCTGCCGACGCGCGCCTGGGGCCTGATCCTCGCGCTTTACATCCTTGGTCCCGGCTTGATGGTCGAGATGCTGACAAAGCCCCTTTGGGGTCGGGCCAGACCCGCGCAAGTTGCCGATTTCGGCGGATCGCTTCCCTTCAGCCCACCGAACGAACTGGTCGAGGTCTGCACGCGCAATTGCTCGTTCGTGTCCGGAGAGGTTTCGGGTGCCACAGTGACGGCGATGGCGCTGATGCTTCTGCACTTCCACCTGAAGCACCGGCTTGGCAAAAGCATGTCGACTGTCCTGCTGATGGTCGCCTGGGGCTTGCCGCTGGTCGTCGCGTTGCAGCGTGTTGCCGCCGGTCGGCATTTCCTGTCGGATACCGTCTTTGCAGTGCTCTTCACCCTGCTCCTGGCTTGGGCGCTGTCGGTGTTGCTTCAGTCTTGGGCGCGCCACCTGCCCGGGGCACGACGGACCGAAGCCGCAGTCCAGGCAAATCGCTAGGGATAGTGCGAGCGTAACCGGGCCGTTCGAGGCCGCCGAAAAGCAGTCGCGCGGCGTTACCTGACGGTCCACCCAACGATCTCGGCCAGCACCCTCTGCAAAGCACTGTCGAAGGCTCCGACCAAAGTCCGCGTGTCGTCGGACGCAACTGTCTCGGTAGCCGAGAAGCGCCGCGAGGTGACGATCTGCCGGTCGGACTCGCGGATCAAGGTTGCCATCATGCCGATCCGAATGACAAATCCACCCTGTTCCGCGCCCACCGGTTCAATCTGGAAGTCCTGAAGCTCGGTCATCAGCGTGTAGTCCGGGTTCAGACCGTTCGCCGTTCGACCCACCAGTTCGAACCCTCCCAGGTTCTGGAAGGATGCGACGAGAAGCGTCTGCAAGAGGGCGGGAGCGGGTTCGGACCAGCGGCCCTCGGGCAGATATTGCGCCTGATAGGGGACCGGCTTGATCAGGATCCGGTCGGTCGCCAGCGCACCGGCAGAGCTTGGCAATTCGACAATCAGATGTCCGGTGCCACCCCTTGGCGAGCCCGCGCTGCGGGCGGGCGTCAAGGTGTAGGAGTCAAGCTCGGCACCTGACTTTGAAATCGAGGAAATCGCCCCACAGCCAGAGAGCGGGGAAAGGGCGATGACAAGGGCAGTAGCGATCCAGCGCATCTTTCAATTCCTGTATTCGGGGGTCTGAGTGCCAAGAAGGAAGCGACCCGGGTCACGTCCGATGCGGTCTGCCACCGCACCGATGTTCGCGATCACCTTGCGCGCGTCGGCCGCTAGGTCGCGATACTCTGGCAGGGCCGAGCGGGCGAATGTCTCCAGTTCGGCTGCGGTGTCGCCGACATCTGCGGCGGTCGCCTTCAGTTCGGCGACCAGACCGGGGATGTCGTCCTTGATCACGGCGTCCGCGCTGGCAAAGGCCGCCTCGGCCTTGCCCAGTGCCGCATCGGCGCGGGCCAGCGTGCCTTCGGCGGCGGTGACCAGCTTTTCCGCACGCTCGACGATCGCATCGACGCGCCCGCTAACCGTCTCGACGTTCTTCAGGATCGCGGCAACCGCCTCGCGGTTTTCCGGAGTGGTGAATTCGCGTACATCCTCGATCAGTGCGATGGCTTCCTGCAGAAGATCGGGCGCGGCATCGGTCAGTTCCTGCACGACCGACGGCTTCGAGGCGATAAGCGGGACCGTGGCGGGGGGGATCGCTTCCACCGGGTCGGACATCGGGCTGCCGCCCTCAAGGCCCACGAAGGAAACGCCGGTCACACCTTGCGACGAGAGCATCGCCACGGTGTCCTGGCGGACGGGGGTGGTGGCCCGGACTTCGATCCGGACCCGCACGAACTGCGGATTCTCGCGGTCCAGATCGATCGACAGGACCTTGCCCACATCGACGCCATTATAGCGCACCAGGCTGTCCTGGCTCAGGCCCGAGACGGTTTCGAACACGATGTCGTACTGCGCGTAGGAGCGGTTGATCTCGACCTGGGCCAGCCAAAGCAGAAATCCCAGCAGGGCAGCCATTGCGCCCAGAGTGAAGGCCCCGACCAGAATGTAGCGGGCTTTGGTTTCCATCACTGCGCCCCTTGCGGCTGGGCCGCATGCGCACGGGGACCGTGGAAGTAGGATCGGACCCAAGGGTCATCGACCTTCATCATCTCGGCCATCGTGCCGGTCACCAGCACCTTCTTCTGTGCCAGGACGGCAATCCGGTCGCAGGTGGCATGCAACGTGTCCAGATCGTGGGTCACCAGAAACACGGTCAGCCCGAGCGCCTTCTGCAGCGAGAGGATAAGGTTGTCGAACTCGGACGCGCTGATCGGGTCTAGGCCGGCAGTGGGCTCGTCCAGGAACAGGATCTGCGGATCCAGCGCCAGGGCGCGCGCCAGACCGGCGCGCTTGCGCATGCCGCCGGAAAGCTCGGACGGGTAAAGATCACCGGCCGTCGCAGGCAGGCCGACCATTGCGATCCGCAGATCGGCGAGTGCGGCGCGGGTTGCCGCGTCGATTGCCAGCTTCTCGCGCACCGGCGCTTCGACATTCTCGCGGACGGTCAGCGACGAGAACAGCGCACCGTCCTGGAACATCACGCCCCATCGGTTCTGCACGCCATCTGGGTCGCCTGTGTTTGCTTCCGTCTCGGTTGGCGGATCGGTCAGCACTTCGGTCCCCAGGACCGTGATCGTCCCCGTGGAAGGTTTCTGCAGGCCGACGATGCTGCGCAACAGGACGGACTTGCCGCTGCCCGACGCGCCGACAACCCCCAGCACCTCTCCCCGTCGCACATCGAGGTCAAGGTTCTGGTGGACGGTGGTCTTGCCAAACCGGTTGGTCAGGTTTCGTACGGTGATGACCGTCTCGCCCATCAGACCCCCCAGACCGAAAAGAAGATCGAGGCCACGGCGTCGACGACGATGACGAGGAAAATCGCGACGACCACCGACCGCGACGTGCGGCTGCCAAGGGAGTCGGTGTTCCCCTCGACCTGCAGCCCCTGGTAGCAGCCGACCAGAGCGATGATCAGGGCGAAGACCGGCGCCTTGGACAGCCCGACTAGCGCGTGGCTGACCGTCGTGTTGGTGGCTAGCTGCGTCCGGAACATCGCGGGAGAGATTCCAAGGTCGATCCAGGCCATGAGCGCGCCGCCAAAAAGACCGGCCATGTTGGCGACAAAGCCCAGAACCGGCAGCAGGATCAGCAGCGCCAGAACACGGGGCAGGACCAGAAGCTCGATCGGGTCAAGGCCAAGGACACGCATCGCGTCGATCTCTTCGCGCATCTTCATCGAGCCGATGGCGGCCGTGAAGGCCGAAGCCGACCGTCCGGCAACGATGATCGCGGTCAGAAGGATGCCCAGTTCGCGCAGCATCGAAATCGAGATCAGATCGACGACGTAGATCTCGGCCCCGAACTGTTCCAGCTGCGATGCCCCCTGGAAGGCCAGGACGATTCCGATCAGGAATCCCATCAGACCGACGATCGGCACGGCATTCAGGCCCGCCTGCTGCATGTGATGGACCAAGGCGGTCCCCCGCAGGCGCGACGGGTGCATAGCGGTAGTGGCAAGTCGGCTGAGGACAAGGCCCAGAAATCCGACGTTCTTGCCAAGCTGGGTCACGAACAGCGAGACAGCCCTGCCAAGGTCAAACAGCAAGTCACCCGCTTCGTGGTGCGGCAGGCGACGCCGCCGCTTGCGGCTGGGGGGCATCGCGTCGACGACAGTCTGCAATAGCAAGGCCTGCGCGCCAGAGGCGTTGTCTATGCTGACCTCTCGCCCCTTGGTCCGTTGCGCCGCCTGGAACGACGCGATGGCCCAGGCCCCTGCTGTATCAAGCTGGGTGACTTCGGACAAATCAAGGACGCTGACCCCCGCTTGCGCGTCAAGAAATCCCCGCTGCGTGGCAAGGTTGGTCAGGGTCACGGCGCCGACGAGTTTGGCGCGGGACGCGTTTCCAGCGTCACGACCTTCCGTGGACATCGATCACTCTGGAACGATCCGGCGTTCGGCAAGGACTGCCGCGCCATGCAGTACACACTTTTGCCGGGACGCCTTTTCCACTCACGCACCTACCCCCATGAACCCTGAAACGGCGCAGGCTCGGTGCCTTGAACGCCAAGCCGGTTCCAAACCTTTGCGGAACCTAACGAAACCCAAGGCCAAACGGTTCCATGCCGGCGTTTTGTCGGCTTGGAAGCGAGGGTGAGTTCACGCAGCCGTGCAGAATCCGGTGGGTCCTGAAGGCAAGGGTCCCTGCCCCGGTCATTGACCCGCCGAACCTGAAGCCCCATAGACGCCGCTTGGCCGACCCTGCCATTTTTCTGTTAGCGGAGGCTTTGATGACCAGCAGCAGCCGTTTGCATGCCCCGTGGGGGGAAGACGCCCTGCGACGGGCGGTCGACGCGGCGGGCATTGCCTTGTGGGAATGGAACGTCGACACCGACGCGTTCTTCATGGATGAACGCGGCTTCGAACTCTGGGACGTCTCCTCCGTCGAGGCTTTGACCTTCGAGCACCTGTCGGCGAAGATTCACCCCGCCGACCGTGACCGGGTGCGTGCCGCCTTCTTTGCAACGCGGGCGGTTGTCGGCCCCTACGAGATCGATTTTCGGACGCTGGTCGGCTCCGAGGTGCGGTGGATCTCGGCTCGGGGACGGGGAAGCGACGAGGACATCGTCAAGCGGGCGATGGTCGGCGTGTTTCTGGATGTCACGGGGCGCAAGCAGGCCGAAGAAAGCAGCGAACTTCTCGCCGGGGAAATGAGCCACCGGGTGAAGAACCTGTTGACCATTGCGTCGTCACTGGCGCGCATCACCTCGCGGTCGTCGAGTTCGATCGACGATATGCTGGCCCAGTTGACGAACCGGCTGACGGCGCTTGGCCGCGCGCATGATCTTGTCCGGCCCTTGCCGGGAAACGAAGGCGGGGCCGCGCTTCTGGGGGATATCTTCACCGTCCTGCTTGCGCCCTACGACGACCAGGGGGCCTTCGCCGGTCGCGTCCGCATATCGGTGCCACGCATGGGTATTGGTGAACGGGCGGCGGGGTCCTTGGCGCTGGTCGTCCACGAACTGGCCACCAACTCGCTGAAATACGGTTCGCTTTCGTCCAACGAGGGCGTTCTGGACGTTTCCGGCAGTGTGGCGGACCAATTTGTCACCCTGACATGGACCGAACAGGGTGGGCCCGAGATTGCGACACTCTCCGAGACCCAGGGCTATGGCAGCAGACTGCTTCGCTCCACGGTGGAGGGGGCCCTTGGCGGGTCGTTGACCTACGACTGGCTGAAGACCGGGGTTACGGTCGTCCTGGTACTGAACAGCGAGCTTCTGTCGATCTAGCCTCTGGCCCCACGCGGTGCCAACAGGGCGTTACTTTGAGGTGGCAGAGTTTTCCGCCGGTCGATCTACTGACTATTCGGCGGGCTGCGCCCCACCCCGACCGCGCAGCTTTGCCGGGCGGTGTTCCGCGTACCATGCCCGCCGCTTCTCGCGCTGCCAGAACCAGGGTTTCGGATGGTCGGCCCGCGTCACCAGCATCAGCATCGACGGGATGATGATCAGCGTCAGTACGGTGGCGAAGGCGAGGCCATAGACGATGGCCGAAGAAAGCGCGATCCACCACTGGGTCGAGGGCGCGCCGATCGTGACCTCGTGGCTGAGAAGCTCCATGTTGAGGCCGAAGGCGATGGGAAGGACCCCCAGGATCGCCGTCAACGCTGTCAGGACCACCGGGCGCGCGCGTTCGCGGCAGGTTTGCAGGATCGCCTCGATCTTGGGGCGGCCCTCGCGGCGCAAGGTGTCGTAGGTGTCGATCAGCACGATGTTGTTGTTCACCACGACGCCCGCCAGCGCGATGATCCCGATCCCGGTCATCACCATGGTGAAGGGTTGCGCCATGATCATCAGGCCCAGAAGCACACCGATCGTCGACATGACCACGGCGGACAGCACCAGCCAGACCGAGGTGAAGTTGTTGAACTGGGCCAGAAGCACGATGAAGATCAGGAAGATCGCCGCCCCGAACGCCTTGGACAGGAAGGCCCCGGCCTCGGCCTGTTCGGCATCCTCGCCCGCCAGCTTCCAGCGGATGCCGTACTGGTCAAGGTTCGCCTCCTCCAGCGCGGCGGTCACCTGGGCGTAGATCGCGTCGGGCTGTACACCCTCGCGGATGCCGGCCTGCACCGTGACGGTGCGCGCGCTGTCCAGGCGGGTCAGCGTCCCGGTGGTCGGTGCGGCCTTGCGAGTGACGAAGTTCGAGATCGGGACCGACCTTTCCGCCGTCTGGATGCGCAGCTGGTCCAGCGCGGAGATCGTCCGCTGGTCGGCGGGCAAGCGCAGGACGATATCCACCGCGTCATCGGCCCCTGCCGGGCGGTAGTCCGACAGTTTCAGCCCACCCGTCACCAGCTGCACCATGGCGCCCACGGTCGAAGGCGCGATGCCGTAGCGTGAGGCAGCGGCACGGTCGACCTGCAACTCCCAGTCCACGCCTGGGGGCGGCAAACCGTTCGAGATGTCGATGACATCGGGCACCGTGGCAAGGCGGGCGGCGACCTGCTGGGCGACCTCGTTCAGGTAGGTCGGGTCGTCGGCCGACAACTGTATCTGGATCGCCTTGCCGGTGGGCGGTCCGGCCTGCGGGACCGAGACCTGGATGTCCACACCGGGAATGCCCACCATCGCCTGCCGCAGGTCGGCCAGGATGGCGTTGGCGTTCTTGCGTTCGCGCCAGTCGACGAATTCGTACTGGATCACGCCGATCACGTCGGCATCTACCTCGTTGCCCATGCTGCCGCCCGCGCCTGTGCGGGTGTAGACCGTCTCGATCCCCGGCCAGCCCAGGATGCGTGCCTCAGCCTGGGCGACGAGGGCATCCTTCTCCGCGATGGACAGGTTCCCGCGCGCCTTGACGTAAAGGAGACCGAATTCGGGTTCCACATCGGGAAAGAAGATCACGCCCTTGCCGTACTTGGCATAGGCGAAGGGGACCGAGACCAGAAGCCCGACGGCCACGAACAGCATGATGACCGGATGCCGCACGGCCTTGCCGACGACCCACATATACGCCCCGTCCTTGTGTTCGGGCGGGTGCTTGAAGGGTTTTGCGATCAGCGCGCCCAGGGTGGGCACGAAGATCAGCGCATAGACCAGCGACGCCGACAGCGTCACGATCAGCGTGATTGGCAGGTATTTCATGAACTCGCCGACGATCCCGGGCCAGAACAGCAGGGGCGAGAAGGCCGCCACCCGGGTCATCGTCGCCGCGACCACCGGCCCAGTCATCTTGTGCGAGGCCATCGCAAAGGCCTCGCGCTTGTCCATGCCTTCGGACATCCGCCGTTCGGCATATTCGGTCACGATGATGGCGTCATCGACCAACATCCCCACAGCCAGGATCAGGCTGAACAGCACCACGATGTTGACCGTGAAGCCCCAAAGCGACAGCGCCAACATCCCCATCAGGAAGGACGCCGGGATCGCTAGCCCGATCAGGATCGAGGCGCGGACCGACAAAGCGTAAAGGATGACGATGAAGACCAGGATCACCGCCGTCAGGACCGAGTTCTGGAGGTCGAACAAGAGTTGCCGGATGTCCTTGGACTTGTCCTGGCTGAAGGTGACCTCGGTGCCTTCCGGCAGAAGCGCCTTGAACTCCTCCGTAACGGCCTTCACCTGGTCCACCGTCTCGATCAGGTTCGCGCCGGAGCGTTTCGACACTTCGATGGCAATGGCCGAGGCGCCGTTCAGGCGGGTGACGGTCTCGGGCTCTTTCAGCGTCGGCAGGATGCTGGCGATGTCACGGACGCGGACCGTCGCCGTTCCCGTGGACACGACGGGCAGGTTCGCGACGTCCTCGATCGTCTCCAGGAGAGACGGCACCTTGATCGCATAGCGGCCCTCGGCCCCTTCCAGCGACCCTGCGGCCACCAGCTGGTTCCCGGCGGCAAAGCCCGCGATCAGGATATCGGGGCGCAATCCGTAGGTCGCCAGCTTGCCGGGGTCGATCACGACCTCCACCAGATCGTCGCGAACGCCCTGCAACTCGCCGTTAAGGACCGGAGGCAGTTCCTCGATGCGGTCGCGCAGCTCACGCCCGGCCTTGGCCAGCACGCGTTCCGGCACATCGCCCGACAGCGTGATCACCAGGATCGGAAATTCCGACAGGTTGACCTCGTTCACGGTGGGCTCGTCGGCCCCATCCGGCAACTCGGGCCGCGCCATGTCGACCTTGTTCCGCACATCGTCCAGAGCCTTTTTCAGGTCGGCCCCGGCCTGAAATTCGATCAGCACGTTGCCCCCGCCCTGATAGGCGGTCGAGGTCATCTTCTTGATCCCGGTAATCGACTTCAGCGCGGTTTCCATCGGACGCAGCAAGAGCCGCTCGCTGTCCTCGGGCGAGATACCGGTGTAGTGTATGCTGACGTAAAGGATCGGGATCTGAATGTCCGGCTCGGCTTCCTTCGGGATCGAGACGTAGGCCATCGCCCCGGCCAGCATCAGGAACAGAAGGACCGAGATCGTCAGCCGGGCATTGGCAATGGCGGTTTCGACGATCTTCATTGGCCGACCCCTGAGGCCACCTCGACCGTGTCGCCATCGCGGACCAGGTCCTGGCCCGCAGTGACGATGCGGACATCTTCGGGAACGCCCATGACGACCAAGCCTTCAGGGGTATCGTCGATGATCTGCACCGCGGCGAACTTCGCCACGTTGTCCTTGCCGACGACGCGCAGGCCAAGCTCGCCCGTGTCCGAAAGCGTGATGATCGACCGCGGCACCACGACGGCGCGGACCGGCTGGGCAAAAAGCGAGACCTGGGCCGTCATCCCCGACGGCAGCGTCATCCGCGGGTTCGGCAGGGCGATCTCGACCGGGAAAGTCCGGGTCTGGGCCGAGGCTTCGCGCGCAACCAACCGGACCGTCCCCTCCATCTCGGTGCCATTGGCCAGCCTTACCTTGGCGGTCGAGCCGACGGCGACAGCCGCAAGGTCGACCTCGCTGACCTCGGCCTTCACCAGGATCGGGTCCAGCGAGAGGATGGTGGCAACCGGGGTGCCGGTCTGCACCCACTCACCCAGTTCCACCGATACGGCATCGACGACACCCGCGAAGGGCGCCTTCAGCCGCAGCCGGTCGGCCGTCGCCTGGGCGCGGGCAAGCTCGGCGGCAGCGGCGTCGCGGGCGGACCGGGCATTCGTCAGGTTCGACTCCGAGGTGCTTCCGCCCTCGAACAGCTTCTGCGCAACCTCCAGGTCCCGCTCTTTCTGGTCCAGGGCGATGCGCGCGATCTCTTCCTGCGCCACGGCTTCGGGACCTTCCAGCGTCATGACCTCGGCCCCCACCTCGACCATTCCGCCCTTGGTCATGGCCAGCGCGGCGATGACCCCATCAGCCCGCGCGGCAAGCTCCACCCGCTTGTCCGCCTCGGTGATCCCCGACAACCGGATGGCGCGGGCATGGTCGATGAACGCGGGATCGGCCACCGAGACCGTGCGGATCAGCGGAGTGATCGCGGCAGGCGCCTCGGCAGTCGGGGATTCCTTACCCTCGGCAGTCTGTGCACTGCCCACCGACGAAAACTCGCCGGTCGCGATCCAGGCGACGGCGCCGATCATGACACAGAAGGCGGCAATTCGATGGAATTTCGGCATGGCGAGGCTAAACCCGAATAAACGGTTGATCGGAAAAGACTTCTCGCGACGCGGGCCCCATATGGCCCGGCGGCCGGAGGTAGGGAAAGACTCTGTACGCGGACGCGCGGAGTCATACGCCTGCGGCCAAACAAGGTCCAGTCTGCTCTTGCAACCGCTTTGGCATTGACTTGTGCCCGAAAAGTCCCCATGTCCCCCCAATCCGACGCCCGTGCCGCGTGAGCACCGAAAGGCCCGGATACTCTGGTTCCCATTAGTCACGCAGGGGCGCCGCTTGCGGCACGGTCACGGGCATCAGCCCGGGGCGAGGGTCGCAGGCCCTCTGAATGCTGGGATATCCCATGACCACTTTTGCCGACCTCGGCCTTTCGCCGAAAATCCTGAAGGCGCTGGAAAAGACCACTCTGAAGACGCCGACGCCGATCCAGGCGCAGGCCATTCCCCATATCATGGCAGGCCGTGACTTGATGGGCCTTGCCCAGACCGGCACCGGCAAGACTGCCGCCTTCGGGCTGCCGCTGCTGCACCGCCTGCTGGACATCGGCCACCCGCCGGGACCGAAGAACGTCCGCGCACTGATCCTTGCCCCGACGCGGGAACTGATCGCGCAGATCAAAGACAACTTCGAAGTCTTCACCAAGGGCACTGCCGTCAAGATCACGATGGTCGTCGGCGGCGCCTCGCTGTTCAAGCAGGCGCAGGCCCTGTCCAAAGGCACTGACGTTCTGGTCGCAACTCCCGGCCGTCTGATCGACCTTCTGGAACGCGGCGACGTCAAGCTGGACCAATGCGCCTACCTCGTGTTGGACGAAGCTGACCACATGCTGGACATGGGTTTCATCCATTCCCTGCGGAAGATCGCCAAGCACATCCCGCTGAAGCGGCAGACGATGCTCTTTTCGGCCACCATGCCGAAGGACATCTCGGAAATCGCCGACACCTACCTGCGCGATCCGATCAAGGTGCAGGTGGCACCCCCCGGCAAGCCGGTCGAGCGGATCAGCCAGGGCGTCCACTACATTCCGAACGGCGACAAGGCCCGCGTGCTGGAAGAGTATCTGAAGAAGCACCCGGGCGAGCAGGCTCTGGTCTTCGGCCGCACCAAGCACGGGTCGGAAAAGCTGATGAAGCTTCTGGCGGTCTGGGGCTTCAAGGTCGGGTCGATCCACGGCAACAAAAGCCAGAACCAGCGTGACCGCACCCTGACCGAGTTCCGCAACGGCGAGCTTGACGTGCTGGTCGCCACCGACGTCGCCGCACGCGGGATCGACATTCCGACCGTGCGCCACGTCTACAACTTCGACATGCCGAACGTGCCGGAAAACTATGTCCACCGCATCGGCCGTACGGCACGGGCGGGGGCCAATGGCTCCTCGATCAGCTTCTGTGCTCCTGCCGAGATGGGCGAGCTGCAGGCCATCGAAAAGATGCTGAAGACGCCGCTTCCGGTCGTCGGGGGTGCTCCCTGGGCAGCCGATGTCGTCGCGGCCGCTCCGAAGCCGGGCCAGAACCGCGGCCAGCGGCAGGGCAATGGCGGACGGCAGGGTCAGAAGCTGACGGCCAAACCGCAGGGCCAGCGGTCCGGCGCGGGCAAGCCTGCGGGTCAGGGGCGTCCGGCTGGTCAGGGCAAACCTGCAGGCCAGCGCCCGGCCAAGCCGCAGGGCGGCAGCTTCGCGCCGCGCCGCGACGCACGCTAGACGCGACAGGCGGGGTCGGCCAGACCGGCCCCGTCATCCACCCGTGTCAGCTGGCCTCTTCTTCCAGGTTCAGCTTCATCTCCAGCAAGACCTGCTGGATCGCCAGCGTCTCGCGCAGAAGTCGCTTGGCTTCGTTGACGGATATCTTCCCGTCGCCGATCGCCTGGTTGTATTCCGCCATCAGCATCCCGAACCGCTGCGCCAGTGCCACCACATCCTGGTTCACGCCCGAGGACGACGCGTTCCGCTTCTCGCCGTCATAGGACAGCGTGATCCCCCGCAGGTCCGCCAGGGCGGCCGTCACATGCGGGAACCGGCTTGAAGATTCCAGCGCAGCGACCACGTCGATCGGCATGAAGCGGTCGTCGTGCTCGTCGCTGTCCGAATAGTAGCGCCCGAGGGTCGCCTTCGATTTGCCGGTGATCTCGCAGGCGGCTTCGATCCCCACATCCTTGACCAGCGCTTCGGTGTGCTTCTTCAGATAGGACGCGATCGACATCAGAAACTCCACCAACCTGCATGCCCCTGGGTCAACCCCGGGGAAACCCGATCTTTTTTTCCCATTAATCGGATGGGAACCGTTTGTCATGGATAAAGAGGTTCCGGGCAGTCCGGAGCGTTAGTGAGTGGTCGATGTCCCCAGCATCGGCAAGCAGTAAGGTCCGCCGCATCAGGCCGGAGACGGAATGACGGTGTTGCCGACTAAACGCGGCGGACCGGTTTTGTGCAAGTGTGTGGATGGTACGGGCAAGCCTGCGTTCCGGGCCTGCTGTCTAGACCAGGTAAGTGGTTCCTTCGGCAAAACGGGCCGTGTCTGCCAGTCATCAAGCTTGCAGCACGGCCCGGTGTTCGGCTAGGGAATCGCCGCATGGCAAAGCTCTATTTCCACTATTCCACCATGAACGCGGGGAAATCGACCTCGCTCTTGCAAGCCTCGCACAACTACCGCGAAGGCGGGATGCAGACCTATCTGATCACCGCGCAGTTCGACAATCGCGCCGGGGAAGGCCGGATCGCCAGCCGGATCGGCATCGGCGAACCTGCCGACACCTTCGGCCCGGATGAAGACATGTTCGAAAAGCTGAAGTCCCGCTTCCAAAACGGCCCTGTCGCCTGCGTCTTCATCGACGAGGCGCAGTTTTTGTCCAAACCGCAGGTCTGGCAACTGGCCCGCGCGGTGGACGATCTGGGTGTCCCGGTCATGGCCTATGGGCTTCGGGTCGACTTTCAGGGCAATTTGTTCCCCGGTTCGGCAGCCCTTCTGGCCTGGGCCGACGAAATGCGCGAGGTCCGCACGATCTGCCATTGCGGGAAAAAGGCCACGATGGTGGTCCGCAAGGGCCCCGACGGCCGGGCGCTGAAGGAAGGCGAACAGGTGGTGATCGGCGGAAACGAGACCTACGTCAGTCTCTGCCGCCGTCACTGGCGCGAGGCGATGGGCGGTTGAACCCGCTGCGGCCGCGCGATCAGCACGCCCGCCAGCACAATCAGCGCCATGCCGGCAACCGCGATCCAGGTCAGCGTCTCGCCCCAGAGAAAGAACCCCCAGGCGGCCGAGGCCGGCAGGATCACGTATTCGAAGACCGACACACGTGACGCCTCGGCGATCTGGTAGGCCTTCACGATCATCCCCACCCCCAGCAGCGACCCCGCCGCCTGCACGAAGGTCCACCACATGAACTCGCCCGTCGGCCAGACCGGCCCGCGCTGCAGGAAGCCCTCCGGCCCGACCGGGACCTCCATCGGAAAGGCCCAGAGGACCGCCATGCCCACCAGCCCGATCACCCCCAGCATACCGAAGAAGCCGGCCACGATCGTCTCGGGCGTCTCGCCTTCGCACCACTCGCGGGTGGCGATGTTGC
Source organism: Tabrizicola sp. (assembly GCF_022842145.1). Classification (GTDB taxonomy): domain Bacteria; phylum Pseudomonadota; class Alphaproteobacteria; order Rhodobacterales; family Rhodobacteraceae; genus Tabrizicola. The sequence continues at coordinate 112,959 of NZ_JALHQD010000001.1, forward strand.
CCATCGCGTAAAGTGCTCCCGAGATCACCGGCAGAAGCGCGGCAAAGGTCGCGCCCGACAGCGCCTCGGGCCCCAGGACCAGGACGACCCCGACGAACCCCACGACGACCGCCAGGATCTGCAGCCCCAGGATCGGCCTGCCATAGGCGAACCGCTGGATCAGAAGGACAAAGATCGGCGCGGTGAACAGACCCGCCGCCACCTGCGCCACCGGCAGGAAAGCCAGCGCGCCGAAGTAGATCACCATCGCCGCCCCGTGGATCGCCGACCGCGCCATCACCGCTCTCGGTCGCTTGGGCCACAGCTTCAGGCTTAACGGCAGGGCCACCAGCGCCAGGATCGCGAAGGCCATCGCCGTCCTCGTTGCATGGAACTGCCAAAGCCCAGCATCGCGGGCGATCACCCGCACGTAATTGTCGGTATAGGCGATCACGCTGGCATAGATCAGGACGGCGCCGAAAGCGGCCAGGGTTCGGTTTGTCGTATCGGTCATCTGCTCGCCCGGATTGCCTCGCTCCACTTGCCCGCACATCCGGCCCCCGCGCCAGCCCGAACGCGACCTTTGCGGCCAAATCCGGGTCGCTTGCGTGCATCCGGTATGGGTGATTGTCGCCGCCGCCGGGGCCGGATAAGCTGGCCGCAAAACAGGCAGAGACCCCGCAGCCGATGACGGCGCTTCGAAAGTATCAACGGCTGGAATGTGGAGGCCTGTGGCGCGAGACGCCGCAGGACCAGCGTCGTGAGGTTCTGGTCCGTTTCGGTGAGGCGACGCTGGTCCTCTCCGATCCCAAAAGCGGTACCGCGATCAGCCATTGGTCGCTTCCAGCCATCGAGCGCCTGAACAAGGGCGAGGACCCACCGATCTTCGCTCCCGGCCCCGAGGCGAGCGAAAGTCTGGAACTGACCGATCCCGACATGATCGCGGCCCTGGGTGCCGTGCGCCATGCCGTGCAGGCCGCCACCGCCAAACCGGGACGCCTGCGGGGGGTCCTTCTGGCCGGGTCGGCCGCGGCCGTGGTCCTTGTCGGGATGATCTGGCTGCCCGGCGCACTCGTCCGCCACACGGCCTCGGTCGTGCCCCTGGCACAACGGGCCGACATCGGGCAACGCGCGCTCGATGACCTCACCCGCGTGACCGGCGCGGCCTGCAACAACCAGCTTGGCCTGCAAGCTCTGGCGGCCTTGTCCGAACGGGTCTTCGGCCCGGTCGACACGCCGATCCTCTATGTCCTGCCCGAAGGCGTGGAGCAGCCGCTCCACCTTCCCGGCGACGTGATCATCCTGCCGCGCCGCCTGATCGAACAGTCGAACGGCCCCGAGGCCGTTGCCGGTGCCGCACTGGTGGAACGGCTGCGCAGCCGCACGCGCGACCCGATCATTCCCTTGCTGGACTATGCCGGTCTCAAGGCGACGGTGCAGCTTCTGACAACGGCCGATCTGCCCGACGCGGCGCTTGCGGGCTATGGCGAGGCGCTCCTCCGCGCCGTCCCGGAGTCCTTGGCCGAAACCAGTGTGCTCTCGGCGTTTGAAGCCGCGCAGGTTCCGGCCACGCCCTATGCGCTGGCCGTGACCCCCGAAGCCAACGCGGGTCTTGCCACGAACGACCCTTACAAGGGCCTCGCGCCGTCACCGCTGATCCCCGACGAAAGCTGGATCGCCCTGCAGGGCATCTGCGGCGGCTGACCGCTCTCAGGGGTCGATCAGAATCGCGTCGGCAAAACCGGCATTCTTCAGTGCCTGTCGCGCCGCGGTCGCTGCCGCCGCGTCGGGAAACGGCCCTGCGAAAACCGTGAGCATGGGGCCGCTGCCGCGCTGAATCCGGCCCCTGACCACGGCATAGCCCAGTTCGGCAAGACGCGCCTCGGCCCGGTCGACATTTTCCGTTCTGCCGTAGCTGCCCACAGCCACGAAGTATCCGCCCCCTGGATCGGCCTGGGTGGTGGTCTCGGTCGCCTGCACCGGCTGCACGCCGACCTCCTCGACCACCGGCACGCGCTGGCCCGAGGGCGGGTTGCCGCAGACCGGCACCCCCTTGCGGGACACGCGGGGGATCCACAGCACTTCGGCTCCGTTTCCCGCGCGGGCGAACATGCAGCCCTTGCTGTCGACGTATTGCAGTCCTGCATATCCCGCCGGAGGCAATTCGGCCGGCCGCAGCGGCTCGGCGCCGACAGCCGTCCCGGCCACCACCACCAGGGCCGCGATCCGGATCATTTGGTGCCGAACATCCGGTCGCCCGCGTCGCCGAGACCGGGCACAATGTAGCCGTGGTCGTTCAGATGACTGTCCACCGCCGCCGTGACGATGGGCACATCCGGATGCGCTTCCTTCATCCTGGCAATCCCTTCCGGAGCCGCGAGCAGACACAGGAACCGGATCTGCTTGGCCCCGGCCTGCTTCAGCAGCGACACCGCCGCCACGCTGGAGTTCCCGGTGGCCAGCATCGGGTCCACGACGATGGCGATCCGGTCCTCCATATGGTCCGGCAGCTTGTTGTAGTACTGCACCGGCTGCAGCGTCTCGGGGTCGCGGTATAGCCCGACAAACCCCACACGCGCCGCAGGGATCAACTCCAGGATCCCGTCCAGCAGCCCGTTTCCGGCCCGCAGGATCGAAACCAGCGCCAGCTTCTTGCCCTCGATCGCGGGGGCGTCCATCTCTTCCAGCGGCGTCTCGATCCGCTTGGTGGTCATCGGCAACTCGCGCGTGACCTCATAGGCCAGCAGCAGGCTGATCTCGCGCAGAAGCTTGCGGAACGACGCGGTCGAGGTGTCCTTCTCGCGCATCAGGGTCAGCTTGTGCTGGACCAGGGGGTGCGACACGACGGTCAGGTGATCCAGCATTCAGGCCTCCAACAGCTTTCCGATCCTGGCCTTGGTATCCGCATCGCAGAAGGCCGCGTCAAGCGACTGGCGCGCGATCCGCCGGAATTGCCCTTCGTCCCAGTCGAACGCCTTGTGCAACTCGTCATACTCCCGCGCCATCGTGGTGTGGAAGAACGGCGGATCGTCGGTCGAGATGGTGACCTTCACGCCCCGCCGATCCAGTTCCGCAATCGGATGGTCGCGGAACGTCTTGTAGATGCCCAGCGTCACGTTCGACCCCGGACAGACCTCCAGGACGATCCCCGTCTCGGCCAGCTCGTCGACCAGCGCCAGATCCTCGATGGCGCGCACCCCATGCCCGATCCGCTCCACCCCCAGATCATGGACCGCATCGCGCACGCTCTCGGGTCCGCCCCACTCGCCCGCGTGCGCCGTAAGCCGCAAGCCCGCTTCCCGCGCGCAATCAAAGCTCCAGCGGAAGTCCTTCGGCACCCCGATCTTCTCGTCCCCCGCGATGCCGAACCCGACGATCCAACTCCCCGCCGTCTCGGCCGCACAACGCGCTGTCTCCCGCGCCTTCTCCGGCCCGAAATGCCGGATGCAGGTGATGATTCCGCGCAGGGTGACGCCCAGATCACGCTCGGCCTCGTCCGCCGCCTCCTGCATCGCGTGCAGGTACTCCTTCCAGGCCCCCACGTCCCGTCCGCCGCAGAAATCCGGGCTGACGAAGGTCTCGCAATACACCACCCCCGACTTCGCCGATTCCTCCAGCACCGCCAGCACCAGCCGCTGGTAATCGCGCGGCGACTGCAAGGCCGAGGTCGCCGCCTCATAGACCTTCAGGAAATCCCAGAAGTCCTTGTAGCGGTAATTCCCCCGCTCATCGAAGACCCCGGCTATGTCCAGATGCTTCTCCTTTGCCAGCCCCGCGATGAAGGCCGGCGGGGCCGCGCCCTCCAGGTGCAAATGCAATTCGACCTTCGGCAATCCGTCCACGAAACGCTCCCTGATTTCATCTGTCCACAAGTATCCCACGGGGGTCCGGGGGTGTGAAACCCCCGGGGGTGGTCACAGGAAACTCCGCCCCGACCCCTGCGCCTGCACCCCCAGATGCGCCGCCACCGAGGCCCCCACATCCACGAACCCCCGCAAACCCACCTCGCGGGCACCCACGCCCCAGCCCACCACCGGCACCCGTTCCCGCGTGTGCTCAGTCCCGTGGTAGGTCGGGTCATTGCCATGGTCCGCCGTGAAGATCGCCAGGTCCCCCGGCCGCAACTGCGCCAGGAACCGGGGAAGCCCTGCATCAAACCACTCCAGTGCGCGGGCGTAACCCGCCACGTCCCGGGGGTGGCCGTACAACGTGTCGAACTCCACGAAGTTCGCAAAGGTCAAGCTGCCCGCCTCCGATTCGGCTCCCAGCCGGACGAGGTGTTCGAAAAGGTCAGCGTCCGACTTTCCTTTCCACAGCTTCCCGATTCCCCGCATCGAAAAGATGTCGCCGATCTTGCCGACCCCATGCGTGGCTCGCCCTGCGCCCTGCACCCAGTCCAGCAGCGTCGGTGCGGGCGGGGCGATGGCAAAGTCCTTCCGGTTCGAGGTCCGCTTGAACGCCCCCGGAGTGCCCGTGAAAGGCCGAGCGATCACCCGCCCCACTTTCCGGGCATGCAGCATCGGCGACAGGTCCTTGCACAACTGCAAAAGTCGCTCCAACCCGAACGCCTCTTCATGTGCGGCGATCTGGAAGACGGAATCCGCCGAGGTGTAGCAGATCGGCCAGCCGGTCCGCAGATGCGCCTCGCAATGCTCCGCGATGATCGGCACGCCCGAAGCGTGGCAGTTGCCCAGGATGCCCTCGGTCCCCGCCAGCCGGCAGACCTCGGCCACGATGTCGTCCGGGAACGCGGGCACCGTATCGGGGAAATAGGTCCAGTCCCAGGGCACCGGCACTCCCGCCAGTTCCCAATGCCCGGAGGGCGTATCCTTGCCCCGCGACACCTCGGTCGCTGCCCCCCACAAGCCCTCGGGCACCGCCGAAAGCCCCGGCGTCGCGGCACCGGAGGCCAGCCGGATCGCCGCTCCCAACCCCAGCCGGTCGAGGTTCGGCATCTTCAGCAGGCCCGACCGACCGACCTCGGCCCGACCCTCGGCGCAGGCTGCCGCGATATGGCCCAGGGTGTTCGACCCCGCGTCGCCGAAGTCCGCCGCATCGGGCGCACCGCCGCAGCCGACGCTGTCCATCACGATCAGAAACGCCCGCCCTTGCGCACTGGCCATCAGCCGATCCTCTTTTGCACCAGTGGCGGCTCCTCGGGCAGTTCCGGCACGATCCCGTAGGCCGCCTGCACTGCCGCGACCGCCGCCCTTGCCGCATCTTCCGTCACCGCGTGGACCATCGCCAGTGGCACCCCGGCCCCGGTCTCTTCACCGATCCCGGCAAGGTCCGATAGCCCGACCGAGGGGTTGACCCGGTCGCCTTCCCGCTGGCGTCCGCCGCCCAGATGCACCACCGCAAGCCCCAGCGCCTCGCCGTTGATCCGCCCGACGAAACCGTCATCCAGCGCGGGCACTTCCATCATCACCGGGGCCGAGGGCAGCCGGTCCGGCCAGCGTTCCACGAAATCCGCGGGCCCGCCCTGCGCCACGACCATGCGCCCGAAACACTCCGCCGCCGCGCCGGATTCCAGCGCCTGCGAGATGCGCCCCTCGCCGTCCTTCGCGTCCGACGCCAGCCCCGCCAGTGCCAGCACCTCGCCACCCAAGGCCACGGTAACATCCCACAGCGCCGCGTTGACCGAAGTCCCGGTCAGCGTCTCCATCACCTCGATCACCTCCAGCGCATTGCCCGCCGCCGTAGCCAGGGGTTGCGACATGTCGGTGATGAGGGCCGAGGTCATGCACCCGGCGCCTTGCGCGGTCTTGACCAGCGACCGCGCCAGTGCCTCGGCCTCGGCCGCCGTCTTCATGAAGGCCCCGCTGCCGCACTTGACGTCCAGCACCAGCGCCTCCAGCCCCGCCGCCAGCTTTTTCGACAGGATCGACGCGGTGATCAGATCGACCGACTCCACCGTCGCCGAAACATCGCGGATCGCATAAAGCCGCCGGTCCGCCGGGGCAAGGTCGGCGCTGGCCGCCACGATGGCGCAGTGCACCTCGGTCATCTGCTTGCGCAGCGCCGCCTCTGTCATTCCGGTCCGAAACCCCGGTATCGCCTCAAGCTTGTCCAGCGTCCCGCCGGTATGCCCCAACCCGCGGCCCGAGATCATCGGGACATAGGCCCCACAGACCGCCAAGGCCGGTGCCAGAAGCAGCGAGGTGCAATCCCCGATCCCGCCCGTCGAATGCTTGTCCACCACCGGGCCGGGCAGGTCCCACTCCAGCACCTTGCCGCTGTCCCGCATCCCCCGCGTCAGCGCGACGCGGCCTTCCTCGGACAGACCCTTCAGCAACACCGCCATCGCGAAGGCCCCGGCCTGCGCATCCGTGACCGCGCCCGAAGCCAGTCCCATCGCGAACCAGCGCAACTCGTCGACGGAAGGCTGCCCGCCGTCGCGAATTCGGGCGATGATCGCCCGCGCGTCGGTCATGTGCGGTCCATATGCGCGGCGGTGAAGACGCCGGGCAAGAGGTCCGCCACCGTCATCACCTTCGACTTGCCGTCCGTGGTGCAAAGCGTGACGCGCACGTCCTGAGCCGCAAACTCCGCAATCTTCTGCCGGCAGCCGCCGCAAGGGGGCACCGGATCGGGGCTGTCGGCAATCACGCAGACCTCGGTGATCCGGGTATCCCCCGCTGCGATCATCGCCGCGATGGCTCCAGCCTCGGCGCAGGTGCCTTCCGGATAGGCCACGTTCTCGACATTGCAGCCAACATGGACGGCCCCGCTCGGTGACAGCAGCGCCGCCCCCACCTTGAACCGCGAATAGGGCGCATAGGCGCGTTCCCTGACCGCCGTCGCCGCCTGCAGAAGCGTCATCGCCACCCCCTGTTTGACCAATTGGTCAGAGTGTGAAGCCGCCCGAAGATTTCCGCAAGCCGGGTATGAACGTCGGTCACCTTCGGCTTATCCTCGCGCGCGGCCCCTCCGACGAGAAGGCGAAGCCGCACGAGGAGGCGCTATCTGTCGACCACCCGCGTCGCCGGATTGCCGGGCAGCGTCACTTCCAGCAACTCCAAATCCGCAGTCGCCTCGGAATACCGCGTCGCCATCCCCGGTGGGACCACGAAGGCATCCCCCGGAGACAAGCGGAACGGGTCCTTGCCCTCCCCTTCCAGCGTCATTCCTCCGGTCATCACGAAGGTAAACAGGATGTCTCCGTCATGGACCGTCCAGGGCGCCGCGCCCTTGGGCCGCGCCACCATGACCGAGGCCACGCCCTTCGTGGCCGTCAGGATCGACGTATCCCGCGCCTCGAACCCGGGAATCCGGAACGGTATGAACGTGCCTTCCTTCCCGATGTCATGGACGAACCTCTGCCCCTCCCACTCCCGCTCCGGCCGGTAGTGCGGCGTGGGCAGGGTCATCTCGTGGTCGATCTCGGTCACATGTTCGGCGGGAACGCCGATCTCCACGACCTGCACCCCTTCGGAATGCAGCACCTTGTGGCGGATGCCCGGCGGCTGGATGAAGCAGTCCCCGGCATGGATGCGGCGGATACCGCCCTGGTCCTCGTAAAGCACATCGACCCAGCCCGCGACGCAGAAGATCAGCTGGAAGCCGACCTTGTGGTAATGCACCATGTCCGGCACCGGCCCGTCCGGCACCCGGATGTGACTGGCGATCATCGCGCCGCCCAGCCGCGTCGGGATCAGGTCACGATACTCCATCCCCGCCCGCCCGATCACCCAGGGCGCCTGGTCGGCCAGTCGCCGCACCACGAAGGCATGTTCCGTCGCGGGCGTCACGACGGGAGGGTTCAGCTCATCCACTTCGACCTTCGTCCCGTTGGGCGCCACCAGCGACTTCGCGCCCCCGGCAAACCCCGGGTCATCCGTCAGGATGCGCAGTGTCCCCGGGGCCTCGCTTGCCCCCTTTTCGATCCGAAGGCGCACGCCATGCCCGGACAGCACCGCCACGGAAGGATTGTCCGCCGGGAAGATCATGTCCAACCGAAAGCCAAGGGTCTTTGTGTAGAACGGCAGATCCTCCCGCAGCTCTTGCGTCGGCAGCCGGATCTCGGCGCGGATTTCTTGGGTCATCGTCTCTCTTTCGTTCATGCCCGGCATTCAGGCAGGGCAGCATTTTCGGTGTAGGCGGTCTCGGCGTCGTAGATGAAGCGCAGCATCCGGTCCGAGGCGGCAGGCCCATCCCCCGCCTCGAACGCGTCCAAAAGGGCACGCAGCCCGGCAACGATGGTCCGGCGCGCGACAGGGTCGGGCATGGTGGCAAAGCGGACCGACTGGACCTGCCCCGAATAGCGCTGGATCGCCAACCGCAGTTCGGTATTGCGAACCGCTTCCAGCCAGGCATTGCGAAAGGCCTCGCAACCGCGATGGAACGCCGCCACATCTGCCGCCGCGCCTTCGGCCACGCCAAGCGCGGCACGCAGGGTGGCAAGGTCGGCCTCGGTCCGATCCCGCGCAGCACAGGCGACCGCGTGGGGTTCCAGAAGCCGCCGCAAGGTGAAGACCTCGGCAATCCGCTCCGCCGACAGGTTCGGCAACGCGAAGCCGCGGCTGGTGCCTTCAAGATAGCCTTCCGAGACCAACTGCATCAGCGCCTCGCGCACCGGCATCCGGCTGACGCCCATCTCCTCGGCAATCGCGTGGTCGACCAGCCGCACCTCCGGTCCGACCTCGCCGCGCAGCAGCCGCAGACGAAGCGTCTCGTGGATCCGGGTACGGTGGCTGGCGCGGGACATGGACTGAAAAGTATACTGTTGTGGCGGCAAGTCCATACATTCCGGCACCAGTCACCTGAAGATTGGTCGGATCGGTATACTTCCCGCAATGCTAGCGCCAACACTTGCTTGCAAAGCCTAAAAGCCCTTGCGGGTTTTCATTGATTTCCATAGGGCGCAAATGCAGGCATGGTGGCGCCGGAAGGCCGGTCAAGACCACTAGAAACGGCTTCAGAAAAGATGGTTCAACGTTAAACCATTTTGCAGGAGGGGACAGATGGACGACCGGCAGGACGAGGCGAAACAGGCGGCACGGCAAGCGGCGCTGGACTATCACGAGTTTCCAAAGCCCGGAAAACTGGAAATCCGCGCCACGAAACCCCTAGCCAACGGTCGCGACCTTGCCCGCGCCTATTCCCCCGGCGTCGCCGAGGCCTGCCTGGAAATCAAGGCCGACCCCTCGACTGCCAGCCGCTACACCTCCAAGGGCAACCTTGTCGCCGTCATCTCGAACGGCACCGCCGTCCTGGGCCTTGGCAACATCGGCGCACTGGCCTCGAAGCCGGTGATGGAGGGCAAGGCCGTCCTCTTCAAGAAATTCGCCAACATCGACTGCTTCGACATCGAGGTGAACGAACCCGACCCGGTCAAGCTGGCCGAGATCGTCTGCGCGCTGGAGCCCACCTTCGGCGCGGTCAACCTCGAAGACATCAAGGCCCCCGACTGCTTCATCGTCGAGAAGCTCTGCCGCGAGCGGATGAACATCCCCGTCTTCCACGACGACCAGCACGGCACCGCGATCGTGGTTGGAGCGGCGGCGACCAACGCGATGATCGTCGCGGGCAAGACCTTTGGCGAGATCAAGGTCGTCTCCACGGGCGGCGGGGCTGCCGGCATCGCCTGCCTGGAAATGCTGGTGAAGCTGGGCGTCAAGCGCGAGAACGTCTGGCTTTGCGACCTTGAAGGCCTTGTCTACCACGGCCGGGCCGAGCAGATGACCCAGCAGAAGGCGAATTTCGCGCAAGGCGACAAGCCCGCCACGCTGGCCGACGTTATCAAGGGTGCCGACCTTTTCCTCGGGCTCTCCGGTCCCGGCGTCCTCACGCAGGACATGGTCAAGGCGATGGCCCCGAACCCGATCATCTTCGCCCTGGCGAACCCGACGCCCGAAATCCTGCCCGATGCGGTCCGCGAAGTGGCCCCCACCGCCATCATCGCCACCGGCCGCAGTGACTTCCCGAACCAGGTCAACAACGTCCTCTGCTTCCCCTTCATTTTCCGGGGTGCCCTCGACGTCGGCGCGACCACGATCAACGACGAGATGGAGATCGCCTGCATCGAAGGCATCGCCGCCCTTGCCCGCGCCACCACCTCCGCCGAAGCCGCCGCCGCGTACCGGGGCGAGACGATGGCCTTTGGGGCCGACTACCTGATCCCCAAGCCGTTCGACCCCCGCCTGATCGGCGTGGTCGCCAGCGCCGTCGCCAAGGCCGCGATGGAAACCGGCGTCGCCACCCGCCCGCTGGAGGACCTGGACGCCTACAAGCGCAAGCTTGACGGCTCGGTCTTCAAATCCGCCCTCCTGATGCGCCCGGTGTTCGAGGCCTCCAAGCTCGCCACCCGCCGCATCGTCTTTGCCGAAGGCGAGGATGAACGCGTCCTGCGCGCCGCCAACGCGATGCTCGAGGAAACCACCGACGTTCCGATCCTGATCGGCCGTCCCGAAGTGGTGGAGGCCCGGTGCGAACGGTCCGGCCTGCCGATCCGCCCGGGCCGCGATTTCCATCTGGTGAACCCGGAAAACGACCACCGCTACCGCGATTACTGGGGCACCTACCACGAGTTGATGGCTCGCCGCGGCGTCACCCCTGACACCGCCCGCGCGGTGATGCGCACCAACTCGACTGCCATCGCCGCGATCATGGTGCACCGCGAGGAAGCCGACAGCATGATCTGCGGCACCTTCGGTCAGTTCAACTGGCACCTTGGATACGTCCGCCAGATTCTTGCGCGCGGCGGCTTGCACCCGGTCGCAGCGCTGTCGCTGATGATCCTGGAAGACGGGCCCCTCTTCATCGCCGATACGCATGTCCATTCGGAACCAACGCCCAGCCAGATCATGGAGACCGTGATCGGCGCAGCCCGCCACGTCCGCCGCTTCGGCATCACCCCGAAGATCGCGCTCTGCACGCAAAGCCAGTTCGGCAACATGGACAACGCTTCCGCCCGCCGAATGCGCGATGCGCTGGAGCTTCTGGACCAGCGCGAACCCGACTTCGCTTATGAGGGCGAGATGAACCTCGACGCCGCCCTGGACCAGTCGATCCGCGACCGCCTCTTGCCCAACTCCCGTTACGAAGGCGGGGCGAATGTCCTGGTCTTTGCCTCCTCCGAGGTGGCGTCGGGCGTCCGCAACATCCTGAAGGTCAAGGCGGGAGGCTTGGAGGTCGGTCCGATCCTGATGGGCATGGGAAACAAGGCGCACGTCGTGACGCCCGCGATCACTGCGCGGGGATTGCTGAACATGTCCGCCATCGCGGGGACCCCTGTCGCGCACTACGGCTGATCAAAGGATACCTCTGCCAGCCTTTCGGGACACTGCTCTGCAGGAACCACACTCTCTAATGATCGCGCTCCTTCTTATGCGCCTTCTTGGAGAACGCCATGCCCTTTGCCAAACTTGCGGCCAGTCTGGCCCTACTGTCCGCGACCACCCTCCCCGCCCTGGCCGGAGGACCGCTTGCGACCGCCACAGAGGCCCCGGTCGCCGCCGTCGCCGAAGCTCCCGCCGATCCGTGGAGCGGGCCCTGGGCATCCTTCGCGCTGGGTTCGGGACGGGCCACTTATGACATCGCCGGGTCGGTTTATGATCCCGGCTTTCCTGGCCCGCTTCCTGGCATCGACCTTCCCGACTTCGGCGGCAAGGGCGGCACCGCAGGCGTGGAACTCGGCTACAACCACCGCGTCGGCGACAAGCTGGTCTTCGGTGTCCAGTTGGGCCGCGCCAGCTCGGCCATCGACACCGACGCCGCGCTGAACCTGTCCCCGATTCTGCCGCTGGACCTGACCTACCGCTACCGCGCAAAGAGCGCGACTTCGCTCCTGGGCCGCGTTGGCTATCTCGTCAACGACAAGAGCATGATCTTCGCGCTGGCCGGCGTGACCCGTGCGCAGTTCGACGGCACCCTTTCGTCCAGCTTCGGCTTGGAGGCCAACTACGGGCTGTCGCTGCAAGGTGTGACACTCGGCGCCGGGATCGAGACCATGGTGACCGACAAGATCTCGGTGCGGCTCGACTACCGCGTGACAAACTTCGAGGACTACAACCTGTTCAGCGGGTCCATCGGGCTCCCGGTCGAGGTTGGCCTGGAATCGAACATGCAGACCGTCAACGCTGCCGTGGTCATGCACTTCTGATCCTGTCCAGGGTCATCGCGCCCGCCCAACATCTCCCCGGTCGGCAGAATCATCTGTCGATCGGGCGACGATCTATTTGCAAACTCCCCGGTGGCGGAGGCTCCAACCACTCCAACAGCGCGGCTTTGCAAATATTGCGCGCTGCATTCAGTATATTCTGCAAATCTGCCGCACCCTGCTACCGGTAACACCGTTGCGCGACTGGCATCCCATCGCATACGAACCCCTTAGTGCATCAGCGGGGGGAGATCGCGATGAGCTACGCACAGGTTTACGGCCAGTGGCAGAAAGACCCCGAGGGCTTCTGGCTTTCCGCCGCCGGGGGCATCGACTGGGTGAAGAAACCCACCCGCGCGCTGGATGACAGCCGCGCCCCCCTCTACGAATGGTTCACGGACGCCCAGGTCAACACCTGCTGGAACGCCGTCGACCGCCACGTCATCGCCGGGCGCGGCAAGCAGCCTGCGATCATCCATGACAGCCCGGTGACCGGCACCAAGCATGTCATCACCTACGCCGAGTTGCAGGACCGCGTCTCCCGCCTGGCCGGAGCCCTGAAGGCCAAGGGCATCGAAAAGGGCGACCGCGTCATCATATACATGCCGATGGTCCCCGAGGCGCTGGAGGCGATGCTCGCCTGCGCGCGTCTGGGCGCGATCCACTCGGTCGTCTTCGGTGGCTTCGCGGCCCACGAACTTGCCGTCCGGATCGACGACTGCACGCCGAAGGCCATCATCGCGGCAAGCTGCGGCATCGAACCCTCTCGCGTGGTCCACTACAAACCGCTTCTCGACAGCGCCATCGACCAGGCGACCCACAAGCCCGACTTCTGCGTGATCTTCCAGCGCGAACAAGAGGTCGCCAAGCTGACCCCCGGCCGCGACCACGCCTGGCACGAATTCCAGTACGGCGTCACCCCCGCCGACTGCACGCCCGTGGAAGGCAACCACCCCGCCTATATCCTGTATACCTCGGGCACCACGGGCGCGCCCAAAGGCGTCGTCCGCCCCACGGCCGGGCACCTTGTGGCCCTCAACTGGACCATGCGCGCGATCTACAATTGCGGGGCGGGAGACGTCTTCTGGGCCGCCAGTGACGTCGGCTGGGTCGTCGGCCACAGCTACATCTGTTACGCCCCGCTCATCGCCGGCTGCACCACCGTGGTCTACGAAGGCAAACCCGTCGGCACCCCCGACGCCGCCGCCTTCTGGCGCGTCATCAACGAACACAAGGTCCGCAGCTTCTTTACCGCCCCCACGGCCCTGCGTGCCATCAAGCGCGACGACCCCGAGGGGAAACTGGTCCCCAAGCTTCCCACCCTGCAGGCCCTCTACCTGGCGGGTGAGCGCGCCGATCCCGACACGATCCACTGGGCGCAGCGCCACATGAACGTACCCGTCGTCGACCACTGGTGGCAGACCGAAACCGGCTATGCCATCGCCGCAAACCCCCTCGGCATCGAGCATCTGCCGGTCAAGATCGGCAGCCCCTCGGTCCCGATGCCAGGCTTTCATGTACAGGTCCTGGACGAAGGCGGCCACCCGGTCAGCCCCGGAACCCTGGGCGCCATCGCCGTCAAACTCCCGCTGCCCCCCGGCACCCTTCCAACCCTCTGGAACGCCGAGGACCGCTTCCGCAAAAGCTACCTGAACCATTTCCCCGGCTATTACGAGACGGGGGACGCGGGCTACATCGACGCCGACGGCTATCTCTACATCATGGCCCGTACCGATGACGTCATCAACGTCGCCGGCCACCGCCTGTCCACCGGCGCGATGGAAGAAGTGCTGGCCGCCCACAAGGACGTCGCCGAATGTGCGGTGATCGGGGTCGCAGACGACCTCAAGGGCCAGTCGCCGCTGGGATTCCTTTGCCTGAACAAAGGGTCCGACCGCGCGCATGCCGATGTGGTGAAGGAATGCGTCCAGCTGGTCCGCGATCAGATCGGCCCGGTCGCCGACTTCAAGCGCGCCGTCGTCGTGGACCGACTGCCCAAGACCCGCTCGGGCAAGATCCTGCGCGGGACGATGGTCAAGATCGCCGACAGCACGCCGTGGAAGATGCCGGCAACGATCGACGACCCGGCGATCCTGGATGAAATCACCACGGCGCTGCAAAGCCTCGGACTGGCGAAGACCTGACGCGGCACTGGACAGGCGGCGCGACCTGGGGCAATCTTTGCAATATGCAAAGATTGCTGCTGCGGCAAACCGGATGACACAGCCCGACACCAGCCGTGCGGACCCGCGCGCCGGGGCGGTTTCCGCCCTGCGCCGCGCGATCCAGTCACTGCGGCCCCATCTCGAAACCTCCGAAGACCAGGCCGACCTTGCCCTGATCGAAGCGGCTGCCGCGCGCCTGTCGCAACCCCGCGCAGCCGCAACGCTTGGTATCGCCGATTTCGACCCGACCTTGCTTGCCCATCTCTTGCAGCTTACCGGCCCCTCGGTTGCCCCGGAACTCCTGTCGCGCCTGACCGAGGATCTGACCGCAACCCAGGAAACGCTTGCATCCGGGGTCCGGGAAGCCGACTGGAAACTGCTGCGCGAAGGCAGCCACGTTCTGATCTCGCTTTCGGGCTCGGTCGGGGCCAGATCGCTGCAGGCGATGTCGGAGAACCTGAATGCCATCGCCCACCGGCAAGATACCGCAGCGCTTGCCGGACTGATGCGCCCGCTTGACGGTGAACTCTCCGCCCTGATCCGACTGATCCGCGCCACCCGTGCACCAACCGAGATTGCCGAATGAAGCCCACCACCGCGCTCTCGCGCCCCGCCGTCCTGCTGGTCGAAGACACCATGTCGCTGCAGATGGTGTATCGCTCCATCCTTGCGACCGCCGGCCACCGCGTTGCCGTTGCCGCCACGGCATCGGAAGGCCTTGAACAGTTCCGCACCCACCGCCCGATGGTCGTGCTTCTGGACCTGATCCTTCCCGACCGCGACGGGCTGGAAGTGATGCAGGAGATCCAGTCGATCCAGCCGGAAACCCGCGTCATCGCGATCACCGCCAACGGCTCGGTCAATCGCGCGGTCGAAGCGATGCGTGCCGGCGCGCATGACTTCCTGGTAAAGCCCTTTGACGAGGGCAAACTGCTCTCCGCCGTGCAGAATGCTTTGGCCGAGGCGGGTCCGCGCGATGCCGTGAAACCGACGGACCCCTCGGCCCCGGCCACCCGCAGCCGGGATGCCGGGCAGGTGCCGGAAGGGTCGGGCTTCATCGGCTCGTCCGAGGCGATGAAGCGGATTCACGGCACGATCAACTCGGTCGCGCGCTCGATGGCGACGGTGTTCATCACCGGCGAAAGCGGAACAGGGAAAGAGCTTTGCGCCCTGGCGGTCCACGCCAATTCAAACCGCGCCTCCGGTCCCTTCATCGCGCTGAACTGCGGCGCGATCCCGCAGGACCTGCTGGAATCCGAAGTCTTCGGCCACATGAAGGGCAGCTTCACCGGTGCGATTTCCGACAAGCCCGGTGCCGCGACGGCTGCTGATGGCGGCACCCTGTTTCTCGACGAAGTCTGCGAGATGGCCCCGGCCCTGCAGACGAAACTTCTGCGGTTCCTGCAGACCTCCACGGTTCAGCCCGTCGGCGCGACCCGCCCCCGCAAGGTCAACGTCCGCATCGTCTGCGCCACCAACCGCGACCCCCTGGACGCCGTCCGCCGCGGACATTTCCGCGAGGATCTATACTACCGGCTCTATGTCGTCCCGATCCACATGCCGCCCCTGCGCGACCGCGGTCAGGACATCATCGAGATCGCCGAAGCCGCCCTTGCCCGCTTCGCCCAAGAGGAAGGCCGGGAATTTCATGGCCTTGACCCCACTGTGCGCAACCTGATGCTCTTGCTGCCCTGGCCCGGCAACGTCCGGCAGCTTCTCAACGTGATGCGCAACGTCGTGGTGCTGAACCAGGGCGGCTGGGTTTCGCCCGAGATGCTGCCCCCCGGTCTTGCCGATGAGGGGCGCCCGACCGACACGCCGCTTCTCCCCGTCGCCGCTCCCGACGCCTTCAAGCCCGACAGCCTCCTCGGCCTGCCGCTTGCCGAGGCCGAACGGCGTCTGATCGAGGCCACGCTTGCAATGCACGGCGGCTCGATCCCCAAGGCCGCGCGGGTCCTGGATGTGTCGCCCTCGACGCTGTATCGAAAGATCGAATCCTGGAACTCCAAGGCAAGCTGACCGCTCTTCGCTGACTGCGTCTCCCTTACTGCGTCCTACGACCAAACGAAGTCGAACGAGCCGCCCCCTCAGACGAACTGCTCGCCGATCAGCCGTTCCTCTAGGCCATGCCCAGGATCGAACAGCAGCCGGTGGCTCACGCTTTCGTCCGACCGCACCTCGACGCTGGTCACATCGCGGACCGACGACCGGCTGTCCGCATCCGCCATCACCGGCCGCTTCTCGGCCTCGATCACGTCGAACCGCACCACCGCCGACCGCGGCAACAGCGCACCCCGCCAGCGCCGCGGCCGGAAGGCCGACATCGCCGTCAGCGCCAGCACGTCCGACCCGATGGGCAGGATCGGACCATGCGCCGAATAGTTGTAGGCCGTCGATCCCGCCGGCGTCGCCACCAGCGCCCCGTCGCAGACCAGCTCCTCCATCCGCACCCGCCCGTCGATGCTGATCCGCAGCTTCGCCGCCTGCGGCCCCTGGCGCAGCAACGACACCTCGTTGATCGCCAGCGCTTGCGTGACCTTGCCCTTGACGTTCTCCGCCCGCATCGCCAGCGGGTTGATCAGCGTCTCCTCGGCCTCCGCCAGCCGCGCGGGCAGGTCCTCCAGCGCATAAGCGTTCATCAGGAACCCGATCGTCCCGCAGTTCATGCCATAGACCGGCAACCGCCGCCCATGCGCGGCATGCAGCGTCTGCAGCATGAACCCGTCGCCTCCCAGCGCCACGATCACCTCGGCCACCCGCGCATCGGCTTGCCCGTAGGCCGCCGTCAGTGCCGCCAGGGCAGCCACCGCCGCAGGTGCCTTCGAGGCCGTGAACCGGATCCGCTTCGTCATTGAGTTCCCCTTTCCGGCCAGTCTTGGCCGGGTCGTCCCGCAAACTCAAGCCCGCACCCGGGTTTCCTTTTGGCAGCACTGGTTTCCCGCCTGCCGCATAATTTCGCAGGACCCCTCGAAGAGGTCGCATTCCTGCCTTTCCCGATGCCCGCGACTGCTCTACATACCCCGCAACTTTCACCACGAGGGCAGAACGATGAACGCTTCCCACCGCGACACCGGTTTCTTCAGCGAACCCCTGTCCTCGCGCGACCCCGAGCTGTTCGGGGCCGTCACCCAGGAACTGGGCCGCCAGCGCCACGAGATCGAGCTGATCGCGTCCGAAAACATCGTCTCCCGCGCCGTGATGGAAGCGCAGGGCTCGGTGATGACCAACAAATACGCCGAGGGCTATCCCGGCAAGCGCTACTACGGCGGCTGCCAATACGTTGATATCGCCGAGAACCTCGCCATCGACCGCGCCTGCCAGCTGTTTGGCTGCAGCTTCGCCAACGTCCAGCCGAACTCCGGCAGCCAAGCCAACCAGGGCGTGTTCCAGGCGCTTCTGAAGCCCGGCGACACCATCCTCGGCATGTCGCTGGACGCCGGCGGCCACCTCACCCACGGGGCCGCACCGAACCAGTCGGGCAAGTGGTTCCATGCCGTCCAGTATGGCGTGAGGAAGCAGGACCTGACCCTCGACTACGACCAGGTCCAGGCCCTCGCCACCGAACACCAGCCGAAGATGATCATCGCCGGCGGCTCCGCCATCCCCCGCATCATCGACTTCGCGAAAATGCGCGAGATCGCCGACAGCGTCGGCGCCTACCTCCTCGTCGACATGGCCCACTTCGCGGGCCTCGTCGCCGCGGGCCTCTACCCCAGCCCGTTCCCGCACGCCCATGTCGCCACCACCACCACCCACAAGACCCTGCGCGGCCCGCGCGGCGGCATGATCCTCACCAACGACGAGGCGCTGGCCAAGAAGTTCAACTCGGCGATCTTCCCGGGCATCCAAGGCGGCCCCCTGATGCACGTCATCGCCGCCAAGGCCGTCGCCTTCGGCGAGGCCCTGCGCCCCGGCTTCAAGACCTACCAGGCCCAGGTCATCAAGAACGCCCAGGCCCTGGCCGATGAGCTGATGAAGGGTGGCCTCGACATAGTCACCGGCGGCACCGACACCCACCTGATGCTGGTCGACCTGCGCCCCAAGGGCGTGAAGGGCAATGCCACCGAGAAAGCCCTCGGTCGCGCCCACATCACCTGCAACAAGAACGGTATCCCCTTCGACACCGAAAAGCCGACGATCACCTCCGGCGTCCGCCTCGGCACCCCGGCAGGCACCACCCGCGGCTTCGGTGAACCCGAGTTCCGCCAGATCGGCCGCTGGATCATCGAAGTGACCGAGGGCCTCGCCGCCAATGGCGAAGACGGCAACGGTGCAGTGGAGGCCAAGGTCAAGGCCGAAGTCGAAGCCCTCTGCCAGACCTTCCCGATCTATCCGGAGCTCTGATGACGGGGGGCCACAGCCCCCAGACCCAGACAGCAGCCGTCTCCCCCCGTCGGAGACGGCTACTCCGGCTCCTGCCGCTTCTCGTCCTCGTCACCGCGACTGGGGCCTGGGCGGGAGGGCTCTTTGGATTGGCCGGCCAGCTTCTCGCTATGCGCGGTCTCGGCCCCGAGGACTTTGGTGCCAGGCTGGATTTCAGCGGCTACCGCGTCGCCATTGAAGCCAGGCCCATCGATGGCCTGACCGACAACACCTCGGGCCTAACCTACAATCCGACCACCGGCACTCTCTTCACGGCGATCAACGATCCGCCAAAACTGGCCGAGCTTTCCCCCGACGGCAGCCTCTTGCGCGTCATGCCGCTGACCGGGGCGAAGGATGTCGAAGGCATCACCCATGTCGAGGGCGACCGTTTCATCATCGTCGATGAAGGCAAAAGCCGCCTGAACTGGATCACCATCACGCCAGACACGACGGCCATCGACCTGGCCGGAACCCCCTTCGTGACGTTGGACCTTGGCCCGGTCTCGAACCTGGGGTTCGAAGGCATCTCCTGGGACCAGCGCAGGCAGGAACTGGTCGTGGTGCAAGAGATGCTCCCGGTACGCGTCCTGGTGGTCGACGGTCTGGAAGCCGCCGTCCAGGGCCAGGGCCTGGGCATCGCGGTCCGCGAATGGGTGCCGGACAACTGGGCAGGGCATGGGGTCTCCGACCTGTCCTCGGTTTCTGTGCATGATCCGACCGGGAACATGATCCTGCTCAGCCACATGTCCTCGCTGATCATCGAATACGACGCCAACGGCGCACCGGTCAGCCTCCTGTCGCTCTGGGCCGGGCGGCACGGGCTGCAGGCCAGCGTGCCACAGGCGGAAGGCGTGGCGATCGGCCCTGCAGGCGAGGTGTTCCTCGTGTCCGAGCCGAACCTCTTTTACCGCTTCGATCCCGCCCGGCGGGAAACCCGCCCTTGACGCATGGGCCTGCCGCCGGTCTGATCGCCCGACGTACCCGCCCGAGGCCCGAATGACCACCCCTGACACCCGCTCCCTTGAACACCGCATGGGCGACTGGGCCCGGGCGCGGCTACCCTTCGCGGTGGCCGAGGTGGTGATGTTCGTCCTCAAGCAGGGCTGGGCCTGCCTCTTCGGCGGGCTCCTCCTCCTGGCGATCATCGGCACCAAGCTGATCTGGCAACCCGACTGGCCGCTGCACCGCTACGACGCCCTCTTCCTCTTCGCCATCGCCACGCAAGTCATCTTCCTCTGGACCAAACTGGAAACCTGGGAGGAAGCCCGCGTCATCCTCCTCTTCCACCTCACCGGAACGGCGATGGAGTGGTTCAAGGTCCACGCCGGGTCCTGGTCCTACCCCGAGCCGGGGGTCTTCATGCTGATGGGCGTGCCGCTGTTTTCCGGCTTCATGTACGCGGCCGTGGGCAGCTACATGGCCCGCGTGATCCGGGTCTTCGACATGCGCTTTGCCCCCTACCCCAGCTTTCCCCTCACCGTGGCGCTGGCGGTCGCGATCTATGTCAACTTCTTCGCCCACCACTTCCTGCCCGACATCCGGGTGGCACTGTTCATCGCCACTGTCGCGATCTACTGGCGGACCCGGATCTGGTTTCGCATCCATGACCGGCACTGGTGGATGCCCTTGCCCGTCGCGGCCTTCCTGTCCGCGCTGGCGCTCTGGGTGGCCGAGAACGTGGGCACCGCGACCGGAACCTGGATCTACTCGGGCCAGCTGCCGGGCCAGATGGTCAGCCTTGCCAAGCTTGGGTCCTGGTATCTGCTGTTGTACGTGGCTTTCGTGACCGTGACCCTGGTCACCCGCCGGGCGCTTTCGACCGAGGCTCTGCAGGGCGGACCGCTGGCGGACATGGCCACCAGACGGTAAACGCCCGCGGCCAAGTCCTTGTTTTTCATAGGACCGTGGGACGCACCACGCGTGGCGGCGTCAGAAATACCCGCGCCAGGCCAGGAAACCCAGGATCGCCACCGCCAGAAGCAGGACGCCGAACCCGACCGATCCGGCAATCCCTGCAAACAGGCTCCGCCGCCGCGCGACCGGATCGATCGCAATCAGATGTTTCAGGCAGACATCATAGGCCTCGGTCACCTCGCCCATGTCGATCTGACCCAGGAGCTTCGGATTCTGTGCCCGGTGCGCCGAGGTTGCAAGCAAGCGTCCGCTCTCGCGGACCTTCTTCGGCAGCGTCCGACCCGCCCGCTTCAGCTTGGCCGAAAGGTCACGCCCGCCCAGTCCCAGCCTCTCTTCCAGAAGCTGAGCCACCCGATCCGCCATCTGCTGGATCGTCACCGCACTCATTCGCACCACCCCCTTGAGACCCCGCCACAGAACCTAGAAGCGAATGCCGACATGTTCAACCAACTCTGGCCTGATCCCGCCGACGTGGCTATCAAGAGCCATGCTCGCCATAATCCGCCACCCCGCCAGCGTTGCAGCCGTCGCGCCAGCCCTTGTCATCGCCCACGGCCTTTACGGGTCAGGCCGGAACTGGGGCGTTATCGCCCGCCGTCTGGCCGACCGACGCGAGGTGGTGGCCGTCGACATGCGCAACCACGGCGACAGCCCCCGCTTCCCGACCCAAAGCTATCCCGACATGGCCGCTGACCTGGCCGACGTGATCGAAAGCCTTGGTGCCCCCGTCGACCTTCTGGGTCATTCGATGGGCGGCAAGGCTGCAATGCAGCTTGCCCTGACCCGGCCGGACCTGATCCGCCGCCTTGTCGTCGCCGACATCGCTCCGGTCGCCTACAGCCACGACCAGACCCGCAATGCCCAGGCGATGGCCTCGATCGACCTGTCGCGGATCACCACCCGGGCCGAGGCCGATGCGGCCCTCGCCGGACAGATCGACGATCCCGCCCTGCGCGCCTTCTTCCTGCAATCGCTGGACCTGCGCCACAAGCCGCCGCGCTGGAAACTGAACCTCGACGTCCTGGAAGAAGAGATGCCGAAGATCGTTGGCTGGCCCGGGACAGAGGGCACCTTTGGCCAACCCGCCCTGTTCCTGACCGGCGCGGAAAGCCATTACGTCCGACCCGAACACCGCGAGGCGATCCGAGCCAGCTTTCCCAAGGCGCGCTTCGCGAAAATTGCCGGCGCGGGCCACTGGCTGCATGCCGAGAAGCCGCGGGAGTTCGAGGAAACGGTCCGGGTCTTCCTCGAAGCCTAGTCGATCTGCCGGGCAACGGCCCAGGCCACCGGCAAGGCCAGGGCGGCTCCCACGGCGGCGGCCGCGATGATCGGCCACAGCGTGCCGTAGCCGGCGGTCAGCACCGCGATCACTCCGGTGCCGGCCATTGCGGTCGCGATCATCGAATAGAGAACCATCATCAGGCGCATCGGACGTCCCTCCTGGCAAGCCTTTCCGACAGTATGGCCCATCGAGCCTGTCAGCGCCTTGATCCGCGTCAATCCGCGTCTGGGTAGAGAGGGCGAGCCGCCCACCGCCCGCCGCCACCGCCCGTCAGGCCCGCTCCAGTATCTCGCGCAGGGCCAAATCGGAAAGGTCCACGGGGTTGCCCTTCATCGACGAGGCGCCTTTCGCTGCCGCCACGATCTCGGCATGCCGGTCCTCGGTAACCCCCAGCGCGGCAAGGCCCGGCAGGCCCTCGGCCCAGGACCAGGCCTGCAGCGCAGACGGAGACTCCTGCGCGCTGGACCCAAGAACCCCGGCCAGAAGCGCGCAAACCTCGTCCAGCCGCTCGCGTGTCGCGCCCGCCGATGCCGCCCGGTTCGCCTGCAGGACCGGCCCCAGAAGCGCGCCGCAGACCGCCCCGTGTGCGGCCCCGGTCATGCCACCGATCACCCCGGCAAATCCGTGCACTGCCCCCAGTCCGGCATTGGCAAGCGCCAACCCGCCGCAAAGGCTGACCCAAGCCATCCGGTCCCGCGCCTCTTTGTCCTCGCCTTCCATCAGTCGCATCAGCGCTGCCATGCCCATACCGATGGCGGGTCGGGTCAACGCGTCCGTATAAGGCGTGGCCTTGATCGAGACGAATGGCTCGATCACCTGCGTGACCGCATCCAGCCCCGAAGCAAGCGTCACCGATTTGGGGCATCCGTCAGTGAGACCGGGATCGATGATCGCCAGCCGCGCCACCATGCGGTCGTCGCGCAGGCTGACCTTGCGGCCGAGGTCGGGCAAGCCGATGACCGCGTTCTTGGTCACCTCCGCCCCGGTTCCCGCGGTGGTCGGGATTGCGATGAACGGCAGCGGCGGCGCGGTCAAAGGCTGGCCCCGGCCCACGACCTCCAGATGCTCCATCGGACCTTCGGTCGCCGGGATCAGCGCGGCCAGCGCCTTGCCGAGGTCCAGCGCCGCACCTCCACCCAGCGCCACCACCCATTCCGGGCGGTGGGCGCGCGCCTGGCCAAGGGCCGCGTCAAGGTCGGCCAGCGTCGGCTCACCCTGGCAGGCCAGCGCCAGAGTGTCCGGCCCCAGCCGGTCTACCAGCCAGGCCGCGCGGGCCGGCTTGGCGCCGTGGACCAGCACTCCGCGCGCACCGAAGCTGCGGATCAGGACGGGCGCCTTCGCGGCCTCGCCCCGGCCAAACAGAATACGGCCTGGCGCGGTAATCCCGAACGGGGTCATACCGACATCGTGGCGGCAATCGCCTTGCCCCAGCGGCCGTACTTGGCGTCGCGGGTGGCCGGGTCCATTTGCGGCGTGAAGCGGCGGTCCAGCGCCCAGGATCTCGAGAACTCCTCGGGTCCGCCCATGACCCCCACCTGCATCGCGGCAAGGTAGGCTGCACCCAAGGCCGTCGTCTCGGTGACCTTGGGCCGGTCCACCGGCGCGCCCAAAATGTCGGACAGGAACTGCATGGTCCAGTCGCTGGCGGTCATCCCCCCATCGACGCGGAGGACGCCCTGCGCCTCTGTTCCCCAATCGGCCCGCATCGCCTCCAGAAGGTCGCGGGTCTGGTAGCCGACGCTCTCCAGCGCCGCGCGGGCCAACTCGGCGGGGCCGGAGTTGCGGGTCAACCCGAAGACCGCACCCCGGCAGTCGGGCCGCCAGTAGGGCGCGCCAAGGCCGGTAAAAGCGGGGACAAGGATGACACCCTGCGCCTCTTCGGCCTTCTCGGCCAGGGGCTGCGTCTCCTTCGCCTCGCGGATGATCTTCAGCCCGTCGCGCAGCCACTGGACCACGGCACCCGCGATGAAGATCGATCCTTCCAGGGCATAGGTCGGCTTGCCCTTCAGCTGGTAGGCGATGGTGGTGAGAAGCCGGTTCTTCGACGGGACCATGTCGGCGCCGGTGTTCAGCAGGGCGAAGCAGCCGGTGCCATAGGTGGATTTCATCATGCCCGCGCTGAAGCAGGCCTGACCGACGGTGGCGGCCTGCTGGTCGCCCGCCACGCCAAGGATCGGGATCTCGCGGCCGAAAAGGTCGGGGCGAGTCACCCCGAAAGGGGCGGCGCAATCGTGGACCTGCGGCAGGAGCGACATCGGGATGTTCAGGAGACCGCAGATCTCGGCGTCCCACGCTCCCTTGGCGATGTTGTAAAGCAGGGTGCGCGAGGCGTTGGTGGCGTCGGTGGCGTGGACCTTGCCCCCGGTCAGGTTCCAGATCAGCCAGGTGTCGACGGTGCCGAAGGCAAGGTCTCCCGCTTCTGCCTTCGCCCGCGCGCCTTCGACGTGGTCGAGGAGCCACTTGACCTTGGTCCCGGAGAAGTAGGGGTCGAGGAGGAGGCCGGTGCGGGCGGTGATCATCGGCTCGTGGCCCTGGTCCTTCAGGGCGGTACAGGTGTCCGCCGTGCGCCGGTCCTGCCAGACGATGGCAGGGTGGATCGGCTGGCCGGTCTTGCGGTCCCAGATCAGCGTCGTCTCGCGCTGGTTGGTGATGCCGATCGCGGCGATCGAGGTCGCGCCGACCCCGGCCTTCTCGATCGCGGCGCGGGCGGTGCCGGCGACGGTGGACCAGAGGTCGGCGGGGTCGTGTTCCACCCAGCCGGGGCGGGGGTAATGCTGCGGAAACTCTTCCTGGGCAGAGGCGACGGGGCGGAGCCTCTCGTCAAACAGGATCGCGCGGGACGAGGTGGTGCCCTGATCGATGGCAAGGATATGGGTCATGGAGCGGCCTGCGGCAAGATGTGTCCACGGTGGACAGACGGCGGAGTGCAAGAGATTACAACGGGTTGGTCGTGGGCGTCAGGGAAATGTTAACGCCTGAGTAAAGCGAAAGGCCAGCGCCGGGCGACAAGAATTCCAAGAAAATTCTTGCCAGATTTCCTGTTCAGGAAGTTTGTGCCCGGGCGGAGCCTGTGCGCTCCGCCCGGGCGGTTCGGCTTACTGCCAGGACTTGATCAGCTCGTCATAAGCGATGGTTTTGGGCTCTTCGTCCTCGTTCTCCAGCTTGGCCACCGGCGCGCCGGGTGCGTCAAGCCAGACCTGCGGGTCCTGCGGCTCGTTCATCTTCGGGCCGATGTCGCCCTGGACGCCCGACTTCTCGATCCGCTCCAGGACCTTTTCCTGCTCTTCGCAGAGGGCATCAAGCGCTTCCTGCGGGGTTTTGGCCCCCGACATGGCGTCGCCGATGTTCTGCCACCACAGCTGCGCCATCTTCGGATAGTCCGGGATGTTGGTGCCGGTGGGCGACCACTGAACGCGGGCGGGCGAGCGGTAGAATTCGATCAGACCGCCGAGTTTCGGTGCGCGTTCGGTGAAGGAAGCATGCTGGATCGTCGATTCACGCACGAAGGTCAGGCCGACATGCGCCTTCTTCACGTCCACGGTCTTGGACGTCACGAACTGGGCGTAAAGCCAGGCAGCCTGAGCGCGGTCCACCGGGGTGGACTTCATCAGGGTCCACGAACCCACGTCCTGGTAGCCGATCTTCTGGCCTTCCTGCCAGTAGACGCCGTGCGGCGAGGGGGCCATGCGCCACTTGGGCGTGCCGTCCTCGTTCATCACCGGCAGGTCGGGCTTGACCGAAGCCGCGGTGAAGGCGGTGTACCAGAACATCTGCTGGGCGACTGCGCCCTGGGCAGGAACCGGGCCCGCTTCGCCGAAGGTCATGCCCTGGGCTTCCGGCGGCGTGTACTTCTGCAGCCACTCGATCGCCTTGGTCACGGCATAGACCGCGGCCGCGTCGTTGGTCGAGCCACCACGCGCCACGCAGGAGCCGACGGGACGCGAGTTTTCGTCAACCCGGACACCCCATTCGTCCACCGGCAGACCGTTCGGTTCGCCCACGTCGCCCATGCCGGCCATCGACATCCACGCGTCGGTGTAGCGCCAGCCCAGCGAGGGGTCCTTCTTGCCGTAGTCCATGTTGCCCCAGGCCGAGGTCGGCCCGCCCATGTAGGACATGTCGCGGCCGGTGAAGAACTCGGCGATATCCTCGTAGGCCGACCAGTTGATCGGAACGCCGAGGTCGTAGCCATACTTGGCCTTGAAGTCGTCCTTGGTCTTCTGGTCGTTGAACCAGTCGTAGCGGAACCAGTAGAGGTTCGCGAACTGCTGGTCGGGAAGCCGGTACAGCTCGCCATCCGGCGCGGTGGTGAACTTGGTGCCGATGAAGTCGGCCAGGTCCAGGTTCGGGTTGGTGACGGCGGCACCTTCGCCGGCCATCCAGTCGGTCAGGCTGCGCGCCTGCTGGTAGCGCCAGTGGGTGCCGATCAGGTCCGAGTCGTTGACGTATGCGTCATAGATGTTCTCGCCGGTCTGCATCTGCGTCTGCAGCTTTTCGACGACGTCGCCTTCACCGATCAGGTCATGGGTGACCTTGATGCCGGTGATTGCGGTGAAGGCCGGCGCAAGGACGCTAGCTTCGTAGCTGTGCGTGTCGATGGTTTCCGAGACGACCTTGATCTCCATGCCCGCATAGGGCTTGGCGGCGTCGATGAACCACTGCAGTTCCGCTTCCTGAGCGGCGCGGTCCAGGGTCGAAAGCTCGCCAACTTCCGCGTCGAGGAAGGCTTTCGCCGCCTCGATGTCGGCCCAGGCGGGGGCCTGCGTCGCCATGAGCGCAAGCGCCATGGCTGTTGCGGTGGAACGTAGTCTCATGTGATTCCTCCCAGAATGTTGAGACGTTGATCTTCGTTTTTCCCCGGGGCGGTCTCCTTCCCGCCCCCGGGCCGTCATTGCCCCCTTACACCCAGCGGAAGACCGCGAAGGCATAGGCGAGGGAGAGGATAAGCGCGCCCCAAAGCATGTCGGGACCCGCAAAGAAGAGCCAGCCAAGGTGAATGAAGGCCGTGCCCAGAAGGGTGATGAAAAGCCGGTCGCCACGCGTCGTCTCGATCCGCAGGATGCCGACGCGCGGCGTTTCGGGAAAGCGGATCGCCAGCAGCGTCATGATCATCAGAAGGGCGACGATGCACCAGAAGAACAGCGCGACCGGGAAGGTCCAGGCCATCCAGAAGCCGGGGATAAGCTGCCCGGTCCATTCCCGGACCCCGTCTTCGTCGACGGGCACGGCAAGGATCAGCAGCACCAGGATCGCGGCCATGATGGCGGCCAGCGTCAGGTAGATGGGGGTCCATCTGGTCTGTGACATCACACCCTCCCCAGGGCGAAGCCCTTGGCGATGTAGTTGCGGACAAAGTAGATCACCAGGGCGCCGGGCACGATGGTCAGGACCCCGGCTGCGGCCAGGACACCCCAGTCCATGCCGGACGCCGACACGGTGCGGGTCATCGTGGCGGCGATGGGTTTGGCGTCAGTGGTGGTCAGTGTGCGGGAGAGCAGAAGCTCGACCCAGGAGAACATGAAGCAGAAGAAGGCCGCGACGCCGATGCCGCTGGCAATCAGGGGCATGAAGATCTTGATGAAGAACTTCGGGAAGCTGTAGCCGTCGATGTAGGCCGTCTCGTCGATTTCCTTCGGGACGCCGCGCATGAAGCCTTCCAGGATCCAGACCGCGAGGGGCACGTTGAAAAGGCAGTGCGCCAGCGCCACGGCGATATGCGTGTCGATCAGGTTCATCGCGGAATAAAGCTGGAAGAACGGCAGCGCGAAGACGGCCGGGGGCGCCATGCGGTTCGTCAGCAGCCAGAAGAACAGGTGCTTGTCGCCCATGAAGCTGTAGCGCGAGAAGGCATAGGCGGCGGGCAGGGCCACGGTGATGGTGATGACCACGTTCATCGTCACGTAGATCATCGAGTTGACGTAGCCCATGTACCACGACGGATCGGTCAGGATCGTGACGTAGTTCTGCACGGTGAAGGCCTGCGGGAACAGCGTGAAGGTCGAGGTGATCTCGGTGTTGGTCTTGAAGCTCATGTTGATCAGCCAGTAGATCGGGATCAGCAGGAACAAGAGGTAGATCGTCATCACGACGGCAGAGGGACGGATGCGCATCAGCGGTTCTCCTCGCGGTCGAGGTTGGTCATCACGGTGTAGAAGACCCAGGAGATCAACAGGATCACCAGGAAGTACATGATCGAGAAGGCGGCGGCGGGGCCAAGGTCGAACTGGCCGGTCGCCATCTTCGCAAGATCGATGGACAGGAAGGTGGTCGAGTTGCCGGGACCGCCGCCGGTGACGACGAAGGGCTCGGTGTAGATCATGAAGCTATCCATGAAGCGCAGCAGGACGGCGATCAGAAGGACGCCCTTCATCTTGGGCAGTTCGATGTAGCGGAAGACGGACCAGCGGGTCGCCTGGTCGATCTTGGCGGCCTGGTAATAGGCCTGCGGGATCGACTGGAGGCCCGCGTAGCAGAGTAGCGCCACCAGCGAGGTCCAGTGCCAGACGTCCATCACGATCACGGTGATCCAGGCGTCGAGGGGGTCATTGGTATAGTTGTAGTCCAGGCCCATCGCGGCCAGCGTGTGACCCAAGAGGCCGATGTCGACGCGGCCGAAGATCTGCCAGATGGTGCCGACGACGTTGAAGGGCACCAGAAGCGGCAGGGCCATCAGGACAAGGCAGAACGAGGCCCAGAAACCGGATTTCGGCATGTTCAGCGCGATGAAGATGCCCAGGGGGACCTGGATCAACAGGATGATCACCGAGAACAGGATCTGGCGGCCAAGGGCTTCGTGCAGGCGGTCGGAGTGGACCATTTCCTCGAACCAGCCGATACCCTCCCAGAAGAATTCGTTCTGGCCGAAGGTGTCGTTGAAGGCGTAGTTCACGACGGTCATCAGCGGCAGGATGGCCGAGAAGGCCACCAGCACGAGGACCGGCAGGACCAGGAACCAGGCCTTGTTGTTCTGGGTCTTTTCCATCGGTCAGGTCCCCATCGGCTGGACGCGCCAGTCGTTTGCATAGACGTTGATCTTTGCGGCGGCGAAGGTGACGCGGGCGTCGGTCGGAACAGACAGCCCTTCGGCCAGGATCGCGTTCAGCGGCTGGCCCGCGAATTCGGCCCGGACGATGCGGTGGCGGCCGACGTCCTCGACGCTTTTCACGGCGACGGGCAGCCCTTCGTCCGAGATCGTCACATATTCGGGACGGATGCCGATCTGGGTGCGGCCCGTTGTTGGCCCATAGGCCGCACCCAGGGCAACCGAGACGCCTTGCAGCTGCGCCTCGGAGCCTTTGATCTCGGCGTCCAGCAAGTTCATGCCGGGTGAGCCGATGAAGTAGCCGACGAAAGTGTGCTCGGGCGTCTCGAACAGCTCTTCCGGCGTGCCCATCTGGACCACGCGGCCTTCGTGCATGACGACGACCTTCTGCGCGAAGGTCAGCGCCTCGGTCTGGTCGTGGGTCACGTAGATCATCGTATGCCCGAACTCGCGGTGCAGCTGCTTCAGCTGGGTCCGAAGCTCCCACTTCATGTGCGGGTCGATCACTGTCAGCGGCTCGTCGAACAGGATGGCGTTGACATCCTCGCGGACCATGCCGCGGCCAAGGCTGATCTTCTGCTTGGCATCGGCAGTAAGGCCGCGCGCCTTCTTGGACAGGATGTCCTCCATCCCGATCATCTTGGCGATCTGGCCGACGCGCTTGGCGATATAGACCGGGTCCATGCCGCGATTGCGCAGCGGGAAGGCCAGGTTGTCGCGCACGGTCATCGTGTCGTAGACGACGGGAAACTGGAACACCTGGGCGATGTTGCGCTCGGTCGTCGCGGCGTCGGTCACGTCCTGGTCGCCGAAAAGCACCCTGCCCTGCGACGGCCGGACGAGGCCCGAGATGATGTTCAGCAGAGTGGTCTTGCCGCAGCCCGAGGCGCCAAGCAGGGCATAGGCGCCGCCGTCATCCCAGACGTGGTCCATCTCCTTCAGCGCAAAGTCGGCGTCGCTGGTCGGGTTCGCAAGGTAGCTGTGCGCCAGGTTTGAAAGCGTGATCCGGGACATTCAGGCCGCCATCGCATAAGGGGCGGGCGCGGCAAGGCGGCCCGTGTTGTCAAAGAGATAGACGTGGGCGGGGTCGATGAAGACGGAACAGGCCGTTCCCGCCGACATCGGATGGACCCCGTGGACCAGGCCGACCCAGCGGTCCGCGCCGTGGTCAAGATGCAGGAAGGTCTCGGAGCCGGTGATCTCGGTTGCGCCGATCGTGCAGCGGAATTCCACCGCGTCGCCGGAGTGGCGGTTCAGCGTGATATGGTTGGCGCGGAAACCGGCGGTATAGGTGCCGTCGGGCAAGTCGCGGGTGACCCCTTCGGCTGGTGCATGGGCACTTTCGCCGAAGGTCAGGCGCGCGCCCTCCTTGCGGGCCGGGAGGAAGTTCATCGGCGGATCGCTGAAGACGCGGGCGGTCTGCGCGTCGGCGGGCAGGCGGTAGACCTGCGGCGTGGGACCAAACTGGGTGACGCGGCCTTCCCAAAGGGTGGCCGTATTGCCGCCCAAGAGAAGCGCCTCTTCCGGTTCGGTCGTCGCGTAGACGAAAATCGCCCCGGAAGCTTCGAAGATGCGGGGGATTTCGATCCGCAGCTCTTCGCGCAGCTTGTAGTCGAGGTTCGCCAGCGGCTCGTCCAGAAGCACCAGCCCCGCGCCCTTGACCAGCGCGCGCGCCAGGGCGCAACGCTGCTGCTGGCCACCGGACAGTTCCAGCGGCTTGCGGCTCAGCAGCGGCGTCAGGCGCAGCATCTCGGCGGTCTGGCGGACGGCCTTGTCGATCTCGGCGGCCTGCTTGCCCATCAGGCGCAGCGGCGAGGCGATGTTTTCATAGACCGTCAGGCCGGGGTAGTTGATGAACTGCTGGTAGACCATCGCCACCTTGCGGTCCTGAACCTTGACGCCGGTGACGTCGCGGCCCTCCCAGACCAGACGGCCAGTCGACGGTTTGTCGAGACCGGCCATCAGCCGCATCAGGCTGGTCTTGCCCGACAGGGTCGGCCCAAGCAGCACGTTCATCGTCCCGTTTTTCAGAGTCAGATCGGTCGGGTGGATATGCACCCTGCCCGCGACCGAGCGTGAGACCCCTTGCAGTTCCAGCGTCATCCCGTTCCCCCTATTCCGCCGCCGGGCTGACAGCCCGCGCAGCGTCCGCCCCGACCTCGTTAGCCATGAAGCGGTCAAGTCGTTCGATCTGGTCCGCGGTCATCCGCAAGCCAAGCTTGGAGCGGCGCCAGACCACATCGGCGGCGGCGCTTGCGTATTCATGCGACATCAGCCAGCGCACCTCGGCCTCGGTCAAGGTGGCGCCGAAGTCCTGTCCCAGCGCCTCGGCTGTAGTGGCGTTGCCCAGGATCATCTTGGCCTCGGTGCCATAGGCGCGGACCAGTCGGGCGGCCCAGTAGTCGGTCAGGAACGGGTGCTTCCCCTTGAGCGCCGCCGTCAGCGCAGCCACGCCGTCAACCGGGAAATCGCCTCCGGGCAGGGCAACGCGCGCGGTCCAGGAGGCTTTGGCCTGCGGGAAGAACGGTGTCAGCTTCGCCAGCGCGGATTCGGCGAGGCGGCGGTAGGTGGTGATCTTGCCGCCAAAGACATTCAAGAGCGGCGCACCGTTCTGGTCCAGGCTGAGGACATAGTCGCGGGTGGCCGCCGTGGCCGACTTGGCCCCGTCGTTGTACAGGGGGCGGACACCGGAATAGGTCCAGACCACGTCATCCTTCGTCACCGGCTTGGCAAAATACTGGCTGGCGAAGGCAAGAAGATAGTCGCGTTCCTCATCGGTGCAGACGGCCTCTTTCGGCGCGCCAGTGTGGTCCTTGTCGGTGGTGCCGATCAGGGTGAAGTCCTGCTCGTAGGGGATCGCAAAGATGATCCGGCCGTCGGAGCCCTGGAAGAAGTAGCAGCGTTCGTGGTCGAAAAGCTTTTTCGTCACGATGTGCGACCCGCGCACAAGGCGGACGCCTTCGCTGGAATTGATACGGGCGACGTTGCGGATCACGTCCTCGACCCAGGGACCACCGGCGTTGACCAGCGCGCGGGCCTGGTGAATTTCGCTGCCGTGCGCGCCTTGCGTGGTGACACGCCAGATCCCGTCGCGGCGTTCGGCCGACGTGACGCGGGTGCGCGTCAGGATGCGTGCGCCGCGCAGGGCGGCATCGCGGGCGTTCAGGGCGACAAGGCGGGAATCCTCGACCCAGCAATCGGAATACTCGAAGGCCTTGCGGAACTTGTCCTTCAGGGGCTTGCCGGCGGGATCACGGGTAAGGTCGACGGTGCGGGTCGCGGGCAAAATCTTGCGGCCCCCCATCGTGTCATAAAGGAAGAGGCCCAGGCGGATCAGCCAGTCCGGTCGGCGGCCCCTGGCCCAGGGCATGACCCAGCCCAGAAGGCGCGAGGTCGGGGTCTCGCTGTCGAAGCGCATGTCGGGCGACAGGGGCAGCACAAAGCGCATCGGCCAGCTGATGTGCGGCATGGCGACGAGAAGGGTCTCGCGTTCCTCCAAAGCCTCACGCACCAGACGGAACTCGAAGTATTCAAGATAGCGCAGACCGCCGTGAAAGAGCTTCGTCGAGGCCGAGGACGTACCCTGCGCAAGGTCGCCCTGCTCGGCCAGCGTGACGGTCAGACCACGCCCGGTGGCGTCGCGGGCAATACCGCAGCCATTGATGCCACCACCGATGATGAAGAGGTCGGATACAACCTCTGCGGTTCCGTTCGTCACGTTGGGTTCCTCCCCCGGGCAGGAAGCTGCGATGTTTGCGGCCGCTTCGTCAACAGAAATTTTCGCTTTTGCGCGAATGCGGCTAAAGCGAACATTTTTGCCGGCGCGAATGTGCAATCGCAGCGCGATTTGCTGCAAACGCAAAATACCGCGCGCCTGCGAAAGCGAAAAAAGCGCTGACAGCGGGCTTGCAGCGTGGCAGACAGGGAAAAACGCGGGTTGCGAAGGAAATCGAACGTGGCGCTGAACTTCCGGCAGACCGAGATCCTGGAACTCGCCCGCGCCGAGGGTCGCGTGGTGGTCGAGGATCTGGCCCAGCGATTCGACGTGACCTTGCAGACAATCCGGCGCGACCTGTCCGACCTTGCGGATGCCGGGCACCTTGACCGGGTGCATGGTGGCGCGATCCTGCGGACGGGGGTTGCAAACATCGGCTACGAGGCGCGGCGGCGGATGAACGAGGCCGCCAAGACGGCCATCGCGCGCGCCTGCGCAGCGGCAATTCCGGACAACTGCAGTCTGATCATGAACCTGGGCACCACCACGGAAGCCGTCGCCCGCGAGCTTCTGGGGCACCGCAACATCACGGTGATTACCAACAACATGAACGTGGCGAACATCCTGGTCGCCAATCCCGGCTGCGAGATCGTGGTCGCGGGCGGAGCCTTGCGGCGCACGGACGGGGGCTTGGTCGGAGAGCTGACGACCCAGTTCTTCGAGCAGTTCAAGGTGGATTACGCGGTGATCGGGGTCTCGGCGCTGGACCGGGACGGGGACCTCTTGGATTTCGACCTGGCGGAAGTGCGGGTGTCGAAGGCGATCATCCAGCAATCGCGGCGAAGCTACCTGGTCTGCGACCATTCCAAGCTGGAGCGGTCGGCCCCCGCCCGGGTGGCCTCGCTGTCCGAGATCACCACGCTTTTCACCGACGTGCCGCTGCCGGCCGAACTGATGCGGAAATGCGAGGCTTGGGGGACCGGGGTGCAGATCGCCTGAGCGCGTCACAGGCCGGGGCGGTTTTGAGAAGGAGCGCTGACGCGCAAGCTTCCTGTCTCGCGCTTTTGCGTGAAGGATGCAAAAGCGCTCG
Source organism: Tabrizicola sp. (assembly GCF_022842145.1). Lineage (GTDB taxonomy): Bacteria > Pseudomonadota > Alphaproteobacteria > Rhodobacterales > Rhodobacteraceae > Tabrizicola. The sequence goes on from NZ_JALHQD010000001.1 coordinate 146,611, forward strand.
GGTCTGCCTCCGGCGGGGATATTTGGGCAAATGTGAAAGGGCGGGGCCGGGGCCTAGAAGCCGGCGGTCAAGACCGTGGGGTCCAGCAGCTCGATCCTTTGCCGGGCGGACTTGATCGCGCCGCGTTTGGCGAGGCCACTCATGATCCGGCTGACCATCTCGCGGTTCGAGCCGATGGTGGCCGCGATTTCGGCATGGGTTGGCGCCTCGATTATCACCCCCCCGGCGCGCAATTGGCCGCGGTCGACGGCGAGCCCGAACAGGTAGGAGGCCACCCGCTGTTCGACACTGTAGGTGGTCAGTTCCAGGTTCCGCGCGGTCAGGGCGCGGATGCGCGAGACAAGGCCCTGGGTGATCCGCCAGCGCAAGGCCGGGACCTGGTCGAACAGCTGGCGGAAGACGGGACCGGGCAGGGAGAGCACGGTGACGTCGCTGCGGGCGACCACGGCCAGCGAGCGGTCGCCGTCGTCCAGGGCTGCCAGCTCGCCGAAATGGTCGCCGAGGCCGAAGCGGGTGAAGATCACCTCGCGCCCGTCGGCGGTCCAGTACAGCGCGATCAGCGTGCCCGAAAGAAGGAAGTGCACGTCGCGGCTGCGGTCCTTCTGATGAAACAGGATCTCCCAGGAGCCAAGTCGCCGCTCGGTGACCGGAACCTCGATCCCGGCGAAGTCCGCGGGCGCCAGGCCCCGGAAGAGCGGCAGTTCATGCGCGAGAAGGGTGTCGAGGCTCATGAGGTGGCCAACAGGTAGCGGGTCACGGCCAACTCGGCCCCAGCGGGAAAACGGAAGGTGACGCGGACATTCTCCCGCGATGAAGGTGCCCGCGCACCCTCGCTGCGGTCGGCGACCCACCGGCGGGCGTAAGGGATGGCAGACAGGGAGGGGACGTCCATGGTGGTGGCGATGGAGCTGGCGTTTTCCAAGGCAATGAAGGCAGACGTCCGCTGCCGTCGCACTCCGCCGGTTTCGACACCGCCTTTCGCCATCCGTCTGCACCCCCCCAGGTTGACCGCACGGTAGCCTAGTCTTGACGGGTTCTAAATGGACAATTCACCGCAAGTCCAAAGATTTGACAGTGTTCGCACCTGCGGGCCACAGGCTTTGGGCCGATCCCTGCGGTTGCGGCGACCGTCCTTCGGCATGGACAAGGGGGTAAGGTCGTCCGCAGGGCGGTAAACTTGGGGCCAGGCGGGCAAACAGGCCTCCGGCGCGGGTCGCCGGGGCTTTTCAGGCGCCCAAGGTACCGATGACACCTCCACTTGCCGGGCGCTCGAAAGTCGGGAAACCGGCGGCGATCTTCTGGACGCCGGAAGTTTAAAATCCAGGCATACGTAGCAAGGGCGGGCTCGGGCATGTGGACCCCGCTCGCTCAACCGCCGAATGAAAGATCGTCCGGTTTGTGCCTTTTGCCACAGATGCCCTCGTCCCCCCCGGCTAGAACTGGATGATCGGCCGTGCGCTCCCCGGCGGTCGAGACGATATGGTGCGAATGCGATGGAACCCCTGCTTGGGTCGATCATGCTTTTCGGAGGCAATTTACAGCCGAGAGGCTGGGCCTTCTGCAGCGGCCAGTCGCTGGGGATCGTACCTTGCTCGGCGGTCTCTTCGCTGCTTGGCACGACTTACGGAGGTGACGGGATCAACACCTTCCGGCTGCCGGATCTGCGTGGACGCGTCGCCGTCCATGCCGGGTCCGGAGTCGGGCTTTCGCCGCGTTCCCCTGGCGAGGTCTTCGGAAGCGAGTCCGTCACGTCTGGGTTGGATCAGGTTCCACCGCACCGGCATGAACGTGTTGTCGCCGATGTATCAAGTGCTTCGGACCGCAGGCAGGGCGACATGCTTGCGCGTTCAAAAATTCATTCTGAAACCAGTGGGCCCACGCTGAACCCACTGTCCATCACTTTGACCGAAGGCGGCCAGCTGCATGGCAACATGCAGCCAAGCCTTTGCATGAATTACATTATCGCGTTGGAGGGCATTTACCCTTCGCCCCACTGAACCCCGCAATGTCCCTGTTGCGGGCTACTGGCCGGTGTCGACCCCCTCGCGCCGGCCCGGACCTGCGAGCCTCCCCGTGGCTTGCAGGTCCATCCTTGTCCGAAACCCCGCCGGACCAAATCGGGGAACAGCATTTCGCGGTGGCGGCAGGAACAAATCCCTGGGCGCACGGTTTTGCATCCCGAGCGGCGCAGACTTGTCAACCGGACGCGACGGCATGTGGGACATCAGCGGTTTTTCCGGTTTCCCCGATGGCCTTGGGATTGGCACCCACCACTATCCCGTCAGTCCTGCGTCGCTCGCCCGCCTCGGTGGGCAGGCGATCAGCGGAAGCGGACGTTTCGGCGCGGGGGTCTAAACCGTGATATTTGCCGAAGCTGGTTGGTGGAGTGGTGGTGCAGAGGACCGCCAGTCCGCCATTGCATACTGTAGCAAGCCGCTGCGCCGCTCCGACATCCCCGCAATAAACTTCAGTTACTTCCATGCGCGCACGTCGCAGAGCGTTGTATCTCGGCGCTTCCAGTGACAGATTTTTAGGCGGGTAAGATGCGAGTAACGGGTTTGCCGCCCGTCGCCAAAGAACTCGGCCCGCTGGACGTGAAGCGGGCAACTCACGCCGGGGGCAAGGGCTACACCATGCTTCCGGTCGGAGGCGTTGCTGGTCTTTACCTGCAAATCACTCCCAAGGGCGGCAAGACGTGGATACTTCGTACGGCGATGGCTGGACGGCGGGTGGAGATGGGCTTTGGCGGATTTCCGACCGTGACCCTCGCCCAAGCACGCGACAAAGCGCGGGAAGCGCGGGACAAAATCGAGCGCGGCATTAACCCCATGGCCGAACGCAATGCTGCGCGGGAAGCCTTGGCCGCAGCGACACGCAAGGGACTGACGTTTTCCGAGGCAGCGAAGCTCTTCCTGGACGCAAAGCTGGACGCCTACAGCAACGAAAAGCATCGATACCAGTGGCGGGCGACCCTTGAGCAACTCGCCTTCCCGCCTTTGTGCTGAAAGCCCATGAGCTTTCTGGAGACCCAAAGAGCGCCAGCACAGTAACGGTTGCACTCCAGCGGCATTTTCAAAGGTAACATACAAGCCGCGGAAAATTTAATCGCGATGTACTTTGGACACGACCGATAGCGTTTCGGCAGGTTGCAAGCACATGCAATCCACCGGAGTACGCATCATGTCGTCGCCTGAAGTTTTCCTCACAGATACCGATTTGGCTGCTCGCTACGGCGTGCATCGCTCGACACCTTGGCGCTGGGTAAAATCCGTTCCCGATTTTCCGGAGCCTACTACGCTTTCCCCGGGCTGCACGCGCTGGAAGCTAAGCCAGATTGAGGCTTGGGAAAACTCTCGATCGCTCGGGAAGGCAAAAGCTGCCCGCACCACGGTTTGCACCTGCGGCCGAGGAGACAGCTGATGGGGCGAGACAGAAAAAACGAACTACGCACCGACCACTACACGATGATGGTGCGCAACTTGATGCAGACCGAGGCTTGGCGAGCACTTGGGTCAATCGCGCAAACGCTCTACCCGTGGATAAGGCTCGAATGGCGCGGAAAAAACGCCAACAACAATGGCAAGCTTCGGCTGTCCGTGAGACAGGCGGCTGCACTGATGGGCTGCGGCAAAAACGCTTCGGCGCAAGCGTTCATTGACCTACAGAAGAAGGGCTTTCTGGTTGTCACTGAAGCTGCGACACTTGGCATTTCTGGCGAGGCAAAATCATCGGCCTATGAGTTGACTGAGATCAGTCTGCCAAACAATCTCTCTGGCCGAAAGCTATACCATAGCTGGCGCGAGGGCGGCGATTTCCCAGTGATTAAAACACTCACGAACAACCCCACCGGCAGAAATGGGAAGATAAAACCCTGTCCCCGAAATCAAGATAGCCCTGTCATCGAAATAGGGATGTTCAAGCAAAACCTGTCACCAGAAGCGGGACGGCCTGTCCCAAGAAGAGGGACAAAATGAGTAGTTCTCACACCTTCCCTGCCCCCAAAGGGAGGACATCCTTAGTTACCATACCCTAAGGTGGCAGGTCTATCCAACCCGCGCTGCCTGCGCCAGTTCCGGACCAAGGTCGGGAACGTCTGGCAGCGCCCCAATCTTTTACCTAGGATGTGTGCTTTGTCGAACGTCATCCCCGGTGTCCAGGCCCGGATGTCCGCCTCGCGCACCTTGGCACAGTCGCCAGCCCACGTGCGTGACGAGGCGATGGGTGATCAGGCCAGCGCGGGGCTTTTCCGACCGCGCGCTCGAACGGGTCGACAGCCTTCCCGGCGGCCGGCAGCAACGTGTCGGCATCGCGCGAATGCTGATGCAGCGACCCGCCTTCATGCTGGCGGATGAACCTGACACCAGCCTGGACCCTCAGACTGGCGAGCCAGCGCCGCCGGGCTCCGCCACTTCTTCGACCATGCCGAGGCCGCATGAACACTCTTGCCCCCGCCAGAAATGCGCGGCCCTTCTGGCCTGTGCTGGCGCTCGTCGTCAACTCGCTGGCCGCCACGGCGCCCGCAGTGGACAGGCTTACTGGCTTCTACTTGGCGATACGAAAGCTTTCAGTAGCTTCAGCATCTACGCTTTGAATGAGAAAGAAGAATCTTCCCACCCTAACTTGTAAACTTCCTAGTTGCGGTCTCTGCATAAACGGCGACTACGGTTGGATCGACCTGGCGTAGGTATCCGCCCCCGAGCAACTGCAACTGTCGCTAAACTTTCTGTCGACCGTCATCCACCTGTCGCAACCTGCCGCCATACCCGCGTCGAGATGGAGACCTTCTGATGGCCCTGCCGCAGCCCACGCTTGCCGACCTGCGCGATACTGTCGCTTTTGAGGCGCTGATGTGGGCCATGACCAGGCCCGGCACGGTGCAAAGCCTGCCAGAGGGCGTGGCCGACCTGGCGCTGGCTCTGCTGGACCGGGAAACCCGCGTTCATGCCGAGGACCCGTCCCTGGCCCGCCGCATCGCTGCGACCGGGGCGGCGCTGGCCACACCCGACCGGGCTGACCACGCCTTTTGCGCGACGGCTGCGGGGGCGATGGCCGTGCTGGCCGTGCTGCCGGTCGGATCGGCGCTTTATCCCGACCAGGGTGCGACGCTGGTGATGCCTGCGGCCATCGACTCCGGGTCCCTGTTGCGGCTGACCGGCCCCGGGGTCGACGGGCAGTGCGAGCTGCGGCTGGGTGGGTTGCCCGAGGGGCTCCTTGATTTGCGCAGTGCCCGCTGTCGTTATCCCGAGGGGATCGACCTGGTTTTTGTCGACGGGCGGCGCATAGTCGGTTTGCCCCGCTCCACCGCTGTGGAGGTGCTTTGATGGCCTATGTGGCGACCCGGGGCGGGGAACGGGCTATCCAACAGGCGGAACGGCTCTATCGTGCCGCACTTGGCCCCATCACGGCCGAACGGGTGGATCACGTGCGCGATGCACTGCCGTTCCTGGTGGACAGGGTGATGGGCGAGGCTTCGCTTTACGCCCCCGATCTCGCTGCGCTGGCGCTGGCGCACCCGCATCGGTGGGCAGGTGCAGCACTGGGACATCTCGCATTTCCTGCAGATCGGGCGACGCGATGCCGGGCCGGCGCTGAACCCCAAGGGCGGCTTTCGCCTGCCCGTTGGCCATTCCATAGCGCTTTCCCAGCCCGAGATCGGTTTTGCCGACCTGAAGCTGCTGGTCGAACCGATGGTGATGCGGGGCGGCGAACCGGTCCGCTTCGAGTCTATGCGTATCCGGTGTCTGAACCATGCCCTATCCTGATCGGCATCCCGGAACGAAACTGCTGACCGAAGTGCCCAACGTCCACGCCACTGCCACGGTCATCGATTGCACCTTGGGCAAGTGGACCGAGGTGATGGCCCATGTGACAATGCGCGAGGTCACGTTCGGCGACTACTCGTACATCGTGAAGGGCGGGAACGTGGTCTGGTCCACCATTGGCAAGTTCTGCTCGATCGCCGAGGGCGCGCGGATCAACCCCGGCAACCACGCCACATGGCGGGCGGCGCAGCACCATTTCACCTACCGCGCCGCGCAGTTCGGCCTGGGCGAAGATGACGCGGGCTTTTTCAAATGGCGCCGCGACCACTGGGTGACCATCGGCCATGACGTCTGGATCGGTCATGGGGTCACCCTCTTGCCGGGGGTCACGGTGGGCGACGGCGCGGTGATTGGCGCGGGGGCCGTTGTGTCGAAGGACGTCGCCCCCTACGAGATCGTCGGTGGCGTTCCAGCACGCCATATTAAGTGGCGATTCGACAAGCCCGAGGCCGACGTCCTGCAAGAGATCGCCTGGTGGGAGTGGGACCATGCCCGGCTAAAGGCGGCCTTGCCCGACATCCGGGCGCTGGAGATCTGGGCGTTCATTGAAAAGTATCGCTAGGAAGCGACCGTTTGGCACCGGTCGCTTTGCGTTAAGAACTTCACAGCGCGGGCACGGCATGGACCGCGCCAACCTGGGCCTTGGCCTCAATCCGCTTGCCGCTGGCCCCGTCGAACAGGTGGGCATGTCGCAGGTCCAGGGTCAGTCCGGTCACCGCACCTTCGGCGATATGGGGGCGGGCCTCGGTGATCAGGCTGAAGGGAATGTCCTCGATCATCATGCTCCACAGCCGGGCAGCGCCGAGGTCCTCGACCAGTTCCAGTCTGGCGTCGATCATGCCGTGGCCGGGAGCGCGGAGGGACACGTGTTCCGGTCGAATGCCAAGCTGGACAAGCTGGCCGTCGGTGGCCTCGTGATCGGCGGGCAGGCCGATGACGGCACCGCCTTCCAGCACGACGGCGCGACGGGCCGCGCTGTACTGGCCGGGCAGGAAGTTCATTGCGGGACTGCCGATAAAGCCCGCGACATATAGCGAGGCGGGACGGTCGTAAATCTCGGCCGGGGTGCCGACCTGTTCGACGGTGCCCTTGTTCATCACCACCAGCCGGTCGGCCAGGGTCATTCCTTCGTGCTGATCATGGGTGACAAAGACCGAGGTCGCCTTGATCTGGTTGTGGATGCGGCGGATTTCGTGGCGCATCTGGACGCGCAGCTTGGCGTCGAGGTTCGACAGAGGTTCATCGAAGAGAAACACCTTGGGCGAGCGGATGATGGCCCGGGCCATCGCGACGCGCTGGCGCTGGCCGCCCGACAGCTGGCCGGGCCGGCGGTCGAGGAAATCGCCAAGTCCCACCGATTTCGCCGTGTCGGCGACCCGCTTCAGTCGTTCGGCCTTGGGCACACCCGCGACCTTCAACGCATAGCCGATGTTCTCGGCAACCGTCATATGCGGATAAAGCGCATAGTTCTGGAACACCATCGCGCAGCCGCGTTCGCGGGGTTCCAACTGGTTGACGACGGTCCCGGCGATGGCAATCTCACCGCCCGTGATCTCTTCCAGACCGGCGATCAGGCGCAGCAGCGTGGACTTGCCGCAGCCCGAGGGGCCAAGAATGACGACGAATTCGCCGTTATGGATGTCGAGGTTGACCCCCTCCATGATCGTGGTCTTGCCATAGGTCTTGGTGACGTTGCGGATGGCGATCTCAGCCATTGGGTGCCTCACTTGTCGGTGTTGATCAGGCCGCGCACGAACCAGCGCTGCATGAGGATGACGATGGCGATGGGGGGCAGCATGACGGCCAGGGTCGCGGCCATCGCAAGGTGCCAGGTGGGCGTGCCGCCTCCGGTGGTCAGCTGGTCTGGGACGAGGTCGGAAAGCTGCACCACGACCATCCCGTAGTTTGCCCGGTCTGTGACGACCAGAAGCGGCCAGAGATACTGGTTCCAGGCATAGACGAACATGATCGTTGCCAGTGCGGCGATGTTGGTCTTCGACAGCGGGATCAGGATGTCCCACAGGAAGCGCAGCGGCCCAACGCCGTCCATCCGCGCGGCCTCGACCAGCTCGTCCGGGATGGTGAGGAAGAACTGGCGGTAGAGGAAGGTGCCGGTGGCGGTGGCGACGAGGGGAAGGATCAGGCCGGTATAGGAGTTCAGCAGGTTCCACTCCAGTGCGACCTCGATGCCGGACACCGTCGTGATCAGCCAGCTGATCCCGGTCCAGTCCATGATGGTCTGGAACGGTGTCAGCGCGTTGGCGGCCACGGCATAGGTGGGAACGATCCGCACCTCCAATGGCAGCATCAGGGTGATGAAGATCATCCAGAAGATCAGCATTCGACCGCGGAAGTTGAAAAACACGAGGGCGAATGCGGTGATGCAGGCCAGGGTGATCTTGCCTATGACGACTCCGGTCGCGACGATCAGCGTGTTGACGAACTTCTGGCCGAAGTCCGACAGCGCCCAGGCTTCCTTCAGGTTCACCCAAAGCTGGTCGCCCGGCCAAAGCTCGATCGGAGCGCTGTTCACCTCTTGCAGGGACAACGTGGCTCCGACAAAGGCCAGCCAGATCGGCACAAGGATGAGGATCAGCCCGAAGACCAGGATCGCATGGGTCGCGATGTTCAGGATAGGCGTGCGTTCGATCATTGGCGGCCCCCTCAGGTGTAGTGGACGCGCTTCTCGACGTACCGGAACTGCACGAAGGTCAGCGCCATGACGAGAAGCATCAGGATGATGGATTGAGCGGCGGCACCCGAGTAATCAAAGCCCCGGAACCCGTCTGCATAGATCTTGTAGACCATGAGGTCCGTGGCCCGGAACGGACCGCCCCCGGTCAGCGTGTCGACGATACCGAAGCTGTCGGTAAAGCTGTCGGTGATGTTGATGACCAGAAGGAAGAAGAAGGTCGGCGTGAGAAGCGGCAGTTGCAGGTCCACCATCCGGCGCAGCGGGCGCGCGCCATCCATTGCGGCGGCCTCGGTCAGGCTGCGGGGGATGGATTGCAGCGCGGCCAGGAAGAAGACGAAACTGTAGGCGACCTGCTTCCATGCGCCGGCCACGACAATGGCGGTGACGGCCTGCCAAGGATATTTCGAAAGGTCCCACCAGCCAGGGGCGATGGTGTTGATGTAACTGAAGATCCCCGCGCCGGGGTTAAAGACGAACTGGAACGCCAGGCCCACGGCAGGGGCGGCAACGGCATAGGGCCAGATGATCGCAACGCGGTAGGCCTTGTAGCCCGAGAGCTGCCGATCGACGAAGATCGCCAGCGTCAGCGCCATAGTCATCGCAAGCACCGTCGTCGCTAGCGCGTAGATAACCGACACCCGGACCGACCCCCAATAGTAGGGGTCGCTCAGCACGTTGCGGAAGTTGTCGAAGCCCACCCAGGTATTGCCGCCGCCCCAGGGCTGCTCCAGCGTGAAGGCCCAGTAAAGCGCCTGCGCGGAGGGCCAGTAGAAGAAGACGAAGATGATCAGAAGCTGCGGTGCCAACAGCGCGGCAGCGATCCAGCTGAACTTGAAATAGGCGCGGCGCATGTTTGGTCCCCCAAAATGAGAAGGGCGCGGCCTTGGCAGGCCGCGCCGAATTGCGGTTAGGGGAAGGACTTGCCCGCGTAGGTTTGCGCAAAGCGGGTCAGCTGATCGTTCCCGCGCGACACAGCGTTGTCGAGCGCCTCTTTCATCGTTTTTTGCCCGGCGAGGGCCGCTTCGACCTCGGACTGCCACTCCGAGCGGATCTGGATCATGCCACCCAGGCGGATGCCGCGGGTCAGTTCGGTCGGCTCGGTGTAGGTCAGAGACTTCATCGCGATGTCGCGGTTGAGATAGGGGGCCTTGGCGTAGAAGCCTTCGGCCAGCAGGGCCTCGTAGGTCGACTTCGTGACCGGGATGTAGCCCGTGTTTTCCAAGAGGAACTGCTGTTCCGGCTTGGTGGCCAGGAAGGCCAGATAGGACGCGGCAGCCTTGTATTCGTCCTCGGTCTTGCCGGCCAGAACCCAGAGGGATGCGCCGCCGACGACGGTGTTGTGGCGTTCCACCCCTTCATAGGTCGGGATGATCTGCACATCCCAGCCAAAGGCCGGAGTCAGCTTGTGGATCGTGTTATGGTCCGCGATCGACGAGAAGAAGACCGAGCATTCACCTTCGACAAAGCTGTCGCGTGAGGTCTTGCCGGCGGCCTGGGTCCGCAGAAGGGCGTAGCCTTCGGTGATCCAGCGCTGGATGTTCTCCATGTGCTGGACATGCAGCGTGGTGTTGAACAGAAGTTCAGTGTCCAGCCCGTCATAGCCGTTGTTGTTCGAAGCGACGGGAATGTTGTGCGCCATCGAGAACTGCTCAAGGTCGATCCAAGAGGACGGGGCATAGGCAAGCGAGCAGGCCTGACCGCTAGCCTTCAGCGCCTTGAACGCCTCTTCCATGCCTTCCCAGGTCACCGGCGCTTCGGTGATCCCGGCTTTGGCGAAGTGGTCCTTGTTGAAGTAGTAGACCGGGGTCGACGAGTTCCAGGGCATCGAGAAGAACTCGCCCGACTTCGACGAATAGTAGTTGGCGATGCCGGGGAAGTAGTCGGTCCAGTCCACGGTGACGCCGGTATCGGCCATCAGTTGGGTGACGGGGTAAAATTCGCCCGAAAGCATCAGGTCGGCAGTGCCGGCGTCAAAGGACTGCAGCAGCGTCGGGTGTTTGCCTGCGCGGAAGGCGGCGATGGTGTTCTGCACCGCCTTCTCATAGCCGTCCTGGCCGACACAGACGGCCTCGAACTGGTCCTGGGAGGCGTTGAAGCGGTTGCAGGTCTCGGCCACGACGGCACCGAGGTCGCCGGTCAGGCCATACCAGTATTCGAACTTGATCTTTTCGGCCGAGGCCGAGCCAGCGGTGGCGGCAAGCACCAGCGCGGCAGCAGCAAGTCTCTGGGTCATCTTCCCTGTCTCCATTTGAGGCTGCCACGGGTGCAGCGCAGCGACCTTATGAAAGGATTCGGTGACGAAAACGCGACACTAAAACTTGAAAAACTGTTACGTTTCAAATGGTTGATACGAATCTGTCAAAGCCCGCCGGACCATGTCCGGCGGGTAGTGACGGAGGTTGGTGCTGCGCCTGGACCTAGTGGAAGAGGCCGGGCGCCATCGTCAGGTGCCGCTCCAGATGGTCCTGGAAATGCACGGTCACCCCATCGTCCGTGGCCAGCACGACGGCCATCTGCGCGGGCCCCTCCAACTGGCGTTGGCGTCCCGGAACCCCCGGAACATGCGGGGTCACCGAATAATGCGACCCGGCCATCGTTGTCATTGGGATGCCGCGCCAGACGGCGGTCGAGGGCAGATGAACATGCCCGGCAATGACCTGGCGCACCTCGGGATGACGCCGCAGAACCTCGACATAGTCCTCGGCGTTCTCCAGAATGATCTCGTCCACCGGAAGCGACAGCGGGTTTGCATGGTGATGCTGGACAATGATGACCGGGCGGTCCAGTGCCTCGTCCAAGCGGGCGGCCAGCCAGTCGAGTCTCCCCCGACAGAGGCGCCCTCCAACCAGGCCCGGCTCGGAGGTGTCGAGAAGGATGATCCGGTGGTTGCCCGCGTCGATCACCTGAGACACCCGCCCTTTCGGATCGTCGCGGTCCGGCCCGAAGACGGACAGGAAGGTCGACCGGTCGTCGTGGTTGCCAAGGGTGATGTGCACCGGCATCGGCAGGGAAACGATGATGGATTGCAGCAAGCTGTAGGCCCCGGCCTCGCCGCGGTCAGCCAGATCCCCGGCAAGAAGGACGAAGGCAGCGTCGGAATGGTCGCGCGCTATGACCTGAACCGCTTCGGTTAGGCGGGCGGCAGTGTCGAGACCATTTACCGGCTGCTCCGGCAGGCCAAGGTGCAGGTCGGAAAGGACGACGAATTTCAGAATGCTCATTCGGCGATTCCCATTTCCTTCAGATAGGCGGCGGACGGCAGGACTCCGGCCTTGTCGCGCAGCTCCAGGATCAGCCGGGGGTTGGCCCCGGTGTGGGCGATGGCTGAAAAAACCGATTGCCACAGGATCGTGCCATGTCCGATCTGCCAGTGCCTGTCGGCAAAACCATCGGCGTCCTGCAGGTGGATGTGGCCCAACCGCGACCCTGCGGCGCGGACGTAGAAGTCGACCGGCGGTGCCCCGGTCGAGACATGGGAGTAATGCGCGTGGCCAGTGTCGACCGAAAGCTCAAGGGCCTGCCAGCCAAGTGCTTCGCACAGCATGGCACGGTCGCTGGGTTCGATGTCTTCGATGTTCTCCAGGACAAACGTGACGCCCATATCCTCCGCCCGTTTCAGAGCACCACCCAATGTGTCGCGGGCGGCCGAGAGCATTCGGTCGGTGTCGGTTGGGTAAAGGCCGCGATGGTTGTAGCCCCAGGTGGTGAAGGGCGAATGGATGACCACATGGGTGCCGTTGACCGCGGCGCAGACATCCAGCGCCTGATCCATCCGGCGGGCGACGATGCGGCGGACCTCGGGGTCGTAGGACGCGATGGTAAAGCCCCAGAACGGGCCGTGGATGCCACGGCGGCCCTGGTGGCCGTCCAGAAGCTGGTTGACCTCGGCAGCCAAGCCCGACCAGTCGCCTTCCAGAACCTCGGCATCGACGAAGTGCTGGAGTTCAAGATCACGCGGCGCTTCGCGCAGCCAGTCGACATGGGCGGCAAGGCTGGAACGGCAAAGCGCCGCGCCAAGGATCGGACGGGAGGTCATCGGGGTGCATCCTGCGTTGTTGACGCGCGGATGCTGCGCCGGTCTCGCGACAGAACCGTTCGACTTCAGTGAAAGATTGACGACGGATCGGTGACGCGCTGTGCCACCATTTTCTGGGAGGGTCTAAGGGTCAGGCCGCCGGTACGACCGCGCGCTTTCGCCTGACCTTTGCGGCGGGCTTATCCTCGGCCGCAGGTTCCGGCTGTACTGCCACTGCTTCTTTCACCACAGCATCCGGGACGGCGGCGGCCTCCTCGATCGGACCCGGCTTCGAAGCATGTGCCGCAACCCAGTCCCGCATGAAACGGCGGATTTCGCGCGCGGCGCTGGTGTCCAGCGTGTCGCAGAGCTTTACGAAAGCGTCCCGCTCGCCCGCATCAATGCGGATCACCAACTGGCTGGTCTTCTTCTTCTTTTTCTTGTCGTCCGACTTCTGCTTACCCATCATGGTCCCTGAATGCATATGCAATGTATATGCATATTATCACCGGCGTAACAGCGCTGCAAGCCTAACGTTTCGGAAATGGAACCGTCCCGAAGGGATGCGGAAGTGCCTGTTTAAGAAGTTCTGGGTGTTGTTGAGCCTGGCCCCTGTATTGTCGCGACGCCGAGACACGCTGGAGTTAACATGATGCACCGGCACTTTTCCCATGGCTCGACGCGACGCTGACGGAGCACGCCGGCACCAATGTCGTCGCCGTTTCATGAGCGATCCGTCCATCCCCCGTGCGCGTTTCCCCTACCATCTGGAACTCGTTGTCATACGGATCAGAGTCTCTGGTTGGATTTCAGCTTGGAGATACTGCCTGGCGCTGGTCCAATTTGCATGGATTACGCGCGTTTCGTCATGGTAGGAGGCTATTGACCTGCGCATGGACCGTGCCCGAGACGAGCAAGAGCTGGCTCAGGTCCTTTGCTAAGTCCTGACTGAACCGGAAGCAAAAATCCTCGACCTCGCGAGCAGCGCGGGGACGTTTGCTCACAGGACGATTCCCGCCAAGTCAGTCGGGCACATGAAGGCGCACGTACACTCACTGCGAGGACATGAACGTTCAGACGGTTTGAATTGGGCGGGCACTTAGGCGGGTATTGCGTGAAAATCCCGATTTTACCCAATAAAATCAGAGATACTTGGTGGAGCAGAGGGGGATCGAACCCCTGACCTTATCATTGCGAACGATACGCTCTCCCAACTGAGCTACTGCCCCGCCGCGACGGTGTTTTCATCGCAAATCCCGGGCAGAGTCAAGCCGGGTCCGCAGCGGTTCAGCGGGCGTGCTGGCGGACGAAGGCCACGATGTCGGCGGTCGGGCGGGCGCCGGCAAGGCGGGCGATCTCGCGGCCGTCGCGATAGAGGATGAGCGCCGGGATGCCGCGGATGCCGATGCGCGCAGAGATCTGGGGATGGTCCTCGGTGTTCAGCTTCATCAGCCGCGCCTCGGTCGCCACCGCCTTGGCGGCCTTGGCAAATTCGGGCGCCATCATCCGGCAGGGGCCGCACCAGGGTGCCCAGTAATCCACCAGGACCGGCAGGCCATCGCCCCGCGTCACCTTGTCGTGGGTGGTGGCGTCCAGTTCCGCCACACTGCCATCCAGCAGCACGTCACCGCAGGACCCGCATTTCGGCGCGTCGCCCAAGCGAGCGGTCGGTACGCGGTTTGCCTGACCGCAGGTGGCACAGGTCAGCTTGACGGCATCGGCGACGGGCATGGAGACACCTCACATCTAGCAAAGCCTGAAGATGTGGTGCGCGCGGCTGCAGCGCAAGGCGGGATCAGAGAAAATCCTCTTCCTCGCCCGTCACGTCGATGCCCAAAGCCTCAAGCCCGCCTTCCAGGTTCTCGGCCAGATGCGGCATTCCCATCAGGTAGTCGGCGGTTGGCGTGGTGGCCTCGGCCGTCGCGGTTGCCAGCGCCTCGTCGAAATCCTCGGGTTCGAAAGCCCCGCGTCCGACCCAGGCCACGGCGGTGAGCTGAGCCTTCTCGTCGTCGTTCAGGCCGTCGATGAACGCGTGCAGTTCGGCATCGCCTGCCCCGGCCTCGCGGGCCAGGTAGATCACATGCACCACCTTCTGCGGGTTTATCTCTAGCATGGCAGCCCTCCCCTTTTGCGCATGGTCGCGCATGGCGGGGCTTCGCGCAAGCGGTCAGCCAAGCAGCCAGACCGTCCCGCCATGCGCCACGGCCCCGGCCAGCGTGGCCAGCACGACAGAACGGCGGGCGGCCCAGGTGACGAGGACCGCCGCGGTGCCGGTCAGGATCGGGGCAAGGCGGGCAAGGTCCGGGGTCAGCGCGGGCAGGATCGAGGCGACAAAGAGGGTGGCGATGGCGGCAGGTCCGGTGGCCGACAGAAACCTGCCCAGCCAGCCGCCCGCTGCCATGCGGTCCATGTGCAGCAGGATCGGCAGGGACCGGAAGGCCCAGTTGGCGGCTCCGGCCATCAGGGCGACGGTCAGGAGTTCCCAGTTCATCGCCGCGCCAGCCCTGTGACAGCGCCTGACACCATTCCCAGCAGAATGCCGCTTGTCGCGCCAAGCATCAGCGTTGCCGCCACGGTCACCAGGCCTGCAACCGCGATCACCGGAACCTGCGGGCGGCTGATGATCGACAGCAGAAGCGCCAGGAACAGCGCCGGCAGCATGAAGCCAAGGCCTGCGTTCAGCGCGGGCCAGCCCTCCAGTGCACCGCCCCCCGCATAGGCCCCCACGACCGTACCCGTAACCCAGCTGGCATAGGCCCCAAGCCCAAGGCCAAACATGTACGGCTCGGAAAACCTGTGTCCCCGTGCCAGCGCGCCCAGGGCTTGGCCGAACACCTCGTCCGTCAGGCCCCAGGCCCATGCCCAGGCGTGGCGGCGGCCAGCGCCCGAACCTGCCTCGCGCATCAGGGCGGGGCCGTAGAGCATGTGCCGCAGGTTCATCGCGATCAGCGTGAAGCCGGCCACCAGCACGGGCGCGCCCGAGGAGAGCAATGCCAGCGCCAGGAACTGCGAAGCGCCGGCATAGACGACCAGCGACAGCGCGAAGGCCTCCAGCCCGGTGGACCCGGCGCGGGTGGCGGCGACCCCGAAGGAAAAGGAGATGGGGAAATAGCCCAGGACGATCGGCAGGCTGGCGATCAGGCCGTCAAGGAAAGGCGGGCGCGTGCGGGTCATCGGGCGAAACGGCTATCGTGGCGGCCGGTCGCGGTCAATGCCGCCCGTCCGCTGCGGAAACCCTGACTTGCGCCTCGCCGCCCGTCTCTGCATTCTTGCCCCAGAAACCTCCTCAGGATCCGCCCATGCGCTGCCTTGCCCTTGCGTCCGCCCTTACCTTGGCCCCCCTCGTCCCAGCCTCTGCCCAGGACATGCCAGGCTCTGCGTTCGAGGCGGGCAACTGGGTCGGCGGCGCGATCCCGGATGACCGCGGGGCGTTCTCGCACTGCTACACCTCGGTCGGATACGTGAACGGCCAGACGCTCTGGGTCGGGCTTTACCCCAACGACACGGTGTCCATCCTGTTGTCGCAGCCCGAGGTGCGCTTCGAGCCAGGCCAGAAGTTCGAGCTTTGGGTGATGATGGAAACCGGCCTGCCCGCCATCGGCGACGGCGAGGCCTGGGACGAAAGCTTTGCCGGCATCACCTATGACGGCATCCAGCCGACCGTCGACTTCCTTCTCAGCGGTCGCTACCTGCGGATGCTGGGCATGGGCATCGACGACGGCTTCGACATCGACGGAATTGCCCCGGCGCTGGAACTTGCGCAGGACTGTCTGGCCCGGCAATCCGGGGCGGGTGGCAAGGTCCTCGGCTCCGCCCCCGGAGGCGTGAAGGGCCCACCCAAGGTGCCGGACCTGTCAAAGCCCAAGACCAGCGGCGTCGGGTCGGGCGGCGGACTTGGCACCCGGCCGGGCGGCGCGCTCGGGACGCCCGCGCCAAAGCCCCAGCCCTGACGCAACGGCCCCCAGGTTTCCCCGGGGGCCAAATTTCTTAAGCAAGAAATTTGTCAAAATCCTTGCTCAAGGATTTTGGGTCCTCACTCCGCCGCTTCGGCATAGCTTTCCACCGGCGGGCAAGTGCAGATCAGGTTGCGGTCGCCAAAGACGTTGTCGACCCGCCCCACCGGTGGCCAGTACTTGTCGACGCGGAACGACCCCGGCGGGAAGCAGCCCGTCTCGCGGCTGTACTTCCGGTCCCAGTCGCCGACCAGCGCCGCCACCGTATGCGGGGCAAAGCGCAGCGGGCTTTCCTCGGCGGTGATCTCGCCCTTCTCCACCGCGCGGATCTCCTCGCGGATCGACAAAAGCGCCGTGATGAAACGGTCGATCTCGGCCTTGGTTTCGGACTCGGTCGGCTCCACCATCAGCGTGCCGGCCACCGGCCAGGACATCGTCGGCGCGTGGAAACCGTTGTCGATCAGACGCTTGGCGATGTCGTCCACCGTCACGCCCACCTCGGCAAAGGGGCGGGTGTCCAGGATGCACTCATGCGCGACCCGGCCCTTGTTGCCCATGAAGAGGATCGGATAGCTGCCCGCCAGCCGCGCCGCGATGTAATTGGCGTTCAGGATCGCCACCCGCGTTGCCTGCGTCAGCCCCGGCCCCCCCATCATCAGGCAGTAGGCCCAGCTGATCAGGAGGATGCTTGCCGACCCATAGGGCGCCGCCGAAACCGCGCCGTCGCCCCCGGTTTCAGGATGCCCCGGCAGATGCGGAGCAAGGTGAGCCTTCACACCAATCGGCCCCATCCCCGGCCCCCCGCCGCCATGCGGGATGGCAAAGGTCTTGTGCAGGTTCAGGTGGCTGACGTCGCCCCCGATCTCGCCCGGCTTCACCAGCCCGACCAGCGCGTTCATGTTCGCGCCGTCGATGTAGACCTGCCCGCCGTGGTCATGGGTGATCTGGCAGATCGCCTTCACGGTTTCCTCGAACACCCCATGCGTGGACGGATAGGTGATCATGCAGGCCGCCAGCTTGGTCCCCGCCGCCACGGCCTTGGCGCGGAAGTCCTCGACATCCACGTCCCCGTTGGGCGAAGCCTTGACCACCACCACCTCCATCCCCGCCATCTGTGCCGAGGCCGGGTTGGTACCATGCGCGCTGGTCGGGATCAGGCAGACCGTCCGCTGGGTATCGCCCCGGGCGCGGTGATAGGCGAGGATGGTCAGTAGCCCCGCATATTCCCCTTGCGCGCCCGAGTTCGGCTGCATCGACATCGCGTCATAGCCGGTGATCTCGCACAGCTTGGCGGAAAGGTCGCTGATCGCCTCATGATACCCTGCCGCCTGATCGCGCGGCACGAAGGGGTGAAGGCTCCCAAATTCCGGCCAGGTGATCGGCATCATCTCCGCCGCCGCGTTCAGCTTCATCGTGCAGGACCCCAAGGGGATCATCGCCCGGTCCAGCGCCAGGTCGCGGTCCGACAAGCGGCGCATGTAGCGCATCATCTCCGACTCGGCTCGGTTCATGTGGAAGACCGGGTGGGTCAGGTAGTCGGTCGTGCGCAGCATCTCTTCCGGGAAGCCCAGCGTGGCGCGATGCGGCGGCACCCCGTCGATGCCGAAGGCGCGCAGGACCTTGATCAGCACGCGCTCATCCGTCGTCTCATCCAGGCTGATCCCGACGCGATCATTGCCGATCTTGCGGAAGTTCAGCCCCTCATTGCGGGCGGCGGCAAGGATGCCAGCCTGACCCACACCAACCTCGACCGTGATCGTGTCGAAAAAGGCTTTCGGAGCCACCTTCGCCCCCGCCGCCTTCAGCGCCCGCGCCAGCCGCTGAGTCAGGAAATGCACCCGCTCCGCAATCGCGCGCAGGCCCTTCGGCCCGTGGAAGACGGCATACATGCTGGCCATCACCGCCAGCAAAGCCTGGGCCGTGCAGACGTTCGACGTCGCCTTCTCGCGCCGGATATGCTGCTCGCGGGTTTGCAGCGACAGCCGGTAGGCCTTGCCGCCCTGAGCGTCGATCGACACCCCCACGATCCGCCCCGGCATCTGCCGCTTGTGGGCATCCTTCACCGCCATGAAGGCGGCATGCGGCCCGCCATACCCCATCGGCACGCCAAACCGCTGGGCGCTGCCGATGGCGATATCCGCCCCCATCGCGCCCGGTTCCTTCAGAACGCACAGCGCCAGCAGGTCCGTCGCCATGATCGCGATGGCCCCCGCCGCATGCAGCGTGGCGATGCGGACGGTGAAGTCCACCACATGCCCGTAGCTGGAGGGATACTGGAAGATCGCGCCGAACACCTTGGTCGGGTCCAGGTTGCGCACATCATCCTCGATGATCTCGATCCCCAAGGGCAGCGCCCGGGTGCGGATCACGGCAATGGTCTGGGGATGGCAGAAGCGGTCGACGAAGAACGCCTTGGCCTTGGACTTCGCCACCCGTTCGGCCATCGTCATCGCCTCGGCCGCCGCCGTCGCCTCGTCCAGAAGACTTGCGTTCGCCACGTCCAGACCCGTCAGGTCGCAGACCATCGTCTGGAAATTGAGCAGCGCCTCCAGCCGGCCCTGCGCGATCTCGGGCTGATACGGAGTATAGGCCGTGTACCAGGCCGGGTTCTCCAGGATGTTCCGCTGGATCGCCGGAGGCGTGACGGTCCCGTAATAGCCCTGCCCGATCAGCTGGGTCATCACCCGGTTCTTCGCGCCGACCTCCTTCATCTTGGCCAGCAACTCATGCTCGGCCAAAGGCGCCCAAGGCAGCGGCTGCGTCTGCCGGATCGACGGCGGCACCGTCTGCTCGATCAACTCGTCCAGGGTCCGCACGCCGACCGCGGCCAGCATCTCCTCCATCTCCAAGGGAGAGGGGCCGATGTGGCGGCGGTTGGCGAAGTCGTAGGGATTGTAGTCGGTCGGGGTAAAGCTCATGTCCTGCTCGGGGCCGCTATGGACCCGCTCCCTTTCATCTTTGCCCAAATATCCCCGGGGGGTCCGGGGGGCTGGCCCCCCGGCTTCAACCTCGGGATCGCGATCAGCCGATCAGGTCCTGATACTCGTCCTCGTCCATAAGCTGGTCGAGCACGCTCAGGTCATCGAGCTTCATCTTGAAGAACCAACCGGCCCCTGTCGGGTCCTCGTTCACCAGCGCCGGTGTGTCGACCAGCTTGGTGTTGACCGCGACGATTTCGCCATCGACCGGGGCCAGGATGTCAGATGCGGCCTTGACGCTTTCGATCACGCAGACCTCGTCGCCCTCGGCGACCACCGTGTCCGTCTCGGGCAGTTCCACGAAAACCACGTCGCCCAATTGGGTCGCGGCGTGTTCGGTGATCCCGACGACCACGAGGTCACCCTCGACCCGCAGCCATTCGTGTTCCTTGGTGTATTTCATCGCAATGTCCTCAGCGCTTGTAGGTTGTCGGGTGGAAGGGAAGTTCGGTCACGGTCACGGGCAGGCGCTTGCCGCGCACTTCGCCCATCAGAGTCGTGCCCAGATTAGCATGGGCGCGGGCCACATAGCCCATGGCAATCGGGGCATTCACCGAAGGCCCGAAGCCGCCCGAGGTGACGCGCCCGACCGGAGTGCCATCTTCCGCGAACAGCTCCACGCCTTCGCGCATCGGGGCGCGGCCCTCGGGGCGCAGACCCACACGAAGCCGCTCCGGCCCCTCGGCCAACTCCTTAAGGATACGCGCAGCCCCGGGGAAACCCCCCTCGCGGGGACCACCGGCGCGGCGCGCCTTCTGGATCGCCCAGGTCAGGTTCGCCTCGACCGGGCTGGTCATCGTGTCGATGTCATGGCCGTAAAGGCAAAGCCCCGCCTCAAGCCGCAAGGAATCCCGCGCGCCAAGCCCGATGGGGGCGACACCCGGCTGCGCCAGAAGCTTGCGCGCAAAGGCCTCGGCCTGCGCGTCCGGGACCGAGATCTCGAACCCGTCCTCGCCGGTATAGCCCGACCGCGAGACCCAGATGTCGCCGATCACCCGGTGATCCATGAACCGCATGGCCGCGACCCCTGGCACCACTGTTTCCAGCGCCGCTTCCGCCCCGGGCCCCTGCAGCGCCAGAAGCGCGCGGTCGGTCACGGGCTGGACCGACACGCCCGGCATCATCCTGGTCATGTGGGCGATGTCCTCGGCCTTGCAGGCCGCATTGACCACCACATAAAGGTGGTCGCCCCGGTTGGTGAACATCAGGTCGTCCAGGATGCCACCCTGGTCGTTGGTGAACAGGCCATAGCGCTGCCGCCCCTCGGCCAGACCCAGCACATCGACCGGCATCAGCGCTTCGAAGGCCAGCTTCAGGTCGTCCATCTGACCCTTGGGCCGCAGGATCACCTGACCCATGTGGCTGACGTCGAACAGCCCCGCCTCCGACCGCGTGTGCAGGTGTTCCTTCATCACTCCATCGGGATATTGCACCGGCATCCGGTAGCCCGCGAAGGGCACCATCTTGCCGCCCAGCCCCTCGTGCAGCGCATCCAGCCCCAGAAGCCGCAGCTCCGGCTCTTCAAGGTCGGCCATCGCCGTCCCTCCCGTCGTCTTGCCGGAAAACACACCGGCACCGTCAGGCGGGCAAATCCCCACCCTGCGATGCCCCCTCTGTCCTTGCGCCATCTAGCGCGCCTGAGATCGTTATCCCTTCGGCGTCCCGACCGTGCCGGGAACTCTCCAGAGTCTGTCGTCAGCTACGGTCCCTTGCGCCTGAGAGTTTACCGGGGCGGTTGCTCCTTCGGCACCGTCGGGCAAGCGGGCCCGCCGGATTCTCCCGAACCTGACGACCTTTGCCTACCGCAAAGCCCCCCGATCGGGCAAGAGGAAATCGGAATGCGACGGTATGCCGAGCATCCGCGACCTTCCCCGGTCACGCCTGCAGCAGCACCCTTGCCTCATAACCCTTCAGGGTCATGCGGGCGGCAGGATAGGTTTCCGGGTCGTGAAGTTCGGGGAACAGCCGCAGAAGTTCATCCCTTTGCGGGTCGGGCATGCCGTCCAGCGTGCGCTTTCCCGGCTGGAAGCTTTCCGACCACATGCCATGCGTCAGGACGATCTGGTGGCAGTCGAACATGACATGCACATAGGTGACCGCGGCAAGCCTTTGCCGGACGCCATCCTGCCCGACCATCTGGATCGCTGGAATCAGAACTTCACCGGTGCCGAAGTAAAGCTCGCAGGCCGCGCCGCCGAACAGGACCCGGTGCTGCGGCGAGACCTGTACCAGGCGGTCGGGCACGCCGGGCCCGAAGGCATCGGCGTCGATGTCCACCGGCTGCAGGTTGGGGTCGGCCAGCAGATCGGCAAGCCCCACGCGGCGCTGGCCCACCCAGCGGACCGGCTGCGGCCCGTCGTCCAGCGTCAGCACCAGATCGCCCGGCCGCAGCTGTTCGACCGCGCGCGGACCCGTCGGCGTTTCGACCAGCATGCCCGCGGCAAAGCAGGGCACGACCTGCTCGATCTCGGCGAAGTTCATCGTGCCAAGGACCGCGCCACTGGTATCGTAGAAGGTCACGGTTCCGGACTCGGCGCTGTTGTAGGCCACGTCCGTCCGCGCCCAGCCGTACCCCGACAGATCAAGGACGTCGAAGTCGTCGCCCCCGGCCCCGCCGTCGACAAAATCCCCCTGCGCGAAGTCGCCATCCCGCATGAGGATGCTGTCACGGCCGTCGCCGCCCTCGACCCAGTCGGCCCCGCCACCGCCGTAGAGAAGGTCGTTCCCGCCCTCGGCGAAGATGCTGTCGGCTCCCGCATCACCAAAGACGGTGTCCGCATCGAAGCCGGTATAGACACGGTCCGCGCCGTCGCCGCCGTAGATCAGGTTGCGGCCCGTCAGCTGCACGCCTTCCTGGTCGTCGATGAATTCGTCTCCACCGCCGCCATACACGGTGTCGTCGCCACTGCCGAACAGCAGGTAGTCCCGCCCCTCGCCGCCCAGGATCGAATCCGAACCGTCGCCGCCGTAGACGGAATCGTCCTCGGACCCCGCATCGACCGTATCGTTGCCGTCGCCGCCATAGATCGTGTCGGTATTGCTCCCGCCGTCCAGGACGTCGTTGCCCGCATCGCCCGACAGGTTGTCCGCCTCGGTCCCGCCGAACAGCTGATCGTTGCCGATGCCGCCGACCAGGCTGTCCATGCCGGCGTCACCGTAAAGGCGGTCGTTGCCATCCTCGCCCTGGATCCGGTCCGCGTCGGCGCCGCCATAGACGGTATCCTCGCCACCGCCGGTGCTGAGAGTGTCCAGCCCCGCGTCGCCGTACAGAATGTCATCCCCGGTTCCGCCGTTCAGGCTGTCCGCGTCACCGCCACCGAAAAGCGTATCGTTCCCCGCCCCACCCAGCAGGGTATCAAGACCGGCCTCGCCGAAGAGGCGGTCGTGCCCGTCCTCGCCGGCCAGACTGTCGGCCTCGACCCCGCCATAAAGCGTGTCGTCGCCGATCCCGCCCAAGAGCGTGTCCAGTCCGGCCTCGCCGTACAACAGGTCGCTGCCGTCGTCGCCCGACACCCGGTCGGCGTCGTTGCCACCGAACAGGGTATCATTGTCGGCCCCGCCCGAAAGGGTATCACCGCCCGCGTCGCCGTAAAGCAGATCGCCGCCTGCCTGCCCGGAAAGCTGGTCGCTGCCGTCCCCGCCGAACAGCCGGTCGCCGTTGCCGGTACCGCCGTAAAGCAGATCATTGCCACCGCCACCATAAAGGTCGCTCTGGGTATTGTGCGCCGTCAGCGTGTCGCCAAGGGCAGAGCCGATGACATTGTCCATGCCGGTCAGAGTGTCACCCAGGGCATCGCCGCCCGACCCCTGGCCTGTCAGCAGGTTGACGTTCACCCCCAGACCCGATCCGCTGTAATCGGCGGTGTCGCGGCCAGTCCCACCGCTCAGAAGGTCGGACCCGGTCCCGCCGACAAGCGTGTCATCCCCGGCCCCGCCTTGCAGCGTGTCCTGGCCGTCGTCGCCGAACAGCCGGTCGTTGCCGTCGTCCCCGGCCAAGCTGTCGGCCTCGGCCCCGCCATACAGAGTGTCCTCCCCGATGCCTCCGGCCAGCGTGTCGTTGCCTGCCTCGCCGTACAGAAGATCGTCGCCATCGTCGCCCGCAAGGCTGTCGGCGCTGTCGCCGCCGAACAGCCGGTCGTTGCCGAGCCCGCCGCTCAGCGTGTCGGCCGCGGCCTCACCGTAGAGAAGGTCATTGCCGTCCTCACCCGCCAGACTGTCGGAGTCGGTGCCCCCGAACAGCGTGTCCTCCCCGATCCCGCCCAGCAGCGTGTCATTGCCCGCATCGCCGTGCAGCTGGTCGTTGCCGTCACCCCCGAACAGCCGGTCCGCCTCGGTCCCGCCAAAAAGCGTGTCGTCACCGGTGCCGCCATACAGCGTGTCGTTGCCCCCATCGCCGAAAAGCCGGTCATTGCCCGCCTCGCCCAGAAGGCTGTCCGCCTCGGTCCCACCGTAAAGCACATCGGTCCCGCCGCCGCCCGACAAGGTGTCGGCCCCGGCCTGACCCGACAGCGTGTCGCTCCCGTCGACATGCCCCGCCGCCAGGGGAGGCGTGCCGACCAGGGACGCGGTGGCAAGGTCGGTCTGGGCCAGCCCCGGCCCCGCGATGGTGGCGCTGAAGGCAGTTTCGCCCCAGTCCTCCCAGTAGAAAAGCTCGATGGAATAGGTCTGCCCCGCCTGCAGCGTCGCCGTCCCGCTCGCCTGGGTCGCAGTCTGCGCCCGGTCGTTGTCCAGGTTGAAGACGATGTTGCCCGAGGAATCCCGGATGATGATCCGCGACCCGTCGTCCGAGGTCACCCCGAAGGTATAGGTCCCCGAGGTCGAGACGTTCAGTGTCGACTGGTAGATGACCCCGAAATCGTCCTGGTTCGTCCCCTGTGCGGTCCCGGCCAGCGTGTTGCGCAGGGCAAGCACGTTGAACTCGTCGACATAGCCGGTGCCCTGCAGCGTGCCGGTCGAGATCGTCCCGGTCTGGTTCGTCGCATTGGTGAAGTCGCGCGTGTAGACCGAATAGGTCCACTGCCCGGACAGAGGTCCGTCGCCCGCGATCCGGTCGTCGCCAGAGCCGGCGTTGACCACATCGTTGCCACCCCCGGCGGTGAAGGTGTCATTCGTCGCGGTGCCGGTATAGGTGTTGCCGCCGGCCATTCCAGGCGTAGTGCTGGTGTTCTCCGCCATAGGCTTCTCCCGTGTCGCGCATCACGGGAGTAGCAGCTTATGCTTGATGAGAACTTAACCAGAACGGAAGGGCTAAGCCCGCCGCTCGCCGGGGCTGGCCACGGGCTCCGTTTCGGGCGCGGGGTCAGGTACCGGGCGGCCACGCGGCGCCGGCATGACCGGAGAGCGGATCGCCAGCAGCGCCAGCCAGGCGGCGGCAAAGCCGAACACCACTCCGCCCAGGGCCTGGCCCACCAGCACGCCCTGCGCGCCCCAGTGCTGACCCAGCCACAGCGCCAGCGGAATGGTTCCCACGGTGTGCCGCCCCCAGTTCACCACCGTGGACCAGAAGGGCCGGCCCAGGTTGTTGCAGACTGCATTGCCGACAAAGATCATGCCGTTGAAGAACCACAAAAGCGCAAGCGGCCCGCAGAACAGGAACACCAGATCCCGCGTCAGACCCTCGGCCCGGAAGGCATCCGCAATCGGACCGCGCAGGACGTACAGCAGCCCCGAGACAAGCACGATCACCAGCGCGGTGAAGACCAGCGCGTCCCAGAAGGTCCGCCGCACCCGGTCCATCCGGCCCGCGCCGAAGTTCTGGCCGATGATCGGCCCGATGGCCCCGGCCAAAGCGAAGATCACCCCGAAAGCCACCGGCGTCAGCCGCCCGGCAATCGCCATGCCCGCCACCGCGGCCTCGCCATAGGCGCTCGTCGCCCGCGTCACGAAAGCCTGGCCCACGGGCGTCGCCACCTGGGTCAGGATCGCCGGCACCGCGATGGCCCAGATCGGCGCCATGTCCGCCACGACCTGTCCGGGAGTCGGCCGGTCGAACCCGCCATATTTCGCGGTGATCGGCCGCAGCGCCATCCAGGCGATCACGATGCGGGCCGCCACCGATGCAATCGCCGCCCCGGTCAGCTCCCAGCCGAAGCCGAAGATCAGGATCGGGTCCAGCACCGCCGTCGCCACCGCGCCCCAGACCGTCGCCATCATCGCCGCCCGCGCATCACCGTGGCTGCGCAGGATCGCACCGCCGATCATGCCGACCATCAGCAGGGGCTGCGACGGGACGACGATCTGCAGGAAATGCACCGCCAGCGCCGCTGTCTCGCCCGTGGCACCCAGAAGGCCGACGAGCGGTGTCAGGAACAACCAGACGACCGCGGCGAAGATCGAGCCGGCCACAAAGCTCAGCACCAGCCCCGTGGTCGCCTTCTCCCGCGCCAGGACCGGATCGCGCGCGCCCAGCGCCCGCGCCACCAGGGCGCCCACGGCGATGGACATGCCGATGCCGAAGCTTGTGGTGAAGAACAGGATCGCCCCGGCATAACCGATCGCCGCCGCCAGCTCCTCGCGGCCCAGCATCGCGATGTAAAGCATGTTGATCAGGTCGACGACGAACACCGCCATCAGCCCGACCGACGAGGTCAGCGCCATCACCGACACGTGCCGGAACAGGTTGCCTTCGACAAATTTCGCCTGCGCCCCGGCCATGCCAAAGCCCTTTCACATTTGCTCAAATATCCTCGGGAGGGTCCGGGAGGGCAGACAGCCCTCCCGGGGTCAGCCCAGGTTCAGACGCTTGGCACCTTGTGCAGAAGCGGCATCACGTCCGCCATCTCCGGCCCGGCATCGCGCCCGGTCAGCGCGCGGCGCAGCGGGCGGAACAGGTCCTTGCCCTTGCGCCCCGTGGCGTCCTTGACGGCCTGCGTCCACTCGCCCCAGGTGGCCTGGGTCCATGGCTTCGGCGGCAGCAGCGTCAGGGCTTGCGCCACGAAATCCCGGTCCGCCGGATCGATCACCGGCTCGGCCCCGTCGCGGAACAGGGTCCACCATTCCTCAAGGTCGGCCATGACAGTGATGTTGCCCTTGGCCACGGCCCAGAAAGCCTCGCCCTGTGCCTCGGGCACCCCAAGGTCCAGCACCTTGTCCTTCACCGCCTCATAGGGCAGCGACTGCACGTGGTGACGGGTCAGCGGGAACAGGTCCTCGGCATCGAACTTGGTGGGCGCCGCCCCGAAGGACCCCACCTCGAAGCCCGCCACCAGCTCTTCCATGTTGGCCGCCAGTTCCACCGGCTTTGACGACCCCAGCCGCGACATGAGGGACAGAAGCGCCATCGGCTCCACCCCCCGCGCCCGCAGGTCGCGCAAGCTCAGGACGCCCAGCCGCTTGGACAATTCCTCGCCCTGCGGTCCGGTCAGCAGCGAATGGTGGGCGAAGGTCGGAGGGGTCCCCCCCAGCGCCTTCATGATCTGGATCTGCGTCGCCGTGTTCGTCACGTGGTCCGCGCCACGAACGATGTGCGTGACGCCCATATCCACGTCGTCGACCGACGAGGCGAAGGTGTACAGCACCTGCCCGTCCGCCTTGATCAGCACCGGGTCCGAGACACTGGCGGCGTCGATCGAGATGTCGCCGATGATCCCGTCCTGCCACTCGATCCGCTCCAGATCCAGCTTGAAGCGCCAGTAGCCCTGCCGTCCCTCGGCGCGGTAGGCGTCCTTCTGCGCTTCGGTCAGCGACAGCGCCGCGCGGTCATAGACCGGGGGCTTGCCCATGTTCAGCTGCTTCTTCCGTTTCAGGTCCAGCTCGACGGGGGTCTCGAAACACTCATAGAACCGCCCCGCGGCCTTCAGCTGTTCCGCCGCCTCGGCGTAGCGGCCCATGCGCTTGGACTGCTGCTCGATCCGGTCATAGCGGATGCCCAGCCAGTCGAGGTCCGCCTTCAGCCCGTCGATGTATTCCTGCTTCGACCGTTCCTGGTCCGTATCATCCAGCCGCAGGATGAACGTCCCGCCGTTCTGGCGCGCGATCAGGTAGTTCATCAGCGCGGTGCGCAGATTGCCCACATGGATCCAGCCGGTGGGCGAGGGGGCGAAGCGGGTGGTTACGGTCATGGGTCGGGCTCCTTGAACCGCCCTTCCCTGTCACAAGCCCCGCGCCTTGTCCAGTTTCGCGCCGTCCATGCGCCTTCCGTGGCCACGCCGTCCAAGGGGTTCCGCTTCGGCGGGGAAACGCGCCACTGGCGCCTTTCCGCTTCCGCCTTGCACCCCCGACGACGGCTCGGCGCCGCAAGGTCAGACCGGATGCACCGGCCACTGCCGCCGCAACGCCTCCAGCCCCGCCTGGATCAGCTCGCGCAAGACACCCTCGTCCACCGCGTCGAGCCGCTTCACATAAAGACAGGCCTTCGTCATCCGGTGCGGGCCAAGCCGGGCCAGGATCGGAGCAAGGGCCTCTCCCCCCGCCATCAGGTAGATCGACAGCTCTGCCTTCCGCGGCGAGAAACCCGTGGCCAGGCTCTCCCCGCCATGCCCGCTGGCGTACCGATAGACATACCGCCCGAACCCCACCATCGACGGCCCCCAGAGCCGCGGCTCCCAGCCCGTCACCTCGGCGAAGATCGCCAGCAACCGCTCAGCCTCCTCCCGCTGCGCAGGCTCCACGCCCCCCAGCCAAGCGCCCCGGTCCAAAGGCGCGCTCTTCGTCTTCGCTTCGGCCATCTGCACCTCCGTTTTTCTGAACCTACCACGAACCCGCACGCCGCGCCCCTTCCCCCCGACTGCCGCCGTCCCTATCTTCCCCACATGACCAACCCAGCCCCCGACAGCATCGCCCCCTCCCTTGCCCTGATCGAGCAGCTTGCCCACGAGGCGATCTCCACCCTGCCCGAACCCTTCCGCGCGCCCGCTACCCACATCCGCCTGCGGATCGAGGAGTTCCCGGACGAGGACATGCTGGAGGAACTCAACGTCGACGACGCCTTCGAGCTGACCGGCCTTTACGACGGCATCCCGCTGACCGAGAAGTCCACCGCCGACCAGGTGACCAAGCCCGACGTGATCTGGCTTTTCCGCCGCCCGATCCTGGACGAATGGTGCGAACGCGGCGACGTGTCGATACAGGAACTTGTGTCCCACGTCGTGGTTCACGAACTGGCGCATCACTTTGGCTGGTCCGACGACCAGATCGCCGCCATCGACCGCTGGTGGGAGTGACCCGGTTCCCGGCCGACCTGCACAGGCAATGTGCAGGCCCGCACGCCGCATGACGCGCCCGTGACCTGACTCCTCGTTGGGCAGACCTATCCTTGCGTCACCCAACTTCAGGAGGACAAGAATGACCCGACTTTCCCGCCGTCAGGCGCTTTTCGCCGGTGCCACCATGCCGCTTGCCGCTGCCCTCCCCCTCCCCGTCTTTGCCAAGGCCGAGATGCAGGGTTCAGGCTTTGCGCCCTGGAACCGCTTCAAGCTGGGCAGCTTCGAGGTGACGACCCTCCTTGCCGGCACCCGCGCGGGCGACAAGCCGCAGGAGACCTTCGGCACCAATGCCTCGCCCGAGGACTTCGCCGCGCTGTCCGCCGCGAACTTCATCCCGGCCGACAAGACGCAGAACTTCTTCACGCCGACCGTGGTCAACACCGGCGCGGAACTGGTGCTCTTCGACACCGGCCTTGCGGCCGAGGGCACCCTCGCCGCGCTGACCGCCGCAGGCTACACGCCCGACCAGATCGACGTTGTCGTCCTGACCCACATGCACGGCGACCACATCGGCGGGCTGATGGGTGCCGACGGCACCACCCCGACCTTCACCAATGCCCGCTACGTCACCGGCGCGGTCGAGCACAACCACTGGTCCGGGGCCGCCAACGAAGGCTTCGACAAGAACGTGAAGCCCTTGAACGACAAGATCACCTTCCTTGACGACGGCGGGTCGGTCGCTTCGGGCATCACCGGCATGGCCGCCTTCGGCCACTCGCCCGGGCACATGATCTACAGCGTGGAATCGGAGGGCCAGCGCCTGATGATCACCGCCGACACAGCCAACCACTACGTCTGGTCGCTGCAAAAGCCCGACTGGGAAGTCCGCTTCGACGCCGACAAGGCCGCGGCCGCCGCAGTGCGCAAGCAGGTCTTCGGGTTGATCGCCGCCGACAGGATTCCCTTCATCGGCTATCACATGCCCTTCCCCGGCCTGGGCTACGTCGAACAGATGAGCGACGGCTTCCGCTACGTCCCCGCCAGCTATCAGCTTTTGCTGAACGGCTGACCCGCACTGGGTTGCTCCCCTCCGGGGCACTGCCTGTCTTAACAAGTTTGCCCCCGGCGTCCCCTCGTCCGGGGGCAGTTCCATTTCTGGTGGAAGCCCTTATGATAGCGGTAACAGCCACAGGTGCCGCATGTCCCAGCTTCCGATCCTTACCCTCACGCTCAACCCCGCGCTCGACATGGCGACCGAGGTGCACGAGCTGACCCCCGGCCACAAACTGCGCTGCACCGAGCCGATGCTCGACCCCGGCGGTGGCGGCCTGAACGTCAGCCGTGCGATCAAGGCGCTGGGGGGCGACAGCCTTGCCCTTGTCGCCATCGGCGGGCTGACCGGCGACAGGCTGGCGGGCCTGATCCGGGGCGAAGGCGTGACCTTCCTCTCCATCCTCGGCCCCGGCGAGACACGGCAGTCGCTGACGGTGAATGAGGCGACAACCGGCAAGCAATACCGCTTCATGCTCCCCGGCCCGGTCTGGGGCGAGGCCGAGCGTGCGCGTGTCTTCACCCTCCTCCGCGCCACCGCGCGACCCGGCGGGTTGTCGGTGATCTCGGGCAGCCAGCCCCCCGGCGTGCCGGTCGATTTCCCCGCCCAGCTTGCGGCCTCGATGCCCGAGGCGCGCGTGGTCCTCGACACCTCCGGCGCTACCCTGACCGAGGCGATCCGAAACCCGATCCCCGGGCTCGAAGTCCTGCGGATGGACGGACCAGAGGGCGAAGAGCTTGCCGGCAAACCCCTGCCCACCCTCGCCGACACCGCCGAGTTCGCGCAGTCCCTGGTCCGCAGGGGCGTGGCCAAGATCGTGATCATCGCCCGCGGGGCCGAGGGCAACGTGCTGGCCGATGCCGACCAGCGGCTGTTCTCCAGGGCCGCCAAGGTGCGGGTGAAGTCCACCGTCGGCGCGGGCGACAGCTTCGTCGCCGCCTTCGTTCTGGCCCTGTCGCGCGGCCAGTCCCACGCCGAGGCGCTGGCGATGGGGTCTGCTGCCGCCTCTGCCGCCGTGACGACCGATGCCACTCAGCTCTGCCGCCCCGAAGACGTGATGCGCCTTCTGCCGGAATGCGCCGTGACGGAAGTCTGACGCGCGACCCAAGCGTAGGGTGGGCGATATCGCCCACCCTACCCCCGATCTCAGTGGGACGCGTGCATGCTGATCGCCCATCTTTCCGACCCGCATCTCTGCCCGCCCGGCACGCTGTACCAGTCCGTGCTCGACACCACCCCCCGCTTTCCCGAGGCCTTGGCGCAGGCGGCCAGCTTCGGGCCGGACCTAGTGATCCTTTCAGGTGACGTGACCGAACATGGCGATGCCGAAAGCTACGCTCTGGCCTGTGAACTCCTGGGAAAGCTGCCCTGCCCGATCCTTGCGATCCCCGGCAACCATGACGACCGCGAAGGCTTCCGGGCCGCGCTGTCACAGCTCCCGAACCTGGTGTCCCTTCCGGATACCGGCCCGCTCCATGCGGTTGCCGAGGGCTCCGTCCGCGTCGTCGGGCTGGACGTCACCGTTCCCGGCCAGCATCACGGGCGGATCGAAGCGTCCCATGTGGACTGGCTGGACCGCGTGCTTGCCGCCGCGCGCGATACCCCCACGATGGTCATGCTGCACCAGCCGCCCTTCACCACGGGCATCGGCTATATCGACGACTACCGCTGCTTTGGCGAAGACCTCCTTGCGCAGGTGATCCACCGCCACCCGCAGGTGATCCGCGTCCTGGCAGGTCATGTCCACCGCTTCACCCTGACCGAGTTCGCGGGCCGCCCCGCCCTGACCGCACCTGCCACCGCGACCAGCCTTGCCTTGCGTCTTGCGCCCGGTGCCGAACCGGCCTCTGTCACCGAGCCTGCGGCCTTCCTCATGCACCACTGGAGCGGCGGACGCCTGACCACCCACTTCCAGCCGGTCGGAGACTTCCCCGGCCCGCATCCCTTCTTCTGATCAGCGCCGGAAGCCGCCGACGCTTTCGCCCTGATGGCGCAGCTTGCGGCCCAGTCCCATCTCGTCGATCCAGACCTGCATCGGTGGCGTCAGGGGCCCGTAAAGATCGGTCCGCGCCAGCCGCGCCGCCGCGCGCAGGGCCACCATCTCGGGCCAGGCCATGATCCGGGCGTGGTGCCCGACCCAGGCTGTCGGCCCCTCGTAGATCGCCACCAGCCGCCGCTCCCTGGGACCCGAGCCTAGGAAGCGATAGCTCCGCAGCCCCTCGTGGCCCTGCAGCCGCACCCGCGGCACCAGCACCCGCAGCGCCCGCTCGAAGCCGTCCGGGTCGCGCAGGGTGTAGAAATTGACGACGACGATTTCCGCAGTCATCGGGGCTCAGCCGTCATCGCGCCAGCGGTTGACGATGGGGTAGCGGCGGTCCAGCCAGAAGGCCTTCTGCGTCAGCCGCACGCCGGGGGCCGACTGGAAACGCTTGTACTCCGCGAGGTAAAGGAGGTGCTCGACCTTCTTGACCACGGCCCGGTCGAACCCCAGCGCCACGATCTCGGCCACCGCCATCTCTTTCTCGACCAGACACTCCAGGATCGCGTCCAGCACCTCATAGGGCGGCAGGCTGTCGTCGTCGCGCTGGTTCGCCCGCAGTTCGGCACTGGGGGGCCGCGAGATGATCCGCTCCGGAATGACCTCGCCCGGCGGGCCCTTCATCCACACCCGATGATGCTCGTTCCGCCACCGGGCCGTCAGGAACATCCGCGTCTTGTACATGTCCTTGACCGGGTTATAGCCCCCGTTCATGTCGCCGTAGATCGTGCAATAGCCCACCGCCATCTCGGACTTGTTGCCGGTCGTCAGCAGCATCTCGCCAAACTTGTTCGACAGCGCCATCAGCATCACGCCCCGCAGGCGCGACTGGATGTTCTCCTCGGTGATCCCCGGCTCGGTCCCCGCGAACAAGGGCGCCAAAGCCTCGCCCACCGCCGCCTGCGCCCCGGTGATCGGCACCGAGTCATAGCGGCACCCCAGCGCCTTCGCCGCCGCCGTCGCCAGTTCAAGCGACTCAGGTGAGGTGAACTCCGACGGCAGCATCACGCAACGCACGTTCTCCGGCCCCAAGGCGTCCACCGCCATCGCCGCGACGATGGCACTGTCGATCCCGCCCGACAGTCCCAGCAAAGCCTTCTTGAACCCGGTCTTCCGCATGTAATCGCCCAAGGCCATCACGCAGGCCCGGTAATCCGCCTCGCCAATCGGCGGAAGCTCACTGATCTCCCCCTGATCCGCCTCCCACCCCTCAGCCCCGCGCCGGAAGGTGACCATCACCTCGCACTCATCGAACTGCGGCAGCTGCGCCGCCAGCCGCCCGCCCGGGTTCAGCACCATCGACGAGCCATCGAACACCTGGTCATCCTGCCCGCCCACCATGTTCAGGTAGACCAGCGGCAACCCCGTCTCGATCACCCGGCTCACCATCAGGTTCAGCCGCAGATTGGGCTTGCCCCGGTGGTACGGAGACCCATTGGGGATCAGCAGGATCTCCGCCCCCGTCTCGGCCAGGGTCTCGGCCACATCCGGATGCCAGGCGTCCTCGCAGATCGGAGTCCCGATCCGCACGCCCTTCACCACATAAGGCCCATGCACATCGGCCGAGGCGAAGACCCGCTTCTCGTCAAAGACCGCATCGTTCGGCAGATGGTGCTTCAACACGCGGGCATGCACCCGCCCGCCCTCCAGCACGTAATAGCCATTGTAAAGCCTGCCGCCATGGGGCACCGGCCCGCCGATCCCCAGTGCCGGGCCGTCCGCGCAGTCCACCGCCAAACGCTCCACCGCCGCCACGGCAGCCGCAACGAAGGCGGGCTTCAGGATCAGGTCCTGGGTCTGGTAGCCGGTGACGAACATCTCGGTCAGCGCGACCATGTCAGCACCCGCCGCCCGGCCCGCATCCCACGCGCCCCTGGCCTTCGCCACATTCCCCGCGATGTCGCCCACCACCGGGTTCAGCTGCGCCAGCATCATCTTGAACGTGTCGGTCATGGCCCGGCCCCCACTATATCCTCTCCTTCTACCAAACCACGCCCCAAGGGAAAGTGTTTCCAGCCCCTCCCAAGCCTTTGACCGTCAAATCCTTGTCACACTCCAAGCGCCCCCTTACCCTGCCCGCCAATCACCCGAGGGATTCGCCCATGCGCCTGCCGACCGCCCTCCTCCTCGCCGCCCTCGCCCTCCCCGCGCAGGCGCAGGACGGCGACATCATCACCAAGCAATACGACGACGGCTCGGTCTACGAGGGCACCTTCCAGAACGGGCGCCAGCACGGGATGGGGACCTACCGGCTTCCCTCGGGTTTCACCTATTCCGGCGAGTGGGTGAACGGCGAAATCATCGGCGTCGGCACCGCGCGCTACCCCAACGGATCGGTCTACGAAGGCAGCTTCGTGAAGGGCCAGCCCGAGGGCAAAGGCAAGATCACCTCGCCCGATGGCCGGGTCTACGAGGGCGAGTGGGTCCAGGGCCAGATGACCGGGGCGGGCAAGGCGACCTATGCCAATGGCTCGGTCTACGAAGGCAGCTTCGTCAAGGGCACCCACAACGGCAAGGGCAAGCTGACCAACCCGTCGGGCTATACCTATGACGGCGACTGGGTCCTGGGCGTCAAGGAAGGCCAGGGCCGCATCACCTACCCCGACGGCGCGACCTATGAAGGCGCGCTGGTCAAGGGCCAGCGGTCAGGCAAGGGCAAGCTCACCATGCCCGATGGCCTGACCTATCAGGGCGACTGGTCCGAAGGCCAGATCAACGGCGCGGGCATGCTGACCCAGCCCAACGGCGACGTCTACGAGGGCAGCTTCAAGGACGGCCTCCGCGACGGCCAGGGCAAACTGACCCACAAGTCCGGCGACATCTACACCGGCACCTGGACCAAGGACCGCCGCCAGGGCCGCGGCACCTTCACCAGCCCCGACGGCTTCAAGTACGAAGGCACCTGGGTCGAAGGCCGGATGGAGGGCACGGGGTCAATCACCTACCCCGACGGCTCGGTCTACATCGGCGCGATGAAGGCAGACCAGCCGAACGGCCAGGGTGCCATCACCTATCCCGACGGCTCCACCTACCAGGGCAACTGGCTGGCGGGGGTGATTGAGGGCCAGGGCCGCGCCACCTACACCGACGGCCGCGTCTACGAGGGGTCGTTCAAGCAGGCCAAGCCCGAGGGCACAGGCGTGATGACCTACCCCGACGGCTACCGCTACGAAGGCAACTGGGTTTCAGGCCAGCGGCAAGGCGTCGGCTCTGCGGTCTACCCTGACGGCAGCCTCTACAAGGGCGACTTCAAGGCCGGGTTGCGGGATGGCCAGGGTGAGTTTTCCACCACCGACGGATTCAAATACGCCGGCACCTGGGTCGCCGGCCAGATCGAGGGCCAAGGCGTGGCCACCTACCCCGAGGGCGACATCTACGAGGGCCTGTTCAAAGCCGGAAAGCGCGAGGGCCAGGGGAAGCTGACCTACGCGTCCGGCGAGGTGGCCGAGGGCATCTGGCAGAACGGCATCCTGACGGCCCCCCCGGAGGCTCCGGCGGCCCTGGCGGAAGGCGAGGCCGCCGCCCCCACCGAAGGCGAAGCCCCCGCAGAACCCGCGACCAACCCGTAGGTCGGGCTTCAGCCCGGCTCTCCCGAAAACTTGTCAAGTCGCACGGTGGCGACAAAGCGCACCACCGCCGCGCAACACAAGGCAGCGCCCGACCGCCGGGTGGGCGACCGCCGCCCGAATGACGCGCTTTATGGCTCCAAGCACATCCACAGGACTTCTGCTGGCACCGTCAGCAAAGCGCCCGCCCGAGGGGGCGGTCGGGCGCTGCCCGGCGGGCTTCGCCCTTGATTCCGGGCAAGGCTGGCGATCCAACGGATGCGTCTTGCGCAAAACTGCCATCCCCGCGAAAGCGGGGACCCACGTTTCCCACCCTCCCCCACCTCAGTTAACACCCCCCTAACGCCCACAGCCAACCCCTTGAAATCCCAACCCTCCCTAACCTGCCCACGCGCGGGCAGGGCCGGAAGCCCTTGCGGCCCCCACCCCCGCCCCGCTACTCCTTCCCCATGCGCCAGACCCTGACCGAGATCTACGAGGCCCGCGTGGGCGAAGGCTCCCTCAGGGCCGACCCCGCCCAGCACGCCCTCCTCCCCCGGATGGAGGACCTCCGCGCCTGGCTGGAAGCGAACGCGACCCGCAAGGTCGGCCTCTTCGCCGGCCTCTTCGCCAAGCCGATCCAGCCCCCCCGCGGCCTTTATCTCTGGGGCGGCGTCGGGCGGGGGAAGTCCATGCTGATGGACCTCTTCACCGATGCGACCCAGATCCCCCAGAAACGCCGCGTCCACTTCCACGCCTTCATGCAGGACGTCCACAAGGGGATGCACGCGGCCCGGCAGACTGGCGTCGAAGACCCCCTCACCCCCGTCGCCGACGAGATCATCCGCGACCTGAGGCTCCTCGCCTTCGACGAGATGCAGATCACAGACATCACCGACGCGATGATCGTGGGCCGCCTCTTCGAGAAGCTCTTCGCCGCCGGGATCGTGGTCGTCACCACTTCGAACCGCCCGCCCGGCGACCTTTACAAGGACGGCCTCAACCGCGGGATCTTCCTGCCCTTCATCGCCATGCTGGAAGACCGGCTGGAGGTCGTCGAACTGGAAAGCCCCACCGACTACCGCCAGCACCGCCTGCAGGGCGCGCAGGTCTACTTCCACCCGGCCCGGTCCGCCACCACCCAGATCGCCGCGATCTGGAGCGACCTGACCGGCGGCGCGCCCGACCAACCTCTGACCCTGGAGGTGAACAGCCGCCAGGTCACCCTGCCCCGCTTCTCCAACGGGGTCGGGCGGTCCAGCTTCTGGGACCTCTGCTCGAAACCCCTCGGTCCCGCCGACTACCTCGCCATCGCCCGCGCGGTCCGGGTGCTGATCCTGGAAGACATTCCGCAGCTGTCTTCGGCCAACTACAACGAGGCGAAACGCTTCGTGATCCTGATCGACGCCTTGTACGAAGCCAAGGTCCGCCTGATCGCCTCCGCCGCCGAAGCGCCTGAACGGCTGTATATAGAGGGCGAAGGCTCCTTCGAGTTCGAACGCACCGCCAGCCGCCTGCGCGAGATGCAGTCCGCCGGGTGGGGTGCCTAGCCCAGCGCCTGCCACAGAAGCCGCAGGGCCATTCCCGACGACACCACCACCAAGAGCGGCTTGATGAGCCGCGCCCCGACGCGCATTGCCAGCCGGGCACCCAGAGCGGCCCCCGCGATCTGCCCCACGGCCATCGCAAGCCCCACGCCCCACCAGGTCGCGCCCGAGAAGACGAAGACCAGAAGGCTGCCAAGGTTCGAGGCAAAGTTCAGCATCTTGGTGTGCGCCGTGGCTTTGAGGACGCCATACCCGGCCAAAAGCACGAACCCCATCATGAAGAACGACCCGGTGCCCGGCCCGAAAAACCCGTCATAGGCCGCCACTGCTGGAACCAGAGTCACCGCAAAGACCGCAGGCTTCATCCGCTCGGCCTTTGTGTCGTCGGTGAGGCCCGGCTTCAGCGCGAAGAACGCCGCGACGCCGATCAACACCACCGGCATGATGATCCGCAAGACCTCGGCCGGGATCAGATGCGCCACCAAGGCGCCCAGGCCGCCGAAGACCGCACTGATCGCGGCCATGCCAAGCTGATCCTGCGGCCGTACGTGACCGGCACGCGCATAGGCCAGCATCGCGGTCGCGGAGCCAAAGGTCCCCTGCAACTTGTTCGTCGCCAGCGCTTCGACCGGGGACGCTCCCGCCAGCAGCAGGGCCGGGACCGAGATCAGCCCGCCTCCACCCGCAATGCTGTCGATGAACCCGGCGCAGAAGGCGGCGAGGATCAGGAGGAGGGCAAGATGCGTGGCGACTTCGAACATGGCCGCGCTTTCTCGCCGCATCGGGCACCGGGGGCAAGGGGTAGCCGGTCCGAGGTGGAAAAGTCGGACTCTTCGCCAGATGTCCTGAGTTTATCGACGGGTTGGCCACCGGTTCGCGAACCCCCGATCATCCGAGGAGGAGGCGAAGGCCGACGACGAGAGGAAAGACCTGCGCGGAACGCGCTCAGCTTGATCCGACTGTCAGACCGGGGCGAACTCGTCGCGCGAATAGCCCTGCAGGTACAGCAGCGCCGTCAGATCGCCGTGGTTGACGCGGACTTCGCACTGCGCCTGAACCGTGGGCTTGGCGTGCAGCGCCACACCGGTCCCCGCGGCCAGCAACATCGGCAGGTCATTGGCCCCATCGCCAACCGCCAGCGACTGGGTGGGAGTGATCCCCAACCGGGCAGTGATCTCTTGCAGGGCCTGCAGCTTCGCTTCCTTGCCAAGAATCGGCTCTGCCACCGTCCCGGCGAGCCTGCCTGAAGCCAGATGCAGGAGGTTGGCCCGGTTCTCGTCGAACCCAAGCTGATCCGCTACAGCTTTGGTGAACGCCGTGAAGCCGCCCGACACCAGCGCCGCATAGGCCCCGTTCGCCTTCATCGTCGCCAGAAGCACCTGCCCCCCCGGCATCAGCGTGATCCGGTCGCGGAGCACCCGGGCGATCACGCCCTCGGGCAGGCCTTTCAGGAGGCCGACCCGCTCGCGCAGCGCAGCTTCGAAGTCGAGCTCACCATTCATTGCCCGCGCAGTGATGTCCGCCACGCGCGCGCCGACCCCGGCTTCGTCGGCCAGCTCGTCGATGCATTCCTGCCGGATCATCGTCGAGTCCATGTCGGCGATCAGCAGACGCTTCCTGCGTCCCTCGGCCTCCTGCACCGCCAAGTCGACGCGCAGGGCCTGCAGACCTTCCCAGACCTCCCAGCGGTTGTCTGGTACCCGGTCCAGATCGAATTCCGCCGCTACACCGGGGTCAAGCCAGCGCGCCGCACCGCCACCCCAGGCATTGCGGAGGGATTCCACCGTCACCCGCTCCAGCACCGGGGTTTCGGGGTTGGTCAGCAGAGTGGCAACGAACATGGGCGGGTTTCCGATAGTGAACAGAGGCGTCGCTTTTTCGCGACGATGCGGCGCATTAGCGCGATTTTTCCGCTTGCACCAGAGCGGGCGGGTCTTTAGCCAAGGCGGCGGGACACCCTTCCCCAACGAAGGGCTTTTAGCTGGAAGGCTACCATGACAGACCTGACCCCGCCGGCCAAGCGCCCGGCCAATCCGCGCTTCTCTTCTGGCCCCTGCGCCAAGATCCCCGGTTATTCCCTTGATATGCTTGGCGATGCGCCCCTGGGCCGCTCGCACCGTGCCGCCGTCGGCAAGGCCAAGCTGAAAGAGGCGATCGACCGCACCCGCGAAATCCTCGGCGTTCCTGCCGACTACCGGATCGGCATCGTTCCGGCGTCCGACACCGGCGCTGTCGAGATGGCGATGTGGTCGCTGCTGGGCGCCCGTCCCGTGGAGATGCTGGCCTGGGAAAGCTTCGGCGAGGGCTGGGTCACCGACGCGGTGAAGCAGCTGAAACTGGATGCCAAGGTGCGGATCGCGCCCTATGGGCAGATCGTGGACTTCCGCGACGTGGACTTCGACAAGGACGTGGTCTTCACCTGGAACGGCACCACCTCTGGCGTCCGACTGCCGAACGGCGATGCGATCCCAGCGACCCGCGCGGGCCTGACGATCTGCGACGCGACCAGTGCCGCCTTTGCGATGGACCTGCCCTGGGACAAATTGGACGTCACCACCTTCTCCTGGCAGAAGGTCCTGGGCGGCGAGGGCGCGCATGGCGTGATCATCCTGTCGCCCCGCGCCGTCGAACGGCTGGAGACCTATGTCCCCGCCTGGCCGCTGCCGAAGATTTTCCGGCTGACCGCCAAGGGCAAGCTGATCGAAGGCATCTTCGCAGGTGAGACGATCAACACCCCGTCCATGCTGGCAAACGAGGATTACCTCGTCGCGCTGAAATGGGCGAAGTCGGTGGGCGGGCTGAAGGGGTTGATCGCCCGCGCCAACGCCAATGCCAAGGTCGTCCACGACTTCTGCGCCCAGAACCCCTGGATCGCGAACCTCGCCGATGACCCGGCGACGGCCTCGACCACCAGCGTGTGCCTCAAGTTCACCGATCCGCGCATCACCGACGGCGAGGCCTTTGCCAAGGCGGTCGCAAAGCGGATCGAGAAGGCGGGTGCAGGCTTCGACATGGGAGCTTACCGCGATGCACCTCCGGGCCTCCGCATCTGGTGCGGCTCTACGGTCGAGACGGCGGACGTGCAGGACCTGATGCCCTGGATCGCGCACGCCTTCGCGGCCGAGATCGCGGCACTGGCACAAGCTGCCTGAAAGGGCGGTGGGCGGATCGCCCACCCTACAGAACCCCCATTCGCAAGGTGGGCGATCCGCCCACCTTCCCCCAAATCAGGAGCATCCCGATGCCACGCGTTCTCGTATCCGACGAACTCTCCGAAACCGCCGTCCAGATCTTCCGCGACCGCGGGGTCGAGGTCGACTACCTGCCGAAGCTTGGCAAGGACAAGGACGCCCTCGCTGCCGTCATCGACCAGTATGACGGGCTTGCCATCCGCTCGGCCACCAAGGCCACCGAGAAGCTTCTGGAGAAAGCCACCCGCCTGAAGGTCATCGGCCGCGCCGGGATCGGCGTGGACAACGTCGATATCCCGGCGGCCTCGAAGAAGGGCGTCATCGTGATGAACACGCCCTTCGGCAACTCCATCACCACGGCGGAACATGCCATCGCCATGATGTTCGCTGTTGCCCGGCAAATCCCCGAAGCCAACGCCTCCACCCATGCCGGGAAGTGGGAAAAGTCCAAGTTTCTGGGCGTTGAGCTGTTCAACAAGACCCTCGGCGTGATCGGAGCGGGCAACATTGGCGGGATCGTCTGCGACCGCGCTGTCGGCCTGCACATGAAAGTCATCGCCTATGATCCCTTCCTGTCCGACGAACGCGCCAAGCAGTTGGGCGTCACCAAGGTCGACCTCGACGACCTTCTCGCCCGCGCGGACTTCATCACCCTGCACGTGCCCTTGACCGACAAGACGCGCAACATCCTGAACCGTGAGAATCTTGCCAAAACGAAGAAGGGCGTCCGCATCATCAACTGCGCCCGGGGCGGTCTGATCGACGAAGCGGCTCTCCTTGACGCCCTGAACGCGGGCCACATCGCGGGTGCCGCGCTGGACGTCTTCGAAGTCGAACCCGCCACCGAGAGCCCGCTTTTCAACCACCCGAATGTCGTCTGCACCCCGCACCTCGGCGCTTCCACGACCGAAGCGCAGGAGAATGTCGCGCTGCAGGTGGCCGAACAGATGTCGGACTACCTGCTGACCGGGGCGGTGCAGAACGCGCTGAACATGCCCAACGTCACCGCCGAAGAGGCCGCCGTGATGGGCCCGTGGATCAAGCTTGCCTCGCATCTGGGCAGCTTCATCGGCCAGATGACCGACGAGCCGATCAAGGCGATCAACATCCTTTATGACGGCACCGTGGCCGAGATGAACCTTGCCGCGCTGAACCAGGCGGTGATCGCGGGGGTGCTGAAGGCGCATAATCCGGACGTCAACCTCGTCTCGGCCCCCGTGGTCGCCAAGGACAAGGGCATCCAGATCTCTACCACCCGGCAGGAAAAGACCGGGGTGTTCGACGCCTACATCAAGGTCACGATGGTGACGGACAAGCGCGAACGGTCGGTGGCGGGCACCTGCTTCAGCGATGGTAAGCCGCGCTTCATCCAGATCAAGGGCATCAACATCGACGCCGAGATCGGGCAGCACATGCTGTACACCACGAACGAGGATGTGCCGGGCATCATCGGCCTTCTCGGCATGACGATGGGCAAGAACAACGTGAACATCGCGAACTTCACCCTCGGGCGCTCGGGCGTGGGCCAGGACGCCATCGCGATCCTGTATCTTGACCAGCCCATCGACCCACGCGTGATCGACACACTGGAGGGTACGGGCATGTTCTCGCAGGTCAAAGCCTTGCAGTTCGACGTCGCCTGACCCACCCTGCCTCGGCCGGGCATCCCGCCTGGCCGAGGCACCATGAACCTGTCGCCGCTCCTCCATGCCCTTGCGGACCTGACGGCCACAGAGCCACGGCATGAGGCGCAGGTCGCCGCTGAAACCCTGCGCGCGGCCGCGGACACTGACTTTCCGCGCCAATCGCCCTCCGCCCTCTCTCCAGGGATCCTGAGCACGGCCGGTCTGACAAATGCCCATCGTGCCGCCCGGTTGATCCACGACGCGCACGTCGGGCTTCCTTGGCAGGACAGCCCAGCCGCTTCCCTCCAGCCCACCAGCCTCCGCGCGATCAAGTCCATCGTCACGCTTATTGGCCCTGGCGCGGCAATCCCCTCCGAAAGCCTGCTTTTAGGCCTCTTCTATCAGGCCGCTGGCAGCTATTATCCCCTGCACGCTCATGAGGCGGCGGAGACCTACACGATCCTCGCCGGCACCGCCCAATGGCAGGCCGGCGACGGGCGCTTCCCGGTCAGCGCGGGCAAGGCCATCCACCACCCGCCGAACCTGCCTCACGCCATGCGCGCGGGGCCCGACGGTTTCCTCGCTATGTGGCGCTGGTCGGGCGACATCGCCTTTGACAGCTACCGGATGCTGCCCGATCCGGAAGGCTGACCCAGAAGTCTGGCCCGGAAGCCTGGCTCTTGCCCTTTCATCTTTGCACAAATATCCCACGGGTGGTCCGGAGGGTGTGAAACCCTCCGGGGTCAGCCACAGGGACCGACGCATGCATCTTTACGCCATCGGCGACATCCACGGGCATCTGAAGCTTCTGAAAGCCGCGCATGCGCTGATCGCGGACGACATGGCCAAGCACGGGCCAGGGCAGATTGTGCACGTCGGCGACCTTGTCGACCGTGGCCCCGACAGCCGGGGGGTGATCGACTACCTCAGCCAGGGCCAGGCCGCAGGCGAGGACTGGGTGGTTCTGAAGGGCAACCATGACCGGATGTTCACCCGCTTTCTGAACGACCCGATGGAGCAGGAGCCCGGCCTGCGCGCGGACCTCGGCTGGCTTCACCCCAAACTGGGCGGTCCGGCGACGCTTGCCTCTTACGGGGTGGCAAAGGCCGCGGACCGGCCGATCCCGAAGGTTCATGCCGATGCTGTCGCCGCCGTCCCGCAAGCGCACCGCGACTACCTGTCGTCGCTACCCTCGATGCACCACGCCGTGGACTGCCTTTTCGTCCATGCCGGCCTGCGTCCCGGCGTGGCTCTGGACCAGCAGATCGAAACCGATCTGGTCTGGATCCGCGACGTCTTTCTGATCGAGGTCGCCAGCTTCGGCCCCCTGGTCGTCCACGGTCATACGGCCATCAACGAGGCCACGCATTACGGCAACCGCATCAACCTTGACAGCGGTGCGGCCTATGGCGGGCCATTGTCGGCCGTGGTGATCGAAGGACGCGAGGCGGCGCTTCTGACGCCCCAGGGTCGCAAGAAGCTTCCCGGCCCACAACCAATGCTGTTCCGGAACGGCTGATGCCGCTTAGGGATGCTCGCGCCGGATCAGGCGCTTGACCGACCGGCCGCCGAGATAGCCGAAGACCACCGTTGCCAGTCCGACCACCTCGGCGATGGCCGGACCGTCGGGAACACCGCGCACCACAAGTGCGACGGTCATCAGTGCAAAGCCCCCGGCGCTGGCCCAAAGCCAGAACCAAAGCTCGCCCCGCGTCGGTCCGAAACGCCAGGGGTTCTTCTCGTCCATCGCCTGTCTCCTGCATCGCCGCCACAGGGGTCCGCAAATCTTGCGGCCCAAGGTATACCCTACTTTACCGGCGTCGCGGGCCATGATTGCTTGCCGATCATGACGACAAGCGCCCAGAACCGCCTCACGCCGATCCTGATAACCCTCGGGATCATCCTTCTTACGGCCGCCTACCTGCTGTGGATCGGGCGCGAACCGATCTGCAAGTGTGGCTATGTCAGCCTCTGGCACGGGCAGGTTGTCAGCGCCGAGAACTCGCAGCACCTGTCGGACTGGTACACTCCCAGCCACATCATCCACGGTTTCCTGTTCTACGGCGCGCTTTGGCTGGTGGCCCGGCGGCTGTCGTTCAGCTGGCGGCTTTCCATCGCCACCCTTGTCGAATGCGCCTGGGAGATCGTGGAAAATTCCGACGCGGTGATCGAACGCTACCGGACAGTGACGATCTCGTTGGACTACTACGGCGACAGCGTGATCAACACGGTCTTCGATGTCTTTGCGATGATCCTGGGCTTCTGGCTGGCGGCGAAGCTGCCGGTCTGGGTCACGGTCGCGCTCATCATCCTGTTCGAAGTCGGGACCATGTGGATCATCCGCGACGGGCTGGCGCTGAACGTGCTGATGCTGCTCTGGCCGCAGGACTGGATCGCCACCTGGCAGGCCGGGCGCTGATCGCCGGACCCGGCTGAAGAACCGGACCCGTCAGACCCGCATCCGCCGGAGGGAGAGCAGCGCC
Organism: Tabrizicola sp.; assembly: GCF_022842145.1. Lineage (GTDB taxonomy): Bacteria > Pseudomonadota > Alphaproteobacteria > Rhodobacterales > Rhodobacteraceae > Tabrizicola. The sequence goes on from NZ_JALHQD010000001.1 coordinate 190,697, forward strand.
GCGATCGTGGCCAGCCCAAGCAGCGCGGCGATGATCCAGAAGAAACCCCGCTCGCCCATGCCGCCGAGCAGGGGTGCCAGGATCAGCGGCGTCACGATCGCCCCCACCAGGCCCGCAGCGACGATGGTCGGCGGCACCCGGCTGTCCTCGCCCATCTTGCCGCTGGCGGTCACGTAGTAGCCCGGAAAGAATACCCCGGCCGAGGCTCCCATTGCCACGAAGAACACCGCCGGTGACAGCAGTGCCGCGCCCAGGGCACAGAGGGCGGCCGTACCGATGGCGATCGTGTACAGCACGAAGGGTGCCACCCGGTGGGCGATGAAGATCAGGCCCACACGGGCCAGAAGGAAGACGACGAAGAACGCCGACAAGAGTTCCGAGGCCCGCGTCTCCTCCACCCCCGCCCGGATCAGCGCGGTGGGGCCAAGGCCGGCGAGGCTGACCTCCATCCCGATGGCGAAAGCTCCGAAAGCCAGGATGGCCCAATCCGGCCGGAAGGGCTTGACCGGACCCGTCGGCGCGACGCCCTCGCGCCCGGCGGGACCCGCAAGCGTCCAGGTCGCCAACAGTGCCACCGCGACCACGCCGAAGGTCCACGCGGGGTTGCTGCCCAGCCAGACGAACACCAGCGGTGCCGCGATTGCCCCGACCCCGAAGGTCGCGTTCAGAAGGCTCAGCATCGAGGGCCCCCTGGCCCCGAAGGCGCGCATGACGCGCGGATTGAACACTGCGGTCGCCATGCCGTAGCCCGCCCCGAAGACCACTGCCCCCGCCAGCGTCAGCACCCAGCCCGTGCCAAGCGCCATCACCCCGGTTCCCGCCGCCATCACGGCCAATGCGTGCCGCGGCCCGATCATCGCGCCGCGGACATACATGAAGCCCACGCCCAGAAAGCACCCGACCCACAGCAGCGCCACGAAAAGCCCGGCCTCGCCCTCGGTCAACGAGAACTCGCGCACATAGACCGGGAGCGCCGGTCCGAAGAGCGCCTGCCCCGCACCCATCATGACAAAGGTCGCAACCCCGGCGAAGAGAAGCGCCGCATGCGCCCGGATCAGGTCTTTCAAATCGCTCTCCCGCTGGTGGGCCTGACTTCCCCCGGCAGTCCGGCACTGTCAATGCCGCCCGTGACGCTACGTCCTGTCGCCAGAAGCGTTCTCTTCGTGCAAACTGCAGGCAAACCTCCGGAGGACCCGATGACCGAAATCCACATCCTGTCTGCAGTCCGCACCGCCATCGGTGGCTTTGGCGGCTCGCTTGCCGCGATAACCCCGATCGACATCGCCACCCATGTCGCCAAGGCCGCCCTGGCGCGGGCCGGGGTCGACGGCGCGCAGATCGGCCAGGTCGTCATGGGCCACGTGATCAACACCGAACCGCGCGACATGTACCTGTCCCGCGTCATGGCGATGAACGCCGGGATCCCCGAGACGACGCCGGCACTGAACGTCAACCGCCTCTGCGGCTCGGGCGCGCAGGCCGTGGTCTCTGCCGTCCAGGCGCTGATGTTGGGAGACGCCGAAATGGCCTTGGCCGGCGGAGCCGAGTGCATGAGCCGCTCGCCCTACATCCTTCCCGCCGCGCGTTTCGGTCAGAAGATGGGCGACACGCGCGCTTTGGACATGATGACCGGCGCGCTGACCTGTCCATTCGGCACCGGGCACATGGGCGTCACGGCCGAGAACGTCGCGGCAGCCCACGGCATTACCCGCGAGGACCAGGACGCCTTCGCGCTGGAAAGCCAGACCCGCGCGGCAAGGGCAATCGCCGAGGGCCGCTACGCCGACCAGATCGTCCCCATCGAGATCGGCGGAAAGAAGGGCCCCACGACCTTTGCCACCGACGAACACCCCAAGGCCACCAGCGCCGAGGCCCTGGCCGGCCTGCGCCCCGCCTTCCAGAAGGACGGCACGGTGACGGCGGGCAATGCCTCGGGCATCAACGACGGCGCGGCGGCGCTGGTAATGAGCCGCGACGCCAAGGGCAGCCGCGCCCGGATCATGGGATACGCGCTGGCGGGCGTGGACCCGAAAGTCATGGGCCTTGGCCCGATCCCGGCGGTGCAGGCGCTGTGCCGCAAATTGGGCGTCAAGCCCGACAGCTTCGACGTGGTGGAATCCAACGAGGCCTTTGCCGCCCAGGCCCTTGCCGTCTCCCGAGCGCTGGACCTCGACCCGGCGCGGGTGAACCCCAATGGCGGTGCCATTGCGCTAGGTCATCCTGTCGGGGCGACCGGCGCGATCCTGGTCGTGAAGGCGCTGCATGAGCTGGAACGGACCGGCGGCCGCACCGCGCTGATCACGATGTGCATCGGCGGCGGCCAAGGCATCGCGCTGGCCATCGAGCGCGCCTGACCCCTCCTCGTTCGACTTCGTCTCCTCGTCGGTGGACCTGCGAGGAAAGACAAAGTCGACGACGAGCCCCGCGCTGCGCCTCACCCGGCCAGCGCGTCGATCATCCGGACCTGAAGGGCGTGGCGACCGCCCTCGATACGGCCCGGGCTGCAATCTGACGTACCGCTGACATGGGTCGTCCGGTTACGCCAGATCAACCCAATCGGGATTGGCGTAGGGTGGGCGATACGCCCACCCTGCCTTCAGCGCACCTGCACCTGCGACCGGGCCGAACGCCCGTCCGCGTCGATCACGCTCAGCGTCACAAAGCCCGCGCCGGGCAGGGCCAGGATCGCCTCGCGCCCGTCCATGCCGACGATCACCGGCACGCCGTCCGCCAGCCAGGTGAAGGGTGCCGTCCCGCCCGTAACCCGGACCTTCAGTCCGGACGCAAGCAGTTCCACTTCCGCCCCGTCCGGCGGGAAGGCCACTGCGGGCGCATCGGCATCCGCCGCGAATACGGCGGACCGCGACCGGAACCGCTGCAAGGGCTGCGGCAATTCTGCATTGGCCACCAGCAGGGTGGAGGCCGGGGCCGCGGGCTGCGGGTCGAGCTTCCCCTTCAGCCGGTTGAACGCCTGGAACAGCACGGGTGCTGCCACATCCGCCCCGAAGGCCCCCGGCACCGGCGTCCCGTCGGCCCGGCCCATCCAGACCCCGACCACGTGCTTGCCGTCAAAGCCGATCGCCCAGGCGTCCCGGTGGCCGTAGGACGTCCCGGTCTTGTAGGCCAGCCGATTGCTCGGCGCACCCGGAGGCGGAGCCAACCCCGCCAGAATATCGCCCACCTGCCAGGCCGCGACCTCGGACACCACGCGCTGTCCCTCGGGCACCTCGGCATCCAGCCGCCAGGTCAGTGGCCGCGCCACCCCGCCCCGCGCCAGCGTCGCATAAAGCTGCACCATGTCCGACAGCGTCACCCCGACCCCGCCCAAGGCAATCGCGAGCCCAGGCTGATCACCGGGGAACACCGGCTGCATTCCCGCCTTCTCCATCGCGGAAATCAGCTTCGCGGGACCCAAAGCCTCGGTCAGCGCCACGACCGGGATGTTGCGCGACAGCTGCAAGGCCTCGCGCATCCGGATCGTGCCGAGGTAAAGCTTGTCGAAGTTCTGCGGCGCATAGGCGCCGAAAGCCATCGGACGGTCGTCGATCATCGTCTCGGGATGGCCCAACCCCTCATCGAAGGCCAAGGCGTAGACCAGGGGCTTCAATGTGGACCCGGGCGACCGCAGCGCCTGGGTCATGTCGACGAAGCCCTGCCGCCGATCGCTCTGGTAGCCCGCCGATCCGACCGAGGCCAGGATCTGGCCCGAGGCATGGTCGGCGACCAGGATCGCCACCTGCAACGCTTCGCCGCGGCCCTCGACGGCTTCCAGCGCAAGCGCCTCCAGCTTCTTCTGCAGATCGCCGTCAAGGGTCAGGTGGTGGGTCAGGGTCGTCGGCAGCTCGGCTTTCGCCCGGTCAGCCAGATGAGGGGCCAGAGCCGGGAAGGGTTTGCGCAGCCCCGGCACCGCTTCGCGCAGCGCTGCGTCTGCCGCGCCGGCGTCGATCACGCCCGCCTCGACCGCCCGCGCCAGCACCCGGTTCCGCGCCGCCTCGGCCCGGTCGGCGGCGCGGTCGGGGCGGCGGCTTTCCGGGCTTTGCGGGATCGCCACCAGAAGGGCTGCCTCGGCCGGGGTCAGACGGCGCGGCTCCTTGCCGAAATAGCTGATCGAGGCCGCCCGCACGCCTTCGAGGTTTCCGCCGAAGGGGGCCAGATGCAGGTACAACTGCAGGATCTGGTCCTTCGACAGCCGCCGCTCCAGCGCCAGCGCGACCCGCATCTGCCGCAGCTTGCCGCCAACTTGGCCGGTCGTCCCCTCCTCCAACAGCCGGGCGACCTGCATCGTCAGGGTCGACCCGCCCGAGACGACGCGCCCGTTCCATACCGCCTGCAGAACCGCCCGTGTCATCGACCGGGGATCGACGCCGGAATGGTCTCGGAACCGCCTGTCCTCATAGGCCATGAGCATCCGCAGATAGACCGGGTCCACCTTGTCCGGCGGCAGCGCCAGCCGCCAACGGCCATCGGCCACGGTATAGGCGCGCAGAAGATCGCCCTCGCGGTCGAGAACCTCAATGGAGGTCTCGACCAGCAGCGGCGGCAGGACCGTGGCGTCAATCCACCGGTCGAAATGGTCGCGGCCAAAGGCGCCAAGCCAGAGACCCAAGGCAAGCACCAGAAGCCAACGCGCGCGCATCACCGAGGTTCGCTCCTCGAGCACTTCGTGCACTCCTCGCTCCGCGCTCCTCCGACGAGTGCACGAAGTGCTCGAGGAGGGTGCCCTAGCGCCACCGCCAAAAGACGGAAGCGCGCCTTTCTCCGAAGCGGGGTCACTTGGTTATCGTGACCTCGCCCGTCTCGCTGCGCGCCCTGAAGTCGGGGCGGTACATGTCCTCGACCGAGGCGGCGGCGTGGTGGAAGGTGCCCGGGCTGACCGCCCGCACGACGTAGGCCAGCTTGAACGGCTGGTCCGAGCGCCAGTCCACCGCCGTCAGGAAGCGGTCCTGCCGGAACTCGCTATGGGCGACGTCCTGCAGGCTGTCCAGCCAGCCCAGTTCCGACGTCGAGCCTGCCGACATCAGGTTCGGGTTGTCGATCTCGAACCCGGCGGGCAGGGGGTCGCTGACCATCAGCCGCGCCTCGCCATAGGCGAAGGGCGTCACTTCCAGCACCGTCACCAGCCGCGTTCCGGCTGCCACGTTCTCCAAGGCCACAGGCTCACCGGCCATCGTGAAGTAGCTGCGGGAGATGGCATAGCCGTTGCCACCCGCCGGTTCCGGTTCGGACGGGACGCCATAGGTGGTGATGGTGACCGTGGTACCCGGCCCGTCGTTCTTCACCACCACCGGAGTCACCGAGTCTGCGTCCAGCACGCGGACCAGGGGGCCGGACGCAGGCTGGCCGTCAATGGTGAGCCCGTCCACCGCGGGCCGGTCGATCAGCGCATTCGCCGCCAGCAGCGCCCAGGTGGCCTCTTGCGTCGAGAGGTTCGTGCCTTGCGCCGCCAGCCGGTCGGTCAGCGCCTCGCGGTCCACCGCGTTGGATCCTGCCTCGACCGCCAGCGTCAGAAGCGCGGCCGTGTCGCGGTACCGCGTGCCGTAGTCCACCCGCCAGATCTGGCCCTGCTCGGGGGGCAAAGACTCCATCTTTGCCGCGGCCTTGCGGAACATCGCATCCGCCCGCGCCTGGTCGCCGTAGGACGCAAGCGCGGCCCCGACCTGACCCATCGCCAGCGGGGTGGCAAAATCGTCGCCCTTCACGTTGGCATAGTAGCGCAGATCGCCAATGGCCGCCGCACCCTCGCGCGCCAGCACCATCAGCGCATAGGCTAGCGCCTCGCCGCCGCCGTTGGTTTCGGCGCTGAAGTCCGGCGCGTAGTTCACCTGGTTCCGCAGGTTCGCCAGCGCGGATCTGAACGCCACATCGGGCACCTGGTAGCCCTGCGCCTTCGCCCGGCTGAGGAAGTCGGTGACATAGGCATCGAGCCAGAAGTCACCCTCTGCCGGCCCCCAGAGCCCGAACCCGCCGGTCGAGGACTGGTTCGCCAGAATCTCGACGATGGCTTCGTTGATCCGGCCCGCGATTTCCGCGTCGCCTTCCAGGTCCATCACCCGCGCCACTTCGTCGAAGTAGAGCAGCGGCAGCGCCCGGCTGGTCATCTGTTCCGTGCAGCCATAGGGATAGCGGTCCAGCGCGGCCAGCAGCCCCGGCGCATTGAGGCGCGCCAGGGGACCGATTGCCATCGTGGCCTTGCCCGAGCCGGCCACCAACCCGGCGAAGACATCGCCGTCGAAGGTGAAGGTCTGTCCAGAGGCAAGCTCCAGCCGTGAAATCCGCGCGACCTCGGGGTCATTCACCTGCACCGGGACCGACAGCGTCTTCTTCAAGACCTTCCCGTCCGGCGTGGTCAGGCTGATGTCGATGGTCTGCACCCCGACCGCGCCTGCCGTCACCGGGACCTCGAACACCGCCTTGGCCTTGTCGCCCAGATCGAACCCCGAGGGCACGGTCCCGAGCGTTAGCCCATTTGCGACGACATCAAGGCTCATCCGCCCCGACGGCCCGGTCGCGTGGACCACTTCCAGAAGCAGCCGCGACGTGTCGCCCGGCGACAGGAAGCGCGGCACCGAGGCCGTCACCACGACCGGATCGCGGACCAGCACATCGGCGCTGGCTTGGCCGACGCCGGTCTTGGACCATGCCACAGCCATCACCTTCACTGTACCGTTGAACGACGGCAGATCGAAGGACGCCCGCGCGTAGCCGTCCGCGCCAACCTCGACCGGGCCGGTGAAATAGGCCACCAGCTCTTCCGTGGGGGGTGGCGCCTGCAACCGCGCCTGGGCGCCCGCATCGCCACCGGAGCGGACTTCCCCGGTCGCGCCGTTCAGCCCGTCGATCAGCCGGCCATAGATGTCGCGGATGCCGACGCCCAGCCGCCGCTGGCCAAAGTAATGCGCCTGCGGATCCGGGGCCTCGAACCCCGTAAGGTTCAGGATGCCCACGTCCACCGCCGCGATGGTGACGTAAGCGGTCTCGCCCGTCGCCACGCCTTCGACCTTCACCGCCACGTCCAGCGGCCCGCGCGGCGCTGCCTCTGCCGCCATTTCGACCGTCGCCTTCAAAGCCCGCGCGCTCGGATCGATGGAAGCATGGGTCAGCCCCAGGGCCCGCGCCGGGTTCCGCCCCGCCGCCACGTCCATCGGCCGCAAAACCGAAACCGTCACATAGACCCCCGCGCCCCATTCGTCCGTCACCGGAAGCTGGATCAAGTTCTCGCCCTCTTTCACTTCCACGGCCTGCATCGCCACCAGCCGGTTCGACAGCACCGTCACCAGCGCCGTCCCGGCCGCCCGCGGCACGATCCGCAACGTCGCGGTATCGCCAGGCTTGTAGGCCGGCTTGTCCAGCGACAGTTCCAGCGTGTCCGGCGTGGCCGAGGCGTCCGCAGGCGCATACCAGCCCGCGTAGAACTCCATCGACGTGGCGGCCTTCCCGCCATCGGCCGCGGTCACCAGAACCTCATAGGTCCCCCAGCTGACATCCGCCGCGACTTCGACCGGAGCCGTGCCAAGCACCGCCTCGCCCTCGGCCACCACTTCGCGGCTGACCACCGGCTCCCAGTTCCAGTTGCCGTAGCTTTGATACCACTGGTAGTCGTACTGTACGCGGGCCACGGTCCATTTGACTGGCAGCGCCACCGGCGTCTCGCCCTCGACTGCCAAAAGCTGGAACCGTGCCTCGCCGCCCTCGGGGGCGACGCCGTCGAACAGGGGCTTAACCCCGATCATCGGTTCAGTCGAGGCGACCGCCTTGGTCACCGACCGCTCCACCGGACGGCCCGAGCCCTCGGCCACGCGGATCGTCACGCGGGCTTCCAGCGGGCGGTGCGGGTCCGCGATCTGCGGCAGATAGACCGGCAGCACGGCATTGCCCGCCTCGTCCGTCTCACCACCATTCAGCGCCTCCATCACCGCACTGAACGGCTGGTCGTGGCGCCCGAAGACGTAGCCCGGGAAGGCCGCCAGGCCGTCTGCCGCACGCAGCAGAACCTCGCCCTCGATGGCCAGCCCCGCGCCGGGGGCGCCGAACAGGTAGCGCGCGGCCACGGTCAGATCGACCGAGGAGTCCTGGCCGACCAGCAGCGGCGCATCGGCCATCGTCAGGTCGAAGTCGATGCGTTCCGGCAGGAAATCCTCGACCAGGAAGGTCTTGGACGCCAAAGCCGGGGCTTCCAGATCGGCGAACATTTCCAGCCGCCAGACCCCGCGCGGAGCGGAGCCTGCGATGGGCAGGCTGAAGACATGCCCACCCGCGCCGAAGTCGCTGACCTGCATCCGCGAGTATTCCACGCCGTCCGGGCGTTTCAGCACCGCCGTCAGCGGCAAGCCTTCGACCGCCGCCTGTTCCGCATCCCGCGCCAGCGCGGTGACATAGACCGTCCCGCCCGCGCGATAGGCCCCCCGGTCGGTGGTGACGAACACGTCGATGGGCGGAGACGCCTCGCGCCCTTCGACCCCGCGGTCGGAAAGGTCGAATTCGGGATCGGTCAGCGACAGGAAGGCGATGTCCTGATCGGCTTCCTTCACCACGACCATCGCGGGCGCACTGCCCGCCATGCCGCGCGTCAGGCCCGCGTCGAACCGCGCATAGCCCTGGTCATCGGTCGTGGCCGTGCCCAGCAACGTATTGGCCCGGTTCAGAAGCTCCACCGTCACGCCCGGCTTCGCCGCAGCCGTGCCGAGCGACCGAACGAAGACATGCAGCCCGTCCACCCCCGACATCGTCGTGACCCCAAGGTCCGAGATCACGAACCATTGCCAGCCCGGCGGAATGGTATAGGGGTCCACCCCCGGCACCGCGGCCTTCAGGGCGTAGATGCCGGCTGGCAGCCCCTTCAGCGCCTCGCCCAGCGGGAGGCGGGTGGTGACGTCCTTGTTGACCTCCTGCCCGACCGTTGCCGTACCGGTCCACAACGCCTCGCCCACCGTGTCGGCGAAGTATTCCTCGGAATAAACGTTGATCGGCGCGCCGAAGTAGGTGTCCTGCACGGACCGCAAGAGGTTGCGGTCGGTGACGCGGTACAGCGTCAGGTCCAGCTTCTCGGTGTTCACCGTCTCGACCGGCAGCGCCGGATCGCCCGCCTTCGGCAGGACATAGCCACGGCCCGGGAACTTCACCCCCGGAGCCCGGTCGCGGACGTATTGCGTAATCTCGACCGACTTCGCCATCGTCTGGCCGTCGGCAGCAGGCAGCCCCTCGCGGAAGGTGACGGAGTAGCGTTTCCCATGCTCCAGCCCCGCGACGCAAAGCTGCCGCCAGCCGCCGTTTTCCACCGTCAGACCGGAGTCCTTCAGCTGAACGAAGGTTGAATAATCGACGCCCGAGGCCACCAGATCCTCACTGAACGTCACGCAGATTCGTGGGCGGGCAAGGTCGGACTGCACCAGCGTCTCGGCAATGCGAAAGCCGTACTTTCCAATCGCCGCATCCAGCAGAGCAGCCGTATCCACCCGCTCCTGCAGGCCTTGCGCCAGACGCAGAGCAGAAACGGTATCGCGCCCCCGCCCGTTCCGCTCCAGGACGTCGGCCATCGTCACCAGGATCGTATGGCGCAGCGCCGGGTTTTCGGCCCGCAGATAGGCGTTCACCGACGACAGCATCGCCTGGCTGAAAAAGTACCCCGACTGGTTCTGATCCGCGATCCCCGCCTGCAACTGCCGCCGCGCGAACTCGCCCCAGGTCGCGGCGTCATCGGTCCGGTTCAGCGCCGCGCCGGTGTAGGCCGCCGCGCCAGCCCAGTCGCCCCGCCCCTCGGCCTCGGACGCCGCCGCCAGGTGTTCTTCGGCCGACCAGGGACCCGTCGTATGCTGCCGACCAAGCCCCTGGGCCTGCTCGAAGGCCGGCTGCACGTCCCAGTCCGGCAGGAAGGCCAACTCCTTGCGCCGATCCGCCGCCGCCGCCCGCAGACCCGCATTCGCCTCGATCACCGTGGCCGAGTAGGCCCCCGCGAAGAATGCCCCCTCGCCTGGATTGTTCTTCACGAAACACGACCCGTTGTTCGTGTTGAACACATATCCCGTGCAGCGCGCGTTGGTCAGGCAGGCCCGCTCGCAAGCCTCGATCGTGGTGTCAAAAACGCTGGCGACATCGCCCCCCGGCAGGTCCTGGTCCTGGGTCACCACGAAGCGCCGCTCTGGGATCAGGTCCTGTGCCACCGCCATTCCGGTCGAGCCAAGAACAACCGCCGCTACCATCGCCTTCAGAAACCCGCGCATCGAAAATGCCTCCTGCATCCAGAGCCGCGACTGTCGCATGGCCCCGCCCTTTCAGGCAAGCAGCCACACCCTGTCGGCGTTAAGCCTTGGTTCATTTTGATCGGCGAGGGTAGTCGCGAAAACCGGATGTCGGCCTCCGCCGGCACCGCGCAGAATGTCGGTCGGTCAAGCATGGATCTTTCGGAACGTCTCGTGAAGGAACGGCGCGCCAGACTGGCTGCCGAACGCCTTCTCGACCAGAAAAGCCGCGAGCTTTTCGCCGCCAACGAGAAACTTGCCATCCATGCCCGGTCCTTGTCCGACCAGATCGTCGAACAGCGCCAGGTCGTGAAATCCGCGCTGTCCGAGGCCGAGCTTCTGAAGGACCAGAATCTCCGCTTCGTCGACGACCTCGACCGCGCCCACACTGCCGCCGTCATGGCCGAGCGAAGGCTTTGGGACGCGATCAATACCATCCGCGACGGATTCGCGGTGTTCGATGCCAACCTCAAGCTGGCCACCGCCAACCAGGCCTTCCTGTCCTGGTTCGACGGCCAGCCCGTCGCCCCCGGCGTGTCCTATGACGAGTTGTTGGGGATCTTCGCCCGCACCGTTCTCGACCTCGGCGATGAAACGCTGGACGATTTCACCCAGCGCATGCGCGCCCGGATCGACTGCGACCGGATCGAACCCGTCACGCTGAAATTGCGCAACGGCACCTGGATCAAGCTGCAGGATCGCCGCGCCAACGATGGTGGCATTGTCACGCTTGCCATCGACATCACCGAACAGATGCGCATCTGGGCCGCCATCGACGTCTTGCCCGATGGCTTTGTCCTTTTTGACCGGGAGGAACGACTTTTGGCCTGCAATCAGCGTTACCGCGAAATGTTTCCCGACTCTGCCCCCCTCATCCAGCCCGGCGTCACTTTCGAGGATCTCTTGCGCCATGGGCTGAAGCACAGCCACGTGCCCGACGCCGTGGGGCGCGAGGAGGATTGGCTTGCCGAACGGCTGCGCCATTTCCGCGCCGCCGACACCATTGCCGAGAATACGCTCGCCTCCGGCCAGGTGATCCTGGAATCCGACCACGTCACCCCGGACGGCGGCCGCGTCGGGCTTCGGACCGACATCACCGCCATGCGCGAACAGCAGTCGCAGCTGGAGGCCGCCCGCAAGCAGGCCGAGGCCGCAAACCGCGCCAAGTCCGCCTTCCTGGCCAACATGAGCCACGAAATCCGCACGCCGATGAACGGCGTCGTCGGGATGGCGGAACTTCTTTGCGACACTGCGCTGTCGGAAGAACAGCGCCTTTTTGCCGAAACCATCCGATCCTCGGGCGAGGCGCTGCTGGTCATCATCAATGACATCCTCGACTATTCCAAGATCGAGGCCGAGCGTCTGACCCTGCGACCCGAACCCTTCGATCTGGAACGCACGATCCACGAGGTGACGATGCTGCTGCAGCCCCGCGCGCGGGAAAAGGGCATCGACCTGATGATCGACTTCGACATGTTCCTGCCCACCCGCTTCGTCGGCGACCCGGGCCGCCTGCGCCAGGTGCTGACCAACCTGATCGGCAACGCGGTGAAGTTCACCGAAAAGGGCCACGTGCTTACCCGCGTCGTCGGTGTGGACGACGAGGAAGGCCGCCAGACCCTGCATGTCACCGTCGAGGACACCGGCATCGGCATTGCGCCCGAATACCTCGACCACATCTTTGGTGAGTTCAACCAAGTCGAGGATGAGCGGAACCGCAAGTTCGAAGGCACCGGCTTGGGCCTTGCGATCACCCGCCGCCTGATCGAACACATGGGCGGAGCGGTCTGGGTCGACAGCGACTTCGGCCAGGGCTCCAGCTTCGGTTTCCGCGTGACGCTTCCGGTGGCCGAGGACTCGGCACCCGCCCAGGTTCCGGTCGCCGTCAAGCGCGTGATTGCCGTCGACGACCAGTTCATCAACCGCACGATCCTGGAACGCCAGCTTGCCCCCTGCGGGATCGAGGTCACGCTCTGCCGCACGGGCGCCGAAGTGCTGGAAAAGCTGGCCACCGACGCCAGCTATGACGTGGTGCTGACCGACCACGCCATGCCGGAAATGGACGGGGTCCAGCTTCTGGAGCAGATCCGCGTCGCCGGACATACCCTGCCGGTGATGCTCCTGTCGTCCAATCCCACGGGCCTTGGCAGCATGGCGCATGACTTCGCCGCGATCCTGCAAAAGCCGATCCTGCGCTCCGACCTCTACCGCCACCTGCAGGGCCAGACGGCCCCCGCTGTCGAGGATCTGGCCATGGCTGCTCCGGTCGTTCCCGCCGACCTGCGCCAGATGCGGGTCCTTGCGGCCGAGGACAACAAGACCAACCAGCTCGTCTTTCAAAAGATGGTCCGCGGCATGGACATCGAGTTGCGCTTTGCCGACAACGGCCGCATCGCCGTCGAGATGTTCCAGGAGTTTCAGCCCGACCTGATCTTCATGGACATCTCGATGCCCGAAATGGACGGCAAGGAAGCCGCCCGCACCCTGCGTGGAATGGGCGCCACCGTCCCCATCGTCGCCCTGACCGCCCACGCGATGGAAGGCGACGCCGAGGCAATCCTCGCGTCCGGCATCGACCGCTACCTGACGAAACCCCTGCGGAAGACCGCCATCGAAGGGGCGCTTGGCGAATACTGCCCACCCGAGGCCCGCCCCCCGCTTGCCCACCCGGCCGAGGACGCCGCCTGAAGCCTACCCAGCTTTCCGCCGGACTGTCCCTCGGCCAGCGCGTGACAGGCCTTTCATCTTTGCTCAAATATCCCCGCCGGAGGCTCCGACGGTTCCATCCAGCCCCCTTGTCTGGGTCGCAGAACCCGAATCCCACCACCTTGGACGGGACCTTCAACTGTCCCGCAGCACCGCCAGGAAGGCCTCCCCGAAACGCTCCAACTTGGCCTCGCCCATGCCGGAAATCCCGGTCAGTTCCGCCAGGGTCGAGGGCCGCCGTTCCGCGATGGCGCGCAGGGTGGAATGTGTACACGTCAGGTATTTCCCGGTCCCGTCCTCTCCCCGCGACAGCGACAGCTGGATCTCTGCCAACCGGTCGAACAGCGCGCCCTCCGGCCGCCCCGCCAGCTTCATCCGCGCGGGATGCAGCCCCTCCGCCGCGCCGGTGATCACCTCCAGAAAGGCCGCGCCATAGCTTTCCAGCTTCCGCGCGCCGACCCCGGTAATGCCCGCCATCTGATCTAGGGTCGCAGGCTTCCGCTCCGCCATCTCGATCAACGTCTTGTCCGGGAAGACCACATAGGCCGGCACGTTCTGCGCCTCGGCCAGCGCACGCCGTTTGGCCTTCAGCAAGGCCAGGAGCCCCAGATCCTCATCCGCCACCTGCGCGCGGACAACCGGTTCCCGCTCGCCTGCAGACACCACCGTGTCACGGCGCAGCGTCACTGTCGCCTCGCCGCGCAGGACCGGCCGGGCGGCGTCCGTCATCCGCAGCGCACCGTGGCGGTCGGGGTCCGGACGGACGAGGTCGCGGCCCATCATCTGCCGGAAGACCGCGCCCCAGGCCGGTTTCGACAGGTCCTTCCCAACCGCGAAAGTCGGCAGCTGGTCGTGACCCCGTTCCCGCACCTTGTCGGTCGCCGTGCCGGTCAGAATGTCGATCAAATGGCCCGCTCCGAACCACTCCCCCGTCCGCAGGATCGCCGACAAGGCCTTTCGCACCGCCTCGGTCGCGTCGAAGAGCTGCGCCGGGCGGTCGCAGAGGTCGCAGTTTCCGCAAGGTTCCGCCGTCTCGCCGAAATAACCCAGCAGGACCTGACGTCGGCAGGCCAAAGCCTCGGCCAGACCCAGAAGCGCGTTCAGCCGGGTGTGGTCCGCAGCCTTGCGGTCCGCAGGGGCTGCCCCCTCGTCAATCTGCGACCGCCGCAGACGGATGTCGTCGGGGCCGTAAAGCGTCATTGTCTCGGCGGGCGAGCCATCGCGCCCCGCTCGGCCGATTTCCTGGTAGTAGCCCTCGATCGACTTCGGAAGGTCCGCGTGTGCCACCCAGCGGATGTCCGGCTTGTCGATCCCCATTCCGAAGGCGATGGTCGCCACCACGATCAGCCCGTCTTCGCGCTGGAAGCGGACCTCCACCCGGCGGCGTTCGTCGGCTTCCATGCCACCGTGATAGGCCACGGCCTCGTGCCGCGCCTCGCGCAGGGCCTGGGCCAGCGTCTCGGTCTTCGCGCGGGTAGCGCAATAGACGATGCCGGACTGACCCTTGCGCGCCGATGCAAAGCGCAGGATCTGTTCGCGTGGCTTGTCCTTGACCGAGAAGGCCAGGTGGATGTTCGGCCGGTCGAAGCCGCGCAGGAAGGTGGTCGGCGCCTCGCCGTCGAAGAGGCGTGTCACGATCTCGGCCCGCGTCTCCTCATCCGCCGTCGCGGTGAAGGCCGCCAGCGGCACCTGCAAGCTGCGGCGCAGCTCGCCGATCCGCAGGTAGTCGGGGCGGAAGTCGTGGCCCCACTGCGAAACGCAATGCGCCTCGTCCACCGCGATCAGGCTGCACTTCGCCCGCCGGAGAAGCGCCATCGCCGACCCGGAGGCCAGTCGCTCGGGCGCCATGTAGAGAAGCTTCAGCCGCCCCTCGTCGATGGCCTGGAAGACCTCTTCCGTCTCCTCATCCGTGTTCCCCGAGGTCAGCGCCCCGGCCTCGACCCCAGCGGCCTTCAGCGCGCGCACCTGGTCGCGCATCAGAGCGATCAGCGGAGAGATGACGACGGTCACACCGTCCCGGCACAGCGCCGGCAGCTGGAAGCACAGCGACTTGCCTCCGCCCGTCGGCATGATCGCCAGCGTGTTTCGGCCTTCCAGCACCGATTGGACAATCTCGGCCTGGCCCGGACGGAAGTCAGGGAAGCCGAAGACGGAATGCAGAAGCTGGGCGGCGCGGTCCAATGTCAGAGGAAGGCGGCGACGTTGTTCGTCAGGATTATCTGCAGGGCGTAGACCGCGATCAGGACGATCAGCGGTGCCAGGTCCAGTCCCATCGGCGGCAGGATGCGTCTGATCGGAGCGTAAAGCGGTTCCAGCAGGCGGTTCAGCCCGTACCAGATCTGCGCGACCAGCGGCTGACGGATGTTCAGGACCTGGAAGTTGATCAACCAGCTCATGATGACATGGGCCAGGATGATGAACTGTGCCACGTTCAGGATCAGCATGAGGATCTGGTAAAGCGAGGTCATCGGGCACTCCGTCAGGATTTGGGCAGAGGTAGCGACCGGGCGTCGAAAGGGCAATGGCTTCCGCAGCGTTCCGCTTGACCTTCCACGCCGGGCGCGCCACTGCGGCGGAAACCGGAGATCCCCGATGTACCCTTTCCTGCGCATGTTCAAGGAGATGGCCCGCGCCCGGCAGATGCCGCCCTTGGGGCTGTTCGACACTCATGTCAGCCATCACATCTGCTGGCCCTGGGATCTGGACCCCTGGGTCGAGTTGAACAACGGCCGCACGCTGACGCTGTATGACTTGGGCCGGTTGCCGCTGGGGTCGCGGACCGGCATCCACAAGCATCTGATCGCACGGGGCTGGGGGATGACAGTGGCCGGGTCCAGCGTCCGCTACCGGCGGCGGGTGACGATGTTTTCCAGGCTGGTGACCTATAGCCGCTGCCTTGGGTGGGACGACAAGTTTCTCTACACCGAACAGTCGATGTGGAGGGGCGATGACTGCGCGTCGCAAGTTCTGATCCGGTCGGCCATCGTGTCGAAAGCGGGGATCGTTCCGCCGGTCGAACTGGCAAAAGCGGCGGGTGTATCGACGCTTAGTCCAGAGCTGCCGGATTGGGTCAATGCCTGGATCGCCGCCGAGGCGACCCGCCCCTGGCCGCCCGAGCGTCCGCCAAGGACCTGAGCCGGTGCTTGCGCTACCCCGCGTTTCCGGGTTCACTTCGCCGAAAAACAGGGGGCAGGCATGGTGGGCGACCGCAAGCGGATCTGGGGCTGGTACTTTTTTGACTGGGCCAGCCAGCCTTACAACACCCTGCTTCTGACCTTCATCTTCGGCCCGTATTTCGCGGAAATCGCCCGTGGCTACTACATGGGTGCCGGTCTGGACGAAGAGGCGGCGAAGGCTGCCGCGCAGGCTTACTGGGGTTGGGGACTGGCCATCGCCTCGGTCTCGGTCGCGATCCTGGCGCCCATCCTGGGGGCCATCGCCGATGGAACCGGGCGACGGCTGATCTGGGTCTGGACCTTCTCGGCCTTCTACGTCGTCGGCTCCTTCGGCCTGTGGTGGGTGGCCCCTGGCGGCACCGAGGGGATGCTGTTCTGGGCGGTCTGCCTGTTCGGCATCGGCTTCATCGGGATGGAGTTTGCGACGATCTTCACCAACGCGCTGATGCCGTCGCTGACCCAGGCCGACGACCTGGGGGCGATTTCGGGGACCGGGTTCGCCTTCGGCTATCTCGGCGGGCTGCTGGCGCTGGTGATCATGCTGCTTTTCTTTGCGGAAGGCGCTGACAGCGGGCTGACCCTTCTGGGAACGCCGCCTCTCTTCGGCCTTGACCCAGAGGCACGGGAGGGGACGCGGTTCGTCGGCCCCTTCACGGCGATCTGGTTCGTGATCTTCATGATCCCCTTCTTCCTTTGGGTGAGAGAGCCGCACACCGACCGCCGCCCCCTGCACCTGGGCCGCGCCTTCGGCAGCCTGAGGGACCTGATCCGGTCATTGCGCTACCGCAAAAGCCTGTCGGCTTACCTGGCCTCGGCCCTGTTCTACCGCGATGCGCTGAACGCGCTTTACGGGTTCGGCGGAGTCTACGCCTCGGGCGTGTTGGGCTGGTCAATCATTCAGATCGGCATCTTCGGGATCGTGGGCGCAGTCACCGCGATGGTCGCGGCCTTCATCGGCGGCCGGGTGGACCGCGCCATCGGGCCAAAGCCCGTGATCATGGCGTCGATCATTGTGCTGATCCTGGTGTGCCTCTTGATGGTCGGCATGACGCGCGAAGGTGTCTGGGGCATTCCGCTGGATCCGGCCTCCAGCACGCCGGACCAGATCTTCTTCGCCTGTGGGGCGCTGATCGGCGCAGCCGGTGGCTCGTTGCAGGCCGCCAGCCGGACGATGATGGCTCGCCACACCACGCCGGACCGCGCGACCGAGGCATTCGGGCTTTACGCGCTCTCCGGCAAGGTCGCGAGCTTCATGTCCCCTGCCCTGATCGCCCTTGTCACGACCATCAGCGGATCGCAGCGGATCGGCATTGCTCCCCTGGTTGTGTTGTTCCTTATCGGTCTGATCCTGCTAACCTTCGTCAAACCCAAAGGTGAGATGCCCGCATGATCCTGACCCGCGCCCTGCTGCTGTCCCTTCTTCTTGCGGCCCCGGTTCAGGCCGAGAAGCTTGCCAACAGGCTGTTCGGTGCGATGGCCGCGCCCTCGGCGCAGGATTCGATGCCGATCGGCAGCTACGCCCGGGGCTGTGCGGCAGGGATGGTGGAGTTGCCAGAGACCGGGCCGACCTGGCAGGCGATGCGGCTGTCGCGAAACCGCAACTTCGGCCAGCCGCAGATGGTGCAGTTCCTGATGGACCTGTCGGCCACCGCCCGCGACATCGGCTTTGGCCGCGGTCTCTACATCGGTGACATCAGCCAGCCGCGCGGCGGGCCGATGACCAGCGGGCACGCCAGCCACCAGATCGGCCTGGACGCCGACATCTGGATGCTGCCCCCGCGCCGCCTGGACCTGAGCGCGGCGGAGCGTGAGGAGATCAGCAGCATCCCCGTGCGGTCCGCCGACCAGCGTTCGGTGACGGAAAACTGGACCCGCACGCATCGTGAGTTGCTGAAGCAGGCGGCAAGCGATCCGCGCGTGGACCGGATCTTCGTCGCGGCGGCGGTCAAGATCGAGATGTGCCGGACCGCCAAGCGTTCGGACAAGAAATGGCTCCAGAAGATCCGCCCCGTCGCGGGCCATGAGACGCATTTCCACGTCCGCCTGAAATGCCCCAAGGGCGCGCGGCTGTGCGAAACTCAAAGCCCCACGGTGGACGCGCTGTCCAAGGGCGGCGACGGCTGTGACGAGACGTTGATGTGGTGGGTGACCGACTACCTGGACCCACCGAAGTCCGACGGCAAGAAGCCCCGCGACGAGGATGCGCCCAGGAAGAAGGGCCCGCGCGAGTTCACGATGGCCGACCTGCCGCGGCAGTGCAAAGGCGTGCTTGCCGCAGATTGACAGGGGACGGCCGCGGGTATAGTTCGCCTCCGCCCTCATGGTGGGGGCCAAGTCTCCGCGACCTTGTCAAAACGGAAAGCAACATGCGCATCCTTCTTCCTGGCGTCATCGCCATGGCGGCCATTGTCGTCGCCTCGAACATCCTGGTCCAATACCCCTTGGGCACCTTCCTGACCTGGGGGGCGCTGACCTATCCCTTCGCTTTTCTTGTGACCGATCTGGTGAACCGGCTGGAGGGTCCCGCCGCTGCCCGCCGCGTCGTATTCGCGGGTTTTGCGACCGGCATCCTGTGTTCCTTCATCGGCACCCAGATCATGGGCGAGTTCGGCCCCCTCGTCACGCTTCGCATCGCGCTGGGGTCGGGCATCGCCTTTCTCTGCGCGCAGCTTTTGGACATTTCGGTCTTCAACCGCCTGCGGCAGGGCAGCTGGTGGAAAGCGCCGCTGGTATCGACCCTGGTGTCCTCCACCCTCGACACCGCGATCTTCTTCACCGTCGCCTTTTCGGCTGCATTGACGGTGCTGGAGCCGGGCAATGACGTCTCCTGGGCGACTGCGCCGATGCCGCTTCTGGGCCTTGGCCCCGAGGCGCCGTTCTGGGTCTCGCTTGCGGTCGGGGACTGGCTTGTGAAGCTTTTGCTGGCTTTGGTGGCACTGGTGCCTTTCAGAATGGCAATTGCCAAGCTCACCGCAAGGGTAGCGTAATTTGTTTTGACAAACACAAAATCTGTGTCACCTTTTCCTTATCGGCAACCATTTTGAAAGGAGGTGATCCAGTGTCTAGAGTGATATTGGAGAGAGGTGTCGGGACAGTCGGGAGGGGTATTTTCTAAGGGCAGCCCCTTGAAAATAGACCACCGATTGGATTTGGATGCCCTAACTGGCCCATCTCCTTGGATCTCGGAAAGGGTTGCCTGACCAGGCAACCCTTTCTCTTTTGGTGCGGCCGTTCCGACGTGTCTGGACAGTCAGCGCATCTCTGTGACGACGCTCTCGCAGCCGTCAGGTTCGGGGTCGTCACCCAGATCGGAAGCCACAAGTTCGTCAGAGTAAAGGCCGGCCGCTCCCATGGCGAAAAAGCAGGCCGCATCGGCCCTTTCGTTCACCGTGTGGACATAAAGCGGAATGTCCAACTCCGGGCTTAGCGCGGCAAGCAGCCCCGATCGCGCCATGTCGACAGGCATCGCGATGGCCGCGGGCTGATGCGCCTTTGCTTCCCGGCGGATGACCTCGCCATCACTCCCGAAAGCATACAGCGTCCAGATGACCTCGGGATAGCCAAGCGCACGAAGCTGGGTGATCTCTTGCGGTTGATAGGCTTGCGGGACGAAGCGTGGCACTTGGATCCGTCCGGCGATGTGCCTGGACTGGCGTTGGCAGAAGGGACGCGGAGATATCTTCGGACAACCCGGCGGGGACGTCATGGCGTGCCGTCGCGTGGACAGCTTTGCAATCGCCAACCCTTTCACTTTTGCCCCGGCCCGAATAGCTTTGCCGCATGCTTCAAGTCACCGAAAACCTCTCCATCGCCGATTGGGAACTGTCCGAAAGCTTCATGCGGGCATCGGGTCCCGGCGGGCAAAACGTCAACAAGGTCTCGACCGCCGTCGAATTGCGGTTCGAGGCGGAGCGCTCGCCGCACCTGACGCCCGGCGTGAAGGTACGACTGAAGAAGCTGGCAGGGCGACGCTGGACCACGGAAGGTGCCATCGTCATCCAGGTCGAAGACACCCGCAGCCAGGCGCAAAACCGCGAAATCGCGCGCGAGCGGCTGGTCGAGCTGATCCGTGCGGCCCTGGTCACCCCAAAGCGCCGGATTGCGACCAAGCCCACGCTGGGGAGCCAACGCCGCCGCATTGCGGCCAAGACCCAGCGTGGCGAGGTAAAGTCGCTGCGCGGCAAAGTGGGGGATGAAGAGTGACCCCCGCCGAAGAGGCCGCCCGTCACTGGGACGGCCGCATGATCCGACTGATCCGCGACCGCGAGAACCACGTCTTCGAGATGCAGACGCCGCAAGGTCGGGCAGCGCTTCGCCTGCACCGCGCAGGTTACCAGTCGCCCGCCGCGATCAGGTCCGAGCTTTGGTGGTGCGCCGCCCTTGCTCAGGCCGGGTTGCCGGTTCCCGCGGCGCTTCCTGCGCGCGACGGATCGCTTCTGGTGGCGTTGTCCGATGGTCGCCACGCCTCGGCCATCGCCTGGATGGAGGGCGAGGCCCTGGGTGAGGCAGCTCAGCCCAACACCCGCCCGCTTCCGCTGGTGCTGGACCTTTACCACGCGCTTGGCAGGCTTCTCGCGCAGGTCCATCAGGCGACCGACCGGCTGACCTTGCCACCGGATTTTACCCGCCCGCGGTGGGACTGGGACGGGCTGGTGGGGGACGACCCGCTGTGGGGTCGGTTCTGGGACCATCCCGCAGCCACCTCCGATCAGCGCGCGACCCTGATCCGTGCCCGCGACGCCCTGCGGGAACGGCTGGCAGGCGACATTGGACTGATCCACGCCGATGTCCTGCGCGAGAACGTGTTGGTGAACGGCCGTTCGGTTTCACTGATCGACTTCGACGATTCCGGGTTCGGCTACCGCCTGCACGACCTGGGGACCGCCCTGGTGCAGACCGTGCAGCACCCCGAACATGTCCAGCTGCGCGATGCGCTGATGGCCGGCTACGGCACGACGGACATCGAGATGGTCGAGGCGTTTACCTTGGCCCGCACGTTGGCTTCCGTCGGCTGGACCATGCCCCGCCTTGCACCGGACGACCCGATCAACCGCAGCCATCTGGCGCGCGCGATCTTCTGCGCAAAGCGCGTGCTGGGCGGCGCGTAACGGGAACGTAACAGATAGACAACGTTTTTGTGACCGGATAGTCGGGGCGCTGAACGCAGGTCGGGACGCGCGTGGTCCTGGCGCTCTAGGGGACACCATGTTCAAGCTCATCAAAGCCATCATGCCGCGGTCGGAAAACTTCTTCGACCTGTTCGAAGCCCAGGCGAAGAAGGCGCAAGAGGCCGCTCACACGCTGCGTGCAATCCTGGACGGCGGGCCGGACACGGCGGACAAATGCGCCCGGTTGTCGACGCAAGAGGAAGAGGCCGACCAGATCAGCTACGAGGTGATGCAGTCGATCCGCCGCAGCTTCATCACGCCCTTCGACCGCTCCGACATCAAGGCGCTCTCCTCGGCGCTGGACGATGCCATCGACCAGATGAACAAGACCGGCAAGACGGTGATGCTGTACGACGTGGCCACCTTCCACCCGAACATGCGGGCGATGGGCGACCGGATCATCCTCTTGGCGGATATTCTGGTCAACGCCCTGCCCCTGATGCGCAACATCGGCACCCACTCGGGCCAGTTGCACCAGATGGTCGGTGAAATCAGCCGGATCGAAGAGCAATCGGACCAGATGTACGACAGCGGCCTGAAGGATTTGTTCAAGACCACGCCGAAGGACCAGGCCCTGGACTTCATCATCGGCGCCGAGCTTTACGACCGGCTGGAGAAGGTCTGCGACATGTTCGAAGACGTCGCTCACGTGATGAGCGATATCGTTATCGAGCACGTGTAGGCCCATCATGGACGTCGGTTCCGTCACCTTCCTTCTGGTCTTCCTGATCGCCGTAGCCCTGTTCTTCGACCTGTTGAACGGGATGCACGATGCCGCGAACTCCATCGCCACCATCGTCTCGACGCGGGTGCTGTCGCCCTTCCTGGCGGTCCTGTGGGCAGCTTTCTGGAACTTCTCGGCCTATTTCATCGGGCATTACTTTGGCTTCGAAGCCAAGGTCGCCTCGACCATCGGCAAGGGGTTGATCGACCCTGACATGGTGACGAACGCGGTCATCTTCGGGGCGCTGATGGGGGCCATCGTCTGGAACATCCTGACCTGGCGGCTGGGCATCCCATCGTCCTCCTCCCACGCGCTGGTGGGCGGGATCATCGGGGCCGGCGTCGCGAAGGCGGGCGTAGCCTCGATCGTCTGGGGCGGATTGTCCAAGACGCTGTTCGCCATCGTCCTGTCGCCGGTGACTGGGTTTCTATTGGGCATTCTCCTGATCGTGCTGATCAGCTGGCTCTTCGTCCGCGCCAATCCCGCCCGCACCGATGGCTTCTTCCGCAAGATGCAGCTTCTGACCTCGGCGCTCTATTCCATCGGCCACGGGTCCAACGACGCGCAGAAGACCGCCGGGATCATCGCGGTCCTTCTGTACGCGAATGGCGTCTATGACGAATTCACCGTCCCGGCCTGGGTCGTCCTGTCCTGCTTCACCGTGATGGGCATCGGCACCATGCTGGGCGGCTGGCGGATCGTTCACACGATGGGCTCGAAGATCACCCGCCTGACCCCGATGCAGGGCGCGGCGGCCGAGACGGCAGGGGCGATCACCCTCTTCGGTGCGACCTACCTTGGTATCCCGGTGTCGACCACCCACACGATCACCTCGTCCATCGTCGGTGTCGGCTCGGCCCGCCGGGTCCATGCCGTCCGCTGGGGGATCGCGGGGCGGATTGTCTGGGCCTGGGTCATCACCATCCCCGCCGCCGCGATCATGGGCGCGGTCTTCTTCTGGATCGGCGCGCAGTTCATGTAGCGGCGGAGGTCAGACCAGGACCTCCTGCACCTTCTGCTCACCGACCCCGAAAACCCGCTTGTAGCGTTCGATCTCATCCTTCGGCCCCATTGCCTTGGCCGGATTGTCCGACAGCTTGACCGTGGGCCGCCCGTTGGCCGACTGCGCCTTGCAGACCAGGCTGAACGGCGCCAGTGCATCGCCTTCCACCAAGCCGCGGAAGTCGTTCGTCAGCATGGTGCCCCAGCCGAAGGACACCTTCACCCGGCCGGTGAACCGGGCGTAAAGTGCCTCGATCGTGTCGACATCCAGCCCGTCCGAGAAGATCACCAGCTTTTTCGTCGGGTCTTCGCCCCGGTCCTGCCACCATCGGATGGCCGTCTCGGCCCCCGTGGCGGGATCGCCCGAATCGATGCGGATGCCGGTCCAGCCCGCCAGCCAGTCGGGCGCGTTTTTCAGGAAACCCTCGGTGCCATAGGTATCCGGCAGGATGATGCGCAGGTTGCCCTCGTGCTCTTCCTGCCAGTCCGCGAGAACCCGGTAGGGTGCCTGGCGGAGTTCCTCGTCCGTGTCCGCCAAGGCACTGTAGACCATCGGCAATTCATGGGCGTTGGTCCCGATTGCTTCCACATCGCGGTTCTTGGCGATCAGGCAGTTCGAGGTGCCGATGAACTTGTTCCCCAGTCCTTCCTGCATCGCCTGGACGCACCAGTCCTGCCACAGGAACCCATGCCGCCGGCGGGTGCCGAAATCGGCGATCTTCAGCCCCTCGATGCCCCGCAGGCGTTCGATCTTCTCCCACAGCCGGGTCATGCCGCGGGCGTAAAGCACCTGCAATTCGAACCGACCCATGTCGTGCAGCACGGCGCGGCTGCGCAGTTCCATGAGGACGGCCAGGGCCGGGATCTCCCACAGCATGACCTCGGGCCAGCGGCCTTCGAAGGTCAGCTCGAACTGGCCGTCGCGCTTTTCAAGGTGGTAGGCCGGCAGGCGCATGCCCTCGAACCACTCCATGAAGTCGGACCGAAACATCTGCCGCTTGCCGTAAAAGGTGTTCCCGCGCAGCCAGGTGCTTTCGCCCCGGGTCAACGACAGGGACCGCACATGGTCCAGTTGTTCGCGCAGCTCGCCCTCGTCAATCAGGTCGGCCAGTCGCACCTTGGACGAGCGGTTTATCAGCGAGAACTCCACCGTCGTATCCGGCTTGTTCCGGAAAATCGACTGGCACATCAGAAGCTTGTAGAAGTCGGTGTCGATAAGCGACCGCACGATGGGGTCGATCTTCCACTTGTGGTTCCAGACCCGGGTCGCGATATCCACCATCTACTCCTCCAGCGCGACGCCCGCCGCGCGCATCTTGTCCCGCGCCTCGGCAAGGCTTCCGTTCAGGTCGATGGCCCGGCAGGCCCCTTCCAGAACAGTCGCCCTGAACCCCAGCCGCGCCGCATCCAGGGCCGAATAGGCGACGCAATAGTCGGTGGCGAGACCCACCAGCGTCACCGCCGTTACCCCCCGGCTGCGCAGATAGCCCTCCAGTCCGGTGGGCGTCGAATGGTCGTTCTCGAAGAAGGCCGAATAGCTGTCGATCTCGGGCCGAAAGCCCTTGCGGATGACCAGCTGCGCGGGATCGGTGCGCAGGTCGGAATGGAACTCCGCGCCCTGCGTTCCCTGCACGCAATGGGTGGGCCACAGCACCTGCGGGCCGTAAGGCATCTGCGTCAGGGTGAACGGCGCCGCGCCCGCGTGGTTGGCGGCAAAGGACATGTGGTCCGCGGGATGCCAGTCCTGCGTCAGGACCACGGTGGCGAAATCGCCCATCAACCCGTTGATCCGGCTGATGATATGATCCCCCTCCGCGACCGCCAAAGCCCCGCCGGGGCAGAAGTCGTTCTGCACGTCGATCACGATCAGGGCTTCGGTTGCGGGCTTCATTGCGGCCTCCTGGTGGTGTCCATCCTTGCGTAAGTGCGGGGGCCGGGGGCGTCAAGCGAAGCGCTTGAAATTCGAGAGGCTTCGGCGCAAAGGAAGGCGATGCTGACCATCGCCGCGCTCTATCATTTCACCCGCTTCCCCGACCCCGCCGCGTTGAAGCCGGGGCTGCTGGAGGTCTGCGCGGCGCATGGCGTCAAGGGCTCGCTTCTTCTGGCGCCCGAGGGGATCAACGGCACCATTGCCGGTCCCCCTGACGGCATCCGGTCCGTGCTGGCGGCGATCCGGGCACTGCCGGGCTGCGATGGGTTGGAATGGAAGGAAAGTTTCGCGCAATCAATGCCTTTTGGGCGCATGAAGGTGCGGCTGAAGCGCGAGATCGTGACGATGGGGCAACCCGACGTGGACCCCTTGGCGCGGGTGGGGAACTATGTCGCCCCGTCGGAGTGGAACGCCCTGATCTCTGATCCCGAAACCGTGGTGATCGACACCCGCAACGATTACGAGGTCGCCATCGGGACCTTTCAGGGTGCTGTTGATCCCGGCACCAAGGCCTTCGGCGAGTTTCCGGAGTGGTGGCAGGACAACCGCGAAAGGTTTGCCGGCAAGCGGATTGCGATGTTCTGCACCGGCGGCATCCGCTGCGAGAAGTCGACGAATTACCTTTTGGGACAAGGTGTTAACCAGGTATTCCACCTGAAGGGTGGCATCCTGAAGTATCTGGAGGAAGTGCCGCAGGAGGCGAGCCTCTGGCAAGGACAGTGCTTCGTCTTCGACGACCGGGTGTCCGTCGGTCATAAGCTTGTGCCGGGCGGCCTGAAGGTCTGCGGGGCGTGCCGACGGCCGGTGACCGCGGCGGATCAGGCGGACCCGGTCTATGAAGACGGCGTATGCTGCCCGGCCTGCGTGGACGCGTATTCCCCCGATGACCGGAACCGCTTCCGCGAGCGCCACCGCCAGATGATGCTGGCTGCCAAGCGAGGCACACAACATCTGGGGTTCGAGCCAGAGTAGGGTGGGCGAACTCCCCTTCAGGCGGCCTTGTCGGCGAGCATGTCCTGAACCATCGGCATGACCTTGTCGCCGTAAAGCCGGATGCACTCCATCAGGTTGCCATGCGCCACTGGCCCGGTGGAGTACTTCATGTCGAAGCGTTGTATTCCCAGCGTCTTGACCGTCCTTGCGATCTTGCGCGCCACCGTCTCGGGGCTACCAACATAAAGCGCACCGTGGTGAACTTCGTTAAGATAGCGGTCCTTCGTCACCGGCGGCCATCCGCGTTCGCGACCGATACGCCCGAACATGTCGGCGTAGTGCGGCCAGAGGATTTCCTGTGCCCTCTCATCTGTTTCAGCAACGAAGCCGGGGGAATGGACACCGACCGGCCGCACCGGTTTGCCCATCTGGGCGCAGGCGCGGTGGTAGAGGTCGATGTAGGGCGCAAAGCGGCCCGCGTCGCCGCCGATGATCGCAAGCATCAGTTGCAGATCCTGCCGAACCACGCGAACCACGCTTTCCGGGCTGCCGCCGACGCCAACCCAGACCGTCATCGGCTGGCCCAGTTGCGGGAAAACCGGCTGGTTTTTCAATGCACTGCGGGTCTGACCGGACCATGTGACGCGAGGCTCGCGAAGAAGTTTGGCGAAAAGCTCCAGCCGCTCCTCGAAAAGCTGGTCATAGTCCTGCAACTCGTGCCCGAAGAGCGGGTAGCTTTCGGTGAAGGACCCGCGGCCAAGGATCGGCTCGGCCCGGCCGTTCGACAGCGCGTTCAGCGTGGAAAAGCGTTGGAAGACCCGGACCGGATCGTCGGTAGAAAGCACCGTGACGGCGGTGCCAAGCTTGATGCGGCGGGTCCGTCCCGCGATGGCGGCCAGCACGATTTCCGGCGCAGAGATCGCGAAGTCGGGGCGGTGGTGTTCACCAAGACCGATGAAATCAATGCCGATTTCGTCGGCCAGTGTGGCCTGCTCCAGCACCTCGCGCAGGACGCGGTCCATCGATTGCGGCTGGCCGTCGGGTCCGACCGTCACGTCGCCGAAAGTGTCGAGGCCGAGGGATACCTGAGTCATGCGAAAGCTCCTTTGCGGCCAAGGTAGGGATTGACCGGCGACAAATGAATGCGGTTTTGGAGAGACGCAGCGTTCAGATGTGCACGGGACCGCCAAGTGTCTGAGGTCGCTTGCTTAATCGGCCTGAGGTGAGGCAATTCCGGCGTCTGCAAACCGTCTGCAATCCGTATGCCTTCCATGCATACGCGCGTGTGCGCCGCATCCGATTAACCATGGCGGCGAATCAGAGCACGGGGCAGGTTGGCGTCGAAGGAGACTGCCATGACCTCACCCGAAAGCCTTGCCATCCAGATGGGCCTGGACATCCCCGACTTCGACCGGGACGGCTATTACGGTGGCGACTACGGCACGATGAAGCCCTATCATCGGGTCGGAAGCCTGCTGTTTCTGTCCGGCCATGTCGCGCAGATCGGGGAAGAGATCACGCACAAGGGTCGGCTGGGCCAGAATGTGACCGTCGACGAAGGCTACCAGGCTGCGCGGCGGACGGGGCTGAACGTGCTGGGCGGCATCCGGCAGGCGGTCGGATCGCTGGACCGGGTGAAAGGGATCGTCCGCAGCCTGAACTTTGTCGTCTGCACCCCGGAGTTCGAGGAGGTCCACAAGGTCTCCAGCGGGCTGTCGGACCTGTTCGTCGAGGTGTTCGGGCGCGAGCGGGGCCTGGGCGGGCGGGCGACGATCGGGGTCATGGCCTTGGCGAACGGGGTCTGCTTCGAGACCTGGGTGACGGTCGAGGTGGAGTAGGCGCGGCATCGCTGCGACTTCTTCTTCTCGTCGTGGGCAGGGGCCTGCAGCACATGACGCCGTCGCCTTCGGTCATCAGGGGCAAGTGGAGGGTACCTCGCCTTGGCGGCGCGCGGCTTTGCGGACCAGCGCCAGGATCCCGACCACAGTGCCCTTCCCGCGGGCGGCCCGTTCCGCCCTGAGGGTAGCCAGATGTTCGGCCCGGTGGTGGGCGTGTGGGTCCTTCGGGCGGCCGTCGCGGTGATGGGCGGCAGTGGCGCGCAGGAGGTCTAGGTTGACGCCGTGCATGGCTTTCGTCCCGAAATGGTTTGTACCTTGGGAATGCCAGAAATTCTGCAATACTCCGACTCAGGAATTTCAAAGAAACGAAAGCTGAGCTTACATCATGCGCTGGCGCGACCTGCCCTCTCTGTCTGCCCTGCGGGCCTTTGATGCCACGGCGCGCAGCGGTAGCTTCGCTGAGGCCGGGCGATTGCTGAATGTCACTCATGCGGCAGTTACCCAGGCAGTCAGGGGCCTGGAGGTGGAACTGGGCGTGGCTCTGGTACGGCGGGCGGGACGAACAGTTGCCCTGACCGGGGCGGGCGAGCAGTTGGCCCGAGCGCTGGACGACGGATTCGGCACGGTGGCGGCCGGGATCGCCAGCTTGCGCGAGACCGAGTCGCGACGGGTGGTGCGGGTCACCACGACGACCTTTATCGCCGAAACCCATGTCATGCCGCGGCTGCCGGAGTTCTGGGCCAAGCATCCCGGGATCGAGGTGGCGATGTCTCCAAGCCCGGCAAAGATCGATCTGGCGCGCGACGGGTTCGACATGGCGATCAGGGCGCTATCCGATGGCTGGGTAGAAGGGCCCGAGGAGGAGATCCGCCCGCTCTGCCGGTCGCAGGTGATCGCGGTCTGCGCACCTTCTCTGGCGGCTCAGGGTCTGCACCCGCAGGATATGCCCTGGGTGATTGGTGCGGACAAACACTGGGAACTGGCGGAGGTGGGAGGCACAGGCCTGGACGTTACCCGGCTGAAGCGGGTGGAAGTCGGAAGCCCGCATCTGGAGATGTCGGCCTGCCGGCAGGGGTTGGGAGCGGGGACGGCGACCGACATCATATGCCGGGCCGATCTGGAGGCCGGGCGGTTGATCAAACTACCGCTGACCGGGCTGCCGGTGGTCACCTATGCCGTCGTGCTGCCCCGGGGGCCACGGCGGGCAGCGGTGGAGGCCTTTGCGGACTGGCTGAAAACGATCTTCTGATCTGGCCCTAGGTTACGCCTTATCGCGCACCACGAGGTGGTTGCCGTCGCCCTTCTGCACATCGAAGCGCCCGGTGCGCTTCAGGAGATCGGACAGTCGCGCGCTGCCGTAGCTGCGGCTGTCGAAATCCGGGTAAAGCTGGGTCAGCACCTGACCAAGCTGGCCGAGGGAATAGCTGTCCTCTTCGATGCCGATCTTCTTCATCGCGGCAAGGACCAGAGGGATCGCCTTGGAGGGGGGCTGCTTTTCGGACGCAGGTTCGACCGGTCTGGCCGTTTCCTTCGCAGTCCGCGCCGGATCGGCCGGACGGGAAGTCTCGGGCGATGCGGCGATGTTTTCCAGGAAGATGAAGCGGTTGCAGACCTTGCGCAGCGATTCGGGGGTTTTTTCCTCGCCCACGCCGATCACCTGCAGCCCGTCCTCGCGGATGCGGCTGGCAAGGCGGGTGAAGTCGCTGTCCGAGGAGACGAGGACGAAGCCATCGACCTTGCCCAGGTGCAGGATGTCCATCGCGTCGATGACAAGGCCGATGTCGCTGGCGTTCTTGCCCTTGGTGTTGGCGGACTGCTGGTGCATCACCAGGCCCAGGCTGCGGGCCTTTTCCTTCCACTGGGTCAGCGCCTGCGAAGACCAGTCGCCATAGACCCGCCGGACCGAGGGCTCGCCGTAGGTGGCAACTTCGTCCAGCACCGCCTCGATATGCCGGGCGGGGATGTTGTCGGCGTCGATCAGGACGGCAAGGCGGGGGGCGCGGGGGTCTGCAGGCATGGTGGCTCCTTTACCCGGACAGTCGCAGGTCACGGAGCAAGTGTCGAGAGATCAGCCCCCCGGCACCTCGGCGCAGGTCGGGCCGGACAGCAGGGCCTGCAGGCGGTCGATCCGGGTCGGGTCGGTGTCGGTGATGACGAAGACCGCCTCGTTGATCGGGGCCTGGATGATCGGCTCCAGCACGGTTTCCGCGCAGATCCTGAGATCTCCGGTATCGCCGACATGCGCCGTGGTCAGGACCCGCATCGAAGCGTCGAAGCCGGGAGACAGACGGATGTAGAGCGCCGAGCCGCGGTCTTCGTCGATGCGGCGGGTGGACAGGATGTCGGCGGACTGGGCGTCCAGCCGGTCGGCCCCGAAGACCAAAGACAGGCGCGGAGGCTCGGCCCAGGCGGGGGTGGCGAGAAGCGCAAAGACTGGTGCAAGGCGCATGGGGTCCCTTTCCGGCTTCTGCATAGGATAGCGGTGGCGGGACATCCGGCAAGTCAGGCGATCAGCGGCAGGGCCTTGGCGGTCAGGGCGCGAAGTGCGGACTCCGGTGGCAGCGACAGGAGAAGACCGCGCTGACCGGCGTTGATCCAGACGCGCGGCGCTGTGCAGGCGGTGGCTTCGACTGCCGTCGGGACCGCGCGCTTCTGCCCGAAGGGAGAGATGCCGCCGACGTGGTAGCCGGTCAGTTTCTCGGCCTTTGGGACGGGCATCATGGCGGCGGATTTTCCCCCGAAGGCGGCGGCGACGCGCTTCATCGACAGTTGCCGGTCCGAGGGGATGACGCAGCAGGCCGGCCTGCCGTCAACCTCGACCATCAGGGTTTTCAGCATCACCGAGGGGTCGATCCCCAGCGCCTGCGCGGCTTGCAGCCCCGTCGCCTCGGCCTTGGGGTCGTAAGCGTAGGGGTGGAGCGTGACCTCGATCCCAAGGGTGGCCAAGGCGCGAAGGGCGGGCGTCGAGGTCATGGGGCCTACCCGACCACCGAGCTTGCGATATGGGGACCAAAGATGCGGGCCTGGGCCAGAACCGCGGCGTAGAAGGTCCAGTGCAGGACGAAGGCGGCGGCAAGGCCGAAGCGGGTCTTCAGGATCAGGCGCGGCAGGATCAGGCCAAAGGCGGTGGCAGCGACGATGAACATGATGACGGCACGTGGCGGGATGCCCGAGAAGGCGAGCAAAATGTGCATTCCGCCGAAGAGAAGTGCCGCGAAGATCGAGATTGTGCGCAGCGGCAGACCGTCGAGGGACAGGCTGACGATCAGTGCCAGAACCAGAAGCTGCTGGAACACGATCTCGACGGTCTTCGGGAAGAAATAGGCGGGCGTGGCGATCAGAAGGTCGGGCGGCTCGCCCAGGTCGGCAGGCCAGGTGGCCTCTGGCAGTGCGGGCAGGCCCCAGTGCAGGAAAACAAGGATCAGGGCGAAAGTGGCGGTCCAGATCAGCGCGGCCAGCACCCGGTTCCGCAGGGTCGGAAACGGTCCGTCGGCGTTCCAGCGGCTGTAGAGCGGCCAGAAGACGATGGCAGCAAGGCCGGACCAGAAGAGGTAGAAGGTCGCGACCGGCATCGGGTTCAGGTTGTAGTCCATGCCGACGCCCAAGCTGGGCAGACCGAAGTAGTAGCCGAGGTCCGAGATCAGCCAGAACCCCGCCAGCCAGCCAAGGACCCGGACCTGCCGGCGTTTCCACGGCCCCGCGGGCAGGGCCGTGGTCACATGTGCCGAGGCCGTGCTCAATAAACGACCACGGCCCGGATCGACTTGCCCGCGTGCATCAGGTCGAAGCCTTCGTTGATACGCTCCAGGGGCAGGATGTGGGTGATCATGCTGTCGATCTCGATCTTTCCGTCCATGTACCAGTCGACGATCTTCGGCACATCGGTGCGGCCGCGCGCGCCGCCGAACGCCGTGCCTTTCCAGACCCGCCCGGTGACCAGCTGGAAGGGACGCGTTTCGATGACCGCGCCCGCGGGGGCGACGCCGATGATGATCGACTGGCCCCAGCCGCGGTGGGTGCATTCCAGCGCGTCGCGCATTACCTTGACGTTGCCGGTGCAGTCGAAGGAGTAGTCCGCGCCGCCGATCTTGTCGAAAGGCGTTTTCGTCAGGTCGACGATCGCCTGGACGACCGAAGTGCCCTCGGGCAGTTCCTTGGGGTTGACGAAGTGGGTCATCCCGAACTTCTCGCCCCAGGCCTTCTTGTCGTTGTTGAGGTCGACACCGATGATCATGTCGGCCCCGGCCATCTTCAGGCCTTGGATCACATTCAACCCGATGCCGCCGAGGCCAAAGACCACGGCCTTCGCTCCGATCTCGACCTGCGCGGTGTTGAGGACCGCGCCGATGCCGGTGGTGACCCCGCAGCCGATGTAGCAGATCTTGTCGAAGGGCGCGTCATCGCGGACCTTGGCCAGGGCGATTTCCGGCATCACGGTGTGCTGGGCGAAGGTGGAGCAGCCCATGTAGTGATAGATCGGCGTGCCATCCAGCATCGAGAACCGGGTGGTGCCGTCCGGCATCAGGCCCTGGCCCTGCGTGGCGCGGATCGCGGTGCAGAGGTTGGTCTTGCGCGACAGGCAGGACGGGCATTCGCGGCATTCGGGGGTGTAGAGCGGGATCACGTGATCGCCCGGTTTCAGCGATTTGACCCCGGGGCCGCACTTGACCACCACGCCCGCGCCTTCATGACCCAGGATCGAGGGGAAGATGCCTTCGGGGTCCGCGCCCGAGAGGGTGAATTCGTCGGTGTGGCAGATGCCGGTGGCCTTGATCTCGATCAGCACCTCGCCTTCCCTGGGGTCGTCGAGATTGACCTCCATGACCTGCAACGGCTGGCCTGCGGCGACGGCAACGGCGGCACGGGTGCGCATCTGATATTCCTCCCTTCAAGATTTCCCGGAACCTGTGCCAATCTGGGGCGTAAAGCAATGCGGGATTCGACCCCGCCACATGAGGATACGACCATGAAACGTGCCTTTTCGCTGCTGCTTTGCGCCCCGCTGCTGCTCTCGGCCTGCGTGATGGAGCCGGTGCCGACCCGACCCGCCGACAATCTGGCAAGCTGTGGAGCGGACGACCTGCAGTATCTGGTCGGCCGGCCCGGCGTGCTCCTGGACGGGATGCGCTTCAGCCAGGACGTGCGGGTGATCCAGTACGGCATGGCGGTGACGATGGACTACAACCCCACCCGGCTGAACTTCTGGCTGGACCGCCGCGACGTGATCGAGCGCGTGACCTGTGGCTAAACCCGCACTGGTGCTTCTTGTGCTGGGGCTGGCGGCCTGCGTCGCCGTGCCCAAGGAGAATGCCTGCGGTGCAGCCGGAATGCAGGACCTGGTCGGAAGGGACGATGCGGTTCTGGCCGCGATGACCTTTCCGCAGGGCACCCGGCTGATCTACCCCGGGACCCCCGTGACCGAGGATTACCGCCCCGACCGGCTGAACATCGACATCGACCCGTCCGGTACCATCACCGGGGTCTGGTGCGGATAAGAAAAAAGGCCCCGGTCGCGCGGACCGGGGCCTTTTCGGTTCGGCGTGGGGCAGAGGTTACTGCTTCATCACGCGGAATTCGGTGTGGCAATCCTTGCAGGTGCCGCCAAGTGCGCCCATGCCGGCGCCGATCGATTCAGCCGAGGCGACATCCATCGCGCCCGCTGCATCGCCCAGTGCCTTGGCATCGGCCAGGAAGTCATCCCAGTTCGCCCAGATCTCGGGCTTGGCTTCCGAAGCCGGGTCGGCCGCGCCCTGCTCCTTGAAGGTTTCCTCGATCTTGGCAGCCGCCTCGATGATGGCGGCCTTGGCGCCTTCGGCGGCGGCGGCGTCATGGGCGGTCTCGCCCTTGGCCATGCCACCAAGGATGCCGGTGTTCTTGCCGATGGTCTTCATCAGATCCGAGCGCGCGATGGCATTCGGATCGGTGCGGTCTCCTTCGGCGTAGGCCGCTCCTGCGACAAGGAGTGCGCCGATTACTGCGGCTTTCACGAACTTCATGTACTGGCTCCCTCGTTGGCTAGCCCGGCCACTATAGGCGCGGCATTCCGTCGCGGTAGCCGCCGCGTTGTGCTCTCACGCACTTGTCATCTGCGGTGGTGCGGGACTCGACAGGCTCGCGGCGGGGTGGCATCCTGTGAACGTATCATGAACATATGAGTCGGACGATGGCGGGTCGCCGCATCCTTTCCCTTTGGTTCCCGCGTCTTGCGGCCGAACGCGTTCAGCGGCACCGCGCCGATACGGTGCCGGTCCCGCTGGCCGTCGTGGGCGACCGAAACGGCGCACAGGTGCTGGTCTCTGTCTCGGTCGAGGCCGAGGGTGCGGGTCTTTCGCTGGGCCAGCCCCTGCGCGATGCGACCGCGATCTGCCCTGCCCTGCTGACCGTACCCGCCGACCCCCTGACCGAGGCGCGCTTTCTTCTGACGCTGCGCCGCTGGGCCGGGCGCTTCTCGCCCTGGGTGGCCGAGGAGCCTCCTGCCGGGCTGATGATCGACCTGACCGGGGCCGCGCATCTGCATGGCGGGGAAGAGGGCGTGCTGGCCCAGGTGGCCGAGGATTGCGAAAACCTGGGGCTGACGGTGCGCGCGGCCATCGCCGACACGCCGGGCGCGGCCTGGGGGCTGGCGCGCTATTCCGGGGGCGACCTTGGCACGGTGCGCTCGGGCGATGCCATCGACCAGGAGGCGCGGGCGACCCGGTCGCGCGCGGTGAAGCGCCGGGGGTGGGAGCGCGGCGGCGGTGCCCCCCGGCCGGTGGCGGCGCGCGGAGCCGAGGCGGCGGTGATCTCGCCCCCCGGCCGGCTGCATGAGGCGCTGTCGGGTCTGCCGCTGGCCGCGCTGCGGCTGGACGCGGACGTGGTCGACCGGCTGATGCGGCTGGGCCTGCGCCGGGTGGGTGACATCATGGGCCTGCCGCGCGCCGCGCTCGCCCGGCGGTTCGGGGCCGATACGCTGCGCCGTCTGGACCAGGCGATGGGGCTTGAGCCGGAACCGGTCAGCCCCGCCCGCCCGCCGATGCATTTCGCGGTGCGCCTGACGTTGCCTGAGCCGATCGGGTTGCGCACGGACGTCGAGGCGGCGCTGGACCGCCTGCTGCCACCCTTCTGCGACAAGTTGCGCGCCAAGGGTCGCGGTGTGCGGCGGGTGCTGTTCCAGGGCTTCCGGGCCGATGGCGGGGTGGCGTCCGTGGAGATCGGCCTTGCCCGCGCCGCCGACAGCCCCGACCGCATCCGCCCGCTTCTGCACCTGAAGCTGGACCAGATCGACGCCGGGTTCGGGATCGACTGCCTGCGGCTGGAGGCGCTGGCGACCGAGGCCGTCAGTGCCGTCCAGCACCGCGGGCAGCTGGAAGTGACGGCGCAGGCGCTGGCCAATGCCGGGCGGGTCACGGCAGGCTCGGCCCAGGCGCTGGAGGATCTGATCGGCCGCCTTGGCGCAAGGCTCGGGACCGAGGCGGTCTTGCGCCTGCATCCCGCCGACAGCCATGTGCCGGCAAAGTCCGCGAAGCTGCTGATGGCCGCCTGGAGCCAGCCGCATGACGGGCCCTGGCCCGCGCCCCCTGCCCCGCGCCCGTTGGTGATGTTCCGCCCCGAACCGGTGGAAGCGCCCGAGACGCGCGACCTGCCCGCCCGTTTTCGCTGGCGCCGCCGCGACTGCGCCGTGCGGATGGCGGTGGGACCAGAGCGGCTGCAACCCGAATGGTGGTTCGAGGACCCCGACTGGCGCGGCGGTACCCGTGATTACTGGCGGGTCGAGACGGAAGGGGGCGAGCGGCTGTGGCTCTTCTACGGCCAGGGCGGGGCCGTCACCGACCAGTGGTACTGCGAAGGCACCTTCGCCTGACGCCGGCCCCCGGAGTTTTCAAAAACTCCGGACCGGAGCCTTTGAAGGCTCCGACACGATTTCTTCGAAGAAATCGGCTGCGCGCTGAACGCTTGCGACATCGGCCCATCCATGGGAACCAGTCTCCATGAAGTCCCGCAACCGCATCTCGGTGCAGCAGACGCAGCGCATGGCGCTGACGACGGGGCTTGCGACCTCGCTCCGCATCCTGCGCGCCGACGCGGCGGGCCTCAGCCGATATCTGGAGGAAGCCGCGGCCGAGAATCCGCAGATCCAGTTGGTCAAGCCCCAGGTCCAGGACTGGCTACCGCGCTGGAAATCGGCGTTCAACGCCGATGCCGAGCGCCCCGAGCAGGCGGCCGCGGGACCCAGCCTCGTCTCCCACGTCCTGGGCGTGATCGAGGCGCTGCGCCTGACGCCCACCGACCAGCGCATCGCGATGACCCTGGCCGAGGCGCTGGAGCCTTCGGGGTGGATCGGCAGGTCGCTTGCCGCTATCGCCGGGCAGCTGGGCGTGGCCGTCCCGGCGGTGGAGGCCGTGCTGCGCCGCTTGCAGGACCGGGCCGAACCCACCGGTCTTTTCGCGCGCAACCTTGCGGAATGCCTGCGCCTGCAGGCCGAGGAGGCCGGAGAACTGGACAAGCCGATGGCAGCCCTCCTCGACCGGCTGGAGCTACTGGCCAAGGGCGAGATCGACCGCATCGCCCGCGAAGCGGGGCTGGAGGTGGCCGACCTCCGTCAGGCCTTCGGGCGGCTGCGCAGTTACGACCCGAAGCCCGGCTCGGGTTTCGAGGCCAACGCGGCCCCGGTCCGCGAGCCGGACCTGATCGCCGAAAAAGGGACCTCGGGCTGGATCGTGTCGCTGAACCGATCGGCGCTGCCCTCGGTCTCGGTCGCGGAAGGCCGGGCCAAGGGGCGGGCCGAGGCCCGGGCGCTGATCAAGATGATCGAAGGCCGCAATGCCACCCTTCTGTCTGTGGCGCAGGACATCCTGACCCGGCAGACCGCGGCGCTGGAGCAGGGACTGGGCGCGATGGTGCCGATGACGATGTCGGACGTGGGACAGGCGCTGGGGCTGCACGAAAGCACGATCAGCCGCGTGGTTTCCGGCACCGCGGTCGACACCCCGCGCGGGACCTGGTGGTTGCGGTCGCTGTTCACTCAGGCCCCGCGTGAGGGGGGCCCCTCGGCCGGCGCCCTGCGCGACCGGCTGTCCAAGCTGCTGGCCGAAGAGGACCCCGATGCCCCCCTTTCGGACGAGGCTCTGGCGGCTGCCCTGGCCGAGGGCGGCGCCCCCATCGCACGGCGGACGGTGGCGAAATACCGGACGATGTTGAACCTGCCCCCCGCGCATCGCCGTCGCCGGCGGCATTGATGTCGCTTCCGGGGCTGACAGGCAGGCCCCGGTGCTCTAGCTGGCGGAAAACGCAAGACGGACAGGGACGGACATGGCCTACTTTCTGGGTGTCGACACGGGGGGCACCTACACCGACGCGGTGATCCTGGACGAGGCGGCGAATGTCGTCCTTGGCAAGGCCAAGGCGCTGACCTCGCGTCACGATCTGGCCGTCGGGATCGGCGAGGCGGTCGACGCGGCCATTGCTGCGGCGGGGGTGAAGCCTGCCGAGGTGGCGCTGGTCTCGCTTTCGACCACGCTTGCGACCAACGCGCTGGTCGAGGGTCAGGGCGCGCGGGTGGCGCTGGTCTTCATCGGCTTCGGTGACGCCGACCTTGGCCGCAGCGGGCTGACCGAGGCTTTGAAGGGCGATCCGGTGATCAAGCTGCCGGGCGGCCACACCCATGCCGGAACCGAGGTGGCGGCGCTGGACCTTGGCCTTCTGGAACTGCTGGTCCGCGAACTGGGCGACGAGGTGTCGGGCTTTGCCGTCGCTTCGCAGTTCGCCACCCGCAACCCCGCGCACGAGATTGCCGCCCGCGACCTGATCCGCCGCGTGACGGGTCGCCCGGTGACCTGCAGCCACGAGTTGTCGGCAAACCTCAACGGCCCCAAACGCGCGCTGACCGCGGTCCTGAATGCCCGGCTGATCGGGATGATCGACCGCCTTGTCGCCGCCTGCGAACGCCATCTGGCCGTCGTGGGCATCGATGCGCCCCTGATGGTCGTCCGCGGCGACGGCGCGCTGATTTCCGCCGCGATGGTGCGCGAACGGCCGATCGAGACGATCCTCTCCGGCCCCGCCGCCAGCATCGTCGGCGCGCGCTGGCTGACCGGCGCGTCGGATGCACTGGTCTCCGACATCGGCGGCACGACCACTGACGTCGCCCTCCTGCGGGGCGGGCTGCCCGAGATCGACCCGCAAGGGGCGCGCGTCGGCGGCTTCCGGACGATGGTCGAGGCGGTGGCGATGCGCACCACGGGCCTTGGCGGCGACAGCGAGGTGCACTTGGTGACCGAGGGGCTGACCGGCGGTCTGCGCCTTGGCCCCCGCCGCCTGATGCCGGTATCCCTGCTGGCGGTGGACCATGGGCTGATTGTCCATGCCGCGCTTGACCGCTGGCTGTCCAGCGAGGCCGTGTCCGAGATGGACGGCCGCTTCGTCGTGCCGATGTCCGGCCAGCGCGGCGGGTTGAACACGCGCGAAATTGCCGTGCTGGACCGGATCACCAAGCCCATGCCGATGGCGGCCGCCCTGACCTCGCGGCTGGAGGTTGCGGCGCTGGAGCGGCTGGTCGCGCGCGGGCTGGTGATGATGTCGGGTGTGACGCCTTCGGATGCGTCGCATGTACTGGGCCGACTGGACAGCTGGGATGCGGCGGCGGCGGAAAAGTCCCTGCGGCTGATCGCCAAGCGGCGCACCGGGGCGGGCGAACGCTTTGCCACGGGACCACAGGTCTTCGCCCAGGCCGTGGTGGACCAACTGACGCAGCAGACGGTGGATTGCCTTCTGGAAGCCGCTTTCGGCGAGGACCAGGGCTTTGCCGGCGAGGTCCCCGAGACGCTGGCCCGCCACGCGCTGACCAAGGCAGGCCTTGGCCAGCATCGCGGCGTCATCGAGGTTGCGGTCAAGCTGGGCGTGCCGGTGATCGGCCTTGGTGCCTCGGCCCCGTCCTACTACGGCGCGGTGGGGGAACGGCTGCATTGCCCGATGATCCTGCCGGAACATGCCGGGGTGGCGAATGCCATCGGCGCGGTGGCGGGCCAGGTCAGTCAGCGGGCGACGGGCACGGTGTCCTCACCCGCCGAGGGCCGGTTCGTGGCACACTTGGCCGAGGGTCTTCAGGTCTTTTCGTCGTCCGCGGAAGCGCTGGCTGCGCTGGAGGCCGGGCTGGTCGCCGATGCTTCGGCCCGCGCGAAGGAGGCGGGTGCCGTCGATCTGCGGGTGACGGTGGACCGTGACGTGAAGGAGGTCGAGATCGAAGGCCGGATGATGTTCATCGAGGCCCGCATCACGGCAACGGCGTCAGGGCGGCCGAGGGTGGCGCATTAAGAACGCTCCTCGTGCGCCTTCGGCTTCTCGTCGCAGGGTTTCCTCCGACGAGGAGACGAAGTCGAACGACGAGGCACTGGCGAGCCGATTCACCCTTGACCTTGCCCCCCCGCCCCCTTAATTCGCCCGACTGTGGCTAGGTAGCTCAGCTGGTTAGAGCACGCGACTCATAATCGCGGGGTCGGGGGTTCGAGTCCCCCCCTCGCCACCACTTCTCCTCTTTCTGTGTGCAGATTTCGGGCCGTCGAGGTCCGCGAAATGCTGCACATGTCACAGCCAGAGGCGTCGGGCGTTTCCTTGCAGGATGGCACTGCGGTCCTCGGCCGTCTGTCCGGCCAGAAGAAGCTGCGTCAGGGCCACCCATTCGGCCAGCGAGGAGTGCAGCGTGCAGACCGGGCTGTCCGAACCCCAAACGACACGCGCGGGGCCGAAAGTTTCGATCACGTGCTGCACATAGGGACGTAGCGTATCGGCGGTCCAGTCGGCGGGGCCATAGGCGGTAATTCCCGACAGCTTGACGTGCAGGTTGTCCCGCCGCGCCAGGTTGGTGATGCGGGCGGCCCAGCCGTCGAAATTGCCTCCCACGATATCCGGCACCCCGCAGTGATCGAGGATGAAGGTCGTGTCCGGACAGGCGTCCACCAGATCGGTGGCCAGCGGAAGCTGGCGTTGCAGCATGCAGATGTCGAAGGGCAATCCTGCGGTCCCCAGCCGACGGACGTTTTCGCGAAAGAGCGCGGTCTGTGACACCTCGTCCGGCACCACATGCAACACCCGGCGGATGCCCTTGACGACCCTGCGGTCCAGACGGTCCAGCCAGTCCGCAAAGCCCGGACTTTCCGGGCGGGCCGCGCTGATCGCGCCCCGGAGCAGGCTGCCCGGCTGCGCCATGAGATCCGCGATCCAGGCGGTCTCGGCATCGATGTCCGCTTCGGCAACGTCTACTTCCATGTGCAGGACATCGGTGATGCCAAGACGCGCCGCCGTGGCGCAGTAGCTTGCGAAGTCCCAGTCGCGGTCCAGTGGCGGAAGACTTGCCAGCCAAGGATAGCTCAGCCGGGAGCGGTCGATCAGATGCAGGTGCGTGTCAAAGATCATCGGGCCCCCGTAAGTCAGCACTGCGCCTGTCCTGCCGTCGCAGTCCACCCTGCCCCAGGAAGGCTGTCAAGCTACAGGTCGACCGTTCAGCCGGCAGCCCAGGGGCCGTGCGGGTGGTCAAGGCCGTCGAGCCGCTGGAAGCCGTGCAGACCGAAGAAATCGCGCTGGCCCTGGATCATGTTGGCCGTCCCGCGCGCGGTCCGCATCAGGTCGAACCAGGCAAGACCCCCTGACAGGGCGGGCAGCCCCAGACCATGCAGCGCCCCAGCGGCCACCACGCGGCGGAGCGCGGGGGTCGTCTCGCGCAGAAGGTCGGCGAAGAAGGGCGCCAGCATCAGGTTTCGGGTCGGGTCCTGGCTCAGCGCCTCGGCCATGTCGTTCAGCATCGCCGAGCGGATGATGCAGCCCGCCCGCCAGACCCGCGCGATGGCGGGCATATCCAGCGCCCAGCCGAATTCCCCTGCCGCCGCCGTCATCATCGCGAAGCCCTGCGCGTAGCACAGGATCTTGCCGGCGATCAGCGCCTGTTCCAGGTCATCCAGTTCCAGGTCCACCCGCTGCGGCGCAGGGCCGTAAAGCGCCTCGCCCGCGGCGCGTTCGCCCCGCCGGGACGACACGTTGCGCGCCATCACCGCCGCTTCGATCACCGGGATCGGGGTGCCAAGGTTCTGCGCCTCGATGGCCGTCCAGCGCCCGGTACCCTTCTGGCCTGCCGCATCGACGATGACATCCAGCAACGGCCCGCCGGTGACCGGATCAACGGCCCCCGCCACCGCCGCCGAGATTTCGACCAGGTAGGACCGCAGCACGCCCTCGTTCCAGCGGGCGAAAACTGGGGCGATCTGCGACGCGGACATACCCAGCCCGTCGCGCATCACGCCGTAGACTTCCGAAATCATCTGCATGTCGGCATATTCGATGCCGTTGTGGACCGCCTTGACGAAATGCCCCGCCCCCGCCTCGCCCATGTGGTCGGCGCAAGGGGTGCCGTCGTCGGCCTTCGCGGCGATGGCACGGAAGACGCCTGCCATCCGGCTCCAGTCTTCGCGCTGGCCGCCCGCCATGATCGCGGGGCCGTGCCGCGCGCCCTCCTCGCCGCCCGAGACCCCTATGCCCATGAAGCGGAACGGCAGCCCGGAGGCGGCGCGGCGGTTGGTGTCGTGGAAGTTGGCATTGCCCGCGTCAATCACCAAGTCGTCGGGCTGAAGATGCGGTGCCAGCTGGGCCAGCATGTCGTCCACCGCCTTGCCCGCCGGAACCATCAGGATGATCGACCGGGGCGGAGACATCGCCGCCACAAGATCGGCAAGCGTCTCGGTCGCCACCACCCGGGGCGCAAGCGTGCCCGCCCCGGCATGGAAGTCCTGGGTGACCGATGCCGTGCGGTTCCAGACGGCGATCGGAAAGCCCTTCTCGGCGATGTTCAGCGCCAGCGCCGCGCCCATCGTGCCCAGTCCCACCAGACCGACCTGCGGTTTCGTCACGGCCATTGCGCGCCCTTCCGGTTCAGGACGACCGAGTAAAGACCCGTCGTCGCAGTGATGAATAGCCGATGCTTCGCCCGCCCCCCGAAGCAGAGGTTCGAGACCACCTCGGGCACCAGGACCTTGCCCATCAGATGCCCGTCCGGCGCGATGCAGTGAACCCCGTCCCCGGCCGAGGACCAGAGGTTGCCCTCGTCATCCACCCGGATTCCATCTGCACAGCCCGGCGCGATCCTGTGGAACAGGGAACCCTTGGCGGGCCGCCCGGTTCCCATGTCGAAGGCCAGGATATGCTGGGGATCGCTGTGGAACGCCCGCCCGGTATCGGCAACGTAAAGGCGGTTTTCGTCGGGGCTGAAGGCCAGGCCGTTCGGGCAGGCCATGTCGGTGATCACCGCCTCGATCGTCCCGTCCGGGTCGACGCGGTAGACCGAACAGGGAAGTTCGGCTTCGGCCTTGAAGCCCTCGTAATCGCTGATGATGCCGTAGTGCGGATCGGTGAACCAGATCGCGCCGTCGCGGCTGACCACGACATCGTTGGGGCTGTTCAGCCGCTTGCCCCGGTAGCTGTCCGCGATCACCGTCAAGGTCCCGTCCCACTCGGTGCGCGTCACCCGCCGCGTGCCATGCTCGCAACTGACCAGCCGACCCTGCCGGTCGCGGGTATGCCCGTTGGAATAGTTGGCCGGCTGCCGGAAGGTGGTCAGTCCCGCCTCGGACCAGCGCAGGATGCGGTCGTTGGGGATGTCGGAGAAAAGCAGGCACTGCTGGTCGCCGAACCAGACCGGACCCTCGGCCCAGTCGAAGCCTTCCGCCAGCTTCTTCAGGGGTGCATTGTGCAGGACATGGGCGGCAAAGGCCGGATCATGGATCTCGAAGCACGAAGCGCTTGCGGACATGGGTCACCTCCGTTAGCGCTCACCTTCGCGCAGCCGACGCGGGCGCACAAGACGTGGAGGGACCGATGTCGCATCCCATGTTCGATCTGACCGGCCGCCGGGCGCTGGTGACCGGGGCCTCGCAGGGGATCGGCCATGCCCTGGCGCGGGGGCTTGCGGAAGCGGGCGCGCAGGTGGTGATCAACGGGCGGGACAGGGCCCGCGCCGAGGCCGCGGCGGCGGGCATTCCGGGGGCCGAGGTGCTGGTCTTCGACGTCACCGATCACGAGGCAGCGCGCGCTGCCGTGGACGGGTTCGAGGCGGCAGGCAAGCCGATCGACATTCTGGTGAACAACGCCGGCATCCAGCACCGCGCCCCGTTGCAGGATTTCCCGGCCGAGGCCTTCGAGCGTTTGTTGCAGACCAACGTGGCTTCGGTCTTCCATGTAGGCCAGGCCGTCGCGCGCCATATGATCGCACGGGGGCGGGGGCGGATCATCAACATCGCTTCGGTCCAGACCGCACTCGCCCGGCCCGGCATCGCGCCCTATACGGCGACGAAGGGGGCCGTGGGCAACCTGACCAAGGGCATGGCGACCGACTGGGCGCGGCACGGGCTGACCTGCAACGCCATCGCGCCGGGATATTTCGAGACCCCGCTGAACGCCGCCCTGATGGCGGACGCGGAGTTCGATGCCTGGCTGAAGAAACGGACCCCCGCAGGTCGCTGGGGGAAGGTCGAGGAGCTGCAGGGTGCCTGCATCTTCCTGGCCTCGGACGCGGCCAGCTTCGTCAACGGCCATATCCTTTATGTCGACGGCGGCATCACGGCGTCGCTGTGAGGCGGCTGGTGATCATGGGCGTCTCGGGCTGCGGCAAATCCTCGGTCGGTGAGGCGCTGTCGGCCCGGTTGGGCATCCCCTATTTCGACGGCGACGACCTGCACACTCCCGACGCCGTGGCCAGGATGCGCGACGGGATTGCCTTGACCGATGCCGACCGCTGGCCCTGGCTGGACCGGGTGG
The DNA here is from genome assembly GCF_022842145.1 of Tabrizicola sp. Lineage (GTDB taxonomy): Bacteria > Pseudomonadota > Alphaproteobacteria > Rhodobacterales > Rhodobacteraceae > Tabrizicola. The sequence goes on from NZ_JALHQD010000001.1 coordinate 234,183, forward strand.
CCGCGGTGCTGCGGGACAAGGCCCCGGTGATCATCGGCTGCTCGGCCCTGAAGCGGGCCTACCGCGACCGCATCCGGGAGGGCGCGGCTGGGCCGGTGACCTTCGTCCACCTTGCGGGAAGTCGCGCGTTGATCGCGGCGCGCATGGGCGCGCGGACCGGGCATTACATGCCGACCACGCTGCTGGACAGCCAGTTTGCGGCGCTGGAGCCTCCCGGCCCGGAGGAGGCGATCACCGTGGACATCGCGCTGGACCTGCCCGCTCTGGTCGCGGCGGTGCTGGACCGGCTGCCCCAGGATCGGGGCGGTTCCTGAATCGAGCGCTTCGCGCATGCCTTTTGTCTCGCGCTTTCGCGTGAAGGACGCGAAAGCGCTCGGCCGTCGGGGACGCTTCGCCCCCCAAACCCCCAGAGGATATTTGTGCAAATGTGAAAGGCTGACGGGACCTGGCGGAACAGGGTCGTTTTCGATCTTGAACCGTCCGGAATTCCGGCGCAGACAGAGGGGGATGGTTCCCGGCCAAACCACGCGCGGCCGGGTGAAAAGGGAACGGGGTGAGGTGTAGGCAACAGCCGCCGAATCCCCGACTGCCCCCGCAACTGTAAGCGGCGAGCGACCCCTCTCATGCCACTGGTCTGCCGTTCGAACGGCGGGCCGGGAAGGCAAGGGGAAGCGGCGACCCGCGAAGTCAGGAGACCTGCCATCGAAAATGTAACCCACCGGGCGGGGTGCCCCGGAAGGAGATTTCGATGGACGAACTTCCCCAGGGGTCCCGGCCCCGGACGTATTCGGTGGCGCAATCCGCGCCGCATCAGGTGCTGGTCTGCAAGGCCTGCAAGCACAAGGGCGATGTCTGCAAGCCCGGCTTCGCTCTGCTGAGAAAGCTGCGAGACGCGATTTCGGCGGCGGGGCTTGGCGAGGCGTTCGAGGTCTCGGGCACGGCCTGTCTGGCGGGCTGCGTGCCCGATCACGGCGAGCCCTGCGTTGTCGGTTGGCGCGCGACCGGCAAGGCGACCTGGCTGTTCGGCGACATTGACCCCGACCAGCCGCTGGACGACCTGGTCGCCTTCGCCCGCAGCTATGCCGCGCTGAAGGACGGCTGGATGACCGGCCGCGACCTGCCGACGCGGCTTTGCGACACGACCCTGGCGCGCATCCCGGCCGCGATGATCGTCACGCAGGAAGGGGCGATCCAGTGACCGTGCTTGAACTGCGCAACGTCACCTGGGGTCCGAAGCGCGCCCCGGCAATCCTGCACGACATCTCGTTCCGGCTGGCGGAGGGCGAGGTCCTGGCGATCTGCGGGGCGAACGGGGCGGGGAAGTCCTCGCTCTTGCGACTGCTCTATCGCCACCAGGTGCCGCTTTCCGGCTCGATCATCGTCGAGGGCCGCGATCTGTGGCATCGCCCGGCACGGGAAGCGGCGCGGATCGTGGCGGCCGTCCTGCAGGAACAGCCGACGGACTTTGCGCTGACCACGCGCGACATCGTCCTGCTTGGCCGTCTGCCGCACCGGCAGGGGATGGGGCCGGGGGTGCGGGACACCGCGATCTCCGAGGCCGCACTGGTCAGGATGGACCTGTCGCACCTGGCCGACCGCCGGTTCGGCACGCTTTCGGGCGGCGAGCGTCAGCGGGTCATGGTCGCGCGTGCCCTGGCGCAGGAACCCCGCATCCTGGTGCTGGACGAGCCCACCAACCACCTCGACATCCGGCATCAGCTGGAACTCCTCCGCCTGCTGCGCGGGCTTGGCCTGGCGGTGGTCTGCACGCTGCACGACCTGACCCTTGCCGCCGAATTTGCCGACCGCGTGCTGATCCTGGACCAGGGCCGCGTGATTGCCGACGCCGCCCCGGATCAGGCGCTGACCGAAGCCACCATCGCCCGCGCCTTCCAGGTCGCGACACGGATCGACCGATCCGGCACGTCTCCCCGTTTCTCCTTTCAGTTGGACCACTAGATGAAAACCTCACTCCTCGCCCTTCTCCTTCTGTCCACCCCCGCACTGGCCTTCCCGGTCACGGTGCAAAGCTGCAACCGCGAGATCACCTTCGACGCCGCGCCCACCCGCGCGATCGCCAATGACGTGAACCTGGTCGAGATGATGCTGGCCCTGGGCCTGCAGGACCGGATGGTCGGCTATACCGGCGTTTCGGGCTGGAAGACCCTGGACGCGGAACTCCGCGCCGGAATCGCCGAACTGCCGGAGCTTTCCGCCAAGTACCCGACGCGTGAAGTGCTGCTGGATGCCGAACCCGACTTCTTCTTCGCCGGCTGGAACTACGGCATGAAGGTCGGCGGCGAAGTCACGCCCGAGACGCTGGAACCGCTTGGCATCAAGACCTACGAGCTGACCGAAAGCTGCATCTTCGTCGGTCCCAAAGCGAAGGCGTCGATGCAGGACATGTACGACGACCTGCTGAACCTGGGCACGATCTTCGGGGTCGGGGAGAGGGCGACCACGCTGGTTGAAGGGTATAAGGCGCGCCTGGCCGAGATCACCGCCAGTGTCGACAGCACCGCTCCGCTTCGCGTCTTCGTCTACGACTCGGGCGATGAAGCCCCCTTCACCGCCGGGGCCTATGCCATCCCCACCGCCCTGATCGAGGCGGCCGGGGGGCGCAACATCATGGACGACCTCGACAAAAGCTGGGCCACCGTCGCCTGGGAGCCGGTGGTGGAACGCAACCCCGAAGTAATCGTGATCGTCAACTACGGCGACGTGACGGCCGAGCAGAAGATCGCCTTCCTGGAAACCAACCCCGCGTTCGCGGGCATCGACGCGGTGAAGAACGACCGCTATGTCGTGCTGGAATACGTCGAGGCCACCCCAGGCCCCCGCAACATCCGCGCGGTGGAAAAGCTGGTCGCGGGCTTCTGGGGGAACTGACAGCCGATGGACCGCCGCGCCGCCCTGACCCTGATCCCCGCTGCGCTTCTGGCGCGGCGGGCGCGCGCGCGGGCGCCGCGCCGGATCGTGGTGATCGGCGCGGGCCTCGCGGGGCTTGCGGCTGCACGCGACCTGCGGGCGGCCGGGCATGAGGTCATGGTGATCGAAGCCCGCACCCGGATCGGGGGCCGCATCCACACGTCCCGCCAGTGGCCTGACCTGCCGATGGACCTTGGCGCAAGCTGGATCCATGGGGCGAAGGGCAACCCGATCACCGCGCTGGCCGATCAGGCCGGGGCCGCGCGGGTCGTTACCTCTTACGACCGGAGCCTGGCACTTGGGCCGGATGGCAGCGAAACTGACCTGACCCCCGCCATGGACATGGCCGAGACCCTTGTCGCCACCGCGCGTGACGCTGCCGACGGCGTCGAGACCGATCTTTCTCTGGCCGTGGCCATTCAGTCCTCTCCTGCCTGGGGCAAGGCCGATGGGGAAACCCGCCGCCTGGTCCGCCACTACGTGAACGCGAGCTTCGAGCAGGAATACGCGGGCGACTGGGCGGAGGTCTCCGCCTGGAATATCGACGCGGGCAAGGCGTTCGACGGGCCAGACGTCCTCTTTCCCGGCGGCTATGACCAGATCGTCGCGCATCTGGCGGACGGGACCTCTGTCCGGATGGGTCAGAGGGTGACGGCGCTTGCCCCGGTGACCGGGGGCGTGGCGGTGACGCTCGCCGATGGCCCGACCCTGACATTCGACCACGCCGTCGTGACGCTTCCGCTTGGCGTGCTGAAATCCGGCAGCGTCAGCTTCGCCGAACCGCTTGCCCCGGCCCGACAAGAGGCCATCGCAAGCCTTGGCATGGGTCTTTTGAACAAATGCTGGCTGCGCTTTGACCGTATCGCCTGGGACGCGGATGTCGACTGGATCGAATGGCTTGGGCCAAAGGACGGCCAGTGGTCGCAATGGGTGAGCCTGGGCAGGGCGCTGCAGGCCCCCGTCCTGCTTGCCTTTCACGCCGGCGCGCAGGCCCGCGCTCTGGAGGACCTGGACGACGACGCCACGCTGTCCGGGGCGCATGAGGCTCTGAAGGCTATGTTCGGCACCGCGTTCCCGACGCCTGTGGCCGCGCAGGTGACCCGCTGGTCGCAGGACCCGTTCGCGCTTGGCTCCTACTCGTTCCACGCTGTCGGCTCCTCTCCTGCCACGCGCCGCGCGCTGGCCGGGGCCGACTGGGACGGCCGTCTGGTCTTTGCCGGAGAGGCCTCGTCGTCCGACCACCCCGGCACCGCGCATGGGGCGTTCCTGTCCGGCCAGGCCGCGGCCCGCACCGTCATGGAGCAGGCCGGATGACCGAAACCCCGATTGCCAGCCCGGCCTCGCCCACCCTGCGCCTGACGCGCCGGGCCGGTGTGGTGCTGGGCGGCTGCGGGGTCCTGCTTCTTGCCATTCTTGTTGCCGTCTCGGTCGGGGCCGTGGCGGTCCCGCTGGCGACGGTCTGGGGCGTGCTCGCGAACCACATGCTGCCGGGCCTGGTCACCCCTGACTGGACGGACGGCCGCGAGGCCATCGTCTGGGACATCCGCTTCCCCCGCGCCCTTCTGGCAGCGCTCGTCGGCGCGGGCCTCGGGATCGTGGGTGCGGCCTTGCAGTCGGTGACGCGAAATCCCCTTGCCGACCCGCACCTTCTTGGCATCTCTTCGGGCGGGGCGTTCGGCGCGATCGCGGCGCTTTTGCACACCGGTCTCTTCCTCGGCCTTTTGACCGTCCCGCTCATGGCCTTTGGCGGGGCGCTGGCGGCGACCCTTCTTGTCCTTGCCGTGGCGCGGCTGACCGGGGCCACCTCGGCCGACCGTCTGGTCCTGGCGGGGGTCGCTGTCAGCTTCATCATCATGGCCGGGGCCAATGTGCTGATCTTCCTCGGTGACCCGAAGGCGACCCACACCGTGGTCTTCTGGATGCTCGGCGGCCTTGGCCTCGCGCAGTGGTCGCACCTGATCTACCCGCTCGCCGTCCTGCTGCCTGCGGGCCTCTGGCTCTGGTCCCAGGCTCCTGCGCTTAACGCCATGAGCCTCGGGGACGAAACCGCCGCCTCGCTGGGCATTCCGGTCGCCCGCTTCCGCCTGACGGTCTTTGTCGCCGGGGCGCTGATCACCGGCGTCATGGTCGCATTCTCGGGCCTTATCGGCTTCGTCGGGCTGATGATGCCGCATCTTGTCCGTTTTGCCGTGGGCGGCGACAACGCGCGCGTCCTGCCCTTTTCCGCGCTGGCCGGAGCGATCTTCCTGGTCGCCGCCGATACTGTCGCCCGCATCGTCATGGCGCCCGAGGACATGCCGATCGGCGTCGTCACCGGCCTCGTCGGCGGGGTCTTCTTCCTTTGGCTGATGGCCCGCAGATCATGAGGATCATGATCCAGGGCGCCGGGTCCAACGTCGGCAAGTCGATGCTGGTCGCGGGTCTCTGCCGTCATTTCACCCGGCAGGGCCTGACGGTGCGCCCGTTCAAGCCGCAGAACATGTCGAACAACGCCGCCGTGGCCACGGGCGGCGAGATCGGCCGCGCGCAGGCTCTGCAGGCCCGGGCCTGCGGGGTGCAGCCGCATGTCGACATGAACCCGGTTCTCTTGAAGCCAGAGTCGGAAACCGGAGCGCAGGTCATCGTTCAGGGCCAGCGCCTGACCACCGTTCGTGCCAGGGATTACGCCGCCTTGAAGCCGCAACTGATGGCCCCGGTGCTGGACAGCTTCCGCCGCCTGCAAACCGAGGCCGACCTCGTGATCGTCGAAGGGGCGGGCAGCCCGGCCGAGGTCAACCTGCGCGCCGGCGACATCGCCAACATGGGCTTCGCCCGCGCCGCCGATGTCCCGGTGATCCTGACCGGAGACATCGACCGCGGTGGCGTCATCGCCCAGCTTGTCGGAACTCAAGCCGTCCTCGACGCGGAGGATGCCGCGATGATCCGCGGGTTCCTGATCAACAAGTTCCGCGGCGACCCCCGGCTTTTCGATGACGGCTACCACCTGATCGAACAGCGTACCGGCTGGCAGGGGCTTGGTGTCGTCCCGTGGTTCCCGCAGGCCCACCGGCTTCCAGCCGAGGATGCGGCGGACCTTGGCGGCACACGCGGCGACGGAGAATTCCTGATCGCCGTTCCACACCTCAACCGCATCGCCAACTTCGACGACCTCGACCCGCTTGCGCAGGAACCTGGCGTCACGCTGAAGATCATCAAGCCCGGCCAGCCCCTGCCCGTGGAAGCCGACCTGATCATCCTGCCCGGCAGCAAGGCCACCATCGCCGACCTTGTCCATTTTCGCGCGCAAGGCTGGGACATCGACCTTTTCGCCGCGCTGAGGCGCGGCGCGAGGGTCCTTGGCCTCTGCGGGGGGTATCAGATGCTAGGGAAGGACATCACCGATCCGGAGGGCATCGAGGGTCGGCCCGGATCAGTCCCCGGCCTTGGGCTTCTGGACCTGTCCACCGTCATGACGGTGGACAAGCGGGTGACCGAGACTGCGGCCATGCACCCCGCTTCGGGGACAAGGGTCAAAGGCTATGAAATCCACCTTGGCCACACGGACGGCCCGGACCGGGCGCGCCCGATGTTCACCGTGGACGGCCAGCCGGAAGGCGCACAACGGGGGGATGGCCGGGTCATGGGAAGCTACATCCACGGCATGTTCACCGAGGACGCGTTCCGGCGCGCGTTCCTCGCCAGTCTTGGCGCTTCGCCGGGAGTGGTCAGCTATGACCAGACGGTCGAGGAAACTCTGGACGCGCTTGCCGAGCATCTTGCAACGCATGTCGACTGCGCCCGGCTTCTGGATCTTGCCCGAAAGTAGGGTGGGCGATATCACCCACCCTACGTCCTTGACGCCCAGGGCTGATCGCTGGTCGCAGCACCAACCCGCCGCCTGGACAGCTTAGCCGCCCGCGCAGTCCGCGATGGTCTGCGCCATGCCACGCAGCAGCGCCGCATAGGCGTCCGGCCCCGCGTCCAGCGACGAGCCGACGGGATCCAGCGCCCCGCCGATCTTCACCCCGGTCCCCTCGGTGATCTGCTCGACCAGCGCCGGGTCGTGCTGCACCTCGGGGAAGATGCAGACCACGCCCCCGGCCTCCAGTTCGCCCCGCAACTCGGCCAGCCGCGCCGCACCGGGCGACGAGGCGTCCCCCAGCGCGATGCTGCCCGCGACGGTCAGCCCGTAGTGGTCGACGAAGTATCCATAGGCGTCGTGGAACGTGACGATCGGTTTGTCCTTCACTGGCGCAAGCAGGGCCACCAGCTCGCCGTCCAGTGCCGCAATCCGCTCGCCCGCAGCCACCGCGTTGGCGGCATAGGTCGCCCCATTCTCCGGATCAAGCCGCCCAAGCTCGGCTGCGATCAGGCCCAGCCAGACCTGTGCATTGGCGGGGTCGAGCCAGGCATGCGGGTCCTCGGACCCGTGATCGTGGCCCTCTTCATGACCGGCCTCCTCGGTATGCTCCGATTCGGAATGGCCCGCCTCGTCGGCATGACCCTCGTGTTCGGAATGCCCCGCTTCTTCGGCGTGGTCTTCCCCATGCCCATGCGCGTCGGTCTTTGCATCGCCATAGGCCCGCCGCTGGGTCCCCTCGGCATCCAGCAGCGCCAGCGCCGCCGCACCTTCTGAGCGACTGTCCATCGCGCCGTCCAGCCAGGGCGTCAGCTCGGGTCCGATCCAGATCACCAGATCCGAATCCGCCACCGCCCCGGCCTGGCTTGGTTTCAGCTGGAAGTCATGCTCGTCCGCCCCTTTGGCCAGCAAGAGTTCCGGCTGACCGAGGTCCCCCATCACCTGCGCGACCAGCGCATGGACCGGAGGAATGTCAGTGACCACCCTTGGCACCTCGGCCAGGGCGGGGGTGGCGGTCGCGACAAGAGTAATGATATAACGCATCAAGTGGCTTCCTTCTTCCGTCGCCCCGTTCTATGTATGTAATATCATAACACGTCAAGAGCCCCCAATGCCCGATCCCGATCTTGCCTTCGCAGCGCATGACCACGCGCATTGCGCCCATGACGCGCTGGCGCGGGCCGAGGCGGTGACGGCGGCCACTGGGGCAAGGATGACCCCGGTCCGCCGCCGGGTGCTGGAAATCCTGCTGGAAGAACACAAGGCTCTTGGTGCCTATGATGTTCTGGCGCGACTGGCGACCGAAGGCTTCGGCAACCAGCCGCCGGTTGCCTACCGCGCGCTGGAATTCCTTGTGGAACAGGGTCTTGCCCACCGCATCCAGCGCCTGAACGCCTTTACGGCGTGTGTTCATCCGGGCAAGGATCATGCTCCGGCCTTCCTCATCTGCCGGACCTGTCACACCGTCGCCGAAGCGGAAGCCACCGCCGCCCGCCAGTCGCTTGAGGCCGAGGCCGCAAAGGCCGGCTTCCAGGTCGAACGCTCCACCATCGAGGCGCTTGGCCTGTGCCCGAATTGCCGGGGGCAGTCATGAACCTTGGCACGACATCTCTCGCAACCATGTCCCCCACCGCCACGTCACTTCTCTCTGCCGACCATATCTGCGTCCGCTTCGGAAGCGACGAGGTGCTGCACGACATCAGCCTGAAGGTCGACCCGGGCGAGATCGTCACCATCCTCGGGCCGAATGGTTCGGGCAAGTCCACCCTCCTGCGCGCGCTTCTGGGCATCGTGCCGGTGGCCGAGGGCCGCCTTTCGCGGCAGCCGGACCTGCGGATCGGCTATGTCCCGCAAAAGCTCACCATCGACCGCACGATGCCGATCACCGTCCGCCGCTTCCTGTCCCTGCCCACCCGCGTGACCGACCAGGCCGCAGAAGCGGCGCTGGCACGGGTCGGCATGGCGGGCGAAGGGGCCGAGCAGATGACGACGCTGTCGGGCGGCCAGCTCCAGCGCGTGCTGCTGGCCCGGGCGCTCTTGGGCAATCCGCAGATTCTGATGCTGGACGAGCCGACCTCGGGCCTTGACCAGCCCGGCGAGGCCGCCTTCTACCGCCTGATCGAAGAGGTCCGGCACCAGACCGGTGCTGCTGTCCTGATGATCAGCCATGATCTGCATGTCGTCATGGCCGCCAGCGACCGGGTGATCTGCCTCAACGGCCATATCTGCTGCGAAGGCACGCCGCGGGTCGTGTCGAACGCGCCGGAATACCGCGCGCTGTTCGGCTTGGGCACTCAGGGCGCGCTGGCGCTCTACCGCCACGAACACGACCACGCGCATGACGACGGCCACCCGCACCATCATCATCACGACCACCACCACGACCATGAGCACGACCATGCTTGACGACTTTCTGGTGCGCGCGGGTCTTGCCGCCGTCGGTCTGTCCTTGGCAACCGGCCCGCTTGGTGCCTTCGTCGTCTGGCGGCGCATGGCCTATTTCGGCGACGCGACGGCCCACGCCGCCGTCCTTGGCGTGGCGCTGGCGCTGGCGACGGACCTGCCCATCGGCCTTGGGACCCTGACCGTCGCGCTGGCGATGGCCGTCACCGTCGCCGGGCTGTCGGCGCGGGGATGGGCGATGGACACCACGCTGGGCGTCCTTGCCCATTCCGCGCTTGCCTTCGGACTGGTCGCGGTCAGCTTTTTCCCGAACGTTCGCACCGACCTGTCCAGCTATCTCTTCGGCGACATCCTTGCGGTGTCCCGCCCCGAGCTGGCGCTGGTCTGGCTTGGCTCACTAGCCGTCCTGGCCCTTCTCGTCTGGCGCTGGCAGCGGCTTCTGACCGCGACCCTGTCCGAGGACCTGGCCCATGCCGCCGGGATCGACCCCGACCGCGAGCGTCTGGTCCTGGTCATCGCACTGGCTCTTGTCGTCGCCGTGGCGCTGAAGATCGTCGGGGCGCTTCTGATCGCCGCGATGCTGATCATCCCTGCCGCCGCCGCCCGCAGCCTCGCCCGCACACCCGAGGCAATGGCCGCCGCCGCCGTCGTGGTCGGTGCCGCCTCGGGGCTTGGCGGGCTTGGCCTTTCGCTTTGGCAGGACACTCCGACCGGCCCATCGATCATCGTCGTCGCAGCGGCCCTGTTCGCGATCAGCACCGTGTTGCGGCGGGCCTGACGAAAAAACTTTGATCCTGCCCGAAGCTTGCCAAAATTCGGGTCTATCAGGCCTGAACCAGGACAAGGACTGACCCCGTGCTGCGTTTGATCGGCTTTTTCGTGATGTTCTCCGCCACTGCGGGGGGCGCCGTGTATTTCGACTACAAGATGTCCGCCAAATGGTCCGGACGCGAGGAAGCCGAAGGGCTGACCTTCACCGAATATGTGTCGGGTATCTCCGGTCGCCTGGCGGGGCTCACCGGTTCCGCCGCGGCCGCCGGGATGCCGACACGTCTTGCCGACATGTTGCCGAAGCCGCCCGAGGGCTGGACCGTCCGTCTGACCGAAGCCGCCGATGTCGAGGGTTTCCTGCCGAAGTCGTCAAAGAAGGCCGACAAGAAGGCCGTCGCGGCCGTCAGCCAGATGGGCAAGACTGACGCGGACTCGGGCACAGAGGTTGCAGCGCTGACTTACGAAAAAGGCGACCGCAAGGTTGTGATCAAGGCGGTCCGCTACCCCAATGTCATCTTCACCAGCTTTGCCTCGATGGAACAGCGGTCGGAACTGCAGGCAACGACAGCCCAGTTTCGCGGCACCGAGTTCATGACCGTCCGCGGTCTGGACGTCACCGAGGACCTATTGCCGGAAGGCTTCCGTGGCCGCTATTTCCTTGCGGATTTCGGGGCGCAGATCCACCTGCGCGTGCTCGCCCCGAAGCGCATGACCGACCAGGACCTGGTGCCCTTCTTCGAGACCCTGCACGTCAAGGCGCTGAATGCCGGGGTGATCGAAAAGGTCGAAGGCCTGGGCGACGTGCCGGTGATCGTGGTGGCCTCTGCCCTCGATGATGCAGGTCGCGAGGCCTATCTTTCCGACGTTGCTGCCCGGGCAGCCGAAGAGGCCATGCGGCAGGACGCTGCGCGGGACGCGGCAAAGGCCGAGGCCGAGGCCCAGGAAGCAGGCGTCGCGACCGCTGAGGGCTCGACGGCTGCAGGCATCGGATCTCTCTTCAGTGGTCTCGAATCGCTTTTCGGCAAGGAAGAGGCAGGCCTGTCTGTAGAAGACCGGAGGCACCACGAGGCGGCGCTGATCGAAGCGACCAAGTCCGGTGATGCCGCCGCGGCGGCTTTGCACGCCGGCGCCTTGTATGGAGCCATCGCGGAAGAGCTTGGCAAGACCGAGATGAAGGCGGCCGCGCCCTCGGGGTCGTCCGGGGGTGGCTTTGCGCTGACGGCCGGTTCTTCTGGGTCAAAGACCAAGATCAAGGTCGGGATCGGCAACTGCACTGAAAAGGGCGGGGTAAAGTCCTGCTCGGTCGAAAACGCCGGGGACTGACGCCAGGGCGCACTCTGACGCCAACCAGCGGCCTAAGGTCCGCATCAGCGGATCTGCCAGATCAGACCCAGACTTGCGCCGGATCGGGCAGCGGGATCGCCTCAAGAAGCTCACGCGTGTAGGCGGCCTCAGGCTCCGCGAACAGGTCAGCGGTGGGCCGGTCCTCGACGATGACGCCCCGATGCAGGACGATGGTCCGCTGGCACAGACGCCGGATCACGCTCAGGTCGTGGCTGATGAACGCCAGCGTCAGTCCAAGCTCTCGCACCAGCCGTTCCAGGAGGTTCAGCACCTGCGCCTGGGACGAGACGTCAAGGCCCGAGACGATCTCATCGGCCAGGATGAAATCCGGCTCCAGCGCGATGGCACGCGCGATGCCGACGCGCTGGCGCTGGCCGCCGGACAATTCGTGCGGGTAGCGGATGGCGAAGCTGCGGGCGAGGCCGACCTGATCCAGCGCCTTCGCAACGCGGTCCGGGATCGCATCAAAGCCGTGCAACCGCAGGGGTTCGGCGATGATGGTGCCGACCCGGTGGCGCGGGTTCAGGGACGACATCGGGTCCTGGAAGATCATCTGGAACCGCCGCCGCAGCGGGCGCAGCGCCGCCTCCGGCAGATGGGTGATGTCGGTCCCGTCGAAACGGATATGACCCCCCGAAGGCTCCAGCAGCCGCACCAGCGCCCGGCCCAGCGTCGACTTGCCAGAGCCGGAACCGCCGACGATGCCGACCACCGCGCCCTTGGGGATGGTGAAACTCAGCCCCCGCAGGATCTCGATATGCGGTGCCGCACCGAACAGCGGCTTTGCGGTCATGTCCGCCAGCGACAGGCGCAGGTCTTCGATCTGGTAAAGGTCAGCCATGCGCAACGCTCCGGTCGAAGGCGGCCACTTCGGCCTGCACGGCAGAGATCACGGCCTCGGGAACCGGGATCAGCCCGGCCGAAGGGTCGGTGTATTTCGGCGTCGCGGCGAGAAGGGCCGCCGAATACGCATGGCGCGGTGCGGCAAAGAAATCCGCGACCGAGGTATCCTCGACCACCATCCCGGCATAAAGGACCGACAGGCGCTGGCAGACCTTGGACACGACACCCAGGTCATGCGTGACGAACAGCAGCGCCGTCCCGTGGCGGGCCTGCATCCCGGCGATCAGCTTCAGGATCTGCTTTTGCACCGTCACATCCAGCGCCGTCGTGGGCTCGTCCGCGACGATCAGCTTCGGCTCGGCCGCGAAGGCGCTGGCGATCAGGATGCGTTGCCGCATGCCGCCCGACAGCTCATGCGGGTAGGACCGCAGCACCCGGTCGGGGTCGGGGATCTGCACTTCAGCCAGCAATTCCCCCGCGCGCCGGTCGGCATCAGCGCGGGTCCAGCCCAGGATGTCGACCAGCCGGTCGGTGATCTGCGGCCCGATCCGGTGGCTGGGGTTCAGCGCCGTCAGCGGGTCCTGCGGGATCAAGGCGCAGAGCGCGCCGATGCGCCGCCGCCGCTGCGCCAAAGGCAGGCGCAGCAGGTCCACTCCGTCCAGCAGGATCTCACCCTCCGTCACCTCGATTGACGGCGGCAGGATGCCCAGCACCGCCTTGCCGATCATCGACTTGCCCGCGCCGGATTCGCCGACCAGCCCCCGTACCTCGCCCGCCGCGACGTCCAGCGACACGCGGCGGAGGAGCGGCGGCCCCTTCTTCAGCCGGACCGAAAGGTTGCGGACCTGAAGGAAACTCATCGCAGCACCGGATCGAAGCGGTCCTTCAACCCCTCGCCCAGTTGCGAGAAGGCAAGGACGGTCAGGAACAGCGTCACCAGCGGGAAGACCAGCACCCACCAGGCCTGATGGACGCTGGTCCGCCCTTCCGAGATCATCCCGCCCCAGGTCGGATCATCGGTCGAGATCGACAGATTCACGAAGGACAGAATCGCCTCGACAATCACGGCGATGCCCATCTCCAGCGTCAGCAGGACCACGATGGTTGGCAGCACGTTCGGCAGGATTTCCCGCATCATCGTCCCCAGACGCCCACGCCCCGCGACGCGCGCCGAGGCGACATAGTCCATCGCCCCCTGCGCCATCGCCTCGGCCCGGACGACGCGGGCAAAGCGGGTCCAGTCGATGACGACGATCGCGATGATGATCGACACAAGGCCCGGCCCCAGGACCGCGATCAGGAGGATGGAAAAGAGGACCGGCGGAAACGCCATCCAGATGTCGATGAGCCGACTGATGACCAGATCCACCCAGCCGCGCAGGAACCCGGCGAGAAGACCCAGAGTCGCGCCCACCAGACAGGTGATCGTCCCCGCGATCAGCGCCACGGCCAAGGCCACCCGGGCGCCGTGGATGATCCGGCTCAGCACATCGCGGCCCAGGCTATCGGTCCCCAGCCAGTACCCCGGCTCGGCCCCCTCCATCCAGAACGGCGGCAGGCGACCCAGGAACAGGTCCTGCGCCAGGGGGTCCTTCGGCGCGATCCACGGCGCGAAAAGCGCCACGACGCAAAGCAGCCCCAGCCACCCGGCCGAAAGCCACAACCGCAGCCCCGCCTTTCGGCGGACCATCGAACGGCCGTCAATGGCCCTCGCCTCAGCCATGACGGAGCCTCGGGTTCAGAACGGTGTAGAGGAGGTCCACGATCAGGTTCACCCCGGTGAAGATCACCGCGAACAGGATCACGATGCCCTGGATCAGCGGCAGGTCACGGTTGATCACCGCATCGATGGCCATGTTACCCAGCCCCTCGTAGCTGAACAGCCGCTCGATGATCACCGTCCCGCCGATCAGGAAGGTGAACTGCACCCCCACCAGCGTCAGCGTCGGCAGGGCGGCGTTGCGCAGCGCCTCGCGCAGGATGACGCGGGTTTCGCCATAGCCCTTGGTGCGGGCCAGGGTGACGTAGTCGAGGTTCATCGTCTCTTTAAGCGATTGCTTCAGAAGCTGCCCGATGATCGCCGCCAAGGGGATCGCCAGCGCCAGCGCAGGCATGAACATATGCGCGACGAGGTCGGCCCAAAGGTCAAAGCGCAGCCGGATCAGGCTTTCGAAAAGGTAGAAGTTGGTGGTGAAAGGCAGCTCCAGGCTGGGCGTCACCCGGCCCGAGATGTGAAACACCGGCATCAGCACCCCGAACAGCAGGATCAGCACCAGCCCCCACAGGAAGTCCGGCACCGACAGCGCCATGCCATTGGCCACGTCGATGGCGCCCTCGGTCCGCCCACCGCGAAAGCGCGTGCCGGTCAGCGCCGCCGCCCCGCCCAGGATCATCGCCATCACCAGCGCCATGATCGACAGCTCCAGCGTCGCGGGCAAGCGGCCCAGCACCAGATCCAGCACCGGCTGGCGCGTGGTGATCGAGGTGCCGAAATCGCCCTGCATGACGCCCGCGACCCAGATGCCGAACTGCGTCAGCAGGGGCTTGTCCAACCCGTACAGCGCCGAAAGTCGGGCGATGTCGTCCTCGGTCGCGCCGGGGGGCAGCATCATGGCGATGGGATTGCCGGGCACGACCCGGATCACGAAGAACACGATCACCGCCACCCCGGCCAGGGTGATGGCGGTGGTCAGAAGACGCACTAACAGGATGCGAAGAAACGGCATGAGCCCCGGATGGGGCAGACCGCCCCTTTTTCATCTGTCCAAAAATATCCCACGGGGGGGTCCGGGGGGTGTGAAACCCCCCGGGGTATCCGCAAGCGCGACGTCAGGCCCGCTTCATCAGATGCGGCAAGAGCGAGCCCGAGGCATGCGGCGTCACCACCACGCCCGGGGCATGCAGGATCGGCTGGACATACTGCAGAAGCGGGATCACCAGCGCGTTCTCGGCGATGTACTTGTCCACCGCCTTCCAGCCCTCGATCCGCTTGGCCTCGTCCGCCTCGCCCCATAGTGGGCCAATCATGCCGATCAGGTCCTCGCCATCCCACACGCTGTGCGGGCTGGGTCCGAACATCGCGAACCCGGTCGAGGTCGTCGGGTCAGCCACCGAGTTGCCCCAGTTGTAGAACGCGGCCGGGGCCAGCTGGTCGGCGGCGCGCAGCTCGTAGTGCTTGGCGATCTCGTAGACCTCGATCTCGGCCTCGATCCCGACCTTGCGCCACAGGCCCACGATGGCCTGCACCATCTCATAGTCCTTGGGCTTGAAGCCCTTGGTGGTCTGGATCTTGAACTTGACCGGATTGTCCGGCCCGAAACCAGAGGCCGCCAGCAGTTCGATCGCCTTCGCCTCGTCGTAGGGCACCACGATGGACGCGTCATAGGCGTCGTATTCCGGCGTCTGCAGCGTGTCGATCTTGACGCCATAGCCGGACAGCAGGCGGTCGATGATCGCCTGCTTGTCGATGGCATGCGCGGCAGCCATGCGGACATTGGGGTCGGTCATCACCTCGATGTCGTTCAGGAAGATCATCCCGATGTCGCTGATCGGCGCCGAGACCCCCGCCAGCGGGCCACCTTTCAGGCGGTCGTATTCCTCATACGGCATCTCCAGCGTGACGTGGGAGTTGCCGGATTCCACCTCGGCCACCCGGGCGGCGGCGTCGGGGACGAACTTGATCGTCACGGTGTCGAAGTCGGGCTTGCCGCCCCAGTAATTCGCGTTGGCCTTCAGCCGCACGAAGGCGTTGCGCTCGAACTTCTCGACCATATAGGGGCCGGTGCCGATGGGGGCGGCCTCGAAGCCTTCCGCGCCCACCTTCTCGAAATAGGCCTTGGGCAGGACGTAGCCGGTCAGGAAATACATCCACTTGAAGACCGTCGGGTCGAACTGGGCCACGTCGGCGATGACCTTGTTGCCTTCGACCCGGTGGTTGGCCAGCGTGCCCCAGACGAACTGGATCGGGTTGCCGGTGTCGGGATTGGCGGCGCGGGCCAGCGACCAGGCCACGTCCTCGGCAGTGAAGGGCGACCCGTCGTGCCAGGTGACGCCTTCGCGGACGGTCATCCACACCTGCTTCTTGTCGTCACTCCAGCCCCATTCGGTCAGAAGGCCGGGCGCGGGCGACAGGTCGGGCTGCTGCAGGATGTACTGGTCGAAAACCGACTGATACAGGCCCTGGATCGTCGGGTTCACCGCGCTGGGGCCGACGGTCGGGTCCCAGGAGGGCAGGTTGACGTTGTAGGCGATGACCAGCTCGTCGATCTGTTGCGCAAAGGACGGCAGGCCGATGCTGCCCGCGGCCATCGTGGCGGCAGAGAGCTTGAGAAGACTCCGGCGGTTGAGGTTCATGGTCGTATCCCTGTTGTTGGTCTTTGTTTTGGTGGTCGTCATTTCCCGGCGAGTTTCCGCGCCAGTAGGTATCCCGGTCCCGCCCCCGTACCCGCTCCGGGCCAGACGGCCGCGCCGGTAAGGTGCAGGTTGGCAACGGGCGTGCTGCCATCAGCATGGCCCCGCGCGGGGCGGAACAGGAAATGCTGCGACAGATGGTGGCTGCCACAGACCTGATCTCCGCCAACAAGGTTGGGGTTGTCCGCCTCCAGCTCCAGCGGAATCACGATGCGGCGGCCCAGGATCTTCGCCCGCGTGCCGGGGGCATGGGCCTCCAGGATCGACAGCGCGCGGTCCGCGAAGGGTTCGGCGGCCTGGGTCCAGTCCCTCGCCGCAATCTCGCCCTTCGCATCACCGGCGATGGAACCCGGCGCCATGCGGACCTGGACCCAAAGCGTGTGCTTGCCCTCCGGCGCGCGGGAGGGGTCGAAGGCCGTCGGTTGCCCCACCACCAGGATCGGCTCGTCCGGCAGCAGTCCCGCCTGCGCCTGGGCATAGGTCCGCGCCATCTGGTCCAGACTGGGCGCCAGATGGACATAGGCAAAGCGTTGCAACTGCGTCCCCGCGCGCCAGTCCGGCAAACCATCCATCGCCAGATGGATCATCATCGTCCCCGGCGCGTGGCGGAAGCTGTCCATCGCGCGGTCGAAGGCGGGGGCGGTATCGCCAGTCAGCCTCCGCAACCCTTTCGGAGAAGTGCCCGCGATGACCGCGCGGCTGGCGGTGATCCGGCGGCCGCCGGCCATCTCGATCCCCGTGGCACGTCCACCCTCACGCAGGATGCGGGTTACGCTGGCCCCGGTCTCGACCACCCCGCCCCGCGCGGTGATCGCCGCGACCAGCGCCTTCACGATGGTATCCGCACCGCCCTTGCCGATCACCATGCCGAACGCCTGACCCGCCATCCCCTCCAGGTAGGGAAACATCGCGCCCCCGGCGACATCCGGGGCAAAGTCCAGGTGCATCCCCCAGGCCCCCAGCAGCGCGCGGATATGGGGATGCGCGAAGGTTTCCTCCAGCCAGGCGCGGGGAGAGGACAAGAGGAACCGTCCCATGTCCAGCGTCCCGGTCATCCCCTTGGCGCGCAACGTTTTGAACATGAAATATGCAAGCGCACGGAGTTTCATCTCCGATCCCAGAAGGCCGAAGAGATGCGGGGCCTCCGCCCCGAATCGGCTGGTCAGCTCTTGCCAGACCGCGGCGTCCCCCGGCGACAGGGCGCGAAAGGCGTCCATCGTCTCGTCGCCAACGGTCGAGACACCCGCCCATTCTCCGTCCGGGAAGGAGGAGCAGAACGGCCGATCCACCGGCACGAACTCGCAGCCGTGGCGGGCGAGTTCCCCGCCATAGGCCTTGAAAAACGGGCTTCCAGCAAACAGGGACAGGTTCATCGCGGCCCAGTCGTGGCGGAAGCCCGGAAGTGTATACTCGCCGGTCTTCACCGCGCCACCCGCCGTGGCGGCCTGTTCGAAGACGCCAACGCGCCAGCCCTTCGCGGCCAGATGCAGCGCGGCGGCAAGGGTGTTGTGCCCCGCCCCGATCAGGACTGCATCGAAGGTGTCGGCCATGCGCTCCCCGCCAGATTGACGCAGGGATATTTGCAAATGCATTTAAATCTGTCTAGCATGATTCCAAGACGACCGGGATACGCCCGGCTTTGGCCTTGCCGGACGGGTCCGGCCAACAGGGAGAGAATGATGACTTCAGCAAACGTGCTGCAATCCTTGGCGGGAATGCTCGCCTCGGGCGGGATTACGGTGGTGGACTGCTCGGGCGTGCTTGGGCCCGAGACGCCGCTTCTGAAACTGCCGCCGGATTTCGCCAAGGACACCCCGCCGATCAAGATCCACCGGATCAGCGAATATGACAAGGACGGGCCGTTCTGGGCCTGGAACTGGCTGGAACTGGGCGAACACTCCGGCACCCACTTCGACGCGCCGCACCACTGGATCACCGGCAAGGATTATGCCGACGGCTATACCGACACGCTGGACGTGCAGCGGCTGGTGGCTCCGGTCAACGTGCTGGACTTCAGCGCCGAATGTGGCGCGAACCCCGACTTCCTTCTGACCATCGACCACGTGAAGGCGTGGGAGGCCCAGCATGGCGCGATCAACGCCGGCGAATGGGTCGTGCTGCGGTCGGATTGGGACCAGCGCGCGCATGATGAAAACCTTTTTCTGAATGCCAACGAGACCGGCCCCCACACCCCCGGCCCAACCGCCGAGGTGATAGAGTATCTTCTCTCGAAGGGCATTGTCGGCTGGGGCAGCCAGTGTATCGGCACCGACGCGGGCCAGGCGGGCGGCATGACCCCGCCCTTCCCGGCGCACAACCTTCTGCACAAGAACAACTGCTTCGGTCTGGCCAGCCTCGCCAATCTGGACAAGCTTCCGGCCAAGGGCGCGATCCTGATTGCCGCGCCGCTGAAGATCAAGCAGGGCACCGGCTCGCCCATCCGCGCTCTGGCGCTGGTGCCGAAGTCGTAAGATGCGTCCCGATCACGTCATCATCGGCAGCGGGATCAACGCGCTGGTCGCCGGGGCAATGCTTGCCCTGAAAGGCGACCGCGTCCTGCTGCTGGAGCGGGAGGCGGTCCCCGGCGGCTGCCTCAAGACCGAGGAGATCACTCTCCCCGGTTTCCGCCATGACGTGATGGCCGCGACCTGGGTTCTGTTCATGACCTCACCGGCGGGGGCCGCGCTTGGCCCCCACCTTGCGCGCCACGGCTTCGACTACTGCCACACGCCGCACCCCACGGCGGTCCTGCGCCCGAACGGCGAGGCCCTGGTGCTGACCACCGACCGGGCGAAGAACATCGCCACGTTCAACACGCTGTCAGCCGGCGACGGCGACGCGCATGCCCGCGACGCGGGCGGCATTGAAGCCGACGCGCCGTTCCTGTTCGCGTTGCTGGGTGGCTCGCTCTGGTCCTGGCCCACCGCAAAACTCCTCTGGGGCCAGGTCCGCAAACGCGGGTTGCGGGGCCTCGCCTCGTGGTTCGGCCGCGCCCTCGTTCCTGCGCGGGGCTGGTTGGAGACGACCTACACCTCGCCCACCGTCCAGGCGCTTTACGCCCCTTGGGTGCTGCACACCGGCCTCACTCCGGAAAGCACCTACTCCGGCCAGATGGGCAAGGTCATCGCCTTCGCGCTGGAGGCCGCCGGTGCCCCCATCGTCAAGGGCGGATCGGGCGCCGGGGTGGCGGCCTTCAAGGCGCTGATCGAGGAAAAGGGCGGTGAAATCCGCTGCAACGCCGACGTGGACCGCATCCTTGTGAAGGACGGCCGGGTCCGTGGCGTGGCGCTGGCGGGTGGAGAGGAAATCGCCTGCGCTTCCGTCCTCGCCTCTGTCGCGCCGGGCCAGTTGCAGGACCGCCTTCTGCGCGACGTGAACCTGCCCGAGGACAAGGCGGCGGCGAAAACGTTCCGCCACGGACGCGGCAACTTCCAGCTGCACTACGCGCTGAACCGGCACCCGGAATGGC
Organism: Tabrizicola sp.; assembly: GCF_022842145.1. Lineage (GTDB taxonomy): Bacteria > Pseudomonadota > Alphaproteobacteria > Rhodobacterales > Rhodobacteraceae > Tabrizicola. The sequence goes on from NZ_JALHQD010000001.1 coordinate 254,189, forward strand.
TGACCCCCGGCCTCGACGAGGTGGCGCTGATCCATCTGGCCGACGGCATCGACTCTGTCTCCAAGGCCTCGAACGAGGCCGAACGCGGGATGCTTCCCACCACCCCCACGATCTGCCTCGGCCAGCCGCACCGCCTGGACCCCTCGCGTGTGCCTGCGGGCAAAGCGATCCTCTGGCTCCAGATCCCCGACGCACCTCGCCAGGTGAAAGGCGACGCCGCAAGCGAAATCGCCACCGACGGCACCTGGTCCGAAGCCACCCGCGAGGCCTTCGCCGACCGGATCGAAGCCATCCTGAAACGCCACATCAAGGACTTCGACACGATCAAGCTCGCCCGCCGCGCCTACTCGCCTGCGGACCTGGAAAAGATGAACATCAACCTCGTCGGCGGCGACCCCTATGGCGGGCTTTGCACCATCGACCAGTTCTTCATCTTCCGCCCCTACGCCCATTCGACGAACGGCACCAACTTGGTGCGCGGCTTCCATCACATCGGCGCATCGACCCACCCCGGCCCCGGCCTTGGCGGCGGCTCGGGCTTCCTTGCGGCGAAAAGGCTGGGCGCATGACCGACCAGTCCCCTCCGGAGAAGCCGCCCGAAACCCTGCCCCGCCTGGGCGAGATCGGCCTGACCAACTACGCGCCCTACCTGATGAACCGCATCATGGGCCGCTACAACGCCAGTTTGCGCGACGAGATGGCGGGCCTGGGCCTGACCACACCGAAGATGCGGGCGCTGGCCGTCCTTTCGGTCATCGAAGGCCCGCTGATCCGCGAGCTTGCGGTCTACTCCGTGGTCGAACAGTCCACGCTCTCGCGCGCGCTGGACCAGCTGGCCGCCGACGGGTTGATCCGCCGCGAATCCGACGCCTCGGACAGCCGCGCCACCCGGGTCACCATTACCGAAGCGGGCCGCGCGCATTTCGAAACCCTCTGGCCCCGCATGGCCGAAGCCCAGGAACGCATGTTCCGCGGCATCCCGGCAAACGAGCGCCGCGCCTTCGTCGGCACGTTGCAAAAGATGCTGACCAACATCCGCAAGCACGAGATCTGAGACATGGCCGAACGTTCCTTCAAGGCCGAAGTCGAACACCTGCGCAAGGGCGCGGGCGATACCTTCACCGGCGAAGGCATCCTTGCGATCACCAAGGCGCTTCTGGAAAACGGCGTCGGCTACGTTGGCGGCTACCAGGGCGCGCCGATCAGCCACCTGATGGATGTCCTCGCCGATGCCGAAGATCTGATGGCCGAGCTTGGCATCCGCTTCGAGGCCAACGCGAACGAGGCGGCGGCGGCGGCGATGCTGGCGGCCTCGGTCCACTACCCGATCCGCGGTGCGGTGACGTTCAAGGGCTCTGTCGGGGTCAACGTCGCTTCGGACGCCCTTGCGAACCTGGCCTCCAGCGGCGTGAACGGCGGCGCCCTCATCATCGTGGGCGAGGATTACGGCGAAGGCTCCTCCATCATGCAGGAACGCAGCCACGCCTTCGCGATGAAGTCGCAGTTCTGGCTTCTGGACCCTCGCCCCAACCTGCCCTGCATCACCCAGGCGGTGAAGGACAGCTTCGAACTTTCCGAGGCGTCGAACACCCCCGTCATGCTGATGGTCCGCATCCGGTCCTGCCATGTCACCGGCAGCTTCCAGACCCGCGACAACCAGCGCCCGAAACTGTCGGTCAAGGACGCCCTGTCGAACCCGCAGTCCGACTTCGCACGCGTCGTCCTGCCGCCGATGTCCTTTGCCCACGAACAGGACAAGATCAAGAACCGCTGGCCCGCCGCCGAAAAGTTCATCCGCGAGCGCCAGTTGAACGAGGTCTTCGGCCCGAAGACCGCCCCCGTCGGTCTCGTCCTGCAGGGCGGCATGTACAACGGAGTCATCCGCGCGCTGCAGCGCTTGGGCCTCGCCGATATCTGGGGCAACAGCCAGGTTCCGCTTTACGTGCTGAACGTCACCTACCCCCTCCTCTCCTCCGAGTTCCTGGAGTTCTGCGAAGGCAAGGATCAGGTCCTGGTGATCGAGGAAGGCCAGCCCGAGTTCATCGAGCAGCAGCTTTCCACCTTCCTCTACCGCGCCGGGTCAAGCGTCAAACTGCGCGGCAAGGGCATCCTGCCGATGGCCGGGGAATATACCGGGCAGGTGATGCTGGACGGGATCGCGGCCTTCCTGAAGGAAGCCGCGCCGCATATGCTCCCCGCGTTGATCCGCGCCCCGAACGAGGACAAGCCGCAGATCCCGGACCTGACCAAGACCGTCCCGATCCGACCCCCCGGTTTCTGCACCGGCTGCCCCGAACGCCCGATCTTCGCCGCGATAAAACTGGTGCAGAAGGAAACCGGCAGGCTGCAGATTTCTGCGGACATCGGCTGCCACCTCTTCGGCTCACTTCCCCCGTTCGAGATCGGCGGCGCGACGATGGGGTACGGCCTTGGTCCCGCTGCCAACGCGGCTTTCGACGGCGGTGGCGAACGCCGCCCGCTGTCGATCATTGGCGACGGCGGGTTCTGGCATAACGGGCTGAGCTCCAGCTTCACCAACATGGCCTTCAACAAGTCCGACGGCGTGGCGGTGATCGTCGACAACTACTACTCCGCCGCGACAGGCGGGCAGGACATCATGTCCTCGCGCGCTGACAACCCGACCAAGGCGACGAAGCACCCGATCACCAAGGCGCTGAAAGGCATCGGGATCGAATGGGTGCGGCAGGTGGACCGGACCTATGACGTGGGCAAGATGCGCGACGTGTTGCGTGAGGCGCTAACCACCGACACCCCCGGCCCCAAGGTCATCGTCGCCTCGTCCGAATGCATGCTGAACAAGCAGCGCCGCGAAAAGCCGCTGGCCCAGCAGGCGATCAAGGAGGGCCGCCGGGTGGAGGCGCCCCGCTTCGGCGTCGATGAAGACGTCTGCACCGGCGACCACGCCTGCATCCGCCTGTCGGGTTGCCCGTCGCTGTCCTTGAAGAAGCTGGACGACCCGCTGCGCGACGACCCCGTGGCCAGCATCGACCAAAGCTGCGTCGGCTGCGGCAATTGCGGCGAAGTGGCCGATGCCGCCGTCCTCTGCCCATCCTTCTACCGCGCCGACGTGGTCCACAACCCGTCGAAATGGGAGGCGAAGATGGCCGCTTTCCGGACGAAGGTCATCGGCTGGCTGCAATCCCGCCGCGCCGCGCGACGGCTGGACTTCGGGGGCACGGCATGACCTTGCACGAAACCATCGGGGCCGAGACCGAGTCTCGCCAAGCCGACCCGCGCCTGTCCGGGATCATCAAGCTGGCAATCCTTGCCGTCGGTGGCCAGGGCGGCGGCGTCCTGACCGGCTGGATCGAAGACCTTGCCCGCGCGCAAGGCTATGCCGCGCAGGCGACCAGCGTGGCGGGTGTCTCGCAGCGCACCGGGGCCACGGTCTACTATGTGGAAATGGCCCCGCAAAAGCCCGGCGAACCCGTCCCGGTCTTCTCCCTCATGCCTGCCCCCGGCGACGTCGACATCATGATCACCGCCGAAATGATGGAAGCCGGCCGCTCGATCATCCGGGGCTTCGTCACGCCGGACCGGACCGTCCTCATCACCTCGACCCACCGCGCGCTGGCGGTGTCGGAAAAGATGGTCCCCGGCGACGGCATCGCCTCCTCCGACGAGGTGATGGCCGCCGCCGAAATCGCCGCCCGGCGAGTCATCGCCGCCGACTTTGACGCTTTGGCGATCCGCAACGGCTCGGTCATTTCCGCCTCCCTCTTCGGCGCATTGGCCGGTGCGGGCGTCCTCCCCTTCCCGCGTGAGGCCTTCGAAGCCGCGATCAGGTCCGGGGGAAAAGGTATCGACGGCTCGCTCCGCGCTTTTGCGGCGGCCTACGAGGTCGCGGCGAACCCGACGCCCGAAGTAGCACCTGTCGCCGCGGTCAAGCCCGAATCGAAAGTCCAAGGCCCCGCCCGGCTGATGGCCGAATGGGACAGGCTTGCCGCCCGCGTCGCCGCCCTGCCGGCGCCGGTCGCCGAACTGGCACTCCCCGGCCTGCGCAAGGTCGTGGACTTCCAGGACCTCCGCTACGGCGCGGAATACCTCGACCGCCTTGGTACGGTCCTTTCCCGCGACGACGCCGCGCACGGTTGGGTCCTGTCACGCGAGGCCGCCAAGTACATCGCCAACGCGCTGGCCTACGACGATATCATCCGCGTCGCCGACCTGAAAACCCGCGCCCGCCGCTTCGACCGCATCCGCGCCGAAATGCGGGTGAAGGACGCCAATGTCCTCCACCTGACCGAATTCTTCCACCCCCGCGCCGAAGAGATCGTCGGTATGTTCCCCGCCCGCCTTGGCGCGAAGGTAGTTGCTGACCCGAAGTGGATGGCCCGCCTGACCCGCTGGTTCGACAAGGGCCGCCGGTTGCGGACCGACAGCCTGCCCGCCTTCGTGACGCTCCATATCCTTGGCGGGATGAAAGGCTGGCGTCGCCGCACCCTGCGCCACGCCCAGGAACAGGCGCATCTGACACACTGGCTGGACACCGCGCTCGCCCAGACCACCCGCAACTACGACCTTGCGGTGGAACTGATCCGCTGCCGCCGCCTGATCAAGGGCTACTCCGACACCCATGTCCGAGGCTATGCGAAGTTCGACCGCGTCCTTGCCGCCACCGCCCGCATCGCCCACCGCGAGGACGCCGCCGACTGGTGCCGCCGCCTGCGCGAGGCGGCCCTTCTGGACGAAGAGGGCAAGGCTCTGGACGGCGCGATCCGCACCATCGACAGTTTCGCCTGAACGAAGAAGGGGGCGTTCCCGCCCCCCATTTCAGATCCCGGTGGCTACTCCGCCAGCGCGCGATACCCGCCGTTCCAGTAGACCAGCGCCCCGGCACCCGGCGTGGTCCGGACCGCCCGCACCCGCCCGATCAGGATCGAATGGGTCGCCCGGTCGATCATCTCCTCCACCGTGCAGTCGAACGCCGCCGGAGCGCCCGTCAGCAGCCGCGCGCCGGTGACCGCGGTTTCCCACTCGGCCCCGTCATACCGGGCCGCACCCTTCACCCCGCCGAAGCCCGAGAACCGCTCCGCCACCGCCTGATGCGCGGCCCCCAGCGAGGACCAGCCGAACCGGCCATACTTCACCAGCAAGGGATGCGCCGAGGCGGTCCGGTTCACGCAGGCCAACAACAGGGGCGGGTCCGCCGACAGCGAGATGGCCGAAGTCACCACCAGACCCGAGGCTTCCTCCCCGTCGCCCACGGTCAGGATGCTGCAATTGCCCACGAAGGCCCGCATCGCATCGCGAAACTCTTTCCCGTTCGGTTCTTCGGCCATCGTCTTCCCTTACCTGATCCCGGCAGCTGCCAGCTTCGGCAGCACCGTATCGCGGAAATAGGGGAACTCCTCGACATAGTCGACGAACGATAGCGTCGTCCCCGCAAAGCCCGTCGCGTGCAGCTTCAGGATCCCCTCAGCCACCTGATCCGGCGTACCGATCAGCGGGAATCCGCCGTGGCCCAGCGCAAAGAGGTGCTTGATCTGCGCCAGCAGGTCATGCGGAAAGCTGTGGGCATGGGCGAACTGCAAGCGCACAAGGTTGTCCACCGCATCGGTATCGGCGCTCTCGACCGCCGTGTAATCGGCATAGGCCTTCGCCTCCGCCTCGGTCGGGCGGCAGATGACGTGGCTGAAGGTCAGCACGTTGACATCCCGCCCCTTGGCCTTGGCCTGCGCCTTCAGTTCCGAAATCTCGACCTTCGACCGCTCTAGGTCGATGGCCGGCGTGAACAGGAAATTGGCGTTGTCCGTTGCGAACTCCCGACCCTGGGGCGAGCCTGCCGCGTTGATGATCGGCACCGTGCCGCGGATCGGCTTCGGGTCGCCCTTCACCTTCGCGGCCTTGAAATACTTTCCCTCCCAATCAAAATGACTGTCCGAGGTCCAAAGCTTCTGGATCAGGTCGTACCACTCCTGCGCATAGGCGTAGCGCGTCTCGTGATCGTCGGGCAGCGACAGGCCCAGCGCCTCGTATTCCGGCTTGTTCCAGCCTGCCACGATGTTCAGCCCCGCGCGGCCGTGACCGATCTGGTCGATGGTCGCCATCTGCTTGGCCACCACCACCGGATGGTTGGCCGCCGTGTGGATCGTGGCAAAGACCGCGATGTTCTTCGTCGCCGCCAGCAGCCCTGCGGCCCAGGTCATCGTCTCCAGCACGCCGCCGTGGAAATCCGTCTCGCCGCCATAGCCGATCCAGCGGGCAATCGGCAGCATGAAGTCGATCCCGGCCTCATCCAGCATCTTGGCGAGTTTCAGGTTGTTGTCCCAGCTGTTGACCCAGCGCTCCGGCGCCTTGGTGGGGGTCATCCCGGACGAGCAGTTGGTCGAGAAAGTGCCCAGGCGAAAGCGATCGCCCGAGAGCATCGGGTGGTGTGGCATGTCGGTCTTCCCTGTTCCAGTTTTGATGGTATTTTATGCTTGAAAGTCTATCGTAAATTCCATTTGCGTCAACGGTCGGCTGCGACCAGACTCGGCCGGGCGCAGGGGGAACGGCATGGCGGGAAAAAAGGTTCAAACTCAAAATGATGGCCCGCTGCGCGGGCTCGATTGGCACTGGCACCTTGCGGAGGGTCCGGTCGAGGTCGACGCGACCGAACTGGAATTCGCGCTGATGCGCACGTTCGAGGGATTCGGACGCTGGCAGTCGGAATGTCTGGCCTCGGTCTGCGATCTGGCCGCGACGGGGCCGGAAAACGCGCTGTTGCACATCATCCGGATGAACGACCGGCCTAAGACCATCAAGGACCTCGCGCGCCTGACCAACCGCGATGACGTGCCGAACATCCAGTATTCGCTGCGCAAGCTGCTGGGGGCGGGCCTGATCCTGCGCAAGGGCGCCGGGCGGTCGGGGGTGACCTACGAAGTCACCGACGAAGGCCGCCGCGTCACCGACGACTACGGCGCAGTGCGGCGGCGTCTGCTGATCCAGGCCGTCGCCAACCTGCCCGGCTTTTCCGACCGGCTGGCCGAGGCGACCCGGACGCTGAACCTTCTGTCGGGGATCTACGAAGAGATTTCGCGCGTGGCGGCCACGCATCGCCGCAGCTAAGGCGCGGCGCTAGCCTTTCAGCGTGTCGCGGGGGGACAGGCCATAGCGGGCGCGGTAAAGCTCGGAGAACCGGCCGAAGTGGGTGAAGCCCCAGCGCATCGCGATGTCAGTGACCCGCGTTCCGCGCGGCGCGGCCAGAAGGTCGGCATGCGCGCGCGCCAACCGCGCCTCGCGCCAATAGCCCAAGGGGGTGGTGCTGCGGTATTCGCGGAACGCCAGTTGCAGACCCCGCGGCGAGATGCCTGCCGCCTGGGCCAGGTCTTCCAGGGTGATCTGCTGGTCCAGATGCGCCTCGATATAGCTTTCGGCTTGCCGCAGGTGGCGGGGACGCGGGGCAGCGCGGGTCCGCGCCAGTTGCGCCCGGTGATCGTGCGATGCCTCAAGCAGGCCTGACAGGACCGAGCTTTCGATCTGCCGTGCCATCAGGCCGGGACCGATGGGGGGGTGACCTGCATCGACTTCGGACACCAGCCACATCACCAGCCGCCGCAAGGCCGCACCCGGGCCGGTGGAGACATCCAGCGGGCCATCGAACGTCAGCGGTCGATCGGATGGCCCGCCAAGCTGGACGGCCAGGTAATCCTGCAAAGCCCGCCGCGACACCTGGACGAGGACCTGCCTTGTGCCTTCCTCCCAGGTCATGCGGGTGGGCAGGTGCGGGTTCAGGATCGCGGCCTGTTGCGGCGTTGACAGATAGGTCCGCGCGCCGTTGGTGATCTCGGCCCCGCCCTCGATCGGGATCTGCAAGAGGTAGAACTCGCCAAGCTCTCCGGGGGCGATCAGGGTCTTGGCGCCATACTCGATGTAATTCAGCGACAGGCGCTGGCCCGACAGGTGGTGGTGGCAGGCATCGAACAGGCTGCGCGCGCCAAGCGTCTCCAGCCGGTGCGGGCAAAAGATCGCCGCAACCTTCTCGCGCGCCTCGTCAAGGTCGCGCGACCGGAATAGCGCATGGTGTCCAAGCAGCGCGGCTGCCATCTCTCGACCCCTTGTTCCGCACCGATCCTAGCACGGGCTGCGGCAATCTTGCGCGGCGCGCCGCCGTTTTTTTCGTTTTCCGGATAATCGCAATGTCCAGCGGATAGACCCCTGCACCGGGTCGGCCAGACTTCCTTCAGGTTCAAAAGATCGAGGAGGCTGGGATGCGCGGACTATCGGGCAAGGTGGCCATCGTGCCGGGCGGCTGCACCAAGATCGGCCGTGCCGTGGTCGATGCGTTCGTGGCGGCCGGAACGCAGGTAATGGTCGCGGACATTGCCGAGGGCGGCGGCTTTCCAGACGGGGTCGCCTTCCAACCCTGTGACCTGCGCGAGGATGCGCAGATTGCCGATCTGGTCCGCGCCACGCAGGACCGTTTCGGCCGGATCGACTTTCTGGTCAACGTCGCCTGCTCCTATCTCGACAACGGCGCGGCCTCGACCCGGTCGGAATGGCTGGAAAGTCTGAACGTGAATGTCGTCGGCTCGGTCGTGCTGATGCAGGCCGCCCTCCCCGAGTTGGAAAGGAACCGCGGTGCCATCGTCAACTTCGGCTCCATCTCCTCGCGCGTGGCGCAGACCGGACGCTGGCTTTATCCGGTGTCGAAGGCCGCGATCCTGCAACTGACGCGCAATCAGGCGATGGACCTTGCGCCCAAGGGCATCCGGGTGAACGCGGTCAGTCCCGGCTGGACCTGGTCAAACATCATGGACCAGCTGACCAACGGCAACCGCGCCAAGACCGACAGTGTCGCGGCACCGTTCCACCTTCTGGGCCGGGTCGCCGACCCTGCCGAGGTTGCCTCCGCCGTCCTGTTTCTCTGCTCGGACGATGCCGGCTTCATCACCGGCACCGATATCCGGGTCGACGGCGGCTATTCCGCCATGGGCCCCGAACGCGCCGAGCCTGCCATTCCACTTCTGATGTCCTGAGCCTGCCGACCGGCGTCCGAACCGGGGTCCAGCCTTTCAACCAACGGGGAACAACCATGAAGATCGCCATCATCGGAGCAGGCTTCGCCGGCCTCACGACCGCCCGCCACCTGCGCGATTTCGGCCATGACGTGACCGTCTTCGAAAAGGTCCACGACGTCGGCGGGGTCTGGAGCACGACGCGCCTCTATCCCGGCGTGTCCACCCAGAACGGCAAGGACACCTACTGCCTGTCGGATTTCCCGATGCCACGGGACTATCCGGAATGGCCCTCCGGCCAACAAGTGCAGGCCTACCTGAATGCCTACGCCGACCAGTTCAATCTGAAGCCGCTGATCCGCCTTTCCACCCTCGTCACCCATGCGCAGCAAGGCCCCGACGGTCGCTGGACCGTGTCCACCCGGACCGGCGACAACCCGGAAGAAAGCGACAGCTTCGATTTCCTGGTCATCTCCAACGGCATCTTCTCCGCCCCCGCGGTCCCCGACTTCCCCGGCGCCGAGCCGTTCAAAGCCGCGGGCGGCACGATCTGCCATTCGTCCGAGTTTCTCGACCTCGACGCCGCGCGCGGCAAGCATGTGATGGTGATCGGCTACGGCAAATCCTCCTGCGATGTCGCGGTGGGACTGGTCGATGCGGCCGCCTCGATGACCATCGTTGCGCGGGAACTGATCTGGAAAATGCCGAAGAAACTGGCCGGAGTGCTGAACTACAAGTACCTCTTCCTGACCCGCATGGGCGAGGGCCTCTTTCCCTACATCACCCTGAAAGGTGTCGAGAAGTTCCTGCACGGCGCGGGACGGCCCGTCCGCAACTCAATGCTGGGGTCCGTCCAGGGCGTCATCACCCGCCAGCTCAAGCTGCGCAAGCTTGGCGCCCTGCCCCGCGGTTCCTTCGAGCGGATCGCCCGGTCCACCGTGTCGCTCGTCACCGACGGGTTCTTCGATCTGGTGGCCAAGGGTCGCATCGCCCTCAAGCGCGATACCGCCATCGAACAGCTGATCGTCGAGGGCGGACGGCGCTTTGCGCTGCTGAAGACCGGCGAGAAGATCCCGGCTGACATCGTGATCTGTGGCACCGGCTGGCGGCAGGAGGTCCCCTTCCTTGACGCCGACCTGCAGGCGCGGATCATGGACCCGCGCGGCAACTTCCGGCTTTTCCGCTGCATCCTGCCCACGGGTGTGCGCAACCTGGCCTTCAACGGCTACAACTCATCCTTCTTTTCACCGCTTTCGGCAGAAATGGGCGCGCTGTGGATCGCGGCCCATCTGGCAAACGCGCTTGACCTGCCGCCGGACGCCGAGCAGCTGGCTGCAACCGACCGCCGCCTGCGCTGGATGGAAGAGCGCACCGAAGGCAAGCACGCTCGGGGAACCAACATCATCCCCTTCTCGATGCACCAGATCGACGAGCTGCTTGCCGACATGGACCTGTCGATCGGGCCGGTGCAGCGGTTCATGGAATGGCAGATGCCGGTCAAGCCCGGCAACTACGCCCGCGTGGCGAAGGACCTGCACCGGCGGCTGGAAAGCCAGCCTGCGCCGGTGGGACGGCCTGTGATGACCTGACCTGCGGCCCCGCCGGGCGCTTTTCCGTTCAGAACGTCAGGCCTGAAAACCGTGACGGGTTCTGCGGCACGCCCGGCAGCACGCACAGCATCTCGTAAAGGTAATTCGCTGCAATCAGCGCGGTGTTGCCCGTCGGATCATAGGGCGGCGACACCTCGACCAGATCGCCGCCGACCAGATTCAGCCCCGCACAACCCCGGATGATCTCCAGCCCCTGCCAGGTCGTCAGGCCGCCGGGTTCGACCGTTCCGGTCCCCGGCGCAAAGGCCGAATCCAGGCTGTCGATGTCATAGCTCAGATAGACCGGCGCGTCGCCGATCCGGTCGCGGATGATCTGCATGAGGGGGGTCAGCGACTTGTGCCAGCACTCCTCGGCCTGCACCACGGTCCAGCCCTTGTCACGGCCCCAGTTGAAGTCGTCGGCCGCATAGCCGGTGGCGCGCAGCCCGATCTGGAACACCTTGTCGTTTTGCAGACAGCCATCCTCCCAGGCGCGGCGGAAGGGGCAGCCGTGAGCGACCTTCTCGCCGAACATGGTGTCGTTGACGTCGGCATGGGCGTCGATGTGGATCAGCGCCACGGGGCCGTGGCGCTCCTTGATCGCGCGCAGGATCGGCCAGGTCAGCGTGTGGTCACCGCCCAGCGTGAGGGGGATCACCCCTTCGGCCAGCACCCCCCGGTAATGCGCGGTGATGATGCCCACCGTCTTCTTCAGATCGAAGGTGTTGATCGCCACATCGCCCAGGTCGGCGACCTGCAGATGGTCGAAAGGTGCTGCCCCCGTCGCCATGTTGTAGGGCCGGATCATCCGGCTCTCGTCCCTTATCTGCCGCGGGCCAAGCCGGGTACCCGGGCGGTTCGAGGTCCCGTGGTCCATCGGTATCCCGATGAAGCCCACGTCCAGCCCCTTGGCGCTGGCGGCAAAGGGTAGGCGCATCATTGTCGCCGGTCCGCCGAAACGCGGCATCTCGTTGCCACCGAGGGGTTGGTTGAAACGGCTCATCCTGTGGCGCTCCTCATGATCCGCACCAAACTCGCGCAGAACCGCCGGAACGGCAAGGGACCCCTCCTCGTTCGACTTCGTCTCCTCGTCGGCAGCGCGCCCCAGCGAGGAGTGACGAAGTCATCGACGAGCGTCCCCGTTCAGCGCGTCAGGACCCGGTCCAGCACCGCGCCGATCCCGACTCCCTCCACCATCTGCGGCAGGCTTGGCGTCAACCCGTCCACCGCTTCCTTCCGCGCGACATCCTCCGCCGCCACCGGGAACGCCTTGCGCGGATCGGCCTCGGACCGCAGCGCGCGGTCGAAGAACGACTCGCCGAACTCCGTCCACTCCGCCCCGTCACGGCAGCCAAAGGACGTCCGGTCCCCCCGCGCCGCGGTGATCACCAGCCGGTCAGGAGCCGCAATCTCGTCGATGAACGACCCCGAATGGCAGGCCGACACCACGATCACCGCCGGGCCGATCCCGCTGTCGTCGAGCATCGCCTTGAACTCGTCCGCTGTCAGGTCGGTGGTCCCGGCCGCATGGAAGTCCAGCGAAAAGAGGTCCTCCTTCCCGTGCGAGGTCAGGAACAGGAAGGCCAGATCCTCCGCCCCCTGCCGCGCCCCGATCTCCTTCAGCGCCCGCGCAAGGTTCGCCCGGCTGGCCATCGGATAGCGCGTGGGGTGGTCGTGGCTGTTCGCAAGCTTCAGCGTCCTTTTGCCCGAGCCGTAGTGCGCATCAAGGATCGCCGAGACATTCTCCACCTCCGTCAGGAAGACAGACTGATCCTCGGTCCCGCCCAGGGCCAACGCAAATACGTCCGTCTGTCCCGACACCTGCGGCGCAAGGCCCGCCACCTGTTCGGCCATCAGCCGGTCCTGAGCGGCGTAGAGACCTTCGACATCGACGACGATGTATTCGTCGGAAGATGCCGCAAGCGGGAAGACGTAAAACTCCTCGACGCTGAACCAGCGCAGGGCGACATCCTTGGTGCCCAGGAACACCACCGCCATCACCAGCCCCGCCCGCAGCCACTGCCGCAGCGGAGCCCGCAGAAGCCAGACCAGAAGGGCAATCTGCACCAGATGCGACAGGTTGCGGATCAGGCTGACCCCGGCCTCGGTTTCGTAAAGCTGCGGCGCCTCGCGGAACAGCGTCCAAAGCGCAAGGTTCAGCACGGCGACCAGCACGAACAGCAGCGTCACCATCCGCGCCAGCAGGTCCATCCGCCCCACCAGTGCCAACCCGATCACCAGGCCTGTGACCACCACCGCGCTTTGCGCCACGGCCACCTGAACGCCCCAAAGCGAAAGCTCGCCCCCCGGCCCGAAGGCCCCGACCTGTGCCGCGTACTCGGCCACCCAGGACAGCACGATAGCCGCCAGCGCCACCAGCGCGGGGCGGGCGGACCTGGGATGCTCAACCGTGAACGATTCTGTCGATTCCATAGGTCGTGTTCAAATCCAAGAAACGGGCAACACTGCGGCAAAGCGGTGGAAAGCCCTTGCTCCTCGCCATGCCGTCCGGTCTGACACCGCACCGCTTAGGGTCAATACCGACCCCATGTCGTTTTCTGACGCCAAAGGTCGGGTGGACTTGCCCGCATTCCCCCGGCTCTGGCAGATAGGGGCAAACCTAATGCGGGAGTCCCTTCCATGAAAACCCACGTCAAGGCCCTCGTCGTCGGCGGCGGCGCAGTCGGCACCGGCGTCGCCTACCACCTGGCGAAAGCCGGCTGGGACACCATGCTGGTCGAACGCGACGAGCTGACCGCCGGGTCGACCTGGCACGCGGCGGGTCTGTTGCCCCTGTTCAACATGTCCTACGCGACGACCCACATCCACAAGTACTCCGTCGACTTCTACAAGGGACTGGAGGCCGAGACGGGCCTGAACCCCGGCTTCTACGTCGTCGGCAACCTGCGCATGGCGCAGCACCAGCAGCGCATGGACGAATACATGCTCTATTCCTCGGTGGCCGAGACCGCCGGGGTCTACCATGAGTTCCTGAAACCCAATGAAATCAAGGACCGCTGGCCGCTGGTCCGGACCGAGGATCTGATCGGCGCGCTCTACCACCCGCAGGACGGCTACATCAACCCGGCCGACGTGACCCAGGCGATGGCCAAGGGCGCCCGCCAGCTGGGTGCCACGATCGAGCGCAAGATCCAGGTCGACGGCTACCGCTGGACCGGGTCCGAATGGATCGTCTCCTGCACGCGGCTTGAGGAAAAGGGCGGCAACCTCGTCGCCACCGACGACCGTTTTGAGATCACCGCCGAACACGTCGTCACCGCCACCGGCAACCACGCCCAGCGGACCGCGAAACTCCTCGGCATCAAGACCCCCGCCGTCGTCGTCGAACACCAGTACATCGTGACCGAGCCCGACCCGGCCCTCGTCGAATGGCGCAAGACCAACCCGCAGCACCCGGTCCTGCGTGACGCAGACGCCAAGTGGTACGTCCGCGAAGAACGCGGCGGCTGGATCCTTGGGCCTTACGAAAAGAACGCCCCCGCGCGCTTCCAGTACGGCGTTCCGGAAAGTTTCCGCGCCGACCTCTTCCCGCTCGACCTCGAACGGATCGAGCAGGAATACATGTCCTTCATCCACCGGATTCCCTCCTCGGAAACCGTGGGTCTCAAGGACGATTACAACGGCCCGATCTGCTACACCCCCGACGGCAACCCGCTGGTCGGCCCCGCCCCCGGCCTGCGCAACATGTGGCTGGCGGAAGGCTTCTCCTTCGGCATCACCGCCGCTGGCGGCACCGGCTACTACCTCGCCCAGTTGATGACGCAGGGCGAGGCCGAGATCGACATGGCCTCGCTCGACCCCAAGCGCTTCGGCAACTGGATGACCACCGAATACGCCAGTCGGAAGAATGAAGAGTGCTACGACCACGTCTTCATCCTGCACCACCCGGATGAAGAGCGTGAAAGCTGCCGTCCGCTCCGCACCGCCCCCGCCTATGACCGGCAGAAAGAGATGGGCGCGCAGTTCGGCCAGGTGAACGGCTGGGAACGCCCGAACTACTACGGCCCCAAGGACGCTCCCGCCGACTTCGACCACAACTCGCGCAGCTTCCGGCGCGGTGACTGGTGGCAGTACGCCAAGGCCGAGGCCGAAGCCGTCCGCAACACCGTCGGCATCATCGACGCCAGCGCCTTCACCAAGCACCTGGTGCGCGGCCCCGGTGCCACGGCCTTCCTCGACCACTTCACCTGCAACAAGCTGCCGAACGTGGGCCGGATCAACCTGACCTATGCCCTGACCGACCACGGCACGACCCGGACCGAATATACCATCGTCCGCCTCAAGCAGGATGAATACTACCTGATCTCTGCCGGCGCCTGGACGGCCTATGACTACGACTTCATGCAGAAAGCCGCTGACGACTGGATGGCGGCGGGCAAAGGCGCCATCGACATCCACGACGTCACCACCCAATGGGGCGTCTATGCCCTGGCCGGTCCCAACGCCCGCGCGCTTCTGAAGGACATCGTCAAGGACGCCGACCCGGAAACCGTTCTGTCGAACAAACGCTTCCCTTGGCTCTCCTACCGCGACATCGAGCTTGGCATGTGCCCGGTCCGCGCCGTCCGCGTCGCCTACACCGGGGAACTCGGCTGGGAACTCCACTACCCGATCGAATTCGGCCGCTACCTCTGGGACCTCCTTTGGTCGGTGGGTGAAAAACACGGCCTCAAAGGGGTCGGCGCCCGCGCGCAGAACTGGCTGCGGCAGGAAAAATCCTACCGCGCCTTCGGCAACGAGCTTGGCCGCGACGCAACCCCGCTGGAAGCAGCACTCGACCGCTTCGTCGACCTGACCAAAGACTTCCGCGGCAAGGAGAAGATGCTGGCCACCGGCATCCGCTCCAAATGCGTCACCCTTCTGATCGACGGGCCGTCCGACACCGACCCCTGGGGCAAGGAGGCGCTGATCCATGACGGCATCAAGGTCGGTCGCCTGACCTCGGGCGGATATTCCGTGGCCTTCGGCAAGCAGATCGGCATGGGCTACGTCCCCGCCGCATTGGCGGAACCGGGCCAGAAGCTGAAAGTGAAGATCCAGCTTCAGGAATGGGACGCCGTCGTCACCGAGGACAGCCCCTTCGACCCCTCGAACGCGCGCATCCGCATCGACGGCTGACCGCTCTCGCAAGAATTGGACCGGGGCCCGCAAAGGCTCCGGTCCGGCGATCAAGCGGATTGCGGCCTTGCCGGTGCGCCTTGACTTGAAGCGCGACCCGCGACACCCATCTCTGCACGATGGCTGCCAAACAAAGACGGGAACGCAGGTTCCAACGACAGTTCGACGCGCTGGGGCGACTTGCCCCGCCGCTTCGCGGTCCGATGTCCACCCTTCGCAAGGACAGCTGGTTTCCCATCCGCTTCCCCGTCGCGCTGCTTCTGATCGCGGGGGGCGTATTCTCGTTCCTGCCGTTCCTCGGCGTCTGGATGCTGCCGCTGGGGTTTCTGCTGCTCGCCGTCGATCTGCCGGTCCTGCGCGGGCCGATCTCGGCCTTGATCATCCGGGCGCGCCGCAAGGGCCGCATCCTGGCGCATCGCTGGCGGCGAAAGCACTAGTCCTTCTCGGACAGCTCTTGCTCCAAGAACCGCTCGAAGGCGTCCAGGTCCAGCGGATCGATCTGCCCGAAGGCGCGCATCCACACCGTCGCCTCGCGCATCGCCTCGGGCTCCAGCTTGCACCAGATCACGCGGCCGCGCCTTTCCCGGCTGATCAAGCCCGCCTCGGACAGGACAGCAAGGTGCTTCGAGATCGCGGCCAGACTCATCGAGAAGGGTTCAGCCACATCGGTGACCGCCATATCATCCTCCAGCAGCATGGCCAGGATCGCCCGCCGCGTCGGGTCGGCGAGGGCGGCAAAGACGGCATCAAGGCGCTGGGTCATGCAGGGGTTATCCTTTGGGCATTCGCAATCGTCAACCTTCGGGTTGAATATGGAAAAGCCCCTGAATGTCGCCCGGACGGCGCAACTCGTGCGGCAAAACGACGATCTTTCAATGGCTTGCGGTGCGATCTGCCTGCTTGACTCTGCACCCCCCGCTCCGTAGAACCGCGGCGACCGTGAAAGGACTATGCCGATGGCGTCCGAACCCGATCCCGACCGTCTGAAGGCGCTGGAAAAGCGGCTCCAACAGGTGAAGGGAAAGGCCGAGCCAGAGCGGACCAACACGGTCAAGGGTTTCTCGCAGGGCGAGGTGGCCTGGAGGATGGTGATCGAGCTGGTGACCGGGATGCTTCTCGGGATGGCCATCGGTTACGGGCTTGATGTGCTGTTTGGCACCTTGCCGATCTTCCTGATCATCTTCTCGCTCTTCGGCTTCGCCGCGGGCGTCAAGACGATGCTCGGCTCGGCGCGGCAACTGGCACGGAAAGCGGCAGAAGACGCCGCCAAGGACGAAGGGAACTGACGATGGCGACGGAAGAACACGGCAGCGGCCTGCAGATCCACCCGATGGATCAGTTCGTGGTCAAGCCGCTGTTCGGCGACGGCCCCATTGAATGGTACACCCCCACCAACGTCACCCTCTGGATGGGCATCGCCATCCTTGCGATGGTGGCCCTTCTGGTCCTGTCCACCCGCCGCCGCGCCATCGTTCCCTCGCGCGGGCAGTCGGTCGCCGAGATGCTCTACGGCTTCATCCACAAGATGGTCGAGGACGTCGCCGGCCACGAAGGCCTGAAGTTCTTCCCCTACATCATGACCCTTTTCATGTTCGTCTTCCTGTCGAACATCCTGGGCCTGATCCCGATGTCCTTCACCACCACCTCGCACATCGCCGTCACGGCGGTCCTGGCGCTCCTGGTGTTCCTGACTGTCACGATCGTGGGCTTCTACCGCAAGGGCGTCGGCTTCCTGTCGATGTTCTGGGTCTCCTCGGCCCCGCTGGCCCTGCGCCCGATCCTCGCGGTCATCGAGCTGATCTCCTACTTCGTGCGTCCGCTCTCGCACTCCATCCGTCTTGGCGGCAACCTGATGGCCGGTCACGCCGTGATCAAGGTCTTCGCGGGCTTTGCCGGCGCGATGGGCGTGGCCTCGGTCGTCCCGATCGCCGCCATCGTCGCGATCTACGGCCTCGAACTGCTGGTCGCCAGCGTCCAGGCCTACGTCTTCACCATTCTGACCTGCGTGTACCTGCGCGACGCCGTCGGCGACGCTCATCACTAGAAACGGGCACCACTAAGGTCCGGACAACCAACCTCAAGCAATCCATAGGAGAGACATCATGGAAGGCGATATCGCAGAAATGGGCAAGTTCATCGGCGCCGGTCTGGCAACGATGGGTCTGGGCGGCGCTGGCATCGGCGTGGGCCACATTGCCGGCAACTTCCTGGCGGGCGCCCTGCGCAACCCGTCGGCGGCTCCCGGCCAGATGGCCAACCTCTTCGTCGGCATCGCCTTCGCCGAAGCGCTCGGGATCTTCTCGTTCCTGATCGCGCTCCTGCTGATGTTCGCCGTCTGATCTTTCGAACCTGACTTTGGGGCCAGTCCACGGACTGGCCCTGGTTCCAAAGGTTTAGGAGAGACGACATGGCAACCGAAGCAACGGGCGAGGCGGGAAAGGCTGTGGGCATGCCCCAGCTTGATTTCTCGACCTGGCCAAACCAGATCTTCTGGCTTCTGGTCACGCTGGTCGTGATCTACTTCGTGCTGTCGAAGATCGCCCTCCCGCGCATCGGCGCGGTGCTGGCGGATCGGAAAAGCACGATCACCAACGACCTTGCCGCAGCCGAAGAGCTGAAGCAAAAGGCCGTGTCCGCCGAAAAGGCCTATAACGACGCCCTGGCGAACGCCCGGACCGAAGCGGCCAAGATCGTCGCCCAGGCCAAGGCCGAGATCCAGAAGGACCTCGACGCGGCCACGGCACAGGCCGATGCCGAGATCGCCGCCCGCGCGGCGGAATCGGAAAAGTCCATCGCCGTGATCCGCGACGGCGCCGCTGCTGCCGTCTCGGAAGTGGCACGCGACGTCGCCGACGCACTTGTCGTGGCTTTGGGTGGCAAGGCCGATGCGGCGACGGTCACTGCGGCCGTCACCTCGCGGCTGAAAGGGTAAGCGATGAAGAAGCTCTCCATCCTCCTCACCCTTCTCGCCTCGCCGGCAATGGCGGCAACGGGTCCGTTCTTCTCCCTGCAGAACACCAACTTCGTGGTTCTGCTGGGCTTCATCGCCTTCATCGCGCTTCTGGTCTACATGAAGGTTCCGGCGAAGCTGACCGGGATGCTTGATGCCCGCGCCGCGACCATCAAGGCCGAGCTTGACGAGGCCCGCGCCCTCCGGGAGGAGGCCAAGTCGATCCTCGCGACCTACGAGCGTCGTCAGAAGGAAGTCCAGGAACAGGCCGACCGCATCGTCAGCGCCGCCCGGGAAGAGGCGCTTGCCGCCGCCGCCCAGGCGAAAGCCGACCTCAAGGCTTCGATTGCCCGCCGTCTGGCGTCCGCAACCGAACAGATCGCTTCGGCGGAAGCTGCGGCGATCCGCAAGGTGCGCGAACAGGCCATCTCGGTGGCCGTTGCCGTCGCGGGTGAGGTTCTGTCGAAGCAGATGACCGCCGACGCGGCTTCGGCCTCGATCGACGACGCCATCGCCCAGGTTGAAGCCCGGCTGCACTAAGCCGTTCTGGTCAAGAAACGCGAACCGGCGGTCCCGCAAGGGCCGCCGGTTTTGCTTTTTGGCAATTCGCCGCCAGCAACGTGCGAGTTTCGCTGCATCGCGCCTTGCATCGCCAACTGGATAGCGAAGTCCAAAGTGCCGTCTACCCAGACATCACTCTCTCGATGTCCCGACTATCTGCGACATTCCATTTTGACATCAACCGGATTTGGGACAAGATCTTGGCTGGCGCCCGTCCCAGCGTCCACAGCAAGCCCGACTATCCCGCCGAACAGCACATTTCCAGCCACACCGGCCGCGCCAGAATCTGCTGTTTCATGCGTGATATTCACATCAACTGGTTTGCATCCCTTTTTCTGGATACGCACAACGAGTTCAGACCGGCGTGGCATTTTCAATGCGCAGGGAGTGCTTCCACAACTCAATCCATTAGATGTCTGGACCTGCGCACCGGCCGGATCGGTCCGGATCTGAAGCACATCGTCGGACCCTCGTGTAATTGTTGCACAGCCGCTTAACGCTACGCAGATTACCATTACGTAGGTGGGAATAGTGATCTGGTTCATTGCCTATATTACCGTTTGTTTCAGTTAATAAAACATCGTTCGGTTAAGTTGTTTAAGTCAACCAATCGAAAGACACTCCAATATCCAAACGACACATTTTGGCCAATTCAGGAGGGTGCAGAATGCAACCTATTGCGCATCGATATTTAAGCTATGCGGCCGTTGGACATTGTTGATCCAGCACAGGAAAGCATATGACAGGAAACTCAAAGCCCCGCCCAGCGCAGGACTGCCACCACGACAACCCCCAGCAAGGCCGCCGCCACATCGCTGCGCAGCACCAGGGTCAGCCCCACGACCGAGGCCAGCGCCAGCCCCTCCGCCAACCCGCCCGCCTGCACCGCCAGTGCCGTGATCCCGGCCATCACCGCCAGCGGTGTGGCGCGCAGTGCGGCCTCCATGCGGGGCGAGACGGGCACAAGCCGCATCAGCGTGAAGCCCGCGACCCGGCACAGGAAGGCCGCCGCAGCCATCACGGCCAGGAGGACGGGAAAGCTTTCCATCATGGCTCCCCCCGATGCAGAAGCGCCGCCGCCACCGCGCCCGCCAGACCCGCCCCGATGATCGCCGGGGCCGGACCGAACCACTGGAAGATGCCCAGCGCCGTACCCGCCCCAACCACGACCGGCAGCAGGTCCAGACGGGACTTGACCATCGCCGTCATCATCGCGGCGGCAAAGCAGGCCAGCATCAGGTCGAAGCCCAGCGCCTCAGGCCGGGGCAGCACGCTTACCGCCGCCGCCCCCAGGGCGGTCCCGGACAGCCAGCCCACTGCCACGGGCGCGCCGGTCCCGGCCAGATAGGCCCGGTCCTCCTCGCCCGCACGGATCGCCCGCATCGTCATCATCCAGTTGGCATCGCCCAGAAGGAGCAGGCTCGCATAGGCCCGGACCGGCCCCGCAGACCACAGCCACGGCTGCAAGGTCGCTCCGAACAGAAGGTAGCGCGCGTTGATCACCAGGATCGCGGCAAACAGCGCCCACAACGTCGCCTCGCCGCTCTGCAGCAGATTGACGGCCGCCAGCTGCGCCGAGCCGGAATAGATCGCGGCACTTGTCGCCACCGCGCGGCCGACGCCAAACCCGGCTTGCGCCGCGACCAGCCCGAAGCCCACGCCATAGGCAAAGATCGACACCGCCAGCGGCACCCCATCCCGCGCCCCGCGCCGGAAGCCGTCCGCAGAAAACAACGCGCGTGTCATTGCGACGCCGGCAGGTCGGGCTTCAGACCGACTCTCCACCTCGTTACCCGCCTAACCCTCTGCCCTCGAAACGCCACCGCATCCCCATCGTAGGGTGCGCTACAGCGCACCATCCGTTTCCACCAACCCATGCGCCGCCGCCTAGCTCCGCAGGTCGGGCTTCAGACCGACTCCACCCTCACGCCCCCCGCGCCGCCTGGCGCACCACCCGGTCCAGCACGTCCAGAAACCGGCTCCGGTCGGCCTTCGAGAACATCTTGCCACCCCCCTGCCGGAACGGATCGGCCGAGCGCAGGTCCTGCATCAGGTCCCGCGTCGCCAGCGCCATGCCCACATTGGCCGCCGTCAGCTCCTCGCCGTTGTGCTTGACCACCCGCGCGCCCGCCGCCACGCATTTCGCGGCCAGGGGAATGTCCCCGGTGACGACCACATCCCCCGGCCCGCAAGCCTCGGCGATGAACTTGTCCGCCTCGTCCGGACCGCTGGACACGAAGACGCTTTCGACCAAAGGGTTCTGTGAGGGACGAATGCCCCCATTCGACACCACCACCATCCGCACCTTGTGCCGGGTGGCGACCGTCTCGGCCTCCCCCTTCACCGGGCAGGCATCGGCGTCGATGTAGATGGTCATGCGGCCTCCACGCGGCTGTGGTCAGACATTAAGATTTCCTGAACGCCCGCAGCCAAGCCCTTGATTCCAAAGGACCCCAAAAAGCGCCGCGCGCGGGCACCTCAGATCGCCGCCTTCCGCATCTCGTCCAGATAGATCTCCCGCAGCCGCGTCGCCACCGGCCCCGGTTTGCCCGACCCGACGGGCTTGCCATCCACCTCGACGACCGGCATCACGAAGATCGACGCCGCGGTACTGAAAGCCTCGTCCGCCCCCTGAGCCTCCGCCGCCGTGAAGGCCCGCTCCTCCACCTCGAACTGAGCCTCCGCCGCGAAACGAAGGACGGCAGCCCGGGTGATCCCGTGCAGGATATCGTTGCCCAGGGCCCGGGTGATGATCCGGTTCCCCTTCACGATGTAGGCGTTGTTCGAGGTCCCCTCTGTCACCGCCCCATCCTCATCGGTGAACCAGCTGTCATCCACCCCCGCCTTCTTCGCCGCCATCTTCCCCATCGACGGATACAAGAGCTGCACCGTCTTGATATCGACCCGAGACCAGCGCAGGTCGGGGATCGTGATGATCTTGAACCCCGTCTTCGCCGCCGGAGCGTCCGCAAGGTTCGGGATATTCTGGGTGAAGGCCACCACCGTGCCGGCCAAGTCGGCGGGCGGGAACAGGAAGGACCGGTCCCCCGGATTGCCCCGCGTGACCTGCAGGTAGATCATCCCCTGATCGATCCCGTTCAACCGGACCAGCTCGCGGTGCATCGCCAGCAGTTCCTCCGAGCTGACCGGGCAGGACATCTCCAGCTCCTGCAGCGACCGCTCCAGCCGCCGGATGTGGCCGTCAAAGTCGATCAGCTTGCCGTCCAGAACCGACGTCACCTCATAGACCCCGTCGGCCATCAGGAACCCGCGGTCGAAGATCGAGACCTTCGCCTCGCCCTCGGGCAGGTAGTCTCCATTCACATAGACGGTGCGGGTCATTTCGATCATCCCCAAAGATTGGCATCGGACGGGTGGACCCCTTCGGCGTCATACCAGAGAGGATGCGACCGGTCTTCGGCCAGAAGGAGCGGCCCGTCAAGGTCCGTCCAATCCGCTCCCTGCGCCAGCAGCACCGCCGGGGCCATCGCAAGCGACGATCCGAGCATGCAGCCGACCATGACCCGGAACCCCATCTGCCGCGCAAGGTCGCGGGTCAGCAGCCCCTCGGTCAGCCCGCCCGTTTTGTCGAGCTTCAGGTTCACCACGTCATACTTGCCCCGCAACCCGGCCAGCGAGGCCCGGTCAAAACAGCTTTCATCGGCGCAGACCGGGATGGGGCGGGCGATCTCTGCCAGCATGTCGTCCTGGCCGGCCGGCAATGGCTGCTCGACCAACGCCACCCCAAGGCCAAGGAGGTGTGGCGCGAGGTCGGTGTAGACCTCCGCGCTCCAGCCTTCGTTGGCGTCGATGATCAGCATCGCACGGGGCGCTCCCGCACGAACAGCCTCCAGCCGAGGCATGTCGTCCGGCGTCCCCAGCTTGATCTTCAGGATGGGTCGGTGGGCGTTCAGCGCCGCCGCCGCCCGCATCTCGTCCGGCGATGCCAGGGACAGCGTGTAGGCCGTGTCCAGCGCCGTAGGCCTTGGCAGTCCCGCAAGGTCCCAGACCCGTTGCTCTGCCAGTTTCGCCTCCAGGTCCCACAACGCGCAGTCGACAGCGTTGCGGGCAGCGCCAGGCGGAAGAATGGTCTGAAGGTCCGCCCGGGTCACATCTGCCGCAAGGGCGTCGATCTGGGCGCGGACGCTGTCCAGCGTCTCGCCATAGCGGGCATAGGGCACGCATTCGCCCCATCCCGTCTGCCCGGCACGAGAGATCCTGACCGTAAGCACCCGGGCTTCGGTCTTCGATCCGCGGCTGATGGTGAAGGTCTGGGCGAGGCGGAAGCGGTCTTCGGTAATGGTCAGCATGGGCTTTTGTGGCCCGCGGACAGGACTCGGCGCAAGTCCGGATTTCGCAGCCGAATGCTGCAAGTGCGAAATCATGCTTGCGGTAGAGTGCGCAAGATTATATCGCAGATCATAGCAGATACGACACTTGATTACCGAAGGACTTGCAAGATGAGCTTCCGCCTGCAACCCCCCGGCCCGGCCCGACCGAACCGTTGCCAGCTTTTCGCCCCCGGATCGCGGCCCGAGCTTTTCGCGAAGATGGCGGCGTCCGCAGCGGATGTGATCAACCTGGACCTGGAGGACTCGGTCGCCCCGGCGGACAAGCCGCAGGCACGGGCGAACATCATCAAGGCGATCAGCGAGATCGACTGGGGCCGCAAGACGCTGTCGGTGCGGATCAACGGGCTGGATACTCCATTCTGGTACCGCGACGTCGTGGACCTCTTGGAACAGGCTGGTCCAAGGCTGGACCAGATCATGATCCCCAAGGTCGGTTGCGCCGCGGATGTCTATGCAGTCGACGCGCTGGTCACGGCCTGTGAGGCGGCAGCGGGGCGCAAGAAGCGCATCGCTCTGGAGGTCATCATCGAAACGGCGGCAGGCATCGCGCATGTCGAGGAGATTGCGGCCAGTAGCCCTCGTTTGCAGGCAATGAGTCTGGGGGCGGCGGACTTCGCGGCCTCGATGGGGATGCAGACAACCGGGATCGGGGGGACGCAAGAGAACTACTACATGCACCGTGACGGCGCGAAGTACTGGTCCGATCCCTGGCACTGGGCACAGGCAGCGATCGTGGCAGCCTGCCGGACGTATGGAGTCCTGCCCGTGGACGGGCCGTTTGGCGATTTCTCGGACGAGGAGGGGTTCAAGGCGCAGGCACGGCGGTCGGCAACGCTGGGGATGGTCGGCAAGTGGGCGATCCACCCCAAGCAGGTGGCGCTGGCGAATGAGGTCTTCACACCGTCCGAGGCGGCAGTGACCGAAGCGCGCGAGATCCTGGCGGCGATGGAGGCGGCAAAGGCCGCTGGCCAGGGCGCGGCGGTCTACAAGGGTCGGCTGGTGGACATAGCGTCCATGCGGCAGGCCGAGGTGATCGTGCGGCAGGCGGAACTGATCGGGGCCTGAGGCGCAAACGTGGGGCGGGCGGTATCGCCCACCCTACTTTCGGGTCAGCGCGTAGATGCCGGAGCCCACGACCAACGCGGCGCCGATCCAGGTCGCCAGGTCAGGACGTTCGCCGAACAGCGCCATTGCCAGCACCATCGCAAAGATCAGCCGGGTGTAGCGGAACGGCGTGACGGCCGAGACCTCACCCGTCCGCATCGCATAGGTCAGGGCGTGGTAGCCCAGCACCCCGAAGACTGTGCCTCCGGCAAGGTTGGCCATTTCGACTCCGGTGGGCACCTTGGCTCCCCCCGTCGTCGCCAGCAGGATCACGCCCGCCGCTGTCAGCATGGCAAACCCGAGTGCGCCGAGTTGCCGGTTTGACAGCCCCTTTGGCGCGGCGCGGGTCGCGAGGTCACGGCCCGCAAAGCCGAGCAGTCCCACGACTGCCAACAAAGACAGGGCGGAGAAGTCCGCTCCCGGCCGCAGGATGACCAGCACGCCCAGGAACCCCACCAGCACGGCGAGCCAGCGTTGGAGGCTGACCTTCTCGCCAAAGACCAGCGCGGCCCCGGCGACGACGACCAGAGGAGTCGCCTGCAGGATGGCCGAGGTGGTGGAGAGCGCGGTAAGCGTGATCGACAGGCCGTAGAACAGGCGGCCCGTGATCTCGAACCCGCAGCGGATCAGCATCGGGCGTGACAGGAAAGCGGGCGGCAACAGCGGCTCGCCCTGGCGCGCGGCCATGCCCATGAAGATCAGCATGCCGACAAGGCCTATCGTCAGCAGGACCTGGCCCAGTGGCAGCCCCTGTGCGGCGGCCTTCACGAAAACATCTTCGACCGCGAAGCCCGCCATCGAGGCGGTCATGTAAAGCGCGCCGCGCCGGTTGTCGGTCAGTGGCATGTGGTCAGCTCACGGCACTGTGGACTGCAAAGGGCCAACCGCATCGTGATCGGAGGAGAGGCGACCCCGCCGACATCCTTCATGTCGCCCGAGGCTTGGGCGAAGCTGACGCGGAGGTGCAGGCAGGATTGCATGGCTGGACCCTGATCGGGCGGGGCAGGAATGGCAAGCGCCCCGCCTTAAGGCTGAGGGCTTTCCATTCCTGCGGAAGAATTTCGGCTTAGATCAGACCGGCGTGTTTCATCGCGGCCATGATCTTCGCCTTGGTCCCGTCGGTCAATCCGACCAGCGGCAGGCGCACTTCCTCGGAGCACAGTCCCAGGACCGACAGTGCGTACTTGGCGCCAACCAGACCCGGCTCGATGAAGATCGCTTCATGCAGCGGCATCAGCTTGTCCTGGTATTCCAGCGCCTTGGCGTAGTCACCGCGCAGGGTGGCTTCCTGGAACTCGGCACACAGACGCGGGGCCACGTTCGCGGTCACCGAAATGCAGCCGACACCGCCATGCGCGTTGAAGCCCAGCGCCGTCGCGTCCTCGCCCGACAGCTGGATGAAATCCGCCCCGCAGGAGGCGCGCTGCATCGAGACGCGTTCGATCTTGCCGGTGGCGTCCTTGACCCCGATGATCCGGGGCAGCTTGGCGAGGGTCCCCATCGTGTCGGGCAGCATGTCGACCACCGACCGGCCGGGGATGTTGTAGATCACGATCGGCAGCTGGCAGCAGTCGTGCAGCGCGGTGTAATGCGCGACAAGGCCCGCCTGCGTCGGCTTGTTGTAGTAGGGCGTCACCACCAGCGCGGCGGTCGCACCGACCTTTTCGGCGTGGCGCATCAGGCTGATGCCTTCCACCGTGTTGTTCGACCCTGCCCCCGCGATGACCGGGATGCGGCCCGCGACGGCGGCCACGACTTCCTCGATCACCTTCTGGTGCTCGGCGTGGCTGAGCGTCGGGCTTTCGCCGGTCGTGCCCACCGGAACGATCCCATGGCTGCCTTCGGCGATGTGCCAATCCACAAGTTTCTTCAGCGTCACCAGATCCAGCTCGCCGTTCTTGAACGGCGTCACCAGGGCAGGAAGGGACCCTCTGATCATGACGCTTCTCCTATAAGGGCGATATTGCCCGTAAGCGCGCTTCTCATAGCGGCTGGCAGGGCTGATGCCAAGTCTTGCGCACTAACGCACTCGTGGGTTGTCCAGAGGCGGCCTGTCAGGCAGATTCAGTCGCATGAGCAGCAAAAACATGATCCGGGCGCTGGTCCTGGCCTTGGGCCTCCAGACGCTTCCGGCAGGGGCAGACACGACACAGGCGATGCGGACGGCGCTGGAGCTGGCCGCGGGCAAGGATTGGAACGGCGCGCTGGCGGTGGCACCTTCGGGGGTCGGGCGCGACGTCATCGAATGGCAGCGCCTGCGGGCGGGCGACGGGCGGCTGGGGGAATACGAGGAATTCCTGCAGCGCCGCCCCGATTGGCCGGGACTGCCGCTGATGCGGGAAAAGGGTGAGGAGGCTGTTGCCCGGTCCGACGACCCCGCACGAGTCATCGCCTGGTTCGAGGCCGGGCCGCCCGACACCGGGGCGGGCGCGCTTGCTTATGTCCGCGCCCTCATTGCCGCAGGCCGGGTCGCCGATGCCGAGACCGAGGCGATGCGGGCCTGGTCCACGCTGCCCTTTGCACCGGATCAGGAAGTGGCGTTGATCGCGCTGATGCCGGAAGCCGTCGGCTTTGTGCATGAACTGCGGCTGACCACCTTGCTGTGGGAAGGTCGCACGCGTGAGGCCGAGCGGCTGATGAAACGGGTGCCCGACGACCTGCAGGCTCTGGCCCGGGCGCGGCTGGCGCTGCAGACCGAGGGCAAAGGTGTAACCGGACTTATCGAGGCTGTTCCAAAGGCGCGGGCTTCCGACCCCGGCCTAGCCTACGACCGGTTCATCTGGCGCATGAAGAGGGACCTTTACGACGAGGCGGCCGAGTTGATCCTTGAGCGGTCCGAATCCGCCGAGACGCTTGGCCGACCCGAAGCCTGGGCCGAGCGCCGCGCCATCCTGGCCCGCTACCTGATGCGAAACGGTCGGGCAAAGGAAGCCTACCGGATTGCCGCAAATCACCATATCGCGGTCGACAACGGTGCTTCTGCCTATGCGGATCTGGAGTTTCTGGCAGGTTTCATCGCGCTTCGGCGACTGAGCGACCCAACCACGGCGTTGACGCACTTCCAGCACCTCCTGGCCGGGGTTTCCACGCCGATCAGCCTGGCGCGGGCGCATTACTGGATCGGACGCGCGCAAGAGGCGGCGGGTCAGGACGGAACCGCCAGCTACAGGGCTGCGGCAGCGCACCAGACGGCTTTCTACGGTCTGCTGGCCGCCGAACGGCTGGGGCTGACGCTGGACGCGGGTCTTCTGTCCAGGCCCGCGACCCCGGACTGGCAAAGCGCCGGGTTTACTCAGTCATCGGTCCTTGCAGCCGCCCAGCTGCTGTTCAAGGCGGGGGACGATACGCAGGGCAAGCGGTTCCTGCTGCATCTGGGCGAAGGCCTGGACGATACCGGGATTGCCCAGCTTGCCGACATGACCGTTGCCTGGGGCGAGCCGCATCTGGCCGTTCTTGTCTCCAAGCAGGCCGCTGAGCGCGGGCTGATCCTGCCGCACGCCTATTACCCGGTGCCCGACTTCGTGCCGGATGGGCTGAAGGTCAGCCGGGCGCTGGCCCTGTCCATCGCGCGGCGGGAAAGCGAGTTCGACCCCACTGCCCGGTCGTCCGCCGATGCCCGCGGTTTGATGCAGGTTCTGCCTGGTACGGCAAAGTTGATGGCGGGCAAGTTGGGCAAGTCCTTTGATGCCTCGAAGCTGATCTCGGACCCGGCCTACAACGTCACGATGGGTTCGGCCTACCTGGCCGAGATGGCCGAGGAATTCGGCCCCTCCATCGCCTTGATCGCCTCGGGCTACAACGCAGGTCCAGGTCGCCCGCGCCGCTGGATCGGCGAGTTCGGCGATCCGCGGCGGTCGGATGTGGACGTCATCGACTGGATCGAGACGATCCCTTTCGCCGAAACGCGCACCTATGTGATGCGCGTGGCCGAAGGCGTGGTGATCTACCGGGCCAAACTGAAGGGCGCGGTGGGACCGGTCCGGATCACGGATGAGCTTAAGGGCTAGCCCTTGTGTCGCATCTCCAGTTGCGCCAGCCTGACCTGGCGCAGCGCCTCGACCAGAAGCGCAGTCAGCAGGCCGAAGCTCAGGAGGCCATTCACAGCCGCCATCGCCGCGAAGATGCGCCATTCCTGCTTCGGCACGACATCCCCAAGGCCCAGCGTCGAGAAAGCCTCGATCGCGTAGTAAAGCGCCTCCTCCATCGACTTGAAGACGCCGATCTCGAACAGCACGTAGGCCCAGATCCAGATGTTCACTGTCAGCACCAGCAGCACCCAGACCCCCACGGCCACCAGCAGGAGAACCAGCTTCAACCGCTGCGGCGGACGGATCAGCCAAGGATGCGCCACCCGGAAGGCGCTTTCCAGCAGCAGGGCGGCCACCGCCATCACCAGTACGTTCAGGACCAGCAGCCCCGACCCCAGCGCGATTTGCAGTAACATGGTGTGCCTTCTGGACTAACCTTTCCCCAGACCTTATCTGACGAACATCATGGTGGCCAAGTCCGATCCCAACTCCAAGCTCATCGCCGAAAACCGGCGCGCGCGCTTTGACTACAGCATCGAGAGCGATCTCGAGGCCGGGATCATGCTGTTCGGCTCCGAGGTGAAAAGCCTGCGCCAAGGCGGATCGAACATCGCGGAAAGCTATGCCTCGGTCGAGGGCGGAGAGTTGTGGCTGATCAACGGCTACATCGCACCCTACCTGCAGGCCAAGACCTTCGGGCATGACGAACGGCGGCGTCGCAAGCTTCTGGTGTCGAAGAAGGAGCTTTCGCGCCTGTGGTCGGCCGTCGGTCGCGAAGGCATGACCATCGTGCCGATGAAGATGTACTTCAACGACCGTGGCATCGTGAAACTGAAGCTTGGGATCGCCAAGGGAAAGAAGCTGGCCGACAAGCGCGAAACCTCGGCCAAGCGCGACTGGGACCGCGACAAGGCGCGTCTGATGAAGCAGAACAGTCGCGGCTGAATTTCACTTTCCGAACATTTCTTGCCCGACCTGCGGCAACCTGTCAGATTTTCCCATACCGGACAGCACGTCCGGGGCATAAGCCGGGCAAACCCGGTACGGGAACCGGCAGACAGTGGGAGTTACGGGTAATGGAACTTATCATCCAGATCATAGCGGGTCTTGTGGGCGGCAATGCTGCTGGTGCGGGGCTCAAGAACCTCAGCCTCGGGACGGCGGGGAACTCGGTTGTCGGCGCGGTCGGGGGCGGGCTTGGTGGCCTTCTCATGGGCATGCTGGGCGGTGATCCGGCGGCGGCGGCAGATGCGGCGGCGGGCCTCGACATCGGCGCGCTGGTCCAGTCGGTTGCCGGCGGCGGCGTCGGTGGAGCGATCCTGACGGCCATTGCAGGGATGCTGAAGAAGGCCCTGGTGAAGTAAACAACGCCGGTGCGGAGGCGGACCTGCCCCCGCACCGCTTGCGCGGCTCATGCTCCCGTGGATATATCCGGGAAACCCCCCGGGAGGCCCGCATGACCCCATCGCCGCAGGACGACCCCAAGACGCTGGTCTCGACCGACTGGCTGGCAAAGCACCTGCGCGACCCCGACCTGCGGGTGCTGGACGCCAGCTGGTATCTTCCGGCGATGAACCGCGACGCCAAGGCGGAATACGCCGCTGCCCACATCCCTGGCGCGCGGTTCTTCGACATCGACGAGATTTCCGACCAGCGGTCCAGCCTGCCGCACATGGCCCCCCCGCCGGAAAAGTTCATCTCCCGGATGCGGGCGATGGGGGTGGGTGACGGGCATCAGGTGGTGATCTACGACGGCGCGGGCATCTTCAGCGCCGCCCGGGTCTGGTGGATATTCCGGCTGATGGGCAAGACCGACGTGGCCGTGCTGGATGGCGGCTTCCCGAAATGGCAAGCCGAGGGCCGCGAGGTCGAGGACATGCCTCCCGTCGTGCGTGACCGGCACATGACCGTGAGCCGCCAGAACCATCTGGTGAAGGACGTCACGCAGGTCGCCCATGCCGCAAAGCTGGGCGAGGCGGAGATCATCGACGCCCGCGCGGCCCCCCGCTTCCGGGGCGAGGCACCGGAACCGCGCGCCGGTCTGCGCTCGGGCCATATCCCGGGGTCGAAGAACCTGCCCTTTGCCGATGTGCTGAACCCCGACGGCACGATGAAGTCACCGCCCGAGTTGAAGCAGGTTTTCGAATCTGCCGGGATCGACCTGAAGAAACCTGCCATCACCACCTGCGGCTCGGGCGTGACGGCAGCGGTTCTAAGCCTCGCGCTGGAGCGGATGGGCCACCGGAACCACGCGCTTTACGATGGCTCTTGGGCTGAATGGGGCATGTATGACGATCTGCGGGTCGCGACGGGCGCCTGACCGCGCTTGCCGTCCCGCGCGCCTTGTGGCACTGGGCGTTTGCCCATCAAACCGCGGGAAATCCCATGCTTGAAACCCTGAATCCACAGCCGCAAGACAAGATCCTGGCGCTTATCGCCATGTACCGGGACGACCCCCGGACCACCAAGATCGACCTTGGTGTCGGCGTCTACAAGGATGCGACCGGCCTGACCCCGGTGATGCGTGCAGTCAAGGCGGCCGAGAAGCAGCTGTGGGAGACGGAAAAGACCAAGACCTATACCGGACTGGCCGGCGAACCCGCGTATAACGCGGCCCTTGTCTCGATGATCCTTGGCGAGGGCTACGCCGACCGCGCCGCTTCGGTCGCGACCCCCGGTGGCACGGGCGCGATCCGGCAGGCGCTGGAACTGATCAAGATGGCGAACCCCAAGGCCCGGGTCTGGATGTCCGCGCCGACCTGGCCCAACCATCCGTCCATCGTCAAATACCTTGGCATGACGGGGGTGGAGTACCGTTACTTCGACGTCGCCACCTCGGGCATCGACTTCGCGGGGCTGCTGGCCGATCTGGATGGCGTTGCGGCCGGTGATGCGGTCCTGTTGCACGGCTGCTGCCACAACCCGACGGGCGCGAACCTCTCCTCCGACCAGTGGGACCAGGTGATTGCCCTTCTGCAACGCAAGGGCGCCGTGCCCTTCGTCGACCTCGCCTACCAGGGCTTTGGCGACGGGTTGGAAGAGGATGCCGCCGCGACCCGCAAGATCGCCGACGCTTTCCCCGAAGTGCTGATCGCTGCAAGCTGCTCGAAGAACTTCGGCATCTACCGGGAGCGGACGGGCATCCTTGTCGCCCTGACCTCCCCCGACCGCAAGGCGGTGGTTCAGGGCAACCTGAACTTCCTGAACCGTCAGAACTACAGCTTCCCGCCAGACCACGGCGCGCGGCTGGTGACGATGATTCTGGAAGATCAGGCCCTGACCGCCGAGTGGAAGCAGGAACTGGAAGAAGTCCGCCAGAACATGCTGTCCTTGCGCAAGTCGCTGTCAGATGAACTCCGCCGCGCGACCAACTCCGACCGCTTCGACTTCGTTGCCCACCATCGCGGCATGTTCAGCCGTCTGGGTCTGGCCGAAGCCCAGGTGAACCGCTTGCGGGAGGAACACGGCATCTACATGGTCGGTGACAGCCGGATCAACATCGCGGGCCTGAACGCGAAGACCGTCCCGATCCTTGCCGCCGCCATTGCGCAGGTGATCTGACAACCATGCTGGCCGTCGCCCTGTCCCTTGCAGCGGCGGCGGCCTTTGCGGCTTCGGCCATGTTCATCGACAGCGTCTCGGGCCGGGTCGGCCCGCTGCAACTGTCGCGCTGGCAGATGAGCCTCGCGTTCCTGATGACCGCTGCCATCGTCGCGCTGACGGGCGGTTGGCAGAGCCTGGACCTGACGATGGTCCTCTGGCTGACGGCCTCCTCCGCCTCGGGAATCATGGTCGGCTCACTGACCTATATCGCGACGATCCAGTACACCGGGCCGCGCATCTCGGCGCTTTTGTTCACCACCGCCTCGCCCTTCGCGCTGGCCTTGGGCTTCGGCTTCCGGGGCGAGACCGTCAGCCTGATCCAGGCCGCTGGCGTCGGGCTGATTGTCGCCGGGATCGCGCTTGCGGTCATGGGGCCAAGTCGGGACGAGGGCGCACGGAACCCCAAGCCCCTGTGGATCGGGATCGGGCTGGGCCTCATCACCGCTTTCGCGCAGGCATTGGGCAGCCTTCTTGCCCGCCCGGCGATGCTGGCCGGTGCCGATCCGGTGGCCGCGATGGCGGTGCGGTCGGGGACGGGTGCGCTGTTCTTCATCCTGCTCCTCGCCCTGCCCGCCTTCCGCCCCGCCGAGCTGCCCTCGCGGTCGGAGATCCGGCACATCGGCTTTGCGGCGTTGGCCGGGATGGTCGTCGGCATGTCCTTCCTGATGGCCGCCCTCGCGCGCGGCGACGTCGGCATCGTGACAACGCTGTCCTCAACCACCCCGATCCTGATCCTGCCGATGGTCTGGGTCGCCTACCGGCGCATTCCCGGGCCGCTGGCCTGGGTCGGCGCGGTGCTGGCTGTGGTGGGAACAGCGCTTATCAGCGCGACCACCTGAGGCTTGGCAGACCCCCGGCCCGCGTGCTTGACTGCCGCGGACATCCGGGGGGACACGATGGCGAAGGCGGCGAAAAGGATCACGGCCGACGAAGCGGCGGGGCTTGTGCAGTCTGGCATGTGGCTGGACTATGGCGCGGTCCTCGGCCAGCCCGACGCTTTCGACGAGGCGCTTGCCAAGCGGCTGGGGGACGTCACGAACCTTCGCTTCCGCTCGGTCCTGACCGCCCGCCCCCGGGCCGTCCTGGAGGCCGACCCCGAGACGAAACATGTTCACTGGTTCTCCACCCATTTCTCTGGCTACGACCGCCGGAAGCACGACGCCGGGATGGCGCATTACCTGCCGGTGAACCTTGGGGAAGTGCCCGACTACTACCGCCGCTTCATTGACCCGCCGGACATCGTCGTCTTCAAGACCGCGCCGATGGACGCGCAGGGCTTCTTCAACTTCGGCCCGAACACCCTGTGGATGCGGGCGCTGGTGGAGCGGGGGAAGGTGGTGATCGTCGAGGAGACGACGACGCTGCCTTACGTCATGGGCGAGGGGACCGCGGTGCATGTGTCCGAGGTGGACTACATCATCCCCGGCTTCGACCGCCCGATGGCCGAACTGCCGAAGTCCCCCGCGACCGAGGTCGACAAGGCCGTCGCCCGCCTGATCGCGGCAGAGGTGGAGGATGGCTCCTGCCTGCAGATCGGGATCGGGGGGATGCCAAACGCGGTCTGCTCGCTGTTGGCGGAAAGCCCGGTTTCGGACCTTGGCATCCACACCGAGATGATGACGGACGGGATCGTCGACCTCTACCGCGCGGGGCGGGTGACGGGGGCGAGAAAGCAACTCAATCCCGGCCGCATGGTCTGCACCTTCGCGCTGGGGGCGCAGTATCTGTACGATTTCATCGACCGGAACCCGGAGGTGGAATTCCACCCCGTCGACTACACCAACCTGCCGCACAACATCATGCGGAACGACCGGGTGGTGTCGATCAACAACACCACCCAGATCGACCTGCAGGGGCAGGCGGCGTCCGAGACGGATGGGTTCCGGCATATCTCGGGGACGGGAGGGCAGCTCCAGTTCGTGCGGGGAGCCTATGGGTCGAAGGGCGGGAAAAGCTTCATGTGCCTCGCCTCGACCTACGAGAGGAAGGGGGAGCGGCGGAGTCGGATCGTGACGGCGCTGACCCGGGGCAACGTGGTGACGACGCCGCGGACGGACATGATGTACGTGGTGACCGAGTATGGGATGGTGAACCTGAAGGGGCGGTCGATTGCCGAGCGGGCGCGGGCGTTGATTTCGATCGCGCACCCGGATTTCCGGGAGGAGCTGGAGCGGGATGCTTACGAGCACCGGCTGATCCCGCGGGGCTTCTTCTGAGGGGTGCCCACGCGTGGCGGATTTTGGTACGCCATGAAATCAAGGGCTTGGCTGCGGGCGTTCAGGATTTCTTAACGCGTCGCGAGTGCGGACGGTTTTCAAATTGAGCGCCTTTCGGCGCAATCTTTTTATCTCGCCACTTTGCGTGAAGGACGCAAAATGGCTCGGCCGCGACATGGTTTGCTCGAACCAGTGGCGCAAACCCCGTCGCGCCTCCGGCGGGGATATTTGGGCAAATGTGAAAGGGTGAAGCGCAGACCCTAGCTTGCAGCGTACGCGGCAAGGAGGAGCGGCAGGAGACGGAGGTCGCCTGTTGTGTCCTGGCCGGCCTCCTCTGACCAGCGGGTGGACAGGGCACAGTGGGCGGCGGCCCAGCCGAGAAGACGGCTTGGGGCTAGGCCGAGGCGGTGGGAAAGGCGGTACGTCAGGTTCTGGATGCGATCGGGGTCGAACAGGCGGTCGCCCAGCCCGTCTGGGTTGCGGAAGGCGTTGGCGGGTTCGTAGGCCGGATCGCCGCAGACACCCTTGGGGTCGATGGCCAGCCAGCCGCGCGGGCTGGACAGAACGTTGTCGTGGTGAAGGTCGCCGTGCAGCGCGACCGGTAGGACCGGATCGGACAGGAGGTCCGCGCGATGCGGGCGGCTTGCGCAAGAGGGCCCTTCAGATGAGCGGTGGTGAGAGGCGCGAAACGCTGGACCAGAGGTTGCAGGTTTCGGGGATCGGCGCGGGTGGCGTGCAGGGTCTGGATCACGGTGGAGAGGGCCTCGGTCGCCTCGCCATCCCGTCCCGCGCGGGCGAGATCCCCGAGCGAGGGGCCGGGGCAATGCTCCATCAGGAGCGCCGATCCCTCACGAGCGAGGGCCTGCACTGCCCCCAGTCCACCGAGCCGCTGGAGGTAGTCAAAACCGCGCAACTCCTCGGTCTCGCCGGGATGCAGGAGTTTCAGGATCGCGGCATTGCCATCAGACTGGCGAACCTTCCAGACGATGCTGGTTGCGGTTTGGGCCAGCCGCTCTGGATCGGAGAGATGAAACCGGACAAGGGCCTCGTCCAGCCGCATCGTCACCGGCTGGCGCGCCAGGCGGCCATCAGACCTGCCACCGCGATCAGCGCCATGCCGACGAAGCCGAGCGCGTCGGGCAGTTGCTGGAAGACCAGCCAGCCCAGGAGCGTGGCAAAGGCGATGTGCATGTAGTTGATCGGGGCCAGGGTCGAGGCCGGGGCCTCGCGGTAGGCCGAGGTCAGGAGGAGGTGGCCGACGGTCGCGAAGGTGCCGTAGACGAGGATCATCCCGATGTCGGGCAGGGTCGGCAGGGTGTCCACTCCGACGATCAGGGTCAGACCGACGGACAGGACCGACCCCACCAGCGCGGTGTGGAAAAGCAGCGCCATCGTCGTCTCGGTCCGGGTCAGGATGCGGGTCAGGAGGTGGTAGCCGGTGCCGAGGACCGCGTTGAGGAGGCAGAGAACCACGCCCCAGGTGTCGAGACCGCTGCCGGGGCGGGCGATGAGCAGGACCCCGGCGAAGCCAAGCGTGGCGCAGACCCAGCCGAGGAGGCTGACCTTCTCGTTCAGGATCGGGCCTGAGGCCAGCATCAGGAGGACGGGGGTGATGTAGATGATCGCCACCGTCTCGGCCACAGGCATCACCCTGAGGGCGAGGAGCATGGTTATGGTCGCCACTGCCAGGAGCAGTCCGCGCAGGAGGACCAGGCCGGTGCGCTGCGTGCGCCAGACCTCGCTGCGGTGGCGGGGCCACATGGTGACGAGGACGAGGACGAGGTTGATCAGGTAGCGGGCCGAAAGGACCAGGGTCGCGGCGTAGAGCATGGAGAGGTGCTTGCCGAGCGTGTCGCCGCCCGCGAAGAGGAGCGTCGCGGCCAGAACCATGACCACGCCTTTCAGGGGTTTGCCTTCGGGATGCATGCGGGAGTCCTTCCGGACGGGACCCTAGACGGGTCGGCGCGCAAGGGGAAGGGTCGGTCACCGATGTGTCCGTGCCGACGAAGCGACCCTCTTGTCCACGCGCAGGTAGGAAAGACACTGCATCATTTTCAACGGTTTAGTCGGAGGCGACAGGGCTGCTCATATTGGGTCGGCCAGAAAGTCTCCGGTAGACTCACACGATGGTTATCCGCATTCTAGCGTTCCATAGCAGACACAAGTTGCAGGTAGATAATGAAAAGAATCCAATGCGGAATCCTGTTCGTAGTTCTGACGGGATGCGTATCTCCGACCGCACCGGTTCAAGATTATGCCTCCGAAAACTCGATCACACTGCGGTACAGTGCATACGACTCGGTACCAACCCTGACTTCAGAGGCTCGTGACATAGCCATCAAGCATTGTGCAAAGTACGGAAAGCAAGCGAACTATCAGGGTGGAAATGCGGTCAGCGCACTGAGCGCCGAGGAACTGCATAGATTTGCCTGCGAGAAGCAGAAGACTGACGACAGTGCTGTGATTGCAGGTCAATCCAAGCGTCCCAGTTACATCTTCATCGACTGAACAGAGGCTTGGCTCCTAGCGGGCACCGAGTGCAGCGGAGGAGGCCCGCAAAAGGAAACGGCCCGCGGGGGGAGGACCCACGGGCCGTCTGGTTGCGGCGGCAGACCGGGAGGAGGTGGCCTGCCGCGGGGTCGTTCGATCACATGTTGTAGGCACGCTCGCCATGTTCGGCGACATCGAGGCCTTCACGCTCGATCTCTTCCTTCACGCGCAGGCCCATCGTCAGGTCGACCAGCTTGAAGAGGATGAA
The DNA here is from genome assembly GCF_022842145.1 of Tabrizicola sp. Taxonomy (GTDB): domain Bacteria; phylum Pseudomonadota; class Alphaproteobacteria; order Rhodobacterales; family Rhodobacteraceae; genus Tabrizicola. Next base: position 291,452 of record NZ_JALHQD010000001.1, read on the forward strand.
GGAGCCGATGCCAGAGAAGGCCACGGTGAAGAGGACCGCCTTGATCTGCGCCGTGATCATGAAGGCGCCGTCGTAGGCCGCGACCTGCAGGGTGCCGGGGACGGACAGGTAGTCCGGCACGCCAGCGCCGCCGAGGGCCGGGTTCACCAGGATCCCGGTGGCGATGGCGCCGATGATCCCGCCGAGACCGTGGATGCCGAACACGTCAAGGCTGTCGTCCAGCTGGAACATGTTCTTCACGTAGGCCACGAAGAAGAAGCAGGCCGCTCCGGCGACGATCCCGAGGACAAGTGCGCCCATCGGACCGGCAAAGCCCGCGGCCGGGGTCACGGCGACCAGGCCGGTCACCACGCCGGAGACGAGGCCCAGAAGCGAGGGGCGACCTTTAAGCAGCCATTCGGCGAACATCCAGGACACGCCGGCGCCAGCGGTGGCGACGAAGGTGTTGACGATGGCCAGCGAGGTGATCGAGTTGGCTTCCAGGTTGGAGCCGGCGTTGAAGCCGAACCAGCCGACCCAGAGAAGCGCGCCACCGATCATCGTCATGGTCAGCGAGTGCGGTGCCATCGATTCCTTGCCGTAGCCGATGCGCTTGCCCAGGATGATGCAGCCGACAAGGCCCGCGATCCCGGCGTTGATGTGGACAACGGTGCCGCCGGCAAAGTCCAGGGCGCCCCAGTTCCAGATCAGACCGTTTGCAGCCAGGTTCGCGGCAGCCAGTTCGGCGGCGGCGGCGTCACCGGCAGCTTCGGCGATCAGAAGCGCGGTCTGCTGTTCGGCCAGGAAGTCCGGGCCGCCCCACCACCAGACCATGTGGGCCATCGGGAAGTAGATGAAGGTCACCCAGAGAACCGAGAAGACAAGGAGCGACGAGAACTTGAAGCGCTCCGCAAAGGCTCCGACGATCAGCGCGGGCGTGATCATCGCGAAGGTCATCTGGAAGGCGATGAAGGTGTATTCCGGCAGCCAGATCCCGTTGGTGAAGGTCGGGACCATCGTGGTCGCGTCGACACCGGCGAGGAACATCTTGGAGAAGCCGCCGACATAGGTGTCCATCGAGCCGCCGTAGGAGAAGGCGAGGGAATAGCCGTAGACGACCCAGATGATGCAGACGACAGCCGAGATCGCGAAGACCTGGGTCAGCATCGACAGCATGTTCTTGGTCCGCACGAGGCCGCCGTAGAACAGCGCGAGGCCGGGGACCGTCATCAGAAGGACGAGGACGGTCGAGATGCTCATCCAGGCGATGTCGCCGCCGTGCACGGTCTTTTCGTAGACGTAGGGCACAAGCTCGGCCGCCGCGGTCGCGGTTTCGGTCGCGGCCTCGGCGGTTTCGGTCGTCGCCTCTTGCGCCCAGGCGGGCAGGCTGGCGAACAAGGACGCGCCCAGCGCGCCAAGGCCAGCAAGTTTCATATGGTTGCTCATGTCAGTGGTTACCCCTTCCCCACGCTTTCACAGCGCATCGTCATCGGTTTCGCCGGTGCGGACCCGCACGGCGTGTTCTACGTCCAGGACGAAAATCTTCCCGTCGCCGATCTTGTCGGTCTTGGCCGTTTTCTGGATGGTCGCGACGACCTGGTCGGACAGCGCATCCGAGACGACGATCTCGAGCCGGACTTTCGGCACGAAGTTCACGGCATATTCGGCGCCCCGGTAGATCTCGGTGTGGCCCGACTGGCTGCCGAACCCCTTGATCTCGGTCACCATCATGCCGCGTACGCCGATCGCGGTCAGCGCCTCGCGGACCTCCTCGAGCTTGAACGGCTTGATTGCTGCGATGATGAGCTTCACGTGTTTCCCCTCTTTCTGGCGGTCCGAAGGAGCGTGGACCTTCGGACCTCATGAGGCGGGGGATTGCTGCGCCTGCACAAGAAAGCGCGGCGCAAAGACAGGCAAACCGGGGGGCTTCGTGCAAATTTTTTGCACTATTTCCGGGCAACGCCTATTTCTTGGGCAGCAAAGCAACGCGAATCGTGGCCTGCCTGACTTCGCTTTCCGGCAAATCCGGGATAAGGTCAGAGCCAATGGGGCCAAAACGGCCCATGTCACGAGTGGCAGAGCAGGCATGGCAATTGGAAATCGGGGGCGCGGCCCCCTTGTCGCAGACAAACGGTATTCGTCCTCGCGCGCCGCCTCTTCGGGCGGCGGGCCGCGGAAGCCTGCGCCGCCGAAAGAGCCGCCACGCCAGCCGCGCAAGCGGATGCGGGCTGCACGGCCTCGGCGACAGCACGGGATGATCATGGGCCTGATCCTGGCGATCTGGCGCGTGGTCTGGGGCATAGCCTGGCGCGGCTCGGCGATCGGCGCGCTGATCCTGGGTGGCTTCGTCTGGTATTACCATGCGCAACTGCCGGAGCTGGAATCGCTGGTCGACGGCCGCGCGCGCGGGTCGGTCACGATGCTGGACCGCGAGGGCGAGGTCTTTGCCTGGCGCGGCGAGACGTTCGGCGGCATGGTTTCCGCGGACAGCGTGTCACCCGATCTGCACGATGCGGTGGTCGCGACCGAGGACCGGCGATTCTACTGGCACTTCGGGATCAGCCCGCGCGGCATCGCCAGCGCGATCCGGATCAACCTTTCGGAAGGGCGCGGCGCGTTCGAGGGCAACGGCGGGTCCACGATCACCCAGCAGACGGCCAAGCTTCTGTGCCTTGGGGTGCAGTGGGACCCGACGAAGTGGAAGTCCGAAGCCGATTACGAAAAGGACTGCCGCCAGGGCGGGATGTGGCGGAAGATCAAGGAAGTGCCCTTCGCGATGGCGATGGAGGCCAAGTATTCCAAGGAAGACATCCTGACGATCTACCTGAACCGGGCCTATCTGGGCGCGGGGGCGCGCGGCTTCGAGGCCGCAGCGCAGCGCTATTTCGGCAAGTCGGCCAAGGAGGTCACCACGGCCGAGGCCGCGATGCTGGCGGGGCTTTTGAAGGCACCGTCCACCTTTGCGCCGACGGCCAGTCTGGAGCGGGCGCAGAACCGTGCGGCGGTGGTGATCGGGCTGATGGAAGAGCAGGGCTATCTGACCAAGGCCGAGGCGGACGAGGCGCGGGCCAATCCGGCGGTGCTGTCGAAGGCGGCAAAGCAGAAGGCCGGGGGCTATTTCGCCGACTGGGTGATGGAGACGACTCCGGACTATCTGGCGCGCGACACGACCGAAGACGTCATCATCGAGACGACGCTGGATCAGGAGATGCAGAAGAAGGCCGAGGAGGCGCTGGTCTGGATCTTCGAGAACAAGGTCAAACCGGGATCGGAAGCCCAGGCCGCCATCGTGGTGATGAGCGCGGATGGTGCGGTCCGCGCGATGGTGGGGGGGCGGAACACGCCCAACGCGGGGGACTTCAACCGGGCGACGCAGGCGCTGCGGCAGACGGGGTCGACGTTCAAGCCCTTCATCTATGCCGTGGCGATGGATCTGGGCTACAGCCCGATGGACTTTGTCGAGGACACGCCGATGTGCATCTACACGGCCGGGTCGGGCGACTGGTGTCCGCAGAACTATGACAAGGAATTCAAGGGCCAGATCACCTTGACCCAGGCGCTGGCTGAAAGTCGGAACATCCCGGCGGTCCGCGTGTCCGAGGCGGTGGGGCGTGACCTTGTCAAGCAGGTGGCGACCGACTTCGGCCTGGCGCAGAACTTCGCCGACGGCCCGGCGCTGGCGCTGGGGGTGTCGGAATCGACGCTGATCGACATGACCGGGGCCTTTGCCGGCATCCTGAACGGGGGCTCTTCGGTCGCGCCTTATGGGTTCGACTCGCTGAAGCTGAAGGGGATGGACGAACCCCTGTTCGGCGCGGGTGGCGGCATCGGCGAGCGGGTGATCTCGGAAGGTGCGGCCCATGCGCTGACCTACATGATGACCGAGGTGCTGAATTCCGGCACCGGGGCACGCGCGCGGCTGGACGACCGCGAGGCGGCGGGCAAGACCGGCACCACGCAAAGCGCGCGGGATGCCTGGTTCGTGGGCTTCACCGCGGACTACGTGGTAGGCGTCTGGATGGGGTACGACGACAACCGCCCGCTGACCGGCGTCACCGGCGGGGGCCTTCCGGCCGAGATCTGGCACGAAGTGATGGTGCGGATCAACGAGGGCGTCGAAGCGAAACCGCTGGTGAAGAACATCCCCGATTCGACCTACGCCCCGGTGGGCGGCAGCGACGGCGCCATTTCAGCCGAAGACGTGCCCTATTTCGAGGACCCGAATGCGCCGATCTTCGACGGCGAGGGCTATCAGGAGCCGCTGCCCGACGCCTATACCGCCCCCCTGCCCGAGGACGTGCCGGTGATCGACGGCCCGCCACCCGAGGGCGCGGTGATGGAAGGTCCGGTCGAGGGCGCAGGCGGCGACCTGGTGGAACAGTTGCTGGACGACGTGCTGGGCAACTGAGTCCTGTCGCTCGAAACTGCCCAAGTTGTCGGGCTTCGCGACGTCAAACCCCGGCCCGCGAGTGCAAGCAACCTATGCGGTGCCACGTTGCGGGAGCTTGGTTAAAGGCTGGGGTCAGTGTCGCGCCAGGCACTGCTACGTCCCTCGTCACGCCACTGTGCGACGAGGAGACGAAGCCGAACGAGGAGCCGCGGTCAGAGCGTCTTGAGGTCGGCGATCAGCCGGTCAAGGTCGCCGCCGCGCTGGTCGAGAAGCGCGCCCATCTCGGTGCGTTCCGAGGCGAGCATGTTCACACCCTCGATGATGATGTTGAAGAACAGGCTCTTGCCGGACTTGTCCGACACATGCCAGCGCACCTCGAACGGGGATTCGCCCTGCAGGCGGGCGGTCGAGATCACCTCGTAGTAGCTTTTCACCGCGCGGGCCTCGGCCACTTCGATCTGGCCGCCCTGGAATTCGCGGAAGCGGCGGCCGTATTTGCGGCTGATGTAGCCCTGGAAGGACTTGGTGTAGGCCGACAGCTGGCCTTTGGAGGCCGAGCGGGCGGCGGTGCCAAGGACCGAGCGCGCGATGGTCGGCACGTCGGCGTAGCGGGTGAACAGCTTTTCGAAGTCCCGCAGCATCGCCCCTTCGGACTTGCCGGAGTTGATGATCGAATTGATGTCCGCCACGGTCTTGTCCACGAGGCCTTTGGCGGCTTCCGCGGTCAGCGCCCGCGCGGGCAGCGGCAGCACGGCCAAAGCCGCAGCGGCGGCGATGCCAGCCGCGAAGCCGCGGCGCGTCAGGGTCATGTCACTTGGCATTAGGGGTCCTCGTAGGGGTCGATGAAGCCATCGTCGCTGGGCGCGTCGCTGGTCTCGTTGCTGGGTGCGTCCGCGTAGGGATCGATGAAGCCGTCGTCACTTTGGCTGTCATCCGTGGCCCCGCGCCCACTGCCCAGCTCGAAGCGCCGGTTCTGGAGATAGAGGAGCCGCGCCTGAGCATAGCTGTCCGCACTGTCATATAGGAGCGAATCCACCGTGTCCGAGAAGCGATCCCGATCACCAAGGCGTGAGAAGAGCTTCAGCACGGTCGCCGCGGTGGCTTCCTTTTCCGGAAGCGCCAGCCGCACCGGATTCAGCGCGACATCGACCACCGCGCCGACGGTGTCACGAACCGTCGAGGGCCCGGCGAGCGGAAGTTCGACGTAAGGCCCCTCGCCCACGCCCCAGACATGCAGCGTCTCGCCGAAATCGGTGGGGTTTTCCGGCAGGCCAAGCTCGGAGGCGATGTCGATGGTGCCGCCCAGCCCGAAGGTCAGGTTCGCGCCAAGCCGCAGCGTGTTCTCGGCCGCGGCGACAAGGCGGAGTTGCAGAAGGTTGTTCGCGATGTCGCCGGGAAGGTCCAGCGTGTCGGCCATGTTGCCCACGGCGCGCTTCAGCGGTTCGGGGACACCGCCGAAGCCTTTCGAGGCCGGGCCGACCAGTGCGCGGTCGACGCCCTTGTTGAAGGTGTGGACCTTGCGATTCGTCGGCTCGAACGGGTCATTGAATCCGTCGCCCGACGGCGCGCCGCCGCAGGCCGCAAGCAGTGCGACCGTGGCAATGGCAAGCGTCGTCCGAAGGACGTGCCCGGAAATAAAGGAAATGTTCAGATCCATGATCCTACTGTGCGGCCATTACGCCGCTAAGCATAGTCTTGCGCCGGCGTTGGCAAGGCATAAGTCCGTGACTTGTCCAACACAACGGTGAAGCGTTGCCCGAACGTCGCGGCTGGCAGGAACACGCCAAGGACAAGGCAATGGCTAGGCCCGTGACCCCTTCGCCCGACCTTACGCCCGGCCTGGCCGAGCTTGCCGCCGCCCGTGCAGCCTCGCGCCGGGCGGTGGTCGTGGCCTTCCTGTTCTCGGCGCTGGTCAACCTTCTTTTGCTGACCGCTCCGCTTTACATGCTGCAGGTCTATGACCGCGTGCTGGTGTCGCGATCGGAAGAGACGTTGCTGGCCCTGTCGCTGCTGATGGCCTTCCTGTTTCTGGTCATGGCGGTGCTCGACCACGCGCGCGGCCGAATCATGGCGCGGGTGGGCGCGCGGTTGCAGGCCGGCCTTGACCAGCGCGTCCTCTCTGCGTCCTTCCGCCGGCTGGCGGTCGCGCCGCAAGATGTGGCCGCGGTGGCGGGGCAACGCGATGTCGATGCGATTGCGCGATTCTGGGCGTCGCCCGTGATGCTTGCGGTGCTTGATGCGCCCTGGGCTCCGCTTTTCGCCGCGGCGATCTTCGTCTTCCATCCCTGGTTGGGGGTGCTGGCCCTGGGCGGTGGTCTGGTGATCGTGGGGCTGAGCTGGCTGAACCAGCGCAGTAGCGAGGTGCCGTCGCAGACCGGCAACCTTGCCGCCCTGGCCGCCGACCGCCAGGCCGAGAACCTGAAGGCCGAGTCCGAGGTGATCCGGGCGCTGGGGATGACCCGGGCGGCCTTTGCGCGGTTGCAGAACTGGCGGGACCAGGCGCTGACCGCCGGGCTGACGGCGTCGGACGCCACGGGCGGCTACACCGTGGCGATCCGGACCTTCCGGCTTTTCCTGCAATCGGCGATGCTGGGGCTCGCGGCCTGGCTTGTCCTGCGGCAAGAGCTTTCGGCGGGCGCGATGATCGCGTCGTCGATCCTGATGGGTCGCGCCTTGCAGCCGGTGGAGCAGGCGGTCGGGCAGTGGCCGGTCGTGACCCGGGCACGGCAGGCCTGGCTGCGTCTTGCCGGTCTGTTGTCCGCCGCACCACCCGAGCCGCCGCGGACGCCCCTGCCGCGACCGCAGGCGATGCTGGAAGTGCGGGGGCTGACCGTGGTCCCGCCGGGTGGCGCGGCCCCGGTCCTGCGCAATCTGGACTTCCGGCTGTTACCGGGTCAGGCCCTGGGGGTGATCGGGGCTTCGGCCTCGGGCAAATCCTCGCTGGCGCGGGCGCTGATCGGGGTCTGGCGACCCGACGCGGGACAGATCAGACTGGGCGGGGCCGCGCTGGACCAGTACGATCCGGACGTCCTGGGCGGTCTGATCGGCTATCTGCCGCAACGGGTCGGGCTGTTCGACGGCACCATCGCCGAGAACATCGCGCGGCTGCAGACCGGCACCGATCCGGACCGGATCATCGCGGCGGCGCAGGCCGCAGCGGCGCACGACATGATCCTTCGACTTCCCGAGGGCTACGACACTCAGGTCGCCAGTATCGGCAGCCGGCTTTCGGGTGGCCAGATCCAGCGCATCGGTCTGGCGCGGGCGCTGTACGGGGATCCCGTGCTTCTGATCCTGGACGAGCCGAATTCCAGCCTGGACAACGAGGGCGGACAGGCTTTGGCGCAGGCGGTCCGGGCTGCAAAGGCGGCGGGTGCCGCGGTCCTGATCATGGCGCATCGCCCGGCCGCCCTGCAGGACTGCGATCTGCTGCTGGTCCTGCAGGATGGCGCGTCGGCGGCCCTCGGTCCGCGCGATGCGGTGCTGCGCCAGATGGTCAGGAACGCGGGCGACATCGGGCGCGCCCCGGCTGCGGCGGGTGTCGCATGAACCGCGCGCTTACGATCCGGGGGCCGGTGATCCTGGGCCTCGCGGCCAGCCTTGTGCTGGTCCTCGGCTTCGGGCTTTGGGCCACGACCGCACGGATTGCCGGCGCGATCATTGCCCCGGGCCAGATCGAGGTGGAGCGGGACCGCCAGATCGTCCAGCATCCCGAAGGCGGGGTGGTCGAGGCGATCCTGGTCGCCGAAGGCGACCGCGTCGCGGCGGGGGACCCGCTCGTGCGCCTGGAAGGTTCGGCGCTCCGCTCGGAAGGCGCCATCATCGACGGCCGGCTGAGCGAGCTTGCGGGCCAGGCCGCAAGACTGCGGGCCGAGCGGGACGGGGCTGCGGTCGTGACCTTCCCCGATGATCTTCTGTCACAAGCCGCGACCTCGCCCACGGTTGCGGCTCAGCTGGACGGCCAGCGTCGCCTCTTCACTGCCCGCCGCGCCACGCGGGAGGACGCGCGACGGCTGCTTTTGCGGCGGATCGACCAGATCCATGCGCAGGCGAAAGGATTGGCGGCCAGCGGCACGGCGCTGCAGACCCAGCTTGACCTGATCGGACAGGAGCTGACGGTCCAGCGCGGCCTGCGTGCCAAGGGCCTTGTTCAGGCCGGAACGGTTCTTGCCCTGGAGCGGGAACAGGCGCGTCTGGCGGGGCAACTGGGTGCGCTGGAGGTCGAAAGGGCACGCAGCGCGGGACAGATCATCGAGACCGAGATCGAGTTGTCCGGGCTGGAGGCCATGCGCCGCGAGCAGGCGACCGCCGACCTTCGCGACATCGACGCGCTGCTTCTGGAACTGGCGGAACAGAAGCGTGCGCTGGACGAACGCATCGCCCGGCTGGACCTGCGCGCCCCGGTGTCCGGTGTGGTCCTGGACCTGCAGGTGACGACGCCGCGCGCGGTTCTGCGGCCCGCCGAGCCGGTGCTTTACCTGGTGCCGCAGGACCGTCCCCTGGTGATCAGCGCCCGCATCGCTCCGCTTTACATCGACGAAGTGGCGGTGGGTCAGGCGGCGGAACTGGTGTTTCCCGCTTTTTCGTCGCGGGTGACGCCGCATCTGCGCGGCACGGTGGTCCTGATCTCGGCTGACGCGCTGCACGACCCGGCAACCGGGGCGCCGCACTACCGCGCGGAACTTGAGCTTGATGCCGGGGAACTGTCCCGGCTTGGCAATCAGGTGCTGCTGCCCGGGATGCCGGTCGAGGTCTTCCTGCAGACCGGGCGCCGCACGCCCTTGGCCTATCTGGTCAAGCCCTTCACCGACTACCTGGGCCGTGCCTTCCGCGAGAGTTGATGACGCCACAGCCGCAAAAGATTATGCGGCGAAACTGCACGACTTCGGCCTTTCTGCTTGGACTGACCCTGAAATGGCCACAAAGCTTGGTCTAGATGCGTACAACCAGAACGAGTCGGCCGGAAGCGGTGTGGAATTGGGCGGAATTGTGGCAAGCGGAACCGCATTGATTGAAGGGTTGCGCAGCAAGCTGCGTCTGACGGCGGTCGTGTCGACCGATGGCTGGGCGCGGACCTGGCTGTCACGGGCGACGGCCGCGGCGGTGCGCGCCTTTCTGGTGATGATCCTGATCGTGGTGCCTTCGGTGATCCTGCCGGGGATCGGCACCGATACCAAGCAGATCGTGGCGCTTGTCGCCCTCTTCGGTGGCGCGCTGGTGTTCTTCGAATACAATGCGGTCTACCCCAGCCTGGTCGAATTCCGCGACGGAGCACCCTACAACCGCATCCGCTTTCTGATGATGCTGACGATCGTGGTGATCCTGTCGGCGATCGTCGCCGACATCGAGCATTCGACCACCATGTCCCGCTTCTTCCATGCCGTGGGGCTGTTGATCGGCGCCTCGCTCGACTTTCCGTATTCTCCGGTCCGGCTGGTCAGCTACATGCTGGAAGCCGACGCCACCGCCGGCCAGATCGCCCAGGTCAAGATCGCGGCCGGCACGGCTTACCTGATCTCGCTCTTTTCGCTGGCCCTGTTCGTCATCGTGCTGAAACTGGTGGGCTGGCCCTCGACCAAGGCGGCGTTCAACGTCTGGGTCAACCTGCCCACCTTCGAGCCGACGGCCGGGGGTGACGTGGTCGACCGCCTGGTGCGCGATTCGCACATGAACCTGGCGGTGGGCTTCCTTCTGCCCTTCGTCATCCCGGCGCTGGTGGCGCTGCTGACCACCGGCATTCCGGCCGAGACGCTGACCTCGCCGCAGACGCTGATCTGGGCGATGGCGCTTTGGGCCTACCTGCCGGCGGCGCTGATCATGCGGGCGGTCGCGATGGCGCGGATCGCCGACATGATCCGCATCAAGCGCGCGGCAAAGCTGGCGGTCCTGGGTGCGATCGAGCCGTCGAAGCTGGACCGCCACAAGGATGACGAGGACGACGATCTTTAGCCGTCTTTTCCTGGTCGCCTGGCTGTTCGCCCAGCCCGCAGCGGCCGAGACGTTGCGGATCGCCACCTGGAACGTATCGCTGGACCGCCAGGGCCCCGGGCTTCTGGTCAAGGACCTTGCCGAGAAGGCGCCGCAGGGGCAGGCGGTGGTCCGGGTGCTGGTCGCCTTGCAAGCGGATGTGGTGCTGCTGACCTCGGTCGATTATGACCGCGGCGGGGTGGCGCTGGGGCTCTTGGCCGACCAGCTTCGCGCCGCCGGGCTGGACTATCCCCACCATTTCGCCTTTCGGCCGAACACCGGACTGCAGACCGGCCATGATCTTGACGGCAACGGCAGGATTGGTGACCCCCGCGACACGCAGGGGTTCGGGCTGTTTTCCGGCCATGCCGGGATGGCGGTGCTATCGCGGCTGCCCATCGACGAAGGAGGGGCGCGCGACTTTTCGGACTTTCTCTGGCGCGACCTGCCGGACGGGTTGTCCGACGACCCGCCAGAACTGGCGTCGGTGCAGCGCCTTGCCACGACGGGCTTCTGGGACGTGCCGGTCGAAACCGCCCTTGGTCCCTTGCACCTTCTGGCCTGGCACGCGACCCCGCCGGTCTTCGATGGGCCCGAGGACCGCAATGGCCGCCGCAACCATGACGAGGCAACTTTCTGGCGGCTGTTCCTGGAGGGTGCGCTGCCGATGCAACCCGCCGACGCGCCCTTCGTGCTATTGGGCGACGGTAACCTTGATCCTGCCGACGGCGACGGCCGGCGCGAGGGGATCGGGGGGCTTCTTGCCCACCCTGCCCTGCAGGACCCCGGACCCGGCGGCAGTCATGGAAGACGCGAACCGGACCAGGCCGGCGACCCGGCGCTGGATACGGTGATCTACGACGACCTTGGCGGGCTGCGGCTGGACTATGTGCTGCCGTCAGCGGACCTGAACGTGGCGGCGGCGGGGGTCCTCTGGCCTGCACCGGACGATCCGCTTTTGCCGGACCTGACCGCCGCCTCGCATCACTTTCCGGTCTGGGTCGACATCAGCCTGCCCTGAAGGTGGCGGGCGATCACCGTGTCGAGGTCGGTGTCCTGCCAGTCCGTCAGCCAGTGCCGCAGGGGTGCTGGGTCCAACCGGTGCGGGTGGTCGTAGAGATACAGCATCTCGCGCAGTTCGCGGGCCAGTTCCCAGACCGGGCTGGCAAGGGTGAAGATCCAGCGCGGGAAGCGTTTGATGCGCATCGGGCGACCGGACAGGCGGGAAATCCGGGCCGCGAGTTCGGAATTGGTAAAGGCATGGCCGCCGAATGGGATGTCGGCATAGGCGGGCAGCGCCTGACCCAGGGCCACCAGCGCCACCGCCGCGCGGGCCATGTCGGGCAGGTAGGCATAGGCGTGCAGAGCATCCGGGTCGCCCAGCGTGGTGACCTTCCCCTTCGCCACCTCACCGAGGATCAGCCGGTTCATCACCATCTGCGGGGCCTCCGGGAGCAGAAAATCCCCGCCGCGGAGCAGGATCGTGCGCTGGCCCTGATCCGCCGCCGCACGGTAGCGCGCCTCCATCTCGGACCGGATGCGGCCCTTGCGGCTGACGGGGCGGTGCGGCGTGTCGGCGTTCCAGGGGCCGGGTTCGATGCCGTAGGGATAGACGTTGCCGGGGATGAGAAGCGTCGCGCCCGAGGCCTTGCCTGCCGCAAGGACCTGGGCGGTGATCTGGGGGATCAGCTGGTCCCAGGCGTGATAGGCGGGCGGGTTCAGGCCGTTGACGATCAGGTCCGCGCCAGTTGCGGCTGCCACCATGTCGGTGCCACGGGTATAGCGACGGACGGTCCAGCCCGCGCCCTGCAAGGCCTGTGCCACCTGCCCGCCGAAGCCCCCCGAAGCGCCAAGGACCAGTGCTGTCTTTGCCATGATGATCTCCCTTTGCAGTAGATATGGCGCGGGCCGTGCGCAAAAGGAATTGCATGAAAACGTGCAGGGGATATTCATCGATGAATGGAGTTGCCTGACTGGTCGCTGATCCGATCCTTCCTTGCCGTGGCCGAAGCCGGGTCGCTGTCCGCGGCCGCCCGCGCGACCGGGATCAGCCAGCCCACACTTGGACGCCACATCCAGGCGATCGAGACGGCGCTGGAGGTCACGCTTTTCACGCGGACTGCACATGGCCAGGCGATGACCGCGGCGGCCCAGGCGCTGCTGCCGTCGGCGCGGGCGATGCAGGCAGCGGCGGCCGAGCTTGCACTGTCCGCCAGGGGACAGGCCTCGGGTATCAACGGAACGGTGCGGATCACCGCAAGCCGCGTCGTGTCGCATCACGTTCTGCCGCCCGTGCTGGCCCGGTTGCGGGCAACGGAGCCGGGCATCCAGATCGAACTTGTCCCCTCGGACACGACGGAGAACCTGCTTTTCGGCGAAGCGGACATTGCGCTGCGCATGTACCGCCCAACGCAACCCGACCTGGTGGCCCGGCAGATCGGCGCGCTGCCGCTGGGGCTTTATGCGGCGCGCAGCTACCTTGACCGCAGGGGCAGGCCGATATCGCCAGACGCGTTGATGGCGCATGACTTCATCGGGCAGGACCGGATGGACCAGATCATCCGGGTGATGCGAATGCTGGGGTTGGACGTCAGCCGCAGCTTCTTTCCGGTCCGCTGCGATGACCCCCTGACCTATGTCGAACTGGTCCGGGCGGGCTGCGGGGTCGGAGGCATCCTGCGGGCGATTGGTGATCCGGACCCGGTTCTGGAACGGATCGACCTGATACCGGACCTGCCCAGCCTGCCGGTCTGGCTGACCGCCGCGCCGCGCCTGCGCCAGTCGCCGCGCTTGCGACGGGTGTGGGACGCGCTGGCCGCAGCCTTCCCCGCTTGAAGTTTTCGGGCTGAAGGGCTAGGCGGACCCCGACACTTTTCGCAGGAGCACGCGCGTGGCAAATCCTTCCCTCCTTATCCTCGCCGGCGACGGCATCGGCCCGGAAGTCATGGCCGAGGTGAAGAAGATCATCGGCTGGATGGGGGCCAAGCGCGGCGTCCACTTCGACGTGTCCGAGGACCTGGTGGGCGGTTGCGCCTATGACGCGCATGGCACCCCGCTGACCGATGCCACGATGGCCAAGGCGCAGGCGGTGGACGCGGTGCTTCTGGGTGCCGTGGGCGGGCCGAAATACGACAGCCTGGACTTTTCCGTCAAACCGGAGCGCGGCCTTCTGCGGCTGCGCAAGGAGATGGACCTTTTTTCCAACCTGCGCCCGGCGCAGTGCTTTGACGCGCTGGCCGATTTCTCGTCGCTGAAGAAGGAAGTTGTTGCGGGTCTGGACATCGTCATCGTCCGCGAATTGACCAGCGGCGTCTACTTCGGCGAGCCGCGCGGGATCTTCAAGGAAGGCAACGAGCGGGTCGGGATCAACACCCAGCGCTACACCGAGTCCGAGATTGCCCGCGTCGCCCGGTCGGCCTTTGAACTCGCCCGCAAGCGCAACAACAAGGTCTGCTCGATGGAGAAGGCCAATGTGATGGAATCTGGCATCCTGTGGCGCGAGGTGGTGCAGGAAGTGCACGACCGCGATTACCCGGATGTCGCGCTGACCCACATGTATGCCGACAACGGAGCGATGCAGCTGTGCCGCTGGCCGAAGCAGTTCGATGTGATCGTGACCGACAACCTCTTTGGCGACGTGCTGTCGGACATGGCCGCGATGCTGACCGGTTCGCTGGGGATGCTGCCCTCGGCCTCGCTTGGTCTGCCGATGGCCAATGGCCGCCCGAAGGCGCTGTATGAGCCAGTGCACGGGTCGGCTCCCGACATCACCGGTCAGGGCAAGGCCAATCCGATCGCCTGCATCCTGTCCTTCGCAATGGCGCTGCGCTATTCCTTCGACCTTGGCGAAGACGCCACGCGGGTCGAGAAGGCGGTCGAAAAGGTCCTGGCAGACGGCGTGCGGACCGCCGACCTGATGGGGCCGGAGGGTGGAACGCCCGTCTCGACCGCGCAGATGGGCGACGCCGTCATCGCAGCACTGGACGCGAGCCTGTAACTGCATGGAAGCATGGCTGATCGACAAGGACTTCGCGAACTACTGGACGGCAGCGCAGCTGTTGCTGAACGGACAGGTTCTGGATCTTTTTGCCGATCACGCCACCTACTTCCGGCATCTCACTGATCGGTTTGGGCCGGACACGAATTGGCGGGCCTGGAGCTATCCGCCGCATTACCTGCTGGCAATCTGGCCGCTTGGGTTCTTTGGCTATGGCACCGCCATGGCAGGGTTCCTGGGCGTGACGCTGGTGGCCTACCTTTGGGCGCTGCGGGCCTTTGTCGGGCCGACCACCATAAGCCTGGCATTGGCGACAGCGATTGTGCTGCCCGCGGTCTTCGACAACATCTATCATGCGCAGAACGGATTTCTGTCGGCGTCCCTGCTACTGGGAGGGCTTGCGCTGCGCATGAAGCGACCTGTCCTCGCCGGTGTCCTGATTGGCTGCCTGACGATCAAGCCGCAGCTTGGCGCGCTGTTGCCGTTGCTTTTGTTGGTCGAGAAGCGCTGGCTGGTGATAGCTTCGGCCTCTCTGACAACGGCGGGGCTGGTCGTCTTGTCCGGTGTGCTATTCGGCTGGGAAAGCTGGAACGGCTATCTGACGCAGACCTTGGCCTATCAGTCGCGGGTCGTGACTGATTTCACCGGGATCTTCCTGGGCATGATGCCGTCCGTCTTCGGTGCTCTGCGCATGCTTGAGGTTGATCCGCAGGTCGCGGCGGCCGTCCATGCGGCGGTCGCGGTTCCGGCCATCGGGATCGCCGGATGGGCGCTGTGGCGTTGCCCGGATGCCGGGCTGCGCGCTGCGCTGACGATCAAGACCACCCTGGTCGCGGTGCCCTACTGGCTGACCTACGACTATGCGATTGCCGCAGCCGCGCTGCTTTTGCTCTGCAACCAGTCCGAGGAGACCCCCGGGGTGCCGTGGCGGCGGTGCAGCCTGATTCTGGTTGCCGCCTGCATGCCCACCGCAGCGATCCCCCTTTGGCTTTTCGGCGTGCCGCTGACGCCGGTGCTGGTCCTGCTTGGCTTCGGCCTTGCGCTGCATGCGGCGATCAGGGCACCAAGGGCGCGGGAGCGGCCTGCCTTCTGACGCGGTCGTCACACAGTACCGTTTATACGGTGACGCCGAAGCCCGAGCTTGTTATGCGTCGCGACAGAGTTGCAAGAACCAGCGTCGCACGACGCCGTCAGGAACCGTAGCCCAACATGCCCATCCTTACTGCGAATGTCCGGGGCGTGCTTCTCGGGCTGGCGGGCTTCGGGTTATTCTCGGTGGCCGATGGCACGATCAAGTTCCTCGGCGGCACCTACCACCCGGTGCAAATCGTGGCTTTTGCAAGCCTCTTCACCCTGCCGCTGGTCGGGCTTCTGTGGCTGAAGACAAGGGCGCGCTTGCATCCGGTGCATCCCTGGCTGATGGCAATCCGGACCGTCGCGTTGATCATCAACGCGCTGATGGTGACCTATGCCTTCACCTCCATGCCGCTGGCCGAAGCCTATGCGATCTTCTTCACGATGCCCCTGGTTTTGACGCTGCTGGCCTGGCCGGTGCTGGGAGACCGGGTCGATGCGCTAAGCGGCGCGGCGGTTCTGCTGGGGCTGCTCGGCGTGATCGTGGCGCTGAATCCGGGCCGGATCGACTTTGGGGTCGGCCATCTTGCCGCCGTCCTGGCGATGCTGATGGCGGCGGTGCACTACCTGATCATCCGCCGGACGGGCAGCGCGGAGTCCTCCGTCGCCATGCTGCTTTATCCGGTGCTGGGGCAATCCATCGCGGCCTTCCTGCTCTTGCCCTCGCGGTATCAGCCGATGCCCCTGCACGACATCGCCACCTTGGCAAGCATTTCGGTCTTTGGCATGGCCGGGACGCTGGCGATGTTCGCGGCCTACCGCATCGCGCCGCCGGTGGTCGTGGCACCCACGCAGTATTCGCAGATCGCCTGGGCCGCGGCCTTTGGAGCCTTGTTCTTTGCCGAGCCGATGACGGCCAGCACGGCCTTCGGCATGGTCATCATCGCCGCGGCGGGCATCCTTGTGGTCTGGCGGCAGGAGCGGCAAAAGACCCTAGCTTGAGCCCCACCCGGCCTTGCATCCACAGCGGGAATGGCGCAACAGTGTTTCCGCTAACGCGGCGTACCGAACGCGCCACAGCTCCGGATTTTTCGTATGTCTCCTTCGCTTCGCGGTGCGCTTCTGTCGCTGGCCGCCTTTGCCGCTTATGCCACCCACGATGTCGTGGTGAAGTATCTGGGCGGCACCTATTCCGCCTTCCAGACCATGTTCTTCGCCGGGCTGATGGGCTTTCCTCTGGTCACCGTGCTTCTCCTGAGCGACCGGCGGGACGGGACACTGATCCCCAAGCACATCTGGTGGACGGCGATCCGCACGGTCAGCGCCGTCGTGACCGAGGTGATGGGGTTCTATGCCTTTTCGGTCCTGCCGATGGCGACCTGCTACGCGATCTTCTTCGCGATGCCGCTGTTCATCACCCTGATGGCCATTCCCATGCTGGGCGAGAAGGTCGGCATGCGCCGCGGCATCGCTGTCATGGTGGGTCTTCTGGGCGTGCTGATCGTCCTGCGGCCCGGCAGCGGGGACGGCTTTTCGCTGGGCCACCTTGCCGCGCTGGGCGCGGCGACCACGGGATCGCTGAGTTCGATCATCGTGCGCAAGATCGGCCGGGATGAACGGTCGGTCGTGCTGATGCTGTACCCGATGGTGCTGACCTTCGTGGCAACCGGCGCGACGATGCCCTTCGTCTACCAGCCGATGCCGGTCGAGGATCTGGCGCTGACTGCGGTGATGGCCTTCCTGGGCATGATCGGCGCGCTTGCCAGCATTGCCGCCTACCGCATCGCGGCGGCGATCATTGTGGCGCCGATGCAGTATTCCCAGATCATCTGGGCCGTGCTGTACGGCTGGCTGTTCTTCGACGAGCGCGTGGACTTCTACACGGCCATCGGGTCGTCGGTGATCATCGCTTCGGGCATCTACATCGTCCTGCGCGAGGATACGCCGCAGGTCAGCCAGAACCGCCCGGTGCTGGAAAACCGCACCCGCCTGGAGATCGGCACCCTGCCCCGGATTTCCAGCTGGCTGAAGCGGTTCGATCGCGGCGGCGATCAGGCCTGAGGCCTCTTGCCAAAGCGCGGCGGACGGGGTAACCCCCCGCCACGGTCGGAGCGTAGCGCAGTCTGGTAGCGCACCTGCTTCGGGAGCAGGGGGTCGGAGGTTCGAATCCTCTCGCTCCGACCAAATCTAAAAATCCCGAAAAATCAAATAATTACACAAAGTGAGTTTGCGCGTCAGGAACAGTTTCCCGGACTGCTCGCGCGGACCTTTTCAGCAGACGGTCGGCCTATGTCGAGATGCACCCAAGATTGAACGAGCGTGCGCTTACCACTCGTCCGACCTGATTCTTCGCCTGGGGACGGCTGACAGTTCCTCAGTCACATTTCACTTGTGTCGGGAAGCAGCAGCAGAGCCCGAATCCGCGCATCGGTTCCCTCCGGATCATGCGCGCTCGGGTGGTTCTGTCTGCCTTCAACCAAAACAAGTTGATGGTGTCGCGTCGCACGTCGCAGACGCATGCCAATCAGGGTAGTCGCATATCGGCGATACCATTATCTTCGTAATTCCCGCAACCGAGACCGAGCGCCGCGGGCTGAACGCGTTGCGCAAAGCATCGGACGTATCCGCATGACTCAAACGGAGCGAAGCTTCCTTTCGATCGTCGACAGTTCGGCCCGGACCTCGGTCAGTGCCTTGCATGGAGGAGGCAGTGTTTGAAAGTTCTCTTGCGGTTGCCATCCGTTAGGCATTGACTCCAGTCACCCGCTTTCATCCAATCGGCACAGAGTCTGGCGCTTGGCGCCGCCTCAACTATCGAACACAGGGAGATAGACGATGCACCTGAAGCATGGATTTGGCCGTGCAGCAGCCCTTGCTGCGCTGATGGCCGGGACTGCACCCATGGCACTTATGGCCGAAACCCCGGCGGACACGCTGGTGGTGGCCGATGCCATCGACGACATCGTGTCGATCGACCCGCATGAAGCGTTCGAATTCTCGGGCGTGGACCTGAACAACAACACCTATGATACCCTGATCGAGCTGGACCCGACCAAGCCCGGCGAACTGGTCCCAGGACTGGCCGAAAGCTGGTCGGTGGCGGACGACGGCATGACCTATACCTTCAAGATCAAGTCGGGCATCACCTTCTCGTCCGGCAACCCGCTGACGGCGGAAGACGCGGCGGGATCGCTGCGCCGCGTGGTCAAGCTGAACAAGACGCCGGCCTTCATCCTGACCCAGTTCGGCCTGACTCCGGAAAACGTCGACCAGATGATCACCTTCGAGGGCGACACCGTCACCCTCAAGACGGACAAGGCCTATGCGCCGTCCTTCGTCTACAACTGCCTTACCGCCGGGGTGGCGAACATCGTCGACATGAAGACCGTCATGGCGAACGAGGCCGAAGGCGACATGGGCAATGCCTGGCTCAAGGCGAACAGCGCCGGGACCGGAGCCTATGTGCTGCGGTCGTTCAAGCCGAACGAGGGCTATGTGCTTGAGGCTCGCACGGGGCACTGGCGCGGCGACGCGAAGATCAAGAACGTGTTCATGCAGCACGTCCCGGAAGGTGCGACCCAGCGCCTGCTGCTGGAAAAGGGCGACATCGACATCGGCCGGGAGCTGACCCCGACGGACATCGCCGGGTTCGAGGGCAACGCCGACATCAAGGTGCAGAACGACGTGGGCGGCCAGGTCTACTATCTGGCGCTGAACCAAAAGAAGGCCGAGCTGGCCAACCCCAAGGTTCAGGAAGCAATGCGTTGGGCGGTCGACTATGTCGGCATGACCGACAGCATCCTGAAGGGCCAGTGGGTCGTCCACCAGGCCTTCCTGCCGCAGGGCTTCCTGGGTGCTCTGACCGAGACGCCCTATAGCCTGGACGTGGAAAAGGCCAAGGCGCTGATGGCGGAATCGGGCGTCACCCTGCCGCTGGAGGTGAAGTTCACCGTCCGCAACAACCAGGAACGGCTGGACATCGCCACCTCGCTGCAGAACACCTTTGCGCAAATCGGCGTCAACCTTGTCCTCGACGTCGGTGACGGCGCGCAGGGGCTGGAAGTCTACCGTGGTCGCACGCACGAGATCACCTTGCAGACCTGGGGGCCGGATTACCCCGATCCCCACACCAACGCTTCGACCTTCGCGATGAACCCCGACAACTCGGACGAGGCCGGAAACACCGGTTACCTCGCATGGCGCACGGCCTGGGAGCCGGGGGAGCTGCATGCGATGACCGAAGCGGCCGTGGTCGAGAAGGACACCGAGAAGCGCAAGGCGATGTATGAGGAAATCCAGCGCAAGCATCGCGACAACTCGGCCTTCGTGATGATGTTCCAGCAAGCCCGCCAAGACGCGGTGCGCGCCAATGTGGCGGGTTTCTATGCCGGTGGGGCGACCGACTCGGCGTCCTACTGGACCGTCACCAAGTAAGCGACCGGGCCGCCGCCCCACCCGGCGGCGGCCCGATTACCGCATGACCTCCACTCCCGCCCCGCCGCCGCGCAACCGTCTGCTTCCCGTCGTGACGCAGATCCTGCTTGGGCTTGGCACCCTGGCCATCACCCTTCTGGGGCTGTTGCTAATCACCTTCGTCATTGCCCGTGTCGTGCCGACCGACCCGGTGCTGTCGATCGTCGGCGAGCGCGCGACCGAGGCGCAGATCGCCGCGATCCGCGAGAAGCTGGGTCTCGACCTGCCGCTGTGGCAGCAGTTCTTCATCTACGTCTGGGATGCGATGCGCGGCGATCTTGGCACTTCGATCAAGACCGGGGCGCCCGTCGCCTCGGAAATCGCGCGCTATTTCCCCGCCACGCTGGAGCTTGCGACGCTGGGCACGATCTTCGGCACGCTGGTCGGTGTGCCCGCAGGCGTGCTCGCCGCGACCCGGCCCGGCAGCATTGCCGACCAGATCGTCCGGGTTGTCGGCCTGATGGGCTATTCGATGCCGGTGTTCTGGCTGGGCCTGATTGGCTTGCTGGTGTTCTACGGCCAGTTGGACTGGGTGTCCGGGCCTGGGCGGCTGGACCCGACCTATGACATGATGATGGAATTCACCCTGACCAGTTACACCGGCATGATCCTGATCGACAGCGCGCTGAACGGCGCCTGGGACGTGTTCGGCAACGCGGTCAGCCACATCATCCTGCCCGCGGGCCTGCTGGGCTATGTCTCGATGGCCTACATCAGCCGGATGACCCGCAGCTTCATGATGAACGAGCTTGGCCAGGAATACATCACCACCGCCCGGGTCAAGGGAATGCCGGAATGGCGGGTGGTCTGGGTGCATGCGATGAAGAACGTGGCTGTGCCGCTGATCACCGTCATCGCCCTGTCCTACGCCTACCTTCTGGAAGGGTCGGTCCTGACCGAGACGATCTTCGCTTGGCCCGGCCTTGGCAGCTATATCACCGATGCGCTTTTCTCGGCCGACATGCCAGCAGTCCTGGGCGGCACCGTGGTCGTCGGCGTGGTCTTCGTTACGCTGAACATGGCGTCGGACATCCTGTACCGGCTGGTCGATCCGAGGGCGCGGACATGACGGCACTTCGCGCCTGGCTGAGTGACCCGAACCCCGCCTCGCGGCGGCAGGCGCGGCTGGGGCAAGCCTGGCTCGCCTGGCAGCGCATCCAGCGTAACCGGCTGGCGATGGCGGGGCTGATCATCGTTGCGATCCTGCTTCTGGTCGCGGCCTTTGCCCCGCTGATCGCCCCGCATGATCCCCTGACCCAGGACCTGACGCGCCGGTTGCTACCGCCCGGCACGCCCGGCAACCTGCTTGGAACCGACGACTTCGGCCGGGATATCCTGTCGCGCATCATCTATGGCGCGCGGATTACCCTATACATCATCGCGCTGGTGGCCGTGACTGCCCCGGTCCTTGGCCTGCTGATCGGCACCGTCGCGGGATACTTCGGTGGCTGGATCGACGCCATCCTGATGCGCGTGACGGACATCTTCCTGGCCTTTCCCCGGCTGATCCTGGCACTTGCCCTTGTCGCCGTCCTTGGCCCCGGCATCGAGAACGCCGTCCTCGCCATCGCGCTGACCGCCTGGCCGCCCTATGCCCGCGTCGCAAGAGCCGAGACTTTGACGGTCCGCTCCTCGGACTACATCGCCGCGATCCGACTGCAGGGGGCCGGCGCGCCCCGTATCATCGCGGGCCACGTGGTGCCGATGTGCCTGCCGTCGGTCATCATCCGGGTCACGCTGGACATGGCCGGCGTCATCCTGATCGCCGCCGGTCTTGGTTTTCTTGGCCTCGGCGTCCTGCCGCCCACACCCGAATGGGGCCTGATGATCTCGTCCGGCCGGAAATACCTCTTTGAACAATGGTGGGTCGCCACGATGCCGGGCCTTGCGATCTTCATCGTCAGCCTTGGCTTCAACCTGTTGGGGGACGGCCTGCGTGACGTCCTGGACCCGCGGAGTGCGTCGCGATGAGCCTTCTTGAGGTCAGGAACCTGCGTGTCACCTTCGACACCGAGACCGGCCTGGTGCAGGCGGTCCGCGGCGTGTCGTTTTCGCTGGGCCATGAACGGCTTGGGATCGTGGGCGAATCCGGTTCGGGGAAGACGATGACCGGCCGGGCCGTGCTGCGGTTGATCCGCCCGCCCGGCCGGATCGAGGCCGATGCAATGACCTTCGACGGCCAGGACATCCTGCATGCCTCGGAACGCGAGATGCGCGCCCTGCGCGGCAAGCGCATCGGCATGGTGATGCAGGACCCGAAATACTCGCTGAACCCGGTGATGACCGTGGGCCGCCAGCTGACCGAAGGCCTGCGCCTGCGCGACGGGCTGGGCCGGGCCGACGCCACCGCCAAGGCCATCGCCGCACTGGAAGCCGTGCAGATCCGCGACCCGGGTCGGGTGATGGATGCCTACCCGCACGAACTGTCGGGCGGGATGGGCCAGCGCGTGATGATCGCGATGATGCTGATCCCGGAGCCCGAGCTTCTGATCGCCGACGAACCCACAAGTGCGTTGGATGTGACGGTTCAGGCCGAGGTGCTGTCGATCCTTGACCGGCTGGTCCGCGACCGCGGCATGGGCCTGATCTTCATCAGCCACGACCTGCGGCTGGTGGCCCGGTTCTGTGACCGGGTCCTTGTCATGCACAAGGGGCTGGTGGTGGAGGAGATCGCGGCTTCCCGGCTTCTCGACGCAAAGCACCCCTATACCAAGGGCCTGCTGAACTGCCTGCCCCGGATCGGCGGCCCGCGGGGGCCGCTGCCGGTTCTGGACCGGGCCGGGATCTGACCATGACCCTGATCGAAATCGAGAACCTGACGGTCACCTTCCGCTCCAAGGGGCGGGAAGTGCGCGCGGTGGAAGGCGTGAGCCTGTCGGTGGGCGCGCGGGAAAGCTATGGTCTTGTGGGCGAAAGCGGATCGGGGAAGTCCACGATCCTGAGGGCGATCTGCGGCATGGCGCCGGTCACTGGTGGCACGATCCGGATCGGCGGGCAGCCCCTGCCCACCCCGCGCGGGCGGGCGTTTTCCACCGAAGTGCAGATGGTCTTCCAGGACCCCTACGCGAGCCTCCATCCCCGCCACACCATCGACCGCACCCTATCGGAACCGCTGGCGATCCACGGAATGCCAGACCGCGATGCCCGCGTCGTGCAGGCGCTGACCGATGTCGGCCTGCCCCCCGCCTTCCGCTTCCGCTATCCGCACCAGCTGTCGGGCGGCCAGCGCCAGCGCGTCGCCATCGCGCGTGCCCTGATGCTGCGGCCGAAGATCCTGCTTCTGGACGAACCGACCAGCGCTCTGGATGCCTCGGTCCAGGCCGAGGTCCTGAATCTGCTGAACCGCTTGCGCGCCGAACAGGGGCTGACCTTCCTGATGGTGTCGCATGACCTGGCCGTGATCGACCACATGTGCGACCGGATCATGGTCCTGCAGCACGGCCGCACGGTGGAAGAGATCCATCGCGAAGACCTCGCCGGTGCAAGGATGACCACCGCCTATGCCCGCAGCCTGTTCGACGCCAGCGCCGACCGGATGCTGGGCGGCACGACGGAGACTGCGCCATGATCCCTGTCTTTGACGGCCACAACGACCTATTGCTGCGTCTGCTCCTTGATCCGGAGCGGCGCGAGCAGATCTTTCTGACGGGCGAGGGGAAGGGCCATCTCGACCTGCCCCGGATGCAGGCGTCCGGCTTTGCCGGTGGGTTCTTCGCGATCTACCTGCCCTCGCCCGTCGCGCATGATGATCCGGACTACCGGGCGATGATGCAAAACCCGCCCTATCGTCTGCCCCTGCCCGATCTGATCCCCTTTGGCGAGGCGGTGACGCCGGCTGTCGCTGCGGCCGGACACCTTTTGTGGATGGAACGCGCCTCTGCGGGCGCGCTGAAGATCTGCCGCACGGGCCCAGAGGTCCGGGCCTGTCTGGCGCAAGGCACCATAGCCGCGATCATGCACATGGAAGGCGCCGAGGCGATCGACGAAAGCCTCGACGCGCTCCACCTCTCCCACGCCATGGGCCTGCGGTCCCTGGGGCCGGTCTGGTCGCGGCCGACGATCTTCGGCCACGGCGTGCCCTTTGCGTTCCCGGCCACCCCCGATACCGGGCCGGGGCTGACCGAGGTAGGCAAACGGCTGGTCAAGGAATGCAATCGTCTGCGGATCATGCTGGACCTCAGCCATATGAACGAGGCTGGCTTCAACGACGTCGCCCGACTGTCCGACGCGCCGCTGGTCGCCACCCATTCGAACGCCCACGCGCTTTGTCCATCGTCGCGGAACCTGACCGATCGGCAGCTGGCGATGATCCGCGACAGCGGCGGCATGGTGGGCCTGAACTTCTCGGTATCCTTCCTGCGCCCGGACGGCCGCCAGCAAGCGGAATGCGGATGGGAGCCGATTCTGCGCCAGATGGACTATCTGCTTGAACGGCTCGGCGAAGACCATCTTGGCTTCGGGTCGGACTACGACGGCTGCACGACTCCGGACGTTATTGACGATGTGACTGGGCTCCCAAAGCTTATCCAAGCGCTTTCCGACCATGGTTATGATCGGCCGCTGTTGGAAAAGCTGGCCTATGCCAACTGGCTGACACTTCTGGACCGCACGCTTTAGCAAAATTCAAGCTGCGGCGGCAGTCGCGCCGACAGCCTGGCGCCAGACGCATGAGTTGGGAAAACCTGCCTCGCTGGAAATCTCCGCCTGTCTTTTTCGGTGATAGAGGTCGCGGGAGGCGGTCAGCGATCAGCTTTGCGGTCGCGGTGTCTGGTATGGGTTTGTCATCTCGACCCTCATGTGGCGGTCATATGGCTTACCTCCCGGAGAGGCTGTGCGACCGAGAACCTGGTCATTGCCCGGGCAGCACTTGCTCGGGCCTGCGCAGTCACCGTCGGTAACGGGACGTGCAGGACTCCGGAACACTTGGGCGCATCGCTTATTCGTCGCATATCGACGATGAGTCGTGGTGAGCCGTAGCGCTGATCTTCGATCATCGTATTGTTGATCGCTTCAGCAACAAGGTGATCGTGTGCTTCCACACATGGAGATCTCCAGGCCATCCGGATCACGTCTGATGCTGGCCGTCGAGGCCCGGTCAAGGAATCTCTGATGCACGCCGGATGAGAACCGTCCCGACGACTCCGACGCGGAGGAGTATCTTCAGGACATGGCGGCACACCTGCGCGAGCTTGCGTTCGCTAGTGTTCGCCACCCGACAAGTGGTTTCAGTCTGCCGCGGTGCGTCTGGGTCGCTCAGTAGAGGTGCAGGTGTCAGCTATGCGGACCAAATTGCTGTTGGAAAGTGAGCAGTCGGCCACAGCATCCGCGCAGCAACACCAAAGCATGAACAAGCTAAACCCATATGACTTCACACCCCTGACCCGCCAGGAGAAGTCCGAGTGGGGGTCGGATAGGACTCCACGCATCCGGAACGCCTTTCCCGACCTCAGGACCCTGTCTCGGCCTTTACTTCGCCACAGCCAGCACCAAGTGACGGACCCTAGACGCACGTCAGCCGAAGGGGACACTGACATGGCTGAGAGAAGCGAGGCACTGACCGGCTTAAGGCTCTAGTCGGCTATGGCTGCTGTCACTCCGTCAGGTCGCCCTGGCGGTTCCCCTCGCTGTCGATCCACCAGCAGCACAAACGACCTTCGTCGCGCCGGCGTCCCACATCGGCTGCGGGCACGCTGCTGTGGTTGCGGTGGCACAGGAGGCCAGCGATCGTGAGCGTTCCGGTCGCGGAGTGGCCCAGATGGGCGTCAAAGACCTTGTCCACCAGATAGGCGGTCAATTCAGTTGGCCGCGCGCGGACAGGATCGGCGATAATCTCGGCCAAACGCTCCCGCTTAGCGGCATCCGTCGCGAGGATCGCTGCAACCTCGGCACGAAAGGCAGCTTCGGTTGAGATATATGATTCCAACGCCGGAAGCGAGCGAGTGGGCGGTTTCTTTAGCTTCAGATGGCCGCCGTCATGCAGCATCTTCAGGATACGCGCCCCGATAGGCGAGGTCAGCTGCACATGCGCGTCATGGAAGGCCAGTTCGCGATCCTCGTCGGAAAGGCGCATCGTGGCGGGCCGACCTTCCAGCACCGCGCGGCGCAGGGCGGCCAGCGCCGGCGTGCGGTGCACGTTGGGGATCAGATCGATCACCTGCAGCGCGGGTTTCATGCGGGTGCGGATATCCCACAGCACAGGGTCAGCCCCCGTTCATGGGGTCGGGAGCAAAGCCAGCGGGCGCCTGACGGACCAGCATGGCAGGAAGCCCTGCTTCGACCATCCGTTCGGTCGCCATCGTGTCAGCATTCGGCCCGGCATTCAGAATCAACTGCCAGATGTCCTGCACGGGGCGGGCAATGCGGGGTTCCGTCACCGCGCGGGCGGTGTGCAGCCAGACGGCCAGACCGTCGCTCAGGTCATAATCGCGCGTCTTGCGCAGGACGGCAATGCGGGTCTGCGTCTTAGTCACGAAACGAACCACGGCAGCGGCAGGCCAGCTTGCGATTGCATAGAGGTCATTACCTTCAACCTGCAGGGAGGCCGCCCAAAACCACGCCGTCGCGGCGTAGCTGTCGACAACATGCGGTTTGGCCGCTGCAAGCCTGTCGGCCACCGCCTGCGCTTCACCGACCAGTGCTTCCGTCGCCTTTTCCTTTTGCCATGTGTTGAACATCGATACTCCTTGACCGTGTCTAAGCATTAAACGCGCAAGGTCACAACCGTTCCCGCCGTTCGGACGGTTGGCACCTGGGTGTGCTCGTCACGCTTTGTAGAAGAGGCACTAGCGGTTTTTCTCTCTTTCGGACAAGCAGACCTAACGATTTCATGCAGCACCATGGTGCCGAGCGGACCGCAAGATCAGTGCCGAAATCGGCCGCGCTGTTGTTGAGGATCGGGCCGAGGCCATCGTCCTTGGCTGCGCTGGCATGGCCGATCTTGCCAGTGATCTGGCGGCGGAGCATGGGCTGCGTGTGCTGGACGGTGTGTCCTGCGCCGTGCGGCTGGCCGAGGCCATGGTGGGTCTTGGCCTGCGGACATCCCGGCTGGGTGGCTATGCACCCTCGCCCGCCCACAAGATCCTGACTCCGGCCTGAAGGCGCTTTGCCACGCTGTCGTGGCGGTTGCCGATCCCGGTGAAAAACCGGGATCGGTCGTTGGGGCCGGTCAGATCGACCCTGCCTCCACCATGTAGCTGCTGGCCGTGCACATCGCGGCGTCGTCGGAGGCGAGGAAAAGGACCATCCGCGCGACGTAGACCGGTTCGATCAGGTCGGGCAGGCACTGCCGGGCCTGGTGCGCGGCGAGGGCGTCCGGTTTGGCCCAGAGGGTCTTCTGCCGCTCGGTCATGATCCAACCGGGAACCACGGCGTTGACGCGGATGCGGTGCTTGCCCAGATCGCGGGCCATCGTGCGGGTCAGGCCATGCACGGCGGCCTTGGCGGTTGCATAGGCCGGAAAACCCCCGCCCGCTTCGAACCAGCTGTTCGAGCCCATGTTGATGATCGACCCGCCGCCGCGTTCGATCATGTCCGGGGCCACGGCTTGCATGGCGAAGAACTGGTGGCGCAGGTTGGTCTCCATCCGCTCGTCCCAGTATTCGGGTGTCACGTCGGTCCAGGCGTGTCGGTCGTCGCGGGCGGCGTTGTTGACCAGAACATCGGCCGGACCGATCCGCGCTTTGAGAGCGGCGAATGCGGTGCGCAGGCTTTCGATGTCGCGCAGGTCGCAAATCTCATGCGTGACGTTCGGATGCGCCGCACAAAGCGCGGTGCTGCCGTCGGCGTCCAGATCGACAAAGCCGACCATCGCGCCCTGATCGGCGAAGGCCGCGACGATCTCGGCCCCGATGCCCGAGGCACCACCCGTGACGTACACGACCTTTCCGGCAAGGCTGGGGTATCTGGCAAAGCGGTCGGACATGCGGTGCATCCATTTCTAGGCTGACGGATCGGGGCGGCCAAAGTGGCGGCAGCGGCGGGGATGGTCAAGCAG
Source organism: Tabrizicola sp. (assembly GCF_022842145.1). Taxonomy (GTDB): domain Bacteria; phylum Pseudomonadota; class Alphaproteobacteria; order Rhodobacterales; family Rhodobacteraceae; genus Tabrizicola. The sequence goes on from NZ_JALHQD010000001.1 coordinate 319,325, forward strand.
AGAAGGATTCATTTTCCTGTCGGTGTTTCGCGACGCGCCGTCTGGATTTCCCTTTCGGCCGTCCCCACCAGAGCTACCGTTGACTCGCGGCAAGTCCCTGTGCTGTCCTTGTAAAGCGGTTTAGTAAAGCGATTCACTAGACGGGATCACCGATGTCAGTGGCAAGCCTAAGGGATGTGGCGCAGGCGGCGGGCGTGTCGGTCACAACCGTCTCGCGCTTCCTGAACGGCACGCTCGACCTGCCGGACCGCACGCGGACCGCGGTCGAGGCGGCGATCCATCAGCTGAACTACCAACCCAACCCCCATGCCCGAAGGCTAAGTCGCGGCCGGTCCGATACCATCGGTCTGGTCATTCCCGACATCGCCACCCCGTTCTTCGCCACCCTTGTCGCGGCGGTCGAGGCCGAGGCGGACCGGCGCGGGCTGGGGCTGACCCTGCATGCCACGTTGAACCGGGGCGAGCGGGAGTTGTCATACCTGCAGGCGGTGCGGCGCAACCAGGTGGACGGGTTGATCTTCGTCACCAATCATCCCGACGACGGGACCCTGGCCCATGCGATCAACGTGAGTGGTCAGGTCGTCGTACTGGACGAAGACGTGGTGGGAACGTCGGTCCCGAAGCTCTTCTGCGACAACGAGCAGGGCGGGTACATGGCCGGGCGGCATCTGGCCGAGGCCGGCCATCGACGTACGCTGTTCATTGGCGGGGTCGACGCCATGCTGAGCGGCGCGCGGCGCTTCGGCGGTTTCCAGCGCGCCATGACCGAGATCTGGGGGGCCGATGCCAAGATCGAGCGTTACGAGGGCGAATATTCGATCGGGTTTGGCAGGTCTGCGGCCAAGCGCATGCTGGAGGCGCGGCTGGACGTCACCGCCGTCTTTGCGACCTCGGACGAGATCACCACGGGGGTCCTTGAGGTGCTGAATGCCGCCGGCATCCGCGTGCCGAAAGACCTTTCCCTTGTCGGGTTCGACGATGTCGGCCCGCTGCATCTTTTCGCACCGGCTGTGACAGCGGTGCGGCAGCCGGTCCGGGCCTTGGGTATCCGGGCCCTGTCCCTGCTTCTGGATACCGACTGGACCGATCCGACCAAGCTCCCGCCAGAGGAGATCATGCCTGTCACTCTGATCACCCGGAACTCCGTTGCGCCGGTGATCAGGTCATGAACTGCAACGGCCAACACAGGGATCTTAAAATGAACACCATGAAAATGACTGCCCTTTCGCGCCGGGGACTTGGAGTGCTGCTTGGCACGGCTTTGATCCTGACTGCAGTGCCGGGGATGGCCCAGGACAAGAAGAAGTTCGCGCTGGTGCAGATCAACCAGCAGGCGCTGTTCTTCAATCAGATGAACGAAGGCGCGCAGAAGGCGGCGGATGCGGCCGGGGTCGAGCTGGTGATCTTCAACGCCAACAATGACCCGGCCGCGCAGAACAGTGCCATTGAGACCTACATCCAGGAAGGCGTGGACGGCATCGCCATCGTCGCCATCGACGTGAACGGCATCATGCCGGCGGTCGATCAGGCGGCGGCAGCGGGTATCCCGGTCGTCGCCATCGACGCGATCCTGCCCGAGGACGGCAAGCAGTCGGCGGTGATCGGAGTGGACAACGGCAAGGCCGGGGCCGACCTTGGCGCCTACTTCGTGGAATATGCCAAGGGTGCCGGTGGGGCCAAGCTGGGCGTCGTCGGTGCGCTGAACTCGTTCATCCAGAACCTTCGGATGGACGGCTTTACCGGCGTGCTGAACGGCGTCGAAGGCGTCACCATCGCCGGTACGGTTGATGGCCAGAACGTGCAGGATACCGCGCTGGCGGCTGCGGAAAACCTGATGACCGCGAACCCCGACATGACGGCGATCTATGCGACGGGCGAGCCTGCACTCCTGGGCGCAGTTGCGGCCGTGGAAAGCCAGGGACGCCAGGCTGACGTCAAGGTGTTCGGCTGGGACCTGACCGCCTCGGCCATCGCGGGGATCGACGCAGGCTACGTCGAGGCCGTCATCCAGCAGGACCCCGCAGGCATGGGTGGTGCGGCGGTCGACGCCCTGAAAACGCTCAGCGAAGGCGGCACGGTCGAACGGAACATCTCGGTTCCCGTGACCATCGTCACCAAGGCGAACGTCGACGACTTCCGGTCGATGTTCGAATGACCGAAACGGCGCTTCATCCCGAAGCGTCCGATGCGGGAGGGGGTCGCCCCCTTCCGCACATCGTGCCGCTGGTGTCGTTGCGGGGGATTTCGCTGACCTTCGGGTCGCACCAGGCCTTGCGCGGCGTCGATCTGGACGTAATGCCGGGCGAATGTCTGGGCCTGATCGGCGACAATGCGGCGGGGAAATCCACACTGTCGAAGGTGATGTCGGGCACCTACATCCCGGATGAAGGCACCATCAGTATCGAGGGTCAGCCTGTCCGCTTTTCCGGCCCCTCCGATGCGCGGGCGAGGGCCATCGAGATGGTGTTTCAGGACCTTAGCCTTTGCGACCACGTCGATGTCGTCGGCAACCTCTTCCTCGGGCGCGAGTTGACGCGCGGTCCGTTCCTCGATCAAAAGCGGATGCTGGCCGAGGGGCGGCAGATGCTGGACGCGCTGGAGATTCGCATCCCGCGCCTGACAGCCAAGGTGGAAAAGCTGTCCGGTGGCCAGCGCCAGGCCATCGCCATCGCGCGGGCTGCCAGTTTCCAGCCCAAGGTCCTGATCATGGACGAGCCGACCTCGGCCCTTGCCGTGGCCGAAGTGGAGGCAGTGCTGGCGCTGATCAACCGGGTCAAGGCGAAGGGCGTGGGTGTGGTCCTGATCACGCACCGCCTGCAGGACCTGTTCCGCGTCTGCGACCGGATCGCCGTGATGTATGAAGGCACCAAGGTGGCCGAACGCCGGATCGGCGAGACGAACCTGCAGGAACTGGTCGATCTGATCGTCGGAAAGGGGTCGCACTGATGTCCGCTTATTCCGAACGCGCCAAGGGGTCTCCGCTGGCTGATTTCGTGGCCGAGAATGCGCAGGTCCTTTCGATTGCAGTGTTCTTTTTGGCCTGCATGCTGCTTTTCGCCGTGCTGACGCCAACCTTCCTGACCGCTGGCAACCTTCTGAACATCGTGCGCCAGGCCGCACCCGTGCTGATCGTGGCAGTGGCAATGACGCTGGTGATCACCACGGCGGGGATCGACCTTTCGGTCGGCTCAACCGTGGCCCTTGTGAACGCCGTGGCCGCCATTGCACTTGCGGCAGGACTGGACTGGCCTGTGGTCGTGGTGCTGATGCTGGTCCTCGGCGGACTGATCGGCGCGGTTCAGGGCTGGTTCATCGCCTATCAAGGAATCCCCGCCTTCATCGTGACGCTGGCGGGCCTGTCGATCCTGCGCGGCTATGCGCTGTATCTGACCGAGGGCTATTCGATCCCGATCAAGGACGTGCCCGGCTTCTTCTGGCTTGGGCGCGGGACACTTGGCGGGTTCCCGGTCCCTGCGCTGATCTCGATCCTGGTGGCGATCCTTGGCTTCGTCGTCATGCTGCGCACGCGTTACGGTCGGCAGGTGGTCGCCGTGGGGTCCAACATGGAGGCGGCGCGGCGGGTCGGCATGCCTGCACGCTGGACGGTGGCGTCGGTCTACCTCGTCTCGGGTGTGGCCTGTGCGATTGCCGGCCTTCTGATCGCGGCCCGGCTCGGCTCGGGGTCCTCCAACGCGGCGGTGGGGTTTGAATTGCAGGTCATCGCCGCCGTGGTCCTGGGCGGCACGTCACTGATGGGCGGAAAGGCCAGCATGCTGGGCACCGTCCTGGGCACGATGACCATCGCCGTGATCGGCAACGGGCTGATCCTGGTCCACATCTCGCCCTTCTTCACGCAGATCGTGACGGGGACGATCATCCTGCTGGCGATCTGGATGAACACAAAGCTTTTCAGCGGTGGCTTCAGGCTTGGAAGGAAACCGAAATGACGGAACTGTCTGAGGCCCACATCGGGTCGGGTCTGGTGATGACCGTGAACGGCCCGATCAAAAGCGCCGATCTGGGTGTGACACTGATGCACGAGCATCTGCAGAACGACTGTTCCTGCTGGTGGCACCCGCCGAAGGACCCTGCCCGGCAGTATCTGGTCGATGGTCCGGTGCGGATCGAGATTCTGTCCGAGCTGCGGCAAGACCCCTTCGTCAACAAGCACAACATCGCGCTGGACGAGCTGGACCTGTGCATCGAGGAGGTCGGGGCGTTTGCGCAAGCTGGCGGCCGGACCATCGTGGACCCGACCTGTCGCGGCATCGGGCGTGACCCCACGAAGCTCCGGCGGATCGCGGCGGAAAGCGGGCTGAACATCGTGATGGGGGCGGGGTATTACCTCGCGTCCTCGATGCCCGAAGAGGTGGCGCGCCTGTCCATCGATGACATCGCCGATCAGATTGTGGCCGAGGCGTTGCACGGCACCGACGGCACTGATGCAAAGATCGGGCTCATCGGCGAGATCGGGGTGTCGTCCGACTTCACCGCCGAGGAGGAGAAATCCCTTCGCGGCGCGGCGCGTGCACAGGTGCGGACCAAACTGCCGCTCATGGTGCATCTGCCGGGGTGGTTCCGCCTGGGTCACCGCGTTCTGGACATTGTCGAGGAGGAGGGCGCGGACCTCCATCACACCGTCCTGTGCCACATGAACCCCTCGCATGACGACTGGGACTACCAGCGCACCGTCGCAGAGCGGGGAGCCTTCATCGAATTCGACATGATCGGCATGGACTACTTCTACGCCGACCAGCAGGTTCAGTGCCCCAGCGATGACGAGGTCGCGCGGGCGATCCTGCGGCTGGCCGACGCGGGGCATCTGGACAGGGTCCTCCTGTCGCAGGACGTGTTCATCAAGATGATGCTGACGCGCTATGGCGGGAACGGCTATGCCTTCGTGCAACGGCATTTCCTGCCGCGGCTGGCACGGCACGGGATGGACGCAGCTTCGCGTGATATGCTGATGAAAACCAACCCCCGGCGCGTGTTCGACGCGTCCATTGCATGAGGGCGGCATGACAACCAAGGTGCTTCTGGTCGGTGAAAGCTGGGTTTCCTCGGCCACCCATTACAAGGGCTTCGATCAGTTCGGCAGTGTGACCTTCCATCTGGGCGCGGAACCCTTGGTGGCGGCGCTGAAGGGGTCCGAGTTCGAGCTGACCTATATGCCCGCGCATGAGGCGGTCGAGGCATTCCCCTTCGAGATGGAGGGGCTGGACGCCTACGACGTCATCATCCTGTCCGACATCGGGGCCAATTCCTTCCTCCTACCGCCCGCCGTATGGCTGCGCTCGCAGACCGTGCCGAACCGGCTGCGGCTGATCAAGGCCTGGGTCGAACGCGGCGGCGGGCTTCTGATGGTGGGCGGGTACTTCAGCTTTCAGGGCATCGACGGCAAGGCGCGGTGGCGTAAGACCCCGGTCGAGGATGTGTTGCCCGTCACCTGCCACCCCTGGGACGACCGGGTCGAAATGCCCGAAGGCGCGGTGGCCGAGGTGATGCAACCCAACCATCCGGTCATGGAGGGGCTGGACGGCGCCTGGCCCTTCGTCCTCGGCGTCAACGAGGTCGAGGTGCGGGACGGCGCCCAGGTTCTGGCGCGGATACCGGAAGATCAGGGCGGGCATCCGCTGCTGGTTCTGGGTGGCTACGGCAAGGGGCGCACAGCGGCTTGGACCTCGGACATCGGCCCGCACTGGCTGTCACCGGCGTTCTGCGCTTGGGAGGGCTATGGGCGGCTGTGGAAGAACCTCCTCGGTTGGCTGGCGCATGACCCGGACTGATGGCCGTCAGGGCTGGCGCAGGATGTCCGCCAGTTCAGCCTTGGTCGGGAAGGCGGCCCCTGTGCCCGGGCGCGATACGGTGATTGCCGCCGCCGCCGCCGCGTGGCGCAGGGCGCGCGCATCAAGGGCAACACACCGCAGGGCCGCGGAGGCCAGGGCGATCGCCATGAAGCAATCGCCTGCCCCGGTGGTGTCGACAACCTCGCAGGGCTGCGCGGAGACGTGGACATCCGCCGTCGCCGTGACCAACCGCGCGCCCTTCGCTCCCAACGTCAGAACCACTTGGGCGACGCCAGCGGCCATCAGCGCCTCGGTCCCGCCTAACGCGGCGGCCTCGCTTTCGTTGACGAAGGCGATGTCGACGAGCGGCCAGAGATCGGCAAAGAACTCACGCAGCGGCGAAGGGTTCAGCGCGGTCTGCATGCCCATCGCACGAGCTTGCCGAAGTGCAGCGCCGGTGGTTGCTGCCGACAGGTTGCCTTGTAGCACCAAAAGATCGCCCGGCACCGCGCCGGCAAAAGCGGCGCACGCCGCCTCCCCCGTCATCCCCGACGCTGCCGCATTGGTGGTGATGACCGCATTTTCACCCGCGGTCGTTCGTAGGATGATCGAGAAATCGCTGGCCACCCCCGCCACGCGGACAAGGTCCGTTTCAATCGGTTCAGCCACCAGCCGTAGCAGAATGTCGTCGGCGCGACTGTCTTCCCCCACGGCGGCGCAAAATCGGCAGGGCAGCCCCGCCCGGCCCAAGACGATCGCCTGGTTTGCGCCCTTGCCGCCCAGGTCGATCGCCCCCGCCTCGGCATGGATCGATGCGCCGAAGGTGGGCGGTTCCGCCACCGTTACCGCCTCATCCAGTGCCACGTTGCCAATCACGAAGGCGCGCATGTCGTTGCCGCTTTCCACCTGAGGGACTTCCGATGCAGACCATATCCAACCGCAGCTCTGGCGCGATAGGCGAAATCTTTGGGCGCGAAAAAGTCCTGATCGGGATGATCCATTGCCCGCCCTTTCCAGGGTCGCCCCGCTATCGGGGTGCGACTATGGAAAGTCTTTACGACGCCTGCCTGCGCGATGCCGAGGCGTTGATTGCGGGTGGGATGCACGGGCTGATCGTCGAGAACCACGGCGACATTCCGTTTTCCAAGCCCGAGGATATCGGGCCAGAGACCCCAGCCTTCCTGTCGGTCGTCACCGACCGGGTGCGCCGCGCCACTGGGGTGCCGGTGGGGATCAACGTCCTCGCAAACGCCCCCTTGCCCGCGATTGCCACCGCAGTTGCGGGCGGGGCTGACTTCGTGCGGGTGAACCAGTGGGCCAACGCCTACGTGGCCAACGAAGGCTTCATGGAAGGCCGCGCCGGTGAGGCGCTGCGGTATCGTTCGCTTCTTCGGGCTGAGAACGTGCGCATCTTCGCGGACGCGCATGTGAAGCACGGCAGCCATGCCATTGTCGCCGACCGCTCCGTCACCGAACTGACCCGCGACCTTGCGTTCTTCGACGCCGATTGCGTCATTGCGACCGGCCAGCGCACCGGCCATTCGGCAAGTCCCGAGGAGATCGACGAGATTGCCGCCGCGACGCACCTGCCGATCCTGGTCGGATCAGGCGTCACCGAGGACAACATCGCGGACATCCTGTCGCGCACGAACGGCGTCATCGTCGCGTCGTCGTTGAAGGTCGGCGGAGTCTGGTGGAACCCGGTGGAGCCGGAGCGTGTCAGGCGCTTCGTCGACCGCGCGGCGGCGGGGCTCTGATCCCGCGAAAGCAGCCCCAGGGCAGTAATCAATGCCGCGATGAGCCGAGGTTCGGGGCGCGAGGGGGAAAATCGCCCACCTCCGTTCCGGCAAGCATCGGATGGGCGATTTCACGGACCAGCTTGCGTTCGATGGACGCGGCAAAGGACGACAGGTCCGCGATCCCCATCACGAAAGCCCCGGAGCCGGTGAGAAGATGCTTGCTGTACCAGTCGGCAAGGTCCTTGATCTCGGACTGAATCGCGAGCGCGTTGACCGTCACATCCAGCAGTTCGGCACGCGCCCGGGCCGCGGCAAGCGTGACCTGGCTTCGTGATCTTGGGGCCTTGCTTTCCTTTCCATCGCCGGAAACGTTCACGACGCGGCGATGCGCGCAGGGGCGGTCGTACTCGATCAGGTCAAGCGCCGTCCACAACCCGCGTCCGATGCCGGTGTTCCCCGTGACAGTCCGCTGGATCCGCAGGATCCGGTCGGCCAGATCCAGGGCCGCTGCAACGGAACTGACATCGCGAAACGGCTGGACCTGCGCTGCCATCTCGCCATCTGCCCAAAGCACCACGGCCACGTCGACATCCCCAACCGACCGGATGGCCTGCTGCACGTCATGCGACCGGAAGGCGGCTGCATAGCCCTGAAGCTGGATCTTGAACTCGGCCTCCCCGATGCTTCCCGACGCGTCGATGGCCAGGACCAGAGCAAGATCGGCGCACCGGGCGACGGACGGGGTGGGCAGTGCCGTCAGCGCAAGCAGGGCCAGCGCGTGGAAGGCACGGCGCTGCGGGCTGCCCTTGCACACCCGGTGCCCGGAAGCCCTCACGGCGCCAACCCTGCCCTTGAGCACATTCCACAGCGTCACGGCTTCACCTCTTCCACACTGAGCAACACCGCAGGCCGACGGCCGCGCTCGGCTTCGCAAAGTGTCAGCATGGCCAGCATTACGAGCCCACAACCTGCCAGCTCGGTGGTGGACAGCCGTTCGTTCAGCACCGCCCAGGCCAAAAGCGCCGCAAATGCAGGCTCGATCATGGACGCGACCAGACCCACATTGGTGGACCGGCACCGCGCCATTCCCGAACAATACAGCACGTAGGCCAAAGCCGTCGGGCCAAGGCCCAGATAAAGGATGAAGCCGGTCAGCTCCCACGGGATGCTTTGCCCCGACGCACCGGCATCAAAGCTGCTGAATGGCAGCAGCAGGCACATGAGAAGGGCCGACAGGGTCAGGCCCGTCCCCGCCACAAGCATCGGGCTGCTTGTCCGGCTGAGATGGCGGGCGGCCGAGGTCATCAGGACGAACGCCGCCGCGGCCAGGACCGCAAGGGCAAGTCCAAGCAGGCGCGAGCGGTCGAACCCAGATGAAAGACCGTCGAGGGTGAAGGCGGCAAGACCGAGGGTCCCGAGGCCCAAAGCAAAGAGCCCGCCCGGAGTCACGGTTCGATCTGCTTTTGCCAGCGAAACCGCCGTCGCAATCAAAGGCGGCAGGCAGACGGTGATGAAGACCGTCGTTGTCACCTCCAGCAGAACGAACGCCTGGAAGAGACATAGCTGAAACACGGTGCAGCCAAGGACAAAGGCCACGAGGCGCGCCGGATCAAGTGCGAAGACGGCTGAGAGCGAACTGCGTGCGATGACAAGGACAAGAAGCAGCAGGGCCGGACCACCGACGGCCAGTCGTGCGAGGCTGAGCATCTCCTGCGGAACCATGCCCGCCGACGTGACCAGTTTGGTGGACACCCCCACCGTTCCCCACAGTCCGGCGGCCAGCATCACCTGCGCGATGCCGGTTGTGGTGGAGGCGCTGCCGCCAGTCTGCTCCATCGGGATCTCCTGCCACCGCAGTTCGCTGCAATAAGCGTGCGGCCATCAGGCAGGCTAGCAGTCCGACCGTGTGCAAATCGCTTGTCGGCCCCCGGTCCCCGGCCAGGAAGCGTTATTTCGGCGTGAATTCGGCTGTCCAAACCGTGAATTTGCGCCGTCGAGGCCATTTCGGGCCGCGATTGTTTCCTTAGGGAAGACCGGCAGCGACAAGGGCGGACAGGAACCGGTTATTCAAAGCCGGGTCAAGGAACGGCTGGCCCTTTGCCCAAGCAGCGGAATTGAAGGCAGGGTCCAGTTTCATCACCCGGTTTGCCGCCTCTTCCGCCTCGTCTTTCCGGCTCAGTTCATGAAGCGCGATCACCCGGAACAGGTGCGCGTGGATATAGCCCGCGCTGCGGTCGATTGCGGCCTTGGACCAGATCAGAGATTGCGAGAGCTGGCCAAGCTGCAGATGCGCCTGCGCTAAGTCACCGGCATACCACGGCGGATAAACCGGACAGAGGTGCATGGCGCGTTCCGTCAGCCGAAGGGCCGCTTCCGGTTGACCCGAGAAATTCGCGACATTGGCGGCCACCGCATAGACCATCGCATGATTGCGGCCCAGCCGCATCGCTTCGCCAAGACAAAGCTCGGCGGCGGTGAAGTCCCGGTTCTGCATATGGGCAATTCCCATGACCACATGCGGCTCTGGATTGTCCGGATCAAGTGCGCTGCCCCGCGCTGCCGCTTCCAGTGCCGCGGCCACAGAAGCCTCCGGGGTGACGCTCCACCCGCAGAACGCCTGTCCCCAATGCCACCACCCCAGAAGGGTGTGCGCCGCGGCATAGGTTGGATCAAGCCGGATCGCCTCCGAGATGCAACGCAGCGCGGCGGGCGAGCAAATGCGGTCGTGACTTGAGATGAGTGTGGAGGCTTGAAGCACAAGTTCCCACGGCTCCAGCTGATTGGATTTGTTCAGCTTGGACAAAGCCTGGTCGCCTTGCAGCAGCGCCACGTTGATCGCCACCGCGACTTTCAGCGTGATTTCGTCCTGAGCCGCAAATCCGTCCGCCAGGTTGACGTCATGCCGGTGGGAAAAGAGGTATTCCCCGGCCCTGCACGCCACAAGATGAACGTTGACGCGCACCCGCCCGTCGGCCGCCGTAAGCTGCCCCTCCAGCATGTAGTCGGCCGCCGATGCGCGATCCAAGGCGACAAGATCGTCCGGATGCTTGCTGCTTCTGCCAGCGGTTCCCATCGCGACGACGCGTAGATAGGGGAGTTTTGACAAGGTGGTCACCAGGCTGCCCGAAAGCGAGGAGGCCAGAAGCAGGTTTTCCCGGCTGTCCGAAAGGCAGACCAGCGGATGCACGGCAAGAACCGGCGAGGCGGGGCTTCGTGCTTCCATCGTCGCGGCAGAGGTCGCGACCCTGGTCTGGGGCCGCTCGATGGCCCGGGCAAGGGCGGTGGTTTCCGGCGACACCTCGATGCCAAGTTCGCCCCTGTAGACTTCCTGCAGCGTCCGGAATTGCCGCAAGGCTTCGTCTCGCGCGCCGGTTTCCGTCAATGCTTCCATCAGAAACTGGTGGGCCTCTTCCCGGTAGGGATCAGCAGCAACCCAGCGCCGGGCCAATGAAACCCGCTCTTTCCCGAATGTCTGCGGGGCCAGAGTTTCAAGCGCCTGGGTGTAAAGGTCCTGCAGCGCACGCCGTTCTGCCGACGACCAGTCTTCGAAACAGGTGTCCCGAATGGAGGTGCCGTCCAGAAAGGGCCCCCGGTAAAGTCCCACGGCTTCGCGAAACTGGCCGGCGGCGATATGATCGCGGAATTGCGCCGCATCGCACCATATCCCGGTACGTTTAAGCCCAATCTCGTTGCGGCCGATCTGGAGGAAATTGTCCGACTCGTCCCGGAATGCGCGGCGGATCAGCGCAAGCGCCTGACGCAGGCTGCTTTTGGCCAAGGCATCGTCCGTCGTGCTCCACAACAGGCCCGCAATCTGGTCGCGGGCGACCGAACCACCGGGCGCGACCGCCAGAATTGCCAAAAGAGCCGAAGCTTTCTTCCCCAGGGCCAGGGACGAATTCCCCGGGCCTTTAATGGAAAGGCTGCCAAGGAGATTGAACTGTATCCTGTCCTCTGACCCCGGCTGCAAATGCGTCCTCCGTATCAAACCAAAGATCGCCGAAAACTTTCACCTGCCGGAGCTTGTCCGGGACCCAATGCCCGAACGCAGATACATATAGATTTGTTTATTATTGAACCGGGTTTCAAGGCCGCGAGTCAAGCATTGTGGAGCGTCTTGCGCAGCCTTGACCCAGTTGGGCCCATTCCGATCGAAATGCCTGTTCTGAACCTACCGCCGTGCCGCTTTGCTGTGCGGACACTCCCGCCGTCAGACCGCGCGATTGCGCCAGCGGTCCGCGATGTAGGTCGCCGTCATCAGGTCCAGATGCGCCCCGCCTCCGTTCTTGGCGATGGTGATCTCGTCGTCGGACCGGCGGGCGTAGAGCGCGGGGTCGTCGTAAAAATCGGCGATGACATCCGCCTCGGTGATCGCGCCCGAGGCGATGGGGTCCATCAGCTCACCGATGTGGTGAATCGTGGTGGCGCGGGCGTCCACGAAGATGCGGGCGCGGGCCATCGCGGTATCGTCGACCTCGCGCATGGCGGGCGTATAGGCACCGATCAGGTCGAGGTGCTGGCCCGGCTGCAGCCAGTCACCCTTGATCAGCGGCGCTTTTGCCATCGTTGCACAGCAGATAATGTCGGCCGCACGCACCGCGGTTTCAAGATCATCGGCGACGGGCAGACCCATAGCTTCGGCCGTCGCGCGGGTCCGGCTCCAGGTGGTGAAGCGGGCCTCTGGGAAGATGCTGGAATAGGCCTGCACCATGTTCTGGGCAACGACGCCGGCGCCGACCAGCAGGATGTTGCGGCTGTCCTTCCGCGCCAGGCGGCTGGCCGACAGAAGACTGTCCCCCGCGGTCTTCCACTTGGTCACCAAGTGGAAATCGATCAGCGCTATGAGTTCGCCTGTCACGTCATCGAAGAGGTTGACGATGCCGTTGATGGTGGGCACGCCCCTCGCCGTGTTGCCGGGAACGATGGTGCCGATCTTGACGAGCGAGCCCAGCCCGTCGATCCAGGCCGCCCGGTCCAGCAGGGTGTCGTCACGGCGGTACAGGAAGATATCCTTGATTTCTGCCTTGGGCATACGGTGCCCGGCCTCGAGCGCCCGGGTCAGGCCCTGCCAGTCCAGAAAACGCTCCGCGTCCTGTGCGATAGTTTCGACGGTCATATCCCTGCTTCCTTCCGGGTCAAAAGCCCTTCGGCCACCAGCCGTTCGGCCCAGCCCTCCCAGCTTTCGAACTGATGTGTGCGCCAGCCACGGCGGGCGGCGGCGGTGATGTTCTCGGCCTTGTCATCGGCGAACAGGAGGCGGTCGGGCGGAAGGGCGCAATCGTCTTCCACCGCCTGATAGATGCGGGGGTCGGGTTTCGACACCTTCAACCGGCCCGAGACATATTCGCGGTCGAACTCGCCCAGGAAGTCCAGCTTGTCGCGGGCCTCCTCGTAGGAATAGCTGCCGAAATTGGTCAGGCAGAAGACCGGCACGCCCTTCACCCGCAAGGCCCGCAGCAAGGCGATGGAGCCTTCGATCCGGGGGCTGGCAAGGTCGATCCAGCGGTCATACCACAGGCGGATTTCCGGGGCCCAGTCCGGGTGGCGGTCGGCCCAGTCGTAGATCGTTTCGCGGAACAGTGCGCCGTCGTCGACAAGCGCGTTCATCCCGTGCAGGTCCACGGCGTCGAACAGGGCGCGGCGGCGGTCTTCGCCGAGGACGCGGTCGTAGAAGGCTTCGGGCTGCCACCGCGTCAACACGTTGCCGATGTCGAAGATCACCGCCTCAGGCTGCATCGCCGCTCCGTTTCCGCACCGTTTCGCGCCAGATCACATAAAGGCCCGAGCCGCAGATCAGCGCAATCCCCACCCATGATACGGCGTCGGGGAAAGTTCCGAAGACCACAAGCCCCCAAAGGATTGCCAGAGGCATCCCGACATATTCGAACGGCGCGATCAGGCCCGCTTCCGTGGTGCGGTAGGCTTGCGTCACCATCATCCCCCCGATGCCCACCGACAGGCCGGTGGCCAGGAAGACCGGCCAGTCGTGCAGCGGCGGCCAGATCCAGGGGCGGAACAGGAAGGCCCAAAGCCCCTCGTCCGTCGCAAGGTGTCCGTCGCCGACCCAAAGGCCCATGCAGAGGCTGACCACGATGAAGCCCGCCTGCACGTAGAAGGACAGCGTCATCGCGCTTTCGGTGCCGCCCATGTGCCGCACCAGAAGGTTGCCGGCGGCGTACATGACCGCCGAGATCAGGACGAGAAGCGCTGCGGGCTGGATCACTCCGGCACCGGGGCGCAGCATGACTATGACGCCGACCATGCCGATGATGACCGCCGCCCAGCGGCGCGGGCCGACCTTCTCGCGCAGGAACACGATGGACAGAAGAGTGATGATGATCGGGCTGACATAGGCCACCGCCACGGCGTCGGCCAAAGGCAGAGTGGCAAGCCCGACGAAGTAGGTCACGTTCGAGATCATCACGATGATGACCCGCAAAAGGTGCATCCTTGGCCGCCCGGTGACCAGTTGCGCAAAGCCGCGCTGCGAGAAGCCGATCACCGCCAGGATGAAGGCCATCGCCACGAAGGCCCGGATCAGGATCACCTGGTGCAGCGCGTAGCCGTCCGAGAGGAACTTGATCGAGACGTCGTTGACCGAAAAGATCAGCGTGCCACCGATGGCGAAAAGGATGCCGGTCAGGGCTTGAGAGCGTGCCATCTGGGCAGGTGACCCGTGGCACCGGGTTCCGTCTGTCCCGCCCGCGTCAAGCGATGTCGCGGGCGGGCAAGGCAGCGAGGTCAGGGGTTGGCGGGCGCTGCCACCGCAAGCGCATCAACCTGCGCCTGGAGGGCGGCCTTTTCGGCTTCAAGGCCGGTGATCCTGTCGGTTAGCGCGACAAGCTCGGCCTGCGCGGTTTCGGCGGCCTTGGTGGCGTCCGCCTCAAGTGCCGCAACCTTCGCGGCGAGGTCCGCCTTTTCGGCTTCCAGGGTGCTGACCTTCTCCAGCATGGCTGCTGCATCGGCCTGAACCGTTGCCGCAGCATCGGAGGCCGCCTTCACCGCCGCCTCGCCCTCGGCCTTCAGCGCGGCAAGCTCTGCGGTCAGCGTCGCCTTCTCTGCCTCCAGCGCGGTGACCGCCTCGGTCGTTGCGGCAAGGTCCGCACTTAGGGCATTGCCCTTCTGGCTGGACTGGTAGGCGAAGAAGCCCAGGATCGCCGCCACCACGACCAGCACCATCGTCAGCAAATTCCGCATCGTCACACCCCCCGTGTTTGCGCCGACGCTACCTGCAACCCGCCCCGCCGCACAACCCTGCAGCGGAAATCGGTCCGCATGTCCACGAACAAGCCTTTGTCTGTGCCTACAATCGAAAGCGCCACAGGGGCAGCGTCAGCCAGGTGCCGCGAAGACCTGGACCCAGTAGTACCGCAAAGGGGCGGAGTTGCCCCGGATCGGCCGGTCGTCCGCCTGGTAGACCACGGCGATCCCGGTCTCGGTCATCCGGCAGTTCAGCATGTTCCGGCGGTGGCCTGCACTTTTCAGCCAGCCCTGAACTGCCTGCAAAGCGGTCCTCTGCCCTGCCGCGATGTTCTCGGCTGCGCTGCGGTAACTGTAGCCCTGCCGCTTGATCCGGGAGGCGAACCTGCTGCCGTCCTTGCCTGCATGCCCGAAGAAATTCTGCTCGGCCATCGCAGCGGCGTGAGCATTCGCCGCCGCCGTCAGCCGGGCATTCAGCCGCAGAGGCTGGCACCCTGCCTTGGCGCGGGCGGAGTTGACCGCCGATAGCACCGTCTCGGCCGGGCTGACCGCCGCAGCGGGAGATCCCGCGACGGCAATGGCAATCAAGAGGGCCTTAGCCCAGGAAAGCCTGGGCGTGGAAGGACACATGGTCTTCCATGAAGGTCGACACGAAGAAATAGCTGTGGTCATAGCCCTTCTGCATCCGGAACGTGCCACCCTGCCGCGCCTGCGCCATCGCTTCGGCCAGCGCTTCAGGGCGGAGTTTGTCGATAAACTGGTCGGCCGTCCCCTGGTCGATCAGCATCGGCCCGTCGAATCCCCGGCGCCGCATCAGCAAGGTCGCATCATGTGCGGCCCATGACGACTCGTCGGGTCCGAGATAGGCAGAAAATTGCGGACGGCCCCAATCGCTCGCCGTGGGGTTGCAGATCGGAGCGAAGGCGGAGACCGACTGGAAGCGGCCCGGAAAGCTCATCGCGATGGTCAGCGCGCCGTGGCCGCCCATCGAATGCCCCGTGATCCCCTGAACCTCTTCCGCCAGCGGGAAGGCGTTGAAAAGGACGCGAGGCAATTCCTCGGTCATGTAGTCCCACATCTGGAAATGGCGCTCCCACGGCTTTTGCGTGGCATTCAGATAGAAGCCCGCCCCTTGGCCCAAGGCGAAGTCAGGGTCGTTTGCGACGCCCTCACCGCGCGGAGAGGTATCAGGAAAGCACAGCGCGATCCCGGCCTCGGCGGCCCAACGCTGCGCCCCCGCCTTGATCATCGCGTTCTCATGCGTGCAGGTCAGGCCCGACAGAAACCACAACAGCGGCACCGCCCCTTCCTCGGCCTGCTGCGGCAGGAAAAGGCCGAACGTCATGTCGCAGCCCGTGGATTGGGAGGCGTGCGTGTAGACGCCCTGCACTCCGCCAAAGGCCCGGTTCTCGGAAACGGTTTTCATGTGTAGCCTCCCTGGCTGATCAGCGCGATCACCGCTGTCACAGTCAGCACCGACCCGGCGGTGGACAGAAGGATCGCGGTGGAAACGCGTTGTGGTGCAACGCCGTAGTGTTGCGCAAGAATGAAGACGTTGCCCGCCACCGGCAAGGCCGCGGCGGCAATCATCACGCCGGCCTGATACCCCGTGACGCCGAACAGCCAGCAGGCCCCCGCGACCGCCAGCGGGTGCAGGATCAGCTTCGAGAACGACAGCCAGGCGGCGACCTCGACCCGTTCCGCAGACCGACCGGCCAGCGAAGCACCGATGGCGAAGAGGGCGCAAGGCGTGGCGGCGGCCCCCAGCAGCGTCAGGAATTCGTTCACCGGCACCGGCAACTCCAGTCCGGTCGATCCCCAAAGGATGCCAAGTCCGACCGACACGATCATCGGGTTCTTCACCAGGCCCATGCCAAGGATGCCGAAGGTTTGCGCGCTGACCCGGCCCGCCCGAAGTCCGGTGATCACCATCGTCAGGATCGACGAAAACACGATCAGGTCGACCGCCAGCACCAGAAGGACGGGACCGACCGCCTCTGGTCCCAAGAGAAGCGCCAGCATCGGAATGCCCAGGAAGCCCACATTGCCGATGACGCCGGTATGCGCCTCGAACACCGCCTCTTCGCGGCTGACCCGGCGGCCCAGGGCGACGGCAGCCACGACCAGCCAGACGACCGTGGTGGCAAGAAGATAGGCGAAGACGAAGGGCCAACTGAAGATCGCGGAGACGTCCAGATTCGCGGCAAAACCGAAAAGCATGGCCGACAGCGCGAAGTAGAAGACGAAGCGTGTGAGGTAGGCTGTCGCCTCCTCGGAGAAGAACCGGGTCCGCCCGGCAAGGTAGCCGACGCCGATGAGCGCAAAGAACGGCAGGGTTTTCAGAAAGATCGCCAGCATGGGGCCGTCGTGTCACGGGTGGGCCGAAAGGGCAAGTCTGCGGGGCAGGGAATCGGGGGGTCCGGGGGCGCACTATCCCGAGATCAAGAAACATTCAGCCGGCGCGATGTGGCAAAAGCAGGGCAAACCCTTACCCCGAAGGTGGGGGCCGCTAAGGCCAGTTGTTTCTTGATATAGTGGCAATCAGCGTCGCGAGGCGCAGATTTTCCCCTATTTCACGATTGCTCCGCATCAGTCGCAACCAGCGGTCGCAAGGGATTGTGGCGAAAAACGATCGGAAAGCCTTCACGTTTTGGCCCAACTCATTGGCTACACGTGAAGAACCGCAAGTCCTTCATGGGGGCAAGAAGGACGCGGGTATGGGTGATTAATGATGACCGCTGCCGCGCGCAAGTTTGACTCCGTCGACCTGGGAAGCACAGCCGACGAGCTGCCGACCGGGACCAGACTGCTGTACGGGCAGTTCACCATCGAATCCTTCGTCAACAGCGGCGGCTTCGGGATCGTCTACATCGCGCGGGACTCGCTTGATCGGCAGGTGGTCATCAAGGAATGCTTCCCCTCGACCTTCTGCCGCCGGATCGGCACGACCGTCGGCGCACGCTCCAGGGCCCAGCAGGACGAGTTCCGGGCTGCGGTGAAAAGCTTCATGCAGGAAGCGGTGACGCTGTCGCAACTGGACCATCCCAACATCATCAAGGTCCACCACGTCTTCGAGGACAACGAGACCGCCTATATGGCGATGGACTACATCGACGGCCCGGATCTGCTGCAAACGGTCGAGGGCACGGCGCGTCCGCTGACCCCGAAAGAGATCGTCTCGTTCCTGCACACGATGCTGGACGCGCTGGGTCATGTGCACGACCGGGGCCTTCTGCACCGCGACATCTCGCCTGACAACATGATCCTGAACAACGCCACCGGCCAGCCGATCCTGATCGACTTCGGTGCCTCGCGGAAAGAGGTCACCCGGAAAAGCCGCGCGGTGTCGGGCCTGCGCGTGGTCAAGGACGGCTATTCCCCGCAAGAGTTCTACGTCAGCGGCAGCAAGCAGGCACCGTGCAGCGACCTTTATGCTCTGGCCGCCAGTTTCTACCACCTGATCACCGGCGAGACGCCGAAGACCTCGCAAGAGCGTCTGTCGGCCATTGCCGGGCGCGAAGGCGACCCGCTGCGCCCGCTGGCAGGCCGGTTCAAGACCTATCCCCGCGGCTTTCTGGACGCGATCGACAAGGCCATGGCGATCTTCCCGCGCGACCGTCTGCAGTCGGTCGAGGATTGGCGCCTGATGCTGACGGGCGATGCGGCTCGGCCGGTGTCGGAAACCGTGGTGCCCGCCGCATCGGTGGCGCGGACGGTTTCGGCCCCGCCGCCTGCGTCCCCGGTGCAAGCGGAAGCCAAGGCGCCCAGCGTTCCGGCACAACCGGAGTTCGCGGCCGCCTCTGCGCCGTCCCCGGCACCGCTGCTGGTGATCCAGGCCCCCCGCGGTCCACGCGACTTCCTGATATCGTCGACGGCGGCCGTCCTGCTGCTTGTCGGACTGCTGTCCTTGCCGGGCCTCTTGAGCCGGGAACCGCAGGCACTGGCCCCGACCGCCACAGCCGGAACCGCTTCGGCGGACGTCTTGGTTCCGGCCGTTCCCACCGCAACCGCTGCAGCGCCCACGATCCAGGAGCTTCTGCCCGTCACCAACGTCCTGCGCCTGCCCGGCGGCTATACCTTCGAAGTGATCGAAACGCCAAACGCGACGCAGACCGTGGTCTCGGAACTTCCGGCCGACGTTCAAGGGTCGATCCAGGTCGGGGACATCCTGCTGGTCTATGCCCCGACGGGGGAAACCCTGGGCACCGCCACCGCGCTTCGCGAGATACTTCAGCGCGAGTTTGCAAGCGGTATTACAACTTACAGTTTTGTTATTCGCCGTGGTGACAGTACACTGGAAGCCGAGTTTCGGCTTGGGGTAGCGGGCTAGCTGCCTTAGCCGGAACACGATGACAGGGAGAGAAAGCCTTGAAGTTTCTTCGCACGATCTTTGGCGAGAATGGTGAAACCGGGCCTGCCGGTGGCCAGGTTGACGCAGGTCCCGACCCCGTGATGGCCGCCCTTGCCGAGCTTGAAGTGAAGCGCCTGCGCGAGGCGCTGGCCGCCGCGTCTCCGGCACCCGCTCCGGAACCGGAACCCGAGATTAGCTCTCCTGCCAGCGTGGCGCGTCCCAGCCGGGTCGTGAAGGTGAAAGCCCCGCTGCCGGAAGGCGTCAGCACATCCACCCGGGGTATCTGGGATCTTGAGGACGACGCCCCGCCCGCAGCGCCGGTCGCTGCGCCGGCCTACGGCGACGCGCCGCGCCGTCCGACGCGCGCCAAGACCCGCGTCCTTGGCTTCGAGGCCCAGCCGACCGCTGTGGTCCCCCTGTTCGACGGCATCGAGTCCGCGGCAATCGTTCCGGCTGCACCGGCCCAGGGCAAGGGTTACGTGATGTTCCCCGCCGGTTGGCTGGTGGTCAAGGACGGCCCCGGCAAGGGTGCCTCGTTTGCGTTGAGCCAGGGCGTCTCGCAGATCGGTCGCGCCGTGGACCAGACTATTTCACTGGATTTCGGCGACATGGCGATCTCGCGCCAGAACCATGCCGCCATCGCCTACGATGCCGCCACGCATGAATTCCACGTGGGGCACGGCGGCAAGTCCAACCTCGTCCGGCTGAACGGCCGTCCGCTCCTGGCAACCGAAACCGCCGCCGACGGGGACGAGATCCAGATCGGCGAAACGACCCTCGTGTTGAAAGTCCTTTGTTCGCCCGAGTTCAACTGGTCGTCGTTCGAGGCGGAAGGAGACGGGCATGATATGGCGATCGCGTGAACCGCGTTACGACGTCGCCTCGGGAATCAGCCAGGGCGCGCGTGACTATCAGGAAGACGCGATAACGGCTGACTTTCCGGTCGGGGCCGAAGCCGGTTTCGTGGTGCTTGCCGACGGGATGGGCGGCCATGCTGCTGGTGACGTCGCCTCGAAGATCGTGCTGACCGAAGTCTACTCCGAGCTGAAATTCCAGTTCGCCAACGTTGCGTCGTTCGAAGCCAACGCGCCAGAGATTCTGCGCGGCGTGGCAAGCCATGCCAACGACACGTTGCGCCATCATTCCCGCATCCATCCGGAAACCAATGGCATGGGGGCCACCCTGGTGGTTCCCGCGCTGGTCGAGAACCGGCTCTGGTGGATCTCGGTCGGGGACTCGCCGCTGTTTCTGTTCCGCAACGGCAAGCTTCACCAACTGAACGAAGATCATTCGATGGCACCGCAGATTGACCTGATGGTGCAGGCCGGACTGCTGGACGCCCAAACCGCCGCCACGCACCCCGACCGCAATTGTCTGATTTCGGTGCTGATGGGGTCGAAGGTTGCGCGGATCGACTGTCCGGCCCAACCGTTCGAACTGAAGGCGGGCGACATCGTCGTCTGTGCCTCGGACGGCCTGCAGTACCTGACCAATGCCCAGATCGAAAAGGTGCTGACGCGGTACCGCAAGGTTCGCTCGACCGAAATCGCCGAACGGCTACTGGAAGAGCTGATGCGTCTGGACGACCCGGATCAGGACAACATCAGCTTCACGGTGATCAAGGTCAATGATGCGTCCGTCCGGCCGATGCCCGACCGCCCGATGCGTGAGGCGATGGCCGTCACCACCCGGCCGCGCGGCCTGACCACCGTGGCACCCGAGCCGGTGCTGGTGCCGCTTCCCGTGGCGGAACCGTTGCAGCTTGTCGTGCCGGAGTCCGAACCTGACCAGAGGGTCGAGCCTGCGGCGGAAGAGGCGGATCAGGACGCACCCTCGCCCGTGGTCCCGCGCCGCTTCGCGGCCCTTGGCTAGGCGCTAGCGGAAAACGCTCATGATCTGGTCCAGCGGTTTTTTCCGCTTGGCCACGGCCGGAACGGTCGCCCGGTCGGCGGGATAGCCTACCGGCAGGATCATCACCGGCTTTTCATGCTCGGGCCGCCCGCACAGCGGACCCAGGAATTTCATCGGGTTGGGGGTGTGCTCCAGGCAGACGAGGCCGGCATGATGGATCGCCGAGATCAGCATCCCGGTCGCGATCCCGACGCTTTCGGGCACGTAGTAGTTCTTGTAACGCGTGCCGTCCTCGGTCAGCCCGTAACGCTGCGCGAAAACCACGATCAGCCAGGGTGCATCGGTCAGATGCGGTTTCGAGACACCTGTCCCGATCGGCTCCAGCGCCGACAGCCACTCATCCCCTGCCCCGCCCTGATAGAACGCCCGCTCCTCCTCCTCGGCACCCTGGCGGATGCGGGCCTTCATTGTGGGATCGCTGATTGCCGCGAAGTGCCAGGGTTGATGGTTCGCCCCCGAGGGCGCCGTCCCCGCTGCCGCAATGCAGGCTGCAATCACCGCCTCGGGCACGGGCCGCGAGGAATAGTCCCGCACCGAGTGGCGCTTGCGCATATAGTCCCGGAACCGTTCGGCCGCCGCAAGCGAGGCGTCCTCGTCCAGCTGCACCCGGTCGGGCAACGGCAGCGGCTGATAGCTCACCTCACCCTTGCGATACATCAGCCGCCTCCGATCAAGACCCCTGCGGCAAAGACCAAAGCACCGCCTAGCACGACCTGCAAGGCCGCGCGCAGGAAGGGAGTCTCCATGTAACGGTTCTGGATCCATGCGATGGCCCAAAGCTCGACGAAGACGACGATCATGGCGATGGTGGTGGCGGTCCAGAAGTCCGGGATCAGGTAGGGCAGTGCGTGGCCAAGCCCGCCGATGGTGGTCATAACGCCTGAGGCAAGGCCGCGTTTGAACGGAGAGCCGCGGCCCGACAGAACTCCGTCATCATGCGCGGCCTCGGTGAAGCCCATCGAGATGCCCGCGCCGACCGAAGCGGCCGTACCGACAAGGAAGGTCGTCCAGGTGTCCTGCGTGGCGAAGGCCGTCGCGAAGATCGGCGCCAGGGTCGATACCGAGCCGTCCATCAGCCCTGCCAGACCCGGCTGCACCCAGGTCAGGATGAACTGGCGCTTGGCGGTCTGGTTTTCCTCGTCCCGCGCATCCTGCGGCAGGTGCGTTTCCTCCAACCGTTGCGCATGGCGTTCGTGCCCGGCCTCGGCCGCAGCCAGATCACCCAGCAGCTTCCGGGTAGCAGCGTCCTGAGTCCGTGCGGCCGCCCGCAGGTAGAAGTCATGGGCGGTCTTCTCCATCGTCGCCGCCTCACCGCGCATCACGTCCAGCGACAGGTTCTGCGACAGCCAGATGGGGCGTCGGGCGTAGAAACCGGCCACATGCTCGCGGCGGAGCAGGGGGATGACATCGCCGAAGCGCCCGCGGTGCAGGTCGATCAGGCGCTGGCGGTGGCCGTCCTCCTCGACCGCCATCCCGTCAAAGACCGCCGCCGATGAGGGATAATCGGCCCTGAGTCGCTCGGCGAAGGTGCGGTAGATGCGGGCATCGTCCTCCTCGGAGGAGATTGCGAGGGCGAGCACCTCCTGTTCCGAGAGGTCGCTGAAACGGCGGCGAAAGGTCAGGGCAGACAGCACGGCGTGCACCTTAGATTGGAATGATTCTAATCTATCTCGCACGCCCGCCGCTGCAATGACAGATTCTGAACTTTACGGTTCATTTTTTCTTGCGAAACTGAACTCTTCGGTTTAGATAGGAATCTGAACCGTAGAGTTCAGAATGGAGATCACGATGACCCGCTTCGCCCTTGCCCTTGCTGCCAGCCTTGCCCTTGTCGCCCCCATCGCAACCCCGGTCGCGGCGGATTCTCTGGCGGTCCTTCTGCCGACGCTCACCTTCCCCGACACCACCGTGACCACCTCGACCAAGGGCTGCGCTGCGCCTGCGACGCCGACGACCTGCCAACTGGCCGAGTGACCGTCCGGGTTGCCGCGCCGGATCGCGATGGTCTATGGTCCCCGCCAGGGGGTCCGATGAACGCCATCCACGATCACGAGGTCCGGCGCGGCCGGAAGTTCGACCAGGTGCTGGAAGGCGCCCGGACGATCTTCATGCGGGACGGGTTCGAGCGCGCCTCGGTCGACGACATCGCGCGTGAGGCTGGGGTCTCGAAGGCGACGATCTACGCTTATTTCCCGGACAAGCAGCTCCTGTTCCTGGAAGTAGCGCGCTGCGAATGCCACCGCCAAACCGAAGAGGCAGAAGCGATGGTCGAAGGCGACGCCCCGGTCCGGGTGGCGCTGACCATCGCGGCCGAACGGATCGTGGCCTTCCAGCTGTCGGACTTCGGTCAGCGCATGTTCCGCATCGTGGTCGGCGAGGGTGAGCGTTTTCCGGGCCTTGGCCGCCAGTTCTATGATTTCGGGCCGGGCCTCATCCACCAGAGGCTGGTGCATCACCTGGGCTCCTATGTCGAAAGCGGGCAGCTGAGTATCGCCGACCTGGACCTTGCCGCCGACCAGTTCGCGCAGCTGTGCAAGGCGACGATCCACGAAAAGCTGATCTTCGGGATGACCGAAACGATCACGCCAGAACTGGCGCACCGGTCAGTGCATGGCGCCGTGGACATGTTCCTGGCGCGCTACGGGATCGCCCAGACCCAAACTTCTTGAGCAAGAATTTTGGCAAATTCCTTGCATAAGGAATTTGGGCGCCTAGCCATTCTCCCGCAGCACTGATCCGGCCAGATACAGCGACCCGCAGATCAGCGCCCGGGCTTCCGGCAACGTCGCGGCGATGGCTGCCAGTGCTTCGGCGACCGATCCGGCCGCGACAGCATCAATCCCGACCGACAGGGCCGCATCGCGGGTAACCTCGGCGGGAAGCGTGTTTTTCTCGCCCGGGATTGACACTGCATGCAGGCGCGTCACCTGCGGGGCCAGGGGGCGCATGTAGCCGGTCACATCCTTGGTGTTCAGCATCCCGCAGATCAGATGCGTCTCGCGCTGTGGCATCCGCGCCAGCGTCGCCGCCACCGCCTCGCCCCCCGCCGGGTTGTGCCCACCGTCGAGCCAGAGTTCCACCTGCGGCGCGATCTCCACCAGCGGACCCTGCCGCAAGCGCTGCATCCGGGCGGGCCATGCGGCATGGGTGACGGCTGCTTCGCAGGCCGCTTCCCCCTTGCCCAGCAGTCGCAGCGCCGCAATGGCAGCCCCCGCGTTCTGCACCTGGTGTGGCCCCGGCAGGTTCGGCAAAGGCAGGTCCAGAAGTCCGTTCTCGTCCTGATAGATCAGCCGCCCGCGTTCCTCCCACACGTTCCAGTGCTGGCCATAAACCCAGAGCGGTGCCCCCACGGCGGCCGCCTTCGCCTCGATCACCGCCAGCCCGTCGGGGTGCTGCGGCCCAACGATGCAAGGCACGCCGCGCTTGATGATCCCGGCCTTTTCACCTGCGATCTTCGCAATGGTATCGCCAAGAAAGGCTTCGTGATCCATCGACACCGGCGTGATGATCGTCAGCCGGGGTTTTTCGACCACGTTGGTCGCATCCAGCCGTCCGCCAAGACCGACCTCTAGAAGCGTCCAGTCCGCCTTTGTCCGCGCAAAAGCCAGAAAGGCCGCGCAGGTGGTGATCTCGAAAAAGGTGATCTCGTCCGGCCCGTTCACCCGGACGCATTCGTCCAGAAGTGCTGTCAGCGCGGGCTCCGAGATCAACTCACCCGCCAGCCGGATGCGTTCATGGAACCGCGCAAGGTGCGGCGAGGTATACGCGTGGACCGTCTCGTCCCCCGCCTCCAGCCCCGCCCGGATCATCGCCTGGGTCGAGCCCTTGCCATTCGTCCCTGCGATGTGGATCACCGGCGGGATCGACTTTTCGGGGTTCCCCAGGGCCAGAAGCAGCCGGTCGACGCGCGCCAGCGTCAGGTCGATGACCTTGGGGTGCAGCGTCATCATCCGCTCCAGGATGACGTCAGAGCCTTGTGTCATGGATCAGGCGCTCGCTTCGACTTTGCCCACAGCCGGCGCTTCGGTGGGAGCAGGCAGGTCGCCCTTGATCGCCGGGGGCTGGCCCGTCAGCATCCGGACCAGCGTGACCAGTTCGTCCTTCATTGCCTTCCGGTGGATGACGCGGTCCAGCATCCCGTGGTCCAGAAGGTATTCGGCGCGCTGGAAGCCTTCGGGCAGCTTTTCGCGGATGGTCTGTTCGATGACCCGGGCTCCGGCGAAGCCGATCTGTGCATTCGGCTCGGCGATCTGCACGTCACCCAGCATGGCATAGCTGGCGGTAACGCCGCCCGTCGTGGGGTGGGTCAGGACGACGATATAGGGCAGCCCCGCCTCTTTCAGCAGCTGCACGGCGACCGTGGTCCGCGGCATCTGCATCAAGGACAGCATTCCCTCCTGCATCCGCGCCCCGCCCGAGGCGCTGAACAGGATCAGCGGCCGCTTGAGTTTGACCGCGCGCTCGGCCGCCGCGATGATCGCGTTGCCGACATACATGCCCATCGACCCGGCCATGAAGCTGAAGTCCTGCGCGGCGGCGACGATGGGGGTGCGGTTGATCTCGCCCTCGGCGACCAGCATCGCGTCCTTCTCTCCGCTCGCCTTCTGGGCGGCCTTGATCCGGTCGGTGTATTTCTTCTGGTCGCGGAAATGCAGCGGGTCGACCACGGGCTCGGGCACCTTCACCTCGGTGAAGATTCCGCCGTCGAACAGCGCGCCAAAGCGTTCGCGCGGGCTGATCGCCACGTGGTGTTCACAATTGGTGCAGACGTTGATGTTGGCCGCGAGTTCCCGGTGGAACAACATCGTCCCGCACTCCGGGCACTTCGTCCAAAGATTTTCGGGCACCTCGCGGCGCGAGAAAAGCGAGTTGATCTTCGGACGGACGTAGTTGGTGATCCAGTTCATGCGGTGCCTGCTGCCCCTTCGGTCAGCCTCCGAAATAAGCCGCGGGGCGGCGAAATGCAATCAGCGGTGATCCGCCACGCCCTGTGAAACTTTGCGCGTCCTGCTCTCGTTCCTTCGGTGTTGCAGCCAGAGGTTCGCCATGCCCCAGGGTCCCGTTGTCTACCGCCAGAAGCTGGCTACCCGCTTGGCGCATTGGCTTTGGGCGGTCAGCCTCTTCTTCCTGATGCTGACTGGCCTGCAGATCTTCAACGCGTTTCCCAGCCTGCACATCGGGCAGGAGTCCGGCTTTGACTATGACAATGCCATTCTGGCCATCGGCGCGCGCGAGACAGGGTCAGGCCTGCAGGGCGTGACCCGCATCCTTGGCACCGAGTTCGATACGACCGGCGTTCTTGGTGTCTCGGGCGGCGAAATCCGGGCCTTTCCCGCAGCCCTTACCATTCCATCCCGGACCAGCCTTGCCACCGGACGGCTGATCCATTTCTTCTTCGCCTGGGTTCTGGTGGGGACCCTGGGCGTCTGGTTGCTGGCTTCGGCCGTGAACGGGCACCTCAGCCAGCTTGTTCCGACATTCGCCGACCTCAAGGCTCTGCCACGGGACCTCGCAGATCATGCAAGGCTGCGCATTCACCACACCGCCGGCTACAACGTGCTGCAGAAGCTGGCCTACGCCTCGGTCCTGTTTCTGGCCCTGCCGCTGATGATCCTGACGGGCCTTTCGATGTCCCCCGGCTTCAATGCGGCAGCACCCTGGCTTCTGGACCTGTTCCAGGGTCGCCAGACAGCGCGGACGATCCACTTCCTGACCATGCTGGGTCTACTGGGCTTCTTTGTTGTCCACATGGCGATGATCCTCCTGGCGGGTCCCTTGAACGAAATGCGGTCGATCCTGACCGGCTGGTATCGCACCGATGGAGACGACCATGCTTGATCGACGCAGGCTTCTGCTTGGCGGGGCGGCGCTGGCGCTGTCCGGATGCAAGGTGTTCGACAGCGCGACCGAGCCGGACAGCCGCCTGCGCGCGCTCTTTGCCGGCCACGAAAGCCTGACCCGCAGCGCCCAGCGCGCGGTGATGGGCGACCGGCTTGCGCCCGAGTTTTCCGAGGCCGACATCCGCCAGGGGCAGCGGCCGAACGGATCGACCGACCCCGACAGTGCCGACTATCGCCGGATGGCCGGCTCAGGATTTCAGGACTATCGCCTGACCGTCGCGGGCCTGGTCGACCACCCGCAAAGCCTGTCGCTGGCCGACCTGACCTTGCTGCCCTCGCGGACCCAGATCACGCGGCACGACTGCGTCGAGGGCTGGAGCTGCATTGCCAAATGGCAGGGTGTGCCGCTGGGCACGGTGCTGGACCAGGCGCGGCCCAAACTCATGGCGCGCTATGCTGTCTTTCACTGCTTCGACGCGATCGAGCGAAGCTTGTCGGGCGAGGTGTTCTATTACGAATCCATCGACCTCATCGACGCTTACCATCCCCAGACGATCCTGGCCTATGCGATGAACGGCGCCGCCTTGCCGGTCGCCAACGGTGCGCCCTTGCGCCTTCGGGTGGAACGGCAGCTTGGATACAAGATGGCGAAGTACGTCCACACCATCGAACTGACGGACAGTCTGGTGGACCTGGGCTCCGGGAAGGGCAGCTACTGGGCCGACCGGGGCTATGAATGGTACGCGGGGATCTGACGGGGCGCTCGTTGATGACTTCGTCATTCCTCGCTTGTCGGCCTGCCCTCCGACGAGAAGAAAAAGTCGCACGAGGAGGTTTTCCGCAGGCTCACCCCCAGGTCGGGTGGAACTTGCCGGCCGGGGACTGGGTGAAGATCTCGCAGCCCGTGGCCGTGACGCCGACCGAATGTTCGAACTGCGCCGAAAGCGACTTGTCGCGGGTCACCGCGGTCCAGTCATCGGCCAGAACCTTCGTCTCGGGACGGCCAAGGTTCACCATCGGTTCGATGGTGAAGAACATGCCTTCCTCCAGGACCGGGCCGGCCCCCGCACGACCGTAGTGCAGAACGTTCGGCGGCGCGTGGAACACCCGGCCAAGCCCGTGACCGCAGAAGTCGCGCACGACACTCATCCGCTGCGCCTCGACGTAAGCCTGGATCGCGTAACCGATATCCCCGAAGGTATTGCCCGGCTTAACCGCGGCGATCCCGCGCATCAGGCCCTCATGCGTGACCTCGATCAATCGCTCGGCCTTCCGAGCCAACTGGCCCGCCACATACATCCGGCTGGTGTCGCCATACCAGCCATCGACGATCACCGTGACGTCGACATTCAAAATGTCGCCATCCATCAGAAGTTTCTGGCCGGGAATCCCGTGGCAGACCACATGGTTCACGCTGATGCAAGACGCGTGCTTGTAGCCCTTGTAGCCGATGGTGGCCGAGGTGACCCCGCGCCGCCTGATTTCGTCGGTGATGAAGTCGTCGATGACCGCCGTGGTCGTTCCCGGCACGACCAGAGGGGCCACCGCGTCCAGGATTTCCGCCGCCACGCGACCGGCTGCGCGCATACCGGCAAAGTCCGCATCCTCGTAGATGCGGATGCCGTCCTTGGTGATGCGGGCTCGCAGGTCGTCCACAGGCAGTCTCCTTGGCCCCTACATAGTTGCCTCGCGCGGAATTGGCCAGAGGTCGGGGTTTGAAAGCCCGCCCGCGAAGGCTATACCCGACCGAAAGACCGCGAGGAGACAGGCCATGACCAACCCGACAGCCGCAATTCTGGTGATCGGCGACGAAATCCTTTCGGGCCGCACCCGCGATTCGAACATGCATTTTCTGGCCGAAGAGCTGACCCGTATCGGCATCACCCTGCGCGAGGCGCGGATGGTGGCCGACATCCATTCTGAAATCGTCGATGCCGTGCGCACCTTGTCGTCGAAATACACGCATGTCTTCACCTCGGGCGGGATCGGTCCGACCCATGACGACATCACTGCCGACGCCGTGGCCGAGGCGATGGGCGCGCCGATCAGCCACCGCGCCGACGCGATGGCGCTCTTGCAGGCGCATTACGACCGCTCGGGCCTGCCGTTCAACGAAGCCCGGCAGCGGATGGCACGCATCCCGGACGGGGCGACGCTGATCGACAACCCAGTCTCCACCGCGCCCGGCTTTACCATCGGGAATGTGCACGTGATGGCCGGGGTGCCGAACATCTTTCAGGCGATGGTCGCGTCGGTCCTGCCGAACCTGACCGGCGGCCCGCCGCTTCTTTCTCAGTCCCTTCGCGTAAACCGGGGCGAGGGCGAGATCGCGGGTCCCTTCGGTGCGCTGGCATCCGAGTTCCCGGAACTGTCGATGGGGTCGTATCCCTTCATCCAGAACGGGGCGCATGGCACCAACCTGGTGGTGCGGGGCACCGATCCAGGGCAGCTCGACGCAGCAATGGTCAAGCTGACTAGGCTGTTCGGATGACGCCGGCACTGCTGGCCGAGGTGATGGAGGCGACCTGGCCCCCCGCCAGCAGCTGGCAGTTCGGCCCCTTTACCCTTCGGGACGGGGCGGGTGGCGGCAAGCGCGTCTCTGCTGCCAGTCTGGATGGATCGTTCACCAAGGCCGATCTCGATGCGCTGGAAGCCGCGATGCCTGCGCCCCTGATGCTGGTCCGCGCCGGAGAGACCGCGCTTGACGCAGCACTTGACGCCCGTGGCTGGCAGATCGTCGACCCGGTCGTGGCCTATGCCGCGCCGGTCGACCGACTGGCCGCCGATCTTCCGCGGCTCACTGCCTTCCCACACTGGCCCCCACTTGAAATTGCCCGCTCGGTCTGGGCCGAGGGCGGTATCGGGCCAGCCCGCATCGCGGTGATGGAGCGGGTTCAGGCACCAAAGGCGGCCCTCCTTGGTCGGATCGACGATCGATCCGCTGGCGTGGCCTTCGTCGCCTGCCACGGGGACGAGGCGATGCTGCACGCCCTTGAGGTGCGGCAGAGCCATCGTCGACTGGGCCTGGGGAAAAACTTGCTTCATGCCGCGGCCAACTGGGCGGCCGCGCAGCAGGCCAGGCGGCTGTCGCTGGTCGTGACCCGGCAGAACGCCGCCGCGCGCGCGCTCTATGCTCGCCTTGGCATGGAAGTTGTGGGAGAGTACCATTACCGAATGAAATGATCGCGGAAAGCGACCCCCGGCAGTGCCCAAGGCTTACCTTCCCCTCCTGCTTTGTGCCGTTCTGGCCAATTCCGCCAACGCTCTGACCCTGAACCTGCCCGCCCGCGTGCTGGGCGAGGAAACCCGCAGTCAGATTCCCGGCAGTTACGACCTTCCAACCGCACCCTTCGACGGATCAATCGTTCCCGCTCAGCCAGTCGAGGGCGCGTTGGACCAGCGCGCCTACCGGCTGGAAGCCGACGGCATGACCACGCTCGCGATCCTTGACCCGTTGCGCGACCAGGTGCGCAGCGCAGGCTACGACATCGTCTTCGAATGCGACGGAAAGTCCTGCGGCGGCTTCGATTTCCGGTTCAACACCGATGTGATGCCGGAACCCGACATGCACGTCGACCTTGGGGATTTCCGGTTCCTGTCGGCGCGGAAGGGGGCCGAGGCGGTTTCCATCCTGGTCAGCCGCAGCTCGGGGGCTGCCTATGTCCAGATCACCCGGGTCAG
Organism: Tabrizicola sp.; assembly: GCF_022842145.1. GTDB lineage: Bacteria > Pseudomonadota > Alphaproteobacteria > Rhodobacterales > Rhodobacteraceae > Tabrizicola. The sequence continues at coordinate 349,833 of NZ_JALHQD010000001.1, forward strand.
TGCGGCGCCGGTGACCGATCCGGCCAACCGGACAGTGGTGGACCTTGAATATCCGGAAATTCCCAGCACCGTCGAACAACCCGCATCGACCGATGCCATCGGCGCCGCACTTGATGCGGTCGGGTTGGCGGTCCTGGAAGATCTGGTCTTCGCCAGTGGCGCCGCTGCGCTGACCGACGGGAACTACCCTTCGCTCGCCGCCGTCGCGGCCTGGCTGGCGGCCAATCCCGAAGGCACGGTTGCCCTTGTCGGCCATACCGATGCTTCGGGAAGCCTTGCTGCGAACCTCGCCTTGTCCGAACGCAGGGCCGAAGCGGTGGCCGAGGCGCTGATCCAGACCTATGGGGCCGATTCCGCCCGTATCACGGCCGAGGGCGTCGGGTTCCTCTCCCCGCGCGCCACCAACCAGACCGAGGAAGGCCGCCAGAAAAACCGACGGGTCGAAGTGATTGTCACTTCGACCCGCTAGTGGACGCTCCTTGAGGGGGGAGGGACGTCACCAGTTGTCAGGACCCTTGTCGGCATAGCGCCGTGCGAGGAAGTCGATGAAGGCCCGCACCTTGGGCTGGGTGAACCGCCCCGGCGGATAGACCGCATAGATGCCCAGCGTTTCGACCGGCAGGCCGGGGATCGCCTCTTCCACCAGCCGCTGCCGCATCGCGTCGGCGTAAAGGAACGAGGGCAGGTAGGCGATGCCAAGGCCCGAGACAGCCGCGTTCAGAAGGCTTTGTCCGTCGTTCACCGTCAGCCAGCCCACCGAGCGAACCTGCCGCTTCTCGCCCGAGGGCGCGGTGATCTTCCAGACGTTGCCGTTGGCCTGGTTGGAATAATGCAGAAGCTTGTGGTCGTTCAGATCATCGATCTTCTGCGGCCGGCCGAACTTTTGGAAATAGCTCGGCGCCCCGATCATGCGCTTGGTCGTTTCGGTCAGCTTGCGGGCCCGCAGCGAACTGTCTTCCAGCTCTCCGACGCGGATCGCCATGTCGAAGCCTTCGCTGATCAGTTCGACGTAACGGTTGTTCAGCACCATGTTCACGGTGATGTCCGGGTATTCCAGCAGGAAGTCCCCCAGGATCGGCGACAGAAGGTTCACGCCGAAATCCGTTGCGACCGACACACGCAGCAGGCCCGAGGGCGCTGATTGCATCGACGTCACGAGGGCATCCGCCTCGCCAGCGTCGTTCAGCACGCGGCGGGCGCGGTCGTAGTAGGCCAGGCCGATCTCGGTGGGCGACACGCGGCGGGTGGTTCTGTTCAGCAACCGGGCGCCGAGTCGGGCCTCCAGCGCGGATACGTGTTTGGAGACAGCGGATTTGGAAATCCCCATCTTCTTGGCTGCATCGGTGAAGCCGCCCTGGTCCACTACCGTGGCAAAGGCCTCCATCTCTGTCAGTCGATCCATATTGTCCTCTTCGGGAGCAGACACGCACATTTTGTTAAGAACAGGTTTCGCCGCCAAATCGGGCAGGAAGGCGGCGATCAGGCGTCCGATCCGGGGTATTGTGAGGGATCGTTGATGGCAGCGAAACGCTGCAGGCCTCTCCACCCTCGGCAGCACCTTGCCGGAAAGCGGCAAGAAACTAGGCGGCGCAGGAAGGGAGTCTGTCGGTCGGGGGAAATCGTTCCAAGACTGTTCACGAAATGGCGGCGATTCGCAGCGGATTTGCTGAATTGTCCTCAGGCTATGGAATGTCCTTCCGCAGGCAGATAGCTCGGCCCGGCGGCGGGAACCTTCGCGCCGCGCAATCGTGGATAGAAAAAAGAGACTTCCATGAAACGCTTTGCAATCGCACTTGCACCGCTTGCCCTCGCTTCGGCCGCTTTCGCGCAGACCCTGCCGGACGTGCCCGACACCGACTCCAACGGCAACTGGTCGCTGGTCGAGCTTCAGGCGGTCTGGACGGATCTGACGGAAGAGACCTTCAAGACCATCGACACCAGCGCCGATGGTGCAGTCGATGCAACCGAGCTTCAGGCCGCGCTCGACGGTGGCGTCATCCCGGCGCCGGGCGAAGCCTCGGGCGGCTGACGCAACCGCCCGTCGAGGACGTCGTCTCTCCTCACTGATGTCCGACGAGGGAGATGACGTCGAACGAGGAGGCTTTCGTTAAAGCCTTGCCGCCAGGCGCGCCGCCTGATCAATGGCGCGCTTGGCATCCAGTTCAGACGCGACATCCGCCCCGCCGATCCGGTGATGGCGGATGCCGCGCCGCTCCAGCTCGGCCGACAGCCCTCGCTCGGGTTCCTGTCCTGCACAGAGAACCACCGCGTCGACCGCAAGCAGTTCTTCCCCTTCGCGGTTCGGCCCGTGGCTGATCACCAGCCCGTCAGCCGTGATCCGTTCATAGTTCACGCCGCCCTGCATCTTCACCCGCTTCATCGCCAGGCTGGCGCGGTGGATCCATCCCGTCGTCTTGCCCAGGTGCCGACCCGGCTTTTCCGCCTTGCGTTGCAGCAGATACACCTCGCGCGCCGGAGGATGCGGTTGCGGTCCCGCCGGCTCCAGCCCGCCACGATCCTCCCACGGTGCCGAGACGCCCCATTCGGCGCGCCAAAGGCCTGGGTCCAGCGTCGGGCTCACCCCATCCTGCACCAGCGTCTCGGCCACATCGAAACCGATCCCGCCCGCACCCACCACGGCCACCCGGCGCCCCACGGGGGCACCCTTCAGCACGTCGATGTAGGACAGGACCTTCGCCCCGGCCTCCACCACGATGCCCGGATCACGCGGGGTCACGCCGGTGGCGATCACCACCTCGTCGAAGCCTTCCAGATCCTCTGCCCCAGCCTCACGGCCCAGCCGCAATTCGATCCCCGGCCCGCGCAGCATGGTGGCGAACCAGTCGACCAGCCCGTGGAACTCTTCCTTGCCCGGCACCTGACGCGCCAGGTTCAACTGGCCGCCAACCTGTTCGGCCTTGTCGAACAGCGTGACCTGGTGTCCGCGCTGGCTCGCGACGATGGCCGTCATCATACCGGCCGGACCGGCCCCCACGACAGCCACCCGTTTCGCCACCTCGGCGGGCGTATAGGCAAGCTCCGTCTCATGGCAGGCCCGCGGGTTCACCAGACAAGATGTCAGCTTGCCGCTGAAGGTATGGTCGAGGCAGGCCTGGTTGCAGGCGATGCAGGGCGCTATTTCGGCGGCGCGGCCCGACGCGGCCTTGGCGATGAAATCCTGATCCGCCAGCCAGGGCCGGGCCATCGACACCATGTCCGCCGCACCAGAGGCCAGGAGCCCCTCGGCCACCTCCGGCGTATTGATCCGGTTTGAGGTAATCACGGGAATCGAAACCTCCGGCCGCAGCCGCGCCGTCAGATGCGCGAACCCCGCCCGGGGAACCGATGTCGCAATCGTGGGCACCCGTGCCTCGTGCCAGCCGATGCCGGTGTTCAGCACCGAAGCCCCGGCCGCCTCGACCGCCTTTGCCAACTGGACCACCTCGTCCCAGGTGGACCCCTCCGGCACTAGGTCGATCAACGAAATGCGATAGACCAGAACGGCCCCCGGACCCATCGCCGCGCGCACCCGCCGGACAACCTCGACCGGTAGCCGCATCCGGTTCTCGTAAGCCCCGCCCCATGCGTCCGTGCGGCGGTTGGTGTGGGTGACCAGGAACTGGTTCAGAAAGTACCCTTCCGACCCCATCACCTCGACCCCGTCATACCCGGCCTCGATGGCTCGCGCTGCTGCCGTTGCGATGTCGGCGATCTGCTTCTCGATCCCATCCTCGTCCAGCTCGCGCGGCGGGAAGGGCGAGATCGGCGACTTCACTGCCGAAGGTGCCACACATTCCTTGCCATAGGCGTAGCGCCCCGCGTGCAGGATCTGCATCGCGATCAGCCCGCCCTCGGCATGGACGGCGTCCGTCACCCGCCGGTGATTGACGATGTCCTGATCGGTGAACAGCCCCGCCGCTCCCGGAAACACCCCGCCTTCCCGGTTCGGAGCCATGCCGCCCGTCACGATCAGCCCCGCGCCACCCTTCGCCCGCGCCGCGTAGAAGGCGGCGACCCGACCCCAATCCCCGGTCTCTTCCAGCCCCGTGTGCATCGAGCCCATCAGGCTGCGGTTCCTCAGTGTCACTCCGCCAAGGGTGATCGGCGACAGAAGGTGCGGATAGTCGGTCATATGGGTCTCCCTTGCGGGCGGAGAATGGCGAAACCCGCGAGAGACGTCACCACGAACGCCGCGTCACAGGACCACCACCTGCGCGGGGTCCAGAAGCCAGGGCGCGATGATGCCGCAAGTGTCGGCCAGGGGCAGCAGGCTATTCGGCACATCCATTCCGATCACCCGACGCATGAACTCGGCCCGCAAGGCACAGCGCCGCGCCGCGTTCGGGTGCTTTTGGGCCAATTCCTCCCGCAGGCCCTCGTCCGCGATGACATAGCCGTCCTCCATCCGGGTCGAGCCCCAGCGTGGATGCGCCGGGATCACGTCCATCTGCATCGCCATGCCCGAGGCAAGGGGGATGCCCGACTCCGGCATGATGGGCGAGGACATCCATTCGTCGAGGCCGATCAGGTGGCCGGGGTTCAGCGTGATGCCGAAATCGGCCGGCAAACGGTCATGGATCATCGCCCAGACCGCGCCCCCGGCCACGCCCGGCCGCATCATCCCGCACCAGTCCGACATCGCTTGCGTGTAAGGATAGACGAATTCCTCCAGGTATCCCGCCGCCGATGCCGGCAGGTCTTCTGCCCCCCGCGCCATCCAGCCCGCGCGGCAGATGTTCGATCCCCAATGCGCGATATTGAAGCTGGCAGGAACGCCCCGCCTGATCCGGTCGCCAACCGGCCCGGACAGGCCCGGCGTGTCGCCCATCGCGAAGGTCGAATGACAGCCCAACGGCAGGCCTCCCACCCGCGCCGCCTCGACGGCCGCGAAGTCGGTCATTCCTTCCCGGAAGGCGAAGACCATCCGGCGCAAGGCCGCCGCGGCCATGTGGTTCGAAAACTCCAGCCGCGCGATCTCGTTCGCGGTCACCCGGGCCCGCAGCCCATGGGCGGGATGCATGAAAATTGCAGTGGCATTCTCGACCCGCCCGGCACGCTGGCGCAGCGGATCGGCCAGGAAAGCCGGGATGTCCAGCGCCAGCGCCGGGTCCTGGCCGGGGGCAAGCTCGTCCGAGCCATACCATTTCCATCCCACTGCCCCGACCTTCGCTCCCGCTGGAACCAGCTCGTCCAGCCATTCCCAAAGCCGACGCGACCCTCGCGGCTGGCTGGGCAACGACAACGAGGCGCAAAGCCCGGTCCGCACCTGCCCGGCTGCGACCAATGGCGAGACCACCGTGTAGGCCAGGCACTCGTTCCCCGCGATCAGCAGGGCATCACCCTCGGTCACGACCAGCACCGCCTCTTCGAAGCGCGGGTCAAACCCGGTCAGCCAATGCAGGTTCGCCGCATGCTCCCGGTCACCATAGACCACCAGCGCCGCATAGCCCGCCGCCGACATCGCCGCCCTGACCGCAAGAAGCCGCGCCTCGGCCTCCGCAAGCGTGAAAGGCGGCGGCAGGTCCGGCGTTCCGTGGTCCGGCCAGTCCAGGCGTTGCAGTCGCGTCATCTTGAATTCCCCCCGGGTTCAGGCTCGCAGGATCGCATCCCCCGGCCCTGCTCGTCGAGCACTCCGTGCACTCCTCGCGCGTATCCGGAGGAGGACACGAAGTGAACGACGAGGCAACCGGCAGCTACGCCAGACCTTCTTGCGAATCCCGCAACCCCGGCCTATATGAGCCTCGAGAGGTTGGCGCGGGCAGGCACCTCGCCAACCCGGTCAGGTCCGGAAGGAAGCAGCCGTAACGAGCCCCGCTTGGGTCGTTGTCCAGCCTCTCACCTTTCCCCCTTCACGTCGTTCAATTTTCAGAAACTTCTGCAGACAGGGGGTTATGCCACATACGCAGGGCGCCGGGTCGCGCTCTGACGACGCATCCCGGATGATCGCGAGCCACGCACGCTCATTGTCGGTGGCGCCCGCCCGAAGCAGCGGACTGATGATCCTCAGTATTCTGCCCGGCATAGAGCTGCGTAGATTGAGGTCGGCGCGCGTCGATACCCGGCTCTTCGTTCGACCGGCGGGTTCGTCACGGTGCGCATTTTGTGCCAGCGCCAAGGCTGCAGGCAAGCAATGCTTGCCTGCAGCGAACTTCTTAGTTCACCTCGGCTGCGCGGTCAGCAGCGACAGCTGTTTCTGCAGATGCTACGGCCGCTGTGAATGCGTCCAGCACTTCTGATCCTCCTTTTACGTTCGCCTTGAACCATTCGAAGACCGGCTCCACCGCGGACTTAAAGGCGGCCTTCTCCTCGGCGGTCGGCACGTAGATCTCACCGCCAGCTGCGCGGAAATCGGCATAGGCCTGGATTTCCTTGCGCTTGGGGCTGGCGAAGGTCGCCTGTTGCAGAGCAGCAAAGCCATCGACGACGATCTGCTGCTGTTCCGGTGTCAGCGCCTTGAAGCGATCGTTGCCCATCCACCAGAAGGCGCCCATGTAGCTGTGGCCGTCGAGCGTCAGATACTTGATGCCGGCGTCGGTGAACTTCATCGACATGATGTCGGTTATCCCGTTTGCGGTGCCTTCCACGACCCCGGTCTGCAGCGAAGTGAACAGTTCCGGCCACGGGATCGGCGTGGGCGATGCGCCCAGCGTCGTGGCCAGCGTCTGCGGCAGGTCAGCGGGGACCGTGCGCATCTTCAGCCCGGCCAGATCACCTGGGGCTGCAATCCGCTTCTTGGTGTTGGCGTAGTTCCGCCAGCCGCCGGTGTTGCCGATGGTCATCAGCCGGATCTTGTCGCCCGAGTCTGCCAGCGCCATTGCGCGCAGCTTGGCGGTGAAGTCGGTACCGGTCAGCACCTCTTCGGCCACGCGGTCATCCGACATCAGGTAGGGCAGATCAAGGACCTGGATATAGGGGAACAGACCAGCCGCGCCGCCCGAGGTGGAGATGTAGATGTCGATCGTGCCATCGGCCACGCCCGCCAAGCACTCGTCGCCCTTGGCGCAGATCTGGGTGCCCATGAAGATTTCCACACCGATGGCACCGTTCGAGGCGTTCTCGACATAGTTCTTGAACACGACGAGACCGTCGTAATCCTCGTCCTGTTCGTTCGAATTTGCGGTGGCGCGCAGCATGATGTCCTGCGCCAGGGCCGCCCCGGCGGTGCCCGCCAGAAGCGCCGCCAGCGCAAGGGATTTCAGGGATGATTTAAACATGGTTCCTCCTTTTGGTTTCTTGTCGGCGTTGAAAGGTCAGTCCACGAACCCCAGAAGTCGGGGCAGGGTCAGGGAAATGGCCGGGATGTAGGTGATGAGAAGGATCACCAGGAACTCCACAGCCAGAAACGGCATGACGGCGCGGGCGATGGTTTCCACCCTCAGGCCCGAGACGGCCGAGGTGGCAAACAGAACCAGTCCCATCGGGGGGGTCAAAAGGCCGACGGTCAGGTTCACCACCATCACGATGGCGAAGTGCACCGGGTCGACACCCATCGACGCAAAGATCGGACCCAGGATCGGACCGAGGATGATGATCGCAGGCCCGGCGTCCAGGAACATGCCGACGACGAACAAGAGGAGGTTCACCAGCAGCAGCAGCAAAAGCGGATTCTCGGTGATGCTGAGCAGCGTCGAGGCCAAGAGTTCCGGCGTGTGTGCCAGCGCTGCCACGGTCTTGAAGGCCATCGCCGCGCCGACCAGCAGCATGACGACCGAACTGGTGATGCCCGCGCGGGTCAGCACACCCGGGATGTCACGCCAGGTCAGGGTCTTCAGGACGAAGATCGAGATGATGAAGCTGTAACCCACTGCGACCGCAGCCGCCTCGGTCGGGGTGAAGACGCCCGACAGGATGCCCCCCATCAGGAGGATCGGGGTCATCAGGGGCCAGAAGGCGGCGGCACCGGCGCGGGCCGCATCGACCCAGGTTGCACGAGGCTGGGCGGCGGGCAGCTTGTAGCGGTCGGCCATAAGCTTGATCGTGATCATCAGCGCGATGCCGATCAGCACACCCGGCACGATCCCGGCCAGAAAAAGCGCCGCGACGCTTTCGCCCATCACGTAGGCGTAGATGATCATGATGCCCGACGGCGGGATGATCGGGCCGATGATCGCGCTTGCGGCGGTAATCGCGGCGGCGAAGGGCTTGGGATAGCCCTTCTTTTCCATCTGCGGGATGATGATCGACCCCAGCGCCGAGACATCGGCCACCGCCGAGCCCGAGATCCCCGCAAAGAGCATCGAGTCGACCACGTTCACCTGCGCCAGCCCGCCCCGGAAGTGGCCGACCATCGCCTGGGCAAACCCGACGATCCTGGCCGAGATGCCGCCGCGGTTCATCAACTCTCCGGCCAGCATGAAGAACGGGATCGCCATCAGCGGGAACGAGTTCATCCCTTCATAGACGTTGCGGTAGAGAAGCGTGATGTCGCGTTCCTGCCCGTTCAGCCACAGAAGGATCGCGGGGGCCGCCAGAAGGCCAAAGACCACCGGCAGGCCCAGCATCAGGAAAACCAGGAACAGGGGAAGGAAGAAGCTGAGCATCTATTCCGCCCCCGATCCCAGAGTGATCGTCCCGGCAATCGCGCGCAGTGGCTCCGGCCCCCAGACCAGGGCGTAAAGGTTGCGCAAGGTCAGCTCGACCGCGACCAGCAGCAGAAGCGCCACGCCGACCAGAAGCGAGGCCATCATCCAGGACTTCGGAACCTTCATCCAGACGCCAAGGTCCAGGCTGACCGGCACGCGAAGCGAGTCCGTCTCGAACCGACCGCCAAGGCCCGTGACCTCGGACCAGCCGATGCCAAGAGCGATCCAAAGGACCAGGATCGTCACGGCCATCAGGAAGACCGACAGCCCGGTTGCGACAAGGCGCGGCAGAAGGCGGATCACCATGTCGATGGCAACGAAACCGCCGCGCCGGAAGGCGGTCGGGGCCATCAGGGCGGTGGACCACATCATCAGGAACCGCGAGGCTTCTTCGGGCCAGGGCAGGGCGTTGTTCAGGACGTAACGGAAGAAGACTTGCGCCAGGATCACCACGACCATCAGGCCAAGGCAGACAGCGCCGACCCAGCGGCCAAGCGCCAGAAACGCGCCGTTGATCAGGCCCAGGCCGTTGCAGATGGCCAGAAGTGCGGTCACGTCTCCTCCCTTCGCCCCCTCTCCCTGGGGGTGTTTCAGCCGGCAAAGCCTCCGAACCTGCCTTTCGCGAAAACCAGCGGCTCGCCCTCCTCCAGGGCCAGCCGCAGGACCTGTCCCACGATGATCAGATGGTCGCCGCCGTCATGCGTCGCGTGCTGGGCGCAGTCGAAGCGGGCAAGGGCACCGGCCAAGGTCGGCACCCCCTCGGCGTTCACCTGCCAATCAAGCCCTTCGAAGCCCAGGCCGCCCCGGGACAACCGGGCAGGCAACTCGGCCTGGTGCTGCCCCAGAACGTGGATGGCGTAATGCCGTGCTGCCACAAAGAACGGATAGCGCTGCGAGGCCTTGGCCGGCGACCACAACACCAGGGCGGGGTCCAGTGACAGGCTGGCGAAACTGTTGGCCGTGAAGCCCATCGGACCGTCCGGCCCCATAATCGTGACCACCGTCACTCCGGTGGCAAAGCGCCCCAGCGCATCGCGGAAGACCCGCGCGTTGGCGGCGTCGGGCACGATCTCTGTCGTGTAGATGCCGCCATCCGCCATCAGGCCACCTCATGCCCCTGGGCGAGCGTCAGAAGCTCGAACCAGGTCTGGCGGTCCATCGGCACGCGCTGCGCGTCCGAGATCGTGGCTATGCGCGACAAGGTGTTGGTGCCGAGGACGGGAATGATCCTTGCCGGATGATGCAGAAGCCAGGCCACGGCGACGGCGGTCCAATCGGTGCCTGCCGCCTTGCCGATTGCGTCCAGCCGGGCGCTGAGACCGTCATTCGCCTCGGCGCGTAGGTGGCCACCGGCCAGCGGGCTCCAGGCCATCGGGGCAATCCCGCGTTCCTGCAGGAAAGCGAGATCGCCGTTGGTAAAGGGGTCACGGCAGTTCAGCGACAGTTCGATCTGGTTGGTCACCAAGGGCTGCGACATGGCCGATTGCAACAGCGAGACATCCCACGGTCGGAAGTTCGACACGCCGACGGCCCGCACCTTCCCGCTGGCGACAAGGGCATCCAGCGTGCGGCCCGTCTCGTGGTGGTCCATCAAGGGGTCGGGGCGGTGGATCAGCAGCAGGTCGATCCGGTCCGTCGCCATCTCGCGCAACGACGCTTCAACCGACGCCGTGATATGCGCAGCCGTAGTGTCGTAGTACTTCACCCGCGCGGCCGAGTGGCGACCCACCGGCGCGACGATGTCGCATTTGGTGACGATCTCGATCCGGTCGCGCAGACCCGGAGCGGCCCGCAGCGCCGCGCCCAGCAGCGTCTCGGCGGTGTAGCCCCCGTAGATATCAGCCTGGTCCATCGTGGTGATGCCCTGCGCCAGGCAAGCCTCGACCTTGGCCTGCACATGGCCCGGCGACGTATCGGGATCATCGCCCAGGCGCCACATGCCGTATACTAGGCGGGACATCGTGATCTGCCCCAGGGTGACACGTTCCATCGTCATCAACGGCGCACTCCGGTTCCAAGGGGGGTGGCGGGGGGCGACGACGGGACCCGGCCATAGGCATGAGGCAAGGAGCAGGTCTTGAGGCCGGGCATCACTTTGGTGCCGAAATGGTCGCACTCGTCCAGATGCGGATAGCCCGAGAAGATGAAGGCCCGGATACCCATTGCCCTATACTCTTCCAGTTTGGACATAACCTGATCGACCGATCCGACAAGCGCCGCCCCGCAGCCCGACCGCGCCCGCCCGATCCCGGTCCAGAGGTGGGGCTCGACGTAGCCGAACTGGTCCGCCAGTTCCCGCGCCTGGGACTGATGCGCGACGCCAAGGCTGATCGAGTCATGCGCCCGGTCGCGGATCATGCGCCCATATTCGTCGTCCAGCTTGGACACGATGTAGTCGGCATAGTCCCGTGCCTCGGCTTCGGTGTCGCGCACGATCATGTGGACGCGCAGCCCGTAATCCAGCGTCCGGCCATGCGCGGCGGCGCGGGCGTGAACGTCCTGCATCCGCTTGGCGAGCATCTCCTTGGGCTCCGGCCACATCAGATAGACGTCGCATTGCGCACCGCAAAGCTCCAGCGCGTCAGGGGAATAGCCGCCGAAATACAGAAGCGGCCCGCCGTTCTGCTGGTAGGGCCGAGCGGGGTCTGTGGTGATCTTGGAAATCTGGTAGACGTCGCCCGCATACTCGATGTGGTCGCGCGTCCAAGCCTGACGCAGGATCTCCACAACCTCGTGGCTGCGCTTGTAACGATAGGCGCTGTCGGCGACCTCTCCCGGGAAATCTGATGAAATCACGTTCAACGTTAGGCGCCCCTGCAGCATGTGGTCCAGCGTGGCGACCGTGCGGGCCAGCATCACGGGCTGCATCTCGCCGCAGCGGATGGCGGCGAGAAAGTTGATGCGGTCGGTGATCGGCGCGCAGCCCGCGACGAAGGACAGCGTATCCTGCCCCACCTGATACGAGGACGGGCAAAGGATGTTGCGGAACCCGTGGCCTTCAGCCCGCTTCACGATCGACGAGCAATGCGCCCAGCTTGAGCGCAGGTCACCGTCCGGCACGCCGAGGAACTGGTAGTCGTCCGAACACAAAGCAGCAAACCAGCTGACCTCGCAGGCGTCCAGGTCAGGCGAGGTGATCGGGACGACCGACATGATTCTCTGTCTCCGGCTGCGGCTTTCCTCTTGCGTAGCACTGGCATTGATGTAGATCAATCATGTATCAATTATGGATGCGACGGAATGGCTCACCCTGGATCGCTGCCGCTGTATCAGCAGATCGCCGAACTTCTGATCCGCGACATCGCGGCCGGTCGTTTGATCGATGGCGAGCGATTGGCGCCAGAACGGGACATGGCGGCAAACCTTGGGATCGCGGTCGGAACGCTGCGGCAGGCGCTGAAGTCATTGACGGAAAAGGGTCTTCTGGACCGGGTACAGGGGTCGGGCAACTATATCCGGGCCAAGGCGGACGCAGCTTCGGTCTATGCGCTGTTCCGGCTGGAGCGGGTGGAAGGCGGCGGCTTGCCCACCGCGCGCGTGCTGTCGGTGGACCGCTGCACCAAGAACCCCGCCCTGCCTGCGTTCGGCACCAGCACCGAAGGCCACCGCATCAGACGCCTGCGCTTCCTGTCCGGCCGGGTCGCCGCGGTCGAGGAGATCTGGCTCGACGGGGCCGAGGTGGACCGGATCGCCCCCGGAGACCTGTCCGAGTCGCTCTACCTTTACTACCGCCAGCGCCTCGGGATCTGGATCTCGCGCGCCGAAGACAGCATCGGCCAGGGCCCCCTGCCCTCTTGGGCCCCATCCGAATTTCCCCACCCGCCGGGCACGGCCCTGCCGCTGATCACCCGCGTCAGCTGGGCGCAGGACGGCCGTTCGGTCGAGGCCTCGCTGACCTGGTATGACCCCGCAACCGTGCGCTATGTCGCGCGCCTGAAATAGGACGAACCAAATGCTGCACTACGGGATCATCGGTTGCGGGATGATGGGGCAGGAACACCTGCGCAACATTGCCCTTCTGGAAGACGCCTCGGTCGCCGCGATCTTTGAACCCGACGCCGGCATGCGCGCCGCCGCCGCCGCCTTGATGCCTGGCGCGCGGATGGTGGGTTCGGTGGCCGAAGTTCTGGCTGTGCCGGAGGTCAACTGCCTGCTGATCGCCAGCCCCAACCACCTCCATCTTGGCCAGGTGGAGGAGATCGCGCGCATCCGCCCGCTGCCGGTCCTGTGCGAAAAGCCGCTCTTCACCAATCCCGCCGATGCCCCGCGCCTTGCCGCCCTGCGCGCCGCCTACCCCGCGCCGATCTGGGTAGCGATGGAGTACCGCTACATGCCCCCCGTCGCCCATCTTCTGCGCGAGGCGCGGGCCGCGACGGGCGGGGTGAAGATGCTGACCATCCGCGAACACCGCTTTCCCTTCCTGCAAAAGGTCGGTGACTGGAACCGGTTCAACCGGAATACCGGTGGCACTCTGGTCGAAAAATGCTGCCACTTCTTCGACCTCATGCGCCTTGTTGCAGGTTGCAACCCGGTCAGCGTCATGGCCAGCGGTGGGCAGGCAGTAAACCACGTGGACGAGGTCTACGCCGGACAGCGATCCGACATCTGGGACCATGCCTATGTGATCGTCGACTTCGAAAACGGCATGCGGGCGATGCTGGAACTGTGCATGTTCGCCGAAGGTAGCCGCTATCAGGAGGAAATCTCGGCTGTGGGACCCAAGGGCAAGATCGAGTGCCTCGTGCCGGGCCCGGGACGGTTCTGGCCCGCCCATCTGGGCGCCCCCCCGGTGCCCAAGGTCATCGTTAGTCCGCGCAGCCCCGCCGGACCCGTGGAGCTGGATATCCCCGTTGATCCCGCTTTGTTGGCAGCCGGTGACCACAACGGATCTACCTTCTTCCAGCATCAGGGCTTTCAACGGGCAGCTATAGGGATGCAGGAACCCGAGGTTTCGCTGAACGATGGTTGGTGGGCCGTCGCAATGGGACAGGCGGCCCAGGAAAGTGCAAGGTCTAGCCAATTGGTAAGTCTCGACAATATACCCTACACACCCAGACTCACGGCCTAGCGATGACGGAAAGCCGACAGGAATTGGAATGGTCCTGATCCAAATCGGCTGCACAGCCGATGCAAGCTGCGGATGATGGACTCCTCTGCTCCATGATCCCTGCCGCAAAGCAGGGCAACGCCCCAACTGCTGTTCGTATTTGGCGTTGAGCAACTCACAATGTCAGCCAAGGGCTGCTAACGGCCCCTGACTGAACCGGGAGTGGAAGGTTCAGGCTTCCGCAACCGGCTGGGGCAGGACGCACCCCATCGTGGTCAGCCGGATTTCCCAGGACTTCGCTTCCGGACTTGGTCCTGACACCTCACTCATACGCGTCGCCCAAACGCTCTGACGCACTCCAGTAAGTAAGTCATGCGACCGACCGAATAGCCCTATTAGATCATCGAAACCACGGAACTGATCGCCCTTCGGAAGGTTGCCCATCAGTCAAATCGATGACGTAGCGTGAGGCATCTCCAAGCAGCCGTGGCTCCGACCAGAAGTTTCGACTATCGTAGCCGTGATCAGGTCTGGAGAGTGGCAAAATGGAAGATATCGGCCACTACGGCATGCATCATGACCGTCTGGTCAAGATCATCGAGGATTCGACAGGCGAGATTTTCATCTTCCGGCATGATGACTTCCGCTTTGTCTTCATGAACCGCGGGGCGCAGGAAAACCTCGGGTACTCTGCCAAAGAGCTCCTCGAAATGAGCCCCCTCGACATCAAGCCGCTGTTCACCGAGGAGACGTTTCGCGCTCTGGTTGAGCCCGTTGTCACTGGGGCCGTGGGCCACATTGACTTCGAGACCTTGCATCGGCGCAAGGACGGGACGACCTACGGCTGCGCCATCCGGCTGCAGTTGATCGCCGGGGATGAGCCGCTGTTCTATGCCTCGGTGCTCGACATTTCCGACCGCATGGTTGCCGAGAACGAGCTGCGGGAAACCTCCCAGCGCCTGAATGCGATTCTGGCAAACACCACGATGGCCGTCTTCCTGATGGATGAACGGCAGCATTGCGTTTTCATGAACCGGGCAGCCGAACAGCTGACCGGATACACGCTGGCGGAGACGGTGGGACGCCCGTTGCACGACGTCGTGCACCACACCCACCCCGATGGCACGGCGTTTCCCATCGAGGACTGCGCCATCGACCGTGCCTTGCCAGAGCGGATGCAGATGCAGGGCCGTGAGGTCTTCGTCCACAAGGACGGGCATTTCTACAATGTGGGCTTCACCGCAAGTCCGATCCTTGATGCCAGCGGCCGCCCGGTGGGCACCGTCATCGAGGCGCGCGACATCGCCGAGGAGCTCCGGGCCGAGGCCAGGGCGAAGGCCTTCAACGAAGAGCTGGCCGAACAGGTCAGCCTTGCCGTGGCGGAGCGGGAGGCGCTGACCCGGCAGCTCATCCAGTCGCAGAAGATGGAAGCTATCGGCAACCTGACCGGCGGGATCGCGCATGACTTCAACAACCTTCTGCAGGTCGTTTCCGGGAACCTTGACCTCCTCGCGCGGATGGTCCGTGGAGATGAGCGCGCGACGGCCCGGGTCGAGGCGGCACGCGCCGGCGTGGTGCGCGGCGGGCGGCTCGCCTCGCAGCTTCTGTCCTTCGCAAGGCGGCAGCCGCTCCAGCCCCTGGTCCTGAACGCCGGCAGGTTGATCCGTGGCATGAACGAAATGCTTCGCAGCACTCTTGGTGAGGCCGTGGAGCTTGAGTGCGTGATCGCGGGCGGTTTGTGGGCGACCGCCATCGACGCGACGCAACTTGAGAGCGCCTTGCTGAACCTCGCGATCAATGCCCGCGACGCGATGGACGGCCAGGGCAAGCTCACCATCGAGGCCGGCAACGCACATCTCGATGACTCTTATTGCCGAGAACATGTGGATGTCCTGCCAGGACAGTATGTGGTGATCGCTGTCACCGATACCGGTCCCGGCATGACCCTCGAAGTGCAGGAGAAGGCGTTTGAGCCCTTCTTCACCACCAAGCCCGAGGGGCAAGGCACAGGCCTGGGCCTGAGCATGGTGTATGGCTTCGTCAAGCAATCGGGCGGGCACATCAAGATTTACACCGAGCAAGGCGAAGGCACGACCATACGCATCTACCTGCCCCGCTCGGGCGAGCAGGAGGCCGCACTCCCCACCAGGTCTGACAAGCCCCCGGTTGGCGGGACCGAAACCATCCTGGTCGTGGACGATGATGACGAGGTTGCCGCCACGGCTGTCGCGATGCTGACGGATCTTGGCTACAGCGTCGTCAAGGCGCGGAGTGCGGATGCGGCCCTGACTGTCCTGGAAAGCGGGATACACATTGACCTGCTCTTCACAGACGTCGTCATGCCCGGAAAGTTGCGCAGTCCCGAACTTGCGCGGCTGGCAAGGGTACGGCTTCCCGGGATCAAGGTGCTCTTCACATCCGGCTACACCCAGAACGCGATCGTCCACGGCGGGAAACTGGACCGTGACGTCGAACTGTTGAGCAAGCCCTATTCCAGCGACGCCCTCGCCTGGAAGGTCCGGTCGATGCTTGGGGAAGCGGCATCTCCCGTGCCGAACACGCCAGTCAAGCTGCGGATCCTCGTGGTAGAGGACGATGCCTTGATCCTGATGTCGACGGTCGACATGCTGATGGACTTGGGCCACGAGGTCGAACAGGCGATGAACCTCGCACAGGCTCGGGTTGTTGTTGCATCCAAGTCGATCGATCTAGTTCTCGTCGACGTAGGTCTGCCGGACGGCAACGGACTGGACTTCGCGCATCAGCTGCGCGAGCAGCAACCCAAGCTAAGGATAATTGTTGCCTCCGGGCATAGGGTTGAGGCCAGCGAAAACCTGGGCGTAATCCAGAAACCTTACATGGAAGCCGATTTGGCGTCAGCTATTGGCTTTCTCTTCGGAAAGTGAGCCGGAGCAGACCCGAGGGCTTTTCGCGGTGAGGATCATCTCCTGACTGGTCGTCGCAGCAGCTTCGTGATCACGCTCTACCCCGACCAACCGCGAACGAGTGACTGATCTTCACTGGGCTGTGGTCCAACATGGCGGATCGTTAAGGCAGACTGCGTCCGAACTTGACCGAAGAAGAGTCACGCTCCGGGACCATCCGACTGTGGCGCGCCATGAGAAACTAGACCTCGAAAATCGCCACCAGGAAGCGGAGGCACACCGCTGCCAGAAAAAGGCCAAACATCAGTTCCAGATTTCGGCGGCTCAGCCGGTGCGCAAGCGCCACGCCAAAACGCGTGGTCAGGAGCGATGTCGGGATAGTCAGAGCAAACGTCGCCAGTGAAACAAAGCCTATCGCATCCGATGGAAGGTCCGCACGGCCCCAACCTGCGGCCATGTATCCCAATGTGCCCGGGATGGCGATCAGCACGCCCACTCCGGCGGATGTCGAGACGGCCCGATGGATTGGCACGTTGTGCAAGGTGAGGATAAGGTTCGACACTGCACCGCCACCGATGCCCATGAGCGCCGAGACCAAACCCACACCAACGCCATAGGTCCGCAGGACTGGTTTTGCGGGCAGGCTGTCGCTCAGCCGCCAACCCGATCCACCCGAGAGAAGTTTCGCCGCATTCACGGCAGCCACGGCGGCAAAGACCAGTTGGAAGACCTGCGGCTCGGCATAGCGGGCGATGACCGAGCCGACGGCCACGCCCAGCAGCACTGGCAGCACCCAAGCCCGCAACAAGTCCATGTCCACCGTCCCGCGCAGGAAATGCCCGCGCGAGGACTGGATGGACGTCGGAATGATCACCGCCAGCGAAGTGCCGACAGCCATAGGCATCGCCACTTCCGGCGCGTGGCCAAGCGACTGGAAGACCTCGTAGAATACGGGGACCGAGATCGCCCCGCCTCCGATGCCGAAAAGACCGGCCAGAAAACCGATCAGCGCCCCGGCCACCGCGAGCGCGGCAATCAAGGGAAGAAGTGTCGCGGGGTCCAGAATATCGGTCACTTCCCCGCCGCCCGCCGCGTCAGGCTGGCGCCATCGAAGCCGCCAAGTCCGGCGGAAAGCGCCGCCGCATAGCGGGACTGGACTGATCGGGACAGGGGCATCTCTGCGCCCTCGGACTCGCCGAGTCGCAGGGCAAGTCCCAGGTCCTTGGCCAGCCCGGCGATATCGAAGGTTCCGGGCTGGTCGGTCCCGGCCAGGGAGTCGACCACGATCTGTGCGCGGTTCTTCAGCACTGTGGGACCGGCGGAACTGTCGGCGATCAGGCTGATCGCCAGATCGTCCGGCACTCCTGCACCGCGAAGAAGCGCAAGGCTTTCGCCTAGCACTTGCCAGTAGATCGCCAGCGGCAGGTTCACCGCCAGCTTCATCCGCGCCGCCGCCCCGACCGTCCCTAGATGCTCGACGCGGCGGCACAACTGGCCCAGCACAGGCTTTGCCCGGTCAAAGGACGTCGCAGTCCCGCCGGCCATACCCAAAAGCTGGCCCTTCAGTGCCGGCGCGACCGTGCCGCCCACCGGACAATGCACGAAGTCGGCCCCGGCCACCTGCGCCATTGCCGCCAGACCCTCGGCCTCGTCGGGCAGAAGCGTGGACATCTCTATGACCATCCGCCCCTGCAGACCGGCAATGGTCAGGCTGCGCAGGACCGATTGCGATGCGGCGGCATCGGTCAGCGACAGGAGGATCACGTCGCACTCTGCCAGGTGCGCCAGATCCACCGCCTCGGCCCCCGCCGACACGGCCGCGGCTGTCCGCGCTGCGTTGCGGTTCCAGACCTGGACCTTGTTGCCCGTCTCGATCAGTCGGCGGGTGAAGGCGGTGCCCATCCGGCCGGTCCCCGCAATCCCGATTGCAACGGTCATGATGTTGCCTTTCCTGACAGTCCAAGGATCGAAAGCGTCGTCTCGCCCTTACGCAATCGCCCCATGATCCGGGCTTCGCGCTCGGCGCGAGTTCGGGCTGCGTCCAGCGCCGGGGCAAGGTCCCCGGCCGAAAGGACAAGGATGGCGTCGGCGTCGGCAAGGACAAGGTCGCCCGCCGCAATCTCGACCCCGCCCAGTATGACCGGCATCCCGATCCGACCGGCATCCTGCTTTACCGTGCCGCGGATGTTCACGCCGCGCGCAAAGACCGGGAATCCCAGGTCCGCAATCTGCGCGCTGTCCCGCACGGCGCCGTCGATGACCAGGCCGGCGATCCCACGCATCTGGCAAGCTAGCGCCATGATCTCACCGAAGGGGCCGCTGTCCAGACTGCCGCCATAGTCGACCACCAGCACGTCGCCCGGCCGGGCCACGGCTATCGCAAGATGCAGCGCGAGGTTGTCACCGGGTCGACACCGGACGGGAAGCGCCGTCCCCGCCAGGGTCATTCCCAGTGCCAGCGGCCGGATCGGTGCCAAGACCAGCCGAGCGGCCGGCCATGCCTCGCCGACCGTGGCCGTGCCAAGTGCCAGAAGGTCCGGCGGGCTCACGCGGCCTTGGGGCCGATGCGCACCTGCATCGGCTGGACGCCATCCATGCTGCAATCCAGCTCATCTCCCGTGACCACCGCGCCCACGCCCGCAGGCGTGCCGGTCATGATGATGTCGCCGGGCATCAGCCGGTGCTGCTCGGACAGCTTCGAGATGATCTCGTCCACCTTCCAGATCATCAGCGAAATGTCGGCGTCCTGCTTGACCGCGCCGTTCACCTTCAAGCGCACATGTCCCGAGGTCAGGATACCGCAGTCGCTGGCACGTGTGATCGGGCCAATGGGGGCGGAGTGGTCGAAACCCTTGGTCACTTCCCAGGGCAGGCCCTTTGCCAGGGCTGCCGCCTGATGGTCGCGACGCGTCATGTCCAGGCCGATGGCATAGCCGTAGATGTGGCTGGAAGCCTCGGACACCGGGATGTTGTAACCACCGGATTTCAGCGCCACCACCAGTTCGCACTCGTAGTGGAAGTTGGTGGTAAAGACCGGATAGGGGATCTCTCCCCCGTTCTTCACGATGGCATCCGTCGGCTTCATGAAGATCACCGGCGGATCGCGTTCGTCAGCGTTCATCTCGATGATGTGGGCGACATAGTTCTTGCCGATGCAGTAGATCCGCCGGACCGGATACTTCTCGTCCGTGCCGGTGATGTCGAGATGCGCCTGCGCGGGCGGGGTCAGTGCAAAGGCCACGATGAAAAACTCCTGTTCAGCCGGGCAAGCGCCGCGGGATTGCCGAGTCACGGTGGCGGCAGGATTTCCCGCTTCGGCCCGCAGATCAAGATACGAAATGCTGATTTTACAAGTTTCATATATTTTTTTGCATTCTGTGACGAATCATATAGCCTGCTGAGAGGGACCGGCCACGCGACGGGAAACGGGCGGGCGGCCTGCGGTTATCGGGAGGAAACCAGATGAAGAACATGACCAGACTGAGTCGTCGGAGCTTCGGACTTCTGACGGCGGGCGGGGCGGCAAGCCTTGTCCTTGGGGCCCCGGCCATTGTCCGGGCGCAGACGGCGGTGACCTTTGCCGTGCCCAACCCCTCGGCGCTGACCTGGCTTCCCTATTGGGTGGCGGTTGGCGAGGGCTACTTCGCGGAAGAGGGCCTTGACCTGCGGCTGGAGGCGATCGACGGATCGTCGGCGGTCCTGCAAGCAATGTCGGCAGGTCAGGCGCAGATCGGCGCGCCGGGACCGGGGCCGACCTTGGGCGCGCGGTCGCGCGGGGTCGACGTGAAGTTCCTTTACAACCTGTATCCCAAGTCGGTCTTCGGCATTCTGGTCAAGGATGAAAGCCCCTACCAGACACCCGCCGACCTCAAGGGCACAATCATCGGCGTCGGCACGGCGGACGGGGCGGAAGTGTCGTTCAGCAAGGCGATCATGACCGACCTCGGAATGACAGAAGGCACCGATTACACCTTCCTGCCGGTCGGTGACGGCGGCACGGCAGCGGTCGCCTTCCTGCGCGACGAGGTCGGTTCCTATGCCGGCGCCGTCTCGGATGCCGCGATCCTGGCTTCGCGCGGTCTGACCCTGCGCGAGATCACGCCGGAAGCCTACCTCGGCTTCTTTGGCAACGGCATCGCGATGTTGGAAAGCCAGATGGCGGCAACGCCTGACCTTGCCCCGAAGTTCGGTCGGGCGTTGGTCAGGGGCACGCGTTTCGCCTCGGACCCCGCGAACAAGGAAAAGGCACTTGCGCATTGCGCGGCCGGCAACCCACAGGAAGGCGAGCAGGATTATGCGCCGTCGCTCTATGATGGCGTCGTCAACCGGATGACCCCGACCGACGCCTTCATCGGCCAGGGCTACG
Organism: Tabrizicola sp.; assembly: GCF_022842145.1. Lineage (GTDB taxonomy): Bacteria > Pseudomonadota > Alphaproteobacteria > Rhodobacterales > Rhodobacteraceae > Tabrizicola. Next base: position 370,713 of record NZ_JALHQD010000001.1, read on the forward strand.
GCTACCAGCCGCCGGAACACTGGCAGGCGATCCACGACAGCGCCGTCGCCTCAGGCGCGCTGGAGGCTCCGCTGCCCGACCTGGCGGCTGTCTACACGAACGAGTTCGTGGCAGGCTGGAAAGCCTGATGACCATGGCTGAGCCCCGTCCCCTGACCGCCAGTCCGGCCGCGCCAACGCGACCGGTCTACGAGATCGCGAGGCTGTCGAAGACCTACGCCCGGAATATGCTGACTGCGCTGACCGATGTGAACCTGACCCTCCACAAGGGCGAATTCGTGTCGGTCGTGGGCTCCTCCGGCTGCGGGAAATCGACACTTCTCAAGATCATGGCGGGGCTCATGCCGCCCACCACAGGACGTGTCGTGCTGGAAGGCAAGCCCGTTACCGGCCCACGGGCCGATATCGGGATGATGTTCCAGCAGGCGACACTTCTGCCGTGGAAGACCACAGTGGAAAACATCGTCCTGCCGATCGAGATCCGCGAGGGACGTGCTGCCGCGAAAGCCGCACATCCCCGCGCACTTGAACTTTTGAAACTCGTTGGCCTTGGCGACTTTGCCAATGTCTATCCGGGTGAGCTGTCCGGCGGGATGGCACAGCGCGCCTCGATCTGCCGGATGTTGATCGCCAACCCCGCCGTTCTCCTGCTGGACGAACCCTTTTCGGCGCTGGACGAGTTGACCCGCGACTTCATGAACATGGAGCTGCAGCGCATCTGCGCCGAACAGCAGTCCACCGCCTTCCTCGTTACGCACTCCTTGGCCGAGGCTGTGATCCTTTCGGACCGCATCCTGGTGATGAAGCCGCGCCCCGGTCGTATCGTCGAGGAAATCGTGATCGACCTGCCCCGCCCCCGCACGCTGGAAATGATCAACACCCCCCGCTTCGGCCAGATCGTCGCCCATATCCGCGACCTTCTGGGCAAGGAGGCCTTCCAATGACCGCCAAACCAGAATTGATGGGCGATCCGAACAAGGACACCGTATGGGTCGAACATGTCGCTCTGATCGACCGCATCCCGCGCTGGCTGGCGATGCTGGCGCTGGCCGTCATCGTCATCGGCATCTGGGACCTTGCGACCGCCCGGATGAACTGGGTCTCGCCCATCATCCTGCCGAGCCCCGGCGAGACGCTGGATGACCTGATCTTCGTCGGCAAGAACCTTGTCACCGGCGGCTACATGCTGGACGCGCTCTGGACCACGACCCGCACTGTCTTCTGGGCATTCCTGATAGCCGCCAGCGTCGGCTTCTCGCTGGGCGTCCTGGTCGGCGAGACGAAGTTCGGCGAACGGGCCGTGATGCCTTATCTCGTCGCGATCGACACCATGCCCAAGGTGGCCTTTGCGCCCCTCTTCATCGCTTGGCTGGGCTTCGACATCGCCTCGAAGGTCGCGCTTGCTGCCTTCATCGCCACTTTCCCGATCATCGTCTCGACCGCCGCCGGCTTCTATGCAGCGTCCGAGAACGAGCGGATGCTCTTCAAGGCGATGGGGGCCAGCCGCTGGCAGACCCTGATCCGCCTGAAACTGCCCACTGGCCTGCCCTATATCTTCACGGGCTTGAAGATCGCCTCCGTCGGCGTCATGGCCGGCGCCATCACGGGCGAGTTCCTCGGTGGCGGCAAGGGGTTCGGCGCCCTCATCCGCGAATCTGCCAGCATGCTTGACACGCCTCGGGTTTTCTCATTGATCCTTTATCTTAGTCTGCTGGGTCTAGCGCTTTTCTTCCTTGTCGCTTGGGTGCAAAGACGGCTGGTGTTCTGGAACAAGGCCGACCGGCCGGGTGGAGTTGGCTAATGAATGCCCCTGACAAGGCATTGAACGATACGCGCAACCTGTCGGAACAGGCGCACGAGCGTATCCGGCGCGACATTTTGAATGGCGAGCTGTTTCCCGGCGAAAAGCTGCAGATCGAGGCGATTTCCGACCGCTACGGGATCGGCATCGCGCCCGTGCGCGAAGCGCTGAACCGCCTGTCCTCGGAAGGGCTGGTCGAACGCAAAAGCCAGCGCGGCTTCTTCGTCGCTGAAATTTCGATGACTTCGCTCGAAGAATTGGTCAAGACCCGGATCTGGCTGGAAACACTCGCCCTGCGCGAAGCGATCCAGAACGCGACCGAAGCCTGGGAAGAGCAGCTGGTGCTCGCCTATCACCGTCTGGCGCGCACCAACCGCCGCATGCCCGCCGAGGCAGGCCGCGAGATTTCAGAAGAATGGGAACAGCGTCACAAGGAATTTCACATGCTGCTGCTAGACCGCTGCGGGTCCAGCTGGCTTCTCGGCTTCTGCTCGACCATGATGGACCAGGCGGTCCGCTATCGCAGCCTATCAATGAACGTGCATCCCAGTCTCCTGCGTCGCGAGGGTGCCGCGGCCGAACATCAGGCACTTTTGAACGCAGTCATCGACCGGGACGCCGATCGCGCGTGTCGGCTTCTTGCGGATCACTACAATACGACGCTCGAAGGCTTGCGCGCGGTTATCGAACACGGTGAGAAGTGATCCGCTTCGGGGTCACACATGTGAACCATCGTGGCCTTCCATGCTCGGACCGATCGCGCCTCACAACCTGAGTTGACGCGCTTCGTCGGGGACGGCGTTCCCTGCAACCAGTTCCAGGGCTTCGGTCAATCCGAGACGCGAGCCGCGCCCATGCACATGCAAGTTCCCAGGTGGACAAGTTTGTGAGAGCCACGATGCTCGACACGACATCAAACTGCCAGCCGCTCCAAATAATCCTTCCAAGCCACTGAAGATAGAGCGCTTGAAGACCAGGAAAGTTCCAGAGGTGGTAGTTTTCCCGCAAATCTTGGTTTCCCCGACGCTCTCAGAGATCGGGCCTGGTTTTCTGTGCTGATCGCCCTGACGAAGGGTATGCCCCACAACTTGCCTCTCCGCTGCGTCTAACTGGTCGACGCCTGTCAACGGAACTTCGCAATGTCGGGTCGGCAAAAAAATCTCGGCGGCCGGTCTTGACCTTCCCATGGTGGGAAGCCCCATCTCTCCCTTGCCGGGCCAATCCGCCCGGCCAAAGGAGTTCACCATGATCATGCTTCAAATCCCCAACATGAACTGCGGCGGCTGCGCGCGTGGTGTGGCGGCTGCAATCCTCCAGGTCGATGCCTCGGCCCAGGTCGAACCTGATCTGCAGGGTCGCACCGTGGCGGTCAAATCCGTGGCGCCCGAAGCGCAGCTGCGGGAGGCACTGGCAGAGGCAGGCTTTGCGCCGGCCTGACAGATCGGGTCGGCAAAGGCTGCCGACCCGCAGCGGCACCCATTGATCCAGGTCATTCCCAACCAGGCACGACCGATAGAGTGTTGGACAGACAGCAAGGACGGTTCGGACAATGGCGCGGCTCCTCGGCATCCTTATGCTCCTCCTGACGGTGAGTTTCGCCGTCAGGGCCGGTGCCGAGGATTTCGGAAGGTGCCAGGGCTCGATGCATGCCGCGCAGGTCCAGCACGGCCCGCTTCACGCCAATCCGACGGCGACGGACGGGGATCACGCTGCAATGGCCGGCGTGTGCAAGATGGTTTGCGGAACGATTGCCGTGTTGCTGTCGGGTACATCCACCGTGCAGGTCCTGCGACCCGAAGTCCGGGTGCCGGTGCCGGACGGCAGTCCAATCCGATCCATCGGGCCCAACCCCTTTGAACGCCCGCCCCGACCCCTGATCTGAACCGCTACCCCCTTTCAGATCATCGGCGCCAGATGCGCCCAATTCGGAGCGATCCCATGACCCATCTTTCCCGTCGCGGCTTTCTTGCTGCCACAGCGGCCGCAGCCGCCCCGCTTTTCCTGCCAGCCCGGGCTTTTGCCTCACCGCCCGCCCTCACCCTTCGCGCCACGACGAGGACGCTCGACATCGCGGGGCGGGCCGTAACCGTGAAAGGTCTTCTCGACCCGCAGGGGCTCAGCGGGCTGGTCCTCGACCCTGCCCAGCCTTTCCGCGTCGATCTCGTCAACGACCTTGCCACCGAGACCAGCATCCACTGGCACGGCCAGGTGCCCCCGAACGCCCAGGATGGCGTTCCCGGCGCGCCGCAGCCAGCATTGCAGCCGGGCGAAATGCGCAGCTTCGATTTCGCGGCCTATCCCGGCACGCACTGGATGCACTCGCATATTCCGGTGCAGGAAATGGAGCTTCTCGCCGCACCGCTGATCGTCCGCCGGACCGAGGATCTGGCAGCCGACCGGCAAGAGGTGACGATCCTCTTGCACGACCTCAGCTTCCGCCCGGCAGAGGAGGTTCTGGCCGAAATCACCGGCGGCGCGATGGCCGGAATGGACCACGGCGCAGGCCACGGGGCGCAGGGCCAGGGCGGCGGTATGGGGGGCATGATGGGCGGGATGTCCGGCATGGACCACGGCGCGATGGGCGCAATGGGGGGAATGGACCTCAACGACTTCGATTTCGACGCCTATCTTGCCAACGACCGCACGCTGGACGACCCCGAGGTGGTGCGGGTGGAGAAGGGCGGCCGGATCCTTCTGCGCGTCATCAACGGCTCGGCGGCGACGGTGTTCTGGATCGACACCGACAGCCTCCTGGGCCGGGCAGTCGCGACCGACGGCAACCCGATCCAGCCGGTGCCCGGCGCGCGGTTCGGCCTTGCGATGGGCCAGCGGCTCGACATCGAACTGGAAGTTCCCGCGGAAGGTGGTGCTTTCCCGATCCTCGCGTTGCGCGAGGGTGCGTTGGAAAGGACCGGGATCATCCTTGCGACCTCTGGCGCGGCCGTGGGGAAGATTTCAGGCGTATCGGACGAAGCGCATCCAGCGTTTTCAGCCGACCTGGAGCAGGAATCGGGCTTTCAGGCGCTGATACCACTTGCGGATCGTCCCTTTGATCGCAGCGACGCCCTGATGCTGGGCGGATCGATGATGCCCTACCTCTGGACCATCGACGGGCAAAGCTGGGGAACCCATCGGGCAATCGAGGCGCGGTCCGGCGAACGCGTGGGGCTGACCTTCCACAACATGTCCATGATGGCGCATCCGATGCACCTGCACGGGCACCACTTCCAGGTCGTCGCCCTGAACGGCTCCCCCCTCCGCGGAGCGATGCGGGACACCGTGCACATACCGCCCATGAGCATGGTGACGGTTGCGCTCGACGCGGGGGAAGCCGCCCGCTGGATGCTGCACTGCCACCACATGCCGCACCTGTCGACCGGCATGATGACCGAGTTCGTGGTCGCAGCCTGAAAGGCACCTGAATGACCATACCCACCGCCCCTGCCCTGAAATGGCGCACATTCTGGCGCTTCCTTCTGGTCGTGGCGGTGGGAAACCTGCTGTGGGAGATCGCGCATGTCCCACTTTACACCATCTGGCTCAGCGGAAGCGGCGCCGAAATCGCCTATGCGGTGGTGCACTGCACGGCAGGGGACGTGCTGATCGCGGCCACCTCGCTTGGGCTTGCTTTGGCCCTGTTCGGTCGGACGGGCTGGCCTGCCCGCGCCTACGGTGCCGTCGCGCTCACAATGATCCTCTTCGCCGTCAGTTACACCGTCTTCTCGGAATGGCTGAACGTCGAAGTGCGCGCCGCCTGGGCATACCGCGACCTGATGCCTCGCCTGCCTTGGCTTGGCACCGGTCTGACGCCCGTCCTGCAGTGGATATTCGTGCCCGCGGCGGCGTTCTGGTGGGCGCGCCCACCCGGGTAGCCGACAGTTGCAAGGCGGCCCCAAGACGCGCCATGATCCGGTCCATCCAAGCCAGGTCGGGGATATGGACAAGCTTTCCGCCATGCAGGCCTACTGCCGGATCGTCGAGCGTGGAAGCTTCACCCGCGCCGCCGAGGATCTGGGTGTCTCTGCCGCGCTTCTCAGCCGCGAGATCAGCCGGTTGGAGGCCAGCCTTGGCATCGCCCTTCTCAGCCGCTCCACGCGGCGGATGACCCTGACCGAGGCCGGCCGCAGCTACTACGATGAAGCGCAGGCTATCCTGCAGGCCGTCGGCAGCTTCGAAGACCGGATCCGCCAGACGTCCGGGGTGGTCACCGGCCACCTGAAAGTGAACGCGCCATCCTCGTTCGGACAGGTCGTCGTCGCGCCGATGTTGCCGGGGTTCTGCCGACAGTATCCCGATCTCCGCGTCAGCCTGACCCTGGATGACAGGGTGCTCGACATGGTCGAGGGCGGCTTCGACCTGACGCTCAGAATCCGGTCCAGCCTCAAGGATTCAACCCTTCGTGCCCGCAAGCTGGGCGAGGTGCGCGTGGGCATCTTCGCCTCACCCGACTATCTGGCACGCAACGGAACCCCCGCTGCGCCCGATGACATTCGCCACCACCAGACCTGCGGCTATCTCTTGTCCGAGCATCTGGAGACCTGGGACCTGACCGGACCAACAGGGGCAGTCTCGGTGGCGGTCGACCCGAAGGTCAGGGTCGGCAACAGCTTTGCCTTGCTGGATCTTCTGGCCGCCGGGATGGGCCTCGGCACCCTTCCTGACTTCATCTCCCACCCAGCCGAGAAAGCGGGCCAGCTGGTCCGCGTGCTGCCCGATCACGAGCTTCCGGTCCGCTTTGTCTGGGCGGTGCTTCCCGGCGGCTCGCGGCAGGACGCCCGGATTGCCGCCTTCCTGCAGGCGCTGGCGCTTGCCATTCCTGATCCTGCGTAAAGACTGATTTGCCGCAGGGCGGATTTTTCCGCGGCCGTCGATGACCGATCTCTGGGACAGCGAAACACCTGCCCCAGAGGAAATCATGCCCCGCATTCTAGTTCTCTACTATTCCAGCTACGGCCATGTCCGCGCGATGGCGCAGGCCGTGGCCGATGGCGCAGCCACTGTCCCCGGCGCCATCGTCGACGTGAAACGCGTGCCGGAAACCGTCCCGGAAGCCGTGCGCAAAGCCTCGGGCTTCATCGACGACGACACCATCGAAGCACTGCCGTCGGACCTTGCCGAGTACGACGGCATCGTCTTCGGCACCCCGACGCGGTTCGGCCTGATGGCGGGGCAGATGAAGCAGTTCCTCGACCAAGCAGGCGGCCTCTGGGCCCGAAACGCCCTGGTCGGCAAGGTCGGCGCGGTCTTCGCCTCGACCGGATCGCAGCACGGCGGGCACGAGGCGACGCTTCTGTCGACGCAGATCCCGCTCCAGCACTTCGGGATGCTGATCGCCGGGCTGCCCTACAGCTTTGCCGGCCAGACCACGTCCGAGCGCATCATCGGCGGCGCACCCTATGGCGCAGGCACCATCGCCGGCGGCGACGGCTCGCTCGTTCCCAACGAGGTCGAGCTTCAGGGCGCGCGCTTCCTTGGGGCGCATGTCGCCGAGATCGCCGCAAAGCTTTCCGCCGGTGCCGCCCTGCGCGCCGCCGCCTGAGTTTCCAACCAGAAAGGAACCCACCATGCTTCGCAGGTATCTTCGTGCCATGCGGACCCGCCGGGCCGTGGCCGCAGCAGACGCACTTGCCCTCAAGGTAGGCCCGCATATCGCGCGTGACATCGGGCTGGACTATCCCGCCGGGCGGGCCGTTCGCATCTGCCTGAACCCGATCATCTAGGGGGCAGAAGATGAGACGCGCGGCAGACCTGGCGCTGACTGCCATGGCCCCGGCGGTCTGGGGCACCACCTATCTGGTGACGACGGAATGGCTGCCCGAAGGGTATCCGCTGACCGTCGCTGCCCTTCGGGCCTTGCCCGCGGGGCTGCTCCTTCTGCTGGTCATCCGCAAGTTTCCGGCGAAGGACTGGATCGGCCGCGTCTTCGTGCTGGGAACGCTCAACTTCACCATCTTCTGGGGACTTCTCTTCGTGGCGGCCTACCGGCTGCCCGGTGGCGCGGCTGCCACCATCGGCGCGCTGCAACCGCTGATCGTCATGGCCTTCGCGTGGGGTCTGCTGGGCCAATCCCTGCGGCCGATGGCCGTGGCGGCGGCGCTTGCCGGGGCGGCGGGCGTGGCGCTGATGCTGGTCGGCCCCGATACCGCCTATGATCCCCTTGGCGTTGCGGCGGCGGCGGCGGCCACGGTCTCCATGTCCGCAGGCACCGTCCTCAGCCGGAAATGGCAACCCGACGTTCCGATCCTGGCCTTCACCGCCTGGCAGTTGACCGCGGGCGGACTGGTGCTGACGGTCCTCGCCCTTCTGTTCGAACCGCCGCTTCCTGACCTCACGCTTCCCCATATCGCGGGCTTTCTGTGGCTCGGGCTGATCGGGGCCGCGCTGACCTACGGGCTCTGGTTGCGCGGCATCGCGCGGCTGGAACCGCAGACCGTTTCCCTGCTGGGAATGCTGAGTCCTGTCGTTGCCGTAGCCCTTGGCTGGCAGTTTCTCGGGCAAGCCCTCGGCCCCGTTCAGGTGCTGGGCGCAGTCGCGGTTCTGGCCTCGATCTGGGTCGGCCAGCGGGCGTCTCGGCCCGTGGCAGGAAGCTGAACTCCAAGCCTGCCCTCGGGCTGCAAATTGTAGATGTAGGTGGGCCACCCCGACAGGAGCGGCCCACCTTGCCATGTCTTAGTGGCCCGCGTGGGCATCACCGCCCGCTGCGACCACGGGTTTGGTTTCGGTCGGCGCGGAGGGGACCGAGCCGGCCTGAACCAGCTGCACCTGGACCGAAGCCAGGGACAGCGCGATCACCACCGCGGTGGCGAGAAAGCCGAAGGACAGACGCGACATCGTCGGCCTCTACGCGGCTTGGACCGCGGCGGGGTAACCCGCTTCGGCAAGGACAGCCTCGATCTTTGCGCGCGTGGCCGAGGTCTCGACCTCGACCTTGCGGCTGTCCGGATCGGCCTTCACCACCGCGTCCCGGTCGACCGACTGGATCGCCGCAGTCACGCTGCGGGCGCAGCCGAAGCAGGTCATGTTCTGGATGTGGAATTGCATGTTCGCCTCCTGAGTTTGTTTGGCGAAAGGACAGATGGGCGCTCCCAGTGTTGGAGGGTCAAGAGGATGGCAGCGGCTTTTTCTTCCCCGTCCAGATGCCCTTCGAAAATCCCCGGAACCTCTTGACCCTCCCAAGATGGGAGACCCCATGTCCTTGTGCATCACGCCTTATCCGAAGGGAATCAGCCATGAATGCGCGAACCAGTTTCAATCCCGAGACCATCTTTCTTCCCATCGAGGGGATGACCTGCGCCTCCTGCGTCGGGCGCGTCGAGCGGGCGCTGAAGGGTATCGCAGGCGTTGCCGAAGCCAGCGTCAATCTCGCCACCGAACGCGCCGAGCTGCGCTTGTCCTCGCCGGTCACGCGGTCGGACCTGATCCGCGCCGTCGAGAACGTGGGCTATGCGGTGACCGCCGCGACGGTAGAGCTGTCCATCGACGGCATGACCTGCGCCTCTTGCGTCGGGCGGGTCGAGCGTGCGTTGCGCGCCGTTCCGGGTGTCTCGGACGCCTCGGTCAACCTCGCGACCGAACGTGCCACCGTGAAAGGCAGCGCCGATGCAGCCACCCTGATCCGGGCGGTTCAGGATGTCGGTTACGCCGCCCGCCCCGTCGAACGCAGCCGCGCCGCAAATGCCGAAGCCGAGGCCGCCAAGGCACAAGAGCTCCGCGTCCTGTCGCGCGATCTGATTATCGCCACGGGCCTGACCTTGCCGGTCTTTGTCCTGGAAATGGGCAGCCATGTCATTCCCGGCATGCACCACCTGATCGCCTCGACCATCGGCATGACGACAAGCTGGCTGATCCAGTTCGCGTTGACCACGCTTGTCCTCGCCTTCCCCGGCCTCCGCTTCTACCGCAAGGGCATCCCCGCGCTTTTGCGCGCTGCGCCGGACATGAACAGCCTCGTCGCCGTCGGCACGCTGGCAGCTTACCTCTATTCGCTGGTCGCCACCTTCGCCCCCGCGCTTTTGCCCGCCGGAACGGTGAACGTCTATTACGAGGCGGCGGCGGTCATCGTCGCGCTGATCCTGCTGGGCCGCGTGCTTGAGGCGCGCGCCAAGGGCCGGACGTCCGAGGCGATCAAGCGACTCGTCGGGCTGCAGGCCAAGACCGCCCGCGTCCGCCGCGGCACCGAGGTGGTGGAGATCGATGCGTCGGTCGTCGCCCCCGGCGACATCGTCGAGGTGCGCCCCGGCGAACGGGTCCCCGTCGATGGCGAGGTCGTCGAGGGCGAAAGCTGGATCGACGAGTCGATGATCACCGGCGAACCCCTTCCGGTTTCCAAGTCCGCCGGCCGCACCGTGACCGGTGGCACCGTCAACCAGACCGGCGCCTTCGCTTTCCGCGCGACCGCGGTGGGCGGTGACACGATGCTGGCCCAGATCATCCGCATGGTGGAAGAGGCTCAGGGGTCCAAACTGCCGATCCAGGGTCTGGTGGACAAGATCACGATGTGGTTCGTCCCGGCCGTCATGGCCCTCGCCGCCCTGACCTTCGGCGTCTGGTTCTTCTTCGGCCCCGACCCGGCGCTGACTTTCGGCCTCGTGAACGCGGTTGCCGTCCTGATCATCGCCTGCCCCTGCGCGATGGGCCTTGCCACCCCGACCTCGATCATGGTCGGCACCGGGCGCGGGGCGGAACTGGGCGTTCTCTTCCGCAAGGGCGACGCGCTGCAGGGCCTGCAGGACGCCAAGGTCGTGGCGCTGGACAAGACCGGCACGCTCACCGAGGGCAGGCCGACGCTGACCGACCTTGACCTTGCCCCCGGCTTCGACCGCGCCGATGTCCTTGCCCGCGTCGCCGCGGTGGAGGCGAAGTCCGAGCATCCGATCGCCCGCGCCATCGTGGAGGCGGCGTTGGCGGAAGGCCTGGACCTGCCCCCGCTTGCCGCCTTCGAAAGCGTCACCGGGTTTGGTGTAACTGCCCAGGTTGGCGGCCAGCGCGTCGAGATTGGGGCCGACCGTTTCATGACCAGGCTCGGCCACGACGTCAGCACGTTTGCCGCAACCGCCGAACGCCTGGCCGATGAAGGCAAGTCACCGCTTTACGCCGCGATTGGCGGGCGTCTGGCGGCCATCATCGCGGTTGCGGACCCGATCAAGGAGACGACGCCCGAGGCGATCCGGGCACTGCATGCGCTTGGGCTCAAGGTCGCGATGATCACCGGCGACAACCGGCGCACGGCCGAGGCGATTGCCCGGCGGCTGAACATCGACGAGGTCGTGGCCGAGGTGCTGCCCGACGGCAAAGTCGCTGCGATCAAGCGGCTGAAGGCGTTGGGGCCGGTGGCTTTCGTCGGCGACGGCATCAACGACGCTCCGGCGCTGGCCGAGGCCGACGTGGGTCTTGCCATCGGCACCGGCACCGACGTGGCCATCGAGGCGGCAGACGTCGTGCTGATGTCGGGTAGCCTGAAGGGTGTGCCGAATGCCATCGCCCTGTCGCGGGCGACGATGCGGAACATCCGGCAGAACCTGTTCTGGGCCTTCGCCTACAACGCAGCCCTGATCCCGGTGGCTGCTGGTGCGCTTTGGCCGGTCTCCGGTGTCCTTCTCTCCCCGGTCTTCGCGGCCGGAGCGATGGCGCTGTCCTCGGTCTTCGTCCTTGGCAACGCGCTGCGGCTCCGCCGTTTCCGTGCGCCGATGGCCGAAGGCGTCCGCACAACCGCCTGACACACCCGCGTCCCCGATCCAAACCGGGGACGCGCACCACAGCCAAGGAGATTTCCCATGTCCGTTACCGTCTATTCCACCCCCACCTGCCCCGATTGCCGCAGCCTCAAGGCTTGGCTCAGCCGGATTGGCGTCCCATTCACCGAGCGCGACCTCACCGACGAGGCCGTCATGGACGAGGCCAAGCGCCGCTTCGGCGTCCGCGTCGCGCCCATCACCCAGATCGGCGACTGGTTCACCTACGGCTCCTTCGAGGACCAGAAACCCAGGATCGAAGCCCGGCTGAAAGTCACCGGGTTTGGGCCGCTCTGAAGCCTTCCGCCTCAACATCGGAGTACTCAAAATGCCTGACGTTACCCTTCTCGACATTGGCCGGACCATCGCCGTCCCGGATGGACAGACCATCCTGTCGGCGGCGCTGGACGCCGGGATCGACTACCCGCACGGCTGCAAGTCCGGTCGCTGCGGGAGATGCAAGTCACGCCTCTTGGGCGGCCAAGTCGATCACCTGGACCACACGCGCTTCGCCCTCACCGCCGAGGAACGCGAGGCCGGACTGATACTCGCCTGCCGCGCGGTGCCAGTCACCGACGCGAAGGTGGCGTGGCTCGGGGAAGCCCGGACACTTGGGCGCAGTCAGGCCGAAGATCTGGCCAGAACCTGACCTGAGACCCACTTGCGAAAGCAAGCAGGCGCCGGGGGTCTCCTGACCTCCGGCGCGCAATGGAAAGTCGAGTGTCAATCAGACGACGGCAAAGGTCGGGCGCGCTCCGCTCTTGCGGACCGGCTTCCGGGGCGGCGCATCCTCTTCGCCAAGGTTTTGCAGGATTGGGCAGTCCGGGCGATGATCGCCGTGGCAATGATGTGCAAGATGTTCCAGCGTGGCGATCATCTCGTCCAGTTCGCGCCGGCGCTGTTCCAGCTCCTGCACATGCGCAGTCGCCAGCGACTTGACGTCGGCGCTGGCACGGCTGCCGTTCTGCCAAAGGTCCAGAAGCGAGGCGATCTGCTTGACCTGGAAGCCAAGGTCGCGGGCCCGGCGCACGAAGCGCAACGTGGAGATGTTCTTGTCGGAATAGACCCGGTACCCCGAATTGGCGCGCAGGGCCGGACGGACAAGGCCGATTTCTTCATAATAGCGCAGCATCTTTACCGAGATGCCGGTCGCTTTCGAGGCGTCACCGATATTCATGATCTGGTTCCCTTCATCTAAGGCGCGGGGGGCTATGCTTCCCTTCTGCACCCTCCCGTCATGGGAGGGTCAAGACCGAATGCAGGGCTTTGGTTCCCGTCCTCATTCATCACAAGAACGGCGGTTTCTGCGCAGCGAAAAGGGCCGGAGGTATCCGGACAAGGTGCGACTCAAGCAAGATGCACTCGTCGATTTCCTCGCCATCCAAGTCCGGCAGCACCATCCGTTCCAGCGTGGCGCTTCTAAGCATTTGCAGGAAATGTCCCAGAAGGGACCCCTGCGCAGGTCTGTCCAATGTCTGTGTCATCTGAGGCCTCCTTAACGGCTGACATGGCAACGAATCGCCTTTTGCAGCCTCCCAAAGTGGGAGGGTCAACCGGGATTGATCGTCCACAGAACAGACCGCCGAAATCGCACCCTGCCACGCTGGGAGGTGCGTTGACCCTGACATCATGGGAGGCCGGAGGAAGCAGGGTATCCGCACGAATCACTGCGGGAACCCTAGAAAAAGGACGTCCTCCCATGTCACTTCCAGACCCCAAGAGGTGGAAAGCGCTGGCGCTGCTGTGCGCCGCGCAGTTCATCGTCATCCTCGACACTTCGATCATCGGCGTGGCCCTGCCCGCGATCCAGGCCGACCTCGGCTTCACCGACGAAGGCCTGAGCTGGATCTTCAACGCCTATGTCATCGCCTTCGGCGGCCTGCTGCTCCTTGGTGGCAAACTGGCCGACGTCTTCGGCGCACGCCGCATCTTCCTGTGGGGCTTCGCGATCCTGACCGCCGCCTCGGCACTTGCCGGACTGGCCGACAACCAGGCGGTCCTGCTGACCGGACGCGCCCTGCAGGGCGTCGGCGCGGCCTTGATCGCCCCGGCGGCACTGACCATCCTGATGCGTCTCTTCGGCGGGCAACCCGCCGAACTGGGCAAGGCCTTCGGCTTCTGGGGCGCTTCGGCAGCCGCCGGCGGCACCGCGGGCGTCTTCCTCGGCGGTGTCATCACCGAATGGATGAGCTGGTCCTGGACCTTCCTGATCAACCTGCCGCTCGGTCTTGCGGTCCTGGCCGCCGTTCCGTCGATCCTGCGCGCCATCCCCGGTACGCAGGGCAAGATCGGCGTGATCGACTCGGCCCTCGTCACCGGGGCAATCGTTGCTGCCGTCTATGCCATCGTGACGGGTGAACATGTCGGCTGGCTGGTGCCCCAGACCCTGGGACTGCTGGGGCTGGCAATCGGAATGCTGGTGCTGTTCCTGATCCTGCAAGGCGCGTCCAGAAGCCCGCTTCTGCCGCTGCGCATCTTCCGTGCGCCCGGCCTTGCCGCAGGCAATCTGGTGATGGCACTTCTTGGTGCGGCCTGGATTCCGCTGTGGTTCTTCCTGAATCTCTACCTGCAGACGATCCTCGACCTCTCGGCCTTCGGCTCTGGCCTCGCGCTCTTGCCGATGACGCTGGTCATCATGCTGATGATGGTGCGCGTGACCGGCCCGCTGATCGGCCGCTTCGGCATCAAGCCCGTGATGGTCACCGGCCTTCTGGCCTTGGCCGTGTCGCTGGCGTTCTTCGCCGGCCTGCCCGCGGACGGGACCTTTGCTGCCAACGTGCTTCCGGCGTCGATCCTGGCGGCCATCGGCATGTCGCTGGCCTATATCCCGGTCACCATGACCGGCATGGGCGGAGCCGCGCCGCAGGACACCGGTCTCGCCTCGGGCCTCATCAACACGACCTACCAGGTCGGCTCGGCCCTTGGCCTTGCGGTGATGGTTTCGCTCGCCGCTTCGATGCAAGGCGAACCCGAGGCGATGCTGGCAGGTTACCAGACGGCCTTCCTCGGTGCCGCCGTGGTCGCCGCGCTGGCCGCTCTGGCCTCTCTGGTCCTCGTGCGCAGCGGCGCGGCAGCCGCCGACGTGCCGGTGGGCTGATGCAGGACCCCCGTGTCCCCAACCGCGGGGCACGGGGGTTCAATCCGAACAGCCGCGACCGGGACGGCGACACACGGGATGCCCGTTGGCTGGCCGAAGCTCCGGTTCAGCGTCTTGTGCATCCCGTGGGTCTGGATCACTCTGCTTCAAAAGCCGGGCCTCCCCGTCCGTTCAAAGGGCCGCAATGTCAGACCTCCTCCGCACCTTCCGCAAGCTTGCCCAGGCCAACCGTCTGGCCAATGCCCGCCTCCACCGGGCCTGCGCAACGCTGGACCTAACCGAGGTGACCGCACCGCGCCCGGCCTTCTTCGGCTCGATCCAGAAGACCCTGAACCATGTCCTGATGGTCGATCGCTTCTACCTTGGGGCGCTCATGGGCCGGCCCCTGGACCGCGCCGCGCTGGACGAGGCCACCTTCTGCCCCGACCTTGCCACCCTTGCGGCCTGGCAGGCCGAGTGCGACCTTGCCCTCCTGGCCCATGTCGAAGACCAGTCGCCCGGGACGCTGGCCCAGGTCATCACCATCGACCGTGGCGCAAGGGTCCAGCACGACCGGCGCGACGACGTGCTGTCCCACCTCTTCCAGCACCAGACCCACCACCGCGGCCAGGTCCACGGGATGCTCTCGGCCACCCCGACCAAGCCACCTCAGCTGGACGAGTTCATCGTGGGCGACGATCACGCCGCCCGCGCCGAAGACATGGCCCTGCTTGGCTGGTCCGAAGCAGGCCTGATGCGCTAGTCCAGAATCGCAGGCCACAAGACCGCGTTGCGCCGGGTGAAGGGCGGGATGTGACCGATGCCTTGTAGTCCGAAGTCCGCAGGCCTCAGCACCTTCTGCTCCTTCACCGCTTCAGGATACAACGCCCGCGCCCGCCACACGGCAGCGGGTGGCACAAGATCGTCGTCCGAAACCGCGATCATCCGCAGCCGCGCCGTCACCCGTGCCGGATCGGGCAGCGGCAAGGTCCGCCCCACATCCGACAGATGCCAGCCCCGGGTCATGCACCAGCGCCGCCAATCCTCGTAAACCCCGCGCGGCAAGTCCGCGCCCAACCCCACCAGCTTGCCCGGCAGATACCCCGCCGTCGCCGCCAGCGCCCGGACCGGCGGCGACCAGAACACCCGCGCCTTCCACTGATAGCGCCACGGGTGGTCAGACACATGCGTCAGCCCGGAACCAATGGTGATCGCCCGGCTGACCCGCCCCATCGCCTCATGCCAGCCCATCCAGAGGCCGCCCACAGAATGCCCCAGCACCCACAAGGGTGTCTCGGGAAACATCCGCACCAGCGTCGCCAGTGCGGCCCCCTGATCCAACCGCCCCCAGTCCGCCAGAGTCGCCTTCGACCCCCGCATCGGCCGCCGCAAGGACGCCCCGAAATCCCGGTAGTCATAGGTCAGCACCGCCAGATCCCGCTCCCGCGCCGCCCATTCCGCAAAGCCCCGGTAGAACCCCGCCGGTGCCCCCGTCGCCCCATGCACCACCAGCGCCGCGCGCGGCGCGCCCTTGGGCCGCACAATCCGTCCACGCAGCACAGCGCCGTCGCTGCGGATATCCAGGTCCTCACCACTTCCCACCGGGATTGTCGCATCCAGCATCGCAAGCCTCGCCATTAGACCGATTGGTCTAGTAGCACGACTGGACCGATCGGTCTAGTGTTTTCCCGCCCGACCCACTATGTTGACCCGATGACCGAAGAACCCTCCACCCGCGACCGCCTCGTTCAGGCCGCCACGCGCCTTTTCCGCCAGCGCGGCTATGACGGCACCGGCCTGACCGAGATCCTGACCGAGGCCGGGGTTCCCAAAGGTTCGCTTTACCACCACTTCCCGGAAGGCAAGGCCGACCTGGCCTGCGCCGCCGCCGACTGGACCGCCTCCGAGATCATCCGCGTGATCGACGACAGCTTCCGCGCCGCGCCCGACTGGCGGCACGGCATCACGACCTTCTGCTACAAGATGGCCAAGCTTTTCGACATCCTGGAAAGCGCCGACGCCTGCCCGATCTTCGGCCTCTTGTTCGAAGGCCCAGACCACGACCGCTTCCGCACCCAGGCCGAGCAATCCTTCGACCGCATCATCGCCGCCGCAGCCCGCCATGGTCAGGCACTTGGTATGACCGCCGAAGCCGCCCACGACGCCGCCGAGACCTTCATCATCGGCTTCCAGGGCAGCTGGACCCTCGCCCGCACCCGCCGCAAGTCGGACGTGTTGCGCAACCTCCCGAACCGGCTTTACGGCGCCAAATCATAGGGTGCGCTACAGCGCACCAGCACCCGCGGCGGCCCACTGAAACTGCTCCGGCGTCTCGACCGCACAGGGCCGCCCGGCCCGCAACCGCTCCAGCGCAGCCGATGGCTCCTCTCCCGCCTCGACCATCAGCCGCAGCGCCGCCGTGCCCGACCGCCCGCAGCCGCCCTTGCAATGCACCCAGACCCGGCCACCCCCCGCCAGGACATCGCGCGCGCGGGCCGAAGCGTCCGGCCAGGCGGCAAGCGTCTCGCCGGTTGGGGCGCCGTAGTCGCTGATCGGCAGATGCAGCCAATCCACCCCCGCCGCCCCAAGGTCGCGCGGCATCCGGTCCGCCCCCTTGGAAGCCAGTTCCTCGGCCGTCGTCATCGTCAGGGCCAGTCCCGGCCCCCAAGCTAGCAGGTCCGCCAGGTCGGCATCGTAGGCCCCGCCGCGCCCGGGCATCGGCCCGATCCCCAGCACGCCGCCGCCCACCTTCAGCTCTGCGATCACCAATGCCACGCGCGCTCCCTTCCCGGTGGACCTTCCGCCCCCCGCGCCCTAATCTCCCCCGTGAGTCACGAGGGTCCCATGTCCGACGAGAAAGCCTATCAGGTCCTTGCCCGCAAGTACCGCCCGCAGACCTTTGCCGACCTCATCGGGCAAGAGGCGATGGTGCGCACCCTGAAGAACGCCTTCGCGGCGGACCGGATCGCCCATGCCTTCGTGATGACCGGCGTTCGCGGGGTCGGCAAGACCACCACGGCGCGGATCATCGCCAAGGGCCTGAACTGCATCGGCCCCGACGGAAAAGGCGGCCCGACCACGGAACCCTGCGGCGCCTGTGAACCCTGCATCGCCATCGCCGAAGGCCGCCACGTCGACGTGATGGAGATGGACGCGGCCTCCCGCACCGGGGTCGGCGACATCCGCGAGATCATCGACTCGGTCCACTACCGGGCCGCCTCCGCGCGCTTCAAGGTCTACATCATCGACGAAGTGCACATGCTGTCGACCGCTGCCTTCAACGCGCTTCTGAAGACGCTCGAGGAACCCCCGGCCCACGTCAAATTCATCTTCGCCACCACCGAAATCCGCAAGGTCCCGGTGACGGTGCTGTCGCGCTGCCAGCGCTTCGACCTGAAGCGGATCGAACCCGAAGTCATGATGGTGCACCTGTCCAAGGTGGCCGATCTCGAAGGCGCTAAACTGGCGCAGGACGCCTTTGCCCTCATCACCCGCGCCGCGGAAGGTTCCGTCCGCGACGCGATGAGCCTGATGGACCAGGCCATTGCCCACGGCGCAGGCGAGACGTCGGGCGAACAGGTCCGCGCCATGCTGGGTCTCGCCGACCGGGGCCGCACGCTGGATCTTTTTGACCTGATCATGAAGGGCGACGCCGCCACCGCGCTCTCGGAACTCAGCGGCCAATACGCCGACGGCGCCGACCCGATGGCCGTCCTGCGCGACCTGGCCGAGATCACGCACTGGATCTCGGTCATCAAGATCAACCCGGCCGCGGCCGATGACCCGACCACGCCGCCCGACGAACAGTCGCGCGGTCAGGACATGGCCGCCCGCCTACCGATGCGGGCGCTGACCCGGATGTGGCAGATGCTGCTCAAAGCCATCGAAGAGGTGGCGTTGGCCCCCAACGCCATGATGGCCGCCGAGATGGCCGTGATCCGCCTGACCCATGTCGCCGACCTGCCCGACCCCGAAACGCTGGTAAGAAAGCTCTCCGACCAGCCCCGCCCGCCCACCGGCGGCGGAGGTGGCGGCCTACAGGGCGGAGCCCCTGCTGGCGGCTCCACCGTCCACTCCCCCCGCATGGCCCCCGTCCACTCCGCCCCGACCCGGGGCCCGACGATGACCGCCACCGCCCCGGCCTTCGCCGAAGAGCAGCTTCAGGTTTACGCCACTTTCGACCAGGTGGTCGAACTGATCCGCCAGAAGCGCGACATGCTTCTCCTGAACGAGGTCGAGACCGGCCTCCGCCTCGCCCGCTACGCCCCCGGCCGGATCGAATTCGAACCCGCCCCCGGTGCGAAACCCGACCTCGCCTCGCGCCTTGGCCAGCGCCTGCAAGGCTGGACCGGCGCGCGCTGGGGCGTCTCGGTCGTCTCCTCCGGCGGTGCCTCCACCATCGCCGAATCCCGCAACGCCGAGCTTCAGCAAGTCCGCGCCGAAGCCGCCCAGAACCCTCTCGTCCAGGCCATCCTCACTGCCTTCCCCGGCGCGAAGATCACCGAGGTTCGCTCGCCCGAGGCGATCACCGCCCAGGCCGCCGAAGCCGCCCTGCCCCAGGCCGACCCCGAGCTTGACGAAGACTGGGACCCGTTCGAGGAATGACGCACGCCCCCGGAAATCCTCTGATTTCCAGACCGCTTTCCGAAGGGAAATCGGTGCTCCGGCAATGACCCCCCGCCGTGCCACCCACGACGACGCCGCAACACTGGCCCGCCTGAATACCCACGTCCAATCCTGGCACGCCGCCCACTACCCCGAGGCGTTCTTCCCCGACCCCGACCCCCAGGCCCTGACCGCGTACTTCGCCGAACGCCTGTCAGACCCCGCCTGCACCGCCTTCCTGACCGGCGACCCCGCCACGGCTTACGCCCTCTGCCAGCTTCACACCCGCGAGCCGTCGATCTTCTCCCCCGGCTACCGCCGCCTGATGATCGACCACATCGCCGTCGCCCCCGACGCCCGCCGCCAGGGCCAGGGCCGCGCGCTCCTGCAGGCCGCCCGGCACCTCGCCCGCGACCTGCAGGCCGACGAAATCATGCTGGACACCTGGGACGCCAACACCGACGCCCAAGCCTTCTTCCGCGCCAACGGCTTTACCCCGCGCCGAATGCTCTTTCACGCGACGCCCTGACCTTGCACCCCGCCCCCGCAGCCCGTATCTCATAGGAAACAGACGGAGAACGACATGCTGAAAGGTCTGGGCGGGCTTGGCGACATGGCCAAGATGATGAAAGCCGCGACGGAAATGCAGGGCAAGCTGGCCGAGATGCAGGAAGACCTCGCCCGCATCGTCGTGGTGGGCGAAGCCGGGGCCGGCCTCGTGAAAGCCCGCGCCACGGCAAAGGGCGAGGTGACGGGCCTCGACATCGACCCCTCGATTCTGGTCGCGTCCGAGAAAGAGGTCGTCGAGGACCTGATCCTTGCCGCCATCCATGATGCGCAACTGAAAGCCAAGGCGCGCAGCGAACAGGAGATGTCCCGCCTGGCCGAGGCGATGGGCGTCCCACCCGGAATGAAGCTGCCGTTCTGATGAGCAGGGACGAGACCGGCATCGAGGCGCTGATCGAACTGATGGCCCGCCTTCCCGGCCTTGGGCCAAGGTCCGCCCGCCGCGCCGTCCTGGTCCTGCTGAAGAAGCGCGCGCAACTCATGGCCCCCCTCGCCCAATCCCTGGCCGAGGTGGCCCTCGCCGCCAAGGAATGCCGGACCTGCGGCAACATCTCCACCACCGAGGTCTGCGGCATCTGCGCCAACCCCGCCCGCGCCACGGGTGAAATCTGCGTGGTGGAAGACGTGGCCGACCTCTGGGCAATGGAACGCGGCCAGGTGTTCAAGGGCCGCTACCATGTCCTTGGCGGCACCCTCTCCGCCCTCGACGCCATCGGCCCGGATGAACTTGGCATCCCCCGCCTCGTCGCGCGCGTGGCCGATGAGGGCGCCAGCGAAGTGATCCTCGCGCTCAACGCCACCGTCGACGGCCAGACCACCGCGCATTACATCGCCGACGCCCTCTCCGGCACCGATGCGCAGATCACCACCCTTGCGCAAGGGGTGCCCATCGGCGGCGAGTTGGACTACCTCGACGACGGCACCATCGGCGCGGCACTGCGGGCAAGGCGCAAGCTCTGACCCCCGCTCGTCGATGACTTCGTCACTCCTCGCTGCGCGGTAAGCGTCCCGACGAGAAGACGAAGTCGCGCGAGGAGGCGTCCGCTATAGCCCCAACAACCCCGGCAACTCCTCCATCCGGTGAAAGAGCGGCACCCCAAGCGCCGCCACCGACCGTGCCGTCGCCGTTCCCGGCCCGTGCGCCGCATAGCCAAAGCAGCGCATTCCCGCCGCCAGCGCCGCCCGCGCTCCCATCGCGCTGTCCTCGATCACCACGCAAGCCTCGGGCCGCACCCCGCAGGCCGCCGCCGCCGCCAGATACACATCCGGCGCAGGCTTCGGCGCGCCCAGCGCCTGTCCCGACAGCACCGCCCGGAACCGTCCTTCAAGTCCGTGCTGTCCCAGCGTGATCTTCATCTTCGCCAGCGATCCGTTCGACCCCATCGCGAAGGGAACCCCCGCCGCGTCCAGCCGGTCTAGCACCGCCACGACACCAGGCACCAGAGGCACCCCCGCGATCAGCAGCTCATTCATCCGCCCATAGAAATGCGCCACCCAGCCTTCCGGCAACCGTGCCCCAGCCTCGGTCGCCTGCCGGGCCACCATCTCGACCGTCTGGCCCAGATAATCTGCCTCGAAGGCCTCCAGCGTCAGCGGCAACCCATGCGCTGCCAACTCCTCGACGAACAGCGCCAGCGTTGGCCCCTCGCTGTCCACGACCACCCCGTCACAGTCGAACAGCACGGCCTCGGGGCGCGTCATTCCGCCACCCGCAGCAACGTCACCACTGTATCCCCGTACTTCCGCTGATCGACCTGTTCGAACCCCTCCGGCACCACCGGCGGCGACCCTTCCTCCCACACAACCATCGCCCCCGGCGCAAGCCAGCCCTCGGCCAGCACCGCCGCCAAAACCGCTTCCCCCAGCCCCTTTCCATAGGGGGGGTCCAGGAACACCAGCCCATACCCCGACCCGGCGTTCGGCCCCAGCCGCCGGGCATCCTGCCGGATCACCCGGGTCTCCGCCTCCGCCCGCATCTTGGCGATGTTCGCGCGGATCAGCGCCAGCGCCTTTGCGCCATCGTCCACGAAGGTCGCCTGCAAGGCCCCCCGGCTTAGCGCCTCAAGCCCAAGCGCGCCGGTCCCTGCAAAGAGGTCCAGCACTCGCGCGCCCGTGACCGGGTTGCCGTGGGCGTTGATCAGAAGGTTGAAGATCGCCTCCCGCACCCGGTCCGAGGTCGGGCGCAGATGCGCTGCCGCGTCGCCCTCGCCCACCTCGGCAAGCTTCAGGCCACGTCGGTTGCCGCCAATGATCCGCATCTGGTCTCCGGAAACTCCCCTGTAATCCGGGGAAAGGGTCAGGCCTTGAGCAAAGCCTTCAGGTCAGGGGTCGAGACGATGACCTCGGGTGCAGGAGACTTGCCCATCTCGATCAGCCGCTTGCCCACCATGTAGGCCCGGCTGTCGTTCATCGCATCCACCGCCAGAAGGTCCGCACCGCGATAGTACCAGAAGCTTGCCACGTCGCCGTCGCCCTTGCGGGTGACGATGTGGTCATAGCCGGTGTTCAGCCCCGCGATCTGCAGCTTCAGGTCATACTGGTCCGACCAGAACCACGGCTTCGCCTCATAGGGCGCACCGGCCCCTAGAATATTCGCCGCCACCGCCTCGGCCTGATCGATGGCATTGCCCACCGATTCCAGCCGGATGCGGCCGCCCTTCCACGGGAAGGAGGCGCAATCTCCTGCCGACCAGACCGACATGTCCGAAGTCCGACCCAGCTCGTCCGTGGCAATGCCGTTGTCGATGGCCAACCCGGCATTCTCGGCCAGATGGGTGTTCGGCGTGATCCCGACGCCCACGATCACGAAATCCGCCGGCAGCTGACGCCCGTCGGTCAAGAGCGCGCCTTCGACCCGATCGTCGCCGATCAGCCGGTTCAACCCGGTGGACTCCAGCACCTTCACTCCATGCGACTGGTGCAGCGCACGGACATAATCCGACGTCTCGGGCGAGGCGACGCGTTGCAGGATGCGCGGCGCCATTTCCAGCACGGTCACGTCCAACCCCAGCTTCGATGCCACCGCCGCGGCCTCCAGCCCGATATAGCCGCCGCCGACGATGATGACCTTGCGGCTTGGCCGGAACTCGCCCCGCATCGCATCGACATCGGCCAGCGTCCGGACGGTATAAACCCCCTCAAGCGACCCGCCGATCGCCGCCGGAAGCCGCCGGGGAGTCGACCCCGTGGTCAGCGCCAGATGGTCATACTCCAGCACCTCGCCGCCCACGGTCACCGTCTTCGCCACAGGGTCCAGGTCGGTGACCGCCTGCCCCAGCCGCAACTCCACCCCGTTCTCGGCCCAGAACTCGGGCGACCGCAGCCAAAGCCGGTCTTCCTCCATCTCGCCCAGCAGGTAAGCCTTCGACAAAGGCGGGCGCTGGTAGGGCGGCGCGGGCTCGTCGCCCAGCATGACGATCTCGCCCTGGTGGCCCAAGGACCGCAGCTTCGCAGCCAAAGCTGCACCCGCCTGTCCGGCCCCGACGATCACCACCCGCATCGCGCATCCCCCTCTGGCATGTTCCGCGCCGGACCCTATAACCCAAGGCGCAACAGGTGCAACGCGCCGCGACCATGAGGAACTGAAAATGACGATTGCCGAAGGTATGAGCCTCCCCGACGCCACGCTTCTGCACATGGGCGACGCCGGGGCCGAGGCGGTGAAGCTTTCCGACAAGCTCAAGGGCCGCAAGGTCGTGATCTTCGGCCTGCCCGGCGCCTACACCGGCACCTGTTCCACGGCCCACGTCCCCAGCTTCATCCGCACCGCGACGAAATTCGCCGACAAGGGCATCGACGAGATCATCTGTGTCTCCGTCAACGACCCCTTCGTCATGAAAGCCTGGGGCGAGGCGACCGGGGCCACGTCTGCCGGGATCACCATGCTGGGCGACGCCGACGCCAGCTTCTCCAAGGCCATCGGCCAGACCTTCGACGTCCCGCATCTGGGCTTCTTCGCCCGCTCCAAGCGCTATTCTCTGCTGGCCGAGGATGGCGTCGTCACCAAATTCTTCCCGGAAGTCGGCGCCGGATGCGAGATCTCGGCGGGCGAATACCTGCTGGCGCAACTCTGAGCCACTGCTCGTCGTCGACTTCGTCGCTCCTCGCGGGTCCGCCCCCGAGGAGAAGACGAAGTCGAACGACAAGGTTTACCCTTCCCGCACGTGCCGCTGGAAGGCCCGCTTCAACAGGTCCAGTTCTGCGCGCACCAGATCAAGTTCCGCCCGGATGTCCCCCTCCAGCGGCTCACCGGCCACCAGAGTCACCGTCGCCACCGTGGCACCGCCCGACTGCACCAGGATCGTCTGCACACCCTCGTTCAGCGCCCAGGCCGGGATCGGCACCCGCACCGCAAAGCGCCCCACCGCGCCCGGCACCGGCACGACCGTTACCCCCTCGACCGCCCGACCGCCCTGCATCGCCGCGATGACCGGGGCCTCGGCCGCCGAGACTTCAGCCTCCCAGACCCCGCCCGAAATCCTGCCCGGTTCCAGCTTCATCCCACACCCCTTACAACTCGGCCCTGGGCCGGCGGCTGACCACCAGATCGCGGATCACGATCCGGGACATCGCCGCCCCGTTCAGGATAAGGTCGACCCAGGCCCGCTCGATCCGCTTGTCGTTCAGGTCGGAATAGGCCAGGTCGAACTCCGCCACCTTGTCGCGACCCTGCTCAGGCAAGGCACTCACCGGCTGAGCAAGGTTCGGGCCATGCTTGATGTTCAGCCGGGCATAGGCCTTTACCGGGCCGTCGCTGTCGACCACCATCTCGGCCCGGACCAGATGCCGTGACTTCAGACCCTCGACCGCCGCGGCGGGCAGGTTCAGCGCCAGCGACAGGAAGCTGCCCTTGAAACCGAAGACATCCACGGCAAGCCCGTAAGGCGCGCGGTCCTCGGGCTTGTCGTTCCGGACCTGCCGCACCACGATCTCGCCCAGCGGGCAATCGTGGTAAAGCGCCACGCCATCGCCCAGCGGCGTGCGGTCCGCGGTACAGACCGCTCCGGGATCGGCCAGGGCGCCACACCACAGACCGGGCCGCTGGCACCAGTCGGTCCCCAGCGGCATCTGTGGCAGTCCGGTGTGAAGTCCCGGCACGGCAAGCCGAGCATCGGCCGCCTGCAGCATCCGGTCCAGCTGCCGCCGCATGCCGCGCGCTTCGGCGCGCAGCGACCGCAGCTCGTAGCCTGCCAGATCCGGCGCCGCCTCGGCCAGCCGCGTCCACCGCTCTTCGGTCCGGCGCTGGTGCCAGCCCTCCAGAAACTGCGTGATGCGACCGGCCATCGGCCCTTACTGGTCCATGTAGACGTGGCTTTCGCCCTTCGCCCCCGGATGAGTCACGGCACCCCACCGCGCGCCACCGACAAGTCTGGTGAACTTGTAGATCGCGCCGCTGGTATAGGCCGTCTTGCGCGGGCCTTTCCATTCGGTCTTGCGCTGCGCCATCTCGGCATCCGACACCGCAACCGAAATCTCGCCCGTGACCGCGTTGAGGGTGATGATATCGCCGTTCTTCAACAGCGCAATCGGGCCACCATGCGCTGCTTCCGGGCCGACATGGCCGACGCAGAAGCCCCGCGTCGCACCGCTGAAGCGGCCATCGGTGATCAGTGCCACCTTCTTGCCCATGCCCTGACCGGACAGGGCTGCCGTCGTCGACAGCATCTCGCGCATTCCCGGCCCGCCCGCGGGACCTTCGTTGCGGATGACGATGACTTCGCCTTCTTCGTACCCACGCTGCTTGACCGCTTCGAAGGCCTCTTCCTCGCACTCGAAGACGCGTGCCGGGCCGGTAAAGACCTGCTCGGCCTCGGTCATCCCCGCGACCTTGACGATGGCACCATCGGGCGCAAGATTGCCCTTCAGCGCCACGACGCCGCCCGTCTTGGTGATGGGCGAGCCGATGTGATAGATCACCCGGCCATCCGCCTCGCCACGGATTTCATCCAGGCTTTCGCCCAGGGTCTTGCCCGAAGCCGTCATGCAATCCAGGTGAAGGAGGCCCTCCTTGGCCAGCTCCTTCATCACCACGGCCACGCCGCCAACCTCGTGCAGGTCCTTGGCGACGTATTTGCCGCCCGGCCGCAGGTCGACGAAATAGGGCGTGTCCTTCATGTAGGACGCCACGTCGAAAAGGTCGAAATCGATCCCCGCCTCGTGCGCCATCGCCGGCAGGTGCAGCGCCGCATTGGTGGAACCGCCCGTGCAGCCCACCACCCGCGCCGCGTTCTCCAAGGCTTTCCGTGTCACGATATCACGGGCGCGGATGTTCTTCTCGATCAGGTTCATGACCGCCACGCCCGACGCCTCGCCATACTGGTCGCGGCTCTCATAGGGCGCGGGGGCCGAGGACGAGTTCAGCAAAGCCAGGCCGATGGCCTCCGAGACGCAGGCCATCGTGTTCGCAGTATACTGCGCGCCACAGGCACCGCTGGACGGGCAGGCCACCCGCTCCATGATCTCCAGTTCCGCATCCGACAGGTTCCCGGCCTGGTGCTTGCCCACGGCCTCGAACATGTCCTGCACGGTGATGTCCTGGCCCTTGTAGCGGCCAGGCAGGATCGATCCGCCGTAGATGAAGACCGACGGCACGTTCAGCCGGATCATCGCCATCATCATCCCCGGCAGCGATTTGTCGCAGCCCGCAAGCCCCACGATCGCGTCGTAGCAGTGCCCGCGCATCGTCAGTTCCACGGTGTCGGCGATGGCATCGCGTGACGCGAGCGAGGACCGCATCCCCTCGTGTCCCATCGCTATCCCGTCGGTCACGGTGATCGTCGTGAACTCACGCGGGGTGCCGCCACCCTTCTTGACGCCATGCTTCACGATCTGCGCCTGACGGTTCAGCGCGATGTTGCAGGGGGCCGCTTCGTTCCAGCAGGTCGCCACGCCCACCCAGGGCTGGTGAATCTCTTCTTCCGTGATCCCCATCGCATAGAAATAGCTGCGGTGCGGGGCGCGCGCCGGACCTTCGGTCACGTGGCGGCTGGGAAGCTTCGACTTGTCGAAACGGGTGTTGGTGGACATGACGTCTCCTTGCGGGAAATGGCTTGGCGCAAGGGATAAAGGCCCACCCGATCCGGAGCAAGCCGAATTGGCGGCGTCAGGTCCCGTTGATCGCGACGGTCGCGCTTTGCATCAGGCCATCCAGCTGCAACCGCATACTGTCGACGAAGCCGACATAACCTTTCAGCACACCGGCAAGCGACGGAACCGCGTCGGCAATGGCATCCGCGCTGCCATAGACGGCGGCACCCAGGATCGCCAAAGTCATGACCATGAGGAACCCGCTGCGGAAGCTGCTGCGGCCCTCCTCCATCGTCTCCATGTTCTGCGCACCGTCGTCCGATACGACCTCCGAAGGTCGCAGGGTCGAATTGATTTCCTCGACATCCGGCAACCGCGCACGGCGGGCCACCAGGGCCGGATCCTCGGCCACCACTTCGGGGGCCTTGCTTGCCACCGGCATGACCTGCTCGATGCCAAGTTCGGTCTGGGTTTCGATCGCGCGGGCCGCCTCGGCATGGCGGGCCCGGGCTTCCCGGTCCGCCTCCTCGCGCAGGATCGCCAGAACCGAGTCGTCGACCGCATAGGCCGCAGCCGCAGCCCCAACCGGCACCTCTTGCGCGGCCTCGACCTCCTCGGCCACCGTGTCCTCGACAGCCTCCGCCGGCGCGGCGACCGGCGAAACCTCCGCCACGTCCTCCGACACCGGATCAGGGGTAGGCGCAAAGTCCACCACCGGCTCCACCGCGATCTCCGGCTCGGGATCAGCAACCGAAACCGGCGCGCTCACCGTGTCGGGAACCGTCTCCGGCTCGCCCCCGGCCACCGGATCGGGCGCCTCAAGCTCAGGCTCTGCAGCCTCCGGCACCGGATCTGGCCCGACCGCAGTCTCTACCGCAGCCTCGACCTCCTCCACCGCGACCGGCTCCGCCACAGCGGGAGCCGCCGCTACCGCTGGAACCACCGCAGGTGCCGCCTCGACCGCTGCCGCGCGGGCTCGCATCTGGTACCAGGAATGCCCGCAGTTCGCGCATTGCACATCGCGCCCCGTTTCCGGGATCGCATCTTCCGGGACCTCGTACTTGGCCTCACAGTTCGGACAAACCAACCGCATCATCGTCCCTCAAGCCTGTTTTTCCCGGCTGCCGTAAACGTTGTAATCGCTAATTCCTGTCATTCCAAGGGTTTGTCGCTTGCCCTTGTGCAATCGTTTCCCCCTGTGCGATGGAAAGCGCACAGGCAGCGGCACGGATGCCGCTTTTTGCGGACGCAGCGGGCAGCAGGGGACAACCGTGATCAGCTTCGAGAACGTGGCCTACAGCTATGGCGGGGGCGAACTTCTGTCGGACGTCTCGCTGAAACTGGCCCCCGGGTCGTTCCATTTCCTGACCGGCCCCTCGGGCGCGGGCAAGTCCACCTTCCTCAAACTCGCCTATGCCGAACTCAGGCCCACCACGGGCCGCGTCACCCTGTTCGACAACGACGTGACCAGACTTTCGCGCGACGACGTGGCCCGCACCCGCCGCCGCATCGGCATCGTGCACCAGGACTGCAAGTTCCTCGACCACATGACGCTGGCCGCCAACATGGCCCTGCCCTTCACCGTCTCCGACCGGGAAAGCGACCCGCAGGACATGGAGGACCTTCTCGGCTGGGTCGGCCTCAAGCATCTCGCCGACGCCCTGCCCCCGCAGCTGTCCGGAGGCGAACGCCAGCGCGCCGCCCTCGCCCGCGCCGTCATCGTCGACCCCGACGTGATCCTGGCCGACGAACCCACCGGCAACGTCGACTGGGAGATGTCGCTCCGCATCCTCACGCTCCTTGTGGAACTGAACAAGATGGGCAAGACCATCCTTGTCGCCACCCACGACCTGAACCTGATCCGCCAGGCCAAGGCCCAGATCCAGGCCCGCGTCCTGCGCATCGCCAAGCACCGCGTCCAGCTTGCGGGGGCCGATCTGTGAGGTTCCCGACCGCCAAACCCGCCTCCCCCGCCACCCGCGCCCTTGAAGTCGTCCCGCCCTCCGGCCCCACCGCCTGGCTCACGACCTTCACCGCCGGCGCGATGACCTTCCTCTGCGTCTTCGCCCTCGCCCTCTCGCTCGCCTCCGGCCGCCTCGCGACCCGCTGGTCCGAGGCGCTGGCCAAGACCGCCACCATCCGCCTCTCCGCGCCCGAGGAACAGGTCCAGATCCAGACCGATGCGATCCTCGCCACCCTGGCCACCACCCCCGGCATCGCCAGCTACCGCCTGATCGACGACGACGAGACGCGCCAACTCCTTGAACCCTGGTTCGGCCCCGGCCTGCCCGTCGAGGCCCTGCCGATCCCCCGCCTGATCGAGGTCGTGGAAGCCGATCCGCCCTATGATTCCGAGGGCCTGCGCCAGCGCCTGACGGCCGAGGCCCCCGGCGCAGTCCTTGACGACCACACCCGCTGGCGCCGTCCGCTGGCCGAGGCTGCCAGCCGGATCCGCCTCCTCGGTGTCCTCTCCATCGTGCTGATCGGGGTGACGATGGCGGCGATGATCACCCTTGCGGCCCGCGCCGCACTGGCCACCAACGCGCAAGAGATCCGCGTCCTGCGCCTTGTCGGCGCCAAGGACAGCTACATCGCCCGCGCCTTCGTCCGCCGCTTCACCCTCCGCACCCTGGGCGGGGCCGCGATCGGTGCCGCGCTTGGCCTTCTGGGTGTCGCCGCCCTGCCCGCCGCCGACGCCGCCGGTGGCTTCCTGACCGGCCTTGGCTTCATCGGCTGGGGCTGGCTCTGGCCCTTGGCGCTCCCGCCGCTGGCCGCTATCCTGGCTTTCCTCGCCACCCGCCGCGCCGCCTTCCAGAAGCTGAGAGAGCTGACATGACCCCGATCCGCTGGCTCCTCTCGCCGGTCTTCGTCGTGCAGATGTATCTCGCGATGGCCGTGATCGCCGTCGTCTTCGCGCCTTGGGCGCTCTTCTCCCGCACCGGCGCGCGCGCCGCCTGCAAGACCTACTGCCGCTGGGTGATCTTCACGCTCCGCCTCCTCTGCGGCACCCGCTGCGAGGTCCGGGGCACACCCCCGACCGGCGAGGCCGTCATCGCCGCCAAGCACCAAAGCTTTCTCGACATCATCCTGATCTTCAACGCCGTCCCTGCCGGCAAGTTCATCATGAAGCGGGAACTGATCTACACCCCCTTCCTTGGCCAGTACGCGTTGAAGATCGGCTGCGTCCCGGTCAACCGCGGCAAGCGCGGCGCTGCGATCACCAAGATGAAGGCCGACGTCGCCGCCGGGGCGGCCGAACCCGGCCAGCTCATCATCTACCCGCAAGGCACCCGCGTCGCACCCGGCGCGACCCTCCCGTACAAGGTCGGCACCGGCCTTCTCTACGAACAGCTTGGCCAGCCTTGCGTCCCGGTCGCCGCCAATGTCGGCCTCTTCTGGCCCAAGCGCGGCATCCTGCGCAAACCCGGCCTCGCCGTGGTCGAATTCCTCGACCCCATCGCGCCGGGCGTGAAAGTGCAGGAGTTCATGGCCCGCCTGGAAACCGAGATCGAAACCCACTCCAATCGCCTGATGGCGGAAGCCGGGTTCCGCGCCTGATGGGCAGCAAGGCCCAGACCATCGCCCACCTCCTCGACGCCCTTGCTCCGCTGCCCCTGTCGACCCGCAAGATGTTCGGCGAATACGCGCTTTACCTCGACGGCAAGGTTGTCGCCCTGGTCTGCGATGACCAGCTCTTCCTGAAGCCCACCCCGAGCGCGCAGACCGCACTGCCGGATTGCCCTGCGGGCCACCCCTATCCCGGCGCAAAGCTTCATCTTCTTGTCACCGACGCGCTGGATGATCCCGAGCGGGTCGTCCTCGCACTCAGGGCCATCGCAACCGACCTGCCCGATCCAAAGCCGAAGCGACCCAAGCCTTGACGCACCAGCCCTTTCACATTTGCCCAAATATCCCACGGGAGGTCCGGAGGGTGTGAAACCCTCCGGGGCCAGCCAAAGGCGACACGATATGAATTGGATCAGCACCCTCGACGACCTCCACAGCCACTACGGCCACCCGGCCGAGGCCGCGACACTCAAGGTCACGCCGCATCTCACCCCGGCCTACCGCGCCTGGCTCGACCGCTCCCGCTTCTGCGTCCTGACGACCGTGGGACCCGAAGGCACCGACGGCTCACCGCGGGGCGACGACGGCCCCGTCGTGACGGTTCTCGACCCGCAGACGCTGGCGCTGCCCGACTGGCACGGCAACAACCGCATCGACAGCCTGCGCAACATCCTCCGCGACGGTCGCGTCAGCCTGATGTTCCTGATTCCCGGCGCGAACAACGCGCTCCGGGTGGACGGCACCGCCCGCCTGACCGCAGGCGCTGATCTTCGCAGCCGGTTCCAGCGCGACGGCAAGCAGCCCCGCACCGTCATCGTGATCCGCATTGCCGAGGTCTACTCCCAATGCGCCCGCGCGCTGATCCGCTCGGCCCTCTGGACCTCCGGCGACCAGAGCCAAGGACTGCCCACGGTCGGAGACATGCTGCGCGAGATCAGCGAAGGGGGGATCGATGGCAAGGCCTACGACGCCGACTGGCCGGGCCGGGCCGCCCTGACGATGTGGTGAAACCGCTCTTCGGGGACTTCGTCCCTCATCGCTGACCGGCCCGCGACGAGAAGACGAAGTCTCACAGGCACGTCACCCACCTGCGAGGAGAAGTCGAAGACGCACGACGAGCAGCACCGCAGCGGTTAACAGATCCTGAACGCCTACGGACAAACTATTGAAATCATTAAGTCGGGATAAGCGCCCACGCGTGGCGCAGATCAACTCAGCGGGCAGTCCGCCACCTCGACATCCAGCGCCAGCGTCGCCTCCGGCCCGTATCCCAACCCAGAGACGTTGATATACAAGGCCCCCGTTTCGGCCCAGACTTCGGTGACCTTCATCGTCGTCCCCGCCGGATCGACCGCCACCTTCTCGAACAGGGCGCAGTCCGTCTCGAACCGCAGCACGTACCCATTGAACCGAGCCCCGTAGAACCGCCCGATCCCCTTCGGATAGCTCAGCTCGATCCGCGTCGGCCCGATCTCCACCGCCACCGGCACGACATCCAGCCCCCCGGTGAATCCCTCCGGTCCCAGCCCGAACTCGGTCCCCTGCCCGACCGTCACCGTCCGCCCCCGCGCGACCAGCAGAGGCGTCTCCCGCAGGTCCCAGGTTTCCACGTTGAAGGTGACCAGCCGCCCGTCCAGCGCGCCGCCCGCAGCCGGAGCTGCCAGCAGGGCCGCCAGCAGCAGCCACCGGATCATGCGAACTTCAGCGCGGCGATCCCGGCAAGGATCAGCATCACCCCCGTCACCCGCATCAGGTTGACCGGTTCATTGAACAGGAACACCGCCGCGATGGCCGTGCCCACGGCCCCGATTCCGACCCAGACCGCATAGGCCGTCCCCACCGGCAGTGTCTTCATCGCCACGGACAACAGGTAAAACGACCCGAGCGCCAGCACGATCGTGACCACCGACGGAACCAGCTTCGTGAACCCGTCCGAGTACTTCAAACCCAGCGCCCAGCACGTCTCCATCAGCCCGGCGATGACGACGATAATCCAGGGATTCAAGCCGCGAGCCCTTTCGAGCCCATCTCGACGAACTTCTGCCGCCGGTCCTTGACCAAAGCCTCGCGCTTCTTGCCGGTCAGCTCGCCCAGCATCGCCTCGATCGCCTTGCCAACCGCGTCCACCGTGTCTTTCGGCGCACGCTGAGCCCCGCCCAGGGGCTCCTTCACGATGCGGTCGATGATCCCCAGCTTCTGCAGATCCTGCGCCGTCAGCCGCAAGGCCTCGGCTGCTTCGCGCATCTTCTCGGCATCCTTCCAGAGGATCGAGGCGCAGCCCTCGGGCGAGATCACCGAATAGACCGAATGCTCCAGCATCGCGACCCGGTTCGCCGTGGCAAAGGCCACCGCGCCGCCCGAGCCACCCTCGCCGATCACCACCGAGATAAGCGGCACGCCGATGGCAAGGCACTTTTCGGTCGAGCGTGCGATGGCCTCGGCCTGTCCACGTTCCTCGGCCCCTTTGCCGGGATAGGCGCCGGCGGTGTCGATCAGCGTGATCACCGGGATGCGGAACCGGTCGGCCAGGTCCATCAGGCGGATCGCCTTGCGATAGCCCTCGGGCCGAGCCATGCCGAAATTGCGCTGGATGCGGGATTTGGTGTCATTGCCCTTTTCATGCCCGATGATCATCACGGGCTGGTCGTTGAACCGCGCAAGGCCCCCGATGACCGCATGATCGTCGGCAAAGGCCCGATCGCCGGCCAGACTGGTGAACTCGGTGAAAAGCTGCTCGATGTAGTCCTGGCAATGCGGCCGGTCCGGGTGACGCGCCACCTGGCACTTCTGCCACGCAGTCAGGTTCTTGTAGAGATCGCGCAGCGCAGTGTCCGCCTTGCGGTCCAGCGCTTCGGCCTCTTTGGACACATCCATTCCCGGACTGGTCTTCGCCATCGCGCGAAGCTCTTCGGCCTTGCCTTCGATGTCGGCGAGAGGCTTTTCAAAGTCGAGATACTGCATGGCGCTTCCTTTTCGGGACCGCCTCTATATGCCCGCGGCAATGGGCTGATGCAACTCGGCAAGATTTGAGTGCGCGGTCAAGGGCACGAGGGCGGAGACCGGTGCCGTCGTGGGATCATTCGTCGTTGCTGTAGGACGTGTCAGGCTGACCGATCAGGCGACGCAGCAGGCCGTCCAGTTGTCGGGCGAGGTCCATCCCAAGTTCGGACCGCAGGGCGCTATCGTAGGCCAGGGCGCGCTTGCCCAGGTCGCTGAAGACCTCCGCACCACGACCCGTGAGTGACAGGATTTCAGCGCGCCGATCTGTCGGGCTGACGCTACGGAGAAGCAGGCCTTCAGCCTCAAGTGCGGCCACGGCACGACTGACCTTGGTCTTTTCAGTATGGGTGACAGTGCAGATGTCGCGAGCGGTCATGGCACCGAACTTGCCCAGATTGGCCAGCACCCGCCACTGCGTGCGCGTCAGGCCGTAAGCTGCCTTGTAGCTGGCCTGGAAGGACCGTGACGTGGCCTCGGCCGCCTGATTGAGGAGGTAGGGGAGGAAGCGTTCAAGGTCGAAATCCGCGGGGTCTGGCATGGCGTCATCCTTGGCGTCGTCGGACCGTGGCACAGGTGTGGGCAAGTCACGTTTGCGGTTTCACACGGTCGGGATGGGCGGCGGCGAAGGCCGTCAGCGCCACTGCCCGTTCCGCGACAGCAGCCAGTCGGGGATACGGGGACAGGTCCACACCCCAGCGCCGGGCGTTGTAAAGTTGCGGAATGAGACAGATGTCGGCCAGGCCTGGCGCCTCGCCGTGGCAGAAGGACAGGGCAGGACCCTGGGAGAGGAGACCTTCGAACCCTTCAAGGCCGAGGGCGATGAAATGGAGCATCCAGCCCTCCATCGTGGCGGAACCGCCGAGGGAGACGGCATGGCGTGCCACGCGGAGGTTGCAGACCGGCTGCGTCTCCATCGCGATGGCATGGGCCAGTGCGCGAGCCCTGGCTCGGGCGGCAGGCTGCTTGGGCAGGAAGCCGGCGGCACGTGTCTCGTCGAGGTATTCCAGGATGGCAAGGGACTGGGTGAGACGGAGGCCGTCGATTTCCAGCACCGGAACCAGGCCTTGGGGGTTGACTGCAAGATGGTCAGTGCTGCGCTGGTCGCCCGTTCCGAGGTCGATGGCTCGCGTAGCGTACTCAAGTCCTAGCAAATTCAGGGCAATGCGCACGCGGTAGGCCGAGGAGGAACGCCAGTAATCGTGAAGAAGGATGCTGTCCTGCATGGGATCGGCCTTCGGCAAGGGAGAGCTGAAGGTCAGGATTATCTTGACTTGGTTGCATGTGCAACTATTATCGTGAGGTAAGCGAAGGCCCTTCGGGTGGCCGCGCCCAGAGGCAGGAGGACCCCATGACCAGCCACAACTTGCCCGCGGGAATGATCCGCGCCGTGTCGTCTATTGGTCCCCATGCGGGGTATATGCCAGGCTTCGGAAATGATTTCGAAACCGAGGCGCTGCCGGGAGCACTGCCGCAGGGACAGAACAGCCCGCAGAAATGCGCTTACGGGCTTTATGCCGAACAGCTTTCCGGCTCGGCGTTCACCAAGCCGCACCCCGAGCGGACATGGTGCTATCGCATCCGGCCAAGCGTGAAACACACCACGCGGTTCGAGAAGATCGACTTGCCGCTGTGGAAATCCGCACCGCATATCCTGCCCGATGTGATTTCGCTGGGCCAGTATCGCTGGGATCCGGTCCCGCACGCTTCTGAAGACCTGACCTGGATCACCGGGATGCGAACGGTAACCACCGCGGGGGATGTGAACACTCAGACGGGGATGGCCTCGCACGTCTACCTTGTGACCAAGTCGATGGAGGATGAGTATTTCCATTCGGCCGATGGCGAGTTGCTGGTCGTCCCGCAGGAAGGTCGGCTTCGGTTCTGCACCGAATTGGGGATCATCGACGTGGAGCCCAAGGAGATCGTCCTGCTGCCACGGGGGCTGGTCTACCGGGTGGAGGTGCTGGACGGCCCAGCGCGGGGCTTTGTCTGCGAGAACTACGGCGTGCCCTTCACGCTGCCCAATCGGGGACCCATCGGGGCGAACTGCCTCGCCAACCCGCGGGATTTCAAGACGCCCGTCGCAGCCTTCGAGGACCGCGACGCCACGTCCGTCGTGGTGATGAAGTGGTGCGGCCGGTTCCACCGGACGCGCATCGATCACAGCCCGCTGGACGTGGTGGCCTGGCACGGGAATTACGCGCCGTGGAAATATGATCTGCGGACCTATTCGCCGGTCGGGGCGATCCTGTTCGACCATCCAGACCCGTCGATCTTCACCGTATTGACCGCGCCCAGCGGGTGGGAGGGGACGGCGAACATCGACTTCGTGCTGTTCCGCGAACGTTGGCTGGTGGCGGAAAACAGCTTCCGGCCGCCCTGGTACCACAAGAACGTCATGTCCGAGCTGATGGGCAACATCTACGGCATCTACGACGCGAAACCGAAGGGGTTCGTGCCGGGTGGCATGTCCCTGCACAACTGCATGTTGCCGCACGGACCGGACCGGAATGCCTTTGAGGGCGCGTCGAATGCTGCGCTGAAGCCGGAGAAGCTGGACGAGACGATGAGCTTCATGTTCGAGACGCGCTTCCCGCAGCATCTGACGGAATGGGCGGCGAAGGCGGCTCCGTTGCAGGACGATTACATCGACTGCTGGGCAAGCCTGGAGAAGAAGTTCGACGGGACGCCGGGCGTCAAGTGACAGTGGCGGACCGAGGGCTTCACCCCTCAAGGTTTTTGCAGAAGGAAGGATGCGGGATGCTGCTTCGCTCATGGATCGAGAGCGCGAATGCGCCGGACCATCCGTTTCCGCTCAACAACCTGCCCTGCGGGGTTTTCTCGACAACCGGGGAGGAGCCGCGCTGTGGCGTGGCGATCGGCGACTATGTGCTGGACGTAAGCAGTCTGGAGGAGACGGGTGGGCTGTCCCTTCCGGGCGGCCCGCTGCTTGATGTGCCGTTCTGGAACGAGCTGATGGAGGCGGGTCCGCAGGCCTGGGCGGCCTTGCGGAACCGGTTAACCGAAGTGCTGGCCGAGGGCGCTGACGACAGGGCGGTGGTGGAACCGCATCTGGTGCCGCGGGCTGAGGTCGTGCTGCACATGCCCTTTCTGGTCAGCGAATACACCGATTTCTATGCCGGGCGGCACCATGCGACCAATGTGGGCACGATGTTCCGGGGGGCGGAGAATGCACTGCCGCCGAACTGGTTGCATATTCCGATCGGGTATAACGGGCGGGCGTCGTCTGTTGTCGTGTCGGGCACGCCTGTCCGCAGACCCTGGGGGCAGGTCAAAGGGCCGGACCATGCGGCCCCGGCCTTCCAGCCCTCGCGTCGGTTTGACATCGAGCTTGAGCTGGGGGCAGTCGTGGGCACTCCCTCGGACGGGCCAGTGACCGTGGCCGAGGCGGATGCGATGATCTTTGGCTATGTGCTTTTGAACGATTGGTCGGCGCGCGACATCCAGGCTTGGGAGTATCAACCGCTGGGTCCGTTCCAGGCCAAGGCGACAGCCACCACGATCAGCCCCTGGATCGTCATGAAGGCAGCGCTGGAGCCGTTCCGCTGTTCCACCCCGCCCCGCGAAGTGCCGCTGCTGCCACATCTGCAGGAGCCGGGGCCGATGCTGTATGACATCGCGCTAGAGGTGGCCCTGCAGCCGGAATGTGGGGTCGAGGCCGTGATCGCGCGGACGAATTATGCCGAGATGTACTATTCCGCCGCGCAGCAGCTGGCGCATCACACCACCAGCGGCTGCCCGATGAATACGGGGGATCTGCTGGGATCGGGGACGATTTCCGGGCCCACGAAGGACAGCCGCGGCAGCCTTCTGGAACTATCCTGGGGCGGCAAGGAGCCCATCGCCATCGCTGGTGGAACGCGGACTTTTATCGAAGACAATGACACCCTTTCCTTGCGCGGAGGGTGTCGGGGGGACGGGTACATGATCGGGTTCGGCGACTGCGTGGGGAAGGTACTCCCGGCGCTGGCTGACCCATATGCAAGGTAAGAACCGGGCTGCCCGCCAAGACGCTCGCGCCGCTGTAGATCAGTGTAAGTCCAGACAGCGCCACGTACTCGTCGTCATCAAGCTTTAGACGCCGCGCGATCGTCGTGGCTGCGCACACCGGGCGCACGCCTGATCCGGGGTTGCTTCGTCGTCGCCTGGCCCCACTATGCAGTCACCGGCTGGCTTCATGTTCCAGACGCTGGCGGGCGATGGATTCGTGCTTCTCGGCGCGCATCTGGTCGTGGAACGCCTGCTCGACATAGGCCATATGGGCGGCAATCGCCGTTCGCGCCGCCGCAGGGTCCCGGGCCTGGATCGCGGCGTTGATCGCCCGGTGCTGATCCAGCAGCTGGTCCCGGGTCATGCGGTTCTTGAACATCACCTGGCGATTGTAGAAGACGCCTTGCCGCAAGAGATCGAACATCGACCGCAACATGTGCAGCATGATGACGTTGTGGCTGGCCTCGATGATGGCCATGTGGAACTCGGCATCCAGTTGCGCCTCGTCCGAAGGATCTCGCTTCTGGTGAGCGACCTCCATCTTGCGATAGATGGTGTCGATCAGCTTCAGGTCGGTTTCGGAGCCGAACGTCGCCGCCCGTTCCGCGGCAAGTCCCTCCATGTCGCGGCGAAAGCTGATGTAATCGAAGACCGCTTCCTCATGGGTCGAGAAAAGCTGGGTCAGCGCCGGAGAGAAGGCCGACCCCAGGACCTCGGCCACGAAGATGCCTGACCCCGCCCGGCTGACCAGAAGCCCGCGCTCGGCGAGGTCGGCGATGGCATCGCGCAGCGACGGGCGCGAGACACCCATCTTGTCGGCGAGATCGCGTTCCGATGGCAGGCGTTCGCCCGGGCGCAGGATGCCGCGCAGGATCAGTTGCTCGATCTGGCGGACGACCGTGCTCGACAGCTTCTCGGGCGTAACTTTCAGGAATGGCATGGCGGACCCTGGTTTTGGTCCGGAAATATGACCGATTCAGCCGGAATCACAATGGAAAAGGGGCCAGCCCAAGCTGACCCCTTTTGTCTTAGATACGCCGCGATCAGCGGGTCGGACGGATGATGATCTCGACCCGGCGGTTCTTGGCGCGGCCGTCCGGCGTCAGGTTCGACGCGACGGGCTGATCCTCGCCCCGACCAAAGGCCGCGACACGGCTGCCGGGCACGCCGCCCTCACGCAGCACGCTGGCGACCGACACGGCGCGGCGCTGCGACAGGTCCTGGTTATAGGCGGCGCTGCCGGTGTTGTCGGTGTGGCCGATCACCTCGATCCGGCTGTTCGGGTAGCGCAGGAGGCTGGCCGCCACGGTATTCAGGTCGGCGCGCAGGTCCGGACGGACCGAGGCGCTGTCGGTGGCGAACAGCAGGTCCTGCGGCATGTTCACGATCAGGTATTCGCCGGTGTTCGTGACCGAGATGTTCGAGTTCAGCGAGCCGCGCAGTTCGGCCGCCTGACGGTCAAGGTCGGCGCCGATGATGGCACCGGTTCCCGCGCCCAAAGCGCCGCCGATGATCGCACCCTTCAGCTCGTCGCCGTCGCCGGCAACGGCGACACCAGCCACGGCGCCGGTCAGGCCACCGATGATCGCGCCCTGGCGCTGACGCGCATTCGGATCGTCCGGGAAGGCATTCGGGTCGACGCAGGCAGTCAGGGACAGAGTGCCGGCCACAGCCAGGATCAGGGGGGTCTTCAT
Organism: Tabrizicola sp.; assembly: GCF_022842145.1. GTDB lineage: Bacteria > Pseudomonadota > Alphaproteobacteria > Rhodobacterales > Rhodobacteraceae > Tabrizicola. Next base: position 409,790 of record NZ_JALHQD010000001.1, read on the forward strand.
CATCATTTTTGCTCTCGCCTCAAGTGTTCGCCCATTGGTGGGCCTTTGCACAGACCCGTGCCACAATACACCAACGGCGTCGAGAGGCAGGCGGTTCCCGCTGGCTTCGGCAGGGTTCCGCGCATCACAAATCTGTGCGAGCCGCCTCCCAGGCCAGCATCGCGCGCTTGCGGGGCAGTCCCCAGTGATAGCCGCCCAGGCCGCCGTCCCGTCGGAGCGCACGGTGGCAGGGGATCAGGAAGCTGATCGGATTGCGCCCGACCGCCGTGCCCACCGCCCGATGCGCCTGGGGGTGGCCGATGGCCCCGGCGATGTCGGCATAGGTGGTCACATGGCCGGTCGGGATCGCCAGCAGCGCCTCCCAGACCTTGATCTGGAACGGTGCGCCGATCAGGTGCAGGCTGGCGGCCCCGCCGCCAAAGGCCGCATCGACCATTGACCGTATCGCCAGCGGGTCCTCGGTGTAGGTGGCACGGGGCCAGCGGCGGACAAGGTCTTCCAATGCGGCCTCGGCGCCCACTTCGTCGGCGAAACCGATACCGCAGATGCCCTTCTGGGTGGCCATGACCAGAGCAGGGCCGAAGGGGCTGTCGAACCAGCCCCAGCGGATTTCCAACCCGTCTCCACCCCGGGCATACTCTCCCGGGGACATTGCCTCCCAGGTCAGGAACAGGTCGTGCAGCCGACCGGTGCCGGACAGTCCGGCCTCCAGCGCGGTGCCAAGCAGAGTGTGCCGTTCCGCCAGAAGCCGCCGCGCATGGCCAAGCGTGAGGTATTGCTGATAGCGCTTCGGGCTGACCCCGACCCACTGACTGAAGACGCGCTGGAAATGCGCCGGGCTCATCGTCATGCGTGCCGCGAGGTCTTCCAGGGTCAGCGCCGGACCAGTCGCGTCGATCACCTCCAGCGCGCGGGCGATCACCTGATAATGGTAGGCGGGGGATTGGTCGGTCATTGTCGCGCCCTCGGGATGTCTCTTCGTGCCACGTCGCCATCCTGCCGGAGGATTTTCCCAGAAGTGACGAAGGGGTCGACGAGCTTTCCACTGGTCTAGCTGCCCCGGCCCGTCTTCGCGACCCGTTTCCTGCGCTTGTCGCAAGCCCGGTTTCGTGGTGCAAGGAAGCATGACGCCACAACTCCCCTACTCCGCCCTGAAACAGGTCTTCGCGCGCTTTGCCGAGATCGAAGCCGAACCGAAGGGTGAACTGGAGCATGTGAACGCCTTCACGCTTCTGGTCGCGGTGGCGCTGTCGGCGCAGGCGACGGATGTCGGCGTGAACAAGGCGACCCGCAAGCTGTTCCAGATCGCCGACACGCCGCAGAAGATGCTGGATCTTGGGGAAGTGGCCCTAATCGAGCACATCAAGACGATCGGGCTGTTCCGCAACAAGGCGAAGAACGTCATCAAGCTGTCGCGCCTGCTGATCGACAATTTCGGCGGTGAGGTGCCCAGTTCCCGCGCCGCACTGGTCACCCTGCCGGGTGTCGGGCGCAAGACGGCGAACGTGGTCCTGTCGATGTGGTTCCACCACCCCGCACAGGCCGTGGACACCCATATCTTCCGCGTCGGCAACCGCACCGGCATCTGTCCCGGCAAGGACGAAACCGCCGTGGAGCGCGCCATAGAAGATAACGTGCCGGTGGAATATCAGCACCACGCGCATCACTGGCTTATCCTGCATGGCCGGTATATCTGCGTCGCACGCACACCAAAATGCGGCATCTGCCCGATCCGGGACTGGTGCCTTTACCCGGAGAAGACCGCATGAAGTCCTACCAGGTCGTCGGTATCGGCAATGCCATCGTCGATGTGTTCTCCTCGGCTGACGACAGCTTTCTGGACCTGATGGGCATCCAGAAGGGCATCATGCAGCTGGTTGAACGCGAGCGGGGCGAGCTGCTTTACGGCGCGATGACCAACCGGCAGCAGGCACCGGGCGGGTCGGTGGCGAACACCTTGGCCGGACTTGGCAACCTCGGGCTTTCGACCGCGTTCATCGGCCGTGTCCACGATGATGCACTGGGCCGCTTCTACGCCCAGACGATGGCGCAGGAGGGCACCGACTTCGTCAACCCTCCGGTCCCCGGCGGCGAACTGCCAACCTCGCGCTCGATGATCTTCGTTTCGCCCGATGGTGAGCGGTCGATGAACACCTACCTCGGGATTTCTTCCGAGCTTGGCCCCGACGATGTATCTGACAGCGTCGCGGGCAGCGCCGAGATCCTGTTCCTTGAGGGCTACCTTTACGACAAGCCGAAGGGCAAACAGGCCTTTGAACGTGCGGTGGACCTTTGCCACAAGGCGGGCGGCAAGGCCGGGATCGCCCTTTCCGACCCGTTCTGCGTCGACCGCCACCGCGACAGCTTCCGCACGCTGGTCAAGTCGCTCGATTATGTGATCGGCAACGAACACGAGTGGGCCTCGCTGTACCAGACCGACCTTTCGGCGGCGCTGGAGCAGGCCGCCCGCGACTCGGGACTGGTGGTCTGCACCCGGTCAGGCCACGACGTGATTGTCGTGCGCGGCGAGGAAGAGGCCATCGTGCCAGTCCGCCGCGTCGTCCCGGTCGATGCGACCGGCGCAGGCGACCAGTTTGCCGCCGGGTTCCTTTACGGCCTTGCCACCGGCCAGTCGCTTGCCACCTCGGGCCGGATGGGTTGCCTCGCTGCGGCCGAGGTCATTTCGCACTTCGGGGCGCGGCCGGAAACGGACCTCAAGGCGCTTTTCCGCAAGGAAGGGCTGATCTAGGTGACAGTCAGGTGAGGCGCCCCTGCGACCACCTCACCGATCACGGCCGCCTGATGCCCCGCGTTCCGCAAACGGGCAACCAGCACCGCCGCCTGCCCTGCCGGGACCGAGGCCAACAGCCCGCCACAGGTCTGCGGGTCGGTCAGTAGCGCGGATTTCGGGCCGGGTGGCGCAACCATACGCCAGCTGACCGCTGCAAGGTTCGCCGGTTGCAGCGAGGACCCCAGTCCGGCCGCCGCCAGATCCACCGCCCCGGCCAGCACAGGCACGTCGTCCAGCCGCAACTTCGCTGCCACAGAAGATGCCTCGAGCATCTCCAGAAGGTGCCCGGCCAGTCCGAAACCCGTCACATCCGTCATTGCCCGCGCCACCGGGCGCAGGATCGCCGCCGCCGTTCCTTGTGCGACCGACATCTGCGCGATGCAGTCGGCCCAGACTTCGCCCAACATGACCCCCGGCACCCGTGCCAGAGCCATCTCGGCGGCAAGGATCGTGCCAGAGCCAAGGGGCTTCGTCAGCACCAGCGCGTCGCCCGGCTGGGCACCGCCCTTGCCGATGTGCCGGTCCGCCAACCCGGTCACCGTGTAACCGATGGTCAGCTCCGCGCCCTCGGTCGAGTGCCCGCCCACCACATCCGCGCCCGCGGCGCGGAAGACCAGGCCGGCTTCCTCCATCACCTCGCGCAGCATCCGCGCCTGCAACTCCGGCCCCAGCGGCGGGAGCGTCACTTGCGCCAGTGCCACCTGCGGTGACGCCCCCATCGCCCAGACATCCCCCAGCGCATGGATCGCGGTCAGCCGAGCCATGAGCCGCGGATCGTTGCAGAAGGCACGCAGGTGGTCGGTGGTCAGCACCTGCAAACCATCCGACGTCTTCAGCACCGCTGCGTCGTCGCCCGGACCCGACAGCACATCACCCCGCACTGGCGCCGGCAGTGACCCGAGCGAGGAGGACAAGACCCCTGGCCCCAGCTTCGCCCCGCAGCCGCCGCAGAGCGGCTTTCCGGCAAGATGCGCCGCCAGCCCCTCGGTCGCCACCTTGGGGGCCGTCGGCCGCGCCATCACCGGGTAATCCTCGAACTTGGCCATGAAGTCCCTGTCGATCCGGTTCTTGAGGTCCCAGAACCGGGCGCCAGACAGGGCCACCCCCCATTTCTCGGCGACCGCCGCTTTCTTGCCCAGCGAGATCAGCTTCAGGTAATCCCCCTGCGGCCTGAACTCCTGCAGGGATTTTCCGGTCAATGCCGCCCGCAGGTTGGCGTGCAGCACCTTGGCGGCCCGCACCGCGAAGACCCCGGCCTTGGGCCTGGGGTCGCCCTCTATCCCGGCACAGTCACCGCTGGCAAAGACGAAGGGATCGGAGGTCCGCAGAGTGGCGTCCGTCACCAGGAACCCGTCCTGCACGCGCAATCCCGTTTGGGCCAACCATCCATGGGGCCGCGCGCCCGTGGCGGTCAGCGTGAAGTCCGATCCGATCTCTTCCCCGTTTTCCAGCAGAACGGACGCCGCGCGGACCTCCGCGACCTGCGTTCCAAGCCGCAGAACTACCCCCGCTGCCGTCAGCGGTTGTTCCAGAACCCGGCGCGCTGCGGGGGCAAGGGTGGGCAGGAACGCCTGCGCCCGGTCCAGAAGCGTGACCGTCGCGGCCCCGCCCAGTCGATGGGCGGAAGCTAACGCCAGTTCAACGCCGCCCAAACCCGCGCCCAGGATGACCACTTTGGGCTTTGCGGGCGCCAGAGCGACAAAGGTCTCCCATGCCTCGGCATACCGCGCCAGCGGCTTGGCGGCGACGGAATTCTCTGGCGCGCCCCGCAGCAAGGGCAGGTCCGAGGTGATCCCCACGTCGATGGCCGCAAGGTCGTAAGGCACGGGCCCGCGTCCCGCCAGATGGATCATCTTCGTCGCCGGGTCGATGCCCGTGGCCCGGTCCAGAATCACCCGCGCCCCGGCGAAACGGGCCAGGCGGACAAGGTCGATCATCAGTTCGTCACGCCGGTAGTGTCCCGCGATCAGCCCAGGCAACATGCCCGTGTAGGGCGCCACCGGATTGGGGTCGATCACCGTCAGCCGCGTCCCAGGCAAGGGGTCCATCCCCCACATCCGCAGGACCAGAGCATGGGCATGCCCGCCGCCGATCAGCACAAGGTCGCGGATCTGGGGATAGGCGGGGGTCATGCGGCGGTCCTGGGTTCGCTTTGCGGCAGGCTTAGCGGAACCCATCCGGAAAGGCGAGCCGCCGGGCCGCCTCTTGCGATCTGCCGAGACCAGCCGCACTCTGCGACGATGACACCGCAACTTGTCACCGAGGCCACTCTCTGGCCAGCAATCCTGAGGCTGCTGTCCGACGCCTTCGCCTCCATGGAAGGTCGGATCGACCCGCCCTCCTCATTGCGCGACCTGACGCCCGAGGCCTTGGCCCGGCAAACCGCGATGGGCGAGATCTGGATTATCGGTAAGCCCGTCGCATGCGTCTTCCTCACTCCCAGACCCGAGGCGCTTTATGTGGGCAAGCTTGCCGTGGCTGCCAATCATCGGGGCAAGGGTCTGGCACGGCGGCTTGTCGATCAGGCGGAAGCGCGGGCGCGGGCGTTGCGGCTGCCGACGCTGGAGTTGCAGACTAGGGTGGAGCTGGTGGAGAACCAGCGCGTCTTCACGGCGATGGGCTTTGTCGAGGTTGGTCGGACGGCCGATCCGGGATTTGACCGGCCCACCTCGATCACCTACCGGCGCGCCGTTTCCTTCTGAAGCAGGGTTTCCAGCGTGAACTCGGGCGGGATCGCGTCACGGCCCTCCAGCACCAGATCGGCCATGACTTCCGCCACCTTAGGCGCCATTCCGAAGCCGATCTTGAAGCCGCCGTTCGCCACGAAATGCCCCGACCTGCCCGGCCAGTGGCCCAGCACCGGCGCGCGGCTTGCGACCTTGGGACGAATCCCGGCCCACCGGTCGGAAACCGCAGCACCGGCCAAGGCGGGCACCGCAGCGACGGCCTTCGCATGCAGGGCGTCCAATTGGGCGTCCGGGCCATCGTCGGTCCACCTGGTTTCCGAGGTCGATCCGATGGCAACAGTCCCGTCGACATGAGGCACGATGTGCAGGCCGTCAGTGAAGAGCTGCGGCTGATCGCCCGCGTCGAACCGCAGCGACAGCGCCTGGCCCTTCACGCCCGAACCGACGGTCAATCCAAAGCTGCGCGACAGGTCCTGAAGTCCCGCAACGCCCGTGGCGTGGACCACGGCGCCGGTCTCCTCTGCCTCGCCAAGGATCAGCTCGGCCCCCAGTTCCTTCAGGGCACCCGTCAGCGCCGCCAAGCCCAGCCGGGGCGAAAGCCGGGCGGAGAGCGTGTCGCGGACCAGCCAGCCGGTGGGCGTCGCCGGCTCCCAGGGCGCGCCGCTGGCCGGGATTACTTGCCACTCGGCCCTGTCGCCCCAGACAAGCGCGGCATCGCCTTCACGGCGTCGAGCCGCCTGAACTGCTTTGTCATCGGCCAATGGCTGCAGCCTGCCAAGGCGCGCATAGCCCGAGGGCTGCCCCGAGGCTGCCTCTACCCCTGCCCACCAGTCCTGGGCCATCAGAAGGCTCTCCAGCTGAAAGGCTTTCTTCGCATTCCAGGCTTCCGGCACATGCGGCGACAGCGCCCCGACCAGCCCGCCCGACGAGCCCGCGCCCCAGGACCGCGTCTCGATCACCCGGACCTTCGCACCGCGCCCAAGGCAGGCCCAGGCGATGGACAAACCGAAGATCCCTCCGCCCCGGATCGTCACGTCGACGCTTGCCATTCTGCTGCCCCAAGACCATCACTCGGCGCAAAGGACTATCCCCGATGGCCAGCCCCGACCAGACCCCGATGCTTGACTGGCGCGACGAGACCATCCCTGTCTCGCGCCGGTTCGACGACCCTTACTTCTCGCTGGCGGGCGGGCTGGACGAGACGCGGCATGTCTTCCTGTCCGGGAACGGCCTGCCGGAACGGTTCCGCGACGGGTTCCGGATCGCGGAACTGGGTTTCGGCACCGGACTGAACCTTATGGCGGTGCTGCTGTCGCACCAGGGGCCGGGGCACCTTCACTACGCCAGTTTCGAGGCCTTTCCGATGGAAACGGCGGACATCGCACGCGCCCTGACCGCCTTTCCCGATGTCGCCGAGGTGGCCAAGCTCTTCCTGCGCCAATGGGCCACCGGGGCAACGGTGCTGGAATTTCCCGGCCTGACCGCCACCATCCATATCGGCGACGCGCGCGAGACGCTGGCCACCTGGGACGGAGCCGCCGACGCGTGGTTTCTGGACGGTTTCTCCCCCGCGAAGAACCCCGAACTCTGGTCACCCGAGCTGATGCAGGAGGTCGCCCGCCATACCGCGGCTGGGGGAACCTTCGCCACCTATACCGCCGCCGGTCATGTCCGCCGGGCGCTGGCCGAGGCGGGGTTCTCGGTCACGCGCAAGGCGGGATTCGGACGCAAGCGGCATATGACGACGGGCCTGCTGTCGTGACATTCGGCCACCACACTTGGCACTGCGCCGGACCTGTGCCCAGACGTGACTGACTGCAGATTGTCTGCCGATCGCTTGCCGACTCCCGGGGAACTGTCGCGTTGCGATATGATCTAGCCTTGCCAAGGGGCGGAATAAGGCGTAGCCGCCCGCCTTTGGTTGAGATTGGCCCGCCCCGGTGCTAGGCTTGACCAATCGGCCCGGCGCGGGGGCCTTTCGTCCGCGCTTTCCCCTGGAGGACCTGGTCCTGTCGCATTCTGATCCCGCTACCGGCCTTCCCGTCGGTCCGCGCCCGAAAACCGCTGATGCCGCCTCGCAGGACTACAGCTCCGAGGACGTTCTGGCCCTGGTTCTGAAGTCCGTCGATGACGACAAGGCCGAGGAGATCGTGCAGATCGACCTTCGCGGTCGGTCGGACGTGGCCGATTACATGGTCATCTGCTCGGGGCGTTCGTCCCGGCAGGTCGGCTCGATTTCCGAAAAGCTGGCCGACCGGCTGAAGCAGGAATTGCGGATCAACGTCCGCATGGAAGGCAAGGAGACCGGCGACTGGGTGCTGATCGACGCAGGCGATGTCATCGTCCACGTCTTCCGTCCGGAAGTGCGCGACTTCTACCAGCTTGAAAAGATGTGGCTTCCGGCGGGCTCGACTCTCGCTGCAAAGGCCTGATGCGCCTGCATCTCTGCGCCGTGGGCCGCCTGCGGGCGGGACCGGAGCGGGAACTGGTGGACGGTTACCTCCAGCGGCTGGACCGGACGGGCCGACCGTTGGGCCTGGGTCCTGCGACCGAGCATGAGGTCGAGGACAGGAAGGGCGGCGGCATGGCGGCCGAGGGCGCGTTGCTGTCGCGTGTGATCCCCGATGGCGCCGCACTGGTCGTGCTGGACGAACGGGGCAAGACGCTCTCCAGCCCCGAATTCGCGCAGGCGCTGGCCGGATGGCGCGACGGCGGACGGCAAGACGCGGCTTTCGTCATCGGCGGAGCGGACGGCGTGGACCCCACCTTGCGCGGCCGCGCTGACCTTGCGATCAGTCTTGGACGCATGGTCTGGCCGCACATGCTGGTCCGCGTGATGCTGGCCGAGCAGCTTTACCGCGCGGCGACGATTCTGGCCGGGTCGCCCTATCACCGGGTGTGAGACATCCCCCCTGTGATGTCCTTCGCTCCACTAGGGACCAGGCCGCAGTCCAACCAGAAGCATCCCGCTAAAGCAGCGCCCGTTCCGCAGCCGCACCCAGCCGCAGCAATCGCGCGTCTTCCCCTGCCGCCGCCATCAGGCTGATACCGCAAGAGGGCTGCGACGTCGGCAACGTCAGGACGCAGAGCCCAAGCATGTTGCCGATACGGGTGTTGCGAAGCGCAAGCAGGTTCTCGGCCACATAGTAGGCGTCGTCCGTCATCAGACGGCTCGCGTCGGGTGGCAGGATCGGAGAGGTCGGCAGAATCACGGCGTCATAGCCGGCCGCGCGCTCGGCCCAGATGGCACGGAGCTTCTGCAGCCGCCGCGCGGCCGCGACATAGTCCACCGCACTGATCTGGCCCCCCGTGCGGAAGCGGTCGAGGATGCGCGGGAACATCTTCTCCGGCGCGGCCTCGATTGTCTCATTCCAGGTCCCGTACGCTTCTGCCGGACAAAGCACTCCCGCCAGGGCCACGGCCTCGGCGGCCTCAGGAGCCGCAATGCGATGGATCTGCGCTCCGGCCTTGGCAAAGCGCCGGATGGCATCTTCAAACCCCTGGGCGGGTCGTTCGCGCACATCGTCCAGGGCCAGGGTTTCCAGGACTGCAAGGCGGACCCCGGTCAGGCTTGCCCCGCCAAGATCGGCCGCGGCATTGCCGCTTAGGGCTGCCAGCAGCAGGTTGCAGTCTTCGACCGAATGGGCAAGCGGGCCCACGGTATCAAGGGTTTCGAACAGCGGCACCACACCCTGCAGCGACAAGCTTCCCGCCGTCGTCTTCAGTCCGACCAGATCATTCCAGGCGGCGGGTATCCGCACCGAACCCCCGGAATCCGAGCCGATGGCCGCAGGAGCCAGCCCGAAAGCCACCGAGGCCGCCGCACCCGAGGACGATCCGCCGGGCACCGCCCGCTCGTCGTTCAGGCAAGGCGGCGTGGCCGTCACCGGGTTCAAGCCGAGACCCGAGAACGCCAGTTCCGACATGTGCGTCTTGCCCAGACAGACCAAGCCCTGCAACGTCGCGGTTTCAAGGACTGCGGCATCGCGCTCCGGCGTCCGGCCCTTCAACAGTGCAGACCCCGCCTCGGTTGCCACGCCCGCCGTGTCGAACAGGTCCTTCCAGCTGACCGGCACCCCGTCCAGCAGCCCCTTGCGGAGACCCGCCTTGGCCCGAGCCGCCGCCGCCATCGCCTCGCCCCGTGCCCGAGCCGCCGTGGCACGGGCATAGATGCGTCCGGCCAGCGGGTGGCTGTCGATCCGGTCCAGGAAGAACTCGGTCAGCTCGACCGGATTGATCCGGCCCGTCCCGATCTCGCGACCAAGCTCGGCCGCAGTCATATGTGCCCAGGTTCCGCTCATCCTGCCCCCCGTTTTGCACCAAGGGTAGCGGCTTGGCGACGCATGGACAATCCGTTCCAAGGGGGCCAAGAAAGAGGCATGACCTGGAACACCGATATCCTGATCGCCGGTGGCGGACTGAACGGTCCGGCCCTGGCCCTGGCGCTGGCGCAAGGCGGCTTCAGGGTCACCGTAGTCGATTCCCGTGCCGCGCCGGACCGGGCCGAGGCCGGCTTCGACGGGCGCGCCTATGCTTTGGCGATTGCATCCGTGCGGCTTTTGCAGGCGATCAAAGTCTGGGACAGCGTCGCCGACAAGGCGCAGCCGATGCTGGAGATCAAGGCCTCGGACGGCCGCGCGGGCGAAGGGGCCGCCCCCTTCTTCCTGCACTTCGACGCTTCCGAGATCGAGGAAGGCCCGGTGGGCCACATGCTGGAGGACCGCTACCTTTATGCGGCCTTCCTGCAGGCGATGCAGCAGACTCCGGGGATCACCCTCCTGTCCGGCGAAACCGTGGTGGCGCAGGACGTGACGACCGAGGGGGTCACCGTGACACTCGCGTCGGGCCGCAAGCTTGCGGCGGCGCTTCTGATCGGTTGCGACGGTCGCGGGTCGGGCACGGCCCAGCGTGCTGGCATCCGCCGGGTCGGCTGGGGCTACGGGCAGACCGCGCTGGTTACCGCGATCCGGCACGAACACGACCATCAGGGCATCGCACAGCAGTTCTTCATGCCCTCTGGCCCGCTGGCGATCCTGCCGCTGAAGGGCGGCCATCATTCCAGCATCGTCTGGAGCGAGACCGATGCCAATGCCGCCGCGATCCAGGCTCTTCCGGATGCCGAGTATCTGGAGGCTTTGCGCCCCCGTTTCGGCGATTTCCTGGGCGAGATCAGTTTTGCCGGTGCGCGCTTCACCTATCCCCTGTCCCTGTCGCTGGCCGAGCATTTCACCGCCCCGCGCGTGGCGCTGGTCGGGGATGCCGCGCATGGGGTGCATCCGATTGCGGGCCAGGGGTTGAACCTTGGGCTTCGCGACGTCGCCGCCTTGGCCGAGGTCCTTATCCTTGCCCGCCGCCGCGGCGAAGAGCCGGGCAGCCCCGCTGCGCTGGAGGAGTATCAGCGCTGGCGGCGCTTTGATGCGACGGCTCTGGCCCTTGGGATGGACACGGTGAATCGGGTGTTCTCCACTGACAACCCGATCCTGCGCCTGGGGCGCGACCTTGGCATGGGGATCGTGAACGCCGTGCCGGGCCTCCGCCGCGGCTTCATGCGGCAGGCGGCAGGCCTGACGGGAGAGCTGCCGAAGCTTCTGACGGGGCGCCAGATCTAGCCGATTGCTCGTCGCTGACGGCCTCACCAGACGCGCCGTCCTCGCGATGAGGAGACGAAGTCGAACGAAGAGCCTCCGCCTTCCGCGCCTCGCGGCGGTCCAGAATGTGGAAGAGAAGCGGGTTGGCTAGGATCGAGATCATCGCTCCGGCAACCACAAGGTCCCTCGCCTCGGGCCGCACGATGTCAAGCGTGACGGCCATCGTGATCAGAATGAACGAAAACTCCCCGATCTGAGCCAGGCTTGCCGCAATGGTCAGGCCCTTGTCGTGCTCATGTCCGAAGGCGCGCACGATGTAATAAGCCGCGAGCGACTTGACGAAGATGATGATCAGGACCGTACCGACCAGGGCCAGGGGTGCTTCAAGGATGATAGCGGGATTGAACAGCATCCCGACCGAAACGAAAAACAGGACCGCGAATGCGTCGCGCAGGGGCAAGGTCTCGCGCATGGCCTGCTGTGACAGCGTCGACGACGACATCACCATACCGGCAAAGAAGGCACCAAGCGCGAAAGAAACGCCGAAGAAGTGCGTGGCGCCATAGGCAACCCCCAATGCGATCGCCAGGACCGACAGGCGGAAAAGCTCCCGCGAGCGGGTTTGCGACACGAAGTGCAGCACCCACGGCACGACGCGTTGGCCCACGATCAGCATCAGCGCCACAAACGCCGCAGCCTTCGCCAGAGTGATCATCACCGTTGCGGCGATCGGCCCGATGCCGATGTTGCTGGTCACCTCGGCCACCGCCTCGGCCTCCTCGGCGACCGGCACCGCGGTGCCACCCAGAAGCCCCGCGAGCGGCGGGATCAGCACCAGGGAGATCACCATGACCAGGTCCTCGACGATCAGCCAGCCCACGGCGACGCGGCCCTTGTCCGTGGTGACCAGGTCACGGTCCTGCAGCGCGCGCAGCAGCACCACGGTCGACGCGACCGAAAGTGCAAGACCAAAGATCAGTCCCGCCCCCAGGCTCCACCCCATGGCCCATCCCATTGCGGTCCCGAAGGCGGTGGCTACGGCAATCTGTCCCAAGGCGCCCGGTACGGCGATGGCCCTGACTGCCATAAGGTCCCGTGGCGAGAAGTGCAGCCCGACCCCGAACATCAGCAGGATCACCCCCAACTCGGCCAGTTCGGTGGCAAGCTTCATGTCCGCGACATAGCCCGGCGTAAACGGTCCGATGACCACACCCGCCAGCAGATACCCAGCGATCAGCGGCAGCTTCAGGCGTTGCGCCAGAAGGCCGAACAGGAACGCGAGGCCGAAGCCGGCAACGAGGGTGGTGATCAGGGGCGTTTCGTGGGGCAATGCTTCATGGACCTTTCCGGTGCACTCGGCAAAGCCGGGCGCGACCAAATGCGTTTCTGGGAATTGTGTCAGGAGACAATGGGATAGTAAGGGCTGATTCGGGCATTGCAACCGGCAGGGCGGGCCGGTGCGATAACAATTGCACCATTTGCCGAAACAGTTTGAAATGTTAGGCCTTGGCGATGCCTGAACTGATCCCCAACACCCGCGCCCGCCGCCTGTTTCTTCAGCGCCATGCCCTGTCGGAAGCGCCTGCGGGACCGGCCTCGGGTCAGGCCCTGCACGATCTGATCGAGAGGATCGGCTTCGTCCAGGTCGACAGCATCAACACCGTGGCCCGGGCGCATGACATGATCCTCTGGTCCCGGCGGCAGTCCTTCCGCCCCCCGGCACTCAAGCGGCTCCTCGAGAAGGACCGCAGCCTGTGGGAGCATTGGACGCATGATGCCTCGATCCTGCCCACGCGGCTGCATGGGGTCTGGCAGCATCGGTTCCAGCGCGACGAACAGCGGCTGCATGCCAACTGGAAAAGCTGGTTCCGCGACGGCTACGAAGCGCAGTTCGACAGCATCCTGAACCGGATCGCCAGGGACGGGCCGGTGGGTACCGCCGACGTCGGCGAGGGCGAGGTCCGCGGCAAAGGGGGCTGGTGGGACTGGCATCCGTCGAAGACCGCGCTGGAATGGCTCTGGCGGACCGGTCGCCTGGCGATCACCCGGCGCGAGGGGTTCGCGAAGATTTACGACCTGACCGAACGGGTGATCCCGGAAATCCATCGCGCTCCGATCCCGGCAGAGCAGGTTTGCGACTGGGCCTGCCGGTCCGCACTGCGGCACCTGGGGTTCGGTACATCCGGCGAGATCGCGGCCTACTGGAAGGCCATCAGTCCCGAGGTCGCAAGAGCATGGTGCCGCGACGCGCTGGCACGGGGCCAGATCATCGAGGCCGAGATTGAGGGGACCCTTGGCCAACGTCGCAAGGTCTTTGTCTTCCCCGACACCTTGGCGGAAGAGCCGCCCGAACCGACGCCCCGCCTGCGCATCCTGTCGCCCTTCGACCCGGCCCTGCGCGACCGCGACCGGGCCGAATTCCTGTTCGGCTTTCACTACCGGATCGAGGTCTTCGTCCCCGAACCAAAGCGAATCTACGGCTATTATGTCTTCCCCGTGCTGGAAGGTGACAGTCTGGTCGGGCGGATCGACGTCAAGGCCTTCCGGGAAGCGGGAAGCTTGCGGGTCAAGGCGTTCTGGCCCGAACCCGGGGTGAAGCTTACCAAGGCCCGGCAAGCGAAGCTGGAGGCAGAGCTGGCGCGCCTCGCGGTCTTCTCCGGCTGCGAGCGGGTAGAGTTCCTGGACGGCTGGGCGCGGGAACCGCTACGCCGAGACTAGGAACAGGCGGGCCGCTGGAACAAGCGGGGACATCGCCGGTTGGTGGGTAAGTGGGCCACGGTCTGCTTCATCTCAGCCCCGTCGATAGGTCCTTGCAGCCCGTGTCCAATTCCAAGCCTCCCCTACCCGAGAAGCAGGGCGTGACCCTTCCCGTGGCGGCCGAGCAGGTATCGGTCACCGCCGCTCCACGCGTGACCGGCGTCGTCCGCGTCGATCTGCGCACCGAAACGGTCGAGGATAACGTCACGGCGAGCCTGACACGGACCGACGTGGCGGTGGAACGGCGGGAAGTCGACCGGATGCTTGCCCCGGGCGAGGAACTGCCCCGGATCCGCACCGTGGATGGGGTGACCATCGTCCCGGTCCTTGAGGAACGGCTGGTCGTCGAAACCCGGTCCTTCCTGAAGGCTGAACTGCTCATCACCACCACAACCCTGTCCGAAGATGTGGCGACACCCGTCACGCTTCGGCGCCAGACGGTCGAAGTGACGCGCACTTCGGCCCCCGATCAGGCGCAGCGGGGCCCAATTTCATCGCAACCAGGAGAGAACTGATGCAAACCACCGAACTGAGCCGCCGCGAGCTTGCAGCACTTTACGACGACATCGACGCGGCCGAGCGCGCCAGAAGCGCACTCCTCAGCCTTGGCATTCCCAGCACGGATATCCGGTTGGTGCGGGGCGAACAGTCCGGCGTGGCGGTCGAGGACCGGCGCGAAAGCATGGGCTTCTTCGAGGCACTCGCCGATCTGTTCATGCCCGATGACGATCGCACCACCTATGCCGAGGGCCTGACCCGTGGCAGCCACCTGCTGACCGTCACGGTCCCCGCGCATCTGACCGACGCGACCCTGGACGTCCTGGACGACGAGGGCGCGGTCGACATGGAGGACCGGATCCAGCAGTGGCAGGGCGAAGGCTGGACCGCGCCGGGCACCGGGTCCTTTGAGGAGACCCGGATGGGCTTCGGCACCACCGCGACGATGGGTGATGCGGCCGCGGACACGGTCGGGCTCGGTGGCGCACAGGATCACGAAACGATTCGCCGCGCGGAAGAGCGCCTTGCCGTTGGCAAGCGCGATGTCTCGCTGGGTCGGGTGCGGGTACGCTCCTATGTCATCGAAGAGCCGGTAAGCGCCGACGTCTCGCTGCGCTCGGAGCGGGTCCAGATCGACCGCCGCGCCGTTGATCGGCCGATCACCGACGCCGACGACGCGTTCCGCGACCAGACGATCGAGGTCGAGGAAACAGCCGAAGAACCGGTTGTGGCCAAGACCGCCCGGGTGGTGGAAGAGATCGACGTCTCGAAAGCGGTGGACGAACACCGCGAGACGATCACCGACACCGTGCGCCGGACCGAGGTCGAGATCGAAGACGACCGCGACGACGATCTTCAGCGCTGACGAAAGGAAAGGGGGCCAGGCGGCCCCCTTTCACTTGTCGGGGACAACCCACCCATCGATCACGCTGACCGCCTCTTCCGCAGTCTCGACCATTGCGAACAGCGACAGATCCTCGGGACTGATCACTCCTGCCTCGGCAAGAAGGCTCCAGTTCACCACCCTTTCCCACCAGTCGCGACCGAACAGAAGAAACGGAATCGGTTTCATCCGACCCGTCTGGATCAGGGTCAGGCTTTCGAACATTTCGTCCAAGGTGCCGAACCCGCCGGGGAAGACGCAAACGGCCTTCGCCCGCATCAGGAAGTGCATCTTCCGGATGGCAAAGTAGTGGAAGTTGAAGCTGAGGTCGGGCGTGACGTAGGCGTTCGGCGCCTGTTCGTGGGGTAGCACGATGTTCAGGCCGATCGACTGCCCGCCAGCCTCGTCCGCGCCGCGATTGCCCGCCTCCATCACGCCCGGGCCGCCGCCGGTGCAGATCACGCCTTCGCGCCCGTAGGTTTCCAGGCTGCGCTCGGTCATGATCCGGGCAAACCGGCGGGCCTCGTCGTAGTAATGCGACAAGTCGGCCAGGGTTTTCGTGCGCGCGGTGTCGCGGTGTTCAGGGGCCGGGATGCGGGCGCCACCGAACATCACGATGGTGGATTCGATCCCTCGCTCGTCCATGATCAGTTGCGGTTTCAGCAATTCCAGCTGCAGGCGGACGGGTCGCAGTTCATCACGCGTCATGAAATCGCGGTCTGCGAAGGCCAGGCGATAGGCCGGGGCACGGGTCTGCGGCGTGTCGGGAATCCGCTTCGTCGCGGCGATGTCTTCGACACTGTCGCGGAACGGATGGCTGCGGGGTTCGTCTTTCATGGGTCGCGCCTGGCAATTGGGTTGACCTTAGCCTTACCGGCACATGACCATAAGGGCCACCCGAAGTTTGAGGACTGCATGAATGCACGAAGGGGAAACGGCGGTTTCGCCGGGCCTCGCCACCCGGCTGGTTGCAGAGCACTTCCCGCAGTGGGCCGGGCTTCGCTTGCGTCCCGTCGGCGTGGCGGGCAGCGACAACGTGATGATCCGGTTGGGTGACGAGCTGGTGCTGCGGTTCCCGCGACTGGCCGGGGCCGCAGCGGCTCTGACAGTCGAGACGCGATGGCTGGCCTGGGTGGCGGGTAAGGTGCCGTTTGCGGTGCCCGAGGTGGTGGCAGTGGGAAGGCCGGGATGCGGCTATGCCCGCCCCTGGGCGGTAATGCGCTGGATTTCCGGAAAGGATGCGCTGGCAGCACCAGTGGATGACATGGCGGCCGGGCGGGCGCTGGCAGGATTCGTGGCGGCACTGCGGGGAACACCGTTGCCGGACGGGGTGCCGATCAAGCGGGAGAACCTCGCCTCACGGGACGCCTTCCTGCGGCAGATGATCGGGCACTTTCGGGATGAAGCGGACCCGCATCTGGTGACGCGGGTCTGGGAGTCCGCGCTGGCCTTGCCCGAGTGGACGGACTCTCCCGTCCTTGTTCATGCGGACCTGCATCCGCTGAACCTGATCACCCGCGGTGGCACCCTTGCGGCAGTGATCGACTGGGGCGCGTTCGGGGCGGGGGACCCTGCTTTGGACCTGATCTGCGGCTGGACGATATTGGAACCTGCGGGTCGGGCAGAGTTCCGCCAGCTTCTGGCCGTGGATGACGCCACCTGGGCGCGGGGCTGGGCCTATGCCTTCTCGAAGGCCGTCATGGCCGCCCCCTACTACCGCGACACCAACCCAGCGCTGCGCAGGGTGATGCTGAGCACCCTGCACCGCTGCCTCGCAGACCGGCCAGAATGATTGCATGCAACCGCCCCGCTGGATATGAGGGCCGGGACGAAAAGGGGAGAGAGCCATGTCCAACGCCGCACTGGAAGCCGCCATCGAAGCCGCCTGGGACGCTCGTGACGGGATCAGCCCCGCCACCAAAGGCGAGGTGCGCGATGCCATCGAGGCGACGCTGACGGCGCTGGACGCGGGGTCGTTGCGGGTGGCCGAAAAGCGCGGCAACGACTGGCACGTGAACCAGTGGGCGAAGAAGGCCGTCCTGCTGTCGTTCCGCCTGACGGACATGTACGAGATTTCGGGCAGCAACGGCGGGTCGAACTGGTGGGACAAGGTTCCGTCCAAGTGGCAGGGCTGGACCGCGGATGACTGGCGCAAGGCCGCATTTCGCGCGGTGCCGGGGTCCATCGTCCGGCGGTCGGCCTATATCGCCAAGGGCGTGGTGCTGATGCCGTCCTTCGTGAACATCGGGGCTTACGTCGATGAAGGCTCGATGGTCGACGGCTGGGCCACGGTGGGGTCCTGCGCGCAGATCGGCAAGAACGTCCACCTGTCGGGCGGCGTCGGGATCGGCGGTGTGCTGGAGCCGATGCAGGCCGGCCCGACGATCATCGAGGACAACTGCTTCATCGGCGCGCGGTCCGAGGTCGTGGAGGGCTGCATCATCCGTGAAGGCTCGGTCCTGGGGATGGGGGTCTTCATCGGCAAGTCGACCAAGATCGTCGACCGCGAAACCGGCGAAGTGATGTATGGCGAGGTGCCGAGCGGATCGGTCGTCGTCGCCGGGTCAATGCCGTCGAAGGGCGGGATCAACCTGTACTGCGCGGTCATCGTGAAGAAAGTAGATGCGCAGACCCGGTCAAAGACCAGCATCAACGAGCTTCTGCGCGACTGAATCCTACGCCACCAGAAGCGCCGCGACATGGGCGCGGACTTCGGGGCGGGCCGCGGGGCCATAGCTTTCGGGGTCCGCCGCCAGTTCGGGGAACAGCGTCAGCAGTTCCTGCTGCACCTCCGGGTCGTGGCCGGAGAGCGTGGTGGGTCCGGGGTAGTAGCTTTCGCTCCACAACCCTTCGGCAGAGATGATCTCGTGCCGCGCGAATAGCAGGTGGTGGTAGGTCACCGGAGCCCCGGAGTGGTCCTGGGCCAGACGCCCCGCGCGCACGAGGTGGATCGCCTTCACCAGCACCTCCTCCTCGCCCGCATAAAGCTGGGCGCGCCAGCCGGTAAAATGCAGCCGGTGCTGCGGCGACACGGCCACCGCCCCGTGGTCGCCGAAAGCGCCCGCCGGGATGCGGACCGCGGCCATCGCACCGGCCGACGGCACCTGCCGCACGCCGTGCCAGGCGACGGGCTGGAAGCCGTGGTCCAGCGTCAGGACCAGGTCGCCGACAGCAATCTCCTGAACCGGCAGAGGTCCGCGGATCGTCTGGATCCGCGTGCCTTCGACGAAGCAGGGAACGACCTCGCCGGTGACGAAACCAACATCGGTGATGCCGTTCTGGTTCGTCACCTCATAGGAAAAACTGGTTTCGCCAAGGGGATCGTCCCACTCCGAGACGGCAGTGATAGTGCCATCGGCGTTGACCACGATTTCCAGGCCCGAGGGCAGGATCACATGGTCGCCGGCCTTGACCGGGATGCCGTTGATCTTGGTGATACGGAGCGTACCGCCGGCGGTGTTGGTGTCATTTCCGACCAGGTCGACCGTGGTCTGGTCGTTCAGCCCCACCGTGAAGGCATCCGCCTGTGCGATCACCCCGGTCTGGATGGAATCCCCTGCGATCAACAGGTTGCTGTCATATGCCGTGTCGCCCCCGTCCGCGATTCCGATCCGGATCGAGTTCACCTGACCGGGTATGACCGGCGCCTTCAACGTCAGGGTGACGGTGAACCCGTCCATCTCGGTGTTGTAGATGTCATTCGTGTTGTCGACGTAGAGGTTTCCGTTCGTCGTCGGGTTGATGTTGTTGATCGAGATGTCACCGTCTCCGACCGTCAACTGGGCCTTTTGCCCGTTGACCCAGATGCCGACCGCATCGTTGAAGCCGGATCCGACGTATTCCAGATACTCCTCCGACGAGAAGGTGATCTGCATGGTCAACGTCGAGCCGACCGGGATGAAGTCGGACTGGAAAATCGCGCCGTCGTAAGTTGGCGCTCCGGCAATTTCGTTCAGGCGGCTATCGCCGTCGATCCCGGCGGTGTCCGTTGTCGTCCCGGACGACAGGTTGACGTCGCCCGAGGCGTTGGTGAAATCGGTTGCCCGGCCGGTCGACAGGATGACGCCGCTGTCAGCAGGCGTGACGTCCGGCGCAACGGTGTCACCCTGGCTGTAGATCCCGGCCGATGTGGGGTCGCCCATGTAGGTGGCGTTGACGACCTTGATACCGGTGCCGAACATCGCCTCGGCCAGCTGCAGTGCGCTGACGTTCGTCTGGATCGGCAGTTCGCTTGCCTCGGGCATGCGTTCCTCGCGTTTCTGCAAAGTTTCATGCAAGTTGGCGGGGAACATCTCAGGAACGGTTAACGGGTCCCTTCAAGATTTCTAAAATTGTCTGGATCAGATGCCCCCCGCCGATCAGGGAAATGCAGGACAGCTTCGGCGGCGCAATGCCCCTCAAAAGCCCGCCATGCTGACGGACGATCGACTTCAGCCGCCCCCAGTGAAGGGTGGCGAAGCAAGATGGCTTCCGCTATGCCTTGCTGGTCTTTCGGAGGAAGCCATGTCGGACGAAGCCAAGCCCAAACGCCCGCAGCAGGTCTATTCGCTGATCGTAGAAGTGGGCCGCAAAGCGGGCGACGGCCTCCCCCCCAAAGCCACCGGCGCGGCACTTTTGTGCTATGCCTCGGGCGTGGACGAGGCGGAGGCGGTGCGCGAGACTGTGGCGATTCTGAAAGAAGCCGAGATGGCTCCGCTGGAGGTGCAGGGCCTCGGCACGCTGGAGGACCGGATGAAGTCCGGCGAAGAGATCGACCAGGAGGAACAGTTCCTGATGGAGCGGGCGCTTCGCGAGAATTCGGTCATCGTCGCCGAGATCACGCCGTTTTTCGACTGACGCCCCATCTTCGACTGATACGCGTTCTTCGACTGACACCCGTCACCTCTGCGCGCCAAACGCCTTGCGGTTGCAGGCCCCGACCCAAGCGGCTACGGATCATGCACGCCCCAATCTGGAACTGATGATGCCCTTCGAGCCCGTAGACCCGGTGGAACTGACTGCAAAGCTGATCCGCTGCCCTTCTGTCACTCCTGCCGAGGGTGGAGCGATCACCCTTTTGGAAGGTCTCCTGGCGCAGGCGGGTTTCACCTGCACGCGCGTGGACCGCAACGGGATCGCCAACCTTTACGCCCGCTGGGGAAAGCAGGGCGCGAACCGGGCCTTTGGCTTCAACGGGCATACCGATGTGGTGCCTGTGGGCGACGCCGAAGCCTGGCGGTTCAATCCCTTCGGCGCCGAGATCCGGGATGGGTTCATGTATGGCCGCGGTGCCTGCGACATGAAGTCGGGGGTTGCGGCCTTCGTTGCGGCGGCGATGGACTTCGTGCGCGACACGCCCCCGGACGGGGCGGTGATCATCACCATCACCGGCGACGAGGAAGGCCAGGGCAAGGACGGGACGATTGCCATCCTGGACTGGATGGCCTTCAACGGCGAGCGGATGACGCATTGCCTGGTGGGAGAGCCCACCTGCCCGAACGAAATGGGCGAGATGATGAAGATCGGCCGTCGCGGATCGCTGACCTGCGACATCACCGTGGAGGGCGTGCAGGGCCACTCGGCCTATCCCCACCGGGCGAAGAACCCGCTTTCGGCGCTGGTGAAGCTGCTGACGCGGCTGGAGGCAGAGCCGCTGGACCGCGGCACGCCGCATTTCGACCCCTCCACGCTGGCGATCACCACCATCGACTGCGGGAACCCGGCGGGCAACGTGATCCCGGCACGGGCCACGGCGCGGATCAACATCCGTTTCAACGATACCCACTCCGGCGATACCCTGTCGTCCTGGCTGCGGCATGAAGCGGAAGCGCTGGCCGAGGCGACGAAGACCGAGATCGGCTTGCGGATCTCCGTCTCGGGCGAGGCCTTCCTGACGCCCCCCGGCGAGTTGTCGGCACTTGTGGCGCGCGCAGTCGAGGCCGAAACGGGGCGCAAGCCCGTCGCTTCGACCTCGGGCGGAACCTCGGATGCGCGCTTCGTCAAGGAGCACTGCCCGGTGGTGGAATTCGGGCTGGTCGGCAAGACCATGCACCAGGTCGATGAACGCGTGGCAGTAGACCAGATCGATCAGCTGAAGGCCGTCTATGGCCGCATCCTGCGGGACTATTTCGCATGACACCCGCAACCCTGAAAATCGATGTCACTCAGGACATTGCCACCTGCCAGCGCCTGCGCCGGGTGGTGTTCATCGAGGAACAGGGTGTCAGCGAGGCTGACGAGGTGGACGGGCGGGACACGAGCGCCATTCACCTTCTGGCGGTGGACGGTGATGTCCCGGTCGGCACGGCGCGGCTTTTGGTGAAGGGCAGCACCGGCAAGATCGGCCGGGTCTGCGTCCTGCCGCAGGCGCGGGGAACCGGCCTTGGCGCCGCGTTGATCAAGAAGGCGCTGGATGTGCTCCGGGCCCAACCGGGGCTGACCGAGGCCTATCTGGGGTCGCAATCGCATGCGACGGGCTTCTATGAAAAGCTGGGCTTTGCGGTAGAGGGCGAGGAGTTCGACGACGCCGGCATTCCCCACCGCCACATGCGCCGCACCCTCTGACCGGTGGCTTTCTGACGGAGCGCTGACGCGCAAGTCCTTTGTCTCGCCCTTCACGCGTGAAGAACGCGTAAAGGGCTCGGGTTGCCTCCGGCGGGGATATTTGGCCAAGGTGAATTGGCTTGCCGGGTAGTCTTGCAGCGGGCAGCGTGCTAGGTCTGGGGCATGAAACCTTTGCCTTCGAAAGATGAAATCCGTCAGTGGATTTCCCAGAACCCCGGCCTCTCGGCCAAGCGCGACATTGCCAAGGCCTTCGGGATCAAGGGGGATGCGCGGATCGAGCTGAAGCGCCTCCTGCGTGAGCTTGAGGGCGAAGGGGTCGTGGAGAAATCGTCGCGCCGGTTCCTGGAAAAGGGTGTGCTGCCGCCGGTTGCCGTGTTGCAGGTCTTGGCCCCCGATGCGCAGGGCGATCTCTACGCCAAGCCGCTGGAAGAAGGGGTGGAGGAAGGTCCGCGCATCCTGGTCATCGCGAAGAAAGGTGATCCGGCCCTGGGTGCCGGGGACCGCATCCTGGCGCGGTTGGCAAAGGTGGATCTGGACGATTACACCTACGAAGCGCGGCTGATCCGCAAGCTCGGCTCGAACCCGACGAAGGTGCTTGGAGTATTCCGGTCCAATGCCGAGGGCGGCCGCATCACGCCCATCGAGAAGGGCAGCGACAAGGAATGGCGGGTGGCCGCCGACATGACGGGCGGTGCCAAGGATGGCGAGCTGGTCGAGGCAGAAGCGGTCGGTGCACGGCGGCTGGGCCTGCCCGCGGCGCGGGTGGTGGCGCGGCTGGGCGATCCGGCCGGGCCACGGGCTGCAAGCCTGATCGCCATTCACCAGCACGGCATCCCGGATGTCTTCCCCGACGCGGTGATTGCCGAGGCGGATCGGGCCGAAGCGGTGGGGATGAAGGGCCGCGAGGACCTGCGCGACCTGCCTCTGCTGACGATCGACCCGGTGGACGCCCGCGACCGCGACGATGCAGTTCTGGCCGAGGTGGACAGCGACCCCGCCAACCCCGGTGGCTATGTCATCTGGGTTGCCATCGCCGACGTGGCGCATTTCGTGACGCCGGGGTCGGCGCTGGACCGCGAAGCGCGGCGCCGGGGGAACTCGACCTACTTCCCCGACCGCGTGGTGCCGATGTTGCCGGACATCCTGTCGGGTGATCTGTGCTCCCTGCACGAAGGCGTGGACCGGGCCTGTCTGGCTGTGCGGATGGTGATCGATGCAGGCGGCCACAAGCGCAGCCACCGCTTCCTGCGCGGAATGATGCGGTCGGTCGCGTCCCTGCACTATGCGCAGGTGCAGGCGGCGGTTGACGGCCAGCCCGACGAGAAGACGGCGCCCCTGCTGGAGCCGGTGCTGAGGCCGCTTTACGCCGCCTATGCCGCGCTGAAGCAGGCCCGCGAGGTGCGGCAGCCCTTGGACCTGGAACTCCCCGAACGGAAGATCGAGTTGGACGATCAGGGCCGCGTCGCCTCTGTCGCCTTCAAGGAACGGCTGGACGCGCACAAGCTGATCGAAGAGTGCATGATCCTTGCCAACGTGGCCGCGGCGGAGGAGCTGATCCGACTGAAGCGTCCGTTGTTGTTCCGCGTGCATGAGGAGCCCTCGCCGCTGAAGCTGGAAGGCTTGCGGGAAGTGGCCGAGGGGGCCGGCATGACGCTGGCCAAGGGGCAGGTGCTGCAGACACGGCACCTGAACCGGCTTCTCTCGCAGGCGCAGGGAACAGAGTTCGACGAACTCATCAACCTGTCCACCCTGCGGTCGATGACCCAGGCCTATTACCATCCGGAGAACTTCGGGCATTTCGGACTGGCCCTGCAGAACTACGCCCACTTCACCAGCCCGATCCGGCGCTATTCCGACCTGATCGTCCACCGCGCGCTGATTTCTGCGCACGGCTGGGGCAAGGACGGGCTGTCGCAGTGGGACCAGGAGAACCTTGAAGAGACGGGCAAGCTCATCTCCGAAGCCGAACGGCGCAGCATGGCGGCGGAACGGGACACCAACGACCGCTATCTCGCGGCTTATCTGGCGGATCGGGTCGGGGCAGAGCTTGCGGGGCGGATCTCCGGTGTGCAGCGGTTCGGGCTCTTCGTTCGGCTGGACGAGACGGGCGCGGACGGGTTGATCCCGGTGCGGGCGCTTGGGCGGGAGTACTTCAACTACGACGAGGGCAGCCAGACGCTGATGGGGTCCGAGACCGGGCTGGTTCTAGGAATCGGGCAGAAGGTCACCGTGCGCCTTGCCGAGGCGGTGCCGGTGACCGGCGGGCTGATCCTGGACCTGATTGCCGTGGAGGGCGCGACGGTGCGGCCACCGCGGCGGACGAGCGGAAAGTACCATCCCCGCAAGCCGGTGCAGGCGGCGGCAAAGCGGCGGCTGGTGCGCAAGCGGCGATGAGGGGCGCAGGACTTTTCGACAGGTCTTGCAGAACCCTTCAACGGATTTTGCTCGCACTTGGGATGGGCGTGGTGCCGGCGCTTCCGGCGCAGGCGCAGACGATCCTGCCCGATCCGGTGGCGGGGGTGGAGGTTGAGATGGGCTCTCAGGCCGGGTTGGAGGCGTGGGTTACGGCATTCCGGACCAGGGCGCTGGCGGCGGGTGTGTCCGCAGCGACCTTCGACGCGGCGCTGCGCGGGGTGGAGTTCAACCCCAAGGTCGTGGAGCGCGACCGGAACCAGAACGAGTTTTCGAAGACCATCTGGGATTACCTGGACACCGCCGTGTCAGATGACCGCGTCGCGCTGGGGCTGAAGGCGATCGACAGGAACCAGGCGCTTTTGGAGCGGATCGAGGCGGAGTTCGGCGTCGAAAAGGAAGTCGTGGCGGCCGTCTGGGGGCTGGAGAGCGCCTATGGGACCTACCGGGGTGACCTGCCGGTGCTTGGGTCGCTGGCGACGCTTGCCTACGAGGGGCGGCGGGGAGCGTTTTTCGAAGCGGAGCTGATCTCGGCGCTGCGGATCGTCGAGGGCGGGCATGTGGAGCGGTTCTCCGGATCCTGGGCCGGAGCGAGCGGGCACACGCAGTTCATGCCGTCAAGCTGGGAGAAGTTCGCAGTCGATTTCGACGGTGACGGGAAGCGGAACCTCTGGGGCGACGATCCGGCGGATGCGCTGGCTTCGACTGCGAATTACCTGCGGCACTGGGGCTGGACAAAGGGTCAGCCCTGGGGCTTGGAGGTGAAGCTGCCGGCGGAGTTCGACCATGAACAGACGACCGAGCGGGTGGTGAAGCCGGTCGGCGACTGGCAGGCGATGGGGGTGCGGACCGTCGGGGGTGAAGACCTGCCGGACCACGGGCCGGGGTCGATCCTTCTCCCGGGGGGACATCGGGGGGCGGCGTTCCTGATCTGGCCGAACTTCCAGGTGATCGAGAAATACAACACGGCCGATGCCTATGTGGTGGCGATCGGGTCGCTGTCGGACCGGCTTGCCGGGCGGGCGGGGATCCAGTCGGGCTGGCCGAGAGAATTTCGGGCGCTGACGCTGGAGGAGCGGCGGGCGTTGCAGGAGGGGTTGGGTCGGGCGGGATTCGATCCGGGCGGGGTCGACGGGCGGATGGGGCCGAAGACGGTGGCGGCGGTGAAGGCGTTCCAGAAGGCGCGGGGGATGGTACCGGACGGGTATCCGTCGCTGGAGGTTCTGGAGGCGCTGCGCTAGCTGCCCGCGCGCGGGCAGGTTTTTATGTCAAATTCTTTCAATGGGTTGGCTTTGGGCGTTAGGAATTTCCTAATCTGTGGCCGTTCCGGTTTCACCCTGTCCGTTGCTGCCCTGGCTTGGTCAACGGCGCGCGGCTTCCCGGCTCTGGCGGCTTTCAGATGGAGCGCTGACGCGCGTTTCCCTGGTCTCGCCTATTGCGCGTGAAGAACGCGCAACCGGCTCGGTCGTTGGGGGTTTTCCACCCCCAAACCCCCGAGGATATTTGGGCAAATGTGAAAGTGGCTGGATTGCCGCCTAGACCGGTTTGCGCAGGCGGGCGAGGAAGAAGCCGTCCAGTCCGCCCTTCTCCGCCCAGTAGTCGGGACGGAGGCGGAGAGCATTGTCAGGCGTCCGCCAGTCCGGGTCGATGCCGGGGAGGTCCGCACGGTCGACGGTCAGACCGGGGTGACGGTGCAGGGCGGCGGCGACCTGGGCTTCGCCTTCCTCGGGGAGAAGGGAGCAGGTGGAGAAGACGAGGCGGCCTCCCGGCTTCAGCCAGCCGAGAGCCCGGTCGAGGAGGGCCGTCTGCAGCGCGGTGAGGGCGGGAAGTTCCGAGCCGTCCTTGACGAAGGGCAGGTCCGGGTGGCGACGAATGGTTCCCGTCGCGGAACAGGGGGCGTCGAGGAGGATCGCGTCGAAAAGTGCGTCGGGCTGCCAGTGGAGCGCGTCCGCAATGACGAGGGTGGCGGTCAGCCCGGTGCGGGCGAGATTGGCTTCCAGCCGCGCCATGCGCGGGCCGGAGATGTCGAGGGCGGTGACCTCGGCCCCGGCGGCGGCCAGTTGCAGGGTCTTGCCGCCAGGTGCGGCGCAGAGGTCAAGCACGCGTTCGCCGGGTTGCGGTTGCAGAAGTCTGGCGGGCAGAGCGGCGGCGGCGTCCTGGACCCACCAGCCGCCCTCGGCGTAGCCCGGCAGGGTGGAGAGCTGGCCGGGGCTGCGGAGGCGCAGGCTGCCGGTGGGTAGAAGCTCGCCCTCCGGGGCGGGGAAGCCGGGGCGGAGGGTGAGATCGAGCGGAGGCTCCTGGGCCTGGACGGCCTCGATCGCGGTCACGGCGTCACGGCCCCAGGTATGGACGAGGGGTTGGCGGAGCCAGCGGGGAAGCTTCTGCGGCGTCAGGGTGAAGGTTTCGGGCAGGGCGCGGAGGACGGCATTCACCAGGCCGGCAAGGTGGGCGGTGCGTTTGCCGCCCTGCCGGATGATCTCGACCGCCGCGTTGACGGTGCCGTGGGCGGGAGCGCCTTCAGCCCGCTCGACCACGGCGAGACGGAGGGTGTTGCGGACGGTCAGCGGCGGAGCCTTGCGGAGATGCTTTTCGAGCAGCTTGTCGGCGGGTTCCAGGTGGCGGAGCACGGTCTCGGCCAGACGCAGCGCGCGGGCGCGGTCGGCAGGGGCGAGATCGCCGCCGGAGAAGTCCGACAGCATCCGGCCTTCGCCAAGGACTCCGTCCAGGATTGCCACTGCGGTGGCCCGTGCCACGACCCCTTCGGCCATTGAGATTCCCTTTCTGGTCCGGGCCCTTGATGCCACGGGGTGCGGGTTATATCAGGTTGGGGGGCCATACAAGGAAGGGGTCGGATATGAACGACGATCTGCCACCCGCCGCCAAGCGGGCGCTGGCCGAGGCCGAGGCGCGCCGGAAGGCGGCCGAGGCGAAGAAACCGATGCCGAAGGAACTGGGGGGCCGGGACGGGCCGGAGCCGGTGCGGTACGGCGACTGGGAGAAGAAGGGGCTGGCGGTCGACTTCTGAGGAGGTCGGCTCCTCGTGCGACTGCGTCTTCTCGTCGCTTTGTCAGGCTGGACAGTTTCGCGTTATTTATTGCGCTCAAGCGGTTGCGGGTCAGCGTCTTGGATCGGCAAAGCTTGTACGTGTGAACTTCGGAGCACTTCCCTCGGTCCGGGAGCGAAAACCATTAGGCCGACAGTCCCCTTCGCATGGGACGTCACGGGTCATGGGTGGGAATCCGTTTGATCAGGCGGTTGCGGACCGGGGGGCGTCAGCCGGTCGCATCCAGCGGATCAGCGCCATACTCCGCTTCGCTGACCTGCTCCAGCCAGTCGACGCTGCGGCCGTCCTGCACTTCGTGAATGGCGATGTGCGACATGCCGACAGCGGGGGCGGCGCCGTGCCAGTGGCGCTCGCCAGGGGCGAAGGTCACCGCGTCTCCGGGGCGGATCAGCCGGACGGGGCCGCCGTCGGACTGGCAGCGACCCAATCCGGCGGTGACGATGAGGGTCTGGCCCAGGGGATGGGTGTGCCAGGCGGTCCGGGCGCCGGGGTCAAAGGTGACCAGGACGCCCTGCACCCGGTCTGGCGCTTCGGGATTGAAAAGCGCGTCAGTCCGGACGCGGCCGGTAAACCAGTCGGGGGACCCGGCGCGGGAGGGGCTGTGGCCTGCGGGGTAGATTTTCATGCGCGTCTCCCGGACTGCGGTATCTTTCCGGGAAGCTTAGCAAGAATCCGGGCCGGGACCACCTTTGGTTACGGTTTCGGAATTGCTCCTCGTGCGACTGCGCTTCTCGTCGCAGGAGACCGTGTGGCGGCATCCAGGCGATGCGGGGCGACACCCCGATGCGCAAGTGCCTAGCGCAGGCGGAACGTGGCGCTGTCGCCCTTGCCCTGGTCCACGGTGAAGCGGAGTTTCTCGCCCCCGTCGGCCTCGACCAGCTGGCAGTTGTAGTCGATTTCCATGCCGCTCCAGTCCATCTCGCGGCAGAAGTAGCCGTCCTCCCACGCCCACTTGCCCGTGATGTCCCAGCCAAGCGCCGATCCGGCAATACGACCGTCGGGCAGGACATTGAGCGAGAGGTTGTAGAGGCCGATCCTGAGTTCACGGTTCTGGACGAGGTCGAGGAAGCGGCCTTTGTCCTTGACCGGCGTGAACACTTCCGCAGCGGCAACAGACGGCAGCGCGAGCAAAAGCGCTATGAAAAGGCGAAGCATGGCATCTCCCCAGATCCAACTGGAAGAGTATACGCCACGAGTGCCGAGTCGGATCAACAGTCAGATGCCGAGGACGTCCATCATGTCGTAGTGGCCCGGCTTCTGGCCCTGGCCCCAAAGCGCGGCGCGCAGGGCGCCACGGGCGAAGATGCTTCGGTCGGTGGCGACGTGGCGGAGGATGACGCGCTCGCCTTCGCCGGCGAAGATCACGTCGTGCTCGCCGACGATGTCGCCGCCGCGGATGGCGGAGAAGCCGATGGCGCCCTTGTGCCGCGCGCCGGTGATCCCGTCGCGGCCGGAGACCTTGGTGTCGTCGAGGCTGACGCCCCGACCGTCGGCGGCGGCCTGACCCAGCATGAGGGCGGTGCCGGAGGGGGCGTCCACCTTCATGCGGTGGTGGGCCTCGACGATCTCGACGTCCCAGTCTGCGTCCAGGGCGGCGGCGACCTTCTGGGTCATGCGGACCAGAAGGTTGAGGCCGAGCGACATGTTCCCGGTGCGGATGATGGTGGCGTGGCGCGAGGCGGCGTCGATCCGGGCGATGTGGTCGGGTTCGAGGCCGGTGGTGCCGATGACGTGGACGGCGCGGGCCTGGGCGGCGAGGGCGGCGAATTCGACCGAGGCGGCGGGCGAGGTGAAGTCGACGACGGCCTGGGCCTTGGCGAAGGCCTCCAACGCGTCGTCGGTGACCTTGACGCCGATGGGGGCGCCGCCCATCGCGTCACCCACGTCGCGGCCGATCCAGGGGTGGCCCGAGCGTTCGACGCATCCGACGAGATGCAGCTTGTCCGTGGCCTGCGCCAGACGGATCAACGTCTGGCCCATCCGCCCCGAGGCGCCTGTGACCACCAGTCCCGGACCATTGCCCATACCACACCCCCTGCCTTTGGCACTTCCCTAGCCGGTTCCCGCAGGCGTGAGAAGCCCGGCGTTGCGGGCCGGGGCGAAACGGCATAAAGGGGCGGAATGTCGAACAAGCGCAGCCATACCGGGTCCGGCCCGTCGCAACGCCAGCTTCGCGTGGGGGAACTGATCCGCCGCACGCTGGCCGATGTGCTGAACCGGGCCGAGATCCATGACCCCGAGTTGAACGCCATGTCGATCACGGTGGGCGAGGTGTCGATGTCGAATGACCTGAAGGTCGCGACCGTCTACGTCATGCCGCTTATGGGGTCCGTCCCGGTGGAAAGCGCGATTGCGGCACTGGCGCGCAACAAGGCCGAGCTTCGGCACCGCGTGGTGGACGGGTTGACGCTGAAATACGCGCCCGACCTGCGGTTCCGCCCTGACGAGACCTTCGACCGGCTGGACGAGACGCGGCGGCTGTTTTCCGATCCCGCTGTCCTGCGCGACCTTGGCGCGGCCGATCTTGACCAGGCGGGCGACGAGGAATGAGGCTTCTGACCCTGGCCTTCCTGCTGGCGCCGGTGGCGGCAGAGGCGTCGGAGTGCCGGGACACCAGCTTTGAAGGTGCGTCTTATACCCTGTGCGAGGTGTCGCTGGGCGAGGACCTGCGGCTGTTCCAGTCTGGCCCGGACGGGGCCTATGGCAGCTTCCGCCGCCTGAACGAGACGCTGGAGGCCGAGGGCAAGACACTCGGCTTTGCGATGAACGCCGGCATGTATCACCGCGATCTTGCCCCCGTCGGGCTGTATGTCGAGGACGGGGTGGAGGTCTCGCGGCTGGTGACGCGGGACGGGCCGGGGAACTTCGGGCTGTTGCCGAATGGCGTCTTCTGCATCGGCGACACGTTTCGTGTGATCGAGAGCCGGACCTTCAAAGCCGAAAGTCCCGCGTGCCGCTTTGCCACGCAGTCGGGGCCGATGCTGGTGATCGGGGGCGAGCTGCATCCGAAACTGCTGCCGGGCAGTGACAGCCTGTACGTCCGCAACGGCGTGGGGGTTTCCGGCGACGGGGCGCGAGCGGTCTTTGCGGTTTCCAATGACGCGGTGAATTTCCACAGCTTCGCGCGGTTCTTCCGCGACGCGCTTGGCTTACCCGATGCTCTGTACTTCGACGGCAATATCTCGCGGCTTTATGCACCGTCGCTGGGGCGGCATGACGGCGGCTTTCCCATGGGGCCGATCGTCGGCACCGTGGTTCCGAAGGGATAGACGGTGGGACGGGTGAAGAAGGGCCGGGCCATTTCGGGCTGGCTGATCGTGGACAAACCGGCAGGCGTCAACTCGACCGCCGTGGTCAACAAGGTGAAATGGGCGTTCGGCGCGCAGAAGGCCGGACATGCGGGGACGCTGGACCCGGATGCGACGGGCGTGCTTGCCGTGGCGCTGGGAGAGGCGACGAAGACGATCCCCTACATCACCGATGCGCTGAAGTGCTACCGCTTCCGGGTGGTGCTGGGCGCTGCCACGGACACCGACGATGCCTCGGGTCAGGTGATCGCGCGGTCGGATCTGCGGCCCACAGATGCCGAGGTCGAAGCGGCGCTGGGGGCGTTCCGGGGGGATGTCATGCAGGTCCCGCCGCAGTACTCTGCCGTGAAGGTCGATGGCGAGCGGGCCTATGATCTGGCGCGCGAGGGCGAGGCGATGGACCTCGCCGCGCGGTCCCTGTGGGTGGAGCGGCTGGACTTCCTGGGTCGCCCGGATGCGGACCACGTCGATCTTGAGATGGTCTGCGGCAAGGGCGGCTATGTCCGGTCGATCGCGCGGGACCTTGGTGCCGCTTTGGGGTGTCTGGGCCACGTGGAATGGCTGCGGCGGACGTGGTCGGGGCCCTTCGAGGTCGAGGATGGGGTTACGCTGGCCACCATCGACGCCGAGGCGAAGACGGACGCCCTGGATGCGCACCTTCTGCCGCTGGAACTGGGCTTGCAGGACCTGCCGGAGTTCATCGCCACGCCGGAGGGTGCGGTTCGGCTGAAGAACGGCAACCCCGGACAGGTGATCGGCCACGCCGACTGGGGCACCGAGGGCTGGGCCAGCGTGAACGGACAGGCCGTCGCCGTCGGTCACTACCGGGGCGGCGAGCTGCACCCTTCGCGGGTGTTCAACCGCTAGGCCTGCGGTGACTGCTGGTGCTGGACCAGCCGCCAATCCGCGTGCCGGTGCCTGCGCCAGGTCGAGGTGCAGCGGGCGACGTAGTTCGTCCCGTCGTCCCTGCCCGCCTGGACGGTGTAAGCCAGCACCAGAAGCCCTTTTTCGGGGCGCGCGATGTGGCCGTCGGTAAAGGCGACACGACTCCACCTTGGGCCTTTCGACATGCTGCGAAGCGCCGCCTCGGCGGAGACGATTGCCGGATCGGCCGGGACGACCATCAGGCATTCGTGGTCGATCAGTTTGGGATATTGGGCCGGATCGCCTGTCCACAGGCTTTCCTCGATGTCCCATGCGCGGTGGTCTTCCATACCCTTGGCCTTCATGATTGGTAGGGTTTGAACCGACCAGGACGCCCCCCGGTTCCCGGCGGGGCGTTGCCCCGGGATCGTGCAACGGCGGAATGCTTCGATGCCCAGACTGCGTCTGGTCATTGTCACGGCTGCCGGTCGGCGCACTGGCGCTGGGGCCGGGCCAAGGTGCAACGGGCCTGGTCGTGGCACCAACCACGGATGTGCTTTACTGCCCGCAGGTGGGCGCTACTCACCCCCTGAAATGCAAAAGGCCCCGCGTTTCCGCAGGGCCTTTCGGAAGTCATCGATCTGGCGATCAGACCAGAGCGGCCTTTGCCTGGCCGGCGATGGCGTTGAACGCCTCGGGCTCGTGCACGGCGAGGTCGGCGAGGACCTTGCGGTCAACCTCGATCCCGGCTTTCGCCAGACCGTTGATGAAGCGCGAATAGGTCATTTCGGCGTCGAACAGACGGACAGCAGCGTTGATCCGCTGGATCCACAGCGCGCGGAACTGGCGCTTGCGGGCCTTGCGGTCGCGGGTGGCGTACTGGTTGGCCTTGTCGACAGCCTGGGTGGCGGTGCGAAAGTTCGTGCTGCGGGCGGCGTAGTAGCCCTTGGCAGCCTTGATGACTTTCTTGTGGCGGGCGTGCGTTACTACACCGGATTTGACGCGGGACATCGGGTGCTCTCCTTACCGGTTGTACGGCATGTATTTCTTGACGATCGTCGCGTCGCTATCGCTCAGGATCATGGTCCCGGACGTGTTGCGGACGAATTTCGCCGAGCGTTTGATCATGCCGTGGCGCTTGCCGGCGGGACCGGCCTTCACCCGACCGGAGGCCGTGAAGCTGAAACGCTTCTTCGCCGCCGACTTGGTCTTCATCTTGGGCATTTCCATCTCCGTGGTTTCAGGCACGACTCGGCATGCCACGTGGGCCGGCCGTGCGGGTAATCAAGCCGCCCCTATAGGGGGAGGCCGGTCAGGGTGCAAGGGGGCACGTCAGTTGAAGAAGCTGCCAAGGACGTTGACCATGACGCCGGGGACATCGCGGAAGGCATAACCGCCGGGCTGGGTGATCAAGGCGTAGATCGTCAGGGCCCCGCCGCCGATGACCATGAGAGCCCCCAGCCGCGGCGCCCGGTTTTCCACCCATGCAGAAAGCAGCGATGGCACCGACAGGACCACCAGAAGGATTCCAACCGTCAACGCGAGATCAGTATCCATGATGTTCCCGCCGTCTGGACCATGCCGGCGAATGCTACTCGGGGTCGACCCGCGAGATCAACCTTTCGTCGCAGGGTGCCACGCGCAGGATGTTGGTGGTGCCTTTGACGTTGAAGGGCACACCGGCGGTGACGACGATCTGGTCTTCCTCGGTCGCGAAACCATCGGCGCGTGCGGCACTGACCGCAGCCAGAACAGCGCCCTTGAAGCGGTCCTGCGGCGGGGTGATGACGCAATGCGCGCCCCAGGTCAGGGCCATCCGGCGGGCGGTGGACATCAACGGCGTCAGCGCGATGATCGGGACATGCGGACGTTCTCGGGCCACCAGCGCGGCGGTGGTGCCGGTCTGGGAGAAGCAGCAGATCGCCTTGATGTTCGTCGCCTCGGCGATTTCGCGGGCGGCGGCGACGATGCCGTCGGCCACCGATTCGCGGCGGACCTGGCGGCTGGCCTCGATGACCGAGCGGAAGGTCGGGTCCTTCTCGACGCTGAGCGCCACGTCGTTCATCGTCCGGACGGCTTCGATCGGATACTTGCCGGCCGCGGATTCCGCGGACAGCATGATCGCATCCGCGCCTTCGTAGATCGCGGTGGCGACGTCCGATACTTCGGCGCGGGTGGGCACCGGCGATTCGATCATCGATTCCAGCATCTGGGTCGCGACGATCACCGGCTTGGCCGCAGCGCGCGCGCCACGGACCAGGCGCTTCTGGATCGGCGGGACCGATGTGACGGGCAGTTCGACGCCAAGGTCGCCACGGGCCACCATGATGCCGTCCGACACCTGGAGGATGGCGTCATAGGCCTTCACCGCGGCGGGCTTTTCGATCTTGGACAGGATGGCGGCGCGACCCTTGGCAAGGCCGCGCGCTTCGATCACGTCCTCGGGGCGCTGCACAAACGACAGGGCAAGCCAGTCGATCCCAAGCTCGCAGGCGAATTCCAGGTCGCCACGGTCCTTTTCCGACAGCGCGGCCACGGGCAGCACGACGTCGGGGACGTTCACGCCCTTGCGGTTCGAGATCGTGCCGCCGACTTCGACGGTACAATCGGCAAAGTCCTTGCCGCAGGCGTTGACGCGCAGGCGGATCTTGCCGTCGTTGACCAGCAGCGACGTTCCGGGTTCCAGCGCGGCGAAGATTTCCGGGTGCGGCAGGTTCACGCGGTGGACGTCGCCGGGGGCGGTGGACAGGTCCATGCGGAAGGCCGCGCCTTCGACCAGTTCCTCCGACCCGTTGGCAAAGACGCCGACGCGGAGTTTCGGCCCCTGGAGATCGGCGAGGATGCCGATCGGGCGGCCAAGATCCTTTTCGACCTGGCGGATGATCGCGTGGCGCTTGGCAATGTCCTCGTGGACGCCGTGGCTCATGTTCAGGCGAAACACGTCGGCCCCGGCCTCGAACAGGGCGCGGATCATCTCGTAGCTCGAAGATGCGGGGCCTAGCGTGGCCACAATCTTCACGTTGCGGTGACGGCGCATCGCCATCCTCCTGCTGATAAATTCCGGTTCATGTGGGCCGCGTGCCTTATGGCGCAACTCTGGCCGTCCCGCAACGCCCGGTTTTGGGCAGAACACTCTTCCTGTCGCTGCCGCTCGCTCATCGCTGGCATCGGGCGGGCGGCGACCGTAAAACAGCGCGGCAGGCGAGAAGGAGTGCGACGTGGCGTTCAGGATCGAGGGTGAAGACCGCAAGGGCCGCTGGCTGGTGACCTGCGACCATGCGTCGAACCGGGTGCCAACTTGGGTGGGCGGCGGCGATCTTGGCATCCCGGCCGAGGACATGGCGCGCCACATCGCCTGGGATGTCGGGGCGGCGGGAGTGGCGTCGGAGCTGGGGCGGATGCTGGACAGTCCGGTCCTGATGTCGGACTTCAGCCGCCTGGTGATCGACCCGAACCGGGGCGAGGACGATCCGACGCTGGTGATGAAGCTTTATGACGGCACGATCATCCCGACGAACCGGCACATCACGGCCGAGGGGGTGGAGGAGCGGCTGGACCGGCTTTACCGGCCCTATCACGCCGCTTACGCCCGGTTAGCGGCCCTTCGGCCGGACCGGGTGATCGTGGCGGTACATTCCTTCACGCCCTGTCTGCGCGGGCGGTCGGCCCGTCCCTGGCACGTGGGAGTGCTTTATTCCCATCTGGACGACAGATTTTCCAGACCACTGATCGCGCGATTGCAGGCCGAAACCGACCTGTGCATCGGAGATAACGAGCCCTATTCGGGCCACCTTCCGGGGGATGCAATCGACCGCCATGCCTTGCGTCTGGGGCGGCACAACACGCTGGTCGAACTGCGCAATGACCTGATCGGAACGCCCGGCGAGCAGGCCCACTGGGCTGCACGGCTGGCGCCGATCCTGACTGCCGCCCTGGCCGACCTTGAGGCGTGAAGCCGTAAGGTGGGCCAGCGTCAAAGCAGCGAGCGGGACGTGGCGATCCTGCCCTGGATCGTCAATCCGGTCCGTTTCGCTACCCGACCGATCCTGGCAGCGAGGATCGTCTGGTCGCCGCGACCCCTCCGGGAGCCCTTGACCTGACCCACGGCCCCGCCCACCATTCGGGGTGAAGGAGACCGCCATGGACCCGCAGACCCGAACCGAGCTTGAAGCCGCCGCCTTCCGTGCACTGGTGCATCACCTGATGGTCAAGCGCCCGGATGTGCAGAACATCGACCTGATGAACCTTGGCGGGTTCTGCCGGAACTGCCTGTCGCGCTGGTATCAGGAAGCGGCGGCGGAGCGTGGGCTGTCGATGACCAAGGATGAAGCGCGCGAAGTGGTCTACGGGATGCCCTATGCCGATTGGGTGGCGCAGAACCAGACCGAGGCGGATGGGGCGAAGAAGGCCGCATTCGAGGTGGCCTTTCGCGCCAATGTGGAAGACCCGAAATCGGGTGCCTGACGATGCGCGCGTCGGACCGGATCCGTCACTTCGTCGCGGCCTTGCCGCTGCGTCCCGGTCTGCGCGTGCTGGAGATCGGCTGCGGACCGGGCGTGGCCGCACGGCTGGTAGCTGCGCGGGTTGTGCCGGGCATGATCCTGGCGATCGACCGATCGGCGCGCGCCGTCGCGCAGGCCAAGGCCGCGTCGGTCGCCGAGATTGCGGCGGGCAGCATGATGGTCAGGCACTGCGCGGTGGAGCACTTCACGCTGGACGACGGCGAGACGCCGTTCGACCTTGCTTTCGCGATGCGGGTCGGTGCCCTGGACGGGAGGCATCCCGAGATCGAGCGGCGGGCGCTGGAGTGCATCCGGTCCGCCCTTGTGCCCGGCGCACGGCTTTTCATCGACGGCGGTGATCCCTTGCGCGAAATCGTGCCGCTGCGCTAGGCCCGGGGGCAAGGCACCCGAATATCCGCTATACTGGCCCGATGCTGCTTTTGACCCAACGCCACGAATACTCATCCGCCGAGCGCCGCAGCGACGCGGTCGTCCATGCCTTGGGGATCGGGGCTGCGCTGATCGGCGTGCCGATCCTGATCGTCCTGGCGATTAGCTTGCATGGCGATGCCCCCGCGATTGCGGCGACCGCGGTTTACGGAGTGGCCCTGCTGACCATGCTGGTCTTCTCGGCGCTGTTTCATCTGACCAGGCACCCAAGGCTCCGGCGCATCTTTCGCAGCCTCGACCATACCGCGATCCTGTGCCTGATCGCGGCGACCTACACTCCGTTCGTGCTGCTGTCGGGGGCCGATGCCGAGGGGCTGCTGGTAGGGCTGTGGGTCGCTGCCCTGACCGGGGCCGCGATGCGGGCCTTTGCGCCCGACCGACTGAAGCTGGCGGCCATCGCGCTGGCCTTGGGGATGGGATGGGCCGGGCTGGTCGGGGGTGGAGCGCTGTTCGCCGTGCTGTCACCGCCCGTGATGGTGCTGATCACGCTTGGTGGGGTGCTTTACACGGTGGGCGTCGGGTTCTGCGTCTGGGAAAGGCTGCCGTTTCACTACACGATCTGGCATCTCTGCGTCCTGGCGGCGAGCGCAATGTTCTATGCCGCTGTCACGGTGCAACTGGTCAAGTCGGCATAAGTGCACCGCCCGGTAGGGTGGGCGATTCGCCCACCTTCCCGGTCAAAGCGCAAAAGCCACAGGTGATCTCAACCCTCTCACTGCGAAGGGTTTTTTGTGGACCTCTCGCGCGTGACTGGCTATCGTTCGGGAAACCGGGGCGCTTAGACCCCGCGATCGAGGCAGTCATGGCGTTTCCTGAGCGGTTTTCGAACCTGCCAGACTATGCGTTTCCGCGTCTGCGGAAGCTTCTGGACGCATATGCGCCCGGCGGCACCCCCATCGCCATGACCATCGGCGAGCCTCGGCACGCGATGCCGGAGTTCGTCGGGGCCATCCTTGCGGCCAACCTTTCGGGCTTTGCCGTCTACCCGCCGAACGACGGGACGCCGGAGCTGCTGGCGGCCATCTCGGGCTGGGTTGGGCGGCGCTATGGCGTGACGCTGGCCGAAGACCGGCTGATGGTGCTGAACGGCACGCGGGAGGGGTTGTTCAACGCCTGCATCGCGCTGTGTCCCGAGACGAAGAACGGCCAGAAGCCGGTCGTGTTGATGCCGAACCCGTTCTACCAGGTCTATGCAGTCGCGGCGCTGACCGTCGGGGCCGAGCCAGTCTATGTGCCAGCGACCGCCGCCACCGACTTCCTGCCCGACTATGGCAGCCTGCCCGCCGAGGTGCTGAACCGGGTGGCGCTGGCCTATATCTGCTCGCCCGCGAACCCTCAGGGGGCTGTGGCGTCGAAGGAATATCTGGCGGACCTGCTGGCCTTGGCCGAGAAGCACGACTTCAGGGTGCTGGCGGACGAGTGCTATTCGGAAATCTGGCGCGAGACGCCTCCCCCCGGCCTGTTGCAGGTTGCGGCCCAGCAGGGCGCGGACCCGGAGCGGGCGGTGGTGTTCCATTCGCTGTCAAAACGGTCGAACCTGCCAGGCTTGCGGTCGGGCTTCGTCGCGGCGGGGCCGGAGTCGATGCTGCGCATCCGGCAGTTGCGCGCGTTTGCGGGTGCTCCGCTGCCCCTGCCCTTGCAGCGGGTGGCCGAGGCCTGCTGGCAGGACGAGGCGCACGTCGAGGCGTCGCGTGCGCTTTATCAGCAGAAGTTCCGCGATGCGGACCGGATCTTCGCCGGGCTGCAGGGCTATCAGGCGCCGGGGGGCGGGTTCTTTCTGTGGCTGCCGGTCGAGGATGGCGAGGCAGCGGCCATCAAATTGTGGCGCGAGACGGGGGTGCGGGTTCTGCCCGGCGGTTACCTCTCGCGCGATGCCGGAGGGCAAAACCCCGGCAAGGGATATATCCGCGTGGCCCTTGTGGCCCCGCAAGAAGAAACGCAGCGCGGGCTGACTTTGCTTCGCGACTGTATCTACGGGTAAGTGAGGGACGAATGGCTTCCTATCAGGCACGGCAGCGCGATCCGCTTCTGGACCAGGGCACGCAGGCAATGCTGGAACGCCGGGGGCGCGAGCTTCTGGGGCTGGTTCTGGTCTTGGTGGCGTTTGCCTTCACGCTGATGCTGTGGAGCTATTCGCCCGAGGACCCGGGCTGGATGGTGGCGACCGAGGAACCGGCGCAGAACATGTTCGGGCGGTTCGGGGCGGCCCTGGCCTCGACCCTGATCATCCTGATCGGCAAGGGGTCCTGGACGATCCCGCTGATCTTCCTGGCCTGGGGCGTGCGCTTCATGATCCACCGCGGCGGTGAGCGCGCGGTGGGCCGGGTGGTCTTTGCGGTGATCGCGGTGGCCTTCGCGGCGGTGCATTGCGCGACGCTGGTGCCGGGGGATACCTGGACCCACACTTTCGGGCTGGGCGGGTTGTTCGGCGACACGGTCACGGGGTCGCTGATCGGGGTCATTCCGGGGTCGGCCGGGTTCGGGCTGAAGTTCCTGTCGCTGGTGACCTTCGGCGGCCTGATCACGATGATGCTGTTCGTCACCGGCTTCGACATGGAGGAGCTGAAGGCGATCCAGCGCTTCCTGCTTCTGGGGTCGATCATGGGCTATGCCGCGCTGCGTCAGGGCCTTGGCTATGGCGCGCGCGGGGCGTTGCATGGCGCGGCGGCCCTGCAGGACCGGGCACGGGCGCGGCAGGCCAGCGTGGCCGCGGCGCGCTATGAACCGCCGGTCGCGATGGGACAGGGCGCTGCGCCTCAACGCCGGGTGATGCCGCCCGTCACCGGCGCGATGGCACCCGAGCCGCTGCGGGCCGCACCTGCGCGGGCGATGCCTGCCTCGCTGCGGTCGGAGCCGCGCTATGCGCCCGAACCGGAGTATGCGCCCGCCCCGGTGAAGGAGAAGCTGGGTCTTCTGGAGCGGCTGCGTCGCAAGGCGCAGCCCGAACCGGAATTGATCGAGATCGAGCCGACCTGGGACGCCTCGATGCCGCAGGAAGACCGGATCAAGGCGCGGATTTCCGACGTGATCCGCACCCGCGTTATGCGGACACCCGACTTCCCGGTCGCCCCGCCGCCACTGCCGACCGCCGCCCGGGTCGAGCCTCCGGTGATGCGTCCCAAGGGGCCAGTCGTGCTGATGGCCGACACGCGGCCCCTGCCCCGGACCGCCCTGTCCGTCGCCGCCCCAGCCTGGGAGCCGGAGGTCGAGGAGGACGAACCGCTCGCCTTTACCGAAGAAGCGTCCTGGGACGATCAGGACGACCTGGACGATTACCCGCTGGAGGAACTGGAGGATGAGTTGCCTCCGATCCGCCCGCTGGGTTTTGCCCCGGACCGCAAGGCCGTGGTGCAGCATGCGGTGAAGAAGCCCGCCCCGTCGCGGCAGGCCGTGGCGGAAAGCCAGCCCGCGCTTCGGTTCGAGGAACCGGTGCAGGTCTATGAATTGCCGCCGCTGAACCTGCTGTCGGCCCCGATCAAGGTGCAGGGCAACCAGTTGTCCGACGAGGCGCTGGAAGAGAACGCCCGGATGCTGGAAAGCGTTCTAGACGACTATGGCGTCAAGGGCGAGATCACCGCGGTCCGCCCCGGCCCGGTTGTGACGATGTACGAGTTGGAACCGGCCCCCGGTCTGAAAGCCAGCCGGGTGATCGGTCTGGCCGATGATATCGCCCGCAGCATGTCAGCGCTCTCGGCCCGCGTGTCCACCGTTCCGGGCCGGTCGGTCATCGGCATCGAACTGCCGAACGTCCACCGCGAGAAGGTGGTCCTGCGCGAGATCCTGTCGGCCCGCGATTTCGGCGACAGCCAGATGCGGCTGCCGCTGGCCTTGGGCAAGGACATCGGCGGCGAGCCGGTGGTGGCGAACCTGGCGAAGATGCCTCACCTCCTGATCGCCGGGACCACGGGGTCGGGGAAATCGGTGGCCATCAACACGATGATCCTGAGCCTCCTTTACAAGCTGACACCCGAGGAATGCCGGTTGATCATGATCGACCCGAAGATGCTGGAACTTAGCGTCTACGACGGCATCCCGCATCTGCTGTCGCCTGTCGTGACCGACCCGAAGAAGGCCGTCGTGGCCCTGAAGTGGGTCGTGGGCGAGATGGAGGAACGCTATCGCAAGATGTCCAAGATGGGCGTTCGGAACATCGAGGGTTACAACGGCCGGGTGCGTGAAGCCTTGTCGAAGAACGAGATGTTCAAGCGCACGATCCAGACCGGGTTCGACGAGGAAACCGGCGATCCGATCTTCGAGACCGAGGAATTCGCGCCCCAGCCCTTCCCCTATATCGTCGTCATCGTGGACGAGATGGCAGACCTGATGATGGTCGCGGGCAAGGAAATTGAAGCCTGCATCCAGCGCCTGGCGCAGATGGCGCGGGCTTCCGGTATCCACCTGATCATGGCGACGCAGCGGCCGTCGGTGGACGTGATCACCGGCACGATCAAGGCGAACTTCCCGACGCGGATCTCCTTCCAGGTGACCTCGAAGATCGACTCGCGGACCATCCTTGGCGAGCAGGGCGCGGAGCAGCTTCTGGGCGCGGGCGACATGCTTTACATGGGCAACGGGGCGAAGATCACCCGTATCCACGGGCCTTTCGTTTCGGACGAGGAAGTGGAGGAGATCGTCAACCACCTCAAGTCCTTCGGGCCGCCGGTCTACATGTCGGGCGTCGTCGAAAGCGTGGACGACGAGCGCGACAACGAGATCGACGCGGTGCTGGGCCTGAACTCGGAAGGCGACGACACGCTGTATGACCAGGCCGTCGCCATCGTGGCGAAGGACCGGAAGTGCTCGACCAGCTACATCCAGCGGAAACTGGGCATCGGCTACAACAAGGCCGCGCGTCTGGTGGAGCAGATGGAAGAGGAAGGCGTGGTCACCCGCGCCAACCACGTCGGCAAGCGCGAGATCCTGATCGAGGAGCGGTAGGGCGCGGTTCCAAACCGGACTGCTTCATCCTAGCGTCTTCACCGCTGACTTGCCTTCGCGGGTCTCGAACAGGCTGACCTGTGTCCGCTCTGATGGCCGGTGACGACCCTTGGTGGCGGCGGGCCCGGGGGGATTGACCAAATGTTGACCCTGCAGGGAACTTCCTGGTCAGTTCGGGCAGGCCCTTAATCATTTGGGCATTTCGACCACAATCGCGCCTCAATCCGGCCCCAATCCGACCACAACCTAGAGTTGTAAATCGTGTCCGGTTTTCGCCACAGAATCGACATTGTGCTGCAGTGGGGGCCGGCAGGTGCGTCTTGGGCTAGGGGGCCCGTGGAACATGGCATTCGATACCTCGGATACGTTGACCCGTTCCGCCTATAGCGACGAGCTTCTGCCCGGCACGTCGCTGTTCCACGGCCAGTACCGGATCACCCGATTCATCAACAGCGGCGGGTTCGGGATCACCTATCTGGCCAAGGACAGTCTGGACCGGGATGTCGTGATCAAGGAGTGCTTTTCCAGCAGCTTCTGCCGCCGCACCGACAGCCGGGTTCGCGCGCGGTCACAGGGCACGCGCGACCAGATGCAGCGGATCGTGAAAAGCTTCCTGAACGAGGCGCGGAGCCTGGCTTTGCTGACGCACCCGAACATCGTCGGCGTGCATCAGGTGTTCGAGGACAATGATACCGCCTATATGGCGATGGATCATATCCGGGGCCACGACCTGCTGGAGATCATCGACGAAGGCAAGCGCGCGCTGACGCCCGACCAGATCGTGTCGATCGCGGGCAAGTTGGTTTCGGCCATCGGGTACATCCATGGGCGGGGGCTGCTTCATTGCGACATCTCGCCGGACAACATCTTCCTGACCCCGGAAGGCGAGCCGATCCTGATCGACTTCGGCGCGGCGCGGCGCAGTGCGGCAGGCGAGGCGCAGAAGTATTCGGGTCTCAGCGTGGTGAAGGACGGCTACTCGCCGCACGAGCTCTATACGGCTGCGGGCAATTCGGGACCCTGGAGCGACATCTATTCGCTGGGCGCGTCGTTGTACCATGCGATCACCCGCGAGGCGCCGAAGGACTGCCAAAGCCGCCTCTCGGCGCTGGCGGAAAAGCGGCCGGACCCCTGCCGCCCGCTGGCGGGCCGGATCACGGGCTATCCGACCGGGTTTCTGGAAAGCATCGACCGGGCGATGGCGGTCGTGGCCTCTGCCCGGTTCCAGTCGGCCGCGGACTGGCAGCAAAAGCTGCCGCAGCCAGAGCCGAAGGATCGCAAGGTGGTGCTTCTGCGCCGTCTGGTGCCGACCATGGCACCTGGTGAGACCGTGGCCCGCGTCGCCTTCCCGGAACCCCTATCGGCGCCGCAGCCGGTCCGCCCGCGCCGCACCTTCCTGCGCGGCAATGACGTCGACATCTCCAGCCTGCGCCGGACCAGCGGCTTTGCTGGTGCCTGGCTGGTGGACAGTGCAACAGGGCATGTGCTGGCCGCCGAACAGGACGACCGGCGGCACGATACCGAAGCGGTCATGGCCGCCGCCGTGGGGCTGGGCCGCGCCACCGTGCGGGCGATGGAGCTTGTCGACGACCGCGTCGAGGACATTCTGGTCACCCTTGGCCGCCAGGTCCTGCTGATCCGCCCGCTGACCCATGCGGCACGGACATTCCTTTGCGTGGCGATGGACGGTGAAAGTGCAAACCCCGGACTGGCCCGGGTGCAGTTGCGGCGGGTCGAACAGTCGATCCGGCTTTAGCAGGTCAGGACAGCTCCAGCAGTTCGCGGCGGGTGCCTTGCATCGCGGCGTCCAGCATAACCGCGATGATAACGCTCACCACGACCGAGAAAAGTGCAAGCTCGATATAGGTGATCCGCAGCGATTGCCCGACGATGATCGCCAGCGGATGCGACAGGATGATCCACGTCGACATCCGGCCGCACCAGTCCGAGGTGGTGGTGGCCGGCAGGCGGATCGCCATGCACAAAAGTGCAAGTGCCGTCCCGAGCAGGATCGTGGCATTGTCCGGCGCAGGTCGACCGATGAACAGGATGGCGGAACTGAGCAGCAGCGTCACCACCGCCAGCCGCCAGCCCCAGGCAAAGAAGGCGATCCCGACCAGGATCGGCAGGATGCCAAAGCTCCACAGGCCGAAGGGAACGGCTTCGGGCGTGCCTTCGATGGACATGAACAGCGCCACGACCAGCGCGGTTCCAAGCGAGGCCAACGGGTGCTGGAACCAGGGCGCCAGCACAGAGGCAAGGAAAGCGAAGGGCAGGACCCACAGATGCGACCAGGTGCCGGTGAGGATCATGTAATCCTCCCACCAGCCCAGGGGTGGCGCGTGGGCCTTCAGCGCCAGTGCCGTCTGCACGATCCCGAAGACCAGCGACCAGATGGCGAAGGGGATCAGCAGCCGCCGCGCCTTGGAGGCGACGGTCCCCGTGATGGGCAGGGTCAGGATCACAAGCAGGAAGGGCACCGACAGATAGGCGATCCGGTTGCCGGGCGCCTGACTGAAGAACCAGACAAACCCGAGGGCTGCCAGGAACCGGCCGTAATCGATCAGTCCATTCCGCCCAGCTGTCACCACTGCATTCCCCGCTGCGATGCTTGACGCCGAGTGTGCGCCGAAATTGCGTTTCAATCCAGTGGGTAATCGGGCTCGCCACAACCGGGAGCCGGCAATCCGGGATGCAACCGCGAGTTAGTGAAGTGGGTGCCCGTCAGGCCGGAACCGGCAGTCCGGACTGGGGGCGACGACCCTTGCTTCCGTCGCGCAGATAGCGGGCGTGGCCAAGGTCGGCAGCGTCGATCTGGGTCCGATGGCCGCTGACGATGTCGG
Organism: Tabrizicola sp.; assembly: GCF_022842145.1. Classification (GTDB taxonomy): domain Bacteria; phylum Pseudomonadota; class Alphaproteobacteria; order Rhodobacterales; family Rhodobacteraceae; genus Tabrizicola. The sequence continues at coordinate 453,918 of NZ_JALHQD010000001.1, forward strand.
CCAGAACCCGGCCCGAGCCCGCCGCCATCGTCCAGCCCAGCGTGCCGTGGCCGGTGTTCAGGAACAGGTTCTGGATCGGAGACCGTCCGACGATGGGCGTGCCGTCCGGCGTCATTGGGCGCAGGCCGCTCCAGAACTTCGCCTGGGACTGGTCGCCCGCGCCACCGAACAGGTCCTGGACCGAGTGGGTCAGCGTGGCCCGCCGCTTCGGCGACAGGCTGGTGTCGAACCCGGCGATTTCCGCCATGCCACCGACGCGGATGCGGTCGCCAAGCCGGGTGATGGCGATCTTGTGCGTCTCGTCCATCACGGTCGACACCGGGGCGCGGCTCTCGTCCACAATCGGCACGGTGATGGAATATCCCTTGACCGGGTAGACCGGCAGCTTGATCCCGAACTCACGCACCAGCATGGGCGAATACGAGCCCAGGGCGACCACGAAGGCATCCGCCGTGACGCGGCCTTCCGAGGTATGGACGGCGGTGATCCGGCCCATCGAGGCTTCCAGCCGGTCGATGGAAACCCCGTGGCGGAACGTGACGCCCAGAGCCTTTGCCATGTCGGCCAGGCTTTGGGTGAACTTGAAGCAGTCACCAGTTTCGTCGCCCGGAAGCCGCAACCCGCCAGCGATCTTGTCCCTGGCCCCGGCGAGGCCCGGCTCGGCTGCGACGCAGGCGTCGGCGTCCAGCACCTCGAACGGGACGCCATCGGCCTTCAGGACCGCGATGTCCTTTGCCGCCGCCGCAACCTGCTTTTCAGTGCGGAAAAGCTGCAGCGTGCCTTGCGTGCGTTCATCGTAGGAGATCCCGGTTTCGGCGCGCAGTTCCATCAGGCAGTCGCGGGAGTATTCGGCCAGCCGCACCATGCGCGACTTGTTCACCGCATAGGCTTCGGCGGTGCAGTTCATCAGCATCCGCGCCATCCACGACAGTTTCGCCCAGTCCGGACGCGGCTGGATGATCAGCGGAGCATGTTCCATGAACATCCACTTCAACGCCTTCATCGGAATGCCGGGGGCCGCCCAGGGCGAGGAATAGCCGGGGCTGATCTCGCCCGCATTGGCGAAGGAGGTCTCCAGCGCCGCGGCGGGCTGGCGGTCGATGACCGTGACCTCGTGCCCGGCCTTTGCCAGATACCAGGCCGAAGTCACCCCGATCACGCCCGCGCCCAGCACCACGACCTTCATCTGATCCATCCATCCAGCAGTTGCATTGCCGTGGAAGATATGGCGCATCGGGTGGGATTTCTTGGGGAAGTTCAGCGCGGTTACAGCGTACTTGCGAATGTTCTGCGCTCAATTTCCGGTAATACGCACAATCCTTGCGAGGATGTGCAAGTCAGTCGAAGCAACCTCCCTCACAATCGCATCACACGCTCGGCACGTCCCTGCAACAGAGCGGGCTGCGGGGGTGCATCCCGTCCACGGCATTGCTATATTCCAAGGCATGAACCGTCGTCTTGCCCTGCTGGCCCCGCTCGCTTTCCTCCTGCCGCTTCCCGCGGCGGCGGAAAAGATTTCCCTCGCCACACTGTCGGATTACCTGAACGGGCTGACGACGCTGGAAGCGGACTTCACCCAGATCAATTCGGACGGCTCGATCTCGACCGGGAAGATCTACATTCATCGCCCGGGCCGGGTGCGCTTTGAATACGCGCCGCCGGACCGCAGCCTGGTGATCGCAGGCGGCCAGCAGGTCGCGATCTTCGACGCCAAGTCGAACCAGCCGCCGGAACAGTATCCGCTGAAGCGGACGCCCTTGAACCTGATCCTAGGCCGCGACATCGACCTTGGCCGGGCCAAGATGGTCGTCGGACACTCCGATGACGGCACCTCGACCCGCGTCACCGCGCAGGACCCGGAGAGCCCGGAATACGGCACGATCGAACTGGTCTTCACCGACAACCCCGTCGAGCTGCGCCAGTGGATCATCACCGACGACCTTGGCGCGCAGACCACGGTGATCCTGGGCGAGATGAGCAAGGGCGGCAGGTTCGGTGCAAGCCTGTTCGACATCACCGCCGAAACCGCCAAGCGGGGGAACTGACCGGACCGTCAGCGCCATGCCAAGCGTAGGGTGGGCGATGCGCCCACCTTCCGTCAGCGGCAGTAGGCCAACTGTCCGCGGTACATCTCGGACCGCGCCCCGACCGCGGCCGCAACTTCGACCAGCCAGGGCTTGTTCAGGTAGGACTGGGACGAATACCCCGTCCGGCCCTCGTGATAGGCCAGGTACTGCGCCCGGGCGTCGTCCTTGGATATCCCCAGCGACCGCGCGGATTCGTCCATGTACCAGCCCATGAAGTCGGTCGCGTCACCGATGTCGTCCCGCTTGGCCCGCCGCCCGCCGGCGCTGGCCTGGTATTCCTCCCAGGTGCCGTTCAGGGCCTGGCTGTAGCCATAGGCCGTGCTTTGCCGCCCCATCGGAATCACGCCCAGCGCAAAGGTGTGCGGGGTGCGCGCATTACCGATGAATTTCGATTCCTGGTAGATCGTCGCCATCTGGACATGCACCGGGATGCCCCAGCGCCGCTCGGTCGCGGTCATCGCCCGCAGGTACTGCGGCCGCTCGCGAATGATCGCACATGCATCGTCCAACTGCCTCGGCGCCGAGTAGTTGCCACCGCCCCCGCAGGATGCAAGGCAAAGGACCACCAGCGACGCACGGAGAAACCTGCTCATTTGCCCCTCGTGCACTTTTCTTTTGTAGCAACTTTAGCTTATTCGCTGCGGGGATGAAATGGGGAATGCCCGACCCGCAGATCAGAAACCCGCGAGCGGCCGGACTGTAGGACGATGGCCCACAGACTGTTTCCCTGCGGGTGGCGAGGCGAAGTGGACAGATTTCCTCCAAAGGCGTAAAGAAAATCCGGGGGATTGTGCCATGCAGACGACGCACGCCAAGTACCATATCGGGCAGGTGCTCCGTCACCGGAAGCATCCGTTTCGGGGTGTCGTCTTCGACGTGGACGCGATGTTTTCCAACACCGACGAATGGTACGACAACATCCCCGAGGAGAGCCGTCCCTCGAAGGACCAGCCCTTCTACCACCTTCTCGCGGAAAACGGTCAAAGCTACTACGTGGCCTATGTCTCCGAGCAGAACCTTGTGCCCGACGAAACCGGCGAACCGGTCGATCACCCCGATCTCGGCGATCTTTTCGGCGATTTCGAGGACGGGCGTTATCCGGTGACGTTCCAGCTGAACTGACGGTTGGCGCTTACCAGTTGTTCACCCTTTGACCCTAGCCTGCGGGAAACGCAAGAAAGGGGTGCAACATGCAACTGCAGACTCAGACCAGACCCAAGGTGATCTCGGTGACGGTGATCGAGGACCGTATCGACGCGGCCACCGCGATCCAGTTCAAGGAAAAGATGCGGGACGTGACGAAGAACGGGCCGGACCGCGTGGTCCTGGACCTGGCCCGGGTCCAGTTTCTTGATTCGTCAGGACTGGGCGCCATCGTCGCGGTGAAGAAGCTGCTTGGCCCCGACCGCGTGCTGGAGCTTGCTGGCCTGACCCCCACGGTCGAAAAGGTGTTCCGACTGACGCGGATGGACAGCATCTTCACCATTCACCCCTCGGTCGATGTCGCCGTCTCGCATGCAGCCAGCGCCTGAGCCTCATGGTCGGTCGGACGGGCTGCACCTGGTCTTTCTGGCCAGCCCGCTCGCCGTCCGGGACAATCTGGCGCAGATGCTGGCCGCACCGCCTCTGCGCGATCTTTCGCCCGATGGGCGCGGCACCGCCGAACTGGTGCTGGCCGAAGTGCTGAACAACATCGGCGAACATGCATACCCCGACGGGCCGGGCCCGGTCTGGGTCACGCTGACTGCGGTCGCAGATGGGACGCAGTGTCTTGTGGTGGACCAGGGCATCGCCATGCCGCACGAACGACTGCCGGTCGGGCAGCTTCCCAGCACCGACACCGCGCTGGAGGATCTGCCCGAGGGTGGCTTTGGCTGGCATCTGATCCACAGCCTGACGAATGATCTGACCTATCTGCGGACGGGTGGCTGCAACCGGCTCAGCTTCCTTCTCCCCCAGGCCTAGACAGTTCGGATTTTAGAAACTGGTCGCAAACCTGCCGCGGGATCGTCCTGCTTTCGTCGCGGCGCCGGGCGATCCGGACGCTGCGGCGGTCAAGGCTGCCCCCGGCATCCGGATCCTCAGTCCATCCCTCTCCCGGATGTCGGGGTCCTTTCCCCTTGGCTTCGCCGCCCCCGCGCCCTAGCTTCGACAGGGACCTGCATTCGGGGGAACAATGCGCGACCTTCACCTGCCTGGCCGCTCGGCCGTCTATGCCCGCAACGGCCTGTGCGCCACCTCGCATCCCATCGCAGCCCAGGTCGCGATCGAGGTGCTGAAGTCCGGCGGCAACGCAGCCGATGCAGCCCTTGCCGGCGCCGTCGTCCTTGGCATTGCAGAGCCGCAGATGACCGGGATCGGTGGGGATTGCTTCGTCCTCCTCAAGCCTGCCGGATCCGATGAGGTTGTCGCACTGAATGGCTCCGGCCGCTCCCCCAAGGGGTTGAACGCTGCCGACCTCCGCACCAGGGGCCTGACCGCGATGCCAATCCAGGCCATCGAATCGGTCACGCTGCCCGGCGCCATCGACGCCTTCTGCCGCCTGAACGCCGACTACGGCCTGAAGTCGCTGGCCGAGGTGCTTGCCCCCGCCATTCACTACGCCGAAGAAGGCATCCCCGTCGCCCCCCGCGTCGCATTCGACTGGGCCGACGACCTGCCCTGCCTGAAGGGCGCCGCACGCGATTTCTACACCCTGAACGGCCAGGCGCCCACCATCGGCCAGGTCTTCCGCGCTCCCGGCCAGGCCGAAGTCCTGCGCCGCATCGCAAAGGACGGCCGCGCCGGGTTCTACGAGGGCGAAGTGGCCGAGGACATGATCACCTCGCTGCAGGCTCTGGGCGGCACCCACACCCATGACGACCTGGCCGCCACCGCCTGCGACTACACCACGCCCGTTTCCGGCCCGTACCAGGGGATCGAGCTGATCGAGCACCCGCCAAACGGCCAGGGCGCGACGGCGATCCTTCTCCTCAACATCCTCAAGCACTTCGACCTCAAGGCGATGGACCCCTTCGGCAGTCAGCGCGCCCATATCGAAGCCGAGGCGACCAAGCTTGCCTATGACGCCCGCAATCGCTTCATCGCCGACCCCGACCACACCACCCGCCTTGCTCACATGCTCAGCGATGACACGGCCGCGAAGCTTGCGGCGCTGATCGATCCCAGGCGCGCGATGCCCGCCGCGGCCCCGCTGACCGAGGCGATGCACCGCGACACGATCTATATCACCGTCGTCGACCGCGACCGGATGGCGGTGTCGCTGATCTACTCGATCTTCTGGGGCTTTGGCGCAGGGCTTGCCTCCTCGAAATTCGGGGTCAACTTCCAGAACCGCGGCGCAGGCTTCACCCTGCAGGAAGGCCACCCGAACGAGGCCGGTCCGGGCAAGCGCCCGATGCACACCATCATCCCCGGCATGCTGCGCCAGAACGGCCGCGTGATCATGCCGTTCGGCGTCATGGGCGGGGCCTACCAGCCCACGGGCCATGCGCGCTTTGTCTCCAACCTCACCGATTTCGGCCTTGATCCGCAGGCGGCGATCGACGCGCCCCGCTGCTTCTCGGGCCCTGACGGGATGGAGGTCGAGCGCGGCTACAGCGATGCCGTCCGTGCCGACCTTGCCGCGATGGGCCACAAGGTGGTCATTCCCGACACCCCCCTTGGTGGCGCCCAGGCGATCCGCATCGACGGCGACCTGCTGATCGGCGCCTCCGACCCCAGGAAGGACGGTTGCGCCCTTGGCTACTGAGCCCGCCCCGACTCTCGACCGCGATGCGATCAGCGCCAGCATCCGCGCCCTGACCCAGGGCGAGACGGACTCTGTCGCGCTGATGGCCACCGTCGCCTGCGAAATCCACCACGCGCACCCCTTCGCCGACTGGACCGGCTTTTACCGCGTCGTGGCGCCCGAGCTTCTGAAGATCGGCCCCTACCAGGGCGGCCACGGCTGTCTGGTGATCCCGTTCAGCCGCGGCGTCTGCGGTGCCGCCGCACGTACCGGCCAGATCCAGAACGTGCCGGACGTCGAGGCCTTCCCCGGTCACATCGCCTGCTCCTCCAGCACGCGATCCGAGCTTGTCCTGCCAGTGTGGAACGGCCGTGGAGAGCTGCTCGGTGTCCTCGATCTGGACAGCGACAGCCAGGCCGCATTCACTAGGGACGACGAAGACTGGCTCGTCCCTCTCCTCGCCGAAGTCTTCCGGGACGCGACCTGACCCGACCGACCGAGTTGCGCTTTCATCTTTGTGCAAATATCCCACGGGAGGTCTGGAGGGTGTGAAACCCTCCAGGGCCAGCCCCAGGCGCAACGACAGGACAACAGATGACCACCATCACTCTTCTCGACGGCGGCATGGGCCAGGAACTGATCGCCCGAGCCGGGTCCGACCCCGGCCCCCTGTGGGCGACGCGGGTGATGCTGGACCACCCCGGCCTCGTCCGCGCGATCCACGAAGATTACTTTGCGGCCGGGGCCAGCCTTGCCACGACCAACACCTACAACATCCTGCACGACCGGCTGCAACCGCAGGGCCTCGACGCCCTGTACCACGCGCTCCACCTGCGGGCCTTGGCCGAGGCGCATGAGGCCCGCGCCAGCGCGGGTCGCGGGATGATTGCCGGCTCGATGGGTCCGCTGGGCGAAAGCTACCGCCCCGACCTGACCCCACCCGTGGACGTCTCGACGGCACTCTATGCCGAGAAGGCCCGCCTTCTGGCCGCCCATGTCGATGTGATCCTGATCGAGACGATTTCCTCGCTCGACCTTGCGCGCGGGGCGCTGAGAGGGGCGCGGACTACCGACCGGCCGGTCTGGCTTTCGGTTTCCGTCCAGGACCGCGACGGCACGAAGCTGCGGTCCGGCGAACCTGTTGCGCGTCTGGCCGAGGTCCTGGCAGAGACCCCCGCCGACGCCGTCCTTGCCAACTGCTCGATGCCCGAAGCGATGTCCTCCGCGCTTGACGCATTGAAACCCCTCGGCCTGCCCTTCGGCGCCTACGCCAATGGCTTCTCCGAGATCACCCCGCACACCCACGGCACCAGCGCGCCGGAATACTGCGCCCGCCACGACCTGTCGCCGGACCGCTACACCGACTTCGCTCTGGGCTGGGTCGCGCAAGGCGCCACGCTGATCGGCGGCTGCTGCGAGGTCGGTCCCGCCCATATCCGCCATCTCCACGCCCGCCTGAAAGCCGAAGGGCACAGGATTGCATAGGCCTTCGCTCATCCCGGATTTCGCCTACGATCCGCCGGACACCCCTTTGCAGATCCTGCACGAGGACGCGGCGGTCATCGTGGTGGACAAACCCGCGGGCCTTCTTACCGTGCCGGGCAAGCTGGAGGGGCGGCAGGATTGCCTGATCACCCGCCTCAAGGCCGCACGCTGGGATGCGCTGACGGTGCACCGGCTGGACTGCGACACCTCCGGGGTCATCATCTTCGCCCGAACCAAGCAGGCGCAGGGTTTTCTGGGGCAGGAGTTCGAGAACCGCCGCGCCAAGAAGACCTACATCGCCCGGCTGAAAGGCCGTCTGGAGCAGGACAGCGGTACAATTGATCTGCCGGTCGGCAGCGATTGGGAGTATCGCCCGCGGCAGAAGGTCGACCCGGTGAACGGTCGTCCAGCCGTCACCGACTGGCAGGTGATCGACCGGACCGACACCGAAACCCGGGTCCACCTGACTCCGCACACCGGGCGCAGCCACCAGTTGCGCGTCCATATGCTGTCGCTGGGCCACCCGATCCTTGGCGATCAGATCTACGCGCCCGAGACGCTGCCCGGCCATCCCCGCCTGATGCTGCATGCCGAGACGCTGGCGCTGCACCATCCCACCACCGGCGCCTGGGTCAGCTTCACCGCACCGGCGCCGTTCTGAAATTCCGTTAACCGGACCGCAAGTTCCATGCTTAATGCTGGCCGAACCGAACCCGGGGGCCGGAATGCTGTCGACTGTCTTCACGCTGCGCTATGCCCTGATCACCTGGCCCGCGATCCTGGTGGTCGTCGTGGCTCTGCTGATGCTGGCTTTTCCGGCGCAGGACTGGTGGCTCCTCCCCTTTGGCGCGCTGTGCATGGCGTCCGTGCTGATTGGCGTCCACGATCTGCGCCAGACCCGCCACGCGGTCTTGCGCAACTACCCGGTCGCCGCCCACCTGCGCTTTCTGCTGGAGGCGATCCGGCCCGAGATGCGGCAGTATTTCTTCGAAGGCGACAAGGACGGCGCCCCCTTCCCCCGCGACAAGCGCGCCATCGTCTACCAGCGCGCCAAGCGAGAGCTGGACAAGCGGCCCTTCGGCACCCAGTTCGACGTCTATCAGGAACAGTACGAATGGCTGCACCACTCCATCGCTCCGAAAGCGGCGGTCGGGCATGACGGGCTGCGGACCCTGATCGGGGCAGGCACGGCGCTGCCCTATTCCGCCAGTCTCCTCAACATTTCAGCGATGAGCTATGGGTCGCTCTCTGCCAATGCGATCCGGGCCCTGAACAAGGGAGCCAAGTCGGGCGGCTTCTATCATGACACGGGGGAAGGCGGGGTTTCGCCCTATCACCGCGAACACGGCGGTGATCTGGTGTGGGAGCTGGGATCGGGCTACTTCGGGGCGCGCCGGGCGGACGGTGGTTTTGACCCGGCCAAGTTCGCCGAGGCCGCTCAGGACCCGCAGATCCGAATGGTCGAACTGAAGCTTTCGCAGGGGGCCAAGCCCGGTCACGGCGGGGTGCTTCCGGCGGCCAAGGTGACTCAGGAAATCTCGCGCATCCGGGGCGTGCCGATGGGACAGGACTGCGTGTCACCGGCAAGCCATGCCGTCTTCTCCACCCCTGTCGGCCTGCTGGAATTCGTGGCGCAAATGCGCGAGTTGTCAGGGGGCAAGCCCGCCGGGGTCAAGCTGTGCATCGGCCACCCGTGGGAGTTCATGGCGATCTGCAAGGCGATGCTGGCGACCGGGATCACCCCCGATTTCATCGTCGTCGACGGGAAAGAGGGCGGGACCGGCGCTGCACCCTTGGAATTCATGGACTATGTCGGGATGCCTTTGCGGGACGGACTAAGCTTCGTTCACAATGCGCTTGTCGGGATCGGGGTGCGGGACCGGGTGCAGATCGGGGCGTCTGGCAAGATCACCTCGGCCTTCGACATGGCGCGGACGCTGGCATTGGGGGCCGACTGGTGCAACGCGGCGCGGGGGTTCATGTTCGCGGTCGGCTGCATCCAGGCGCAGTCCTGCCATACCGGGGCCTGCCCGACCGGGGTCGCCACACAGGACCCGCTCCGGCAGCGGGCCATCGTGGTCCCCGACAAGGCGGAACGGGTGGCAAGCTTCCACCGCAACACGCTGCATGCCCTGGCCGAACTGGTGGCTGCGGCGGGCCTGTCACATCCGTCCGAACTGCAACCGCACCACTTCCTGCGAAGGGCCTCGTCGGACCGGGTGATCTCGCTGGCCGAGCAGTACGAACAGCTTTCGCCGGGCCAGTTGACCGCTGACCCGGCCTCGTCCCCGCGCTTTGCCGAGGCCTGGGCCCTGTCCTCGGCCGATACATTCGCGCGGGTGGGCTAAAGCAACCGCTGAGCAATCAAGACCAAGCACTTGCGGGCCGGCATTCACGATCCGTTGGGACATTCGCTTGGGCGTAGGGTGGGCGATCCGCACACCTTCCCGACAAGCACCGCGCCGCAGAGGGACCCGCGCAGGGGCTCACCTCATCCCTTCGGCGCCCGGATCTGCCCTGACGCGACGGGAACTGCGTTGCCCGCCACGCGGACCTGCTGCAACCGGCCACCGCGCTGCACGACCGCAAGACCGATGTCGCTGGGACGGCCCATCTCGACCCCCTGCCGCAAGGCAAGCTGCGTCTCACCCTCGCTCAACCCGCCCGAAGCCAAAAGCTGTGCGGCCAGGATCGCACTGGCTGACCCGGTCGCGGGATCCTCGGGGATCCCTGCGGTGGGCGAGAACATGCGGGCGCGGAAGTCGCAATCTGGCCCCGGCGTGTACAGATAGATGCTGTCGACCCCGGCGGCCTGCATCTGTTCGGACCAGACCGGCTGAATCGGACGCGCCCGAGCCAGCGCCGCAAGCGAGGCAATGGGCGCGTACAGAAAACGCGGCCCGCCCTGCCAGAGACCGGGGCGATGAGCCGCAAAGCCGATGTCGTCCGTCGCAAGGCCCAGAGCCCTCCCCAGCCGGACCGGATCCAGCGCCGCGGCAAGGTCGGGCGCATCGGGAACGGCATGCGGAAGGACCGGCGCGACGAACTCGGCCCGCGTTGCGGTCCCGCGGCGCCAGACCTTGACGGGGACGAGGCCAGCCTCTTCCTCCAGCACGATCTCGCTGTCGAAATCCCCCGGTCCGGCGGCGGCCGTGGCAAGGTGGATCGCGCAACCGATGGTGGGATGACCGGCGAAAGGGATCTCGGCAGTGGGAAAGAAGATGCGCACGCGGGCGGTGTGGGAGGGGTCTGCCGGTCGCTGCACGAAGATCGTCTCGGACAGGTTGAATTCGCGCGCAAGGGTCAGCATCTGCGCCGTCGACAGGTCATCGGCACCAAGGACGATCGCCAAGGGATTGCCGGCGAAGGGGCGGTCGGTGAAGACGTCGCAGGTGTGGAAGGTCAGCATGAACCGCTCCAAGATCCAAGCGAACTGGTTACCAGCCGGTTAACGGCCACCAGTGGATCCGTTGATAACATTGGACAATCTGTTCGCGCCCGCGTGGTGCTCAGACCAGCATCCCGCCGTCGCTGTCGTCGCCAGCCTCTTCCAGCAGGCGGTCGAGGTTGGGGATCGAGACGTGGCGGTTGCCTTCCAGGCTGATCACCCCGTCCTTCTTCAGCGCGGAAATCTGGCGGCTCACGGTCTCCAGCGTCAGGCCCAGATAATCCGCCATTTCTTCCCGGGTAAGGGGAAGGTCGACCGACAGGACGCCCGCCTTCTTGCGCACGTGCAAGGCCGCGTCGCGACGGGCGATGATCGAGATCAGCGAGGCGATCTTTTCCCGGGCAGTCTTTCGACCCAGAAGCAGCATCCATTCCCGGGCGGCGTCCAGTTCATCCAGCGTCATCTCCAAGAGCCGCTGGGCGATGTGGGGGGTGGCGACCATCATCTCTTCGAAGGGCTTCTTACGGAAGCAGCACATCACGAGGTCGGTGGTTGCGGTCACGTCGAAGGCTGCGGTTGACCGACCCGGACGACCGACGAAATCAGACGGCAGCAGCAACCCGACCATCTGGCGGCGGCCATCTTCCATCGTCTGGGTCAGCGTGGCGATGCCCGAGACGACCGAACCGACAAACTCCATCCGGTCGCCGGACCAGATGACGGTCTGGCCAGCCTGGAAGCTGCGGTAGTACTTAATCTGCTCCAGCCGCGAAAGCTCGTCCGTTTCGCAGCGCGCGCAGACCGCCCGATGGCGGATCGGGCACTCACCGCACTGAACGTGAACGGAGTGATCGTGCATCGGTCTTGTCGTCCCTTGATCTGAGTCAAGGATCACCCCTGACACCATTTCTATTTTAAACGCATGACACATGACCCGCAACTCGCCCGGCTTGGGCTATTCGACGCACGCGTACCGCGTTACACGTCGTATCCAACAGCACCGCACTTCGGGTCGGACATCGGGCCGCCGGATTTTTCTCGCTGGATCCAGTCGATCCCCGAGGGTAGCGCAGTTTCGCTATACATACACGTCCCTTTCTGCCGGAGATTGTGCTGGTTCTGCGCGTGCCGGACCCAAGGCACGACCTCGGACGAGCCGGTGATCGCCTATGTCGAGACGCTGAAGGCCGAATTGGCGCTTCTGCGGGCGCATCTGCCGCGCGGGGTACAGCTTTCGCGCCTGCACTGGGGCGGCGGGACGCCGACATTGCTGTCTGCGGACCAGATGCGCAGCCTTGCCGACACCGTGTTCGACGTGGTGCCGCTGGCCGAGGATGGTGAGTTCTCGGTCGAGATCGACCCCAACGAGATTGACGATGCGCGGCTGGATGCCCTTGCGGCGGCAGGCATGAACCGCGCCTCGATCGGAGTGCAGGACTTCGACCCCTTGATCCAGAAGGCGATCGGACGCGAGCAAAGCTATCAGCTGACCCGCGACGTGGCCGAGCGCATCCGGGCGCGGGGGATCGGCAGCCTGAACGCCGACATCCTGTACGGACTGCCGTTCCAGACCGGGCCGCGGATTTCCGATTCCGTGCAGAAGCTGCTGACCCTGTCTCCGGACCGGGTGGCGCTTTACGGCTATGCCCATGTGCCGTGGATGAGCCGGCGGCAGCAGATGATCCCCTCGGACGCGATGCCGACGCCGCAAGAGCGGCTGTCGCTGTTCGAGACGGCGCGGCAGCTGTTCCTGTGGGACGGCTACGTCGAGGTCGGGATCGACCATTTCGCCAAGCCCGAGGACGGGATGGCGCGGGCGCTGATGGCGGGGACTTTGCGGCGGAACTTCCAGGGCTACACCGATGACACGGCACCCGTGCTGATCGGGCTTGGCGCCTCGTCGATCAGCCGGTTCCCGCAGGGCTTCTCGCAGAATGCCTCGGGCACTGCGCAGCACACCAAAGCGATCCGCGCCGGGCAGTTCTCGACCCACAAGGGGCATGCCTTTGCCGGCGAAGACACGCTGCGGGCGCGGATCATCGAGGCGCTGATGTGCGATTTCTTCGTCTCGCGCGGCGAGCTCTTGCGCGACTTTGACGTCACGCCCGCCCGGCTGGATGCGCTCTTTCAACGGGCGGTGGCCGAGTTCGGTGACATGGTGCGGGTAACTGACGAAGGGTTCTACATCCCCGACCGCGCGCGGCCCCTGACCCGGATGATCGCGCGGGTCTTCGATGCCTACGACAGCGAGAAGGCCAAACACTCCTCGGCGGTTTGAGGGCGCAAGAGCTTCAGCTTCGGGACAGGCGGGTCAGAAGCTCTACCTGTTTCGGCAGGCTGACCGAGCGCAGGTCGTAGCGGTCGCGCACCATCTGTCGGGCGGCAGCACGCATCGGCTCATAGGCTTCGGGGTGGGCGAGAGCGTCGATCAGGGCCGCCGACCAACCCTTGACGTCGAAGAAATCAACCATCCGGCCCGTCTTGCCATCCGTGATCACCTCGGCCACCGGCGCGGTGTTCGAGCCGATCACAAGCGTTCCGGCTGCCATCGTCTCGACCATCGACCAGGACAGGACGAAAGGATAGGTCAGGTAGGCGTGAACGCGGCTAACATGGATCAGGTCGACCAGGTGGTCATAAGGCAGCTTGCCGACAAAGTGGACGCGGGACAGGTCCAGCCGATCCTTCACCTCGTTCAGGATCAGATCTTTCCAGGTCCCACCCCCCGGAGGCGCAGCGCCGTAGCTCACCCCGTCTTCGCCGACGATGACGACATGGGCGCCGGGCCGGGCAGCCAGGACATCGGGCAAGGCGCGCAGGAAGATGTGATAGCCGCGATAGGGTTCGAGGTTGCGGTTGACGAAGGTCACCACCTCGTCCCCGCGGTGCAGGGTCCGGCCATCCGGCAAGGTGAAGCGGGCCTGTGGGTTCGGTGTCAGCCGGTCGCAATCCACCCCGTCGAAGATCACTTCAAGCTGGCGCCGCAGGACCGGGGGATGGGTGCTGGCCTGCCATTCGGTCGGGGCCACGCCCGCGTCGGCATGGATCAGGGCCTGGGCAAGATAGGCCGCCCGGGATTGGGAGATCATCACCTGATCGAAGCCCTGGACCTGATACTCCGGGTCAAAGCCCACATCCGCGCCTATGCCGCGGTAGTAGAATTCCGCAAAGACCAGAAGCCTGGCTTCGGGCCAGACCTCTTTCAGAAACAGGGTCTCGCCCCAACCGGAATGGCCATAGATCACGTCGGGCACATAGCCCTCGGCCCGCATCCGGCGCGCGTGGCGGGCGACGGAGACGCCGCGGTCGGCCATCTGGGTGAAGGTCCGCCCAAGCCGCGTGGCCTTGGCATCAAGGGGTTGCGCCTTGTGCGTGTAGCGCAGGATCGGGACGTCCGCGGTCTTGCCGTTGGTTGCATCGGTCAAGGCGCGCACGTCATGCCCAAGGCGCTGCATCTCTGGCGCGAGGTGCAGGAACTGGCCGGGAAAGTTCTGGTGGACGAAGAGAAGCTTCACATTCCGGGTCCGAAGGCAGCTGCCATCAGAGCCTTCGTATAATCGGATTTCGGTTCGGTAAACACGGCCTCGCAATCGCCGGATTCCACGACATCTCCGGCCTGCATCACCATGACCTTGTGCGCCATCGCGCGGATCACCCGCAGGTCGTGGCTGATGAAGATGTAGGCGAGGCCCCATTTCCGCTGCAGCTCACGCAGAAGCTCGACGATCTGGACTTGCACGGTCATGTCCAGCGCGCTGGTCGGTTCGTCCAGCACCACCAGCAGCGGGCGCAGGATCATCGCGCGGGCGATGGCGATGCGCTGGCGCTGGCCACCACTGAATTCATGCGGATAGCGGGCCATCATCGCGGGGTCGAGGCCGACCTCGCGCATGATCTCGGCCACCATCTCGGTCCGGTTGCGGCCGGGTTCGACGCCGTGGACGCCCAGGCCCTCGGCGATGATCTGTTCCACGGTCATCCGTGGCGAAAGACTGCCGTAGGGGTCCTGGAACACCACCTGCATGTTGCGGCGGATCACCCGCATCGCCTTGCGGCCTTTGGTGTTGCCGAAGGCCGAGCGGGCGGCATCGATCAACTCGTCCCAGCCCTCTGGCCCCGCGTCGGCGCTGCGGCGGGACTGCGCCTGATCCCAGGTCTCGTCCAGACGGCTGATGTCGCGGCCAAGGAACACGACCTTCCCCTGCGAGCCCATCAGCCGCAAGATCGCGAGCGCCAGCGTGGTCTTGCCGGACCCGCTTTCGCCGACAATGCCCAGGGTTTCCCCGGCCCGGACGGAAAGGTTCGCGTCGTTCACGGCCTTCACATGGCCGACCGTACGGCGCAAAAAGCCCTTGTGGATCGGGAACCAGACGCGAAGGTTTTCCGTCCGCACGATTTCCTGCGACCCGGTGGGCACGGGATCGGGGCCGCCCTTCTGTTCGGCAGCGAGAAGCTTTTGCGTATAGGGGTGCTTCGGGTTGGCGAAGATTTCGGCCGTCGGACCCTGTTCGACGATCTCGCCGCCCTGCATGACGCAGAGCCGGTCGGCGATGCGGCGGACGATGCCAAGGTCGTGGGTGATGAAAAGAAGGCTCAGACCCTCGGCCTTTTTCAGATCGGCCAAGAGGTCCAGGATCTGCGCCTGGATGGTGACGTCCAGCGCCGTGGTGGGCTCATCCGCGACCAGCAGTTCTGGCCCGTTGGCCAGCGCCATCGCGATCATCACCCGTTGGCGTTGGCCCCCGGACAGTTGATGCGGATAGGCCCCCAGGCGGCTTTCGACGTCGCGGATGCCGACCTTGCCCAGAAGCTCGATGATCCGGGCCCGCGCTGCGGCCCCGCTCAGGCCCTGGTGCAGGGAGAGGCTCTCGGCCAGCTGCTTTTCGATGGTGTGAAGCGGGTTCAGCGAGGTCATCGGCTCCTGAAAGATGAAGCTGATGTCGTTGCCGCGGATCGTGCGAAGGGCGGATTCGGACGCTCCGACCATTTGCTTGCCGGCATAGGTGACCGAGCCGGACACCTCGGCACTGTCTGAGAGCAGCCCGACGGTCGACAGCGCCGTGACGGACTTGCCGGAACCGCTTTCGCCGACCAGCGCTACGGTTTCGCCCTTGTCGACAAAGAAGGAGACACCCTTGACGGCCTGGATGATGCGGCCGTCCTGGCGGAAGCTGACGGACAGGTCCTTGACCTCCAGCACGCTCATCTGAAGGTCTTTCTCGGGTCAAAGGCATCGCGGACGCCCTCGAAGATGAAGACAAGAAGCGAGAGCATGATGGCGAAGGTGAAGAAGGCGGTGAAGGCCAGGAACGGTGCCTGCAGGTTCTGCTGCGCCTGCCGGGTCAGCTGGCCGAGCGACGGCAGGTCCGAGGGCAGGCCGAAGCCGAGGTAGTCCAGCGTGGCAAGGCCCGCGATGGTGCCGGTGATCGCGAAGGGCAGCATGGTCAGCGTGGCGACCATCGCGTTCGGCAGGACGTGGCGGAACATGATCTGCGGGTCAGACACGCCCAGTGCCTTGGCGGCGCGGACGTATTCGAAGTTGCGGGCGCGCAGGAACTCGGCCCTGACGACACCGACAAGGCCGGTCCAGCCGAAGATGACCATGAGAGCGACGAGTAACCAGAAACTCTTGGCCCAGATCGCGGTGATGATGATGATGACGTAGAGGGTGGGGACCGAGGACCAAAGCTCGATGAAGCGCTGGAAGAGAAGGTCGGTCAGGCCGCCGAAATAGCCCTGCACGGCCCCGGCAGCGATGCCGATGACCGAGGTCAGCGCCACGACGATCAGCGCGAACGTGACGGACAGGCGAAAGCCGTAGATCACCCGGGCCAGCACGTCGCGGCTGGTGTCGTCGGTGCCAAGCCAGTTCTGCGCGGAAGGTGGGCCGGGGGCCACGCCGCCCGTATCGACGATGCTGTTGTACTTGTAGGGGATGACCGGCCAGACCATCCAGCCCTGCTGCTGCACAGGTTCACCCAAAGCGGTGCCCTGGGTTTCAACCTCGGCCTTGATGCCGCGGGGGTCGTCCCAGCAATCCAGCGAGCCGCCCGAGACGATCAAACATTGCACCTCGGGCGTTGTGTAGTTGGCTTCCGTGCGCAGGTCGCCGCCGAAGGCCACCTCGGGGTAGAACTTGAAGACCGGGGTGTAATACCTGCCCTGGTACTGCACCAGGATGGGCCGGTCGTTTGCGATCAGCTCGGCAAAGAGCGAGAATCCGTAAAGGATCAGGAAGATCCACAGCGACCAGTAGGCGCGGCGGTTGGACTTGAAATTGCGCCAGCGGCGCTGGTTCAGGGGCGAAAGAGCCATCAGTCGCGCCTGTCAAAGTCGATGCGGGGGTCGACCAGCACGTACATCAGGTCCGACAGGATGCCGACGACAAGGCCGATCAGGCCAAACGCGAACAGCGTGCCGAAGATCACCGGATAGTCGCGTTCGACGGCGGATTTGAAGCCCAGTTGGCCCAGCCCGTCGAGCGAGAAGATCACCTCGATGATCAGGCTTGATCCGAAGAAGACGCCCAAAAACAGGCTGGGGAAGCCCGCGATCACGATCAGCATGGCGTTGCGGAAGACGTGTCCGTAAAGGACCCGCGCCTCGGACAGGCCCTTGGCGCGGGCGGTCAGGACGTACTGCTTCTTGATCTCGTCCAGGAAGCTGTTCTTCGTCAGCAGGGTCAGGACCGCGAAGGACGATATCAGCTGCGCCGTCACCGGCAGGGTGATGTGCCACAGGTAGTCGACGATCTTGCCCCAAAGGCTCAGCTCTTCGAAGTTGTCGCTGGTCAGCCCGCGCAGGGGAAACCACTGGAAATAGCTGCCGCCCGCGAACATCACCATCAACAGGATCGCGAACAGGAAGCCGGGGATCGCATAGGCGGCGATGATGACGCCAGAGGTCCAAGTGTCGAAGCGCGAGCCATCGCGGACGGCCTTGCGGATGCCAAGGGGGATCGAGATCAGGTAGGCGATCAGCGTCGACCAGAGGCCGAGGGTGATCGAGACCGGCATCTTTTCCAGGATCAGGTCCACGACCGAGATCGAGCGGAAATAGCTCTCGCCGAAGTCGAAGGTCAGGTAGTTCCCCATCATCATGAAGAACCGTTCGGTGGCAGGGATCGCTTCCTTCCGGCACTCCGGCGCGGTCACGGACGGCTCGCCGGTAAAGCCTTCGTCGCAGACGATGCGGGCGAAACCGAACTGGACCTCAAGCTTGGCCAGGAATTCCGGCGGCAACCCGCGGGCGCCTTGATAGCCGGAGTCTTCCTCTTGCACCCCGCCACCTTCGGTGCCGGAGATGTTCTGGATCGAGTCGCCCTCGCCTTCCAGCCGGGCCAGGACCTGTTCGATCGGGCCGCCGGGGACGAATTGGGTCAGCGCGAAGTTGATCAGCATGACCCCGAACAACGTCGGGATCACCAGCAGCAAGCGGCGAAGGATGTAGGCGCCCAAAGTCCCCGACCGATCCTGTTACTTCAACGCGCCGCTGGCCTTCAGTGCCTCGGCCTTTTCGGGGTTGTACCACCAGAAGGCAAGCTCGCCTACCGCATAAGGCGGAAGCGTCTCGGGCCGTTCGTACATGTTGTAATAGGCGACCCAGTTGTCCTTCTTGTAGTAACGCGGGACGATCACGAATTCGGACCGCAGCACCCGGTCCAGCGCCTTGATGACATTGGTCAGGTCCTGCCGACTTGCCGCGGATTCAACCAGGTCCAGCATCTTGTCCACTGCCGGGTTGGCATAGCCCATCCGGTTGCGGCTGGAGTTGTCCTTGGCGACCGAGGCCCAGGCTTGTTTCAGGACGCCACCCGGCTCTGGCCCGCCATTCACGACAGTCGTCGGCAGGGCGTCGAAATCGAAGTTCGGCGGGCTTGCGCGCTCTTGCAGTTGCGGGTCGTCAATGATGTCGAAGCTGGCATCCACGCCCAGCGCCCGCAGGTTTTCGACATAGGCATTCATCACCGGCAAAAGGTCGGTGCGGGAATGGACCATCTCCATCCGCAAGGTTTCGCCCTTGTCGTTGCGACGGATGCCGTCGTCGCCGGCAACCCAGCCTGCCTCGTCCAGAAGCTGCGAAGCGCGGCGGAGGTTCTTGCGGTCCAGCGCATTGTCCGCCGAGGAGACGGACCCCGCCGGCACTTCGGCGGTCAGGATGCTGGCGGGAAGCAGGCCTTCATCCACCAGCGGCTGCAGGATTGCCACCTCTTCCGGCGTGGGTGCGCCGACGGCGGCCATGTCCGAGTTTTCCCAGATCGAGTTCACCCGGGCGAACAGATCGTAGAACAGCGACTTGTTCGACCATTCGAAGTTGAACATCAGGCCCAGCGCCTCACGCACACGGGGGTCCTGGAATTGCGCGCGGCGGAGGTTGAAGATGATCGACTGACCGCCGGCGATATTGCCGGAAGGCAGGATTTCCTTGACCACGCCGCCCGACTGCACGGCGGGGAATTCGTATTCCAGCGCCCAGCGCTTTGGCAGGCTTTCGTTGCGGAAGGTGTAGACCCCGCCCTTGAACGCCTCGAAGGCGGCGTTGTCGTCGGCGAAATACTCGATGCGGATCCGGTCAAAGTTGTTCTGGCCGACGTTCAGCGGATGCTTCTCGCCCCAGTAGTCCATGTCGCGCGCGTAGATGACCTGCTGGCCGGGCTTGAAGCTTTCCAGCACGTAGGCCCCGGTGCCAAGGAAGGGTTCCAGGCTGGATTTCTCCAGGTCGCGCTTGTTCTCTTCGTAGTCCTTCTTGGAGAAGATCGTCAGGCTGCCCGCCTGCCCCGGCATGTCGCGGAAGGGCGTGCCGGGAGTGAAGGTGAACTTGATGCGATGGGGGTCCAGGACCTCGACCGACTGGAACTTGGCGTTTGCGACGCTGCGGTATTCCGGGATGCCCTTGTCTCGGAAAAGCTCGTAGCTGAAGAGCACGTCTTCCGCCGTCATCGGCGAGCCGTCGGAGAAGGTCACGTCCTTGCGGAGGTTGAAGATCACCCAGGACCGGTCCTCGGGGTATTCCATCGTCTCGCACAAAAGGCAGTAGGCGGCGCTGATGTCGTCCGCGGTGCCGGTCAGGATGGATTCGTAGAAGATCGACGCGAGGGCAGCCGAGTTGCCGGCGATGGCATAGGGATTGAAGCTGTCAAAGCTGCCGGGGGCCCACTGGCTCATCTCGCCGCCCTTGGGGGCGTCGGGGTTGACGTAAGGAAGGTGGGTGAAGTCGGCTGGCAGGGCCAGGTCACCGAAGGTGGAGATGCCATGCGAGGTGATCACGGTTTCGGCCCGGACCGGCAGGGCCAAAGCCCCAAGTGCCGCGATCAGCGCGCCAGTGGCGAACACCGGACCCAAGTTGAGCCGCGCCGCTTTTGCCTGTGCTGTCCCCCGCTTGCCTGTCCGCATTCGCCAATCTCCCCTGCTTGCCGTCTGGATTATTCATTTATCCTATTTTGCGCTTTGTCGAGGCAACAAGCCGCGATTGCCTGCGCGTTTACGTGAGCAAAATGGAAAAGCCGCCCGAGGGGGCGGCTTTGCACAGTTCGAAAGCGTGCGAAGCTCAGGGATTCGCGGCCAGGTAAGCGATGACGTTGGCGCGGTCTTCCGACTTCGGCAGACCGGCGAAGGCCATCTTGGTGCCAGGGATCGCCTGCTTGGGGTTTTCCAGGAAGGCATACAGGGCTTCAGGGGTCCAGGGCTCAGCAGACTTGGCGGCCATCGCTTCGGAATAGGCATAGCCCTCGGACGCGGCGTGCATCTTGCCGACAATACCGTTCAGGTGCGGACCAACGCCATCCGAGCCGTCCAGCTTGTGGCAGGAGCCGCATTTCTTGAACACAGCCTCACCGGCTGCCGCGTCACCTGCTGCAACCAGGGCCGCGACATCAACCGGTTCGCCTTCGCCTTCAGCAGGGGCTGCCTCTTCTTCGCCGGTGTCGATGGTGTAGGCCTGGGTGATCTCACCCTCGGCATGTTCACCGCCGTGGTCCCCGCCACCAACGGTGTACAGCCCGTCGCCCGCCCAGTTCACCAGCATCAGGACCAGAAGCGAGCCGCAGACCGCACCCACCGTCTTGGTCATCGTCATCGTGTCGAACATGGTTCACCTATCTGGGGTCTCGAGTTGCGCGGTATGTATCCGCTTCCACCATCCGGTTTCAAGGTGTAGACGCGCGACGAAACGCCCCGTGGGGCAGGTTTTCGACAGGGGATGACGTCAGATGGCCGGTCGCATCGCGTTTCAGGGGGAACTTGGTGCCTATTCGCACCAGGCCTGCCAGCAGTCGCGTCCGGATTTCGAACCCGTTCCCAGCACCACGTTCGAGGAAGTGGTCGACCGGGTCGCACGGGGCGACGTCGACCTCGGGATGCTCGCCGTCGAGAATTCGACCTATGGCCGGGTCGCCGACGTCCACTCGTTGCTGCCACGCGCGGGGCTGCACATCGTGGACGAGGCCTTTGTCCGGGTGCATGTCAACCTTCTGGGCGTGAAGGGTGCGTCGCTTGCGGACGTCAAGGAAGCGCACGGCCATGTGGTGATCCTGCCGCAATGCGCGGGGTTCCTGAAGGCGCACGGCATCCTGGGCAAGGTCTCCAGCGACAACGCCCGCGCGGCGCGCGAAGTGGCCGAGGGGGGCGACAGATCCAGGGCCGCACTGGCAAGCGAACTGGCAGCCGAGATTTACGGGCTGGACGTGCTGGCCCGTCACATCGAGGATCAGGCCAACAACACCACCCGCTTCCTGGTCATGTCGCGCGAGCCCAACCTGACCCGCCGCGGCCAGGGCAAGATGATCACCACCTTCACCTTCCGGGTCCGCAACATTCCGGCCGCGCTATACAAGGCGATGGGAGGGTTTGCGACCAACGGGGTGAACATGACCAAGCTGGAAAGCTACATGGTCGGCGGCACTTTCACCGCGACCGAGTTCTACGCCGACATCGAGGGCCACCCGGAGGACCCGAATGTGGCCCTGGCGCTTGAAGAATTGCGCTACTTCACCTCGGAAGTGCGCATTCTGGGCGTCTACCCCGCTGACCGCGAGCGCGGGTAGGCCGGGCCTCAGGCCTGAACCTGGCTGCGTTCGTAGCGGTCCTTGATCCGCGCACCCATCTGGCCCAGCCGGGTTTCAAACTTGGCCTGAACCCGTCCCTTGGCAAGCCGCATCGTGTTGATGAAAAGCCGTGCGGCCAGGGTTTTCGGCTTGAATTCGACATCCACGCGCAAGCGGCTGCGGCGGGGGGACAGGACCATCACCTCGAACCGGGCGCTGCCCTCGATCGAAGGGCCGTCAAGCGACAGGACGACAAGCTGGTTTTCGACCATTTCCGCGATCTTCAGCAGGACCTTGCGCGGCTTGCCGCGGAAATGCCCGCGGATACGCCACTCTGCCCCGGGACCCGTGGCCGGGCTTCCGGGAGGGCGCTCGACCTCGGCCCCGTTGCGCACGGCTTCACGTTCCCAGGTTGCGTGATCGACCAGAGAGGCAAAGAGAAAGGCCGCAGGGACCTCCATATCGGTCTTCGCGGTGAGTTTCATCTATACTCCCAGCAATTCAGATCCCGGTTTCACCTGCAACATTGGTTCAATCAAGCCGGTCCGCAAGCCAGTTGCTTAAAATGAAATGAGCAATCGAGCCGTTTCGGGCCGGGCGGACCACGGGATGCAGCCCGGCAAAGGCTGCCACCAGCTCTTCCCGGGTCAGCCACAGGGCCTGCTCCAGCTCTTCGGGGTCGATGCGGATTTCGCGGCCCAGGGCTTCGGTCCGGGCACCGATCATCAGCGATGCCGGGAAGGGCCAGGGCTGGCTGGCAAGGTAGGTGACCGCACCGCAGGGCACGCCGGTTTCTTCCAGGACCTCGCGGCGGACGGCGGCTTCAAGCGTTTCGCCCGGTTCGACGAATCCCGCTAGCAGCGAGAACATGCCTTCGGGCCAGGCCGGGCTGCGCCCGAGCAGCACCGAGTTTCCCTGCGTGACCAGCATGATGACAACCGGATCGGTGCGCGGGAAGTGCTGCGTTCCGCAGGCAGGACAGGATCGTTGCCAGCCGCCCACCGCACTGTTCGACTTCGCGCCGCAGGCCGAGCAGAAGCCGTGGCTGCGGTGCCATTGCAGGACTGCCTTGGCGGTGGCGACCAGTTCGGCCTCCCGCGGGGTCAGGTCGGTCATCACGCCGCGGAGTTCAACGAATCCCTCACCGCCGCCCAGCGCGGGGTGGCGTTGCACGGACGCGTCGAAGAACCCTGCATCGGGCGCATCGGCACCAGCCTCGGGCGACCAGTCCGACAGGTCGGCTGCAAAGCGCGGGACCCCGTCATCAACGCCGAGGAAGACAGGAGGCCCGGCCAGCGCCAGAACCGGATGCCCCGCGGGAACCCAGACCAGTCGCGCCCCGTCCATCATCGGCTTGCCGCGCCAGACCGGCAGGACCCGCCCCTGCACCAGCGCCTCGGCCAGACCGGCCGCGTCCCGGCGCAGCCCGGCGTGCCGGTCCAGGCCCGATCCGCCGAAGGTCACCGTCTCTGCTATCTTCATGCCCGCCCCGACCTCGATTGCTTTAATTCGCCTCGCAATGGACCCTCAGTCGCATTGTCGGAAAGATCAATTCCCATCACGCGTTGCGTTAACAACCTGCGCGCGAATAACGACAATTTGCCATAACATTGACACAACCGGAACGATACATCCGAAGTTGAAGATCGGTATTGGCGGTCGGGCCGCAGGCAATAGTTCTAAGTTTTCAGGTTTGGACAGTTGTTGGAAGATTGATGTATCAGGTCCCCGCTGTGTCACGTTCCAGTTTGCTGAATTCACAGGCCTCCGAAACCGAGGACCGGGACCCGGACGCGGCGCAGACCCGACTTGCGCACCGGCCGACCGCAGCGCTTCGGCTCATCGCCACCAGTGACCTCCATGCCAGCCTGATGCCTTATGACTATTGCGCCAATCGACCGGATGCGAATCTGGGCCTTGGGGCAATATCGCAGCAGATCGCCGTGGCCCGCGGCGAAGCGCAGAACTGCCTTTTGTTCGACAACGGCGATTTTCTGCAGGGCAGTCCCCTGGCCGATTTCGCCGCCAACGCCCGCCGCCGCCGGGCGCATCCGGTGATCACCGCCTTCAACACGCTGGGCTATGACGCGGCGACGCTGGGAAACCACGAATTCGACTATGGCTTGCGCTTTCTGTCGGAGGTGCTGGTCGAAGCCCGTTTTCCCTTCGTATCGGCGAACATCGCGACGCGGCTGGGTACCAGCCCCGCCCGGGATGAAACGCTGGTCCCGCCCTTCACCATCCTGCGGCGGCAGATCTTCGACACCGAGGGCCGTGCCCATGTCCTGCGGGTGGGCGTAATCGGCTTTGCGCCGCCGCAGATCGCCGAATGGGACCGAGATACGCCCGGTGGGCGCGTCCACACACGCGACATCCTGGCCGCGGCTCGCGCCTGGTTGCCGCGGCTGCGCGCGCAGGGTGCGGACATCATCGTGGCTTTGGCGCATACCGGGATCGGCGAGATCGCCCCCGAGGACGGCAGCGAGAACATGGCCACCGCTCTGGCTGCTCTGGCCGAGATCGACGCCGTCGTCGCGGGCCATAGCCACCAGCTTTTTCCGGGGCCAAGTTATCCGACGTCGCCCGACGTCGATCCGGTGCGGGGCCTTCTGGCCGGCAAGCCTGCGGTGATGCCGGGGCATTCGGCCAACCACGTCGGCATCATCGACCTTACGTTGCAACGCTGCACCTTGGGAGGGCGCCGCTGGCAGGTCGTCGGCTCCAGTGCCCGGATCGGCCATCGCAGCGACCGGACGCCGACCCCCGCGCTGCACCAGGCGCTGGCACCCGATCACCGTGCAGCCCTGGCGTGGTCACGGCGCCAGCTTGGCGTGACCGAGGTCCCGCTGCATACCCATTTTGCCACCTCCGCCCCTTCGGCCGCATTGGCGCTGATCGCCGAGGCCAAGGCCCATCATGTCCGCGCCGCCGTGGCCGGGACCAGCTTTGCCAGCCTGCCGATCCTGTCGTCGGCGACCCCGTTCCGGGCTGGGGGACGCGGGGGACCGGCGAACTTTACCGAGATCCCGGCCGGACCGCTGCGGATGCGCAACCTGTCCGACCTTTATCCGTTTCCCAACACCATCGTCACCCTCCTCGTCACCGGGGCCGAGGTCGCCGACTGGCTGGAACGGTCTGCCGCAATCTTCCGCCGGATCACGCCGGGCGCGGTGGACGCCCCCCTGCATGACGCCGACGTGCCGTCGTTCATCTTCGAGGCAATTCCGCAGCTGTCCTATGCCATCGACCTTTCACAGCCAGCGCGCTTCGATGGCCAGGGCCGCCTGGTCCAGCCGGATGCCCGCCGGATCACCGGCCTGCGGCATGGCGACCGCCCCGTGGCCCCGCAGGACGAATTCCTGCTGGTCACCAACAGCCACCGTGCCGGTCGCGCGCGGCTGCAGGACCCGTCCGCCGACCTGCAGGTTGCCTTCACCGACGGCGCCCGGGTGCAATCGATCAT
Organism: Tabrizicola sp.; assembly: GCF_022842145.1. GTDB lineage: Bacteria > Pseudomonadota > Alphaproteobacteria > Rhodobacterales > Rhodobacteraceae > Tabrizicola. The sequence continues at coordinate 479,112 of NZ_JALHQD010000001.1, forward strand.
CGCGGCCCACGTTCAGGCCAGCCGCCAGGTCGGAGCCGCGCCGGCCCGCCATTGGCACTTCCTGCCGATGCCCGGCACCAGCGTCACCCTGGCCGCAGGGGACGGCGCGGCGTCGCACCTTTCCGACCTTGCCGCCTATCGTCCGCAGGCGATCGACCGCGACTGTGATGGGTTTACCCACTACCGGCTGCACCTGTGATCGGCTATGCCTCCGCGCGGAGGCCCCGATGTACGACGCCATTCTCTTCGACCTTGACGGCACGCTGATCGACAGCGAAAGCATCGCCCTGGCCAGCGGCTTGGCAGCTTTTGCCGCACATGGGCATGATGTGGACACCGCCTTCATGCACGGCCTTGTCGGCAAGGACGAGCCCACCGCCGCCCAGATCATCCGCGCCGCCCTACCGGGAATTGACCTCGACGCAGTCAACCTGCACTGGCGCAAGGGGTTCAACGACGGCGTGGACAGCGGGCTTGCGTTGAAGCCCGGCACGCTGGACCTTCTGCCCGCACTGTCCTCGCCCCTGGCCATCGTCACCTCGACCGGACGGATCGGCGCGCATCGCAAGCTGGGCATTGCCGGGATCGCCGATGCCTTCACCCATGTCGTCACTCTGGACGACGTGCGCGCCCCGAAGCCCGACCCGGAACCCTATCTGCTGGCGGCCTCGCTGTTCGGGGTCAGCCCCTCGCGCTGCCTGGTGTTCGAGGACAGCGAAACCGGGGCCGAAGCCGCGCATCGCGCCGGATGCGTGGTGGTGCAGGTGCCGGACGTGGTGCCAAGCCAGGGCCGCTGGGCGCATCATCTGGCGCCCGACCTGCTGACCGGCGCGCGGATGGCGGGGCTGCTCTAGACCGGAACGCATTAGCCGCACCGGACAACATCAGGCCTTGCTGGCTCGCAACTCGCAAAGGCAGCTGATCGGCTCGCCGTGGTTGCGTTCGATCTGGGCTTCGGGGGCCAGCTTGTCCATCGCGGTCGCGAGGTCGATGTCCAGCTGGCTGATCCCGGTGCAGTCATGCGTGGTCAGCGTCACGTCGACCAGGTTGTAGACGTTCCGCCATTCGGGATGGTGGTTCAGCTTTTCCGCCGCCAAAGCCGCGCGGGACATGAAGCCCCAGGCTTGGCTGAAACTGCGGAACTTCCAGACCTTGCGGATCGCATCCTTGCCGGGAACAGCGGCCCAGCCGGTTTCGGCCAGGGGCGGCAGGTGGATCTTGCGGTCGGCTTCGGGCAGGAGCGGGGTCATGTCTTCGTCTCCGGGATAAGGGCATTGTCCTTGGCATTGGTGGCCTGCAGCGCGGGGCGGTCCTTGAGGCGCGAGCAGTCAGTGGTCAGCACGTCGTTGGCCAGGATTGTGCCGAACTGCATCCCCCCTGCCGATCTGGCTGCCGACATGGACATCCGCCGCTGTGAAACGCCCGTGGGCGAGTCGCGCGCCTGGTCAGCATCGGGGCCTTTTGTTGCGGCAGGCTACTCCCTTCCCTCGTGCTTGCGGAAGGGGCCGTAGGAGGTCAGCACCTCGATCTCCTCGCCCACGGCGCGGCGTTCGGCCTGCAGGTAGCGGTCAACCGCGGTCCGGAACGAGGGTTCCGCGATCCAGTGCAGGGAATGGACCTCGGTGGGCAAGTAGCCGCGCGCCAGCTTGTGCTCGCCCTGTGCGCCTGCTTCCACCCGTTGCAGCCCGTTGGCGATGGCCCAGTCGATGGCCTGGTAATAGCACAGCTCGAAATGCAGGCAGGGGTGGTCCTCGGTACAACCCCAGTAGCGGCCATACAGCGTCTCGCGCCCGATGAAGTTCAGCGCGCCGGCCACGGGCCGGTCGCCGTCGCAGGCGACGACCAACAGGATGTCGTTCCGCATCGTCTCGTGAAAGCGGGTAAACGCCTTGCGGGTCAGGTAAGGCGTGCCCCATTTGCGGCTGCCGGTGTCCTGGTAGAACTGCCAGAAGGCATCCCAGTGCTGCTGCTGGATCTCGTCCCCGGTCAAAGCGCGGATCGTCAGGCCCGAGGCGCGGGCCGTCTCGCGTTCCTTGCGGATCATCTTCCGCTTGCGACTGGCCAGGTCACCCAGGAATCCGTCGAAGCTGTCGTAGCCGCGGTTTTCCCAGTGGAACTGCTGGGTGATGCGGTGGAGCGTGCCTTCCACGCCAGCCAGCGCCTCCGCCTCCTCCTGAGTGCAGAAGGTGGCGTGCAGGCTGGAAAGCTTGTTCTGCGCCGTGACCGCGATGGCGCCTTGCCACAGCACCTCGCGGTAGGCGGCGTCGCCCAGGAAGCGCCGCCCGGTGGCCGGAGTGAACGGCACCGCGATCTGCAGCTTGGGGTAGTAGCGCCCCCCTGCCCGCTCCAGCGCGTCGGCCCAGCCGTGGTCGAAAATGTATTCGCCCTGACTGTGGGACTTCACATAAAGCGGCGTTGCGGCGAGAAGCGTGCCGCCGTCGCGCAGGACCAGCGGACGCGCCTGCCAGCCGGAGCCCGCGCCGGTGGATCGGGACTCCTCCAGAGCCGCGAGGAACCGGTGCGTGGTGAAGGGGTCCAGCGGGCGGCCATCGGCCTGTTCGGGCGCAGCCACCGCATCCCACTCGGCGGCGTCGATCTCGGACAAGGTTTCATGCAGGGTCAGGTCAGCCATTCGCGCGCCCTCGGGTCAGGGGGATAGGTGGCGGGCGGGGCGGGAAGGTCAAGTCGGAAGCGCGGCCCGGTATCCCTCGAAGGTCACATTGTCGGCAATCTGGCGGACACTGGCTTCGTCCGCGGCCGTGCGGATGGTCCAGCACAGGATCTTGGCGCCTTGGGCTTTCAGTTCGGCCACCCGGTCCCGACCAAGGTCGCGCCCTTCGTGGCTGATAAAGCTGGACCCGGTGGCGTCATAGTCCGGGATGAGGCGAAGCCGGTCGCAGACGTCCTTCGGAAGCGGCGCCCAGTCATCGGGGTCGTAGGCCGAGGTGGTGAGCCCGCGTGGCAGGTGCGGGGCCAGGCGGGCCATGTGGGCGATGGAATGGGGGTTGAAGGACATCAGGGCGACTTCGCCCTTGTAGTCCTGCAGGTCCTCCGCCGTCGCGGCTTCCAGCTTGCCGTCGGTCGGGGCCATTTCCAGCGTCTGGTCCTTGATCTCGATCAGGAGCGGGACCTTGCCGTCGATCAGCCCCAGGACCTGGGCCAGGGTGGGGATGGTGTCGGTCGACCCTTTCAGGGGGATGCGGCCCAGTTCGGCCGCAGTCCGGGCGTTGACCGGGCCGACCTCATTGGTCAGGCGGTCCAGCTCTTCGTCGTGGAAAACCATCGCCACGCCGTCCGACGAAAGCTGGAGGTCCACTTCGATCCCGTAGCCAGCCTGCACCGCCGCCTTGATCGCGGACGGCGAATTTTCGATCCGCCCCGCGGCCCGGTCGTGCAGGGCGCGGTGGGTGATCGGCAGGCGGAGGAAGCTGTCGGGTAGTGGGACGCGGGTCATTTCAGGTGGTCATTTCAGGGCGAAGATCGCCTCGATCTCGACAGCGACCCCCAGCGGCAGCGAGGCCGCAGAGACGGCGGAACGGGCGTGGCGGCCCGCATCGCCCAGGACGGCGACCAGGAAGTCCGAGGCGCCGTTGATGACCTTGGGCTGGTCGGTGAAATCGGGGGTGGAGTTCACGAAGCCCACCAGCTTCACCGCCCGGTCCAGCCGGTCCCAGTCGCCGCCCGTGGCCTTCTTCAGCTGGGCGAGGAGAGAGATCGCGCAGCGTTTCGCGGCCTCGGCGCCCTGTTCGAAGGAAAGGTCCTCGCCCAGACGGCCCTTGATGAGGCCCTGCTCGTTCTGGCTGATCTGGCCCGAGACGTGGACCAGGTTCCCGACCTGGACGAAGGGTACGTAGTTCGCCGCCGGGGCGGGGGCGTCGGGTAGGGTCACGCCAAGCTCGGCAAGGCGCTGGTCGATCGGGTGCATCGGGGTCTCCGGCTGAGGTCGGGGAAAGCCTAGCGCGGGGGCGGCGGGCGGGCAAGAGCGACGCCGCCACGCGTGGTGCGATGTCCGGGGCCAAGAAAATCAGAGGCTTGGCTGCGGGCATTCACGGACCGTACATCACGAATCCACGCACCGCCCGCCAGAGGTCACTTGATCGTCGCCAGATAGGCCGCAATGTCGGCTGCTTCCTCGGCTTTCGGCAACTTGAAGGTCATCTTCGACGAAGCTCCTTCATCGCCCGACGCCTGCTTCACCCAGGCATTGGGGTCCTGCAGGTAGGCGGTCAGCTGCGCCTCGTCCCAGACCGCGCCCTTGGCTTTGGCGGCCAGGATCCCATCGCCATATTTGAAGTCGGGGTTCGAGGCGACCGGATTGCCGACGATACCCCAGAGGTTGGGGCCGGTCTTGCCACCCTTCTGCACTTCGGTTCCGTCGGGGGCGACGATGGAATGGCAGGACTTGCACTTGCGGAAGGACGTCTCGCCCTTGGCTGCATCGGGTTCGGCCAGGACAGGAGAGGCCAGCACAAGGACAAGGGTGGAAAGCAATGGTTTCAGCATGACGGATCCTTTCGCGGATCGCGCGGGGATGCGCGGCCAGAAGATGAACCATCCGCAGCCGCATCAGTTCCGTGACGATCGCCGGAGATTGCGCATCAGCCGCCCGGACGACGTCAGCCCGGCACCCTCACCCTGCGCGAAACGCCTCGGCCAAGGCATCGGGCAATGCAAACTCTTGCAGGACCCGCTTGCGGCCATCCTCGGACATCTTGCGGGCGGTCTTCCTGACGATGTCCAGAGTGGACTCCGCGCCCCTTTCGGCCGCGAAGTCGGCGAAGTGCCACTTCAGGAAGACGAAGCAGATCACGTCCTCCAAAGCCTGCACGTCCGGGTCGCGCTTGAGGCCTTCCTTGCGCAAAAGAACTCCGACGCGGTCGCAGTCCTCGGCCGGAAACCCCACCTCGGCCATGATCCCTGCGACGCGCGCGCCATGCCGACGCCCCTGCTCGCGCCGCCACTCAAGGTAGCCGGCCTTGCCCTCCGGGTAGTCCGAGCGAGGCAAAAGCCAGCGTTCGACATGCTGGCCGCGTGCGGCCACCTGCAACACCTCGGACGCCCCGGGAAACAGCCGCGCCAGTTCCTGGGTCATCCGCTGACCGTAGACCAGAGCCTCGCCCTTCGGGTCGGCGGCGTTGGCGGTGTCGATCAGCGCCAGCGCCCGTGCAAGACGGTCGGTCATTGTCCCCCCTTCGACCAGGCCAGCGCCGGGTCCTCTTCGACATAGGTGCGCAAGACGGCGATATCGTCGATATGGGCGATGGTCTGCCGGATCGTCACCCCCTGCTCTTTCAGCCGCGCGAAGGCCCGGCTCAGGCTTTCCGGCTTCATCCCCAGGCGGCCCGCGATCAGGACCTTGTCATAGGGTAGCGTGACCTCGCAGGCCCCGTCCGGGCAAGGGGCGAGTTCCAGCAGAAATTCCGCCACCCGCTGCGCGCCAGTCTGGGCTTTCAGCGCCTCGACCTGGGCCACAAGGCCGTGCAGGTGGACGAAGGTGGCCGAAAGGATCGCGATGGCGACCTCGGGGTTTTCGCGGATCTGGCGCAGAAGGACGTCGGCCTCGATCCGGATCAGGGTGCAGTCGGTCACCGCTTCGGCCGCCACGGGATAGGTGTCGTGGCGGAACGCCACCGCCTCGCCAAAGCTGGAACCCTTGGTGAAGACGCCCACCACGGCCTCGGTCCCCGAGGGAGCGAGGCGGTACAGCTTCACCCAGCCTTCCGCGACGATGTAGATCGCGCTGGCCCGTTCGCCCTGCAGAAAGATGGTCTCGCCCCGGGTGCAGGTCCGGGTATGGGCGCTGTCCAGCACGGTCTTGGCCACATGTTCGGGCGACGCTGCCAGCAGCAGGGATCGGCGGGCAAGGGTCAGGAATTCGGGCTTCATGGAGGGTCCTGTCGGGTCCGTCGAACTGGTATGGTTAGCGATGCCACCGGCAAAAGGCCAGTGTTGGGTAGGCAGGAACCGGCGGCGCGGCGGGGCGTTGCCTGCGGTGGAGGACCAGGGATGCTGCGGACGCCATTGTGCGATCTTCTGGGCTGCGAGGTGCCGATCCTGCTGGCCGGGATGGGCGGGGTTGCCCGGTCCGAGCTTGCGGCGGCGGTGGCCAACGCTGGGGGATACGCGATGCTGGGGATGGTGCGGGAGAGTCCCGCGCTGATCGAGGCCGAGGTGACGGCCCTGCGTGCCGCGACGAACCGGCCCTTTGCGGTGAACGTGATCCCCTCGGCAACCGACCCTGGCCTTCTGGACCGCCAGATCGGGCTTTGCCTGGATCTGGGTGTCCGGCACTTAACCTTCTTCTGGGACCCGATGCCCGAGGTCATCGCGCGGGTGAAGCGCGCGGGGTGTCTTGTCCTGCACCAGGTCGGCACGGTGGCCGCGGCAGAGGCGGCCGAAGGCGCAGGGGCCGACGTCATCATCACGCAGGGGATCGAAGCCGGGGGCCATGTGCATGGCCGGATCGGGGCCTTTGCGCTGGCCGAGCAGGTGCTGGAGCGGGCGCAGGTGCCGGTGGTGGTGTCAGGCGGCATCGGGTCCGGCCGTGGGTTGGCGGCAGCGCTGGCGCTTGGCGCGCAAGGCGTGCAGTGCGGGACAGCGTTCCTGGCCACCGATGAGGCCTGGGCGCATGACTACCACAAGCGGCGGGTGGTGGAGGCTGGGGGCGGCGATACCGTCCTGACCGATGTCTTCGTGCTGAACTGGCCCAAGGGTGCCGCGGTGCGGGTGATCGGCAACAGCATCACCGATGCCTTGGGCGAAGACCTGATGGGCCATGACCCGGACGCCCTTCCGCGCGAGGCGATTGCGGAGGATGGCGGTCAGCCCTTGCTGCGCTATTCCACCGATTCCCCGATGCGCCATACGACGGGGTCGCTGGAAGAGATGGCGCTTTACGCGGGCCAGGGCGCGGGTTTGATCCGCGAGGTGCTTCCGGCGGCCGAACGGTTGCGGCGGATGGTGGCCGAGGCGGAAGCCTGTCTGGAGCGACTTCGGTGAAGGGGCGCTGTACCTCTCCACCCTGCCTGGCCGAGGGGTTCGATCCGTCGGACGCCGACCAGCAGCAGGCCGAGGACGTGGCGCGCTGGCGCAAGGCGGAGCGGGCGAGGCTGCGTGCAAAGCGGGGCGGGTTGAGCGTGGCCGAGCGGCAGGCGGTCAGTGCGGCCTTGTGTGCGGCGCTGGGTGGGTTCCTGCGGGACCGGTTCGGGGATTTGCGCGGGCGGGTCCTTTCGGGCTATTGGCCCATCAAGGGGGAACCCGACCTGCGCCCGGTGCTGGAAGCGCTGCACCGGCAAGGCGTGCGGGTGGCGCTGCCTTTGGTCGAGGTCAAGCAGGCTCCGCTGGTGTTCCGCCGCTGGACGCCGGAGACAAGGATGGTGCGGGGCGACTGGAACATCCCGGTGCCGCCGCCCGAGGCGGAGGTGGTGGTGCCCGAGATCGTGCTGGCCCCGGTGATGGGCTGGACCCGCGACGCATTTCGGCTAGGTTACGGTGGCGGGTACTTCGACCGGACGCTGGCGGCCCTGTCGCCGAGGCCTTTCACTATCGGGATCGGGTTCCAGTCAGCGCGGCTGGAGACGATCTTCCCGCAGCCGCACGATATCCGGCTGGACGTGATCCTGACCGAGACCGGGGTCGCCTCGGCTTGACACCTCCGCCAGCGAGGCGGCAAGGTTCTTCGCCAAGTAGTCCAGAAGCGCGCGGGTGCGGCGCGGCTGCGCTTGGAAGCTTGTATGAAGCGCTCTCTGCGTTTGCCGGGCCTGCAAGGCGGCGAACGACGGTGCACAAGGTGTTGGGCTAGACCGACACCTCGGCCCGCAGCGCCGCCTGGTCGAAGCCCGACTTCGGCCCCGAGGCCGAGACCGCCCCACGCCGCAAGACGTAGAACTGGTCGGCCAGGCCGTAGGCAAAGTCGAAGTACTGTTCGACCAGCACGATCGCCATGGTCTTCTGGTCCTTCAGGTAGGTGATCACCCGACCGATCTGCTGGATGATGTTGGGCTGGATGCCCTCGGTAGGCTCGTCCAGCAGCAGGACCTTGGGCTTCATGATCATCGCCCGGGCGATGGCAAGCTGCTGCTGCTGGCCGCCCGACAGGTCCCCGCCGCGGCGGTGGGTCATGTCCTTCAGGACCGGGAAAAGGTCGTAGATCGCGTCGGGGACCTTGTGCTCGGACTTAGGCAGAAGCGCAAAGCCGGTTTCCAGGTTCTCGCGCACCGTCAGCAGCGGGAAGATCATCCGGCCCTGCGGCACCACGGCCAAACCCCGGCGGGCCATGTCCTGGGCGCGCAGGCGGCCGAGGTTCTCGCCGTCCAGTTCCACCGTCCCGCCAGACCGGGGATGCGTTCCGGCCAGCGCCTTCAGGAAGCTGGTCTTGCCCACCCCGTTGGTCCCCATGATGCAGGTGACTTCCCCGGCCTTCGCCTGAAAGTCGATCCCGTGCAGGATCTGGCTGCCGCCATAGTGCAGCGTCAGGCCTTCGGTCTTCAGCATCTCAGCCCCGCCCCAGATAGACGTCAATCACCGCCTGGTTCTTCGTCACGTGATCCAGGCTCCCCTCGGCCAGCACCGCGCCTTCGTGCAGGACGGTGACCTTGCAGTTCAGGCGGCGCACGAACTCCATGTCATGCTCCACCACCACCACGGCGCGGGTCCTGGCGATGTCCACCAGGAGTTCCGTGGTCTTCTCGCGTTCCGCCAGCGTCATCCCTGCCGCCGGTTCGTCGACCAGCAGCAAGCGCGGCTCCTGCGCCAGCAGCATCGCGATTTCCAGCCATTGCTTCTGGCCGTGGCTGAGGATGCCGGCCTTGCGGTCCAGGCTGTCACCCAGCCCCACCTGGGCGGCCAGCGCCTGGATGCGGTCTTCATCCTGTGCCGTCTTGCGCCAGGCCAGCACAGCCCAGGGGCTGCGCGCGGCTTTCAGCGCCAGGGTCAGGTTCTCGTGCACCGTCTGGTCCTCGAACACCGTGGGGCGCTGGAATTTCCGACCGATCCCGGCGCGGGCGATCTTTGCCTCGGACAGCTTCAGGAGGGACAGGGACTTCTCTCCGAAGGTGACCGAGCCGCTGTCGGGCCGGGTCTTGCCGGTGACGATGTCCATGAAGGTGCTTTTGCCCGCGCCGTTCGGGCCAATGATCGCGCGCAGTTCGGCGGCCTGGATTGCAAAGGTCAGGTTGTTGATCGCGCGGAAGCCGTCGAAGCTGACGGTGACCCCCGAAACCTCCAGAAGCGCGGTCATTTCTGCGCCTCCTGTTCCATGAGCGACCCGTCGTCGGGCCCCAGTGGTGCGCCTTTGCGGTCGGGGGTCAGGACGCCTGCGAAGCGGTCGAACAGCCCACCGATGCCTTTGGGCGCAAACAGGGTCACGCAGACGAAGGTCAGACCCAGCAGCACCAGCCACCAGTCCACCCAGTTGATCGTGGCAAACCCGAGGGGGATCGACGGCACGCGGCCCCCGGTGAACCAACTGGACAGGAGCGAGACGATGGCGGCCCCGATGACGGCTCCGTAAAGCCTGCCGCGCCCGCCGATGGCGACCCAGACGGCAAGGTAGATCGACGCGATGGGGGCCAGTTCGGCCGGGTTGATGATGCCCGCCTGGGGGTAGTACAGCGCCCCGGCCAAGGCGCAGATCACGGCGGTCAGGGTGAAGACGAAGAGCTTGTAGCCCTCGACCGAGTAGCCGAGGAACCGCACCCTAGCCTCGTCATCGCGAATGGCGCGGATCACGCTGCCGAACTTGCCCGAAACGATGGCGTGGAGGGTCAGGTAGGCCACTGCCAGTGCTGCGGCAGAGGCCCAGAAGAACCACAGGCTGACGGCGTCTTGGCTGGCAGTCACTCCCGGCAGGTTCTGCAGGCCCGAAAGGCCGTTGTTGCCGCGCAGGCCGGAGTCGTTCTGGAAGAGGTAAAGCGCCAGCGCGAGGGTCATCGCCTGGGTCAGGATCGACAGGTAGACGCCAGTCACGCGGCTGCGGAAGGCGAGCCAACCGAAGACCAGCGCCAGGAGGCCGGGGACGGCGACGACCAACGCCAGTTGCAAAGGCAGACTGTAGGCAAAGCTCCAGATCGCGGGCAGGTCCGAGGCTCCGACGACGCCGAAGATCTGCGTGGCGATGCCTTGGGATATCTCCTCGGGTGTCGCGGGCAAGCCCCCGTTCAGAAGCGAGGCGACCACGATCTCTTCGGTCCGGGCATACATTAGCCACATGCCGATCATGTAGCCGCCGAGGGCGAAGAAGGCCATGTGACCAAGGCTGAGGATACCCGCGTAACCCCAGATCAGGTCCATCGCCAGCGCGGCGAGGCAAAGGCACAGGGTCTTGCCCAGGGTCTTCACGAAGGATGTGGAGACGAGGCCGAAGTGGGCGGCGATGGTCACGGCGATGGTGAAGACGGCAAGGCAGGCGATGAAGATCAGGGCCGAGCGATGGCGGGGCTGGAGCAGGGTCATTTCGTGGCCTCCGCTCGGGGCGCCGGTGCGAGGCCGGGTACCTCCTTCTCCCCGAGAAGGGGGAGGGTCGGCGAGTGGGTCGTGGCCAAAGCGACGGCAAGGATCCGGGTCATGGCTTCAATCCCCTGCCGCGCGGCCGCGCAGGGCGATGATCCCGCGGGGCCGGAACTGGATGAAAAGGATGATGAAGAGGATCATGTAGGTCTGCGCAGCCAAAGTGTTGGAGGGGTTGAAGAACTCGATCACCTTCTGGAAGCCCCCGATCATCGTGGCCCCCGCAAGCGTGCCCCAAATGCTGCCGACGCCACCGACGACCACGGTCATGAAGCTTTGGACGATGTAGTCGGTCCCCAGTTCCGACGTGACCTTGGCGAAAAGGCCGATGGCGACCCCGGCGATCCCCGCGATGCCTGAGCCAAGGCCGAAGGTCAGCATGTTGATCCGGTCGGGGTTGATCCCCATGCTGGCGGCCATCGCGGGGTTCTGGGTGACAGCGCGGACCTCAAGGCCAAGGCGGGTGCGCTTCATCAGGTACAGAAAGAAGCCAAGGAAGATCAGCGCCAGCACGAAGATCGCGATGCGGATATAGCTGATAGACACGACGTCGTTCAGCACCCAGGCCCCGTCCAGCCAGGCAGGCGAGGTGAGGGGCCGCGCCTGTGTGCCGAAAACGTTTTTCAGGATCTGTTGCAGCGCGATGGAGATGCCGAAGGTCGCCAGCAGGGTCTCAAGCGGGCGCTTGTAAAGATGGCGGATCACCAGCCGCTCCATCGCCACCCCGCCGCCGAAGGTGATGGCGAAGGCAAGGGGCAGCGCAATGAGGATCGAGAGGGTGTAGTCGGGCACGAACAGCTGGACGACATAGCCGGTGTAGGCACCGATGGTGATGAACTCGCCATGCGCCATGTTGATCACGCCCATGACGCCGAAGGTGATCGCCAGGCCGATGGCGGCCAGGAAGTAGATCGAAGCAAGCGACAGCGCATCAAGGCCCAGGTCGGCGGTCTGCATGACGCCGACCTTGGTGCCGATCCGGCCCAGCGCGGCCTGCGCGGCGCTGGTCACGGCGGGGTCGGGTTCGGCGTAGACCTCGTAGAATTTCGCGGTGGCAAGAGCGGCTTTTGCCTCGTCGTCGGTGGCAGCAACGGGGACGGCCCCGCTGGCCTCCAGCGCGGTATAGGCGCGGTCGCGGGCGGCCTGGGTGTCCAGCTCGGCCACTGGCACGCCGCCGACCATGCCACCTGACAGGTTCGCCAGCAGGGCGGCGCGCTGTTCTTCCAGCGTCAGGCGGGCGGGGGCCAGATTGGCCGCGACGAGAAGGGCATAGGCCTCGTCCTCGGGGATGTCGGTGCCCAGCCGCAGCTCGCCGGCGACGTTGCCGTCGGGCGGAGTGGCCGAGGCGACGCGCGTGGTGACGACCAGCGGGTTCAGCGCGGCGCGAAGGTCGAGGCCAAGGTCCGCGCCGAAGCTGTCGATGGCGGCAACGCGGGCCTCGGACGCAGGGTCGAAGCGCAGGGTCAGCAGGCGTTCCAGCCGTTCCTTCTGCGCTTTCATGGCCGGGTCGGCTTCCGAGGCGATCGCGGCGCGCAATGGCTCCAGCGCCTCGGCAGTGGGGTCCTGCGCGATCGAGGTCAGCGCCTCTTGCCGCTTGACCGGGTCGGGGTCCGACAGGGTGAACTGCACCAGTGCCGTGGCGATCAGGCCACGAACCCCGGCGTTGGGCTTCAATTCGGTGAGATCGGCTTTGACCGCAGTCCCGGCAGGCGTGCCGTCCAGTGCGGTAAGCGCAAAGCCGTCGCCCTCGGGCAGGGCCAGGAACAACGCCTCGTCGGATTTGCGGATCACCAGCCGCTTCGCCTCCCAGGCCGAGAGGATGTCGTCGGCCATCGGGTCGCCGCTGGCTGCCAGCGCGGTGATCACCGGGCCGATGGTCTGGCGCGAGGGTTTTACGATCTGGTCGCGGTTTTCCTGAACGATCCGGGCCGCCTCCTGCGCGAGGGTCGGCATAGGCGCAAGCCAGCAAAGGGCCGCGACGACAAGGGCGGTCAGGCGCATGGGATGTCCGGGGAAAGGGAGGCTGTGGGAGGGGGGCGTTCCCCCTCCCACCTCTGCGTCAGTAGTTGGAGGTCAGCTGGACACAGGTCTTGGTGTCCTTGTTGTACATCCCGCACTGCAGGTCCTTCCAGTCGGCTTCCAGCACCGCCGACTCCGGCAGGAAGTCGGTCCAGGCATCGCCGGGGACCGGGTCGGTCTGGCTGATGATGTCGAACTGGCCGTCGGCGCGGATCTCGCCGATCAGGACTGGCTTGGTCAGGTGGTGGTTGGTGCCCATCACCGCCATGCCGCCGGTGAGGTTCGGGAACTCCTGCCCCCACATCGCGGTGCGGACGGCGTCGACTTCGGTCGTGCCCGCCGCCGTGACCGCGTTCACCCACATGTTGAAGCCGATGTAGTGGGCCTCCATCGGGTCGTTGGTGACGCGCTTGTCGTCCTTGATGAACGCCTTCCACGCCGCGATGAAAGCGGCGTTTTCCGGGGTGTCGGCCGACATGAAGTAGTTCCAGGCGGCCAGGTGACCGGCAAGGTTCGTGGTGTCGAGGCCCGAGAGTTCCTCTTCACCGACCGAGAAGGCGACGACGGGCAGCGTGTCGGCGGTGACGCCAGCGGCGGCCAGTTCCTTGTAGAAGCCGATGTTCGCATCGCCGTTGATGGTCGAGATGACGCCGACCTTCTTGCCGTCCGCGCCCAGCGCCACGACGTCGCCCACGATCTTGGACCAGTCGCTGTGGCCGAACGGGGTGTAGTTGACGAAGATGTCTTCCTTCGGGATGCCCTTCGAGATCAGGTAGGCCTCAAGGATGTTGTTCGTCGTGCGCGGGTAGACGTAGTCGGTGCCCAGAAGCGCGAACTTCTGCACGCCAAGCTCTTCCAGGTAGTAGTCCACCGCCGGGATCGCCTGCTGGTTCGGGGCGGCGCCGGTGTAGAAGACGTTCTTCGAGGACTCTTCACCCTCGTACTGGACCGGGTAGAACAGAAGGCCGTTCAGCTCTTCGATCACCGGCAGCACGGACTTGCGGGACACGGAGGTCCAGCAGCCGAACATCACGTCGCACTTGGACACCGTCAGCAGTTCGCGCGCCTTTTCGGCGAAGAGCGGCCAATCCGAAGCCGGGTCCACGACCACGGCTTCCAGCTGCTTGCCCAGAAGACCGCCCTTGGCGTTCTGCTGTTCGATCAGCATCAGCATGGTGTCTTTCAGCGTCGTCTCGGAAATCGCCATCGTACCGGAGAGCGAGTGCAGAACGCCGATCTTGATCGTCTCGGCCTGCGCGAAGGCAAAGCGCGGCATGGTCATGGCAGCGGCGGCAGCAGCGCTGGACAAAAGGGTCCGTCTGGTAAGTTTCATTGCTTCAATCCCCTGTTTCATTGGCCGCGGCACCTGTGGCCCGGCATTCGAGCATTTGTCTGGGCCGTGGCGTCGGCCTCGGCTGGCATCAGGAAAGCTGCATGGGAGGATGGCGCATAGTACGCGGGGTCCCCTGCGCGGGCGATCCGGGCCACACGGCTGAAATTTAGGCGGTGATCAATGCTGCGGCGCGGAAAACGTGCATTCTGCAGACGCAAAAGCGCCGAAGATGCGGGCAAGCGGCCTGTGGAAAAGGCAACGGGCGGAAAGGTCGACCCTTTCCGCCCGCCGGTCGTGCAGTGAGTCGGACTTACGCTGCGTCAGTCTTCAGTCGCAGACCGCCGTGCATGACGATGAAATCGACCACCTCGTCCACGCCTTTGCCGTGGCGCAGTTGGGCCATCACATAAGGCCGCGCGCCCCGTGCGCGGGCGGTGTCGGCCTCCAGCAGCACCGGGTCGACGCCGACATGCGGCGCAAGGTCGGTCTTGTTGACCACGAGGAGGTCGGACTTCGTCACCCCAGGGCCCCTTTTGCGCGGGATGTCCTGACCGGCGGCGGTGTCGATGACGTAGATCGTCAGGTCGGCAAGTTCCGGACTGAAGGTGGCGGCCAGATTGTCGCCCCCGCTTTCGATCAGGATCAGATCCAGATCGGGGAACGCCTTGTTCAGATCGGCGATGGCGGCGAGGTTGATGGATGCATCCTCGCGGATCGCGGTGTGCGGGCAGCCCCCGGTTTCGACCCCCAGGATGCGGGCTGCGGGAAGGACCTGGGCGCGGGTCAGCGCCTCGGCGTCCTCGCGGGTGTAGATGTCGTTGGTGATCACAGCCATCGACAGCCGCGGACCAAGAATGCGGGCAAGTTTTTCGGTCAGCGTGGTCTTTCCAGCGCCGACGGGACCGCCGATGCCGACGCGGAGGGGGCCGTTTGTCATGTGCGGAAGATCCTTACATCCTGGGTTTCGTGCTGGAATGCGGCAAGGTCGGCCGCAAGTGCGCAACTGCCAAGGTCGTCAAGGCTGGCCAGCGCGGCCCGGGTGCCAAGGACCTCGATCTCGGGCAGAAGCCGGCTCAGGACGCGCTGGCCGTCGGTCTGGCCAAGCGGGACGTGGCGGGTGGCGATAGTGGTCAGGTTGCTGGCGAAGTTCTGCAGATACAGCTGGGCGACCTGTCCGGGGGGGAGGGCAAGCGGCACGGCAGCTTCGCCGATGGCAATGGGCAGCATCCGCGGTTTCAGGCTGCGCCCCGACAGCCCGGAAACCATCCGCGCGAAGGCTGCCCCCTGTTCGGCGCTTTCCTGCAGCCGCTCGGCCGAGGGGGCAAGGGCGCGGGCCAGCGCGTTAAGCGCGTCGTGGTCCGCATCTTCGGCCAAAGCATGGGTCATCAGCACCGCATCCTGCCAACCCGCACCGTGGTGCAGAATGTTGTGCAGCCATTCTTCGAAGCTTGACGCGTCGGTCACGTCCCCGGCGGCGATCACCCTTTCAAGCCCGTGGCTATAGGCGAAGGCCCCCGTCGGGAAGGCGGGCGAGAGCCAGTGCACAAGGGTCAGAAGCGCGCTCACGTCGTTTTGGGCGCGTGGAAGTGCATCTGCCCGTCGCCGTGGTGGTGCCAGCCGAACTGGGCCGCCTCGGCCTCGTCACCGTGCGAATGGCCCATCGTCCGGCCGTGGCCGTAAGCCCCGCCCTCTGGCTTGAACGGCAGGCTTTCGCGGCGGATCGTGGCGTTCAGGCCCTGCAGCATCCGTTCCAGGACGTGATCCTCACGGATGATCAGACGGTCGGGCAGGATCTGACAGGGCGTGTGGCGGTTGCCGATGTGCCAGGCAAGGCGGGTAAGGTCGCCGGTGATAACAAGGACGGCCTCGGGGGATGCGACTATTTCGATGGCGATCCCGTCAACATCGAAGCCCCAGTAATCGTCCAGGTTGGTGACGCTTGGCAGGTCCACCAGAAACTCCCGGCCCCCCGCGCTGGTCAGGAGCTTCCGGCGCATCAGGCGCTGGTCGTAGTCCATGACGACGCGGTCGTGGGCCAAGGGCGGGGCGGTTTTCAGCAGGTGGGTCATGGCTTAGAACAGGAAGTAGCGCTGCGCCAGCGGCAGCGCGGTCGCAGGGGCGCAGGTGATGACTTCGCCATCGGCGCGGACTTCGTAGGTCTCGGGGTGGATCTCGACCTTCGGGGTGGCGGAGTTGTGGATCATGTCGCGCTTGTTGACCGCGCGGGTGTTCTCGACCGCCACTGTCGCTTTGGCGATGCCCAGCTTTGACCGCAGGTCGTCCTCCTGCGCGGCCTTCGAGACGAACACCACCGCCGAGCGTTCCACTGCCCGCCCCAAGGCCCCGAACATCGGGCGGGAATACATCGGCTGGACGGGGATCGACCCGTTCGGGTCGCCCATCTGCGCCACGGTGATCATGCCGCCGATCAGCACCATCTCGGGCTTGGCCCCGAAGAAGGCGGGGTTCCACAGCACCAGATCGGCGCGCTTGCCCACCTCGACGCTGCCGATGTGCTGGCTGATCCCGTGCACGATGGCCGGGTTGATCGTGTACTTCGCGATATAGCGCCGGACGCGCAGATTGTCGTTCTGCCCCACCTCGCCCGCCAACCGCCCGCGCTGCTGGCGCATCTTGTGGGCGGTCTGCCAGGTGCGGGTGATCACCTCGCCCACCCGGCCCATCGCCTGGCTGTCCGAGGAAATGACTGAAAACGCCCCCATGTCATGCAGCACATCCTCGGCCGCGATCGTCTCGCGCCGGATGCGGCTTTCGGCGAAGGCCACGTCTTCGGGGATGCGCTTGTCGAGGTGGTGGCAGACCATCAGCATGTCGAGATGCTCTTCCACGGTGTTCACCGTGTAGGGCATCGTCGGGTTGGTCGAGGACGGCAGCACGTTCTGCCAGCCCACCACCTTCATGATGTCCGGCGCATGGCCCCCGCCAGCACCTTCGGTATGGAAGGCGTGGATCGTGCGGCCCTTGAAGGCGGCCAGGGTGTTCTCGACGAAGCCGGATTCGTTCAGCGTGTCGGTGTGGATCATCACCTGCACGTCCATCTGGTCGGCCACGCCCAGACAGCAGTCGATGGCGCCGGGGGTCGTCCCCCAATCCTCATGCAACTTCAAGGCCGCCGCCCCGCCACGCACCTGCTCCACCAGCGCCTCGGGCAGGGAAGCATTGCCCTTTCCGGCAAAGGCCAGGTTCATCGGCAGCGCATCCGCCGCCTGGATCATTCGCCCCAGATGCCACGGGCCGGGCGTGCAGGTCGTGGCCAAGGTGCCGTGCGCCGGGCCGGTGCCGCCTCCCAACATCGTGGTGATGCCAGAGTGCAGTGCGTCCTCCACCTGCTGCGGGCAGATGAAGTGGATATGCGCGTCCATCCCTCCGGCGGTCAGGATGCGCCCTTCGCCCGCGATGATCTCGGTTCCCGGCCCGATGATGATCGTCACCCCGGTCTGCGTATCCGGGTTCCCCGCCTTGCCGATGGCCGCGATCAGCCCGTCGCGCAAACCGACGTCCGCCTTGTAGATGCCGGAGTGGTCGATGATCAGCGCGTTGGTGATCACCGTGTCCACCGCGCCACCGGCACGGGAGACCTGGGACTGCCCCATCCCGTCGCGGATCACCTTGCCGCCGCCGAACTTCACCTCTTCCCCATAGGTGGTCAGGTCCCGCTCCACCTCGACGATCAGGTCGGTGTCGCCCAGGCGCAGCCGATCCCCGGTGGTGGGGCCGTACATGCTGGCATAGGTCTGGCGGCTGATCAGTGCGGGCATCGTGACCTCAGGGTTTGCCGGGGCCGCGACGGGCCAGGCGCTTGACGTTGGACTTTGTGGTGCGGGCGACAGGCCGCAGCGCGGCTTCGGCGATCAGGGCGGGGGACTTGCCCGACATGATGGCTCGCGACGTGGCAAAGGCCGAGGCGCTGACGGCCGAGACCTTCTCGGACGACATGCGGGCGTTCTCGCTGGGCAGGACACGCCAGAAACCGGCCATGCCCATCATCCGCATGCCGATCACCATCTGCGCTTCCACCAGCATCATGCCCGTCTTCATCGACAGGTCGATCATCTGGGTCGGGGTCATTATCGGGTACATTGCGCTCTCTCCTTGAACCAGTCACCAACCCGCGCCGTGGTGGCGGCGGGCGGACGGGCAAAGGGGTAACGCCGTATGATGGCGGACATGCTGCGAGCGCCGGTCACTTCTTGGTGTCCGTCGGGATCAGTCATGCCTTGAACCTTTCATCGACCGGGATCGACAGCGCGGTGGCCAGGGCATTGGTCTGGCTGGCCATAGCAATGACCGCCAGAAGCTCGCCATGCATGGCGGGGGTCATGCCCTTGGCCCTTGCGGCGGCCGTGTGGGAGTGGACGCAGTAGTCGCAGCCGTTGGCGGTGGAGACGGCGACGTAGATCAGTTCCTTCACCAAGGGGTCCAGCGCGCCGGGGGACATGACGGTTTGCACACGGTCCCACGTGGCTTTCAGCGTGGCCGGGTCATGCGCCAGAGCGCGCCAGAAGTTGTTGACGTAGTCCGTCTGCCGCTTGGCGCGGATGTCGTCGAAGACAGCGAGGGCTTCCGCCCCCGCCTCCCCGTCGTTCAGAAGCGAAACGACCGGCATCAGACCACCGCCATCACGCGGGCCGGTCCGCCGGTGCCCTGTTTGTGCTTCGGCGCGCCGATGAACACGGTCGCTCCGGTGGGGGGCAACTGGTCAAGGTTCGCCATGTTCTCGATCCCGAAGCGGCCGCCGGGAAGCCACGAGAAATGCACGGCAAAATCGGGCGAATTGCCGGGGTCCAGCGAAAGGGTGTCGACCCCGATGCAGGCCACGTCCAGCCCGGCCAGCATGTCCGTCGCGGCCTTGGAAAAGCCGGGGAAGGCCAGCTTGCCATCGGGCGTGTTGCGGAACGAGGGATCGGCGACCTTGGCGGCCCAGCCGGAGTGCATCGCCACGCATGACCCGGCGGGGATGTCGCCGTTGGCAGAGACCCAGGTCTCGATATCGGCGGGTTCCACCATCGCGTTCGGATCTTCGGCGGCCTTGGCGGTCAGGTCCAGCACACAAAGCGGGCAGACCAGTTTCTCGGGCGCAAGATCGGCAACAGAAGTGCCGTCCTCAGTGAAGTGCAGGGGCGCGTCGATGTGGGTGCCGGTGTGCTCATAGATCGTGAGCTTCCACAGCTGGTAGCCGTTGCCCTCGAACTTCACGGCGGGCTCGTAAAGGATGCCCGGATTGCCATCGAAGGTCGGGAAGGCGCCGTCATAGGCGTGGGTCAGGTCCACGACCTTCCCCGACGCCTGGGCAAGCGCGGGCTTCGCGGTGGTCAGGCCGGTGGCGACCACGGCGGCGGTCGTGACAGCAGCCCCGGTAAAAAGCGCACGGCGGGACAGCATGGAAGACTTGATGTTCTCGATCAGGCAGGCGTCACACATGGGATTCTATCTCCGGTTGCAGGAAATCCCACCGTCCGCCCAGCCTGCCCGTCACGTCAAGCATCATCCCAAGGGCCCCATCACCTGCTGATTGAACCCGTAGACCACCCGCGCGCCGCCGTAGGGCACCAGCCGGACTTCGCGGCTTTGCCCCGGCTCGAAGCGCACTGCCGTTCCGGCCGCAATGTCCAGCCGCTGGCCCCGCGCCGCATCCCGGTCGAACGACAGCGCGCCGTTCGTTTCGGCAAAGTGGTAGTGGCTGCCGACCTGCACCGGACGGTCGCCCGTATTGGCCACCATCAGCACGGTGACGGGCTGGCCCGCGTTCAACTCGATGTCGCCCTCGGCGGCAAGGATTTCGCCCGGAATCATGACCGCGCCCAGCGGTATAGCGCATAGCCCAGAACGCCCACGACGACGGCGATCATCGCCAGGTGGTCGGGCTCGGTCAGCAGGTGGGGGAGTCCCGTGGCGTGATGGTCGCCGGGATGGGCAAGTACCGCGGACGGCGCCAGGGCGAAAGCGGTGCAGAGCTTCTTCATGGAACGGACCTCTCAGCGGATCGGGTGGTGGACGGTGACCAGCTTGGTCCCATCGGGAAACGTGGCTTCGACCTGGACCGAATGGATCATCTCGGGGATGCCGGACATGCACTGGTCGGCGGTGATGACATGCGCGCCCGCCTCCATGAGGTCTGCGACCGAACGGCCATCGCGGGCGCCTTCGACGACAAAGTCGGTGATCAGCGCCACGGCCTCGGGGTGGTTCAGCTTGACGCCACGCGCCAGGCGACCGCGGGCGACCATCGCCGCGACGCTGACCAACAGCTTTTCCCGTTCGCGCGGGGTCAGGTTCATCTCATATTCCTTACATCTGCCAGACGCGCGGCACCGGCGCATCGCGCAGGACCGCAAGAAGCCGCAGGATCTGCCGCCGCAAGGGCCAGCCATCCGCCGCCATCAACCGAACCGTCAGTTTGCCATCGAAGCCCGACGCCCCGGCAATGACGCCGGGTTCGTCCAGAACCGCACCCACCGCGGACAAAGCCGCCTCTGCGCCCTGCCCGACCAGGGCCAGCGAGGCGAAGGCCCGCGCGCCCTGCAACACGCCTGTCCCGGCGACCAGCGCCGCATCGGTCAGCCGCAGCGGCTCGTAAAGCACGGGGGTCCCCTCGCGCAGCACCTTGCGGCGGTCGGTCAGGCTCAGGGTCCGGACCGTCTCGCCCATCGCGGCGCGCCCCAGCAAGACGGCCTCCATCAGCAGGCAGGAGGCACCCTTGCCCAGGGTGATGGTGGTGGCGCGGTCCAGCGCGGAATGATCGAACAGGATCGTCTCTTGCGGCAGCCAGTCCAGGTGACCGCCCGCCCCGACCTCGTGGTCGATCAGGACACGCGCCACGCCATCGTTGCTGCGATAGGCGCGCTCGGCGGTCTGGGTGGTGGCGGTGACCCGGCAACCAGCCTCCAGCGTCAGCCCGAAGGCAAGCCTGTCGCCGCCGGTCATCCCGCCGGAGGTATTCAGGAAAACCACCTCGGGTCCCAAGGCCGTCGGGTGCACGAAAGCCTTGGCCGAACCCGACTGGTGCAGGCCGGCCAGACGCGTCCAGGCCCCGGTCCTGCGAAAGGACAGGCGGGCAGCGCCTTTGCTGCGTTCCGGAAGCAGGGCGGGACAGGCAGTCATGTGGGCCTTCTGCGGTTTCGCCCCAGAGCTACGTGCTTGCAGCCCTGCGGTCTTTCGCGATCCGGTCCCGAAGGTGACCTGCGTTGACCGAACCCGCCCCTGTGATGAAAAATTGGGCTTGCTGGGCAAGAATCCATCAAAGCCGGAACGTCGCGAGCCAAACCTTCCCACGTGGCAACGTCAGGTTGTCGATTTCCGCGCCGCTTATGGCGGAGGTTTAGCTTGATCAGCCGCCAAATGTTGTGAAACTGACCCCAATAACAAAAGGGAGGCGAGCTATGCGGCTAAAGTCGCTTTCGTCCCGTCTGTTCGTCGTAACGGCCGTCGCCCTTTTGCCCGCCGTGGCAATTGCGATCGCCAATATCATCACGATTCAGCGCGACCGCATCACCGAACTCCACGGCGATGCGATGCGCACGGCCGAGCTTGTGTCGCTGGAAGTCGAGCAGACCTTTGCGGGTCTGGAAAGCGTGCTGCGGACCCTTGCCGCGGCGCCGGTCGTGCGGAACGCGAATGGTCCCGCCTGTTCGGCACTTCTGGCGGACACCGTGAAGGCAGTTCCTTTCGCTTCGGAACTTTACATCCTGAACGCGGACGGCAGCCTGCGCTGCGGCTCGTCCACGGCAGAGCATCTGGACCTCGTCTCAAAGGACCTCCTGGCAGAGACCACGACCGAGAACCTGGTGTCCGGCACCTACCAGAAGGATGCCAAAGACGGGGCAGAGCGCCTCCCAGTCGCTTTACGCATCGGCGGGGGGGGCAATGGCGCCTCCGGCATCGCGTTGGCGCTTGTTGACCTTGCCTGGATGGAAGAAAGGTTGCAGGCGCGATCGATGTCCCCGGGCAACTCGTTGACCATTGTGGACCGCAGCGGCACGGTGCTGGCGCGGGTGCCGGACCCGGAGACCTTTGTCGGCACCAAGATCCGACCGGAATTCATGCCCTTGCTTGAAGAAACCACCCCGGGTTCGATGGAAATGGTCAGCCGGGATGGCACGCCGCGCATCCTTGGATATTACCCGCCGGCGGTGAATTCCTCGGGCCTGTACATAAGCGCTGGATATTCGATCGAAGAGGGGCTTGCGACACTGCGTTCGGTGGTGCTTCAGGCGCTGGGCCTTGCGGTTCTGGGCACCGTGCTGGTGGCGATGCTGGCGCTTTATACCGCGCGCGTCTTCATAGCCCAGCCGGTGGGGGCGCTGATCGAGACGATCACCGCCTGGAGACGCGGCAACACTGCGGCCCGAACCGGGATGAGCGAGGACAACGGCGAAATCGGCGAAGCGGGTGCGGCGCTGGACGCCTTCCTGTCCGAGGTCATCGCCAACCGTGAAGCCCGGCAAAAGGCCGACGAAGCCCGCGACCTCATGCGGGACGAACTGGAACACCGCGAGAAGAACCTGTTGGCGACAATCCAGGCCGTTGCCCGCCAAACCTTTGCGGACACCGGCAATGACACGGCGCTGCGCGTCTTTTCGGACCGGCTGCACGCCATCAGCGAGGCGAACCGGCTTTTGAAGCAATCCGGCTGGAAAAGCACCTCGCTGCGGCATCTGATCAGCAACGGCGTCGCCACTTTCATCGGCACCACCCACGACCGGGTCGAGACGAAGGGTCCAGACCTTGTGGTCAAGGGCAACGTCGCCACCGCCATCGGCATGTCGATCCACGAGCTTTGCACCAACGCGGTGAAATACGGCGCCCTCAGCAATGACACCGGCAAGATCCTGATCGAATGGCAGTTGCAGCCGTCGGACAAAGGCCAGGACTTCACGCTGCAATGGACCGAACATGGCGGCCCGCCCGTGACCCGGCCCGAGCGCACCGGCTTTGGGTCCAAGGTCATCAAGCACGCCCTGTCGGCGCAGACGGGCGGCACGGTCGAAATCATCCATGACCCGGCGGGCCTTGTCTGTCGCCTGACCGCCCCCGCCGAAGCGGTCGTGGCTCCCGCCGCGGCCTGACGGAAAGGGGCGACCAAGGCCGCCCCCCGCAGGTATTAGAAGCCGTAAACGATGGCCAGGCTGACCCGGTTGTCGGTCCGGATCTCGCGTCCCTCGTTGTAGTCAGTGACATAGCTCAGTCGGGTCGACATCACGTCCGTCATCTGGAAGCTGACACCCAGATCATTGTTCACCCGCAACGTGTCACCCGAATTCAGCACATCGGTGTCGTTGGTCATGAACACATCGGGCGAGAAGCGGTAGAAGAAGCGCGAGCTGGCGATCACGCCCTCGTCCGTGTCGCTGTCGCCATCGCCCTCGCGCAGGTAGCTGATGCCAACGCCAGCCTGGACGCGCCAGGTCATGTCTTCCTCGTTGATGACCCGGTAGCCCGGACCGACCCCGATGAAGGCATCCGTCTCGATGTCGTCTCCCATCGCCAGCCCGTTGATCTCGG
Source organism: Tabrizicola sp. (assembly GCF_022842145.1). GTDB lineage: Bacteria > Pseudomonadota > Alphaproteobacteria > Rhodobacterales > Rhodobacteraceae > Tabrizicola. The sequence goes on from NZ_JALHQD010000001.1 coordinate 502,492, forward strand.
CTCGGCCAAGGACGAAGGCGTAGAAACGGTCGTCGAAGTAATAGTTGGCGTCATAGACGATCAACGTATCTTCCTTGTCCCGCACGCCTTCAGCCTCGGCAAAGTCCAGCGCTATGCCCAGCGTCTGCACCCAAGGGCCGGTCGCATAGCGCAACCGGGTGCTGACGCTCAGTTCCTGGGACTCGGTGGTCCCAGTCTTGCCCGAATAGGCCAGCGAGGCCGAGCCAGAGAAGCCCTGCTGTTCTTCGGGATTGCCATAGCGAAAGCGGTCATCGCCGCGCTCGATCTCGTCCGTGGCGGCTTCCTCAAGATCGGTGATGCGGTCGTCGATGTCATCGAACCCGGTGATCTCAGTCTGGGCGGTGGCAGTAGCAGCGCAAAGCGCCAGAAGGCTGGCCCCTGCGAGCGCGAGTGTTTTGGTCATATCAAGTCCTTTCCTGAACGACGGCGACCTGCACCGGGCCTGTACCCCGTGAGCCGTCTCAAAGACCCAACCCGGGGCTGGGGGTGGTGTTCCTGCTCGGATCGAACTCGTGCTGGATGTGCCATATCTGCACCACCGTTCGATATGGAAAGGGGCCCGCCAGGCGGGCCCCTTTTCGCTGCTCCTGGATCACGGCCGGTGGACCGGAGGCACCCCCAGGTGATCGCGATGGTCCGACACCAGCCGGGGCAGTGCGAACAGCACGATCAGCGCGGAAATTCCCACCAGAACGTAAACGATCCGGGCCAGAGGAGAATCCTGGCCGCCGAAAAGCAGCGCCACAAGATCAGTCTGGGCCGCGCCCACGGCCAGCCAGTTCAATCCGCCGACAATCAGCAGGATCAGGGCAATCGTCGTCAAAGTCCGCATTCAGTTTCCTTTCTGGATTGCGAAGTGTCGCCCGTTCAGGGCGCCGTCTTGGCCAGTCCGGCGCGCGTCCAGTGCCGCAGCAGCTTGCAGCATTCGACAAAGGCATCCACCGTCTCGCCGTCGTCGACGAGGCCCAGGTCAAAGCAGCCGTCGTCTGCCTTGCCCTCCAACCCAGCCGCCTTGAACAGCTCACCCGCCATCGCGTGGCCGATGAACTTCCCGTGGGCAAACGCGTCGCGCAGGAAGTTCTGCGCTTCGGGCATGGCCGCGATCTGCGCCTCGCCCTCGGGGCCGACCAGGACTGCCACGGCGTCAAACAGCACCGAAGGCCCGCCTGCCACCGGGAAATGCGCCTCGCGCAGGTCGCCCCGGTCGTCCAACGCACCATAGATGCGCGGCGCGATCAGCTTGATCTTGCCGCCCACCTGCATCACCGCGCCCGCCAGCCGGTCCAGAAGCGTGCCGTCGAACCCGTCCGCGATCAGCACACCCATGACACGGCCTTCAAAGCTCATCGGGCCGTTCTTCAGGATGCTCAGCGCGTCCGAGGGGGGCAGGTCCTGAGTTGGCTGTGCCGCCGTGGCGGGCGGCGGCAGTTCGGGCATCCCCAACCCATGCGCGACGCCTTGCGCCAGCTCTTCGTCGATATTGCGCAGGTGGCCGACCATCGCACGGCGGACCCGCGCCAGTTCGCACCGTCCGAGTTCGAAGGACAGCGCACTGCGGATGTGCTCCTGCTCGATCGGGGTCTGGCTGAGGTAGAACTGCCGCGCCTGGCTGTAGTGGTCGGCAAAGCTTTCCGGCCGCAGGCGCACCTTGGTCCCCTCGACCGGCGCGCGGTAGCTGACATAACCCGCCAGCGGGTCCTCGCGCGGGCCTTCCTCGAACCCGTTGGGCTCATAGTTGACGCGGCCCTTGCGGTTATCTCTCCGCATGTGCCCGTCCTGCTGGAAGTTGTTCATCGGACAGCCACGCGGCTTGTTCACTTCCAGCTGGCTGAAGTTCGGGCTGCCCAGCCGCTTGAGCTGGGTGTCGAGGTAGCTGAAATTGCGGCCCTGCAGCAAAGGGTCCTCGGTGAAGTCGATGCCGGGGATCACGTGCTGGGTGCAGAAGGCGACCTGCTCGGTGAACTCGAAGAAGTTGTCGACGGCGCGGTCCAGGGTCAGGGTGCCCACCGGCTCGACCGGGATCAGCTCTTCCGGGATGATCTTCGTCGGGTCCAGCACGTCGAAGTCGAAGCTGTCGGCGAAGTCCTGGTCGAACATCTGCAGGCACAGATCCCACTGCGGATGGTCACCGGTGGTCAGCGCCTCCCACAGGTCGCGGCGGTGGTGGTCGGGATCGGCACCGTTTATCTTCACCGCCTCATCCCAGAGCACCGACTGCAAACCCTGCCGGGGTTTCCAGTGGAACTTGACGAAGGTCGCCTCTCCCGCCGTGTTCACCAGCCGGAAGGTGTGGACCCCGAACCCCTCGATGGTCCGGAAGGACCGGGGGATGGTGCGGTCGGACATCTGCCACATGATCATGTGCATCGATTCCGGCGTCAGCGAGATGAAGTCCCAGAAGTTGTCATGCGCCGACGAGGCCTGCGGAAAGCCACGGTCCGGCTCGTCCTTCACCGCGTGCACGAGGTCGGGGAACTTCATCGAGTCCTGGATGAAGAAGACCGGGATGTTGTTGCCGACAAGGTCCCAGTTGCCTTCGTCGGTGTAGAACTTGACGGCAAAGCCGCGCACGTCGCGGGCAAGATCCGGCGAGCCCTTGTTCCCTGCCACGGTCGAGAACCGCACAAAGGTCTCGGTCAGCTTGCCGACCTTCTGGAACGGGGCGGCGCGGGTGATGTCGGACAGGTCACGGGTGCACTCGAAGGTGCCATGCGCCCCGAAGCCCCGGGCGTGGACGACCCGTTCCGGAATACGCTCGTGGTCGAAGTGGAAGATCTTGTCGCGCAAGACGAAGTCTTCCAGCAGCGTCGGGCCGCGCACGCCGGCCTTCAGGCTGTTCTGGTTGTCGGCAATCGCCACCCCTTGCGAGGTCGTTAGCACTTCACCGCCGGTCGCGGCGGTCTGGTGTACTTCGGCCGGTCCGCCATCGGTTCCGTTCTGCAGCTGGGTCTTCATTCCTCGGGCTCCTCGCAAAGGGTTTGCACATGAAATTGGCCCCGGCAGCGCACTGCCGGGGCCAGTATCGGTCTTGGATCAGCGGTCGCTGCCACCGCGCGACGAGGACGAGCGCGAGCTGCTGCGCCGGTCATCGTCGTCGGAACGCGACGAGGAGCGACCGCCCGAGGAACGACCACCACGGTCGTCGTCATCGCGGGTCTCCCAGCCCTTGCGGGCCGCTTCGGCATGGCCTTCGGCATCGCCGAACCAGCCGCGCCCGTCATCGCCACCGCGCGACGAACGCCCGCCGCCCGACCGACGATCATCGTCATCATCGCGCGACGAGGAACGACCACCACCCGACGAGGACCCGCCGGAACGCCCGCCACGGTCATCGTCGTCGCTCATGAACCGGCCGAACCGGTCACGCTCGCGGTCATCGCTGCCGCCACGTCCACCGGACGAGCCGCCGGACGAGCGGCCACCACCCGAACGGCGGTCATCGTCATCGCGCGACGAGGAGGACCGACCGCCCGAAGACCGGCCACCACGATCATCTTCATCGCGGGTTTCCCAGCCCTTGCGGGCCGCCTCGGCATGGCCTTCGGAGTCGCCGAACCAGCCGCGCCCGTCATCGCCACCGCGCGACGAACGCCCACCGCCGGAGCGACGGTCATCGTCATCATCGCGCGATGAGGAACGACCACCGCCCGACGACCCGCCGGAGCGTCCGCCCCGATCGTCGTCGTCACTCATGAACCGGCCAAAGCGGTCACGCTCGCGGTCATCGCTGCCGCCACGCCCGCCACCGGACGACCGGCCACCGCCCGACGAAGACCCGCCGGAACGCCCGCCACGATCATCGTCATCGCTCATGAACCGGCCGAAGCGGTCACGCTCGCGGTCATCGCTGCTGCCGCCACGTCCGCCGCCCGATGACCCGCCCGAAGACCGGCCACCGCCCGACGACGACCCGCCGGAACGTCCGCCGCGATCATCGTCTTCGCTCATGAACCGGCCGAAACGGTCACGCTCGCGGTCGTCGCTGCCGCCACGTCCGCCGCTCGAAGACCCGCCGCCTGAAGACCGGCCACCACCCGACGACGACCCGCCGGAACGCCCGCCGCGATCATCGTCTTCGCTCATGAACCGGCCGAAACGGTCACGCTCGCGGTCGTCGCTGCCGCCACGTCCGCTGCTCGAAGACCGGCCACCGCCCGACGAGGAACCGCCGGAACGTCCGCCACGGTCATCGTCATCGTCGCGGCCACCACGACCACCGCCGGACGAACGCCCGCCGCGGTCATCGTCCTCGCTCATGAAGCGGCCGAAACGGTCGCGCTCGCGGTCGTTGCTGTTGTTGTTGTTGTTGTTGTTGCTCTGACCACCACGGCTGCTGCTCGAGCTGCGGCGATCATCGTCGTCATCCCGCGACGAGGACCGGCTGCTGCCACGCGACGAACGCCCGCCGCGGTCGTCGTCCTCGCTTACAAACCGGCCAAACTCGTCACGCTCCCGTTCATTCGAATTCCTGTCCATGCTGCATCTCCGTTGCTGCTGGTGCGGCGGTACTGCCGCGCGCTGTATTTGGAACCGGGGCCGGGCCAGATTGTTCCCAAAGTTCCCGCATCCCGTTCATCCTGAAAGAAAAACACCGGCTGGGGGTACCAGCCGGTGTTTGAAGCATGGGTCAGCTTTTCTTGGACGAAGACCCGCTTTCAGAGCCGGAGCCCGAGCTGCCGCTCATGCTGGATCCGCTACCGCCCTGCGAGCCGGAGCCCGACCCCGAGGCCGAACCGGAACCACCGCCGGAACGCGAGCTGCGGTTCTTCCGCCACTCTTCGAACTCGCTTTCGAACTTCTTCTGGCGCTCCTGGTTGAACGCCTGATAGTCCTCGTCGTGCGACTGCATCTGCCGCTCGCGCCAGGTGTGGTAGTGCGGGTCATGGCCCGAACCGCCCTGGCCGCTGCTGCCCTGCGAGCCGCCCATGCCGCCTTGGCTTCCGCCGTAGCCACCCTGGCCGCTCATGCCGCCCTGACCATAGCCGCCCTGGCTTCCGCCATAACCGCCCTGACCAAAGCCGCCCATTCCGCCCTGGCCATAGCCACCTTGGCTTCCGCCGTAACCGCCCTGGCCGCTCATGCCGCCCTGGCCGTAGCCGCCCTGGCTTCCGCCGTGGCCGCCCTGCCCATAGCCACCTTGGCCGCTCATGCCGCCTTGGCCGTAGCCACCGCTCTGGCCATAGCCGCCCTGGCCTCCGCCATAGCCACCCTGACCGTAGCCCTGGCCGCTTTCGCCACCATAGCCCTGACCGGCATAAAGGCCTTCGCCCCGGCCACGACCTTGCGAACCGCTGCGGCTGCCGCTTTCGGACCAGTCGGCGCGCGAGCTGCCGTAATCGTCGTCATCCTCCTGACGGGAGGAACCGGACGACCCGCGGGAAGAGCTCAACCCGCCGCGCCGGCCATAGCCGCGCTCCATGTCGTCCTCATAGCCCCCGCGGCTGGCAGAGGAGCGGCTGCGACCGCTCTGACCACCGCGGTCGTAATCATCGTCTTCGTATTTCTGTGCCATTGTTCTCTCCAGTTGGTCGCCATCAGAACTTCCCGTCGTTGCGGGACATCCTTTACGGACAGGGATTCAACCGGGGTTTCACTTGAATGTTCCAAAGCGAGGGGGCCGCTGCAGGCCGACCTTCCGGATCGGCCAAGCGTTGCTCAGGCACAAAAAAACCGGTGGTCGCAGAGCTTACGCCCGCAACCACCGGTGCCGACTGGGCAAGAGGGACGTCTGCCCAGTCGGTTGTTCAGTACTATCGGCAAGTCTGCCGACAGTGGATGGATAGACGTCAGAGAGTGCCGACCGCCTCGCAGATGGCCTTCATCTCCGTAAGGTCATAACCCACTGCGGTCGCAATGGTTCCCTCGGTCGACGCGGTGCCAGTCGAAGTGGTGTCGGTCGCCGTGGTGTCGGTCGAAGCGCCAGCGGTGGTGTCGGTCGAGGCCGCCGCACCGGTTTCGGTCGCAGCGCCAGCGGTAGTGTCGGTTGACGCTGCCGCACCGGTGTCGGTGGACGCCCCTGCGGTGGTATCGGTCGAAGCCGCCGCACCGGTGTCAGTCGAGGCACCTGCCGTCGTGTCGGTCGCGGTGCTGGTCGAGGCATCCGTCGAGGTGCCCGTCGCCGCATCACCATGCGCAGCCATGAAGGTCACGCAGTCGGCCTTGATCATGTCGCGGTCTTCCTGCGACAGCGACTGCCACCCACCCGTCATCTCCTCGGTGGTCCGCAGGGTGCTGCTTTCCGCGTCGGTAAAGAAGGTCGTCCCGACCGACAGCGGCCAGTTGGTGCCGTAGGTCTGGGCATCGGCGCCAGCCGTCGTGCTGGCATCGGTGCCCGTCGTGGCGCCCGTCGTCGTGTCCGTCTGGGCCAGGGCGCCAGCGGCAAACAGGGCCACGGCGGGCACGGCAAGAAGTGCATGTTTCATGGGGTAGTCCTCTCTCTCATTGCGCGATGGCCGTCAGGCCGCAAAGGGTGCAGCCGGCGCTTGGCCAGAATATCGCCTGTGAAAGGTGAACCGTCAGTCCGCGGGTTTGTTCCCGGATTTGGGTCAGTTCATGAAGTGGCGGCTGCCATATTGCATGAGGTCGTCCATCAGATGGATCAACCAAGGCGCGACGGCGGCCCCCGATGGCATGGGTGCCGGATCGTCGATTGCGCTTTGAAGCGTCATCTCCAACAGCCGGTCGGCCGCCTGCGGATCGGCCAGGAAACTGCGGGCCCGGGCGCGCAGCATCGGGATCAGATCGATGATGTTTCCGCTGTCGATCTCGCGCGATCGGATGTCGAGCTGGCGCACCACGGTCGAAGGCGGAAGCGGCTTGGTGATGCAGTCGACACCGGCAAAGCGTTCCGGCAACACTTCCTTGTCATAGCCTGTGAAGAAGACATAGGGCACGTCCAGCGCCTGCAGCCGGTCGGCCAGGTGAAAGGTGTTCTGGCCGCTCAGGTTCACGTCCAGCACCGCAAGATCGCTGTGCGCCACCTGCAGGCTGGCATCGCTGAGGTTGCTGCACGGGCCGACGACCACCGCATTGGCGGCCTCCAGCTCATCGGCAAGCTCCATTGCCAGAATGTAATTGTCCTCGACCACCAAAACACGTTTCCCGCTCAGATTGTTTCGCATGGCGCATCTCCATCGAGATAGTTTGGACTTGGGCATGTGCGGCCCGTAAGCCTTGGGACATGCCATTCCCCTGCAACCAACACGTGACTGATGACACTGATATACACAGTTTTGCAGAACTTTTTTCGCTTTGCCAGAGCACGAAGCGTCGGGCGGCAGCTGCCTGCAATCCGCGAATTTTGCATCCGGTTGCAGATTTCCTGGTGGAAGGATCCCGGCGCAACGCTACCATTGGTCAAAAGCATCGGCTGCACAACTCCTAGGGGATCACTTTCACGGAAATGACCAAATTTGGTCGTCGTGTGAACCGATCCGGTAGGATACACTGTGCAGCGGGATAGCCGGAGATACGAAATGCCGCAGGATTCGGGACCAGAGTCCAAGAAGGAATCAGACATCTCCGCCGCTGCGGCTCGGATTCTGGACGAGGTGAAGGCCGAGCCGGTGCCGGATTCGATTCGCGACCTCGCGCATGAACTTGATCGGACCCTCCGCGCCAAGCGCAAGGCAGGCAGCCAGGTCTGACCGCCTGCTTCTGGCCGGGAACAATCCCTGGCCGCTTTACCCATGTATTGGAGGCGTGATTTCGCCAGGAGGGGTCTGCTGCGGGTCCTGCGTCGGTATCGGCTGCGGATCGGGCATCGGATCGGGTTGCACGTCCGGTTGCACCGGGTCTCCGGGTACCGGCAGATCGGGCCCGGTAGGGGGCAGGTCGGGGGTCTCGGGACGGCCGAGGAATAGGTCTGGCATGTCGGGATCCTTTCTGCACGGGGTACGGGACCGCCAGTGCCAACGTTAACGCGCCCCAGGGCGAAAGGTTCCCCAAGCGGCGGCGGCCCGGGCCTGCCGCAGCGGCCCGGGCCTTGCCTGTCAGTGCCGGTGTTCCGGGAAGTTCTTCAGCTGGTCCTTGGTCCAGGACGTCATCCCGTGGACCGATCCGGTGTGGTCGCGCATCATGTTCAGCTCGCCCAGACCAACGAGGACCGGCTTCGATCCAATGCCAAGGAAGCCCCCGACATCCACCACCGCCTGCGGGACTGCGCCGGAATGGTGCAGGTGCGAGATGGTGCCGACCTTCTCATCATCGGCGCCGTAAATCGTGGCGCCGACCAGATTGGATTCGGTCAGTTCCGCCGGGCTCAGCCGGGTGTGGGTGGTATGATCCATTGCAAGATCTCCTTCCATCAGGGCCGGAGGGATCTCCGGCCTACCTCACCTCAACCCCTTCAGCGCCTTGTTGTTCCCCGGAACAAATCCCCCGGGTCCCGGTTGGTCGGAAAAGGAAGTCCGATGCCACGCCTCAAGGTACCCCGCCTGATCCATTTCCTGCTCTCGCGCTTCGTCGACGGCGCGGTGCTGGGGCTTGCCGTAGGTCTGGCGATCCTGTGGTCCGACCTTGGCGAAGTGGCGCGGCTTCTGGCCGCGAGCAAGCATGACGCGGTCCTGACCGCACTGTTCTTCGGCCACACCGCGCTTCTGTTCGGCACCTTCGGCATGTGCGTCGCGGTGATGAACCTCACCGATCGCGACTAGGTCAGTCCTTCTTTGCGGGCAGGCCCTTGCGCCGGGTGCTGGCAAGCTCTTCCAACTCGTCCTCGGTCATCGACTGCACCATCTCCTTGGACGCGCCAAAGAGATCGTCCTTGTCCGCCTCGCCCCGCTTGGCGGCAAGGGCGGCACCGGCAGCCTTCTGCTGCGCCTTGGATTTTGCGGGCATCGGTCAGGTCTCCTTCCGGGACTTGGGTACCTGCGTCGCGGGGTTTGCCTGGTCAAACTCCTCGGGCCGATGGGCCGAACCTTCATGGTCGTCCTGGGCATTCCGACGATCGAGGGGTGGGGTCCGCTTGTCGGCGGCGGGTCCGGGTTCGTTCGGCATTGGCTCCTCCATTCGCTGCGGGGACCCAATCCACCGGCAGCCGATTTGTTCCCATCCGCTGCCCTCGGGAACTGAACTGTCCCGCCATCAGTTGGTCCACGAACCGAAACCGTGAGGAAACTTAATGAACAACATCGTCTACATTATCGGACTGGTCGTCGTCGTCCTGGTCATCCTGTCCTTCTTCGGCCTGCGCTGACCGCATATCAGGGCAAGCGCGGCACGTCCGCAGCAGGGGGAAACGGTCGGCTCAGCCCCGACGCCCCGGCAAGCCCGAAGCGCCAGGGCCGTTCAGCGGCCCTGGTGATCCCGATCCGCGGTCCGACCAGCAGTCCAGCCTCTGCCGCACCTGGGTCCAGCCGGAATTCACCCCCGTCAAAGCACTTGCCGCTATCGGCAAGCGAGACGCCCAGCGCCTGCCCCAGCCGGCCGGGACCCGCGGCGATGTTCTGCGCCGACCCGCGCCGCGCCACCATTACCTCAACTCCGACCTCGGGCAGCACCGCCCGGATCAGCACGGCCTCGCCGGGTCTGCCGACGACGTTCAGGCACAGATGGCAGCCATAGGACATGTAGACATAGACCGTGCCGGCCGGGCCGAACATCGCCGCGTTCCGCAATGTCGGCCCCCGGAAGCTGTGCGAGGCGGGGTCGTCCCGACCATAGGCCTCGGTCTCCAGCACCGTGCCACCTACCCCGCGCACCAGAAGCCGCGCGCCAACCAGACGGCGCGCCAGCGTGACGATGTCCTGATCAAACTGAAGGGGCATGGAACGACCTTGCGGCGGGATGCAGCCGCGTTCCAGAGCCAAGCGCCAAAACGAAAGAATGTTCCAGATGTTGGAACCTTTGCCACAATTGTATGTTATGACCCACGCAGCAGGAATTTAACTTGTGCGTCATCACCTGCGCAGCAGGAATGAACATGTCCGAATTCAGATCATTTAGACCCGTCGCACCGTTTGCCCTTCCTCTCGAAGGGCGAATTCTGGCGCACCGACGTTTGCTGGTCGAACTTTTGCGCGCCCTCCCCAAAGAGCGCTACGAAGAGATGCTGACCTGGCTGGACGACAACCGCCTCTACCGCACGGATCAGGAAGATTCGGGGGCAGCCCTTGGCGACGGGATCGAACTGGAACTGGCCCGTGCCGACGAAGTCCAGGTGCTGCGGCGCATGATCGAAGCTGCGTCCGACTAGGTCGGCAGCGGGGAACAAAGCCACCTTTCCAAGGTTCTAGAGCTTTCGGCTGGACCGGCACGCCGTGTCCCGCCCCTCCGCGACCGCTCCGCATTCGCGGCTGGTCGTGCACCTCAGCAAAGGACAACCCATGGAAAAGACCCGTGAGAATTATCTCGCCTGGCTGCGCGATGCGCATGCGATGGAAGAACAGGCGCTGACGATGATGCAGGGCATGGCATCGCGTCTGGAGAACTACCCGCAACTTCGCGTCAGGATCGAAAGCCACATCGCCGAAACCCGGGAGCAGGCTGCGGCGCTGGCCACGCTTCTGCAGCGAAAGGGAAGCGGAACTTCGCTGGTGAAGGACACGCTGGGCAAGATGACGGCCTTCGCGCAGTCCTTGTCCGGCATGTTCACCGACGACAATGTGGTCAAAGGGACGCTGGCAGGCTTCGCCTTCGAGAACATGGAGATCGCATCCTACCGGATCCTGATCACCGCTGCCGAACAAATGGGCGACGCCGAGGCGGTCGCGGTGTTCACCCGCTGCCTGAAACAGGAAGAGGCAATGGCCGAATGGCTGGCCGATCACTCCCCCGGTATCACCCGCAGCTTTCTCAGCCGCGCTGAACTGGACATGCCGGCACATCGGTGACGTGCTGTCCACCAGTCGGCAGCAGACGTGAAAAAGGCCGCGCCAGATACCGGGCGCGGCCTTTGTCTTTGTGCCTGATGCCAGATCAGGGACTGGTGGTCGTGGTGCCGCCGGTGGTGGTGCCGGTTCCACCGGTGGTGCCGCCCGTGGTGCCATCCGTCGCATCTCCGGTCGCAGCGCCGTCGGTCGCACCTGTCGTGTTCCCGGTCTCATTGTCGCCGCCGGTCGTGGCCGGAGCAGGCTCGGCCGGGACAGTCTCGGTCGCATCCGGCATGTCGGTGGCCGCAGGCTCGGTCGGTGCCGTATCGACCACGCTGCTGGACCGATCGACGCTGAAGGCGATAGCGGCCAGGATCACGGCGGCAAGCACCAGGAAGACCAGCCACATGCTGGCCTGCGACGTGCGCGACGTTTCCGGGACCCTCCGGCCGTCGGTGTGGGGCGGAGTGGGTCTGGGGGGCGGAACATCTGTCATGGTGTTTCCTTTCTGACGAAAAGTCTCCCGACCTCCTCAACAGGGCAGCAGCGGGATTGTTCCGTCCGTCACGGCCCGCATGCCCCAGGCAATATCTTAAGAAAGCGTAAACGCCCGCGGCCAACCCATTGACCGCAAACGCATGTTGGAACGCGCCCACGGTGGCGCGTCACATCATCGGCTGCCCACCGGTCACCGCGATGGTCGCTCCCGAGATGTAGCTCGACATCGGCTCGGCCAGCATCACGTAGGCCGAAGCCAACTCCACCGGCTGCGCGGGCCGCTTCATCGGGCTGTCCTGCCCGAACTTCGAGACCTTCTCGCCGTCCATGCTGGACGGGATCAGCGGCGTCCAGACCGGCCCCGGCGCGACGCAGTTCACCCGGATGCCCCTCTCGGCCAGCAGTTGCGCCAGCCCCACGGTAAAGTTCTGGATCGCCCCCTTGGTGGTCGCATAGGCCAGGAGGGTCGGGTTCGGTTTGTCGGCGTTGATCGAGGTCGTGTTGATGATCGAGCTTCCCGCCCCCATGTGCGGCACCGCCGCCTGGCAAAGATGGAAGATCGCGTCGATGTTGACCGCGAAGGTCCGGTCCCATTCCTTCGGGGGGATGTCCTCGAATTTCTCGAACACCTGCTGATGCGCGGCGTTGTTGACCAGGATGTCGATCCGGCCCCATTCCTGGATCACCTTGTCGACCACCCGGCGGCATTCGTCGGGATCGCCCAGATCCGCGGGGATGCGGACGCAGCTTTGGCCCTCGTCCTCGATCAGCTTGGCGGTGTCCTTGGCGTCCTCGGTCTCATTCAGATAGCACAGCGCGATGTCGGCCCCTTCGCGGGCAAAGGCGATGGCCACCGCACGCCCGATGCCGCTGTCCGCCCCGGTGATCAGGGCGACCCGGCCCTGCAACCGGCCTGCACCGACCCAGGTCGTCTCGCCGTGGTCCGGTCGCGGCTGCATCGGGACAAAGCTGCCCGGAGCCTCCTGCGTCTGTTCCGGGAAGGGGGGCTTCGGATAGTCGGTCATGCCTGGGTGTCCTTCTCGATGCGCTCCCCGTCGTGGATGCTTCCACCGGGCTGCTTGCGGTTCTCGTCAGGGCGCGCGTCGGGGTCCTCACGATGCTTGCCCGCCGGGTCGATCTGCTGCTGGCGCTGGTCGATGACATTCGGCGCGGGCCGGCGCAGCTTTTCGTTGGTCGGGCCGGGCTGGTGGTCGGAGGTATTGGACATTAGGCGCTCCTTTGAATGAAGGAGCGGCCCCGCGATCCGGGCGCGGGGCCGCCTGCAACACCCGGCAAAGGGGAGTGACGACGCCGGGTGCTGGCAGTGGTCAGGCCGCTTCGAGGGCCGCCTGGTTGATCGAACCGTCAGCAAGCTGGGTGAGCGACTCGTCGGTCATCCCCTCTTCCTGCAGCGTCTGGTCCAGAAGCTTGGCGGCGTCCTTCATGCCCATGACTTCCGCCCAGCGGCGCAGTGTGCCGTAGCGGGCGATCTCGTAGTGCTCGACCGCCTGAGCGGCGGCAATCAGGCTGGCGTCCAGCGCAGGGCTGTCGGCAAACGCCTGCAGCGCTTCTTCGCCTTCCTCGATGATGCCGTCGATGGCCGGGCAGGTCTTGCCGCGAGCGGGCTTGCCGATCAGTTCGAACACCTGTTGCAGGCGTTCGACCTGCATCTGGGTCTCTTCCTCGTGCTTCTGGAAGGCGGCCTTCAGGTCGGGCGACTTGGCACCACGGGCCATCTTCGGCAGGGCGCGAAGGATCTTGCGTTCGGCGTAGTAGATGTCCTTGAGCGTCTCGTGAAACAGGTCATCCAGGGTCTTCGTCTTCATGTCGCTCTCCTTGCGTTACTGTGTGTCGAGGTCCCGAGGCTTAACCGGACAGCGGGACATAAGTTCCCCCTTGGGTCAGACCTCTTCACCAAGGGAGGTCTGGAGCAGCTTGCGTCCGCGGTTGATCCGGCTCTTGATCGTGCCGATGTCGCAGCCCAGGATTTCGGCGGCGGACTGGTAGCTTTCGCCCGTCACGAGGACGAGCATCACCGCCTCGCGGTAGGCTTGCGGCAGGCCCATCAGCGCCGCCTCGATCTCGCGGCCGCGGACGTGCCAGTACTGGTTGTCCGGGGACGTCGGCACCGAAGAGATGCAATCTTCGGCCCCTGGACGTTCGCGGGCCAGCTTCACGCGGTCGTTGTAGAACCGGTTGCGCATGATGGTGAACAACCACGCCCGCATGTTGGTACCGGGGGTATAGGACTGGGCGCTGGCGATGGCGCGCACCAGCGTGTCTTGTACCAGGTCATCCGCATCGCCGTATCGCCCGGTCAGCGACCGAGCAAAGAGGCGCAGCGCCGGGATATGACTGAGCACATCATCGGACATTTTAAGTGGGGCTCCTCCTGACTGCCGGGGTTAATGCGGCATTTCGGACGCGGTTCCTGTCTTTCGCGGCCTCTGATCAAGCCTTGGCAGGTTCCAGCCGAGACGAACGGCGGCCGAGGGAACCGGCGCTGGCGGTAACGGTTTCTCGACTGGGGCCGGATCGCGGTCGAGGTTTCACGCTGGAGTTGGAGTAGACCGATGGCACCCAGGGCAAACTGGAAGGGCCGGATCCGGCTGGGCGAAATCAGCTTCGGCGTGGCGCTTTACACCGCCGCCACCACGTCGGACCGCGTCGCCTTGCACATGATCAACCGACGCACCGGCAATCGGCTGAAGAACGAACTCGTGGATTCCGAGACCGGCAAGCCGGTGGAAAAGGAAGACGAGGTGATGGGTTACGAGGTGGACTCGGGCGATTACCTGCTGCTGGAGCAGGAGGAGATCGCCGCCGCCGTTCCCGCCTCGGACAAGACGATGCCGATCGAAGCCTTCATCCGCTGCGGCGACATCGACACTTTGTACTTCGACCGGCCCTACTATCTTGGGCCGTCCGATGCCGCCTCGGTCGAGGCCTATACCCTGCTGCGTGAAGGGATGGAGCGCGAGAAGGTCGCGGCGCTGGCCCGGACGGTCCTTTTCCGCCGCCTTCGCACCGTGATGATCCGTCCCCACGGCGCGGGGTTCATCGCCAACACGCTGAACTTCGACTACGAGGTCCGCTCCGCCGACCGGTCCTTCGCAGACATTCCGGAGCTGCGGATCGAAGGCGAGATGCTGGACCTTGCCGAGCATATCATCAAGACCAAGCTGGGAGAGTTCGACCCGTCCTCCTTCGACGACCGGTACGAGGCCGCGCTGGCGGACCTGGTCAAGGCCAAGCTGGAAGGCCGCGCTCCCCCCCGCCGGACAGAGCCCCCGCGCGAGAAGGTCGTGGACCTGATGGCAGCGCTGCGCGAAAGCGCCAAGGCGGCGGCGGGCCGGAAGGCGCCCGCCAAGGACGCGGCGAAGGAGGCGGCCAAGACTGGGACGAAGGACAAGGCTCCGCGGCGGAAGGCAGGCTGACATGGTGCTGGAAACCTACCAGTCGATGCGCGACTTCGGGGCGACGCCGGAACCGAAGGGCCGCAAGAAGGCATCGAAGGGCGACCCGGTCTTCGTGATCCAGAAGCACGCCGCCACCCGCCTGCACTACGACCTGCGGCTGGAGATGGACGGGGTCCTGAAAAGCTGGGCGGTGACTCGGGGACCAAGCTTGGTGCCAGGCGAAAAGCGCCTTTCGGTCCATGTCGAGGATCACCCGATGGACTATGGCGACTTCGAGGGGACCATTCCGGAAGGCCAATATGGCGCGGGCTCGGTGATCGTCTGGGACCGGGGCACCTGGACCCCGGTCTTCGACGCGCACAAGGGCTATGCCAAGGGTCACATCGAATTCGAGCTGAAAGGCGAGAAGCTTTCCGGCCGCTGGCACCTGATCCGGATGCGCGGCAAACCCCGGGAAAAACGCGAGAACTGGCTTTTCATCAAGGGCGAGGATGCCAGCGCCCGGGACGAAACCGCGCCGGATATCCTTGAGGAACGGCCGGAGTCGGTGAAGACCGGTCGCACGATCGAGGAGATCGGGGGCAATCCCCCGCGCAAGACGAAGGCGCGCAAGGCCGCGAAGGCCGAGGAACCGACGACGCCCACCGCTGAAGAACCGATTGCGCCACCGGCGAGGCTTCCCGGCTTCGTTCCGCCGATGCTGGCAACGCTGGTCAAGTCGACCCCCGGGGACGAACGCTGGCTGCACGAGATCAAGTTCGACGGCTACCGCATCCAGGCGCAGGTCGCGGACGGCAAGGTGCAGCTTTTCACCCGCTCGGGCCGCAACTGGACGGAACGGTTCGGCGACCAGATCGGCGGCGCGCTGGCGGCACTCCCCACCAGGCAGGCCGTGATGGATGGCGAGGTCGTGGTCGAATCCGCGGGACGCTCCTCGGACTTCTCGGCTTTGCAGGCGGACCTCGCTACCGGGCGGACGGACCGGATGGTCTACTATGCCTTCGACCTTCTCCACCTGGATGGCCGCGATCTGACCGGCCTGCCGCTGGTCGACCGCAAGCGTCTGCTGGAGGGGTTGCTGGCCCCAGCCTCGGGTGCGGTGCGGATCAGCGAGCATCTGTCGGACAAGGGCGAGGTCGTGTTGCGCCACGCCTGTCGGCTTGGGTTGGAGGGCATCATCTCCAAGCTGCGCGACAGCCCCTATCAGCCGGGGCGGGGCAAGGCCTGGGTAAAGTCGAAGTGTTCCGCCCGGCAGGAGTTCGTGGTGGCGGGCTTCCTGCCCTCGACCGTCTCGCCGCGTGCCATCGGCTCGCTGGTGCTGGGGGTCTATGACGGCGACAAGCTGAAGTCGGTGGGGCGGGTCGGCACCGGGTTCTCGTCGTCACTTGCCGAACAGCTTTACACCACGCTTGCGGCGCTGGAGACGGACACCCAGCCCTTCCAGCCGCCCCTGCCCCGGGCCGAGGCGCGCGGCGTGCGGTTCGTGCGGCCCGAACTGGTGGCCGAGGTGGACTTCCGCGCCTGGACCGGCGACGGCAACCTGCGCCATGCGTCCTTCAAGGGCCTGCGCGAGGACAAGGACCCGCGCGAGGTGACGGGCGAGGGGCTTCCCGCCCAGGTCGCCGAGGTGGAACCCGAACCCTTGCCCGTGCGCCGGATCAAGCTGACCCACCCCGAGAGGGTCTACTGGCCGGACGAAGGTGTCACCAAGGCGGGCCTCGCAGACTACTACACCGAAGTCTGGCCCTGGATCGCCCCGCATATCGTGGGCCGACCGCTCGCGCTGCTGCGCCTGCCCGATGGGGTCGGCGGGCGGCAGCAGTTCTTCCAGAAGCACGAATGGAAGGGCATGAACGCGGCCATCCTGAAGGTGCAGGACCCGGCCGAGCCGACGGACGCCCCTTCGCTTGCCATCGCCGACCTCGATGGGCTGATCGCGCTGGCCCAGTCCGCCGCGCTGGAGATCCATCCCTGGGGCAGCACGCTGCAGGACTGGGAACGCCCCGACCGGATCGTCATCGATCTAGACCCCGGCGACGGGGTGGAGTGGGCGGATCTGGTCAGTGCCGCGCAGGACGTGCGGGAAAAGCTGCAGTCCAAGAGCCTGGCGGGCTTTGTCAAGACTTCGGGCGGAAAGGGGCTGCACGTGGTGGCCCCCCTGAAGCCCAAGGCCCAGTGGCCCGAGGTCAAGACCTTCTGCCGCGATCTTGCCCGCGAGATGGCATCAGACGATCCCGCGCGCTACGTTTCGACCATCACCAAGGCGAAGCGGCAGGGAAAGATCCTGATCGACTATCTGCGCAACCAGCGGGGGGCGACGGCCGTGGCCGCCTTCTCGACGCGGGCCCGACCCGGCGCGCACGTCTCGGCCCCCGTGACCTGGGAGGAGCTGTCGTCGGGGATCACGCCGTCGGACTTCACCGTCCCGACGATGCCCACGCGGCTGGCCAACCTGCGCGCCGATCCTTGGGAGGGTTTTGCCGAGGCCGCGCGCCCGCTGAAGGCCTAGCGCTTCCGCGAGGCGGGCTTTTCCGCTGCAATGCTGCGCTTCAGGGCGTCGATGATGCTGATGACCTGACCCGTCTCGCGCGGCTCGTCAGCCTTCGACTTCTTGGCGGGCTTGCGACCCTTCCGCTTCGACTCGATCAGTTCAAGCAGCCGATCCTGCACCGGGTCCTCGACCATCTTCGGGTCCCAGTCGGCGGTGCGGCTCTCAATCAGCTTCGACACCAGTTTCAGCGCCTCGCTGTCCGGCTTCTTTTCACGCAACTCGCCGAAGTAATCGCGCTCGTCCCGCACCTCGTCGCCGTAGCGCAGCGTCCAAAGGACAATCCCCTTGCCGCGCGGGTCCAGCATCACCGCCCGTTCGCGGCGATACATCACCAGACGCGCGACCCCAACCGTTCCGGTGGACCGCATCGCGTCCCTGATGACCGAGAACGCCTCTTCCGCCACGGCGTCATCCGGCACCAGGAAGTGCGGGCGGTCGAACCAGATCCAGCCGATCCGGTCAGCCGGCACGAATTCCTGAATGTCGATGGTCCGCGTGCTTTCCAGAGCGACCTCGTCCAGTTCCTCTTCTTCCAGGATCACGTGGTCGTCCTCGCCACGCGGATAGCCGCGTGCCTGATCCTCGTCCTCGACCCGCTTGCCGGTTTCCGCATCGACATACTGTCGCTGCACACGGTTGCCGGTCTTGCGGTTCAGCGTGTGGAAGCGCAGCCGGTTGCCCTCGCTGACGGCCGGCAGCATCGCCACCGGGCAGGTGACGAGCGAAAGCTTGAGGTAGCCCTTCCAGAATGTGCGTGGCGGCACGGCGATTCTCCTATCCGGTCCCGGTCAACCGGCCAGGCCACAGGCGGGTTCCCCGCGCCGGAACAAATCCCCAATCCTCCGGTTGTTTCAGTTCAGCCGCCTCGCACGGCGGTCCCAATGCAACAGGAGACGACCGATGGCGAACAACCAGAACAACCAGCAGGGTGGCCAACAAGGCCAGCAGGACCAGAAGGGCGGACAGCACGACAACCAGGGCGGACAGAACAAGACCCAGCAGGGTGGCCAGTCCGGTCAAGGTGGCCAGGGCGGTCAGTCCGGCGGCCAGGGTGGCCAGGGCGGTCAGTCCGGCGGCCAAGGCGGTCAATCGGGCCAGGGTGGCAAGTCGGGCCAGGGTGGTCAATCGGGCCAAGGTGGTCAGGGCGGCCAGAACGACCAGAAAGGTCAGCAGCGCTGATCACACGACGGTGCGGCCCGGATCGGGCCGCATCGCACGGAATACGGACTGCACGCAGGGGCCAGGGCATCACGTCCCCCCGACTTTATGATGCGTTGCCTTGCGTGACAGGAAGCCCGGCCAGACGGCCGGGCTTCGCCATATCTATTCCTCGGCGACCGGGGCCGCAGCGGGGTCAGTGCCAGTCTCGGCTGGCTGCACCGTATCGGGCGTCGGCGAATTCCCCTCGGCCGCCTCTTCGAATTGCCAGAAGACAATCAGCCCGACGCCAAAGATCACCACCAGCGCCATGCCGATAAGGGGCCCCCGGTGGCGGCGTTTTTCGGTTTCCAGGTTGGTTCTCGGAGCGGACATCGGCTTTCTCCCTAAGCTGCCTCAGGAAGAAACCCCCCCGCCCACGTGCAGGTTCCCTCAGATCCGGTCGGCCAGCCCTCGGACGGCCAGGTTCCGCATCAGCGCACGGGTCCCGAAGGTCCACTCCGCGCAGGCGTCAGTCCGCAGCACCCGGTTCACCAGTCGTCCCAGCAGCGGAGTCGCGATCTCGACCACATCGCCCACTTCATGCGTAAAGCCCTGACCCGCGCCGCGCCGGTCCTTCACCGGGGCGAACATCGTCCCCAGGAACAGGACCGCCCCATCGGGATACTGGTGGTTGCGGTTCAGCATCTGCTGCGCCAGATCGGCAGGCTTCCGGCTGATCGCGGCCATCGCACTTTCGCCGGTCATCTCGAACCCGTCCTCGCCCGTCACCCGCAGCGATACCCGCACCTGCTCCAGCGCCGCCATGTCGAAGGCACCGTGGAAAAGGCGCAGGAACGGTCCGACCGCACATGAGGCGTTGTTGTCCTTGGCCTTGCCCAGAAGCAGCGCCGACCGGCCTTCGACGTCGCGCAGGTTCACATCATTGCCCAGCGTCGCGCCTAGGACCGTACCGTCCGAGCGGACCACCAGCACGATCTCGGGCTCGGGGTTGTTCCATTCGGAAATCGGGTGGATCCCCACATCTGCGCCGCAGCCGACCGAGGCCATCGGTTGCGCCTTGGTGAAGATCTCGGCATCCGGGCCGATGCCGACCTCCAGGTACTGCGACCAGAGACCCATCTCCTGCAGCACCCGCTTGACCTCCTGCGCCTTCTCCGATCCGGCAGGAACGCCGCGCAGGGATTGGCCGATCACCGGGGCCAGACGGTCGCGGATCGACTGCGCGCGGCCACTGTCGCCCTTGGCTTGCTCTTCGATCACCCGCTCGACCATGCTGTCCGCGAAGGTGACGCCAGCGGCTTTCACCGCCTGCAGGTCAATCGGGGCAAGCAGGTTCAGACCACGTCCCGCCAGCGCGTCGTCGACCGAACCCAGGTCTGTCAGCCCCTCGGCCTGGGCAAGCCAGTTCGCCAGCCCGTCGATCTCCATCAGTCCCGAGACGGTCGCCGACAACGAGGTCAGGTCCAGCAGTCGGCCACCCCGCACCAGGACGGGACAGGGGCCACCGGCCGCCTCGGACCAGACGCGACCGACCAGAATCGCCTGGCCTGCGTCTGTGGGAAGCACGTCACTGGCGGCAAGCTGCATCTGTCATTCTCCTGGCTGGGCGGACAGTGATAGCCTCTGACTTGCGCTGCGTCTATGCCCGGTTCCACCACCGGCAGAGCTTGTGGCGCCATGGTTCCCCGGGGGAACATTTTGCGTTCCCGGCAGTTTTCCCTTTCGACGGTCACGCAGGACCGAAACGGGAGGGACCAATGGATAAACCCCGCATCCATGACGACAGCATTCGCGAACGGGCCTACAGCCTGTGGGAGGCCGAGGGTTGCCCCGATGGCTGTGCCGACCGCCACTGGCAGCAGGCCGAAGCCGAGCTTTTCGAGGGGACCGAGGGTCAGGACATGGCCGAGGCCCGGAATGCCAGTTCTGCCGAACTGGGCGAAAGTGCAGATACCAGCGACGCGCCCGATGTACCCGGTCGCTCGCGACGCCGGGCTTAAGCGCGTCATGCCGCAACAGACGTCCCTGAACGGCTGCGCCTGATCATGGAGCGCATCGGTTTTCATGCCTCGCACGAGCAATTCGCGCCCTCCCGCCTGCTGACCCTCTGCCGCAAGGCAGAGGAGGCGGGCTTTGGCGTGATCAAGTGCTCGGACCACTTCCATCCGTGGAGCGAACGTCAGGGGCAGTCCGGGTTTTCCTGGGCCTGGCTGGGTGCTGCGATGCAGTCCAGCGCGCTTCCGTTCGGGTCCATCGCCGCGCCGGGCTACCGTACGCACCCTGCCGTTCTGGCCCAGGCCGCCGCGACCCTGGCCGAGATGTTCCCCGGTCGCTTCTGGCTGGCGCTCGGCAGCGGCGAGGCGATCAACGAGGCGATCACCGGCCTGCCCTGGCCCGAGAAGGCCGAGCGCAATGCCCGGCTGAAGGAATGCGCCGAGATCATCCGCGCGCTTTTCGATGGCGAGGAAGTGACCCACCGGGGCCGGGTGAACGTGATCGGGGCAAAGCTTTATTCCCGGCCCGAAGCACGGATCCCGCTCTTCGCGGCCGCCGTCAGCAAAGAGACTGCCGCCCATGTCGCCACCTGGGCCGATGGGCTCCTGACCGTCGGCGGCAAGGTCGAGAATGTCGCCCCGGTGTTGCAGGCTTTCCGCGACAATGGCGGGGCAGGCAAGCCGGTCCATATCCAGCACGCGCTGTCCTGGGCCCCCGATCGCGCGACCGCGATGGCCGAGGCGATGCATCAGTGGCGCCACGCGGTCCTTGGCGGCGAGGCGATGTGGGATCTCCGGCGGCCCGCGGACTTCGACACGGCTTCCGACGCGGCATCGGAAAGCGCGATGGCGGACCGCCTGCCGATCTCGGAGGACCTTGGCCGGCACACCGCTGACATTGCGGCCCTCGCTGCTCTGGACGCGACCGTCCACCTTCATTGCGTCGGTCGGAACCAGGAGGCTTTTCTGGACACCTTCGGCGCCAATGTCCTGCCCCGCCTAGACTGAAACCATCCCAGAGCGAAGTAGATGACAGTTCAAGATAAACCCGTCCCCGCCTCCACCCAGTCCTGGGGTGCGCGGCCGTCCGGCAAAGGCATGTGGGACATCGCGCTTTGGGCACCCTCGACGGAAGGCCTGACGCTGCACGTGGGGACCGAGCCGCCCCAGGCGATGACGCGCGGCGCGGACGGCGTCCACCGCGCCCGGGTCCCGGCCACCGAGGGCACCCGCTATGCCTTCTCCACCACCGGCGCCCCATTCGCGGACCCGGCGTCCCTGCAGCAACAGGACGGGGTGGAGGGTTGGTCCATCCTGCGTGACTCCGCGCGCTTTCGCAGCGGTGCGACCGACGCCCCGCGCCGGCCGTTCGACGAGATGGTGTTCTGCGAGTTGCACATCGGCACCTTCACGCCCGAGGGCACCTTCCGCGCCGCGGCCGGTTCGGCCGAATTGCAGCGGCTGGCGGATCTCGGGATCACCGCCATCGAGATCATGCCCGTTGGGCAATTTCCCGGTTCGCGCGGCTGGGGCTATGACAGTGTTCTGCCCTGGGCTCCGCAGCACAGCTACGGCACGCCGGAAGACCTGACGGAGCTGGTGGACGCGGCACACCGTCTGGGGCTGTCGGTCTTTCTCGACGTCGTCTTCAACCACTTCGGTCCCAAAGGCAGCATGCTGACCGAGATCAGCCCGGAGTTCTTCCTCGACGACTGCAATGATTGGGGTCGAAAGATCGACTACAGCCGGCCCGAGGTTCGTTCCTATTTCATCGGCTGCGCGCTGCACTGGCTGGAGGCTTATGGCTTTGACGGCCTGCGCCTGGACGCCGCCCATTCGATGGAAGACGAGACCGACCCGCATATTGTCGTCGAACTGGCACGGACCCTCCGTCAGGCCCGCTCCGGTCGTCCGATCCAGCTGGTCGCCGAGGACAGCTCGAACAGGGTCGGCTGGTATGAACCGGCGGCAGGGCTGTTCGATGCGGCCTGGGATGACGATTACCACCACGCGCTGCACGTCCTGCTGACCGGGGAAAGCTTCGGTTACTACAAGGATTTCGTGAAGGACCCGCATGCAGACCTGCGGCTTGCCCTTCGCGACGGGCAGGCGCTGCAGGGTCAGCCGCGCCACGCCGGGCTGGAGGAAAAGGGCGAGCCTTCGGGCCACCTGCCGCCGCGCTGCTTCGTCAACTTCAACCTCAACCACGATCACGCCGGCAACCGGCCGAAAGGCGAGCGGCTGATTTCGCTGATCGGGGCCGACCGGGCGCTTGTGGCCCACGCCTTCCTGCTTGCCGCCCCCTATACGCCACTGATCTTCATGGGTGAGGAAATCGGCTCGACCCGGCGGTTTCCCTGGTTTGCGGACTACAGCGGCAAGACCGCGAAGAAGATGCGCGAAGGCCGCGTCAAGCAGTTCGAGGATCTTCCGGGCAAGGGCGAGGAAATGCTCGACCCCTTCGATCCCGCGACCCACCAGATGGCCTGGCCCTATGCCCCGCCGGAACCCCGGGACGCCGGTCTGTGGCTGGCGGTGACCAAGGCCGTCCTCGACCTGCGGCGCGACCAGCTTGTGCCGCTGTTCCGGTCAGGCCGCAGCCACGAATTCCAGATCTCGCGGCTCGGCGAGCGCGGCGTGACGGCGCTCTTCCCGTTCCAGAAGGGAACCCTGCAAGCCGACGTCGCCTTCGATATCGGCGACCCGGAACCGGAGACCGGGCCCGGCTACCAGCCGCTCTACCAGCTGGGCCGGTCGGGAACGCCCCGGTTCCGGTTGGGACTGCTCACACCTTAAAGCCGGGTGACAAGCACCGTGCCGTCCTGGCGCACCTGCGTCGTCCGCTGGCGACGCTCTCCGTCCAGCCGCTCGGCCTGGCGCGAGGACCAGAAAAGGCCGACGATTGAGATGGCGAGCAGGATCAGGAACACGACGGCTCCCAGTGTACGTTCGTCCATTGCAGTTCTCCTTTGCGTTTCATCGCCCGTATCCGGGCCCATGAACCTGCAACGCCGGCCCGCCTACATTGTTCCCCCCACGATCGTTCCCCCGATCTGCAGGCTTCACCCCGCACCGGATCCCGACTTGGACAAAGGCGTTGTCGCCACATATCACCGGGACAGCCAGTCAGGATGCAGCATGGCCCGCGAGCCGCTTCTTCTTCCCCGCCCCGAGGGGCTTTACTGCCCGGCGGGGGACTTCTTCATCGACCCGCTGCGCCCCGTTCCCCGCGCGCTGATCACGCACGGCCATTCCGACCACGCCCGCCCCGGCCACGGCGCGGTGCTGGCGACCCGGCAGACTCTGGACATCATGGCGATCCGCTACGGTGAGGATTTCGCCAGCAGCCGTCAGGCCTATGACGGCCCGGTCACGCTGGGCGAAGCAAAGGTCAGCTTCCACCCGGCAGGACATGTCCTTGGCTCGGCGCAGATCGCGGTCGAGGCGCGGGGCTGCCGGATCGTGTTTTCCGGCGACTATGCCCGGGTCGCCACCCCAACCTGCGCCCCGTTCGAACCCGTCCCCTGCGACATCTTTGTGACCGAGGCGACCTTCGCCCTGCCCGTCTTCCGCCACCCCCCGCCCGAGGTGGAAATCGCCCGCCTCCTCGCCTCGGTCGCAGCCTTCCCGGAACGGTCGCACCTGATCGGGGCCTACGCCCTGGGCAAGGCGCAGCGGCTGATCGGGGCCTTGCGCCAGGCGGGCTGGGACGCGCCGATCTACATCCACGGCGCGTTGCAGCGGCTGTGCGACTACCACATCGCCGAAGGCATCGACCTGGGCGACCTGCGCCCCGCGACCGGGGGGACCAAGGCCGATTTCGCCGGAGCGATCATCATCGCTCCGCCCTCGGCTTTCGCCGCCACCTGGGCGCAGCGCTTTCCCGATCCGGTCATCTCCTTCGCCTCCGGCTGGATGCAGGTCCGCGCCCGCGCCCGGCAGCGGGGCGTCGAACTGCCCTTGATCATCTCGGACCACGTCGACTGGCCGCACCTCACCGACACCATCACCGAGCTGAACCCGGCCGAGGTCTGGATCACCCACGGCCGCGAGGATGCCCTGATGCGCTGGTGCGAGCTGAACCAGCGCAAAGCCCGCCAACTGCACCTGATCGGCTACGAGGACGAAGCGGAATGAGCCTTGCCGCCTTCGCCACGCTTCTGGAACGCCTGGCCTTCACGCCGCAACGGCTGGGCAAGGAACGGTTGCTCGCTACCGCCTTTTCCGAAAACCCCGACCCCCAGCGAGGGTTGATGCTGGCTGCGATCACCGGCGACCTGAAGCTGCGGCAGGTCACACCCAGCCTCTTGCGCGGCCTGACCGAAACGCGAGTAGACGCTCAGCTTTTTGCCGCCAGCTACGACTTTGTCGGCGACCTGGCCGAGACCATCGCACTGATCTGGCCCGAGGGCACGCAGTCCGATCCGCCGCTGTCCGAAGTGGTCGAAGAACTGGCCACCACTCCCAAAACGCGCTTGCCCGCCCTCATCATCTCGCGGCTCGACAGCCTTGGGCCGTCAGAGCGCTACGCCTATCTTAAGCTCGCCACCGGCGCGCTGCGGGTCGGCGTCTCGGCCCGCCTCGCCCGCACAGCCTTTGCCACCTGGGCCAACCTGCCGGTGAACGAGGTCGAGGAAATCTGGCACGCCCTGCAGCCGCCCTACCTTGACCTCTTCGCTTGGGCCGCAGGTTCCCCCCGCCCCGAAGCCGCCGCCCGCGCGCCCTTCCGCCCCGTCATGCTGTCCACCCCCACCGACCTCGATCAGCTATCCGCCCTGGACCCCGCCGCCTATGCCGCCGAGTGGAAATGGGACGGCATCCGCATCCAGGCCGTCAGCGATGGCGGGACCCGCAGGCTCTATTCCCGGACCGGGGAAGACATCAGCGCGGCCTTCCCAGACATCGTCGACCTGATGGATTTTGACGGCACCCTGGACGGCGAGCTTCTGGTTCGCCGCGATGCCGAGATCGCCAGCTTCGGCGACCTCCAGCAACGGCTGAACCGCAAGACGGTGACGCCCGCGATGCTTCGGTCCCACCCGGCGGGCCTCAGGCTTTACGACGTGCTGATCTGGAACGGCCAGGACCTGCGCGACCAGCCCTACGACGCGCGCCGCGCCGTGCTGGCCGAAGCGGTGGCACAGCTGGGACCTCGCATCGACCTGTCGCCGGAACTGCCGTTCCAGACCTGGGACGACCTTGCCGCCCTGCGCCTGAACCCGCCAGCGACGGTGATCGAAGGCGTGATGATCAAGCGGCGCGACAGCCCCTATCTGGGCGGACGGATGAAGGGCCCCTGGTTCAAGTGGAAGCGCGACCCGCACCTGATCGACGCGGTCCTCCTTTATGCCCAGCGCGGTCACGGCAAGCGGTCCGGCTACTATTCCGACTTCACCTTCGGGGTCTGGAACGGCGACGAACTGGTGCCGGTCGGCAAGGCCTACTTCGGCTTCACCGATGCCGAGCTGAAGGACCTTGACCGCTTTGTCCGCAACAATACGGTCGAACGCTTCGGCTCGGTCCGCTCGGTCGCCCGCACCAAGGTGGTCGAGGTCGCGTTCGAGGGCCTCA
Organism: Tabrizicola sp.; assembly: GCF_022842145.1. Lineage (GTDB taxonomy): Bacteria > Pseudomonadota > Alphaproteobacteria > Rhodobacterales > Rhodobacteraceae > Tabrizicola. Next base: position 528,518 of record NZ_JALHQD010000001.1, read on the forward strand.
ACCGTTCCACCCGCCACAAGTCCGGCGTCGCCATGCGCTTCCCCAGGATCAACCGCATCCGCGACGACAAACCCGCGATCGAGGCCGACCACCTGTCCACCTTGCAGGCGATGCTGGACCGCGAAGGCTAGCGCGCCGGGTTGGGCCAGCGATGGTGTAGCGCATCGACGACAAAGCGGTGCCGGTGGCCCCCCTCGTGCCCGTGTGCCGTCAGATGGGGGTGGCCGGGGGGAAGCTCGGGATGATCATGCGCCAGGGTCTCGGGGTCGCGCGCGGGCCAGAGCCGCAAGGTCAGGGCCAGCGCCACGGCACCGACAGCGGCCAGCACCAGCGCCACCGTGGACAGCCCCGCCAGCGCCCCCAGCCAGCCTGCCAGCGGATAGGTCACCAGCCAGCAGGCATGGCTGAGCGCGAACTGCGCGGCGAACAGGGCGGGCCGGTCCGCCTCGTCCGCCGAGCGGTTCAGGATGCGCCCGATGGGCGTCTGGGTCAGCGAAAAGCCGAAGCCAGCCAGCGCCCAAAGCGCGATCAGCCCCGCAAGGCCGCCGACCAGCGGAAGCACTGCAACCGACAGGATCATCAGCCCGGCACCGCCCAGCATCACCGGGCGGTCCTCCAGCCGCTCCAGCAACCGGGGCAGCAGCAGTGCCGCAAGGATCGATCCGGCCCCGAACCCGGCAAAGGCCAGCGCCACCTGCGGCGGGCCAAGATCAAGCCGGGTTTCCACCAGAACCACGGTGTTCACATAGACCATCGCCCCCGTGGCAGCGACCGCAGCCTCCAGCGCCAGCAGCCCGCGCAGACGCGGCGTGGCGGCATAGATGCGCAGGCCCCGTGTCGCGGTGGCCAGGAAGGACTCGGCGGGAAACGGCGTCCGGACCGGCAGGCGCGACGTGCCGACCAGCGCCGCAGACAGCAAGAACCCCGCGACCGTGCCGGCAAACAGAACGGGGAACGACACCACCGTCAGCAGAGCCGCGGCGATCAGCGGCGAGGCGATCTGCTCCAGATCCTCGGCCAGCCGCATCAGCGACAGGGCTTCGGTATAGTCCTTCTCCGCGGGCAGGACTTCGGGGATCGTCGCTTGGAAGGCGGGGGTGAACCCGGCCGAGGCGGCTTGCAGCAGGAAGATCAGCACGTAGATCTGCCAGACCTGGTCGACGAACGGCAGGGCGCAGACCACCACCGCGCGGATCAGGTCCAGCGCCACAAGGAACGCCCGCCGCGGCAGTCCCGCGGCCAGCGCGGCGGCCAGCGGGGCAAGGGTGACATAGGCCACCATCTTGATCGCCAGCGCCGTGCCCAGGACCGCTCCGGCGTTGTCACCGGCAAGGTCATAGGCCAGCAGTCCAAGCGCCACCGTGGCCAGACCCGTGCCCGTCAGCGCCACGGCCTGCGCGGCGAAAAGCCGGCGGAAGATCGGGTTGGACAAGGGTGAAAGCATGGGCGGAAGGCTACCCCCGCGCTGGGGTGCCGCGCAATGCCAAAGGCCCGGCCTTGGGGGCCGGACCTCGGCTTACTGGATCAGGCCCAGGGGCGCAGCGTGGCGTTCTTCGCCTCGTAGGTGTCGATCGCCGAGACCTTCTCCAGCGTCAGGCCGATGTCGTCGAGGCCGTTCATCAGGCAGTGCTTCTTGAACTGGTCCACCTCGAAGGCGAAGGTCGTGCCGTCCGATGCCGTGACCGTCTGGCTGTCCAGATCCACCGTCATCCTGGCATTCGCGCCCTTCCGGGCGTCGTCCATCAGGTGATCCACCGCCTCTTGCGGCAGGACGACGGGCAGGATGCCGTTCTTGAAGCAGTTGTTGAAGAAGATGTCGGCGAACGAGGTCGAGATCACGCAGCGCACACCGAAATCCAGCAGCGCCCAGGGCGCGTGTTCGCGCGACGAGCCGCAGCCGAAGTTGTCACCCGCGACGATGATCTCGGCATTGCGGTAGGCGGGCTGGTTCAGCACGAAGTCCGGGATTTCCTTGCCTTCGGGCGTAAAGCGCATCTCGTCGAACAGGTTCTTGCCCAGGCCCGACCGCTGGATGGTCTTCAGGAACTGCTTGGGGATGATCATGTCGGTGTCGATGTTGACCAGCGGCATCGGGGCCGCAATGCCGGTGAGAGTGGTGAACTTGTCCATGTTCGTCTGCCTTGCTGTCAGGAATGCTTGATCGGTTCGGGGCGGGTCGGGCGACGACCCAGCACCCAGTCGTAGATGGTCAGGATCTGCTCGGCCCGGCGGGGCCAGGTGAAAAGCTCGGTCACACGCTGGCGGGCGGCCTGACCCATGCGCGCGGTCCCCTCGGGGTCGGCGGCCATGCGCTCCAGCGCCTGGCGCAGGGCCAGGGTGGTTTCCTCACGGGTGGTGAGCGGAACCTTGATCCCGACCTCGGGCGTCACCAGATCGGCCGGCCCGCCATAGTCAATGACCAGGGGTGCAAGGCCCAGCGCCATCCCCTCCAGCACCGCGCCACCACCGAATTCGCGGATCGAGGGGAAGGCCAGCACGTGGCACCCGGCCGCCACATCCTGCACCTGTTCGTGCTTCAGCCAGCCGTGGAAATGCACCGCCGCCAGCCCCTTGGCCTGATCCTTCAGCGCCGGGGTCAGCGGGCCGTCGCCGACAAGGTGCAGCTCCAGCTTCCCGGCATCAACCAGGGGCCGGGCCGCTTCGATCAGCATGCCAAGTCCCTTCAGAGGGACAAAGCGACCGATGAAGCAGGCTTTCAGCACCCCCGGCTCGGGCAAGGCCTGACGGAAGAAGCGGGCCGGATCGATCGCATTTTCCGGCAGGTAGATGGCGCGGTCTACCAGCGATTCGGGGATGTCCTTGCGGGTGAACTTCGAGGCGTAAAGGATCGCGCTGCAAGCCTGCAGCATCCGGCGGCGTCCGGGGAAGATGCGGAGCAGGCCACGGGCGCGGCTCAGCCATTCGCCTTCCTGCTTCTGCTCAGCCTCGAACCCCTTGGGCCAAGGCACCCCGCCGTTGAGAGGGCCAAGGACGAAGGGCACCCCCGCCTTGCGGCAGTTCACGGCCAGAGGGCCGGACGCGGCAGGCGACAAGGGCGTGATGCGGTGGACAAGGTCGTAATCGCCGCGTTTCAGCGCCGGGCCGAAGGCTTGCCACACCTTCCGTTCGAACCAGGGGTAGGTCAGGCTGCTGACCGCCTGCACGATGGTCCAGCCCCGGCTTTCACCCATCCGCAGCACCTGGGACAACTTCCACGCTGGGGCCGCAATGGCCTCGGTGTCGATAGCGGTGAAGTCCACCCCCTCGACCCAACCCGCTCGCAGGATGGCATCGCGGTTGCGGACCTGCGTTACCAGGTGAACATCGGCCACCCCACGCAGCGCCTCGGCCAGGGACCAGCCGATCAGCGGGACGGACACCCATTCCGGGTTCGCGGCTTCCGCAATGACCAGAACGCGGGGCCGACCCGCGGCCCCGCTGGTTGCGGCACCCAAAGATGCCGCATCGGTCATCAGACCTCCTCGCCCATCAGTTCACGAACGTCGGTCAGGTGCCCGGTGATCGCCGCTGCCGCCGCCATCGCGGGTGACATCAGATGCGTGCGACCGCCGCGGCCCTGTCGGCCCTCGAAGTTGCGGTTCGAGGTGGCCGCGCAGCGTTCACCCGGAGCGAGCTGGTCGGGGTTCATTGCCAGGCACATCGAGCACCCGGCAAGCCGCCATTCCATCCCGGCGTCGATGAAGATCTGCGCCAGACCCTCTTCCTCGGCTTGCGCCCGGACCAGGCCCGAGCCCGGAACGACCATCGCGCGCTTCACCTTGATCTTCTTGCCCTTCAGGATCGCCGCCGCAGCGCGCAGATCCTCGATCCGGCCGTTGGTGCAGGACCCGATGAAGACCGTGTCGATCTGGATGTCGGTCAGCTTCTGGCCGGGCTGCAGGCCCATGTAGTCCAGCGACCGCTGCGCCGCTTCGACCTTGCCGCCCGTGAACGACTCCGCCGCAGGTACCACCCCGGTGATCGGCAACACGTCCTCGGGCGAGGTGCCCCAGGTCACGACCGGCGCGATATCCTCGCCCTTGATCGTCACCACCTTGTCGAAATGCGCGCCCTCGTCGGTGTACAACGTCTTCCAGTAGGCCAGCGCCGCCTCCCACTTCGCGCCTTTCGGAGCATGCGGACGGCCCATGACATAGGCAAAGGTCTTCTCGTCGGGCGCGATCAGACCGGCACGCGCGCCGCCCTCGATCGCCATGTTGCAAACGGTCATCCGGCCTTCCATGGACAGCTCGCGGATCGCCTGGCCGCAGTATTCGATGACATAGCCCGTACCGCCGGCCGTCCCGGTCTCGCCGATGACCGACAGGGTGATGTCCTTGGCCGTGACGCCGGGGCGAAGCGACCCCGTGATCTCGACCTTCATGTTCTTGCCCTTGCGCTGGATCAGCGTCTGGGTGGCCAGCACGTGCTCCACCTCGGACGTCCCGATCCCATGCGCCAGGGAGCCGAATGCCCCATGCGTCGCAGTGTGGCTGTCACCGCAGACCACGGTCATGCCGGGAAGGGTCCAGCCCTGTTCCGGCCCGACGATGTGGACGATGCCCTGGCGGATGTCGGAAACGGGATAGTAGTTGATCCCGAAGTCCTTGGCGTTCTTGTCCAGCGCCGCCACCTGGATGCGGCTTTCCTCGGGCATCTGGTCGGGGTTTTCCCGGCCCTTGGTCGTCGGCACGTTGTGGTCCGGCACCGCGATGGTCTTTTCCGGCGCGCGGACCTTGCGACCCGTCATCCGCAGGCCCTCGAAGGCTTGGGGGCTGGTCACTTCATGGACCAGGTGCCGGTCGATATAGAGGAGGCAGGTGCCGTCCTCGGCCTGATGGACAACGTGGTCGTCCCAAATCTTGTCATAAAGCGTACGCGGAGCGGTCATGGCTCTCACCTGTTCAAGGGATGGCGGGATAGGCGAAGGGGCGCGGGCGCGCAGGACGGCAATCCGTCAGGCGCGGGCAAGGACACTGCGGGTCATGCCGAAGAAGCGGGCCGGAAGCCGCGCGTGATCGGTGATGTTGAAGTAGATGAACCCGGACATGGGCGCGATATACGCTCGAAATCCGCGTCGGGCAAGCTAGCTCCCCTTGAAAGCAGAGGTGTTTCGATGCGCAAACTGGTTATGGCAGCGGTCTTGGGGGTAGCGATGGCGGGGATGGCAGGGGCCGAGGCGACCCACAAGGGCTATGAAATGCCGCCCTACAGCGTCGAATGGTCCGACGGCGCCCGAGAGATTCGCACCTACGGCCCGCATCTTCTGGCCGAGGTGAAGGTCACCGGCGGACGGACCGGCGCGATCCAGGCCGGGTTCCGGATGCTGGCGGGCTACATCTTCGGCGGCAATGACACGGGCGAGAAGATCGCGATGACCGTCCCCGTCGCCCAGACGGCCGAGCGGGATTTCTGGACGGTCAGCTTCATGATGCCCGCGCGCTACACCGCCGAGACTCTCCCCGCCCCCCGCGACGACCGCATCCGTTTCGTGCCCGCCGGGCCGTCGCGCCAACTGGTCGAACGCTTCTCCGGCCTGCCCGGCAGCGCGGGCCTGGCCGAGCGTGCGAACGCCCTGCGCGACTGGGCCGAGGCGCAGGGCCACGAAGTCATCGACGGGCCGCACTACTACTTCTACGACGCGCCGATGACCCTGCCGTGGAACCGCCGGAACGAGGTGGCCTTCACCATCCGCTGACCACAGGTTTCAGCATCCCGTCGATGAAAGGCTCGGGGCTGCCCACTTCGGTCAACCGGCCCCCGTTCTTGCCACCAGGCTCGATCCACCAGAACCGGGTTCCGACCGCGCGGATCAAGCTGCGGTCATGCGACACCAGCAAAGTCGCCGTGGATTTCGTGACCAGCTCGTCCTCCAGCGCCTCTTGACCTTCGATGTCCAGATGGTTGGTGGGTTCATCCAGCAGGAAGAAATTGGGCCGGGTCAGGCGCAGCACCAGCAGTTGCAGCCGCGCGCGCTGGCCGCCCGAAAGCGCGCGGATCGGGGTAGTCTGCAGGGCAAGTGCGATGCCAGCCCCCGCCAGGGCCGTCCGGGCAGGCTGGTCCCCCAGGTCGAAGCGGCGGGTCACCAGCCCGTGTGCCGTGGCGTCGGGGTCAAGGCTACGCAGCCTCTGATCGGCGATCCCCGCGACCACGGTCGGTGCCACCCGAACCGGGCCATCACCCCCGCGCAGCGCCGCTTCCACAAGGGCCACAAAGCGCGACTTGCCGACCCCGTTCGCCCCCAGCAGCACGATACGGTCACCGGGCGCGATCCATAGCTGCGGGCAGTGAAACAGCACCCGCCCGCCCGGCGCCGTGACGGCACAAGGCGCGACCGAGATCAGCGCGCGGGCACGGGCCTCGGTGATGTCCAGCCGGATTTCGCCCGCGCTGCGTGGTTTGTAAGCTGGGGTGGCAGAGGCCTCGATCTTCGCGGCACGCTCGGTAAGCTGCCGGGTCTTTACCACCAGCAGATCGCTGCCCGAGTTCATGCCGATGTTCTTCAGTTTTGCCGCCTGCCTGCGCAACTGCCGCGCCGCGCGCAGGTCCTGGTCATGCTGACGACCGGTTGCGGCGTCGACCTCCTCCAGCGCGACAAGGGCACGGGAGTAGGGCAGCGCGAACACCTGCGACTGGCTTTCGCGCAGAAACAGGGTCCGGGTGCAGATGTCGTCCAGGAACGCCCGGTCGTGCGACACCACCATCAGCGCCGTCGCGCGCGGCAGGGCGGTGATCCAGCGCTGCACCAGCCCGATGTGCGAGAGATCAAGGTGGTTCGTCGGCTCGTCCAGGAGGAGAAGGTCTGGCTCTGCGACCCAGACGCTGGCCAGCATCGCCAGGCGCTGCCACCCGCCGGACAGCTCTGCCATGCGCCGGTCGCGCAGGTCCTGGGGAATCTCCAGATCATCCAGCGCGATATCGGCGCGCCAGTGATCGCCCTCGGGGGCGGCCGCCAGAACGGCGTCGCGGCTGGAAAGCCGGGAAAGGGCTTGCGGCGTGTCCTGCGGCAGATACCCGGTAACCAGCCCCCTCCGCCGGGTGATTTCACCGGCCGTCAGGTCGGCAAAGCCCGCCACGGCTTGCAGCAACGTGGACTTGCCGCGGCCGTTCGGGGCCACGATGGCCAGCCGGTCGCCGGGGTGAAGGGTCAGATCAAGCTGGGAAAACAGCGGCGCGCCAAGCGTGATGCCAGCGGCTTTCAGGGCGAGAAGGGACATGGGAGTCTCCGGTCCGGACATGGCAGACGCGCTGCCGTTCGGGCAGATCAGAGACGTCGTGTGGCCCCGATCAGCCCCGCACGATCAGATGCGGGGCACGGACAGGGCCGGTCGTATGGTGGTGGTTGGCGCGCAAGATCACGCAGACGCTCCCTTATGACGCGCCAACTGTGCGCAGAGTCCGGCCATGCGTCAAGCTGGCGTCGCGCCCCTTCCGCCCAGCCGTCGCAGATGATAGCCAGCCCGCGACATGACCTCCTCGCGCAATCCGACTTTGGGCATCTGGCTCATGGTGGCCGCCGTCGCCACCTTTGCGGCGCAGGACGCCTTCGCCAAGCACCTGGCGGGGACCTATTCCACCCAGATGATCATCATGATCCGCTACTGGGTCTTTGCCGGGTTCGTCATCCTTCTGGCTCTGCGTCAGCCCGAGGGGTTCCGCGCCGCGATCCAGTCGACCCGCTTGCCCACGCATCTGGTGCGGTCCTGCCTTCTGGTGGCCGAGATCTGCCTGATCGTCTGGGGCTATACCCAGATCGGGCTAATCAACTCGCTGGCGATCTTCTCGGTCTGCCCGCTGCTGATCGTCGCCCTGTCCGGTCCCATCCTGGGCGAACGGATCAGCTGGCAACGCTGGGCCGCCGTCGCGGCGGGCCTTCTGGGCGTGCTGGTGATCCTGCGCCCCGGCATGGGCGTCTTTTCCTGGGCGGCGATCCTGCCCCTGGCGGCGGCCTTCATGTTCGCGCTTTACTCCGTGCTGACGCGCCTCACCACCCGGGTCGAGGCGACCTTCCCCGCCTTCTTCTGGCCCGGCGTCATCGGCGCGGGGCTGATCACCGGGATCGGCCTGCCCTCCCTGACCCCGATGCTGCCGCAGGACGGCGCGCTGCTGGCGGTCTACTGCGGGCTGTCGATCCTGTCGCACTGGCTCCTTCTGAAGTGCTACGAACAGGTCGAGGCCGCGCGGGTGCAGCCCTATGCCTACCTGCAGCTGGTCTTCGTCACGATCATCGGCATGGCCGTCTATGGCGAGGTGCTTGAACTGCCCGTCGCCCTTGGCAGCCTGATCGTGGTCGCCGCGGGCCTTTACGCCCTGTCGCTGGAACGGAAAGCCGCATGACCCACCAGGCCGTTCAGAACACCAAACTCGGCATCTGGCTGATGATCGCAACGACGCTGGTCTTCGCGGTGCAGGACGGCATCTCGCGCCACCTGGGGTCGACCTACAACGTCACGATGGTGGTGATGGTCCGCTTCTGGTTCTTCGCCCTCTTCGTCGTCGCCCTCGCCGCCCGGTCCGAGGGCGGCCTTCGCGCGGCCAGCCGGTCCGCCTTCCCCAAGGTCCAGATCGCCCGCGGCGTGATCCTGGTGGCCGAGATCGCCGTCATGCTGGTCGCCTTCGTCAAGCTGGGCCTGATCGAGGCGCATGCGGTCTTCACCTGCTACCCGCTTCTGGTCGCGGCGCTCTCCGGTCCGATCCTGGGCGAAAAGGTCGGCTGGCGGCGCTGGGCGGCGATCCTGGTCGGTTTCGCGGGTGTCCTCATCATCCTGCAACCCGGCTTCGGTGTCTTCACGCCCTGGGCGCTGGTGCCACTTCTGTCCGCCACGATGTTCGCGGTCTACGGCCTCCTGACCCGCTATGTCGCGCAGAAGGACAGCGCCTCGGTCAGTTTCTTCTACACCGGGGTCGTCGGCGCCATCGCGATGACACCCTTCGGTCTGATGCACTGGACCTGGATGACGCCTGCGGACTGGGGCTGGATGCTGCTTTTGTGCTGCACCGCCGCCCTCAGCCACTGGCTTCTCATCAAGTCCTACGCCGTGGCCGAGGCGTCGGCGATCCAGCCCTTCGCCTATCTGCAACTGGTCTGGGCGTCGGCCATCGGTCTTTTCATCTTCGGAGAAACCCTGCGGATCAACGTCGCCGTCGGCGCGGGGATCGTCGTGGCGGCAGGCGTCTTCACCCTGTGGCGCCAGCGCGTGCGGGAGAAGGCGGCCTTGCGCCAGGCGTGACGGTTGCTCTGCCACCGGGCGGCGCGTAAAAGCCTTCCAGCGAAGTAGGAGACTGCCAATGCCCGCCCCGAAACCCGTCGTCCTCTGCATCCTCGACGGCTGGGGCATCGGTCCGAACCCCGACACCAGCGCCCCGGCCCAGGCGCATGTGCCGACCTTCAACCACCTCTGGGCCACCTGCCCCCATGCCACGCTGACCACCTTCGGCCCGGACGTGGGCCTGCCCACCGGGCAGATGGGCAACTCCGAAGTCGGGCATACCAACATCGGCGCGGGCCGCGTGGTGGCGATGGACCTGGGTGCCATTGATCTGGCGGTCGAGGATGGGAGCTTTGCCAAGAACCCCGCGATCCTGGACTTCGCCGCGAAGGTGAAAGCCGCAAGGGGCACCGCGCATCTGATGGGCGTCGTCTCGGATGGCGGGGTGCATGGGCACGTCAACCACATCCTTGCCGCCTGCCGCGCCATCACCGCCCTTGGCGTTCCGGTCGCGCTGCACGCAATCACCGACGGCCGCGACGTCGCGCCCTCCTCGGCCCAGAACTTCGTCGAGGCGCTGGTCAAACGCCTCCCCTATGGCGCCAGCATCGCCACGGTGACGGGCCGCTACTGGGCGATGGACCGCGACAACCGCTGGGAGCGTGTGAGCCGCGCCTTTGACGCGATGATCCACGCGAAGGGCGAAACCGCGCCCGACCCGCTGACCGCAGTCTCGAACAGCTACGGCAAGGGCGAGACGGACGAATTCCTCGCCCCCACGGTGATCGACGGCTACCACGGCGCCAAGGACGGCGACGGGGTCTTCTGCCTGAACTTCCGCGCCGACCGCGCGCGCGAAATCCTGGCGGCCATCGGCGATGCGACCTTCACCGCCTTCGACACCGGGACCCGGCCGCAGTGGTCGGTTCTGCTGGGGATGGTCGAATACTCCGACCTCCACAACGCCTACATGGGCACCGCCTTCCCCAAGCGCGTGCTGATCAACACCCTTGGCGAATGGGTTGCCAGCCACGGATTGACCCAGTTCCGCCTGGCCGAGACCGAGAAGTATCCCCACGTCACCTTCTTCCTGAACGGCGGGCGCGAGGCACCCTATCCCGGCGAAGAACGCGCCATGCCGTCCTCACCCAAGGTCGCGACCTATGACCTGCAGCCCGAGATGAGCGCGGACCAGGTCTCCGGCCACCTCGTTGCCGCCATCGAAAAGGGCTACGATCTGATCGTCGTCAACTTCGCCAACCCCGACATGGTGGGCCATACCGGGTCGCTTCCAGCGGCGATCAAGGCCTGCGAGGCGGTGGACCGTGGCCTGACCCGCGCACTGGCCGCTCTGCAAGCCGCGGGCGGCGCGATGATCGTCACCGCCGACCACGGCAACTGCGAGGTGATGGTCGATCCCGTCACCGGCGGCCCGCATACCGCGCATACCACGAATCCGGTTCCGGTCATCCTGGTCGGCGGCCCCCCCGGCGCGACCCTGCGCAGCGGCAGGCTGGCCGACCTGGCCCCGACGCTGTTGCAGCTCATGGGCCTGCCCCAGCCACCACAGATGACCGGCCAAAGCCTGATAGGCCAGACCCTTTTCGCATGATCCGCACCGCCGCCCTGCTTTGTCTCCTTGCCCTGCCCTTGCAGGCTGAAACCGTGGCCGAACAAGCCGCCCGCGCCTCCTCCGCGCTGCAAGAGGCAGTGGCCGCACTGGACGCCGCGACCGAGGCGCGCGACCGGGTCTCGGCGCTAAGCCAGACCATCCGCGCTTACGAGGCGGGCCTTGCCGCCCTGCGCGGCGCGCTGCGCGAGGCCGCCTTGCGGGAGGCGACGCTGACCCGCGCCTTCGACGCCAAGCGCGACGGGATCGGGCGGCTGCTGGGTGTGCTGGCGACGATGGAGGCGAACCCCGGTCCGCTTCTGTTGCTGCATCCTGACGGCGCGGTCGGCTCGGCCCGGTCGGGGATGATCCTTGCGGACGTGACCCCGGCGCTGCAATCAGAAGCCGCCGCGCTGAAGGCCGAACTGCAGGAACTGGCCGACCTGCGGGCCTTGCAACTGTCGGCGGGCGAGGTGCTGAAGACCGGCCTTGCCTCCGCGCAGGAGGCCCGCACCGAACTGTCGCAGGCCATTTCGGACCGCACCGACCTGCCGAAACGCTTCACCGAAGACCCCGAGGTGCTGAAAGGCCTTCTGGACAGCGCCGACACGCTGGACGCCTTCGCCGCCGGCCTGTCGCCCGATGCCGAAAGTGGAACCTCCTTTGCCACCGAGAAGGGCCGCCTGCCGCTTCCCGCACTCGGCACGATCCTCCGCCGCCCGGACGAGGCCGATGCCACCGGGGTCCGCCGACCCGGCATCACGCTGGCGACCCAGCCCCGCGCACTCGTCACCGCGCCCTGGCCCGCCACCATCCGCTACCGGGGACCGCTTCTCGACTACGGAAATGTGATGATCCTTGAGCCCGGCGACGGCTATCTCCTGGTTCTTGCAGGCATGGAAACCCTGTATGGCGAAGTGGGAGAAGTTGTTGCCGCTGAAACGCCCCTTGGCCTGATGGGTGGATCACCGGGCGCGGCGGCGGATTTCCTGGCCGGGTCGCCAGATCGCTCTGGTGGGCGCGACACGGAAACGCTTTATATGGAACTCAGACAGGGGGCCGCCCCCGTGGACCCGATCCCGTGGTTCACCGGACTGGCCCGCACAGGAGACTGACGAGGATGAAGAAACATGTGATCGCCGCGCTGGTGGGAACCGTTGCCGGGGTCCTCGCGACCACGCAGATCGCCGGTCCCCTCGTCGCGCAGGAAGCGGTGCAGGACAGTTCGGTCTATGACCAGCTTGACCTCTTCGGCGACATCTTCGAACGGGTTCGCTCGCAATATGTCGAAGAGGTCCCGACCGACAAGCTGGTGACAGCGGCGATCAACGGGATGCTGACCTCGCTTGACCCCCATTCGTCCTACCTCTCCGCCAAGGACTTCGAGGACATGCAGGTCCAGACCCGCGGCGAGTTCGGGGGTCTCGGGATCGAGGTCACGCAGGAAGAAGGCTTCATCAAGGTCATCGCCCCGATGGACGACACCCCTGCCGACAAGGCCGGGATCTTGGCGGGCGACTTCATCACCCATGTCGACGCCGAGCCGGTCTCGGGCCTTCTGCTGGACGACGCCGTTGAAAAGATGCGCGGCCCCATCGGGTCCGAGATCATCATCACCATCGTCCGGGAAGGCACGCCCGAACCCTTCGACGTCTCGATCATCCGCGACACGATCAAGCTGACCGCCGTGCGCGGCCGGGTCGTCGGCAAGACCGTCGTGCTTCGCATCACCACGTTCAACGACCAGACCACCAGCGGCTTGGCCGAAGAGCTGAAGAAGGGCCTTGAAGAGCTTGGCGGCATGGAGAACCTCGACGGTGTTGTCGTCGACATGCGCAACAACCCCGGCGGCCTCTTGAACGAGGCGATCACCGTTTCGGACAGTTTCCTCGACAAGGGCGAGATCGTCTCGACCCGGGGCCGCGACCCGCAAAGCGGCGAACGCTACAATGCCCAGCCCGGCGATCTGATCGAAGGCAAGCCGATCGTTGTCCTGATCAACGGCGGCTCCGCCTCGGCTTCCGAGATCGTGGCCGGCGCCTTGCAGGATCACCGCCGCGCCATCGTCGTCGGCACCAAAAGCTTTGGCAAGGGATCGGTCCAGACCCTGATCCCGCTCCGGGGCGACGGCGCCATGCGCCTGACCACCGCGCGCTATTACACGCCCTCGGGCCGGTCGATCCAGGCCCTTGGCATCTCGCCCGACATCGTCGTTCAGCAGCCTGCCCCCCCGCCCCCCGAGGACGCCGCCGAGGACGAGGAGCAATCGGCAGCCAAGCGCGAGCGGTCCGAAGCCGACCTGCGCGGTGCGATCACCAACGACTCGATGACCGACGAGGAGAAGCGGCTTTACCAGGAAGAGCAGCAGCGCGCCGAGGAATCCGCCAAGCTTCGCGACGAGGATTACCAGCTTGCCTATGCCGTCGACATCATCAAGGGCCTGACCGCCATCGCCCTGGAAGAGCAGTAAGCGCTCGATGGTCGACGTCGAAAGCCTGCCCTACCGGCCCTGCGTGGGCGTCGTGCTGATCGACGCCCGCGGCATGGTCTTCGCAGGCCAGCGGATCGACAGCCCCTCGCCCGCGTGGCAGATGCCGCAGGGCGGGATCGACGACGGCGAAAAGCCCCGTGAAGCCGCCTACCGCGAGCTGTGGGAAGAAACCGGCGTGACCCGGGACAAGGTGGAGTTCGTCGCCAAGACCCACGGCTGGGTGACCTACGACCTCCCGACCGAGCTTCTGGGCAAGGTCTGGGGCGGCAAGTTCCGGGGCCAGCGGCAGAAATGGTTCCTGTTCCGCTTCAAGGGCACCGACAGCGACATCAAGATCGCCTCCGAACATCCGGAGTTCTCGACCTGGCGCTGGATCCTGGCGGACGAGATGGTCGAAAGCATCGTCCCCTTCAAGCGCGCGGTCTACGATAAGGTCATCCGCAGCTTCCGGGCCTACCTGGCCTGAGTGCCCGCTTGACCCAGCGCAAGGACACCTTGAACATCGGGCGCAGAATGACGACGTGATCAGCCGTGGGAGCATCCATGCATATCGCCTTGTCCATCGCCTTTGTGTTCGGAGTGCTGCTGCTGATCGAAATCGCGTCGCATGGCGCGATGATCGCCATGTCGGATGTCCCGGGCGCGGCTTCCAGTTCTGTCGGCTTCTTCTCGGGCCTGGCCTTGTCCAGGCTGGGGACCGCGGTGGCGTTCGTCGGCCTCTGGCTGATGATCCGGTATGACCAGGTCGAACGGATCTGGACCTACACCTTCTTCTGGTGGGTCATGTTCTTCTTCCACGAAATCGGCCTCGGGATGGGACCGGACTACACCTGGCAGGACGCGGCCAGTGGTATCGTTGCGGCCAGCATCTCCTTGCCCCTGTCCGGCCTGATCGTCGTCCGGCTCTTGCGCAGCTGACGCGGTCAGATTTGGCAAAACAGGATTCCGTTCCTGGAATCCAACCTGCGGGCAACTCCTTTGGGAAATCCATCCAGCCGCCATCCGCTTCACGGAACTCTGACCCTTGGCCTTTGCACCACGCGGCATTTCCGCCTTTTCTCCGGACCTTCTTCCGGGGATCGCTTGAATTCCGCCCCTTTCCCGCGTTACGGACCCGCGCAAATGCGGCCCAGTCCGTGCTGAAAGGTTGTCCGATGTACCTGCAGAACCACGCCCCGATCCCCGAGCTTTACGTCTCCTACGACTCGGCCCAGAAGCTGAAGGTCGAGGCCGGGCAGCTCCCCTCCTGGGACCTGACCCCACGCCAGATCTGCGACCTCGAGTTGCTGATGAACGGCGGGTTCTCGCCCCTGAAAGGCTTCATGAGCGAGGCGGACTACGACGGCGTGGTGGCCAACATGCGCACCGCGGACGGCACCCTTTTCCCGATCCCGATCACTCTGGACGTCTCCGAGGCTTTTGCCGACAAGGTCGAGCCGGGTCAGGACATCGCGCTGCGCGATCAGGAAGGCGTGATCCTCGCGATCCTGTCGATCAGCGACAAGTGGGTGCCAAACAAGGCGGTCGAGGCCGAGGGCGTCTTCGGTGCCGACGACTTGGCGCATCCGGCGGTCAACTACCTGCACAACACGGCCGGCAAGGTCTATCTCGGTGGCCCGGTGATCGGTATCCAGCAGCCCGTCCACTACGACTTCAAGGCCCGCCGCGATACGCCAAACGAACTCCGCGCCTTGTTCCGCAAGCTGGGCTGGCGCAAGATCGTGGCCTTCCAAACCCGCAATCCGCTCCACCGCGCGCACCAGGAACTGACCTTCCGCGCCGCACGCGAAGCCGAGGCGAACCTCCTGATCCACCCCGTCGTCGGCATGACCAAACCCGGTGACGTCGACCACTTCACCCGCGTCCGTTGCTATGAGGCGGTTCTGGACCAGTATCCGGCCCAGACCACCGCCCTTTCCCTCCTCAACCTTGCCATGCGCATGGCTGGCCCGCGTGAGGCTGTGTGGCACGGCATCATCCGCAAGAACCACGGCTGCACCCACATGATCGTCGGCCGCGACCACGCCGGTCCCGGCAAGAACAGCGCGGGCAAGGACTTCTACGACCCCTACGCCGCGCAAGAGCTGTTCGCCCAGCACGCCGCCGAAATCGGCATCGTAATGGTCGACTTCAAGCACATGGTCTACGTGGCCGAAAAGGCCCAGTACTACCCCGCGAACGAGATCCCGGAAGGCTCCACCGTCCTTGACATCTCGGGCACCGAACTGCGCCGCCGCCTGCGCGAAGGCCTGGACATCCCGGAATGGTTCTCCTTCCCCGAGGTCGTCAACGAACTCCGCAAGACTAGCCCCGCGCGGTCCAAGCAGGGTTTCACCGTCTTCTTCACCGGGCTTTCGGGCAGCGGCAAGTCCACCATCGCCAACGCGCTGATGGTCAAGCTGATGGAGATGGGCGGGCGTCCCGTCACGCTGCTGGACGGTGACGTCGTGCGCAAGCACCTGTCCTCGGAACTGGGGTTCAGCAAGGAACACCGCGACCTGAACATCAAGCGCATCGGCTATGTCGCATCCGAGATCACCAAGAACGGCGGCATCGCGATCTGCGCACCCATCGCGCCCTACACCGCGACCCGCCGCGCCGTGCGCGAGATGGTCGAAGCCTTCGGTGCCTTCGTCGAAACCCACGTTGCCACCTCGATCGAGGAATGCGAACGCCGCGACCGCAAGGGACTCTACAAGCTGGCGCGTGAAGGCAAGATCAAGGAATTCACCGGGATCTCCGACCCCTACGAGGCCCCGACCCAGGCCGAGCTTGTGGTGGACACCGAGAATGTCGATGTCGACCATTGCGCCCACCAGGTGCTGCTGAAGCTGGAGCAGATGGGCCTGATCAAGGCCTGATCTGGGCCTCCGGATCAAAAAGGGCCGCGCTTTCGGGCGCGGCCTTTGTCATTTATCCCGCCTTCATCATCCGGCGCAGCAACCCGTCCTTCAGGACATACTGATGGTAAAGCGCCATCAGCGCATGGCCCAGGACGACCAGCATCAACAGGTTCGCCGCCAGCCCGTGGATCTCGCCCACGTCCAGGCCCAGGAAGAAGACGCTGATACCCCCCAGAGGCACCGCGATCATCAGCAGATAGATCAGCCGGTGTCCCCAGTCCGCCGCCCGCGCCGTCAGGCTGCCCGGCGTCCCCGGTGCGGCAGGGGCTCCGCGCGTCAGCCGGACCAGCACCCGCACCACGACCAGCGCCAGGATCGACAGCCCCACGGCGACATGCGGCACAAAGCCCGCAACGCCCCCGTCCTCGACCACTTCCATCGCTTCTTCGGCACCCTCACCCGTGAACCAGGCGGTCACGATCAGGATGGCAATCAGCCAGTGCAAGGCAATCTGGATGCCCGAGTATCCGGTTGTGGTTTTCAAGATGACCTCCGTTGACGACACAACACCTACGCAACAGCGTAGCCGTTCCGTCGTCAAAGGCCAGTAATGTAAGGAAGCACCCGACGCCGCCCGACGGCGGCGTGGCCGATCAGTGCACGCTGACCGGCGTGAAGTCATGCTCGCGCGCCAGGTGGAACGCCATGTTCCGGTCGGCGACCAGTGCCAGCTGCCGCCCGTCCGCCCCGTGGACCGACCAGATCACGTCCAGCCCGTCCATCTGCTCGCGCACTTCGTCCGGCAGGTCCATGACGGCGATTTCCCGGACATAGACGATCCGGTCGGCCCCTTGCGGCAGCCCATTGAATGGAGTGTTCATTTCTTCAGCCCTTCCTTAAAGCCCGTCCCCTGGGACGCGGCATCCTTGCGACCGATCCGGATCGTCTGCACCACGGTCTCCGGCACATGGCGGCGCAGGTCGACGTGCAAAAGCCCGTGTTCCATCGTCGCACCCGCAACCTCGACCCCGTCCGCCAGCACGAAACTGCGCTGGAAGGCACGCGCCGCGATCCCGCGATGCAGAAACACCCGCTCGCCCACGTCATCGGCCTGACGACCGCGGACGACCAGCTGCCGGTCCTCGACCGTGATCGACAGGTCCTCCTCGCGGAAGCCGGCGACGGCAAGGGTGATCCGGTAGACGTTTTCCGCCACCGCCTCGATGTTGAACGGAGGATAGCCCTCGGCCCCGGATTTGGCAGTGCGTTCGACCAGCCGTTCCAGCTGCTCGAACCCCAGAAGATAGGGATGGGCCCCAAAGCTCAGTTTCGTCATCGGACAGTCCTTGCGATAAGCGACGGTTCGGTCATTGCGGCCCCGCATTCAGGCACCGCATGTCAGAAATATGGGGCCCCCCTGCGCGCCTCGCAAGCCCCGCTGCAGCATCGCACCCCGCATCCACAGCGTGAATCTTGGCAGAAACCTTCACGCAAGCGCAGTGCTTTCCTATATCCTTGCGCAAAGGCAGGAATTGATTCGCCAACCATGAACGCGCCCACCGAACTCAGCCACGACGAAATGCTCGGCATCAAGCTTGAGGTTCTGCGTCGCGAACACCGCGACCTGGATCAGGCGATCCATGCGCTTGAGGAAACGGGTCGTCCCGACCAGCTGACCCTGCGCCGGTTGAAGAAGCAGAAGCTGTTTCTGAAGGATCAGATCGTGAAGATCGAGGATATGCTGATCCCCGATATCATCGCCTGACGCTTGCCCCTTGCCACGGTTCCCGGTAATCGCGCCTGAAACCAGGGAGCCGCGCATGGTCGTATCCGTCGGAATCATCATGGGGTCGCAAAGCGACTGGCCGACGATGAAGGCTGCGGCCGAGGTCCTGGACGAGCTTGGCATCCCCTACGAGGCAAAGATCGTCTCCGCCCACCGCACGCCCGACCGGCTGTGGGACTATGGCAAGACCGCCGTTTCGCGCGGGCTGAAGGTGATCATCGCGGGCGCCGGTGGGGCCGCCCATCTTCCCGGCATGATGGCCTCCAAGACCCGGGTGCCGGTGATTGGCGTGCCGGTCCAGACCAAGGCATTGTCCGGCGTCGACTCGCTGTATTCCATCCTCCAGATGCCCAAAGGCTACCCCGTCGCCACAATGGCCATCGGCGGCGCGGCCAACGCGGGGCTCATGGCTGCCGCGATCCTGGCCGTGTCCGACCCCGCCGTGGCCGCAAGGCTGGACACCTGGCGCGACGCCCTCTCCGCCTCGATCCCCGAGGAGCCGAAGGATGACTGAGCTTCCGCAGGGCGCAACCATCGGCATCCTTGGCGGCGGGCAACTTGGCCGGATGCTCTCGGTCGCCGCCAGCCGACTTGGCTATCGCTCCCACATCTATGAGCCGGGTGCCGCCCCCGCCGGGGACGTGTCTCTTAAGGTGACAACCGCGCCCTACGAGGACGAAGCCGCCCTCCGCGCCTTCGCAGCCTCGGTCGATGTCATCACCTACGAGTTCGAGAATGTCCCGACCTCGGCCCTGGACCTTCTGGAAAGCCTGAAACCGATCCGCCCGAACCGCCGCGCGCTGGCGATCAGCCAGGACCGGATCAGCGAGAAGTCGTTCCTGAACGACCTCGGCCTGCAAACCGCCCCCTGGGCCGCCGTGAACTCCGAAGCCGACCTGCGCGCCGCCGCCGACCAGCTGGGCCTGCCCGCGATCCTGAAGACCACGCGGCTCGGCTACGACGGCAAGGGCCAGGTCAAGCTGACCGCGCCGGAAGACATCCCCGCCGCCTGGGCCGCGATGAACGAGGCACCCTCCGTCCTGGAAGGCTTCGTCGCCTTTGACCGCGAGGTCAGCGTTATCGCCGCCCGCAGCCTCGACGGCCAGGTCGCGTGCTTCGACCCCGGCGAGAACATCCACCGCGAGGGCATCCTGCGGACGACCACCGTCCCGGCCAAACTGGGCCCCGCCCAGCGCACCGACGCCGTCCTGATCGCCGCCCGCATCCTGAACGCACTCGACTATGTCGGCGTCATGGGGGTAGAGCTTTTCGTCACCCAGAAGGGCCTTCTGATCAACGAGATCGCCCCCCGTGTCCACAACTCCGGTCACTGGACGCAACAGGGCTGCGCCGTCGACCAGTTCGAACAGCACATCCGCGCCGTGGTGGGCCTGCCTTTGGGTGACGGCAATCGCTACGCCGACGTGGTGATGGAGAACCTGATCGGCGATGATGTCCTGCGCGTGCCCGACCTTCTGAAGGCGCGCGATACCGCCGTGCATCTTTACGGCAAAGGCGCCCCCCGTCCCGGCCGCAAGATGGGCCACGTCAACCGGGTCGTCCGCGGCTGATCCCTCCTTCTCGGACAGCGCCTCCGCGCCCCACCCGCGAGGCGGGACGAAAGTCACGCTTTCCCCACTGTGGCACCGTTTTCCCACTTCCGCGTTACCCCGGGATTTTTGCCCCGAGGTAGCCATGAACGACAAGACCTCCGTCTACACCCGCGCCGCCCGCTGGATCGCACAGCTGTCCGGCCGCCCCGTCACCTTCCTGCTGGCCGTGGCCTCGATCATCCTCTGGCTGGTCACCGGCCCGATCTTCGGCTTTTCAGACACATGGCAGCTGGTGATCAACACCGGCACCACCATCGTCACCTTCCTGATGGTCTTCCTGATCCAGAACACCCAGAACCGCGACACCACCGCGATGCAGCTGAAGCTGGACGAGCTGATCCGCGCGACCGAAGGTGCACATCTTTCGCTGCTCGACCTGGAAGAACTGGAAGAACGCGAGCTTGCCGCCTTCGTCACCCAATACGAAGCCCTGGCCGCCAAGGGCCGGGCGCAACTGGACAAGGGCAAGCCCGACACCGGCACGCCCGAGGTCATTACCGGGACTGCACCGCCTGAAGAGACTCTTTCACGACAGAGGCCAGTGTTAGTGACGGGTCGAACCGCCCCTCGCGGAGAAAAGCCAGGACCTGCCGAATGACCACCGGGTTCACCATCATGAAGGTATGCGTGACCGGAAGGACCAGATGGTCCGCCATCCCCTCCAGCCGGGTGCTTTCCACCGTGACCTTGCCGTCGTTCGGCCCCGGCAGCATGGTGTTCCAGACCGGGTTCAGCGACCGCGTCCCCGCGATGATACCCAAGGGATAATCCGCTGGCGGCAGGCGGTTGGGCCAGCTGTCCGGCCCGGTCCCCAGCGTCAGCCCGGCCTTGCCGTTCATGATGCTGAACACCGGGTTGTCGCCCAGCTTGTCCACCAGCTCCGACCCGTGGTTCGGCGGGGCAAGCATCACCACCCGACCCAACTGCGCGGGTCGGCTGCGTGCCAGCCAGTCCCGCAGCAGAATGCCGCCCATCGAATGCGTGACGAAATGTACCCGCCCCGGCCCCGCAGCAGCGACGGCGCGGTCCACCTCCTTGATCAGGTCCTCCGGCGCCGCCTTGGTCGAGGGGTAGGCCCAGTTGACCACCCGGAAGCCCGCCGCCTTCAACGCCAGCGCCATCGGGGCAAGCGAGGCATCGGTGCGTGCTAAGCCATGCAGCAGCACCACAACGTCTGCCACACCCGCGCCCTCTTCGGTCGCGGGGGCGGGCAGGAAGCGGGCAAGCGGTCCGGTCAGCCACATGATACGACTCTCTGCCCGCCTTGGCCCCGCAGCAAGCCCGGAATTCCCGCCACTGGACAAAGCCGACGCAGCGTCACAGGCTTCCCGGCATGGCCCGCCTCAAACCCCGCCTCGCTGCACGCGCGCTGATCCTGCACCAGGATCGGCTGTTGCTGGTCAACGCCTACCCCGATGCGCATCTCGGCCTTTGGTGCGCCCCGGGTGGCGGTTGCGAGGCGGGGCAGTCGCTGCCCCAGAACCTCGTCCGCGAGGTGATGGAGGAAACCGGCCTGACCATCGCCGTCGGCCCCCCGGTCCTGGTTAACGAATTCCACGACCCCGAGACCGGCTTTCACCAGGTCGACCTGTTCTTCCGCTGCACCCTTGTCTCCGGCGATCTGGACGATGCCTGGGTGGACCCCGAAGGCGTCGTCACCGACCGGCGCTTCTTCAGCCGCACCGAACTTGCCGCCGGCCACATCCGGTTCAAGCCCGACAGCCTCCCCGACGCCGCCTGGGGATCGGCCTGCGCCCATTACGACGCCCTGGAAGTGATCCTGAAATGAGCCGCGCCTTCGTCAACGAGGATGCCGGGAACGACCGTCCCGACCTGCCCGAGCTTCCGGTCCCCCCCGGTCCGAACATCGTGACCCCGCGCGGACTGGCGGCCCTGCACGCGAAGATCGCCCAGCGCCAGACTGACCTGGGCGGCCTCAAGGCCCGGCCCGACCGTCTCGACAAGCTTCCCGAAGCCGCCGCCGAAAGGGACCTGCGCTGGCTGGAGGCGCGCCTGAAAGCCGCCGTGGTGATCGACCCCGCACAGCATGACCTGACCGAAGTCGCCTTCGGGCTTGCCGTCACCGTGGCCGACGAAGCGGGCAAGGAAACCACTTACGAGATCGTGGGCGAAGACGAGGCCGACGCACCCCACCACCGCATCGCCCCGAACTCCCCCCTCGCCCGCGCCCTCCTTGGCGCGCAGGTCGGCGACGTTGTGACCTGGCCTCGCCCCGCCGGAGCAGTCGAGCTGGAAGTCGTCAGGATCGCCCATGCGCATCCGTGAACTCTTCCCGTCGGAGACCGCGCTCGTCACCCAATTCTACCGCGAGGCGCCGGACTACTGGCTGCTCGCCGAAGGTCGCGCCGACGCCGAACGTCATGCGCAAGAGTTCTTCACCGATGCCCCGCCGAACTGCGATCCGGCACAAAGCGACCGCTTGGGGCTGTTCCTGAACCAGCGCCTCTCGGGCGTGGCGGAACTGTCCTACGGCTTCCCCGAACCGAACGACGCCTACCTGGGCCTCATGATCCTCGGCCCTTGGGCGCAAGGTGCGGGACATGGCCGCACCTTCCTGACCCATGTCGAAACCCTCGCCCGCAAACGCCACGCCGCGCGCCTTTACCTCGCCGTGCTGGACGTGAACCCCCGCGGCTTGGCGTTCTGGGAGCGCGAGGGTTTCACCTCCACCGGCCTTTCGCGCAAGGACGCACTGACCGGCCACACGACCTACCGGCTGGTCAAGCTCCTGTAAGGCAGGCTCGCCAACGCGACCCCGCCCAGCACCAGAGCCGAGGCCAGCCAGAACCGCAGGCCCGGCAGTTCGGCCAACAGCACCGCCCCGCCCAGCGCCGCGATCACCGGCACCGTCAACTGGGCCACCGCCGCCCGCGCCGCACCCAGTCTGGGCAGCACCGCATACCACAGCGCGTATCCCAGCCCCGAGGTCACCGCCCCCGACACCACCGCCAGAAGGACCCCCACCGCATCAGGCCGCGCCACGCCGACCGCCGCGCCCAAAGCCAGCACCAGAGGCACCGACAAAAGGAAATTCCACGCCGTCGCCGCCAGCGGGTCCACCGCCCCACGGCCGACCAGCGAATAGATCCCCCAGCCCAACCCGGCCACGGCCATCAGCGCCAGCGGCCCCCAAGCCACCGCGCCAGGTGCCGCGATGACCGCCAACCCGCCCAGGGCCAGCCCCGCCCCCGCCCAGCGCCGCGCCGGCACCACCTCCCGCGACACCAGCGCCCCGGCGAACATCGTCACCTGCACCGTCCCGAACAGCACCAGCGCCCCGGTCCCGGCATCAAGCCCCCGGTAGGCCAGCGAAAACCCGATCAGATAGGCTGACAACCCGCCCACCCCTGCGACACGTCCCTGAAGACCCGGCCATCCCATGCCGCCGCGCTGCCACCAGACCAGCGCCATCAGCATGACCGCCCCGGCCAGCACCCGGACACAGGCGAACTCCACCGCCCCGATATGCCCCGACCCGACCGCCCAACGGTTCAGGACCGAATTGGCCGCGAAGGCCAGCATGGTAAGGGCGGTCAAAACGAACAGGCGCATGGCCGCCACCATGGGCCGCTTCGTCACGGTTCCACAAGTGCGCCTTGGTCAGCGCTGCGCTGGATGCGTCCCGGCAGCCCAGGCGACCGCCTCGTCCAGCCGGTCGTCGCCCCAGAAAAGCTCGCCGCCCACCGCAAAGCTTGGTGACCCGAACGCGCCCACCTGTCGCGCAGCGTCAGTCTCTGCGTCCAGCCGCGCCGCCGCCGCGGGGTCCTGCGCCAATGCCAGCACCCGTTCGGGCTCCTGCCCAAGGCGGGGCAGGATCACCGCAAGGCTATCCGGAGTTCCCAGCGGCAGGCCCGCAAGAAACCATGCGCGGAAGCTTTCGACGCTGTAGGCCTCGACCCATCCCTCGGTCGCCGCGACCATTGCCACATGGCTGGCCAGCAAGTCCGGCTCGGTCGGCCAGATCGGCGGCTTGACGAAGGGCAACCCGTGCCACGCCGCCCGCCGCTGGATGTCGCGCCACATGTAGCGCACCTTCTGCGCCTCATCCCGCAGGGCCACGTTGTTCTCACGCATCAGCGGCCGCACATTGATCGGCCGCCAGCGCACCTGCACCCCGGCCTTCTCTGCCATCGGTCCGATCCGCAGGACCGACGGGTAGGCATAGACGCTGCCGAAGAAGTAGAAGAAGTCCAGGCTTCCCATCCCATCCCCCGATCCACCCAAGCGCAGATTACCACGGGACGTCGCAGCCACCGGACAAAAAGAAAGGGCGCCCGAAGGCGCCCTTTCCGAAAGGTCTGGTTGGCGTGGATCAGAAGTCCATGCCGCCCATGCCGCCGCCGCCCATGCCGCCACCGGCACCGGCGCCCGACTTGGGCTCCGGACGATCAGCGATCATCGCTTCGGTGGTGATGAGGAGCGAGGCGACCGAAGCCGCATCTTCCAGAGCCGTCCGCGTCACCTTGGCCGGGTCGATCACACCGAAGGCGAACATGTCGCCGTACTCTTCGGTCTGCGCGTTGAAGCCAAAGGTCACGTCGTTCGATTCGCGGATCTTGCCCGCGACGACAGCGCCGTCGACGCCAGCGTTCTCGGCGATCTGGCGCAGCGGAGCTTCCAGCGCGCGGCGCACGATGGCGATACCCGCGTTCTGGTCGCTGTTCGCGCCGGTCATGCCTTCCAGCACCTTGCCAGCCTGGATCAGAGCAACACCGCCACCGACGACGATACCTTCCTGAACGGCCGCACGGGTCGCGTTCAGGGCGTCATCGACGCGGTCCTTGCGCTCTTTCACTTCGACTTCGGTCATGCCGCCGACGCGGATGACGGCAACGCCGCCAGCCAGCTTGGCCACACGTTCCTGCAGCTTTTCCTTGTCGTAGTCCGAGGTGGTTTCCTCGATCTGCGCGCGGATCTGGCCGACGCGGGCTTCGATCTCGGCCTTGTTGCCAGCACCGTCGATGACGGTGGTGTCGTCTTTCTTGATGATGACCTTCTTGGCACGGCCCAGCATGTCCAGCGTGACATTCTCAAGCTTCATGCCCAGATCGTCGCTGATCACCTGACCACCGGTCAGAATGGCGATGTCCTGCAGCATGGCCTTGCGACGGTCGCCGAAGCCGGGGGCCTTGACGGCAGCGATCTTCAACCCGCCACGCAGCTTGTTGACGACCAGCGTGGCCAGAGCCTCGCCTTCGACGTCTTCAGCCACGATGATCAACGGGCGCTGCGACTGAATCACGGCTTCCAGCAACGGAACCATCGGCTGCAGCGACGAAAGCTTCTTCTCGTGCAGCAGGATGTAGGCGTCTTCCAGCTCGGCAACCATCTTGTCGGCATTGGTCACGAAGTAGGGCGACAGGTAGCCACGGTCGAACTGCATGCCTTCGACGACGGTGGTTTCCGTCTCCAGGCCCTTGTTCTCTTCGACGGTGATGACACCCTCGTTGCCGACCTTCTGCATCGCGTCCGCGATCTGACGACCGATTTCCGCTTCGCCGTTGGCCGAGATGGTGCCGACTTGCGCCACTTCAGCGCTGTCCTTGACGGGGCGCGAGGCGGCCTTGATGGCAGCGACGACCTTGGTCACGGCCAGATCGATCCCGCGCTTCAGGTCCATCGGGTTCATGCCGGCGGCAACGGCCTTGAGGCCGTCCTTGATGATGGCTTGCGCCAGCACGGTCGCGGTGGTGGTGCCGTCGCCGGCCTCGTCATTGGTGCGGGAAGCGACTTCCTTCACCATCTGCGCGCCCATGTTCTCGAACTTGTCGGCAAGCTCGATCTCTTTGGCAACGGTCACGCCGTCCTTGGTGATGCGGGGCGAGCCGAACGACTTGTCGATCACCACGTTGCGGCCTTTGGGGCCGAGGGTCACTTTGACAGCGTCAGCCAGAATGTTCACGCCGCGCAGCATGCGGTCGCGGGCGTCGGTGTCGAATTTGACGTCTTTAGCAGCCATTATGATAGCTCCTTGAATGGGTTACGGATGCGGACAAGCTCAGGCGATAATGCCGAGGATGTCGCTTTCCTTCATGATCAGCAGGTCTTCGCCGTCCAGCTTCACTTCGGTGCCCGACCATTTGCCGAACAGGACGCGGTCGCCAGCCTTGACCGACGGGGCGATCAGCTCGCCCGAATCCTTGCGGGCGCCTTCGCCCACGGAAATGATCTCGCCCTCAGCGGGCTTTTCCTTGGCGGAATCCGGGATGATAAGCCCGCCCTTGGTCTTGTCTTCGCCTTCGATGCGACGAACCAGAACGCGGTCATGCAGTGGTTTGAAAGCCATCTGGGGTACTCCCTTGAGTTTCCAGGTTTGATCTTGATTAGCACTCAGCTTGCCCGAGTGCTAACGGCTCTCAGGTAGGCGATGCCCTAGCGTGAGTCAACACCCCTGACCCGGCTTTTCGCTTTGCCTTTCTGCCTGCCGATGCCACGATGCGGAGAACCATCCAAGCCTCGCAAGGTCGCATGTCCCGTCTTCTCTCCGCCATCTCGGCCCTCGTCCTCACCTGCCTGCCCACGGCCCCGACCTGGGCCATGTGCGCGGGCAGCAACCTCTTTGCCGAGATGGATCCGGTCCAACGCGCCGAAATCGAGGCCGCCACCGCTGCGGTCCCATTTGCGTCGGGCAATTTCTGGCGCGCGACCCGGGGCGATCAGGTCATCACCATCGCCGGGACCTACCACTTCGACGACAGTCGCCACGCCTCGAACCTCGCCGCACTTGCCCCGCACATCACTGCAGCGACCGCCGTTCTCGTCGAAGCTGGCCCCGACGAGGAAAAGGCCCTCATGGCGCATATCGCCAAGGACCCCTCGACCATGGTCATCACCGAGGGTCTTCCCCTGAACCAGCGCCTCCCGCCCGAGGTCTGGGATCCTCTGTCCGAGGCCCTGTCCGACCGCGGCATCCCGCCCTTCATGACTGCCAAGTTCCAGCCCTGGTACGTGTTGACGCTCCTGTCGATCCCGCCCTGCGCGATGGCCGGAATGACGGAAAAGCCCAAGGGTCTGGACGGCGCGGTGATCGACACCGCCCTGGAGGCTGGCGTCCCGGTCCGGGGCCTTGAACCCTTCGACACCCTCTTCACCATCTTCGACAGCATGACGCCCGAAGAACTGACCGAGATGCTGGTCTCCACCCTGTCCATCGAGGACATGAGCGAGGATTACTTCACCACTCTTGTCGACAGCTACTTCGCCGGCGACAGCCGCCAGGCGTGGGAGCTGATGCGCTTTCTCAGCTATGACATGCCGGGCTATACCCGCGAGCAGATCGACGCCGACTTCGCCCGGATGGAGGAACTCGTCTCCTCCTCGCGCAACCGCGCCTGGATTCCGGTGCTGACCGAGGCCGCCGCCCAGGGTCCCGTCTTTACCGCCTTCGGCGCCCTGCACCTGTCTGGAAAGGACGGCGTGCTGAACCTGCTGCAAAAGGAAGGCTTCACCCTGGAAGAGTTGCCCCTGTGATCCTTCCCGGCAAGATCGCCCGCCTTTACATCCTTGATCTCGGCCTCTTCGACGTCCGGGGTGGAGAGCGCATAATCGGCATCCCGGCCTACCTGATGCAGACCGACCGGGGCGCGAACATCCTCGTGGATACCGGCTTTCCGCCCGAATACCTGACCGACCCCGACCGCGCCGACAAGGACGGCCTCCCCCGCTTTGGCCGCCTGATCGACTTCAGCGCCGACCAGACCGCAGAGGGCGCGCTGGCCCTTCTGGGCCTTGCGCCCGCCGACATCGACCTCGTCATCCTGACCCACGGCCACATCGACCACGTCGGCTCCCTGCCCCTGTTCGCCCACGCGCCCATCGTCCTCACCACCCGCGAGCGGGCCGAGCCTGCGCCGCTCTACTTTGGCAACACCCGCCCGATCCCCTGGCCCGACGCCACCTACCACTGCATCGACGCCGACACCCCGGTCTGCGAGGGCCTGACCCTCATCCCCACCCCCGGCCACACGCCCGGCCACCTGTCGGCCCTTGTCGACCTGCCCGATGGCCGCCGCGTGATCCTGGCCGCCGACGCCATCAACCGCGCCTCCGAACCCGACGAGGCTTTCGCCGATTCGATGGACCCCGCCGCCTCGCAGGCTTCCGCCGCCCGCCTCATGGCCCTGATGACCCCCGGCGCGACCCTCATCTACGGCCACGAGCCAAGCCAATGGCCGGTGCTTCCCAAAGCCCCGCAACCGTTGTGACAGCCCACCGCCAGGGCATCCTGATGCTTCTCGGTGCGACGCTGGCCTGGAGCACCTCCGGCCTCTTCGCCCGCGCCATCACCGTCGACACGCCCACGCTGATCCTCTGGCGCGGACTTGCCGGCGCGGCAGGCCTCATGGTCGTCCTGTGGTGGCTGAAGGGGGCCGAGGGTTTCCACGATTTCCTCCGCCTCGGTCGGGCGGGCTGGGCCTACGCACTCTTCTCCGGCCTTGCGATGCTCCTCTTCGTCGGCAGCCTGCGGAATACCTCGATCGCCCATGTCGCCATCATTTACGCCACGCTCCCTTTCGTCGCCGCCTTCCTTGGCTGGCTGATCCTGAAGGAAACGCCTGGCCGCGCCGGTATCCTTGCCGCCGCCCTCGCTTTGGCCGGGGCCGCGGTCATGGTCGGCCTTGGCAACGACGGTGCGCTTCTGGGGGACCTCATGGCCTTCGGCATGGTCCTCGCCGTCGCCGGGATGATCCTGATCGCCCGCGGCCATCCCGACGCCCCAATGCTGGCCGCAGGCACGCTGTCCGCCATCTGGGCCCCGCTGGCGATGGTCCCGTTCTCGACCCTCTCCGGGATCGACGGCCCGAACATCCTGCTGATGATCGCCTTCGGCCTGATCAACTCCACCCTTGGCTTCGCGCTTTTCGTCATCGGCTCGCGCCATACCACGCCGGTCGAAACCGCCCTCATCGGCGCGCTGGAAACCGCGCTGACCCCGGTCTGGGTCTGGCTGATCTTCCTTGAGACTCCGACCACCCCGACCCTGATCGGCGGAGCGATGGTGATGGCAGCCTCGCTAGGCCATATTCTCTGGACGGCCCGACAACCGGCCCCGGCCTGACCCGGAACGGGGGCGCCCGGTCAGGTGCCCCCTCCCCTGTCACCGCTGCCCCGACTTGCCGGGGATCATCCCCCGCTTCGGCACCAGCTTCAGGCTTTGCGGCCCCTTGGTCGCCTTCAGCGCCGCGGGGTCGAACCCCTTGGCCTTCGGCAACGGCTTCAATCCCGCCAAAGCGGGCTTTCCAGTCTTCGTGTGCGGCATGATCTGCCCCTGTCTTGGAAATGGCTGTCAGCCGGTCATGAACCGGCGCGAACGGCACTCAAGCCGAAACGGTCTTGTCCATTCTCAGGGCACTCCTTGGTCGAAGGGCTTTCGTCCGGGCCGGATCACCGACCCCGCTCGCGGCCCCCACGGGGGCGTCAGGCTGTCTTGTCCATCGCGCTGCACTCCTCTGCCAAGGCGGCAATTATGCCACGAACACCCCCGCGTGACAATCCGTGCGGTCCGGCCTATACCGCGCCCGAACCGTCCCCCAAGCGTCCAAGGGCACCAAAAATGACCACCCTCGTCTTCGGCCACAAATCCCCCGACACCGATTCCACCGGCTCGCCCATCATCTGGGCCTGGTACCTGTCCGAAACCGGTACTCCGGCGAAACCCGTCCTGCTGGGCGAGCCGAACACCGAAGCCGCCTTCGTGCTGCGCCATTGGGGTCTGGAGAAGCCTGCGATCATCCAGGATGTCACTGCCGACGACTCCGTCGTGATCGTCGACACCAACAACCCGGCGGAACTGCCGCCCTCGATCAACGAGGCGAAGATCCAGGGCATCATCGATCATCATATGCTGGTCGGCGGCATCAAGACGAAGAACCCGATCGACATCACCATCCGCCCGCTCGCCTGCACCGCGACCATCATGCACGACCTGATGGGCGACACGCTGGCCAAGGCACCGAAGCACATCAAGGGCGCGATGCTGTCCTGCATCCTGTCCGACACGCTGGAATTCCGTTCGCCCACCACCACGCCGCACGACCGCGCCGTGGCGGAAAAGCTGGCCGCCGACCTCGGCGTCTCGATCCCCGACCTTGCCGCAAAGATGTTCGAGGCCAAGTCCGACGTCTCGGCCTTCTCGGATGCCGAACTCCTTCGCATGGATTCCAAGGAATACACCGTCGCCGGGAAAGAGCTGCGCGTGTCTGTGCTGGAAACCACCGCGCCCAAGGTAGTCCTTGACCGCAAGGACAGCCTGATGCGCTCGATGGAAGGTGTCGCAAAAGAGGACGGAGCAGACCAGGTGCTGCTGTTCGTCGTGGACATCATCCGTGAGGAAGCGACGCTTCTTGTCCCGAACGATCTGGTCAAGCAGATGGCCGAAGCTTCCTTCGGTGCCAAGGTGACCGGCGATACCGTCGTTCTTCCGGGGATCATGAGCCGCAAGAAGCAGATCATCCCGGCGCTGAAGCTCTGATTTGACGCTGTTGCGCAACCGTCCGTGCATACGCGCGTATGCATGGACGGAATACGCGGTGTAGACGGACCGTAGACCGCTGGTTTTGCTTCGAAAGGGCCACCAATGACCGAGATCATCCGCTCTCTGGCAGACCTGACCGGCCGCTACGACGCCGTCTTTTGCGACCTCTGGGGCTGCCTGCACAACGGCAAGGCGGCGTTCCCGGCCGCCGTCGCGGCCCTGCAGGGCTTCCGCGCGACGGGTGGCAAGGTCGTTCTCCTGACCAACGCTCCGCGGCCCAAATCCAGCGTGATCAAGCAGTTGGACGCACTTGGCGTGCCCCGCGACGTCTGGGACATCGTGGTCACCTCGGGCGACGCCGCGCAGATGGCGATGCTGACGGGGGCCGTCGGGCGGAAAGTCCACCACATCGGCGCGCCCAAGGATGAAGTTTTCTTCACCGATTTCGCCGAGGATATCGCTGCCTTCGCAACCACCCAGCCCCCGATCACCCGCGTCCCCCTCAACGAGGCCGAGGGCATCGTTTGCACCGGCCTTTTCGACGACATGACCGAGACTCCCGATGACTACCGCGCCGCACTTCTGATGGGAAAGACCCTTGGCCTGCCGATGCTTTGCGCCAATCCGGACATCATCGTCGATCTTGGCGACAAGCGGCTCTACTGCGCCGGCGCGCTGGCTCAGGCCTATGAAGCGATGGGTGGCGCCACCCTCTACTTCGGCAAGCCCCATCCCCCGATCTACGACCTTGCCCGCCGTCGCCTTGCCGACGCCGGCGCTTCCGCCGACCCGCAGATCCTGTGCATCGGCGACGGGATTTCGACGGATATTCAAGGCGGTATCTCGGAAGGCCTCGACACGCTCTTCATTACCGGCGGGCTAGAGGCGGCCCAGTTCGGCGCTGACGTCGAAACTCCCGATGCCGGGAAACTGGCGGCATGGCTGACCTCGCGGCAGCTTTCCGCGACCTTTGCGATGGGCCGCCTGCGCTGACGGCGCGGTAACTTTCGGTCCTATTTTCCGATGTAATTGAACAATTATTGCGCGACGGATTGTGCTGCATCGCAGCATGTGCTAGTGTCACGCGATGACCGGAAGGGATTCGAACCCAATGCTCGACAACATGCCGCGCGGCACGATCTGCATCGAAGACATCGAAATCGGCATGTCCCGCCACCTCATGAAGGTGGTAACCGACCGGGATATCGAGCTTTTTGCCGAAGTCTCCACCGACCGGAACCCCGTCCACCTGGATGAACAATACGCCCAGGACACCATTTTTGAGGGCCGGATCGCCCACGGCATGCTCACCGCTGGCCTCATCTCCGCCGTCATCGGCGAACAGCTTCCGGGCCACGGCACCGTCTATCTTGGCCAAAGTCTGAAGTTCATGGCCCCCGTCCGACCCGGCGACATGGTCCGGGCCGAGGTCACCGTGACCGCTATCGATCACGCAAAGCGCAGGGTGACCCTTGAAACCTTGGCCTCGGTGGGTAAAACCGTTGTCCTGAAGGGTGAAGCGCTGGTTCTGGCGCCCAGCCGCAAGTTCGACTGACGGTATACGGGCACTCTGGGGCCCGCAAAGGGCAGGATGCAGCAGCACTTTCACTGGCAGGGCCTACCCGTGCAGGCCCGCGGCGCCTCCGTCGCGATGGGCAATTTCGACGGCGTGCATCGTGGCCACCAATCGGTGATCGACCTTGCCCGCGGCACTGCACCCCTTGGCATCATCACCTTCGAGCCGCACCCGCGCCAGTTCTTCGCGCCCACAAGCCCGGCCTTCCGCCTGATGAATGCCGAAGCCCGCGCCAACCGCCTGGCCCGTCTTGGGGTCCAGCACCTCTACCAGCTTCCCTTCGACGCAACCCTTGCCGGCCTGACCCCCGATGCCTTCGTCACCGACGTCCTCCACCAGGGCCTCGGCATCAGCCACGTCGTGGTTGGCGCCGACTTCTGCTTCGGCAAGGGGCGCTCGGGCAACGCGGACGACCTTGCAAACTTCTGCACGCAAAGAGGAATCCGCACCACAATCGCCCCCCTCGTCGCCGACAACGGCACCGAGATTTCCTCGACCAACATTCGCCGAGCCTTGACCGATGGCCGCCCGCGCGACGCCGCCGCGATGCTGGGCCATTGGCACCGGATCGAGGGCGAGGTCCTGCATGGCGAAAAGCGGGGGCGCGAACTTGGCTATCCCACCGCCAACATGTCCGTCGATGGCCTGCACCTGCCCAGGATCGGGGTCTACGCCGTGCTGGTCGATATCCTGACCGGCCCCCACAAGGGCAGCCACCACGGCGTAGCCAGCCTTGGCGTCCGACCAATGTTCGGCGAAAACCGCCCGAACCTTGAAACCTTCCTCTTCGACTTCAAGGGCGACCTTTACGGCCAGCACCTGTCGATCGCTCTGGTCGACTACCTCCGTCCCGAGTTGAAGTTCGACGGCCTTCCCGCGCTGATCACCCAGATGGACGCCGACAGCGCCCGCGCCCGCTCGATCCTTGCCGCGCTGTAGCCCCTTCCCTTTTCCGGCTTGCCGCCCCAGGTTGGCCGCATGACCCAACTCCGCCCCCGCTTCTGGGAAACCGTTCCCCTGACCAAGATGACGCAAGCCGAATGGGAGGCCCTGTGCGACGGCTGCGGCAAGTGCTGCCTGAACAAGCTGGAGTATGAGGACACCGGCGAAGTCGCCTACACGCGCGTCGCCTGCCGCCTGTTCGACGGCGACACCTGTCAATGCATGGATTACCCGAATCGGAAGATGCACGTGCCGGAGTGCGTGGTCCTGACGCCCAAGACCCTGCCGAAGATCGCCTACTGGATGCCCTCGACCTGCGCCTACAAGCTGCTGTTCCACAAGAAGCGACTGCCGGACTGGCACCCCTTGCTGACCGGCGATCCCAACAGCACGCATACTGCCGAACAGTCCATCAAGGGACTCACCCTGTCCGAACTCGACGTCCCCGAGGATGACTGGGAAGATTATCTGATCGAGGAAACCCCCTGATGCGCTTTGCTTCCGACAACACCTCCGGCGCGGCCCCCGAGGTCATGGCCGCGATCCTCAAGGCCAACGAGGGCTATGAGCGCAGCTATGGCTCCGACGCCGCGATGGAGCGGGTGACCGAACTGGTGCGCGAGCTGTTCGAGGCTCCGCAGGCCGAGGTCCGCCTTGTCGCGACCGGCACCGCCGCCAATGCGCTTGCCATCGCCACCCATGTCCAGCCCTGGGACGCGGTCTTCTGCCACCGCCTCGCCCACATCGCCGAAGACGAATGCAACGCACCCGAGTTCTACTCTGGCGCCAAACTGGTCCTTGTCCCCGGCGAGCACGGCAAGATCACCCCGGATACCCTGGGCCAGGCCCTTGCCACCACCGGCGAAAGCGGTGTCCACGGCGTCCAGCGCGGGATGCTGTCCCTGACCAACGTCACCGAGGCCGGGACCGTCTACACGCCCGCCGAGATCGCCGGACTGACCGCGATGGCAAAGGCGAAGGGCCTGCCCTGCCACCTTGACGGCGCGCGGTTTGCCAATGCGCTGGTCGCCACCAACGCGACCCCGGCCGAGATGACCTGGAAGGCCGGCATCGATGTGCTTTCCCTTGGCGGCACGAAGAACGGCTGCCTTGGGGTGGAAGGCGTCGTCCTCTTCAACCCGGACAAGGCCTGGGAGCTGGAGCTCCGTCGCAAGCGCGGCGGGCATCTCTTCTCGAAGCACCGTTTCCTTTCCGCCCAGATGGAGGCCTACCTCACCAACGGCCTGTGGCTGCGACTTGCCGCCCATGCCAATGCGATGGGTCAGCGACTGGTGCAGGGACTGCGGGATCGTCAGGCCCATGTCCCGCCGGCAGATGCCAACATGCTTTTCCCCGAATGGGGCGTCGGCCACCACGACCGGCTCGAGGCGGCGGGTGCCGCCTATTACCGTTTCAACGCCCCCGAAGGCCGGGAACGCGCCAGGCTTGTCGCCAGCTGGTCCACCACGGAAGCCGATGTCGACCGTTTCCTCAACGCCTTCTGACCCATTTGCTGCACATGCCATGAAATTCGCGCGTTTAGCGGTGGCGGACGTTTGCAACCGCTATGGCTGGTGATAAGCGACAGGCATTCCGAATCCGCTGCCACGGAGCCGCCATGCCCGCAGTCACCGAACCGAAGCTCATCGCCGGGAACGCAAACCTTTCGCTTGCCAAGTCCATCGCGCGCCGAATGTCGATGCATCGGGGGATGAGCGTCAGCCTCGTCGAGGCCCGGGTCGAGCGGTTCAATGACCAGGAAATCTTCGTCGAGGTCTTCGAGAACGTCCGCGGCGAGGACATGTACATCATCCAGTCGACCTCGAACCCGGCGAACGACAACCTGATGGAGCTTCTGATCATGACCGACGCCCTGCGTCGGTCTTCTGCTTCCAGGATCACCGCCGTGATCCCCTATTTCGGATACGCCCGTCAGGACCGCCGCGCCAAGGCCCGCACGCCGATCACCGCGAAACTGGTAGCGAACATGATCGCCGAAGCGGGTGTCGACCGCGTGCTGACGCTGGACCTGCACGCCGCGCAGATCCAGGGCTTCTTCGACATCCCGGTGGACAACCTCTACGCCTCGCCGGTCTTTGCGCTGGACATCGAACACCAGTTCCGCGGCCAGATGCAGGACCTGATGGTCGTCTCGCCCGATGTCGGTGGCGTGGCCCGCGCGCGCGAGCTTGCCAAGCGGATCAACGCCCCCCTCGCCATCGTCGACAAGCGGCGCGAAAAGGCGGGTGAAGTGGCCGAGATGACCGTGATCGGCGACGTGAAGGGCCGCAAGTGCATCATCGTCGACGACATCTGCGACACCGCCGGCACGCTGTGCAAGGCCGCCGAAACGCTGATGGAGGCCGGCGCTGTCGAAGTGCACAGCTACATCACCCACGGCGTCCTTTCCGGACCGGCGGTCGAGCGCGTGCAGAACTCGGTCATGAAGTCGCTGGTGATCACCGACAGCATCGAGGCGACCGAGAAGGTGAAAGCGGCAGGCAACATCCGCATCGTCCCGACCGCACCCATGTTCGCCCAGGCCATCCTCAACATCTGGGGCGGAATGTCCGTTTCCAGCCTGTTCGAAACCGACACCCTGGTCCCGATCTACGAAGGCCTCTACCAGCGCAGTTGAGCCTCTGATTTGCGCTTCTATTGCCATAAAGTCTGCGCAATGGCCCTGTAGCTCTGCGATTGTTGCAGGTTCGGGGCAAGTCAGCATGTGGTCTAAAGCCGAAACGCAAGGTCCGGGCGCCTATCTCCGTCTCCTGGGGTCCGAGCGTCAGATGCTTGTCTTCATCGCGGCCGTCGGGCTCTTGGCCGTGGCGCTGGCCCTTGTTCTGCAAAGACAGGTGAACTGGTCCCCCTTCGTCGGCGGCTACGCCGCGACGTTGGGTCTTGCCGCCATAGGCGCCTACGTGCGGCATGTGAAAGCCTCGCCGCGCATGGCGCTCGCGCTGGTCGGTGTGGCGATCTTCACCGGCTTCACGGCGGTGTCGTCGATCTTCATCTTCACGCTTTTCCCGCTGGCCAACCCGCTGATCGACCCGATCCTGATCCAGGTCGACCAGACGCTTGGCTATCACTGGCCCGGCCTGATTGCGTGGCTGGCCGACTATCCGGTGGCCGCGAAGGCTCTGGGCTATGTCTACCACTCCTCGCTGATCCAGGTCCTCCTGACCATCGTCCTGCTCGCCGCCCTCTCGCGCGAACTGGCGTTGCACCGTTTCCTTCTCGTCGGCATCGTCACGCTGATCATCGCCGTCGCGATCTGGTGGGTCGTGCCCAGCGTCGGACCCTCGGCCTTTCAGGAGATTCCCGAAGCGCACCGACTGGCGACCGGCCTCTACTACAGCCCCGCCTATGGCGATTATCTGCGTACCCTGGCCGAGGTTGGGCCGCCGGTGATCACCCCCGAGGTCATCACGGGCGTGGTCGCTTTCCCGTCCTACCACATGATCATGGCGCTTCTGGTGGTCTGGTTCACCCGCGGCACCTTCGCCTTCCTGCCCGCCGCCCTCGTCAACACCGCGATGATCCCTGCCACCCTCTCGCATGGCGGGCACCACCTGATCGACCTGGTCGGGGGGCTGGCCGTCTTTGTGCTGGGTGTCTGGATCGCCAACCGCTTGATCCGGCACGAGCCCCAGCCCTAGGCCACGTCCCAGTCGTCCTCGTCACGCGCCTGGCCGATGGCCATCCAGTCCGCCCGGATACGCGCGATGCGGGTGTCAGCCCAGGTTCGGAACACGATCTCGAAGCCCTTTGCGGTGATGTTCTCGGCCGAGATGTCCGCGCGACTGTTTGTCTGGTGGTCGATGTCCCACATCGAGATCCCCACCGTCACGATGGGCGCGGCCACGAAAGGCTCTCTGAACTCCTGCGCCTGTCGGACTTCCCGGGGGCCGGACCCTGTCCACATCGCACCATCGTGCGCGTAATCCGAGAACAGGATCGTCGACCCCTGTTCGATGCCAATCGGACCCTTGAACCGTCGCATAAGTAACCTGACACCCAGACCCAACCGAACCATGCTTTAGAATTCGGTGAAAGTCATTGAAAAGACGAAAGGCCCCGGTTGTCCGGGGCCTTCCTGCATTCCTTCGCAACCTGGGCGTGGGTCAGATCCCGGCCTGGGCCCGCATCGCGTAGAGATCGGCCACCGCCTGGTCTGCAACGTCCTTGTTCGGGTTGACCGCAGCCGCCTCGCAGGCGTCGGCAACCAGCGCGTCCAGTTGCGCCCCGGTCATCTCGTCCAGCGGAACCGCCTGTTCGGCCAGGACCGAAACGCCCGTGGCGCTGATCTCGGCGAAACCGCCGGTCACGACATAGGCCTTCATGCCCTCGGCGCTGACGACCTTCAGAAGGCCCGGCCGCAGCGAGGTGATGGTGGCCGCGTGGCCCTCCATCGCCGTCAGATCGCCCATCGCACCGGGGATCTGGACCTCGGTCGCCGGATAGGACGCAAGGCGCCGCTCCGGGCTGACGAGGTCGAATTGAACCGTGCTGGCCATCTTGCCCCCTTACGCCGCAGCTGCCGCGAGTTTGGCAGCCTTGGCTTTCACTTCGTCGATGTCGCCGACCATGTAGAAGGCGGCTTCCGGCAGGTGGTCGTATTCACCTGCAACCACGGCCTTGAACGACTGGATCGTCTTCTCCAGCGGCACCTGCACGCCGGGCGAGCCGGTGAACACTTGCGCCACGTCGAAGGGCTGCGACAGGAAACGCTGGATCTTCCGGGCGCGGGCCACGGTCAGCTTGTCCTCTTCCGACAGTTCGTCCATGCCAAGGATGGCGATGATGTCCTGCAGCGACTTGTAGCGCTGCAGCATCCCCTGCACCGAACGGGCGACGTCATAGTGCTCCTGCCCCACGACCAGCGGGTCAAGGATACGGGAGGTGGAGTCGAGCGGGTCCACGGCCGGGTAGATCCCCAGTTCCGAGATGGCGCGCGACAGAACGGTCGTGGCGTCAAGGTGGGCGAAGGACGCGGCCGGTGCCGGGTCGGTAAGGTCGTCGGCCGGAACGTAGATGGCCTGAACCGAGGTGATCGAGCCCGCCTTGGTCGAGGTGATGCGTTCCTGCAGCTGACCCATGTCGGTCGCCAGCGTCGGCTGGTAGCCCACGGCCGATGGGATACGGCCGAGAAGAGCCGACACTTCCGAACCCGCCTGGGTGAAGCGGAAGATGTTGTCCACGAAGAACAGCACGTCCGTTCCCGACTGGTCGCGGAACTGTTCTGCGATGGTCAGGCCGGTCAGCGCCACGCGGGCACGAGCCCCCGGAGGCTCGTTCATCTGGCCGTACACAAGCGCCACTTTCGACTTCGACAGGTCGTCGATGTTGATGACGCCGGATTCGATGAATTCGTGGTAGAGGTCGTTGCCCTCACGGGTCCGCTCGCCCACGCCGGCGAACACGGAATAGCCCGAGTGCACCTTGGCGATGTTGTTGATCAGCTCCTGGATGAGAACCGTCTTGCCCACGCCCGCACCTCCGAAGAGGCCGATCTTGCCGCCCTTGGAGTAGGGGGCCAGAAGGTCGATGACCTTGATGCCGGTTTCCAAAATCAGAGCGTCGGTCGCCTGTTCCGAGAAGGTCGGCGCCGGCTGGTGGATGGCGCGCTTTTCAGTGTGGACCACCGGGCCCTTTTCGTCGATCGGGTCGCCAATGACGTTCAGGATGCGGCCAAGGGTGCCGTCGCCCACCGGAACCGAGATCGGCAGACCAAGGTCCGCAACCACGGCGCCGCGGACAAGACCTTCGGTCGCGTCCATCGCGATGCAGCGGACGGTGTTCTCGCCCAGGTGCTGGGCAACTTCCAGGACCAGACGCTTGCCGTTGTTGGTGGTTTCCAGCGCGTTCAAAATCGCGGGAAGCGCGCCATCGAACTGCACGTCGACGACGGCGCCGATGACCTGCGTCACCTTGCCGGCGCCTGCGGATGCTTTCGGGGCTTTTGCCATTGTCTTCTACTCCGGGTTCGTCAGAGCGCCTCGGCGCCCGAAATGATTTCGATGAGTTCCTTGGTGATCGCGGCCTGACGGCTCCGGTTGTACTGGATCGTCAGTCGGTTGATCATGTCGCCGGCGTTGCGGGTCGCGTTGTCCATGGCGGACATCCGCGCGCCCTGCTCCGAGGCACCATTTTCCAGGAGAGCGGTGAAGATCTGCGTCGCGACGCCGCGCGGCAGCAGGTCGGCAAGGATCGCCTCTTCCGAGGGTTCGTAATCATACAGCGCCGTGGCGCCGGTGCTTTCGAACTTGGCCGGGATGACCTGCTGAGCCGTCGGGATCTGGCTGATGACCGACTGGAAGCGGTTGTAGAAGATCGTCACCACATCCGCTTCGCCAGCCTCGAAAGCCGCCATGACCTCACGTGCGACGGCCTGCGCATTGGCATAGCCCACGCGCTTCACCTCGCTCAGGTCGACATGGCCGACGAAGCTGCTCGCCCAGTCGCGCTTCAGCTGCTCGCGGCCCTTCTTGCCGACGGTGAGGATCTTCACCGTCTTGCCCGCCGCCACCAGCTCGTTCGCCCGCAGGCGGGCCAGCTTGACGATCGACGAGTTGAAGCCGCCGCAAAGGCCACGTTCGCTGGTCATCACGACCAGAAGGTGCACCTGATCCTGACCGTTTCCGGCCAGAAGCTTCGGTGCGCCTTCTCCCGTGCCGACACCGGCCGCGAGGGCCGACATCACCGCCGTCATCCGCTCGGCAAAGGGCCGTGCGGCTTCGGCAGCTTCCTGGGCGCGGCGCAGTTTCGCCGCCGCGACCATCTGCATCGCCTTCGTGATCTTGCGCGTGTTCTTCACGCTTCCGATCCGGTTCTTGAGGTCCTTGAGGCTGGGCATCTGCCTGTTCTCTCAGGCTCAGCCGAAGGTCTTGGCGAAAGCGTCGAGTTCCGCACGGATCGCCTTCTCCAGATCGCCCGCCACTTTGCGGTCGTTCTTGGTGATGTCCTCCAGCAAACCCTTGCCCGCCGACCGCAGGTGGCGCAACAGGCCCGACTCGAACCGGCTGACGTCCTTGACCGCGATCTTGTCCAGATAGCCCGAGGTGCCCGCATAGATCACGACGACGATCTCGGCGTTGGTCATCGGCGAGTACTGGTTCTGCTTCATCAGCTCGGTCAGACGCGCGCCGCGGTTCAGAAGCTGCTGGGTCGAGGCGTCAAGGTCGGAACCGAACTGCGCAAAGGCCGCCATTTCGCGGTACTGCGCCAGTTCCAGCTTCACCTTGCCGGCAACCGACTTCATCGCCGAGGTCTGGGCGCTGGAACCCACGCGCGACACCGACAGACCGGTGTTCACGGCAGGACGGACGCCCTGGTAGAAGAGTTCCGTTTCCAGGAAGATCTGGCCATCGGTGATCGAGATCACGTTCGTCGGGATATAGGCCGACACGTCGCCCGCCTGGGTCTCGATGATCGGCAGCGCGGTCAGCGAACCCGAACCGAAGTCGCTGTTCAGCTTGGCCGAACGCTCCAGCAGACGCGAGTGCAGGTAGAACACGTCGCCCGGATAGGCTTCACGCCCCGGCGGACGGCGCAGAAGAAGCGACATCTGGCGGTAGGCGACGGCCTGCTTGGAAAGGTCATCATAGATGATCAGCGCATGGCGGCCGTTGTCGCGGAAGAATTCCGCCATCGCGGTCGCCGAATAGGGCGCCAGGAACTGCATCGGGGCTGGGTCCGAAGCGGTGGCAGCGACGACGATGGTATAGGCGTCCGCGCCGGTTTCCTGCAGCTTCTTCACCAGCTGGGCGACCGTCGACCGCTTCTGCCCGATGGCGACGTAGATGCAGTACAGCTTCTTCGATTCGTCCGAACCGGCGGCGTCGTTGTAGGCCTTCTGGTTCAGGATCGTGTCCAGTGCCACGGCGGTCTTGCCGGTCTGGCGGTCGCCGATGATCAGTTCGCGCTGGCCGCGGCCAACCGGGATCATGGCGTCGATGGCCTTGAGGCCGGTCGCCATCGGCTCGTGCACCGATTTGCGCGGGATGATGCCCGGAGCCTTCACGTCGGCGATGCGGCGCTCGGTCGCGGCGATCGGGCCCTTGGCGTCGATCGGGTTGCCCAGAGCGTCGACGACGCGGCCCAGAAGGGCGTTGCCGGCCGGCACGTCCACGATGGACTTGGTGCGCTTGACGGTGTCGCCTTCCTTGATGTCCTGGTCGGACCCGAAGATAACGATACCGACGTTGTCGACTTCAAGGTTCAGCGCCATCCCGCGGATACCGCCGGGGAATTCCACCATCTCGCCGGCCTGGACGTTGTCCAGCCCGTGGACGCGGGCAATCCCGTCACCAACCGACAGCACGCGGCCAACTTCGGCCACTTCCGCATCCTTGCCGAAGTTCTTGATCTGCTCCTTGAGGATCGCAGAGATTTCAGCAGCCTGGATTCCCATCACCCAACCTCTTTCATTGCATTTTGCAGGGCCGCGAGCTTTGCCTTGACCGAAGTGTCGATCATGGTCGAGCCCAGCTTGACGACCAGACCGCCGATAAGGGATTCATCGACGGTCGTTTTCAGTTTCACGGTCTTGCCGACGCGGGCTTTCAGCGTCTCGGCAAGCTTGTTCGATTGTGCGGCCGACAGGGCGCGCGCGGCGGTGACCTCGGCGGTCATTTCGCCCTTCTCCTCGGCGATCATGTCGGCAAGCTGGGTGACCAGTTGCGGCAGCACGAAAAGGCGGCGCTTGTCCGACATCAGCGCCAGAGTGTTCGACATCAGCATGCTCAGGCCAAGCTTGGCGGCAATCGCGGCGATGACCCGGCCCTGGTCGTCCCGGCTGACCACCGGCGAGGCGATCACGTCCCGAAGCTCTGCACTGGCGGCAAGAGTCTCGGACAGCGCCGTCGCGTCAGACTCCAGGGCCTGCAGCGCGCCGCTTTCCTTTGCCAGATCGAACAAGGCCGACGCGTAGCGCGCGGCGATGCCCAGAGAGATCGAAGCTGGTTCTGACACGTCAACCCTTCCGCTGTCCTGTGCCCCGGGCTCTTGCGAACCGGGCGTCCCTTTGGCGCATACCTCGACAATCGTCTGGGCGGCACCATCCGTCGCGGGGTCCTTAGCAGAGGCTTTCCCACCCCGCAACCGGGTTGCACACGGTTTCTTGAGCCCGCGGACAAGCCAGATTGTCGCTGTTGGCGCAAACACAGCGAAGGTGGCGCCTGACATACTTGGCCGCGGCGTTTCCTCATCATGCGATCTTGATCGGAAACCGGGACGAAAAGACCGCGTCCCAGAAACGGACCGCCCAGATTCGGCGCTTTCACATCGGCTCACATAGGCGTCAGACGCGCCTCCCGTCGCTTGACCCTATCGCCTTCAGCCCGGAGGGTGCGTCCCAACCGAGACAGCGAAAGGCCAGCAACATGACCATCTCCCGACGCGGACTTCTGGGCGCGGCCCTCGGAGCAACCGTCCTCGGCACGGCAGCACGCGCCGACACGCACGCCGTCAGCAACAACATCTCCAGCTTCGCCATGCAGGACTGGCGCGACCATTTCCCGAACCTGGGCCGCGCCACCATTGTCGCCGACACCACATCGCGCGCCCTGCACTTCTGGAGCGCGGATGGCGCGGATTACCGCATCTTCCCGACCTCGGTCCCGATTTCCGACGAGCTGACCAAGCGCGGCTTTACCGAGATCGTCCGCAAGAAGGTCGGCCCCAGCTGGACCCCCACCGCCTCGCAGATGGAACGCTACCCGGACTGGAAACCCATCGGCCCCGGACCTGAAAACCCCTTGGGTACCCACGCGATGTATCTGTCCTGGCCCGCCTACATCATACACGGCACCCACGACACGCGGAAGATCGGCCGACGGTCCTCGGACGGCTGCATCGGTCTTTTCAACGAGAACATCGCGCAGCTGTTCGAACTGTGCCCCGTCGGCACCCAGGTCCGGGTGATCTAGGGGTGGGCGGATCGCCCACCCTACCCCTGCGCTCCGGATCATCTGCCTGCGCGGCCGCCCTCGAGTCCGCTTGGCCGTTCCCCCGCCCGTCGCCGACCGGCGCATGGTGGGCGATCCGCCCACCGTCCGGCACGGATCACCCGTGCAAGCCGTCAGTCGCCAATGTCCCCACATTTCGCGCGGTTCAACGCCGGTTTCGCGCTGCCCACCCCCTCCAGCACCCGCAGCGGTTTCTTCACCGCCGCCCGCAGCCCGCCCTGGGTCGGCGCATAGACCTGCTTTGACGCCTCGACCATCAGCACGCCACCCGCAAGCCAGGGCATCCGCCGCCCGACCCCCTCCCAGAAATCGGCCGAGCGCAGCCAGAACGGCGTGCTGGACGGCGGGGCGAAAAGGACCGAGCAGCTGCGCTCCGGCGTGAACCCGTGGCGCTTCAGCTGCGCCTCCAGCTGCGCCACCGAATACGGCCGCCCAAAGCCGAAAGGCGTCGCATCGCGCCTGGACCACAACCCCGCCCGGTTCGGCACGATGAACAGGGCACGCCCCCCCGGCCCCAGCACCCGGGCGGACTCCTCCAGCACCGCCGAGGGATTTTCGGAGGTCTCCAGCCCGTGCATCAGCACAAGCCGGTCAACAAGACCCGTCGGCAGCGGCCATGCCGTATCCTCGCAAAGAACGCTCACATTCTCCATGCCCGCCGGCCAGGGCATCACGCCCTGCGGCCCCGGCATCAGCCCCACGACCCGCCGCGCCTCGGTCAGATAGGGCCGCAGCAAGGGCACCGCGAAGCCAAACCCCGCCACCGTCTCGCCAGTCTTCGAAGGCCACAGCCGCACGACCTGATCCCGGATCGCCCGCTGCGCCACACGGCCCAGCTGGGTACGGTAGTAGAAATTCCTCAGGTCCAGCACATCAAGATGCATTGCACAGCGGCTCCGCCGGGGTCAGATTGGCCGGATCATACGCACATTGCAGCCCCAGACCATGCCCGAAACCGCTCCGCCAGCCGAACGAGTGGCCTCCTGCGAATGCGGGGCGCTGAGCCTTCATGTCACCGGCGATCCGGTCCATGTGCACGGCTGCACCTGCACCCGCTGCCAGCGCAGCACCGGCAGCGTGATGAAACTCTCGGCCTGGTTCGCCGAGACCGGGGTCCGCATCGACGGCCCCTTCACCACCTGGACCTACAGCACGCCGGA
Organism: Tabrizicola sp.; assembly: GCF_022842145.1. Lineage (GTDB taxonomy): Bacteria > Pseudomonadota > Alphaproteobacteria > Rhodobacterales > Rhodobacteraceae > Tabrizicola. The sequence continues at coordinate 572,210 of NZ_JALHQD010000001.1, forward strand.
AGACCCCACCCGCACTGCCTGCTTCTGCCCAACCTGCGGTGGCGGGCGCTTCTTCCGCTCTGGCGACTACCTGCGCGGCACCATCGGCATCGCCGTCGGCGGCTTTGCCGATCCCGCCTTCCCGGCCCCCGATCACATCCACTGGTGGCCTGACCGCCCGCACTGGCTGGGGCATCCCCTCGGCCCGACCCTTCTGGAGGGCAACTGAATGCTGGACCTCGTCACCATCCCCTGTCTCACCGACAACTACGCCTACCTCATCCACGACCCCGACACCGGCCAGACCGCCGTCATCGACGTGCCCGAGCCGGGCCCGGTCCTCGCCGCTCTGGACGCCCACCACTGGCGACTGACCGACATCCTGATCACCCATCACCACGATGATCACATCCAGGGCGTCGACGCCCTGCGCGCCCGGACCGGCGCGATGGTCCTTGGCGCCAGCGCCGACGCCCACCGCCTGCCCCGGCTCGACGTTGCACTGGACGCCAACTGCAGCTTCTCGGTCGGCCGCGAGACCGCCCGCGTGATCGAGGTCCCCGGTCACACCATCGGCCACATCGCCTTCCACTTTCCCGAAAGCCGCCTTCTGTTCACCGCCGACAGCCTGATGGCCGGCGGCTGCGGGCGGCTCTTCGAAGGCACCGCCCGCCAGATGCACGCAAGCCTCGCGAAACTCGCCCAGCTTCCGCCCGAGACCCTGGTCTGTTCGGGCCACGAATACACCACCTCGAACCTGCGCTTCGCTTTGACCCTTGAACCCGACAATCCGCAGCTTATCTCACGCGCTGCCGAGGTCGCATCCTTCCGCGCCCAAGGCCGTCCCACCGTGCCTTCGTCGCTTGCGACCGAGCTGGCGACGAACCCCTATCTGCGGGCCCACCTGCCCGCCCTGAAGACAGCAGTCGGCCTGCCAGATGCCGATGATGTCACCGTGTTTGCCGAAATCCGGGCCAGAAAAGACAAGTTCTGACCCTCTCATATCACAATCGGCGTGATGATCCGGGGGAAACCCCAAAATCTGGAAGATTGCGCTTGAAGTGCGGTGAAGAAAACCGAACTTTAAGCTTATGAGGCCACGGTCAGTATCGGGCCCGGGCGCCCGGCTGACCTGCAGGACAGGAGCACTGAAGTGCCATCGTTTTCGACCACGCTTGAACAGGCAATCCACAGCGCTCTGGCCCTGGCCAACTCGCGCCGTCATGAACTCGCCACGCTGGAGCATCTTCTGCTGGCCCTGATCGAAGAACCCGACGCAGCCCGCGTGATGAAGGCCTGCGCCGTAAATCTGGAAGACCTTCGCAAGACCCTGACCGACTTCATCGACGACGACCTGTCGACGCTGGTGACCGATGTCGAAGGCAGCGAAGCCGTCCCCACCGCCGCTTTCCAGCGCGTGATCCAGCGCGCGGCGATCCACGTCCAGTCCTCGGGCCGCACCGAAGTGACCGGCGCGAACGTCCTGGTCGCGATCTTTGCCGAACGGGAATCCAACGCCGCCTACTTCCTGCAGGAACAGGACATGACCCGCTACGACGCGGTCAACTTCATCGCGCATGGCGTGGCGAAGGACCCGTCCTACGGCGAAGCCCGCCCCGTTCAGGGCGCGGACGAACCGCATGAGACGCCCAAGGCCGAGGCTGGCGAAGCCAAGGAATCGGCGCTGTCGAAATACTGCGTCGACCTGAACGTGAAGGCCCGCAAGGGCGACGTCGACCCCCTCATCGGCCGCGAGCCCGAGGTGGAGCGTGCGATCCAGGTCCTCTGCCGCCGCCGCAAGAACAACCCGCTTCTGGTGGGCGACCCCGGCGTCGGCAAGACCGCCATCGCCGAAGGTCTCGCCCGCAAGATCGTCAACGGCGAGACGCCCGAGGTTCTCTCCAAGGCCACGATCTTCAGCCTCGACATGGGCGCGCTTCTGGCTGGCACCCGCTATCGCGGCGACTTCGAGGAACGGTTGAAGCAGGTCGTCAAGGAACTTGAAGACCATCCCGACGCGATCCTCTTCATCGACGAGATCCACACCGTGATCGGCGCCGGCGCGACCAGTGGCGGCGCGATGGATGCGTCCAACCTTCTGAAACCCGCGCTGCAGGGCGGCAAGCTGCGCTGCATGGGGTCCACCACCTACAAGGAATTCCGTCAGCACTTCGAAAAGGACCGGGCGCTTTCCCGTCGCTTCCAGAAGATCGACGTGAACGAGCCTTCAGTCCCGGATGCGATCAAGATCCTGATGGGTCTGAAACCGCATTTCGAAGAACACCACGACCTGAAATACACCAACGACGCGATCAAGTCGGCGGTGGAACTGGCCGCGCGCTACATCCACGACCGCAAGCTGCCGGACTCGGCGATCGACGTGATCGACGAAGCTGGGGCCGCACAGCATCTTCTGTCCGACGCCAAGCGCCGGAAATCGCTGGGCGTGAAAGAGATCGAGGCTGTGGTCGCCAAGATCGCCCGCATTCCCCCGAAGACCGTGTCGAAGGACGACGCGGAAACCCTGCGCGATCTGGAAAAGACGCTCAAGCGCGTGGTCTTCGGTCAGGACAAGGCGGTCACCGCGCTCTGCTCGGCCATCAAGCTGGCGCGTGCCGGCCTGCGCGAACCGGAAAAGCCCATCGGAAACTACCTCTTCGCCGGGCCTACGGGCGTCGGCAAGACCGAGGTGGCAAAGCAGCTCGCTTCGTCCCTTGGCGTGGAACTGATCCGCTTCGACATGTCGGAATACATGGAAAAGCACGCCGTTTCCCGTCTTATCGGCGCGCCTCCGGGCTATGTCGGCTTTGATCAGGGCGGCATGCTGACCGACGGCGTGGACCAGCATCCGCATTGCGTCCTTCTCCTGGACGAAATGGAAAAGGCGCACCCGGATGTCTACAACATCCTGCTGCAGGTGATGGACCACGGCAAGCTGACCGACCACAATGGCCGGACGGTGGACTTCCGCAACGTGATCCTGATCATGACCTCGAACGCGGGCGCGCGGGAGCAGTCGCAATCCGCCATCGGCTTTGGCCGCGAACGCCGCACCGGGGAAGATACCGCCGCGATCGAGCGGACTTTTACGCCCGAATTCCGCAACCGTCTGGACGCCGTGATCAACTTCGCCCCCTTGGGCAAGGAAGTCATCATGCAGGTGGTCGAGAAGTTCGTGCTGCAACTCGAAGCCCAGCTGATGGACCGCAACGTCCACATCGAGCTGTCGCCGGAGGCTGCCGCCTGGCTCGGTGAAAAGGGCTACGACGAGAAGATGGGTGCGCGTCCCTTGGGCCGTGTGATCCAGGAGTACATCAAGAAGCCCCTTGCCGAAGAGCTTCTGTTCGGCAAGCTCGTCAAAGGCGGCGTGGTGAAGGTCAAGACCAAGGATGACGCCATCGTCCTCGATATCGAAGAACCCGCCAAGCCGCGCCTCACCGGCCAGAAGCCCCCGCTTCTGACCGCCGAGTAAGGCATCACAAGACAGCAAAGCCCCCGCCCTCACCGGCGGGGGCTTTCCTATGCGGTCCCGACCAATCGCGATGCTGGCCTTTCATCTTTGCCCAAATATCCCCGCCGGAGGCACTTCCCCTTGCGACGTCTTGTGGTCGCGGCACCCTCCGCGACGAGAAGACGAAGTCGCACGAGGAGCCGTCCCAAGGTTACAAAACCCTCGCCCGCGGAAGCCCTTGAAAAGGATGGCACCTGTCCACCGTGGACCGACCGCACCTACCGCTCGGTCAGTTTCAACTCGATCCGCCGGTTCAGCGCGCGCGATACTTCGTCGCCTCCGACCGCCACGGGCCGGTATTCCCCGAACCCAGTCGCCGCCATCCGGTCCGGCGGAAAGCCCAGCTCGTCCTGCATGAAGCGCACCACCGACAGCGCCCGCGCCTGGCTCAGTTCCCAATTGTCGGCGAAGGCCGCGCCCGGGTTGACCGGCACGTCGTCGGTGTGACCATCGACCCGGATGATCCAGTCGATCCCCTCCGGGATCTCGGCGCGAACCTCGTCCAGGATGCTGACCACCCCGGCAATCTGCAGCCGCCCCTCGAAGGCCAGATCCGCCGACCCCGGGTTGAACAGCACCTCGGAGGAGAACACGAAGCGGTCCCCGACCACCCGCACCCCTTCGCGGCCTTCCAGAAGGTTCGACAACTGGCCGAAGAATTCGGACCGGAACCGGGCCAGGTCGCGGTTCTCCTCGGCCAGCCGCACCGCCTGGGCCGCTTCCAGATCGGCCCGCTTCCGCTGCTCAGCCGCCACCTGGGCCAGGGCCGCGTTCAGGTCCTTCCCCAAGCTTTCCAGCTGCACCTTCGCCGCCTCGTCGCGGGCCTGCGAGTCGTCCAGCAGCGCCTGCAGGCTGCCCAACTGGCTGCGCAGCGCCGCGACCTGCTGGTTCAGAAGCTCCACCTCCCGCGCGGCGGCCAGCACCTTCTCCTGTTCCGCCAGCAGCGCCGTTTCAGCCGCCGAAAGTGCCGCATCCTTGGCGGTCGCGCCCTTCGCTGCCTCGGTCCGCGAGGCCGCCAGCAAGGTCAGCGTCTCTTCCGCCCGCTTCCGCTCTTCTTCCAGGGCCAGCGTCATCGCCGTCAACTCGGTGTCCGCATTGGCCAACCGGTCGCGCAGGGCCTGCAGCGCAGCCGCATCGGCCAGCCGCGCCGCCTCGGCTTCGGTCACCTCCGCCTGTGCCGTCGCAAGCGCCGCTGCATCCGCGGCACCCTTGGCCTTCTCCTGCGCCAAGAGCGCCTCCAGCGCATCGCGGCGGGCGGCGGCAAGACGCGCGGCCTCGGCCGTCGCATCCACCTCGTCGCGCGCCTTGGCCAGCGCCAATGCCATCGCCTCCCCTTCCGAGACCAGCTTGGCCTGCGCAGCCTCCAGGTCGGCGACGGACGCGGTCAGACGTTCCGCATCGCCGCGCGCCCGGTCGCGTTCGACCAACAGGGCCGCAACCTGCGCCTCGAAATCGGTGATTCGCGACCTGGCCGCTGTCAACTCGCCCTCGCGTGCGGTCAGGTCCGCGGTCAATGACGCGATCAGGCCCGCCTGCCGGTCGCCCTCGGCCTGGGCCGCCGCAAGACCGGACTGCAACTCGGCCACCCGTGTTTCAAGGTCCGAGGCCTTGGCCTGCTCCAGCCCCAGCGCATTGGCCAGCTGTGCGACCTGGGCAGTCAGCGAATCCAGCTCGGTGTCCTGCGTGGTGATCGTTTCCCGCAACACGGACTGCATCACGGTGAAGATGGTCAGGACGAACATCAGCACCATCAGCAGCGTCGTCACCGCATCGACGAAGCCTGGCCAGATGATCGAGCTGTCGCGATGCCGACTTCTCGTGGCCATCTCAGACCCGCCCGGCGCTGCGGCCCAGTTGCCGGATCGCGGCGGTCAGCTGGGAGATATCGGACTTGAGGTCGGTCAGCGTCTCCTGCCGCCCCGCCGACATTTCTTCAAGGATACGCAGCAGTTGCACATCGATCGACCGCAACCGCATCCGGCTTTCGGGGTCGGATCCGCTGCCGCCCTCGCCGGACTGCAAGGACTCCAAAAGCTTCTCCTGCCCCTCGGCGATCCGCCGCAGCAGGGCGGTCTGGCCGCGTTCGGCATCCATCCGGTCGGTCAGCGCGGTCATCGCGTTGACCAGTTCGTTGATCTTCATTTCAGAGTGAAAGCGGTTCGTCTCGGTCTGGGTCTGAAGCGCCTGCAACTCCTCCATCTGTTGCGCCATGTGGTCGACCAGCAGTCCCAGCGCATTCTGGTCCGCGCCCTCTCCGTCACCGGCATAGCCAAGCCGGGTGATCGAGGAGAGCCATTCCTCCAGCTCACGGGTGAACCGGTTCTGCCCGTGGCTGGCGAACAGTTCCAGCATGCCCAGGACCAGCGACCCGGCCAGACCCAGCAGCGACGAGGAAAACGCCGTACCCATCCCGCCCAATTGGCTTTCCAGGCCCCCCATCAGCTTGCCGAACACGTCCAGCCCGCTTTCGCCTTCCTGCGGCGCCAGCGACCGGATCGTCTCGACCACGGCCGGGACCGTCGTCGCCAGCCCCCAGAAGGTGCCAAGCAGACCCAGGAAGACCAGAAGGTTGATCAGATAGCGTGTGATGTCGCGCGCCTCGTCGATGCGCTGGACGACCGATTCCTGGATGGACCGTGAGGACGAGGCCGAAATGGACAGCCGCGCCGTCCGGGTCCGCAGCAGCGCCGCAAGCGGTGCCAGCAAGCGCGGCGGGGCCATGTCCTCGGTCCCCGGGGTGCCGCGGACGAAGTTCTCGATCCAGTAGACCGACTGCGCCAGAATCCACAGCTGCCAGAAGCACGACAGCACGCCGACCAGAAAGACAAAGCCGATCACCCCGTTCAGAAAGGGGCTGGTGCTGACGATGTCGATGACCGTGCCGTGAATCAGCCAGGCCCCCGCCCCGACCAGCAGGCAGACCAGCAGCATCGTGGTGATCGCCCGGATCGGTTGGCTGAAAGTCGTGGCGACCTCGGCACGTCCGGTGTCTGTCTGGGACATACTGCCCTCTGGTTCCCCTGCCCTGGCCGCCGAGTCTAGAGAGGCTGCGGCGGAGTGCCAAGCAAAAGGTCAGGCCAGTTCACGAACGCGTTCTGCCAGCCAGTCAAGATCGGGGTCGCGGATGCCCAGTTCCGCCAGGTGCGCTGCCGTAGACCACAGGTATTCGCAGTTCCGACCCCGTCCGCCGCAGGCTTGCGCGATGATCTGCGCCTGTTCCTCGCGGTCAAGATGGCAGTACTGCACGTGGTCGGGGTCGATCACATAGGCCACTGCGTCCAGCGCCCCGGCGTCGGTGGTGACGGCGAGTGTCCGCTCCAGATAGGCCGAGGAAACAAGTTCCCGTTCCCGAAGCGCGAACAGCGTCGCGTTTTCCTCGCCCGGTTCGACCCGGAAGGCGACGCCCGTGCAGCTTGCGCCGTCAGCCCGGTCCAACGCCAGCACAAGGCCGGGGTTCTCCACGGTGCCGCGATGATGGATCGACCGCATGCAAAAGCTGCGGTGCCAGCCGTCCAGCCGGGCGATGCGGCGTTCCGCGACCGGAAAGCCGGGGTCCCAGATCAGCGATCCGTAGCCGAAGACCCAAAGCGGTTCCTGCATGACTGGTCCTGTTGCCTTTGGCCCTGTAAACACCGGAGAACGGGCAATGAAAAGGGCCGCCGGATGCGCAAGCTTCTCTTCCTGATGATCGCGGCCACGGCGCTGTGGTCGGGCTACTGGTTCGTCGGCTCGAACGCGGTGCGGGACGGGGTCACAAGCTTTTTCGCCGATGCCTCCCGGCAGGGGATCGTGGCCGAAAACGCCGGCATTTCCGTTGCGGGTTTCCCCAACCGCTTCGACCTGACCATCGACGAGCTGAAGCTGTCCGATCCGGTCTCCGGCGCGGGCTGGCAGGCGCCCTTCGTCCAGGTCTTCGCGATGACCTGGAAGCCTTGGCACATCATCGCCGCCCTGCCGCCCGAACAGGTCGTAACCCTCCCCGACCAGGTGGTGACTGCGGGGTCAGAGGCGCTGATGGCCAGCCTCCGCGCCAAGCCCTCGACCGACCTGCCGCTGGCCGAGATCCGGCTGGCCGGAACCTCGCTGAACCTCGCCTCCGACCAGGGCTGGACCCTGGACCTCGGCGAATTCACCCTGGGCCTCCGTGCCGATGACGCGCTGGGGCCGACCGGCTACGAGCTTGGCTTCGACCTCGCGCCCCTGACCCCCGATCCCGGCTTCCTGGCCGCCGTGAAGGCCGTGACGATCCCCGACCTGCCACCCTCGGACCTGCCCGAAGTGATCGAGGCGCTCTGGGGCAGTCTATTCCTGACCTTCTCGGCCCCGCTTGACCGCAATGCCGGCCAGTCACGCCCCTATCTGCGGCGGGTGGAGATCAACCACTTCAACCTAACCTGGGGTGTCCTGGCTGCCTCGGCCGAGGGCGTGGTCGAGGCCGACGGCAACGGCTACGCCGCGGGCCGGGTCACGGTCGATGTGACAAACTGGGACCGCCTGCCCGCCCTTCTGGTCGCGGCGGGAGTGGTGCAGCCCCAGGTCGCGCCGACGATCCTGCGCGGGATGCAGGCGCTGGCCGCGCAGTCCCCCGACCTCAAGGTCCTGTCGCTGTCGCTGGTCCTGGAAGATGGCCGGATGAGCTTTGGCCCCTTCCCCCTCGGCCCCGCGCCGCTGATGGTTCCACCAAGCGGATAGGCGTCAGGTTAGCGGCAGTACCGCCCGCCCTTGCGGGCCGAAGTGTCGAAGTGGAAGTGGTCCTCATGGTACCCGTCCGATCCAGGCCCCAGCGTGGTCATGAAGTAGTTGCACCCGGCCTTGTAGATCCGCCGCAGCAGACGGTTGTAGTCCTGCGAGACGGTCAGCACCTTGCCGTTCGACAGGATGAAGGCCGAGATGTCCACCGCGCGGCCCTTGCCATGCTCGCTGATCTTCGCGCCCCGGACATTGTTCCGGCTGCGGCAGATGTAATGCGCCGCAATCTGCAACTCGACCAGCCTGCCGTCGAACGCGGGCTGCGCCACCTCGTCCACCCAGGAATTAAGCGCCTTGGCGATCGAGCAGTCCACCGTCGCCGCCTGGCTTAGCCGCACCCCCGAAACCGAGGTCACCATCACCGGGTCCTCGATCCCGCAGCCGCCGACATTGGACCTGATCCGGGCGATCTCCTCGCCCTTGATTGCCGGCACCCCGCACACCGCGCCCTTCATCGAAGCCCGTTCCCGCCGCTTCCGCCGCTCTTCCTTCTTCGTCGGCGGCGGGATCGCGGCAAGGTCGACATCGTCCTGCGGCTCCTGCCCGGACAGGTCCAACCCCGGCGCGTTCGACGTTGCCTTCAGACCTGCAATCCGCTCGGCCAGCGCTCCTGGCCGAGGCAGGGGGCGCAAAGACCGCGGCAGAGCATTTTCCGGAATCGTGACGGTTTCGGCGGGCATCGCCGCCTCTGCCACCACCACTGGCGCCACGACGGCTTCGGGCGCGGCGACCATCTGCCTGGGATTGGCCAGCGGGCGGGGCGACCGGTCCAGCTCCTGCGCCGACGCGCCTTGGGCCAGCACAATCGACACTGCCAAGAGCAGGCCCCGCATCCGGTTCAGCCCTCCGGGACCGGCGGAGGCACCCGGCCGAAGTCCGGCGCGGCGGTGTCCTGCCCGGCCTCGATGATCCCGCGACGGATCGCGCGGGTGCGGGTGAAATAGGCGTGCAGATGCTCGCCGTCGCCCATCCGGATCGCGCGTTGCAGCACGAACAGCTCCTCGGCAAAGCGGCCGAGGATATCCAGCACGGCTTCCTTGTTGGTCAGGAACACGTCGCGCCACATCACCGGGTCCGATGCGGCAATCCGGGTGAAATCCCGGAAACCGGCGGCGGAGTACTTGATGACCTCGGACTGCGACACCCGCCGCATGTGGTCGGCCACACCGACCATCGTATAGGCGATGGCGTGTGGCACATGGCTGACCACGGCCACGACAAGGTCATGATGGCCTACGTCCATCGTGTCGACCTTGGCACCCATCCCCTCGATCAGGCTGCGCAACCGCGCCAGCGCCTCCGCATCACAATCCTCGCCGGGCGTCAGCAGCCACCAGCGGTTCTGGTACAGCGTCGCAAAACCCGACCGGGGACCGGAATACTCCGTCCCCGCCATCGGGTGTCCCGGGATGAAATGCACGCCCGCAGGCAGATGCGGCGCCACGGCGTCAACCACCGCCTGCTTGACCGATCCCACGTCCGTCACCGTCGCGCCCGGCTTCAGATGCGGCCCGATCTCGGCGGCAACGGCCTCCATCGCGCCGATGGGGACCGCCAGAACCACCAGGTCGGCACCCTGAACCGCCTCGGCCGCCGTGTCGCAGACCCGGTCGCAGAACAGCTCCTTCGCCACCGCCCGCGTCTCGGGGGACTTGGCGTAGCCCACGATTTCCCCGGCCAGCCCGCCCGCCCGCATCGCATGCGCCATCGAGGACGCGATCAGTCCCAGACCGATCAGGGCGACGCGCTGGTAGATCATCGCACACCCTTGAACTGCGCCACCGCATGGGCGACCTGCCGGCACGAAGATTCATCGCCGATGGTGATCCGCAGGCAATGCGGCAACTTGTAACCCGCGACCCGGCGCACGATCAGCCCCTGCTTTTGCAGGAAGGCGTCGCAGGCCTCGGCCTCTTCCTGGCTGGCAAAGCGCGCGAGGACAAAGTTCGCCATCGACGTGTCCGAGGGCACCCCGATCTCGGCCAAAGCATTGGCCAGCCAGCTGCGCATCCGGGTGTTCTCGTTGCGGCACTTGGCCACGAAATCCTGATCGCGTACGGCAGCTTCGGCGGCCTCAAGCTGGGTGGTCGACAGGTTGAACGGCCCCCGGATGCGGTTCAGGACGTCGATCACGTGGCGGGGGCCATAGCCCCAGCCAATCCGCAACCCGCCAAGCCCGTAAACCTTCGAGAAGGTCCGGGTCATCACCACGTTCTGCCGCGCATCGACCAGCGCCGCCCCACCGTCATAACCCTCGACATATTCCGCATAGGCCCCGTCCAGCACCAGCAGCGCCTGAGGCGGCAGACCTTCGGCCAGCCGGGCAATTTCGGCAGCAGAAACCATCGTGCCAGTCGGATTGTTCGGGTTGGCAAGGAACACCAGCTTGGTGCGCCGGTTGCACGCGGCAAGAATCGCATCGACGTCCGCCGTGCGCTCGCGCTCCGGCACTTCCACCGGCGTCGCGCCCACCGCAAGCGACGAGATGCGGTACATCAGGAAGCCATGCTCGGTGAACACCACCTCGTCCCGCGGCCCGGCATAGGCCTGACACAGGAAGGTGATGATCTCGTCCGAACCCGCGCCGCAAATGATGCGCGTCGCGTCCAGACGGTGCACCTCAGCAATCGCGGCGCGCAAGTCGGCGTGGTCGGTCACGGGATAGCGGTGCAGCGAATGGACCGTGCGCGAGAACGCCTCTTTCGCCTTGTCCGACGGCCCGAACGGATTCTCGTTCGACGACAGCTTCACGACGTTGGCCACGCCGGCAACATGCGCCTTGCCACCCTCGTAAAGAGCGATGTCAAGGATGCCTGGCTGCGGCTTGATCTGGTCGTTCATCTGGACCCCCGGGTTGTGGCCCCCTTTACCCGCCAAAGCGCCTCAAGGCCAGAGGCTTCCACCCGGACCAGCGGTTGTGACGCAGAGCGCATTCGCGCAAGTCTTTCGTCTCGTCGTCGGGCTTCGCCTCCTCCTCGGCTGACGAGGGGCGCTGCCCCTCGAGCTCCCCGGGATATTTTTGCAAAGATGAAAGGCGGCGTTTCATCTTTGCCCAAATATCCCCGCCGGAGGCAATCTCCGAGGAGGAGGCGAAGCCCGACGACGAGACAAAAGGCGTGCGCCGCAAGGCGCTCGATTCGAAAGCCGCGGTCAGACGGCAAGGAAGTTGGTGAACTGCCAGGGATCCGCGTCATCGCGGTCCTCGGCAAAGCTGTTGATCCGGTTCTGGACCGGGGTCCAGTCGGTGTAGTGGCACTCGACGGACCCAAGGTAGGGACGCTGGACGTGAAGGCAACGGACATGGTCCATTTCGTCAGCCTCGACAAAGCCCTCGTTCGGGTTTTCAGCTGCCCATACCATCGCGGCCAAGACGGCGCTGGTGACCTGCATCCCCGTCGCGTTCTGGTACGGCGCCAACTGGCGCGCCTCGTCGCACGACAGCCGCGAGCCGTACCACATCGCGCCCTTGGCATGGCCGTAAAGGAACACGCCCAGGTCGTCCCCGCCCGCAACGATCTCGTCCGCGGTCAGGATGTGCTGCTCGGGCTGGCGCTTGCCCGCCCCGTTCATCTCGTGCATCGACAGGATCGCGTCGTTGCTGGGGTGGTAGGCGTAGTGGCAGGTCGGGCGGTAGACCGCCTTTTCCCCATCCCAGACCGTATAGTAATCCGGGATCGACAGTGCCTCGTTGTGGGTGATGACGTAGCCGAACTGCGGACCCACGCCCGGACACCAGGACCGCACCCGCGTATCCGCGCCGGGCCGGTCGATCCAGATCGCATAACCCGGCCCGTGGGCGAAGGCATGGCCGTTGGGCGGCAGCTTCTTCTCATGCGTGCCCCAGCCCAGCTCTGCCGGCTGGTACCCCTCGGACAAGAGCCCATCAACCGACCAGGTGTTCACGAAGACCCCCACCGGCTTTGGCCGCGCCGAGACCTGAGTGTCCCGCTCCGCCACATGGATACCCTTGACGCCCAGCCCCTGCATCAACGCCGCCCAATCCTCACGGGTCTGCGGATCGGCCGTCACCCCGGTATCCGCCGCCAACCGCAGCAGGGCCTCCTTCAGCAGCCACGACACCATTCCAGGGTTCGCGCCACAGCAGGACACCGCCGTCGGGCCACCGACATAGGCCTTCCCCAGCTCCCGCACGCGTTCGCGCAGCGGATAGTTCGTCCGCTCGGCGTTCGGCAGGGTCGATCCGAAGTAGAACCCCGGCCAGGGCTCCACCACCGTATCCAGGTACTGGACACCCAGCTCCTGGGCCAGCTTCATCAGCTCGATGGAATCCACGTCCACCGAGAGGTTGACGATCATCCCCTTGCCCTCGGGGAAAAGCCCGCGCAGCACCTTTGCGAAGTTGTCCGGGGTCAGCGCCACCTGCAGATGCCGGATGCCATGCTCTGCCAGAAGATGCGCAAACTCCCCCGACGGCTCGATCACCGTGAACCGCGCGCGGTCGAACCCGATGTGCCGTTCGATCAGCGGCAGCACGCCGCGCCCGATCGATCCGAATCCGATCATCACCAGCGCGCCCTCGACGCGCGCATGCACGGAGTAAGTCATCGCAGCCTCCTTACTTGTAGGATCTGGCCTGCAGCCAATCCATCAGCGCCATCAGCACGCCCGAGACCACGAAGGTCAGATGGATCGCCACCAGCCAGAACATTTCCGTCTCGCCGAAGGTCGTCGCGGTATCCAGATCGCTGATCTCCATGAACCGCTTCAGAAGATGGATCCCCGAGATCGCCACGATACTCGCGATCAGCTTCATCTTCAGCCCGCCGAAGTCGACCTTGCCCATCCAGCCCGGCTTGTCCGCGCCCGCGTCGAAATCGAACTTGGACACGAAGCTTTCATAGCCCGAGAACATCACGATCAACAGCAGGTTCGCCGCCAGCGTCAGATCGATCAGCGTCAGCGCCACCAGGATCATCTTTTCGGCCGAAAGCTCCAGCACCTGCGGCAGATAATAAACCAGCTCCTTGACGAAGATCACCGTCAGCATCGCCAGCGTCACCGCCAGGCCCAGATACATCGGAGCCATCAGCCAACGGCTGGCAAAGAGACTCTTCTCGAACGTGGTTTCGACACTGGACTTTTCAGCCATCACTCGCTCCCGAAAACGCAAAGGGCCCGCCAGATGTGGCGGGCCCCTCCATGCCGATAAGGGGCAGGATCAGTTCTTCGCGTAGTATTCGACGACCAGGTTCGGTTCCATCTTCACGGCGAAGGGCACATCGCCCAGGCCAGGGGTCCGGACGAACTTTGCCGTCAGCTTGTTGTTGTCGACTTCGATGTAATCCGGCACGTCACGCTCGGTCAGCTGGATCGCTTCCAGGATCAGGGCCATCTGGCGCGACTTCTCGCGGACCGAGATCACGTCACCTTCCGCCACGCGGTAGGACGCGATGTTCACGCGCTTGCCGTTGACCAGGACGTGGCCGTGGTTGACGAACTGGCGGGCGGCGAAGATCGTCGGAACGAACTTGGCGCGGTAGACCACCGCATCCAGACGACGCTCCAGCAGGCCGATCAGCATCTCGCCCGTGTCGCCTTTGACCCGCTCGGCCTCGGCATAGATCTTGCGGAACTGCTTTTCCGTCAGGTCGCCGTAGTGACCCTTCAGCTTCTGCTTGGCGCGCAGCTGCGTGCCGAAGTCGGAAAGCTTGTTCTTCCGGCGCTGGCCGTGCTGGCCCGGACCGTATTCGCGCTTGTTGATCGGGGACTTCGGACGGCCCCAGATGTTCTCGCCCATGCGGCGGTCGATCTTGTACTTGGCAGAGGTGCGTTTGGTCACCGCTGATCTCCTTCTATGTTACGAAGGGCGTTGTCCTTTCCGGGTCTCCCCGGCGACAGGCGACTTCTTGCGAAGGCCACCAACACCAATGAAAAGCCCCGGAATCGCTTCCGGGACGAGGGCGGCTTATACAGGGCGAACCGGGGGAGTCAACACCACCGGCCCCGTAGGTTGGGGCGTGCCCTGACTCCCTGTCATCCATTCACCCCCAAGACACTGCCCGTCACCCTCGCGCCCCCTTGTCATCCCCGCAAAACGGCGACCAATACCCTGCCACCCCAACCGGACCCCCATCTGCGCGAGAATGCCATGCCCGTAGGGTGCGCTACAGCGCACCAACCTCTGTGATCAACCGGCACCAAAAGAGGCCCGTTTCCGCCCTCCGTCGGGCGCACCACCACTCGACCCGAAAAGCCTTCTCACCCACACTTCCTCCGTCCGCTCGGGGGATCGAGAGTGACTATCTATTTGCGGGTTAATTCCGTGGATGTAGGAGTATGCTGACAAACATGCCGCCTCAGGGTCCATGCCGATGACTGACAAGATCTGGGTTTCCTACGCGCCGCAAGAATCCCAGCTCGTGCGAGGCTTCTGGGGCGCCCTTCGGCATGAAGAGCCGCCAAACTCGGTAGAATTCAAGGCTCGAAAAGAAACCTGGAAGCAAAACGACTTGGGCCTTCCTTTGCCCGCCGAAAAGTTTCCTAGAAGCCTCTTCCATGTCAATCCGTGGAAGTTCAAGGAGACAATTCAGCCCCACATGCATGCGGGCTACCAGTTTGTCCGCGCCGATGCAGCAGAGATTCTGCGACAATACGACCTGGGGCAGGGCGCCCTCTATCCTTGCGCCTTTTATGAGCATGACAAGACCCGACTGGTGACGGATCAGGTCTTTTGCCTGAACTACGGCACCGCGAAGGACACCGTGGTGTTGGAAAAGTCAAAGGTCAGACCCTTTCGAGGGTCACCATTTTATCACGCGCCGGATGCACCCCTCAAAGGTGATGAGATCGTGGTCCGACGCTCTGTCCTTGAAGGGCACGATCTCTGGGTCGACCCCAGGATGGATCGATGCTTCTTCATCAGCGACCGGCTGGCGCAGGCGCTGCAGGCGGCCAAGATGAAACGGGCCTTCAGGATTTATCCTTGCACGGTCGATTCAGAGTAAGACTCACGCTCCAGTCGTAAATGGAAAGTGGTTCGTCCTGCTGGAAGTGATGAAACTGCACCCCCACCCCTTAACAAACCCCTAACGCCCACATCTAACCCATTGGAATCCCTTGCGGCCCCCAGCTGCCCACGCGTGGGCACCCCTCAGAGGTTCACATCCACCACCACCCGCCCCTGCACGCCCCCCTTCAGGATCGCCGCGCCCAAGGCAGGCAGCTCCCCCAGCCCCGCCACCCGGACCATCGCCTCCAGCTTCCCCATCGGCAGGTCCGTCACCACCCGCTCCCAGGCCACCACCCGCCGCACATAGGGGACCGTCACGGAATCGATCCCCAGCAAGTTCACCCCCCGCAGCAGGAACGGGATGACCGAGGCCGGAAGCGAAGCCCCCCCCGCCAGCCCCACCGCCGCGACCGACCCCCCGTGCTTCATCTGCCCCAGCACCCGCGCCAGCATCGCCCCCCCGACCGCATCCACGCACCCCGCCCAGGTCTCGGCTTCCAGGGGCCGCTTCACCGTCTCCGCCAGCTCCTCCCGGGCCACGATCCGGGCAGCCCCAAGGTCGCGCAGATACCCCTCCGTCTCCGCCCGCCCCGTCACCGCCGCGACCTGGTAGCCCAGCTTCGCCAGCAAAGCGACCGCGACCGACCCCACGCCGCCCGAGGCTCCCGTGACCAGCACCTCGCCCTTGTCAGGGGTCAGCCCATGCTCCTCCAGCGACATCACCGCCAGCATCGCCGTAAACCCGGCCGTCCCCACCGCCATCGCTTGCCTTGTCGTCAGCCCCGCAGGCAGCGGCACCAGCCAGTCCGCCTTGACCCGCGCCTTCTGGGAGTAGCCTCCCCAATGCACCTCCCCGACCCGCCAGCCGGTCAGCACCACCTTGTCGCCCGGCTTGTACCGCTCAACCGAAGACGCCTCGACCACCCCCGCAAAGTCGATCCCTGCCACATGCGGCCAGGCCCGGACGATCCCCCCGCCGTTGGAAGACAAGGCCAGCCCGTCCTTGTAGTTCAGCGTCGAATACTCGACCGCCACCGTCACGTCCCCCGCCGGCAGCGCGCTGTCGTCCAGCTCGCGGACACGGGCCACGGCTGCGTCGCCTTCCTTCTCCAGAACCAGTGCGCGGAACATGTTCGCCTCCATTTTTGATCGGCCTCAGTCGGCCCGGCGGAAGCCGGATTGTCAACCCGACGCCACTGCCGCACTGTCCCCTCAAAGGAGACTCGAATGACCCAGGAACACATCGGCTTCATCGGCACCGGCCTGATGGGCCACGGCATGGCGAAGAACATCGTCGAGAAGGGCTACCCCCTCACCGTCACCGCCCACCGCAACCGCGCGCCGGTGGACGACCTTCTGACTCGGGGCGCGACCGAGGCTACCATCGAAGACCTTGCCGCCCGGTCGACGATCATATTCCTCACCCTCCCCGGCTCGCCCCAGGTTGCCGAGGCCGTGGCAAAGATGACCCCCCACCTGAAACCCGGCGCGGTGATCGTCGACTGCTCCACCTCTGACCCAACCGTCACCGAACGCCTTGCCACCGACCTTGCGGCCAAGGGCGTCCACTTCGCCGACGCCCCCCTCTCCCGCACGCCGAAAGAGGCCTGGGCGGGGACGCTCGACTGCATGGTCGGCGCCGAGCCCGAGGTCTTCGCCCGCATCCACCCCGTCATCGCCACCTGGGCCGGGAAGATCGTCCACATCGGCCGGGTCGGCGACGGCCACCGGATGAAACTGCTGAACAACTTCCTCTCCCTCGGCTACGCCGCGATCTATGCCGAGGCGCTGGCGCTGGCCGCCAAGGTCGGTATCTCCACCGCCACTTTCGACAGCGTTATCCGTGGCGGCCGGATGGACTGCGGCTTTTACCAGACCTTCATGGGCTACGCGCTGGAGGGCAACCGCGAGGCCCACCGCTTCACCCTGTCGAACGCCTACAAGGACCTGCGCTATCTGGAGAGCATGGCCAACGCCGCCACCGTCACCACCACGATGGCGAGTGCCGCGAAGAACAGCTTTGCGGGGGCGGTGGCACGGGGCGGAGCGGGGCCGGAGGATTATGTGCCGCACCTGACGGATTTCGTCGCACGGGCGAATGGGGTGAAATAAGGAGCTATTCGGATTCTGGAAGACAACCAGTCGTGTAGACGTCTTTAGTGGTGACTGTTTTGTATCCGATCAGAATGGAACCGGTGGACCATCTACTGGATGTAACGTGCAGTGTTGTACTCGAGCATTTTGGCGCGAACTGGCTCATTGGACTCATCGTCAGGATCGAAGCCAAAAATGCAAGCCTCCACCCCCTTTTCATCCAACTCGAGACTAAGGCGGTAGGTAACGCATACTATCAGCATAGGGTGCCCTGAAGTAATACTTCCTTTGTCGGAACGATACGAAAAACCACCTCGATGGGGTGATACAAATGAAGTTGTCTCTCCCGGAAAAATGACTGGATTTCTTATCCCTCGACGGTGCTCGATACAGTGTGTAGAAAATATCTTGAGTTGCTCCCACATCTGCTGAAAGTGCGGCCTGCGGATCGCTTCATAGTGGACAGCTACATCGTATGCGGGTGACTTGCCCTTGTTAACAAGATCAAACGTCCATTCCAAATAGATGCCTCGATCAGAAATTTGCACATCACAGTATGCTTCCCGCTGCAGAGTCACCCAAGGGCGTTGCTCTGAGCGCATAATGCGGTTGGCCTCATTCGCGGCATTGGCGGCAGCGACCGCCGCTTGATTAGTTTGAATGGTTTGGGTCAGTGTATCCTTGATCAGGAAGACTGCATATAGACTTATGCCTGCTGCAATTAGCCCAATGAGAGCCATCACCCATTGTGCGAGGGTGTCCTTAGTTTCAACCAGTACACCATTGTGATCCAACCATGTTTGATAGTCGGGTCCTATAAGCCAAACACAAAGAGCAAATGTCAGACCAACTCCAATCACTAGGCCAAGCGCAAAGCCGTTCCGCCCGCTGCCACCAAACATTTCAGCAAACTCTCCGCAATCGCTTAACCCTCACCCACACTTCGAATGCCCGCACGACCCGCAGGTCAAACACCCCTCCACCATGCGCAAGTCATAGCTGCCGCAGGACGGGCAGGCCTTGCCGCGTGGGGCCTCTCCCACCACCATCAGCTCCGCCTTGGGGTCGGATTTCAGGCCCAGCCCCTCGCCCTCGATGAAGCCGATGTCGATCAGGTGGCGCTCGATCACTCCGCCGATGGCGGCGAGGATCGAGGGGATGTAGCGCCCCTCCATCCAGGCCCCGCCGCGGGGGTCGAAGACGGCTTTCAATTCCTCCACGACGAAGGAGATATCGCCGCCGCGCCGGAACACGGCCGAGATCATCCGGGTCAGGGCCACGGTCCAGGCGAAATGCTCCATGTTCTTGGAGTTGATGAAGACCTCGAACGGGCGGCGGTGGCCGGCGATGACGATGTCGTTGATGGTGATGTAAAGCGCGTGTTCCGAGCCCGGCCATTTGACCTTGTAGGTCTGGCCTTCCAGCGCGGCGGGGCGGTCCAGCGGGTCGGAGAGATACACCACCTCGCCCCCCGTCACCGGCTGCGAGGCCACGGGGGCGGTCTGCTTCTCGCTGACGGTCAGGACGGAGCCGGTCACGTCGTTCGGGCGGTAGGTGGTGCAGCCTTTGCAGCCCTGATCCCAAGCGGCCATGTAGACCTCCTTGAAGTCGTCAAAGCTGATGTCGACCGGGCAGTTGATGGTCTTGGAGATCGAGGAATCCACCCACTTCTGCGCTGCCGCCTGCATGCGGACGTGGTCGAGGGGCGGCAGGGTCTGGGCGTTCACGAAATGGTCGGGCAGGGGTGCGTCGCCATGCTTTTGACGCCAGAGGCGGACGGCGTAGTCGACGACCTCCTCCTCGGTGCGGGAGCCATCCTTCTGCAGGACCTTGCGGGTGTAGGCATAGGCGAAGACCGGCTCGATCCCGGAACTGACGTTGCCGGCGTAAAGGCTGATCGTCCCGGTGGGCGCGACGGAGGTGAGGAGCGCGTTGCGGATGCCGTGCTGGGCGATGGCCTCGCGGACGTCCTTGTCCATCTGGGCCATGTTGCCGCTGGCGAGGAAGCCTTCAGCGTCAAACAGCGGGAACGCGCCCTTCTCCTTCGCCAGATCGACCGAAGCCAGATAGGCCTCACGCGCAATGGCATGCATCCAGTCTTCGGTCGCGGCCACCGCTTCGTCCGAGCCGTAACGAAGGCCGCACATCAGAAGCGCATCCGCAAGCCCGGTGACCCCCAGCCCGATCCGCCGCTTGGCCTGCGCCTCTGCCGCCTGCTCCGGCAAGGGGAAGCGCGAGGCGTCGACCACGTTGTCCATCATCCGGACCGCTGTACGCACCAGCTTGCCAAGCTCGGTCTTGCAGACATGCGCCTTGTCTTCGAACGGATACCAGACCAGCGTCGCCAGATTGATCGAGCCGAGGAGGCAAGCGCCATAGGGCGGCAGGGGCTGCTCGCCGCAGGGGTTGGTGGCGGCGATGGTCTCGACATAGCCAAGGTTGTTCATCGCGTTGATGCGGTCGATGAAGATCACGCCGGGCTCGGCATAGTCGAAGGTGGACCGCATGATCTTGTTCCAAAGATCGCGCGCCTCGACCGTCCGGTAGACGCTGCCAGCGAAGACCAGCTCCCACGGGCCGTCAGCCTTGACCGCCGCCATGAAGGCATCGGTCACCAGCACCGACAGGTTGAACATCCGCAGCCGGGCCGGGTCGCGCTTGGCTTCGATGAAGGCCTCGATATCGGGGTGGTCGCAGCGCATCGTCGCCATCATCGCGCCGCGACGGGAGCCCGCCGACATGATCGTCCGGCACATCGCGTCCCAGACGTCCATGAAGCTGAGGGGACCGGAGGCATCCGCCGCCACGCCCTTCACCTCCGCCCCCTTGGGACGGATGGTCGAGAAGTCATAGCCGATTCCGCCGCCCTGCTGCATGGTCAGCGCGGCTTCCTTGAGGCCCGTGAAGATCCCCTCCATCGTGTCCGGGATCGTGCCCATGACAAAGCAGTTGAAGAGGGTGACGCTGCGCCCCGTCCCGGCCCCCGCGGTGATCCGGCCGGCGGGAAGGAACTTGAACCCCTCCAGCGCCGCGTAGAACTCCGCTTCCCACTTCGCCGGGTCTGCCTCGACCTCGGCCAAGGCCCGTGCGATCCGCCGCCAGGTGTCCTCGACACTGCCGTCGATGGGCGTCCCGTCCGCCTCCTTGAAGCGGTACTTCATGTCCCAGATCGACTCGGCAATGGGGGCGTGGAAACGCGACATGGGGCGAATCTTCCTTGAAGTTGTGGATAAGGTGGACGAAGGGCCCAAGATACGCCCCTCCCCCCCTCGGGTCAACTTGAAGCCCCCGCGCCAGGCCCTATGATCGGGGCATGATCAACATCCTGAAACTCTGCGTCGGCGCTGATTCCGTCGAGGACCTGCTCGACTGGCAATCCTCCCAGCGACGGAACTGGCCGCCCGGCCAGGCGATCCACGTCACCCGCATGTGGCCCAAGCGTGAGGCCGAGGTGCTGGAGGGCGGGTCACTCTATTGGGTGATCAAGGGAGTCATCCTCGCCCGCCAGCGGATCACAGACCTGCAAGAGGTCAACTTGGGCGACGGCATTCCCCGCTGCGCCCTGGTGCTGGACGCCGAGGTCGTCCGCACAGAGGCAGCGCCGCGCCGCCCGTTCCAGGGCTGGCGCTATCTTGACCCGAAGGATTCCCCCCGGGACCTGCCCAAGGGGCGCGGCAAGGATGATCCCTTGCCGCCCGCCCTGGCACAGGCGCTGGCCGAACTGGGCCTGCACTAGAAGTTGTTCGGATTCCCCGCGACGATGGTGCCGGTGCCGCCGTCCTTGCCGTCCTGCACCCATGTGACCGAGGTCCCGTCCAGCCGCACGTCCCAGCAATCCCAGTTCTCGCCGTAGAAAAAGCACATCCCCTCACCTTCGGCCATCCACTTTCCGGTGTAGCCGTCGCCCTTGATCGTGCCGTCCTTGGCATAGAACTCGGTATAGGCACCGGAGGCGGACATGCTGCCCTGCACCGTGTTGCCCGCAATCGCGGCGTTGATCTGGTCAGTGGTGGCAAGGGTCTCTGCCTGGCCCGCGCCGGCGATCACGGCGAGAAACAGGGACAGGGTCAGACAGGAACGGGGGATCATAAGGCCATCTCCAGGTTGGGTGCAGCGCAGTAACTAGGCGGCCTCACGCAACGTCAACCGGCCTTTTCATTCCCCCGAACAGGGATCATGACTGGCGCCATGTCCCGTCCGCTTCTCCTTGCCGCGCCATTCATCTTCCTCCTGCTCTGGTCGGCCGGCTTTGCTATTGCCAAGATCGGCCTCCTGCACGCCGGGCCCTTCACGCTACTGGCCCTGCGTTATTGCATCGCCGTCCTCGTGCTCCTTCCCCTCATCCCGATCCTGAAGCCGCAGTTCCCGAAAGGCCGCGCCGCCTGGGACATCGCGGTCGTCGGCTTCCTGATCCAGGTCGGCTATTTCGGCCTGTGCTACATCGCCTTCAAATCCGGCGTCTCGGCGGGCGGGGTCGCGATCATCGTCTGCCTGCAACCCATCCTCGTCAGCCTGATCGCGCCCTGGATGGTCGGTGAGGCCGTCAGCCGCCTGCGCTGGATCGGCCTTGCCTTGGGTCTGGGTGGAGCGGTCACGGTGATCCTCGCCCGGTCCGGCATCGCGCATGAGCCGCCACTGGGCCTGCTGGCGGCTGTCGGGGGCCTGATCGGCATGACCGCCGCCACACTTTACGAAAAGCGCTTCGGCATCACGACGCATCCGGTGCCCGCCAATCTGATCCAGTACGCCGTGGGCGCGGCCTTCACCCTGCCGCTGGCCCTTGGCACCGAGGGGATGCAGGCCGACTGGACGCCCGAGCTTTGGGCGGTCCTCGGCTATCTGGTGGTCGGCAACTCGCTGATCTCGATCACGCTGCTGCTCGCAATGATCCGCGCGGGAGAGGTCGCCCGGGTCTCTGCCCTTTTCTACCTTGTCCCGCCGCTGTCCGCCTTGTTCGCCTGGCCCCTGCTGGGAGAGGCGATGCCGCCCTTTGCCTGGGCCGGGATGGCGCTTGCCGGGGTCGGGGTCATGCTGGCGCGACGGTAGCTCCTCGTTCGACTTCGTCTCCTCGCCACCGGAGCGAGGAGTGACGAAGTCTTCGAAGAGCGGTCAGTAGGGCTGCGCCGGAACGCCCAGCTTCGCCGCAAGACCGGCATAAGTGGCACGGTCCGCTGCTGACCACTCTGCCACCCGGCTGGCCCAGAGAAGCGCCTGGCTGGAATGGATCAGCCCATCCGACAGGATGCGCAGGTGGTTTGCCCGCAGCGTCTCACCCGACGAGGTGATGTCGGCGATCGCCTCAGCGGTTCCGTTCAAAACCGTGCCCTCGGTCGCGCCCTGACTGTCGACCAGCTGGTAATCCGCAACCCCTTGCGACTGCAGGAAATCCCGCACCAGCCGGTGATACTTGGTCGCGATCCGCAGCCGGTGACCATGCGCGCGGCGGAACCCCGCCGCCGCCGCGTCCAGGTCGTCCACCGTCTCGACATCGATCCAGACGTTCGGCACCGCGATGATCAGGTCCGCCTGTCCGAAGCCCAGCTTCGCGATCTCGGCCACCTCATCCTCGCCCAACTGCTCGCGCACCAGGTCCGACCCGGTGACACCCAGATGGATCCGCCCCGCAGCGAGTTCACGCGGGATTTCGCCGGCCGAGAGCAGCACCGGGACCACGCCCTCCACCCCCTCGACGATCCCGGAATACTCCCGGTCCGAACCCGCTCGCCGCATTGCCACGCCGCGCGCGCTGAACCAGTCGAAGCAGTCCTGCATCAGCCGCCCCTTGGACGGCACCCCGATCCGGATCATTGCACCGCCCCCTTCAGCCGCGCGACCAGACCGGGCCGGATCACTCCGCCCACCGCGGGAATGAAGGCACCTGCACCCAGCACGGCCGTCAGGGCGTCATATCGCCCGCCCGAGCCGACCGGAGGCAGTCCGTCAGCCAGGAAGCTGAAGACGAAGCCGTCGTAGTACTCCAGCGCCGTTCGGCCGTGGCTGGCCTCAAACGCCAGGGTTGCCACGTCGACGCCCCGCTCTGCCAAAGCGTCCAGTCGCGCCGCGAACCGGTCCACGGCCGGGCCAATGGCCGGCAGCATCGCGGTAATCCCGCGCAGGTGGCTAAGCGCATGGGCGGCAGGGGCCTCCAAGCTGAGCAGATCGTACAGCAAAGCCGCTTCGGTCGCCTTGATCGGCGGAGTTTCCGCATCGGCCACCAGCGCCTCGGCCCGCGCAGCGATCTCCTCCGCCGAACGCAGTCCGACGAAGGTGCCTGCCTCTTCGATCAGTTGCGACGGACTGCCCGCCTTCAACCGCTCCAGCAGCCTGACCCGATCCGCAGGAACTGGAGCCCGCCCGGCAAACCTGTCCAGCAGCGCCCTGAACCGCACCGGCCGCCAGACGTGCCGCAGCAAGGCAGCCTTGCGCCGTTCGGTCGTCTCCAGCCCCCGGACGGCGGCCATCAGGATGCCGATATCCCCGGTGACCGGGCGCAGGTTCAAACCCGCCAGCAGGTCACGGAACAGCGCGAACACCTCGGCATCCGCCGCCTCCGGTGCGGCCCGGTCGAAGACCTCATACCCCACCTGCAGGTACTCGCTGGCGCGACCCGAACCGCGCATCTGCTTGCGGAAGACCTCGCCCAGATAGGCATAGCGGGCCGGCTCCGCTCCATGCGCCATGTGCGCCTGAACGACGGGCACCGTGAAGTCCGGCCGCAGCATCATCTCGCCGCGAACCGGATCGTCCGTCACATAGGCCCGCGCCCGAATATCCTCGCCGTAAAGGTCCAGCAGCGTCCCCGCTGGCAGCAGGATATCCGCTTCGACGGGCACTGCACCCGCGGCGACGAACGCCGCGAGCAGCCGCTCGCCTTCTGCGCGGATCGCCGCCTTCTGGGTCATTGGCCCAGCATCTTTCGGACGGCCGCCACCAATTCAGTCCGCGGCACCTCGACCTGTGCCGGGCGGTCCTTCCATTCCTCCAGCGTCGCGCTTTCGGCGATCTTCGCGCCAAGGATCAGGTCCTTGAGGATGACCGTGCCCTTCTCGGCCTCATTCCCGCCCTGGATCACCGCGACGGGAGACTGCCGCTTGTCGGCATACTTGAGCTGGTTGCCGAAATTCTTCGGGTTGCCCAGATAGGCCTCGGCCCGGATCCCGGCCTGCCGCAACTCGCCGACCATGCCCATGTAATCGGCCATCCGGTCTCGGTCCATCACGGTTACAACCACCGGGCCCGCGCTTTCGGCCGTGCTGCGCCCCTTGGCCCGAAGCGCGGCCAGCAGCCGGTCCACCCCGATGGAAACCCCGGTCGCCGGCACATCCTGCCCGGTGAAGCGCTTGACCAGCCCGTCATACCGCCCACCCCCGGCGACCGAGCCGAACTGGCGCTTGCGGCCCTTTTCATCCAGGATCTCGAAGGTCAGCTCGGCCTCGTAGACCGGCCCGGTATAGTAGCCGAGCCCCCGCACGACGCCGGGGTCCAGCACGATCCGGTCCGGCCCGTAGCCCTGCGCATCCAGAAGGGCGGCGATCCCTTCCAGTTCATCGACACCCTCTGACCCGATGACCGAGGCCCCCACCAGCTCGCGCAGCCGGGCGACCGTTGCAGCACCCGTGTCGCGCCTGGCGGTGGTGAAGCCCATCACGATTTCGGCCTGTTCAGCTGAAAGACCTGCACCTTTGGTGAAGTCTCCGCTGTCGTCCTTGCGGCCCTCTCCCAAGAGGGCGCGGACGCCGTCTGGCCCCAGGCGGTCGATCTTGTCGATGGCTCGCAGAACGATGCCGCGTTCGGCGTCCTTGTCGTCCCCGGCAAGGCCCGCCACTTCCATCACGCCGTTCAGGACCTTGCGGTTGTTCACCTTCACCACGTAGTCGCCGCGGGGGATGCCGACTTCTTCCAGGGCGTCGGCCAGCATGGCGCAGATTTCGGCGTCGGCGGCGACAGAGGCAGAGCCGACCGTATCCGCGTCGCACTGGTAGAACTGGCGGAAGCGGCCGGGGCCGGGTTTCTCGTTCCGCCAGACGGGGCCCATCGCGTACCGGCGGTAGGGGGAGGGGAGGTCGTTGCGGTACTGGGCGGCGACGCGCGCGAGAGGGGCGGTGAGGTCGTACCTCAGGGCCAGCCAGTCCGCGTCCTCATCCTGCCAGGCGAAGACGCCCTCGTTGGGGCGGTCGACGTCGGGGAGGAACTTGCCGAGGGCCTCCACGGTTTCGACGGCCGAGGTCTCCAGCGGGTCGAACCCGTACCGGTGGTAGACGGCGGCGATGCGGTCGAGCATGGCTTTCCGTTCGGTGACCTCGGCCCCGAAATAGTCGCGGAATCCCTTCGGGGTCTCGGCGCGGGGGCGGCGGGGTTTGTCGGCCATGGGCGGGACCTTCGCTTTTGATCGGGGTCCGTGTATCCCGTGGGTGAGGAACGGGCAAGCGGGGGGTGTGATGGACCGGGTTGATGAGCTGGAGGAACGGGTGGCCCATCTGATGCGGGCGGTGGAGGACCTGTCGGACGTGGTGGCCCGTCAGGCGGGGGAGATCGCGGGGCTGGAGCGGCGGGTCCGGCTTCTGATGGAGCGGGCGGCGGCAGAGGAGGCTTCGGGAGGGGGCTCTGTGGAGGCGAACGTCCGCCCGCCGCACTGGTGAGGGGTGCCCACGCGTGGGCAGGTGGAGGCCGCAAAGGATTCCAAGGGGTTAGCTGTGGGCGTTAGGGGTTTGTTAAGGGTTTGGCGCTGTCCTTACAGAGATCAAAACTGATTATTCGACACAAACGGTCTTGGAACTTTACGCGAACATTGTGATACTGTGCGGCACTTGCCTCCTCGCAAACATCTTGGAGTTGAGTTCCCTCTGATATACGGTGTGATCCAATGGAAGAGCTGAGGGTTAAGAATTTGAGTGAGTTGCAAGGCACTCTTTTCGATGAGCGATTTCTTGGAAAGTACGCTGGTTCCATCATGTCGGACCCAACGACTGCGCTTGTTGAGCTTGTTGCAAATGCTTGGGACGCTTACGCCACAGAAGTTCATATTTCTTGGCCAGAGCGCGGCAAGAAGGCCTTTTTCTCAATCCGGGATAACGGATGCGGAATGACTAAGAGCGAGTTCTCCAAGCGTTGGAGAACGCTCGACTACGACAGGGTTACCCATCAGGGGAACATGGCAGAACCACCTTCGGGATTGCCGGGTG
Organism: Tabrizicola sp.; assembly: GCF_022842145.1. Lineage (GTDB taxonomy): Bacteria > Pseudomonadota > Alphaproteobacteria > Rhodobacterales > Rhodobacteraceae > Tabrizicola. The sequence goes on from NZ_JALHQD010000001.1 coordinate 598,695, forward strand.
CGCGACCGAGACGAGTTTACGGAAACAACGGAAGAGGCCGCCATGCCGCTTTCCATTTTTCCTCTCCCTATAAAGTAATCACGACCAAGGAAGGCACGCGCTGCACGTTTTCCGTCTCACAGGGAACACTCAACCCAATTGAGATTGACTTGGAAGAAGAGACTGCGGGAGATTTCGACAGCGGAACAGAGATACTTGGTTTGAGCCCTATTGGAAGTTCTCTTGCTCCCGAGGAGGTTCGCAGTATCCTCAGCACAAGATTCCTGCTTGATCCTCAGTTTAAAGTCACTGTTGATGGCATTTCAGTGACATTCTCGGATGTACCACAGGATCAAATTCAGGAACTGAAAGTTGATGTCAAAGGCCTTGGCATCGCCATAGTTCGGGTGCTCGACTCCAGTCGGGCAGACCGCACCTCTAAGCAACATGGCATTGCGTGGTGGGTCAACAACCGACTTGTGGGAGAGGCAAGTTGGGCAGCCTTTGTTGACAAAGTCATTGACGGCAGGAAAGAAGAAGCAAAGCGATACTCTTTCGTTGTCGAAGCGACCTTTCTCAAACCAGAAGACGTCCTTCCCGACTGGTCGGCGTTCCGAGATGAGAGCGCAAACTGGAAAATTGCTAAACCAGCGATCCATGAGAGGATTCGCGCTGAGCTGGCGGAGCTACTTAGTGCAAAGCGCAGCATTACTCGCAACCAGATTCTTCAAAGCCAAGCGACTAAGGTCCAAGCTTTACCAAAGTTAAGCCAAGACAGATGGACAGGGATGCTGGATGCCCTCATTGAGCGGTGTCCAAGTCTTGGAGACACACAGATTGCCCAAGTTATGGACATTCTAGCGAACATGGAGTTGGCACAATCACAGTACAGTTTGCTCGATAAGCTGCATGGTCTGTCCCCAAATGATCTGGACTCCTGGAACAGTCTTCTTGAGGAGTGGACAATCAAGGCAGCGAAAGAGGCTTTGGACGAGATTGCTCGGCGGCTCAAGCTGATTGAGGAGATTCGCCAGAAGACTGCGTCCACCTTAACTAGAGAAGTCCAAGACCTGCAGCCACTATTCGGGCAATCACTATGGATATTTGGTCCGCAGTTCGAGAGTATAGAGTTTACGTCGAATAAGGGAATGACCCGGGTTGTAAATCAGCTTTTCGGATTGAGTGAAGAGGGTTCGCTTCGGAGACCCGATTTTGTTGTTCTTCCAGATAGCACGGTTGGCTTCTACGACCGGCCAAGCTTTGACCATGAACACAATCAGAGCGGAGTCGATACGCTAATCATTGTTGAACTCAAGCGGCCGGGCGTTCCACTTGGATCGCGGGAAAAGAACCAAGTTTGGGATTACGTTAAAGAGCTGAGAAATAAGGGGCTCATTTCTTCAGACACTTACGTAACGGGATACTTACTTGGTGATTCAATCGAAAAACAAGAGTCTGAGCCTTTGCGAGTGGGGGATCGGACAATTATTCGTCCAATGCTGTACAATACCTTTATCGGACAGGCCGAAAAGCGAATGCTTAACTTGCATGCAAAGCTGATGGATGCGCCATTTATGATTGAAGCGCTGAAGGCTGCCGAACCAGTCCAAGCGGACCTTCTACTGGACCCGACGCTTCAGTAGCAATCACCCCCTCCCAAACCACTCCTCCACCTTGTCCAGCACGTCGTCGATCAGGCCGGGGGACCTCGCCTGGGGGCCGGTGAAGCGGAGGAGCCAGCCGGTGGGGGTGGGCTCTCGGGTGATCGTCAGGCCTTGGCGGAGGCGCAGCAGCCTGCGGGGGCGGCGGGTGGTGGGGTCCACGGGCTCGCGCGCGATATCCATCAGGACGGGGCGGAGGGCGGACCATTGGGTCTCGGGTCCCCTGCCCGCGTGCGGGTGGAGGGTGGCGGTGAGGAGGTCCTCATGCCCGCCCATCACGGCGCTGGCGAGGGTGTCGAGTTGGCGGATGGTCAGGGTTTCGGGGGCGGTGAGGAGGGGGCCGAGCGCCTCGACCACTGTCGCATGGGCGCGGAGGCGTTGGCGGGAGGAGCGGGGGAGCGAGGGGAAGAGGGCGGCGATGGCGGCGTCGGGGGTGTCGAAGTGGGACTCGGTGACCGCGTTCAGGATGAGGGCGGCTTTTTCCCAAGGCGAGACGGGCTCGCGCACCTCGTTCTCGGTCACCATGGCGGTGAGGGCCTGGGCGACGGATTGGGGGGAGCGGAGGAAGGCGGGGATGGTGGGGAGGCCGAGGTGCCCGGCGGCGGTGAGGCGGCGGAGGCCGGAGATGAGGCCGTAGGTGTGGGTTCCGGCCGCATGGGGGCGGGGGGTGGAGAGGGCCCAGACCTCGATCGGGGTGCGGAGGCCCTCGGTCGCGATGGAGTGCTGGAGTTGGGCGAGGGCTGCGGGGTCCAGCGTGGTGCGGTCGCGGAGGAGGGCGTGGGGGTCGATTGAGGTGAGGGGAAGGTGGTGGAGGGGGTCCATGCGTGATGCTCCTTTGGCAGGAGGGAAGCGCATGGGGGTTAAGGCGGCGTGAGGCGGGCGGGCGGTCAGGGTTTGCGCGTCATGCGGCGACGGCGGTCCTTTATGCGGTCCGTGGCGGCGTCGGTGCCGTCGTGGAAGGAGCCGAACCAGCGGTCCCAGGGGACCTCGGCGGTGCCGTAGTTGCATTCGAAGAAGCGGTGGTGGAGCTGGTGGTGGAAGTCGCCGGCGTTGATGAGGCGGGTGTCCTTTGCGAGGAGGCCCTCGAAGCCGGCGTGGGAGAAGGAGGGGCCGATCATCTTGATGTAGATGTGGACGAGGAAGATCACCGGGTGGGAGGGGACGATGAAGTGGATGAGGACGGCGGAGGCGTAGAGGAGGCTTTCGACGGGGTGCATGGAGAGGCCGGACCAGGGGCCGATGTTGATGGAACGGTGGTGGAGCGCGTGGACGCGGGCGTAGAGCGGCGGCCAGTGCAGGAGGCGGTGGACGAAGTAGAAGTGGGCGGAGGTGAAGATGGGGACGGCGAGGAGCCAGGCGAGGAACCAGAGTTCGTTGCCGGTGAAGGCGAAGGTGGGGATGACGTTGTTTGCGGTGCCCCACCAGTAGAGGACCTCGAACAGCGTCCAGGCGGCGACGCCGGAGGTGAGGCTGTGGAACATGTTGTCGAGGATCTGGTCGCGGAAGGCGAAGGAGCCGTTGTCGCGCATCAGGGGGCGGGCGTCGTATTTCAGGCGGTCGCCCTGGAGGGTGAAGGTGAAGAGCCAGAGGTGGAGGGTGCCGGCGTAGAGGGTGAGGAGGAGGAGGTTGCGGGCCCAGATGGCGAGGACCCAGCCGGGGGCGAGGGTCTGCATGGTTTCGGGGCTTGGTTGGAGGAGGGTGTAGACCAGGACCGCGGTGGCGAGGAAGAGGGTGCCGGAGGTCAGCTGGACCCAGCGTTTGGTCAACCACCAGAGGGCGGCGCGGGGGTTCGGGGGCCAGTGGAAGAGGGCGGAGTCCGGGATGGGGAACTGCGGGTGGTGGTTCCAGATCTCGCGGCGGGGGGGCTCGTCGGGCATGGGTTATCCGTGGAGGGGGCGGAGGCGGTCGAGGGCTTCGGCGAGTTTTTCGCGCTCCTCGGGCGGCATGGGGATGGAGGTGGCGGCGTCGGGGAACTGGCTGGTGCGGACGGCGTCGGCGAAGGCGGTGAGGGCGCGGCGGCGTTCGGTGTCGAGGGCGGCGCGGAGGGGTTTGAGGTCTCCGAACGGTCTGGCGTGGCGGGGGAGTTTCGGGGTGTCGCCGCAGATGTCGGCGGTGAAGAGAAAGACGACGTCGGTGCCCTGGCCGGAGCCGATGCCGTGGGTGATGAGTTTTGTGCGCTGGCTGATGGCGGCGGCGGCGTCCTCGGCGACGCATTCCAGTTCTACGGCGATGGCCCCGGCGTCTTCCAGGCGGCGGACGTCTTCAAGGATCGATAGGGCCTCGTCGGCGGTGCGGCCCATGGCGCGGAGGCCGCCGGTGGCGATGGACTTGCGGGGGATCAGGCCGGCGTGGCCCTGGATTGATAGGCCCTCGCGGGCGAGCATCTCGATGATCTGCAGGCTACGGATGGTGTAGATGCAGTCGGCCCCGGCGGTGGCGACGCGGAAGGCTTCGCGCAGGACCTCGTCGGGGGTGACGAGGTGCGCCGCTCCGATGGTGGCGATGATGTACTGGTCGGGGGCGGCGGCACGGGCCTCGTCGTAGCGCAGGGACGTGACGCTCAGGAGGTCGATGCCCGAGGCGGCGACGGCGGCGGCTTCCTCGGCGATGTCGCGGGTGGCGTTGGCTTGGGTCAGCTTCCGGTGTTCGGCTTTCGCCTTGCGGATGTCGCGGAGCGTCAGGTTCCGTCGGGCGGGCTGACCGCCGAAGGTGTAGATCGGGGTCATGTGCCTACCCCGATGCGGTAGTGGGTGATGAAGGGTTCGCCCGGGTAGAAGGCTTGCGCGGTGGGGATGCCCATGGAGCTGATCGGGTTCGGGGCGGTGGAGACGGCGGGGCCGAGGTCGAAAGCGGCGCTCACGGGTTCCACGCCCAGGGCGACGTGTCGGCTGTTCCAGGGGGCGTAGGCGCGGCCCCGGTTGGAGATCCAGAGGAGGAGCGAGGGGAAGTGGGCGGTGTCCCAGTCGAGGGTCACGGTCCAGTTGTCGGGGTGGTGGAGGCGAAAGCCTCCCGAGACGCCGGTAAGCTGGACGAGTTCTTCGGTGTTCTCGGTCAGGGGGAGGGCGGCGAGAGAGAGGGTGGTCTCCGTGCGGGTTGGGACTGCCGTGAGAGAGGCGAAGGTGGAGCCGGGTTGCAGGAGACCCTGACTGGGCTCGACGTCGAGGGGGAAGACGCGGCCCTGGCGGAAGGCGGGCGGATCGAGTCGGGCTTGGGCAGTGGTCGGCAGGCGGAGCGTCGGGTGGAGGCCGATGGGCAGGCGGCAGGGGCGGCGGGCCTCGACGGTGAGGGTGATGTTCAGGGCGGGGGCCTGCGGGTCGGCGGCAATGGTGCGGGTGAGGCGGCGGATGGGGTGGGTGTTGGCGTAGTCGCAGGTGAGGGTGATGCGGTCGGGGGCGGTTTCGGTGAAGACCCACTCGGCGTTGGAGGAATGGCCGTGCGGGACCCCTGCCCCGTCGAAGGTTTCGCCGGTGGCGGACCAGCCTTCGGACAGGCTGCGGGGGGCGTCGGTGCCGAAGGGGACGCAGGGCCATTCGCCGCGCAGGTCCTGCAGGATGGGCGGTTGGTCCTTGCGGGTCGGGTCGTCGAACCAGGGGGCAACGTGGAGGGGGGAGACCTGTCGGCCGTCGGGCAGGAGGAAGGTGACGGGGCCGAGCATCCCGCCAAGGGCCTGGACCGAGGCCATGCCATGCGCCCAGGCGATGGCGTGGCGCTGGGTCATCGGACGGCCATCAGGTTTTCGGCCATGCCGGGGGTGTCGACGCGGGTGCGGAAGAGGCTGCCTGCAAGGCGGTGTCCGGGGGGTGTCACGATGGAGGCGGTGGTGATGTAAAGCGTCTTGAGGTCAGCGCCGCCGAAGACGCATGTGGTGACGTTGGGAACGCCGATGTCGACTGTCCCTTTGAGTGCGCCATCTGGGCCGACGCGGGCGATGCAGCCGCCGCCAAAGCGGCAGTTCCAGAGGTCACCGGCGGAGTCGATGGCCGAGCCGTCTGGCAGGCCCCGGTCAAAGCCGCGAAAGTGGTCGCGGCGGTTGGTGATCTGGCCTGCGTCGTAGTCGTAGGCCCAGAGGACGTTGTCGAGCGTATCACCGAAGTAGAAGGTGCGGCGGTCGGGGGACCAGCAGAGCGTATTGGAGATGCCGAGGCCTTCCACGAAAATGGTGACGCTGCCATCGGGGGCGATGCGGAACAGCTTGCCCTCGCCCGGACCGGGGTCGCCGAGTTCGCCGTCGGGGAGGACGTTGTTCTTCATCGAGCCGACCCAGAAGTTGCCCAAGGGGTCGGTGCGGCCGTCGTTGAGGCGGACCCTCGGGAAGCCCTCCAGCCGGAAGCCGTGGTCCTGGCGGCGGTCGGTGGCGGGCCACCACCAGATGAGTTTGGAGGCGAGGCAGACCAGCATCCGGCCGGGGTCGGTGGTGAGGGACAGGGCCACGACGGGTTCGTCGAAGAGCCAGGAGCGGGTGGCGGAGGAGGCCTCGTCAAAGCGGTGGATCAGGAAGCGGTTGATGTCGGTCCAGTAGACCGCGCGGTCGGGGGCGGACCAGACCGCGCCCTCGCCGCAGCGGTCGCCGATGGGGGTTGCGACCTCGACGCTCATTCCGCCGCCGCCATCAAGCTGCGCGCCGGGCCAAGGGCGTGGGCGTTCTGCACGAGGGCCTTCATGTAGCCGAGCGCGAAGGCCTTCCCGGCGTGCCAGGAGGCGTCGCAGGTCATTTCGGGCGTGTGGTCGGGGATCATCACGCCCTGGTAGTTCTCGTCCCGCAGGATGCGGACGATCTCGGCCATGTCGATGTCGCCGTCGTCGACGAAGGTCTCGACGTAGCGGGGGACCTTCCCGCGCACGTTGCGGAAGTGGATGTAGCCGATCCGGCCAGAGCGGGCGAAGCGGCGGACGTGGGCGTAGATGTCGGCGCCGGGCATTTCCTGCAAGCTGCCGAGGCAGAGTTCGAGGCCGTTCCTTGGGCTGTCCACGAGGGACATCAGGCGGTCGTATTTCTCGGGCCGGTTGACGAGGCGCGGGGTGTTGCGGAGGAGGTCCAGCGGTGGGTCGTCTGGGTGGGCGGCGAGCGTGACGCCGGCCTCTTCGGCGACGGGGACCATTTCGGCGAGGAAGTGTTGCAGGCGGTCCCAGAGTTCGGTTTCGGTCAGGGAGACGGGGGGTGCGCCGGGCCGTTCGGGGCGGTAGCGCATGTTCCAGACCATGCCGTCGGGGATGGGGGCATCCAGTTCCGAAGGGGCCATGCCGAGGGCGACGGAATTGGCGCGGCCGCGGGCGTAGGGGCCACGGGTCCAGCCGTAGACTCCAGCGATGGAGAAGTTGTAGCCGATGCAGGGGACGCCCGCGCGGCCCGCGTCGCGGATCAGCCGTTTGAGGCCCTCGATCTGGGCGGGGCGTTCGGGGCCGTCGAGGAGGACGTCGTACCAGAAGCGGGGCGAGAAGTTTTCGAGGGCGGCGAGTTCGAGGCCCTCGGCTTTCAGGGCGGCCACGAGGGCGGAGAGTTCCTCGTAGGTCCAGAGCGTGTCGGTGGAGCAGTCGCCCCAGCCTTGCCGGGGATCGCCGCCGTGGATCTTGGGGTCGCGGCCGGCGAAGTAGTTGGTCAGGTGGGCGACGACATGGGTGGCACCCGCCTGGACGGCGAAGCGGAAATTGTCGGGGGTCAGCATTTCGCGGTAGAGGCCCAGTCCGATCTTCATCACTTCACTCCAATCCCTGCGGTGAGGCCGCCGTCGATGCGGAAATCCGATCCGGTGATGAAACCGGCCTTGTCGGAGGCGAGGTAGGCGACCAGTTCGGCCACCTCCTCGGGTTCGCCGATGCGGCCGATGGGGTGGGCGGCGCCGAAGCGGGCGAAGGCCTCAGCCTCGGTCACACCCTCGCCGCCGTAGGTGCGGGCGGCGAGTGACAGGAGCGGTGTGCGGACCGAGCCGGGGGAGACGGAGTTGACGCGGATGCGCTGGTCGGCGTGGTCCAGCGCCATCGCGCGGGTCAGGGCGTGGATGGCGCCCTTGGTGGCGACGTAGACGGCGACGTTCTGCTGGCAGTTATGGCCCTGGACCGAGGAGATGTTCACGATCGCTCCACCCCCGGTCATGTGCGGGAGGCCGTGGCGGGCGGTGAGGTAGATCGAGCCGACGTTGACGGCCATGCAGCGGTCCCAGGTGGCGGGGTCGGTGGTGAGGACGGTGCCGAACGGGTGGATCGCGGCGGCGTTAACGATGATGTCGAGACGGCCGTGGCGGGCGATGCAGTCGGCGACGGCGGCGGCGACCTGGGTGTCGTTGGAAACGTCGCAGAGGCGGGTTTCCATTGGCAGGTTTTCAGCCTTGGCGAGGGCGTCGAACTCGGCGTTGACCTCGGGGTCGATGCCGAGGGCGAGGACCTTGGCGCCGCCCTGCGCCAGCCGTCGCGCCGAGGCGCGGCCGATGCCGGAGGTGCCGGTGACGAGTGCGATTTTGCCTGCGAATTCCATCTTTCCGCCCTTTCCTTCAGCGGCTGCGGTCGAGCATCTGGTTCAGGAGAACGGCGCCCAGGATGATCGCCCCCCGCACCACGTATTGCCAGTATTCCGAGACGTTCAGCAGGGTCATCCCGTTCGAGATGCAGCCGAGGAAGATGACGCCAACGAAGGTGCCCCAGATGCGCCCCTTGCCACCGAAAAGGGAGGTACCCCCGATGATGACGGCGGCGATGACGTCAAGCTCCATCCCCGTGGCGGTGGTGCCGGTGCCGGAGCCGATCTGCGAGGCGATGAGGGTACCGGAAACGGCGGTGAGGACCCCGGTCAGGGCGAGGGTCAGGCTTTTGACCTTCCAGACGTCGATGCCGGAAAGCCGCGCGGCCTCCATGTTGCCACCGACGGCGTAGACCGAGCGGCCAAAGCTGGTGTGGTTCATCAGGAAGTGCATGGCGACGAAAGTCAGCGCGAAGAGGTAGACCGGGAAGGGGATGCCGAAGAGATAGCCGCCGCCGAAGAAGCCGAAGCTTGAGGGCAGGTTCGACAGGGGAAAGCCGCCGGTGATCAGGTTCGCCGCCCCGCGCAGGGCGGTGAAGAGGGCCAGCGTGGTGATGAAGCTGGGCACGTTGAACCACTGGCGGAACTTGCCGGTCATGAAGCCGGTGAAGAAGCCGACGATCAGGGCGGCGAGGAAGCCGATCCCCAAAGCAGCCGTGCCACCCCAGGCTTCGGCGTAGGTCACGCCGAACCAGGCGACGATGCAGCCGGCAAGGGCGGCCCCTGCCCCGACGGACAGGTCGATCTCCCCCGCGATGATGACGGCGGTCATGCCGAAGGCGATGATCCCCAGCATGGCGACGGTGCGCAAGACGTTCAGGGTGTTCGCCAAGGAGGCAAAGCCCGGTGCGGTGAAGATCAGGAAGACGACCAGCGCCAAGAGGATCAGTTCCATCGTGTAGGTGCGCACGAAGGGCATCAGCCCCCCGTTCGCCCGTTGCGCGGTGGTAGGCGCGTCGCTCATGTCTGATCCTTCATGCAGAGGGCGTAGAGGTCGTTCAGGGTGATCTCGGTCGGGTCCACCTCGGCCACGATGCGGCCTTGGCGCATCACGAGGATGCGGTCGGCGACTTCCAGGACTTCTTCCAGTTCGGTGGAGACGAAGACCGCGCCCAAGCCTTCGGAGGCCTTCTGCCAGATGATGTCGAAGATCTGCCGCTTGGCCTGGACATCGACACCGCGCGAGGGTTCGTCGAAGAACATGACTTTGGGAGCGGTGTTCATCCACTTGCCGATGACGACCTTCTGCTGGTTGCCGCCCGACAGGGACGACACCGGCAGCAAGGGGTCGGGGACCTTGATCGCAAGGTCCTTGATCTGGCGGTCGACGAAGCCTTGCTCCCCCGCCCGGCTGACGATCCCGGCCGAGGAGATGCGCGCGAGGCTGGCAAGGCAGAGGTTGTCATGGGTGGAGAGAATCTGAACGAGGCCGGCTTCCTTGCGGTTTTCCGGCGTGTAGCCGAGGCCGGCGTTCTTCATCGTCTGGAGGTCTGGGCGCTGGAAGCTGCGACCGGCGACTGTCACGGAGCCTGCATCCACCGGGTCGGCACCAAAGACGGCGCGCATCACTTCGGTCCGGCCCGCGCCGAGGAGGCCCGCGATGCCAAGGATTTCGCCGGGGTGGACCTGAAAGCTGATGTCGGCAAAGACGCCGTGTCGGGTCAGACCCTTGACGTCCAGAAGCGGCGAACCGCTACGGTCGATCACCTGGCGGGCCGGGCGTTTGGCCTTGGCAGTTTCGCCGAACATCATCTCGACGATGCGGTCGGGGGTGGCCCCGGCCATGTCGATGGAGCCCGCGAAGTTGCCGTCGCGCAGGACGGTGCAGGTGTCGGCGATCTGGAAGAGCTCGTTCATCCGGTGGGTGATGTAGAGGATTGTCACCCCGCGGTCGCGCAGGCGGCGGACGAGGGTGAAAAGCAGGTCGACCTCACGCGTGGCAAGGGCCGAGGTGGGTTCGTCGAGGAGCAGGATCGAGGGTCGGAAGGACATGGCCTTCGCGATCTCGATCACCTGCTGCTGGCCGACCGACAGGGTGGAGACGGTGGCGTGGGTGTCGAGGTCGAGGCCCATCTCCGCGAGCAGGGTCGCGGCCTCGCGGTGCATCCGGGCCCAGTCAATCACGCGAACGCCAAGGCGACGGGTCATCGGCAGGCGGCCGAGGAAGATGTTCTCGCCGATGGTCAGCGAGGGGATCAGTGACAGTTCCTGATGGACGGTCACCACCCCCGCGCCGAAAGCATCGTGCGGCGAGGCGAAGGTGGTATCGGTGCCGTTGACGCGGAGGGTGCCTTCGGAGGGCTGGATCACTCCGGCCAGGATTTTCACGAGGGTGGACTTGCCGGACCCGTTCTTGCCCATCAGGGCATGGACCTTCCCCGGCGTGAAGTCATGGCTGAACCGCGCCAGCGCCAGCGTCGGGCCGTAGGCCTTGGACACGGCGTTGAATTCCAGCCGGCCCCGGTCGGTGGGGAGGGAAGCGTCAAGCATGGGTCATGCGGCCTTGGGGTAAGGGTGGACCGGCCCGGGGAGCGCGGGCCGGTCCGGTTCAGGTCAGCCGAGGGTCTTCAGCTGTTCGAGGAAGGCCTTGACCCCGTCGGGATTGCCGCGCGTCAGCGGCAGCACCGGGACGGACTGGTTGGCTTCGACTTCCTTGCCGTCGAGGACAGCGTTGGCGGCCTCCAGCGCGAGGCGGCCAACCTCGAACGGCTGCTGGGCGGTGACGGCCTGCAGGACGTTGTCGGGGTCGAGCAGCATGTTCGCAAGCTGCTCGGTCCCGTCGATGCCGAAGACGAAGACCTTGCCTTCGAGACCGGCCTTCTTCACGGCCTGGGCCGCGCCGATGGTGCCGCCTTCGTTGGCGGCGTAGATGATCTCGATATCGGGGTTCGCGGTCAGGATGTCCGAGGCGACTGCGACGGCCTTTTCGGCCAGCCAGGCGTCCTGTTGGGCGACGACTTCGACCTGGTCCTTCACCTTGTCGAGGAAGCCGTTGACGCGATCATCGCTTTGCTCGGGCAGAAGCGACTTGAAGGCCACCGTGGCGATCTTGACCTTGCGGTCGGGGGCGAGGGTCTTGAGGAAGGCGCTGGCGGCGTCGCCGGTGGCATTGCCGAGGTCGATGTTCGACGAGGTGATCGAGGCCTTGGGCAGGTCGCTGTTGACCGTGGTGCCGAAGGTGATGACGGTGATGCCGGCATCGACCGCCTTCTGGATCGCCGGGATCGAGCCGTCAGCCGAGAGGGGCGTCAGCGCGATGGCCTGCACGCCACGGGCGATGTAGGTGTCGATCAGCTGGCTTTCCTTTTCCAGCTTGTTGTCGCTGTTGGCTTCCAGAAGCTCGACCCCCGAAGCCTCGGCCGCGGCGGCCATGCCCATGAGCACGGTCCGCATGTACTGGTCCTGCTGGAAGACGATGCCGGCGATGGCGCGGTCCTGGGCAAACACGGCTTTGGGCAGGCCGATGGTGGCTGCGGCTGCTGCGCCCACGGACGACAGCAGGATACCCCGTCTGGTAATCATGATTGAACTCCTCCCGAATGGTCTGTTGTTCGTTGCGCTCTCTTCCTTGGATGCCGGGGCGCGAGAGCTTCGTTCCGGCCTTGGATGCGCAGTCCACAGGGGCGGGCTGCGCGGCGGTTCAGGTCCGTCGGTCACTGGCGCCGGCGACGAAGCGCAGGCCGAATTCCAGGTGGCGGCTCATCAGGTAGGCGTAGGCGATGCGGTCGCGGGCCAGAAGGGCGGCGACGACTTCGGCATGGGCGGCGTGGGTGTCGGTCTGCACCGGGCGGGCGGATTTGCCGATCTGCATGACCTCGACGATCACGGGGGACAGCATCCGGTAGGCGGCTAGCGTGGTGCGGTTGCCGCCCAGCGCGATGATCGCCTCGTGGAAATCATAGTCGGCCTGGGCGGCCTCGGGGACGGTGCTGGCGGTGATGAGGCGGTCGTTGACCTGGGAGAGGGCGGCGATGTCCGCGTCGGAGGCTTTCAGGATCACCTCGTCGCCGACGCCCAGTTCAATGATCCGGCGGTAGCCTTGCAGATCGCGGAAGCTGTCCGGCGAGATGCCGTTGTGGACGGAGAAAAGCCGCTTGATCGCCTCGCCATGCCCGGCGGCGACCACGGCACCAACCTTGGGGCGAGTCTCGATCAGCCCGTAGGCGCGCAGGACGACCAGCGCCTCGCGGACGGTGTTGCGGGAGGCCTGGAACATCTCGCCCAGGTCGCGTTCGGTGGGGACGGGATCGCCGATCCGCAGGCCGCGGTCGGTCAGCATCTCGCGGATCTGTTCGACAAGGCGGTCCACGGCGGAGACGCGGGGGACGTCTGCCCCCGGAGGTCCAACCTGTGTGTTGCTGTCGTCGGCCAGCACGATGAGCCCTTCCGTTTCACTTTTCTATTTGTTGGTCCAGGATTCGGATTCTGTCAATCCGGTTCGCGCTAGTGTGCGGAAACAGTTGAGGCGTGCCCGAAAAGCCGTTGATTTTCGTGGGCGAGGCGGTATCAAGAGCCGGGCTGGTCCAACAATAAGAGGCGCAGGGATGGAGCAGATGGAGGAGTGTTTCCGCTGGTATGGCGACAGCGATCCGGTGCCGCTGGCGCATATCGCGCAAGCCGGGGCGACGGGGATCGTGACGGCGATCCACGAGATCTACGACGGCTCGCCTTGGCCGGATGAGGCCATCGCCCGGCGCAAGGCCACCATCGCGGCAGCGGGGCTGCGCTGGTCGGTGGTGGAGAGCATTCCGGTCCATCCGTCGATCAAGCTGGGGACTCCGGAGCGGGACCGCTACATCGGCCATTGGCAGGATACGCTGGCGGCTTTGGCGCGGAACGGGATCGGTACGGTCTGCTACAACTTCATGCCGGTGGTGGACTGGACGCGGACGGAACTGCGCCACCCAATGCCGAACGGGGCGCTGGCGCTACGCTTCGACGCGGTGGATTGCGCGGCTTATGACGTCTTCGTGCTGCGGCGACCGGGGGCGGAGGGGGATTACTCGGCCAAGCGGCTGGAGGAGGCCAAGGCGCGGTTGGCGTCGCTGGACGAGGCGGCAATTGCCCGCGTCGAACGAAACCTGATCGCGGGGTTGCCTGCAACCGAGGTGAAGTATGACCGGGCGGGGTTCCTGCAGGCGCTGGCCGCCTATGACGGGATCAGTCCTGCGGACCTGGCGGAGAACCTGAACCACTTCCTGCGCGCGGTGGTGCCGGTGGCGGAGGATGTGGGGATCAACCTCTGCATCCATCCCGACGACCCGGCCTTCCCCCTGTTCGGCCTGCCCCGCGTGGTGTCGGACGCTGCGGACGTGCGGCGCATCTTCGCGGCGGCCGATACGCGGGCGAACGGGTTGACCTTCTGCACCGGGTCCTTTGGCACGCGGGCGGACAATGACCTGACGGCGATGGCGAAGGAGTTCGCGCCGCGCATCCACTTCACCCACCTGCGCAACGTGACGCGAGAGCCGGACGGGTCGTTCCATGAGGCGGATCATCTGGGCGGTTCGTCCGACCTGCCCGCCGTGATCGCGGTGCTGCTGGACGAGCAGGCGCGGCGGCGGGCGGAGGGGCGCAAGGACTGGCGCATTCCGCTGCGGCCGGACCACGGTCACCTGATGGCCGACGATCTGACCAAGGATCGGATCAACCCCGGTTACTCGCTGATCGGGCGGCTGCGTGGCCTGGCAGAACTTCGTGGCGTCATGCACGGCATCGACGTCGCGCGCCGCTTGCACTGAAGGGACCAGACCATGCGTTTTGCCGATGATGCCGAGATGTTCGCCGCGATGAAGCGCGAGTTGTTCACCGCCGTTGTGGGGGACATCCTGGACACGATGGGCCTCTTGCACCAGTTCCTGCCGCCGCGTCTGCGTCCGGTGCGGGACGACATGGTGGTGCTGGGCCGGGCGATGCCGGTGCTGGAGGCGGATCACTTTGGGGCCTCGGTCGCCGGGCAGAACCCGCTGACGGCCAAGCCCTTCGGCTTGATGTTCCGGGCGCTGGACGACCTGAAGCCGCACGAGGTCTATATCTGCACCGGGTCCTCGCCGCGCTATGCGCTGTGGGGGGGCCTGATGTCGACGCGGGCGATCCACCTGAAAGCGGCGGGGGCGGTGCTGGATGGCTATTGCCGGGATACGTCGGAAATCCTGGACCTGAACTTCCCGACCTTCTGCATGGGGAGTTTCGCGCAGGACCAGGGTCCGCGCGGCAAGGTGGTGGACTATCGGGTTCCCATCGAGATCGAGGGCGTGGCTATTCGCCCTGGTGATATCGTCTATGGCGACCGCGACGGTGTGCTGGTGATCCCGGCCGAGGCGGCAGAGGAAGCCATCACCAAGGCCTTCGAGAAGGTGTCCACGGAAAGCAAGGTCCGGCTTGCCATTCAGAACGGCATGAGCACAGTGGAGGCCTTCGAGACCTTTGGAGTGATGTGAATGGGCCAGCTTGGCCGGATCGCCTGTCTGGGCGAGGTGATGGTCGAGGTTGCCCGCACGGGCGGCGATACGGCCCGGATCGGGGTGGCGGGCGATACGTTCAACACCGCGGTCTACCTGTCGCGGGCCTTGGGCCGGGGGCGCGTCGCCTATGTGACGGCGCTGGGGACGGACCGGCAGTCCGACCGGATCATCGACGCATTGCGGGCCGAGGCGCTGGACACGGCGCATGTCGCGCGGCTTCCGGGCCAGATGCCCGGGCTGTACCTGATCGACACCGACGAGCATGGCGAGCGCAGCTTTTCCTACTGGCGGTCGACCTCGGCGGCGCGGCGGATGTTCGGCCCCGAAAGCAGCCTGAGCCCGGCGTTCCTGGACGGCTTCGACACGCTGTGCCTGTCCGGGATCAGCCTTGCGATCCTTGATCAGGGCGCGCGTGACCGGCTGGCGGAGGGGTTGGTCCGGTTCCGCGACCGGGGCGGGCGGGTGGCTTTCGACACGAACTACCGACCGGTACTGTGGCCCGATCTTGTCACTGCGCGGGAGCAGATGTCCCGTTTTATCGGGCTGACCGACATCGCCTTTCCGTCACGCGACGACGAGGCGGCGCTGTTCGGGGACCGGCTGACCGACGATATCCTGGCGCGCTATGCCAGGGCTGGCATTCGGCAGGGAGCGCTGAAGTGCGGCGGCGACGGGGCCATCGCCCTGGACGGAAGCCGGACGCACCGGCCCGCTGCGGAGGACGTGAACGTGGTGGACACGACTGCCGCGGGGGACAGTTTCAACGCCGGTTTTCTCGCGGCGATGGACCGCGGCGCGGAGGTGGCGGACTGTCTAGCGGCGGCGGCGGGGCTTGCCGAGCGGGTGGTCTCGGTCCGTGGCGCGATCCTGCCGCGCTAGATTTCCTCGACCGCGAGGACGCCCTGCATGGCCTTGATCGCGCCCTTGATCTGGGGGGTCACGGGGTATTGGCCGGGGAGGTCGATGTCGATCTCGCGGCCCTCGGGGTCGGTGACGCAGAGGGTGATCGAGGCGCGGCTGCGGCCCTCGACCTTGGCGAGGAGGCCGGCGAGGGAGATCGCGGCCTCGGGGCGGACGAGGTGGATGCGGAGGTCCTGCGCGCCGGCGGTGGCAGTGGCGGCATCGATGGGGGTGATGGATTGCGCCAGGAGCTTGAGCGTTTCGCCTTCAAGCTCGGCCTTGACGGTGAGGACGACGTTGGACCCCGCGTCGAGGTGGTCGCGGGAGGCTTCAAGGACTTCGGAGAAGCAGGTGACCTCGTACAGGCCGGTCGGGTCGGAAAGCTGGACGAAAGCGAAGCGGTTGCCCTTGGCGGATTTGCGTTCCTGTCTTGACGACACCGACCCCGCCAGCTTGGCGATGCAGGGACCGCGTTCGGCTTTGCGGGTGACTTCTGTCAGAGTCTCGACCCCCTTCTTGCGCAGGGCGGACATGTAGTCGTCGAGCGGGTGGCCGGAGAGGTAGAAGCCGATGGCCTGGTGTTCCTGGGCAAGGCGCTCGACCGGGAGCCAGTCGTCGCGGAACGGGAGGCGGGGTTCGGGGATGTCGGCGCCGGCGGTGCCGAAGAGGGAAACCTGGGAGGAGGCGGCAGCCTCGTGGATGGCGGCGGAGTAGGCGACGAGGGGGTCCAGCGCTTCGAAGACGCGGGCGCGGTTGGGATCGAGCTGGTCGAAGCAGCCGGCGCGGGCGAGCATTTCGAGGGGGCGCTTGCCGATCCGCTTGAAATCGGCGCGGCGGGCGAAGTCGAAGAGTGTGGCGAAGGGTTTGTCGCCCCCGTCCTTCTGGCGCGCGTTCACAATCAGCTGCATCGCATCGACGCCGACGTTTTTCAGGGCGCCGAGGCCGTAGACGAGGGCGTTGTCGCGCACGGTGAAGGTGGCAAGCGAGGCGTTGACGCAAGGGGCGATGGTTTTCAGGCCGAGCTTGTCGACCTCACGCTTGTAGACGGCAAGCTTGTCGGTGAGGTGGAGGTCGCAGTTCATGACGGCGGCCATGAACTCGGCCGGGTAGTTCGCCTTGAGGTAGGCGGTCTGGTAGCTGACCACTGCGTAGGCGGCGGCGTGGGATTTGTTGAAGCCGTAGTTGGCG
This sequence comes from Tabrizicola sp., assembly GCF_022842145.1. Taxonomy (GTDB): domain Bacteria; phylum Pseudomonadota; class Alphaproteobacteria; order Rhodobacterales; family Rhodobacteraceae; genus Tabrizicola. The sequence continues at coordinate 615,398 of NZ_JALHQD010000001.1, forward strand.
AATTTTTCCAGAAGGTCGAAGACTTCCCCGGCCTTGGCGGCGGGGATGTTGTGAGTGGACTTGGCGCCTTCGATGAACTTCGGTCGTTCGCGGGCCATTTCCTCGGGGTTCTTCTTGCCCATTGCGCGGCGCAGAAGGTCGGCGCCGCCCAAGGAGTAGCCCGCCATGACCTGAGCGATCTGCATCACCTGTTCCTGGTAGACGATGATCCCCTGCGTTTCGGCGAGGATGTGGTCGATGGTGGGGTGGATCGATTCCAGGTCCTTGAGGCCGTTCTTCACCTCACAGTAGGTCGGGATGTTTTCCATCGGGCCGGGGCGATAGAGGGCCACCAGTGCCACGATATCCTCGATGCAGGTCGGCTTCATCCGGCGCAGCGCGTCCATCATGCCCGAGCTTTCCACCTGGAAGACGGCGACGGTCTTCGCGGCGGCGTAAAGGTCGTAACTGGGTTTGTCGTCCAGCGGGATCAGGTTGATGTCGAAGCTGATGCTGCGCAGGGCCAGAAGGTCCATCGCGTTCTGGATCACGGTCAGGGTCTTCAGACCAAGGAAGTCGAACTTAACCAGCCCGGCCTGTTCGACCCATTTCATGTTGAACTGGGTGGCCGGCATGTCGGACCTAGGGTCCTGATAGAGCGGGACCAGCTGGTCCAGCGGGCGGTCGCCGATCACCACCCCGGCGGCGTGGGTCGAGGCGTTGCGGTAGAGGCCTTCGATCTTTTCCGCGTAGTCGAGAAGGCGGGCGACGACCTCTTCCTTCTTCGCTTCCCGCAGGCGGGGTTCATCGGCGAGGGCCTTGGTGATGCTGACCGGCTTGACGCCTTCCAGCGGGATCATCTTCGACAGCTTGTCGACCTGACCGTAGGAGAGTTGCAGCACGCGGCCCACATCGCGGACGGCGGCCTTGGAGAGTAAAGCGCCGAAGGTGATGATCTGGGCCACCTTGTCGCGGCCGTATTTCCCTTGGACGTAGGTGATGACCTCTTCACGCCGGTCCATGCAGAAGTCGATGTCGAAGTCGGGCATCGAGACGCGTTCCGGGTTCAGGAAGCGTTCGAAGAGAAGCGCGTAGCGCAAGGGGTCAAGGTCGGTGATCGTCAGCGCATAGGCCACCAGTGAGCCTGCGCCCGAACCCCGGCCCGGACCCACGGGAATGTTGTGGTCCTTGGCCCATTTGATGAAGTCGGCGACGATCAGGAAGTAGCCGGGGAAGCCCATCTTTTCGATGATCCCAAGCTCGAAATCCAGCCGGGCCTGGTATTCTTCGGGCGTGGCGGAATGGGGGATGACCTTGAGGCGGGCCTGCAGGCCTTCGTTCGCCTGACGGCGAAGTTCGTTCACCTCGTCATCGGCGAATTTCGGCAGGATCGGTTTGCGTTTGGCGACGGCATAGGCGCAGCGCTTGGCGATCTCGACCGTGTTTTCCAGCGCCTCGGGCAGGTCGGCGAAGAGGGCGGCCATTTCCGATTCAGACTTGAAGTAGTGCTGCGGCGTCAGGCGGCGGCGAGGTTGCTGCTGGTCGACATAAGCGCCCTCGGCGATGCAGATGAGGGCATCGTGCGCCTCGTACATTTCAGTCTTGGGGAAGTAGACGTCGTTGGTTGCGACGAGGGGAAGGCCGAGTTCGTAGGCAAGGTCGATGGCGCCCCGTTCGGCCAGCGCCTCCTGTTCGGCCAGCGCGCCTCCGGGGCCGGGATGGCGTTGCAGTTCGACGTAAAGGCGGTTGGGGTAGATCGTGGTCAGCCGTTCTAGGATGGCGCGGGCCTTGGCCTGCTGGCCCGTGGCGTGGAAGCGCCCCAAGGGGCCATCGGGGCCGCCGGTCAAGCAGATGAGGCCATCGGCGTTCTGCTGGAGTTCGTCCAGCGTCACCTGCGGCAGGTTGGCCGAGCCGGTCATCGATCCGTCGATGTAGAGCCGGGTGTTGAGCCGCATCAGGTTCATGTAGCCTTGTTCGGTCTGGGCGAGCAGAACGATGGGCGCGGGCTGGCGGGGTTTCTCGCCGGGCTGGGCGGGGTCGTGGGCGACGGCGATCTGGCAGCCGACGATGGGCTGCACCCCTGCCCCCATCGCGGTGACCGAAAACTCCAGTGCTGCGAACATGTTGTTGGTGTCGGTTACGGCGACGGCGGGCATCCCCGCGGCCTTGCAGAGATCGACCAGCTTTTTCACCGGCACCGCGCCTTCGAGAAGCGAGTGTTCGGTGTGGGTGCGAAGGTGGATGAATCGGGGGTGCGCGCCGGGCATGGGTGTAGGGTTACCCGGCCCGGCGCGATGGGGGAAGACCCCTTAGACGTTGGCGTGCGGGATCGGACGCAGGGCGGCGAGTGCCGCGAGGGCGATGATCGAAGCGATGCCGCCGAAGGCGGCAAAGTCGCTCCACGAGGGTTTCACCACCATCAGGAAGACGATGGCGAACTGGACGGCGTAGTCCATCATCGCCAGGCGCTGCACGCGGCGGAGGGAGGGGATCGCGGCGTCGGCACCATGGGTGTCGGCCAGTTTCAGAGCGCGCTCGCAGGAGGGGCCGAGGACGAGGGCGCCGAACCCGGCGGTGAAGATCACTCCGGCCAGGCCGAGGACGGTGAAGGGCTGCCAGCCCCAGCCGGCGACGAAGAGGAGGGTGACTCCGGTCGCCAAGGTCAGGATGGAAGCCGGGATGAAGAGCCGCGGGGCGAGAAGGACGACCGCCTGGACGATGGCAAGCTGGGTCTGCGCGGTGGAGCGGCCCGCAAGGACGATGCCGGCGATGATGGTGGTAAAACCGCCGCCGACCCAGAGGACGGCGGCGAGAACGTGAGCGAATTTGAGGGTGGTTTCGAAGTCCATGGGAAAATCCATTTGTGTGTATGCTAACGGTTCGGGGTGTATATACGGGGCCGTTTCCGGGGTGGAGTAAGGATTGCCTTACCTCTGCGTCAGCCTGCAGCGGCGGCGGGTCTGGCTAATTCCTCGGCATAATCCGGTAACTGCTTCGCCTTTTCCCGAATAGTTTGTTCTTGCCTTGAATCGGCAGGCCGCGCTTGATGAAATGATAACCACAAGAAAGGGCGCGTGGGTCGCTTTACGCCGCATCGGGCGACCACGCAGAATGCCTTGAATGGGGAGACCGCGGCGGGCTTGAGAATGAGCATTGCGTTTCTGTTGAACGGAACGCCGGTCCGCATCGAGGGGGAAGCCCCGACGCGGACTCTCCTGGATTGGCTGCGCGACGTGCGCGGGCTGACCGGGACCAAGGAAGGCTGCAACGAGGGCGACTGTGGGGCCTGCACCGTCATGGTGACGGATGCGTCGGGGTCCAAGGCGCTGAACGCCTGCATCCTGTTCTTGGCCCAGCTGCACGGGAAGGCCGTGCGGACGGTGGAGGGTGTGTCGGGGCCGCAGGGTGAGATGCATCCGGTGCAGGCGGCGATGGTGGCGCATCACGGGTCGCAGTGCGGGTTCTGCACTCCCGGTTTTGTGGTCAGCATGGCGGTTGCGCATCTGAACGGGGCGCGGGATCACGACGATCAACTGGCGGGCAACCTGTGCCGGTGCACGGGGTATGCGCCGATTGTGCGGGCGGCGGAGGCGGCGGCGGGTGAGGCCGTGCCGGAGTGGATGATTGCGGACCGGGAGGCCTTGGCTGGCTTTGCGGCGGGGGAGGCGGGGGTGTTCCGGCCTGCGGACTCGGACGCGCTTGCGGAGTGGTATCTGGCGAACCCCGACGGGGTGCTGGTGGCGGGTGCAACGGACGTGGGGCTTTGGGTGACCAAGCAGCTGCGGGAGTTGGCTCCGGTGGCGTTTCTTGGCGGCGTCGAGGACCTGAAGGGAATCGAAGTGCAGGCCGGGCAGCTGCATGTGGGCGCCTGCGTGACAATCAGCGCGCTGCGGGACGCGGTGGCGGAGCGGTTGCCGTCGTTTGGTGAGCTTTTGCGGCGGTATGCCAGCGTGCAGGTGCGGAACGCGGCGACGATCGGGGGGAACATCGCGAACGGCTCGCCCATCGGGGATGGGCCACCGGCGCTGATTGCGCTGGGGGCGACGCTGCATCTGCGGCGCGGGGACGAGATGCGGGTGATGCCGCTGGAGGATTTCTTCCTGGAGTATCGCAAGCAGGATCGGCGGTCTGGGGAGTTCGTGGCGGGGGTGTCGTTCCCGGAGTTTGCCCCGGCCCTGCGCTGCTACAAGATTTCCAAGCGGTTCGATCAGGACATCTCGGCGGTCTGCGGGTGTTTCAACGTGACGGTTGAGGGGGGCTTGGTGACCTCGGCCCGGATCGCGTTCGGGGGCATGGCAGGGGTGCCGAAGCGGGCTGCGTTGGCGGAGGCGGCTTTGGTTGGGAAGGCTTGGACCGAGGCTTTGGTGGAAGCGGCGGCGGAGGCGATGGCGGGTGACTTCTCTCCGTTGTCGGACATGCGCGCCAGTGCGGGCTACCGGATGCTGACGGCGCAGAACCTGTTGCGGCGGTATTTCCAGGATCTCAACGGCGTGCCGGTCTCGGTGCTGGAGGTGTCGGCATGAGCATGGGCAAACCGCTGCCGCATGACGCCGCGCCGCTGCATGTGACGGGTCAGGCGCGGTACATCGATGATCTGTCGTTCCCGGCGAATGCGCTGCATCTGGCGTTCGGCTTGTCTACGGTCGCGCATGGCGAGATTACCGGGCTGGACCTGTCTGCGGTGCGGGCGGCTCCGGGCGTGGTGGCGGTGCTGTCGGCGGAGGATTTGCCGGAGATGCCGGATTGCAGCCCTTCCGCGCATGACGAGCCGCTGCTGGCGGTGGGAACGGTGCATTACGTCGGGCAGCCGGTGTTTCTGGTCGTTGCCGACAGTCACCTTGCGGCGCGGAAGGCGGCACGGTTGGGGAAGGTTTCCTACCGGGAGCTTCCGGCGCTTTTGACTGTCGATGACGCCTTGGCGGCGAACAGCCGGTTCGAGCAGGGGCCAGTGGTCTGGGCGAAGGGGGATGCGTCGCGGGCGATCTCGTCTGCGCCTCGGGTCGTCGAGGGGTCCTTCGAGGTCGGGGGGCAGGAGCATTTCTATCTGGAGGGGCAGGTCGCGGCCTGCCTGCCGCAGGAGGGGGGCGACATGGTCGTCCACTCCTCGACCCAGCACCCGACGGAGGTGCAGCACAAGGTGGCGCACGCCTTGCATCTGCCGATGTCGTCGGTGCGGGTCGAGGTGCGCCGGATGGGCGGGGGGTTCGGCGGGAAGGAGAGCCAGGGGAACGCGCTGGCGATTGCCTGTGCGGTTGCGGCGCGGCTGACGGGGCGGCCAACCCGGATGCGCTATGACCGGGATGACGACATGGTCATCACGGGGAAGCGGCATGACCTGCGGATTCTGTACCGCGCGGGGGTGGATGACGAGGGGCGCATCCTGGGCTTGGAGTTCACGCATCTGTTTCGCTGCGGATGGTCGCAGGATTTGAGCCTGCCGGTGGCCGACCGGGCGATGCTGCACTCGGACAACTGCTATCACCTGGCCCACGTCCGGATTGAATCGCACCGACTGAAGACCAACACCTGCAGCGCCACGGCCTATCGCGGGTTCGGCGGGCCGCAGGGGATGGTCGGGATCGAGCGGGTCATGGACCACGTGGCGTTTGTCGTGGGACGCGAGCCGCTGGAGGTGCGCAAGTCCAACTTCTATCGCGCGATGCAGGCGGCGGATGCCTCCGGCGGGGATATTTCGGCAAAGATGAAAGGCCAGGGGAGTTCCAAGGGCGGGGAGGTCGATCTGACCTCGCGCGGGGCGGCGGCTCCGGTGGGGTCACATGCCTTGCCGCCGGACGGGCGGGTGCAGACGACGCCGTACCATATGCCGGTGGAGGATTTCATCGGGCATGAGCTGGTGGCGGAGCTGGAGCGTTCGTCGGACTACCGGGCGCGGAAGGCGGAGATCGCCCGGTGGAACGCGGGTTCGCCGGTCTTGAAGCGCGGGATCGCGCTGACGCCGGTGAAGTTCGGGATCTCGTTCACGCTGACCTGGCTGAACCAGGCGGGGGCGCTGGTGCATGTGTACCAGGACGGCTCCATCGCGTTGAACCACGGCGGGACCGAGATGGGACAGGGGCTGTTCCAGAAGGTGGCGCAGGTGACGGCCTCGGTCTTTGGCGTCGATACGGCGATGGTGAAGATCACGGCGACGGATACGGGGAAGGTGCCGAATACCTCGGCCACAGCGGCGTCTTCGGGGTCGGACCTGAACGGAATGGCGGCGAAGGCGGCGGCGGAGACGATCCGGGGGCGCCTGGCGGAGTTCATTGCCGAGAAGCATCAGGTGGAGCCCTCCGCAGTGCGGTTCGTGGATGGCACGGTGCGTGTGGCGGGCGAGGTCTATGATTGGGCACGCGTGGTGGCCTGGGCCTATCAGGCGCGGGTATCGCTGTCCTCGACGGGGTATTACGCCACGCCAAAGATCATCTGGGATCGGGTGAAGGGGACGGGGCGACCGTTCTTCTACTTCGCTTACGGGGCGGCGGTGACCGAGGTGGTGATCGACCGGCTGACCGGGGAGAACCGGATTTTGCGGGCTGATCTGCTGCATGACACGGGGACCTCGCTGAACCCGGCTTTGGACATCGGGCAGGTCGAGGGCGCCTATGTGCAGGGGGCCGGGTGGCTGACGACGGAGGAACTGGTCTGGGACGGGAAGGGTCGGTTGGCGACACATGCGCCGAGTACCTACAAGATCCCGGCCTGTTCGGACCGGCCGGATGTGTTCAACGTCGCGCTCTGGGGCAAACCCAACCGCGAGGATGCGGTGGGCAAGTCGAAGGCGGTGGGAGAGCCGCCGTTCATGCTGGGGATTTCGGCGCTGTACGCGCTGTCGGATGCGGTGGCGGCTTGCGGGGATGGATCGGTGTATCCGGCGCTGGATGCTCCTGCCACGGCGGAGCGGGTGCTGATGGCGGTGCGGAGGGTCGAGGGCCGTGTTTGACCTCGGGGCACTGACGGCGGCTTTGGCGACGCACGGGCGGGTGGCGCGGGTGGTGATCGCGGGCGTGGAGGGGTCTTCCCCCCGTGAGGTTGGGGCGTCGATGCTGGTCTTTGCAGACGGGCAGTCGGGGACGATTGGCGGCGGGGCGCTGGAGTTCGAGGCGGCGGCGAAGGCGCGGGCGATGCTGGCTGGTGGCGGACGCGCGGTGGAGCGGGTGGCGTTGGGGCCGTCGCTGGGCCAGTGCTGCGGTGGGGCGGTGGTGCTTTGGACCGAGGTGTTCGGGGCGGTGCCGGAGGTCGTGGCGGGCGTCGTGGTGCGGGGTGCCGGGGAGATGCCGCTGGCGGTGAAGCGGGTCTTGGCGGCGGCGCGGGGGCAAGGGGTGCGGCCTGCGACGGCACTGGCGGCTGGCTGGCTGGTGGAGCCGGTGGCGGAGGTGGAACGGCAGGTCTGGGTCTGGGGTGCGGGGCATGTAGGGCGGGCGTTGGTGTCCGTGCTGGCTCCGCTGCCGGGGATTGCGGTGACTTGGGTGGATGTTGGGCCTGAGCGGTTTCCGGCTGTGGTGCCGGAGGGGGTGACGGTGGTTCCGGCCAGTGATCCGGCTTTGGTGGCGGATCATGCGCCTTTGGGAGCGGAGCATCTGGTACTGACCTATTCCCACGCCCTGGATCTGGAGTTGTGTCACCGGCTGTTGAACCGGGGCTTCATGGGGTTGGGGCTGATCGGGTCGGCGACGAAGTGGGGGCGGTTCCGGTCGCGGCTGAAGGCGCTGGGGCATTCCGGCGAGGCGGTGGCGCGGATCAGGTGTCCGATTGGCGATCCGGGGTTGGGCAAGCATCCGCAGGCGATTGCAATTGGTGTGGTGGCGGAACTGTTGAGGGCGCCCAAGACGGCGGCAAGGGAGATGCGGGCATGACGCGACCGGAATTGCTGCGAGTGGAGGGGATCACCAAGGCCTATCCCGGGGTGGTGGCGAACAGTGACGTCACCTTTTCCATCGGTGAGGGGGAGATTCACGCGCTTCTGGGAGAGAACGGGGCGGGGAAGTCGACCATGGTCAAGATGATCTATGGTCTGGTGCGGCCCGACTCTGGCCAGATGACGCTGCGGGGGCAGGCCTATCAGCCGTCGAAACCGGCAGAGGCGCGGCGGCTGGGGGTGGCGATGGTGTTCCAGCACTTCAGCCTGTTCGAGGCGCTGAACGTGGCGGAGAACGTCGCGCTGGGGATGGAGAACCCGCCGCCGATGCGGGAGCTGGCGGCGAAGATCCGGGCGGTGTCGGAGGAGTATGGGCTGCCGTTGGACCCGTCGCGGATGGTGGGGGATCTGTCGGCGGGGGAACGGCAGCGGGTGGAGATCATCCGGTGCCTGCTGCAGGACCCGAAGCTGTTGATCATGGACGAGCCGACATCTGTTCTGACACCGCAGGAGGTGGAGATCCTGTTCAAGACGCTGCGGCAATTGTCCAGCGAAGGGACGGCGATCCTGTATATCAGCCACAAGCTTGAAGAGATCAAAAGCCTTTGCGACGAGGCGACGATCCTGCGGCGGGGGAAGGTGGTGGCCACCTGCACCCCGCGCGAGAGGACGGCGCGGGAGATGGCGGAGCTGATGGTCGGGCAGGCGCTGAAGACGCCCGAGCGGCGGTTGGGGGCGAAGGGCGAGGTGGCGCTGGGGGTATCGGACCTGTCGGTGGAGTCGCCGATTCCGTTCGGGACCTCGTTGAAAGGGGTCAGCTTTACCGTGGCGAAGGGTGAAGTGCTGGGGATCGCGGGGGTCGCCGGCAACGGACAAGATGAGCTTTTGCTCGCATTGTCGGGGGAGCTGCGGGCTTCTGCGGACAAGGTGCGGATCGCCGGGCAGCCGGTGGGCGACCGTGGGCCGGTGGAGCGTCGGCGCGCGGGGTTGGTGGCAGCACCGGAGGATCGGTATGGACATTCCGCGGCGCCGGACATGTCCTTGGTCGAGAACGCTTTCCTGACGGCGGGGGTCCGCAAGGGGCTGACGAAGAACGGGTTCGTCGACTGGGCCGGAACGCGCAAGTTCGCGGAGGAAATCATCGCGGCCTATGATGTCCGGACTCCGGGGCCGGATGTGGCGGCGCGGGCCTTGTCGGGCGGGAACTTGCAGAAGTTCCTGATGGGGCGCGAGTTGATGCAGGGAGCGAGTGTCATCGTGATCAACCAGCCGACCTGGGGCGTGGATGCGGCGGCGGCGGCACAGATCCGGCAGTCCATCCTGGATCGGGCGGGCGAAGGAGCGGCGGTGGTGGTGATCAGCCAGGACCTGGATGAGCTGCTGGAAGTGGCGGATACCTTTGCGGTCCTGAACGAGGGGCGGCTGACGAAGCCCCGGCCGACCGAAGGGCTGACGATGGACGAGATCGGGCTGATGATGGGCGGGGCGCATGGCATGGAGGTTGCGCATCATGTCGCGTGATCTTTTGCGGCGGCGTTGCAGTGGGGGCCAGCACCCACACCCCCGGGATATTTTTGGACAGATGAAAGGGCGGTCGCATGTTCAGGCTTGAAAAGCGTCCCACCCCCAGCAAGTTCTGGCTATATGCGACGCCGCCCGTCGCGGTGATCCTCACGATGATAGCGGGGGGTATCCTGTTCGCCGCGATGGGCAAGAACCCGTTCGAGGTGATCCGCACGATCTTCTGGGACCCGGTCTTCGGCGAGTTCGCCTTTTACCTGCGCGGGCAGCTTCTGGTGAAGGCGGGGCCGCTGATCCTGATCGCCATTGGCCTCGCCTTGGGGTTCCGGGCGGGGATCTGGAACATCGGGGCCGAGGGTCAGTACATCATGGGGGCCATCGTCGGCGCCGGGGTGGGGCTGGCGGTGTTTCCGACGGAAAGCCGCTGGATCTTTCCGGTGATGGTGGTTGCCGGCGCATTCGGTGGCTGGGCCTGGGCGATGATCCCGGCCATCCTGAAGACGCGGTTCAACACGAACGAGATCCTTGTCAGCCTGATGCTGGTCTATGTGGCCGAGACCATCCTGGCCAAGGCCTCCACGGGTTTTCTGAAGAACCCCGAAGGGATGGGCTTTCCGGGAAGCCGCAACTTCTCCAGCTATCCGGCGGCGGAGAACGCGTTCCTGTATGAGCCCTTGGGCCTGCATTGGGGCGGCGTGGCCGCACTGGTGACGGCGGTCCTGGCCTATATTTTGCTGACGCGGCACCAGGCCGGGTTCCAGATCAAGCTGGCAGGACAGGCCCCGCGGGCAGCGCGGTTCCACGGGGTCAACCCGGCGCGGTTGGTGGTGATGTGCATGGGCATATCGGGAGCGCTGGCGGGGCTGGCGGGGCTGTTCGAGGTGACGGGGCCGGCGGGTCAGATCAGCATCGACTTCAACACGGGGTACGGGTTCACGGCGATCATCGTCGCGTTCCTCGGGCGGCTCAATCCGCTGGGGATCGTGCTGGCGGGGTTCCTGATGGCGCTGACCTATGTGGGGGGCGAGATGGCCTCGACCAACCTCGGCCTGCCGGATGCGGCGATCCAGGTGTTCCAGGGGATGCTGCTGTTCTTCCTGCTCGCGGTGGATGTGCTGACGAATTATCGGTTCCGACTGCATGTGGGGGCGCACTGAGATGGACATTGGCGGTATCAATCCGGTCATCCTGATCGCGACCCTGATGGCTTCGGCGGTGCCGATCCTGCTGGCGGCGCTGGGAGAGACGGTGGTGGAGCGCTCGGGCGTGCTGAACCTGGGCGTCGAGGGCATGATGATCATCGGCGCTTTGGGCGGGTTCGTCGTGGCGGTCGAGACGGGGAGCCCGGTCATCGGGTTCTTCGGCGGGGCGGCGGCGGGCGCGTTGCTGAGCCTGATCTTTGCGGCGCTGACCCAGGTGTTTCTCGCGAACCAGGTGGCGACGGGCTTGGCGCTGACGCTGTTCGGGCTGGGGGTGAGTTCCCTGGGCGGACAGGGCTACAACGGGATCAAGCCGCCGCCGACCGAGCAACTGCTGCCGGATGCGCTGGCGGACCTGCCGGTGGTGGGGCCGATCCTTTTCGGGCATGACTGGGTGGTCTATTTCAGCATCCTGATGACGGCTGTGTTGTGGTGGGTGCTGAAGGCGACCCGGGTGGGGCTGATCATCCGGGCCGTCGGCGAAAGCCATGAGGCGGCGCATGCGCTGGGGTACAAGGTCAACCGGATCCGGCTGATGTGCATCGCCTTTGGCGGGGCGATGGCAGGGATGGGCGGGGCCTATGTCAGCCTCGCGCGCGTGCCGCAATGGGTGGACGGGATTACGGCGGGGGCGGGCTGGATCGCGCTTGCCATCGTGGTCTTTGCCAGCTGGAAGCCGTGGCGCGTGTTGATCGGAGCTTATCTTTTCGGCGGGATAACTGTCTTGCAGTTGAACCTGCAGGTGGCGGGATCAGGCATCCCGGTCGAGTACTTGTCCATGGCGCCCTATTTGATAACCATCCTTGTGCTGGTCATCATGTCGGCGGGACGCAAGGGCAAGGCCAACGGGGCTCCGGCTTCGCTGGGCCAGAACTTTCACGCCTCGCGCTGAGGCATCAACTTGCGGGGCCGCAATGGCGCCGCCACTACGGGGAGTATCAAGAATGAAACGCAGAAATCTGCTGGCCACCGCTGCCATGGGGCTGCTGCTGGCTTCGGGCGGCGCATTTGCGCAGGGCATGGACAAGGTGAAGGCCTGCTTCGTCTACGTCGGCCCGATCGGCGACGGCGGCTGGACCTTCCAGCACCACGAGGGCGCTCTGGCCGTCCAGGAGAAGTTCGGCGACAAGGTCGAGATCCAGTGGCAGGAAAACGTGCCGGAAGGCGCGGATGCGGAGCGCGTGCTGACCCAGATGGCCTTGGGCGGCTGCAACATCATCTTCACGACGTCCTTCGGCTTCATGGACCCGACCAACGCCGTCGCGGCCAAGTTCCCCGACGTGAAGTTCGAACATGCCACGGGCTTCAAGCGCGACAGCGCCAACGTCAGCACCTACAACGCGCGCTTCTATGAGGGCCGCGCGGTGCAGGGCCACATCGCGGGCAAGATGACCAAGTCGAACAAGATCGGCTACATCGCGTCGTTCCCGATCCCCGAAGTCGTCATGGGGATCAACAGCTATTACCTGCACGCCAAGAAGGCCAACCCGAACGTCGAGCTTTCGGTCGTCTGGGCCTTCACCTGGTTCGACCCGGCCAAGGAAGCTGACGCTGCCAAGGCGCTGATCGATCAGGGCGTGGACGTGATCGCGTCGCACACCGACTCCACTGCTCCTCTGGCCGAGGCGGCGAAGACCAATGGCGCGGTGATCGGCTTTGGCCAGGCCTCGGACATGGCCGAGTACAAGGACGGGCCGCGGGTGTCGTCGATCATCGACAACTGGGCGCCCTACTATGTGAAGCGCGTCGGTGCGCTTCTGGACGGGACCTACGAGCAAGCCGACGCCTGGGAAGGCATCGCGGGCGGCGAGGTCGAGATCGGCGAGATCACCGCGGCGGTTCCGGCCGAAGTGAAGGCCGAGGCCGAGGCGCTGCGCGATTCCATCGCGGCGGGGACCTACCACCCGTTCACCGGGCCGATCAACAAGCAGGACGGCTCGCCTTGGCTGGCCGAGGGCGCGACCGCTCCCGATGGTGACCTGCTGGGGATGAACTTCTACGTCGAAGGCATCACCGGCGACATCCCGCAGTGATCCGGGCGGGGGTTCCGGCCCCCGGCGTCTTCGGATATCTGGACATGAAGGAAGGGGCACGGGTTTTCCTGTGCCCCTTTTTCGCAGCGGGAGGGTCGGAATGGACGCGGATTTCCTGATTATTGGCGGCGGGATCGCCGGGGTCTCGGCAGCGGCGCGGATGTCGGAGCTGGGCTCGGTCATCGTGCTGGAGGCGGAGGAGGCGCTGGCGCATCATGCCAGTGGCCGGTCGGCGGCGCTGTTCGAGCCGCGTTATGGCGCTCCGGCCGTGGTGGGTCTGTCGATGGCGTCCGAGGCCTATTTCCGGTCGGTGCCGGGGGTTCTGTCGCCGCGCGGGCTGCTGCTGGTGGGCAAGGCGGAGGGGGCCGAGGCCTTCGAGCATGACCTCGTGGCGATGGAGTTCGACCGGATCAGCGTCGAGGAGGCGCGGGGCATCGTGCCGATCCTGAACCCGGATACGGTGGCGATGGCGGGCTATGCCGCCCATGCCGAGGACGTGGATACGGACCTTCTGGTCCAGGGCTTTGCACGGGACGCCAAGGGCCGCGGGGCGCGGATCGTGACGAAGGCGAGGGTCACCGGGATTGCGAAGGACGGGGCGGGTTGGCGGGTCACCTCGTCGGCGGGCGAGTTCACGGCGCGGATGATCGTCAATGCGGCGGGGGCTTGGGTGGATCAGGTGGCCTCGCTGGCGGGGGTGCGGCCGTTGGGGTTCACGCCGTACCGCCGGTCGATGGCGCGGATCCCGGCGCCGGGCGGGCATGACGTGAGCCGCTGGCCGATGATGTTCGGACCGGGCGAGGACTGGTACGCCAAGCCCGACGCGGGGGCGCTGATCGTGTCGCCTGCCGAGGAAGACCTGATGGAGCCGCATGACGCCTGGGCGGACGACATGGTCCTGGCCGAGGGGCTGGCGCGCTATGAAGAGATGGTGACCGAGCCGGTCACGCGGCTGATTTCCAACTGGGCGGGGCTGCGGACCTTCGCGCCGGACCGGGTGCTGGTGATCGGTCCCGATCCGCGGGAGCCGACGTTCTTCTGGCTGGCGGGTCAGGGCGGTTACGGGTTCCAGACCAGTGCGGCGGCAAGCCGGCTGGCGGCGGACCTGATCGGCGGGCGGGCACCGGAACTGGATGCGGGGCTGGTGGCGCAGCTTTCGCCAGCGCGCTTCGGATAGGGCCTCCGCCCGCTTGGGCGGAAGGTTGCGCATCGGGCCGGGCGGCCCGGTCCGACCCCCATTTCCGGCGTGACAGTCCCTGCCAGCCACGGCAGGCTTTGGGCCATGATCCGCAGCATTGCCGTCCTTTTCCTTCTTGCCCTTGCCGCGTGCGGGGCCACCCGTCCAGACCTGCCCTCCGATGGGCTGGAGGTCTCGGTCACCAGTTCGAACTTCACCGACAGCGATCCGACCGACTGGCCGGGGCGGTCTCCGGATCGCTACCCGGTGCACGGGATCGACCTGTCGCGGTTCCAGACTCAGGTGGACTGGACCACGGCGCGGGGCAACGGAGTGAACTTCGCCTTCATCAAGGCGACCGAGGGCGGCGACATGGTAGACCCGCTGTTTGACAGCCACTGGCGCGGGGCCGGGGCGGCGGGCGTGAAGCGGGGGGCCTACCACTTCTTCTACCACTGCCGCCCGGCGGCCGAGCAGGCGCGCTGGTTCATCCGCCACGTCCCCCGCAGCCCAGGCGCCCTGCCCCCGGTGCTGGACATGGAATGGACCCCATTCAGCCCGACCTGCACCATCCGCCGCGACGGGGCCACGATCCGGGCGGAGGCGCGGGTCTTCCTGGACATCCTGGAACGGCACTACGGCCAGCGGCCGATGATCTACACCACCGTGGATTTCTTCGACGACACCGAGCTGTGGCGGCTGCGAGGGGTGGAGTTCTGGCTGCGGTCCGTGGCCGACCATCCGCACGGGGTCTATGACGGGAACGCCTGGACCTTCTGGCAGTACACCTCGACCGGGGTGGTGCCCGGGATCGCGGGGCGGGTGGACATCAACGTCTTCGCAGGCTCGAAGCGGGCCTGGGCGGACTGGTTGGGGGCACGGGGGCTGTAGGCTGCGTTGGCACACGCTTAAATTGTGTGGCGGAAACGGACACGGTTTGTCGCCAAATGAGCGCAAACCCGACTCAGCAATTGACCTAACCTGCCATAGTCCTGCCCCGCTTACGCAGGAAAAGAGGGTAAGACCGAAAGGGGATGCCCCATGAAAAAGACGATCAAGCTGCTGAAGAAGATTGGCCTTGGCCGCGTCCGGAAGTCGGAAGAGGAAACGACGTTCGACAAGCGGCTGAAGAAGGTCAACCGGACCCGGATCGTGAACCACGTCGGCCTTGGTGGCCCGGTGTTCAAAAACCGATCTGCAGAGCCGGAAGTCTGAGACCGGCCACCAGGTCCCGCAGTTCCTGCCGGGCGGCGACGTTCGACAGGCTTAGCTGATCGACGCCGGTGTCCTTCAGGTCCAGCAAGGTCAGGCCGCGGGGAAAGAGCTCGCGGAAGATCACCCGTTCGGAGAATCCGCTGATCACGCGGAAACCGATACGACGCGACAGCTCCTCCAGTGCGGCACCGACCTTCTTCTTGTTGTGCATCTGTTGCGCGCCAAGACGGTTGCGGACCACGATCCAGTCGATCGGCTGCAGCTTTGCCTGGGCGCGGGTCTGCCGCGCGCCCCAGACCATTTCGGAATAGATCGAGGGACCCTTGATCTTGCCGGTCAACCCGTCAAGCCGCGCCAGAAGGTCGAAGTCGACGAAGCTGTCGTTCAGGGGGGTGATCAGCGTGTCGGCCAAGGTATGGGCGACCTGCGACAGGCGCGTGTGGCTGCCGGGACAATCGATGACGATGTAGTCCATCTCTGCGTCCATCGCCTCGATCGCGCGGGTCAGGCGCTGGTCCTGGGCGTTTTCGCTGGCGGGATCGGCCTCGGGGAGGTCGCGATAGTCGGGCGTCGGCAGATCAAGGCCGGACTGCGCCAGATAGGCGCGGCGGTTCTCGATGTAGCGGCCGAAGCTTTTTTGCCTGAGGTCGAGGTCCAGCGCGCCGACCTTGTGGCCCATCCGGGCCAGCGCGGTGGCGACGTGCATGCAGGTGGTGGACTTGCCCGAGCCGCCCTTCTCGTTCCCGACGACGATGATCCGCGCCATGCCACCTTCCAACTGCCAGACTGCCCGGGCGTCTTAGCCCGGGGCTGTCCGGCAGTGCAAGGTGGCGCGGTGCGCGTCGGTCAGACGTCAGCCTTCTGGCCGCTTGCGGTGCGCTGGAGGAACTTTTCAGTCACAGCCGGCAGGCTGTCGAGCAGCATCTGCTGGAAGCGCTGCTCTTCGGCGAGGTTCTGCTGCAGAAGCGGCAGGGCAGAGCTGTGACCCATCGACTGGGCCATCGTGATCAGGGACGTGTAGGCGGCGATCTCGAAGTGTTCGAACATGTAGTCGGCCATGTGGTTCTTGAGGATTTCGTCTCCGGCAAGGGCATGGCCCATCGCCTGCATCGAGCCCATCGCGGACATCGCGGTGTCTTTGAAGGTCGACGCGCTTTCGCCAAGGCCTTCGAAGATCTGGTCCAGCCGGGCGATCTGGCCTTCGGTCTCGTGCCGGTGCTGTTGCAGCATGGAGATCATCTCGGGATAGCTTTCCAGCCGTCCGAGTTGGGTGTCGATCACGGCCAAGGCCTGGCTTTCCATCGCATGGGCATTGCGCAGGCCGGCGATGAAGATATCGCGGGTGGCTTCTGAGTGGTGCATTTGGGTTCCTCGCTGGGATGGGGTCAGCAAGGGGAACCGGCGCGGGCGGGGGTTGTTCCAAATGCAGAACGCCGCCCGGGCAAGGGGCGGCGTTCGCGGGTCGTTTCGGTGTGGATCAGAAGCCCAGGCCGGCGTACTTGTTCTTGAACTTCGTCACGCGGCCGCCGGTGTCCATCAGCTTGGCAGACTGGCCGGTCCAGGCCGGGTGGGCCAGCGGGTCGATGTCGAGCGACATCTGGTCGCCCGACTTGCCCCAGGTCGACCGGGTCTCGTAGGTCGAGCCGTCGGTCATCTTGATGGTGATGTTGTGGTATTCGGGGTGGATTTCGGCTTTCATCATCCCGCTCCTTATTCAGCTTTGGCTTTGTAAGTGGTGTTCTCGGCGATACGGGCCGATTTGCCGCGACGGTCACGGAGGTAGTACAGCTTGGCGCGGCGAACCTTGCCGCGGCGCACGACCTCGATGGTGTCGATGTTGGTCGAATAGAGCGGGAACACACGTTCCACGCCTTCGCCGAACGAAATCTTGCGGACGGTGAACGAGGCCGCGATCGTGGCGCCGCCCTTGCGGCCGATGCAGACGCCTTCATAGGCCTGCACCCGGCTGCGTGTACCTTCGGTCACTTTGTAGCCGACACGGATGGTGTCGCCGGCCTTGAAGTCCGGGATGGTCTTGCCAAGGGAAGCGATCTGCTCCGCCTCGATCTGCGCGATGAGGTTCATGCGCTGTCTCCATTTTGCCTGCGGTGTTTCCCGCAGAGGTGATGCCGCGCCAGAGCTTCCGGTCTTCGCCCGGGTCCCGCTTGCTTTCGCAAGAAGCCCGCCGCAGGTGGCGCCTGCTTTTGTGATGTCCGCGCCCCGTGCGATGACCCTGCGGAAGAAGGCAGGCAGGCAAAGGGAATCGGGTCCGATGGGTGAACACCCCGGACCGTGCGGCTATAGGGGGAAGGGCGCGTCCGGTCAAGGGCGCGCGGGCCGTCAGGGCTTGCGCTTTTCCCACAAATCCGGACGACGGGCGCGGGTCAGGGCTTCCGCTTGCGCGCGGCGCCATTTGGCTATTTCGGCGTGGTTACCGGATTGCAGGACGGGGGGGATGTCCTGGCTCTCCCAGGTGGTGGGCCGGGTGTATTGCGGGTGTTCCAGAAGGCCGTCGGAGAAGCTTTCCTCCTCGGTCGAGGCGGCGTTGCCGAGGACGCCGGGGATCAGGCGGACAGTGGCGTCGAGGATGGCCTGCGCGGCGATCTCGCCCCCGGTCAGGACAAAGTCGCCGAGGCTGATCTCCTCGACCTGGTGGTGGTCAAGGACGCGCTGGTCGACGCCTTCGAAGCGTCCGCAAAGGAGGGTCAGCCCTTCGGCCTGCGCGAGGCGGCGGGCGGTCGCTTGCGTGAAGGGCGCGCCGCGGGGGGAGAGGTAGATCACCGGCCAGCGCGCGCGGTCGACGGGGGTGCCGATGCGGGCCTGGCGGAAGGCCGCGTCCACCACGTCGGCGCGCAGGACCATGCCCGCGCCGCCGCCAGCGGGGGTGTCATCGACGTTGCGGTGCTTGCCTTCGCCGAAGGTGCGCAGGTCCAGGGTTTCCAGCTGCCACAAGCCGAAGTCCAGCGCCTTGCCGGTAAGCGACAGGCCCAGCGTGCCGGGAAAAGCATCTGGGAAAAGGGTGATGATCTTCGCCGTGAACGCACCCTTCACCACGCGCGGCTCTTGCATGAGGTCGCGGGGTTGCAGGCTGGGGCGCATCGCCAGCCGTCCGTGGCTTTTCGGGGTTTCAGGGGCGTCGGACATAGGCCGGGCTTAACGCGAAAGCCTTGCGCTGGAAAGCCCCGGATCAGGCCGTGCGGACAGCAGCCTTGGCGTGACGCGGCGGTTCGGCGGCAGTGGACGCCGAGTGTGAGCCACGCGCAGCCTCGACCGACCGGGCAAGGGCGCGAAGTCCGTCCCGCAGGTCGGCCTGAAGATGATCGGGAAGGTCCGATTGGGGCAGGTTGTCGGCCGTAAGCCGCAGACGCTCCGGCGCCGGGAAGTCATCGGCACGGGTGGGGAAGGCGGAGATCAGGGCCATCGCCCGGGGCACGTAAATGCGCAGGAGATCGAGGTTGGTGTTGGCGATGTCGAAGGCGCTGGCCATGCTTTCGGCAACCTGGCCCGGTGCGACGATCTCGGGCTCGGTGGCCCAGAAGACCAGCGCCCGCCGAAGTGCCGCGTGACTGCGGTTCGGGTTGGACAGCGCGGCGGTGAGGGCATTCAACCGCAGCTCTGCGGCCGGAACGTCCAGCGCGTCGGCGACGGCAACGGTCACCGTTTCATCGGGGGCGTTGTCGGGCAGGTTGAGAAGCGGGATGATCGCGGCCGCGGCCGTCCCGGCGGCACTGTCGGAGTGCGCCGCCTCGGCCTCGTCATCTAGGAAGTAACCCTGGCTTGCCGCCTCGCGGGCGTCCCAGAGCATGCGGCAGAGCGGAATGGCCAGGAATGAAATCGAAAGCGGCAGAAGCGGATCGAGGGCAACCGTGCCGATGTCCGCCAGCCCACCAAGTCCACGTCCGATGCCGAACAGGATGCTGACAAGCAGAAGTTGCGACAGGACTTGGGCAAGGGCGGCCAGCCAGGCCTGAGCCGTCAGCCATTCGGCCGGAGTCGAGGGCCATTGTTCGGGACGCAGCACCATCAGCCAGACCACGAAGATCGCGGTGAAGGAGAACACCATGCTCCAGCCAAAGCCGCAGAGGCCGGCAATCAGCGGGCCAACGTAGAGCAAGGCAGCGATGCCCTTCACAAGGCGCATGCGTGTCAGCACGACCTACTCCCTTCCCTCAAGCGCCACCGTAGCCGCGGTGGTCTGATCACTCACTATCTTCCGGCACGTCGACAATGATGCGGCCAGCGGCCAGATCGACATTGGGCACGATTGCTGTGGTAAAGGGCAAAAGCAGGGCCGATTTATGACGGGTGGTCGATATTTCGAGGATATCCCCAGCCCCGTGGTTGTAGACGGCAGTCACCTTGCCGATCAGTTCACCGCCGGGATCATGGGCAGCGAGGCCAATCAGGTCGGCGTGGTAGAACTCGTCGTCGGGCAACGAAGGCAGACGGTCGCGGGGCACGTGAAGCGTTACTCCGCGCAGGGCATCGGCCTCATCCTTGGTGGAGACGCCCTTGATCCGGGCGCCAAGCCCGCCCGCAACGGGACGGGTCAGGGTGACCTGGTATTCCCGGCTGCCGTCTTCGGACAGAAGGGGGCCGTAGGCGACGATGTCGGTCGGTTCCGAGCAGAAGCTTTTCAGCCGGACCTCTCCGGAAACGCCGAAGGCGCCAGCGATGGCACCGATGCAGATCAGATCATCAGTCATGGCACGGCTCCAGCGCAAAACCCGCGTGGGTCCCAGGCCCCTCCGGCATCACGGCAGGCATCCGCCTGCTGCCCCTGCCCCAGTTGCAGGCCCGCCCAGAAGGCGGCCCCGCAGAGCAGAAGCGTGATCCCGCGCCGAAGAAGGCCCAGGCCGGGTAGCATTACTCGGTGGCAGGCTCGGCAGCGCGGGCGGCCTTCTTGGCAGCCCGTTCGGCCATCGCCTTGCCCGGGGTGCCGGATTTGGCGTTGTTGCGGGCGGCCTTCGGACGCACACCGGCAGCTTCCAGGAAGCGGGCGACGCGATCGGTCGGCTGGGCGCCTTCGGACAGCCAGTGGTTCACGCGGTCGAGGTTCATGACGACGCGCTTTTCGTCATCCTTGGCGAGAAGCGGGTTGTAGGTCCCCAGCTTTTCCAGGAAGCGGCCGTCGCGTGGCATGCGGCTGTCGGTGGCGACGATCGAATAAAACGGGCGCTTCTTGGAACCACCGCGCGCAAGACGGATTTTCATGGCCATAGTGTAGTCTCCTTGGGTTTGGGTCGAAGATGCGTGTTTCGCACCCTGCGTGGTTGTTATTTCTGCAGTTTCTCGTGATGCCTGATGACTTCGCTGATGATGAAGGTCAGGAATTTCTTGGCGAGGTCGGGGTCGAGATCGGCCTCTTGCG
Organism: Tabrizicola sp.; assembly: GCF_022842145.1. Lineage (GTDB taxonomy): Bacteria > Pseudomonadota > Alphaproteobacteria > Rhodobacterales > Rhodobacteraceae > Tabrizicola. The sequence continues at coordinate 635,751 of NZ_JALHQD010000001.1, forward strand.
CCAGTTGGTCAAGCCGCGCCATCTGCCGGGCCTCGCGGTCCGGGTCCGAGGGCGGCAGGTCGTGTTCAGCCTTGAGACGCCCCACGGCCTGGGTCTGCTTGAAGCGCTCGGCCAGCGTGTAGACCAGGATCGCATCCAGGCGGTCGATGGAGGCGCGGTGGTCTTTCAGAAGCTCGGAAGCGCGGGTTGTGGCGTCCATCAGTTCTCCCTCTGCGACGTCTTCGCGTCGGCATTCTGTCTGGCGGGCATCGGCAGGTGCACCCAGACCTGGCTGCCGTCATGTGTGCCGTCCTGAACCGCGCCGACGCGCCGCGCGAGCCGGGTCGAGGCGGCGTTTTCCGGCGCGATGTAGCTGACGACGCGGTCCAGACCCAGCGCGGTGAAGGCATGGGTGCGGGCGGCGGTCACAGCCTCGGTCGCAAAGCCCCGGCCTTCGGCAGAGGGGCGGAAGAGGTAACCGAGTTCCGGTTCGGCATCGCCGGGTTCGAAGCCCAGAAGGACGAAGCCAAGGACCTCGCCGCCCGCCTTCGGCTCGACCGTCCAGGGACCGTGGCCGCGCAGAAGCCAGGTTCCGCAGGAGGCGAGGAATTCCATGAAGGCGTCGTCGCGGTCGAAGGGTCCGCCAAGATACGGCGCGGCGGGGCCGGTCAGGATCTCGGCCCAGGCGTCGAAGTCGGACAGTCGGGGCGCGCGCAGGCGCAGGCGAGCGGTCTCGATCTCTGGCAGCATGCCGGAGAGCGTGGCCGCGAAGCTGGCGGCCGGGCCGGGGACGGCGATTTCGTGCGGGGCGCGCCGGGTCATGCCGACACCGTTGGGGCGGGGTGGCGCCAGATGTTGATCAGCTTGCCGAAGACCTCGGTCTTGCGTTCCGGTGCGGCGCCCAAGCGGCGGGCAAGGGCTTCAGAGCGGGGGTTTTCCGGGTCGATGTAGCTGATCGGCGGTTGGGCGGTGATGCGGGCGTGGTAGTCGTCGCGTGCTGCAAGGGCGGCTTCCACGCCGTAGCCCAAGCCTTCGCAGCCGTCGAAGAGGTGCCAGCCGAGTTCGGGTTCGTCCCAACCGTCGTGGTAGATCATGCCGATGCGGCCGATAAAGTCGCCGGCCTTGGTGTCCACCGAGAAAAGGCCGTAACCGCGCAGGACCCAGTGGCCGATGTTGGCCAGAAGCCCGCGCCAGACCCATTGCCGGTCACGCCCACCGCCGACAAAGCTGGCGCGGGGGCTGTCGTTGAAGGCGAGCATGGCGGGGAAGTCCGCCTCACGCGGTTCGCGCAGGACCAGGCGGCCGGTCTCGATGACCGGGATCGTCACGCTGATCTGGTGCGCGGGCAGAGGGGTCATTTCTTCTTCATCAACCCAGACAGGCCCGCAGGCAGGGTGATCCCGCGCGGGAGGCCGCCCATGCCGGGGGGAAGGCCGCCACCCATGCCGCCAAGGCCGCCGCCCTGCTGCATGCCCTTGGCCATCTCGGCCAGCTGGTCGGGCGACATCTTGGACGGGTCGGGCATGCCGCCCTTGCCAAGGAACTGCTTGATCATGTTCTTCATCATGCCGCCCTTGCCCATCTTCTTCATCATGTCCGCCATCTGCTTGTGCTGTTTCAGCAGGCGGTTGAGATCGGACACGTCGAGGCCAGCCCCGGCGGCGATGCGCTTCTTGCGGCTGGCGGCCAGAAGGTCGGGGTTCGCGCGTTCCTTCTTGGTCATCGAGTTGATCAGCGCGATCTGGTGGTGCAGCATCTTGTCGTTCAGGCCCGCAGCCTCGGCCTGGTTGGCCATCTTGCCCATGCCGGGCATCATCCCCATCAGGCCCTGCATCCCGCCCATCTTGAGCATCTGGTCCAGCTGCATCTTCAGGTCGTTCATGTTGAACAGACCCTTGGCAAAGCGCTTGGCCATGCGTTCGGCCTGCTCGGCCTCGAAGGTCTCCTGCGCACGTTCGACGAGGGCGACGATGTCGCCCATGCCCAGGATGCGGCCCGCAACGCGTTCGGGATCGAAAGGCTCGATCGCGTCCATCTTTTCGCCAAGGCCGACGAAGCGGATCGGCTTGCCGGTCACGGCGCGCATCGACAGGGCCGCGCCGCCGCGGCCGTCACCGTCCATCCGGGTCAGGACGACGCCAGAGATGCCGACCTTGCCGTCGAACTCGCTCGCGACGTTGACGGCGTCCTGGCCGGTCAGGCCGTCGACAACCAGCAGCGTCTCGCGTGGTTGGGCGATGTCGCGGACAGACTGGACTTCGTCCATCAGGACTTCGTCGATGTGGAGGCGACCGGCGGTATCCAGGAAGAGGACGTCATAGCCGCCCAGGTTGGCCTGCGTCTTGGCGCGTTTGGCGATCTGCACCGCCGTCTCGCCCTTGACGATTGGCAGCGAGTCCACGCCGATCTGGGTGCCGAGGATCGCCAACTGCTCCATCGCGGCGGGGCGGTTGGTGTCGAGCGAGGCGAGCAGGACCTTCTTGCCGTTCTTTTCCTTGAGCCGCTTCGCCAGCTTGGCAGTGGTGGTCGTCTTGCCCGAACCCTGCAGACCGACCATCAGGATCGTCGCGGGCGGATTGTCGATCTTCAGCGCTTCGGGCGTGTCATCCCCGGCGAGGACGCGGATCAACTCGTCATGGACGATCTTCACGACCATCTGGCCGGGAGTGATCGACTTGGTGACGGCCGACCCGGTGGCCTTTTCGGTGACACGCTTGATGAAGTCGCGGGCGACGGGGAGAGAAACGTCAGCTTCCAGCAGGGCGACGCGAACTTCGCGCAGGGCGGTGACGACGTCGGCTTCGCTGAGCGCGCCGGCCTTGGTCAGACGGTCGAAGACGCCACCAAGGCGTTCGGAAAGGCTTTCGAACATCGTGTCACCTCATCTGACGTTTTGCCCCGATATGGGACGGCGAACCCTTGGCGCAAAGCGGAAGGACACCCGTGGGCGCAACTGCGCTGACGGATGGCGATCCCGGGCAATGCCCAAGGGACCGGAAGCTGCTGCCTCCGGGGAATTGCGGCGGGGATTACGCCGAACCTGCAGGGGAGTCAATGATCGCGAGCATGTCGATGGCAAGGGTCGCGCCGGCCAGTCCGGCAACCGGGACGCCGGTCGAGGCGGGGCCGGGGCGGGGGAAGCGGGCGTGGCGGACGGCGAGGTTGCCGTGCAGGTCCTGGGGACCGGGGCCGCCGACATAGTGGGTGGTGGCCTTCAGGGGGGCGAAGCCGGGCATCCGGTCCAGCGCCAGCGCGTCCATCGCCTGATGCGCGGCCCGGGCAAGATCGGGGTCGGTGCCGTGGGCAGATGCCCATGCGAACCGGCCGGATTGCCGGAGGATGGCTCCGCCCGGGGTGGTCGTGATCCGTACGGGTGAAGGGGCGAGGATCAGGATGGCGGTGACGCCGGGCGCGGGCGGGATCACCCGGGCGGCGGGGTCGGGAAGATGGCTTGGCGGGGCATCTGGTGCGAACCACTGTGCGGCGAGGAGGCAGGTCGCGTCGATCCGGGCAAGGAGCGGCAGACAGGCGGCCATGTCGGGACCCGAAAGGTGGCAGAAGGTCAGAGCGCCGCCTTGGACAAGGGTCAACCGGGCCGGGCCTTCGGTAAAATGCACAGGCGTTGGCAGTGCGGAGGTGGCGTAAAGGTCCACCTCGATCCGCATTCCGGGATAGTAGAAATGCGGCAGTCGCACCGGAGCGAGGGTCGCCTCGGGAAAGGCCGCGGCCAGCGGGGCAAGCAGCGCGGCCGGATCAGCGCAGTCGTGGTAGACTGTCAGCAGAGCCGGCTTGAATCCCGGCAAGTGCGACAGGACACCCTGCCCCATCCGGGCGATCAGTGCTGCTTGGGCCGCTGCATCGCCGGGAAATTGCACATGGCCCGCATCGTCCAGAGGGCATTGTCCGCAGGTGGCCGCAACCCCCTCGGCCGCCACGGCAAGAGAGCAGGCCACGGGGACCGGCATGTTCCACATCAGGCCCATCGGCAGGTGGACCGGTGCCGTCATGGGGTGATGCCAGTCTGGCGGGGGTCAGGGTGCACCAGCGCGGAGATGGCTGGTCGAGCGGGGAGCATCGCCGGTGGGCGGGGCTTGATCTGAGGAACCTGCATGGGTTGCAGTCTGACAGGCCAAGACCATTGGTCAAGGCCGCGCTGCGACGGGCGCCTCAGGCGACGGGCGGCAGGTCGTCGAGGCTTCTCACCGCATCGCAGCGGGCGAGGAGGCCGTCCAGTGTCTCCTGATCGATCCAGGGAAAGCTCTTGGCCAGAGCGCGCTGCACCTCTGCCGCATAGCGGCGTCCGCGGCGGCTGATCCGCTCACGCTGGAGCGCGCCGATGATCTTGTCCTGCCGTGCGGCGGTATCGTTGTCGAAATGCTGGGTGCGGATATGGGAGGGAAAGCCTGGATCGGACACCACCGGCCAGCGGGTCCAGACATTGCCGTGCATCATCTGATAGGGGTTCTTCTGGAAGCCGCCGCCGTTGACCGTGGCAAGACCGATTGCCGTCAGAAAGCGCTGCTGCACCATCGAGACGCCTTCCGCGGCATCGGGACCGGCCGGAAAGAGGAAGATCCCCGTTGGAAAGGTGATGTGGGTCGAAGGCGAAAGCACACGCGTGAGGTGGCGCAGCCGGGCGATGTAGTCGACCGACACGGCGTCGTCGTCGTCCAGCCGGAAATGCACCGAACTGCCCCGGCCCTTGTAGCCGGAGGATTCGACCATGAACCGATGAAAGGCCAGGTCGCCGCGCTGGTGTTCGGAAAACTCGACCACCGCGCCCGGAAGCAGCGCGGCAATGGCCAAAAGGCGGTTCTTGAAGCGGTCGGGCATGACGGACGAGGACAGGATGACCGTCTTGAATGCCTTGTCCGTCTGGTGGACCAGGCTTGGCAGCGTCAGGTTTTCGAACAGGAAGAAGCGGCGGGCCATGCGGGTTTCGTCGTAAAGCCGCGCCAGTGCTGCGCCCTCGTCATCCGGGCGTTCGCGGGTGTCGGTGAAGCCGTAGAAGGAAAAGCGGATATGACCATAAATCGGTCGGTCTTCGAACACGCGCGGGCACCTCACCAGTTATCGCGACAAGAGGGAACAAGGCCCTGATCAAGTCAAGCGGGACGACTGTCCCTTGCCTTCGGCTGCCGGGACGCGAAGCCACCGGTTGATGGCCGCCGCGTCAATCTCGGCGCCGCTGCCTGAACTGAAGATGTCTGTCAGCGGGATGGGACCGGAGCGGGTTGCCAGCACGGCGCGGTGCGTGATGCTGGAGGTCCGGCTGCCAGTGTTGGTGGTCGAGGTCGAGCGCGAGGTCTCGACTTCGGCGGCAATGATGTCGGACAGGGCGATGGTCCGTTCGCCCTGCCCCATCAAGCTGCGGGACCGGATCACCAGCGCCTCCGCATCGCGGTCGAAGATAACGATCACGTGTTGGACAAAGACGGCGAAGCAGACCGCCAGAAGCGCGGCCGCAAGCCCGAAGCCCGCCGTCAGCCACAGCGTTTCACCGGACAGCGCCAAGGCAAGCGCCAGCAGGACAAGGATGCCGATGATGAGGACGCTGCCCAGCAGCCAAGGCCGGTCTTCAAGCACGAGCCGCGCGGGCGTGTCCTGGATCACCTGCATGGGATGCTCCTTTGTCGGTATCAGCTTGGGCGGAGGCAAGTGCGGCCGTCAAGCCTGTCGCGGTGGGCTTTCTCCTTGCAAACCGGCCCCCAAGCGGGGTTCATGTGCACAGATGCACCAAGGAGCGCGGGATGGAAAACTGGGACGAAATCCGCACGGCATTCCAGGTGGCGCGGCTGGGCACGGTCTCGGGCGCGGCAGAGGTGCTGGGGGTGCATCATGCGACCGTTATCCGCCATATCGACGCGCTGGAGAAGCGGTTGGGGGCGAAGCTCTTCCAGCGCCATGCGCGCGGCTACACGCCAACGGAATCGGGACGCGACCTGCTGTCCGTCGCACAGACGACCGAAGAGCAGTTCGCCCACCTTGTCAGCCGGATCAAGGGTCAGGGTGAGACCGTCGCAGGTGAGCTTGTGGTGACATCGATCGCGGGGATCGCCGATCTTTTGACGCCGGTCATGGGAAGCTTCCAGGACAAGTTCCCCGATGTGCGGGTGCGGTTCCTGACCGATATGCGCGTCTTCCGGCTGGACTACGGCGAGGCGCATGTGGCGATCCGCGCCGGGGCGGGGCCGGAAGAGCCCGACAACGTGGTGCAGCCCTTGTCGCGGATCAAGGCGGGCCTCTACGCGTCGCGGTCCTACATCGAGCGGTTCGGAAGGCCGGCCTCGGAAGCCGATTTCGGCGGCCATCGCTTCGTCTGCACCGATGCCGAGGTCACGCGCGCGCCCTTCCACCGCTGGCTGCGGGCCACGGTGCATCCGGACCAGATCGCCTATGCCGCGACGGAACCGGCCGCGCTGGAGCTTGCGGTGCGGCAGGGCGCGGGGATCGGTTTCATGATGAGTTTCCGGGCAGCCGACGACCCGAACCTGGTCGAGATCCTGCCGTCGCGGCCGGATTGGGATTCGCCGTTGCGGATCATCACCCACGTCGACCTGCACCGGACGCGGAAGGTGCAGGCCTTCCTTACCCATCTCAAGGATGCGGCCAAGGACTGGAAATCCTGCACCTGATGCTGGCCGGGCTGTCCCAACCCGCGCGCGGGCATCTGGCGATGCTGGCGTTCTCGGCCCTGGTCGCCGGGTCGTTCTCGCTTGGCGTACTGGCCGCGCCGCATATCGACCCGGGGGCGCTGTCGGTGGTGCGCTTCGTGCTGGCCGGCGTGCTGGTCGGTATCGCGGCAGCGGTGACGACCGGGATACCGCGCACGGCCTGGGCGGCGCCTTGGCGCTATCTGGTGCTGGGCGGTCTTTTGGGGGCGTACTTCGTGCTGATGTTCGAAGGCCTGAAGACCGCGCCGCCGGTGTCTGCCGCAGCGGTCTTCACCCTGACGCCGGTGATGGCCGCCGGGTTCGGCTGGCTGTTCCTGCGGCAGCGTCTGACCGCGCGGATGGCGGTGGCCCTTGCGATCGGCGGTGCGGGGGCGCTGTGGGTGATCTTCCGCGCCGACCTGCAGGCGCTGCGGGCGCTGGAGGTCGGGCGGGGCGAAGCGATCTATTTCGTCGGCTGCGTGGCGCATGCGGCCTATGCTCCGCTGGTCCGCAAGCTGAACCGCGGCGAGCCGGCGGTGGTCTTCACCTTCGGGATGATGGTGGCCGGGACGGTGCTGCTGGCGCTTTACGCCTGGCCCGCGATGGCCGCGACCGACTGGACGGCACTGCCGGGGATCGTCTGGGTGACGCTGGTCTACGTGGCCGTGGCGGCAAGTGCGGTGACATTCGTGCTGCTGCAATACGCGACGCTGCGGCTGCCGTCGGCGAAGGTGATGGCCTACACCTACCTCGTCCCAAGCTGGGTGGCGCTGTGGGAACTGGTCCTGCACGGTCTGGTGCAGCCGGGGCTGGTGCTGGTTGGAGTGGCGATGACGGTACTGGCGCTGGCGTTGCTGCTGAAGGAGTAGGCGGTCCGCTCGTCGTGGACTTCGTCACTCCTCGCTGCGGCTCTGAAGAGGAGACGACATCGAACGATAAGCGGTCAGGGACGGAAGGCTGCCAGCCCGTCGGTCAGGTAGCGCTCGGCCAGGTCAAGCGTTCCCACAGTGTAGGTCGCCCCGCCCAGTGCCTGTGCGGTGTCGCTGTCCGCCCGCGTCGCAAGCCAGGCGGTCAGCAGCACCCGGCGCAGGAAGATCAGCGTGGGGATCATCGCGCGATCTTCGTCGGGGAGGTGCGTGATGCGGCTGTAGCCCTCGACCCAAGCCGCGATGAGGTCGGGCAGGCGCGGATCGGTCTCGATGAAGGACAGGGCCGCGGCAAGGTCATAGACCCACCAGCCAAAGCCGCAGTCGTCGAAGTCGATGGCAGTAAGCCTGTCGTCCTGCACCATCAGATTGGCCAGCCGAAGGTCGGCGTGGATCAGGCCGAAGACCTTGGGCCCGGTTCCATACGCGGCCAGCTTCAAAGCCAGCGCGTCGGTGGCGCGGGCAAGCAGAGCTGCGCCTGCGGCATCCAGGCCTTGCGCCTGACGCCAGTGACCCCAATGCGGCTGCGGGCCAAGGATCGTCACGTGATCCCAGCGTTTGCGCGCGAACCCGGCGGGAGGGGTCCAGCTGCGGGCCTGCAGGTGCAAACGGGCGGTGATCTCTCCCAACGGTGCGAACCAGCGGGCAAGGTCGTCCCCTGGCTGAAGTTCCTGACCCTCGATGGGCGCGAAAGCGACAAGGAAGCGGCCGTCCAGTTCCGTCACCAACCCTTGCTTTCCGGCAATCGGACGGACAGCGTTCAGTCCCGGAAGGTCCTGCAAGGCGGTCAGCCAGGCCAGTTCCGAAGCGATCTCGGGCTTTGTGTGGTAGCCTTGGCGGTGGAGCCGCAGGACCAGCGGACCCGCCCGCCAAGTCTCGTTCTCGGACCGGTTGAGGAGGGTCAGGGGCGTGTCATCCGGCAGGCCGTAGACCGGAAGCGCCCGGGTGATCAGGTCAGGCATCATCGCCCCGGCGAAGGAGGTAGATATCCATGATCCAGCCATGCTCTGCCCGCAGGCAGGCGCGCGTTGCAAGGATCGTGTCCGAGACCTGGGCGAGCGGCCCCTGGATCAGCGTCTCCTCGGGCATGCCGACATAGGCGCCCCACCAGATATGCGTGTTCCCGGCATCGATGGCGGTAAAGGCCCCACCCTTGTCCAGCATGACGGCCAGGGTCGTCGCGCCTTCGGGCCAGCCGTGATCGCGCAACTGGCGGCCGGTGGTGATGGTCACGGGTGCCGCAAGAGTGTTCAGCGGGATGGCATGTGCAGCCGTAAGCGCCTGAAGGCTGGTGATGCCGGCAACGACCTTGACCGTCACGCCGGACAGGCGGGCCGCGATGCGAAGGGTGCTGTCGTAAAGCGAGGGGTCGCCCCAGACCATCAGGGCGACGTTTGTGGACCCGGGATGCATGGCGATGGTCCCGGCCCAGACCTGCGCGATGGCATCGTGCCAGTCGTTCACCGCGCCAAGGTAATCATCCTGGTCCGCCCGCTGCGGTACGTCGTATTCGGCAACCGGGACGGGAGTTTTCAGCACCTGGCCAAGGATCTGGCGACGCAGGTCGGCAAGGTCAGACTTCGCGTCGCCCTTGCGCGGGATCAGGATCAGATCCGCCCCGTTCAGCGCGCGGATCGCCTGACCGGTGACATGATCCGGATTGCCCGTGCCGATGCCGATCAGCCAAAGGGTTGTCATGCGCCCTCGGCAAGGTTGCCCACAAGGATCAGACCCGGTAGCGGGCTGCGATCCTCGGCCAGGGTCCGGGCCAGGTCGGCGACGGTGGAGCGGTGGAGCACCTGCTCGGGCGTCGAGACGGCCTCGGCCAGCAACGCGGGTGTGTCGGGCGGTAGGCCGTGGGCGATCAGCGCCGCGGCCAATGCGGGGAAGGTGCGTTTGCCCATGTAGATGACAGTTGTCGCATTGGGGTCGGCCAGCGCGGGCAGGTTCAGGCCGGGCGGCAGGTTGCCGGTGGTATCGGCAGCAGTGATGAACTGGACCCTTTGCGCCTGCTGGCGTCTTGTCAGGGGAATCCCGGCGGCGGCAGCGGCGGCCGAAGCAGAGGTGACGCCCGGAATGATCTCGCAGGGAATACCGGCAGCGCGGACGGCGGTCAGTTCCTCCTCCAGCCGCCCGAAGATGCCCGAGTCGCCTGATTTCAGGCGGACGACGTGAACTCCGGTCAGCGCGTAGTCCACCAAAAGGCGGCTGACATGGTCCTGCTTCGGCGAAGCGCGCCCCGCCCTTTTGCCGACGCCGACCAGATCGGCCCCCGGTTTTGCCAAGGCCAGGATCGGGCCGGAGGAGAGGTCGTCGAACAGGACCGCATCCGCCCGCTCCAGCGCCTTGACCGCCTTGACGGTCAGAAGCTCGGGGTCGCCTGGGCCGGCAGAGACGAAGGTGACAAAGCCGGTCATGGCTTGCCCCGAAGAGACCGGACAGACGCACGTGACGGCTTCAGGGGGGGTGCGACTCTTTCGGGGCCAGGGCGGGCGGGACGGGTCATGCGCTTGCGATCAGGTGGAAGAAGGTGCCGGTCGATAGCCCGCCGCCCGGCTGGAGTCGAGTGCTGCCGGTTTCGGCCACCGCAGTGCCGGTGGCATCGCTGACCTTGGCCAGCGGGGCGTCGGGTTGGGTCAGGATGGTGGAGTAGTGGAACTCGTGTCCCCGCAGCAGACTGCCAACAGGATGTCCCGGCATGGCCTGTGCCAGGGTGGCACTGCGGTAGCCCAGGTGCATCTTCCGTTTCTCGTAGCTGGTGACCAGCCCCAGAAGGCCCGCCATCTGGTGCCGGACGCCGTCCTTGTCGACGATCGCCTCGCCCATCGCCATGTAGCCCCCGCATTCGCCGTGCACCGGCTTTGTCGCGGCAAAGGCCCGCAAGCCGGTGCGGAAGCGGTCGGCCCCGGCCAGCGTCGCGCCATGCAGTTCGGGGTAACCGCCCGGAAGCCAGCAGACGTCGGCCGTGGCGTCCGGGGACTGGTCCGCCAGCGGCGAGAACGGCAAGACCTCGGCCCCGGCCGCGCGCCAGCCGTGCAAAAGATGCGGGTAGACGAAACTGAACGCCACGTCCCGTGCCAGGGCGATGCGCTGGCCCGGCGGGATGATCCGGGCCGAAAGGGTCTGCTGGGCCGTCGTTGCCGCCGCCGCGATCAGAGCATCAAGGTCCACACAGTCCCGCACCAGCTGCGACGCCTCGGCGATCAAAGCTTGCAGGGCCGGCTGTTCCTCGGCCTGCACCAGGCCCAGGTGGCGTTCGGGCATTGCGATGGCCGCGCGCTTGGGCAGGACACCCAGGACGATCAGCCCCGCCTCGGCCATTCCGTCACGGATCAGCGCCTCGTGCCGGGGCGAGGCAACACGATTGAGGATCACGCCCGCCACCCGGACGCCGGGACGGAACCGGACCAGCCCCTGCGCCACCGCAGCGGCGGTTTGCGCCTGCCCGCTGGCGTCGATCACCAGGACCACCGGCCAGCCCATCCGCTGTGCCAGGTCCGCGCTGGCGCCGTTGCCGGTCGCTCCCGGCGCGGCGACCCCGTCGAACAGCCCCATCGACCCTTCGGCCAGGACAAGGTCCGCACCGTCGGCCACCGTCAACATCCCGTCCAGCATCACGGGCGGCATTGCCCAGGTGTCCAGGTTGAACGAGAAGCGCCCACTTGCTGCCCGGTGGAAGGCCGGGTCGATGTAATCCGGTCCGTTCTTGAACGGCTGGACCTTCAGCCCCCGGTCCCGCAGCGCGCCCAGAAGTCCCAGCATGACCGTGGTCTTGCCGGTTCCCGAAGCCGGGGCCGCAATGAGAAGACCCGGGATCATCCGCCGGTCCCCGGAAAGCGCGGATGCGTGCCGACAGGCCGGTAGCGGCGGTCATAGTCGCCAGCGTAAAGGCGGCTTTCCTCGAAGCCTTCCTGGGCCAGCGCGGGACCGACGAGAATCAGGGCCGTGCGCTCGACCTCCGCCGGCACCGCGTCTTTCAGCGTGGCAAGCGTCGCGCGGATGATCCGCTGGTCGGGCCAGGAGGCGCGCCAGACCACCGCCACCGGACACTCCGCGCCATAGTGCGGGACCAGATCCGCGGTCAGCTTGTCGATCAGGTGGATCGACAGGTGCAAGGCCAGCGTCGCCCCCGTCGCGCCAAAGGCGGACAGGGTTTCGCGCGAAGGCATCTGCGTCGCCCGGCCTTCCGTGCGCGTCAGCACGACGGATTGTGCCAGCCCCGGCAGAGTCAGCTCCACCCCCAGCGCGGCAGCGGCGGCCGCAAAGGACGGAACGCCGGGCGTGACGTCATAGGGGATGGCCAACGCGCGCAGACGGCGCAACTGCTCGCCCATTGCCGACCAGACCGACAGGTCCCCGGAATGCAGGCGTGCCACGTCCTGGCCCTTTTCATGCGCCGAGACGATCTCGGCCGTGATCTCGTCCAGTGACAGGGGCGCGGTGTTCACGATGCGGCAGCCCGGCGCGCAATGCGAGAGCACGCCTTCGGGCACCAGCGACCCGGCATAAAGACAGACCGGAGAGGCCGCGATCAGATCCCGCCCGCGCAGGGTCAGCAGATCCGCCGCCCCCGGCCCGGCTCCGATGAAGTGGACCGTCATGCCGCACCCTTGCAGAGGCGAGCCCCTGCCCTTTCACATTTGCCCAAATATCCCCTGCGGAGCACGCCCGAGCCGGTTGCGCGCCCTTCGCGCGCAGAGGCGAGACAAAAGGCTCGCGCCGCAAGGCGCTCGATTTCACAAGCGTCCGTCACCGGCACCCTCCGCAATCGCCGCCGTCGCTGTCCCGTCCGCCGACACCGCCCGCGGCGCCCTCAGCCGCGCGCCCTGACCCGCTGCCGCCAGAGCTGCCGCTTCGGCGATCGAGCCCGTGCCGAACAGCGCTTCCACCCGGTCGGACCTGGTCAGCGTCGCCACGCTCCGCAGTCGCTCGGGCGCCAAGGCCACCACGGGCAGGTCCAGCGCCTGGCCCAGGGGCACCAGTCCGTCGGCCTTGGCCGCATGCGTCGCCAGATGCGTCACACCCACCGGCCCTCCGGCCTTTGCCAGCGCGTCCTGCAATGCGGCCAGGGTTGCCCCGGCGCGGAAACCGAATCCTGCCACGATCATCGGCTGACGCTCCACTGCAGGATCGGCAGTGCTGCGCGCCAGCCCCGCTTGCGGCCGATCGGGGCTGCTTCCGACAGTTCGACCTTCAGAAGGTCGCCCCCTTGACGGGCCGACCAGTCAAGGACCAGGGCCTCGGTCTCCAGCGTCACGGCGTTCATTACAAGACGCGTGCCGGGCGGGATCAGGTCCCAAAGCCTGGCCAGCAAGGCGTCCGACGCGCCGCCTCCGATGAAGACGGTATCGGGGCGAGACAGGCGCTCCAGACCCTCCGGAGCGCGGATTTCGGTCAGGCGGTGGCGGTGCGACAGCCCAAAGCTGTCCACGTTGCCGCGGGCACGGGCGGCGCGCGCGGGATCGGCCTCCAGCGCCTCGACCCGCGCGCCGCCGGCCAGGAGCCATTCGATTCCGACCGAGCCGGAACCCGCACCGATGTCCCAAAGCACCTCGCCTGGGCGCGGGGCAAGGGCGGAAAGGGTCAGGGCGCGCACGGGTCGCTTGGTGATCTGGCCGTCGTGTTGGAAAAGCTCATCCGGCAAGCCACTGGCCCGCGGCAGCCCGGGATCGGTGGCCTCGATGGCCGCCGAGACCGGGGCCCCGATCGGGTCATCCGGCAGACCCGGCGTGATGCGCTCACGCGGCCCCCCAAGGCATTCGAGCACGGTCAGGCGGGCGTTGGGGTGGCCGTTGGTGGCAAGCCAGGCGGAAAGCTCGGCCACTGCGGACCCATCGCGAAGCGTGCAGATCACCCGGACTCCCTTGCCGAGAACCGGACGCAGGCGCGCGAACGGAGCGGCGTGGAGGCCAAGACATATTGTCTCCTCCAGCCGCCAGCCCAGCCGGTTCGCGGCCAGCTGGAAGGTAGACGGCGCAGGGTGCGACACCCATTCTCCGGGGGTAAGATGTGCCATCAGGCTGCCGCCCGCGCCAAACCAGAACGGATCCCCCGAGGCCAGGACGACGACAGGAGTGCCGCGCTGGGCCAGGACGGGGGTCGGATCGAACGGCACCGGCCAGGCTTGGCCCTTGTCTCCGGCGCCGATCAAGTCCAGATGCCGGGGACCGCCGAACACCGTTTTCGCATCGGCAAGGGCAGCGTGGCTTGCGGGCGCAAGGCCAGCCGGTCCATCTTCGTTCAGCCCGATTATGGTAAGCCAGGCATCACGCATGACACGGATACTCCTTCTGGGCGGCACGACCGAGGCGAACCTTCTGGCCCAGGCCATCGCGAAGTCGGGGCTTTCCGGTGTCTACTCCTACGCCGGGCGGACCGAGGCGCCGATGGGCCAGCCGATCCACATGCGGGTTGGCGGCTTTGGCGGAGTCGAGGGTCTGCGGGCCTACCTTCAGGCTGAAGCGATCACCCATGTGATCGACGCCACGCATCCCTTCGCCGCCCAGATGAGCAGCAATGCCGTCGCCGCCTGCACGGCCGAGGGCGTCCCCCTGATCGCGCTGGAGCGCGCGCCCTGGACGCCGGGTGAGGGCGACCGCTGGACGCATGTGGCCGACATCGACGCCGCCGTTGCCGCGCTGGATGGCCCCACACAGCGGGTATTCCTGGCGATCGGTCGCCAGCATATCGACGCCTTCGCCGCGCAGCCGCAGCACCGCTATCTCCTCCGGCTGGTAGATCAGCCGACCGCCCTGCCTTTCCCCGCCGATGTGGTTGTGGCCCGCGGCCCGTTCGACGTGGCTGGAGACACTGCCCTGATGCAGGGGCATGGGACCCAGGTCGTCGTTGCCAAAAACGCCGGTGGCAAGGGCGCGGTGGCCAAGATCGCGGCGGCTCGGGCGCTTGGGCTGCCGGTGGTGATGATCGACCGGCCCGTGTTGCCGCCCCGTCGGGTGGTGCACAGCGTGCCCGCCGTCATGTCCTGGCTGAACGGTTGAACCGGGACCCGGACTTTTCGAAAAGTCCGTCAAAATCCTTCGAAGGATTTTGGCCCCGTGCCGAACCGTGCTCATCCCGCGCTCCTGGGTGAGTAGACGAAGCGACCGACGCGGCGGGTGGCCGAGTTGCCCACGATCACCACGGTGCGCATGTCGGCCATTTCGGGCGTAGCTTCTCCGAGGGTGACGGTCGTGATCCGCTGTTCCGGGGTACTGACCGCGCGGGCGAAGGTGATCAGGCGGTCCGGCCCGCACTCCTCGCGAAGGGTCTGCAATGTCTTGACGAAGCCCTCGGGGCGGCTGGCAGAGCGGGGATTGTAGAAGGCCATCGCGAAATCGGCGCGGGCGGCGTGGCGGAGGCGGGTTTCGATCACCTCCCAGGGTTTAAGGTTATCGCTCAGGTTGATGCAGCAGAAATCATGCCCCAATGGCGCACCGGCGGCGGCGGCGGCGGCAAGCATCGCGGTGATCCCGGGTAGGACGCGGATATCGAGGGCTTGCCAATCCGCGCGGCCCTCCAGCGCCTCGAACACCGCCGAGGCCATCGCGAAGACACCGGGATCGCCGGAAGACACGACGACAACGCGCTTGCCCTCGGATGCCATCTGCAAGGCGGCGCGGGCGCGGTCCAGTTCGACGCGGTTGTCGGAGGGATGAAGGGTCAAGCCCGGGCGCGGGGCCACCCGTGCGACGTAAGGAATGTAGCCGACAACGTCGGTAGCTTCGGCCAGCACTTCGGACACCTCTGGAGTCACCAGCCGGTCATCCCCCGGCCCCAGGCCCGCGATGACAAGCCAGCCGGTCATTCCGCGATTTCCGGGCGGCGGCCGTGGCCGTGGACCAGGACGATGGCGAAGTAGGGGCAGTCTTCGACGTCGATTTCGGCCAGGCGCGCGATGCGCTGGCCGGGCATCGTGCCCCGTTCCACCACCCAGGCTGCGTGCAGGCGGCCGGCCCGTTCCAGCGCGCGGCGGACGCGGGGGAGGTTGCGGCCGGTCTTCATGATGACCAGCGCATCGGCACCTTCCATGTGGCGCACGAGGTCGTCCTCCGGCAGCGTGCCCATCAGCACGGTCAGCACGTCGTCGCCCCAGGTGATCGGGGTGTCGGTGGCATTCCAGCAGCCGGTCATGCCGGTGATGCCGGGGATCACCTCGACCGGAACCCGACCCTGCAGGCGGGAATGCAGGTGCATGAAACTGCCGTAGAAGAAGGGGTCGCCTTCGCAGAGGACAACCACATCCTCGGTCTGCGCGAGGGTCGCGAGGCGGTCCGCCCAGTCGTCATAGAAGCGGGCCAGAGCATCGGTGTATTCCGGGCTGGCGAAGGGAAGCTCGGTCGTGACCGGATATTCCATCGGGTATTCGATGGCATCCAGGGGCAGCATCCCCTCGACGATCCGTCTGGCCTGACCAGCCCGACCTTCCTTGCGGAAATAGGCGATGTGCTTTGCCGTCCCGATGGTGCGAGCAGCCTTGAGGCTCATCAGCTCGGGATCGCCGGGACCGAGGCCGGCACAGATCACGCGACCCATGCTCATTCCTTCCGGGATGCGAGGGCGTTGATCGCCGCGACGGTGATAGCCGACCCGCCGAGACGGCCCTGGACAATGACGCTGGGGACGGGCGGAGCCTCCATCAGCGCGTCCTTGGATTCCGCCGCGCCGACAAAGCCCACCGGGCAACCGATGATCGCGGCGGGCCTTGGGCAGGTGGGGTCTTCCAGCATGTTCAGAAGGTGGAAAAGCGCCGTGGGCGCGTTGCCGATGGCGACCACGGCGCCTTCAAGGTGCGGGCGCCAGAGTTCCACGGCAGCGGCGGAGCGGGTGTTGTTGATGCTTGCCGCCAGAGCAGGGACGTCGGGGTGCTGCAGGGTGCAGATGATCTGGTTGTCCGCGGGCAGGCGTTTCTTCGTGATCCCCTCGCTGACCATGCGGACGTCGCAGAGGATCGGCGCGCCAGCCTCCAGCGCCGCACGGGCCGCGATGGCCATGCCGGGGGAAAAGCGGATGTGAGGCGCGAGGTCGACCATCCCGGCGGCGTGGATCATCCGGACGGCGACGATCTCCTCCTCCGGCGTGAAGCGGGCGAGGTCGGCCTCGGCCCGGATCATGGCAAAGCTTTGCACGTAGATCGCCGCGCCGTCGGTTTCATAGATGTGGGGCATGAAAGGCCTTCAGGTGGTCCTGGATGGCCTGCGGCGTGAGACCGCGCAGGCTGGGTGTGTCGGAGGCGGTGCCGCTTCGGATCAGGTCATAGCCCTGGCCGGTGGCGGTGAGGGTAAGGTCGGCAGGGGCTGGGTGGGCACAACCCTTGGCGCAGCCCGAGATATGGAGGGTCCGGGTTGGCGGAAGGTGTGGAGCGAGGTCGCGTGCCAGGCTGCGGGTATCGCCCAGCCCTTGCGGGCAGCCAGGTGCGCCGGTGCAGGCGGTGATCCGGAGAACCGGGTCGGCCGGGTCGGTGATGAGCCCGGGAACCGCTGGAAGGGTGATCGCTGCGACCAGGAGGAGCATGCGCCAGGGGGTCGGGCGGATCTCGTGGCCCAGAGCCGCAACGGCGTGAAGAGTTTCGGCGCGCATCTGGCCGAAGGCGAGGGCGACGAGGGCTCCGTCCGGGTGGAGGCCCGGGCGCGGGGTCGGAAGTCGTTCGGCGGGCGCGAGGCTGCAGCCGGGAGGGACGAGGCCCTTGGCGATGAGGGCGGCCATGCGGCCCCGGCCCTCGGTGATGCCCCCGTTCGAGACGAACCACTGGGCAAGCGCGAGGGCATCGCGCGGGAGATCGGTGACGGGCTGCCCAAGGGGATGACCGTCGGGGCGGAGGATCAGGGTGCCGCCCGTGGAACGTTCGATGCGGATGTCGGCGGAGGTTCCGGTCAGCACCGGATGCGGGCCGGTATCGAGAGCAAAGCCGAATTTGCCGGGGAGCTTCGGCATTTGGGTCAGGGCAGCCGTGAGGGTGGCGGCGAGAGCGGCGGTCTCGTCATCGCGGAAGGGGGTGACGATGAGATTGCGGAGAGATTCTGTCTGAATGTCGGGGTCGATGAGGGCGTGGGCGCCAAGGTCGGCGATCAGGGGGCCGTGGGACGCCTCGGTCACGCCCCGCAGTTGCAGGTTGGCGCGGGCCGAGAGGTCGATGATGCCGTTGCCGTGGGTCTGGGCGGCATCGGCGATGGCAAGGGCTTGCTTGGCGGTGAGGCGGCCCAGCGGCGGACGGATGCGGACCACAAGCCCGTCACCGGACTGCATCGGACGCAGCGCGCCGGGGCACCAGCCCTTGATCTCCCAGGCGGTCATGCGGCGTGACCTGGGGTGAGGGCGGTTTTCAAAGTGAGCGCGTTCCGCGCAAGACTTTTGTCTCGCCTTTTGCGCGTGAAGAACGCGCAACGGCTCGGGGTGCCTCCGGCGGGGATATTTGGGCAAACGTGAAAGGGGAAGGTCATGCCGCACCGTCCAGCGTCGCGGCGATGGAGTTGCGGCGGGTCTGCCAGAGGCCCGCGTCGCGGAGACGGCGGAAGAGGTCTTCCATTGCAGCCAGGGCGGCGGGGTTTTCGCGCTGGAGGAAGTCGCGGACTTCGTCGCGGCCCAAGGTGGCATCGTGGTAGAGGTCGAATAGATGCGGCGGGACAACCTGGGCGAGATGGGCGAAGGCGGCCATGTGATCGAGTGTGGCGGCGATTTCGGCGGCACCGCGGTAGCCGTGGTTCATCATGCCTTCCGCCCAAAGGGGGTTGGCGGCGCGGGCGCGAACGGTTCTGGCGATTTCCTCGGTCAGGGTTCGGGCGCGGGGGTCGCCGACGCGGGTGGCGTCGAGGTGGTAGAGGGTGGGAGTTTGGCCACCCAGCTTGGCGACCGCGGCGGCGAAACCGGCCTCGTGGGCGGCGTAGTCAGCAGCCATCAGGACGTCGGTTTCTGGCAGGTCCTGGGGATGGACGAAGGCGTCGGCGTTCAGGACGCGGGTTTCGAGGGCGGCGCGGTTTTCGGTGGACTGGCCGTCCTGGCCGATGGCCCAGCTGGATGCGGTCAGCCAGGCTTCGCCGGCGGCGGCGCGGGCCTCATCGGTGAAGGTGTCGGCGGCGGTGCCCATGCCAAGGCCATAGAGGCCGGGTTTGGGGCCGAAGACGCGCGCGGAGCGGGTAGTGTAGGGGTTGTCTTCGGGGGTTTCGTCGCGTTGGCTCAGCGCTTCGGACCCGGCTTCGAAGAGCTGCGCGAGGGTCGGGAAGACATCGCGGAAGAGGCCAGAGACTCGGAGCGTGACGTCGATCCTCGGGCGTCCGAGGATGGCGAGGGGGAGGATTTCGAAGCCCCCCACTCGGGCGGAGCCGTCGTCCCATTTCGGTGCGAGGCCGGCGAGGTGGAGGGCCATCGCGAATTCTTCGCCGGCCGTGCGCATCGTCGCGCTGCCCCAGAGGTCGACGACAAGGCCGCGCGGGTAATCGCCGTGGTCCTGCAGGTGGCGGCGGATCAGTTCCTCGGCCAGCTTGACGCCTTGGGCATGGGCGTTGCGGGAGGGGACGGCGCGGGGGTCGACGGAGAAGAGGTTTCGGCCTGTTGGGAGGACATCGGAGCGGCCCCGGTTGGGGGAGCCTGCGGGGCCGGGGGCGACCTTGTGGCCGTTAAGGGCGGTGAGGAGGCCCTCGGTCTCGCCTTGGGCTTGGCCGAAGATGTGCAGGCCGTGGCCGAACTGGCTTTCCTTCAGGTCGCAGACGAAGCGGTCGATCCTTGTGATCGCCTCGGCGGGGGTGGCGTCGGGCGGCAGGCCGAGGTCGGCGGCGACGCCGGAGGCTTGGGCCTCGTCGCGGATCGAGGCGATCAGGCGGGTGCGGCGCGCGGGATCAAGGCCGTCGGCAGTGGAGTATTCGTCGAGGAGGCGTTCAAGGCGGAGGAGTTCCGCCGGCGTCTGGCTTTGCACCATCGGCGGCGGCAGGTGGCCAAGGGTCACGGCGCCGATGCGGCGCTTGGCCTGGGCGGCCTCACCAGGGTCGTTGACGATGAAAGGGTAGATGACCGGAGTGGGGCCGATCAGCGCCTCGGGCCAGCAGGTGTCACTCAGGGCGACGGATTTGCCAGGCAGCCACTCCAGCGTGCCGTGCGCGCCCATGTGGATCAGCGCGTGGGGGGATTGGCCGCGGAGCCAGAGGTAGAAGGCGACATAGGCGTGGCGCGGGGTGCGGGAGAGGTCGTGGTAGCTGTCGTCGCGGGTCTGGACCTCGCCGCGTTCGGGTTGGAGCGCGATGAGCGTGTGGCCCCGGCGGGTGGCGGGGAAGTGGAACTCGCCGTCCTGGACGGAGGAGTCGGTGGTGGGGTCCCCCCAGGCGTCATGCAGGGTCTGGCGAAGGGGCTCGGGGAGGGTCTGGAGGGCGGCTTGGTAGGCTTGCAGAGGCCAGGTCAGGGGTTCTGTCAGTGCCTGTGGAAGCGGGGTGCCTTCGGCGGTGCTGTAGCCTTCGGTGGCCAGAGTATCGAGAAGCGTCTCGGTGGAAGCCAGTGCGTCGAGGCCGACGGCATGTGCCATCTGGTGCGCCCGGCCGGGGTAGGTGGAGAGGATCACCGCAAGCTGGCGGTCTTGCGCCGGGGTTGTGGCGAGGCGGTGCCAGTGGGCAACTCGGTCGACCGCGGCCTGAATGCGGGCGGCGTCAGCGCGGTGGGCGAAGCGGGAGAATTGCAGATCGGCGTGCTTCTTGCCGGGGGATTTGTGGCTGATGAGGCCTGCGAAGAGGCGGCCGTCGACCTCGGGCAGGACGACGTGCATCGCCAGGTCGGCGGGAGAGAGGCCACGGTCGGACGCCGCCCAGTCGCGGCGGCGCGCGGTGGAGAGGGCGACCTGGAAGACGGGGCAAGTGGCGACGTCGAAAGGGGTCCGGCCGTCGTCGGATTTGGCGGAGAAGGCGGTGGCGTTGATTATGGCGACGGGTGGGTTTGCGCCAAGGTATGCGGAGAGCCAATCGGCGACGCCGGGGGCCTTCAGGCTGGGGGCGAAGGCACCGAAGGCCGTGAAGCCTTCAGCGCGGAGGGCTTGGATCATCCCGTCGATGGGGGCGGTGTCACCGGCGGTCAGGTAGCTGCGGTAGAAGATGACGAGGACGGTGCCCTTGGTGGCGGGCGTGCACCCCTCCCCATCCCGCCCGGACGCGAGGGGGAGGGCGCCATGTGCTGGCACCGGGGCACTCGTGGATGCAGCGGATCGGCTTGAATTCCCCTTCGTGGAGAGGGGAAGGAAGTGGGGGCCTTCCGGCGCAGGGATCGCGCCATGCTCGGGGTCGTAAAAGCCCATCTGCGGTACTGTCTTGTCCCCGATCACGGGGGCCGCATAGATGCCGGCGGCAAGCGCAAGCTGCGCCAGCGCGGCGTGGGCAGCCACCGCCCCGCCTTCGTCGCACAGGGCCTGCAGGCGGCGCAGGGTTGAAACGGGGAGCGTCGAGAGTTCATCGAGGCGCGGATCCGGACGGCCGTCGGCGGGAAGGACCGCGAGGGCGATGCCGTTGCGCCGGGCAAGGTCCTGCAGGGTGGCAAGGCCATAGGGCCAGTAGGCCTCACCACCGATGATCCGGACGAGGACGGCCTTGGCGGCGAAGAGCGTCCGCTCGACGTAGGTGTCGACGGAAATCGGGTGCTTCAGCGCGATGATGTTGGCAAGACGCACGGTGGGGTGGGCAGTATTGCCCACCCTACGCATGCGCTCATAGCCTGCGGTGAACGCTCCGAGATCGCTGTCGGAAAAACTGAGAACCACCAGATCCGCCGGGTCCTGCCCGACGTCGAAGGGGGTCTCGGTTTCCTCGAGCCCGTGACTTTCGCGGAAGACGACGTGCATCGGTCACGTCCTCCGGAGGGGCAACCCGCGCGCCCACCCCTGCCCTTCCCGATGGTGGAGGGAGGGGGGCGCATCGTGCCCGAGGGTGAAGAGGGTGCGGTTCACGTCCGTCAGGCCCCCAGGACCTTGCGGATCGCGGTCTCGTCGATGTCGTCATGCTCGGCGATGACCACCAGTTGCGAGCGGCGCGGTTGGGTGCCCCATGGCCGGTCGTATTGCATGCGGACACGCGCTCCGACGGCCTGGACGAGCATCCGCATCGGCTTGCCCGCGACGGCGATGTGGCCCTTGACGCGCAGGATCTTCTGTTCGTCGGCAAGGCGCTGGATGGCAGTGGACAGAGCCTCGGGGTCGGTCACTTCGGGCAGGTCGACGACGATGGTGTCGAAGTCGTCGTGTTCGTGGTCGTCGTGGCCGTCGTGGTGCGAGGGGCGGGCGGCCAGGTCATCCTCCGCGGCGGCGTTGAGACCCAGGATGACGCGGGGGTCGATGACGCCTTCGGTCATCGAGAGCATCGGGATCGGGCGGTTCATCTCGGCGGTGATGACCTCGCGCGCGGTGGCAAGACCGGCTTCGCCGGCCAGGTCGGCCTTGGAGAGAAGGATCAGGTCGGCGCAGAGGATCTGGTCTTCGAAGACCTCCGACAGCGGCGTCTCGTGGTCAAGCGAGGGGTCGGCGGCGCGTTGGGCGTCAACGGCGGCGACGTCGGGGGCAAAGCGGCCGGCGGCAACGGCCTCGGCATCGGCAAGGGCGATGACACCATCCACGGTGATGCGGCTACGGATCGCCGGCCAGTCGAAGGCCTTGAGGAGCGGCTTTGGCAGGGCGAGGCCCGACGTTTCGATGATGATGTGGTCGGGGCGGACGGGCATTGCCATCAGCGCCTCGATCGTCGGGATGAAATCATCGGCGACGGTGCAGCAGATGCAGCCGTTGGCAAGCTCGACGATGTTCTCGACGGGGCAGTTCTCATCGGCGCAGGACTTCAGGATGTCGCCGTCGACGCCCACGGTGCCAAATTCGTTGACGAGGATCGCCAGCCGCTTGCCCTGCGGGTTCTGCATCAGGTGGCGGATCAGGGTGGTTTTCCCCGCGCCAAGGAAGCCGGTGATCACGGTCACGGGGATTTTGGTCAGGTCGGTCATTCGGCGGCCTCGTCTAGGATTTGCGGCGGGATGCGGGCGATGGACTGCTTGCGGAAAACGGTAGGCCGTTCGCGCCAGGGGACGATGCCGTCTGCGGTGGCGGCGTATTTGGTGGCGCCCTCAAGAATTGCGGGGACGTCGTCCAGTGTGAGGCGGCCGTAGACGTAGGACCAGGCTCCCGGTTTGGTCAGCGAGACAGCGCAGCCGGTGTTGCAGGCGGACAGGCATTCGACACCGACGATGCGGACATCGGGCGCGCCGCTGGCAGTCAGCGCGGCATGAAGCTGCGCGCCGGGGGGCAGATCGCCCTCGGGTACCGGCGAGCCGGCCTTGCAGGTGGTGCAGACGTAAAGGGTCGTGCCCATTTCAGCCTTTCTAAGGCGGCAAGGGTGGGCCAGCGAGGGGCAGCCCGCTGATGGGCCGCCGATCACCGGTCGCGGAACACCCCGTCCGCCGGTTACCGTCTGCGCTGGCAGGTCTCCCGGCTTGCGGATACGGGGTTGCCCCCACGGCCCCCCGCCTTCCCGGCCTTGGCCAGTGGCATTGGAGACCTCTCCGGTCACGGTCGCGGGGGCGGCTGCTTGGGGTCGAATCCGACCTGTCGCATTCCCTCTTCGCCTGTCATAAACAGGAACCAGCGCCAGCCCACCTGAGGCAAGCACCCCCCCCTTGTCAAGGACACCACCGACCATGACCGACACCGATGCGACACCTGCCCCCGAAGCTGCTGTCGATGACCTTGCCCGGCATGCCCAAAAGATGGCGAAGAAGAAGGCCGCGCGGGACAAGATCATGGCCGGCAAGGAAGGCGAGAAGGGGCTGATCATCGTCCACACCGGAGCGGGGAAGGGGAAGTCTTCGTCCGGGTTCGGGATGATCCTGCGCTGCGTCGCGCATGGGATGCCCTCGGCCGTGGTGCAGTTCATCAAGGGAGCCTGGGATACCGGAGAGCGGCGGCTGATCACGACCCATTTCAGCGACCTCTGCCAGTTCCATGCGATGGGGGAGGGGTTCACCTGGGAGACGCAGGACAAGACCCGCGATATCGCGGCGGCGCGGGCGGGGTGGGAGAAGGCGAAGGAGCTGATCCGGAACCCGGAGGTCCGGATGGTCTTGCTGGATGAGATCAACATCGCGCTGCGGTACGACTACCTGGATATCGCCGAGGTGCTGGAGTTCCTGAAATCAGAAAAGCCGCCCTTGACTCATGTGGTCCTAACGGGTCGCAATGCGAAGGAAGAGTTGATCGAGGCGGCGGATCTGGTGACGGAGATGACGCTGGTGAAACACCCCTTCCGGGCCGGGATCAAGGCCCAGCCGGGGGTGGAGTTCTGAACCTGCCCACGCGTGGCGCGGTTCGCGGGCCCAGCGAAATCAGGTACATGGCTGTGGACGTTAAGCATTTGGCAAGACATTGGCAGGAGGCAGGAAGATGCGGAAAACGGGTCTGACCTTGGCGGTTCTGATGATGGGGCTTCTGGCCTCGGGCTGCGCGCCGCTGCTCATCGGCGGGGCGGGTGCAGTGGTTGCAGACGAGGTCATCGAGCAGGACCAGGGCGGCGACGGGCTGTTCTGAGTCCCTGACGACTGATCTGACCCGTCCTCTCCTGACGGCGGGGGCGGGGTCGGTCTGGCCCCAAGCTTCAACCGCTGATGGTCGTCAGCGGATCAGCAAGACGGGCACCTTGCACGAACGGATCATCTGGGTCGTGGTGGACCCGATGATCAGGCCGCGGATGCGGGAGTGGCCGTAGGCGCCCATGACCACCATGTCGAAACCGTCACTTTCCACCATCTGGCCCAGCGCGGTGTCCGGCTGGCCCTGTATCACGGCGGTCTGGACCGAAAACCCGGCACCCTGCAAGCGGGCAGCCGCATCTGCCAGCCCCTTCGTCACCTCGGGAGAGGCAGAGCCGACGGTCACCACATGCACCGCCAGACCGGCGAACAGGGGATTGCGAGCGATGTGGTCCACCGCCTTGCGGGCGGAACCGCCACCGTCATAGGCCAGAAGAACCTTTGCAATCGGCTTGAACGCGCGGGGGGCGACGAGGACCGGCAAGCTGCTGGCGCGGACTATGCGTTCAAGGTTGGAGCCCAGATGACCCTTGGCGAAATTCGCCGCCTCGCCGCGCTTGCCGATCAGGATCATTGCTGCGTCTTTTGCGGCCTCGTCCACCGTTTCCACGATGTCGCCGTGGCGGAGGCGTGTGGCAATCTCGGCCACCCCGTCCCGGATCAAAATCGCCTGGGCATCTTCCAGAATGGCACGGCCCCGCTGTGCCATGAGCTTGGAGCGCTGCGCGTCGAGGTCGGAAAGCTCCTTTAGCAGAGCGCTATGGGCGCCAAGCCGGATCGCGCCGGACAGATCTTGCGTCTGGGGGCCTTCATGGCGGCCCAGGACGTTGAGAAGTTCCACCGGAGCGCCCGTGCGGCCCGCAACCCAGACGGCGTGGTCGCAGACGCTGGCCGAGTAGATCGAGCCGTCGACCAGTGCGATGATCCTTTGCGTCATGTCTGGTTCCCCATCAATGGGCCAGAAGCTTGTCCATCGCGCCGGGCTTGTCGTGGACCGCAAGCTTGTCGACGATGGTTTCGGACGCTGAGTTCATGCCGATGATCTCGACCTCGGCCCCATCGCGGCGGAATTTCAGGACCGCCATGTCCAGCGCCTGAACCGAGGAGATGTCCCAGATATGCGCGTCGGTGACGTCGATCACGACTCGGTCTAGGGCTTCCTTGAAGTCGAAGGCAGCCATGAAATCCTCGACCGAGGCATAGAAGAGCTGGCCTTCGACCCGATAGGTGCGAGTGAGGCCGTCGGCGCTGGCGGTGCTGGTGACGCGGAACAGTTGCGCGATCTTCCGGGCGAAGAAGATGCCGGAGAGCAGCACCCCGATCAGGACACCGATGGCGAGGTTGTGCGTGTAGACCACGGCGGCCACGGTCGCGAGCATGACGACCGAGGACGAGCGCGGGTGTGTGGTCAGGTTGCGGATCGAGGACCAGGAGAAGGTGCCGATCGATACCATGATCATGATCGCCACCAGCGCGGGCATCGGGATCTGGCTGACCCAGTCGCCAAGGCCGACGCAGAAGATGAGGAGCATGACCCCGGCGAAGCCACAGGAGAGCCGCCCGCGCCCGCCGGATTTCACGTTGATCATGCTTTGGCCGATCATCGCGCAACCCGCCATGCCGCCGATGAAGCCGGTGGCGGTATTGGCAAGGCCCTGGCCGATGCATTCCTGGTTGCGGTCGGATTTCGTGTCGGTCAGGTCATCGACCAGCGTCTGCGTCATGAGGCTTTCCAGCAGGCCCACGACGGCCACGGCAAGCGCGTAGGGGAAGATGATCTGCAGGGTTTCCAGGTTCAGCGGAATGTCGGGGATCAGGAAGACCGGCAGCGTGTCGGGCAACTCGCCCATGTCTCCAACGGTGCGGACATCCCAGCCGAAAGTCAGCGTCAGTGCGGTCAGCACGAGGATTGTCACGAGGGGCGAGGGGATGGCTTTGGTGAGATAGGGAAAGAGGTAGATGATCGCGAGGCCTGCGGCGACGAGGGCATAGGTCAGCCAGGTGACCTGCCGGGGGTCAAGCTCGGGCAGTTGGGCCATGAAGATCAGGATCGCCAGCGCATTCACGAAGCCGGTCATCACCGATTTCGAGACGTAGCGCATGACGAAGCCCAGTCGGGCGAGGCCCATCGCGATCTGCAGAAGGCCCGCAAGGACGGTGGCGGCCAGCAGGTATTGCAGGCCGTGATCCTTGACGAGCGTGACCATCAGAACCGCCGTGGCCGCCGTGGCGGCCGAGATCATCCCGGGCCTGCCGCCTGCGATGGCGGTGATGACGGCAATGGAGAAGCTGGCGTAGAGGCCAACCTTCGGGTCCACCCCCGCGATGATGGAAAAGGCTATCGCCTCGGGGATCAGGGCGAGGGCCACGACAAGGCCCGACAACAGGTCGGGCTTGATGCTGCCGAACCACTGGTTGCGGTAGGCGTCGAGTGAGATCATGTGAATTCCGGTCCAGACCAATCCGCCAGCGACTGACGGTTGGAGTTTTGCAAGGGTCTGTCTGACGGTTGTCCGGCGGATCGGCGGCCGGAAGAGCCAGCCGGGAATTGCACCCCGCTCCATGTTCGTTGGTGGGCTAGTAGCCGAGAGTCAGACTGTTGCCAAGCTTAGTCCAGTTGCCGCGCTTCGCTGACCAGCATGATCGGGATGCCGTCGCGGATCGGGAAGGCCAGGTGGGCGGCCTTGGAGATCAGTTCCTGTTTCTCGGCGTCGTAGGTCAGGACGGCGTTGGTGACCGGGCAGACCAGCGCCTCCAGCATGCGGCGGTCGGTGGGTTGGCTCATTGCAGGATTTCCTCTTCGCCGCTGCCACGCAGAGCGAATTCGATCAGCGTGACCATGGTTTCGCGGCGGGTGACGAGGGTGGGGGCTTCGAGGAGGGCCTGTTTGTCCTCGGGCGTGAAGGGACACAGCATGGAGAGCGAGTTGATCAGAAGCTCGACCTCGGCCTCGCGCAGGCTGTTCCAGTCGGTCGAAAGTTCCAGCCGGGTGAAGTAGCGGCCAAGGAGGGACATGAACTCGGCGCGGCGGAAGCCGGGGTCCTCTTCGGTCGGGCCAAGGTCGCGGCCGAAGGGGGCCCAGTCGACGAGGCAGCGGCGATAGGGGGTGAAGCCCTGGACCTCTTCCTTGACGCGGAAACGGGAGGCGCCGGAGAGGGTAACCATGTAGCGGCCATCCTCGGTTTCCGAGAAGCCCGTCAGGCGACCGGCGCAGCCGATGGCCTGAAGGCGTTTCTCACCGCCCGGGGTTTCGCGCGGCTGGATCATGCCGATGAGGCGGTGCTTGGTCTTCATGCAGTCTTCGATCATCGCGAGGTAGCGCGGTTCGAAGATGTGCAGGGGAAGACGCGCCCGGGGGAGCATGAGCGCCCCGGGCAGTGGGAAGACCGGAATGGTGTCCGGCAAGTCGGCTGCGGTGATCATGGACACCTAGGTAGCCCGAGGTTGGGGTCAGGCAAATATCATCGACGACAGGCGACGGCGACCGGCCAGGACGATGGGGTCCTGCGGCTTCAACGCGTCGAAAATGGTGAACAACTGGGTCTTGGCGGCACCGTCGTTCCACTCGCGGTCGCGGCGGAAGAGTTCGAGTAGCTGGTCGACGGCTTCCTGCGGGTTTCCGGCGGCCAGGAGGGCGGCGGCGAGGTCGAAACGGGCCTGGTGGTCGTCGGGGCTGGCCTCGACGGCGGCGCGGAGTTCGGCTTCGGGGCCCGCATTGGCGGCTTGCCGGGCGAGTTCCAGCTGGGCGCGGCCGGCGTCGAGTTCCTTGGACTTGGCGATGGCGGCGGGGGCGGCGGTGATGAAGGCTTCGGCCTGGTCGAGGTTGCCCAGCGCGAGATGCGCGCGGACGAGGCCCCCGTAGGCGACGGCGTTCTCGGGCTCTTCCTCCAGGATGGCGGCGAAGGTTTCGGCGGCGTCGGCGGCGGCGCCTTCGGTCAGCATGTCCTCGGCGGCCTGGATCGCCTCGGCAAGGCCACCGTCACCGGCAAGGGCCGAGACGCGGTCGACGAAGGCTTTCAGCTCCGAGGCGGGTACGGCGCCCTGGAAGCCGTCGACGGGCTGGCCCTGCCAGAAGGCGTAGACGGTGGGGATCGACTGGATGCGAAGCTGCGCGGCGATGCGCTGGTTCTGGTCGACATCGACCTTGACCATCTTCACCTTGCCACCCGCGGCCTTGACCGCGGTTTCCAGCATCGGGCCCAGCGTCTTGCAGGGGCCGCACCAGGTGGCCCAGAAGTCGACGATGATCGGAACCGTCTGGCTGGCCTCGATCACATCGGCCAGGAAACTGGCCTCGGTTGCGTCCTTGATCAGGTTCGCGTCGGCTTGCGGTTTTTCGCCCAGACCCAGCATGGTGGACCCCTTGGTGGATGTTTGGCCCCTTATATGGCCGTTGGTGCGGAAAAGGCCAAGGGGTCAGCCCAATCGCAGGCGGCGATGTGGTCGTTGACCATGCCGGAGGCCTGCATGAAGGCGTAGGTGATGGTGGGGCCGACGAAGTTGAACCCCTCGGCCTTGAGCGCCTTGGACATGGCCTGGGATTGCGGACTCTGTGACGGGACCTGGGCCATCGTCGCGGGACGTGGGCCGGGCGGTGGGGCGAAGGACCACAGGAAGGGAGAGAACCCCTGCCGCGCTTCGATCCCGAGATAGGCTTGCGCGCCGCGGATCGTGCCCTCGATCTTGCCACGGTGGCGGACGATGCCGGGGTCTTGCAGGAGACGGGTAATCTCGGGCTCGCCCCAGGTGGCGATGACGACGGGGTCAAAGCCCTGGAAGGCGGCGCGGAAGGTGTCGCGCTTCCGCAGGATGGTGATCCAGGACAGGCCAGCCTGGAAGCTTTCCAGAATCAGGAGTTCGAACAACCGGCGCGAATCGCGCTCCGGACGGCCCCATTCCTGGTCGTGGTAGGCCGTGTACAGCGGATCAGTGCCGCACCACGGGCAACGGGTCGAATTGTCGGCATTTTTCATGGCGAAGGCCCTTGGGAAGGCGGTCCGGCGAATTGGAACAAAATAGGAATATTGACCTTCCGTTTACCCATCCGGGCCTAGGGTGTCGAGCATGAAGTCAGCGGCCGGGGGCAGGACATGAGCTATATGAAGGGACCGAGGGTGTCGAAGTTCGACCGCGACCCGCTGGTTTCCAGCCCGTTGAACGCGGCGATCTCGGCTCAGGACCGCGAGACCTTGTCGATGGTCGCCGCCGCGCTGAAGGACGGACGGATGCGGCTGGCGTTCCAGCCCGTCGTCTATGCTGCCGACTCGTCGATCATCGGCTTCTTCGAGGGCTTCATCCGGCTTTTGAACCTGCGCGACCAGGTGATACCGGCGCGTGACTTCATGCCCACGGTGGAAGAACGGCAGCTTGGGCGCGAAATCGACTGCGCGGCGCTGCAACTGGGCCTGCTGGCGATGCAGCGCAACCCGCAGATCCGGGTGTCGATCAACATGTCGGCGCGGTCAGTTGGCTATCGCCCCTGGTCCGACATCCTGCGCCGCGCCCTGCAGGAGGCGCCCCGTCTGGGGGCGAACCTGATCCTGGAAATCAACGAAGCCTCGGCGATGCAGGTGCCTGACGTGCTGAAACCCTTCATGACGGAAATGCGCGAATATGGCATCGTCTTTGCACTAGATGACTTCGGCGCCGGGATGACCTCGCTGCGGACGCTGCAGGAGTTGTCCTTCGAAATCGCCAAGATCGACGGCAGCCTGATCAAGCACATCGACCGCCTGCCCGATGCACAGGGCGCGACCAAGGCTGCCATCGCGATCGCGCAAGAGCTGGGGATGTATGTTGTCGCCGAATCGGTCGAAACCGAGGGGGAGGCGAACTGGCTTCGTCAGGCCGGGGTCGGATGCCTGCAGGGTTACCTTTTCGGCCCGCCGACGGTGACGCCCGACTTCCGCGCCTTCCGGCATGGGCGGCCCAATCTGAAAGCCTCGTGACGCCGTGCAGGCCCCTGCCACCGACACCGATTTGCACCGGATTTCCGGGAATCGCCTGTGCGACTCCATCGTTCTTGCACTTGCAGCAAGATGCCCTTAGGGCATGAATGGATGCGGCGCGAGCCCCTCGTGCCGTGGTGCCGTGCTCGGGCGCTAGTGGGAGAGGAACCAGATGACCAATGTCGTAATCGTGTCGGCGGGCCGCACCGCCGTGGGCAGTTTTAACGGCTCGTTTGCCAGCACACCGGCGCACGATCTTGGGGCCGCGGTGATCGAGGCCGTGGTGGCACGGGCCGGAATCGACAAGGCCGAAGTCGAAGAGACGATCCTGGGCCAGGTGCTGACCGCCGGCCAGGGACAGAACCCGGCACGGCAGGCGCATATCAAGGCGGGGCTGCCCAAGGAAGCCAGCGCCTGGTCGTTGAACCAGGTTTGCGGCTCGGGCCTTCGTGCCGTCGCTTTGGGTGCGCAGCATGTCCAGCTGGGCGATGCCAAGATCATCGTCGCGGGCGGGCAGGAATCGATGTCGCTTTCGCCCCATGTCGCGCATCTGCGCGCGGGGCAGAAGATGGGCGACATGAACTTCATCGACTCGATGATCAAGGACGGGCTCTGGGACGCCTTCAACGGCTATCACATGGGCCAGACCGCCGAGAACGTCGCCAACCAGTGGCAGATATCCCGCGACATGCAGGACGAATTCGCGCTGGCCAGCCAGACCAAGGCGGAAGCCGCGCAGAAGGCTGGCAAGTTCAAGGACGAGATCATCGGCTTCACCGTGAAGACCCGCAAGGGCGACATCCTGGTGGATCAGGACGAATACATCCGTCACGGCGCGACGCTGGAGAGCATGCAGAAACTGCGCCCGGCCTTCACCAAGGACGGTTCGGTCACCGCGGCGAACGCCTCGGGTCTGAACGATGGCGCGGCTGCAGTGGTGCTGATGACGGCGGAGGAAGCCGCCAAGCGCGGGCTGACGCCGCTGGCTCGGATCGCCTCCTACGCGACCGCCGGGCTTGACCCGTCGATCATGGGCGTCGGTCCGATCCATGCGTCGCGCAAGGCGCTGGCGAAGGCAGGCTGGAAGGTCGGCGATCTGGACCTGGTCGAGGCGAACGAGGCCTTTGCCGCCCAGGCCTGCGCAGTCAACAAGGACATGGGCTGGGACCCGTCGATCGTGAACGTGAACGGCGGCGCGATTGCCATCGGCCACCCGATCGGCGCTTCGGGCGCGCGTATCCTGAACACGCTTCTGTTCGAGATGGCGCGTCGGGACGCGAAGAAGGGTCTTGCGACTTTGTGCATCGGCGGCGGCATGGGCGTCGCCATGTGCCTGGAACGCGCCTGACATGCGGGCGGCTCTTGCGGCAGGCCTTGCGCTGGCGGCAAGTGCTGCCCCAGCCCAGGAGCCTCCGCTCTGGGCCAATCTTGCGGAATGCAGCGCGGTCTTCCGGGCGACGGCCCTTTCGGCGGGCTACGGCGGCGTGACGGCGGAGCAGATCGCCGCCGCCGAGACCGCCGCGGCCGCTTTCCGCGCGCGTGCGGTCGAAGTCGCGGGCGAAATGGGTCAGACCGAGGCCGAGGCGGATGTCGCCTCGATCATGGTCTACCTCGAGCCGCGCTGGGAAAACCGGATCGACCGGCTGTTTTCGGTCAAGTCCAATCTGGACTGGTTCGGCTACTGCGGGCGGTTGGGTCGGGAACAGGGTGTGCTCATTCCAGACCTCGCGCCGTGAATTCTCGCGGATGATTTCATAAACGGGCGCGCAATAATCTTGCGCGCCCGCTTTCGTTTGGGTAACGGTATTTCAAGGAATACAACAATATGCCGGGAGGAGGCAAAATGGCACGGGTGGCATTGGTGACGGGCGGGTCCCGCGGAATCGGGGCGGCGATCTCGGTCGCATTGAAGGCGGCGGGCTACACGGTCGCGGCGAACTACGCCGGCAACGACGAGGCGGCGGCGGCTTTCACCAAGGAGACCGGCATCCCGACCTACAAGTGGTCGGTGGCCGAGTATGACGCCTGTGCCGCGGGCATCGCCAAGGTCGAGGCGGATCTGGGGCCGGTGGACGTGCTGGTGAACAACGCGGGCATCACGCGGGACGCGATGTTCCACAAGATGACTCCGGGCCAGTGGAAAGAGGTGATCGACACCAACCTGACGGGCCTCTTCAACATGACCCATCCGTTGTGGTCGGGGATGCGGGACCGGAAGTTCGGGCGGGTGGTGAACATCTCGTCGATCAATGGACAGAAGGGTCAGGCCGGGCAGGCGAACTATTCGGCGGCCAAGTCGGGGGACCTCGGGTTCACCAAGGCGCTGGCGCAGGAAGGTGCACGGGCCGGGATCACGGTGAACGCGATCTGCCCGGGCTACATCGGCACCGAAATGGTGCGGGCCATCGACGAGAAGGTGCTGAACGAACGCATCATCCCGCAGATCCCGGTCGGTCGCCTGGGCGAGCCCGAGGAGATTGCGCGGATCGTGGTGTTCCTGGCGTCCGAGGATGCGGGGTTCATCACCGGATCGACCATCAGCGCGAACGGCGGGCAGTTCTTCGTCTGACGCCTTCTGGTGCGACTTCGTCTTCCCGTCGGAATGTCGGGACGGGGAAGCATAGCGGGCCGTCCTTCGGGGCGGCCTTTTCCTTTTGCCGTCGGACGGTTATGGACCGGCATGGCAAGGGAGCGCGCGAAGTGACCAAGGGCAAGGCAACGCTGATCGGCTTCACCGCCGTGCTGATGTGGTCCTTGCTGGCGTTGTTCACCATCGGCAGTGCGCCGGTGCCGCCCTTGATGCTGAACGCGATCTGCTTCGGGATCGGTGGGCTGATCGGGCTGGTCTGGACGGCTCGGCAAGGGTTCGGGGTGCTGAGGGGGATCAGCTGGAAGGTCTATGCCTTTGGCACGCTGGGTCTTTTCGGATACCACTTCCTGTACTTCACCGCCTTCCGCCTGTCGCCCACCGCCGAGACGGGGTTGATCGCCTATCTCTGGCCGCTGTTCATCGTGCTTCTGTCCGGCCTGCTGCCAGGCGAGCGACTGCGGACGCCGCATGTGGTCGGGGCGCTGATCGCCTTTGCCGGGGCGGCAGTGATCGTTCTGGGGCGGGGAGATGAGGGAAGCGGTTCGGCACTGGGGCTGGCGCTGGCCTTCGTCTGTGCGGTGACCTGGGCGGGGTATTCGGTGGTGTCGCGGCGGCTGGGCGCGGTGCCGACGGAAAGCGTCACCGTGTTCTGCCTGGCGACAGCGGCGCTGTCAGTGGTGGCCCATCTGGCGCTGGAAGAGACGGTCTGGCCGGAAACTCCGCTCGGTTGGGCGGCGGTTCTGGCGCTGGGGATCGGGCCGGTCGGCGCGGCCTTCTTCACCTGGGATATCGGCATGAAGCGCGGCGATATCCAACTGCTGGGGGTAGCGAGCTACGCGGCCCCGCTCTTGTCGACATTGGCCTTGGTGACCGCCGGGATTGCAAAGCCGACATGGACCATCGCCCTGGCGGCGGTGTTGATCGCGGGCGGTGCGGCGCTGGCCGCGAAAGCCAGCGCCAGAAAGGATCAGTGAGCGCTGAGCCGGGTGATTTCCTCCTTGAGCTTCAGCTTCTGCTTCTTCAGTTCGGCGATCTTCAGATCATCCACTCCGGGGCTGCGCTGAGCCTTTTCGACCATTTCGGCGAGCGTCTCGTGCTTCCTGCGCAGTTCCACCAGATGGGATTGGATCGTCATGGTCGTCCTCCTTGGTTGTTGCCCCTCAAGTGCACCACGAAAGACGAGTCGTGTCATCAGTTGTTACGGCCCTGTGACAGAATGATGCGTCCAATTCAGCGGAATGACGCAAGGAGATCGGCGCCATCCCGCAACACTGCGTTGGCTTCGGCGGTATAGCTTTCACGGTCACCGTCATGGGCCAGACCCTGATGGATGACCAGGGGTGCAAGCAGGCGGAACGGCGCGCGGCCGCCTTTGCGCGCCTGGACGATGACGCGCAGGGCAGGACGGCCTTCGCGCGCGGCTAAGGGCAGGACGGCGGCAGAGCCAAGCTTGGGCGGCAGCGCCGCAAGGACCTCGGGCAGGCCGTCGGCACCGCAGATCAGGGTCAGCCAGCCACCAGGCCGCAAGCGCCGGGTCGCGGCGGCGACCCAGTCGGAAAGCGGCGTTTCGACCTGCATTGCGCGGGCGCGGGCGGCAACCGGTGAGGGGCTGCCCCCCGCGTGGAAATAGGGCGGGTTGGCGATCACATGATCGAAGTCGCGGCGCAGCGCTTTGGGCATGCGGGCAAGGTCGCCCTCGTGCACTTCGAGTGGGATTCCGTTCCGAAGGGCATTTCGGCGGGCAAGATCGGCATAGGCAGGCTGCAATTCCAGCCCCGCCAGCAGCAGGCCCGGCACCCGATGGCCGAGACACAGCGCCGCAGCGCCGGCCCCGCAACCAAGATCGAGGACACTTTCGCCGGCTTCGGCCGGGCAGGCGCCGGCAAGCAGCACCGGGTCGGTCGCAGCACGGTAGCCCTTTGCTGGTTGAAGAAGACGCAGGCGGCCGCAAAGGAACTTGTCGTCCGTAAGCTCTGCGTCGTCGAACATCAGGACTCGACCGGAATGTCGTTGTCGCGCAGGACGGCTGTGGCGCGGAAGTGGTCGCGGTCCGCCACCATCAACCGGCGCGGCAGGATGCCCAGGCTGCCGTCCAGGATGCTCATGTGGACGTCCAGCGGAAACGCCGCTATACCCTCGCCCTCAAGAAGGACGGTGGCGAAGGCGATCACGGTGGGGTCGGTCGTGCGCAGAAGTTCCTTCATGGATTTCAGTTAATCCCGCCCTTCGCGCGGGGCAAGGGCGGCAGAAGGCATGGACGGTTCGGGCGAGACGGCGGTGGACAAGGCAATGGCGCCGCAGGACCGGCTAAGCGACCTGCTGGCCGAGGACATGGCGGCAGTGAACGTCCTGATCCGGGAGCGGATGGCCAGCGAACATGCCCCCCGCATCCCGGAGGTCACGGCACATCTGGTCGAGGCCGGGGGCAAACGGCTGCGGCCCTTGCTGACGCTGGCGGCGGCAAGGATGCTGGGCTACGCGGGGCAGGACCACGTCAAGCTGGCCGCAACGGTCGAGTTTATCCACACCGCCACGCTGCTGCACGATGATGTGGTCGACGAAAGCAAGCGGCGGCGCGGGCGGCCCACGGCGAACCTGTTGTGGGACAACAAGTCCTCGGTCCTGGTGGGGGACTACCTTTTTGCCCGCAGCTTCCAGCTGATGGTCGAGACGGGAAGCCTGCGGGTGCTGGACATCCTGGCCGACGCCTCGGCCACCATCGCCGAGGGCGAGGTGCTGCAGTTGACTGCGGCGCAGGACCTGGCGACGGACGAGCGGATCTACCTGCAAGTGATCCGCGGCAAGACGGCCGCGCTTTTCGCCGCCGCGACCGAGGTGGGCGGCGTCATCGCAGATGCTGGCGAAGCCCATACGGCGGCGCTGCGGGAATTCGGCGATGCCCTGGGCATCGCCTTCCAGATTGTTGACGACATGCTGGATTATGGCGGCTCGGCCACCGTGATCGGCAAGAACACCGGAGACGACTTCCGGGAACGGAAACTTACGCTTCCGCTGATCAAGGCGGTGGCGAAGGCTACGCCGGAGGAACGGGCCTTCTGGACCCGGGTGATCGAGAAGGGCGACCAGAACGAAGGCGATCTGGCACAGGCAGTGGTGATTCTGCAGCGCCACGACGCAATATCGGCTTGTCGCACAGATGCACTGGCCTGGGCGGCGAAGGCCAAGGCGGCCGTAAACAACTTGCCCGAGCATCCCCTGCGTGACATTCTTGCGCAACTTGCGGACTTCGTCGTCAGCCGCGTGTCCTGATCTGCGGGAAAGGCTTGATCCGTGAAATGACCGAATTAGGATCATTTTTTGAACAAAGTTCGTGAATAATCAGAACAGCATCGGGGTGGTCTGCACGTCAGTGGGCCTCGGGGCTGCAAGGCAGCCGGTGGGTTCGCGGGTGGTGCGGGTTGTTCTGGATGCAGACATTCGGCAGGTGCCGCCGTGGGCCGTTCAGGCCTTGGTAATCCAAGCCGGGCAAGAATGATGATACCCCGGGTCACGGCCTGGGGCGCGGAGTACGGAACATGAACTTCTTTGGCTGGCTCTTTGGACGGTCTTCGAAATCGAAGCGCGCGGCGCGTTTCGATGGCAATGAGGCTGAACAGATCGAGGCTACGAAGGCCGCCATCCAGTCGGTCGCACAGGGCAATGGGCCGGCTGCCGGGCGGTTCCCGAAACTGGCCGGCGGCGCTGCCGAAGTGCTGACCCAGACCCAGAACAGCTCGGTGGTGGCCAAGGAAGGCCCGGCCCCTGCCGTGAACATCTGGGAGATGGAGGAGGAGCAGGCTCCCGCCGCTCCGGTTCCGACCCCGGCCCGCGAAATCTCGGCTGATGCCAGCGCGCGGCGGCGGGCGACGCGGACGAAGACGCGCGTCCTGGGGTTCGAGCCGCAGCCTGCGGCGGTGGTCCCGCTGTTCGACGAAGGCCGGATGGACGAGTCGATCGAGCCTGGCGACAAGGCGGGCGTGGTCATGTATCCGACCGGCTGGCTGGTGATCACCGCCGGTCCGGGCCGTGGCGCGGCTTTCCCGGTCCTGCGGGGCATCTCGCAGATCGGGCGCGGCACGGACCAGACGATCTCGCTGGATTTCGGCGACATGGCGATATCGCGCCAGAACCACGCCGCCATCGCCTATGACCCGGCGACGCATCAGTTCCATCTGGGTCACGGCGGAAAATCGAACCTGGTGCGCTTGAACGGAAAGCCCCTGCTGACCACTTCGGTCGTCGGGGACCGTGACGAGATCCAGATCGGAGAGACGACCCTGGTGTTGAAAGTGTTGTGTACGCCCGACTTCAACTGGTCGGCGGTTGAGTCCGAGGGAGACGCTAATGATATGGCGATCGCGTGAGCCACGCTTCGATGTGGCATCGGGCATCAGCCAAGGCGCGCGCGATTACCAGGAAGACGCGATAACCGCGGATTTTCCGGTTGGCGCCGAAGCCGGCTTCGTCGTCCTGGCCGACGGAATGGGCGGGCACGCAGCGGGCGACGTCGCGTCCAAGATCATCCTCACGGAAGTCTTCAGCGAGCTGAAGTTTCATTTCGCGGATGTCGTGTCCTTCGAGTCGCGCGCGACGGAAATCCTGCGCAGCGTGGCAGACCTTGCGAACGAGGCGCTGCGCCAGCACACCCGGAGCCACCCCGAGACCGAGGGGATGGGCGCGACGCTTGTCGTTCCGGCGCTGGTGGAAAACCGGCTGTGGTGGATCTCGATCGGAGATTCGCCGCTGTTTCTGTTCCGCAACGGCCGGCTTACCCAGCTGAACGAAGACCATTCGATGGCGCCGCAGATCGACTTCATGGTCAAATCCGGCCTGATGGACCCGCAGGTTGCCGCCAACCATCCGGACCGCAACTGCCTGATTTCCGTCCTGATGGGAACGCGGATACCGAAGATCGACTGCCCGGCCAAGCCGTTCGAACTGAAGGCGGGCGACATCGTCGTCTGCTCGTCGGACGGGCTGCAGTTCCTGACCAACGCGCAGATCGAGAAGGTGCTGACAAAGGCCCGGAAGACCCGGTCGACGGAAATCGCCGAGCGGCTTCTGGAAGAGCTTGAGCGTCTGGGCGACCCGGATCAGGACAACATCAGCTTCACCGTGATCAAGGTGAACGATGCATCGGTCCGCGCGCCGGAGGACCGGCCGCGGGGACCGTCGACCGCCGTGGCGCGGCCCCGCCGCCTGACGACGGTGGCGCCCGAGCATGTCCGTGTGCCCGGGCAAACCCCCACGACCAGCACGGCCCAGGTCTCTCCGCTGCCAGCCCCGACGCCGACGGAGGCGCCAGCTTCTGTGGCGGACAGCCGTGCCGGTCGCGCGCCGCGGTCGGTGGCCGAGGCGGTGCAAGAAAGCAACCCCGACCAGTCGGTTGAGGATTTGTCCCCAGCACGGTTGCGGCCACGTCGAGTCACCGTCATAAAGTAACTCATGGCAAACGCGGACGGAGAACTGACAGTCGCCCAGCGGCTTGGCCGCGCACTTGACCGGGGGCTCTTTCCTGCCGGCGGTCCGGCGGAGGCTGCGGAACGTCTGATCCAACGGCTGGAGCGTCCGGCGCGGATTGCGCTTCTGGGCCTGCCGGGGTCGGGAAAGTCCTCGATCCTGAACCTGCTGGTCGGGTCCGTCGTCGTGCCGGAAACCCTGCGCCTGCCGACGATCATCGTGCAGCACGGCGATGTGTCGCGGATGCTCTGCACGCTGACCGATGGCACCACTAAGACCGTCCCCGGCGCGGACCTGGCCCAGGTGCTCTCGCTGGCACCGGCGCTGGTGACGCTGGAGATGGACTTGCCAGCCCTAAGGGTCATCAGCCTGCTGGAGGTTTCCGCCGGCCCGATGGAGGCCGAGCAGAAGCGCGCGGCGACCTGGGCCAGCAAGCGCGCCGACATCGTGATCTGGTGCACCACGTCCTATCTTCCGAAAGAGCAGTCGGTCTGGGAAAGCCTGCCGGATGCGGTCAAGGACAACAGCTTCATGCTGCTGACCAAGGTCGACCTCTTGGGCAGCCGTGACGCAGCTCAGGCGATGCATGACCGGGTCGAACTGCGCGCGGGCGAGGAGTTCCGCCAGATCCTGTCGATCTCGGCCAAGCAGGCGCGCACGGCGATGCCTCCGGGCGGCCAGGTGAACCGCGAGCTGTTCCGCGACAGCGGGGCTTCGGCCGTGATCACGGCGATCAAGACCCGGGTGCAGTCCGGCCGCCGTGCCGACACCGACACGGCCGAGCTTCTGCTGGCGCGGCATGTCGAGGCCAGCGAACTGGTCGCGAAGCGTTTCGCAGAGACCGAGGAGGAAGCGCCGACGCCCTGGACTCCGCCCCCGGAACCAGAGGCTGCGGCAGCGCCTGTGGCACCGCCTGCGCCCGAACCTGACCCTGAACCGATGCTGGAAGAACCTGCGATCTTGGAGCAGGCAGTCGAGCCCGAGGTCGCCGCGCCACCCGAGCCGGAACCCGTTTTTGCCCCCCCGAGTCCTGTCGTAGAGCCGGAACCGGAGCCTGAGCCGCATCCCGAGCCCGTGGCCGCCGCACCGGAACCGCAGCCCGAGCCCGAGCCTGAACCGCAGGGAACACGCCGTCGCTTCGCCGATCGGATCAAGCGTGTCGCATCGGAGTCCGATACGGCCGCCGCTCCCGCCGTCCCGTTGCGGACCACGTGGAAGTCCAAGAACGAGCCCGAGGCTGCGCCGACGCCGGAACCCGAGCCGGAACCTGCACGGGAAGCCACGCGGCGGCCTCGCGCCAGTGCCGCGACGCCGGTTGCAGAAGAGCCGGCTTCGACCGTGATCAAGGAGGTTGACGCCACCGAGGCGACCCAAGAGGACGCGGAGCCGGTCGTCGATCTGGCGCCTCTCGCGGACGAGCCTGCCGATGTGCCCGCCGATCTGCCTGCGGACGAACCAGCGCAGGAAGAAGGTGCCGCACCCGCAAGGCCTGCCCTGCGCGACCGTCCCGGCCGGGCGGTGACGCCGCGGCCTGACCCTGTCGCCGAAGCTCCACAACGGGCGCAGCTTTTTGGCGGGCGACGGGCTGCAGGGGGCCAGGAGGCTCCGCTTCCCGACCTGTCGTCCCTGCGGGCCACGCCGGAAGAGATGGAAGCGGCGCTGGAAGAGACACCGCGCGACGTCGTGGAACCGCCGGTGTCCCGTCAGGTGGATGCGCCTTTGCCCGACCCGGTGCCAGAGCCAGCCACGCCGGAACCGGAACCGGAGGCCGAACTGCCTCCGCCGCCGCGTGTGGAACGGTCCCCGGACCGGACGCGGCTCTTTGATCGCGAGCCGCGGGCGACACCTGCCCCGCCGTCCGCTGCGCCGGCCCCGGCTGCCGCTTTGCCCCGTGCCACACCAATCTCGCGGTTGCCGCGGGCGGCGATGCCGGCTGCGCCCGCCGCACCCGCCGCCGCGGTGTCGGAAGACCAGTTTTCACCCGCAGCGATCATGCGCCGGGAACCAAGGGTCGCCGAGACCGCCGCCCCGCGGCGGGAGCGTGCGCGGATTGCGCCACGCGCCATGCCAACGACGGCACCGGCTGCGACCCATCCCGTGTCATCGACCGATCATTCCTTGGTGGAAGAGGCTGTCGGCCTGATCGCCGTGCGGGCGGCCGGGCTTGCCGGCGTGGTCGATCCTGAGGGCAAGATTCCAGTGGACCTGATTCTGGAACATGTGCGCGAAACGACCGAGCAGGTTCAGGGTCTGGTGGCGCGCGGCGGGTCGGAAGACTTGCGCCGGATAGGCAGCGACGTGGGAGAGGTCATGGACATTATCATGTTGATGCAATTGGAAAAAGGTCATGCGCCCGCTGATGACGCCCTAACCCTTCTTCTACAACTTAAACGCGAATTGGAAACATTACGCGTGGTGTGACACCATTGTGAGCGTAGAATCGTCAAGAATGTGCCCAATTGGGACCACTTTCCAAACTTATGACATGATTGCGGGGCCTTGAGTCGATGTGCTGGCCAATCGGACGGATCAAGCCCGCAGGTATGAGGTGATCATGGGACTGGGTGCCGTAGCAGAGGACCAGGATGAACTGGACAGCGTCGCTGTGCAGGAGACCGATGTTGCGCTGAAGCGCAATTTCCCGGGCCTCACGCGCATTGCTGATGCCATCACGCAGTTCGAGGACGTTCTGCGCGATTTCGTGACCATGGCCGATCCCGACACCTCGAAGAAGGTGACACGGATCATGAGCCAGGTCCGGGAGGTCGAGCCTTCCGTGACCGTGATCGGGCAGATCAAGGCCGGCAAGACCTCGCTTCTGAACGCGATGATCGGTGCGCCGAATCTGTTGCCGACGGACGTGAACCCCTGGACTTCGGTCGTCACCTCGCTGCACATCAACACACCCTCGCCCGAGCTGAACGTGAAGGCGAAGTTCAAATTCTTCGACAACGCCGAATGGGAAAAGCTGGTGTCGAACGGCGGCCGGATCGGCCAGCTGGCGGCCCGCGCCGGGGCGGATGACGAGCTTGAGAAGCTGCGCCTGCAGGTGGTGCAGATGCGCGACAAGGCGCAGGCGCGCCTGGGCCGCAAGTTCGAGATGCTGCTGGGCACCGAGCACCGCTATGGCACCGTGGATGACGCACTCTTGCGCCGCTATGTCTGCGTCGGCGACGAGGAAACCGGCGGCGCCGAGCAGGGCCGCTTCACCGATATCACCAAGTCGGCCGACCTTTACATCGAGCGTGAGGATTTCCCGGTCCAGCTGTGTGTCCGCGACACGCCCGGCGTGAACGACACGTTCATGATGCGCGAGCAGATCACGATCAACGCCGTGCGCGACAGCCGGTCCTGTATCGTTGTCCTTTCGGCGCATCAGGCGCTGACCACGATGGACATGGCGCTGATCCGCCTGATCGCCCATCGCCAGTCGCGCGAGATCATCATCTTCGTCAACCGGATCGACGAACTGCCGGACCCGGCGAACCAGGTCCCCGAGATCCACCGCGCGATCCTGGAGACGCTGGAAAAGAACAACGCGCCGCCGGATATCGACATCATCTACGGCTCGGCCCACTGGGCCAACGCGGTCTTGGAAGGCAAGATCGACGAGATGACCGAGGATTCGACGGATTCGGCCATCAACTGGACCCGCGCCGCCTTTGCGGACAAGATGGAAGCTTGGTCGGCCGAGCAGCTGGTCTGGCATGCCTCGGGCGTGCCGGCGCTGCTGGATGCGCTTGGGCAGCGGATGTACGAAGGCCCAGTCCGCGAGGCGCTGCAGAAATCGTCGCGTCAGGCGCTGAACCTTGCCCAGTCGCTGGACGTGGTCGATCAGGTCCGCATCCTGGAATCGGACGGCCAGTTGAACCGGACGATGACGCCCGACCAGCTGGACAGCGAGCTGCGCAAGATCGAACTGGCCGCGGTCGAGAAGCTGACGCACATGACCAACAACGTGTGCAAGGACTTCACCAACCGCATCGACCAAAGCTACGAACGCTTCCTGGATCGCGCGACGAACAGCCTGATCGAACATCTTCAGACCAACGGCGAGGATGCGACCTGGCACTACAGCCCGCTTGGCCTGCGCATGTTGCTCAGCTCGTCCTACCAGGTCGTCCTGAAGAAGATGCATGCCATCGCGGCCGAAGTGAACAACGAGACCGCGGTGCGGATCGCCGACCTTTACGGCAAGACCTTCTCGATCACGGTCGAAGGCTTCAAGATCGAGACGCCGGTGGTGTCCTACATCCCGCCGCCGATCAACCTGGGCCAGACCATCGCGCTGGACCTTCAGGTCGGCTGGTGGAAGGGCTGGTGGCAGCGCCGCCGCGGGTACAAGGCCTTTGCGCAGGACTTCAACAAGCTGATCCGGGCCGAAACCGATCCGATCATCAATGACCTGAAGACGATCCAGATCGGTCTCTTCCGTGAACGGACGCAAGCGACCCTGCGGGACTTCCTGCAGGAACAGCGCGAACTTCTGATGAGTGCTCTGGCATCTTCCGAGATTTCGATGGAAGAGATGAAGGAACTCTTTGGCGTGAACGCCTGGGAGGACCGGCAGGAATGCCTGGCCTCGATCATGGACGAACTTGCCATTTACGCCGACTAGGACGGTCGAAGGGTACGAAAGGACCTGAGGAATGCCGCTGACCCGCAAACCCCGCATCGCCATCATGGGCGAATTCAGCTCGGGAAAGAGCACGCTTTGCAACGTGCTGATGGGGGCGAAGCCGCTTCTGGAGAAGGTGACGGCCACGCAGCTGCCGCCGGTCTGGCTGTCCTATGGCCCGGACGATGCCTATACCATGGGCCTGGATGGCCATGCCTACGACCTTGACCTCGCCGAACTTGAGCAGGTCAGCCTGGAGACGACGGAACACATCCGCATCTTCATGAAAAGCGACATCCTGCGGTACTGCGACCTGATCGACATGCCGGGGATCTCG
Organism: Tabrizicola sp.; assembly: GCF_022842145.1. GTDB lineage: Bacteria > Pseudomonadota > Alphaproteobacteria > Rhodobacterales > Rhodobacteraceae > Tabrizicola. Next base: position 678,789 of record NZ_JALHQD010000001.1, read on the forward strand.
GACCCGTCGATGTCCTCGGAAGTCTGGGAGCGGATGGCCTACCTGGCCGATGCAGTCCTGTGGTGCACCCATGCGACCCAAGCCTGGCGCCAGTCGGAATCGGGCGTCTGGTCGACCTTCCCCAAGGAAATGCGTCAGAACAGCCTGCTTCTGGTGACCCGCTTCGACAAGATTCTCGGGGAAAGCGACAAGGCCAAGGTTCTGAAGCGCGTCAAGCAGGAGACCGAGGAGCTGTTCTCCGAAGTCTATCCCGTCTCGCTGTTGCAAGCGATGCGGGCCGGTGACGACGAAGAGAAATGGCTGGAAAGCGGCGTCGAGACGTTCAGCACGGCGCTGTTCGAGATCATCCACCGCATCATCGACAACGGTCACCCCGAACCCGGCGACGAGGGCAAGGCGATGATCCGCCCCGATCCGGCGGACGAAACCGAAGTCGGCCAAAGCCTCATCGCCCTGACGTTCGAGCGTCTGATGGCGATCCGCAACACGCCGGTGGTGAAGGTTCTGCCGCGTCGCGTGGCGGCGGGCGAGCGTCTGCTGCGCACCGAACGTCCAACCGATGAAAGTGGACCGACGCAGGTATCCTTCTCGGACCAGATCATGGGGGTGCCCGATGCCCCTCAAATGAGCCGGCTGAAGGGCCTTTAAGCTGGAGAGGATGCTTCCTTGGGCGTGAACGAAAGCCTTGGCGCGGTGGTGAAGGCATTTCCACAGGCCCACCTGGTGGCATTTGCCGATCTGTCGTCGCGGATGATCCTGTCCAGCACCGGCCCCTTGTCCACGACGCAGGAATACCTGGACCGGCTGTGCGACCAGGCACGTACCAGTTTCGACGATCCGCTGTTTTCGCTGTCGGTCGAAGCTTTCGGCGAACCGAATGCCGCGGTGGTCATGGGACCCGATACCGTCCGCATCTTCCTGCGTTCGGACGTCGAGCCGGCCGATGCGCTGTGCTGCATCTGCGACCACGGCATTGACCTTCCCGCGTTTGTAGCCAAAATCCGCGGGACGCTTGAAAGCATCACTCATGCTGGGTGACGAGGGCCGGACAAACCGTTGAACAGGGGTACGCTTCCCATTCTTGCGCGTCTGCAAAGCCTGCAGACGTCCGGTCGCTTCGTTGCGGGCGGGACGAGGGTGCTTGCCGAAGCGACGGACCGCAATCCGGTTGCGCAGATTCTGCGCGCGGCGAATGAGACGATGCTTCCCCGGTCGCTGCGCTTCTTCTCGGAGTCCGGACCCAGCCTGACGCTGGACGTCGCAGGCCGCAGGATCCTGCGGGTGACCGATGCCCAGGGGCTCCCCTCGGCCCAGGACTGCCTTGGCGTCGGCGCCCTGGAGGACGAGCATAAGGATGCGCTGATCAAGCTTCTTCAGGGGGTCGCCGTCCAGCGTCACGAACTCCACGTCGCCACCGGTCCCATCGGTCGCGGCGGTGAGGCGGTCAGCGTCGGCCTTCCGGTCGCGCTGCTGGCGGATCTGCTTCTGGTCGAGCTGAACCCCATCGGCCCCGACGAAGAGCCTGCGGCCCTTGCAGAAGCACCGACCGAACCGCAGGTCGAGGAGGCCGACGTTTCGGGGTCCGGCTTCCAGGGTTTCGCGGCCGCCATGGGTCCGTCCCTGATCGCCTGGCTGATCGACGGCGGGGCCGAGGATGGCCGGTCCGATGGGCCGGACGAGATGGTATCCCACCTGCAGGGCTTCCTCGCCGACGAGCGCGACTCGCTGGAGCGGCAGTTCGACCTTCTGTCCGCCCTGCCCGGCGATCCGATCTGCATGATCCTGGGCGCAACCCTGGTCGAGGGCCACAGCATAATCGGCGCGCGCCTGGGCCCGGCGGTCCTCCTGGGTGTGGTCGAGGGCGACGCCACCACCGCCGTTCTGGGCGCGTGGCGGGCGGCGCTGCGCTAGGGCGAGCGCCGACGACCGGGGCAGGATTGTGAAACTTCCCTAAAACGCAATGGGTTAAGCGGGTGTAAAGCCTGTTGCTGCTATTGCTGATCCTGGGTGTAAGACTTGGGTGATGTGGATGGCTGCGCAAGGGAATGCGGCGCCGGTCATCATCAAACGGAAGAAAGTAGTCAGTGGCGGGGGCCACCACGGCGGGGCATGGAAAGTGGCCTACGCAGACTTCGTGACCGCCATGATGGCGTTCTTCCTTTTGATGTGGCTGCTGAACGCGACGACGGAAAAGCAACGCAAAGGGATTTCGGATTACTTCAATCCGACGATCCCGGTGAACCGAATCTCGGGCGGGGGCGACGGCGCTTTCGGCGGCAACAGCGTCTTTGCCGAAGAGACGATGGCCCATACCGGAACCGGCGCGATGGATCGCAAGACCGCCGCCAGTTCCGCGGATGAAGCCGGTGACGATGCCGGCAAGGGCGCGGCCGGCGAAGGCAAGGCCCAGTCCGAGCTTGAGGATGTCGAAAAGGCGCTTCTGGCCCGTGGCGGTGAAAGCAACACGATGGAGCGGTTGATGCGCCACGTGGTGACCCGGATCACCGACGAGGGTCTGGTGATCGAAATCTTCGATCTTCCGGGCGCACCGCTTTTCGACGTCGACACGGCCCAGCCGACGACAGTCGCCTTGGCCCTGTCCGATCTTCTGGCCGAGATCCTGAACCTGACCACGAACGAGCTTGCCGTTGCGGGTCATCTGCGCGCCCATCCGGTGACGCTGATCGACAATCCGGTCTGGACCCTCTCAGCCTTGCGCGCCCAGCGCACCCGGGAAATGCTGGAGGAGGCGGGGATCGACGCCGCCCGGATGCAGCGCGTCTCGGGCTATGCCGACCGCAAACCCGCCGTCGCCGACCCGGCAGCCGAACGCAACAACCGGATCGAGGTCATCCTTTTGCGGCGCGACCGATAATCCTTCGACTTTTATCCATTAGGGCCATGTTAAGACGCGGTGCTGCAGGGTCGATCCACCAGAAGGTCGAAGCTGCAGAAAGGCGCTTTCCCATGACGATATCCTCCTCGCTTAGCGCGGGTGTGGCCGGGCTGAACGCGAATGCCACGCGATTGGCCTCGATCTCCGACAACATCGCGAATTCCAGCACGTTCGGCTACAAGCGTGCCTCCACGGATTTCACCAGCATGGTTATCACCGGGTCGCGGGGGTCTGGCACCTATTCCGCCGGCGGGGTCCGGGCTTCGACCATCCGGCTGATTGATGAACGCGGTGATCTTGTCGGAACCGGCAATCCGCTTGACCTGGCCATCGCCGGCCGCGGTATGCTGCCGGTGATCAACGAGGTGTCGCTGGGCAATGCCCTGTCCGACACGCCGCTTCTGATGACGCGCACCGGCAGCTTCCGCACCGATGCCGATGGCGTGCTGAAAACCGATTCGGGGCTGGTGCTGCTGGGCTGGCCCGCCAATGCCGACGGAACCATTCCGTCCAACCCGCGCGACACGCTTTCCGGTCTGGTGCCCATCGTGATCAACACCAACCAGACCGCGGGCGACCCCACCACCATGATGAACCTCGGGGTCAACCTGCCCGCCACCTATACCGAGGCGGGATCGACCGCCGTTCCCCCGCCCCTTTCGGTCGAGTATTTCGGCAACCTTGGCACGTCGGAATCGCTGGAGGTCACCTTCATCCCGACCGTCCCGGCCACGGGCGCGTCGAACCAGTGGACCATGCAGATCCGCGACAGTGCGGGCGGCGGCAACCTGATCGGCGAATACAACCTGACCTTCGACGACAGCCGCGGTGCGGGCGGAACGCTGGCCTCGGTCACGGTAGTTTCCGGCGGGGCCTACAACCCCCTCGACGGCACCTTGGCGCTGACCGTGGACGGCGGGCCGCTGACCGTGGGCATCGGTCGTGCCGGGGACCCGAACGGGTTGACCCAGCTTTCGGACAACTTCGCGCCGGTTTCGATCACCAAGAACGGCTCGCCGGTTGGCAACCTGACCACGGTCGAGGTCGACGAAAAGGGCTATGTGAACGCCACCTATGACACCGGCTTTACCCGGCGGCTGTTCCAGATCCCGCTTGTTGACGTTCCAAACCCCAACGGCCTGCTGTCGCTGTCGAACCAGACCTACCAGGTCTCGCCCGACTCCGGCTCGTTCTTCCTGTGGGATGCGGGGTCCGGGCCGACGGGGTCGATCCAGGGCTACTCCCGCGAAGGCTCCAAGACCGACGTTGCAGCCGAACTCACCAGCCTGATCCAGACCCAGCGGGCCTATTCGTCCAATGCCAAGGTGATCCAGACGGTGGACGAGATGCTGCAGGAAACCACCAACATCAAGCGCTGATAGAGGATGAGCGTCACCTCCGCCCTTGCTGGTGCCCTGTCGGGGCTGTCGGCCACCTCGCGCCAGGCCGAGATCCTGTCGTCGAACGTGGCCAATGCCACGACGCCAGGCTACGTCCGTCGCCAGGTGGGCCTGGGGGCGGCGGTCCTTGCCGGTCACGGGCAGGGCGTTCAGGTCCTGGGCATCAGCCGCGACGTGGACCGGCAGCTTCTGGGCGAACGGCGGCTGGCGCAGGCCGGGACCGGCGACCGGGATGTCCGGGCCCAGTTCATGAAGCGGGTGGAGCAGACGCTGGGCACCGCGGACAATCCGGCGTCCCTGGCCGCACGGCTTGCCGCCTTCGACCAGGCCCTTGTCGAGGCGGCGGGGCGACCCGAGTCGCAGGCCCGGTTGAACGGCATCGCCACGACCGCCAAGGCACTGATGGCGGGACTTGCGACAGCCTCGACCGACATCCAGCAGGCCCGGGCCAGGGCCGACCGCCGCATCGGCGAGGAGGTGGGCAAGCTGAACTCCACGCTGCAGCAACTGCACGAGCTGAACGTGAACCTGCGCTCCTTCACCGGCGCCGGGCGGGATGTCTCGGCGCTCTTGGACGAACGGCAACGGCTTGTCGACCAGATCTCGGCCATCGTCCCGGTGCGCGAGGTGCCGCGCGACCTGAACCAGATCGCATTGTTCACCACCGGCGGGGCACCCTTGCTGGAAGGCTCGGCGGCGGTGATCGGGTTCACCCCTGTCCACACCATCACGCCAGAGATGACGCAGGCGCTTGGCGGGCTGTCGGGGATCACCATCAACGGGCGGCCGTATGACACCGCGGGCGCGTCCAGCCCGATCCTTGGCGGCACGCTTGGCGCGCTGTTTGCGGTCCGGGACGACCTTGCGGTGGCCGCACAGGGCAAGCTGGACGCAGCCGCCCGCGACCTGGTGGAGCGCTTCGGCGGTCTAGACCCGACCCTTGCCCCCGGTGCGGCGGGACTGTTCACCGACCGGGGTGCCGCCTTCGACCCCTTGAACGAAGTCGGTCTGGCCGGCCGCCTGGCCCTGAACCCGGCCGCCGATCCCGCCCAGGGCGGCGCGCTTTTCCGCCTGCGCGACGGACTTGGCGCCACGACCGAAGGCCCGCCCGGGAACGGCGCACTGCTTGGGGCCCTTCACGCCGCACTGACCGGCGCGCGGCCCTTGTCCTCGGCTGGCTTCACTGCCGGCAACCGCAGTTTTGCGGTCCTGACCGCCGATATCCTGTCCGACGCTTCCGCACTGCGGCTGTCGGCCCAGTCCGAGCAAAGCTTCTCGACCGCCCGTCTGACAGCGCTGACCGATCTTGAGGCGCAGAACGGCATCGATACCGACCAGGAGATGCAGGAGCTTCTGGTGATCGAACGGAATTATGCCGCCAACGCCAAGGTGATCCAGGCGGTGGCCGACATGATCGACACTCTCATAAGGCTGGACGGATGACGCGGATCTCGGTGGGCGATGCAAGTCTGACGAACGTCCTGGCGCGACAGGGGGCCGAGCTGCGGGGCCAGGTGCAGCGCGCCTCGCAAGAGATCGCAACGGGCAGGCACTCCGACATCGGGCAGGTGATGCGCGGCGACGTGGCACCGCTGCTGGCCGTCGATGCAAGCCTGGCGCGGCTTGCGGCATACAGGACCAACACGACGGACGCCGCCTTCCAGACCGCAGCCCAGCAGTCCGCCGTCGCGGGCCTGTCCCAGCTTGCCGCCGGAATCACCGTGACCCTGATGGGCGCGCGCGATTTCCCGACGCCGGCCCAGATCAGTGCCACCGCCGCGGATGCGCGTGGCCGGCTGGCCTCGGCCGTGGGGTTCATCAACATGCAAGCCTCTGGCCGCGCGGTGTTTTCCGGGGTGGCGACCGATACGGCTCCGCTGGGACGTGTCGAGGACATGCTGGCCGCACTGCAGACCGCCGCCGCCACCTCCACCACGGCGGGGCAGGTCGAAGCGGCGGTGAACGGCTGGTTTGCGGACCCCTTGGGATTCGGCACCTTCTACCAGGGCGGCGCGCCGATTTCGGCGGCCCCCATCGCGCCAGAAGAAGCCGCGGACCTGTCGACCACGGCGATGGACCCGGCGATCAGGGATACGCTGGCCGGCTTTGCGATGGCCGCACTGATCGACCTTGGCCTACTTGCGGGCAACACCGAAGAGCGTGGACGTCTGGCCCAGATCGCCGGCCAGACCCTGCACCAGACCGAAGACGCCCGGATCACGCTTGCAGCCCGGATCGGGACGGTCGAGGGCCAGATCGAATCCGCCCGCACGCGCAATGCGGCCGAGGCAACCTCGCTTGGTATCCTGCGGTCCGACATCGGCTCGGTCGATTCCTATGAGGCGGCGACGCGGCTGGAGAACGTCCGGGCGCAACTCGAATCCCTCTACCTCGTCACCGCCCGCGTCTCGCGGCTAAGCCTAACGGAGTTCATGCGATGATCCGCTGCCTTCTGGCGCTGTTCCTGACGGCAACTGCCGCCTTCGCCGAGCCGATCCGGATCAAGGACCTGGTCGAGTTCGACGGCGTGCGGGGCAACGATCTGGTGGGTTACGGCCTGGTCGTCGGGTTGAACGGCACCGGCGACGGGTTGCGGAATGCGCCGTTCACCGAAGAGATCATGGCCAACCTCTTGGAACGGCTGGGGGCTAATGTCACGGGCGAGGAGTTCCGGCCGAAGAACGTGGCGGCGGTCTTCGTGACGGCACAACTCCCGCCCTTTGCGCGGGCAGGGGGACGGATCGACGTGACGGTCTCGGCGATCGGGGACGCGAAAAGCCTGCTCGGCGGGACGCTGGTGATGACGCCGCTGAACGGGGCCGACGGGCAGATCTACGCGGTGGCGCAGGGGACGATCATCGCGGGCGGCATCGTGGCCGAGGGCGATGCAGCGCGGGTGACGCAGGGCGTGCCCACGGCGGGGGTGATCCCAAGTGGCGCGCGGGTGGAGCGGGAGGTGGAGTTCGATTTCGCTGGGCTGTCCTCGCTGCGGCTGGCGTTGAAATCGGCTGACTTCACCACGGCCGCCCGGATCGAGCAGGCGGTCAACGCGGAATTCGGAGGTCGCGTTGCCGAGATGACGGACGCCGGGACGGTGGCGGTCGACATCGCGGCGACAGGGATGCGGTCTCCGGCGCATGTGCTGGCGCGGTTGGAGGGTATCATGGTCCAGCCCGAGACGCGGGCGCGGGTGGTGGTGGACCAGCGGTCGGGGACGATCGTGATGGGGGCCGACGTGCGGATCAGCCGGGTAGCGGTGGCTCAGGGCAACCTGACGCTGCGGGTCGAGGAAAGCCCGCTCGTATCCCAGCCGAACCCCTTCGCCGAGGGTGAGACGGTGGTGGTGCCGCGGTCGAACGCCGAGATCGCGAAGGACGGGACGGGGCTGGCCGAGGTGCGGGGCGGGACCGATCTGGCCGAGGTCGTGGCCGGGCTGAACGCGCTGGGGGTGGCCCCGCATGACATGATCGACATCCTGAAAAGCATCAATGCGGCCGGGGCGCTGCACGCGGAGTTCGTCGTGAACTGACCGGGTGTCCTGCGCGGACCGAATCTGCATCCTCTCCAGATCAACGGGTTGCTGGTGGGCGTGCATGGTCGCCTGACCGTGATGCCGCTTGTCCCTCGCCGAACCTTCTTTTTGGCGAAGAGAGGGCCGCCGCGTCTTCCGGTCCCGGCTCGGGGGACGGACGACGTTCGAATTACCGCGGCTTTGGGGTCCGCAAGGGCATCCCCGGATAGGCCTGTGTACCGTGCATCGCCCAGCGGGCCGGTGCAAGCCAGGCGGGCCGCAGTTGACCCTTGGCGGCCGCAAGCGTAATCGGAAAACCAGCACCCCAGAACAAAGAGCATCCCCTTGGCCATTCACCTGCACAAGTCCGACCTGCCCGACGGCCTGACCCTTAGCCCGGTCGTCGCGATCGACACCGAAACGATGGGCCTTGATGCGCGCCGCGACCGGCTGTGCGTGGTGCAACTGTCGGACGGCAACGGCGACGCGCATCTGGTGCAGATCGGCAAGGGCCAGACCCGCGCGCCGAACCTGGAGCGGTTGCTGGCGGACCCGCAGGTGCTGAAGCTGTTCCACTACGGACGCTTCGACATTGCGATGCTGAAACGCGCCTTCGGCGTGACCACTGCGCCGGTCTGGTGCACCAAGATCGCCTCCAAACTGGTGCGCACCTTCACCGACCGGCATGGGCTGAAATACCTCCTGGCCGACCTTGTCGGCGTCGATGTGTCAAAGCAGCAGCAGACAAGCGACTGGGGGTCGGAGGTCCTGACCGAGGCCCAGAAGGAATATGCCGCGTCGGACGTCCTGTATCTGCATCAGTTGAAGGCCGAACTGGAAGCGCGGCTGATCCGCGAGGATCGGCTGGACCTGGCGCAGCGGCTGTTCGCCTTCCTGCCGACGCGGGCCGAACTGGACCTGATGGGTTGGGAAAACACCAATGACATCTTCCTCCATTGACTTCCTTGCAACCGGACGTCGGGTGATCCACCGCGAGGCGGGGGCGCTGGACACGCTGGCCAAGGCGCTGGACGACAGCTTTGCGAAAGCCGTGGGTCTTCTGATGGCCGCCAAGGGGCGGGTCATCGTCTCGGGCATGGGGAAGTCGGGCCACATCGCCCGCAAGATCGCAGCGACCTTTGCCAGCACCGGGACTCCCGCCCATTTCGTGCACCCGGCCGAGGCCAGCCATGGCGACCTGGGCATGGTGGCCGAGGGGGACGTCCTTATCGTGCTGTCCAATTCAGGCGAAACGCCCGAGCTTGCCGACCTACTGGCCCATGCCAAACGCTTTGGCATCGCGATGATCGGGATCACCAGCCGGGACGGATCGACCCTGATGCGGCAGGCGACCGTGGGGCTCTTGCTGCCTCAGGTGCCCGAAGCCTGCGAAAAGGGGATCGTGCCGACAACATCGACCACCATGACGCTGGCTTTGGGCGATGCGCTGGCCATCGCGCTGATGGAGCATCGCGCCTTCACGCCCGAGCATTTCCGCATGTTCCATCCCGGCGGCAAGCTTGGCGCGCGGTTGCTGAAGGTCGGCGACCTGATGCACAAGGACCCTCCCCTGGTGGCCGCCGACTTGGCCATGGGCGAAACCCTGGTCGAAATCACCAAGCGCGGCTATGGCGTCGTCGGCGTGACCGATCCATATGGCGACATCGTCGGGATCATCACCGACGGTGACCTGCGGCGGCATCTGGAAGGCCTGATGTTGCACATCGCAGGCGAGGTGATGACCCCGAACCCCCGCACCATCGGGCCCGAAGCCCTGGCGGGTGAGGCGCTGGCCCTGATGAACGACCGCAAGATCACCTGCCTTCTGGTCACCGCACCCGAAAGCCGCAGGGCCATCGGCATCCTGCATGTCCATGACTGCCTGCGGGCGGGTGTCGCCTGACGATGGCACGGGTCGACCGGCATACGCGGGTGGTGGGCTGGCTGAAGGTGGTCCTGCCATTGACCGCGCTGGCGATCCTGTCCACCCTGTTTCTGGTGGCGCGGCGGATCGATCCCGAAGCCGCCCTGCCCTACGCCGAGGTCGATGTCGAGGATCTGGCGCGCGAGCCGCGCATGACAGCCCCAACCTATGCCGGCACGACCGAGGACGGTGCAGCACTGACCTTGTCGGCTGACGAAGCGCGACCGGCGTCCGAAGGATCTCCGGCCCAGGCAGCGGGGCTTCGGCTGGACCTTGCCACTCCGGACGGGGGGCGGACCGAGCTGCTTGCAGCGGACGCGCGCATGGACGACACGGCAAGGGAAGTGGTGCTGTCGGGCGGGGTCGCGCTGACGACGTCGACCGGCTACCGGCTGGAAACGGCAGAAATCGCGGCCAAGCTGGACCGGACGGGGCTGGAAAGCCGCGCGCCGGTCAGGGCCACGGGGCCTGCTGGCGAGATCACGGCCGACGGCATGAGCTTAAGTCAGGACAACCGCACCCCGGGTGACTATGTTCTGGTTTTCAAGGGCAGCGTCCGGCTGGTATACCAACCGGGCAGCTGAAACGGCTGCAGAGGTTCGACGCATGGCATTTCGGCTTGGCTTTCTGGTTCTGACCCTGACGCTGGCGGCAAGCGCCGAGGCGCAGCAGAAGATCGCCTTTGGCGAGCTGGACCAGGACACGACCCTACCGGTGCAGGTATCCGCCGACCAGTTTGCGGTGAACAACGCGGATGGCACCGCCGTCTTCAGCGGCAATGTCATCGTGGTCCAGGGTGAAATGAAGCTGGCCGCCGGAGAGGTAAAGGTCACCTACGGCACAGAGCAGAACGAGATCGACAGCCTGATCGCGTCGGGCGGGGTCACGGTCACTAACCTGGGCGACGCGGCCGAGGCGCAAGAGGCGGTCTATACCATCGACAGCGGGGTGATCGTTCTGTCGGGGGACGTGCTCTTGACGCAAGGGCCTTCGGCGATGGCCGGGCAGAAGCTGACGATCAACCTCAGGGACGGGACCGGGCTGATGGAGGGGCGCGTGACCACGACCTTCCAGCCGGGGGGCGACTGATGGTCGCGTCAGCGTCCCCGGGCCGTCCAGAGTTGACGGTGACCGACGGCCAGGCCGGGTTGCAGATCCGGTCCTTGCGGAAAAGCTACAAGAAGCGGCCGGTGATCCGCGATGTCAGCATGGATCTGCACCGGGGCGAGGTGGTGGCACTTCTGGGCCCGAACGGGTCGGGCAAGACGACCTGCTTTTATTCCATCGCGGGTCTGGTGATGCCCGAAGGCGGTCAGGTCCTGATCGACGGCAAGGACGTCACCGCCCTGCCGATGTACCGCCGCGCCCGGCTGGGGATCGGCTACCTGCCGCAGGAAGTGTCGATCTTCCGGGGCCTTTCGGTCGAGGACAACATTCTTGCCGTGCTGGAGATCGTGCAGCCCGACCGCCACAAGCGGCGTGAGCGGCTGGAGGAGTTGCTGTCGGAATTTTCGATCACCCACCTGCGGCGGACCCCTGCTTTGGCCCTGTCGGGCGGCGAGCGGCGGCGGGTCGAGATTGCGCGTTGTCTTGCGGCGGACCCGAAGTACCTCTTGCTGGACGAGCCCTTCGCGGGGGTCGATCCCATCGCGGTGGGGGAAATCCGCCACCTCGTGCATGACCTGAAAAGCCGTGGGATCGGCGTCCTGATCACCGACCACAACGTCCGCGAGACGCTGGAAATCGTGGATCGCGCCTATATCCTGCACGATGGCAAGGTGCTGATGTCGGGCACCACGGATGAGGTCGTGCGCGATGAAACCGTGCGGCGTGTCTACCTCGGCGAGAACTTCCGCATCGTCTGAGCCGGTCACATCGATTCGGTTGACAAGGGGCCACGGGACTGCGCCAAATACCCGTAATGCGTGCGTCATATGCCATCGGTTTGACCCATCGTGCCGCGAAGACTTCAGTCGGCCGACCTTGCGTGACGCTACGTTCCTTCCATCTATTCTGTAGGGAAGCGGTCCGCCCGGGCTGATCCCGAAATCGTCGGAAGCATCTGAGAGGAGAGGCTATGCGCTATCAGATCAGTGGGAAACAGATCGACGTCGGTGAGGCTCTTCAGACCCATGTAAAGGCGGAAATGGGCGAAGTTATCGAGAAGTACGCCCAGCGTCCGACCGAATGTATCGTTGTTTTCTCGCGGGTTGCGCATGAATTCGTCTGCGAGTCGGTGATCCACCTGTCCACCGGCCTGACTGCGCAGGCCAAGGGGCATGCCTCGGAAATCTATGCGGCCTTCGAGTCCTGCCGCGAGAAGCTGGACAAGCAGCTTCGGCGTTACAAGCGGCGGATCCGCAACCATCACTCGAACCGTCCGGGACCGGTTGAATTCGGCGGGGCGTCCTCGTATATCCTCGCCGGAACCGAGGACGCCGAGGAAGCTGAGCCTGACAGCCTGCAGCCCGTGGTCATCGCCGAGATGGAGACGAAGATTCCTTCGATCACCGTGGGCGAGGCCGTGATGCAGATGGAGCTGGCGGGGCAGAAGATGCTGGTGTTCCGGAACGAAGGACATGGGGGCGTGAACGTCGTGTACCGTCGGGATGACGGAAACATCGGCTGGATCGATCCTCGCAACGCAAAGTAACGCGCCTGGACTGGCGCAGGAACAACGCCCCCTCATGGAACTATCCAAGCTACTTGTGCCAGGCGCCGTTCGGGTTGTCGGGCAGTTCACCTCCAAGAAGCGGCTGTTTCAGGAGCTGGGCGAGATCGCGGCGCAGGCCTATGGGCTGAGCGGGGCGGCGGCCATCGATGGTTTGCAGGAGCGTGAGTCGCTGGGACCGACCGGCGTGGGACATGGCATCGCCCTGCCCCATGCGCGGCTGGAGGATCTGAAGGGCATCATCGGCGTCTTCCTGCGGCTGGAGAAGCCCCTGGACTATGACAGCGTCGACCGGCAGCCGGTCGATCTGGTCTTCGGCCTGTTCGCGCCGAAGGATTCCGGGGTGGACCATCTGAAGGCGCTGGCACTGGTCAGCCGGACGATGCGGGACCCCTCGGTGGTGGCAAAGCTGCGCGCCAATTCGGACCCGGCAAAACTGTATGCGATCCTGACCGAGGCGCGGGCCCCGCAGGCGGCGTGAGCTGCCCGCGCGTGGCGCTTTTTCTGGTGCAATGAAATCAACGGTTTGGTTGCCGGCGTTCAGGTCTGCTTAACCAAACGCGCGACGCGGGAGCAGTCACTTGCGCCAGCGGGTGAAGCCGAATCCCATGTAGTCGCGCTGGTAGGCCTCGGCGGCGGCGGCTTCCAGACGTTCGTCCCAGATGGGCAGGAGTGCGGCCGGTTCCAGGCTGCGCGGAATGGACGGGGCGTCGACGCCCATCTCGTCGGCCAGCATCGCCAGCCCTTCGCCCAGGCGGTCCTCGCGCAGCAGGTAGTCCAGCGGCTGGAAGGTGGCGAAGCCCTGCACCAGAGCGGTCTGGCTGGCGAGGCTGGGGTCGACGCGCGCACCGGTCTGACCGCCCACCGCAAGGCGACAATAGTTCAGGAAGATCAGGAACGCCGCACGCTCGGCCTCGACGCTTGCAAAGGGTTCGCCCGGCGGCTGCAACTCGGCCCGGAAGCCGTTGATCAGGATGCGGCGCAGGTCCTGCGCTTCGCCCATCAAGATCTTGCGGCGGAAGGCGGCATGTGCGCGCAGAAGCGGGTGGCGAAGCACGGTAAAGCTGCGGTGGCCGGGGTGCTTGCGCTTCCACTGACGCAGCGACTTCTGTTCGAAGCCTTCTGAGATGGGACCAAGTGATGCGAACCAGTCGCGGATCGCAGCCTCTGGGCCCGAGCGGATCGGAAAGAAGAGAAGCCCGGCGTCGGAGGCAAGCGCCGTCGGCACACCGGCTGCGCGCCGCGGCTCGAAGCTTGGGGTCCGGCCAAGGTTGAAGACGTCGATGGCGGCGACGGCTTCGGCCAGGGCCTCGGGGTTTTCCAGCTTGTCTTCCAGCGGCCCGGGATTCTGCTTCTTCAGCGTGTCGTCCAACTGCTTCAGCCGGCCCTCGACCCCCAAAAAGGCTGCAAGGCCATTCATCACCTCAAGCGAGCCTAGGTCTTCGTAATCCAGATAAAAGGCCGTTTGCCCGGTGGTCTGCAACGACTGCATCAAAAGCAGCTGGAAGGCCTGGAATTCACGCAGGAGGCCGACGAACTCGGGCACGTCGAAGCGCACCTTTGTGGTTTTCAGCCGCTTGGGATTGGTCAGCTTCCACTGGTCGGTGGCCTGGGCGATCTTCCAGCTGACATAGCTTTCCAGGGGGTTCCGGGTCAGGATGATCTTGGCGCAGCCGGGGTCTGGCAGCACGTCATCCAGGATGCGCAGGTCGTGGTCGTGAAAGAAGCGAAAGCCCGGCAGTCCATCAGTTTTTTCGCGCAGCTTGCGCAGCAACGGGCGCGGGTCGCGGTCGCGTTCTTCCATCGTTATGCCGAAAAGCTCGGTCCGGTCCTTCTTGCCCAGGATATAGCGGTTGAAGACCTCGCCGTGGCTGGTGACACCCGGAAGCGCGTTCAGGTTCGCTTCCAGCAGGTTCGACCCGGTGCGCATTTCGGCGAAGACCACGAAGCTGTGGAAGCGGCTCATCGGACGATCCGGGGCCGCGCAAAGGGAGGGTTCGGCTGGGCCAGCTCGACGTCCGAGGGAAAGTCTCCCATCAGAACCGGGGCCATGCCCTGGTTGCGCAGATCCTGCAGGAACGACCCGAAGCCGCGCAGGTCCAGAAGCTGCGGCAGTTCGGTCACGCGATGCGCGGCGCGGGGGTTCAGAAGATCCACAAGCTGCTCCAGCGGTTCGGCCGGGTTCTCGATGAATTCGGCCAGCGACCAGATCCGGATGCGGGCCTTGGTCTCGACACCCTTCAGCATGTAGATGAAATCGCTTTCCACCTTCTGGAGCCGCGCCGCTTCGGCCCGGACCTCCTGGGCGCTGCGGCCGGATTGCCAAAGCGGCACGGCGAAGGCGCCGGAGATCAGGAAGATCGACGCGTTGGGGTCCGAGGCGATGGTCGGCGCGATGTCCTGTTCGTCCTCGGGACCGAACTGGAAGCACTGGGTTTCGCCGCGGGTGTTCCAGATCAGGTTTGCCAGGAAGCTGCGCGGGTTGTAGTCGCGCAAGGTCGGGCTGTCGGAGAGGCCGCCCTTGTAAACCGTTTCGCCGCCCGCGAACTGGACGCGGTCGAAGGCGAAGAGGTGGCCGTGGACACGGGCATCCAGCGCGCGGCCAAGCCAGGGCTGGAAGTCGGTGAAAAGCGGCGCGAAGCCCGAGAAGACGCCATAGGGCGCTGCGGCAAGTGCGGCGCCACGGGCCCGGACCGGGAAGCGGCTTTGCATGTAAAGTCCCGGACGGCCTTTGACCCGACGCTCCACCGCCTTGGCGAAGAGGCGGTTGATCTTGCCGGGGCTGGGTTCGGTCGCGTGGGCGCGGTCCCCGTCGCGGGTCAGGAAGGTCTGGTACAGCACGTCGGCCTGGTGCCAGGCCTTGCGGGCGATGAAGGCGTCGGCTTGGCGCAGCAGGTGCAGGTGGTCGTCGTAGAAGATGTAGGGTCGGCCCTGGTAGTCGAACTTGGACAGCGTCAGCGAGCGGCTTTCGATCGAAGTCGAGACCTGTCGCACCAGGCTTTGAAAATAGCTTTCATCGGGTATCCAGACGCGCTTGAAGTACCGGTCGATCCGGCCGCGGTCGGGTAGGTTCAGAATTCCCTCAAGCGTGCGGCGGGTCAGGCACCACCACTGGCTGCCAAGGTGTGGAACAAGGCCCTTGGGCAGGCTGCGACGGAAGCCAAGCTTGCGTTGCAGCGCGACGTAGCCATCGAAGAACCGGCGCTGGCGTTTCCACGAGAAGGGAAAGCGCAGGGTGAAGCGTTCCTCGTTGAGGCCGCCGATGGTCCAGCCGACATCGGCGGTGGTGACGCTTTCGATGAAGTCGATGCCCGGCTCGGCCGAAAGATGGGCCTGCAGGGCGCGAACCGGCTTGATCGGCAGGCAGGAGCCGGAGGCCAGCAGGACGTGGCTCACCTGGGTGAAGTCGGCAAGCATCCGCGTCGCGGCGTCAAGCGTCGCCTGGACGAGGCCGAAGGTTCCCCATTCGCAAGGCAGGCGCGGTGTGAAGCGGATGTCCGGCAGGTCCTTCAGGGCCGAACGCAGTCCCTCGAACTGCGCGTGCGGCGTGCGGGCGTCGACGTGGATCACCACGGGGCAGCCGTGCATCGCCCAGTGCCGGGCCAGCTGCGCGGCGCGGTCAAGCGCCGCGTGGCACAGCATGACCACGCCCAGAGTGCTGGCCTGCGTCATGCCCAGTTTCCTTTCGACATCAGGCCCAGGACTTCGAGTTGTCTCCAGTTGATATACTTCTCGCTCCAATTGCACCAAAGATCGCGTTCGCGGGCGATCCCTTCGCGGTAGGCGCGGTATTCGACGCTTTGGGCATAGTGCTCGCCACGGGCGAGTTCTTCGGCCGCCTTGGCAGCGAAGGTGTCGAGGAACTTGGCGTGAAGAAGCACTCCCGACGGTTTCTCGCCGCCCTGGTCATCGTAGACCAGGTTCAGCCGGGGCGGGAGCAGCATGTGCGTCGAGGATACATAGGCGTAGACGCGGTCCCATTTCACCAGCGGCACCTTGTTCATCGCGGGGGCGCGCTGCGGGCGGTCGGTGAAGAACAGACGGGCGCGGGGGCCACCCTGGATCCAGAGGTTGCGATACAGGGGATTGCGGCTGATGACGTAGTTGCCGCTGTCGAAATACTGGGCGATCTCGAAGGGGTTCTGGCCCTCGCGGTAGGGTTGTTCATGCATCGCGCCCTTGGGATACATGTCCAGGATCATCGCGGCAAAGCTGGGGGCCTCGGCGCTGTCGAGCCAGTCGGTCAGGGCGCGCAGGGGGCGGGTTTCGCAGAAGGGGTAGACAAGGAATTCGTCCACGTCGACCGTCAGGCACCAGCGCCCGTGACCGTGGCGGCGCAGAAGGTGCATCATCCAGTCCATGCCGAAGCGCGATTGTTTGTAGCCGGCGGTGGTGGACCAGACCGAGACATCGGGCTGTTCGGCCAGAAACTCGCGCGTGCCATCATCGGACCCGTTGTCCACGATCAGGAAGTGATCGATCCCGAGCCGGCGGTAGTAGGCAAGGAAGTACGGAAGCCGGACGCGTTCGTTGCGCACGGTCGAGAACAGAAGGATCGGTTGCGCGGGCAGGCTGTCGGTGCGGTCGGCGACCGGAGTCAGTTGGCGGCGGCGGCGAACCGCCCTGGCAAGAAGGTACTGGCGTCTTGTGCGAAGTCGCAGAAGCGCTGTCAGGCCCATCTTGTGGCCCGCCTGTCCCTAGCGGAACACTTTACCAAGCACCTCAAACCCAACCACCCCGGGACATGAGGCCCAAAGCCTCCATCTGTCTCCAGCCAGTGTAGCGGGTGGATGCAATCGTATGCAAGACCGGGTCGTCCGTCAGGCGGTCGTAGTAGGCTGCATATTGGGCAGCATTGCCAAAATGCTGGCCACGTGTCTTCTCCTCGGCCGAACGTTCGGTGATGCCAGGCAGAAACTTCGTGTGTAGGAGCACGCCCGAAGTCAGCTCGCCCCCGTCAGTCGCGTAGACCTGATTGAGGCGCGGAGGTAGGAGGGCGTGGGTCGAGTTCACATAGGC
Organism: Tabrizicola sp.; assembly: GCF_022842145.1. Taxonomy (GTDB): domain Bacteria; phylum Pseudomonadota; class Alphaproteobacteria; order Rhodobacterales; family Rhodobacteraceae; genus Tabrizicola. Next base: position 696,210 of record NZ_JALHQD010000001.1, read on the forward strand.
ATAGCGCCAGTTCCAGCGCACCAGCGGGGTCTTGTTCAGCGTCGGCGCCCGCCGCGGGGTCTGTCCGAAGAAGGCCCGCGCCCGCACCCCACCCTGGATCCAGAGGTTGCGCATGCGGGGCTGGACCTGGACCAGGTAGTTCCCCGCATCGAACCAGGCGAGATGCGTGATCGGGTCGCGGTCCGGCCCGACCACACCCTGCGACACCGGACCTTCGGGATACATGTCCACCGTCAAGGCCCCGAAACTGTCGCGGCCCTGCCGGTCAAGCCAGCCGGTCAAGGCAGGCAGGGGCCGGGCCTGCCAGTAGGGGTAGATCAAGAGCTCGTCCGCATCCAGCGTCAGGCACCAATGTCCGTGCCCATGCCGCATCATGAGCCAGGTCAGCCAGTCCATGCCGAAGCGCGATGCCTTGTAGCTGGCCTGCGTCTGCCACAGTGAAACGTCAGGTTGGCCCCGCAGCAGGTCTGGTGTGCCATCGGTGCTGCCGTTGTCCACGATCAGAAAGTGCCGCACGCCCAGCGCGCGGTGATGGCGCAGGAAATGTGGCAGGCGGTCGGATTCGTTCCGGACGCAAAGGAAGCACAGCACATCGCCGGTCCCGATCTGCGTGGTCCGGTTGGTCACGGACTGAAGCTGGCCTCGCTTGCGCCAGGCGCGCCACAGCAGGCGCTGGCGGCGGTTGCGCAGCCTGAAGGCCAGTAGCGCGCCGGTCAGGCCACGCGGTGGCGTGAGTGTGCCAATTGGACAGGCACGGGGGAGCCCCCGGACAGGCGAAAGCTCCGATCCCAAACCTATTGCGCAGCCTTCTGCATGGCCATCATCTCGTGCAGGAAGCCGGAGAATTCCTCGCCAAATTCGGGCCGCGACAGGCCGAAGGCAACGGTCGCCTGGAGGAACCCTATCTTCGAGCCGCAGTCATAGCGCTGGCCCCGGAAGCGCAGACCGTAGACGCCGCCCTTCTTCTTCGTTTCCTGCGCAATCGCGTCGGTGAGCTGGATTTCCCCGCCCGCGCCCTGCTTGATCTTGTTCAGGTTGGTCAGCACCTGCGGCGTCAGGATATAGCGGCCGATCACGGCCAGGTTGGACGGCGCTTCGCCGGCTGGCGGCTTTTCGACCATGCCCTTGACCTTGACGATCTGGCCATTGTCCTCGCCGATGTCGAGGATGCCGTAGCTGGAGGTCCGCTTCGGCGCGACTTCCATCGCCGCGACCATGCAGCCGCCGGTCTCGGCGTGGGCTTCCACCATCTGTTGCAGGCAGGGCTTTTCGGCGGCGATCACGTCGTCGGGCAGCAGGACCGCGAAGGGCTCGTTTCCGATCAGGCGGCGGGCGCACCAGACGGCGTGGCCTAGTCCCATCGGACGGTTCTGCCGGACATAGGCGATGGCACCCGAATCCATGTTGGTGTCCTTCAGGACATCCAGAAGGTCGGTCTTGTTCTTGCGACGCAGCTCGGATTCCAGCTCTGGCGCGTTGTCGAAGTAATCCTCAAGCGCGGACTTGCCGCGCGAGGTCACGAAAATGAATTCCTTGATCCCGGCGGCGCGGGCTTCGTCGATGGCGTACTGGATCAGCGGCCGGTCGACGAGGGTCATGATCTCTTTGGGGATCGACTTGGTGGCGGGGAGAAAGCGCGTCCCAAGACCCGCGACGGGAAATACTGCCTTGGTGATTTTCTTTGGCTTCATGACTCGTTCCAACCCTGTCTGATCGTGATCAATAGCTCCGGTGTAAATGCATTCGCAGGCGAATCTGACCTAATGCGGGCAGTCCCGCGGCAATATTGGTAACCTGCCCCATACGGGAAGGTTTCGCACCAAAAAACGACAGGGCAATGGCCATTCGAAAGCATAGATGGACCATCAGGTCAGACACTCACCCTATGGTTGCAGCGCCAACATCCGTTCGATGATCGCAACGTCAGAGGGGTTGTTTAGCTCCCAGAACTGGCGGCCATGGGCCTGAACCTCGACGCAAAGGACGGGGTGGCCGTTCTCGAGAAAGCGAAGCTGCTCCAGGCCCTCAAGCTGCTCCAGCGTGCCCAGCGGCCAGGCGGGATAGGCGGCAAGCGCGGCGGGGCGATAGGCGTAGACGCCGACGTGGTGGAAGACTGGTGTCGGGGCGTCGGGTGCGTAGGCGCTGCTGGTGAAGGGAATGACTTCCTTCGAGAAGTAAAGTCCGTGGCGGTTCGTATCAAAGACTGCCGTCGTGCCGCCAACCCGCCCGACCTTGCGGTCGGCCAGAAGGCTGGCGAGCGCCTGCCCGTCGCAGCGCAGGACCGGGGTCGCGATCTGTGCGGCGGGGTCGGCTTTCAGGCCGGCGATCAGGTCTTCGACGAACCAGGGCGGCGTGAGGGGGGCATCGCCCTGCAGATTCACGATGATGTCGAAGCCCGGCAGCTTGGCGGCGACCTCGGCGCAGCGCTCGGTGCCGTTGCGGGCATCGGAGGAGGTCATCACCACCTCGGCCCCGAAGCTGGTGGCGTGATCGGCGATCCGGTCGTCGTCGGTGGCAACGACGACGCGGTCGGCCCCGCGCACGGCCATCGCGGCCTCCCAGCTGCGGCGGATCAGGGTCTTGGCACCGTCGGGGCCGGTGAGGCTGACCAGCGGCTTGCCGGGGTAGCGGGTCGAGGCATAGCGGGCCGGAATGGCGATGAGGGTGGTCATTTCAGCAACACTCCCGGAGCGTAGGCGATGAAGAAGGGGTTGTCCCAGCCGGGTTTGCCATAGGCGAGGGGAGTATGGTCGTCGAACCTTAGGACGTGGCCCCCGGCGCCGCGCAACACGGCGTCTCCGGCAGCGGTGTCCCATTCCATCGTGCGACCAAGACGGGGATACAGGTCGGCCTCGCCGGTGGCGACAAGGCAGAACTTGAGGCTGGAGCCGGCGGAGGTCATGTCGCGCACGGCGTAGCGGGCGATGTAATCGTCGGTCGCCTGGTCGCGGTGGGACTTCGACGCGACGACCATCAGCGCGGCGTTGTCGGGGGTGGCGACCTTAAGCGGGGTCAGAGGGCCGGGCTCGGGGCCGAAGGGTCCGGTTTCCTCGACCGCCTGGCCGTTGGGCAGGGTGTAGAAAAGCCGGTCCTTGGCGGGGGCATAGACGACGCCAAGGGTGGGGACGCCGTCCTGCACGTAGGCGATGTTGACGGTAAAGTCGCCGCGGCGCTGGACGAACTCCTTGGTGCCGTCCAGGGGGTCGACGATGAAGAAGGTCGTGGCCGTCAGGGCGTGGGAGGCGGCCTGTTCTTCGGTGATCAGCGGCACATCGGGGAAAGCGGCGCGAAGACCGGCGGAGATCACGGCATCGGCGGCCTCGTCCGCCTCGGTCACCGGCGAGGCGTCGCCCTTGGCGCGCACCTCGAAGTCGGGGCCGTGGTAGACCTGAAGGATGCGCTCACCGGCTTCCAGCGCCAGTCGGCGGAAAAGCGGCACTGCCTTGGCAAAATCCATCATATCTCCTGCGGCGATTGATCAAAGGTTTTGTGGCCCTTATCCTTCGCCGTCAACGGAACGGCAAGATTTGCTGATGCAGGATGCCGACCGAAGGAGAAGGCCTGATGTTCCGGCACAAGCCACAAGAGCGGTCATGGATCGGCCTGGGGTTCGAAACCCTGGAGCTGGTCTATCATGTCGCTGTGCGCAACCTGCGCAAGACGCACAACAATGCGGTCCTGGGCCTGGTGATGTCGATCGTGCAGTCGCTGATCATGCTTCTGGTCATGTATTTCATGATGAGCCTGTTCGGCATGCGCAGGATCGCGGTGCGCGGCGACTTCATGCTTTACGTGATGTCGGGCGTCTTCATGTTCATGACCCACATCAAGGCCATCGGCGCGGTGTCGCATGCCGACGGGCCGACCTCGCAGATGATGATGCACGCACCAATGAACCCGATCATCTCGATCATGGGCGCGGCGCTGGGGTCGCTGTACCAGCAGACGCTGGCGGCGGCGGTGATCCTGTTCGTCTACCACACGCTTTGGAACCCCATCACCATCGACGAGCCGGTGGGGATGCTGGGAATGTTCCTGTTGTCCTGGTTCAGCGGGATCGGGATCGGGATGGTCTTCCTGTCCGCAAAGCCCTGGCAGCCCGAGGCGGTGGGAATCCTTGTCACGCTTTACCAGCGGGCCAATGTCATCGCCTCGGGCAAGATGGTGCTGGCCAACAACCTGGCGACCAACCGCCGCGACTGGTTCGACTGGAACCCGCTGTTTCACACAATAGATCAGGCGCGAGGGTTCATGTTCCTGAACTACACCCCGCGCTACACCGACTATCACTATGCGATCTATTATGCTCTGGTCTGCATGATGATCGGTCTTATGGCGGAGTTCTTTACCCGCCAGCATGCCTCGGCCAGTTGGAACAAGCGGCGATGATCCGGTTTCTGTGTCTTTTCCTTTTCCTGGCGCTCCCCCTGAAAGCCGAGGAGTTCCCCGCGCTGTACGCCGTCACCGGCGTCGCTGCCGACGACGTGCTGAACATTCGCGCCCGACCGGACGCCCGGTCTCCGATCATCGGCAGCCTCGCGCCGGATGCGACGGGGGTCGAGGTGATCGCAACCCGGGGCAACTGGGCGCTTGTCAACTCGGAGGAGGGGTCGGGCTATGCCTCGATGCGCTTTCTGGCGCGGGAACCCGGTCCGGCCTGGAACGTGCTGCAGTCGCCGCTGACCTGCCTTGGAACCGAACCCTTCTGGTCCCTGGAAATCGATCCGCAGCGCGGTATCACGCGTTTCCTGACGCCGGATGATCAGGCGCCAGCCAGCCAGCCGATAACCGACCTTTGGCCCGCCAAGCCCTGGGCCCGATCGGCGGCCGTCGGACTCGCGGACGGCATGGCGGTCCTGACCGGGGCAGAGTGTTCCGATGGCATGTCCGACCGCAGCTACGGCATTGCCGTAGACATCTTCCGCACCGGACCGGCAGGCGGGGACCGGTTGTCGGGCTGCTGTCTCCTGGCCCAACCGTAAGGCCGCATCAAACTGCCCGGATTTTGCGCATCATCGCCGAAGAATCCCGGGTCCGCCTGCGCGCCAACCGTTGCAGGCCCGAAACGGCCTGCCTATATACGCCTCACACGGGTGCCAGGCCGCCAGACCTGTCATCCACTCCTGGGTGGGGATGCCTGCTTGCAAGGGTCCTCGCCAGAACATCGCCTGAAGTAAAGGGATACACATATGGCCAAAGTCATCGGTATTGACCTCGGAACCACGAACTCCTGCGTTGCCATCATGGATGGTTCGCAGCCTCGGGTGATCGAGAACTCGGAAGGCGCGCGCACGACGCCTTCGATCGTCGGTTTCACGGAAAGCGAACGCCTGGTCGGCCAGCCCGCCAAGCGCCAGGCCGTGACCAACCCCACCAACACCGTCTTCGCCGTCAAGCGCCTGATCGGCCGCCGCCTGGGCGACGCCGAAGTGGAAAAGGACAAGAAGCTGGTCCCCTATTCCATCGTCGATGGCGGGAACGGCGACGCCTGGGTCCAGGTGCGCGGCGAGAAGTATTCGCCCAGCCAAGTCTCGGCGTTCATCCTGCAGAAGATGAAGGAAACGGCGGAATCCTACCTGGGAGAGCCGGTGACGCAGGCCGTCATCACGGTTCCGGCCTACTTCAACGACGCCCAGCGTCAGGCCACCAAGGACGCCGGCAAGATCGCCGGTCTTGAAGTGTTGCGCATCATCAACGAACCCACGGCGGCCGCGCTGGCCTATGGCCTGGACAAGAAGGAATCGCGGACCATCGCGGTCTATGACCTTGGCGGCGGTACCTTCGACATCACCATCCTCGAAATCGACGACGGCCTGTTTGAAGTGAAGTCGACCAACGGCGACACCTTCCTTGGCGGCGAAGACTTCGACATGCGGATCGTCCAGTACCTGGCCGATGAGTTCAAGAAAGAGCACGGCGTCGACCTGACGCTGGACAAGATGGCGCTGCAGCGTCTGAAGGAGGCCTCGGAAAAGGCCAAGATCGAGCTGTCGTCCAGCCAGCAGACCGAGATCAACCAGCCGTTCATCAGCATGGACAAGAACACCGGGCAGCCCCTGCACCTGGTGGTCAAGCTGACCCGGTCGAAGCTGGAAAGCCTGGTCGAGGACCTGATCAAGAAGTCGATCAAGCCCTGCATGGCCGCGCTGAAGGATGCTGGCGTCTCGAAGGACGACATCGACGAGGTCGTGCTGGTCGGCGGTATGACCCGCATGCCCCGCGTGATCGAGGAAGTGACCAAGTACTTCGGCAAGGAACCGCACAAGGGCGTGAACCCTGACGAAGTCGTGGCTTTGGGTGCGGCCATTCAGGCTGGCGTTCTGCAAGGCGACGTCAAGGACGTGGTTCTTCTGGACGTGACCCCGCTGTCCCTGGGCATCGAGACCCTGGGCGGCGTCTTCACCCGCCTGATCGACCGCAACACGACGATCCCGACCAAGAAGTCTCAGGTCTTCTCGACCGCCGAGGACAACCAGAACGCGGTGACGATCCGCGTGTTCCAGGGCGAACGCGAGATGGCTGCCGACAACAAGATGCTGGGCCAGTTCAACCTGGAACAGATCCCGCCCGCCCCGCGTGGCGTGCCGCAGATCGAGGTGACCTTCGACATCGACGCCAACGGCATCGTGTCGGTGAAAGCCAAGGACAAGGGCACCAACAAGGAACAGGCGATCACCATCCAGGCTTCGGGTGGTCTGTCGGACGACGAGATCGAGAAGATGGTCCGCGACGCCGAGGCGAATGCCGAAGCCGACAAGGAACGTCGCGAGCTGGTGGAAACCCGGAACCAGGGTGAAAGCCTGCTGCATTCGACCAGGAAGTCGCTGACCGAGCATGGCGACAAGGTCGATCCATCCACGGTCGAGGCGATCGAACTGGCGATGAGCCCGCTGGAAGATGCGCTGAAAGGCGAGGATGCCGGCAAGATCAAGAGCGGTATCCAGAACCTGACCGAAGCCGCGATGAAGTTGGGCGAGGCGATCTACAAGTCCAGCCAGTCCGAAGGCAGCGACAAGGAAGACGAGCCGCGGCCGGTCGATGACGATGATATCGTCGACGCCGACTTCGAAGACCTGGGCAACAACAAGCGGAAGTAAGCCGCGAGGAACGGGAAAAGGGGCGGTTCGGAAACGGACCGCCCCTCCTCGGTTCCATATGGGGGTTTTGCCGTGGCAAAGCGCGATTACTACGACGTTCTCGGGGCTCAGAAGGGCGCATCGGCCGAAGAGCTGAAGAAGGCTTATCGGACGAAGGCCAAGGAACTGCACCCCGACCGGAATTCCGACAATCCGCAGGCCGAGGCCCAGTTCAAGGAAGTGAACGAGGCCTACGAGGTCCTGAAGGACGAACAGAAGAAGGCGGCCTATGACCGCTTTGGTCATGCCGCGTTCGAGAACGGGATGGGCGGCGGCCCGCGACCCGGTGCCTATGGCGGCCAGCAGGGTGATTTCGCCTCGGCGTTTTCCGACGTGTTCGAGGATCTGTTTGGCGATTTCATGGGCCGGGGTGGCGGTGGTGCCGGCGGTCGGTCGCGCGCCCAGCGCGGCTCGGATCTGCGTTACAACATGCGGATTTCGTTGGAAGAAGCCTTTACCGGGTCGCAAAAGACGATCACCGTGCCGTCCTCGGTCAGCTGCGATACCTGCCACGGGTCCGGGGCGGAAGGCGGGGCCGAGCCGGTCACCTGTCCGACCTGCAATGGCATGGGCAAGGTCCGTGCCCAGCAGGGCTTCTTCACGATCGAGCGGACCTGCCATCAGTGCAACGGCATGGGCCAGATCATCAAGAACCCCTGCCGCACCTGTGGTGGCCAGGGGCGGCTGCAGAAGGAAAAGCAGCTGTCGGTCAACATCCCGCAAGGGGTGGAGACGGGCACCCGCATCCGTCTGGCCGGTGAGGGCGAGGCGGGGATGCGCGGCGGGCCGAACGGGGACCTCTACATCTTCATCGAGGTGAAGGAGCACGCGCTTTTCCAGCGCGACGGGGTGCATCTCTTCTGCCGGGTTCCGGTGTCGATGCCGACCGCGGCTTTGGGCGGCGAGATCGAGGTGCCGACGATCGACGGCGGCAAGGCGCGGGTCAAGGTCCCGTCGGGCGCGCAGTCGGGCAAGCAGATGCGGCTCCGGCAGAAGGGCATGCCGGCGTTGCGGTCTTCGAACACCGGCGACATGGTGATCGAACTGGCGGTGGAAACTCCGGTGAACCTGACCACGCGCCAGCGCGAGCTTCTGCGCGAGTTCGAGAAGCTGAGCGAGGAGAACAACCCGGAAAGCTCCAGCTTCTTTTCCAAGGTCAAGGGCTTCTGGGACGGAATGAAGGGGTGACAAGCCTGGAACGGGCGTAGGGTGGGCGATAGCGCCCACCCTACCATCCTCCTCACTCCGTTAACCGTTTCTCAACCATGACGCGGCAGTCTTGCCCGCATGGTGCAATCGTTCGACGAACCCTTTCTACCCTTGGTCGCGCCTGCGGGAGACGCCGATGAGGCCGAACCGCAGGCGCTGACCGGGCGCTTGCCCTCCTATATCGCCGACCACCGCCAGCGGCTGCGCGACCGCTTTCTTCAAGGCGGCGGGGCAGCACTGCCGGACTACGAGCTTCTGGAGCTCGTCCTCTTCCGCGCCATCCCGCGGCAGGACGTCAAGCCGTTGGCCCGGCTTCTTCTCGACACCTTCGGCGACTTCAACCGCGTCGTCACCGCCTCGCCCGCCCGTCTGCAGATGGTGAAGGGCGCCGGCCCTGCCGTGGTGCTGGAGCTGAAGCTGGTGGAAGCCGCCGCGCAACGGATGATGCGGGCGCGGGTGATCCAGAAGCCGATCCTGTCCTCGTGGGACGCGCTGCTGGACTATTGCCATACCACGATGGCCCACCGCGAGACGGAGCAGTTCCGGGTCTTGTTTCTTGACCGCAAGAACGTGCTGATCGCCGACGACGAGCAGGCCCGCGGCACCGTCGACCATGTCCCGGTCTACCCGCGCGAGATCGTCAAGCGCGCGCTGGAGCTGAACGCCAGCGCGATGATCCTGGTCCATAACCACCCTTCCGGCGACCCCACCCCATCGGACGCGGACCTGTCGATGACCCATCAGGTCAAGGACGCCTGCGAGGCGCTGGGTCTGACGTTGCACGACCATCTGATCATCGGCAAGAGCCGTGAGTTGAGCTTCCGCTCACAGGGCTACCTTTAGCCCACGCCTTGCGCTAGGCATAGCGCATGAGCGAGTTCGACCTTGTCATCTTCGACTGCGACGGCGTGCTGATCGACAGCGAGATCATCAGCGCACGGATGCTGGTGGCCGAACTCATGCGGCTGGGCCTGACCATTGATCTCGCGTACGTGGAACGCAACTTCCTTGGCCGCAGCTATCCCGTGGTGATGGAGACGATCCGGCGCGAGTTCGGCCTGGACCTGCCGCCCGACTTCGAGGCGCAGTACCGCGAGGCGCTGCTGGCGGCCTTCCAGCAGGAGCTGAAGGTCGTCCCCCATGTCCACGAGGTCCTGTCCCAGATCGGTGTCCCGTTCTGTGTCGCCACCTCTTCCAGTCCGCGCCGGGTGGAGATGTCGCTGTCCCTGGTCGGCCTCGCGCCGCTGATTGGCGACAAGGTGTTTACCTCCACTCTCGTCGCCCGTGGCAAGCCCGCGCCCGACCTGTTCCTTCATGCGGCTGAAAAGATGGGCGCGACCCCAGAGCGGACCCTGGTGATCGAGGACAGTCTGACCGGCATCCGCGCCGGGCTGGCCGCCGGGATGACCGTCTGGCGTTTTGTCGGTGGCAGCCATCTGGGCGCGACAACTCCGGAAGAGCCACAGGACGCCCTGCCCCACCGCAGGCTTGTCAGCTTTGCGGATTTTTTCCAGATTGCGCCCGGTTTGGGCAGGCAGGCAGCATGAGCAGCGAACCTTCTCTGCAGGACGAAGCAGCCCGGGCGGGCTGGCTATACTACGTCGCGGGGATGACCCAGGACCAGATTGCCGCCGAACTGGGGGTTAGCCGCCAGCGGGCGCAGCGCCTGGTCAGCCGGGCGATGACCGAGGGGCTGATCCACGTCCGCCTGAACCACCGCATCGGCGCCTGCCTGGACCTGGAGGCCGCTTTGCGCGACCGCTTCGGTCTGGACCGGGTGCGCGTGGCCCCCGCACTTGGCGCCGGAGCCGATCCGGTGCGCGCCATCGCCCCCGCTGCGGCAGCGGAACTGGAGCGGTTCCTGCGGATGCCGGACCCCCTGGTCATCGCGCTTGGGACCGGGCGGGCGATGCGCGGGATGGTCGATGCGCTGACCGAGATCGACGCGCCACAGCACCGCCTGGTCTCTCTGATCGGAAATATCGCGCCCGACGGCTCGGCCAGTTTCTTCGACGTGGTGATGCGGATCGCCGACAAGGTTCGGGCGCCGCACTACCCGATGCCGGTCCCGGTGATCAGCACCACGCCGGAAGAGAACGCCGCCTTCCACCGGCTTGGCCCGGTGCAGAAGGTGGTGGAACTGGCCAAGGCCGCTGATGTGGTCTTTGTCGGCGTCGGCCAGATGTCGAACGATGCGCCCTTGCTGGCCGATGGTTTCGTCAGCCGCGACGAGTTGGACGAGATGCAGGCCGCCGGAGCCTCGGGCGAAGTGGCGGGTTGGGTCTTCGACTCGGAGGGGCGGTATCTGGATCTTGGGACCAACCGCCGGACCGGCGGGGTGCGGGTTGCGCAGAATCTGGACCGGCCCTCGATTGGCGTTGCTGCAGGTGCATCCAAGGTTCCGGCGATCCACGCAGCGTTAAAATCCAGGATCATCAACGGGCTTGTGACTGACGAGCCAAGCGCCCGACTGCTGCTGGACCGGACCTGACCTTCGCAGGTGCGGCGGAAGAGGGGGCTTGACGACTCTGGTCAACTTGTGAGCATTTACCCAATAGGCGATGATTTGCTCATACGCTGATCCAGGGAGGATTACATGACCAAGACGCTTCGCGCCCTTATGGGCGCAACGGCTCTTGTCGCGCTTGCGGGCGCGGCGATGGCCGAAACCACCATTACCGTCGCCACCGTGAACAACGGCGACATGGTGCGCATGCAGGGCCTGATGGACGACTTCTATGCCAAGCACCCCGACATCAAGGTCGAGTGGGTGACGCTGGAAGAGAACGTCCTGCGCCAGAACGTGACGACCGACATCGCCACCGGCGGCGGTCAGTACGACGTGATCACGATCGGCACCTACGAGGTCCCGATCTGGGGCAAGCAGGGCTGGCTGGAAAGCCTGAACGACCTGCCCGCCGACTATGACGTCGACGACCTGCTGCCGGCGATCCGCGGCGGTCTGACCGTGGACGGCAACCTCTTCGCTTCGCCCTTCTACGGCGAATCGTCGATGGTGATGTACCGCAAGGACCTGATGGACGCCGCCGGGATGGCGATGCCCGACGCGCCGACCTGGGCGGACATCGAGAAGGCCGCGGCCGCGATGACCAACAAGGATGCCGGCATCTACGGCGTCTGCCTGCGTGGCAAGGCCGGCTGGGGCGAGAACATGGCCTTCCTGACCGCCATGTCCAACAGCTTTGGCGCCCGCTGGTTCGACGAGGCGTGGAACCCGCAGTTCGACAGCCCGGAATGGAAGGCGACGCTCGACTTCTACCTGAACCTGATGAACAGCTACGGCCCGCCCGGCGCCTCGAACAACGGCTTCAACGAGAACTTGACCCTGTTCAACCAGGGCAAGTGCGGCATGTGGATCGACGCCACCGTTGCAGCTTCGTTCGTGACCGGCAAGGATTCGACCGTGGCCGACAAGGTTGGTTTCGCCCTCGCCCCCGACAATGGACTGGGCAAGCGCGGCAACTGGCTCTGGGCCTGGTCGCTGGCAATCCCGGCGTCGTCGGATGCCAAGGACGCGGCGAAGACCTTCGTGAACTGGGCGACCAACAAGGACTACCTGGCGCTTGTCGCGTCCAAGGAAGGCTGGGCGAACGTTCCTCCGGGCACGCGGACCTCGCTGTATTCCAACGAGGAATACGCCAAGGTGCCGTTCGCCAAAATGACGCTGGACAGCATCAACTCGGCTGACCCGACCGCTCCGTCCGTGCAGCCGGTGCCTTACGTCGGCGTCCAGTTCGTCGCGATCCCCGAGTTTGCGGGCGTGGCGACCACGGTCGGCGAAATCTTCTCGGCCGCGCTGGCCGGGTCGAAGACCGCTGACGAGGCGCTGGCCGAAGCCCAGACCGCCGTTGCCGACGAGATGAAAGCCGCCGGCTACATCCAGTAAAGCCCGACCCCGGGGGGTGTCTCCCCAGTCCCCGGGATCACCTTCGGCTTGCGGGCCGCGATGCCTGCAAGCCGAGCCTTCCAAACCGACAACCTGCTTCTTCGCTTGCGCGGTCGCCTTGGGGGCCGCACCCTTTGCTCATCGTCATCCGACTGTCGGGAGACCGCCCCATGTCCACGCATTCCAGCCGCCTTGCCGCCCGCATGATGGTCGCGCCCTCGGTGGTCCTGCTCTTGATCTGGATGATCGTGCCGCTGGCGATGACGCTGTACTATTCCTTCCGCTTCTACCGCCTTTTGTCGCCGGACCGGACGAACTGGGTCGGGTTCAACAACTATCTGTGGTTCTTCAACTCCCCCGACTTCTGGCTGGCGCTGTTCAACACGCTGGCGCTGGTGGGCGGAGTGCTGTTCATCACCGTGGTCCTGGGCACCCTGATCGCGCTTTTGATCGACCAGCCGATCAAGGGGCAGGGCTTCCTGCGCATCCTGGTCATCGCGCCCTTCTTCGTCATGCCCCCCGTCGCCGCTTCGATCTGGGAAAACTTGTTCATGCACCCGCAGAACGGGTTGTTCGCTGCGGTAGCGCAGGGCTTCGGGGCGCAGCCGATCCTGTTTCTGGAGCAGTATCCGATGTGGTCGATCATCGGCATCGTCAGCTGGGAGTGGCTGCCCTTCGCCACGCTGATCCTGCTGACCGCGCTGCAATCCCTGTCGTCCGAACAGCTTGAGGCGGCCGAGATGGACGGCGCCAGCCCCTTCGCCCGCTTCCGCTACATCATCCTGCCGCACATGACCCGGGCGATCACCGTGGTGATCCTGATCCAGACGATCTTCCTTCTGGGCATCTTCGGCGAGATCTTCACGACCACCCAAGGCGGGCCGGGGTCGGCCTCGACCACGCTTCCTTACATGATCTTCAAACAGGCCATCGCCGCCAAGGACATCGGGCGGGCGGCGGCGGGCGGGATCATCGCGGTGATCCTGGCGAACATCGTGGCCTATTTCCTGATGCGCGGCCTTGGCCGGAACCTGGAGAACTGAGATGGCCCGCGCCCTGTCCCCCCGCCGTCTGCTGATCACCACCGTCGCCGCCTGGACGGTCGCGCTGATCATCTTCTTCCCGGTCCTCTGGATGATCCTGACCAGCTTCAAGACCGAAGCCAGCGCCGTTGCCATGCCGCCCGAATTCCTGTCCGCCGACTGGACGCTGGAGAACTATACCGAGGTCTGGTCGCGGTCAGACTATCCGCGCTTCTTCTGGAACTCGGTCGTGATCTCGGTCGGCTCGACCCTGCTGGGCCTTCTGATCGCCATTCCCGCCGCCTGGGCGATGGCCTTCGTGCCGGGAAAGAAGACCAAGGACCTTCTGATGTGGATGCTGTCGACCAAGATGATGCCCGCCGTCGCGGTCATGATCCCGCTGTACCTTCTGTTCCAGCAGCTTGGCCTGATTGACACCAAGATCGGCCTCGTCATCGCGCTGATGCTGATGAACCTGCCGATTATCATCTGGATGCTGTACACCTACTTCAAGGAAATCCCTGGGGAAATCCTGGAGGCCAGCCGCATGGACGGCGCAACCCTCTGGGGCGAGATCATCTATGTCCTGACCCCGATGGCCCTGCCCGGCATCGCCTCGACCATGCTTCTGAACATCATCCTCGCCTGGAACGAGGCGTTCTGGACCATTGTCCTGACCACCACCAAAGCAGCCCCCCTGTCGGCCTTCATCGCCAGCTTCTCGGCACCGCAGGGCCTGTTCTACGCGAAACTTTCGGCGGCATCGGCGATGGCGATTTTGCCGATCCTGATCCTTGGCTGGTTCAGCCAGAAGCAACTCGTCCGCGGCCTGACCTTTGGCGCGGTGAAGTGAGGTAACATGGGCAAGATCCAACTGACCAAGGTCCGCAAGTCGTTCGGCGAGGTCGACGTCATCCCCGGCATCGACCTGACCATCGAAAACGGCGAGTTCGTCGTCTTCGTCGGCCCCTCGGGCTGCGGGAAATCCACGCTGCTGCGGCTGATCGCGGGGCTGGAGGATACGACCAGCGGTGTGATCGACATCGACGGCAAGGACGCGACGAACCTGCCGCCCGCCAAGCGCGGTCTGGCGATGGTGTTCCAGTCTTACGCCTTGTACCCGCACATGACGGTAAGGAAGAACATCGGCTTCCCGCTGAAGATGGCCGGGATGGACCCGGCGGAGCAGGACAAGCGGGTCGAACGCGCGGCCAAGGTCTTGAACCTGTCGAACTACCTGGATCGTCGCCCCGGCCAGCTTTCGGGCGGTCAGCGCCAGCGGGTCGCCATCGGGCGGGCCATCGTCCGCGAACCGGCGGCGTTCCTGTTCGACGAGCCCCTGTCCAACCTTGACGCCGCATTGCGGGTCGGGATGCGGCAGGAGATTTCAGAACTCCACCAGTCCTTGAAAACCACGATGATCTACGTGACCCATGACCAGGTCGAAGCCATGACAATGGCTGACAAGATCGTGGTCCTGAACGCAGGCCACATCGAACAGGTCGGCGCGCCGCTGGAGCTGTACAACTTCCCCCGCAACCTGTTCGTCGCGGGCTTCATCGGCAGCCCGAAGATGAACCTGATCGAAGGCGCCGAGGCGGCCAAACACAACGCCCACACCATCGGCATCCGGCCCGAGCATATCACCGTGGGCGACGGCCCTTGGGAGGGTGTCGTCGGCCTGTCGGAACATCTGGGATCGGACAGCTTCCTGAAGGTCGCGGTCGAGGGCTTGGGCACCATGACCGTCCGCGCTCCGGGCGAGGTTCACGCCCGCCACGGCGACCGCATCCGGCTGGCTCCGGCCGGGAAAATTCACCGCTTTGACACGAATGGACTGGCGATATGAGACTGGCAGGAAAGACGGCCCTTGTTACCGGGGGTGCGCGGGGCATCGGTTTGGCCTTCGTCGAGGCGTTCGTAAGGGAAGGCGCGCGGGTGGCGATTGCCGACGTCGGCGGCGCGCAAGAGGCGGCGGCGAAGCTGGGCGACAAGACCTTGGGCATCACGATGGACGTGACCGATCAAGCGTCCATCGACGCCGGGGTGAAGGCGGCGGCGGACTGGGGCGGCGGCATCGACATCCTGCTGAACAACGCGGCGATCTTCGATCTGGCCCCCATCGTGGACATCACGCGGGCGAGCTATGACAAGGTCTTTGCCGTGAACGTGGCGGGGACGCTGTTTCCGTTGCAGGCGGTGGCGAAGGTGATGATCGCGCAGGGGCGCGGCGGCAAGATCATCAACATGGCCTCGCAGGCCGGACGGCGTGGTGAGGCGCTGGTGGGCGTCTACTGCGCCTCGAAAGCCGCCGTCATCAGCCTGACCCAGTCGGCGGGGCTGGACCTGATCAAGCACAAGATCAACGTGAACGGCATCGCTCCGGGCGTGGTCGACACTCCGATGTGGGACGCGGTTGATGCGCTCTTCGCCAAGTACGAGGGCAAGCCCAAGGGCCAGAAGAAGCGTGAGGTGGGCGAGGCTGTCCCCTATGGCCGGATGGGCCGCCCCGAGGACATGACGGGCGCGGCCGTGTTCCTTGCCTCGTCCGAGGCCGATTACATCGTCGCCCAGACGTTCAACGTCGACGGCGGAAACTGGATGAGCTGAAAGATGACCGTGCAAATGCCAGCCCCCCGCCTTCCCGCGTATGACCGTTCAAAACTGACGCCGGGTATTGTCCACATCGGGCTGGGGAACTTTCACCGGGCGCATATGGCCGTCTATCTGGACGACCTCTTTGCGATGGGATTGTGCCACGACTGGGCGATCCTGGGGGCCGGCGTGCGCGAGGGTGACGCACGGATGCGGGACGCGCTGAGGGCGCAGGACTGTCTCTCCACGGTGATCGAGCTGGACCCGAAGGGCAAATCCGCTCGGCGGGTGGGGTCGATGATCGACTTCCTGCCGGTTCAGGCGGACAACGCGGCGCTGATCGCGGCGATGTCTCGACCCGAGATCAGGATTGTCAGCCTGACGGTCACCGAGGGCGGTTATTTCATCAACCCGGCGACGGGAGCCTTTGATCCGGCCCATCCCGAAATTGCTGCGGACGGGCCGAACCCGCACCGCACCGCCTTTGGTGCAATCATCGCGGCACTGAAGGCCCGGCGCGCGGCAGGCGTGGCACCGTTCACCGTGATGTCCTGCGACAACCTGCCGGGCAATGGCCATGTGACCGAAAATGCCGTGGTCGGGCTGGCGCGTCTGTCCGATCCGGCGCTGGCGGACTGGATCGCGGCGAATGTCGCCTTCCCGAACGGCATGGTGGACCGGATCACCCCGGCGACCGGCCCGCGGGAACGGGCGATGGCCGCATCCTTCGGTCTGGGCGACGATCCGGTCCCGGTGACCTGCGAGCCGTTCCGGCAATGGGTGCTGGAGGACAACTTCCCCACCGGCCGCCCGGACTTCGAGAAGGTGGGGGTCACGCTGACCCCGCATGTCCACAACTTCGAGATGATGAAGATCCGCATCCTGAACGGCGGTCACGCGACCATCGCCTATCCGGGCGGGCTTCTGGACATCGAGTTTGTCCACGAAGCGATGGCGAACCCGCTGATCAGGGGCCTGCTCGACAAGGTCGAGATGGACGAGATCATCCCCTACATCCCGCCGGTCCCCGACACCAATCTGGGCGACTACTACCGCCTTATCGTGGAGCGGTTCTCGAACCCCGAGGTCGCGGATACCGAGCGGCGGCTGTGCCTCGACGGGTCGAACCGCCAGCCGAAGTTCATCGTGCCCTCGATCCGCGACGCGTTGGCCGCGGGCGGATCGGTGGAGGGCTTGGCCCTGGTCAGCGCGCTGTGGTGCCGGTATTGCTATGGCGAGACGGACAGCGGCACGCATATCCCGCCCAACGATCCCGATTGGGACGCTTTGGTCACCCGGTCCAGGGCGGCGAAGGCGCGGCCGGCGGCGTGGCTGGAGATGACCACTGTCTACGGCGACCTGGGACAGGACGCGCGGTTTGTGCAGGCTTTCGACCGGCAGTTGACCCGGCTTTGGGCCGTCGGCACGGCGCAGACGCTGAGCGAATACCTGGCCTAAGGCGCAGGGGCCTCGGCGGGGGCAAAGTCCGGGACGACCCAAAGCTCGACCCGCCGGTTCAGCTGGCGGCCGATAGCCGTCTCGTCGCAGGACATCGGCAGCGCCTCGCCGAAGCCTTCGATCACCGGCAGATCGGCGGGCGCCAGGTCCGGAGCCACCGCAGCCAGCTCTTGCGCCACTTTGGCCGCGCGTTCCACCGACAGCGCAAGGTTGGCCTCGGCCGCGCCCGACCCGTCGGAGAACCCGGCCAGCACCAGTTTCTGATTGCGGAATTGCCCCGCGGCGATCAGCTGGGCAAGGTCCACCAGGTTGTCCTGCGACTGCGGATCCAGCGTCGAGGACCCATCCTCGAACCGGAAGGTCAGCGACACCCGGTCGGCCCCGTCCATGATCCCCGCCAGCCGCTTGAGGTCGTCCAGCGTCACATCCTCGCCGGCGCCCTGGATCGCGTTGATCAGGCGCAGCCCGTCCGCGGTCATCGGCTGGCGGCTGGCCGAGCGGTCCACGAACCCCGATGCCGCGACCGCCGCCTGCGCCTCGGGCGTGCGCAGGAAATCCAGGAATTCGCGCGTCAGAAGCGGGAGGCGACGCTTGGGGGTCAGCAGCATCACGGGCAAGGCCAGCGGATAATCCTCGGCCTTGATCGCCAGCGCGGTCGGCAACAGAGGGAAACCGCAGGAATCCGTCAAAGGCATCCGCCGCGCGGGCGCAATCGCGGACCGGCCGGAAATCGCGATCGCCCAAGGGTCCTTCGCCACCGCTTCGGCCAGCGATGCAAGGTCCGGGTGAAGCACCGCTGTTGCCACTTGCGCACCCAGACGCTGAGCCAGGGCCTGTTGCAGGTCGGCCTCGCCCGCCAGCGCATGCAGCACCACCGGCATGTCCGGCCCACCGATCTGCGCCCAGTTGTCGACCTCGCCACGCAACACCATCGCCAGTTCGGCGGTCGAGATGTCCGGAGTGGGATTGTCCGGAGCCACCAGGACCACCAGCGCCTCTGTCGCCACCGCGTGGCTGCCAAGGTCGGGCTCGGCCCGGAAGGCAAGCTTCAGGTCAGCCGCGCCGTCCTGCACCGCCGTCGTGGCCGCGTCGGGCGCCATTGGCAGGAAAGAGATCACAGCCAGCTCTTGCAGGCTTTCCGGGTCCAGGATGCGGGCCTGGAAAGCGTTGCCCCCGCCCGGCTCGTAGACCAGCCCGCGCGCCTGGGCAAAGGCCTGGAAGAGCGCCGGCAACAGCCCTGCTGCATCGGGCGAGCCGACGACCCGCATCACCGCCTTGGGCGCGATCAGGTCAGGACAGGCCGGACCCTCGCAGATGACGCCCTGCCCGTCGACGGTCAGGGGACCATAGGCCGTGTCGATGCGGTAGAACTCGCCGTCATAGCCCTGCAGGGTTCCGGTCAGCACAATGCCACCCTCACGGGCGACCAGGGTGACATCCTGGGCAGCAATGGGCCCCGAAATGCACAGCGCAGCGCAAAGCGCCGCGAGTCCTGCCTTCACACCCATCGACCGTTTCGAACCCTTTAGTTAGGAACGGCGAGTTTCAGGGCAGGCGCAAGATTCTTCAACACCAGAATGTCGCCCACCGTGCCGCACAGCGGAACTGCGATGGTCTGCTCGGCCGTGACGGCGACACCGCCAGCAGAATGCACGGTTTCGACCCGAAGGGTGCGGCCGCAGGTCGCCGGGGTGATCCGCAGTTCGCCGGTGATATCGGCACTGCCGAAGTCCTTGCCCGGGACCGAATAGACCCGTGCCAGAACCGGCGACGGAAGGTCCTCCTGGCCCAGGGCAATCACGCCCTGCTCTGACCCGGCCACGGCCGAGCTGCCGATCAGCACGCGGTCGCCGTCGGTGACGCGCAGTTCAAGCTCGACCGGGCTGTCCCAGGTGATGGCATAGCGGGTATAGGACGCGGCATCGGGCACCGTGACCTTGCCAAGGACCAGTTGGGAATCCTGCAGGTAGACCGCGACCATCGCGTCAGAGCGCAAGGCGGGCAAGGCCACGACCGCCAATCCGTCGGCCTTGATCTGCGCCGAGAAGGACAGGCCGGAATGCCGCACGACAAAACGTTCGCCACGGTTGCAGGGCGCGGTCAGCTGGGCTTGGATCATCGCACCGGGCAGCGGCGCCAAAGACAGTTGCGCCTGGCACGTCCCGCCGGACGCCATTGGAGCAGCGGCTGCGACCGGGGTAATGCCAGTGACCTGGCCCATGCCGGGATCGACGGTGCTGCTCAGCGAGGCGGATTCCGGGACGGCGAGTCCTGCGGTGATGACAGGACGCGCCTCACGCGCCGCTTCCGCTGCGGTCTGCAGAAGCGAGTGCTGGGCCGCAGGGGCCTTCAGATGTTCCGCTGTATGGGCGGCTCCGAATGCAACCGCCACGACGGCGGAGATGCGCAGAACCTTTTTGCCCCAAAGCATGGCAGTGCCCCGGTCAGGAATCGTTACCGTTTTGGGTTAAAGCCCAATAGGGGCGGAGAAAAGGCATTAATGGGGAAGGCTTACGGCCAGCTGCCCTTTCGGCCGGGAGTCACCCCGGCCGAAAGGCCGCCTCAGGCGAGGCGACCGTGGCAGTGCTTGAACTTCTCGCCGGATCCGCAGGGGCAGGCGTCGTTGCGGCCGGGGTTGCCCCAGGTGGTCGGATCGGCCTCGTCGAAGCCAGCCAGCCGCGTCGCGGCCTCGGCTGCGGGTGCGGCAGCAAGTGCGGCGGCGGATGCTGCGACCGCCGGGGCGGAGGCAGGGGTCGCCGGGGCGGCCTCTGCAGCGGCTTCCACCACCTTCGGCGCCTCGGCCGCCGGCTGTGCGGCTGCCATCTGCCGCATCATCGCCTCTTGCTCTTCCTTGGTCACCGGCCGGATGCGCGACAGTTGCTGTGTCACCTGCTCGCGCAGCGAGTTCAGCAGGCCCTCGAACAGCTGGAAGGCTTCGGTCTTGTATTCGTTCAGCGGGTCGCGCTGCGCGTAGCCGCGGAAGTTGACGACCGATCGCAGATGCTCCAGCCGGATCAGATGTTCGCGCCACTTGCCGTCGATGGCCTGCAGAAGGACCTGCTTCTCGATCGTCTGCATGGTCGAGGGGCCGAAGGCTTCGGTTTTCTCGGCCATCATCTTGTCCGAGGCCTCGACGATCCGCTCCAGGATCACGGCCTGATCCACACCCTCTTCGGCGGCCCAGGCAGAGATCGGCAGGTCCAGATTCAGCATGTCGCGAACCGAGGCGGTCAGTGCCTCGGTGTCCCAGGCGTCCGGATAGGACTTCGGCGGCATGGCCAGGTTGACAAGGTCCTCGACCACCTGTTCGCGCATGTCGGCGGCGACGTCGGCGACGTGCTCGGCCTGCATGATGTCCATGCGCTGGCTGAAGATCGCCTTGCGCTGGTCGTTCATCACGTCGTCGAACTTCAAAAGCTGCTTGCGGATGTCGAAGTTGCGGCCTTCGACCTTCGCCTGCGCCTTTTCCAGGCTCTTGTTGACCCAGGGGTGAACGATGGATTCGCCTTCCTTCATGCCCAGCGTCGACAGGATCTTGTCCAGTCGTTCGGACCCGAAGATCCGCATCAGGTCATCTTCCAGCGACAGGAAGAAGGCCGAACGGCCGGGGTCGCCCTGACGGCCCGAACGGCCGCGGAGCTGGTTGTCGATCCGGCGGCTTTCGTGGCGTTCGGTGCCCAGGACGAACAGGCCGCCGGCCTGCTTGACGGCTTCTTCCTCGCCGGTGTGCTCGGCCTCGATGCGGGCGCGGATGGCGACGTGGTCGCCTTCGGGATCGGCAGCGATGGCTTCCATCACCTTGAACTCGACGTTGCCGCCCAGCTTGATGTCGGTGCCACGACCCGCCATGTTCGTCGCGATGGTGACCGAGCCGAGTTTACCGGCATCGGCAACGATCTTGGCTTCCTGCTCATGCTGGCGCGCGTTCAGCACGCTATGGGCGATGTCGGCGCCCTTGAGCAGCGCGGACAGCTGTTCGGACTTCTCGATGGACGTCGTGCCGACCAGGATCGGCTGACCCTTTTCGTGCGCTTCCTTGATCGCGACCAAGATGCCGTCGTACTTCTCGCGCGCGGTGCGGAAGACCTGGTCATGTTCGTCGAGCCGGGCGACGGGGCGGTTGGTCGGAACCTCGACCACGCCAAGACCGTAAATCTCGCGGAATTCCTCGGCTTCGGTCGCGGCGGTGCCGGTCATGCCCCCCAGCTTTTCGTACAGGCGGAAGTAGTTCTGGAAGGTCACGCTGGCGTAGGCGACGTTCTCGGGGTTGATCTTCACCCGCTCCTTCGCCTCGATCGCCTGGTGCAGGCCGTCCGACAGACGGCGGCCCTTCATCATGCGACCGGTGAATTCGTCGATCAGCATCACCTCGCCATCACGGACGATGTACTGCTGGTCCTTGAAGAACAGCTTGTGCGCCCGCAGGCCCTGGTTGACGTGGTGCACGATCGAGGTGCTTTCAGCCGCATAAAGGCTTTGCCCCTCGGGCAGGATGCTGGCCTGGCGCAAGAGGTCCTCGATGACGTCGTTGCCCTCTTCGGTCAGGGTCACGCCGCGGGTCTTTTCGTCCACCGCATAGTGTTCGGGCTGCAGATGCGGGATCACCGCGTCGACCGCCTCGTAAAGCTTGCTGCGGTCCTGGCTGGGACCCGAGATGATCAGGGGCGTCCGCGCCTCGTCGATCAGGATCGAGTCCACTTCGTCCACGATGGCATAGTTGTGCCCGCGCTGCGCCATGTCCTCGAGCGAGGCCTTCATGTTGTCGCGCAGGTAGTCGAAGCCCAGTTCGTTGTTCGTGGCATAAGTGATGTCAGCGCGGTAGGCGGCCTTCTTCTCGTCATCGGGCTGCTGCGAATAGACCACGCCGGTGGTCATCCCCAGCGCCGCATAGACCTTGCCCATCCATTCCGCGTCGCGCTTGGCCAGGTAGTCGTTCACCGTGACCACATGCACGCCCTTGCCGGTCAGCGCGTTCAGATAGGCCGCGAAGGTCGCCACCAGCGTCTTGCCCTCGCCGGTCTTCATCTCGGAGATATTGCCCTGGTGCAGGAACATCCCGCCCTTCAGCTGCACATCAAAGGCCCGCAGGCCCAAGGCCCGGCGCGCGCCTTCCCGGCAGTTGGCGAAGGCTTCCGGCAGGATCGACTCCAAGCTTTCGCCGCCCTCTTGCACCCGCTTCTGAAACTCGTGCGTCCTGGCGATGATGCCTTCGTCTGTCAGTGCCTGGAACTCTGGCTCCAGCGCATTGATCTGCGCCACGATGGGGCGGACGGACTTTACCTTGCGGTCGTTCGGGCTCCCGAACACCTTCCGCGCAATCGATCCAAGTCCCAGCATGTTTTCTCCGTGGGCGGCTTCTCTGACATCATCGTGTGGCCGTTGGGCTTGCCCGCCCCCACGGCCTTCCCTAGAAGGTCCAGAGCATGACCGGTCAAGCCCGTTCCACGCGACTGTCGCGATGTAAGGGGAAGCATCGGCATAGTCAACTTAAGCAGGCCCGTGGCCCCGATCAGGAGTAGGTGAAAATGACGAAACACTCGAGGTTCTGGTCGTCACTGGCTCTGGCGACCCTTTTGTCCGGTCCTGCGCTGGCCGAAGGCGAGACTGCAGAGACCGTCGTCGCGACCGTGAACGGGGTGAATATCACCCTTGGCCACATGATCGCCCTGCGCGAAACGCTGCCGCAGGAATACCTGTCGCTGCCGGACGATGTCCTGTTCAAGGGCATCTACGACCAGCTGATCCAGCAGGAAGTGCTGGCCCAGTCGGTCGGTGAGCTTGGGCCGCGCGTGCTGGCAACCCTGGACAACGACAAGCGCGGCCTGGTTTCGGGGATCGCGATCGAAGGAATTGTCGCGTCGGCCGTGACGGACGAGGCCTTGCAGGCTGCCTATGACGCCCGCTTCAAGGACGCCGCCCCGCAGATGGAATACAGCGCCGCGCACATCCTTGTCGCCACCAAGGAAGAAGCCGACGCGATCAAGACCGAGCTGGCCGGTGGGGCCGACTTCGCCGAGATCGCCAAGGCCAAGTCGACCGATACCGGGTCGGGCGCCAATGGCGGCGATCTGGGCTGGTTCGGACCGGGCATGATGGTCAAGCCGTTCGAGGACGCCGTCATCGCCGCCAAGGTCGGCGAAGTGGCTGGCCCGATCCAGACCGACTTCGGTTTCCACCTGATCCTGGTCAAGGAAACCCGCGTGGCCGAAAAGCCCACGCTGGACCAGCTGCGCGACGAACTTGCCGCCGAGGTTGAAACCGCCGCGATCAATGCGAAGATCGAAGAGCTGACCAAGGGCGCGACCGTCACGCGGGACGGCGAAGGGATTGACCCGACGCTGCTCAAGAACTCGGCCCTGATCGACTGAACGCACGGCAACCCGGGGGGACGGACATGGCGAAGACTGACTGGAAGGCCGAAGCGAAGGCCCTGAAGAAGAAGGTCCGCAAACTCAGGGACAGTTTGACCTCGGCGGCAGGTCCGGTGGCAGATGCCGTTTCGGAAGCCGTCGGTGATGTGGTCGCGGCAGCGAAAAAGGCGATGAAGCCGGTTTCGCCTCTGGCGCCGGCCAGTTTCCCGGTCCTGCCCGCGATCAAGGGCGCCGAATTCGCCGCCGTCGAGGCGGGCGTGCGCTATCAGAACCGCAAGGACGTGATGCTGGTGCGGCTTGCCCCCGGCGCCACGATGGCCGGGGTCTTCACCCGGTCTTCCACCCGGTCGGGCTGCGTGCGCGACTGCCAGGCCAAGCTGGCGCTGAAGGTTCCCGACAGCGCGGGCGCCGCGATCATCGTGAACTCCGGCAATTCCAACGCCTTTACCGGGCGAGTGGGCGATGAGGCCGTAGCTGCCGTCACCGGCGCGGTGGCCGAAGCACTGGGCGTTCCGGCCTCGCGCGTCTTCTCGTCGTCAACCGGCGTGATCGGCGAACCGCTGCCTTACGACAAGATCACCGCAAAGGTCCCCGATCTGGTGGCCGCGCTGCAAGAAGACGCCGTGGAAATGGCCGCCCAGGCGATCATGACCACCGACACTTTCCCGAAAGGTGCCGCCGCCACCGTTCAGGGCGAGGGCGGGATGATCCACATCTCCGGCATCGCCAAGGGTTCGGGGATGATCGCGCCCGACATGGCGACGATGCTGGTCTACATCTTCACCGACGCGAAGATTTCCGCGCCTGCATTGCAGAAGATGGTGTCGCGCAACGTCGATGCGACGTTCAACTCGATCACGGTGGACAGCGACACCTCGACGTCCGACACGCTGCTGATTGCCGCGACCGGGCAATCCCCTGCTGCCGAGCTGAAAGGCGCGGCGCTGAAGGCTTTCGAGACCGCTTTGGCCGGAGTGATGCGCGACCTAGCCCTGCAAGTGGTGCGCGACGGCGAAGGGGCGACCAAGCTGGTCGAGGTGCGCGTCACGGGTGCCGCGACGGATGAAGACGCGGCCAAGGTCGCCTTCTCCATCGCCAACTCGCCCCTGGTGAAGACCGCCGTTGCGGGGCAGGACCCGAACTGGGGCCGCATCGTTGCGGCCATCGGCAAGTCCGGCGCGCAGGCCGACCGCGACAAGCTGACGATCCGCTTTGGCGACATTCTCGTGGCGCAAAACGGCTGGCGGAACCCGGACTACAAGGAAGACGACGGCGCGTCCTACATGCAGGGCCAGGAGCTGGTCTTGGCCGTAGATCTGGGTCTCGGGAAGAGCAAGCGCAGCGTCTGGACTTGCGACCTGACCTCCCGCTACATCGAAATCAACGCCGACTACCGCTCCTGATTTCATCTGTCCGAAAATATCCCGGGGGTCCGGGGGCTGGCCCCCGGGGTTCCCCACAAGGACCGCCCATGAAAATCATCCTCGTCTCCGCCGTCGCGCTGATCGACCCTGACGGCCGCGTCCTCCTGGCCCAGCGCCCCGAGGGCAAGTCGCTCGCCGGCCTCTGGGAGTTCCCCGGCGGCAAGGTCGAACCCGGCGAGACGCCCGAGGCCGCGCTGATCCGGGAGCTGAAGGAAGAACTGGACATCGACACCTGGTCGTCCTGCCTGGCGCCCCTGACCTTCGCGAGCCACTCCTACGAGGACTTCCATCTGTTGATGCCGCTTTTCGCCTGCCGCCGCTGGCAGGGCACCCCCCGCGCGACCGAGGGGCAGACGCTGGCCTGGGTCCGGCCCAACCAACTGCGCGACTACCCGATGCCCCCCGCCGACCTGCCGCTGATCCCGATCCTGCGCGACTGGCTTTGACCCGTCGTTCCGCAAAGAAAAACGCCGGACCCAAGGGCCCGGCGCAATTCTTGAGATTTCCTGAACGCCCACGACCAACCCCTTGAAAATACGGGGTCAGCCGCGGTTCGCCATCGTGGCGGGGGATCAGTCCAGCGTGCGCTGGACCTCCTCGCGCTCGAAGATTTCGATGACATCGTTCTGACGGATGTCCTCGTAGTTCTCGAAAGCCATGCCGCATTCCTGGCCCGAGATGACTTCCTTCACCTCGTCCTTGAAGCGTTTCAGCGTCTTCAGCGTGCCCTCGTGGATCACCACGTTGTCGCGCAGGAGACGCACGCCAGCCGACCGGCGAGCGACACCCTCGGTGACCAGGCAACCCGCGACCTTGCCGACGTTCGACACCTTGAAGACCTCCAGGATCTTCGCGTAGCCGATGAAGGTCTCGCGGACCTCGGCCTTGAGAAGACCCGACGCGGCGGCTTTGATGTCGTCGACCAGATCGTAGATGATCGAGTAGTAGCGGATCTCGACCCCCTTCTGGGTGGCGGACGCCCGGGCCGTCGCATTGGCGCGGACGTTGAAGCCGATGATCGGAGCCTTAGAGGCCTCGGCCAGTGCCACGTCGGTGTCGGTGATCGCACCCACACCCGAGTGCAGCACGCGGACGCGAACCTCGTCGTTGCCGATCTTCTCCATTGCCTGAACGATGGCTTCGGCGGAACCTTGCACGTCGGCCTTGATCAGGATCGGCAGTTCGGCGACGGACTGGTCGGCCTTGGCCTTCGCCATCAGCTGTTCCAGCGTGGTCGCAGCCCCTGCGGCGGCGCGCTTGTCCTTGGCGGCCTTGATCCGGTAGTCGGCGATCTCGCGGGCTTGCGCCTCGGTCTCGACGACGTTCAGCGTGTCACCTGCGGACGGCGTGCCCGACAGGCCCAGCACTTCGACCGGAACCGAGGGACCGGCTTCCGCCACCGTTTCGCCCTGGTCGTTGATCAGCGCCCGAACCTTGCCCCACTGCTCGCCGACGACGAAGATGTCGCCCTTGCGGAGCGTGCCGTTCTGGACCAGCACCGTCGCGACCGGACCCCGGCCCACGTCAAGCTTGGCTTCGATCACCGCACCAGAGGCCGCCCGATTCGGGTTGGCCCGCAGTTCCAGAAGCTCGGCCTGCAGCGCGATGGCTTCCAGAAGGTCGTCCAGACCCAGACCCGTCTTGGCCGAAACCTCGACATCCTGCACGTCGCCCGACATCGCTTCCACCACGATCTCGTGCTGGAGCAGGTCGGTGCGGACCTTGGTCGGGTTCGCCTCGTGCTTGTCGATCTTGTTGATCGCCACGATCATCGGGACCTTGGCGGCCTTGGCGTGGTTGATCGCCTCGATCGTCTGCGGCATCACGGCGTCGTCGGCTGCGACCACCAGGACCACGATGTCCGTCACCTGAGCCCCGCGCGAACGCATGGAGGTGAAGGCCGCGTGACCGGGAGTGTCGAGGAAGGTGACGAGTTGCCCGTTGGGCGTCTTCACCTGATAGGCACCGATGTGCTGGGTGATCCCGCCAGCCTCGCCAGAGACGACGCTGGTCTTCCGGATCGCGTCCAGCAGCGAGGTCTTGCCGTGATCGACGTGGCCCATGATCGTGACGATCGGCGGGCGCGACAGCAGGCTTTCGTCCAGGTCCTTGACGGTGTCGATGACCTGCTCGACGTCG
Organism: Tabrizicola sp.; assembly: GCF_022842145.1. Taxonomy (GTDB): domain Bacteria; phylum Pseudomonadota; class Alphaproteobacteria; order Rhodobacterales; family Rhodobacteraceae; genus Tabrizicola. Next base: position 723,471 of record NZ_JALHQD010000001.1, read on the forward strand.
GCGTCCGAGACGCGGACGGCCTTGTGGCCGAATTCCTCGATCACCAGTTCGGCGGTGTCGGCGTCGATGGCTTGGTTCATCGTGACCATCATGCCCATCTTCATCAGGCTCTTGACCACGTCGGCGGCGCGTTCGGCCATCCGGTTGGCAAGCTCCGAGACAACGATGGTTTCCGGCAGCTGCACGTCGCGCACCTGCTTTTCGGCCTTCTGACCCAGACCCAGCGCCTTGGCGCGGGCCTTTTCCTGCTTGCGCTTCATGGCGGCCAGGCTGCGCTGACGGCCGCTGTCGCCCGACATCGCATCGCTGAGCGTCAGTTTGCCCGAACGACGGCCTTCGTCGCCGGTGCCACGCTTGGCACCCCGGTCGCCACGGTCGTCCTTGTCGCGGTCGGTCTTGCGCGGCGTCGGCAGGCCGGGCTTGGCCGAGGCCGGACCGCGGGGATCGTCGGTCGAGGCGGGCGCAGCCGGAGCGGCGCGGTCGGCCGGCTTGGCCGCAGCAGCTGGAGGCGGCGTCGTCGAGCGGGCGCGTGTGCCCAGGACGTCGGCCTTGCGGGCTTCGGCAGCGGCAATCTTGGCAGCGGCTTCGGCCTTGGCGGCACGATCCTCTTCCTCGGCCTTCAGACGGAGTGCCTCGGTGCGCTCGCGGTCCTCACGCTCCTTCGCCTCAATCTCGGCGCGGCGCACGGCGCGATCTTCCTCGCGGACGCGATCTTCCTCGGCGCGGCGGACGGCATCTTCCGCCTCGCGTGCCTTGGCAGCGCGAAGGGCGGCCAGACGCCGGTCCATTTCCGCGTCGGAGATGCCTGCGGGCCGCTTCGACGGATCACCGTAGTTCGTTGGCGCAGACGACTGGCCCGCGCCCGGCGTACCAGGCTTCGGAGCCGCGGTGGGAACCACCACGCGCTTGCGCTTCGTTTCGACCACGACGCTCTTGGTCCGGCCATGGCTGAAGCTTTGCTTCACCTGTCCGGAACGGGGGGCGCCCCCAAGGCCAAGAGGTTTCTTGCCGTCAGTATCGCTCATGCGTTCTTCGTATCCTTCATGGCGGTCTCGCCGCCGTCATCCCCACCGGCCTGCCCACGCAAGCCAGCGAGTTTTGCCGCTTCCTCTACAACACGGGACCTGAGTCCACCAGCGGCAAGCGCGGCGTGTATCGCACGTTCGCGCCCGAATGCCAAACCGATTTCCCCAGCCGAAAGGCAACCAATAAAGCCTTTGTCGCCTTCCGGCGCGTGCAGCTTCGTCTTGCCCCGTTCGGACCCGTCGCTGGCCTGGATCAGCGTTACCGCCGAGCCCTTCATGAGCCAGTCCTTCACCTTCTCGTAACCGGTGACCGCGTCACCCGCCTTGCGGGCCATCGAAAGCATGTCGATGGTCCGCTGCAACACCAGTGCTTCGACCAGATCCGGCAGCCCGTCGGGCACCTTCACCGGCTGACGCGCCGCGCGGGAGAAGAGGTTCTTCTTCGCCGCCTTCTCGATGGCCGCCCGATCCGCCGCGACATAGATTCCCCGGCCGGGCAGCTTGCCCATGACATCCGGGACGATCTGACCTTCAGGACCCAGGCAAAAGCGGATCAGACCCGCTTTCGGCTGGCTTTCCCCGGTCGCAATGCACTTGCGTTCCGGATCGTCCCTGTCCTTTTCCCGGCCGCCGCGCGTCATGCGCTAGGTCCCCGAGGCCTGAGATCAGGCCTCGGCCTCCTCGTTTTCGGCAGCCTCTTCGGCGGGCTGCTCGAGTTCGGTCGGATCGACCCATCCCAGCATGACGCGGGCGGTCATGATCAGGGTTTGCGCTTCCTCCAGCGACATTTCAAACTTTTCAAGGACGCCTTCGTCCTTCTTGCGTTGGCCATTTTCGGTCGTCCAGCCGCCAGCCAGCTCCCAGTCGGCGCAGGTGGCGAAGTCTTCCAAGGTCTTGATGCCGTCGTTTGCCAGCGCCTCCAGCATCTGGGGCGTCAGGCCTTCGAAGTTCACCAGGCTGTCTTCCACACCCAAAGCGCGGGCGTTTTCCATCGCCTTGGCGTTGGCCGCTTCCAGATAGTCGCGGGCGCGGGCCTGAAGTTCGCCTGCGGTGCCTTCGTCGAAGCCGTCGATGGACAAAAGCTCGTCCAGGTCGACATAGGCGACTTCTTCCAGGTTGGTGAAGCCTTCGGCGACCAAGAGCTGCGCCATCATCTCGTCGACGTCGAGCGCCTCCATGAACAGCTTGGTGCGTTCGGCGAATTCGGCCTGGCGACGCTGCGATTCTTCGGCTTCGGTCAGGATGTCGATGTCGAGGCCGGTGAGCTGGCTGGCCAGACGCACGTTCTGGCCACGGCGACCGATGGCCAGCGAAAGCTGCTCATCGGGGACCACGACTTCGATCTTGCCGGCCTCTTCGTCGAAGACGACCTTCGAGACTTCGGCGGGCTGGAGCGCGTTCACCAGGAAGGTGGCAGTGTCCTGATTCCACGGAATGATGTCGATCTTTTCGCCCTGCAGTTCGTTCACCACCGCCTGCACGCGGCTGCCGCGCATACCGACGCAGGCACCGACCGGGTCGATGGAGTTGTCGTAGCTGATGACCGCGATCTTGGCGCGCGAACCCGGGTCACGGGCGACGGCCTTGATCTCGATGATGCCGTCATAGATTTCCGGCACTTCCATCTTGAAGAGCTCGGCCATGAACTGCGGGTCGGTGCGCGACAGGAAGACCTGCGGGCCGCGCGGTTCGCGGCGGACGTCCTTGATGTAGCAGCGGATGCGGTCGCCGATGCGGTAGGCTTCGCGGCCGATCTTCTCGTTCCGGCGCAAAATGCCTTCGCCACGGCCGATGTCGACGATGACGTTGCCGTATTCCTCGCGCTTGACGGCGCCGTTGATGATCGTGCCCTTGCGGTCCTTGAATTCCTCGAACTGGCGATCCCGCTCGGCTTCGCGGACCTTCTGCAGGATGACCTGCTTGGCCGACTGCGCGGCGATGCGGCCCAGGTCGACGGGCGGAACCTCGTCGATGACTTCGTCGCCAAGCTGCGGGTCTGCGAGGTAGGTCTTGGCCTGCTTCGCGGTGATCTGGGCGTGGTGATTCTCGACCGCGTCATCCTCGACCACGGTGCGGACGCGGGTGAAGGACGCGCGGCCGGTCTTGCGGTCGATCTTCACGCGGATGTCCATTTCCGCGCCGTAGCGGGACTTGGCGGCCCGGGCGAGGCTGTCCTCCATCGCCTGGATCACCAGCTCCGGGTCGATCATCTTTTCGCGCGCCACGGCCTCTGCGGTCTGCAGAAGTTCCAGCTGGTTGGCGGATGTGATTGCCATGGGCGTCTCTCCCTAGTGTTTCGTCGCGCTAGTGTTTTGTCTCGGGGGCAGGCTCGTCGTCCTCGTCCCCATCAATTTCTTCAATCTCGTCGAACTGGCCATCGGTCGGCTCGGCAACCTTCCGCTGGCGCAGCATCTCGGCGATCAGCTCGTCGCTGAGGATCAGCTTGGCGTCGGAGAGCCAATCGAACTTGAGCCCGATGGTGACCTCTTCGCCGCTTTCATCGATGGTGATGAGCACCTCATCCCCTTCGATCCCGGCCAGACCGCCCTTGAAACGGCGGCGGCCGTCGATCAGCTCGGTCGTCTCGATCCGGGCTTCCCAGCCCTTCCAGACGTCGAAATCCTTGAGCCGGGTCAGCGGCCGGTCGATGCCGGGGGAGGACACCTCGAGCACGTAGTTGTCTTCCAGCGGATCTTCGACGTCCAGCACGGCAGAAACAGCGGTGGAGATATCGCCACATTCGTCGACGCCGATCCCGCCATCGGGGCGGTCGGCCATGATCTGAAGGACCCGCATCTTGCCGCCCATGAGGCGCAAGCGGATCAGCTCGAATCCGAGGCCTTCGATCACCGGCTGGACGATGTCAGCCAGGCGACGGTCGATGGCGGTTTTGGCGACGAGATCGGTCATCAGGTTCCAGAAACAAAAAAGCGGACCCAGCGGCCCGCCCGTGACATTCGGTAGCTTCAGGTTTGGACCCGGAAGCAGCTGTTGAAGTGCATATAGGCCCCAACGCCCGAGTCTGCAAGCGGATTGGACAACGGCGTAACGGGGGGTGGCTGGGAACCCAACTCCGCCCACCGGGTTTCCCCGGATTGAAGGGGTCGGCACAAGCTGCAATAGTCCGGACAAGGCTGCCGATGAGGGTCGTTCAGGTGTTTTCGGGTCGTCATGCGCTGCGGGTCCGTGGGACCGTTGCTGCGGTCCTGCTGGGCCTTGGCACGAGTTCCGCTGTCGCGCTTGACCGCCTGGACATCGTGGTCGTGGGCGGGTCCGAGGACCTGACAGAAGCGGTGCAGCAAGCGTCGCAGGTTTACGCACTGCAGGTGCAGGAGCAGAGCGCGCCGCAGGATTTGCTGGCCGCGGCACGGTCGGACTATGCGCGCATCCTGGCGGCAATGTATGCCAAAGGGCATTACTCGGTCGTGGTCCGCATCCGCATCGACGGGCGCGAGGCTGCGGCCATTCCGGCTTTGGAAGCCCCGGCGGCGATATCCTTGGTCCGCATCGACGTGGACCCACGCGGCCCGTTCCGCTTTGGCGTCGCACGGGTCGCTCCTCTGGCGCCGGAAACCGAACTGCCGGAGGAGTTTCAGGCGGGCGCGGTGGCGGAAAGCGGGGCGGTGGCCGGCGCGGTGGACGTGGCGATCAAGGCCTGGCGCGAGACGGGGCATGCCAAGGCATTCGTCGCGCGCGAAGATGTCGTCGCCGACCACGCGGCACGGCGGCTGGATGTCGATGTGGGTCTTTCGCCGGGTCCAAGGCTGCGCTTCGGGCGGCTGGAGATCATCGGCGAAGAGCGGATGCGCGAGCGACGAATCCGCAAGATCGCCGGCCTTCCGGAAGGCGACACCTTCAGCGAAACCGAACTGCGCCACGCGGAAACCCGGTTGCGGCGGACGGGCATCTTCGCCTCGGTCGCGCTGACCGAGGACGAGCAGGTCACCGCGCCGGACCTTCTGGGCGTGACGGCGACGGTGGTCGAGCAGAAACCGCGCCGCTATTCGTTCGGCGCCGAGATCGCCAGCCTGGACGGGGTGTCGCTGTCGGCTTCTTGGTTGCACCGGAATCTCTTGGGGGGCGGCGAAAGGCTGGGCGTCTCGGGGGACGTGACCAACATAGGGTCGGGGATCAGCGGGATCGACTACGGGGTGGAAGTGACGCTGGATCGCCCGGCGACGTTGACCCCGGACACCACGGCGGGCCTCGTGCTGGGCTACTCGCATGAAGACGAGGTCGACTATGCGGTGGATGCGTTCACCTTCGGGCTGAGGTTCTCGCACACGTTTTCCGAAACTCTGACGGGGCGGGTCGGCCTGACCTATGACTACCTCGACGGCAGCGACCCCGGCGGAAGCTTCACCTTCCGCAACCTGTCGCTGCCTGTTGGCGTCACCTGGGACAAGCGCGACGTCGCCAATAACCCGACCAAGGGCTTCTACCTTGACGCCGAAGCCAAGCCCTTCGCGGGCTTTGGGACCACCGGCTCGGGCTTGCGCGGCACGCTGGACGGCCGGGCCTACCGCAGCCTGGGAGAGCCGGGCCGGTTCGTGGTGGCGGCGCGCGTGCAGGCGGGGGCGGTCCTGGGCTCGGCCCTCCTGGAAACGCCGCGGGACGATCTGTTCTTTTCGGGCGGCGGCGGCACCGTGCGCGGGCAGCCCTATCGGTCGCTTGGGCTGAACATCACGCGCGGGTTCGGGCCGGAATTTCTGATCGGCGGCAAGTATTTCCTGGCCGGGTCGCTGGAACTGCGGGCCAAGGTCAGCGACAGGATCGGCGTCGTGGGCTTCGTCGACTGGGGCAGCATCGGGCTGGACGGATTCACCGGCGGATTCGGCGCCTCGCATGCGGGTGCTGGCCTGGGTCTGCGGTATGACACGGGTCTTGGCCCGATCCGGTTCGACGTGGCCACACCCGTCAGCGGAACAACCGGCGACGGCGTGCAGTTCTACATTGGCCTGGGGCAGTCCTTCTGATGCGGCGCGCTTTGCTGATAGGCTGTCTCGTTGCCGCGCCCGCCTTCGCGCAAGAGGACGACCGGGACTATCTGACCGCCTTTCTGGAAGATACCCTGTCGGATGCCGGGCGGCAGGTGACCGTGACCGGCTTTGCCGGGGCGCTGTCCTCACGCGCGACGATCCAGCAGCTGACCATCGCGGACGAACAGGGCATCTGGATCACGCTGAACGGCGTGGTGCTGGACTGGAGCCGTTCGGAGCTAATTTCGGGCAAGCTGAACGTATCCGAGCTGACGGCGGACGAGATCATCGTGGCCCGCCTGCCGCAGACCGACGATGGCGTGCCGGAAACCGAGGCGTCGGGGTTCATTCTGCCAGAGCTGCCGGTGTCCATCAGCGTCGACCGCGTCGCGGCCGGGCGGATCGAGTTGGCGGAAGCCGTGCTGGGTCAGCCGGTGACGGGAACGCTGGAAGCATCGGCTCAGCTTTCGGGCGGTGAAGGGACAGCGCAACTGGATCTGATCCGGCTGGGCGAAGGGCCGCAGGGCGAGATCACCCTGGACGCCGCCTATTCCAACGCAACAGGCGTTCTCCGGCTGGACCTCGTGGCCGAAGAGGACCCAGAGGGGATCGTCGTCAGCCTGCTGAACGTGCCGGGACAACCTTCTGCCCTGCTGCGCGTTCAGGGTGAGGGGCCGATCACGGATTTTCAGGCCGATGTCCTGTTGGCAACCGACGGGGCAGAGCGGTTGCAGGGCACAGTGCAGGTCACGGCGGCCGAGCCGTCGGGTCTTCGGCTGCTGGCCGATGTGTCGGGCGACCTGGCGCCGATCCTTGCGCCCGATCAGCTGGAGTTCTTCGGCACCGAGGTGGCTCTCAAGCTGGACGCCCGACGCACGGACGCGGGCAGGACTACGGTAGATCGGTTCGACCTGACCGCCCGCTCGCTTGCCTTGTCGGGTACGGCCGAGATCGCGGCCGATGGCCTGCCCGAGTGGTTCGATGTGACCGGGACGCTGGTTTCTCCTGACGGCTCGCCGGTGGCGCTTCCGTTCGTGGCGGATACCAATCTGGCGCGGGCGGAGTTTCGGCTGAAGACCGACCCCGGTCGCGAGGGCTGGTCCGGAGAGGTCAAGCTGGAAGGCCTGGACCGCCCGGATCTGAAGCTTGCGCGCGCCGAACTGAAAGGCTCGGGCCGGATCGGGCGAAGCTCGGCCGGGAACAGCTTTGGCGGGACGTTGAGCCTGGCCGCCTTCGGGGTGGCACCGACCGATCCCGATCTGGCCCGGTCGCTGGGACCCGAGATTTCCGGCTCGCTTCGGATGTTCCTTCGGGAAGGTGCAGGCGCGTTGGAGCTGACCGACATCCGCTTGCAAGGCGCGGGATTGACGGGGTCAGGGGCGATGACGGTCGAAGGGCTGGAGGATGCTTTTCTTGCCAGCGGCAAGCTGACGGTCACCGCCGAGGATTTCGCGCGGTTTTCCGGTCTGGCGGGGCGGCAGCTTGGTGGATCGGGGACCTTGGTCGGCAAAGGCTCGGCCAGCCGTTTGTCGGGGTTTTTCGATGTCGATCTGGCCTTTGACGGCTTTGGTCTGATCCTAGATGTGCCGCAGATCGACCGGCTGCTGGCCGACCGTTCCAGTCTTGTCGCGTCGATCCGGCGGGACGAGAGCGGCACCTTTCTGCGCAACTTCGACCTTGTCGCCGGGGGCCTCGTTGCGCAGGCGGATGGCACCCTGTCCAGCGCAGGCTCGAATCTTTCGGGGACCGTGCGATTGGACGATCTTTCGGTGCTGGGCCCGGGGTATGGCGGCGCGCTGGCGCTGGAGGGCAGCTTTACCGGACTGCCAGAGGACGGGCGATTGCAACTGACCGGCAGCGGGCAGTCGCTGAGGCTGGGCAGCCCGCAGGCCGACAAGCTGCTGGCCGGCGAGAGTCGGCTGGAACTGGACCTGGGGGTGAAGGACGGCGCGCTGCAGGTCCGGTCGGCCCGCCTTGCGAACCCGCAGCTTTCGGCGACCGCACGCGGCGAGATTGCGGGCGACAGGCGGCGCATCGACCTGGAGGCGCGACTGGCGAACCTGGGGCTTTTCGTCCCCGACCTTCCCGGTCCGCTGTCCTTTCAGGGCACAGCGACGCAGGACAGCAGCGGCTATCAGGTGGACCTTGCGGGCACCGGACCGGGCCAGATCCGCGCGACGGTTGACGGGCGCGTCGCCAACGGTTTCGGGTCGGCCGACCTTGCGATCCGCGGGTCGGGCGCAGCGGGGCTGGCAAACCTGTTCATCGCGCCCCGGTCTGCTTCCGGGGACATCGGCTATGACCTCCGGCTGCAGGGACCACTGACGCTGGGTTCGCTCTCTGGCCGCGTCACCTTGTCCAACGGGCGGATCGCCGACCCTGGGCTGGGGCTTTCCTTGCAGGGCGTCGAAGCGATCGGCACGTTGCAGAACGGCTCCCTGCAGCTTCAGGCGACCTCGGCGCTGTCTTCCGGCGGCAGGCTGCGGGTGGACGGGCCGATCCAGTTGACGGGGTCGCGCAATGCCGATCTGACCCTGACGCTGGAGGCTCTGCGGCTTTACGACCCCGAGCTTTTCGACACGCGCGTAAGCGGCAATCTAAGCCTGCGCGGGCCGATCAACGGCGGCGCGCTGCTGTCCGGCGCATTGCAGCTGTCCCAGACCGAAGTGCGCGTGCCCTCGTCGGGTTTCAGCTCGGCTGCGGCCTTGCTGGACATCGGGCATGTCCGCGAACCCGGTGCGGTGCGCGATACGCGGCGGAAGGCCGGGCTTCTAGGCGATGGGTCCGGAAACGGTGCCCGCTCGCAGGTGCGTCCGGTGGCGCTGGACATCACGATCTCGGCCCCGGCGCAGGTCTTTGTGCGTGGCCGCGGGATTGATGCCGAACTGGGCGGCGAGCTCCGCCTGTTGGGGACAACGGCGGATGTTCGTCCTTCGGGGGCCTTCCGGCTGATCCGGGGCCGGTTGGATATCCTGGGCCGCCGTTTGGTCCTGTCGCGGGCCGACCTGACCCTGGAGGGCAGCCTTGTGCCACAGATCAGCGTGTCGGCATCGACGGAAAGCGATGGCATCCTCAGCATGGTCACGGTCGAAGGCCCGGCGGACAACCCGGTGGTGACCTTCACATCGTCGCCCGACCTGCCGCAGGAAGAGGTGCTGGCCCAACTTCTGTTCGGACGCGGGCTGGACAAGATTTCGCCCCTGCAGGCCGCGCAACTGGCCAACGCCGTCGCGGTTCTGGCAGGTCGCAGCGGCGAGGGTCTGGTGGGCAACCTGCGGCGGAATTTCGGGCTGGATGATCTGGACCTCACCACGTCCGAAGATGGGTCAGCCGCGCTGAAGGCGGGGAAGTACATCTCGGAGAACATCTATACCGAAGTCGAGATCGACCAGGATGGCAAAAGCCAGATCAACCTGAATCTCGACTTGCGGGAAGGTGTCACGGTCAAGGGCCGGGTGGGCGCGGATGGCGATACCGGGATCGGCGTCTACCTGGAACGGGACTACTAGGCGGTCACTCGGCTTCTTCTTCGGGTCCGCACATCACGATGCACAGGACCAGGGGCACCATCAGCCAGGGCAATAGGCCCTTGCTGGATGCGGCCCCCTCCTCGACCACCACGGGGGGTTCTTCGACCACGACGACCGGGCCACCGGCCTGAAGCGGACCAGCGGCAAGTGTAAGGGAAAGCGCGGCTGCAATCAGCGATTTCATCCGGACCCCCTTTCTGCTGTTTCCGGTGTGACGATAGGCCTCTGCACATGGCCTGGCACCTAATGTCCAGCCGACGCGTAAAGATTACCTTAAACTGCGCGAAAATTGCAGCGGATTCCGGCACGCTGTGCCCACCGGGACTGCAGTCGGCCGTGGATCAGTCGATCACCCGGGCGAAATCGACAAAGCCGATGCCCGAACTGACAAACTGCCGGGACTGGCGAATCATCGAGCCTTCGACCCAGAACTCGTTGGTGATCTTGCCGCCGCTTACACTTCGGGTGCAGGTTTCGGTCACATGGGTGGCCGAATGGTTGCGGCCCAGGACGTCGATGTTTTCAGTGCCGACGATGCTTGTAGCGCAATCGTAGGTCCTGCGCGTGCCCTGGTCGTCAGCACCCAGGAAGTAATACACCCGCTGATAGGGCACCCCGGCCTGCAGCAACTGTCCGACCGACGGGACTTCTGCCGACATCAGATCAGCCCCCAGCCCACGCGTCTGGATCAGGACGCCGTTGCGCTGTGAAAACGTCGCGCCGTCGGGCGTGGACCAGGTCAACACGTCGCGCTTTGCGTCGCTGACCATCAGGAAGCCGGTCTGTCCCAGTGTCTTGGAGGACACCAGCAGCACCGGCTTGCCCGCTTTGGCAAGTTCGGCGCGCAAAGCTTCCGCTGACGGAGCTTGCGTGGCAGGTGCCGCCTCCTGGCCTTTCAGCTTGGCGACACTGGTCTTGGCCAGCGCGCCCACAGCCGCAACCATCGGATTGGGCGTCTTGTCAGTGCCACAACCTGCAAGAGCCGCAAGAGCGACAAGCCCGGCCAGCAGCCTTCCCCTTGCCCTCACCGCCAGACCCTTCCCCAGTCGGGGTCAAGTCCGTCGGTGTGGTATTCGCGGATGGACTGATACAGCCGGTCGTCGACAAAGACCCGTGCCCCGCCGTCCCCACCGTCGGGGCGGAAGTTCAGATCAAGGCCGCGGCGCGTTTCGGTGCCCAGCGCCCAATTGACCGGAATGGTCACGCGGATGCCCTTGTCGAACCCGCCTTCGCCGAAGTCTTCGGCACTGGCGTCGGTCACGGTGGCATAGGCCCCGACCCGCCAGCCGTTGGCAAAGACCCGGTCGACCGACATCGTCGCCCCGACATCGCCCGCGAGATATCGGCCCACGTCCAGCTGACCAAGGTAGCCATTGCCGAAGTCGTAGTAGGCCGAGACGTAGCCGGTCAGGATGTCGTAATTGTATTCGTCGAAGCCAAGGCCGCCATCGGTATCCCGCTGCCGGGTGTAGTTCAGCTCGGCTCCCAGCGCGAGCTGGCTGTCCACTGGCTTCCACAGAAGCTCGCCCGATACGCCGGCATGCATCCGTTCCAGGTAGCCCACGGACAGACGGGAATAGAGGTTCTCGGCCGGGCGGGCGAACCAGGCGAGCGTCAGCTTCTCAAGCGCGGGATCGCCGAAGGTATTGTAGCGAGAGCTATCGGTGCGGACGAGTGGCAGGTCCGAGTCCGACGTCGACAGCTCGCGGTTGCTGGCGATTTCCTTGTAGATCGACCCGGAAAGCACCCAACCCGGCGCGATGTCGTAGGTGCTGGAGAGGCGCAGCCCGATGTCGCCTTCGATCGGTTCGGAAAGGCGGACGACGGGACGCAGGCTCCAGCTGAACTTCGGATAAAGTTCCTCGTCGCCCAGCGACCAGGCCGGGGCGGGTCCGGCGTCGGTGACGGTCACCCGTTCGCGCAGCAGCGAGGCGTTGTCGGCGGTGTATTCCAGGGCTTCCAGGTCGCTGCGGCGGATGGTGATTTTCGAAGCACCGATACCGTTGACCACTGGCACGATCTCGAACACTTCGACCGAAGCGGGCATGACATGGCTCAGGGCGCGGGCGGTGCGGCCGATGGCTTGCGATCCGGCGTCGATCCGGCCGTTGCGGATACGGACCTGCACGGTCGTCGCGGTGTAGGCAAGGTCCTCGACGGCAATCCCGTCGGCGGCCAGACGCTTGGCCAGGTTCTGCCGCAGGATCGGTCCCGCATCGGCCTGGGTGACCCAGCCGCCGTCATAGGCCTCGGGGTCAGCCGAGCGCGACGGACGCGCCTCGACAGGGGCCGGGGCCTTGCCGACGATGCCCCCGGTCGCCCGGCTTTTCGGGTCCAGGATGATGTGCAGCGCCAGCGCGAATTCGGACCCGTACAGCGAATAGGCACCGAAGCGCATGTAGGGATTGCGCTGGTATTCCACGCCGAAGTTGAACGGGCTGTCGCGATCGAGAAGCCCCCGCTCCTCACCTTCCAGGACATAGGCGTCGGACGAGTATTCCGCCTTCAGGGTCCAGTTGTCGTTGACCTTGTATTCGACCCCGGCGAAGGGCGCGGCTTCGCCCCGGAACCACTGGTCCGAGTTGGGGGTGCCCGGCGGGTCCACTGGCGGACGGCTGCCGAAGGGCGCGCCGATGCCGCCGTCCGTTCCCAGTCGGCCCCAGCCCAGACCCGCGGTCACCTTGACCTTTTCGCCAAAGGTCTTGGTGGCTGCCACATATTCGGAAGCATACAGCCCCTGCCCGGTCAGGTCCTGCAACCCGATGGTCAGCGCGGGGGTAATCTTGCCTTCCTTCAGCACCTGATAGCGCAGGTCGATGCTGCGGTCGCTTTCCTCGCTATCCCCCGAGATCACGGCATCCCAGTCGCGCCAGGTCTGAAAGCGGAACGATCCCGACAGGCGTTCCGAGAACTGGAAGCTCAGGGTGGACCGGGTGATCGGACCGATCAGCGAGGTCGAAAACGAAAAGGTTGCGTCTTTCTGGGCGTCGCCCGACGGCATGTCGATCAGACCTGTCGCGCCGTTCAGGTTCAATGTGCCGGATATTTCGGCCAGGGCGGGTACGCTGACCAAGGCGGTGCCAAGTGCAAGCGCGGCAAGAAGACGGGAGGAAGTCTGCATGATCACCGGATCCTGGATGTAGCCCCAATCTATGCGAAGATAACCCGGTCAGGGCAAGGGAGAACGAGCCGACGGTTGGGTGAAACGGGCTGGTATGGCATTTCCGTCAACCGCCGCGGGGTCAGCCCTCTTCCAGCTTGATCCGCAGCTCTCGCAGCACGGGCAGCAGCGCCCGAACCCGGTCCGCGCCCACGGCCTGCACGACCTCGGCGATCAGCGGCACTACGCTCGCCAAGGCCGATTCCCGTGCCGAGCGGCCCGAGGGACTGATCGCCACGAATTTCTGCCGTGCATCCTCCCAATCGGGGCGGATGTGGACGTGGCCCGCCCATTCCAGCTTGGTCAGCGTGTTGGTCATGGCCCCCCGCGTCACGTGGAACGACTTGGCCAATTGGGCCGGGGTCCGTTCGTCGTTGATCCGCGCCAGGTGGTTCAACACGCTGAAATGGGACAGCTCCATCCCCTTGGGCAAAACCTTCGAGATGCGGTTGCGCGCCAGCTGGTCGGCCATGAACAGCTCGCCAAAGAGAGCAACCGCGATATCATCCGCCTTCTCGCCGCTCATGGCCCGTCAAAACCCCGATCATGGCTGAGCGAAGGCACTCTGCCACGCGCGCGGTCGACCTCGGCCAGGTCCAAATCGACCAGCGTGACCCCCGGTTCCCTACCCGCGTCCGCCAGGATTTCGCCCCAGGGCGCGATGGCCAGCGAATGCCCGTGGGTCTTGCGGCCCTTGCCGTTGGTTTCGGGATGGAAGCCCGTCTGTGCCGGGGCGAGGACGAAGCAGCCCGTCTCGATCGCCCGGGCGCGAAGCAGGGTTTCCCAATGCGCCGCACCGGTGATGTGGTTGAAGGCGGCCGGGACGGTGATCACCTGCGCCCCGCCTTGCGCCAGCCGCCGATACAGCGCCGCAAAGCGAACGTCATAGCAGACGGACATGCCCAACCTGGCAAACGGGGTGTCGGCCACCACGGCTTTTGCACCGGGTCTGTAACCCTCGCTTTCCCGGTAGACCTCGGTCGGTGAGACGTTGACGTCGAACATGTGGATCTTGTCGTAGCGCGCCGCCACGCTGCCATCCGGCGCGATCAGGAAGCTCCGGTTGGCAAAGCGGCCGTCTGCGTCATGGGTCAGCAGACCCAGCGAGCCGATCAGCAGCCAGATCCCTGCCGCCTTGGCCTCGGCCCGCAAGGTGGCAAGCGTCGCGTCGTCGTCCTCGTGCCGAAAGACACTGCGCTGGTGTGTGCGGCTGGACGAAAGGCCGTTCGTCAGTTCGGGCGTCAGCACGAAGTCCGCGCCGCCGGCGGCCGCCTGCCGGACGTAGCCAACCGTCACCGGCAGGTTTACCGCCGGGTCGTCCGTGACCGTCAGCTGAACCAGACCGACGCGCATCAGCCGGCCAGCATGGGGTCAAGCTTGCCCGCGTGGTCCAGCGCATGCAGGTCGTCCGAGCCGCCGACATGCTCCCCACCGATGAATATCTGTGGCACGGTCCGGCGGCCATTGGCGCGCTGAGTCATCTTCGCGCGCAGGCCTGTGTCCTGACTGACGTCAATTTCGGAATAGTTGACCCCCTTCTTTTGCAACAGCCGCTTGGCGGCGTGGCAGTAGGGGCAGAAGGGGGTGGTGTAGATCTCGACCGGGCGCATCGCGGATTCCTCTTTCGCGCCAGTCTACAGGGGTTCAGCCGCCTTTCGCAACGCGCGCCAGCCCCAGAACCGAAACCGAGCGGGCCCCTGCCGCAAAAAGCGCCTCTGTCGCCGCCGCGAAGGTGGCCCCGCTCGTCATCACGTCGTCGACCAGCAGCACATCCCGATCCGCCACCCGCTTTTCCCGTGCTTTCGGCACCTTGAACGCATCGATCAGATTGGCAAAGCGGGCGTCCCGGGTCTTGCCGTCCTGATTGCCAGTGGATCGTCGGCGGACCAACGCGTCCGGGCAATGCTCCAGCCCCGCCGCATGCGCGATGTTGCGCGACAGAAGGGCGGCCTGGTTGAACCTGCGGCGGAAAAGCCGCATCCAGTGCAGCGGGACCGGCACCACCAGCATGTCCGGCTTCAGGATCGGCTGCGCGGCTTTCAGCATCCATCCGGCTGCGGGGCGTGCAAGGTCCATCCGGTCGCCATGTTTCAGCGCAAGGATCAGGCGCCGACCGTTCTCGTCATACATAAGGGCCGCGCGGCCCCGTTCCCAAGGGCGGGCAATGGTCATGCAGTCATCGCAGACCACACGCTCGGACGCATCCTGCCCCGGCAACGGCAACCCGCATTGGTCGCAGACCAGGCCGCTGACGAAAGGCGTCTCGCGCCAGCAATCGGCGCAGAGGCCGAAGTCCGACTGCACCGGAGCCGAGCAGGAAATGCACTGCGGCGGGTAAAGTAGCTGCAGCGCGCCTTGCAATCCCATCCTTCGCTCCTAAAGTCCCGTCAATGACCCAGCCGCCCACTTTGACCGACCGAACGGCTCTGGCCCGCCACCGCGCGCGTGCCTGTGCCCTGCCCAGCCATGGCGAGGCGCTTTTCCTGCATCGCATGGCATTTGATGACCTGCAGGAGAGACTCAGCGAGGTTAACAAAAAGTTTACGGCAGCCGCCGTGGTGACGCCTTATCCGCAGATTTTCGCGGGGTTTCCTGCCGCGCAGGTGGTTCCAGACAATGACCTCATCGCGCTTGAACCTGGCGCGCACGATCTTGTCGTGCACTTCATGGCTCTGCATTGGACCAACGACCCTGTGGGGCAACTGGTCCAGTGTCGCCGGTCCCTCCAGCCCGATGGGCTGTGCCTGGTGGTGCTGCCCGGCGGCCGCAGCCTGCAGGAACTTCGCACCAGCCTTGCCGAGGCCGAGGCGGCAGTCACGGGCGGCCTTTCACCGCGCGTGGTGCCGATGGGCGAGATTCGCGACCTTGGCGGCCTTATGCAGCGGGCCGGATTTGCCTTGCCGGTTGCAGACAGCCTTGTGCAGACGGTGGAGTATCGCAGCTTTCCGGCTTTGCTGGCTGACCTCCGCGCGGCGGGAGAGACAAACGCCCTCGCCGCCCGCCTGCGCCGCTTCACCCGCCGCGCCGTGATGACCGAGGCGGCGCGTATCTACGCAGACAGCTATGGCACCTCGGAAGGCCGGCTGACCGCCACGGCCGAGCTTGTCTTTCTAACCGGATGGGCTCCGCATGAAAGCCAGCAGCAGCCCTTGCGGCCCGGTTCGGCAAGGTCCCGATTGGCAGATGCGCTGGGAGTGCCGGAGAAGCCTTTGTCCAAAGACGGTTGACCCCGCCAGCGCAACCCTTATGTCCCCTCGTGAACCCAAGGGAAGAACCGACATGCTGGATGCCCGGACCGGAGCCGTGACTGGGACCGACGTTGCCCCAGGCGAAGGCCGCCTCGCCCACGCGCCCGCCGACCACCCCCGCGTCCGCAAGGCGCGGATCGGGGTGCTTCTGGCCAACCTCGGCACGCCGGACGCCTACGACTACTGGTCGATGCGGCGCTATCTGAACGAGTTTCTGTCGGACAAGCGGGTCGTCGATATTCCCAGCTGGAAGTGGCAGCCGCTCTTGCAGCTGATCATCCTGACCAAACGGCCCTTCACCTCGGGCGCGAACTACAAGCTGATCTGGAACGAAGAGCTGAACGAAAGCCCGCTTCTGACCATCACCAAGGCCCAGACCGCCGCGATTGCCAAGATGATCGCGGAACGGCACGGGGCCGACATCATGGTCGACTTCTGCATGCGCTATGGCAACCCCTCGACCGACGAGAAGGTCAAGGCGATGGTCGCGGCGGGCTGCGAGAAGGTCCTGTTCTTCCCGCTGTACCCGCACTACGCCGGGGCGACCTCGGCCACCGCGAACGACCAGTTCTTCCGCTCCCTGATGAAGGAAAAGCGGCAGCCAGCGGTGCGGACCGTGGCCGAGTATTTCGACCATCCCCTGTATATCGACGCCTTGGCCAAGTCGGTCGAGACGGTCTACGCCGGCCTGGACCATCGGCCCGACGTGCTGGTCGCCAGCTATCACGGGATGCCGAAACGCTACCTGATGGAGGGCGATCCCTACCACTGCCACTGCGCCAAGACGACGCGGCTCTTGTGGGAGCGGTTGGGGTGGGAGAAGGGGTCGATCGACACCACCTTCCAGTCGGTCTTCGGGCGCGAGGAGTGGCTGAAACCCTACACGGTCGAGCATGTGGCGGAGCTGGCGAAAGCGGGGAAAAAGCGGATCGCGGTGATGGCTCCGGCTTTCAGTGCGGACTGCATCGAGACGCTGGAGGAGATCAACGGCGAGATCCGGGAAGCCTTCGAACATGCGGGTGGGGAAAGCTTCACCTACATCCCCTGCCTGAACGATGATGCGGCCCATATCGAGGCTCTGGTGGCGGTGATCGAAGAGAACCTGGGGGGCTGGTTGCCGAGGCAAGGGTAAGGGCGCCCACGCGTGGCACCTTGTTTCGGTTCAATTGTTTCAATGGCTTGGCTGCTGGCGTTCAGAACTGCTTAACACTTGCCCGCGCTGGAACCGTGGGGCTGTCGCGGGCGTTTTCAGCCCATGCGGATCGCCACCTTCAACGTCAACGGGATCAACGGGCGACTGCCGGTCCTGCTGCGCTGGCTGGAGGAAGCGCAACCGGATGTGGTCTGCCTGCAGGAACTTAAGACAACCGATGACCGCTTCCCTGCAAAGGCCATAGAAGACGCCGGATATGGCGCGATCTGGCATGGCCAGAAAAGCTGGAACGGCGTCGCCATCCTGGCCAAGGGGCGCGAGCCGGTGGAGACCCGGCGCGGGCTTCCGGGGATCGAGGATGGGCAGAGCCGGTATATCGAAGCCGCGATTTCCGGGGTTCTTGTCGGCGGGCTGTACCTGCCAAACGGCAACCCCGCCCCCGGCCCGAAGTTCACCGCAAAACTGGCTTGGTTTGAGCGCCTGCGCGACCATGCCGCCGAGCTTTTGCGCCATGACGTGCCAGTCGTTCTGGCAGGCGATTACAACGTGATGCCAACGGAACTGGACGTCTACAAGCCCGAACGCTGGCAGAAGGATGCGCTGTTCCGGCCAGAGGTGCGGGCGGAATATGCAAGCCTGCTGGAGCAGGGGTGGACGGACGCCATACGGCATCTGCATCCGGAGGAAAGGATCTACACTTTCTGGGACTACTTCCGGAATGCCTGGGGACGCGATGCAGGGCTGCGGCTGGACCATCTTCTGCTGTCGCCCGACCTGAAGCCCATGCTGAAAGCAGCCGGGGTGGACCGGCACGTCCGGGGCTGGGAAAAGGCCAGCGACCACGCGCCGACCTGGATAGAGTTGAAGCTGCCGCGCGGGCGAAAGTCAGGCGCTGTGGCCTAAGGACAGGTGGACTTACCCATCGCGTGCCGTCTAGCCTTTCCCGGTGGAAGACCGGGGAGATGACGGAGATGACGCTGCAGGGAACGGCGCTGATCGCGGGTCAGGCAAGCGGCGAGGTGCTGCATGCCGATACCGGCCTCAGCTTCATGGGCGGGGTCGATGCCGCGACCGGGCGCATCATTGACGTGCACCATCCGCTTTGCGGGCAATCGGTCGCCGGGAAGATCCTGGCGATCCCCAGCGGGCGGGGGTCGTGCTCAGGCAGTCTGGTGATCTTCGAGCTTTTGATGAATGGCCACGCCCCGGCGGCGCTGGTGTTCCGGCACAAGGAGACGATCCTGACGCTGGGCGTGCTGATCGCAGGGGAGCTGTTCCACCGCGGCATTCCGGTGCTGCAACTGGACGAGGCCGGGTTTGCCGCGCTGTCCAATGTCCGCTTTGCCCGGATCGAGGGCGACGCTATCCAGCCGACCGAGACATTGGCCGCAGGGCCGCAAAGCTTTGTCCTGCCGGAACCGGACCCGGCGGACTTTACCCTGGCCGAGATTGACCGGCGCTTTCTGGCGGGCGAGTTCGGCGAGGCGGCACGGATTGCGGCGCGGATCGTGTTGCAGACCGCCCAAATCGAGGGTGCGACGGAACTGGTCGATGTCGACATGGCGCATCTGGATGGCGTCTTCTACAAAGGCCCTGCGGGTCTGAAGTTTGCGCGCAAGCTGTGCGATCTGGGCGCGCGGGTGCGGGTGCCGACAACGATGAACGCGGTCTGCGTTGACCGCAGGCAATGGCGCGCGCAGGGGGTGAGTCCGGTGCTGGGCGAGGCCACCGACGCTTTGGCGGATGCCTATGTCGAGATGGGCGCAAAGCCGACCTATACCTGCGCGCCCTATCTGCTGGAGCCAGCCCCGAAGGCCGGGCAGAACATCGCCTGGGGCGAGTCGAATGCGGTGGTCTTTGCCAACTCGGTCCTTGGGGCGCGGACGCTGAAGTATCCGGATTATCTGGACATTCTGGTTGCGATCACCGGCCGTGCCCCCCTGGCGGATTGCTATCTGGAGGAGAAGCGGCGGGCCGCCATCCGGATCGATCTGCCGCATCTGGGCGAGCTGGATGACCTGTTCTTTCCGCTGCTTGGCTACCACGTCGGCAAGATCGCGACGAACGCAATTCCGCTGATCTGCGGGCTGGAGGGCCGTGCCGTCAGCCACGACAATCTGAAGGCCTTCGGAGCGGCCTTTGCCACCACCTCTGCCGCGCCGATGTTCCATATTTTTGGCATCACGCCCGAAGCCGTGACGGCGGAGGCCGTGCTTGGGGACGAGGTGCGGGTTGTGCAGGTGACGCTGCAGGATCTTGCGGAGACATGGGAGGAGCTGAACATCGCGCGCAGCCCGGAAGTGGACATGGTCTCGCTGGGCAATCCGCATTTCTCGCTGACCGAGATCGCGGCTTTGGCCCGGCTGTGTGACGGCAGGCGGAAGGCCGAGGGGGTTCGGCTGGTTGTCACCTGCGGCCGCGATGTCCATGCCCAGGCGCAGGAGGCCGGGTTGATCGCCAAGGTCCGGGCCTTTGGCGGTGAGGTGCTGAACGACACCTGCTGGTGCTTCATCGGTGAGCCGGTGGTGGGGAAGTCGGTGCGCAACATCGCCACCAACTCGGGCAAGTACGCGCATTACGGACCCCCGGCGGTCGGCAAGGACTTTCACTTCGCCAGTCTGGCGCGCTGTGTGGAGGCCGCCTGCACCGGCGAGATCGACATGACGCTGCCTGCCTGGTGCCGACAGGGATAAAATGGAAAGACCGCGGGG
The DNA here is from genome assembly GCF_022842145.1 of Tabrizicola sp. Lineage (GTDB taxonomy): Bacteria > Pseudomonadota > Alphaproteobacteria > Rhodobacterales > Rhodobacteraceae > Tabrizicola. The sequence goes on from NZ_JALHQD010000001.1 coordinate 743,277, forward strand.
CCTTTCAGCCACGCGGTCTTTTGCGTTTCACGGGGGTTGGACCTCAGATCAGGCGAACCTGGGTGCCGACCTTGGCGAATTCGTAGAGCTCTTCGATGTGCTCGTTGTAAAGCCCGATGCAGCCGTTCGAGGAGCGGCGGCCGATCTTGCGGGTGTCATGGGTGCCGTGGACCCGGTAATAGGTCCAGCCGAGATAAAGCGCGCGCGAACCCAGCGGATTGTCCGGCGCTCCGCCTTCGACCACGTCCGGCCATTCCGGGTGGCGTTCCTTCATCGAGGCGGTCGGACGCCAGGTCGGATTGACGACCTTCTGGACCACCGAGGTCACGCCGCGACGGGTGAGCTCTTCCGAAAGCGGAACCGAGGTCGGATAGAGCCGGTAGATCGACTGGTCTTCCGACCAATAGTGCAGCGCGCGCGAGGTGGTGTCGGCCAGGATCGCGCCATTGCGGGTGTTGGAGAAGTAATCCTCCCAGCGCAGCATCCGGAAGCTGGAGACGTTGTTCCGCACCGAAGCCGAAGCCGGCTGGGTGAATTCGGTGCTGCCATCCTGTGCGAAGGACGGCAGGGCTGCCAGACCGGCAGCACCGACCACTCCACCCAGGACCGCGCGACGGTTGATCGGACCGTTCGCCATGCTGATTACTCCTGATAGACGTTGTTTTCGGGGCATATAGCGAATTTGTGAGCAAGGCGCAAATCAAAGACCCGTCAGCAGCCGCGGCCTTTTTTGCGTTGTTCGCTATCGCCGAGCGAAAGATGCCTGTTTGATCCTTCCGCAAGCTTCCGCTAAGGAGGGGCCGAATGGCCGCTGAGACGGCTCTGATCTGGTGGACAGAATGAATAGACGCGTATTCCTGGCGCAGGGCCTGCTTCTGACGCTTGCGGCCTGTGCGACGACTGGCGAGCCGCAGGTGGGCGCGGACGGCAAGCCGTTGCCGCGGGTCTACCGGATTGCGGACGAGCGGGCGGTATCGTTCCGCTTCCTGGATGCGATGAACACCCTGCGGGCGGCCAAGTCGCTGCCGCCGGTGTCCTTCGACGCGAACCTGACCGCAGCGGCAGCAACCCACGCGCGGGACATGTCGGTGCAGAACCGGCCCTGGCACTTCGGGTCCGATGGCTCGTCGCCGTTGGTGCGGGCGCAGCGCAGCGGGTTCACCGGACGGCTTCTGGGCGAGAACATCTCTGAGACCTACGAGACCGAGCTGGAAACGCTGTCGTCCTGGATGGGCCGCGACGATACCCGCGTGGTGATCATGGACCCGCTGGCGACCCGGCTGGGGTTTGCCTGGTTCCAGGAACCAAGCGGCAAGATCTGGTGGACGATGGTAACGGGGGGCTAAGCGCCCCTTCAGCGGAGGGAACGGGGGCCTGCGGGCCCCTTTTTCATGGCAGGATGAAGATCGGGGTGCCCGGCTTCACCATCGAATAGACCCGCTCCATTTCCTTGTCGGTCAGGGCGACGCAGCCCCAGGTCCAGTCGCGCTTGCTGACACGCTCGTTGGGACCGCCGTGGATGAAGATCTCGCCGCCCGGAGATTTGCCCTGGGCTTCGGCAAAGGCAATGTCCGCCTCGTTGGGGTAGGAGATGCCGAGCGACAGGTGGAACTTTGAATCCGGGTTCTTGTGGCTGATGAAGTACTGGCCTTCGGGGGTCTTGCCGTCGCCTTCGAATTGCTTGTGCCCCTGCGGCGCGAAGCCGAGGCCGATGTCGTAGGACTTCAGCACCTTGTCGTGGTGGAAGAGATACATCTTGCGGTCGGCCTTGTGGACCTGGACCTGAGTCACCTCGGGTCCGTTGTAGCGCTTGAATTTCGAGCCGCAGCCCGACAGGCCGATCACCGCCACGAGGATCGCCAACCACCCGAAAAACCGCATGCCCTTGCCCGCCTGTATTTTTTTCTTATCGGTACAGGAATCCGGGTGATTTGCCTAGTGCGGCAAAGGGCCGGGGGCTTCACGGATGTGTCAGGCGCGGACCAAGCGGGCGACCAGTTCGATGTGGGTGGACCAGCGGAACTGGTCGATGACCTGGACCCAGTCGAGGCGGTAGCCATTGGCGATCAGCGCCTTGGCATCGCGGGCGAAGGTGACCGGGTTGCAGGAAACCAAGGCGATCACGGGGATTTTCGAGGCGGCAAGGGTTTGCGTCTGCGCCTCGGCTCCGGCGCGCGGGGGGTCGATGACGGCGCCGGTAAAGGTGAGCAGCTCGTCAGGTTCCAGGGGGCGGCGGAAAAGGTCGCGGGTTTCCGTGCTGATGCGGTGCAGGTTCGGGGTGTTGCGTGCGGCAAGGTCCAAAGCCTTGGTCATGGCCGCATCGCCTTCGACGGCGTGGACCTCCATTGCTTCCGCAAGCGGTAGGGTGAAGGTTCCAACGCCCGAAAAAAGGTCGACGACGCGCTTTTGCGGGCCAAGGGCCTGCTTGACGGCCGCCAGAAGCGCGGCTTCGCCTTCTTGCGTGGCTTGCAGGAAGGCGCCGGGCGGGGGGACGACGGTGGCCTTGCCCATCGTCAGGGCGGGGCGGTCGCGCAAGGCCACGGTCTCGCCGTCCCAGGTCAGGCGCGAGAAGGCATGGGCTTCGACCAGACGGGCGAGGTCCATGCGCAGGGTCGCATCCAAGGATTTGCCGCCGGTCACCATGACATCGGGGCCACCGCGGGTGAGGGTAACTTGCAGCGACAGCTCGGCCGTGCGCGACCCGCCAACGTAAACCAGCGCCTGCAGGCCGGGGAAGGCGGCGAGCAGTCCGGGGTGCAGCAGCAGACAGTCCGGGATGTCGGCGATGGTGTCCGAGCCGCGGGCGTGGAAGCCGATCAGGACGCCGGACTTTGTGCGGCGGCCAGACAGCGTGGCGCGGCGGCGGGAGTTCGGGGGGGAGGTGATGAGGGGCAGGAATTCTGCGGTGAGGCCTTGGCCGGACAGGGCAGTTTCGACAACGTGCTGCTTCCACTGCGCCACGAACGTTGCGGAGGCGTGCTGGAGTTGACAGCCACCACAGGCCCGGGCGTGGCGGCAGGGGGGTTTGACCCGGTCGGGTGAGGGGGTGATAATTTTGGCGTCGATCAGGCGGTCGCCGTCGGGGGTGCCCTCGACGACTTCGCCGGGCAATGCGGCGGGAACGTAAACGGGGCCAATGCCGGGATTGGCGGCGATGCCGTGGCCGAGGTGACCCAGCCGGTCGATGGTGACAATCACTCTGCCGCTTCCGCTTCTTCGTCTTCTACGCCGATGAAGCCGCCTGATTGCCGTTTCCAGTAGCGCGCGTAAAGCCCGTCTTTCGCCAGGAGCTCGTCATGGCTGCCGATTTCGACGATCTGGCCACGGTCCAGGACGATGATCCTGTCCATCGCGGCGATGGTGGACAGACGGTGCGCGATGGCGAGGACGGTCTTGCCCTGCATCACACGGCCCAAGGCTTCCTGGATGGATGCCTCCACTTCGGAGTCGAGAGCCGAGGTCGCCTCGTCCAGCACCAGGATCGGCGCGTCCTTCAGGAAGGCGCGGGCCAGGGCGATGCGCTGGCGCTGGCCGCCAGAGAGCTTGACGCCACGTTCGCCAAGGAAGGCGTCATAGCCCTTGCGGCCATTGTGGTCGAGCATCTGGGCGATGAACTCGTCCGCTTCGGCAGCCTTGGCGGCGGCGACGATCTCGTCCTGCGAAGCCTCGGGTCGGCCATAGGCGATATTGTCGCGCGCGCTGCGATTGAACATCGCGGTTTCCTGCGTGACCATGCCGATCTGACGGCGGAGCGATTCCTGCGTCACCTGCCGCAGATCATGTCCATCAATGCTGATACGGCCCTGTTCGGGGTCGTAAAGCCGCAAGAGCAACGAGACGAGCGAGGACTTGCCCGCACCCGATGCGCCGACGATGCCCAGCTTTTCCCCGGCGCGAATGGTCAGGTCGATGTCCTGGACCCCACCGCGTTTGCGGCCGTAGGCAAAGGTGACGTGGTCGAAGCGGATCTCGCCCTGCACGCGCGGCAGGGGCTTGGCGTCCGGCGCATCGGCGAGGGTATGGGGGACCGACAGGGTGCGCATTCCGTCCTCGACCTCGCCCACCGAAGTGTAGATCGACATCAGCGTGAAGCTGACCCAGCCCGACATCTGCGCGATCCGCAGCGCGATGGCACCGGCAGCGGCGATGTCCCCGGCGGTCGCGGCACCCTGTTGCCAGAGCATCACTGTGCCGCCGATCAAGAGGACGGGAAGGACCCCGGCCAGCAGCATAAGGGCAAAGCGGAACCAGGTGGAGATGACCCCGAATTCGAGGGAGCGTTCGCGGAACACCTCCATCGCGTCGAGGGCGACGCGGTCCTCGAAGGCGTGGTGGGCGAAGAGCTTCACCGTCTTGATGTTGGTGATCGTGTCGACCACCTGGCCGGAGACCATCGCCCGGCTGGAGGCGCGGGCGGCGGAATTGGTGCGGATCATCGGCATGAAGAAGCGAATGAGCCAGACATAGGCGATCAGCCAGACGAGAAGCGCGACTGCGACGCGGTAGTCGACGATGACCAGGAAGGCCACCGAGCCGATGACGGAGGCCAGGGCGAAGCAGACGGTGTTGATGACTTCGGTTGCGACGTCGGTGACCGCGCGGGCGGCCTGCATCTGCTTTTGCGCGATGCGGCCGGCGAAGTCGTTGTCGAAGAAGGTGACGGCCTGGCCCAGGGTCCAGCGGTGCAAGCGGGACAGGACCAGCGGCATCACGTTCGGCCCGATGATGATCGAGTTCGACGCCGAGGAGACGGCAAAGGCCAGGGGGCGGAGGATGATGTAGAAGACCAGGAACCACACGACGAGGTTCCAGTGCGCGGTGAAGAAGTCGGTCGGACCGGAGTTGACGGCAGCGTCGATGACCCAGCCGAGGATGAGGGCGGAGACGACCTCGGTGACGCCCGCCAGTGAAGACAGGATGCCCGCGACCACCAGCATCGGCCATGACCCGGCCAGCGACCAGCGCATGAAGGCGCCCAGCCGTTGCGGCGGGGGGCCGTCGGCGGGGCGGAAGGCGTCGATGAGGGAGCCGAGGCTTTGAAGGGCGCTCATGAGGGTGAGGTAGGCCGGTCCATGGGGGGAAGCAAGGGTTTACGTCCTGGCAGGGAGTCAGTTCCCTGTGAGGCGGCTCGTCGTGGACTTCGTCCCTCCTCGCGGGTTCGGCCGAGGAGGAGACGAAGTCGAACGAGGAGGGTTACTCGGCGGCTTCCTCTTCCAACCCGATGAAGCCGCCCGACTGCCGCGCCCAGAAGCGGGCGTAGAGGCCATTCCGACGCAGGAGTTCGTTATGGGGGCCGTCTTCGACCACCTCGCCGTCCTCCAGCACCACGATCCGGTCCATCGCGGCGATGGTGGAGAGGCGGTGGGCGATGGCGATCACGGTCTTGCCCTCCATCACACCGTACAGGGCACCCTGGATGGCGGCTTCGGCTTCGCTGTCCAGCGCGCTGGTGGCTTCGTCCAGGATCAGGATCGGCGCGTCCTTCAGGATCACCCTGGCGATGGCGACGCGCTGGCGCTGGCCGCCGGACAGTTTGACGCCGCGCTCGCCCACATGGGCGTCGTAGCCCTGACGGCCCTGCGGGTCTTCCAGCGTCAGGACGAAGTCATGCGCCTCGGCCTTCTTCGCGGCGGAGATCATGTCGGCTTCCGTCGCTTCGGGGCGGCCATACAGGATGTTGTCGCGGACGGAGCGGTGGAGGAGGCTGCTATCCTGCTGGACCATGCCGATCTTCTGGCGAAGCGACTCTTGCGTCACGTCGCCGATGTTCTGCCCGTCGATCAGGATGGCTCCGCTTTCGGTGTCGTAGAAGCGCAGGATCAGCTTGACCAGCGTGGACTTCCCCGCGCCGGAGCGGCCGACGACGCCGATCTTTTCGCCGGGGCGGATGGTCAGGCTGACGTTCTTCAGCCCGCCGAAGCCCCGCCCGTAGTGGTGGGAGACGTCCTTCAGTTCCAGGAGGCCGTCGCGGAAGTCCAGGGGCTTGGCTCCGGCCTTGTCGACCAGGGTGACGGGTTGGGCAATCGTCTCCATCCCTTCGGCGAGGGTGCCGAGGTTCTGCACCAGCTGGGTCGACGCCCACATGATCCAGTAGGTCATGGAATGCAGGCGCAGGACCAGCGCCACGGCCCCGGCGACGACGCCGACAGTCGCTAGGTCGTGGGTCCAGAGCCACATGGCCAGGCTGGAGACGCCGAGGATCATCAGCCCGTTGATGAAGGTCAGGGCGATGTCCATCTTGGTGACGATCCGCATTTCCTTCTGGAAGGTGGTGCGGGCGTTCTCGATGGATTCCTTGGCGTAGTTCAGTTCGCTGTCCTGGTGGGCGAAGAGCTTGACCGAGTGGATGTTGGTGTAGCTGTCGACCACGCGGCCCGTCACGGCGCTGCGCGCGTCGCTGGAGGCGGTGGCGGCGGGACCGGCGCGGCGGATCGTCCAGCGCATAAGGGCGATGTAGGCGACCAGCCAGATCAGCAGCGGGATCATCAGTCGGGGGTCGGCGTCGGCCAGCATCAGAAGCGCGCCAAGGAAGGTCGCGGCGGCGAAGGCGGCCATGTCGAAGACCTGGAACACCGCGTCGCCGGCGGCGGGCGGGGCCTGCATGATGCGGTTGGCGATGCGCCCCGCGAAGTCGCTTTCGAACCAGCCGACGGGCTGGCGAAGGACATGGCGGTGCGCCCTCCACCGCATCATCGTGCCAAAGTTCGTGAGGATCGTGTTGTGCAGAAGGCCGACCGAGCCACCTGCCACCAAAGGCCGGACGACCAGAATCACCAGAGCGGCGATCAGGATTTCACCCCAGTGGTTTTCGAGGAAGGCCTGCGGGGTCTGATTGGTCATCAGGTCGACGAGGCGGCTGAGGTACCAGATCATGCCGACGTCCAGCACCGCGTTGCCGACCGAAAACAGGGCGGTGACGGCGAAGATGCCTTTGAACGGACGGATGTAGTCCTTCAGGAACGGCCAGAGCCGGGTGGGGGGCGCGTCCTGTTCGACATAGGGCTGATAGGGATCGACGAGGTTTTCGAGGAAACGAAACATTTGGGGATACCCGAAGAAAAATGCAGCGATGGGGTGAAGCGGTGCCTGAAGGCGGCCGCCACGACGGGATCGGCCAACTCAGGTGAGTCTTGGCGAGGTCCCGTTGTCCATGCTGGTCTCCGTTCTTGGGTGCCTTATCCGTAGCCGAGTCGTGGCGTTTTGTCACGCCTCTTTCAGCAGGGCCTCACGGGTGGCGGTCAGGTCCGAGGCAAGCCATTGTGATTGCAGGGCTTTCAGACGCGCGCCCAGCGCTTCGCCCTGCAGGGCGGGCATCAGGTCGGCTGCGGCGACGGGAAACCGGGCCTGAGTGCCGCGCTGGATTTCCGCCGTCCATGCGGGCGGCGGCGGGGTCTCGAAAATGGCGGCGCGGGCGAGGATTGCGTCGGTGGCGAGGGCGTCGCCCAACTGCCAGCCAAGGGCGGCGGGCGTCTCGGGCGAGCCGAGTGCGTTGCGAAGGGCGGCAAGATCCCGCGCCTCGGCTTTGGAAAGGCGGAGGTGATCTGGATCGCCACCGAGGACGGCGAGGCGGCGAAGCCAGCGGGCGGGATGGCCCGCGTCGAGGTGGACAAGTGGAGCCAACGCGCGGGGGTCCGCGCCGGGCAGGATCAGTGCCAGGACGCCGGTCTGCGCCATCGCCGCAACAGAAGGCGCGGGGTCGCGGGCGGCGAGAAGTTTGCGCAGTTCGGCGGTGATGCGTTCCTTGGAAATCGTCTCCAGCCCGGCGGAAAAGGCGGCGCAGGCGGCCAGACCCTCGGCGTCGATGCCGCCGTCCGGGTCGCCGTAGGCCGCGTGGAAACGGAAGAAGCGGAGGATGCGGAGGTAATCCTCGCGGATGCGGGTTTCCGGGTCGCCGACAAAGCGGACACGGCGGGCCTGCAGGTCGGACAGGCCGTTCAGCGGGTCGATGACGCTGCCGTGGCGGTCGGCGTACAGTGCGTTCATCGTGAAGTCACGGCGCTGGGCGTCCTCCTGGATGTCGGTCGAAAAGGCCACCACGGCGCGGCGGCCGTCGGTTTCCACGTCGCGGCGGAAGGTGGTGACTTCGTGCGGTTTGCCAGCGGCCACCACGGTGACAGTGCCGTGGTCGATGCCGGTGGGGACGGGCTTGAAACCTGCGGCTTCCGCGAGGTCGGAAACTGCCTGGGGGGCCGCGTCGGTGCTGATATCAACATCGCTGACGGGTTCGCCCAGAAGGGCGTTGCGGACGCAACCACCGACGAAGAGTGCCTTGTGACCTTGGGCCTCAAGCGCCTGCATTAGGGCCTGCGTCCCCGGATGGTCCAGCCAGTCGCCCCCGACTTTTTCGTCAGCACTCATGTTTCAACCCGGTCCGCCAACCCCCGCAGGATACGCGCGGTGGCGCCCCAGATGTAATAGGGGCCGTAGGGCACGGCATAGTAGCGCCGCCAGACGCCCATCCACTGACGCCGCTCGATGGCGAAGCGGGAGGGGCTCAGCACGTGGGCAAGGGGGACGGTAAAGACCTCGTCTACCTCGCCAGCCTCGGGCATGGGGTCGAAGGGGCCGCGGATCAGACCCACGTAAGGGGTAATGGCGAAGCCGGTGACAGTTTCGTGGACGGGGAGCGTACCGATGATGTCCACGCGGTCTGGTGGCAATCCGATTTCCTCGCGGGTCTCGCGCAGGGCGGCGGTTTCTGGGCCCGCATCGGTGGGGTCCACCTTGCCACCCGGAAAGGCGATCTGGCCGGGGTGGTGCTTCAGATGCGACGACCGCTTGGTTAGGATCAGGCCCGCACCTTCGGGCCGCAGCCAGACGGGGACCAGCACAGCGGCGGGCCGCAGCGGCTTGTCCGCCGAGGGCCGGATACCTGGGTTCAGGTCGAAATCCGAGGACGGCCCGGCGGGGCGGGCAAGCGCCGCGCAAAGCCAGTCCTCGGTTTCGGTCATTCGGGCTTGACCGCTTCGAAGCCAAGCGTCCTGGGGTCCATCTCGTAATGCGCGCCGCAGAACTGGCAGTCGGCGGTGACGATCCCGGCCTCGGTGGTCATCTTCGAGATGTCCTTCTGGCTGTAGATCGACATCGTGCTGCGGACCTTTTCCTCGCTGCAGGAGCAGCCGAAGCGCACCGGCTGGGCGTCGAAGACGCGCGGGCCTTCCTCGTGGAACAGGCGGACCAGAAGGTCCGTCGGGGGAATCGACGGGCCGATCATCTCCAGCGTCTCGACGGTGTCCAGAAGGATGTTGGCCCGGTTCCAGTTGTCCGAATCGGCGCCGCCCAGGATGTCGGCATGGGTAAGAAGCCCACCCTCGCCGCTGCCCTGATCGGCCGCGACGCCGCCCACGGCGGGCATGTGTTGCAGCATGATGCCCCCGGCGCGCCAGTGCATCGGGCGGCCGGGTTCGGTGCTTTCGCCGTAGGCAAGCTGGAAGCGGGTGGGGATCTGTTCGGATTGGGCGAAGTAGGTCTCGGCGCAGTCGGAGAGGCTTTTCCCGGCGATGGGCGTGAAGCCCTGATAGGGGACCATGCCTTCGCCCTGGTCGATCATGACGGCGAAGTAGCCGTCGCCGATCTGGCTGAACGGGTCGGCGTTCAGGTCAAGCCGGTCGGCATCATAGCTGGCATAGGCGCGGATGCGGGCGGGTTCGCCGTCCGCGGTCGGGCCATAGTAGTCGGTGGCGATCAGGCGGGCGGGGCCTTTGCCGCGGACTTGCAGCGACAGTTTCCAGCGCAGCTTGACGGCCTGACCGATGAGGGCGGTCAGCAGGGCGGTCTCGGCCACCAGGGCCTCGATCACGGAGGGGTAGGCGTGCTGCTTCAGGACCTGGTCGAGGACGCCGTCGAGGCGCGCGACCCGGCCGCGGATGCCCGAGGCGTCAAGCTGGAAAGGCAGGACGGTATCGTCCCAGGCGATTTGAGAACCGGTGGTCATTTGGAGTTCCTGGGGGGTTTCCCGAAAGTGCCAGTGCTGGCATATCGCGCCTATATAGTCAGAGCAACCGCAGGTCCAAGGGGGTTTGGCATGATCCGACGCTATGGTGAGCCGGTGAAGCCGGGGCAGCGGTACACGCGGCGGCCGGGGGTCTACGCGGTTTTGCTGGAGGGCGACCACATCCTGGCGACGCATCAGGCAAGCCCGGTACCGGAGTTCCAGTTGCCGGGCGGCGGGATCGACAGGGGCGAACAGCCCATCGCGGCGCTGCACCGGGAAGTGTTCGAGGAAACCGGCTGGAAGATCGCGGTCCGGCGGCATCTGGGGGCGTTCCGGCGGTTCACCTACATGCCGGAGTACGACATGTGGGCCGAGAAGCTGTGCACGGTCTATCTGGCGCAGCCCGTGCGGCGGCTGGGTCCGCCATCGGAAGCGGGGCACACGGCGGTCTGGCTGCCCGTGGAGGAAGCGTTGGCGCGGCTGGGAAACGCGGGAGACCGGGCGATGCTGGCGCGTCTGCTACGCTAAAAGGTCCAGCACGATCCCCGAGACGTCGTCGGGAAAGGAATCGGTGCCTGCGGCACGGGTCAGGTCCCAGACCATCGCCTCCAGCAGATCGGCGCCGGAGAGGTGGGCCGAGGCTTGCAGGCTTTCGGTCAGACCATCCTCGCCGAAGTCTGCGCCGGAAGGCAGCGGGCATTCGGTGAACCCGTCGGAACAGAGAACCAGCCGGTCGCCGGGCGAAATCTGGACCGAGATCGGGTCGAACCGGGCTTCCGCGATCAGGCCGACCGGCAGGCCGCCCTGACCCAGTCGCTGCACCCGCCCGTCCGACCGCAAAAGCAGCGGATGCGGATGGCCTGCCTGCACAAGGTCAAGGCGGCCAGTGCGGCGGTCGATCACCGCGAAGACCATCGTGAAGTACTGCTCGGCCTGAATCTCCTCGAGCATCAGGCGGTTGAAGCGGTCGACGACCGCAGCAGGGGGCAGAAAGACGTGTTCCCCCTCGGCTCCGGTCTGGAAGGCCAGGTTCTGTTCCGGCGACGAGCCGGTCAGGAAGCCCGCCAGCCGCGCCGTCATCATCGCCGAGGCGACGCCATGACCCGAGACGTCGATCGAATAGACGACCACCCGGTCTTCATCCACGCGGAAACTGCCAACGAGATCGCCGCCGACCCGCCCTGAATTGCGCAACAGAAGCGAGACGCGCGCCCAGCCGTAATCGCGCACCCGGTCGCGGATCAGGGTCTGCTGCAGCTTTCGCGCCTCAATCAGGTCGCGGTCGAGCGAATCATAGATCTTCTGCAATTCGACAAGGGTCGACACGATGACCTTGTTCTTGGCCAGAAGCTCTGCATGCATGGCAAGCATCCGTTCCCCGGCCCGCAGGCGTGCGCGCAGTTCGCTGGAGGCGACGGGCTTGGTCAGGAAATCGTCCGCCCCCGCCTCCAGCCCGTCGGCGATTTCCGTGGTTTCGGACTTTGACGTCAGAAGAACGAAATAGCCGTAGGCCTCCCGCGGTAAAGCCCTGAATGCACGGCAAAACTCCAGCCCGGTCATGCCGGGCATCATCCAGTCGCTGATGATGATGTCGAAGTCACCCGACCGGCACAGGTCAAGGGCCGCGATGGCGGTTTCGCATTCGCTGACCTGGTAGCCCCAACGGCGCAGCTGCATCGAGACCATGTGCCGTTGCGCGCGACTGTCATCGACGACCAGCACGTGACGCGGGGCGGCGCTGGCAGGAATTCCATCTTCAAGCTTCATTGGGCTGACAAACACAAACCACCTCCGTTCCCGGCAGACTGGAGCCGCGATCTTAACGGGCGGTGAATGCTAAAATGCGCGGCGCTTGGACGAGGGCCGGGCACCAAATGTTAACCGCGCAGGCACAAGGATGCCGCCTTGGGATGGCGTAGTGGGGTGTGGTGCCATGATTGACTGGAAACGGGTTGCGGAACTGCAGGAGGAGATCGGTGCCGACGGCTTTGTCGAGGTGGCCGACATGTTCCTGGACGAGGCGGAAGGTGCGGTGCGCGCCTTGCTGTCGGGACTGCCACCGGCCGAGGTGGAGGGTCAGCTGCATTTCCTGAAGGGCAGCGCGCTGAACCTTGGCCTCTCGGATCTGGCGGCGATCTGCCAGGAGGGAGAGCGCAAGGCAGGCGGGGGGCAGGCGATCGACATGATGCAGGTCGCCGCGATCTGGCAGGCGTCGCGCGCGGGGCTGCTGGGCGGCTTGTCGAAGGACAAGGCGGGCGCGGCCTAGATCAGGAACTCGGACAGCGCCTCGTCGTTGGTGATGTCGCGGAAGGCAAGGCCTGCTCCCTCCATCCGGCGGCGGAAGTCGTCGAAGTGGCCGGCGGTCTTGGTCTCGATCCCGATCAGGACCGAACCGAAGTTGCGCGCGGATTTCTTCAGGTATTCGAACCGGGTGATGTCATCATCCGGGCCAAGCAGGTTCAGGAATTCGCGCAGGGCGCCGGGTCGCTGCGGCATCCGCAGGATGAAGTACTTCTTCAGCCCGGCATAGCGTTGGGCGCGTTCCTTGACTTCGGGGAGGCGCTCGAAGTCGAAGTTCCCGCCGGAGGTGACGCAGACCACGGTCTTGCCGCGAATCTCGTCTGCAAGTTCGGGCAGGACATCGACCGACAGCGCGCCTGCGGGTTCCAGGACGATGCCTTCGTGGTTCAGCATTTCCAGCATCGTGACGCAGATGCGGTCCTCCGGCGCGAGAAGCACGTTCGAGGCATCGACCCAGGACAGCATGCGGAAGGTGTTGTCCCCGACGCGGGCCACGGCTGCGCCGTCAACGAAGCTGTTGACGCGGGGAAGCTTCGTGGGTGCACCTTCCTGCAGAGCGGCGGTCAGGCTGGCCCCGCCCAAGGGCTCGACAAAGCGGAAATCGGTTCCCGGGGCCACGTCCCGCAGATAGCCGGTGACGCCCGAGGACAGACCACCCCCGCCCACAGGAAGAACCACGAGGTCGGGCGCGCGGCCCAGTTGCTCCAGCAGTTCCACGGCGACCGAGGCTTGGCCTTCGATCACGTCGGGATCATCGAAGGGCGACAGGAAATGCGCCTGCTGTTCGGCGCAATAGGTCTGCGCGGCGGCCAGGGTCTGGTCGAAATAGTCGCCCGTCAGCTCGATCCGGATGTTTTCGCCGCCGAAGACGCGGGTCTTGTCGATCTTCTGCTGCGGCGTGGTCACGGGCATGAAGATCACGCCCTGCACTCCGAAGTGGCGGCAGGCGAAGGCCACCCCCTGCGCGTGGTTGCCCGCACTGGCGCAGACGAACTGGTGCTGGTCCGGCTGGCGCGTCCGGACTTTGCGCATGGCGTTGAAGGCCCCGCGCAGCTTGTAACTGCGGACGGGCGAGAGGTCCTCGCGCTTCAGCCAGATCTCGGCGTCGTAGCGGGCCGAGAGGAAGTCGTTCCGTTGAAGCGGCGTCTCGGGGAAGAGTTCGCGCAGGGCTTGGGTCGCGGCTCGGGCCTGGGTGGGGAAATCGGTCATGTCCATTGGCATGACCGATGCCGATGCGCGGTGCAAGTTTTAGACAATCGGACGCTTCTCGATGTAGTGGCCGTAAAGCGTGGTCAGGATCGAAGCGCCGACCAACGCGATGATCCATTGCTTGACCAGTTCGTAGACCAGCGCCGGGCCGGACACCGGTTCGCCGAAGATCCGCATGCCCACGAATTCCAGCAGCAGGGCAAAGCCGCCGGTCAGCACAACGACCCCCAGGATGGTGAAGGTTGCGCCGCGCGTAGCCTCCCAGCCGCTGAAGACGGGAACGCCGGGCTCGAGTGCGGCGCCGGGCAGCATGGTGCCAAGGCGCATGGCCACGACGGCGAGGGGGACATAGACGATCAGGCCCATGGCAACCAGCGCAGGGATAACGTTGCCCCCACCCTGCACCATGCCCGAGGCGATGCTGCCTGCGACAAAGCCGAGGATCAGCGCAAGCGGCAAGAGGATCAGGCCGACCAGGAGCGATTTGCCGAAGTAGCCCAGCATCCGGTCAGGGCGGAAGGCCGGGACCAGGCGGGGCTGTTCGTTCAGCAGGATGTAGCGATGCCAGCCGACAACGATCCAAAGCCAGAGCACGGTGGTGACAAGGCCGCCCAGGAAGATCCGGCCCCAGGGCATCTCGCCTTGCATCATCAACTGCCGCATCCCGGCCTCGTCCGTCGGCATCGAGCGGCCGATGGTCAGAAACACGGCGAACTGGACAAGCATCAACACGCCCGAGACCTTCAGGGCCCCGGAAAGGTTGCCGAAGACCTGGCGAAAGGAGTGAAGGAAAATGCGAAAACTCATGACGGGCTCCGATGGGGAATGTCCGGGCACTGGAATCCGGATTTGGTCACCCGTCAAGCGTCGCGGCGTCCTTGCCCTTGCTGGTGTTTCGTTTTAAGCGCCAGCTAAACCGTGCCAGACACTGCGTGCCAGAAATTCATGGGGGAGCCTTCCCGATGCTGAAGCCGAAGAAAGTCGTCCTTGCCTATTCGGGCGGCCTTGATACCTCGATCATCCTCAAATGGCTGCAGACCGAATATGGCTGCGAGGTGGTGACCTTCACCGCCGACCTGGGCCAGGGCGAAGAGCTGGAACCGGCGCGGCAGAAGGCGATCCTGATGGGGATCAAGCCGGAGAACATCCACATCGTCGACGTGCGCGAGGAATTCGTGCGGGACTTCGTGTTCCCGATGTTCCGGGCCAATGCGCTGTACGAGGGGCTGTATCTGCTGGGCACGTCCATTGCGCGCCCGCTGATCAGCCAGCATCTGGTGCGGATCGCGCATGAGACCGGGGCCGACGCGGTGGCGCATGGGGCGACGGGCAAGGGCAACGATCAGGTGCGGTTCGAGCTGTCTGCCGCCGCGCTGGACCCCGCGATCAAGGTCATCGCGCCGTGGCGCTTGTGGGACCTGACCAGCCGGACGAAGCTTCTGGAGTTTGCCGAGGCGAACCAGATCCCGATCGCCAAGGACAAGCGCGGCGAGGCTCCGTTTTCTGTGGATGCGAACCTGTTGCACACCTCCTCCGAGGGGAAGGTGCTGGAGAACCCGGCCGAAGAAGCTCCGGAGTTCGTCTATCAGCGCGTCGTGCCGGTCGAGAAGGCCCCCGATGTGGCCGAACATGTCGAGATCGGGTTCGAGCGGGGCGATGCGGTGTCGATCAACGGCGAGGCCTTGTCGCCGGCGACGATCCTGGCGCGGCTGAACGAAATCGGCGGCAAGCATGGCGTCGGCCTTCTGGACCTGGTGGAAAACCGGTTCGTGGGGATGAAGTCGCGGGGGCTGTACGAGACGCCCGGCGGGACGATCCTTTTGGAAGCGCACCGGGGGATCGAGCAGATCACGCTGGATGCGGGGGCTGGCCACCTGAAGGACAGCATCATGCCGCGCTATGCGGAATTGATCTACAACGGGTTCTGGTTCAGCCCCGAGCGGGAGGCGCTGCAGGCGCTGATCGACAAGACGCAGGAGCACGTGACCGGGACGGTGCGGGTCAAGCTGTACAAGGGGTCGGCGCGGACGGTGGCGCGGTGGTCGGATCATTCCTTGTATTCCGAGAAGCACGTCACGTTCGAGGAGGATGCGGGGGCTTACGATCAGAAGGATGCGGAAGGCTTCATCCGGCTGAATGCCCTGCGGCTGCGGTTAATCGCCAGCCGGAATGCTCGGGTCGCCAAGTAGGGCTGTCCACCTGGACAGATTGGCTTACGGAATGAAATCAAATGGTTACAGGGGGCGTTTTACGCTCCCTTAACTTTTTGGCGTCTACCGTTTCACGTGTTCCCCAGGGAACTGCCCTGCCCTGCGACCGGGGCTAGCCTGCCTTTTGCCGAAGCCATCTTCGGTGAGGGGGAGGACTTCGGACATGGTACTGCTGGACGACCGGACAAGCGCATCGCACCCGACGCATGAGCGGGTGATTTCGGTTTCGGACAAGGCCGCCGGGCTTGAGGCGATCATCGCCATTCACAGCACGGCGCGGGGTCCGGCCTTCGGCGGGTGCCGGGTGAAGCCTTATCCGTCGCGCGCGGATGCGCTGCGGGATGCGTTGCGGCTGTCCGAAGCGATGTCGCGCAAGTCGGCGATGGCGGGGCTGCCCTTCGGCGGCGGGAAGTGCGTGGTCATCGCGGACCCCGCAACGCAGAAGACCGATGCCATGCTGCGCGCTTTGGCCGAGGCGATCCACCAGCTGGGCGGCAGCTACCTGACGGCGGACGATTCAGGGACCTCGGTCCGCGACATGGAGGTCATGCGCGAGATCACTCCGCATGCGCGCGGCTTTGCCTTGCACACGGGCGAAGCCTGCCCGGCAGCGGCTTACGGCACGTTCCTTGCCCTGCGCGCCGCAGTCGAGCATCGCTGGGGTCTGTCTGGACTTGGCGGAGTGCGCGTTGCCGTGCAGGGGCTGGGCAACCTTGGAATGCGGCTCTGCGCCTATCTTTCCGAAGCGGGCGCGGAACTGGTGGTCGCGGATCCCCGGCGGGAGCTGGTTGAACGGGCGGCCCTGGATTTTGGAGCCGAGGCGGTTTCGGTCGACCGCATCCTGTCCGAGCCGGTGGACGTGCTGTCCCCGAATGCGTTCGAGGATGTGATCTGCGATGCCTCGCTGCCGCTGATCCGGGCCGGAATCGTGGTCGGCGGGGCCAACAACCAATTGCAGACCGCGCAGCATGGGCTGGCCCTGCACCAGCGCCGGATCCTTTACGTCCCGGACTACATTGCCAATGCCGGGGGGGTCATCGACGTGGCGATGGAAGGCGCGGGTTATTCGACCCAGGGCGTGCTGAAGGCCTGCGAGGCGATTGCCGAAACCACCACCGATCTTCTGGAGGAGGCCCGGCGACGGAGTGTTGCCCCGTCGCAGCTGGCGGACGAGTTGGCGGCCCAGCGCATGGGCCGGACCCGCGCAATGGACGGCGTCATGGCCGAGGCGGTGGCGGCATGACCATCGCTTTTCCATATCGCACCACCACCATCGCGCCGGCCGTTGCCCTGGCGGTTTCCGCCATGGTCTTCGTCCAGCTTTCCGCGGCCCTGTCGCGGCCGCTGGTCGCCGAGATCGGTGTCCCCGGTGTCACATGGCTTCGGATGGCAGCCGCGGCGGCGATCATGATGGTCCTTACCCGACCCAAGCTGCGGGGTCTGGACCGCAAGGCGATGCTTGCGGCACTGATGCTGGGGGCGGCGCTGGCCACGATGTCGGCGGCCTACTTTGCCGCCGTGAACCATATTCCGCTGGGCCTTGCTTCGACCATCGCGTTCCTGGGGCCGCTTTCGGTGGCCATGCTGGGCGCGCGGGGCTGGCGCTTTACGGCTTTGGCGCTGTTGGCCGGGGTCGGGGTGCTGCTGTCGCTTGACCCCTGGTCGACGGGTGCCGGCACCGGCTGGACCGCCAACCCGGTCGGAGTGGCGCTGGCCGCAGTCTCGGCCTGCGGCTTTGCGGCGTATATCCTGCTGTCGCGCCGCGTTGGCGCGCTGTTCCCGGGAACGGATGGTCTGACGATTGCCCTGCTGACCGCGGCAATCCTGCTGACGCCGTTCGGACTGATCGGAATGACGGCCGCGCCCTCGGTTCCCGTCGTCCTTGGCACGGTCAGCCTGGCAATCCTGGCGCCTTTGCTGACCTGCTGGTTCGAGATGGCCGCCCTGCGACAGCTTGGGTCGCAGACCTTCAGCATCCTGCTGAGCCTGGAGCCGGCCGTGGCGGCAGTGCTGGGGATTGTCCTGCTGCTGGAAGTGCCGAGTGCGCTGCAAACCGTCGGCCTGGCTTGCGTGGTGATCGCGTCGATCCTGGTGGTCAGGATTTCATCGGCCGAAGCGGCAGCATGACGGCGCCGGGAGGGTTCAGGGCAGTCTGGGCAATCCTGCGGGCTGACCGTTCCAGCTGCCGGTCAGGCTGAAAGCCTTGTCCACGCTGCGGTGGAGGTAGGTCAGATCGCCCGTCTGCGCGCCGGTGATGGTCAGGTTAATCGTGATCCCGTCGTCGGCGTCGTCCATCCGGATCTCCACCGCGGTTCCGCCGAAGCCTAGGTCGGGCCAGAAACCGCAGCCGGTGAAGGTGAAGTCGGTCCCCCGTTCGGTTGGCGTGGCGAGGATCGTGCCACCGAAGGGGCAACCGAAGGACGTGGGGTGATCACCGTCCCAGGACAGAAGCGGGATATAGGTCTGAAGTTCGGTCTCGACGGCGCGGGCCACGGTGAAGGCGTCGGCGTCGGCGGGATCGGTCAGGGTCAGGGGCGTGTAGTCGGCGATGGGGTCCTGTTCGCAAAGCTGTTCGCGCGCGGCGGGCAGGGTGCCGTCGAACAGAAGCGCCTGGACGATGGTGTCGGGGCAGGCAAGGCCGCGGCCCCAAATCACGTGAGGGCCGCCTTGAATGAAGACGCCATAGGCGTTCTTCGCGTTGTCGAGGACGGAATAGGCCATCGACACCGGCGTGATCGGATCGTTGGTGCCGTTCAGCACAAGGGTGGGCCAATCGCCCCCGGCATAGGGCTGCGGACGGGTGGCCGGGCCCTGATGAGGCCAATAGGCGCAGGCAAGACGCTCGACGAAGTAGGACCGCAGGAGGCGCGGGGCCTCGGGCGCAAGGGCGCGGGCTTCATCAAGGATGCGGCGGGCCTGGTCATCGGGACTGCCGGGGCCGCTGTCGTAATCGGTACAGGTGATCCCGTAATAGGCGGCACCATACCAGGCGGGGTCCTCCATCCCGATTTCGGTTTCGGGATCGATGAAGAGGTTGGAATAGCCAAGCTGCAGAAGCGGCACATGATTGCCCTTTCCGGCGGCAGCAATGGCGCGAAGGAACTCGGCCCGGCCTTCGGGCGAGTAAAGGGCGAAGAAGGCGCTGGCTTCCAGGTGGCTGGCGGTCAGGGTCCGGTCGACCCGGCTGCCATCGGCAAGGGTGTAGGGCACGGTCAGCGGCCCCGAGGCAAGGCGCGCGGCGAGGTCGTCGTAGACCTGCGCGGGGGCGGTCGGGAAGTCGGCCTGGCAGGCCGGGATGCCGGTGCAAAGGTCGAAGGTCTCGGCCAGCAGCGTCTCGGCCGCAAGGGTGTAGCGGCGGTAGAAGCCCTCGGCCGGGAGGGTGAGGTCGACGACACCGTCCAGGATCACACCCCGGACAGCCTGGGGAACCTGGGTGGCATAGGCCTGCACCAGTTGGGTGCCGTAGCTTTCGCCGTAAAGCCAGACCTTGGGCGCGCCGATGGCCTGGCGGAAGAGTTCGGAATCGCGGACCGCCTGGTCGGTGTTGATGACGGGCAGGAGGTCGCCCGCGCCGATTTCGGCAGTACAGTCGGCGACATAGGTGCGGGCGGTGGCGAGGACGGCCTCGGTGTCGGACAGGGGGGCGAAGGAGCTGTCGAAGCGGGCCTGGGCCACGGGGCAGGACAGGCCGTGGACCGCGCCGATGCCGCGCTGGTCGACGAAGACGATGTCCATGTTCTCGGTCAGCGTGGGATCGAAGGCGGAGAGGTAGCTGTCAGCCGACGCAAGGCCGGAGCCACCGGGGCCGCCGACGAAGTAGAACAGGATGCCGCGGCTTTCGTTGGTGGCGAAGGACAGGGCGAAGGTGATGTCCAAGGTGCGGGTCGGATCGTTGGCGCGGTGGTCAAGCGGCACGGTCAGCGTGGTGCAGGTCAGGGTGCCAAGCTCGCAGGGGAAGAGGTCCAGGCTGGAGACGGCATCGGAGAGCGAGGTCTCGGCCAGCGCGGGCGTGGCGAGGAGGGCGAGGGCGAGAAGGGCATGGCGCATGCGGGGCTTTCGGCAGGGGGCGGCACGGCGGCAGGGCCACCAAAGGTTGGTGGCACGCTATTGTGGCACAGGAGCAAGGCCAAGGAGTTTCGTCGAACCGGGCATGGGCAGCACGCGGTGCTGCGGTTTCACCTTCTGGTGAACCACGGATCGGTGATTGGCTTTACCGGGGTCTGCGCGAGACGGTCGCGCAACATTGCAGGGGAGGCGTGGATGTTGCGAATGGCATTGGTCGTGGTGCTGGGACTGGCCGGCATGGCGAAGGCCGAGACGGCCATCGTCGCCGGAGGATGCTTCTGGTGCGTCGAGTCCGACTTCGAGGGGGTCGATGGGGTTGGCGAGGTTGTCTCGGGCTATACCGGGGGCGACTTGCAGAACCCGACCTACAAGAACCACGACGGGCATCTGGAGGCGGTGAAGATCACCTTTGATCCGGCGGTGATCTCGTATGGCGAGGTGATGGCCAAGTTCCTGCGGTCGGTGGACGTGCTGGATGCGGGCGGGCAGTTCTGCGACCGGGGCGACGCCTACCGGACGGCGATCTTCGTGCAGGACGCGGACCAGCGCAGGGCCGCCAAGGCGGCTGTGGCCGAGGCGGAGGCGGTGCTGGGGGCGAAGATCGTGACACCGGTGCGAAACGCCGGGACCTTCTGGATCGCGGAGGAGTACCACCAGGATTACTACAAATCCTCCGAGATCGTGCTGACCCGCGCGGGTCCGAAGTCCAAGGCGAATGCCTACAAGTTCTATCGCAAGGCCTGCGGCCGGGATGCGCGACTGAAAGAGCTTTGGGGCGCCCAGGCCTTCTCGCACTAGGCCATCGGCGGCAGTCCGGCGGCGGCACGAAGGTCGGGGGCGCGGACGTCGAGTTCCTGCCCCGCGAAAGCATCGGCCGCGGAGGTGCAGAGCCAGGCGATGGCCTGCGCGGGTTCGGACGCGGGTGCCAGGCTTTCGCGGGGCAGCTTGGACACCGGGTTGATCCCGGAAGCACGGATGGCGACCTGCATGTCGGTGTCGACGACCCCGGGTGCGAAGCCGAAGATGCGGATGCCCTGATCGGCATATTCCAGGTGGACGGACCGGGTCAGCATGGCCAGACCGGCCTTGCCGGCGCAGTAGGCGGACCAGCCTTCCTGGGGCCGGTGGGCCGCCCCCGAGGAGATGTTCACGATGGTCCCGCCGCCCTTGGCAACCATGTGCATGAGCGCGCGTTGTGTGACGTCGAAGGCAGAGGTGAGGTTGATGTCGATGCTGTGCGCCCAATCCTCGGCCGAGATGTCGAGGATGCGGCCGATCGGGGCGATCACGGCGGCGTTGTTCACCAGGATGTCGAAGCCCTGGTCCAGCACGGTGGCCATCGCAATGCGCTCGGTCATGTTCGCGAGGTGTCCGGTGGCGGGAATGTCCCCAAGCTCGCGCTGGGCGGCGGCGATGTTGGCGGCGCTGCGGGCGGTGAAATGGACCGTGGCACCCGCCCGGGCCAAGGCACGAACCGTGGCAAGGCCGATGCCGCGGTTGCCTCCGGTGACGAGGGCAGTCTTGCCGGAAAGGGTCATGCGGGCCTCCTGTCTTGCCAAGGTGTCCAGTCTGCGGCGGAGGCGCGCTGCTGTCCACGGTGGATGGTTGACGCAGGCGGATGGCCGGGCCAAGGGTCGCCGGAAAGTGGAGGTGCCGGTGCGCAAGCTGTTGATGGTTCTGGTGCTGGCAGGCTGCGCGTCGCGCGGCGATTTCACGATGGCCCCGGATGGACTTGCGGGCGGAACGCCGGAGACGATCTTCGTGGGCACCACGCGGGAAAAGGACGGCGAGGCCTATGCTTTCGGGCGGTCAGGCGAACCAACCTTTCTGCGCTATGACGTGGCGATCCCCACGGACCGCGAGCCGGGCGAGGTCAACTGGCCCCCAAAGACCCGGGAGCCGGACGGCAAGCGCGACTTCCTGACGCTGGACGCGCGGGGGTTCGAGACGGGCGACGATTTCAGCACGGCGCTGCGGTCAGCGATGAAGCTGCGGGGGCAGCGCGACGCGGTGGTCTATGTCCACGGTTTCAACAACACGATGGCCGAGGGTGTCTACCGGGTCGCGCAGATGCACCATGACCTGGAGGTGCCGGGGGTGGCGGTGCATTACGCCTGGCCCTCGCGCGGGTCGGCGCTGGGGTATGTCTATGACCGCGACTCGATCCTGTTCGCGCGGAGCGGCTTCGTTTCGCTGCTGGACGAGGTCGAGGATGCGGGGGCGCGGGACATCGTCATCGTCGCGCATTCGATGGGGGCCTTCCTGACGATGGAGGGCCTGCGGCAGATGGTTCTGAAGGACGGGCCCGGCGCTTTGGACCGGATCAAGGGGGTCGTGCTGATCGCTCCGGATCTGGATCTGGACGTGTTCCGGGCGCAGGCGCGGGACATCGGCAAGCTGCCGGAACCCTTCGTGATCTTCGGCAGCTCGCGGGATCGCGTGCTGAACATCTCGGCCACGCTGTCGGGCACGGGGGACCGGCTGGGCAACATGGACAGCGTGACCCAGATCGCGGATCTGAACGTGATCTACCTGGATACCTCGGCCTATACGACGGGGACGGGGCACCTGAACCTGGGCGAGAACCCGGCACTGCTGAAGCTGTTCGGCGGGCTGGTCGGGATTGCGGATGCCTTCAGCAAGGACGCGCGTGGCCGCGTCGGGCTGCTGCCGGGGCTGGTGCTTACGGTGCGCAATGCGACCGAGATCGTCCTGCGCCCGGTGGAGGCGATTGCCGAGGGACGGCCATGAGTTGGCGGGCTGACGCCTGACCTTCCAGTCAGCGACGGCGCAGGTAGACGTAGTAGGCCCCACCGCCGCCGTGTTTCAGGTGGGCTTCGCTGACTTGCAGGACGGCGGGACCAAGCGGCGGCAGGTGCAGCCAGTGCGGGACCTGATGGCGCAGCGCACCGATCCGCTGGGGGATCGGGCCGGTGTCGTCCCGCCGCTTGCCCTTGCCGGTGATGACCAGCACCAGCCGCATCCCGGCGGAATGGGCGTTCAGGATGAAGCGGATCAGCTCGGGATGCGCTTCGGCGAGGGTCATGCCGTGGAGATCGATCCGCGCTTCGGGCTGTAGCTTGCCACGGGTCATCCTGGCGTGGGTCCCGGCATCCATGCGCAGCGGGGCCTGACCCAGAAGATCGGGCAGCGTCGGCTTGAGGTCGCGCTTTTCGGGCGCGCGGTGCTTTTCCCCCAAGAGGAAGGGCGACAAGCGCGGCTTGGCATGGGCCATCGGCGGCGGCTCGGACGGGGCGGGCGGATTGGGCAGGTGGAGCGGCTGGCTGTGCAGGGGCCGGGCGGTCTGCGCGACGCTGCGCCAGAGGTCGGCCTCCTCGGGCGAAAGGGAACG
Organism: Tabrizicola sp.; assembly: GCF_022842145.1. Lineage (GTDB taxonomy): Bacteria > Pseudomonadota > Alphaproteobacteria > Rhodobacterales > Rhodobacteraceae > Tabrizicola. The sequence continues at coordinate 766,348 of NZ_JALHQD010000001.1, forward strand.
ACGGCGCGCCATTGTCAGTCTTCAAGCATCGCGAAGGCACGGTCGATGGGCAGAAGGAGGACCATGCGGCCGGGGTCCTTGACCGTGCCCGCAGCATCGCCCGCGTCGGCGCCGGTGCCGTAGAAGATGTCGGCGCGCTGCATCCCCTTGATCGCGCCGCCGGTGTCCTGGGCAATCATCAGGCTGCGGATCGGGCGGCGGCCGTCCTTTTCGATCCAGACCGGCGCGCCGAGTTGCGTGAACTTCGGGTCGATGGCGATCGAGCGCAGTGTGGTGATCGAGCGCCCCATCGCGCCGATTGGGCCGTCCTCGGGCCGTAGGGTGCCGATCTTGCGGAAGAAGACGTAGGAGGGGTTGGTATAAAGGAGTTCCTGCCCGGCGGTGGGGTTGGAGCGGACGTAGTTGGCGATTTCCGGGGCGGAGACCTGATCGATGGAATGGCTGCCGCGGCGGACCATTTCCTGCCCGACAGAGCGGTAGGCGTGGCCGTTCTTGCCCGCATAGCCGACGCGCACCACGGAGCCGTCCGTCATCCGGATGCGGCCGGAGCCTTGGACCTGGAGGAAGTAGACGTCGACGGCGTCATCCAGCCAGGCGATCTCGAGCCCGCGGCCGGCGATGGCGCCGTTCTCGATCGCCTGGCGCGAGTGGTAGACCGCGCCTTCGCGCAGCTCGGGGGGGCGGGCGTAAAGCGGAAAGCGGAAGCGGCCGGTGCGGGTGGGGGAGCCTTCGAGTTCGGGCTCGAAATAGCCGGTGAAGAGGGCGGGGGGATTGCCGACGACCACGGGCTTGAAGAACAGCTCGAAGAAGCTGCGGGCCGAGGCGTCGTCCTTCGGGACATCGGCGGCGACGGCGCAGATCGGCTGCCAGTCGGGCTTGTCGATCAGGTCGCAGGTGGTGAGGAAGCTTTCAAGTGCGGCGAGGTGGCTGTCGTCGCGCCAGCCGTCCAACGCTTCGAAATCAAGGACTTCGGCGGAAACGGGAACGGCGGCCATCAAGGCCGCCGTGAGGGTGCAGAGGTGGAGCGCACGGCGCATCCCGGCCGCATCAGTCGCCGGTCGCGACCAGCTGCCAGTTCGGGTCGTCGGACCCCATCTGGCGGGCGAAGGTCCAGATGTCGCGGGACTTCCTGACTTCACGCGGAGTGCCTTCGACGATCTCGCCGGCCTTGTTGCGCACGACGTAGTTCTGTTCGCCGACAAAGCGGACGGTGATTTCCGCGAAGCGGGTTTCCGGCGCGAAGGTGGCGTCGTGAAGCACAAGCTCCTTGATGCCAAGGAAGCTGGCTTCGACGGTCAGCCCTTGCGCTTCACGCCCGGCGATGGCTTCGGCGAAGCTGGCCTCGACGTCGTCGGACAGGAAGGGGCGGATACGGTCCAGCTCGCCCTTTTCAAAGGCCATCAGGATCATCTCGTAGGCCCCGCGCGCGCCTTGCAGGAAGGGACCGACGACGAAGGAAGGCTCGGCCTTCTTCATCTCGGCGAGGGCCTTGGCGGCATCCGAACCTTCGGGGGCGTGGTCGATGATGTCGCGGTCGGGGCCGCCTTCGATGACCTCGAAGTCGCGGCGGACACGGGGGCGCACCTCGTCCAGCGGGATCGGCGGCTTTTCAAATCCGTCGCGTGTGCCGAGGACGGAACGGAGCTTCAAAATCAGGAAGATCGCGATCCCGGCTAGGACCAGGAGTTGGATCAGGGATCCGTTCATGAGTAACCTCGGACTTTCCGTTTAAAACCGTTGGGCTCGCCCTTATGTAGGGTGGGGTCGCGGCGAAGTCTACCATGCGACCGAAGAACGCGGACGGAGAATGCGATGTGGGTCTTGCTGGGTGTGTTGGCTCTGCCGCTGGTAGAGATCGCGCTGTTCGTCACGCTGGGGGCGGAGTTGGGGCTTTGGCTGACGCTGGCCTGGGTCCTGCTGACCGGGGTCTTGGGCGTGCTGATGCTGAAGGGGCTGGCGCTGTCGGGTCGGCGAGGTCTGCGCGAAGGCTTGCAGCAGGGGCTGCATGACCCCCTGTCCCCCATCGCGCACAAGGCGCTTCTGGGGGTGGCGGCAGTGCTGCTGATCCTGCCCGGTTTCCTGACGGACACGCTGGGACTGATCCTTCTGCTGCCTCCGGTGCGGGGTCTGATCATCCGGCAGATGGCGCAGCGGATGCGCGGCGTGATGGTCGTCCGGCGCGGCGCCACACGCGACGACGACGTCTATGAACACCGGCCAAACGACGACCGGCTGAACTGATCCGGGAACCGCTAACCACTGGAATGACAAGGGAACCGCGGGGGCGCGGGGGCGTTGGGCTGTTACATCCAGACCCCTCCCCCGAACTGAAGCGAGGTTGCCGTGACCGTCACCCCCGAACTCACCGATACTGTCGCGATCGTCCTGGCCGGGGGTCGCGGGACACGCCTGCACGAGCTGACTTCGCGGGACTGCAAGCCGGTGCTGCCCTTCGCACGGTTTCACCGGATAGTGGACTTCACGATGGCGGCACTTGCGCGGTCCGGGGTGCCGCGGGTGATGGTCGGCACGCAGTATCGGCCGGAAAGCCTGACCTCCCATCTGCGCGAGGTGTGGGGCCCGGTCTGGCCCGAGGGCGCGTTGATGCTGCGCGACGGTGTGCAGGCCGGGGCGGGCAGCTATCGCGGCACGGCGGATGTGCTGCGGGCCAATGCCGCCGAGCTGGATGCCCTGGGCACGCGTGAAGTGCTGGTCGTTGCGGCGGACCATGTCTATTCGATGGACTACCGCGGCTTCATCGACGCCCACCGGGAGTCCGGCGCACCGCTGACCTTGGCGGCGATGCCCGTCCTGCGTGAAGATGCAGGCCGTTTCGGCATCGTGACCGAGGGACCGGGCCACCGGATTGCGGGATTTGCAGAGAAGCCCGACCAACCGGCGGCGATCTTTGGCGACCCGCAGCACTCGCTGGCGTCGCTGGGGATCTACGTGGTGGACTGGGCCTGGCTGCGCGACGTGCTGGCGGACCCGAACGTGCTGGACTTTGGCGAGGATGTGATCCCGCTGGCAGTGCACAGCGGCGAAGCGGCTGTCTGGCGCTGGGACGGCTATTGGCGCGACGTCGGCACCCTGGACGGGTTGCGCCAAAGCTGGCTGGACTTCGAGGATGGCCCGCCGCCGTGCCGCAGGCCTTTGGTCCCCGGCATGAAGGTCCGGATGCAGGCGGCAACGCTCCCGCGCGATGCCTTCACCTCCAGCGTCAATCTGGGCGGGCTGCGACTGATGTCGCCGATGGTGGGCAGTGGCAATCCCGACCGTTGGACGGCCCTGGACCGGTCGGTCCTGATGCCGGGTGCCCGCGTCTCGCCGGGGGTGCGGTTGACCAATGTCATCGTGGGGCCGAACACGGTCATTCCACATGGGATGCATATCGGCGATGACCCTGAAGAGGACGGGCGCTGGTTCCGGGTTTCGGGCGACACGACGCTTGTCAGCTCGGCGATGCTTGCGCGCCGGGGCGCGTTGCGGACGCCGGTGTTTTCCCTGTTCCACGGCGGACCGACCCTGCCCCGCAAGGTGCAGGGCGCCCAATGATCCACGATTCCTCGATGACGCCCGCTTTCGATGCAACCAAAGGCCGCCCCGATACGATGGGGGCGGTCTCGGATGGTGAAGGCACCAACTTCGCCCTGTTTTCGGAGAATGCCACCCGGGTCGAGCTGTGCCTTTACGACACCGAGGGCAAGGTCGAGGTGGCGCGGCTGGACCTGCCCGCCATGCATGGCGGGATCTGGTTCGGCTATCTGCCGGGCGTCGGGCCGGGACAGGTCTATGGCTACCGGGTCCACGGACCCTGGGCGCCTGAGGAAGGGCATCGGTTCAATCCGGCGAAACTGCTTCTTGACCCCTACGCGCGAGAACTGCGCGGCGAGCTGACCTGGGACCCGGCCGTCTTCGGGCACAATGGCGATGATCTGACGCGGGACGACCGCGACTCGGCCCCTTTCGTGCCGAAGGCTGTGGTGGCGGACCCCGCGTTCGACTGGAACGCCGATGAGGCGCTGCGCCACCGCTGGGAAGAGACGCTGATCTGGGAGGTGCATCCGAAGGGTGCCACGATGCGCCATCCGGAGGTGCCGGAGAACGATCGCGGGTCGCTTTGCGGTCTGGCCTCGGACCCGATGATCAAACATCTGCAGCGGATCGGCGTGACGGCGGTGGAGCTTTTGCCGATGCACGGCTTCCTGCATGACCAGTTCCTGCTGGACAAGGGGCTGAAGAATTATTGGGGATACAACACCTTGTCCTTCTTCGCCCCGCACCGGGCCTATCTGAAGACGGGCCGCGCGAACGAGGTGAGACAGGTTGTGCAGAAGCTGCACAAGGCGGGGATCGAGGTGATCCTGGACGTGGTCTACAACCACACGGCGGAGGGCTCGGAGCTGGGGCCGACGCTGTCGTTCCGGGGGATCGACAATGCTTCGTACTACCTTCTGGCCGAGGACAAGCGGCACTGTTTCGACACGACCGGCTGCGGCAATACGCTGAACGTGGCGCATCCGATGGTGCTGCGGATGGTGATCGATTCCCTGCGCTACTGGGTGCAGGTGATGCATGTGGACGGCTTCCGCTTCGACCTGGCGTCGACCCTGGGGCGCGAGGCAAAGGGGTTCGAGCGCGAGGGGTCGTTCTTCGCGGCAATCCGGCAGGACCCGGTGCTGGCGCAGGTCAAGCTGATCGCCGAGCCCTGGGACATCGGCGAGGGCGGGTATCAGGTCGGCGGCTTCCCGTTCCCGTTCCGCGAATGGAACGACAAGGCGCGCGACGACATGCGGGCTTTCTGGCGCCGCGATCCGGGGATGAAGGGCGATCTGGCGCAGCGTTTGCTGGGGTCTCCGATCCAGTTCGACCATTCGCAGCGTCCGGCGACGTCGTCGATCAACTTCCTCGCGGCGCATGACGGTTTCACCCTGCGCGATGTGGTCAGCTACGACGGCAAGCACAATGAGGCCAACGGCGAAGACAATCGCGACGGCCACGACCATAACCTGAGCCACAACCTTGGCGCCGAGGGGCAGACAAATGATCCCGGCATCCTTGAGGCGCGGCACCGCCGGTCGAAGGCGATGCTGGCGACGGTCATGCTGTCGCAGGGCGTGCCGATGATCCTGGCGGGGGACGAGTTCGGGCAAAGCCAGGGCGGCAACAACAACACCTACGCGCAGGACAGCGAGATTTCCTGGCTGCACTGGGAAGCCGCCGACGCGCGGTTGGTCGATGCGGTGGCGACGCTGATGGCGTTCCGCAAGAAGGTCTCGTTGGGGGATGCACGCTTTGCCCGCGCCGTCGGGGAAGGCGATGGCCCCGCGATCAGCTGGCATCACGCCTCGGGCGAGATGGGTGACGGTGACTGGGATCAAGAGGGGCCGCTTGGGCTGCGTTATCACCGGACAGAGGCGGATCTTCTGATCGTGCTGAACGCTGGACACGATGCGACCTTCATCTTGCCGGACGGGTCGTGGCGGCGCCAGCTGGATACCGCGCACGATCCCATCGTGGCCGACAGGGTGGAGACGGGCGAAGTCCAGGTCGGGTGGCAGACCGTGTCGGTTTGGGAAGAGGTCGCCGGTTAGACCGGAACCCGCGCGAGGAGCCGGGCGTTGGGATTGGTAACGCAGTCTTCCAACGGAGAACGGTAATGGCTCTCGTCAGCGACCACGACAACACGCAAAATCCGCCTAACATCCAGCCCATCCCGGCCGAACGGGTCTGGGAAATGCTGAAGGCGATCGACATCGCCATGCTTGTCACGCGCAGCGCCGAAGGCCTGCGTGGACGGCCGATGTCGACAATCCCCACGCCGGAAAAAGGTGTGATCTACATCCTTACCGAAAGCGACAGCTCTGCCGCGCGGGACATCCGCGTCGATGGCTCGGTCTTCCTTGGGTATCAGGGCCGGGGCGACCATGTTGCGCTGATCGGGCAGGCGATGGTCGATCCGGACAAGGGCCTGGTCAAGGACCTGTGGAATCCGGGCGCCGAGATTTTCTGGCCGCGCGGCCCCGAGGCGCATGATGTCGTGGCGCTGGTGATCGATCCGGGCCACGCCGATGTCTGGGACGGACCGGGCATCCTGCGCGGGATCGCCGAGATCGTCGTGGGCGCCGTAAAGGGCAAGTCTCCCGACGTTGGCTCCCGCGGCGAGGTCGAGCTATAACCTAGGCAGCCACGACGGCCTGTTTGTCGAAGGCTTGGGCAAAGAGCTCTTCCATGCTGGCGACAGCGAAATCCGCCGCGCCCTTTCCGGGCGGGGCGGGTTTCGTTTCAGAGGGATCGGCCCACAGGGCTAGACCGACCTTCACGCCCGGCAGCCGCCGCCGTAGCAGGCGGATCTGCAGATCGACAGCCGCCCGGTGGGCAGAGTCCAGCGACACCACCAGGATGGTTTCCGGGGTGAAATCGCCAAGCAGCCGCGGAAGCGAGGCGCGAGGCGGCAGATTGACCGCAGAGGCCCCTTCAGCCCGCAGCGCCTGGGCGATCATCCGGGCCGCCGCCTCGTCCAGACGGGTCAGCGCACCCATCACCGCGATGTTGCGACCAAGACCGTCCAGAACGCCATTCGAGACCAGGGACAGCGGCGGTTCGCCGTCGGTCTTGGTTTCCGGAGCTTCGACCGCAAGCGCCAGTTCTTCCTCGATCACCGATTCCAGTTCCTCGGTCAGGGTCCAGGCGGCATTGGCGATGCGCTGGGTCTGGAAGTCCGACAGAAGGCCGGCGGAATGGTCGGCCTGCGCGAGCGCCAAAGCCGGGATCGCCGTCTTGTCATAATAGTCGGCGAGGTAATGCTTCGAGGTCGAGGTGGTGGCGGCGTCGGTGAACTCGAAAATGCGACCAGCGAGAAGACGGTCGTAAAGCCGCGCGGAATCGGCCAGCACGGGCTTGTCGCCGAACATGATCGGAAAAAGCCGCAGGCTGGGAACGTGGTGACCGATCACCACCATGCAGACGGTCAGGGGCGTGGCGATGATCAGCCCCATCGGCCCCCAGAGCCAGGTCCAGAACATCGCCGAGACGATCACGGCCAGCGGCGAGACGCCGGTGCGGTGGCCGTAGAACCAGGGTTCGATGATGTTCGAGGTGACGAATTCGACCACCAGGAACAGCGCGCCGGTCCAGAGGACCAGCGACCAGTCCGGAGAGACGGCGAAGGCCATCAGCAAGGGCAGGATCGCCGAGATCGCCGAGCCGATGTAGGGCACAAAGCGCAGGACAAGGGTGACCAGGCCGAAGAACAGCGCGTTCGGCACCCCGATGATCCACAGGCCAAGGCCGATCGGAATGGCGTAGATGACGTTCACGACAAGCTGCGCCAGAAGATAGGTCGACACGCGGCCCCCCGCCTCGGCCAGAAGGCGCGAGGTGGCAAGGATGTTGGACCCCCCGATCAGCTGCACGAGACGGTCCCGCAGGGTCGCGCGTTCCAGGAGGGCGAAGATGACGACTACGAAGATCAGGCCGAAGATGCCCACGGGGGCAAGCGCAGGAAGGATGACGTCGGTCAGCCACTCGCGAACACCCGGCTGGTCGACGACCTCGACCTTCATGGTCGGATCCGAGGTAGAGGGGTCAGCGGCGATCCGGTCCGAGATCCGTTCGACCAGGCCCTGCAGGTGCGCGATGACCCGACTGTCCGCCCCGGCAGAAAGCAGCGTATCGACCTTGGTCAGAACGTTGCCCTGATACTTTGGCAGGTTCATGCCGATCTGGCTGAGCTGGTAGGCCAGGACCAGGACGAAAGCGGCCACCAGCGCGCCGGCCGACAGAACGGTGAGGATCACGGCGGCAGTATCACGGAGGCCCCAGCGGCGCAGATAGTTGACCACGGGCGTCAGGATGAAGGCAAAGAGCATCCCCAGAGCCAAGGGCAGAAACAGGTCCTGGGCGACGTACAGGATGGCGCAGACCGCAATGATGGTGGCCAACGTGGTCAGCGACACGATCGAATTGCCGGTTTCGGTCCAGAGATCGGGGCGATCCTGTCTGGTCATCGCGGTGTCATCGGTCTTTGCCATTCTGTCCCTCGTATGAACCGCGGGAAGCAACGTTCAAGCAGTATGGTGGTTCCCTGCCGGCCGGCGTCGCAGTTGGAACCGCTTCGGGAACTTCACGGGCGTTTGGGCGTTGCGGCTTTGTATCGGGTGAGGAGATTGGAGATGGCGTCAGTGACGAGCGGGCAGCAGGTTATTCTGATCAATGACGCGGTTCTGAATCTGCCGCGCGAAACCTTGGCGCTGGACGCGGACGCGGTGATCTTCGTGGCCGGACGGTCGCTGGTCCAAATGACCCTCGCCGAGCTTGCACTGCCCGGCGCGCAGATGATCTGGACCGATTTCCGCCAAAGCGCGTCGCTGAGCGCGTTGAACGCAACGTTGCAGGCGGCTGGTGGCGTCGACCGGCTGATCCTTGCGGCCGATGGCGCAGAAAGCGAGGCCGTGTTTTCGCTGATGTGCGCCGTGCTGACTTTCCGCCCTGCCTTGCGTCGTCGTCGCGATGCGCGGATCGACCTGATCCTGGAAGACGGCCAGGCCGTGGGCTCGATGGTCGAGTTTCTCAAGCGGATCGGTGGGACGCTGGACCTGGACGGAATCTCGACAGAGCTGCGGATCTGCGACCGGAGGCCCGTTCAAGCCGTGGCCTGAAACGGTTGAGTGAGAGCGCGAGCCAATCCCATCCCGATGCCCGGTGTCACCTCGCACACCGATTGGCAGCATCCTTGCCCACGAGAGACAAGCTTGAACTTCCCTAGAGCGACAAAAAAAGGGCTGCGAGGTCATCGCAGCCCAGTATGGGAAGGCGGCAGGGAAGGACCGCTTCCTCAGGGGTCGGTGGTCACCTGGTCATCATTCCGCGCACGAGCGAGATGACGAACAGGATGATGAAGATCACGAACAGGATCTGAGCGATCCCGGCCGAAGTGCCAGCGATGCCGCCGAAGCCAAGGACGCCGGCGATGATCGCGATGATCAGGAAAGTAACAGCCCAACCTAGCATGGGTTTTCTCCTTGCATTTCAAAGCGCCCTTGGGGGGGCATAACGTCGTATCGGCGAAGGAACACCCGACCGGCGGGATCGGTTCCCTTGTCCAAGCAAGAATTCCGGAACGCGCGAAATGCGCCACATAGGTTGGGGTCCGCTTGCGCGGAAAACCTTGGGCAACGCCTACGGGAACCGGATCGGCCATTTGGGACTTGTATCCCCACATTGGCCGCGCGGCGACGCAGCGGCGGCCCAAAGCTTCCAATACGGATTTCAGGAGAATTGCGATGAACGCGAGTGACAAGGACACCTCGAACCGGAACCAGATGCAGTCCGGATCGAACGGGGATCTCGGCACCAAGGTGCAGGACGCCGGCATGGCCGCGATGCGCGCGGCCGAAGGTGCGGCCGGAACCGCGAAGGCCAAGATGGACGACATGGGCGATGCGGTGCGTGACACGGCAACGTCCCTGAAAGACTCGGCATCCGACGCGATGGACGAAGGCCGTTCGCGCATCGGCGGGATCATGGGCAAGGCCCAGGACATGGCGCAGGACACCAAGGAGGCGATCGTCTCCGGTGCCGGCTCGACCCTGTCGGCGGTCAAGGATGTTGCGGTCGAGAAGGCCGACATGGCACGCGAAAGCCTGTCGGATGTCGGTCAGCGGCTGGCGGCAACGCTGGAACGCGCCTCCGAGGACGGCGACAGCGATGCGCTGAAATCGCGGGTGCTGACTTCGGTCGCCCACGGACTGACCTCGGCTTCTGACGCGCTGCGCCAGCGGTCGGTCTCCGAGCTGACGGCTGATGTGAAGACGCTGGCCAAGCGCCATCCGGGGGCTTTCATGGCCGCCGCGGCAGTGGTCGGCTTTGCCGCGGCGCGGTTCATCCGGTCGTCGAGCAAGCGCCATCTGGCCGAGCGTGACAACGATTACGGCCAGGGACCGCGGGTCTGATGCGCGGCGCTGACCATGAAACGGAGGGCATGCGGACGCTGCTCTCCGAGGTGATCGGTGGCATGGGGCGCCTCGTTCGGGGCGAACTGATGCTGGCCAAGGCCGAAGCGACCGAGGGCGTCAAGGCTGCCGTCGGTGGCCTGATCAAGATGGTCGTCGCGGCGATCATCGCTTTGGTCGGCCTGAACGTACTGGCCGGGGCGGCGGTTGCCGCCCTGGCGGCGACGGGGCTTGGCCCGGCCTGGGCGGCGGTGATCGTCGGTATCGCCTTGTGCGTACTGGCCGTCATCCTTGCACTGGCGGGAAAGTCGGCCCTGCGGCTTCGCGGCGTGATGCCCGACCGGGCGATGCGCGGTCTTCGGCGTGACGCACAAGCGGTGCAAGCCGGTCTGAACGAGACGGGAGCAACACATGTCTGAACAAAAGATGCACGAGATCGAACAGTCGCTGGAACGCGAACGTCAGGCTCTGGCGGAAACGCTGGTGGCGCTTCGCCATCGGCTAAGCCCGTCGACCCTGATCGCCGAGGGCAAGGAGGCGCTGATGTCGCACGCCTCGCCCCTGGTGTCGCGGGTGGATGGCGCGGTGCGTTCGCATCCGATGGCTGCGGCAGCGGCGGGCGTCGCTTTGGCGGCGCTGATCTTCGGGCGCCGGGCGCTGAGCGACAACCACTCGCCCGTGGTGGTGCCGGTCACGCCGGGCACGCGGTTTGAGGCGCTAACCCGGTGGGAAGGCGAAGGCGGGCCGCCAGCGGACGATCCGGTCGACCCCGAAGAAGACTGGCTGAAGCATGCACGCGGGTTGCGCTACAGCGCCAAGCAGATGCTGCGGCAGATTGACGATGCTGCGCGGCGGGGGCTTGCCCCGGCAGCGCAACTTGCCAAGCACCGGGCGGAAGTGGTGTCGGCCCTTGCGGTCGAGACGCGCGACGCCTTGGGCAGGGGCCTGGAAACCATGACCGGGGTAGCCCGCGAACAGGCGCTTCAGGCACGCGAGCGGATCTATCTGGGCCGGATTGCTGTCGCCGAGAAGGGCCGCCAGCAGGTCGAGGAGCATCCTCTGCTGACCGGTGCGGTGCTTGCCGCCGCGGGCGCCGGGCTGGCCTTCCTGTTCCCGCCGACCGAGACCGAAGACCGGTTGATGGGCGAGGCGCGCGACGCTTTGCTGGACGAGGCGTTCACCGCCGCGAAGACCGAGGCGATGCGGGCCAGCGAACTGGCGCAGACCCTTGGCTCGGCGCTGAAGAGTGACGTGCAACACGCCGCGTCGATGTTCACGCCGGCGGACCAGCGGACAGTGGTTCGGCACCACTGAACCATGATTGAAATGAATGAACCGGCCCCGATGCGGGCCGGTTCTTCATTGCGGTCGACTGCGTCGCGGGAAGACAAGGTCGACCGCGGCGCGACCGCCCTCCAGCCGGATGGTGACCGTTCCCGACAACTGCGCCGCGAACTGCTTGAGCATCCTTTGGGGCAATGAAACCAGGCCTTGCGTCAGGTGGGGTTGCAACTCGGCGACTTCGGGTCCCCGCACGCAGAGATGGATGGCGCCATCGGTCTCGCTTAGCGTGACCGAGACCTCGTCCTGCCCCAACCCCCCGCGCGAGAAGTAGCAGCCGACCGCCTCGGCCAAGGCGAGCGCCAGAGGCACGGCGGCCTCGGCATCGATCCGGACAGGTTGCAGCTGCTTGGTGGCCACGCCCAGCGCGACACCGTGGATTTCCTTCAACCGCTTGATGACATTGGACAGAATGACGTCCACCGACACGTCGCGCTGCCCCGACAGGGTGTACAGGCTGGTATGGGTGGACGACAGCGCGATGACCCGGTTGATCAGGCCGTCCAGCACCGAGCGCAGCTTCTGGTCCGACGCCTCGCGCCGATACATCCGCATGATCGAGGCGATGATCTGCAGGCTGTTGCCACTGCGGTGGGTGACTTCGCGGATCAGAAGATCCTTGTCGACGACCAGGTTCTGCAGTTCCGCCTCTTCCTGCTCGATGGTGCGGATCATGCCTTCATAGGCGGCATGCAGGCGCTGGATCTCGGCCGGGGAGTCCGCCATGTCGGGAATGCGCAGCCGTTGGCGGAAGGAGACGTAGTCGGTCATGGACCGCGACAGCGCGCGAACGTGGCGGACGACAAGGCGATTGGAGGCAAAGGCGGCGGCGACCAGGGCGGCGACCCAGGTCAGCACCGGCATCAGATAGGGGACGGCGACGTTGGTCCAGAAGCTGGCGCTGTCCGGCCGCCAGACCGAAACGACGTAGAGGTCGCGCGCGACCGAAACCACCGAGAGAATATTGCGCCCGTCCGGTCCTTCGACGAAGCGGGCAGAGTCCGCCGTGGTAAGATCGGCAATGGACCGGCCATCGGGTATCGCCGCTTCCAGCGGCACCTCGGGGTCCGAGGACACCAGCACCTTGCCCTCGGCCGTCAAGGTCGCAAGGTAGGACGGACTCCACATCGCGATGCTGTCGGAGTACGCGCCGGGCGCAACCGCATTATAGGCCAGAGATATCGCGACAAAGCCGGACAGGCTGCCGTCGCCGCCAAAGACCGGATGCCGGACCATCACGATTGCCTGCTGGGAAAGCTCTCCGTTGGGCTCATAGCCAAGGCCGGGGGCGGGGACCTTCATGACAGCTTGAAAGCGGGGATCCTGGGACAGGTCGTAAACCTTGCCATTCGACGAACAGGTCAGAAGGCCGCTGGTCGGGACGTAGGCGACCACGGTGGCCTGGGCGATCTCGCGCTTGATGGCCGACACCTGTTCCATGCAGGAGGGGCCGCCGGTGAAGGGTCGGGACAGGACCGTCGCCAGCACCCGCGCCGATACCTGCGCTTCCTTTATGACCTCGACCTGATCGCGCACGGCCTGGAGGGCGGCGCCACCAATGCCCTTGAGCGTCGAGGCATCCACCTGTTCCAAAGCCTCACGCGTCTGGACGACCGACAGCACCCCAAGCGGCATCAGCGCGAGAATGATGGTAGAGCCAAGGCGGACGCCTAGGCTGCTGAAGGACAGAAGCGCTTTGATTCTGCGGATCAAAATCCAGCTGCAGCCGAGCGCATCACGACTGCCTGGGTTGCACCGTCGGTTCCGGCAAACATGTCCTCTCCGTCTTCCAGATGTAGCATCTCTGCCAGACGCTTCCTTGCGCGACTAGCACGACTTTTCACCGTGCCGATCGCGACGCCCATCATCTCGGCAGCTTCTTCGCAGGAAAAGCCCGACGCGCCCACCAGAATAAGGACTTCGCGGTGTTCCGGGCTAAGCTTGTCGAAGGCGCGCTGGAATTCCTGCATCGCCATATGTCCGTCGTGGGCAGGCTTGACGGACAGGGTCGCGGCATGGATGCCATCGCTGTCCTGCACCTCGCGGCGGCTTTTGCGTAGCGATGAATAGAAGGTGTTGCGCAGAATCGTGAAAAGCCACGCGTCAAGGTTCGTGGCGGGGTCAAATTTTTCAATGTTGGACCAGGCTTTCAGGATCGTGTCCTGCACCAGGTCGTCTGCAAAGGTCGCATCGCGCGCCAGACTGATGGCGAAAGCGCGCAGTTTCGGAATAGCCCCAGCAAGCCGATCCCTAGGATCCGCGTGGGTCGTCCGTATGGTTGCGGTCATTCTGTCCCGCCCTTGTCCACGCCCTTGATCTTCAGTTGCTCGAGAAGATCGCGGAACCGATCCGGCAGTTCCTCGTTCAATGTGGCCGTGTAGACCCGCCGCAGGTTCTCATCGATCTGCGTCCGGATAGCCTGCTTTTTTGGCACATCCTCGTCCTTTTCCTTCTTCATGACGTTCCATTCCCAGATTCTGCGCCACCAACGCGCCTAAGCGTTCCAGGTTCCAAAATAGCACGGACTCTGAGAAATTTCTCGCGGTGACGGGAACTGAACGTCGAGTGGCGCGTTTGGTTCCCGAAGAATTATGCAAAACTGGGAGAGACATTGATGTTCGCACAGGAAGCGGTTGATCATTCCGCAACGGTGGCCCGTCACCTTCCCTATCTGCGCCGCTATGCACGTGCGTTGACGGGGAACCAGTCCAGCGGTGACAAGTATGCCATCGCAGTCCTGGAATCGATCATCGCGGATCCGACGCTGATGGGCTCACATGCAGAGCCCAAGGTTGCTCTCTTCTCGGTCTTCCATTCGATCTGGTCCACCGCGGGCGCGCCCGTGGCGGACGCCGAGGATCTGCTGGCCGGTGCAGCGCAGGCGCACATGGCTGGGCTGACCCTGAACTCGCGCGAGGCGTTGCTGCTGAACACCGTCGAGGCCTTCGACCATGACGAGGTCGCGGCGATCATGGGGATCGACTCGGACGAGGCGAGACATCTCATCGACGTCGCCGTGCAGGAGATGGAGCGGTCCGTGCGCGGTGCAGTTCTGGTGATCGAGGACGAGGCCATCATCGCGATGGACATCGTGGCGATCGTCGAGGCGATGGGACACCGGGTCACGTCCAATGCACGGACCCATGCCGAGGCCGTGGACATGGCTGCGGCCGAAAAGCCCGACCTCATTCTGGCTGACATCCAGCTGGCCGACAATTCTTCGGGCATCGATGCGGTCAACGAGATCCTGGGTCAGTTCGGCAATATCCCGGTGATCTTCATCACCGCCTTCCCGGAACGCCTGTTGACTGGCGAACGGCCCGAGCCGGCTTTCCTGATCAACAAGCCCTACACCGAAGAGCAGGTCCGCTCGGCGGTCAGTCAGGCGATGTTCTTCTCGTCGACGGCGACATTGCGGGCCTAGGGGCCTGTGGGAACCACAGGGCCTGCGGCGGGGTTGAACCGGGGAAGCATTCCCCGGAGCGACGTGCCGCAGCCCGCCCGACGACCCCACCCATCGCCACCCCAGGTCGAAATCCTCGTCACCGCGGCCGAGGCCTATCCGACGCTGGAGCGGGCCTTTCTGGACGCCCGTCACGAGATCGTGGCGGGCTTTCGGGTCTTTGACCTGAAGACGCGGTTGCGGTCACCCGAGGGCATGGCGGTAGGTGCCACCTGGTTTGACCTTATCATCCATACCTTGCGGCGCGGGATCGAGGTGCGGATCGTGCTGTCGGACTTCGATCCGGTGGCACGACCGCGTCTCCACCGGGCCACGTGGCGCACCGTGCGGATGTTCTGGGCAGCGGCCGAAATGGCCGGGCCGGGTGCAAAGCTGACCGTCATTCCATCCATGCATTCGGCAGTGGCAGGGCTTTGGCCGCGGCTGCTGTTCTGGCCCGTGGTGGCCTCGCGGCTGGGGCGGGTGGCCGGCTGGTTGAGGCGCCAAGTGGTGTCGCACCGCTTGCGTGCGCTGCGCGAGATGCCGGGTGTGCAGCGGATGCTGGTGGCAAAGGACGAGATTCCGCGCCCCCGGCTGTTTCAGATCCCGCCGCTGTATCCCGCGACGCATCACCAGAAGCTGGCGGTCTTTGACGGCAAACGACTTTACATCGGCGGCCTCGATCTGGACGAGCGGTTCTACGACACGCCCGAACATCGCCAACCGGGCAACGAGACCTGGCATGACGTGCAGCTGATGCTGGAAGGTCCCGTGGCGGACGATGCCCGGACACATCTTCTGAATTTTCTGGACATCATCCTTGGTCGGCATCCGCCCGGTGAGCCGGCCCCGGAGCATGCCGGGGTCCGCTTTGTCCGAACCCTGTCTCGAAGACGGGGGCGCGGTGCGTGGCGGTTCATCTCGCCCGAGCCGGTCGTTTCGGAAATCGAAGCGGCCCAACGGTCCGCGATCAGCGCGGCGCAAGGGTTGATCTATGTCGAGACGCAGTATTTCCGTGATCGGCGCCTTGCAAGGTTGCTGGCCGAGGAGGCACGAGAAAAGCCCGGGTTGCGGATGATCCTCATCCTGCCCGCCGCGCCCGACGACGTGGCCTTCGAAGGTTCGACCGGGCTGGACGCGCGGTTGGGCGAGTTTCTCCAGGCAAAGTGCCTGCGCATCCTGCGGCGGGGTTTTGGTCGGCGACTTTTCGTGGGCGGCGCCGCCCAGCCACGGCGGACGCAGGCAAAAGGCCGGGCGCAATTGCGGGGTGCGCCATTGGTCTACATCCATGCCAAGGTCAGCCTCTTCGACGACACCACCGCCATCGTGTCTTCCGCCAATCTGAACGGCAGATCGCTGCGCTGGGATACCGAGGCCGGTGTCGTGCTGACCGATCCCGGTCCGGTGATCCGGCTGCGCAAACGGCTGATGACGCACTGGCTGCCGGTTGGTGCAGCAGCGGACTACTTCGATCCCGACCGCGCTGTGGCCGCTTGGTGGGCTTTGGCGTCGCGCAACGCAAAGTTGCCACCGGACAAGCGGCGCGGGTTCCTTTTGCCCTATGACCTGAAATCGGCCGAGGACTTTGGCCGGGCCTTTCCACTGGTCCCCGACGAGATGGTCTGATGCGCGGTTTTTTGCCAAGCGTCGGGGGTTGGGGAACTCATCCCAGAGGTAGCACGTTGGAGGACCACAGGCGGCTTCGTGCCGCACCAACGATCGCAACACAGGAGATTCACGTGAAAGCTCTGCTTCTTACAACCGCTCTGGCGGCCGGCTTCGCATTGCCTGCGATGGCCCAGGACGCCAATTCACCCTTCCAGTCGGAAGCTTCCGGGCCCGCACTCGCGGCTTCGGACGTGATCGGCGCACGCATCTATGCCAGCGAAGCTGCACTCGACGCCGACGCTTATGCGGGCGTCCAGGAGGGCTGGGAAGACATCGGTGAAGTCAACGACATCATCCTGGGCCGCGATGGCACCGTCGACGCGGTTCTGGTCGACATCGGTGGCTTCCTTGGCATGGGCGAACGTCAGGTCGCCGTCGACATGTCGGCGCTGAAAGTCGTCCAGGATGACGCTACGGACGCTGATGACTGGTTCCTGGTCCTGCAGTCGGACCGTGCAACCCTGGAAGGCGCACCGGAGTACATGATTCCGGGTGCGGCCATGGACGCAAATGCAGACGCGAACGCGGATGCCAATGCTGATGCCGATGTTGCCGCGACCGACACCACGACCCAGGGTACCGCGACCGACGAGGCTGTGGCCGAGTCGACCACGGCCGAGGGCACCGAAGGCACCGGCAATGCGACCGACACCGAGCTTCCGGCCGATGGCCAGGTTGCTGGCGACAACGGGACCGAAGCCCAGACCGACGGTGCTGCGGCGACTGCCCCGATGGTGGCCTCGGATGGGACCATGACTCTGCCCGAGGGCTACTCCTCGGTCGAGCGTGACACCCTGACGGCGGAACTGCTGACCGGCGCCGATGTCCGCGACCCAAGCGACTCCTCGATCGCCGAGGTTTCTGACCTTGTCCTCACCGGCGAAGGTCAGGTGACCGACGTTGTTCTGGACGTGGGCGGCTTCCTTGGAATCGGTGCACGGTCTGTCGCCATTCCGATGGACCGGCTGACCGTGGCGCAGTCCGAAGGTGGCGCAGTCCGGATCTGGGTCAACATGACCAAGGAAGAACTGGAAGCGCTGCCCGAGCACACTATGCAGTAAGAAACGGTCGATCGCTGTGGCAGTGCCCTCTCACAGCGGACGGCCAGGCCCGCGCCCATCTCGATGGGTGCGGGTCACCTATTTCAAGCTGTCGTTCAGCCCCGGATCCAGCGGGAACGCGACCCGGATCATCAGCCCTTCGGGTCTGTAATCCCGGTGCAGACTGCCGGACAATTCCCCGTTGAGGCTGGCCTCGATCAGGCGGGAACCGAAACCCGATCCGTTCGCCGGTGCCGGCGAAACGCCTTCGAAGCGCTCCTGCCACTCCAGGTCGATCCAGGGTTTCCCGGCCTCGGCCCGCAAGGACCAGCGGATCTGAAGCCCCGATCCAGCGGCGGAGAGTCCGCCGTATTTCATTGCGTTGGTCAGAAGCTCGTGGACGACCAGGGCAAAGGCGTGAGCCTGGCGTTCGTTCAGGCGAACCGGAGGACCGTCCACCAGATGCTCGACTTCGGTTGCATCCAGGCTTTGCTGAAGTTCGTTGACCAGAACCGAGCGCAGGTCCGCCTGCGCGACCGCTGATCCCGCAAGAATTTCCTGCACTACCGACATGGCCTGCAGGCGGGAATCGAAGGCGGCGGTGAAGGCTTTGACGTCGGTTGCCCCACGGGCGCTTTGCCGCGAGATCGACTGGATGCGTGCGATATGGTTCTTGATCCGGTGCTTCATCTCTTGCAGCAGAAGCTCGCGGTAGTCCGCCTCACGCGAAGCGGCGGCGGCGACGGCCCGGGCTTGAAGCGCCTCTTTCTGGCGGGACGCGACCGCATAGGCGGCCGCAGCGGCAAAGAGGAAGCTGGTGAGGCCCAGAAGCACGCTGTCGATGTGCTGGACCTGACCCATGCTGGCCTTGTCGGCCCAGACATCGAACGTCCATTTCCGGCCCAGGATCGGAATGCTTCGGCTGTGGTGAAGGGGCCGGGCCCCCGCCGCCGCGCTGTTGTCGAAAACCGGCACCTCTGGCACGTCCGCATCGACGATCCGCAGGGCGACGGGCAAAGCTGGTCCCACGGACAGCGCCGCGCGGATGAGGTCGCCGCCACGGAACGGCGCGAAGACGAAGCCGGACACCGGCCGGGAATCGATGCCCTCCTGCCGTGCAACATCCTGGAAGGGGAGGTAGATCAGGAACCCGGTCTGCTTGTCCTTGGTGATCTCTTGCACGAGCTGGACGGGTGCGGTGATCTGCGCATCCCCGCTTGCGATCGCCAGGTCCATTGCCGCCCGCCGCAGGGGTTCGGAATACATGTCAAACCCCAATGCCGCGGCATTGCGGATGTTCTGGGGTTCAAGAAGCACGATCGGCGTCCGCCAGGACTGCGGGGAGTCGGGGTGAAGTTCGATGTCCAGACCGTAGTGCCGTCGGATTTCTTCTTCCGCCAGCGCGGTATCGGTGTCGGCGATCATCCGGGCAAAGCCGATCCCCTGGACCCCCGAGAGCTCGGTCACGATATCGACCGAGGACAGGAAGCGCAGGAATTCGTCCCGAACCACCCTGTCGCGGGTGGCGGACAAGAGCCCACGGGCGGCCCGCAGGACGACGATATGCTGCTGAAGGCGTGACTCCACCCGGTCGATTGCCAGGTCCGCAACGCGAACGAACTCGGCCTCAAGCTGGCGCTCGTTTCCGGTGTAGACGGCCAAGGTAACCGCAAGACCGGACAGGAACGCCAGAAGGAAGACCAGTTTCGGAAGCTGCGCGGCAATCAGGCCTTTCAATTCGGCGCTCGTCGGTCAGAGGATCGGCCGTACATCTTCCTTCTCCATGTCAACAAGCGCGATCTGTGAAAGCTGGACGTGCTCCAGCATTTCAAGACGCCGACCGGCAAGCCGCACCAGCCCCGCATTGCGCAGGGCCACGAGCACGCGGTTGGTATGCACCACCGAAAGGCCAAGCGCATCGGAAAGGTCGTGTTGCCGGAAGGGAAACGGGACCGAGCCGTCCTGCTCCATACCAAGTGCGACAAGACGCCGCCAGATCCGGACCAGGGCCCAGGCGATGCGTTGCGTCGCATCGCGCTGGCCGAGGGTGGCTACCGTCTCGCCCAGAAAATGCTCTTCGACCGCAGCGATCCAGGTCAGGTCGTAGGCGCGCGAGGGCTGGTTCCGGAAAAGCTCCCACACCCGTTCCCGCGGGAAAGTGCACAGGACGGTTTCCGTCACGGCGGTCACCGTGTGACGCGCCTGGCCCATGATGCCCGATTGCAGCCCGACGAGGTCTCCCGGAAAGACGAAGCTGATCACCTGGCGCTGTCCTGTTTCCAGCATCATCGACCGGACGGCCATTCCGGACAGCACCGTGTAAAGCGACGCCGCCTGATGACCCTGCAGGATGATGTCGCCCCCTGCCGGCACCACCCGCTCGCCCGCCTTGAAGCGGCGCTGGAAGGCAAGTTCGCTTTCGGTCATCGGAACGAACAGCGGCCGGCAGCGCAGCGGACAGTCTAGGCAATCTGTCGCTTCTGCCATCAGGTTTCCTTCCGTCGTTCATCACAGGTTAATGCGCCTGTCGCGATACACCTTCATGGTCGGGTCTCAGAAGGTCAACGAGCCAAGGGCAATTCATTGAAGAACAGGTACTACGTCGTCGAACCCGACAAGATTGTCGCGGACGATCTTGCCCATGCGATTCGGGTGCATGACCCCGCTGCAGAGGTCATCGTGTTTCACGAGCCGGACGCCGTGCTGGATGTTCTGGACGAACAACCGCCGACGGCCGTGCTGCTGAACCACAATCCGCGCGGATTCCGCCGGACGAAGGTCGGCCTTGCCTTGCAGGAACTGCGCGTGCCCTACGCGTTCAGCGGGCTGCTGAGCGAGGCTGAAGCGGATGGGGCAGAGATCCTGCCAACTCCGTTCACCGAAAACAGCGTCGCCAACGTTCTGCGCCGGATGGTGCCCGAGGACTAGTGGACCACGGTCCGGCATGACAGAATCCCTGCCATCAAGGTCGGCGACAGATCGTAGGGGTCGCAGACTGGCATTGCGGCGGACCGCTTGGTGCAGCAAAGTCGGAAACGATCGGCGCCGACGGAACGCCTGCCCAAAGTTCAGGGAGATGACATGCGATATCACACACCAACCAGCTTTGCGGATGCCGCGGTCATAGCCGCGGCGGCCACGGGCACTCTGCGCTTTCTGGCGGGCGGAACGGACGTCCTGGTGCAGATGCGCGCAGGCGTGGTGCAGCCCGACGATCTGATCGACCTCAAGCATATTCCCGGCGTGGACGAGATCGAGCAGACGCCCGACGGCGGCTGGAAGATCGGCATCGCGGTGCCGGGCATCGTGCTGGGCGCGCATGATGCGCTGGTGCGCGACTGGCCGGGCGTGGTCGAAGGGATGAACCTGGTCGGTTCGACGCAGGTGCAGGGCCGGGCGACGCTGGCAGGAAACCTGTGCAACGGCTCGCCCGCCGCGGATTCGGTGCCGGGACTGATTGCCGCCGGTGCGACAGTGACCGTCACGGGGCCGAACGGATCCCGGGAAGTCCCGGTTGAACAGGTGCCTGCGGGACCGGGGCGTACCAATCTGGCGAAGGGCGAGGTGGTTTCCCGGATCACCCTGCCACCGCGCGGGAAGAACGGGGGCGACTGCTATCTGCGCTTCATTCCGCGGACCGAGATGGACATTGCCGTCGTCGGCTGCGCTGTCAGCCTGCGGCTGGACGGAGACAGGATCGTCGAGGCGCGGGTTGCGCTGGGGGCCGTGGCCCCGACAGTGATCCTGTCCGACGCGGCGGCCAAGGCGATCATCGGCACCACGCTGGACGATGCGGCTTTGGCCGCGCTGACCAAGGCGGCACAGGCCGAGGCGAAGCCGATTTCGGACAAGCGCGGCACCAAGGAATTCCGGATCGAAGTGGCGGGCGTGCTGGCCCGCCGGGCGGCCAAGATCGCCTATGACCGGGCGAAAGGATTGACCAAATGAGCAAGATTCACGTCTCGACCATCGTCAACGGCGATCCGGTCGAATTTCTGGCGAACCCGCGCGAAACCCTGCTGGACGCCCTGCGCAACCAGCTGGACCTGACCGGCACCAAGGAAGGCTGCGGCACCGGCGATTGCGGCGCTTGCTCCGTTGTCGTCGATGGGACGCTGGTCTGCTCGTGTCTGATGCTGGCGGCCGAGGCCAATGGCAAGAAGGTCGAAACCATCGAGGGTATGGCAGGCGAAGAGCTGCACCCGCTGCAGCGCAAGTTCATCGAACATGCGGCCCTGCAGTGCGGCTATTGCACTCCGGGCATTCTGGTGGCGGCGAAGGCTTTGCTGGAGCGGAACCCGGACCCCACCGATACCGAGGTGCGCTACTGGCTGGCCGGGAACCTGTGCCGCTGCACGGGCTATGACAAGATAATCCGGGCCGTGCAGGACGCGGCTGCGGAAATGCGGGGGGCAGCGTAATGGCGCGCGATGATGTGAAGACCGGATACAAGCTGATCGGTACCCGCCCCAACCGTCCGGACGGGCTGGACAAGGTGACGGGCCGAGCGCGCTATGGGGCTGACTTCTCCCTTCCGGGGATGCTGCATGCCGCCGTGGTGCGCTCGCCCCATGCCCATGCGCGGATCGTGAAGATCGATGCGTCGAAGGCTCTGGCGCTGGACGGCGTGAAGGCCGTGGTCACGCGCGCCGACCTGCCGACGGGACTGACGGGTGAGGATTTGAACCTGCAGGACAATACGCTGGCCGGTGAAAGGGCGCTGTACGACGGACATGCGGTCGCAGCTGTTGCGGCGACCTCGGCGCTTCTGGCGCAGGACGCGGCGCGTCTGATCGAGGTGACCTATGAGGTCCTGCCGCATGTGACCGACGTCGATGCGGCGATGGCCCCGGGGGCTCCGGTCATCCGCGAAGGCGTGGCGGACTTTTCTGTGCCGGAAGGCATGCACGGCAACGTCGCCCGTTACATGGAGTTCGGGCATGGCGACGTCGAGGCGGGCTTTGCCGCCGCCGACATCGTGCGCGAACATACCTACAAGACCGAAGCGACCCACCAAGGCTACATCGAACCGCACGCCTGCGTCGGCCAGATGGGCGAGGACGGGCGTGGCGAGATGTGGGTCTGCACGCAGGGCCACTGGTACATCCGCCGGATGAGCGCGGCGGTCCTTGGGATCGACGCGGCGAACCTGCGGGTCACGCCGTCCGAAATTGGCGGCGGCTTCGGCGGCAAGACCACGATCTTCATGGAGCCGCTGTCTCTGGCCCTGTCCCGGAAAGCGGGCGGGCGTCCGGTGAAGCTGGTGATGAGCCGGTCCGAGGTTCTGCGCGCGACGGGGCCGACGGCCTCGGCGTCGATGGACGTCAAGCTGGGGATGAAGAGCGACGGCACGATCACCGCCGGTCAGGTCTATTTCCGGATGCAGGGCGGGGCTTTTCCCGGCATGTCCCCCATCGGCGAGGCGCTGCCTTGTGCCTTTGCCTGCTACGACATTCCGGCCTTGAAGCATGAGGCCGTGGAAGTCATCGCCAACCGTCCGAAAGCGGCAGCCTATCGCGCCCCGGGCTCGCCCATGGCGGCCTTCGCGGTGGAAAGCCTTGTCGACGAGATGTGCCGCGAGCTGAAGCTGGACCCGATCGCGGTGCGGCTGAAGAACGGCGCAACCAACGGTTCAAAGTCCAGCTATGGGCCGGTCTACAACGTGATCGGTCTGAAAGAGACGCTGGAGGCCGCGAAGGATCACCTCAATTACACGGTTCCGCTGGGCCCGAACCAGGGCCGCGGCGTTGCCTCGGGCTTCTGGTTCAACCACGGCGGCGAGACCTCGGTCACTCTGGCGGTTGGCGAGGACGGGACGGCGACGGTGATGATCGGCACGCCCGACATCGGCGGCAGCCGTGCCTCCATCGGACTGATGGTCGCCGAGACGCTGGGCATCCCGTACGAAAACGTCCGGGTGAACGTGGTGGAAACCGGCGCTTTGGGCGTCAACGAACCCACCCACGGCAGCCGGGCGACCTTTGCCAGCGGCAAGGCGGCGGTGGAAGCCGCACGGCATGCGATGACCGAAATGTGCCGTCGCGCGGCTGCGGACTGGGGCATCGACCCGGAAGCCGTCGAATGGAAAGACGGCGCGGCGCATCCCGCTGGCCCGAACGCGGGCAAGTTCCCGCCCATGACCATCGGCGAGATCGGGTCCAAGATGGGCTCGACCGGGGGGCCGATCTCGGGCCACCACGAGGTGACGGCCGAGGGTGTCGGGGCCAGCTTTGGCACGCACGTGGTCGATGTCGAGGTGGACCCGGAGACGGGGCGGACCACGATCCTGCGCTACCTCGTGGTGCAGGATGCCGGGACGGCGATCCATCCGGCATACGTCGAGGGGCAGTACCAAGGCGGGGCTGCACAGGGCATCGGCTGGGCGCTGAACGAGGAATACGTCTACGGCGCCGACGGTCGGCTGCAGAACCCGATCTTCCTGGACTACCGCGTTCCCGTCGCAAGCGACCTGCCGATGATCGACACGGTGATCATCGAGGTTCCGAACCCCGGTCACCCCTACGGTGTGCGTGGCGTGGGCGAGACGGGGATCACCCCGCCCCTGCCCGCCGTCGCATCTGCCATCGCCGGGGCAACTGGCGCGCGTATCCGCAGCCTGCCCTGCTCTCCGCCCAAGGTGCTGGCGGCGATCATGGCGGCACGGGCGTAAGCATGGCGAAGGTCCATCTCTGGGCCAGCCTGCGGCGGTTCGCCGATGGGCAAGAGGTGGTGGAGGTGGACGCCGCGACCGTGGGACAGATGATGGATGCGCTTGAACGGGCGCATCCGGGTCTGGGCCCCGCGATCAAGGCCGGGCTCTCGGTGGCGGTGGATGGCGAGGTCATCGCGAACAACCGGGCCGCACCCGTCGGGCCGCAAAGCGAGGTCTACCTGCTGCAACGCCTGAAGGGCGGCTAGGCCGCGGGCCCCAGCGACGCGAAAGGCGCGTCCTTCAGGTAGTTCTGCTTCATGTAGCTGATGAAGTTGTCCCGGAACTGCCGTGTGTGGGCATGGGCCAGCGCGTCCGCGCGGACCACATCCCGGTCGCGGATGGCGGCCAGCATCTCGTCATGTTCGTCGGTCAGAAGGATCTCGCCGTCGCCTTGCTCCAGATAGGCGAAATGCAGGTGCAGCATCCGGCGGCCCTGGTTCAGCAGGCGCTCGTAGAAGGCGGACAGGTAGGGGTTCCGTCCGGCATGGGCGATGGCCATGTGGAAGTTCATGTTCGCCTCGGACATCGCCAAGTGTTCGCCCTTCGACACCGAGGCCACGAACTCCTTCTGCCGCCGCGCGATGGTCTTTAGGTCCAGGTCCGTCCGCAACTCTGCCGCCAGACGCGTGTTCATCCGCTGCGCGACGTCCAGTGCCTCGACGTATTTCGGGAAGCTTTGCAGGTCGATCGGCGCAACGACGGTGGAGCGGTTGGAGAGCGTCACCACCAGATCGTCGCCAGCCAGCCGGATCAGCGCCTCGCGCACCGGCGACCGGGACATGCCGAAACGCTCGGCCAATGAGGTTTCGTCCAGCACCGCGCCGGGTTCGAGGTCGAGCGACAGGATCTCGTCGCGCAGGGTTTCGTAGGCGAACTTGACCCCGGTCCCCTTGACGCGTTTCGGTTCCGTTTCGTCGCGCATGGCGAACCCCTTGGCAGTTGTGGTCCAAGCATAGCCGATGGGGGGTATCAAGTCGACACGGTACATTCTGGGTTTGACATGTCGTCACTCTGTCGCCATGTTGCGCACCATTCGTTGCCCCGAGAGGAACCTGAAATGCTGAAGCTGTCCGGTGTGCTGCCCGCACTTGTCACGCCATTTGATCCCCAGGATCAGATCGACTTTGCAGCGTTCAAGATGCATCTGACCGCCCTGCGCGCGGCGGGCGTTTCGGGCTGGGTGCCCTGCGGGTCTTCGGGCGAATACAACCTGATGAGCGACGACGAGCGTGATCAGGTCCTGCGCTTTGTCAAAGACTTCGCCAAGCCGGGCGAGACGCTGATCGCCGGAACCAACGCGCCGTCGACTGCCGGCGTGATCGCCAACACACAGCGCGCCAAGGACTTGGGCTATCACGCCGTGCTGCTTGCCGTGCCGTTCTACACCAAACCTACGCAAGCCGAAATCATTCGCCATTTCAATGCGGTGATCGACGCGACGGACATGAACATCGTCCTTTACTCCTACCCCGGCAAGGACGGGGTCGAGATCGAGCATGAGGCGCTGGACGCGTTGGCCGACAACCCGCGGATCATCGGGATCAAGGAAAGCTCGGGGGTCCTGCAGCGCGCCATCGGGATTTCACAGCGTTATGCGGGCCGGATTCAGCTGGTCTCCGGTTCCGACGACATCGCGTGGGACTTCATGCACTGGGGTGCGGACAGCTGGATCTGCGGGCCGGCAAACTGCATGGCGAAACCGGTCTGCGAGATGGACGCGGCCTTCCGGGCGGGCGACCATGCCCGCGCGAAAGAGATCATGCAGGCGGTCTGGCCCGCGATGAACGTGCTTGAATCGGGCAAGTTCGTGCAGAAGCTGAAGTACGGATGCGAATTGCAGGGCACGCCGGTCGGTGGCTGCCGGATGCCCTTCGGCCCCCTGACCGACGCCGAAAAGGCCGAGTTCGCGGCGGCGATGCAGCCGATCCTGAACTGGAAGTAAGCCGTGGTCACTGTCGTCGTCGGCGCGGGTATCATCGGGACCGCCATCGCGCATGATCTGCAAAGGCGCGGTCGGCAGGTGGTGCTGGTGGACCGGGACGCCCCTGGCAAGGGCGCGTCCTATGGCAACATGGCCTCGATTGCGGTGACCGAGTTCATGCCCGCCTCGCGCCCCTCGGTCTGGAAGCAGATCCCGGGCTGGATGCTGGACCCGGAAGGGCCCGTGCGGGTGCGGCCCTCCTACATGCCGAAGCTGGTGCCGTGGTTCCTGCGGTTCATCGCCGCCTCGCGGCCGTCCAAGCTGCGGGCACTGGAGGCCGAGGGTGCGGCACTGTGCTCTCGTGCGCTGGGGGATACTTTGGACCTCCTGCGGGAGACCGGGCTGACCGACCAGATAAGCGACGAGGGCTGCCTGTCGCTTTACACCGACGAAGCCGAGTTCAAGGCCGACCGCGAGCATATCGAGATCCTGGAACGCTTCGGCTTCCCGCATGAGGTGATCGGGCGGCAGGCAATCAAGGCGCTGGAGCCGGAGTTGTCGGACAAGATCGGGATGGCGGTCCTGTTCCCGCAGAACCGGTCAATCAAGGACCCCTACACGCTGGTGCTGGCCTTGGCCGAGCGGTTCGTTGGCTTGGGGGGCCGGATCGAACACGGCGAGGTCGTGGGCTTTACCCGGTCCGACGAGATGCGCGAGTTGGTGCTGAAGGAAAGCCGCCGGATGCCTGCCGATGAGGTGGTGATCTGTGCCGGGGCTTTCTCGGCGAAGCTGGCGAAAGACCTGGGCGAGCCGATCCCGCTGGAGACGGAGCGGGGCTATCACACCCAGATCATGGCACCCGGGATTTCGATGAAACACTCAATCATCTGGCCCGCCAAGGCGTTCATGGTGACGCCAACCGCCGGGGGTATCCGGGTGGGCGGGACGGTGGAGATGGCGGGGCTGGAGGCGGCTCCGGACTACCGGCGGTCGAAGGTTACCGTGAAGCGCGCGAAGGAAGCGTTGCCGAACCTGGCTTGCGAGGACTTCACCGAATGGATGGGCCACCGCCCTGCCCTGCCGGATACGATCCCGATCCTGTCGGCCAGTCCCCGGACAAAGGGGCTGTTCTATGCCACGGGCCACGGTCATCTTGGCCTGACCTATGCTGCGACAACGGCCCGGCTGATGGGTGAGCTGATTACCGGAGGCAAGTCTTCGGTCGATCTGCATCCTTACCGGGTGAACAGGTTCTAAGGGGAAGACATGCGTTTCAGCCGGACCATACAGACGGTGGACGTCCACTGCGAGGGCGAGATCGGGCGGGTCATCACCGGGGGGGTGCTGAACATCCCCGGTGCCACGATGGCCGAGAAGCTGCATCACCTGAACAGCGTTGATGACGGGCTGCGGCGGTGGCTGTGTTCCGAGCCTCGGTCCGGTCCGGTGGGGTCGTTCTGTCTGCTGACCCCGGCCTGCGATCCGCGGGCGGATGTGGGGTTCATCGTCCTGCAACCGGATCAGGCCCACGCGATGTCGGGGTCGAACGCGATCTGTGCGACGACGGCGCTGCTCGAGACCGGGATGGTGCCGATGGTCGAGCCTGTCAGTGTGGTGACGCTGGACACCGCGGCGGGGCTGGTGGTGGCCACGGCGGAATGTTCGGGCGGGAAGGTCGTGCGGGTCACACTGGACATGCCGCCGTCGTTCCTTGCGAAGCGGGGCGTGATCGAGACGGCGGAGTGGGGGGCGGTGGAGTACGACCTTTGTTTCGGCGGGGTCTTCTATGCGTTGATCGACGTGGATCAGGTGGGGCTGACGATCGTGCCGGAGAAGGCGCGGGAACTGGCGATGGTAGGGGTAGACTTGCGCGGCCGGATCGCGGCGGTGGAGCCGGCGGAGCATCCGCTGGAGCCGGCGTTGAACGGGCTGGCCTATGTGATGTTCCGGTCGGACGAGGCGGACGGGGCTGTGCGGACCTGCACGACGATGCGGCCGGGACGGGTGGATCGGTCGCCCTGCGGGACGGGGTCGAATTCCAACATGGCGGCGCGGTTTGCCCGGGGTCTGGTGAAGGTGGGGGACCGGGTTGTCTCGCGGTCGACGATCGGGGGGGAGTTCGTGACGGAGTTCGTCGAGGAGACCACGGTGGGGTCCTACAAGGCGACGCGGAACCGGGTTTCGGGGCGGGCCTGGATCTACGGGATCAGTCAGATCGGGCTGGATCCGAGCGATCCGTTTCCGGAAGGATTCCGGCTTTCGGATACCTGGGGCGGGTGAGGCTGTCCGCGCGCGGGCAGCTTTTGCAACCGTTGGAATCAAGAGCTTGGCTGTGGGCGTTAGGGAAGCGTTAGCCATGTCGGGCTAGCGCGTCAGGGTCGCCATCCGCGCGGCGGCGGTATCGGGATCGCCGCGTTCGATGGCGCGGATCAGGGCTTCGTACGCGGCGGCGTGGGGCTCGGCGAGGCCTTCGGGCGGGGCGGTGAGGTCGTCGCCCAGCCGGGCGAGAACCGAGACGGCCACCCCGAATTCCATGATCGCAGAGGCGGCGCGCAGGAAGGGGTTGCCCGAAGCCTCGGCCACGACGCGGTGGATTTCGAACTCGGCCATTGCGAAGGGTTCGGGCTGGTGGGCCATCACGGCGCGCTGGTTGAGCCAGTAGTTCAGGAGGCGGACGTGTTCGGCCTCGCGGTGCTGGGCGGCCAGACGCGCGGCCTGCACCTCCAGGCTTTCGCGGATGGTCTGGAAGGACGCAAGGAAGGCGGGTGACGGGCCGCTTTCCAGTTTCCAGGCCAGGATCTGGCGGTCGAAAAGGTTCCAGCGAGATTGCGGCAGGACCCGGGTGCCGACCTTGGCGCGGGCTTCCACCAACCCCTTGGCTTCCAGAGTCTTCAAAGCCTCGCGCAGCACGGTGCGGGAGACGCCGAAACGGTCCATCATCTCGGCGTCGCCGGGCAGACCTGACCCCACCGGCATGGCGCCGGAAACGATGGCGCGTCCCACTTCGTTGATCACATAGGAATGATAGTTCCGCGCTGCTGGCCGCCCGGAGAGCGTTCGGATCAGGCTCCCCGGTTCGCTCATGATACTGGTCCAGGTCCCTTACGTTCGGCGAGGCGCGGCTTTGAAGACCAGCCGTTGCAGCAGGATGAACATAAACAAAAGCACGCCGACGACAATCTTGGTCCACCAACTGGACAAGGTTCCGTCAAAGACGATGTAGGTTTGCACCAATCCTTGCAGCATGACCCCGATGAAGGTGCCCGCAACGAAGCCGTAACCGCCGGTCAGAAGCGTGCCGCCGATCACGACGGCGGCGATGGCGTCGAGTTCCACGCCCAGCGCGTTCAGGGAGTATCCGGCGGAGGTGTAAAGGGAGAACACCACTCCGGCGAGGCCTGCGAGGAAGCTGGAAAGGGCATAGATCGAGATCGTGGTCCGGGCGACGGGGACGCCCATCAGCGCGGCGGAGGTTTCGGAGCCGCCCAGCGCGTAGACGTTGGAACCGAAGCGGGTGCGGTGGGCGAGGATGATCGCGCAGGCGAAAACCGCCAGCATGATCATGCCGACCACGGTGAAGCGGCCACCCCCCGGCAGCAGGATGTAGCTTTTCTGGACGGCGGAAAAGAACGGATGCTCGATCCCGATGGAGTCGGGCGAAAGGACGGAGGCCCCGCCCCGCGCGAGGAACATGCCGGCAAGGGTGACGATGAAGCTTGGCACCTTCAGATAGTGGATCGCAGCCCCCATGACGGCCCCGAAGCCGGTGGCGACGATCAGGGCGATGGCGAAGGCGATCAGGGGGTGCAGTTGCAGCCACATGATCAGGACGGCGACGAGGACGGTGGTGAAGCCGATCACCGCGCCGACGCTGAGGTCGATGCCGCCAGAGAGGATCACGAAGGTCATGCCAACCGCCGCTATTCCAAGGAAGGCGTTATCCGTCAGGAAGTTGCCCAGGACCCGGGTCGAGAGCATCGCGGGCTGCTGGGACACGGCCAGCATGTAGGCGAAAAGGAAGATTAGGGTGGTCGCCAGAAGCGGGCGCAGGCTGCGGTTCATTTTTGCGCTCCGGGAAGGCGGCGGAAGAGGCGGGCGGAGATGGGCGATTGCAGGACCAGGATCACGATGATCACGGCGGATTTGACCACCAGGTTGAATTCTGGGCTGAAGCCGGAGATCAGGATGCCGGTGTTCATCGACTGGATGATCAAGGCGCCAAGGACAGCCATCGGGATCGAGAAGCGACCGCCCATCAGGGAGGTGCCGCCGATAACGACGGCCAAGATCGCGTCAAGCTCCAGCCAGAGACCGGCGTTGTTGGCGTCGGCGCCCCGGATGTCCCCCGCCACGATCAGGCCCGAGATGGCGGCGCAGAACCCGGCGAAGGTGTAGACGATCAGGAGAAGCGCGTTGGCCTTGAGGCCCGCGAAACGAGCGGCGGAGCGGTTGACGCCGACCGCCTCGATCAAGAGGCCAAGCGCGGTGCGGCGCACGATCAGGGTGGCGGCGATCATCAGGACCACGGCGATGATCACCGGCATTGGCAGGCCGAGGAAGGAGCCGGTGCCGATGAAGATCAGCAGCGGGTCGGAGAAGGTGACGATGTAGCCTTCGGTGATCAGCTGGGCGAGGCCGCGGCCCGCGACCATCAGGACGAGGGTGGCGATGATCGGCTGGATCTCCAGCACGGTGACGAGGATACCGTTCCAGAACCCGCAGAGGATGCCGGTGCCAAGGGCGGCAAGGACAGCCACGGGGGCGGGGATGCCGTTGGTGACAAGGGTGGCGGCGGTGGCCCCGGAGATCGCCATGACCGCGCCGACGGAAAGGTCCACGCCTTTGGTGGCGATGACCATCGTCATGCCGATGGCGAGGATGGCGACGGGGGCTCCCCTATTCAGGACGTCGATCAGGCTGCCGAAGAAGCGACCGTCCTGCCAGGTGATGGTGAAGAAGCCGGGGAAGAGCGCCCAGTTGACCAGAAGGACGGCGACGAGGGCGATGACTTGCGGGCGGGTGAAGAAATGGGCCAGCGGTCTTGGACGCGGGAGCGGCGGCTGGATGGGGCGGAGGTCGACGGTAGGACGGGTCACGGGCGGGCCTCTTGCGTTCCGGCGATGGCCTGGACGATGGCATCGGGGGCGATGGCGTCGCCGTCGAGTTCGGCCACCATCTCGCGGTCGCGCATGACGACGATGCGGTTGGAGTAGGCGACGACCTCGTCCAGTTCCGAGGAGATGACGAAGAGGGCGAGGCCTTCTTCGCGCAGGCGGTTGATGGTGCGGACGATTTCGGCGTGGGCGCCGACGTCGATACCGCGGGTGGGTTCGTCCAGGATCAGGAAGGTCGGGTCGATGGCCAGCCAGCGAGCGAGGATGACCTTCTGCTGGTTGCCGCCGGACAGGAGTTTGACCGGCATGTCATGGTTGGCCGCGCGGATGTCCAAGGCCTCGGCGTATCGTCCCGCAAGTTCCACCTGATCGTCGCGGTTCAGGGCCTTGAACCAGCCAAGCTTGGCTTGCAGGGCGATGATGATGTTTTCGCGGACGGAAAGGTCGCCGAAGATGCCGTCAAGCTTGCGGTCCTCGGGGCAGAAGCCGAAGCCGGCGGCGACGGCCTGGGCGGGGTTGCGGATGGCGACGGGGTGGCCGTCGACGGTGATCTGGCCGGTGTCGCTGGTGTCGACGCCGAACATCAGGCGGGCGACCTCGGTGCGGCCCGAGCCGAGGAGACCGGCGACGCCGACGACCTCGCCTTCGTGGATGGAAAGGTCGAAGGGGGCGAGGCCCTTGCGGCTGAGGCCTTGGAACTGGACGCGGACCTGGCCCTTGGGGCCTCCGGTCAGGGCGGTGGGGTGGTGGTCGAAGGCGACGTCCTTGCCCAGCATCATCCGGACGACGTCGGTGGTGTTCAGGGTGTTGAGCGCCTGCGTGGCGACCTTCTTGCCGTTGCGCAGGATGGTGACGCGGTCGGCAAGGTCGAAGACCTGGTCGAGGAAGTGGGTGATGAAGATGATGGCGAGGCCCTTGGCTTTCAGCGTGCGGACGACGTCGAACAGGCGCTGGACCTCGTTGCGGTCAAGGCTGGCGGTGGGTTCATCAAGGACGAGGACCTTGCCGGAAAGCTCCACCGCCCGGGCGATGGCGACGATCTGCTGGACGGCGACGGAGTATTCGGACAGCTCGGCGCGGACGTCGATGTCAAGGCCGTAGCGGCTGAGAAGGTCCTTCGCGGCGGCGTCGATGCGCTTGCGGTCGACCATGCCGAAGCGGGTGGGTTGGCGGCCGAGGAAGAGGTTCTCGGACACCGAGCGGTTGGGGAGGAGGTTGACCTCCTGATAGACGGTGCCGATGCCGTAGGTCTGGCCGTGCAACGGGTCGCGGAGGGTGATCGGCGCGCCGTCGAGGAGGAGTTCCCCGCCGTCGGGCTGGTAGGCGCCGGTCAGGATCTTGATCAGGGTGGATTTGCCCGCGCCGTTTTCGCCGAGGAGGGCGTGGACCTCGCCTGCGTTGGCGGTGAAATCCACGGTGTCCAGCGCACGGTGCTGGCCGAAGATCTTGACGATCCCGCGCGCCTCCAGGACTGGTTTCTGGTCTGTCATTCTGTCCCCTCCCTGCCCCCGTAACTGTCCGCCGATCCGGCGGATAAAGCAATTCCGCCGGGCGAAGCCCCTCAGCTTCGCCCAGCGGCACCTTGGCGAGGAAACCTAGTAGCCAAGGCCTTTGCGGCGGTCGTATTCGCCCTGCGGATCATCTGCGGGGGTATACAGCTTCGACTCGGTGATGATGAACTTCTCGGGCGCAGTGCCTGCGTCCCAATAGGCTTGCAGCGCGTCGAAGGCGGGGCCGGCCATGTTCGGGGTCAGCTCGACGGTAGCGTTCGCCTCACCCGCGACCATCGCGGCGAAGATATCCGGCACGGCGTCGATCGACACGACGAGGATGTCGCTGCCCGGCTTCAGGCCCGCGTCCTTGATGGCCTGGATCGCGCCCACGGCCATGTCGTCGTTGTGGGCATAGACCGCGCAGATGTTCTTGCCGCCGTCTTCCGCCTTGATGAAGCCTTCCATGACTTCCTTGCCCTTCGAGCGGGTGAAGTCGCCGGTCTGGCTGCGGGTGATGGTCAAGTTGGCCTTGCCGGCCAGCGCCTCTTCGAAGCCCTGCTTGCGGTTGATCGCGGGCGAGGAGCCGACGGTGCCTTGCAGTTCGACCACGTTGCACTGCTTGTCACCGACGTTGGCGACGAGCCATTCGCCTGCGACGCGGCCTTCCTTGACCTGGTCCGACGCGACGGAGGTCAGGTACAGGTCTTCCGGCCCTTCGATGCCGCGGTCCAGAAGGACGACGGGGATGTCGGCTTCCTTGGCTTCGGTCAGGACTTCCTCCCAGCCGGTGGCGACCACGGGGGCAACCAGGATCGCGTCGACACCCTGCGCGATGAAGCCGCGGATCGCCTTGATCTGGTTTTCCTGCTTCTGCTGCGCGTCCGCGAACTTGAGGTCGATGCCACGGGCTTCGGCTTCGGCTTTGGTCACCGAGGTCTCGGCCGCACGCCAGCCGGATTCCGATCCGATCTGCGAGAAGCCGATGACTTTGCCTTGCAGTCCTTCGGCGTAGGCTGCCGAAAGCAACAAGCTGGCCAGTCCCGCGCCAAGCGCGAGAGTCTTGATAACGTTCATGATTTCCTCCCAGTGGAAACTTTGGCCACTCTCCTCGGGTGGCTGGGGGCACGTTAGCAAAAGTATTACTATATGCAAGAAGTCCGTTCACGGGGACGTGTGATTGTGGGGTGGCGGGGCTTGCTGCGGGCGCGAAAAGGCGGTCTGCGGACAAGGTTTGTTAAGGCTGTCGAGGGGATTGGCGGATGCTGCGGCGCCGCGATGGGCGCCGCTGGCAGGGTCACGCTTGTGCCGGTGTGAAGTCGAAGTGCATCACGTGGCGGTAGGTCTGGCCGGGGTCCAGGCGGGCCGACGGGAACTGCGGGCGGTTCGGCGAATCAGGGAAGCGCTGCGTCTCGGCGGCGAAACCGGCGAAGCGAGGATAGCGTGCGCCACTTTTGCCAGGGGTGCGGTCGAAATGCGCGCCGGTGTAGAATTGCAAGCCCGGCTCGGTGGTCGATAGTTGCATCCGCCGACCCGAAGCCGGATCGACCGCTTGCAGGCAGCGGCGGAGGCCATTGGTGCCCAAGGGGCCGGACAGGCAGAGGTTGTGGTCGAAGCCCCCCTCACCCGGCATGTCCTGCCCGATGGGCCGCGACGCGCGAAAGTCGAAGGCGGTGTCGGTGACGGATAGAAGCTCGCCGGTCGGGATCAGGCGGTCGTCGACGGGCGTGTAGAACCCGGCATCGACTTGCAGATGCTGCCCGAGGATGTCGCCCGAACCCTGGCCGGCAAGGTTGAAATAGGCGTGGTTCACCAGATTGACGATGGTGGGCGCGTCGGTCGTCGCCTCCATCTCGATCTGCAGACCCTGGTCGATCCGGTAGGTGGTGCGGGCGGTCAGGGTGCCAGGATAGCCCATCTCGCCGTCCGGAGAGGTGGTGGTGAAGGTGACATGGGCGTCGGACCGGCTTTCGATGTCCCAAACCTTCAGGTCGAAGCCCTGCGTGCCGCCGTGCAGATGCTGGGCCTTTTCGTTCTGGTCCAGCTGGACGACCCGGCCATCGAGCGTGAAGCGGCCCCCGGCGATGCGGTTGCCGTAGCGGCCACAGGTCGCGCCGATATAGGTGCCGTGGGTCTGCCAGTCGTCCAGGCTGTCCTGGCCGAGGACGATGTCGGCCAGATTGCCCTTGGCGTCGGGAACCCAAAGCTCGGCCAGGCGCGCGCCCCAGGTCAGGAGTTTGAGGCTGAGGCCGTCGCCTTTCAGCGTGACGGCATGGATGTCGCGGCCGTCGATCTGGCCAAGGGCGGTGGCGTCGGTCATTTCACTTGTCCCAATCCTGGGGAAGAAGGGCGTCGGGCATGTTCTGGTAAGCCACCGGACGCAGCCAGCGACGGATGGACATTGTTCCCACCGAAGTCGCCCCAAAGTTGGTGGAAGCAGGATAAGGGCCGCCGTGGACTTGCGAGTCCACCACTTCGACGCCGGTCGGGAAGCCGTTGGCGAGGAGGCGACCGGCCTTGCGTTCGAGGATCGGCATCAGCGCGCGGCCAAGGTCGGTGTCGGCGTCGTCGAGGTGCAGCGTGCAGGTCAGCTGGCCCTGCAGGCTGCGGGCGATGTCCTGCATTTCGGTGGCGTGGCGGACGCGGACGATCAGGCCGAGGGGGCCGAAGACCTCCTCCGCGAGGGCGTGGTTGGACAACCAGTCGCTGCCCGAAACCTCGAAGAGGTAGGGCGTGGCGTTGCGAAGGTCGCAGGTGGTGGTGAGGACGGAGCGGACTCCGGCGCCTTGGGCCACGCGGTCGCGGCCCTGGCGGTAAGCCTCGGCAATGCCGTCGGTGAGCATGGTCTGCGGGCCGATGGCGCTGACGGCGGCCTTGGCGGTCTGGACGAAGGCGTCTGCTTCGGGTCCGTCGATCAGGACGGCGATGCCGGGGTTGGTGCAGAACTGGCCTGCGCCCATCGTCAGCGATCCGGCCCAGCCTTTGGCGATGGCCTCGCCCCGGGTGGCGAGGGCGGCGGGGAGGAGGAACATCGGGTTCACGGAGCCGAGTTCGCCGAAGAAGGGGATCGGTTCGGGGCGTGCGGCGCAGAGGTTGAAGAGAGCGCGGCCCCCGGCAAGGGAGCCGGTGAAGCCGACGGCCTTGATGTAGGGGTGCTGGACAAGGGCTTCGCCGACGTCGCGCTTGCCGCCCTGGACGAGGGAGAAGGTGCCGGGAGGCATGTCGCAGGCCTGGATGGCGGCGTGGATGGCCTGGGCGACGATCTCGCCGGTGCCGGGGTGGGCGGAGTGGCCCTTGACGACGACGGGGCAGCCGGCGGCGAGAGCCGAGGCGGTGTCGCCCCCGGCGGTGGAGAAGGCGAGCGGGAAGTTCGAGGCTCCGAACACGGCGACGGGGCCGATGGGGCGTTGGATGAGCTTGAGGTCGGGGCGCGGGGCGGGCTGGCGGTCGGGAAGCGCTGCGTCGTGGCGGCGGTCGAGCCAGTCGTCTTTCAGGATGTGGGTGGCGAAGAGGCGAAGCTGCATGGTGGTGCGGCCACGTTCGCCGTCGAGGCGGGCGACGGGGAGGCCGGTTTCCTGGGTGCCGATTTCGGTGATCTCGGCGCCGCGGGCTTCGATCTCGTCGGCGATGCGGTTCAGGAAGGCGGCCCGTTCGGCGCGGGTTTTGGTAGAGTATGCGGGAAAGGCGGCCTCGGCGGCTTCGCAGGCAGTGGCGACGTGGGCCGGGGTGCCGACCGAGAAGTCGTGCGAGGGGCCGTGGGCGGGGGAGGAGGCGAACGTCTGGTCGTTCCCGACCCAGTTGCCCGCGATCAGGTGTTTTCCGGTCAGCATGGTTGTCTCCTTTAGAAGTCGAAGGCGTCGGTGATAAGCCGTTCGCCAAGGGTCAGGGCGTCGGCGACGTGGACCATCGGGGCGAGGTCGACGTCGGAGGTGCCGGTGCGGACGAGGTCGGCCATCCGGGCGTAAAGGGCGGGGTATTCGCACATGATGGTGTTTTCACCGGCCATCGGCTTGCCGTCGATTTCCAGCACGTTGCCGCCCATGCGGAGGGCGAGGTGGCCCTTGTCGGTCTGGATCTCAATGTCCCAGGTCTGGGGGCCTTCCTGCCGCCAGTCGAAATCGGCGGTGACGTTGTTGGAGAAGGTCAGCTGGGCGGCGATGGGGGTTTGGCGGTTGGACGGGAATTCGAGGGTGGCGCGGGTCAGGTGGACAGGTTTGGGCAGGATTTCCGTGAGGATGGAGAGGGCGTTGATGCCGGGGTCGAAAACGCCCATGCCGCCGGGCTTGAAGACCCAGTCCTGACCGGGATGCCATTTGCGCACATCCTCGCGCCAGGTGATGTGGGCTTTGCGGATGGTCTTGTCGGAGAGCCACGCTTTGGCCGGGGCAACGGCGTGGGCCATGCGGCTGTGCCAGGTGGCGTAGAGGGTGAGGCCTTTTGCTTTGGCCATCGCCTCAAGCGCGTGGACTTCGGCGAGGGTCGCGCCGGGGGGTTTCTCCAGCATGACATGGCGACCGGCTTCGAGCGCCGCTTCGGCGTAGGCGTAGCGGGGAACGGGGGGCATGCAGAGGGAGACGACGGGGACGTCGGGGCGTTCTGCCAGGAAGGTGGCGAAATCGGTGAAGGCCGGGATGCCGTCGACCTTGCCGCTGCGGCTGATGGTGGCCGCAAGCTCCCAGTCGGGTGAGGCGTTCAGGGCGGGGACGTGCTGGTCGAGGGCGATCTTGCCGATGCCGACGAGGGCGACTTTGGTGCGGGTCATGAGTGGCCTCTCTTTCCGGGCATCGGGGTTGGGGCTGGCGGGGTGCCCCCCTCCCCATCCCTCCCCCACAGTGGGGGGAGGGAGGCGCTTGGGTGCGACGTTGGACTTGAGGCCCACCGTCGCTTGTCGTCAGTGGCTTTCGCGGGCGACGGCGTTGCCGCGGCAGCCGATCAGGAAGTCCATGTCGGCGCCCTTGTCCGCGCCCTGCACGTGGTCGTGGTACAGTTTGGCATAACCGCCCGACGGGGGCTCCACGGGGGGTTTCCACGCGGCGAGGCGGGCCGCCAGTTCCTCGTCCGAGATGTCGAGGTGCAGGCGACGGTTGGCGACGTCGAGTTCGATGAAATCGCCGGAGCGGACCACGGCGAGCGGGCCACCGCGCGCGGCTTCGGGCGAGGTGTGCAGGACCACGGTGCCGTAGGCGGTGCCGGACATGCGCGCGTCGCTGATGCGGACCATGTCGGTGATGCCCTTGCGCAGAACCTTGGGCGGCAGGCCCATGTTCCCGACCTCGGCCATGCCCGGATAGCCACGCGGGCCGCAGTTCTTCAGGACCATGACGCAGGTTTCGTCGACGTCGAGGGACTCGTCCTCGATCCGGGCCTTGTAGTCGTCGATATCCTCGAACACCACGGCGCGGCCGCGATGCTGCATCAGGGCGGGCGTGGCGGCGGAGGGTTTCAGGACCGCGCCGTCGGGGGCAAGGTTGCCCTTGACGACCACGATGCCGCCGGATTGTGCCAAGGCCTTTTCGGCGGGCAGGATCACGTCGTCGTTGTGGCTGCGGACGTCCTTGACCTCGTCCCAGACCGGGCCACCCGAGACGGTCAGCGCGTCCTTGTTCAGAAGGCCAGCTTCGCCAAGGCGCTTCATGACGGCGGGGAGGCCACCGGCGTAGAAGAATTCCTCCATCAGGTATTTGCCGGAGGGCATCAGGTTGACGATGGTCGGGACGTTGCGGCCCCATTCGTCCCAGTCGTTCAGGGTCAGGTCGATGCCACAGCGGCCCGCAATGGCCAGAAGGTGGATCACGGCGTTGGTCGAGCCGCCGATGGCCGCGTTGGCGCGAATGGCGTTCTGGAAGGCGTCGCGCGTCAGGATATCTGACGGTTTCAGGTCGTCCTTGACCATCTGCACGATGCGGCGGCCGGTCAGGTGCGCCATGACGCGGCGGCGTGAGTCCACGGCCGGGATCGCGGCGTTGCCGGAGAGGGTCATGCCCAGCGCCTCGACCATCGAGGCCATCGTGGAAGCGGTACCCATCGTGTTGCACGAGCCGGGCGAGCGGGACATCGAAGCTTCGGCTTCGACGAATTCCTCGGCGGTCATTTCACCGGCTTTGACAGCCTCGGAGAACTTCCAGAGGTGGGTGCCGGAGCCGACGCGTTCGCCGCGGAAGTAGCCGTTCAGCATCGGCCCGCCCGAGACCATGATGGTGGGCAGGTCGCAGGAGGCTGCGCCCATCAGGAGGCTGGGCGTGGTCTTGTCGCAGCCGACAAGGCAGACGACGCCGTCCACCTGCTGGCCGCGGATGGTTTCCTCGACCGCCATTGCGGCGAGGTTGCGGAACATCATCGCGGTGGGGCGGAAGGCGGATTCGGAAACGGAAAAGACGGGCACGATGACCGGGAAGCCGCCAGCCTCGTAGACGCCGTGTTTGACGCGCTCGGCGAGGTCGTTCAGGTGCGCGTTGCAGGGGTTGAGCTCGGAGAAGGTGTTCAGGATGCCGATCACCGGGCGCCCGTCGAACAGGTCGGCGGGCAGGCCCTGATTCTTCATCCACGAGCGGTGGTAGATCGCGTCCTTCGAGGTTCCGGCGAACCATTCCTGCGAGCGCAGCTTGCGGGGCCAGGGGGCGGGTGTGAACTTGGTCATGCTACTGGCCTCTTACAGCGGGTGAACTTTGGTCGCGCCGTGGGTCTTCGGCGCGAAGGACAGGGTGTTGCGGAGGGGCTGACCGAAGTCCGCGACTTCGATCTCGAACATGTCGCCGGGTTGGGTCTTGATGCCGTCGGCGAAGGACAGGGTGGCGGTGCCGAAGTAGTGGACGTGCAGGTCGCCGGGCTGGCGGAAGATGTCGTACTTGAAGTGGTGGTGTTCCAGGTTCGCCAGCGTGTGGGACATGTTGGCTTCGCCGGAGAGGAAGGGCTTTTCCCACAGGGTCTTGCCGTCGCGGAGGATGCGGGAATGGCCGCGCACGTCTGACGGAAGGTCGCCCACCAGAATCTCCGGGCCGTAGGAGGCGACGCGGAGTTTGGAGTGGGCGAGCCAGAGGTAGTTGACGCGCTCGGTGATGTGGTCGGAGAATTCGTTGCCCAGGGCCCAGCCGATGCGGTGCGGGGTGCCGGTGGGGCCGATCAGGTAGATGCCGGCGATTTCCGGTTCCTCGCCGCCGTCCTCGGCAAAGCCGGGGGCTTCGAGGGCGGCACCTGGGGCGACGGCAGCGTAGCCGTTGCCCTTGTAGAACCACTCGGGCTGCGCGCCGACGTCGCCTGCGGCGGGGCGGCCGGCTTCCAGGCCCATGCGGAACATCTTCATGCTGTCGGTCAGGGTTTCCGCGCCCTCAAGCTTGGCGTGCATCGCATCGCGGGCGGAGGCCGAGCCGAGGTGGGTGAGGCCAGTGCCGGTCAGGTGCAGGTGGGCGGGGTCGGGGTGGCTGACGGGCAGGTCGAAGGCCGCGCGTGTAAGGTCGACGGTTTCGCCAAGGCCGCGACGGGCGATCTCGGCCTTGAGCCCTTCGCCCGCGATGGCCGCCGAGGCCAATTCGTAGATCGACGCCGTGTTGCGGACGCTGCGGGCTTCGGAGCCTTCGCGGACGACGGGGCCGACGCCCTTGACGGTGGAGAGATGCATGATCTGCCTCACTTGTTCTTGTTGTAGACGTCGAAGATGACGGCGGCGAGTAGGACCAGGCCCTTGATCATCTGCTGGTAGTCGATGCCGACCCCGAGGATCGACATGCCCATGTTCATCACGCCCATGATCAGCGCGCCGATCACGACGCCGATGATCTTGCCCGAGCCGCCCGCCATCGCGGCACCGCCGATGAAGACGGCGGCGATGGCGTCAAGCTCGAAGCCGGTACCGGCCTTGGGGGTGGCGGAGTTGAGGCGGGCGGTGACCATCATTCCCGCCAACGCGGCGAGGACGCCCATGTTGACGAAGCAGAAGAAGACCAGACGCTCGGCCCGGATGCCGGAGAGCATGGCAGCCTTGTAGTTGCCACCGACGGCATAGATGCGGCGGCCCTGGACGGTGTTTTCGGTGAAGAAGGCGTAGAGAATGATGAGGATTGCCAGCACCACCAGCACGTTCGGCAGGCCCCGGAAGCTGGCGAGCTGCCAGCCGACGAAGGCCATTGCAGCCGAGATAATCAGCGTGCGGCCCCAGAACAGGCCGGTGGGTTCGGGGGTGATCCCGAACTCGGCATCCCGGGCGCGGGCGCGCATGCCGATCCAGATGACGACGGCGATGGCGATGGCGGTGACGATCAGCGTCAAGCCGTGGGGTTTGCCGATGCCGGTGAGATCAGGGATGAAGCCCGAGGACATGGCCTGGAAGGCCTTGGGGAAGGGGCCGATGTTCTGGCCCCCGAGCAGCCACAGAGTCGCGCCCCGGAAGACCAGCATCCCGGCGAGGGTGACGATGAACGACGGGATGCGCCAATAGGCGACCCAGTAGCCCTGCGCCGCGCCGATCAGCCCGCCAACGATCAGGGTCAGCGGGATGACGATGGAGATCGGGAGTTTAAGCTCTACGGTCAGATAGGCGGCGACGGCCCCGGTAAAGGCGGCGACGGAGCCGACCGAAAGGTCGATGTGCCCGGCGACGATGATGAGCAGCATCCCGAGGGCAAGGATGATCACATGGCCGTTCTGCAGGAAGATGTTGGTGATGTTCGGCGCCTGCAGGAACATCGGCTTGCCCTGCATCGCCACCAGCACCGAGAACAGCGCCACGATGGCGACCAACGCCAGAAGCATGCCGTTTTCGCGCAGGTGTCCGCCGAGTGAGCTTTGATTGTCAGCCATTCACGCCACCTTTCCTGTGGTCTTGCCATTGTCCTTGACGATCAGCGCCATGATCTTTTCCTGGCTCGCCTCGTCACGGGTCAGTTCACCGACGATCCGGCCTTCGTTCATCACGTAGATGCGGTCGCACATGCCCAGAAGCTCGGGCATTTCGGAGCTGATCATCAGCACCCCGCGCCCCTGTTCGGCGAGATCCTTCATGATCGTGTAGATCTCGAACTTCGCGCCCACGTCGATGCCGCGGGTAGGCTCGTCCAGGATCAGAAGCTGCGGCTCGGTGAACAGCCATTTCGAGAGGACAACCTTCTGCTGGTTGCCGCCCGACAGGTTCATGACCTTCTGGTGCACGCCTGGAGTGCGGATCGCGAGTTGATTGCGGTAGCCCTCGGCCACCTGGGCCTCACGCCGTTTGTCGAGGACGGAGTTTTTCGCGATGCCGAACAGGTTGGCGAGGCTGATGTTCTTCAGGATTGGTTCTTCCAGGATCAGGCCCAGCGCCTTGCGATCCTCGGTCACGTAGGAGATGCCCGCCTGGATGGCTTTCGTCACGGTGGAGACGTCAACGGGCTTGCCGTGCATCTTCACCGTGCCCGCATGTCCCTTGCCGTAGCTGCGGCCGAAGATGGACATCGCAAGCTCGGTGCGGCCGGTGCCCATCAGGCCGGCGATGCCGACAATCTCGCCTTTGCGGACGTTCAGCGAGACGCCCTTGATCATCTGCCGCCCGGCCTGTTCGGGGTGCATGCAGGACCAGTTTTCCACCTCGAAGAGCATCTCGCCGGGGTTCGGGGTGCGTTCGGGGTAGCGGTGCGCCATGTCGCGGCCGACCATGTCGCGGATGATGCGGTCTTCCGAGATGTCGGACTTGTTCAGGGTCGAAACCGAGGTGCCATCGCGGATCACGGTGATGCGATCGGCGACGCGGCCGATTTCGTTCAGCTTGTGGCTGATGATGATCTGGGTCACGCCCTGGGCCTTCAGCTCCAGCATCAGGTCCAGCAGGCGGTCGGCGTCAGCTTCCTGCAAGGCGGCGGTGGGTTCGTCCAGGATCAGGAGGCGGACGTTCTTCGACAGGGCCTTAGCAATCTCGATCAATTGCTGCTTGCCGACGCCCAGCTTGCCCACGACGGCGCTGGGGGGTTCGTTCAACCCGACGCGGCGCAGAAGCTCGCCGGTCTTTTGCATGGCCAGGGGCCAGGAGATCACGCCGTTGGTCGCAACCTCGTTGCCCATGAACAGGTTCTCGGCGATCGACAGCAGCGGGATCAGCGCGAGTTCCTGGTGAATGATGATGATGCCCTTGTGCTCGCTGTCGCGGATGGAGCGATTGGCGAGGGGCTGTCCGTCATAGAGGATGTCGCCGTCATAGGTGCCGTGCGGATAGACGCCCGACAGGACCTTCATCAGCGTGGATTTCCCGGCGCCGTTTTCGCCGCAGATGGCGTGGATTTCCCCGGCCTCGACGGTCAGGCTGACCCGGTCCAGCGCCTTGACGCCCGGGAAGACCTTGGTGATCTCCCGCATTTCCAGAAGTGTCGACATGTCCCCTCCCGAAAGGGGACCTGCCCGCGCGGGAGCGGCGCGGGCAGGCCCTTCGGATCAGCTTACTTCAGCTGATCGGCAGTGTAGTAGCCCGAACCGACGAGGATCTCTTCGTAGTTCGTGAGGTTCACCGAGACCGGCTCGAGGAGGTAGGACGGAACCACCTTGACGCCGTTGTTGTAGGTTTCGGTGTCGTTGATCTCGGGCTCGCCGCCGGCAAGGACCGCGTCCACCATCTTGACGGTGACTTTGGCCAGTTCGCGGGTGTCCTTGAATACGGTCGAATACTGCTCGCCCGCGATCATCGACTTGACCGAGGGGATCTCGGCGTCCTGACCGGTGACGATCGGCATCTTCATGTCGCCCGAGCCGTAGCCCACGCCCTTGACCGACGACAGGATGCCGATGGACAGCCCGTCATAGGGGGACAGCGCGCCGTGCAGCTGCTTGTCGCCGTAGTTCGAGGACAGAAGGTTGTCCATGCGGGCTTGGGCAACCGCGCCATCCCAGCGAAGGGTGCCGACGACGTCCATGCCCATCTGGCCCGACGGAATGACAATCTCGCCGGAGTCGATCATCGGCTGCAGGACCGACATCGCGCCGTCGTAGAAGAAGAAGGCGTTGTTGTCGTCCGGCGAGCCGCCGAAGAGTTCGACGTTCCACGGTTTCGCGTCGGGGAAGCGTTCCTTCAGGCCAGCAACCAGCGATTCAGCCTGCTGCACGCCAACCTTGAAGTTGTCGAAGGTGGCGTAATAGTCGACCGAGCCGGAGTCGCGGATCAGGCGGTCATAGGCGATGACCTTGATGCCCTGGGCGGCGGCGTTGTCCAGCGCGTTCGACAACGTGGTGCCGTCGATGGCTGCGATCACCAGCGCCTTGACGCCCGAGGTGATCATGTTCTCGATCTGGTTCAGCTGGGTCGGGATGTCATCTTCGG
Source organism: Tabrizicola sp. (assembly GCF_022842145.1). Classification (GTDB taxonomy): domain Bacteria; phylum Pseudomonadota; class Alphaproteobacteria; order Rhodobacterales; family Rhodobacteraceae; genus Tabrizicola. Next base: position 810,301 of record NZ_JALHQD010000001.1, read on the forward strand.
CATACTGCAGGTCGGTGGCATAGCCAGCGTCCTGGAACGCCTTGACCATCGACTCGCCGTCCGAGATCCAGCGCGACGAGGATTTGGTGGGCATCGCGATGCCGATGGTGCCCTTGTCCTGGGCGAAGGCGGGCAGCGCAGACAGGGCGGCGGTGGCGCCGGTAAGGGCCATAAGGCCGCGGCGGGTCAAGATCATCTTGTTTCCTCCCGATGATTCTTCGTTTGCATCCGCTTTGGGCACGCCGGGGCGACCCCTGCTTACGGACGAGGCGCAGATTGCGCAGGTGACCCATGCGTGTCAAATAGGGTCTGCGCATGAAGACATGGCCGGTTTGATATGAGTGTGACGGAATCCAGTCTTGCGATCCAGCTGCGCCGCCTGAAGCCGGTGCAACTGCGCCTGCTGGCCGAGTTGAGCCAGGTGGGCGCCTTGGGGGTGGCCGCGGCGCGGATCGGGGTGGCACAGCCGGCCGCCTCACGCCTGCTGGCCGAGATGGAAGAGCTTTTGGGTCTGCCGCTGCATGAGCGGCAGGGCCGCGGTTTGCGGCTGACCGAGGTGGGGCTGGCGCTGGCGCGGCGGGCGGCCCGGATCGAGATCGAGCTGGCCGACGCCGCCCGGGAACTGGCCGAAGCCGCGACGGGGCGGGCGGGCGTGGTCCGGGTCGGGGCGGTGACGGGCCCGGCGCTGAGCCTGGTGATGCCGGTGCTGATCGCGCTGCAACGCGAGTTGCCAGAGTTCCGCGCCGAAGTGACGGTCGCCACCTCACTGAACCTGTGCGAGCAATTGCGCGACGGGCGGCTGGATTTCGCTCTGGCGCGGCTTTCACCCGGTGAAACCCAGCTGGAGGCGCGTGTCCTGGCGGTAGAGCCGTTGTCGCTGGTGGTTCGGCGGGGGCATCCGCTGCTGGTGCGGCCGATCCTGTCGCTGGACGACCTGATGTCCTACGACTGGGTGATGGGTGACGACGAGACGCTGTTGACCCAGACGGTGGTCAGCCGCCTGACCGAGCTGGGCCTGCCCCAGCCGAAGCGGCGGATCTCGACCTCGTCCTTCCTGTTCACGCTGGCGCTGCTGAACCAGACCGATGCGATTGCGCCCCTGGCGACGCCAGTGGTGGACAGCTTTGCCGGGAATCCCTCGGTGCCGTTTGTGTCCCTGCCGATCGACCTGGGCCTGGCCGTGGCCCCGTTCAGCCTGGTGACGCGGGCCGGGGCGCAGATGACGCCCTCGGCCCAGCGGTTGATCGAAGCGGTTTTGGCGGTCTAGGCGTTCTGGTCCAGCCAGTCGGAGAACTCCGCGACGACCTGGGGGTCGCAGTCCACGAGGTGCTGCGGGGCGGGGTAGTCGCCGTCGTGGACGTCCTTGGCGAAGCGGGCCATCGCGTCGACGCGCAGCGCCTGCAGCCGGTCGTATTCGGCCGCAAAATCGGCGTAGACCTTGGCGTGGCGGGGAATGCGGCCGCGGTTCTGGCCGAGGACGTCGTCGGTAAACAGGTACTGCGCGTGGCCGCCCGCGCCTGCGCCCATCGAGATCAGGAAGAGGTTGGTCCGTTCCGCGATCAGGCGTGTGATGGAATGGGGGACGACCTCGATCTCCACGGCGAAGGCCCCGGCTTCCTCCAGCGCCTTGCACTGGTTCCAGACCAGTTGCGCGGTCTCCAGCGTCTTGCCCACGGCCTTGAAGCCGCCGGTCCAGGTGCGTTTCGACGGGATCAGGCCGACGTGGCCGCAGACCGGCAGGCCGTGGTCGGTCATCGCACGGACGGTGCCGAGGGAGCCGGAGCAGTAGAAGGCGTCGGCGCCGTGCTTGTAGAGGGGGAAGGCCCAGCGCAGGAAATCGTCAGTGCCGCCGATCTCGTAGAAGTTGTCGCCGGGGAAGATGAAGGCGTCGGGGGCGACTTCGCGGAAGCGGCGGTCCATCACCATCGACGGCGGAACCGACAGAAGCTCGACCCCCGCCCGCGCGGCGGCTTCGGCTTCCTCCAGAGTCTCGACCCGCAGCATGGCGAACTGATGTTTGCCACGCTGGTCAAGCAGGTCCTTGACGGTAGGGGGTGCCATTACGCCACCTCGACGAAGACGCGGTCGCCGTCGACCTTCACGGGATACGTTTTCAGGTTCACGCAGACCGGGGCGCGCATCGCCTCTCCGGTCCGGTAGTCGAACTGGCCGTTGTGCTTGGGGCATTCGATCAGGTTGCCCATCACCAACCCGTCGCAAAGATGGACGTTCTCGTGCGTGCACAGACCGGCGGTCGCGAAGAAATCGCCGTCGGGCGAGTGGTAAATGGCGAAGGTCTGGCCCGCGTGATCCCAGCGGATCAGGTCTTCTTCGTCGATGTCGGTGGTGGAGCAGGCGTCGATCCAGGGCATGTCGCGTCCTTATTCTGCGGCGGCGGTGGGCATCATGCCCGGCACGTATTGGTGGAAATCTTCGCGGTAGGGTTTTGCCGTCGGCGGCAGGTCGCGGCGAACATAGTAGTCCTCGTTCATGACCTGGCGCTTGATGGCTGGCCACATTTCGCGGAACGCCTCGGCGATGGAGCGGTTGGGCGGCGGCAGGTCGGCCTTGATCACCTCATGCAGGCGCGGCAGGGCGTGGTAGGGCACCATCGGGAACATGTGGTGTTCGACGTGGTAGTTCATGTTCCAGTAGATGAAGCGGCTGACCGGGTTCATGTACACCGTGCGGCTGTTAAGCCGGTGATCGACGACGTTGTCGGCAAGGCCGCCGTGCTGGAGAAGGCCGGTCATGACGTGGTGCCAGGCGCCGTACATCCGGGGCAGGCCGATCACCATCAGCGGCAGGATCGACTGCATCCAGACCGCAAGCGCCAGCGTGGCGGCATAGATCGACACATGGACGATGGCGACGCGCTGCACCTTGCCCCATTCGCTTTGCGGGACATAGGTCCGTTCCTCGGGCGTAGGCCCGGAGATGGCGTTCTTCAGGATGCGCGGGAAGAAGGCGATGACATCAAGGATGCCGAAGAAGTTCAGGACCAGCTTGGCCACCTCGGGCGGGCGCATCACCGCGATTTCGGGGTCGCGGCCGACGAGGTAGGTCTCGGAATGATGGCGCGCGTGGCTCCACCGCCAGGTGGCGGAGTTGCGCATGATCATGAAGCTGGCGATCTGGTAGACCCAGTCGTTCATCCAGGGCGTCTTGAACGCGGTGCCGTGGCCGCATTCATGCCAGCGCGCGTCGGAGGCCGAGCCGTAAAGGACGCCGTAAGCCAGCCAGAACGGGGCGGACCACAAGGTCGGCCAGAGGGCGATGCCGATCCCGGCAAGGACGATCATGCTGCCATAAAGGATGATGGTGTCGCGGATCGCGGGCGCGTCGCTGCGCGCCATCAGGTCCTTCATCACCTTGCGCGGCACTTCCGTGTGATACCACTCGGCTGCGGTCAGCCCGCTTTCCACCGCGCGCTTGGCGTCGGGCCCGAAAAGGCTGTAGTCGCGCTTGCTCATCTCTGACTCCGCTGCGTTTCCCTGCGCTTCCCGTCAGAAGCGTCTTCCCGATGTCGTGGATAAGTCGGTCTGGGCCAGAACGCCAATAGAGTTCCTTGCAGGTTTCGTCATGGGCCATCATGATGCGGGCGCATCTTGATGGATTTTCGTCAAAACCTAATGGCAAACCGCCCCACCATTCACGACGTCGCCCGCGAGGCCGGCGTTTCATCCGCCACCGTCGACCGGGTACTGAACGGCCGCGAGAAGGTGCGGGAAGAAACCGCCCGCAAGGTCTATGAGGCCGCCCGCCTGATCGGCTATCACGCAGCACCCCTGATCGGGCAAAGGGTCCATGCAGACTTGCCCCGGTTGCGGTTGGGCTTGGTGCTGCACAAGGAGCGGCAGTCCTTCTATCAGCAATTCAAGATTGAAGCGGAACGCGCGGTGATCCAGGCGACCGGTGTGCGCGCCTCGCTTCAGGTGGCTTTCGCGGCATCGCAATCCCCGAAGGACTTCACCGAACTGATGGAGGCCATGGCGGGCCGGGTCGATGCGATTGCCGCCACCGCCGTGACACACCCCGAGGTGACGGAAGCCGTGATGAAGCTGAACGCGAAAGGCATTCCCTGTTTTTCGCTGCTGAACGACTTTGGCCAGGGGGTGCGGCAGAACTACCTTGGTCTCAACAACCTGAAGGTCGGGCGGATCGCGGCGCACATGATTGCGACCGCCTCGCACCATGCGGGGAAAATCGCGGTTTTCGTCGGGGGTTACCGCTGGCACGGGCATGAGCTGCGGGAAACTGGGGTGCGCAGCTTTTTCCGCGAACATGCGCCCCAGTTCCAGGTGCTGGATACGCTGATCAACCTGGAGACCCGCCAGCTCACCTATGAGGCGACGCTGGACCTTCTGTCGCGGCACCCCGACCTGCGGGGGATCTATTGCGCGGGCGGCGGGATGGAGGGTGCCATTGCGGCGGTCCGCGAGGCTCGGCAGCCGGGAGAGGTGGCGCTGGTGGTGAACGAGCTGACCCCTGAAAGCCGGGCCGCGCTGATCGGGCGGCACGTGACGATGGTCATCGCCACCCCGCTGCAGCGGTTGTGCGACGACCTGGTCCGCCTGGCGACCGAGGCGGTGACCGAGGGCATGGTCCCGGTGCAGGGCCAGCACTTCCTGCCGCCGGACCTTTATCTGCCCGAGAGTGTCTGACGAAAAACAATCACGTGTCTGCTTGTCGTTTCGTCAGAAATGACGGGAACGCTCCGCGGCGGATTGACGCGACGGGAGAGTCTCGCAGATGGTCCACCGCAAGAAATTGCCGCGGTTGGGAGGCCCGATATGATCCACTTCGCACTGAACCACATGACGGTGGCCCGCCTTTCGTTCCGCGAGCTTGTGGCCCTGTCGAAGTCGCTGGGTCTGGTCGGCATCGAGGTCCGCAACGACCTGCCCCAGCCGCTGTTCGACGGGATGGACCCAGCCGAAGGCGGCGCACATGTCCGCGAAAACGGACTGCGTCTGCTGGCGGTGGCCGAGGTCAAGCGCTTCAACGACTGGTCCGCGGACAAGGAGGCCGAGGCGCTGTCGCTGATGAAGATCGCGCAGGCTGCGGGTGCGGAAGCGGTCAGCCTGATCCCGCGCAACGACAACCAAGGGATGGGCAATGGCGAGCGGCAGGCGAACCTGCGGGTGGCGCTGAAGGCGCTGAAGCCGATGCTGGAGGATCACAACCTGGTGGGCATGGTCGAACCCTTGGGCTTCGAAATCTGTGCGCTGCGCTACAAGACGGAAGCCGTCGAGGGGATCGAGGCTGTCGGCGGCAAGGGCCGCTTCAAGCTGGTCCACGACACGTTCCACCACACGCTGGCCCACGGCGGGCCGCTGTTCCCCGAGCACACCGGGATCGTCCACGTCTCGGGCGTGGTGGATCAGGAGGTCGGAGTCAACGACATGCGCGATCCGCACCGGGTGCTGGTGACGCCGGGGGATCGGCTGGGCAACGTGGAGCAGATCGCGGCGCTGCAGGCGGCGGGCTGGAACGGGCCGGTCAGCTTCGAGGCGTTCTCTCCGGAAGTCCACGCTTTGCAGGACCCGGCGACGGCGCTGCGGGCCAGCATGGACCACATGGCGAAGGTCCACGCATGAACAGTTTTGCAACCGGTTGCAAGAATCGGTTGACGCAGGGAGTGCGACTCCTCAGTCTGCGGCTTCGGAACTGACGAGCTCACCCGTCGCACGCAGGGAGGCGGCGCGACGGGAATCTGAATTGAACCGCTGTAGTGGACAGCGGACAATAACCGGGAGGAATGACCCATGAAGAAGACCCTTATCGCTGCAGGCTTCGCCTCGCTGCTTGGGACCACCGCGATGGCGGACGGGATCGGCGTGTCGATGGCACTGTTCGACGACAACTTCCTGACCGTCCTGCGCAACGGCATCCAGACCCAGGCCGACGCGGCCGGTCTGTCGGTGCAGATCGAGGACGCGCAGAACGACGTGGCCAAGCAGCTGGACCAGATCAACAACTTCATCGCCTCGGGCGTTGACGCGATCATCGTGAACCCGGTCGACACCTCGGCCACGCAAGCGATGTCGGATGCCGCTGCCGCTGCCGGCGTGCCGCTGGTCTACGTCAACCGCCAGCCGATCAACGTCGACACCCTGCCCGACAACCAGGCCTTCGTCGCTTCGAACGAGTCGGAGTCGTCGCGTCAGGGCTTCATCGAGCAGTGCAACCAGTGGGCTGCTGCCGGCAAGACCGAAGTCAGCGTCTACGTCATGCAGGGCGAACTGTCGAACCAGGCCGCCGTGCAGCGCACGCAGAACTACACCGACGTGATCGAAGCCGGCGAATGCAAGGTCAAGGTCACCGTGATCGACCAGCAAACCGCCAACTGATCGCGTGACCAGGCGCAGTCGCTGATGACCAACTGGCTGTCGACCGGCGCTGCCTTCGACGGTGTGCTGGCCAACAACGACGAGATGGCTCTGGGTGCGATCCAGGCGATCAAGGCTGCGGGCATCGGCATGGATGCGGTCATCGTCTCGGGCGTCGATGCGACCCAGGACGCGCTGGCCTCGATGCAGGCTGGCGAGCTGGACATCACCGTGTTCCAGAACGCGGCGGCCCAGGGCGGCGGCGCACTGGACGCAGCCGTCAAGCTGGCTGCCGGCGAAGCGGTCGAGCAGAAGGTCTACGTTCCGTTCGAACTGGTGACTCCGGCGAACATCGACGGCTACCTGTCGAAGAACTAAGCCCTTCCGGGCACCTCGGGGCGGCTGGCAACAGTCGCCCCGTTTTCACTGGCCGGGTGGGGCAACATCGGCCAGTTTTCCTTATCGCATCTTTGGGGAGGAGGGCGACGTGGCAGAAGCAACGCATGGCCTGGGCGGCTTGAAATACGATCCGACGAAGCGCACCCGCGCGCCGGAGTGGAACGTGTTCGGCGCGCTTGTGCTGATCGTCCTGATCTTCGAAATCCTGAACCGCATGCAGGGCGGGTCCTTCCTGTTCAACATGCGCGACAATGTCGACGCGATCTTCAACCAGCAGCGGCTGGACATCATGATCCTGCAGGTCGCGATCATCGGGATCATCGCCTTGGGTGTGACGCAGGTGATCATCATCGGCGGGATCGACCTGTCGTCGGGGTCCGTGGTTGGCGCCACCGCGATGGTGACGATGAGCTTTGCGCAGACCGCGATGGTCAACGGCAACCCCAATCCGAAAGCGATCTTCGGCGACTGGGCGATGGATCTGCCGGTGATCGTGCCCATAGTCATCGGACTTGCCTGTGGCCTCTTTGCCGGACTTATCAACGGCTTGCTGGTGGCCTACACCAAGATCCCGCCCTTCATCGCCACGCTTGGCGTGATGGTCTCGGCCCGCGGTGTCGCGCGGTGGTGGTCCAACGGCCAGCCGGTCAGCTTCCCGACCGAGACCTACGGGACCTTGGCAAACGGCGACCTTCTGGGTGGCATGACCTTCGGCCTGTTGTCCTGGCAGGGCCAGAACCCCGCCGTGATCTTCGTGCTGCTGGCGATCCTGTTCCACGTCATCATGACCTACACCCTGTACGGCAAGCGGTCCTACGCCATCGGGTCGAACGAAGCGGCGGCGCGGATGTCGGGGATCAACACCGACCGTCACAAGGTGCTGGTCTATGCCATCGCCGGGCTGCTGGCGGCCGTCGCGGCAGTTCTGCTGACGTCGAAGAACCTCACGGCCCAGGCGGGCATGGGGGTGATGTATGAACTCGATGCTATCGCGATGGCCGTCATTGGCGGCGTTTCGCTGGCCGGGGGTCGCGGCTCGATTCTGGGCACCGTGCTGGGTGCCGCGATCTTTTCGGTGATCATCTCGGGATTCACCTCGATCAAGCTGGACGCCTACTACCAGGAGATGGTCAAGGGCGCGATCATCGTCGGCGCGGTGGTCTTGGACCAGTGGCGTCAACGCAAACGGACCCGGGGGTAGACCTATGTCAAAGATCATTCTGGAAACCCGCGGCCTGACCAAGCACTACGGCGGCGTGCATGCGCTGGACGACGCGAACTTCATCCTGCACGAGGGCGAGCATGTCGCCGTCGTGGGCGACAACGGGGCGGGGAAATCCACCTTTGTGCGCCAGGTGACGGCGGTGGAGCAGCGGACGAGCGGCGAGGTCATCTTCGACGGCCAGCCGGTTCACTTTTCCGGTCCGCTGGAAGCGCGGCAATCGGGGATCGAGACGGTGTTCCAGACCCTGGCGCTGGCCGATGATCTGGATGTGCCGTCGAACCTGTTCCTGGGGCGCGAGCTCTTCAAGTTCAAACTGGGGCCGTTTTCCTGGCTGGACCGCAAGACGATGCGCGAGCGGACGATGGAGGCCTTGGCGACCACGGCAGTCAAGATTCCCAACGTCGACAACCCGATCCGCAACATGTCGGGCGGCCAGCGCCAGTGCGTGTCCATCGCGCGGACGGCGGCTTTTGCGTCGAAGCTGGTGATCATGGACGAACCCACGGCGGCGCTGGGGGTGCAGGAGACGGCTCAGGTCGAGAACATCATCCGGGGCCTGAAGGAGCGCGGCATCCCGATGATCCTGATCAGCCACAATCTGCGGCAGGTCTTCGATCTGGTCGACCGGATCGTGGTTTTTCGCCGGGGTCGCATCGTCGCCTCCTTGCGGAAGGACGAGACCGACGGCAATGACATCGTGAGCTACATCACCGGGGTCAAGGGCGGCAGCGACGCCACCTACGCCTGAAGTTTGACAAACGCCGGGGGCAGCCCGGGGCTAAGGAGAGACTATGACGATCAGGTTCGGGCTTCTGGGTGCGGGGCGCATCGGGAAGGTTCATGCGAAGGCGGTTTCCGGGAACTCCGGTGCGACGTTGGTGGCGGTAAGCGACGCGATGCCGGCGGCGGCACAGGCGATTGCGGATCAGTATGGCTGCGACGTGCGGTCGATTGATGTCATCGCGGCGGCCAAGGATATTGACGCGGTGGTGATCTGTACGCCGACGGATACCCACGCCGACCTGATCGAGCAGTTCGTTCGCGCAGGCAAGGCGGTGTTCTGCGAAAAGCCGATCGACCTGTCGCTGGCACGCGTGAAGCAGTGCCTGGAGGTCGTCCGCGCCGCGAAGGGCACGCTGATGGTCGGCTTCAACCGCCGTTTCGACCCGCATTTCATGGCGGTCCGGGCCGAGATCGATAAGGGGACCATCGGGACCGTCGAGATGGTGACGATCACCAGCCGTGATCCGGGGGCACCTCCGGTCGATTATATCAAGCGGTCGGGCGGGATTTTCCGAGACATGACGATCCATGATTTCGACATGGCGCGGTTCCTGCTGGGTGAGGAAGTGTCGGAAGTGTCGGCGATGGCGGCGGTTCTGGTGGACCCGGCGATTGGCAAGGCGGGTGACAGCGATTCTGTTCAGGTTATGCTGAAGACGGCGTCGGGGAAGATGGCGGTCATCTCGAACTCGCGCCGGGCGACCTACGGGTACGACCAGCGGATCGAGGTGCATGGGTCGGGCGGCTCGGTCGCGGCGGAAAACCAGCGGCCGGTGTCCATCGAGGTTGCGACGGGTGCGGGGTATACCCGGCCGCCGCTGCACGACTTCTTCATGACCCGCTATACCGAGGCCTACGCGGCCGAAATTGCGGCCTTCATTGACGCTATGGGGGGCAAGGCGAAGGCAAGCCCGTCGGGTGAGGATGGGCTGCTGGCCCTGGCCCTGGCCGAGGCGGCGCTGAAATCGGTCGCGGAAGGTCGCGTCGTCAAAATGAGCGAGGTTCTGTAAGACTGTCCAGCGTGGACAGTTTTGCAAGCACTTTGGAATCAGCGGCTTAGGCGCGCGGATTCATGAACAGTTAAGGATTGGCCGGCCTTCGGGGTCGGCCTTTTTCGTTGGCTCCAACCGCAGCATTGAGGGCCGACGCCCGACCTGATAGGAAAGCGACAAATCCGTTTGGGAGACCCGGAAATGGCAGACGAAACCCCGGCAGGGAACGGCGCGGCAGCGACCCCGGCGCAGATCAAGATGCAGGTGCTGGCCCAGTACGTGCGCGACATGTCCTTTGAAAACCTTGTCGTGCAGAAGGGCCTGACCGCAGGCGAAGTGCAGCCCGACATTCAGGTCGCCGTCAGCCTGGACGCCCGCAAGCGCCCGGTGGCGAACCAGTACGAGGTGATCACCAAGTTCAAGGTGACCTCGAAGAACAAGGTCAACGGCGACGTGCTGTTCCTGCTGGAGCTGGAATACGGCAGCACCTTCCTGATCGAGGGGGTAGCAGAGGAGCAGCTGCATCCGTTCCTGCTGATCGAATGCCCGCGGCTGATGTTCCCTTATGTGCGCCGCATCATCTCGGACCTGACGCGCGACGGGGGCTTCCCGCCCCTGAACGTGGACCAGGTGGATTTCATGGCGCTGTACCGGCAAGAGCTGGCGCGTCGGGCACAGGCGCAAGCCGCCTCGCCGGCCCCAGCTGAAAAGATCAACTGATCAGGCGTTTTGCAGGGCGAGAGGTTGCAACTTCTCGCCCTTAGCCCCTTCCCAAGGGCGCGGATTGCACCCGCCACATCGGTCGTCCGCTAGGCTTCTTTCTTCCAGATCGCTGCGTCACCCAGCTTGCCGACCATCGCGGCATGGGAGGCAAGCTCTGCTTCCGTGATGCGCGGAGGCAGCGGCTCGGGCCGTGGGCGGGGACGCCAGGTGATCAGATCGCCCGAGGCGCTGCGGGTGGGCGCAGGGGCGGCGGAGCTGAGGACAAGGTCGGGCTGCCGACCGCCGATCAGTTCCAGATAGACTTCGGCCAGTATTTCGCTGTCGAGAAGCGCGCCGTGCTTTTCCCGCATCGAGTTGTCGATGCTGAAACGCCGGCACAGCGCATCCAGCGAGGCGGGTGAGCCGGGGAACTTGGACCGGGCGATCATCAGGGTATCGGTCGCGCGGGCGTAGGGCAGGTTGGGCAGGCCGCACCGCTGAAGCTCGTGGTTCAGGAATTTCATGTCGAAAGCGGCGTTGTGGATCACCAGCTGCGCGTCGCCGATGAAATCGAGGAAGGCCTGGCCGACCCTGGCAAAGACCGGCTTGTCCCGCAGGGTGACGCCGCCGGGGACGGACTTGCCGGGGGTTTCCAGGATGTCGTGGCCAATGCCGTGCACTTCGAACGCGCCAGCGGGCATGCCGCGTTCAGGGTTGATGTATTGGTGGTAGGTGCGGCCGGTGGGCAGGTGGTTGAAAAGCTCGATGGCGCCGATTTCGACGATGCGGTGGCCTTCGGCGGGCTCGAAGCCGGTGGTTTCGGTGTCGAGGACGATTTCACGCATCTTTGGTCCGCCGGATGTCTGCCAGCACATCTCTCACAGCTTGATGGGCGGCTTCAAGGCTGGTCGTGGGAATGACGTAGGTCGCCCGCTTGCGCTTTTCGGCATCGGGAAGCTGGCGGGAGAGGATGGTCTGAAACTCGGCTTCGGTCATGGCGCCACGGTCAAGGACGCGCTGGCGCTGGACCGCAGCGGGGGCAGAGACGACGGCGACGGCGTTGCAGGCTGTGTCCAAGCCGATCTCGTACAGAAGCGGCACGTCGAGGAGAACGATCTCGTCGGCTTCGTTGCGTGCAAGGAAGGCGGCGCGGTCGGCGGCGACGAGGGGATGGACGGCGGCATTGAGGCGGTCGAGGACCGTCGCGTCGGCCTGGATCATGGCGCGAAGGGCGGCGCGGTTGACCTGTCCGTCAGGGTCGATTGCGCCGGGGAAAAGCGCAGCGATGGCTAGGGCGGCCGGTTGGCCGGGGTGGTACAGGCGGTGGACAGTGGCGTCGGCGTCCCAGACGGGCAGGCCTTCGTCCGCGAACATCTGCGCCGTGGTCGATTTGCCCATGCCGATCGAGCCGGTGAGGCCGAGGACGAAACTCATGCGGACAGGACGGCCTGACGGGTGGCCTCGTCCACTTCGGGGCGCTGGCCGAACCAGCGTTCGAAGCCGGGAGCGGCCTGGTGGAGCAGCATGCCAAGGCCGTCGACAACGGTGGCACCACGGTCCTCGGCCTCGATCAGGAACTGGGTTTTCAGCGGGGTGTAGACCAGGTCGTTGCACAGCGCCTTGGGGTTCATCCGGTACAGCGGGACGTGGAAGTCCTGCTTGCCGGTCATACCAAGGGAGGTGGTGTTGATGACTGTAACGGCGTCGTCCATCAGGTTCGGGGCCTGGGTCCATTCGTGGACATGGATCTTGGCACCGAAGTCGTGGCGGATCGCATCGGCCCGGGCGCGGGTGCGGTTGGTAAGGCGAATCTCGGGAACGCCCACTTCGATCAGCGCGGCGACGACAGCGCGGGCTGCTCCGCCTGCGCCAAGGACAACGGCAGGGCCGGACGCGGGCTTCCAGTCCGGGGCGTTCTGGCGGAGATTGGCGATGAAGCCGGAACCGTCGGTGTTGTCGGCGTGGATCTTGCCATCCTTGCGGAAGATCAGCGTATTTGCGGCCCCGATCAGAGCGGCGCGGTCAGTGACGACATCGGCGATCTGAAGGATCGCCTCTTTGTGCGGGATGGTGACGTTGCAACCGACGAAGCCCAGTTCGGGCAGGATGCGGAGGAGGCGGGGCAGATCGACAGGGGCGATGTCGATGGGGATGTAGTGGCCCTTGATGCCGTAACGCTTGAGCCAGTAGCCATGCAGCGCGGGGCTGCGGCTGTGGGCGATGGGATGGCCCAGGACGGCGGCAAGCGGGATGCGGGGGTAGTCGGTCATGTGGCGATCATGCCCCGGTTGCCAAGCCATGCCAACAGCGGCAGGAGCGGTAGGCCAAGAATGGTGAAATGGTCGCCGTGGATGGCCGAGAAGAGGCGGACGCCTTCCTCCTCGACCTTGTAGCAGCCGACGGAGTGGCGGATCGAGTCCCAGTTCCGGTCGACGTAATCGTTCAGGTAGGCGTCGGAGATCGGGTGCATGGTCAGACGGGCTTCGCCGATGGTACGCCAGACGGGTTCGGCGTTTTCATAGACGACGATCGCGGAGAGCAGCTTGTGGGTCTTGCCCCGCAAGGCGCGGAGTTGGGCGCGGGCGTCGTCGGGGGTCTGAGGCTTGGCAAAGGTTTCGCGGTCAAGGGCGAGGACCTGGTCGCATCCAAGGACAAGGTCGGTCGGGTGTTTCTCGGCGACCTTGCGGGCCTTCATCTCGGCCAGGGCATCGGCGATGTCGCGGGGGTTCGCCCCCTCGGCCACAAGGGTGTCGCGGATGGTCGCTTCATCGACGCGGGGGGCGATGGCGGTGGGGTCCAGGCCGGCGGCGCGGAGCATCGAAAGGCGGGTCGGGGAGGTGGAGGCAAGGATCATGGGGGCTGTGGATATCCGCGGTTTGTTCCTGGGTGCCGTTGGGGTGAGAAAGCGGCTGTGGTGGCGTGCTGTGGGTATCCGGGGTGGTCCGGGGTGGTCCGGCCAGAGATATCCCGCTGTGCACGGGGTTGTCACGCGGTACGGGAGAAATGGTCGTGCGGGGGGTCGGGATGGTTGGAGGCTGTGGATCAGGTGCGGCGGGATATTCGAGTAAGTTACTGTTATTGATCAGTAATTTCTGGATCTTCTGCTTGGATGAGATGTTTTCCCGGACTTGTCCCCAGAACGCTCCCTGTGGATGGGTCTGGGGGCCAACCGGCCAATCCAGTTCTGCACAGGGCCTACATCATCCACATTCCTTCTTTCATTCTTTCTTTATAGAAGAAGGACGAAGGCGCTTTGGGTGGACAAGATGCTGGCGATGATCACGGATTTTCTGGCCGACTGGTATCTGGTGACGAAGTCGCTGCACGTGGTGTCGGTGATCTCGTGGATGGCGGGGATCTTCTATCTGCCCCGGCTGTTTGTCTACCACGTCGAACAGGTCGAAGCCGGAAGTGCGACGGACAGGATGTTCCAGACGATGGAGCGGCGCTTGCTGCGGGGGATCATGAACCCGGCGATGATCGCGACCTGGGTCTTTGGCCTGGCGCTGGTCTTCACGCCGGGGGTGGTGGACTGGTCCTTCGTCTGGCCCTGGGTCAAGGCGGGCGGGGTGCTGGTCATGACCTGGTTCCACCACTGGCTGGGCCTGCGCCGCAAGGAGTTCCTGGCGGGGACCAATACGCGCAATGGCAGGGCCTACCGGCTGATGAACGAGGTCCCGACGATTCTGATGCTGGTCATCGTCTTCGCGGTCATCACCCGCTTCTGATTGACTTTTGCAAAGACGCCGATTAGGTGCGGCTTTGCAGGGCCGTCCGGTCCATCGCACTTCCCGTCCCAGACTTCCCGACGATACGCCCCCCCACGGGGCTGGTCCGCCCAAAGGTATTCCATGACTGTCGAACGCTTGAACCTCTCTGAACTCAAGGCCAAGACCCCGGCCGACCTTCTGGCCATGGCTGAGGAGTGGGAGATCGAGAACGCCCCCTCCATGCGCAAGGGCGAGATGATGTTCTCGCTTCTGAAGGAGCATGCCGAGGAAGGCTGGGAGATCGGCGGCGACGGCGTGCTGGAAGTGCTGCAGGACGGGTTCGGCTTCCTGCGTTCGCCCTCTGCCAACTATCTGCCCGGCCCGGATGATATCTATGTCGGCCCCGAGATCCTGCGCCAGTTCAGCTTGCGGACCGGGGATACCATCGAAGGCCTGATGCAGGCGCCGAAGGACAACGAGAAGTATTTCAGCATGACGCATGTCACGCGGATCAACTTCGATGACCCGGAGAAGGCCAAGCACAAGGTTCACTTCGACAACCTGACGCCGCTTTATCCGGACGAACGGCTGAAGATGGAGGTCGAGGACCCGACGATCAAGGACCGCTCGGCCCGGATCATCGACCTGGTGGCCCCGATCGGCAAAGGCCAGCGCGGGCTGATCGTGGCACCGCCGCGGACCGGCAAAACGGTGCTGTTGCAGAACATCGCCAACTCGATCGCGACGAACCATCCGGAGTGCTATCTGATCGTTCTGCTGATCGACGAACGGCCCGAGGAAGTCACCGACATGCAGCGCACGGTGAAGGGCGAGGTTGTCGCCTCGACCTTCGACGAACCGGCGACGCGGCACGTGGCGGTGGCGGAAATGGTGATCGAAAAGGCCAAGCGGCTGGTCGAACACAAGCGCGACGTGGTGATCCTGCTGGACTCGATCACCCGCCTTGGCCGCGCGTTCAACACCGTTGTCCCGTCCTCGGGCAAGGTGCTGACCGGTGGTGTGGACGCCAACGCCCTGCAGCGCCCGAAGCGCTTCTTCGGTGCTGCCCGGAACATCGAGGAAGGCGGGTCGCTGACCATCATCGCCACCGCGCTGATCGACACCGGCAGCCGGATGGACGAAGTGATCTTCGAAGAATTCAAGGGCACCGGTAACTCTGAGATCGTGCTGGACCGCAAGGTTGCCGACAAGCGCGTCTTCCCCGCGATGGACATCCTGAAGTCCGGCACCCGGAAAGAAGACCTGCTGGTCGACAAGATGGACCTGCAGAAGACCTACGTCCTGCGCCGCATCCTGAACCCGATGGGCACGACGGATGCCATCGAGTTCCTGATTTCGAAGCTGAAGCAGACGAAATCGAACGGCGAATTCTTCGAGTCGATGAACACCTGATAGGCGGCGGCGATGGACACGATCTATGCCCTCGCCACGGCGCGGGGTCGGTCGGGCCTCGCCGTGGTACGGATCTCGGGACCGGGCGCGCTTGCGGCCGGTCTTGCGCTTTGTGGGTCGCTGCCTGCCGCGCGGGTGGCGGGGTTGCGGCGGCTGACCTGGGGTGGAGAGGTGCTGGACGAGGCGCTGGTGCTGTCCTTTGCCGAGGGCGCCAGTTTCACCGGCGAGGCGGTGGTGGAGCTGCACTGTCACGGTGGGCCTGCCGTGGTGGGCGCGGTGCTGCGGGCCCTGTCTGCGCAACCTGGCCTGCGGTTGGCAGAGCCGGGGGAGTTCACCCGTCGCGCGCTGGAGAACGGCGTGCTGGACCTGGCGCAGGTCGAGGGGCTGGCGGACCTGATCGACGCCGAGACGGAGGCACAGCGCAAGCAGGCGGTGCGGGTGCTGTCGGGCTCGGTCGGGCAGAAGGTAGAGGGCTGGCGGCGCGACCTGATCCGGGCTGGGGCCCTGCTGGAAGCCACCATCGACTTCGCGGATGAGGACGTGCCGGTGGACGTCTCGCCCGAGGTGCTGGTGCTGATCGACGGGCTGATGGCCGATCTGGGGCGTGAGGCGGCGGGGGTGTCTGCCGCCGAGCGGATCAGGGACGGGTTCGAGGTCGCCATCGTCGGTGCGCCGAATGCCGGGAAGTCCACGCTTTTGAACCAGCTTGCAGGGCGCGAGGCCGCGATTACCAGCGAGATTGCCGGGACGACGCGGGATGTGATCGAGGTCCGCATGGAGATTGCTGGGCTGCCGGTCACGTTCCTGGACACGGCAGGGCTGCGGGACACCGAGGATCGGCTGGAACGCGCCGGGATCGAGCGGGCCTTGGCGCGGGCCGAAGCCGCGGACTTGCGGTTGTTCCTGGCGGATGGCTCTGCGCTGCCGCTGGAGCCGTCGGGCGATGATCTTGTGGTTATAGGGAAATCGGACACCATATCTGGGGCATCTGGTCTGGCGGTATCCGGCAAGACCGGTGCGGGCGTGCCGGAACTGATGGCGCGGATCGGGGAAATCCTGGACGCGCGCGTGGGGTCCGCCGGCGCTTTGGTGCGCGAACGGCATCGCGTGGCCGTTACAACGGCAATCGCTGCTCTGGCCGAGTCACGGGCGGAAGTGGTAAGACCCGACTCGCGCGTCGAACTGGCGGCGGAGCATCTGCGGCAGGCTGTGAGGGCACTTGATGCGCTGGTTGGCCGGGTGGATGTCGACGACCTTTTGGGCGAGATCTTTGCCAGCTTCTGCATCGGCAAGTAGGGAGTGTTCCACGTGAAACACTACGATGTCATCGTGATCGGGGGCGGCCATGCGGGCGCCGAGGCCGCTGCGGCTGCGGCGCGGATGGGCGTGTCGACGGCGCTGGTGACGCTGCGGATCGAGACTTTGGGCGCCATGTCCTGCAATCCGGCCATCGGCGGACTGGGCAAGGGCCACCTCGTGCGCGAGATTGATGCGCTTGACGGCGTCATGGGCCGGATGGCTGACCGCGCGGGAATCCAGTTCCGCCTGCTGAACCGCAGGAAAGGGCCTGCCGTGCAGGGGCCGCGGGCGCAGATCGACCGGCGTCTCTATCGTGAGGCGATGCGGGCGGAACTGCTGGCGACGCCGGGGCTGGACATCATCGAGGGCGAGGTTTCGGGGCTGCGTCTGGTGGGCGGAGCCGTGAGCGGCGTTGTGGTGGCCTCGGGAGTGGAGCTGGCATCGGGTCGCGTGGTGCTGACGGCAGGAACCTTCCTGAACGGCGTGATACATATTGGCGACCAGCGGATGTCGGGCGGCCGCATGGGTGATTCGCCCTCGCGCGTGCTGGCATCGCAACTGGCGGAGCTGGCGCTGCCGGTGGGACGGTTGAAAACGGGTACTCCACCCCGTCTGGATGGGCGGACGATCGATTGGGCGCGGCTGGAAAGCCAGCCGGGGGATGAGACTCCGGTGGTGTTTTCCTTCCTGAACCGGGTGCCGGAGGCGCGGCAGATCTCTTGCGGGATAACCCATACGTCCGAGGCGACCCACCAGATCGTGCGGGATAACCTTGGTCGCTCCGCCATGTATGGGGGGCACATCGAAGGTGTCGGGCCGCGCTACTGCCCGTCGATCGAGGACAAAGTCGTGCGCTTTGCCGACAAGACCTCACATCAGGTGTTCCTGGAACCGGAGGGACTGGACGACCACACCGTCTATCCGAATGGTTTGTCGACCTCGCTGCCGGAGGACGTCCAGCACGCCTACATCCGCACGATAGTCGGGCTGGAGGAGACGGTTATTCTGCAGCCCGGTTATGCCATCGAGTACGACTACTTTGACCCGCGCGGACTTCAGCAGACGCTGGAAACGCGCGCCGTTCCGGGGCTGTACTTCGCGGGCCAGATCAACGGCACGACGGGATACGAAGAAGCGGGCGCTCAAGGTATTGTGGCTGGCATGAATGCCGCCGCGGCATCTTGTGGTCGTTCGCCAATCGAGTTCAGCCGGACGAACAGTTACATCGGTGTGATGATCGATGATCTCACCTCGCGCGGGGTGACGGAGCCCTATCGGATGTTCACCTCGCGGGCCGAGTTCCGGCTTACAGTCCGCGCTGACAATGCGGACCGGAGGCTGACGCCGATGGGTCTGGACGCAGGCTGTGTGTCTGGGGCGCGGCGCGTTGCGTTTGAAACGAAGCTGGACGCGCTGGAGACCGGGCGGCAAGCGCTGTCGGCAGCGATGATCGGGCCGAAAGCACTTAACGAAGTGGGGATCGCGGTCAGCCGCGATGGCGCGAAGCGGTCGGCCTACGATGTCCTGTCATTGCCCGGCGCCGAACTTGATCTGCTGGAGAATTCCTTTCCCGCCTACCAGATGTTGGGGCGGGAGGTCCTGGACCAGCTGCAGATAGATTCAACTTACGACCAGTACTCTGACCGTCAAAGCAAGGAAGTGGCTGATCTGCGCCGCCAAGAGACGCAGCGGATCCCGAAGGGATTCGATTACGGCAGCATTTCCGGGCTTTCCAATGAGCTGAAGCAGAAGCTGGCGCGTGCTCAGCCCGAATCGATTCTTCATGCCCAACGTATTGAAGGGGTCACGCCTGCCGCGTTGCTGCTGCTGTTGGGGCATTTGCGCAAATCTGCAGAGCGGCTTGCAGGATGACGACTGCGTATGAGCTGTCGGTCGGCGGGATAGATGTTTCACGTGAAACATTCGAAGCGCTGAAATCCTACGAAGCACTTGTCCACCGCTGGAACGGAGCGATCAATCTTGTCAGCAAAAATGCGCTGAAAGACCTGTGGACCCGCCACATCGCGGATTCGGCGCAGGTTTTCACACTCTGCCCCGCGACAGCAAAAACTTGGGCTGATTTGGGCGCCGGGGGCGGATTCCCTGGACTAGTCGTCGCTGTGCTTGCCCGCGAGCTGATGCCGCAACTCCACGTCACTCTCGTTGAAGCTGACCTGCGCAAAGCGACCTTCCTTCGGCAAGCGGCTCAAGCTTTGTCGCTGCAGGTCACAGTAGTCAGCGAGCGAATCGAATCACTTTCTTCCCTGAACGTCGACGTCCTTTCAGCCCGAGCGCTGGCAGCGCTGCCGGAGTTGCTGGGCTTTGCAGAAAAACACCTCCACCCAAATGGAGTTGCGATCTTTCCGAAGGGCGCCCGCTACCAAGAGGATCTTGCTTCAGCCCGCACTTCCTGGGAGTTCGACGTTGACACGCGGCCCAGCCTGTCGGAAGGCGAAGCCGCAATTCTAGTGATCAGGAACATTCACCGCCATGTCTGACGCTTACATCCTTGCTTTGGCCAATCAAAAGGGTGGCGTCGGCAAGACGACCACTGCGATCAACCTGGCCGCCGGCTTGGCTGAGCTTGGCAAGAAGGTCCTTCTGGTGGATATCGATCCGCAAGGAAACTCTTCGACAGGCTTGGGAGTTCGACCCGATGCGCGCAAGAAGACCAGCTATGACTTGGTGGTTGATGGCGCAGAACTACAGGATGTTGTGATGGCGACCAGCATTCCGGACATCATGATTATCCCTGCCAATGCTGACCTGTCCTCGGCCGACCTGGACATCGTGTCCATCGAAAACCGGAGTTATCTGCTGCATGATGCGCTGCGGCGCCCCGAGATGGATGCCTATGGCTTTGACTATATCCTGATCGACTGTCCGCCTGCCTTGAGCCTTCTGACTGTCAACGCCCTTGTCGCGGCGCATTCTGTCCTTGTCCCGCTTCAGTGCGAGTTCTTTGCGCTGGAAGGGCTGTCGCAGTTGATGCTGACGATTCGCGATGTGCGCCGCTCTGCCAATCCGGACCTGCGGATCGAAGGGGTTGTGTTGACGATGCATGACCGCCGCAACAGGTTGACGGCGCAGGTCGAAGCCGACGCCCGCGCCAATATGGGCGATCTGGTCATGAAGACGACGATCCCGCGGAATGTGCGGATCAGTGAGGCGCCGTCCTATGCATTGCCGGTTCTAAGCTACGATTCCGGCTCCAAGGGAGCGGAAGCCTACCGTGCGCTGGCGCGTGAAATTGCGGATCGCCGGAAAACCCCCGAAGTTTCAGAGGCCTGATGATGAGCAGCAAGATCGAAAAGCGCGGCCTGGGTCGCGGATTGTCTGCCCTGATGGCCGATGTGCATCTGGCGGGCCCCGAGCAGATGGCGGCGTCGCGCAAGGCGGAACTGCACGTCCCGGTGGACAAGCTGGAGCCGAATCCGCAGCAGCCACGGCTGGATTTCCGCAAGGAAGACCTGGACAGCCTTGCCGATTCGATTCGCCAGAAGGGGGTGATTCAGCCCCTTATCGTGCGGCGGAAACCGGGGCGGGATACCTATGAGATCGTCGCCGGCGAACGGCGCTGGCGTGCGGCCCAGCTTGCCCAGTTGCATGAAGTTCCTGTGGTTGTTCGGGACCTTAGCGACACCGAGGTCCTTGAAGTCGCGATCATCGAGAACATCCAGCGTGCCGACCTGAACGCGATCGAAGAGGCGCTGGGATTCCGGCAGTTGATGACTCGATTCGGTCATACGCAGGAGAAATTGGCCGAAGCCCTGAGCCGGAGCCGGAGCCATGTGGCGAACTTGCTGCGGCTGCTGACACTGCCGACCGAAGTGCAGGACATGGTGCGTGAGGGCGGCCTGTCGGCCGGGCACGCGCGGGCGCTGATCGGGAGCCCGAAAGCGGCGGAACTGGCGGCTCAGATCGTCGCAAAGGGCCTGTCGGTGCGCGAAACCGAGCGGTTGGTGAAAGCGCAGGAGAATGCGAAGCCCGCGTCGGCCAGAACGCGGCAGGCACCCGAGAAGGATGCGGATACGCGGGCGCTGGAGGCGGATCTGGCCGCCAATCTGAAGCTTCCGGTCCGGATCGACCATATGGCCGGGGCGGAGAGCGGGGAGCTGACGATCCGCTATGCGTCGCTGGAAGACCTCGACAGATTGTGTCGGATCCTTTCCCAGCTACCAGATGAAGATTGATCAGCTGGCGCTTTGACGGTTTGCCAGGAGGGCGCGCAGGATGCCGTTTAGCATCATGACGCCGGTTTCCGTGGTGCTGATCCGGTCAGCGTCCTGGGTCAGGAAGCCCAAGCCTTTCATCTCGGCCAGGGCGAGGTCGGACAGCGATGCACCAGAAAGTGCCGCGAAACGGCTGAGGGAGGCACCCTCTTTCAGGCGAAGCGCGAACATCAGGTACTCGGAAGCGCGATCCTCGGCAGAGAGGCGATCGGTTGTCTCGGCACTGCCAGGATGGGTGATCGTGCGGTTCAGCCAAGGGGTTGGTTGACGCTCGGCCTCGGTGGCGAATCGAGTCAAACCAAGGGTCAGGCGACCATGCGCGCCGGGGCCAATGCCGGCGTAATCGCCCATCCGCCAATAGATCAGGTTGTGCCGTGATTCGTCACCGGGGCGGGCGTGGTTCGAGACTTCGTAGGCGGGAAGGCCGGCGGCACGGGTGATCTCTTGCGTCAGCTCGAACATGTCGGCGGAGAGATCCTCTTCCGGCAGGCCGCGGAGGAGGTTCTTGGCGTGCATCTGGCCGAAGACGGTGCCGTCCTCGATGGTCAGCTGGTAGAGCGAGAGGTGCGAGGTCCCGAAGTCGAGCGCGCGGTTCAGTTCGTCGCGCCAGGCGGCGAGGGTCTGGTTCTGGCGGGCGTAGATCAGGTCGATGGAGACGCGGTCGAAGGTGGACTGAGCGATGGCGATGGCCTTCGCGGCCTCGTCCACGCTGTGTATCCGGCCGAGGCGGCGGAGGTCTTCCGCGTCAAGCGATTGAATTCCAAGGGAAACGCGGTTGACGCCCGCTTTTGCATAGGCGTCGAAGCGGGCAGCCTCCACCGAGCCGGGATTGGCTTCGAGGGTGATCTCGATGTCGTTTGCAAGGGTCCAGGTGGCGCGGACGCGGTCAAGGATGCCCTGGACGGTGGCGGCTTCCATCAGCGAGGGCGTGCCGCCGCCGAAGAAGACGGAGTTCAGGATGCGGCCTTGGGTCAGGGCACCGACGCGGTCGATTTCGGATTCGAACGCCTGAAGCCAGCGGGATTGGTCGATCCGGGTGGCGACGTGGCTGTTGAAGTCGCAGTAGGGGCATTTCGACTGGCAGAAGGGCCAGTGAAGATAGAGGCCGAAGCCGGCGTGGCGCCAATCTTCGTAGGGCTGGGCGTCCATCAGGGGAACAGGGCGGCGACGAGTTTGTGGAAGGCGTCGGCGCGGTGGGAGAGGCGGTTCTTCTCCCAGCGGTCCATCTCTCCGAAGGTCTGGGTATAGCCGTCGGGCATGAAGATAGGGTCGAAGCCGTGGCCCTGCTCGCCTCGGCCGGGCCAGACGAGGCGGCCGGGGGATTTGCCTTCGAACACAAGGTCTTGCCCGTCCGGTGCTGCAAGAACCAGGGTACAGCAAAACTGGGCAGTGCGGGGTTCGGGGGCTTTTGCGGCCTCCAGTTCGCGCCAGACGCGGGTCATACCGACGGTGAAGTCGCGGCCGGTCGCCGTTGTGGCCCAGTCGGCGGTGAATACACCCGGCGCGCCAGCCAAGGCGTCGACGGCCAGACCCGAGTCATCGGCCAGCGCCACGAGGCCGGAGGCTTTCGCAGCAGCATGGGCCTTGAGGCGGGCGTTGCCGACGAAAGTGGTCTCGGTTTCTTCGGGTTCGGGAAGGCCGAGGTCTCCGGCCCCCACGACCGTTACGTCGAAGGGCGCGAGAAGATCGGCGATCTCTTCCAGCTTGCCACGGTTGTGCGTGGCGACCAGCAGGCGATCCCCGCGCTTCAGCATCCTACAGACCCAGGGCCGCCCGCTGGGCAGCAACCAAGGCCGCGTTGCCGGCACGGGCGAGGTCGAGAAGTTGCAGCAGCTCCTCCTGGATGAAGGCGGAACCTTCGGCCGACATCTGCACCTCGATCAGCTTTCCGGCGCCGGTCATGACGAAGTTGCCATCGGTTCCGGCGGCGGAATCCTCGGGGTAGTCGAGGTCCAACACGGGCTGACCGGCGTAGATCCCGCAGGAGACGGCGGAGACGTGATCCAGCATCGGGTCCGAGACGATGACGCCCGAGGTCAGGAGCTTGTTCATCGCCAGACGCAAGGCGACCCATCCGCCGGTGATCGAGGCGCAGCGGGTGCCGCCGTCGGCCTGGATCACGTCGCAGTCGACCACGATCTGCCGTTCGCCCAAAGCCTGCCGGTCCACGCCCGCGCGCAGCGAGCGACCGATAAGCCGTTGAATCTCCTGCGTACGGCCAGACTGCTTGCCTGCCGCAGCCTCACGCCGGGTGCGCGAGTTGGTGGCGCGGGGCAGCATCCCGTATTCGGCCGTGACCCAGCCCTGCCCGGTGTTCTTCAGAAAGGGTGGCGCCTTGTCCTCGATAGTGGCCGAGCAGAGGACGTGCGTGTCGCCCATCTTGATCAGGCAGGAGCCTTCGGCGTGTCTCATCACGTTGGTTTCGATTGAAACCACCCGAAGATCACTTAGTTTTCTGCCTGACGGGCGCATTGCTGGACCTTTCGCTGGAATGCGGCCACATATGCAACCACTGGCACCGGATGCAAGGCCGATTGCTGAACCGATGACGAACGCGCAACCCATCCTGAGCGACATGAACGACCGCACGCGCGAAGTATTTCGCCGCGTCGTCGAAGGCTATCTGACGTCCGGGGAGCCGGTGGGGTCGCGCACCCTGACACGGACCCTTTCGGAAAAGGTCTCGGCGGCGACGGTTCGTAATGTCATGCAGGATCTTGAATATCTTGGGCTCCTGGACAGCCCCCACATTTCTGCTGGCCGTATTCCAACCCAGATGGGCCTGCGGATGTTCGTCGACAGCCTGCTGGAGGTCGGCGAGGTCGCGCCCGAGGATCAGGAGAAGATCGACGCCACCACAGGCTCCAATGATCAGGACGTGGCGACCCTGCTTGACGACGTCGGGGCGGCACTTTCGGTGATCACCCGGGGGGCAAGCGTGGTGCTCGCCCCGAAGCGGGAAGCGGCGATCCGGCATATCGAGTTTGTCAGCCTTGCCGCGGATCGGGCGCTTGTCGTCCTGGTGTTCGCGGACGGGCAGGTGGAAAACCGCGTCTTCGCGCCGCCACCGGGGCAGACGCCATCGTCGATGCGCGAGGCGGCGAATTTCCTGAACGCCTTGGCCGAGGGGCGGACCCTGTCCGAACTGCGGGCCAACATCGTGTCCGAGATCGGCAAGCGGCGCCAAGAGATCGATTCGCTGGCGCGTGAGATGGTCGAAAGCGGCTTTGCCCTCTGGGAGAACGCCGGTGAGCCGTCGGAGCGTCTGATTGTGCGTGGCAGGTCGAACCTGATCGGCGAGGCGGCGGATCAGTCCGAGATCGACCGAATCCGCAGTCTTTTCGATGATCTGGAGCGCAAGCGGGACATCGCCGAATTCCTGCATCTGACCGAGGCGGGCGAAGGTGTCCGCATTTTTATCGGTTCCGAGAACAAGCTTTTCTCACTTTCCGGTTCAAGTCTCGTCGTTTCTCCCTATATGAACGCTGATCGGAAAATCATCGGCGCGGTGGGCGTCATCGGACCGACCCGGCTGAACTATGGCCGCATCGTTCCGATTGTCGACTATACCGCCCAGCTGGTGGGCCGCCTGGTCAGTGACCGCGGCAAGGGCTGAAGAAGGACGTTGCGAATGTCGCAGGAAGAAACCACCTCGCCGCAGGTGGATGTGGAAGAGTTTGAAGCGCAGGAAGCCGGTGAGCTGGAGGCTTTGCGGATCGAGCGCGACGAGTTGCGCGACCGTTTCATGCGGGCGCTGGCGGATGCCGAAAACTCGCGCAAGCGGGCCGACCGGGATCGCAAAGAGGCCGAGATGTATGGCAGCACCCGGCTCGCCCGGGATCTTCTGCCGGTCTACGACAACCTGAGCCGCGCGCTGCAGGCGATCCCCGAGGAAAGCCGCTCGACCTCGTCGGCGCTGATCGAGGGTGTCGAACTGACCCTGCGGGAGCTGTCGAACGTGATGTCCAAGCACGGGATCACCATGATTTCCCCGGCGGTGGGCGATATGTTCGACCCGCAACTGCATCAGGCGATGTTCGAAGCCCCGCTGCCCGGGACGAAGGCAGGTCAGATCATTCAGGTCGCGACCGAGGGCTTCATGCTGTTCGACCGCCTGCTGCGTCCGGCGCAGGTTGGGGTGTCATCCAACACGGCTGGGTGAAGGGAAGGTGGGCGGATCGCCCACCCTACGCCAGGCCCTTGATTTCATAGATTAGTTTCAGGGCTTCCATCGGCGTGAGTTCGTCCGGATGGATGTCCTTCAGCCGCTGTTCCACCGCTGAGGCCTTTTGCTTCGGTGGCGGGGGTGGGGGCGGCGCGGCGCGGAACAAGGGCAGGTCGTCGATCAGGGTGGCCTGCTTGCCGCCCTCGCGGTCGCCCTTTTCCAGCGCGTCCAGGACGACCTTGGCCCGTTCGATCACCGAATGCGGCAGGCCCGCCAGTCGCGCAACCTGCACGCCGTAGCTGCGGTCGGCGGCGCCTTCGCGGACCTCGTGCAGGAAGATGACCTCGCCTTCCCATTCCTTCACCGTCACGGTCGCGTTCTTCACGCCCGGAAGCTTGCCCGCCAGCGCGGTCATCTCATGGTAATGCGTGGCGAACAGAGCACGGGAGCGGTTGACCTCGTGCAGGTGTTCCAGCGTGGCCCAGGCAATTGAGAGACCGTCATAGGTGGCGGTCCCGCGGCCGATTTCGTCCAGGATCACCAGGGCGCGGTCGTCGGCCTGGTTCAGGATCGCGGCGGTTTCGACCATTTCTACCATGAAGGTCGACCGGCCGCGGGCCAGGTCGTCCGAGGCTCCAACCCGGCTGAACAGCTGCGAGACGAGGCCGATGCGGGCTTCGGTGGCCGGGACGTGACTGCCAGCCTGGGCAAGAAGGGCGATCAGGGCGTTTTGTCTTAGGAAGGTGGATTTACCGGCCATGTTCGGGCCGGTCAGCAGCCAGACCGCGGGGGTGTCCTTTTGGGTCAGGGCGCAGTCGTTCGCCACGAAGGGCTGGCCTTGCTGGCGGAGCGAGCGTTCGACGACGGGGTGGCGGCCTGCGGTGATCTGGAAGGCGCGGCTGTCGTCCACGATGGGGGCGCACCAGTTTTCTTCCGCTGAGAGGTCGGCGAAGGCGGCCGCGAGGTCGATCTCGGCCAGCGCGCGGGCGGCCAGCGCGATGGGGGCGGAATGGTCGAGGATCTGGGCTTTCAGGGTGGCGTAATGCCGCTTTTCGATCTCGAGCGCGTGGTTGGCGGAGTTGAGGATGCGGGTTTCAAGATCGCTGAGGGCGAGGGTCGTGAAGCGGACCTGACCGGCTGTGGTTTGGCGGTGGATGAAGAGCTCCGGCATGGCGCGCATGCGGTCTTCGTGGGTGGTGGTGGTTTCGATGAAGTAGCCCAACACGTTGTTGTGCTTGATCTTCAGGGAGGTGACGCCTGTCGCCTCGACGTATTCCGCCTGCATCCGACCGATGACGCCGCGGCCCTCGTCGCGGAGGGCGCGGGTATCGTCGAGGTCGGGGTCGTATTGGGGCGCGATGTAGCCGCCGTCGCGGGTAAGGAGCGGGGGTTCGGCGACGAGGGCCTGGGTGAGGAGATGCACGAGTTGGTCGTGGCCGACGAGGGCTTGGGCGGCTTCGGTCAGGAGGGGCGGGGCGTTGATCAGAAGTTGGGCGATGCGGCCGGCTTGTTCAAGACCGGCGCGGATGGCGGTCATGTCGCGGGGGCCGTCGCGGTCGAGCGCGAGGCGGGAGAGGGCGCGGTCGATGTCGGGGACACGGCGGAGGGCCTCGCGGAGCTGGTCGCGGAGGGAGGGGGCTTCGAGGAGGAAGTCCAGTGCAGCGTGGCGGGCGTGGATGATGTGGAGGTCGAGCGAGGGGGAGGAAAGGCGGCGTTCAAGGAGGCGCGCGCCACCGGCAGTGACGGTGCGGTCGATGGCGGAGAGGAGGGAGCCGTCGCGGCCACCGGAGAGGGCCTGGGTGAGTTCCAGGTTGCGGCGGGTCGCGGCGTCGATCTGCATCGTGCCGCCAAGGGGTTCGCGGACCGGCGGGCGGAGGAGCGGCATCCGGCCGCGCTGGGTGAGGTGGAGGTAGTCGACGAGCGCGCCCATCGCGGAGACCTCGGCGCGGTCGAAGGCCCCGAAGGCGTCGAGGGAGGCGACGCGGAAGAGGTCGCAGAGACGCCGCTCGGCGTTGGTGGAGTCGAAGCTGCCTCGGGATAGGGGGGTGATGGCGAGGCCGGGGTCGAGGGCGGCGGTGATCTCGGTCTCCCGCGCCTCGGAGAGGAGAAGCTCGCGCGGGGCGATGCGGGCGAGGTCGGGGGAAAGTCGGGTGAGGGAGGACGGCATCACCCGGAATTCGCCGGTGGAGATGTCGGCCCAGGCGAGGGCGGCCTGGTCGCGAACTTCCGAGTAGGCGGCGAGGAAGTTGTGGCGGCGGGCTTCGAGGAGCGAGTCCTCGGTCAAGGTGCCGGGGGTGACGAGGCGGACGACGTCGCGTTTGACGACGGATTTATAGCCGCGCTTCTTGGCCTCGGCGGGGTCTTCCAATTGTTCGGCGATGGCGACGCGGAAGCCTTTCCGGATCAGGGTGAGGAGGTAGCCTTCGGCCGAATGGACCGGGACGCCGCACATGGCGATGGGCTCACCTTGGTGGAAGCCGCGTTTGGTGAGGGCGATGTCGAGGGCGGCGCTGGCGGCGACGGCGTCGTCGAAGAACATCTCGTAGAAGTCACCCATCCGGTAGAAAAGAAGGGCGCCGGGGTTCTGGGCCTTGATGTCCAGATACTGCGCCATCATCGGCGTGACGGTGTCTTCGGTCACTGCTGGTCCCCCGGTGGTGGGGGGAGACTACAGGGGCGGGAGCGGTCGGGGAAGGGGGGTGCCCACTGTGGCGAGATTTCAGGCCACTGCAATTTCAATGGCTTGGGCCCGGGCGTTTACCGAATGTCAGGATTTATGTCGCGGGCGCCAGGCGGGTGGCCCACCTCCTCTTTGCAGGAGAGATGGGCCACCGAATACCGAGCGTTCCCAGGGCACGCTGGACACTTGCGGCGCAGCCTGCGGTGGGCCGGCATAAGGACCAGATCAGCTTTGGTGGTTTCGGTGGTTTTCCAATGCTGCCATCAGCGCCTCGCTGAGACGCGAGGGGGTCAGGGGCAGGCGCAGAGTGCTGTCACAGATTGCGCGGCGATGGTGGCCAAAATCATCTGATGCAACGCCTGCCGTTGCCATGACGATGAAAGTGCCGGGACTTGCCCGCCGAAAGCGCATCAGGCGGTCGACGCCCATGTCCGTATCGGCAAAACGGTCGAGGTTCACCACGATTCCGTCGTAGCGCAGGCTACCGGGCTTGCCGAGGCCGATTGGATAGACCTCTTCCGAAGCGGCCACTTCCCGGGCACCAAGTCCATTCTGTGTCTCGCTCAGCACGATGCGATCCTGCCGGGAGAACCCCAGATTCAGGATGCGCAGGCCGGCCAGGGACGGCTCGCCCACAAGCCGGAGGATCGTGGCGGGAAGTCTTGCGCCGAGTTCCGCACGGCGGAACGGGCTTGGCCCGGAAAAACGGTCTGTTGCAGGTCGAAAGGGCCACATGGTTGTGCTCCGGTCAAATCAGGAATGGGCAACGAGCCGCCGCGACCCCGATCCGTCGGGATCGAAGACCGTGAGAACGGGTGCCAAGGGAAGGAGGTCACGCATCCGGTTGAACCGCGCACGGTTCTGCGGCTGCGCAAGAAATTCGTTCATGACGACGAGGATCGGCTCGTCGTCGGCGTTCATCACGTCGGCGCCGCACAGCACCTCGAAGCCCTGCGACTGCAGGATCGAGCGCACTTCCAGTCCCGAAACCGTGTCGCCACCCAGAAGGATAGCGGGATGTTCATTCCCGTCGATCAAGGCCAGAGCATCGGACAGTGCCATTAGCACGACCGGATTGCTGGTCTCGAAGTTGGAAATGGACGAGATCCTCATCCGATCAGCCCGATGCTATAGAAGATCGCGATCCAGCCGATCAGACCCAGGACCGCCGATGGCAGGATCCACCAACCGCCTGGCAGGCCCCCGGACTGCGATGCAAGTCGGGTGGGACGAATGTCTGTGGAGTTGGCTGGGGGCACGTTCATCTAAGGTCACCAAGTTCAAAAGCTAGGATGTCCATGCTTTCTACTGAGCGACCCAAAACCGGGCGATCTATCGCTTGGACATTAAAGGAGCGTTCCCCATATCAACCGGGCGCTGAGTGGCCGGAGTCGGGGCAGATCTTCGAATAGGATAGTGGGGACTATACTTGGGGTATCGCAGGACCAACCAGACGCAACGCGGGTACTGGATGGTCGCGAGCGGACCGTACGATAGATTCTCTATGGGGCCGGGTGCCGGCGGAACCGCGGTGGCGCATCAGAAGCCCCACGCATCACCGTCGCCAGCGCAGGGCACCTGATCCATTCCCGCCCGGCTGTCGCCTAAGAAGCTGTGGCGCGGGAATGGTTTAGCGAAGATTCTGGAAAAGAACGCGCCACGAAGCGCAACCTGGAGTGATCGTTTCGATTGGCAAACTATATCGACGGGGGCAAGGCACCATGCTATCCTTTGATAGCGTTGAGTGCTGTTTGCGACTGTTCACGCCCCCCCCAGCCGTTGCTAGACGAAGAACCGTAAACTGCGGCAGCAAATTCGCTGCACTGCTGACCCATAGGATAGATCAACGTGCTTAATGTGAGCGCCCCCGCGTTTCAGGCCACGAACAAGGACGACAAAGTGCAGGGCAATACTGACTTGATATCGGTGCTGCTGATCGACGACCACAGCCTGATCGTGGAACTGGTCAAGAGTTTCCTTGGCGAAGACGGTGGGTTTGCCATCACTGTCGCCGGGGATCTCAACAGCGGGATTGCGAAGATCCGCGAAGTGGGGGGCTTCAACGTCGTCTTGCTGGACGTGGTGCTGCCAGGTCTGACCGGGATCAGCGATGTGGCGAAGGTCGTCGAGAACAACTCTGATGGCGCAGTCGTGCTGTTCTCGGGATCGGTGTCGGCAAGTTTCGTCGAGAAGGCCGTGCAGGTCGGCGCGCGTGGCTACATCCCAAAGACCTTGCCGCTGAAGGCGCTGACCAGCGTGATCCGACTGGTGGCCGCAGGGCAGACATTCGTTCCCAGTGACTTTGCCTACCGGAAGCCCGATGGCTCGCAAGTGGGCGAACCTCGGCTGTCGCAAGTCGAGACCACGGTGCTTCACCATATCGGCGAGGGACTGGGCAACAAGGAAATCGCCTTCCGTCTGGAAATGAGCGAGTCCACCGTGAAGATGCATATCCGCACGATCTGCCGGAAGCTTGGGGCGAAGAACCGCACGCATGCGGTGATCATCGGTCGCGCGGACGGGTTGCTTTAAGGCATCCGTTCGACCGGCCGGGCCGAGTGGTCCGGGGTGCCCCGTTATAGGGTGTCAAGCTGTGTCTGAATCCCTCATCACCTGCACAGCCTGATCCCGGCGCCTGCCTGGCGCGACCTGCCATCAGGCAACCGCATCGGCGGCCCATTCACGGCCCACCTTAGGATCGTCTGCTATCGTGCAGAGATCAGGAACAAATTCCCGAATCGGCATGTGGTGGCGCCCTGGGTGAGGGGCTTCCGCGACAACGCCCATCCGGCCATCCCCACGCAACTCCGATAAAATCTCAGGTCTTTCGTGCAGTTGCCGCTGCCCGGGGCACAAAGCAATTCGGTCGAAAGCCAGCCCAACTATCGGCGGATAGCCAATATGTCCAATCGGCATTGAGAAGCTGACGACAGAGGGGGCTAAGGATTTATCCAGTCTTTTCATAAAGAAGCCAGAGGCACGTCAGAGAAATGTCCCAACGACGTCACATCCAAATGGGGTCTTCCGCCGTCCTGGCTTCAGCAGTGTTTCTGCTGGGCGGCTGTGTGTCCGATGTTCCCAAGCAAGTCGACGTCTTCTGCTGGGCAGAGGAAGAGGGCCTTATCCTTCCCGACGACAAGTGGGACTCCAAGTGGGAACCGGAGTCGGACGTGATATGCACGCCAATCTCCGGAAAAGCTGCGGCTGCGACAGGGGGCGACGGCGCACAGCCGCCGACCGACCCGTCGGATCCTGCAACACCGCCTACGACCGGACCGGGGAACAACGTGTACGCGTTTGCGGGACAAAGCGGGACGGGAGCCGGCATATCAGGCCCGGGCTACACGGCGAACAGCACCGCAGGTGGTGGCAATACGTCGGCTTCGGCGGATGGCTACACCGTAACGGTTGTCGGCGGCGTTATCTCGATCGACACGCCGGATTGAAGGAATTCCAATCATGATCCGCATCATCCTCCTTTCCCTGTTCGCGTCTTCCCTGGCCTTGCCGGTGGCAGCTCAGAACTCCGACAGTGCGGGGGCCAACTGGAACAGTTCCTGGGGCTTCGCCACGACTGCAGAACGCTCGCTTGGACTGAGCCAGGCGCAGACGCAGCGGGCGGCGCGGATGGCGCCTGCTGCGGGGCCGGTCACCTATGAGACGGTCTACAACAACACCACCAACACCAACACCGTCGGCGCGATGAATACCGGCGACACGACGGTCACGGTGACGGGCGACGGGAACAGCCTGAACACCACGAGTACGGCTGACAGCGCTGGTTGCCTGGACGGGAGCGTCGGCTTCACCACGGTCGATACCGGGGCCACCGGAGCCACGCTGGAATACAATTTCGCGCTGAACGATGCCGGCACCGCGAACAACTGCATACTAAGCAATTGAAACGCATAGTCCCCCTTCTGCTGGTCCTTGCAACTGCAGCCTGCTCGCAACGGGCCGAGATGTTTGCGTTCAGCGGCGCGAACGTGCGGATGGTCGAGGGGCCACCGATTTCGGACGTACAGACCGGCTTCGACGAGGCTCTTGGCTGCCTGCGCGGCAAGATCCCGAATGGTGTGGTCTTTGCGGTGGGCAGTGTCACCGATTCCACCGGCAAGGAGAACTTCTCGGAAGGCGGTGCGGGCAAGTATGTGACGCAGGGCGCTGGTGAAGTCGTCCAGTCTGCGCTGTTCCGGGCGGGCGTTTCGGTGGTGAACCGCCGCGACAGCTCGATCACGATCAACGAGGCCAACTGGGGCATCCGGGACATCAAGCGGCAGGTTCCGGTCAACTTCTACATCTCGGGCAGCATAAACAGCCTGGACTTCATCCCCGGCGGTGGCGGAATCGCGACGGTGGCGGGCATCGGCCCGCGGTACAAGCAAAGCCGCATTCTGGTCGCGTTGGACCTGTCGCTGACCGACGCCTACACCGGGCGGGTCGTGGCCAGCGTCCCGCTGCAAAAGCAGATCTACACCAGCGAGATGGGCGTCGGGCTGAACAACTTCTTCGGCACCACGCTGGTCCAGCTTGATGCGGGCGGAATGCGCCGCGAGGCGCTGCATTTCGCACTGCGCCAGATGCTGAATCTGGCCAGCTTCGAATTGCTGGGTCAGATCATGGAACCCGAGGTCTACGCGGCCTGTCGCGGGCGCATCAGCGAAGGTGTGGGTGCCGTCGCGCATTCGGGTACCGCCGACCCCGACGCGCTGGCCCAAGCCATGAACGGAGAGCAGTACGCGCCCGACTTGGCCATTCCGATTTCGATGCCGGACCCGCCAGCACCTGAAGTGCAGCCAGAGGCGACCGCCGCGGCGGCCACCGCGCCTGCGGCTCCTGCCGCGACAGCGCCGGTCGAAATGCAACGTTCGCGCGCAGAACTGCTGGGCGAAAAGGCCAACCAGGCCGCGACGATGGCCATCAAGGCGGCGCGGGACTCAGAGGCTGCCCCAGATCAGCCGACGGCCATGAAGAAAGCGGCGGAGTCGCTGCAGCTGGCGAACCTTGCGCTGCTTGCCCTGAAGGAAGCAGCCGCGGCGGGCTTTGCAGGCGATGCCGGTGAAGTCGCTGCCGTGGTCGTGCAGCAGGCCCTGAAGGCCGCGCAATCCGCCGGAACCGCTGCTGCCACCCGCTCGAAGGAGCCTGCAGCTTTGCCCGAACCCGACCCCGCCGCAAAGGCCGCCGAGACCGTGGCGAAGCCGGGGCTCGCCAAACCATGAAGCCGGAATTCTTGACCGGCAAACGCAATCCCCCTGGCCACGGCCTGCGGGACATTCGGGCCCTCTCTTTCACGCCCGCAAACCTGTGCCAGTCCGAGGGGGACTGGCCCAAATTCTGGAAGCGAAAATGAAGCACCTTCTCTCCACCACCGCCCTTTTGGCCGGCCTCACCTTCGGCGGCGCAGCTTTCGCCCAAGAAGTAACTGATTCCGCGCCCTACACCTCGACCTCGCTGCTGGACAACATCCTTGCAGACGCGGAGGACCTGTCGGCCAGCCTGTCCAACATCTCGCAGAACCTGAACGACATCGACGGTTCGATCTCGGTAACCACCGATCGCAGCCTTGCGGACGTTGCAGACGGCATCACCGCGCTGATTGGTGGCTATGACGGCTTTGGTTCGTTCAGCCAAGTCAACGCAAACGTCTATGGCGTTGATCTGCCGGCATCGCTGCTTGCGGTTCTGAACCCGTTGACCCTGGAACTGGGCAACCTGTCGACCACCGCCATCGGTACCCTGCAGTCGGGCAACTTGGCTGGTACCTTCAACGCCGCGGGCATCGTGAACAAGGTCACCTCGTCGGCCGAAGGCGCGACCACCGGCGCGAACATGCTGGCCGAAACCTACGGCGGCATCGCCCAGACCATTGCCATGCAGAACGTGTCGGTCAACTCGGGCGACATCGATGGCTCGGTCGGACTGATCCTGGCGGATGTCAACACCAAGGTTGGAACCATTGCAACCACCGCGATCGGTGCCCTGCAGTCGGGCGCTATGACCGCCTCGGTCACCGGTACCATCGGCGAGGTCGACCACAACTCGTCAGCTCTGATCAACGCGCTGGTTGGCTCTAACTGATCTTGCTTTCCAGTTCCGGCGGCTTGCCGCCGGATAAACAAGTCAAGCCCCCCGGCGAAGAACTGCTGGGGGGCACAAACCAAGGTAGAGACGAATGCCGCAAGCCTCTTTATCCCACCGCCGGTTCCGTCTGGACGCAACGCAGCAAGCTGGAGCACGGTCGGCAAGCGCCGCGCCAGGCGTCAACCGTCATGCGGCCCTGTCAACTTTGGCAACGGCGACCGCACTGGCCCTGCCATCGGCCGCCTTCGCCGAGCCTTCCAGCGTGAACTGGACGGACTGGAACGTCCCGACGACCTATACACTGCCCAACGTCGATATCTATGGGTCCTACGCGCCCGGCACGACCGGCACCGTTGTGGACCCCATTACCGGTCAAACGCTGAACCTGACCGTCTCGGGCGAGATTTACGATTCATCCCAGACTAACGCGACTTGGGCAGACTTCTATCATCCCAATGATCTGACTTACGGGTCAGATATCTCGCCCATCTCGCCGGATGGGGAGTCGATGCTTACCTCGACGGGCGCGACGCCCGCCGAATATCAGGCCCACACTTTGACCTTCGGTCAAGACGTGACCAATGCCGTGATGGGGCTTTACTCCTTGGGCAGGCCGTCATCGCCGGGAGAGCTGACGTTCAGCCAGCCGTTCATCGTGCTGAGTGACAACGATCTTTTGACGTCCAGCGGAGATGCGGAAACCGGCTACAAGCTGAGTGGGGCCGAAGGGGGCGGGGTGATCCAGTTCCTCGGGACCTACGACGAACTGAGCTGGGTCGTGACTGGGACCGAAGTCTGGCATGGTTTTTCCATCGGACTGACCGTCGACGAAAACGCGGGCAAGGACGGCACGTATCAGGGCGAAGAGCTTCAGGGCTGGACATTGGGTGAGCCGATCGAGACCTATGATCTGTTCGCATCCGGCGACGTCACCGAGCCGACACCCTATGTCGACCCGAATACGCCCGATCCGGAACCGGAACCGGAGCCGGAGCCCGATACCTCGCTGCTGGGCAGCATCCTTGCCGACGCAAACGACCTGTCGGCCAGCCTGTCGAACATCTCGCAGAACCTGAACGACATCGATGGCTCGATCGACATCACCACCTCGCGCAAGCTGGCGGCCATAGCCACCAGCATCGACGCGCTGATTGGCGAACATGACGGCTTCGGGTCGTTCAGCCAGGTGAATGCGAACGTCTATGGCGTCGATCTGCCGGCTTCGCTGCTGGCGGTCCTGGACCCGCTGACTCTGGAGCTGGGCAACCTGTCGACCACTGCGATCGGTACCCTGCAGTCGGGTAACATGACCGCTTCGTTCGACGCTTCGGGGATCGTGAACAAGGTCACCTCGTCGGTTGAAGGCTCGACCACCAGCGCCAACATGCTGGCTGAAACCTACGGCGGCATCGCCCAGACCCTGGCCATGCAGAACATATCGGTCAACGCGGGCGACATCGACGGATCGGTGGAACTGATCCTGGCCGATGTCGATGCCAAGGTCGGGTCCGTTGCCACCACCGCCATCGGCGCGCTGCAGTCGGGCGCCATGACCGCTTCGGTCGACGGTGCCATCGGCGCGGTCGACCACAACTCGGCTGCCTTGGTCAACGCTCTGGTGGGCGGGGTCTGGAGCCAGTGATCGACACCCTCGCGTCCCCTTGGGGCGCGGGGTTCACCTCGCTGGCCGGTGCATGCAGCCATCGGCCAGAGAGACCTTCTGCCTGTTGGCGGAAGGTCAAACGAAGGGCCGCACGCGATGTCCCTATGACGACGCGGCCCTTCGTAGCATCCCATCGGGTCCCGGTTTCGGCCGTTCTGACCCCCGTTATCCTGGCACGTCCATGCCAGGTCTGCTGCCCCGTCGTCTGACCAGCGATCGGGATCAACTGCGGGGCTGCCATGCCCCGCGACGCCTCTGGTCGCCGTACACTAGGCCCCACCCGCTGGTGGGGCCCCTTTCACAAGGGTTTCGAGTACGCATGGCCCGTCACGCTTCGACCTTAGCGCCGATGCTTCTTCTTTTGTCCGCCCCTCTGGCGGCGCAGCCGATGTCGTTGCTTGATGCACTGCTTGAAGACGCGCCGGAACTGAGCGCTGCGCTCACCAACGTGGCGCAGAATCTTGGTATGGTGGATGGGTCCTTTGCATTGTCGGTCGAGCGCAACTTTCTGGATCTTGCCTTGAGCCTGGAGGGTTTGTCGGCGGGTAGCCAGCTGGCGGCCGGGGTCGGTGTCCGCGTCACAGAGGTGCAGGCGGGTGCACTGGCCCGATTTGACGCGCTGGGCTTGGAGCTGCAACGCGTTTCAACCACGGCAGTCGGCAGCTTGCAGTCGGCCGATCTGACCGGGTCCTTCGACGCCGGGGGGATGATCGAGCGGATCGAACTGACGGCCGGTGGAGCCCTTCTGACCATCGAGACGCGGGGCGGGATCGCCGGCCCGGTGGCTATGCAGAACGTGTCGGTCAATGCGGGCGAGGTCATCGGCGCGGTCGAGCTTCGCCTTGCCGACGTGGACGCGCGGATCGAGGGCGTCACCACCACTGCCATCGGCGCGCTGCAGAACGGCGCGTTGCGGACCACGGTCGACCTGTCGGCCACGGTCAACGGCCAGATGGGCGAGATCACCGCGGCGACCGCCGCCCTTGTCACGGCGATGGTTGGGTCCTGACGCGTTCCGGCCGGCGGCTTGTCGGGGTTGTGCCGCCCGCCCGGTCGTTTACAGCACGTAGCGCGAGATGTCGGCCGAGCGGGCGAGCGCGCCGATGTTGGTTTCCACGAAAGCCGCGTCCACGGTGACCTTGTGTCCCGAGCGGTCGGGGGCGTGGAAGCTGAGTTCCTCGAAGACACGCTCCATCACCGTGTAAAGTCGGCGCGCGCCGATGTTCTCCACCGACTGGTTCACCTCGGCGGCAATGCGGGCCAGGGCTGCGATGCCGTCTTCGGTGAAGGTGACGGTGACTTCCTCGGTCGCCATCAAAGCGGTGTACTGCCGGGTGAGGGCATTGTCGGTTTCCGTGAGGATGCGAACAAAGTCGCCTTCGGTCAGGGGGCTGAGTTCCACGCGGATCGGGAGGCGACCCTGAAGTTCCGGAAGGAGGTCCGAGGGCTTGGCGATGTGGAAAGCGCCGGAAGCGATGAAGAGGATATGGTCGGTCTTCACCGGGCCGTGCTTGGTGCTGACGGTGGTGCCTTCGATCAGGGGCAGAAGGTCGCGCTGGACGCCCTCGCGCGAGACGTCGGCACCGCGCGCATCGGAGCGGGCGCAGATCTTGTCGATCTCGTCCAGAAAGACGATGCCGTTTTCCTGCACCGCCTCCAGAGCGGCAGCGCGGACGGCTTCATCGTCCAGAAGCTTGTCGGCTTCCTGGCCGATCAGGATTTCGTAGCTTTGCGCCACGCTCATCCGCTTGCGGGTGGAGCGGCCGCCAAAGGCCTTGAACAGGTCCTGCAGCCCCTGCATCTGGGTTTCCATGCCGGGCATCCCGAAGCCCATCGGCATGGCGGGGGCGGCGTCTGCGACGTCGATTTCGATCATCGTGTCGTCAAGTTCGCCGCGTTTCAACTTCCCGCGGAACATGTCGCGTGTCTGTTCGCGGGCCTCCTTGCCGGCAAGGGCTTCGACGACGCGATCCTCGGCGGCCTTGTGGGCGCGGGCCTTGACCTCTTCGCGCATCGCGGCGCGGGTGTCGTTGATGGCGACGTCGACAAGATCGCGCACGATGGAATCCACGTCGCGGCCGACGTAGCCGACTTCGGTGAATTTGGTAGCTTCGACCTTGAGGAAAGGCGCGCGAGCCAGTTTGGCAAGGCGGCGGCTGATCTCGGTCTTGCCGACGCCGGTGGGGCCGATCATCAGGATGTTCTTCGGATAAACCTCGTCGCGCAGATCGTCGCCCAGGCGCTTGCGGCGCCAGCGGTTGCGCAGGGCGACGGCGACGGCGCGCTTGGCTTCCTTCTGGCCGATGATGAAGCGGTCGAGCTCTGAGACGATTTCGCGGGGGGTCAGGTCGGTCATTCTGTCGATCCATAGGGCGGCAGTCGGGACTTGCCGGGGAAATCTGGAAGCATGTCCATCACCTTGGCGCGCAGTTGCACCCACCAGGTCCCGATGGCGGTGATGAAGGCGCCAAGGGTCAGGAGGACGAAGATCCAGCTGGTGCCGCCGCTGTCGCCAGTGAACCAGCCGATCACGATGGCGATGTAGACGATGGCGGCGGTCAGGAAGCTGCGGCGGTCGATCACCAAGGCGAGCAGGGTAATGAAGACCAGCGCCACGGCAAGAAAGCCGATGCCGCCGCCGTTCAGAAGCGTCACGGCCACGGTGTTGACGAGGGCGGGCGCGGCGAGAAGGTGGCACCAGAAGGCGGTGGCCGCATGGCGACCAAGGCGATGCGGATCGCGGGTGTCGAACCACATGCCGGTCAGGAAGGCGGCGAGGCCGAAGAGCAGCGTCGCGGTGGCAAAGGCCGGGCTTTCGCCGAGGTCGAAGAAGGCGCGGATGTCGGTGCCGCCGACGAAAAAGCCCACGAGGTTCTCGGCCGAAGCGGTGACCGCGTAGACGGCCCCCAAGGCGAAGGCCCCGGTCAGGAAGGCGGAGAAGGGAAGCCGGAAGCGGCGATACCAGGCGACCATGCCAAGTGCCGAAAGGGAGAAGCCGAGGATGGCGGTCGTACGCTCGCCCAGATCGGTCTGTGCCAGCACGGTAAAGGCGAAGATGGCGATGCCGGTGCCGAACGCGGTGGCCAGCACCATCGAGGGCAGGGTCATCCGGCGTTTGAGGGTAAAGTAGCCGGCCCACCACCAGGCCATTCCGGCCGTCGCGAGGGGCACAAGGGTCAGAAGGGCAAAGCCGCCAATGACCGTTAGGAGCGCGGAGGCTCCGGTCAGCAGGATGACGAGGCCGATGGAGATGAAGATTTCGGAGAAGCCACGGAAGAACTCAAAGGGCTCATCTTCGGCTGGAAGCGCGGCCCGCTTGCCGGCCCGGTCGTTTGCCAGCGCCTGCACCGATGCTGCCTGCGCCTCGGTCAGAACGCCCGCGGCAACGGCAGCGCGAAGGTCGTCTGGGGTCATTCCGGGAAATCCTAAGCGGGAAACTGTCCGATGAGAGATAAGGGGTTTGTCGGCGCAAACCAAGTGAGGTAAATTGTACTTGGCAGTCGGTATATACAATCAGGCGTTGAATATATACGGTTCGTATATATGGCGTCCGTGCGCAAACGTTTGAACCAAAAAGAAAACGAGGCGGCGTCGAACGCTGTCGTTGAAGAGGGACGAGTGTATGGATGATGAAGTTCCCAAGCGGCTGAGCATCGCGGAGAAGCGTGCTTTGGCCAGTCCGCTGGTGTTGAACACCAACGAACGGGTCGAGGAGTTCGCCGTCGAGGCGATGGGGGAGTGGACCGATGCGATCCTTCCCGAGCAGACCCGCAAAAAGCTTATCTCCTTGCGGGTTGATCCCGAGGTGCTGGACTTCTTCAAATCTCAGGGGCCGGGCTATCAGACGCGGATGAACGCGGTGCTGACGGCCTACATGCAGGTGAAGAAAGAGTACTCGGAGTCTTGATCGCGGCGTTCCCTTTGGCGGGCGGCGGGGTCACGCGGTGAAGCCTCGGGCAATCGTGCTTGGGATCACGGCGGACCTTGGCTTTGCCGCCGGTGCACTGCTGGCATCGATCCTTGCGCATGATCCGGAATGGGATGCGACCGTCGTGATCCTGCATGACGGGCTGGAGCCTGATCAGCAGGATGCGTTTCGCCGGCTTTGGCCGGACTGCCAGTTCCGGCCCTTTGCCTCCGATGCGGCCGTAGAACGGCTGGGGGTCGCGAGGAATTCGGACAGGACCGCCAGCTTTCTGCGTCAGTACAGCCCCCTTGTGCTTGCCAAGCTGGACCTGCCCGACCTGCTGGAGGAGTTCGAGCGGGTCGTCTGGCTGGATGCCGACATTCTGGTGCGCGGTCCGCTGGATGCGATATGGGAGTTCGATTGCCTGGCCTGGCGAGCTTTGCCCGAAGGGGCATTCAAGCGGCGGGCCACCGCCTTGGGCCCTTTCGCCGAGCTGACGCTTGATCCGGCGGTTCCGCTTTTGAACGGCGGCGTCATTGGGGTGTCGCGCCGGTTTCTGGAACTGGGTGGATCATCGGCTCTGTTGCACGGCTTTGCCCGGCGTCTGGCCGAAGGCGCGCCTGGGTCGCAGATCGACGAGTTGCCTTGGTATCTGGCAGCGGCAAGCCTGCAAATGCCGGTCACCGCCTTGCCGATGGCGTACAATCACCCGGTTGGCGCCAAAGCCAGCGACGGGGCGACGGTCGTCCATGCGATCGGCGCGCACAAGTTCTGGAACGCCACTCCGCTGTTGCAGCTTTTTCCCGACTGGCCGCGGCATCAGCAGACCTGGGTGGCCGCAGGCGGTCGGCCCTATGCGGGAGAGGTCCAGCTGGGCGAAGTGCACCCAGCAGAGCAGCATGAGGTGTTTCGGGCGGCCCAGGCGCGGTCGCATTGGCTGGCGGTGTTCGACGCGTTGCGGCCGGTTCTGCCGCAGGGAATGGTGGTCGACCTGCGCCATGACCAGGCCCAGTTGCGGATTTTCCTGCATGGCCGCCCGGACATGGAGCATCTGCTTCTGCACCGTCACACGAATGAAAAGCGGATCGGACTGGAGATCCTGCTTCCGGCCAAGCTGGAGGACAGGGCGGTCACGGCGATCTGCAAGGAGGTCAGGTGGGCAAGGCACGAGAAGGGCAGCCTGGTCAGTGTGCCCATGGCGCAACTTGGTGCGGCCTTGGCGACAGTCGAGGCAGTCCTTTCGGACCTCAGCCCCCCTTGATCCGCTCTACCGTCAGGTTGCCGTTGGTGTAGACGCAGATGTCGGCGGCGATGGCCATTGCCTTGCGGGCCACATCCTCGGCCGAAAGATCGGTGGCCATCAGACCGCGGGCGGCGGCAAGGGCGTAGTTCCCGCCTGAACCGATGGCGGCCACGTCATTTTCGGGCTCCAGCACATCGCCGGCACCGGTGATGACGAACAGCGATGTCCCGTCGGTGACGATCAGCATGGCTTCCAGATTTCGCAGGTACTTGTCCATCCGCCAATCCTTGGCGAGATCGACACAGGCGCGCGCCAGCTGGCCGGGCGCGGATTCCAGCTTCTTCTCCAGCCGTTCCAGCAGGGTGAAGGCATCGGCGGTCGAACCGGCAAAGCCGCAGACCACGTCGTGCCCACCGGGAGACAGTCGGCGGACCTTTCGCGCGGTGCCCTTGATCACGGTCTGGCCCAGCGAGACCTGGCCATCGCCGGCCACCACGACCTCGCCACCGCGACGGACGGCAATGATCGTGGTGCCGTGCCAGCCGGGAAATCTGTCGTCAGCCATCATGTCCTCCGTTTCACCCTATATGGCGGGGGTAGAGCGATGGCTCAACCCCAACGCAAAACGCCCGCGCTTTGAGGCACGGGCGTTCCTTGAAACCTTGGGCCGGACTTAGCGGCGCAGGCCGAGACGGGTGATCAGCGTGGTATACCGCGCTTCGTCCGTCTTCTTGAGGTAGTCCAAGAGCTTGCGGCGCTTGGCGACCATCATCAGAAGGCCACGACGGGAGTGGTTGTCCTTCTTGTGGCCCTTGAAGTGCTCGGTCAGGGTGGCGATGCGCGACGACAGGATCGAGACCTGAACTTCCGGCGAGCCGGTGTCGTTCTCTTTGGTCGCGTATTCCTTGATGAGCTTCGCTTTTTCTTCGACGGTGATCGACATCGGGATCTCCTGTTCAAAAGGGTCATGGCGCAAGCCGGGATGTCGTCCAGCAGGGCCCTTGGAGGCTCCGCCGTTCGGGCGGTTGCGGGCGTATAGGCGCAAACCGATGCCAAGGGAAGCGGATTCGCGTGGTCTGGGGCGCAGGAGATTCTTAACCCTGAGTCGAGATTTCCGGGCCGTTGGCGGGTTGCGCACTTTGGACCGGGCGCAATCCGTGGTATCCCTTGCACAGGTTTTTCATGCGTTATCAATGTATTAACGCAAGGTTACCAGCCGACGGGGGTCGGTCGGTCCAGTGGGGAGTGTCCGGGGTGCTTGCGTTGCTAGGTGTTTTTGGCGTGATGATGGCTGGACTTGCGGCCGATGCCCTGTTGTCCAATCGACCCGAAGAGGAAGAACCGGACGATCCCCTGCCGGATGAGGAAGAGGCGCCGTCCGAGGGCAACCTCCTGGACGATTTCGAGGCGGACCCGACGATCCCCACCTCTGACGACTTGGCGGACCCGACAGACGCCTCGCGTCAGTTCGAGGGTGGGGGTCTTCTTGATGGCGGCGACTCCTCGGACCAAATCCGCGGAGAAGACAGCCATGACCAGATCAATGCGCGCGGGGGTGACGACTGGGTGAGCGCCGAGGCGGGCAATGACATGGTCTGGGCGGGCGCGGGCGACGATACCGTGCAGGGCGGCGATGATAACGACACGCTTCACGGCGATCGGGGTGCGGACAGCCTGATGGGCGGGGCCGGACGGGATTCGCTTGCCGGCTGCGAAGATGACGACAGCCTGAGCGGCGGGGCCGGGAACGACAGCCTGAACGGCGGTGAAGGCGATGACTGGCTGGACGGGGAGGATGATGCCGACTGGCTGGTCGGTGGGCTTGGCAGCGACACCCTGTTCGGCGGAAGCGGTGTCGACGAGGTCGACGGCGGGGCGGGCAACGATGCCATCTCTGGCGTCGAGAATGGCCCGCAGGAGGTCGACTTCCTGAACGGCCAGGACGGGAACGACACCCTGGCGGTTGGCGCGGGCGATTATGCGTCCGGCGGCGAGGGGGAAGACGAGTTCATCCTGCAGGAATGGATGTCGGAAAGCTCGGTCGCCAACATCATGGATTATGACCCGTCGCAGGATCAGCTGGTGGTGGTCTACGACCCGACGATCCATACTGATCCGGTGTTGACGATCCAGCCGAATCCGGGCGGAACCGGGCAGAGCATCCTGTTGGACGGGGCAAAGGTTGCGGTGGTGAACGGCGCGCCTCTTGGCCTGTCGGACATCCGGCTGGTCCCGGGCTGAGCGGCTACCACGGCTGCGGTTGCTGGTCGTATCCCACGTAAAGCGGATGGCGGGGCTGGCCCTGACCAGTCAGTCCCAGATGATAAAGCGGCGACCCGCTTTGGCGCAGCAACCGTGCAACCCGCGCACCGCGATCCAGATGCAGGCCGTGATTGCCCCAGGCGCAGACCACAGCGTCGGCCCACCCGGCGCTGTCCAGGATCGCGGCGTCATTGTCCGGTCCGACCGGGTCTTCCACGGCGCGCATCACCTTGGGATCGGTCGCGCGGTAGGCGAAGATGTTCGTCACCCGGAACGCACCATAGCCCAATGCGCGGGCGCGGCGTTCGCACCTTTCGACGGTGGGGTCGTTCTGAACCTCGGTCGCGGTCGACGGATTGAGCATCACAAACAGGGCCTTGCGTCCGGGACCCCAGACGCGGGTCAGAAGGTAGCGATACTGCTCGCAGTCGGAATACACCGCCTCGGACAGGGCATCGCCCTTGGTGAAGCTGCGCGAGATCATCGAACAAGACCCTTGATGAGGAGATGCAGGGCAGCAGCCACGCCATTCGGAGTCGCTGTCACTGCAAAACCATCGCAGGCGAAAAGAGGCGCGGAGCTGACGCGGGCGGCGCGCATCGCCTCGGTCCGGCCGTTCTGCGAGCGTCGCTGCTCCTGCATATGTATCCCGCGTTGGTTATGGCCACAGTGTATCGGGGCCGACCGAAGGATACCAGCCGTGCAGACGACAAGCTATGGGCGGGGTCTTCTGAGATTGTCGTGCCAAGCGCATCTGCCCGTGGTCGGAGCGTGGGGCAATCCTGAACGTCCCGGTCCAAGATGAGGATCGGCATTGCCACGCTGACAAGGTCCGAAGCTTGACGCCGACCG
Organism: Tabrizicola sp.; assembly: GCF_022842145.1. Classification (GTDB taxonomy): domain Bacteria; phylum Pseudomonadota; class Alphaproteobacteria; order Rhodobacterales; family Rhodobacteraceae; genus Tabrizicola. The sequence continues at coordinate 854,241 of NZ_JALHQD010000001.1, forward strand.
GCGATTCCGCTTGTTGGACATTTGCAGTCACGCCTAGATTGGCGCGCAGAATGCACCGGCGGTGGAGCGTTACGTGTCCGACCTGATCATTGCTGCCTATGACAGCCCGCCCGCCGCGTTTGTGGCCGGTGAAAGTCTGGCTGCTCTGCAACAGGATGCAGGGGTCGAGCCCGAGGACATCGTGGTCGTGACCCGTTCGGGTGCGGGGCGGATTTCGCTGAATCAGTCGATCGACCTTGGTTCCGGCAAGCCCTTGGGTGGCGGTCGGTGGGGAGCATTGATCGGGATGCTTTTCCTGGATGGGCGCAAGGCGACAGGAACCGGACGCGGGTTGGCCGAGCAACTGCACGCGGCCGGCCTTGACGCAGGTTTTCTGAAGACGGTCTCGCAGTCGCTGGACAAGGGCGGCGCGGCAGTCGGCCTTCATGTGCGGCTTTTGGGCGTCGAACGGGTGCGTGCCCGGCTGAAGGAGCTGAAGGGCAACCCGAAGATCCTGCATGCCCGCCTGAATGCCCAGACGGAAGAGGCGCTGCATGACCTGCAAGCGCAGATTCCGCAGACGGTCTCCAACCAGCCGGACGGGATTGTCTGATGCCAAGGCCCGACGACCGGAGATGACCGAAAAAGCCAGTGACATGTCTGAAGCGCCTGCCCCGCGGAAACGCAAGGCAAAGCAGGTCCCTCCGCCCCGAGCCTCGCTGTGGCGCGTCGGGCTGAAGTGGCTGGGCCGCGGGCTTGGCGCTGTGGCGGCGCTTTATGCGGTGCTTGTGCTGCTGTTCAGCTTCGTGCCGCCGCCGATCAACTTCTACCAGTTGGGTGAGGTCTGGCGGCTGGGCGGGATCGACAAGGATTGGGTCAGCTACGAGGAGATCGCCCCGGTGATGGGGCGGTCGGCGGTGGCGGCCGAGGACGCGAACTTCTGCAACCATTGGGGCTTCGACATGGCCGCGATCCGGGCCGCGATCGAGGCGGGAAGCAACCGGGGGGCCAGCACGATCAGCCAGCAGGTGGTGAAGAACGTGTTCCTCTGGCACGGGCGCAGCTGGATGCGGAAGGCGATGGAGGCCGTGCTGACGCCGGTGGTGGAGCTGGTCTGGTCCAAGGAGCGCATCCTGGAGGTCTACCTGAACGTCGCCGAGTTCGACGAGGGTGTCTTCGGGGTGCAGGCGGCGGCGCAGCACCACTTCGGGGTGGATGCCAAGGACCTGACGCCGTTGCAGGCGGCGCGGCTGGCGGCAGTATTGCCCGACCCGCAGGCTCGCAGCGCGTCCGAGCCGACAAGCTTTGTCCGAAGCCGGACACGCGCGATCATCTCGGGTGCCGAAACCATCGAAGCGGATGGAAGATCCGCCTGTTTCGAGGGCTGATCCGGCCGCGGGGATTGAATTCCGGCCCCCGGCGCGGCAAGAGGGATGGAAGACCGGAGGCCGCCGCCCGATGAACCGCCTGTACCACGTCCCCCTCTCCCCCTTCTGCCGCAAGGTGCGCCTGACGCTGGCCGAAAAGAAGATCGAGGTGGAGCTGGTCGAGGAACGGTACTGGGAGCCCTCGCCCGATTTCCTGCGCCGCAATCCGGCCGGGAAGGTGCCTATCCTGAAGATGGGCACCCGGGTGATGAGCGAAAGCCAGGCGATCTGCGAGTATATCGAAGAACTGGCCCCGGAGCCGCCGCTGATGCCGAAGGGGGCCGATGGCCGCTACGAGGTGCGGCGGCTGTGCGCCTGGTTCGACGACAAGTTCCACAACGAGGTGACGTCGAAGCTTTTGTACGAAAGGGTGAACAAGAAGGTCACCGGCCAGGGCTATCCGGATTCGAAGAACGTGAAACTGGGCTCGACCCGGATCAAGTATCATCTGGATTACATGGCCTGGCTTCTGGACCAGCGGCGCTGGCTGGCGGGTGATGTGATGACTTTGGCGGATTTCACTGCCGCGGCGCATTTGAGCTGTCTGGACTACATCAGCGACGTGGACTGGAACCGGCATGCGGTGCTGAAGGACTGGTACGCGAAGATCAAGTCGCGGCCGTCGTTCCGGCCTTTGCTGGCGGACCAGATCTCGGGCTTTCCACCCTCGGCGCATTATGCCGACCTGGATTTCTGAGCCTGGCCCCCGGGGGCTTTGCCCCCGGACCCCCAGGATACTTGTGGACAGATGAAAAGGCTGACGAAAGAGCAGCTGGTGGCACGGGCTCTGGAGGAGGGGTTCGTGAAGGTGGGGGTCTGTCGTCCCGATGCCGTGCCCGAGGCGGCGGTCCGGCTGCGGGAGTTTTTGGCCGAGGGACGGCACGGGCAGATGGGCTGGATGGCCGAGCGCGAGGAGTGGCGCGGGTCGGCGGCGGGGCTATGGCCCGAGGCGCGGTCCGTGATCATGCTGGCGGAGGCGTATACTCCGGAGGGCGACCCGATGGCAGGGCTTCGGGAGCGGGATCGGGGGGTCATCTCGGTCTATGCGCAAGGGAAAGATTACCACGACCTGGTGAAGCGGCGGTTGAAGCGGCTGGGGCGGTGGCTGGTCGAGGCCTCGGGAGCGGAGATAAAGGTCTTTGTCGATACGGCTCCGGTCATGGAGAAGCCGCTGGCGCAGGCGGCGGGTCTGGGGTGGCAAGGCAAGCACACGAACCTTCTGGGCCGCGATCTGGGGAACTGGGTGTTTCTGGGGGCTATCTTCACGACGCTGGAGCTGGAGCCTGACGTGCCGGAGGTCAGCCATTGCGGAAGCTGTACCGCCTGCCTGGACATCTGCCCGACAAACGCTTTTCCCGCGCCCTATCAACTGGATGCGCGGCGCTGCATTTCTTACCTGACCATCGAGCACAAGGGGCCTGTAGATACAGAACTGCGCGCCTGTATAGGCAATCGTATCTACGGCTGCGATGACTGTCTGGCGGTCTGTCCCTGGAACAAGTTTGCCGTGGCGGCGCGGGAAATCGGGTATCAGCCGAAGCACGGTTTGCCGGAGCTGGCCGAGTTGGCGGTGTTGGACGATGCGGGCTTTCGCGAGCGGTTCGCGGGGTCGCCGATCAAGCGGATCGGGCGCGACAGGTTTGTTCGGAACGTGCTTTATGCGGTTGGGAACTCGGGACTACCCGCGCTTGGTGCGGTGGCCGCGAGATTGACCGGGGATGCGGACCCAGCGGTTGCAGATGCGGCGCGCTGGGCGGTGGAAAGGCTGAAGGGGGCGTAGATGGACCGGCTGAAGAGCAAGACGGCGATCATTTCGGGCGGGGCGACGGGGATGGGAGCGGCCTCGGCCCGGCTGTTTGCGGCGGAAGGCGCGGCGGTGGGGGTCATCGACCGGAATGTGGAGGCTGGGGCCGCGCTGGTGGCTGAGTTGCAGGCGGCCGGGCATCGGGCGGTGTTTGCACGCGCCGACGTGTCGTCGAAGGTCGAGGTCGAGGCGGCGGTGGCGACGGTGAATGCGGCACTGGGGCCGGTCAACGTGCTGTTCAACCACGCAGGCACCATCGTGATCAAGCCGTTCCTGGAGACGGAGGAGGAAGATTGGGACTTCCTCTTCGATGTGAACGTCAAATCGATGTACCTGATGACCCGCGCGGTCCTGCCGCAGATGCTGGAGGCGGGTGGCGGGTCAATCGTGTGTACGTCGTCGATCTCGGCTGTCTACGCGACACCGAACGAGGTGCTGTACGACGCGACCAAGGGCGCGGTGCATATGTTCGCGCGGGCGATTGCGGTGGAGTTCCGGGACCGGGGCATCCGCTGCAATGCAGTCTGTCCGGGGTTCATCCAGACGCCGCATGGCGACCGCGAGGTGGAAGGGTTGATGCAGTTGGGCGTCGATGTCTCGGACGCGGCGATTGCGGCGGCGCAGGGCCGGATGGGCAAGCCCGAGGATGTGGCGCGGGCGGCGCTGTACCTGGCGTCGGACGATGCAGAGTTCGTCAACGGCGCGCAGCTTTTCGTGGATAACGGGTTCTCGGCGGTTTAACTGCCGATGGCCCGGTCGAGGTGCGTGTAGCCGCCATCGGGGAAAAGCCACTGGCCGGTGGTGTGCGATGACCTGGGCGAGAGAAGGAAGACCACGGTGTCCGCGATCTCGCGCGGGGTGGTCATGCGCTGGCCCAGCGGGATGCGGCGGGTGATCTCGGCGAGGCGTTCTTCGGGGTTGTCGAAGGTTTTCAACCAGTTGGCATAAAGGGGCGTCATCACCTCGGCCGGGATGACGGCGTTGACGCGGATGCCGTCTTTCAGGAACTCGGCGGCCCATTCGCGGGTCAGGCCCAGTTGCGCGGCCTTGGCGGCGACATAGGCGGAGGTTCCGCCCTGCCCGGTCAGCGCGGTCTTCGAGGCGATGTTGACGATGGCCCCTTTGGAGGCGCGCAGGTCGTCGGCAAGGAGATGGACGAGGGCGTAGTAGTGGACAAGATTGCGGTCGAGGCTTTGGCGGAAAGCCTCCGGCCCCGCCTCGATGCCGACGGAGTCATTGGCCCCGGCGTTGTTCACCAACCCGTCGACGCGGCCGTGTTTCGTGCGGATTTCGGCGACGGCGCGGCGGCATTGGTCGTCGTCGGAGAGGTCGGCAAGGACCACATCCGCACGGGACAAACCGGCCAGCCACGTCGCATCCGGCGCGCGGCGGGTCAGGATGACGGGGATTGCGCCCTCTTCGGCCAGAACTTCGGTGATGGCGGCCCCGATGCCGGAGCCCCCGCCCGTGACGATGACGACCTTGTCGCGCAGACCGAGGTCCATGTCAGGTCTTCACGACGCGCTGGGTCTGGCTTCCCAGGTTCTCGATCCCAAGCCGCATGACCTCGCCGCCCTTCAGGTAGACCGGGGGCTTCTGGCCCAAGCCGACGCCGGGCGGGGTGCCGGTGGAGATGACGTCGCCGGGCTCCAGTGACATGAAGCGCGAGATATAGGAGACGATGTGGGCCACGCCAAAGATCATCGTGGCGGTGGAGCCGTTCTGGTAGCGGTGGCCGTCGACGTCGAGCCACATTTTCAGGTTGCCGATGTCGCCGGCTTCGTCCTTGGTGACCAGCCAGGGGCCGGTGGGGCCGAAGGTGTCGCAGCCCTTGCCCTTGTCCCAGGTGCCGCCGCGTTCGTTCTGGTATTCGCGTTCGGAAACGTCGTTGATCACACAGTAGCCTGCGACGTGATCGAGGGCGTTGGCTTCGTCGATGTACTTGCCGCCGGTGCCGATGACGACGCCAAGTTCAACCTCCCAGTCGGTTTTCACCGAGCCACGGGGCATTTCGACGTCGTCGTCGGGGCCGCACATGGCGGTAATCCATTTGTTGAAGACGACGGGCTCGGTCGGGATCGCGGCACCGGTTTCGGCGGCGTGGTCGGCGTAGTTCAGGCCGATGCAAATGAACTTGCGGGTGCCGCCGACGCAAGCGCCAAGGCGGAGGTCCTTCTGTGGGACGCCGTGCACGAGGGGGAGGGATGCGGGGTCGAGGGCGGCGAGGTGCTTCAGGGTCTCGGGCGACAGGGCGGAGCCGCCGATGTCGGCGACGTGGGCGGAGAGGTCGCGGACCTGGCCGTTTGCATCGAGGAGGCCGGGCTTCTCGGCGCCCTTGGCTCCGTAGCGGAGGAGTTTCATCGGGGATCCTTTGCTTAGATCGTGACGCCGCCGTCGACCAGGCAGGCCTGGCCGGACACAAAGCGGCTTTCGTCGGAGAGGAGGAAGACGACCATCGGGGTGATGTCGTCGGTGGTGGCAAGGCGGCCCATCGGCTGGCGGGCGATGAAGTCCTTTTCGGCCTGGACCGGGTCGGCAGCGGCGTTGATGCGGCCCCTTAGCGACGGAGTGTCGACGGTCCCCGGGCAAAGCGCGTTGCAGCGGAGGCCCTGCTTGACGAAGTCGGCGGCGATGGCCTTGGTCAGGCCGATGACGGCGGCCTTGGTAGCCCCGTAGGCGGCGCGGTTCGGGAAGCCTTTGATCGACGAGGCCATCGAGGCCATGTTCAGGATTGAGGCGGTCCCGGTTTCCGTCGCGCGGTCCAGCATGCCGGGCAGGAAGGCGCGGCAGGTGTGGAACATCGACTTCACGTTGAGGTCGAAGGAGAAGTCCCAGTCGCGGTCGGTGACGTCGAGAATGGTCCCGTTCGCCACAAAGCCCGCGCAGTTGAACAGGCCGTCGAGTGGGGGAAGTTTGTCGCGGAGCGTGGCGATGGCGGCGGGGTCGGTGACGTCGAGGGGGTGAGTCTCCATGTCCAGGCCGGACAGGAGTGCGGCGTCGCGGTCGGTGGCGATCACGGTGGCGCCTTCGCGGGCACAGGCGAGGGCGCTGGCGCGGCCGATGCCCTGGCCGGCGGCCGTGATCAGGATGGTCTTGCCTTGCAGTCGCATCGTCTCCCCCTCTGCTGAGCGGACACTAGTCGGGCGGCGCGTGGAAGGGCAAGCCGTTCTCGGCGGGATCGTGCCGGAAGCGGTTGGCAAGTGGGTTGGCGAAAGGTCGATTCGGGTGCAAGATCGTCGGCCTGCAGCACCTTGGAGGAAAGCATGAGCCGTCATCTTGCCGATCATCGCAGCCGGTCCACCGGGGCCAGGGTGAAGCATTTCCTGAGGCTTGCCCGCACCCCGCGGGAAACCTGGCAGCGGCCAAGGGGGAAATCCGGGGCAACCCGGCTGATCCAGTTCCTGCGGATCGAACGCGGGCGGACCGCCTGACGCGCCACGCTGGCGAAACAGGGGTAGCCAACAAGATCAAAGGCTTGCTTGCGCGCGTTAAGGGTTTGTCAAGCTTTGGCGGGCTTAAGCCGGTCTCGCAGCGCAGCGAGGATGTCGCGCAGGTCTGCAAGGTCCGACATCGGTAAGCCGGTTTTTTCCGCGAAAGTACGCGGCACCGATTCCGCTTTTTTCGCCAGCGTGCGGCCGTCGTCGGTCAGGGCGAGCCGGACCTGGCGTTCGTCCTTGCCGTCACGACTGCGGCGCAGCCAGCCCGCGCTTTCCATCCGCTTGAGGAGCGGGGTCAGCGTGTTCGATTCCAGTCGCAGACCGCCGCCAAGCTGCCCGACGGTCTGGCCGTCGGTGGTCGCCAGCGAAGTCAGTACCAGATACTGCGGATAGGTCAGGCCAAGGGGCTGTAGCAGCGGCGCATAGGCCGCGTGTACCGCATGGGCGGTCGAGTGCAGCGCAAAGCAGAGCATGTCGGTCGGTGCAAGAGCCATGCCGAATAGTTTATATCGTCCACGATGGAAAAGCAATCCATTGACAGTGCAACGATTATCACCCAATTTATATCGTGCGCGATTGAATATGAGCAGGAGACGGAAATGAGTGTGGACGTAAAGTACTGGACCGAAGCCAAGGCCTCGGGCGGCGGCCGCAATGGCACTGCGGGTCTGGTGAATGGTCAGCTGACCGTCACCATGACCAGCCCGAAAGAGCTGGGCGGGTCGGGCCTGGGGCATAATCCGGAAGAACTTTTCGCTGTCGGCTATGCGGCCTGTTACCTGGGCGCGATGCGCTTTGCCGCCACCAGCGAGAAACTGGGGACGGTTCCGGAAAACGCGTCGGTCAATGCGCATGTCGGCATTGGCGGCCGGTCGGATGGCGGTTTCGGGCGGAAGGTCCGGCTGGTCGTGACGATGCCGGGCGTCGACCGCGCCGTCGCGGAAAAGATCGCCGAACGCGGGCACTTCATTTGCCCGTACTCGAACGCGACCAAGGGCAATATCGAGGTTGTGACCGAAATCGCCTAGGCCATTCTCACGAAAAGCAGACGCCCGCCGGTAAACGGCGGGCGGACCCCTATCGCTCGACCTGGGTGGATGCGAGGGTGATCTTCCGAAAAGCCCAGCTGCGTGGCGCAAGGGTGATGGCGGCTGCTGCACTTGCGACGAACATCTCGCCACCTTCTTCCAGAACTGCGGCAATGTCCTGCAGGAGGCCATCTTCGGGAAGTGCGTTGATGATCCCTCGATGAATTGCGTCGACCACCACACTGAAAAACCCGAAGGCGATGATGACCAGGATATAGGTCAGGCTGAGTTTCCGCGAGCGGGCGTCGGACCTTAGCAGCGAAGACCCGGCCAGAAGCGCCACCAGCCCCCCCATGACGCCCGCATAGATCAGCTCGCCGGCATCTCCCGCTTCCAGCAGGGCGTCGTCCTGAAGCTGAAGGTTCTCGGCGATCAGGATTCCGACGGTTTCATGCAGTTGGAGCGAGTCGTCGAGCAGAAGCAGCAGGAAGACGGCAGCCCATCCCGCAGCGACAAGCCATTGGTCGCGAATGGCGACCTTGGTCAGTGCGACCACGATGATCAGCCACTTGAAGTAGTTGAACATTTCCGGGATCGACCGGTCCTCGGAAATTCGGAGGACAAAAGCGACGTCACCCGTGAGCCCAAGCCGAAAGGTTGCCCATCCGCCGATGTGGATCAGGACGAAGGCGACGTCGATAGCGATGAAGAACAGCAGTACCGAACGGAACGGTGCGGCAATGAAAGGAAATGGGCGGTCCACGACAACTCGTTCAAGATTTGCGATGTGTAATTAATTGTAGATTTGCCGAGACCATTGGCAAGAAAATGGCGCCGCTGTGGCGGCGCCGTTTCATTTTATCCAGATCGAGCAGTTCCGACCGTGCGAGAAGCGCCCGGTTCAGGCCCGGACAAGACGCTCGTATTCGGTCGCGACGCGCTTGGTCAGCTCACCGACCTCGAAGTTGTAGTCGCCGATCTGGCCCACAGGCGTGACTTCCGCGGCAGTGCCGGTCAACCAGCATTGCTCGAAGCGTTCCAGTTCTTCTGGCAGGATGTGCCGCTCGTGGACCTTGATCTGCATGTCCTTGAGCATGCCGATCACGGTCTGCCGGGTAATGCCGTTCAGGAAGGCATCGGCTTTCGGGGTATGCACTTCGCCATCCTTGACGAAGAAGATGTTGGCGCCGGTCGCCTCGGCCACGTAGCCGCGGTAGTCGAACATCATGGCGTCGGAGCAGCCCTTCGCCTCGGCGGCGTGTTTCGACATGGTGCAGATCATGTAAAGGCCAGCGGCCTTGGCATTGTGCGGAATGGTTTCGGGCGAAGGGCGCTTCCACTTGGCAATGTCGAGTTTCGCGCCCTTGAACTTTGCGTCGCCGTAGTAGTTGCCCCAGGTCCAGCAGGCCACGGCCATGCGGATCGGGTTCTTGTTGGCGGCGACGCCCATCATCTCACCCGCGCCGCGCCAGGCGATGGCGCGGACGTAGGCGTCGGTCAGGTTGTTGGCCTTGAGGGTGGCCTCTTTCGCGGCGTTGATCTCCTCGACGCTGTAGGGAAGTGGCATGTCCAGAAGTTCGCCGGACATGCGCAGACGCTCGGAATGCTCGGTCGACTTGAAGATCTTGCCATTGTAGCAACGTTCGCCTTCGAAGACCGAGGAGGCGTAGTGCATCGCGTGGGTCAGGATGTGGACGTTGGCGCTGCGCCAGTCCACAAGTTTACCGTCCATCCAGATGAACCCGTCACGATCGTCATAACCCGCCATTTCGCCCGCTCCTTTGCGAATGTTGCGCTTGAAAGGTCCGCTCCGGACAGATTCTTGCGCGAAATCGGGGGAGAATTATGGGTTCGTGCTTGGAAAGTCAACAAGGCTGACGTAAATTCCGATGAAACGGAGGTGGCGATGGCCGAAACACCGGGCGGCGAGAACCTGCTGTTCCTGACGGACGAGCAGTTGCGCAAGGGGATCGAGGCGATGTTCTTCGCCTATCGCGGCTTTACGGCCGACCCCGACCGGATCCTGGAGGGGATGGACTACGGCCGCGCGCATCATCGGGCGATCCATTTCATCCATCGCTCACCGGGGACCACGGTTTCCAACCTGCTTTCGATCCTGGGTGTTACAAAGCAGTCGTTGAATCGTGTGTTGCGGACCTTGATCGAGGATGGCCTTGTGCGCAGTGAAAAGGGCAAAGTGGATGCGCGGGAACGGCATCTGCATTTGACGGACAAGGGACAGATGCTGGAACGGGAATTGTCGGACGCGCAGCGGGCGCGGATGCGGGCGGCGTACCGGGCCGTGGGACCGCAGGCGGTGCAGGGTTTCCGGCAGGTGCTGGAGGCGATGATGGACCCCGAAATGCGGCGTCAGTACAACCGCCTGAAGGAGGGCGGCTGATGGTCCCCGACGCGCATCTGCTGATCGTCGACGATGACGAGCGTATCCGGGGGCTGCTGCAGAAGTTTCTGATGCGGAACGGATTTCTGGTATCTGTCGCGCGCGATGCGGCGCAGGCGCGGAAGATCCTGGCCGGGTTGGAGTTCGACCTGATCGTCATGGACGTGATGATGCCCGGCGAGGATGGCGTGGCACTGACGCGGGACTTGCGCAAACGCATGACGACTCCGATCCTGCTGCTGACCGCGCGCGGAGAGACGGCGAACCGGATCGAGGGGCTGGAGGCGGGGGCGGATGACTATCTGGTCAAGCCGTTCGAGCCGAAGGAGCTTTTGCTGCGGATCAACGCCATCCTGCGGCGGGTGCCGGTGGTGAAACCGGCGGAACCGGTGCGGCAGATCCTGCATCTGGGTGCGGTGCGCTATGATCTGGACCGGGGCGAGATGTGGCGCGGCGAGGCTGCGGTGCGGCTGACGGCGACCGAAGCACAGCTGATGCGGGTGTTCGCGTCGCAGCCGGGCGTCGCGATCAGCCGGGAGAAACTGGTGAGCGAAACGGGCGGCGAGGATGCGGCGCAGGAGCGGGCGGTGGACGTGCAGATCACCCGGCTTCGGCGGAAGATCGAGGACGACCCGAAGGCGCCGCGTTACCTGCAGACGGTGCGGGGCGAGGGGTATATGCTGCAGCCGGACTGAGCTTTGGCAGACCCCGGGGCGCTGCCCCGGACCCCGGGATACTTTTACAAAGATGAAAGGGCGATCGCGTGCTTGTCTTCACGCATGAGGCATTTGCCGGTCATGTGACTCCGCGAGGGCATCCGGAGCGGGTGGAGCGGTTGGCCGCGGTCGAGCGGGGGCTTGCCGGATTGCCGGTGGAACGGCGGGACTGTCCGCTGGCAGATGAGGCGGAGGTGCTTCGGTGCCATCCGCCGGGGTATCTGGCGCGGGTCAAGGCTGCCGTTCCGTCCGATGGCTGGACGCAGCTGGATGCGGATACGTTCCTGTCGCCGGGATCGTTCGAGGCGGCCATGCGTGCGGTTGGCGGGATCTGTGCTGCCGTCGATGCTGTGGTTTCCGGAGAGGAGAAGACGGCCTTCGTGGCGGGCCGGCCGCCTGGGCATCATGCGGAACGCGAGACGGCGATGGGGTTCTGTCTGTTCGGGACCGTGGCCATCGCGGCCAAGCGGGCGCTGGACCATCATGGGCTTGGCCGTGTCGCCGTGGTGGACTTCGACGTGCATCACGGCAACGGAACGCAGGACCTGCTTTGGGACGAGGGGCGGTGTCTGTTCGTGTCATCCCACCAGATGCCGCTTTATCCCGGGTCGGGGCGGCCCGAGGAGCGTGGTGCGCATGGCCAGATGTTGAACGTGCCGCTTCGCGCCGGGTCAGGGGGTCGGGCGATGCGGGAAGTCTATGAGGGCGTGGTGTTTCCGGCGCTGGCGGCCTGGGAACCTGAGTTGCTGCTCATATCGGCAGGGTTCGATGCCCATGCGGATGATCCATTGGCCGGTCTGGAATGGCAGGCCGAAGATTATCGGTGGCTGACCGGAAGGCTCTGCGATTTCGCCGGGGGGCGGGTGGTGTCCTCGCTTGAGGGTGGCTATGATCTTGATGCGCTGGCGGCCTCGGTCGCAGCGCATGTTGCAGTGCTGGAGGAGCGGGGCCGATGACGGACAAGCCGGTGGAGACGATGAGCTTTGAGGAGGCGATGGGCGCCCTGGAGCAGGTCGTGGGAGACCTGGAACGGGGCGAGGTGCCGCTGGAGCAGTCGATTGCGCTGTATGAGCGGGGGGCCGCCCTGAAAGCGCATTGCGCCAAGAAGTTGGCCGAGGCCGAGGAGAAGGTGGAGCTGATCCGGGCGCAGGAAGGCCGGGCGGTGGGCACGACTCCGGCGGAGGGGATGTGAACTTTTCGCAGCGGTTGGCGGCGGATGCCGGGCTGTGTGAGGCTCGGTTGCTGGCTGCGCTGGAGCGGCGTTCCGACCAGCCGGTCACGCAGGCGATGCGTTATGCGGTGCGGGGCGGCAAGCGGTTGCGCGGGTTTCTGGTGCTGGAAGGCGCGCGGATGCTGGGCGTGGCCGAGGAGCGCGCGGTGAGTGCGGCTGCGGCAATCGAGGCATTGCACGCCTATTCGCTGGTCCACGACGATCTGCCCTGCATGGACGATGACGACCTGCGGCGGGGGCAGCCGACGGTTCACAAGAAATGGGACGAGGCGACGGCGGTGCTGGCGGGCGATGCGCTGCAAACGCTGGCGTTTGAGCTGCTGTGCGACCCGGCGCTGGGGTCCTCGGACGTGCGGATGGAGTTGGTGCGCGGTTTGGCGGTCGCCTCGGGGATCGACGGAATGGTCCTGGGGCAGGCGCTGGACATTGCGGCGGAAACGGCGGGGCGGTCGTTGACGCTGGAGGAGATCACCGCGTTGCAGGCCGGCAAGACCGGGGCGCTGATCGGGTTCGCGGCCGAGGCAGGGGCGGTGATCGTGGGGGCGGACCGCGCGCCGTTGCGCCGTTATGCCGCTGCGCTGGGTCTGGCTTTCCAGATTGCGGACGACATCTTGGACGTCACGGGGGACGAGGCGAAGACCGGCAAGCGCGTCGGCAAGGACGCGGGGGCGGGGAAGGCCACCTTCGTCTCGCATCTGGGGCTGGAGGGAGCCAGGTCGCGAGCGGCGGAGTTGGTGGCCGAGGCCGAGGCGGCGCTGGCGGGGTATGGAAATCGGGCGGCCAACTTGATCGCCGCAGCGCGCTTCGTTATTGCGCGCGACAGTTGAACGGCCCGAGGAGTGCAGCATGACCGACCGACCCAAGACGCCGCTGCTGGACCGCGTGACCGTTCCATCCGACCTGAAGGGGCTGAGCGACCGGGAGTTGCACCAGCTGGCCGGCGAGCTGCGGGCCGAGACGATTGCCGCCGTATCGGTGACGGGCGGGCATCTGGGTGCGGGTCTGGGCGTGGTGGAGCTGACGGTGGCTTTGCATGCCGTCTTCGACACACCGCGCGACAAGCTGATCTGGGATGTCGGGCACCAGAGCTATCCGCACAAGATCCTGACCGGGCGGCGGGACCGCATTCGCACGCTTCGGACGGAAGGCGGGCTGTCGGGGTTCACGAAGCGGTCCGAGTCGCCTTATGACCCTTTCGGGGCGGCGCATTCCTCGACCTCGATCAGCGCGGCGCTGGGTTTTGCGATGGCCAGCGAGCTTGGGGGCGATCCCGGCGACGCGATTGCGGTGATCGGCGACGGGGCGATGAGCGCGGGCATGGCCTTTGAGGCGATGAATAACGCGGGACATCTGGGCAAGCGGCTGTTCGTGATCCTGAACGACAACGAGATGTCGATCGCCCCCCCGGTTGGCGCATTGTCTGCCTATCTGAGCGGGCTTTATGCCGCGGCTCCGATGCAGGACCTGAAGCAGGTGGCAAAGGGGATCGTCGGGCTGCTGCCGTCGCCCTTCCAGGAGGGGGCGAAGCGGGCCAAGGACATGCTGAAGGGCATGGCCGTGGGCGGGACTTTGTTCGAATCGCTGGGGTTTGAATATGTCGGCCCGATCGACGGTCATGACCTGGATCAGTTGCTGCCAGTGCTGCGGACCGTGAAGGCTCGCGCCACCGGGCCGGTCCTGATCCATGTGCTGACGAAGAAGGGCAAGGGGTACGCCCCCGCCGAGGCGGCGCGGGACAAGGGGCACGCGACGGGCAAGTTCGACGTGCTGACCGGGGTGCAGGTGAAGGCGGCGTCGAATGCGCCGTCCTATACCAAGGTCTTTGCGCAGTCGCTGGTGGCCGAGGCGGAGCGCGACGAGAAGATCGTGGCGGTGACGGCGGCGATGCCGGATGGGACCGGGCTGGACCTGTTCGCCGGGCGCTTCCCGAAGCGGTGCTTTGATGTGGGCATTGCAGAACAACATGCGGTGACGTTCAGCGCGGCGCTGGCGGCGGGCGGGATGAAGCCGTTCTGCGCGATCTACTCGACGTTCTTGCAGCGCGGGTACGATCAGGTCGTGCACGATGTAGCGATCCAGCGGTTGCCGGTGCGGTTTGCGATCGACCGGGCGGGGCTGGTGGGTGCCGACGGGGCGACCCATGCGGGGGCGTTCGACGTGGGGTTCCTGGCCAACCTGCCGGGGTTCGTGGTGATGGCCGCCGCGGATGAGGCTGAGCTCGTGCATATGGTTGCGACGGCTGCTGCACACGACTCGGGGCCGATTGCCTTCCGCTATCCGCGCGGTGAGGGCGTGGGGGTGGAGATGCCCGCGCGTGGTCTGCCGCTGGAGATTGGCAAAGGCCGGGTGATGCGGGAGGGGTCCCGCGTGGCAATCCTTTCGTTCGGCACGCGGCTGGCGGAAAGTCTGAAGGCGGCGGAGGCTTTGGCGGGGCGGGGCGTGTCGGTCACGGTGGCGGATGCGCGCTTCGCCAAGCCGCTTGACCGGGACCTGGTGCTGCGGCTGGCGCGGGGGCATGAGGCTCTGGTGACGGTCGAGGAAGGCGCGGTCGGGGGCTTTGGGTCGCACGTCGCCCAGTTGCTGGCCGAGGAAGGCGTGTTCGACCGGGGGCTGAAGTTCCGGTCGCTGGTGCTGCCGGATATCTTCATCGACCAGGCGTCGCCCGAGGCGATGTACAAGGTCGCGGGGCTGGATGCGTCGCACATCGAGGCGAAGGTGCTGGAGGCGCTGGGCGTCGCGATGGTGGGCAGGCGGGCCTAGATTTTCTCAGATCGCTGAAGAATTGGGCAGTCTGTTCCCCAGGGAACAGCTTTTGGGCGAATGGTGCGCCTAGATCCGGGAAACTTCCGGTGAGGGGCCGCCATGACGAACCACGCGATTTCATTCAAGGACGAGTTTGCGCAGCGGCTTAGCGGGCCGGGTGGGCTTTACAATCTGGGCAATGGGCTGGGACTGCTGGGCGGGCTGTCGTTTCACGTGGCGGCGGCGATGGCGGTCGGCGTCACCGGCTGGTCGGCGCTGTCGGACTATTTCGTCGGCAGCCTGGGCGCTACGGCGATCACGGTCGCGATGCTGATCTTCTTCTGGTCGGGCGAGCAGTATCACAAGGCCTGGGCGCATGGCGCGCCACCGGACGGGCGGTTGAACCGGTCGGGGGATGTCTCCTCGGGCTGGGGGGCCTTGGCGCTGGGGTTGGGATTGTTCCTGATGGGCCAGCCGGTTCTGGCCGCAACGGCGGGGCTGATGCACGCGGCGGGCAAATTCGGAAGCGCCTTGCCGGAGCGGATGCAGAGGCGGATGCCGTTCGGACCAGCCGTGTTCCGCGCCGTGGTCGTGGCAAGCCGCCTTCCGGCGCTGGCGGCGGTCGGACTTCAGCTGCAGTCGGCGGTCCACCTCGGCGATACGCAAGGCATGGCGGCGGCAGGGTTGCTGGTGCTGTGCTACGGTCTGTGGCTGAAGGCCGACGTGGCGCTGATGCGGTCCTAGGCCGGGAGCGGTTCGCCCCACCCTACGTCACGGCGCGAAAAGATCCGGCACCAAGATCCCGGTCAGGCGCGCAAGCCGTCCATCACCCGCACCAAAGCCTCGGAAATTCCGGGCTCGGACAGGGCATGGCCAGCCATGGGGACCATTTTCAACTCGCAGGCCTTCCAGCCCTGAGCCAGAGACCAGGCGGACTGCGGCGGGCAGATCATGTCGTAGCGGCCCTGAATGATGGTCGCCGGGATATGCTCGATCTTCTTGCGTTCGCGCAGGATCCAGCCGTCGCTTTCCAGGAAGCCCGCGTTCTGGAAATAGTGGTTCTCCAGGCGGGCGAAGGCGCGGGCATAGTCTGACGGGCTTTCCCCCAGGGCACCCTCGTTATGGATCGAGGCGAGTGCGTTTTCCCAATTGGCCCAGATCCGGCCATAGCGCGTTTCCTCGACCAGGTTGCCCGAGAAAAGGCGGCGGTGGTAAGCGCCGATCAGGTCGCCACGCTCGGCCTGAGGGATGACCTCGGTGAAGCGGGCCCAGAGGTCCGGGAAGAAGGCCCCTGCCCCGCCGCCGTAGAACCAGGTCAGTTCGGCCTTTGTGGCAAGAAACACGCCGCGCAGGACGATGTGGGACACCTGCTGGGGATGGGTGATCGCGTAGATCAGCGCCAGCGTCGCGCCCCAGCTGCCGCCGAAGCAGATGAAACGGTCGATGCCCAGTGTCAGGCGGATCGTCTCGACATCCTGGACAAGATGCCAGGTGGTGTTGGCGGTGACACTGGCATGGGGGCGTGATCGGCCGCAGCCGCGCTGGTCGAAAAGGATGATGCGGAACACGCGCGGGTCGAAATAGCGGCGCATCGCGGGGGAACAACCGCCGCCCGGACCGCCGTGGAAGACGATCACCGGGATGCCGTCGGGGTGGCCGCACTGCTCGACATAGACCCGATGCCCGTCGCCCATGTCGATGACGCGCTGATCGAACGGGTCGATCGGCGGGTATAGGTATTCGACTGCGCGCTTTTGACCTGATCTCTGATCCATATGCACACTATATACGCCGGGACGGCCCGGAGTCGAAAGGGCAAACAGGAGGCAGCGATGGCGGTTGATACGGTTGACCCCGCGGAAGTGGCCAAGTTCGAGCGCATGGCGCTGGAATGGTGGGACCCCAACGGCAAGTTCAAGCCGCTGCACATGCTGAACCCGTGCCGGTTGGACTATATCACCAGCCAGATCGCCGCCGAGTTCGGGCGGGACTTGGCTGGTGCGCTGCCATTCAAGGGCCTGCGGATCCTGGACATCGGCTGTGGCGGGGGCCTTCTGTCCGAGCCGATGGCCCGGCTGGGGGCCGAAGTGGTCGGCGCGGATGCGGCGGAGCGTAACATTCCGGTGGCTCAGGCCCACGCCCAGAAGTCGGGTCTGGCCATCGACTACCGCCATACGACGGCCGAGGCGCTGGCGGCCGCGGGTGAACAGTTCGACGTGGTGCTGAACATGGAAGTGGTCGAGCATGTCGCCGACCCGCAGGCCTACCTGACCGCCTGTCAGCAGTTGCTGAAGCCCGGCGGGTTGATGATCTGCTCGACCCTGAACCGGAACCCGAAGAGCTTTGTGATGGCGATCATCGGGGCGGAATGGGTGATGCGCTGGCTGCCGAAGGGCACGCATGACTGGGCGAAGTTCATCACTCCGGACGAGCTGTACGCGCTGATTGAAAAGGCGGGGCTGCGGCCGGTCGACCGCAAAGGCATGGTCTTCAACCCGGTCACCTGGCGTTGGAGCGTGTCGGACCGGGATCTGAGCTGCAACTATGTGACCGCCTCGATCAAGGCTTAGGATCTGGCAAGGACTAGCGTCTGGACCCCGGCGCCGGAAGCGGCAAGATTGCTGGCTGTAGAGGTGTCCCATGACCGAGTGCAGCTATTTCCGCGACTATCCGGCCCGGACCGGCGACCGGATGCTCTTCAAGATGGAGCATTACCTGGAGCATTACGACGCGCTTCTGGGCGGCTGGCAGGGGCGCGACATCAGCTTTCTGGAGATCGGCATCTACAAGGGTGGGTCGTTGCCGATGTGGCAGGGGTTCCTCGGGCCTGCGTCGCGGCTGGTGTTCCTGGACATCGATCCGGAGTGTCGGGCGCTTGCCTTGCCGGGGACGGTGGTGGAGATCGGCGATCAGGCGGACCCGGAGTTCCTTGGGCGGGTGGGTGACGCGCATGGGCCGTTCGACCTGATCGTGGACGATGGCGGCCACAAGATGCACCAGCAGATCACCAGCTTTCGCCATCTCTGGCCCCGGCTGGCGGACCCGGGGCTGTACATCGTCGAGGACGTGCACACGAGCTATTGGCCGGGCTTCGGTGGCGGGTTGCGGGAACCCGCGAGTTTCGTTGAGTTCGCCAAAGACCTGATCGACCGGATGCATTCCTGGTACACCGAGGACGACGCCGGGTTTCCGCTGCACCCCTTGGCACGGGAAATCGGTGGGATCAGGTTCCATGACAGCCTGGTGGTGATCGAGAAGCGGTTGAAAGAGGCTCCGGTCGCGTTGACGGCGCAAAACGGCAAAGTGGGGCGGTCGCGGCGGATGCTGGAGGTGCGGGGGCGGCGGTCGATCTTCTGAACCTTGCATCGCGGGGCCTTCGCCATTAGCAGGGAAGCCGATTTGCAGGAGACCAGTGATGGACGGGATCGACACGCTGAAGGCCAAGTATCTGACGGCGGTGGCCGGTGCGGCGGACGAGGCCGGACTGGAAGAGGTCCGCGTGGGCGCTCTGGGCAAGAAGGGCGAGATCTCGGCGCTGATGGCTGGACTTGGGAAAATGGACCCTGACCAGCGCAAGGTGGCCGGTGCCAGTCTGAACGCTTTGAAGGACGAGATCGACGCGGCCCTGCGGGCGCGCAAGGTGGCCCTGGGCGATGCGGCGCTGGACGAGCGGCTGAAGACCGAATGGCTGGACGTGACGCTGCCGGGGCGGCCTCGCCCCCGCGGGACGGTGCATCCGGTGTCCCAGGTCATGGAAGAATTGACCGCGATCTTTGCCGACATGGGGTTTTCCGTGGCCGAGGGGCCGCAGGTGGAATCCGACTGGTACAACTTCGACGCGCTGAACATCCCGCCTGAACACCCCGCGCGGCAGGAGCATGACACGTTCTTCATGGCCCGCGCCGAGGGCGACAACCGCCCGCCGCATGTCCTGCGGACCCATACCTCTCCGGTGCAGATCCGCGCGATGATGGCGCAGGGCGCGCCGATCCGGGTGATCGCTCCGGGCCGGGTGTACCGGATGGACATGGACCAGACCCACACGCCGATGTTCCACCAGGTCGAGGGACTGGCGATTGACCGGTCGATCAGCATGGCGAACCTGAAGTGGTGCCTGGAGGAGTTCTGCCGGGCGTTCTTCGAAGTCGACAAGGTGGAACTGCGCTTCCGCGCGTCGCATTTCCCGTTCACCGAACCTTCGGCAGAGGTCGACATCCGCTATTCGAATGTCGGCGGTCAGCTGAAGATCGGCGAAGGCGACAAGTGGATGGAAATCCTGGGCTCCGGGATGGTGCATCCGAAGGTGCTGGCCGCGGCCGGGGTGGACCCGACGCAGTGGCAGGGCTTTGCCTTCGGCATGGGGATCGACCGGATCGCGATGCTGAAATACGGCATCCCGGACCTGCGCGCCTTTTTCGAGGCCGACCTGCGCTGGCTGCGTCACTACGGGTTCTCGGCGCTGGACGTGCCGGACCTGGCGGGCGGGCTGTCGGCCTGAATGGACGACCCGGACCTTTCCGCGCGCAAGCATCTGGCGGGGAGTGACCCGGCCTTCCCCGCGCGGCGGGAGGAAGCCTGGGGGCGGATCGTGGCGGCGTTGGACGGCCTGCTGGTGCCTGCCGGCTATACGCTGGCGAAGACGACCTGGAGCCGGGTGACGGGGGCCGGGAGGTCGGCGGTACATCTGCAGCGCAACCGGTATGGCTGGGATGTGCAGATCATCCTGCGCTTCGTGACCCCAGACGGCGAGCTGCCGGACCATCCCGATTGGCCGGGCGGCGAGGATGTGACGCTGGCCGAGTTTTTCGAGCGGGCGGATAACGATCCCGGAACGCTTGCTTTCGTCGACGTGCTGGAGCGGCCTGATTGCCTGGATCTCGCGATGGAGATCCTGCGCGAGCAGGCGCTGCCGTGGTTCGCGGCATTGCATCAGGACGGTTAGCCGATACGACGTGCTGCCGCTTGTCCGGCCCGACGACCGGTGGCCCAACAGGCGGTCAGAAGATAGCCGCCCGTCGGGGCCTCCCAATCAAGCATTTCGCCTGCGGCAAAGATGCCCGGGAGTGCCTTGAGTTCCAGGTCCGTCGTCAGGGCATCCCAGCTGATCCCCCCGGCCACCGAGATCGCCTCGTCCAGCGGACGCGGGCCCTGCAGGGGGATGGGCAGGTGCTTGAGGTGGGCGAAGGGCTCACTGCGGGCGAATTCCATCACCAGAGCAACCTGCGTCTTGTTGAGGCCCAGCTTGCGCAAGCGGTTGGCGGAGCTTTCGCCCGGTTTCATTCTGGCGAGACGATCAGCGACATCTTGGGTTGTAAGGTCGGGGAGAAGGTCCACCGCAAGTGTATATGCATCGCGTAGATACTTGTATATACCGTAGATACCTCCGCCTTCCAAGCCTTTGGCGGAAATGACGAATTCGCCGCGGTGCTCGTCGACGACCTTGGTCGGATCATTTGGTTGACCAGTGGTGCGATCTTTTCCGGGAGAGCAGACCTTGAGGGTGACGCCCTTGACCGGCTGGCCGAAGTGGGCGGCCATGTGCGGCGACCAATCGACCCGGAAGCCCATGTTCGCGGGTTTCCAGTCAGTAATCTGGACGCCCTTTTCCCGCAGCCACGGAACCCAGGCGCCGTCCGAGCCGAGGCGGGACCAGCTGGCTCCTCCCAGGGCGAGGATGGTGACTTTGGGCGACAGGATCTGTGGGCCGGTGGGTGTGTCGAAGGCGAAATCCGCCCCATCGAAGCCGGTCCAGCGCCAGCGGGTGCGGATTTCGACCCCCTGCGCGGTCAGGCGTTGCAGCCACGCGCGCAGAAGCGGGGAGGCCTTCATCGACACCGGGAAGACGCGGCCGGAAGACCCGGTGAACACCTCTTGTCCAAGCGCGCGGCACCAGATGCGGACTTCGCGCGGGCCAAAGTCTTCCAGCATGGCGCGGAGGTGGGGGCTGTCGTAGCGGGCGGCAAAGAGGTCCAGCTCTTCGTCCTTGGTGACATTGAGGCCGGATTTCCCGGCCATCAGGAACTTGCGGGCTACGGTGGGTTTGGCATCGACGACAAGGGCTTGGACGCCTGCCTTCGCCAGTTCTTCCGCGGCCATCAGTCCGGCGGGGCCGGCACCGATGACAAGAGCCTGGATCGCCTCAGATTGCTGGAGCATTGCGGAGTTCGACGACGCGGTGGGGGTAGGGCATCTCGATCCCGGCTTCCTTCAAGGCGTTCCAGATCGCGAAAAGAACGGGCGAGCCGTACTTGTTCTTGCCGTCGTCGATCCCTGCAACCCAATACTCCACCGCAAAGTCGACGCTGGATTCCCCGAAGCCACGCAGTTCGCAATCGGGGCCATCGGGGGCTTGCAGTACGAAGGGGAGTTTGGATACAGCGCCTTCGATTATATCGGGCACGAGGTTTATGTCGGTTTCGTAACTCACTGAAAACAGGGCCTCGTAGCGGTTGGCGCTGCCTTGGTCAGAGTAGTTGACGACTCGCGTGGTGATGAAGTGTTCATTGGGGACGACGATCCACCTGCCGTCGAAGGTTTCCAGCACGCAGGCGCGGGCGGTCATCTTTACGATGGTGCCCTTTTCGCCCCCGTCGAGTTCAACGTAGTCGCCAACGGTGGTCTGGCCTTCCAGAAGGAGGATGATCCCGGAGACGAAGTTGGCGGCGATCTGTTGCAACCCGAGGCCGATGCCGACGCCCAGGGCACCGCCAAGGACGGCGACGGCAGTAAGGTCGATGCCCATGATCGACATCAGAAGCAGGAAGGCGGCGCCGAAGATGGCGACCTCGCTTGCCTTGATGGCCAGTTCGCGGGTTGCGGGGCGAAGATCGGGCTGCGCCTTCAGGTAACCCGCGGATTGGCGGTTCGACCAGCTTCCCAGCCAGAAGAGCAGTGAGCCCGCGATCAACCCGCGGATCAGGGACAGGGCGGTGAACTGGATGTTGCCGAGGTTGACTTGCGCGGCGTCGAGGCGGGTGGTGGCGTCGTCCAGAAACCCCAGCGCGTGCAGCGCCATGACGGGGAGGAGGACATAGCGACCCATCAGTTTCAGGAAGCCGGGGGGCAAGACTTTGCGAACCAGTTCCACCGCGGCGAGGAAGAGGAAGACGCGCTTGCCGAAGGCGATAACCTCGCCGGAGCCGAAGGTGGCGCGGGTCAGGCCCTCGCCCAAGGCTGTGAGGGCGTAGGCGAGGAGAGGGAGGAGCAGCGGCAGGAATTGCAGGGCAAAGCGGCTGAGGCGGGCTAGGATGTGCACCGAATCTGGCTTTGGCGTCAGGGTCTTTTCGACGATGGGAGAGAAGCGGCGGGCCAGCAGACGGGCAAGTATATACGCAGCGATGAGAAGGCCGAACTGCATCAGGGCGGCGGGCGAGGAAAGCCAGCCCACCGCTGTGTCAGTCGCCTGATCCAGCCAGTGCTGCAGCCGGTCCACGCCTTACCTCCGGTTATGGGCGATGCGCCCGATGGTGTTCAGCAGGATCTGCGCGGCGAGGATCGTGGTGGTGCCGGAGTGGTCGTAGTCAGGGGCGACTTCCACCAGGTCGATGCCGATGATGTTGCCCTGTTTGGTCAGCCCGTCGATCAGCTCCAGCACTTCGTAATACAGGAAGCCGCCATGCGAGGGGGTGCCGGTGCCGGGGGCGATGGAGGGATCGAAGCCGTCGATGTCGATGGTCAGGTAGTAGTCCACGCCCTTGGGGATGCGGGCGAGGGTCGCCTCGATCCCCAGCTTGCGGATTTGGCGGACCGAAAGGATGTCGTCGCCCATCGCGTGGGCGGCCTCGTAGCCGTCCTTGGCGGTGGAACTGACGTTGCGGATGCCAAGGGCGGTGATGCCCTTGACGTGGTCCTGTTCCGCCGCGCGGCGCATCGGGTTGCCGTGGCCATGGCGGACGCCGTGGCGGACGTCGACGAAATCGAGGTGGGCGTCGATCTGGACGATGTGCAGCGGGCGGCCGGTAAAGGCACGGATGCAGGGGATGTTGATCGAGTGGTCGCCGCCGAGGACCACCGGCACGGCTCCGGAGGCCAGTATGGCGCGAACTCCGGTTTCGATGTTGGCATGGGAGGTTTCGGTGTCGGTGTGAACGATGTCCGCATCGCCGATGTCCAGGATACGGACACCCTCCAGATAGGTGACGTCGTCTTCGTGGTCATAGGCCCCGGCGTGGCCGAAGGAGAAGAGCGTCGACGCCTCGCGGATGCCCCTTGGCCCGAAACGGGCTCCGGCGCGGAACTGGGTGCCGAAGTCGAAGGGGGCGCCCAGGATAGCGAAGTCGGTGTCGATCTTCGACCAATCAGGCTGGTAGGGGTTCTTGCCGAAGGTCGCGATGCCGACGAAGGGCAGGTTCAGGCGGCCTTTGTCGTAGCTATTGGTCATGGTTGTTCCCCCTAGGTCATCCGCTTCAGGGCCGCAACATGCCCCGGATCGGCCGCAAGTGCCTGTTCGGCCAGCGACATGGCGGTGTCGTTGAGCGCGTCAGGCGGGCAGATGCGGTCGATCAGACCCCAGGCCAGGGCGGTCTCGGCGTCGATCCGCTGTCCGGCCAGCAGGATCATCTTTGCGCGCGAAGGGCCAACAAGCGCGGCGAGGCGGCCGGGGTCCGAAGGCTGCGGGCGGTAGCCAAGGCGCATGACCGGGTAGAAGAACTGCGCCGAAGGAACGGCGATGCGCAGGTCACTGGCCAGTGCCACGCCCATCGCTCCGCCAGCGAGCGTGCCGTTCAGGGCGGCGATCGTCAGGCCGGGGAAGGCGGCGATGGCGCCCGAAGCGGCCTCCCACGCGGGGGAAAGGCCGAGGCCGGCCTTCATGCCGTCAAGATCGGCCCCTGCAGAGAAGACCTTGCCCTCACCCGTCAGGATCAGGACCTTTGCGCCATTGGTGGCGGCCTTGGTTGCTGCCAGCGCCAGGCTTTCCAGCATTTCCTGGGTCAGCGCGTTGGCCTTTTCCGGGCGGGCAAGCGTGATCCGGCAGCAATCCCCGAGGTTCTCGACCCTGATCATGCCCGCACCATAAGGTTTTCCCCATACTCGACGACAGGGGAATCCCTTGACGCCCCCCGGACGAGATAGAAAGGTTGCGCCAGCAAATTCAACCCGAAAGGCTTATGCCATGATCCGCAACCTTACCTGTTCTTCAGCGCTTGCGCTTGTGTTCGTCGCGACGTCGGCTTCCGCGGACGTCACCCCGCAGGAAGTCTGGGCCAGCTGGCAGGCGATGGCCACGGCGGCGGGGCAGGAGCTGACGGTCGGCAATACCTCGGACACCGGTGACGCGGTTGAGGTGACGGACATCGTGATCGCGTTCAGGGACGATCTGGGCGGCAGTGCGAGCGTCACGATGGACAGCCTGACCTTCACCGACAACGGCGACGGCACGGTCGCGGTGACGATGCCCGAAAGCTATCCCATCGAGATGACCTTCCCGGATAGCGGCGAGGGTCCGGGCTCGATGAAGCTGACGGTCAGCCAGCCGGGCATGGAGATGACCGCCGGGGGAAGTGCGACCGAAACCAGCTACGAGCTTAGCGCGCCATCGACCACGATCACGGTGGACGAGATGAAGGATCACGCCGGGACCGATCTGGATACCACGGTCGAGATGGCACTGACCGAACTGGCGGCAAGCTATTCCGTGACGCAAAGCGGCGAGCAGACGGCGCTGGACAGCAGCTTTTCGTCCAAAGGGATGACCCTGAAGATTTCGGGCGAGGCAGCGGATGGCAGCGGCGGCGGGACGGTGGATGTCAGCTTTGCGGATCTGGCGGGCGCGACGAAGGGCAACCTCCTGTCGGCCGAATTGATGGCGAACATGGCGGCGGCGCTGAATTCCGGCTTCACGATGGATACCAGCCTGAGCTTTGGGGCGATGGCGATGACCGTCGACGCCACCGCTCCGTCCGGGCCAACGAAGGTCATCGCAAATGCCACGGGCGGCGGCTTTGTGCTGGCGATGGACAAGACCCGGATGAACTATGGCAGCTCGCTGAACGGGGCGAAAATCACGGTCTCGGGGCCGGAAATCCCGTTCCCGCAGGTCGAGGTGGCATTTGCCGAAAGCGGGTTCAACATCCTGATGCCGGTGTCCAAGTCGGACGTTGCGCAGGATTTCAGCTTTCTGACCAAGGTGG
Organism: Tabrizicola sp.; assembly: GCF_022842145.1. Taxonomy (GTDB): domain Bacteria; phylum Pseudomonadota; class Alphaproteobacteria; order Rhodobacterales; family Rhodobacteraceae; genus Tabrizicola. The sequence goes on from NZ_JALHQD010000001.1 coordinate 879,136, forward strand.
TGGATTTCACCGTGTCCGAAGATATCTGGGGCCTGTTCGATCCGGCGGGGTCGCTGTCGCGGGAGCCTGCGACTGTCATCGTCGACCTCAAGGGCATGGGCTACTGGGAGCAGGACCTGATGGACCCGGCCCTGCAGATGGAAGGTGCGCAGCCTCCCGGCAAGCTGGAGAGCCTGGATCTGACGCAGATCCTGGCCAAGGCGGCTGGGGCCGAGGTTTCGGCGACCGGCGGGCTGACCTTTGACAATACCGACCTGGAAACCTTCGGTGGGGTGCCGCGGCCGGACGGGAAGATCACGGTCAACATCAAGGGCGTGAACCAGCTGGTCGACAACCTGATCGCGCTTGGCATCCTGACCGAGGACGACGCGATGGGCTTCCGCATGGGGCTGGGCATGTTCGCGCGGCCGGGCGCCGGGCCGGATGAGCTGGTGTCCGAGGTCGAGTTCAAGGACGGCGGGCTTTTCGCCAACGGCATGCAGCTGCAGTAAGGCGGCGCGTTTTGCCCCGCGGCCTTGCGAAGGGCCGCGGGCGGGGCTACCTCAGGTCGGCAGAACATACGGGACGACGTGATGACCCCCCTTTCGACCCCCAGCCTTTCCGACCTGAGCCATGCCCTTCTGGAGGCCGCCCGCAGGGCCGGCGCCGAGACCGCCGACGCCTTGGCGGTGCAGGGGACAGCGGTTTCCATCGAGATCCGGAAGGGTGCGCTGGAGACGGCAGAACGGTCCGAGGGCGTCGAGATCGGCCTGCGGGTGCTGATTGGTCGGCGGCAGGCTTGCGTGTCAGCCTCGGACACCTCCACCGCGACGATCACCGCACTGGCGGAACGGGCAGTGGCAATGGCGCGCGAGGCGCCGGAGGACCCGAACGCAGGGCTGGCGGATGCGTCGCAACTGGCGACGGCCTGGGATCTGGCGGCGCTGGACCTGGCCGATCCGGCGGGTGAGCCGGGGGCTGCGGTGCTGGAAGCCTCGGCCCGTGAGGTCGAGGCGGCTGCGCTGGGTTCTGCGGGGATCACGCAGGTCGAGGCTTCGGCCGCCTATAGCCAGCGGTCGCTGCATATGGCGGCGACCAATGGGTTTTCCGGTGGCTACGGGCGCACATCGACCTCGCTGTCGGCGGTGGCCTTCACCGGCAGTGGCACGGACATGCAGCGGGATTATGCGGGCGAGGGGCGTATATACGCCTTGGACATGCCGTCCCCGCTGGAGATCGGGCGGCTGGCGGCAGAGCGGACCTTGCAGCGCGTCGGATCCGTGAAGCCAAAGACCGGGACCTTTGCGGTAGTCTATGACGAGCGGGTGGCCGCGTCTCTGGTCGGGCACTTGCTGTCGGCGATCAATGGATCGTCGATCGCACGGGGCTCCAGCTGGGCGCGGGATCTGCTGGGCAAACAGGTGCTGCCTGCGGGGATGTCCCTGATCGAGGACCCGCACCGCAGCCGCATTGGTTCGTCGCGACCCTTTGACGGCGAAGGCCTTGCGACCCGACGGCGCGAGATCGTGGCTGATGGGGTGCTGACCGGCTGGGTGCTGGACCTTGCGACGGGGCGGAAACTGGGGATGCCTTCGACAGCCAATGCGATGCGGGGGACTTCCGCGCCGCCGTCGCCCTCGACGACGAATATCGATCTGACACAGGGGTCGGTCGGTCGGGATGACCTCCTTAAGCAGATGGGGACGGGGCTTCTGGTCACGTCGATGATCGGGTCCACGATCAATCCGACGACCGGGGATTATTCGCGTGGTGCCTCGGGTTTTTGGGTGGAGAACGGCCAGCTGGCCTATCCGGTCCATGAATGCACCATTGCCGGGAACCTGAAGGACATGCTGCTGCGGATTGTCCCCGCGAACGACGCGCGGGCGCATCTGTCGACGCGGGTGCCCTCCATCCTGATCGACGGGATGACCCTTGCCGGCGCGTGACCTTGCGCTTCTGACGGACGCCGCGCGCGAGGCGGGGCGGATCGCGTTGCGCTATTGGCGCAAGGACCCTCAGGTCTGGGACAAGGGTGGCGAGCATGGGCCGGTGACCGAGGCCGATCTTGCGGTCAACGACATGCTGAAGCTTCGCCTGATGGCCGCGCGGCCGGACTATGGTTGGCTGTCGGAGGAGACGCCGGACAACGCCGACCGGCTGGCTGTAGATACAGTCTTCATCATCGATCCGATCGACGGGACCCGGGCTTTTGTGGCCGGGGAAGAGACCTGGGCACATTCGCTGGCGGTGGCGCACAAGGGCCGCGTGACGGCGGGGGTCGTGTATCTACCAGCGATTGACCGTATATACGTGGCATCCGAAACCTCGGCTCCGCTGCGGGATGGCGAGGTGATCCGTGCCAGTGGGCGTGACCGGCTGGAAGGGGCCAACATCCTGACCACCAAGGCGAATATGGTGCCCGAGAAGTGGCCGGGCGGGGTGCCCGAGATCACGCGAAGCTTCCGTGCCTCGCTTGCCTACCGGATGTGCCTGGCGGCCGAGGGGCGGTTTGACGGGATGCTGACCCTGCGCGACGCTTGGGAATGGGACATCGCGGCCGGGTCACTGATCGCTGAAAAGGCAGGCGCTGTGGTGACGGACCGAAATGGTTCGGCGCTGCGTTTCAATGCGCCGTCGGCTTTGGCCGAGGGTGTCCTGGCCCTGCCACCGAAGCTGCACGCCGAAGCGATGGCGCGGCTGGTTGTGGCGTAAGGGTCTATACAGCGGAACGGGTTTCGGATACTGGCCCCGGACGGTCGAGATTCCGGGACTGTGGGCGAGGAGGCCCGCACCAAGGGGACAAAGGCCGTTTGGCTTTGATGGGCGCATGGCTTCGCCCCCCTTTGGAAAGACATCATGACGATTGAAAACGTGGCCGCGCCGCTGGCGCAGGCTTTGGCCCTCAAGGGCTATGAAGCGCTGACCTCGGTACAGGACGCTGTCCTGGCCGAAGGTGTTGCCGGGCGCGACTTGCTGGTCTCGGCGCAGACCGGTTCGGGCAAGACGGTGGCCTTTGGCCTGGCAATCGCACCCGAAGTGCTGAACGGGCAGGACACGCTGCTTTATGCCGACCACCCGCTGGCGCTGGTCATTGCACCGACCCGGGAACTGGCGCTGCAAGTCGCGCGTGAGCTGGAATGGCTCTACGCCGGGGCCGGTGCCAAGATCGCGACCTGCGTTGGCGGCATGGACTACCGGACCGAAAAGCGCGCGCTTGAACGCGGCGCACATATTGTCGTCGGCACTCCTGGCCGGTTGCGCGACCACATCGAACGCCGCAGCCTGGACCTTTCGGGTCTGAAGGCCGCCGTGCTGGACGAAGCGGACGAGATGCTGGACCTGGGCTTTGCCGAAGACCTGGAGTTCATTCTCGCCGCCGCCCCGCCGGAACGCCGCACGCTGATGTTCTCGGCCACCGTGCCGAAGGAAATCGAAAAGCTGGCCGGGACGTTCCAGAAGGACGCGCTGCGCATCCAGGCGCAGGGCGAGGCGAAGCAGCACGTCGACATCGAGTATCACGCCCTTAGCGTGGCAGTCCGTGACCGCGAGCATGCGATTTTCAACGTGCTGCGGTACTACGATGCGCGCACGGCCATCGTCTTCTGCAAGACGCGCGTGAACGTGAACCACCTTCTTGCCCGCATGGGCAACCGGGGGTTCCAGGTTGTGGCGCTGTCGGGCGAGCTTTCGCAGCAGGAACGGACCCATGCGCTGCAGGCGCTGCGGGACGGACGGGCGCGGGTCTGTATCGCCACCGACGTCGCCGCGCGGGGCATCGACCTGCCGGGGCTGGAGCTGGTGATCCACGCTGACCTGCCGTCGAACTCGGAAACCCTGTTGCACCGGTCGGGTCGGACCGGACGCGCGGGCAAGAAAGGCGTCTCTGCGCTGATCGTTGCCCCGGCTGAGTACAAGAAGGCGCAGCGGCTTCTGTCCGGCGCCAAGGTCGTGGCCGAATGGGGCGCCGCACCCGGCGCAGACGACGTGCAGGCCAAGGACGACCTGCGCATTCTGGAACATCCATCGTTGACCATGCCCATCGGCGACGATGTCGGCATTGCTGGTGATTTGCTGGAGCAGTTCGGTCCTGAAGCTTTGGCTGCCGCCTTCGTGCGGCTGTGGCGCGAGGGGCGGTCTGCGCCCGAAGTGCTGTCCACCGACCTGCCGGTCCCGCCGCCCTCGGCTCCGCGTGAACGGGGCGAGTTCGGGGCGTCTGTCTGGTTCCGCATCAGCGTCGGCCGGGCTGGCCGTGCCGAGGCGCGCTGGCTTTTGCCGAAGATCTGCGATGCGGGCAGCATTGCCAAGGACGGCATCGGTGCGATCCGGGTGCGTGAGGACGAAACCTTCGTGCAGATCGCCGAAGCGTTGGCCTCGAGGTTCGGTGGTACGGTCGAGTTGGACAAGGGCCTGACGATGGAGCGGATCGAGGGTGAACCTGATCTGGACAAGCCGCGTTTCGTGAAGCCGGAACGCGCAGAGCGTCCTGAGCGCACCGAGCGTCCGGAACGTCGTGAGAAGCCCGCCTACACTCCGAAGCCCCCGCGGGTGGTCGAAGAGGGGGAAGCCGAGGCTCCGGCCCGTGAGTATACGCCGAAGCCGAAGCCCAAGTATGAGCCCCGCGCTGCGGCCAGCGACGCGCGGCCCGAGTGGAAAGACAAGCGGCAGGACGACCGTCCCGCCCGTCCGGCCTATGCGGAACGTCCGGCTTACTCGGAACGGCCGGCCTATGCCGACCGCGCCCCGCGTACCGAGGGCACGGACGAAGCCCCGAAGAAACCGCGCTGGAATCCGGACCAGAAATCGGCTCCGCGTGCGACAGGGTTCAAGAGCCACGGCGGCGCGGCGGATCGTCCGGCCCGTGCGGTCGGCTACAAGAGCCATGCGTCCGAAAGCGGTGGCTACAAGGGCAAGCCCGAGAACTACAAGCCGCGCGTTGAAGGCGCTGCGCCCCGCGCCGAGGGGGATCGCCCGGCGCGCAAGCCCTATGCCGCGAAGACCGAAGGCTACAAACCGCGTGGCGAGTATGCCCCGCGTGTGGAAGGCGACCGTCCGGCCCGCAAGCCCTATGCGGCAAAGACCGAAGGCTACAAGCCACGCAGCGAGGGGTTCAAACCCCGCGAGGACGGCGGCCCGGCGCGGAAGCCCTATGCTCCGAAGCCAGAGGGCTTCCGCCCGCGTGAGGATGGCGACCGTCCGAAGAAGACCTATGCCCCCAAGGGTGACGATGCGCGGCCCTACGTGAAGCGTGAGGGTGCCAGCAAGCCGGGTGGACCCAAAAGCTTTGGGACGAAGAAGCCTTTCGACCGGGCTGGTGCCTCGGACCGCCCTGCCAAACCGCGCGCGGACGCCAAGGATACCTCCAAGCGGTTCGTGCCGCCGAAAGGCCCGAAGCGCTAGGATTGATACAATAACCCTCTCCCGGTGAAGGGGGAGGGAACATCAGGGCCCCTGAAACAGCAAAGCCGCCGGACCGAAAAGGTCTGGCGGCTTTTGCTTTTGTCGCGACGGCCTGAGAGAAGAATGGTGCCGGAGAAGGGACTCGAACCCCCGACCCCATCATTACGAATGACGTGCTCTACCAGCTGAGCTACACCGGCATTCTTCTCTGCGCGGGCCTATTAGCACCGCCGATCCGCAGTGTGTAGCCCTAATTTGCGCGACGGGCAATCTCGTCCAGGGGAAGCTGCTCCTCCAGCGGCGGATCAGGGTCGGGCAGGGGTTCGGGCCGGGCTTCCATCAGCGGCAGCAGTTCGGCCAATGCCGGCGATGGCGCGCCCGTCGACGGCGGCGTGCGCCAGGACAGGGTGTCGAAGCTGCCGCAGTTGCTGCACACCGGCTGCCAGCCGTCATGGATCGCCTGGCACTTGTCGCAAACCCATTGCGGGCCCCGTGGCGCAGCTATAGCGCGGGCGACCAGATCGCGGACGATAGAATCCTCGGACCCTTCCCCCCGCGCGATGGCGGCTAGGATCGCCAGGGCCCGTTGGGTTGGTGCGCGGGTGGCGACATCGTCAAGCGCGCGGCGGGCAGCGGGGAAATCTTCTGCGGCAACAAGAAGCTCGGCCAGCAGCAACTTCGATTCGTCGTCATCCGGCCGGGCGTTGGTGAGAGTGCGGAAGCGTTTCAGGCGCTCCTGCACCGTTTCCTCCGGCTCGATTTCTGCAAAGGCGGCAGCGAGGTCGGGGTGGGGCATGACTTCCCACGCCTTCTTCAGGACTCGGGTCGCGTTCTTGCGGTCTCCCTTGGCGGTGTACCCGCGCGCAGCCATTGCGGCTGCGGGAATCAGGTCAGGCGAGAGGCGGTTCGCCTCGATGGCCGCCTCGCGCGCTTCGATGCTGGCCTCTTCGTCCATCACGGTGCGCGCCTGTTGCAAGGCAAGCACCGCATCCCGGCGGCGGTAGACGTCCTTGGGCAGCGCCCCGGCGCGCAGCTTTGCCCCAAGGGTCGCCCGCGCGCCCGACCAGTCCCCGGCGTCGGACTGCAGTTTCAAGAGGATGTCCTGCGTTTCGGCGTGCTTGGGACGCAACTCGAAGGCCTTCTCTGCCAGCTTCAGGGCAACCTCGCGGTCGCCCTCGGCCAGCTTCTGCTGCAGAAGCCCGCGCACGCCGACGAAGCGGGTCGCGTCGTCCTTCAGCAGCACCTTGTATGCGTCAGTCGCGCGCCTATGGTCGCCGGATGCCTCAGCGGCCTGGGCCACCAGAAGCGTGGTCAATTCGGGCTTTCCGAGCAAACGCTCGGCATTCTGCGCGCGGGTCAGGGCCAGCCGAGGTTCACCGGACGCCAGGGCCAGCATGCCTTCCGATAGGGCGCGGTAGCCTTTCCGTTCTCGATTGCGGTCGAAATAGCGGGAAATCGCAGTTTCGTCGCCATTCAAGAAACGGAACGTCGCACCTAGCAGGCCCAGGACCTTCAGCGCCAACCAGACGGCGATGAAAAGAAGGACCCCCAGAACCACGGCCTGCACCGGGCCGATGGTGAACTCCCACCCCGCGACGATGACGCGCAGCGCTTGGCCCGTTTCCGATAGCAACCCGGCACCAAGGGCAAGGGCAGCGATGATGACGACGAACAGGACGACCTTAGTCAGCGACCAGAGCATCATTCCCCCCTGGCGGCGGCAAGCGCGGCGGTTGCAGCAAGATGCGATCTGGCAGAGGCGAGCCAGGGATCAAGTGGCGCCTTGATCGCTGGATCAAGTGCGTCAAGTTCCGCGACAGCGTCGGCGACGCGCCCTTCGGACAAGGCGAACTCGGCGCGGGACAGGATTGCGTCCGGCGTGGTCCCCTCCAGCGGAGTGAGTGGGCGGGCGCCAGTCTGCCCCGCGAGGAAGTCCAGAAACCGGTCTCCCCATCCATCGTCCGCGTTTGTCTCGCGCGCGATACGAAGTGCCTCGCGGGCCACATCCGGAAAGGATTGCTGCAAGCTAACCAGGGTTGGAACGCCGGATTCTGCAAGCGGAGCAAGCACTTCGCCAAGGGCGGGGTCTTCAAGGGCCTGGAGTTCGGTCGCAAAGGTTTCACCTGCCGTCAGCCGGTCTGCCAGCGCATCCAGCTTGGTCGCCCGTATGGCGACGGCGGAGGCCGCCGCAGCTTCTTCCGCGCGGGCGGTGGCCGTGGCTTCTGCCTCGTCCAGCCGCGCGAGGGCGGCTTCCAGTTGCTGCTGCACTTCGGGCGAAGTCTCTGCCGGAACGTCGGCCAGGCGCTGTTCAAGGTCGGCAAGCTTGGCAGAAATGGCTGCGGTCGACGCGGCACCGTCCGTGGGCATCGCTTCGATCGCTGCCAGCCGTTCGTCCAGCGCATCAAGACGCGAAAGGTCTGGCTGGGGGGTAGGCGCAGCTTCCAGATCCGAAACGCGGGCGGCGAGGGTGGCAAGACCGCTGCCAACCTGGTCAAGCTCACCCGTACGGGCCTCGATTTCCGCCAAGCGGGTGGTCAGGGCTGCCACCTCGGCCGTGGCATCGACGGGACGCAGGTTAAAGACGTCGAAATGCGCCAAGGCAAAGCCGCCCAATGCGGCCAGAGCGCCCCCGAGCAGCGGTGCAGCAAAGCTTCCGCGGCGGATGACCACTTCGCGCGGCTCCGAAACCGGGGGCTCCTGCGGAAAAACGGGTGCATCGGCGGGCGGGGTGGCGGGGGGATCGACGGGATCAGTTACCACGAACGGCTTGGCGGCGAGCGGTTCGGTCAAAGGAGGCGTATCCTCCTGCGGCAGTCCCACCTCAGGCTGGAGGTCCTTGCGTCTGGTCATGCTGCGGCCCTTTCCGTCCCTTGGTCTTCACCTAAGCACTCGCCGCCCCCCGGTTCAAGGCGGGGGCAGACCGACAAGCAAGCTTTCGACCGCATCCAGCATTGCGGGGGCGTCGGGGTGTCCGGCGATGGCCAGCGCCGCATGGGGCAGATCGTCCACCGCGCTGGCGACCGAGCCGCTCATCGCCACGATGTGCAGCCGTGCGCCAAGATTGGCGGGCAGCGCATCGCGAAAAATGCGGGCGGTTCGGGGCGAGAACAGGGGAACGATGACGTCTGTCGGGCTTTGAAGCAGCGCAAGCGCCCGGGTGGTCAAAGGCTGCGCTTCTTGCGTATATACGATGGCTTCATCTGCGTGGATACATATTTCTGACAAGCTTTTCAACAGGTTCGCGTATGTATTTACACCTCGTAGATACAAAATCGAACCTTCGGGCGGGTTGGCCTCAAGGCTGGAAATCAGAGCCTCGGCATCTCCATCCGCGGATTCTGCGCGGAATCCGGCGGCCGTTGCGGCCTGAGCCGTCCTGCGACCAACGCACCAGGCCAGCTTGGGCAGATCCTGCATAAAACTGCGTGACGATTGCACCGCCTGCGCCGATGTGAAGACCACCGCCGCATAGCGTCGGTTCGGAATGACCGGCGCAACATCCCGCGGGGCAAGAAGCGGCGACGGGATCGGATCGACGCGCGCGCCGAAGCGGGCCGTCAAGGCGGTGCAGAAAGCATCCGCCTCGGCCTTGGGGCGGGTCACAAGTACTGGGACGCCTGGTGCGGATTGTCTCGCCATGTGCAAGGTGTTACCTGCCGGAAACCCTTGGCGCAACGGCGGGCATGGACCGGACGCTTACCCTTCTTGGCATCGAATCAAGCTGCGATGACACCGCCGCGGCAGTCGTGCGTGCCGGTAGTGGCCAACCGGAGATCCTTTCAAGCCAGGTATTGGGGCAAACTTCGCTGCACGAAGCCTTCGGAGGCGTGGTGCCGGAAATCGCCGCCCGGGCCCATGCCGAGCGACTGGATGGTGTGGTCGAGGACGCGCTGGCGGCAGCCGGGGTGACGCTGGACCAGATGGACGGGATCGCGGTGACTGCCGGACCGGGGCTGATCGGCGGCGTTCTGTCCGGTGTCATGCTGGCGCGGGGGCTGGCGGTGGCGCGGGGATTGCCGCTGTTTCCGGTGAACCACCTTGCTGGCCATGCCCTGACGCCCCGCCTGACGGACGGAATTGCCTTTCCCTACCTGATGTTGCTGGTTTCGGGCGGGCATTGCCAGTTCTTGCTGGTAAAGGGCGTTGATCGCTTCGTCCGGCTTGGCGGCACGATCGACGATGCACCGGGCGAAGCCTTCGACAAGACGGCGAAGCTATTGGGTCTGCCGCAGCCAGGTGGGCCGGCGGTCGAGGCGGAAGCGGCTTCGGGGGATCCGAAGCGGTTTGTCTTTCCGCGCCCTCTCTTGGACCGCGATGGCTGCGACATGTCGTTCTCGGGACTGAAGACTGCCCTGCTGCGGGCGCGGGATGCTTTGGTGGCCGATAAGGGCGGGATCACGGTGCAGGATCGCCGCGACCTTTGCGCCGGGTTCCAGGCTGCGGTGGCCGAAGTGCTGGCCAAGAAAACATCGCGCGCGATTGAAATGGCGGGAGAGGAGCTCACTGCGCTGGCGGTTGCGGGCGGCGTGGCTGCAAACAAGACGATTCGGGCAAACCTGGAGAGCGTTTCAGCAAAGTCCGGCATCCCTTTCATCGCGCCGCCGCTGAAGCTTTGCACCGACAATGCGGCAATGATCGCCTGGGCCGGGATCGAGCGCCTGCGCGCCGGTATATCGCCAACGATGGAATTTGTTGCCCGTCCGCGCTGGCCGCTGGACGACCGTGCCCCGGCCTTGCTGGGCTCCGGGAAGAAAGGCGCCAAGGCATGATCGGAATTGCCGGAGCGGGTGCCTTCGGAACGGCGCTGGCCGTGGCGCTGGCGAAGGGCGGCCGCGAGGTGCGGCTTTGGGCACGGGACCCCCAGCAGATCCGCCTGATGCACGAGACAGGGCGCAACGACCACGCCCTGCCGGGGGTGGAACTTCCGCAAAACGTCTCCATTCGCGCGGAGATCGGAGATATCTGCGGTGGTGAGGCACTGCTTCTGGCGATGCCGATGCAGGCGCTTGGCGGCGCGCTGGATGCCTGGCCGCAGGTGGGGGCGCGTCAGCCGCTGGTGGCGTGCTGCAAGGGCGTGGACCTGACGACCCTGCGCGGCCCCGTGGCGGTGATCGAGGCGCGGCGGCCAGAAGCGCAGGCGGCGATCCTGACCGGGCCAAGCTTTGCCGCGGATATTGCGCGCGGATTGCCGACAGCCCTGACGCTGGCGACTTCGGGCAAGGGCGAGGCGTTGCAGGAACTCCTCTCGACGCCAACGCTGCGGATTTACAGAACCGACGACGTGATCGGCGCCGAACTGGGTGGGGCGTTGAAGAATGTGGTTGCCATCGCAGCCGGAACGGTGATCGGTGCCGGGCTGGGCGACAGTGCCCGCGCGGCGCTGATGACCCGCGGCTATGCCGAGATGGTGCGGCTTGCGGAAGCATTGGGTGCTAGGGCGGAAACCTTGGCCGGCCTGTCCGGTTTTGGCGATCTGGTGCTGACCTGTACCTCCTCCCAGTCGCGAAACTTCCGCTTCGGCGTCGCTCTGGGGACTGGCGAAGCCTTTGACCCTCGCGTGACGGTCGAGGGTGTGGCGACCGCAAGGGCCGTGGTGGAACTCGCCCGGGGCATGGGGATCGACATGCCGGTGACTGCGATGGTCAATGCGCTTGCCCTTGGGAAGATCGCGCTGAATGATGCCATCGGGCAGCTGATGAGCCGCCCTCTGAAACAGGAATGACCATGCGTTACGCCTTGATCTGTCTGGACAAACCCAACGCCTTGCAAACCCGCGTCGAAAATCGGGGCGCGCATCTGGCGTATATACAAGAGACCGGCGTTGTCGAGCAGGCCGGGCCCTTCATCGACGCGGCGGGCCAGATGTGTGGCAGTCTGCTGATCCTTGGTGTGACGTCCAAGGCCGAGGCAGAAGCCTGGGCAGCGAACGACCCCTACGCCAAGGCGGGGCTTTTCCACTCCGTGATGGTGCAGGAATGGAAGCGGGTGATCGGATGAATTACTGGCTCTTCAAGTCCGAGCCCGACGTCTGGGGCTGGGACCATCAGGTTGCAAAGGGCGACGAGGGCGAGGAGTGGCACGGCGTCCGCAACTATCAGGCGCGCAACAACATGCGGGCGATGAAAGTGGGCGACCGCGGGTTTTTCTACCACTCCAACATCGGGAAAGAGATCGTCGGCATCGTCGAGGTCCGCCGCGAAAGCTCCCCCGACAGCACGACCGAAGACCCGCGCTGGGATTGCGTGTGGATCAAGGCGGTGAAACCCTTGAAGCGCACGATCACCTTGGACGAATGCAAGGTCATTCCTGGCTTGGAGAAGATGGTGCTGGTCAACAACACGCGCCTGTCGGTTCAGCCGGTCAGCCCCGAGGAATGGGCGATCCTGTGCCGGATCGGCGGGGTTGAGCCCTAGATACTGCCGCGCGGGATCAGCTTCGGCTCGATCAGGATGTGTTCGGGCGAGCTTCTGCCGTTCATCCGGGTGAACAGCGCCTCGGCCCCCAGCTTGCCCAGACGAGGGCCGTCCTGGTCGATCGACGTCAGATCCACCATCGACAGACCAGCGACGGGCGAGTTGTCATAGCCGATCAGGGCTAAGTCCTGCGGCACACGAATTCCAAGCCGATACGCGGTGCTGAGGAGCGGGACTGCGTCCAGGTCGGACCAGCAGAAGATCGCGCGTGGCCGGTCCGGTGCTGTCAGAATCTGGTGGATCTGGGCGTCGCGCGGCGTCCCGTGGCTGGGCAGGGACAACACACGGGTCGTCAGGCCAGCAGCGGCCATGGCAGCGCGGTAGCCGATCTCGCGCTGGGGTGCGACGTCGGCCAGATCGCCGTCCTGCTCCGGCTGGGTCACGAAGGCGATGTCGGTATGGCCGCGGTCGACAAAGGCCTGCACGGCCAGCCGCGCGCCCATCTGGTCGTCGTTGTTGATCGTATCATAGCCCTGCGCGGCAGGTTCGTGGTGGCCGACAACGACAATGGGAATCTGGCGGGCGTAATGCTCCATCGTCTCACCGGAGATCTGGCTGGCAACCAGGATCAGGCCGTCCATCCGGTTGTCGATCATCTGTTCGATCAGCGAGACCTCGGTCCGGGCGCGAGCAGCGCCGACGCCGACCATGATCTTGTAACCAGCTGATTCCGTGACGCTTTCGATGCCCTGATAGATGCCGGGCAGAAAGGGGTTGTCGATCCCGACCAGAAGGACCCCCAGCGTGAAAGTGCGGCCCCGCATCCCGCGTGCCGCGACAGAGGGCCGGTAACCGAGCCGTTCAATGCTCGCCTCGACCTTCAGGCGCAGCGCATCGGAAACACCATAGGCATTGCGCATGACCTTGGAGACCGCCGCGACGGAAACGCCCGCGTCCGCGGCTACAGTGCGGATCGTTACACGGGCATCGGTATCGCCGTCGGCCATGTTCTTCCTCCTGCCGGCACCCTAGCAAAAAACTGTTGCAAGGCAAATCGCGTTGTAGAATGATTTACGTAGAACGGTGCACGAAACGGGAGGAGACCTGATTCGGCACCGAAGGGAGGATGTCGAATGGGCCTTGAGGGGCAGATGCGGGCGCAGTCCGCAGCCGGTAAGCTATTGTTTTCTGCCGAGATGATTGCTCCAGCCTGTGATGCGGGCACCGGAGGGACGGGATCTTTCGTTGCCAAAGAGTTCGATCTGACCGAGGTGCCGGTGGGGGCCGTCCTCCACCTGTCGGCGCAGGGCCTGTATCGGGCCTTCCTGAATGGAAACCGTGTGGGTGCCGACCTGCTGACCCCCGGCTGGACCTGCTATGACGACCGGATTGCCTATCAATCCTACGACGTTTCTTCCCTTCTGAAGACCGGCCGAAACCGGCTGGAGATCTGGCTGGGCGACGGCTGGTACCGCTCGCGCCTGATGTGGGCACTGAACCCGATCCCGAACACCTGGGGCGACCGGACCAGCGCCTTTGCAGAACTGGTGGCAGGCGGCAAGACGCTGCTGAAGACAGATGCTTCCTGGACGTCCGGGCTGACGCCGGTCACCGGGAACGGCATCTACCACGGTGAGGATTACGACGCCCGTATCGCGGTTGTAGATACACACGGCGTCGAGGTGCTGCCCTTCGACCACAACCTGCTGGTCCCGCACGAGACTGATGCAGTGAAAGAGATGGAACCCGTCGCCCCGCTGGAAAGCTGGGCCGATGGCGAAACCACAGTCTACGACTTCGGCCAGAACTGCGGTGCCTACGCGCGGATCGCGGTGCAAGGACAGGCCGGCGCGCATGTGCGTGTGGAGTTCTCCGAGGTGCTGGGGCCGGACCGGGCCTTCGACAACCGGAACTTCCGCTCGGCCCGCGCCGAACAGCACTACACGCTGAAAGGCGATCGGGTCGAGAGCTACGCCCCGCTCTTCACCTTCTTCGGCTTCCGCTATGCCCGCGTGACGCTCACCGGGGGGGCCAAGCTGGTATCGATCCACCAGATTCCGGTGACCTCGGTCCCCGAACAGGCGGGCGGGTTCACCTGCGGCGAGCCTTCGGTCAACCGGCTGGTCCTGAACACGGTCTGGTCGCAGCGGTCGAACTTCATCGAAATTCCCACCGACTGCCCGCAGCGAGATGAACGGCTGGGCTGGACCGGCGACGCCCAGGTCTTCGCCGGCACTGCCTGCTGGCTGGCCGATTGCGAGAGCTTCCTGAAGAAGTACATGCGCGATGTGCGGCACGACATGCGCCCCAACGGTGCGGTCCCGCATTTCTCGCCGGACCCGACCCGGTTGCACCCGATCGAGGGACGCGGCGACTGGGCTGGCTCAACCGGATGGGGTGATGCCATCGTCATTATCCCGTGGCAGTTGTATCTACATTACGGAGATACAGGTGTATTGACAGAGAACTTCCCGGCCATGCTCAAGTGGCTGGATTACCTGTGGAAAATCTCCAACGGTCCGATCATCCGACCGTCAGCGGAATGGGGCGGGCCCGGCTTTACCTTCGGCGATTGGATCCAGCCGGTGGGTGACAACAGGAAGCCCCGTCCAACCATTGCGGACGACTGCGCGGCGACGATCTACCATTTCATCTCCACTGACCTGGCCGCCAAGATTGCCGGGCTGATCGGCGACCCGATGGAAGCCAAGTTGCGCGAGCGGGCCGAAGCGATCCGCGCGGCGTTCAAGCACGAGTTCTTCTCGCCCTCGGGCCGCATCGCGCACAATGACCAGACGTCGTGGAGCCTCGCCTTCCTGTACGGCTTGGTTCCGCCGGAATACTACGAGGCCGGGAAAGCCTATTTCCGGCGGGTCGTCGAGGATGCCGATGGGCTGATCGGCACTGGGTTCATCGGGACGCCCGCAATCCTGCCCGCGCTCACCATGCACGGTATGGCGGACCTGGCCGAGAAGATCTTCCTGAATCGCAAGGTTCCGGGCTGGCTTTACCAGGTGGACCGCGGCGCGACCTCGATCTGGGAACGTTGGGATGCCCTGGGCGAGGACGGCACGATCTACGACCCCGACATGAACAGCTACAACCACTACGCCTATGGCGCCGTGTGCCAGTGGCTGTTCGAGGGTGTCGCGGGGGTGGCTCCGGTCGCCGAAAAGCCCGGCTTCGACGAAGTCACGTTGAACCCGCTGATCCTGCCTGCACTCTCGCCCGTCCAGGCCTGGCACGACTGCCACCACGGCCGGATCGAGGCGGGTTGGACGCTGGACGGCAAGCGCGTCACCTACCGTGTGACCCTTCCGCAAGGCTGTGCCGGGCGGCTGGCCCACTCGGACCAGCGCAAGAACGTCACGCTGGACGGCACTGTCGTTGCAGTTCCGGCGGGCGGCCTGCCCGTACCCGCGGGGACGCACGAGATCACCTTTGACCTGACAACCTGAAGACAACTCTGGGAGGAGACCAAAAGCATGAAGACCTTGAGATACAGCGCGGTCATGGCCGCCGCGATTGCATGGACCTCGGGCATGGCCCAGGCCGAACTGACCCTGTCGGTCCTGATCGACAACAACCCCGAAACCATCGCCTCGATGGAGGCGGTGACGGCGGCCTATACGGCGGCAAATCCGGAGGTGACGTTCGACATCGAACAACGCGCCGGTGGGGCGGATGGCGACAACATCGTCAAGACCCGGCTGGCCACGGGCGAGATGGCGGACATCTTCAACTACAACTCCGGCTCGCTGTTCCAGGCGCTGAAACCGCAAGAGACGATGGCGGACCTGACCGCGATCGAAGGTCAGGCCAATGTGCTGGACAGCTTCAAGCAGGTCGTGACGGCGCCCGACGGCACCGTGCGCGGCGTGCCCTTCGGCCCGGCGATGGGCGGCGGGATCTTCTACAACCGCAAGATCTATGCCGACCTGGGTCTGACGGTCCCGAAAAGCTGGGACGAGTTCATGGCGAACAACGCCAAGGTGGCCGAGGCCGGCAAGGTCCCCGTGATCACCACTTTCGGCGACACCTGGACCAGCCAGCTTTTCGTCTTGGGCGACTACTTCAACGTCCAGGCCGAGGTGCCGACCTTTGCAGCCGAGTACA
Source organism: Tabrizicola sp. (assembly GCF_022842145.1). GTDB lineage: Bacteria > Pseudomonadota > Alphaproteobacteria > Rhodobacterales > Rhodobacteraceae > Tabrizicola. The sequence continues at coordinate 895,044 of NZ_JALHQD010000001.1, forward strand.
CCGCCAACAAGGCCAAGTACGCCAGCACTCCGGCGGCGATGCGCGGCTTTGAATACCTGGAGGCGGTGTTCAAGGCCAACTACATGAATGAGGACTTCGGCGTCGCGTCCTTCGAGGACGGGATGCGCATGGTCGCCACCGGTGAAGGTGCGCATTACCCGATGCTGACCTTCGGGATCGGCACCGTGAAGCAGAACCATCCGGACAGCCTGGCCGACCTTGGCTTCTTCGCCCAACCCGGACCGGATGCGGCAAAGAACGGCCTGACGGTCTGGATGCCCGCCGCGCTTTATGTCCCGGCGGCCAGCCCGAATGCCGAGGAAGCGATCAAGTTCCTGAACTTCGTCGCCTCGGTCGAGGGCTGCAACACCATGATCGGCGCAGCTGGGGCCTCGGGTCCCTACCTGATCAAGGGCTGTGAGCTTCCGGCGGACGTGCCCCCGGCGGTCGCGGACATGCTGCCCTACTTCCAGACCGAAGGCATGACCGCCCCGGCGCTGGAATTCCTGTCGCCGGTCAAGGGTCCGGCGTTGGAGCAGATCACCGTCGAGGTTGGTTCGGGCATCCGTCCGGCGGCCGAAGCGGCGGCGCTTTACGACCAGGATGTGGAAAAGCAGGCCAAGCAGTTGGGCCTGCCGAACTGGTAACCTCCCGACACCAGTTCCGCCCCCGCCCGTCCCAGCCGGGCGGGGGCTCCTTCCAACCGAGAGCATGATGGCCTCCAGACGCCCCTCGCCCTATCCCTACTGGTTCGTGCTGCCCGCGGCGGTGGTCTTCGTGGCCCTGTTTCTGGTGCCGACCGTGGCAAGCTTCTGGTTCAGCCTGACCCGCTGGGACCTCTTCGACGCCGAGTTCATCGGCTGGGACAACTACCGCCAGTTCTTCAAAGAGCCGTTCCTGGTCCAGGGCCTGACGAATACGCTGATCTATGCCGTCGTGACCTCGGGCGCGAAGACGGTGCTCGGCCTGCTTCTGGCCGTGCTCCTTACCAGCGGGATCTGGATGCAGGGCTTCCTGCGGTCCGTGGTGTTCTTCCCGGTCCTCGTCTCGACCATCGGCGTCGGCATCACCTTCGCCGCGCTGATGCACCCGACGCGGGGGGTGATCAACCTGGGGCTTGAATCCATCGGCATCGACGGCCCGGCCTGGCTGTCCGACCCGGCGCTGGCGCTGTATTCCGTCGCGCTGATCGACATCTGGAAGGGTGTGGGCCTGGCGACCCTGATCTACATCGCCGGTCTTGCCGCAATCGCCCCCGAATACTACGAGGCCAGCCGCATCGACGGCGCCACGCGCTGGCAGCAGTTCTGGCGCGTGACGGTGCCGCTGGTGCGCCCGGCGACGGTGACCGTGGTCACGCTGTCGCTGATCGGCGGCCTGCGGTCGTTTGACATCATCTGGGCCACCACGCGGGGCGGGCCCGGGTTCGCCTCTGACGTTCTGGCATCGGTGATCTACAAACAGTATCAGGCCGGGTTCTACGGTCTTGCGACGGCCGGCAACGTGATCCTGTTCCTCTTGATCGCCATCATCATCCTGCCCCTCACCTACTGGTTCAACAAGCGCGAGGTTGATCTATGAGCCTGCGCCGCGACTTCGCCCGCCGCCGAAACACCGGCATCCTGGCTTTGCTGGTCGCCACGGTGATCTTCATCCTGCCGTTCCTCTACATCTTCCTGATGGCGGTGAAGACCAAGCAGGAAGCCTCGCTGTTCCTGTTCAACTGGCCGTCGGAATGGCAAGCCTGGCAGAACCTGGTCGACGTGGTCCAGACCCGCAACTACATGCTTCTGTTGGCTTATTTCAACTCGACCGTCATCACCGTGGGCGCCGTCACCCTGCTGGTGATCTTCGGAGCGATGGTTGGCTACGTCCTGCAACGCCGCCCCTCGGGCTGGAACAAGCTGATCTACGCCTGCATCCTGATCGGGCTCATGGTCCCCCCCGCCATCGTGCCGACGATCTGGGTGCTGCAGGGCCTTGGCCTCTTCAAGACGATCCACGGGATGATCTTCATCCAGGTTGCCTACGGGCTGGCTTTCTCGGTCCTTCTCTACCGCAGCTTCATCTCGACCATTCCCCGCGACCTGGACGAGGCCGCCATCATCGACGGCGCCAAGCCTTGGCAGGTGTTCTTCAAGGTCATCCTGCCCTTGCTGAAACCCGTCACCGTGACCCTGATCGTCGTGCAGTCCATCGCCATCTTCAACGACTTCACCAATCCGCTGTACTACCTGCCGGGGAAAGAGAACGTCACCGTCCAGCTGACGCTGTTCAACTTCCAAAGCCAGTTCCAAAGCCAGTACAATCTGCTGTTCATGAACATCCTGCTGGTGACGATCCCGCCCCTGCTGGTCTTCATCTTCTTCAACCGCCAGATCGTCGCCGGAATGACCTCCGGCGCGGTGAAAGGGTAGCGCATGGCGTCGACTTCCTCCGTCGTCCTTCGTGACATCCGCAAAAGCTTTGGTGCGGTGGACGTGATCAAGGGCGTCAACCTGACCGTCGAACCGGGCGAGTTCTGTGTTTTCGTCGGCCCGTCGGGTTGCGGCAAGTCCACGCTCCTTCGCCTGATCTCGGGGCTGGAAGAAGCAACCTCGGGAGTGATCGAGATCGGCGGCACCGACGTGACCGACGCCGAACCCTCGGTCCGCGGAATTGCAATGGTTTTTCAAAGCTATGCGCTCTATCCACATTTAAGCGTGCGCGACAATATCGGTTTCGGCCTATCCTTGGCGAAGCTGCCGAAAGACCAGATCAAATCCAAGGTCGAAGCCGCAGCTTCCGCGCTGAAACTGACCGATTACCTCGACCGCAAGCCCAAGGCCCTGTCCGGCGGCCAGCGCCAGCGCGTGGCCATCGGTCGGGCCATCGTCCGCGACCCGAAGGTGTTCCTGTTCGACGAGCCGCTCTCGAACCTCGACGCTGCCCTGCGCGCCCAGATGCGGATCGAACTCAGCGACCTCCACCGCAAGCTGGGTGCGACGATGATCTACGTCACCCACGATCAGGTCGAGGCGATGACGATGGCCGACAAGATCGTCGTCCTGAACGCCGGCCGGATCGAGCAGGTCGGCACTCCGATGGACCTTTACAACGCCCCCGTCTCGCCCTTCGTCGCGGGCTTCATCGGCAGTCCGAAGATGAACCTTTACCCCGGCGAGGCAGCGGGCGAACGCTGCGGGACCTACGGCATCCGCCCCGAACACCTGCGTCTGACCAATGACGCGCCGCGTTGGACCGGCACCGTCCGCCACGTGGAACGGCTGGGGGCTGATACAGTGATCTACCTGAACGTCCCCGCATTGGGCGAGATGGTGGTCCGCACCGACGGTGATGCCAACCCGGCCATCGGTTCCTCACAAGGCGTCGTTCCCGTGGAAGGCCGCGATTTCCGCTACGCCTGAGGCGATGACCATTGTATGCCTTCTGTCGACAACAGGGGGCCTCATGTCTGAAGAAGACCCACAGGAACGCAAGCGCGGCACTGGCGCGCGGTTCGTCTATGACACCCTTCGCGACGAAATCCTGAACCTTGTGCTTCAACCCGGCGAGCCGATTGACGAAATCAGCCTGGCCGACCGCCTGTCGATGTCCCGCACCCCGATACGCGAGGCGCTGGTGCGACTGGCCGGCGATGGGCTGGTGACGCTGCTCCCGAACCGTTCCACCGTTGTCAGCCAGATCGATTTCCCGAACCTACATCACTTCTTCGACGCGCTGACACTGATGTACCGCGTCACCACCCGCCTTGCCGCGCAGTTCCATGACGCCGCCGACCTGGCGGAAATCCGCGCCCGGCAGGACGCCTTCGCCAAGGTTGTCCTGGCGGGCGACACCAACGGGATGATCCAGCTGAACCGCGATTTCCATGTCGCCATCGCCGAGGCTGGGCGGAACCCCTACTACCTCCAGCTCTTCTCGCGTCTTCTTGACGAAGGGCGGCGTATCCTGCGGCTATACTACTACCCAACCTTCGAGCCGCGCCTGCCGCATCCGTATATACAAGAGCATGAGGCGATCATCGCAGCCATCGCCGCGCGCGATGTAGATACATGCGACCGCTTGGCGAAAGAGCACGCTGACAAGATCGTAAGCCAGATCCAGGAGATGATGGCCCGTGATCTTCGGCAGGAAATTCCGCTGTAAAAATCTTGTCGACAAATAAAATGCAAAGTCTATCCTGATCTTGACCCACCGCGGATTCGGCCGCCTTCAGAAGGATTGCAGCATGAAATCGGACATTTTCTCGGGCACGATCCCGGCCCTGATGACGCCCTGCAAGGCGGACCGCTCGCCCGACTTCGACACCCTTGTCACCAAGGCGAAAGAGCTTGTGGGACAGGGGATGTCCGCCGTGGTCTACTGCGGATCGATGGGCGACTGGCCCTTGCTCACCACCGAACAGCGGATGGAGGGGGTTGAGCGTCTGGTGAAAGCCGGGATCAAGGTCGTCGTCGGCACAGGCGCTGTAAATACAGCCACTTCCGCCGCCCTCGCCGCCCACGCCCAGAAGGTCGGCGCGCATGGGTTGATGGTCATCCCCCGACTGCTGTCACGCGGGACCGTCGTCGCGGCGCAGCGGCTGCATTTCAAGGCCGTCCTTTCCGCCGCACCGACCCTCCCTGCCGTGATCTACAACAGCCCCTATTACGGCTATTCCACCAAGGCCGACCTCTTCTTCCAGATCCGGGCCGAGCATCCGAACCTGGTCGGCTTCAAGGAATTCGGCGGCTATGACGACCTGTCCTATGCTGCCAACGCGATCACGGGCGCGTCGCCGGACCTGAAGCTGATGATCGGTGTCGATACAGCCGTCTACCACGGCTACGTCAACTGCAACGCCGACGGCGCGATCACTGGGATCGGCAACGTCCTCCCGCGTGAGGTGCTTCACCTGGTGTCGCTGTGCAAGGCCGCCCAGAACGGCGACGCCGAGGCGCGGCGCTTGGCCTATGAACTGGACCAGGCGATGCAGGTTCTGTCGGAAGTCGACGCCGGGCCGGACTTGGTGTTGTTCTTCAAACACATGTTGGTCCTGCGCGGCGAGGCTGCCTATACCCACCACTTCAACGAGGGCGACGAGCTTTCGGCCAGCCAGAGGGGCTTCATCGAGGCACAACTGAAGATGTTCGACGCCTGGTATGCCGACTGGGCCAAGCAACCCGAGGTTCGGAAATACGCCGCCTGACATGAAGGTCATCGTCATCGGGGCCGGAGTCGTCGGCCTTTCCGCCGCCCTGATGGCGCAAGCGCGGGGTCTTTCGGTCACCGTGCTGGACCGCGAAGGCCCCGCTGCCGGGGCGTCGGCTGGCAATGCCGGGGCTTTCGCCTTTACCGACATCCTGCCTCTCGCCTCCCCCGGCATCCTGCGCAAGGCGCCGAAGTGGCTGCTGGACCCGCTCGGGCCTTTGACCATCCCACCCGCCTATGCCTTGCAGATCACCCCTTGGCTTTACCGCTTCTGGCGCGCCTGTTCCCCCCGTGCCGTTGCGGCCTCCACTGCCGCCCAGACCGCGCTGATGGACCTCTCCCGGACGGAGTTGGAGCCGTTCCTCACCGCCACTGGCACCCTTGGGATGCTCCGTAAGGACGGCAACCTGCAGGTCTACGAAAGCGAGGCCGAGTTCCGCGCCTCGCTTTCTGGCTGGAAAGCCCGCGCCGCCCATGGGATCGACTTCCGCCACATCAACGCAGAGGAGATGGCCGCCCTGCAACCCGGCCTCTCGCCCCGCTTCACGCATGGCACCTTTACCCCCGGCTGGTGGTCGATTGCCGATCCGAAAGACTATGTTCTGGCCCTGGCTGAACGTTTCAGGGCGAATGGCGGCGCGATCCTGCGGGCTGAGGTGACGGGCATCCAATTGCAGGGCGAGGGTGTATATATACAGACAAAGGGCGAGCCACTGACCGCCGACAAGGTCGTCCTGTCTGCGGGTGCCCACTCGCACCGCATCGCCGCGACTTTGGGCGAGCGCATCCCGCTGGAGACCGAGCGCGGCTACAACACCACGCTTCCCGCCGACGCTGTGGACCTGCGTTGCCAGGTGACATTTGGCGGCCACGGCTTCGTCATCTCGCGCTTGTCCACTGGCATCAGGGTGGGTGGGGCTGTCGAACTTGGGGGCCTGTCCCTGCCGCCGAACTACAAGCGGTCCGAGGCTATGTTGCGAAAAGCAAAGGCTTTCTTTCCGGGCTTGAAGACTGAAGGCGGCAAGCAGTGGATGGGCTTCCGCCCGTCGCTGCCCGACAGCCTGCCCGCCATCGGGCGGTCGCGGGTGTCACCACAGATTGTATATACATTCGGCCACGGTCACCTGGGCCTGACCCAAAGCGCCGGGACTGCGCGGCTGGTGGCCGATCTGCTGACAAATGCTAGCCTGCCGGTCGACTTGACTCCTTTCAGCCCGCAAAGGTTCTGACATGGCCGTATATACATTCTCCTGCCTCGACGGGCACACCTGCGGCAACCCGGTGCGGTTGGTTTCGGGTGGGGGACCCCGGCTTGAGGGGTCCACGATGCTGGAGCGTCGGGCGCATTTTCTCAAGGATTACGACTGGATACGGACTGGGCTGATGTTCGAACCCCGGGGGCACGACATGATGTCGGGGTCGATCCTGTACCCGCCGACACGGGCGGACTGCGACGTGGGGGTGCTGTTCATCGAGACCTCGGGCTGCCTGCCGATGTGCGGGCATGGGCTGATCGGGACGGTGACGATGGGGATCGAGAACGGGCTGATTTCCCCGCGCGCGCCGGGGCGGTTGGCGGTGGATGCTCCAGCTGGGAAGGTCGAGGTTTCGTATATACAGGACGGGCGGTTTGTTGAGGAAGTGCGGCTGACCAATGTGCCGGGTTTCCTTTATGCAGAAGGACTTACGGCGGAGGTGGAGGGTTTGGGCGAGGTCGTTGTGGACGTGGCCTATGGCGGCAACTTCTATGCGATTGTCGAGCCGCAGAAGGCGTTCCGCGACATGGCCGACCATACGGCGGGGGAGCTGGTGGGGTGGTCGCCGAAGCTGCGGGCAGCGCTGAATGCGAAGTATGAGTTCGTGCATCCGGAGCATCCGGCGATCCAAGGGCTGAGCCATATCCTGTGGACCGGCAAGCCGACGGTGCCGGGGGCGCATGCGCGTAACGCCGTGTTTTATGGGGAAAAAGCGATTGATCGCAGCCCCTGCGGGACGGGGACCTCGGCCCGGATGGCGCAGCTGGTGGCGAAGGGGAAGCTGGCCGTGGGCGACGAGTTCCACCATGAGAGCATCATCGGGTCGATCTTCAAGGGGCGGGTCGAGGCGGCGGCCACGGTGGCAGGGCGGGAGGCGATTGTACCCTCCATCGCCGGGTGGGCGCGGCAGACGGGGATCAACACGATCTTCATCGACGACCGCGATCCGTTTGCGCATGGGTTCGTGGTGAAGTAGCCTCTGGTCCGGCGTTCGCCGTGTTAGATCAAGGGGTTGGCTGTAGATACGGCGTCTTCTTTCCGTCTACATCGCGTCTACACCCCATGCATACGCGCGTATGCACGGGGGGCCGTTAACCATCCGTCGCGAATCGGGGTTGGGCGGGTGCCCCCCACCCCCGGCCCCTCCCCGCGGATGGGAAGGGGAGGCGCTTGGGGTGTCTGGTGCGCTGAGGGGTTGGGGGAGCGCCTGGGGTGGGCGGCGGATGCCTCCGGCGGGGATATTTGGGGCAAGGTGAATGGGCAGGGGGTCGGAGGGGGCCGCCGGGCGTTGGTGTGGTAGGGTGAGGCGGTGCGGTTGAGGTTGGGTGATTGGGATGAAGAGGGTTCTGGTTGTTGCTGCGGTGCTGGTTGCGTTGGGCTGGGTGGTCTTCTCGCAGGGACGGTACAGCTGGCATCAGAAACTGACCATCACCGTCGAGAGCCCGTCGGGCGAGGTCTCGGCCTCCGCGGTCAGCGCGGTCAGGTGGCGCAAGCAGTGGTTCGATTGGGATGGCATGGGCTGGAGTTATGGCCTGACCGGCGAGGCGGTGGTGGTCGAGGTCACGCCGGGGCGATATCTGTTTGCACTGCTCAAAGGGGCGGGGACGACGGAATACATGGGCTCGGTCGCAGCCGCCTCGATCGCCGGGCGCGAGGGGCGGGTGATCGACGGAGCGCTGTTCGCCGAGGTCCAGGGCAAGCGCGACCGCGCGGCGGGTGTGATCACGCTGCCGGACTATCAGTATCCGATACTGGTGACGTTTGGCGACATCGCCGATCCCGCAAGCGTGATGCTGGTCGACCCGGAGGACCTTGCGGCCGTGTTTGGGGAGGGGGTGCGGTTGCAGGCGGTGACGCTGGAGATCACGCGGGAGGCGGTGACGGAGGGGCTGGTTGAGGGGGTTTTGGGGTGGATTGGAGACTACCAAAAAAACCAGTGGCGCCTGGACGGAAAGAGTTGTGTTGCTTGTCCGATCTCGAGCGAAAACTTGGCCGATCTTATGTCAGCAGGCGTCTTTATCGTCAGAAGAAACTGAGATAGCGACACGTTCCACTGGTGCGCTGAAGCACACCCTACTCTGTAGGTGCCATCACCCCTTCGCCGAGAAGTAGTCCGCGATGGTCTTGGCCATTGCCTCGGAAATCCCGTCCACCGCCTGCAAGTCCGACAGCCCCGCCCGCGCCACCGCCTTGGCGCTGCCGAAGTGTTGCAGGAGGGCGCGTTTGCGGGTGGCTCCGATGCCGGGGATGTCGTCGAGGGGGGTCAGGCTGACGGCCTTGGCACGTTTGGCGCGGTGGGCGCCGATGGCCCAGCGGTGGGCCTCGTCCCGCAGGCGCTGGATGAAGTAGAGGACGGGGTCGTTGCGTTGCAGGGCGAAGGGGCGCTCACCCGGGCGGTGGAATTCTTCTTTCCCGGCGTCGCGGTCGATGCCTTTGGCGACGCCGACCATCGGGATGTCTTCGACGCCGAGTTCCGACATGATCCCGGCCACGGCCGAGACCTGACCTTGGCCGCCGTCGATCAGCAGAAGGTCGGGCCACATGTCGGACTTCCGCTCCGGGTCTTCCTTCAGCAGGCGTTCGAAGCGGCGGGTCAGGACTTCCTTCATCATGCCGAAGTCGTCGGAATTGGCCCCGGCCTCGGACTTGATGTTGAACTTGCGGTATTGCGATTTCAGGAAGCCATCCGCCCCGGCCACGATCATGCCACCCACGGCATTGGTGCCCTGGATGTGGGAGTTGTCGTAGACCTCGATCCGCTGCGGCGGGGCGTCGAGGTCGAAGGCTTCGGCGAGGCCGGTGAGGAGCTTGTTCTGCGTCGTGGACTCGGCCATCCGGCGGGCAAGGCTTTCGCGGGCGTTGCGGGCGGCGTTTTCCACCAGCTCGGCCTTCTCGCCGCGTTGGGGAATGGCAAGCTCGACCTTGTGGCCGGCGCGGATGCACAGCGCCTCGGCCACGAGGTCGGGGTTGTCGACGGGGTGCGACAGAAGGATCAACCGGGGCGGTTCCTTATCGTCGTAGAACTGGGTGAGGAAGGCCTCCATGATCTCGGGCGCTTCGGCCCCCGCGCCAGTCTTGGGGTAGAAGTCGCGGTTGCCCCAGGACTGGTTGGCGCGGATGAAGAAGACCTGGACGCAGGCCTGCCCGTGTTCGAGGTGGAGGGCGACGACGTCGGCTTCGGAGACGCCCTGCGGGTTGATGCCCTGGGTCTGCTGGACCTGGGTCAGCGCCTTGATCCGGTCGCGCAGGGCGGCGGCGCGTTCGAACTCCATCTGGGCCGAGGCCTCGGTCATGGCGCGGGCCAGGTCGGCCTGGACCGAGGTGGTCTTGCCTTCGAGGAAGCGTTTGGCGTCGTCGACGAGGGTAGCGTAACCCTCGGGGGAAATCTTGCCGACGCAGGGCGCGCTGCAGCGCTTGATCTGGAATTGCAGGCAGGGGCGGGTGCGGCTGTCGAAGATGGAGTCGGAACAGTTGCGGAGAAGGAAGACCTTCTGCAGCTGGTTCAGGGTGCGGTTGACGGCGCCCGCGCTGGCGAAGGGGCCGAAGTAGGCGCCCTTTTCGGACTTCTTGCCGCGATGCTTCTTGATCTGCGGATAGGGGTGTTCGGCCGAGATCAGGATGTTCGGGAATGACTTGTCGTCGCGCAGAAGCACGTTGTAGCGCGGCTTCAGCTGCTTGATCAGGTTCTGTTCAAGAAGCAGCGCCTCAAGTTCCGTCCGGGTGGTCAGGAACATCATCGAGACGGTCTCGAAGATCATCCGGGCGATGCGGCCGGAGTGGCCCGAGGGGCGGGCGTAGTTCGATACGCGGGCCTTCAGGTTGCGGGCCTTGCCGACGTACAGCACCTCGGACGCGGCATTCAGCATCCGGTAGACCCCAGGGCTACCGTCGAGAGTCTTCAGGTAATCCTGGATCACCTCATGTCCGCTGCGGGGTTTTTCGTCCATGATTTACACTATGTCGATTCTTGGTCCGGGCTGCCACCGAACCGGGGTCTAAGCAAGAGCAAAGCTGTCCACGGAATCTGGGGATAACTCTGCGGAGAAGATTTCGGGAGCGTCGAATTTCCCTTGTTTTAAGGCCTCTTCACCGGGATGCCTATATTTTAGGCACATAGGGAACCCTTTGAAAACGTTATAAAGATTTTCGCGAGTTTTGCAAATCCCTGAATTTCCACGTGAATTATGACGGACACGTGAACCCGCCTTAAGAAGTGGACAAGTTGCCGCGGGTGACCGATGGAAGGGCTATTCCACGCCTAGAACGTCAGGCGTTTTCCAGCCGAGGTGCTGGCCACCGTCGACGGCGATGAACTGGCCGGTGACGCCTGGACTATCCAGGAAAAACCCCAGCGCCGCGGTGATGTCCTGCGGGTTCGCGCCACGGCCAAGGACGGTGGCGGCGCGCTGGCGGTCGAAGTGGTCCTGGCTTTGCCGGGCACCCTTCAGCGTCGGGCCGGGCCCGATGCCGTTGACACGGACATGCGGGGCGAGGCCCTGCGCGGCGGTCTGGGTCAGCGCCCAGAGGCCCATCTTGGCGAGGGTGTAGGTGCTGAACTCGGGCGTCAGTTTCAGGATGCGCTGGTCGATCATGTTGACGACCAGGCCTTGGGCCAAGGGCTCGCCGTTGTCGTCCATGGTGGCTGGGGGGCATTGCTTGGCAAAGGCCTGGATCAGGACGTAGGGCGCGCGCAGGTTGGATTCGATGTGGCGGTCCCAGCTTTGGCGCGTCGCGGTGTCGATCCGGTCGTATTCGAAGATCGAGGCGTTGTTCACCAGCACGGTCAGCGGTCCCAATGCGGCGGTGACGGCGGGGACAAGCGCCTGGACCTGCGCCTCGTCCAGAAGGTCCGCATGGAAGGACTGCGCTTTGCGGCCCATCGCGCGGATCTCGGCGACGACGGTTTCGGCTTCGTCGGCGGAGGACGCGTAGTGCACGGCAACATCGTGCCCGCGCTGCGCGAGATAAAGCGCCATCGCGCGGCCAAGCCGCTTGCCTGCGCCCGTTACCAGTGCCGTCATTTCGCCTTGCCCCCGCAATCGCACGTCTTCGTGCCGATCAGGTAGCGCCCGCATTTGCCGCAGACAGGGGCGACTTTGCGTTTCCGCATCACTCGGGGCAGCGCGCCGGGGAAAAGCGCTCGGCCGATCAGGGCGACGAGGACCATTGCCAGAAGGAAGAAGAGGATGACCTTGAACAGCATCTAGAGGCCGTACCTTGCCCAAAGCGCCCGGTCCTCGACCGCACCCAGGGTCTCATCCACCAGCGACAGGCCAAAACGCTGGAAGAGGCTGCGCTTGCGGCCAAGGGGAACGAGTTTCACCTTGTCGCCGTAAAGCTCTTTCAGCTTCGGGGTCATGTGGGCGACTCCGTCGGTTAGGCCCAGGTCCACCGACTGCTGGCCGGTCCAGATGTCGGCGTTGAAGAGGTCCGCGCTGTCGTCCAGTCGGATTCCCCGACTGCGGCGGACGTGGTCGATGAAGGCCTGATGGATCGGGGTCTGCAGGGCCTTGAGGCGATCGATGTCCTCGGGCTTCTGCGGCAGGAAGGGGTCGGCAAAGCTTTTGGACCGTCCCGCGGTGATGACCCGGCGTTCGACACCTTGGCGCGCCATCAACTCGGGGAAGCCGAAGCTGGCGAAGATCACGCCGATGGAGCCGACGAGGCTGCTTTCGTCCACCCAGATGTCATCGGCCGCGCAGGCCAGCCAGTAGCCGCCCGAGGCCGCGACATCCTCGACGAAGGCGTGGACCGGGACCTTCTTTTCCTCGGCCAAACGCCGGATGCGCGCCGCGATCAGCGAGGACTGGACCGCCGATCCGCCCGGCGAGTTCACCAGAAGCGCCACGGCGGCGGGCTTCAACTTGAACGCCTTCTCGATCAGCGGGGTCAATGCCTCGTCGTTCAGGCTGCGGGTGCCGGTGCCAATGGTGCCGCCAAGGCGGATCACGGGGACAAGCGTGGGTTTGGGCAGGAAGGGGATGAAGCGGCGCATGGCGCCAGAGGTAAGGCGTCTGGGGCTTGCGGGCAAGGGCAGGGCGCGGCAGGGTTCGGCAATGATCGACAAGCTGGAAATGTTCATCGCATTGGCCAAGGAGCGGCACTTCGGTCGCGCGGCCGAGGTGTGCGGGGTGACGCAGCCCTCGCTGTCCAGTGCGATCCGGCAGCTGGAGGACCAGCTGGGCGTGCAGCTGGTCTTCCGGGGCAGCCGGTTCCAGGGCCTGACGCCCGAAGGCCAGCGGGTGCTGGATCGCGCGCTGGGCATCGTCGGCGATGTGCGGGCACTCAAGGATGAGATGCGTGTGGTGCGGTCGGGCCTATCGGGCAATCTGCGGATCGGGGTCATCCCGACGGCGCTGCCGATGGTGGCGGACCTGACCGGACCTTTCACGCAAAAGCACCCTAACGTCCGGGTGTCGATCCTGTCGCGGACCAGCGTCGAGATCCTGACCGGGATCGAGGCCTTGGATCTTGAGGCCGGGATCACCTACCTGGACAACGAGCCCCTGGGCCGGGTGTCGCAGGTGCCTTTGTATACGGAGTTCTACCGGTTGCTGATTGCACCGGGGTCAGAAATGGCCTCGCGTCGGCATGTCACCTGGAACGAGTTGTCGACGGTGCCCTTGTGCCTTCTGACCTCGGACATGCAGAACCGGCGGATCGTGAACCAGCACCTGGGCGAGGCCGGCGTGGATGCGGCGCCGATGATCGAGTCGAACTCCACGATGGCGCTGGTAGCGCATGTGCTGACCGGGCGCTGGGCAAGCGTGGTGCCGAAGAAACTGGCCGACATGTTCGTGGCGGATGGGCGGTTGCATTCGATCCCTATCGTCGAGCCGGAGGCCGAGCACACCGTCGGCCTGATCGCGGCCCGTCGGGACCCGCAGACACCGGTCTTGCAGGCGCTGGTCGATGAAGCGGTCAGACTGTTTCGATAGGCTACGTCTATCGACTGACGGTATATCGACATTGATTAGCCTATCAATCCGGGGGTATACATTTGCATGCTAGCCAGAGGTTTGCCCGCATGCTTGATTCCCACGTCCACTCCGACCGGATCGCCGAGATCCTGAACGCGCATCAGGGGCTGGAGGGGCCGCTCCTTCCCATCCTGCACGCGATTCAGGCGGCGTTCGGCTATGTGCCGGATAGCGCCATTCCGCAGATCGCGGCGGCCTTGATGCTGTCGAAGGCGGAAGTGCACGGAGTGATCAGCTTCTACCACGATTTCCGCGCGGCACCTGTCGGGCGGCATGTGCTGAAGCTGTGCCGGGCCGAGGCGTGTCAGACCGTGGGCGGGGACGCGGTGGCGGACCGGATCAAAGCGGCGCTGGGCATCGACTGGCACGAGACGACCCCCGACGGACGCGTGACGCTGGAGCCGGTGTTCTGCCTGGGCCTGTGCGCCTGCGGACCGGCGGCGATGGTCGACGGGCGGCTGGTCGGTCGCTGTGACGAAAGCGTGCTGGCAGAGGTGGCGAAATGAAGCTTTACGTTCCGCTGGATAGTGCTGCCGTCGCTTTGGGGGCCGACAAGCTGGCTGCGGCGATTGCGGCCGAGGCTGCGTCGCGTGGGGTTGAGGTCGAGATCGTCCGCAACGGCTCGCGCGGGATGGTCTGGCTGGAGCCGCTGGTCGAAGTGGTGACCGATGCTGGCCGCCTGGGTTTCGGCCCGATGACCGTGGCGGATGTGCCGGGGCTGTTCGGCGATCTGGCGTCACATCCGAAGGCCCACGGACTGGTCGATGAACTGCCTTGGATGAAGGGTCAGACCCGTCTGACCTTTGCCCGGGTGGGTGTGATCGATCCGCTGTCGCTGAAGGATTACGTCGCGCATGGCGGCCTTGTCGGGCTGGAACGCGCCGCCAAGATGACCAAGGCCGAAATCGTGGCCGAGGTGACGGAGTCCGGCCTGCGCGGGCGCGGGGGCGCGGGCTTCCCGACGGGGATCAAGTGGAAGACGGTGTCCGAGGCGCCGGGCGAGCTGAAGTACATCGTCTGCAACGCGGACGAGGGCGACAGCGCCACTTTTGCCGACCGGATGCTGATGGAGGGTGACCCCTTCACGCTGATCGAGGGCATGGCGATTGCCGGTTTGGCCTGCGGGGCGACCAAGGGCTACGTCTACATCCGCAGCGAATACCCGGTGGCGATCCGGGTGATGGAAGCCGCGGTGAAGATCGCCCAGGACGCCAAGGTGCTGGGCCCGGCCTTCGACATGGAGGTTCGCGTCGGCGCCGGGGCCTATGTCTGCGGCGAGGAGACCTCGCTGCTGAACAGCCTGGAGGGCAAGCGGGGCGTGGTCCGGGCCAAGCCGCCGTTGCCGGCGCTGCAGGGGTTCATGGGTCGCCCGACCGTGGTCAACAACGTGATCTCGCTGGCCTCGGTGCCGGTGATCATGGCCAAGGGGGCTGCGTTCTACAAGGACTTCGGGCTGGGCCGCAGCCGTGGGACGATCCCGCTGCAGATCGCCGGGAACGTGAAACGCGGTGGGCTTTATGAGGTGGCGTTCGGCCTGACCCTCGGCCAGATCGTCAATGCGATCGGCGGCGGTACGGCCTCGGGTCGTCCGGTCAAGGCGGTGCAGGTGGGTGGCCCCTTGGGCGCCTGGTTCCCGCCGTCGCTGTTCGATACGCCGTTCGGGTACGAGGAGTTCGGCGCAAAGGACGGGTTGATCGGCCACGCCGGTCTGACCATCGCCGACGACACGACCGACATGCTGCACATGGCCCGCTTCGCGATGGAGTTCTGCACCATCGAATCCTGCGGCAAATGCACCCCCTGCCGCATCGGCGCGGTGCGGGGGGTCGAGACGCTGGACCGTCTGGCCGCCGGTGACGTCAGCGCGATTCCGCTGCTGACCGACCTCTGCAGCACGATGAAATCCGGTTCGCTTTGCGCTTTGGGCGGCTTCACCCCATATCCGGTGATGAGCGCACTGACGCACTTCCCCGACGACTTCGCCCGCGCGAAGGAGGCAGCCGAATGACCGATGCCGTCAAAGGCCCGGCGTCGTATTTCCCCTCGATCGAGAAGAAATACGGCCAGCCCGTGGGTCATTGGTTCGACCAGATCCAGGACAAGCTCGACCAGCCGCACATGGCGATCGTCGCTTTCCTGAAAGACACCCACGCGATGGGCCACGGCCACGCCAACGCCATTGTCGCCCACCAGCTTGCCGCACGGAAAGGCTAATAAGATGAAAGACTTCATCATCCCCGACCGCGACTTCGGCACCCCTGCCTCGAAGTCCAAGACGATGGTCACGCTGACGATCGACGGCTTTGACGTGACCGTGCCGGAAGGCACCAGCATCATGCGCGCGGCGGCCGAGATCGGGATTTCCGTCCCGAAGCTGTGCGCCAGCGACAACATGGAGGCTTTCGGGTCCTGCCGGTTGTGCCTGGTCGAGATCGAGGGCCGGAACGGCACCCCGGCGTCCTGCACCACTCCCGTAGCACCCGGCCTGAAGGTCAAGACCCAGACCGGCAAGCTGAAGGACCTGCGCCGCGGGGTGATGGAGCTTTACATCTCGGACCACCCGCTGGACTGCCTTACCTGTGCCGCCAACGGCGACTGCGAGTTGCAGGACATGGCCGGGGCCGTCGGCCTGCGTGATGTGCGGTATGAGGCAGCGCCGAAAGGCGAATTCGCCAACCACTTCACGGTGAAGAACACCAGCGGCGAGGCCAACCCGCAGTGGCTGCCGAAGGACAACTCGAACCCCTACTTTGCCTATGACCCGGCGAAATGCATCGTCTGCTCGCGCTGCGTCCGGGCATGCGAGGAAGTGCAGGGCACCTTCGCGCTGACCATCGAGGGCCGGGGCTTTGACAGCCGCGTGTCGTTCGGCGCCAAGACCGATGACGCGCTGGCCTCGGATTGCGTCTCCTGTGGCGCCTGCGTGCAGGCCTGCCCGACCGCGACGCTGACCGAAAAGTCGGTCATCGACATCGGCACGCCCGACCGCAGCATCATCACCACCTGCGCCTATTGCGGCGTGGGTTGCAGCTTCAAGGCCGAGATGCGGGGCGACGAGCTTGTCCGCATGACCCCCTACAAGCACGGCAAGGCCAACCGGGGCCACTCCTGCGTCAAGGGCCGCTTCGCCTATGGCTACGCCACGCACCAGGACCGCATCCTGAAGCCGATGATCCGCGACAGCATCGACCAGCCCTGGCAGGAAGTGTCCTGGGCTGAGGCGATGGAATTTGCCGCCGCCAAGATGAAGGGCATCCAGGCGAAGTATGGCCGCAACTCGGTGGGCGTGATCACCTCCAGCCGCTGCACGAACGAGGAGACCTACCTTGTTCAGAAGCTGACCCGCGCGGTGTTCATGAACAACAACACCGACACCTGCGCCCGCGTCTGCCATTCGCCCACCGGCTATGGGTTGGGCCAGACCTTTGGCACCAGCGCCGGGACGCAGGACTTCGACTCCGTCGAGGAATCGGACGTGATCATGGTGATCGGTGCGAACCCTTCGGCCGCGCACCCGGTGTTCGCCAGCCGGATGAAGAAGCGGCTGCGCGCAGGTGCGAAGCTGATCGTCGTCGACCCGCGCCGGACGGAAACCGTGGAAGGCCCGCATTACAAGGCGGCGCATCACCTTGCGCTGACGCCGGGGACCAACGTGGCCGTCGTCTCGGCCATCGCCCACGTGATCGTCACCGAAAAGCTGTACGACGAAGAGTTCATCCGCACCCGCTGCGACTGGGATGAATTCCAGGACTATGCCGAGTTCATCTCGACCCCGAACCACTCGCCCGAGGCGACGGAAATCCTGACCGGTGTCCCGGCAGAGGAGCTTCGCAAGGCGGCGCGGCTGTATGCCGGCGGCGGCAACGGGGCGATCTACTACGGGCTGGGCGTGACCGAACATTCGCAGGGGTCAACCACCGTGATCGGTATCGCCAACCTGGCCATGCTGACCGGCAACATCGGTCGCAAGGGCGTGGGCGTGAACCCGCTGCGCGGTCAGAACAACGTGCAGGGCTCTTGCGACATGGGCTCCTTCCCGCACGAACTGCCGGGCTACCGCCATGTGAAGAACCCCGAGGTTCGCGCGATCTACGAGGCGGCCTGGGGCGTGACCATCGACCCGGAACCCGGCCTGCGCATCCCGAACATGCTGGACGCCGCGGTGGAAGGCACGTTCAAGGGCTTGTACTGCCAGGGTGAGGACATCCTGCAATCCGACCCCGACACCCACCACGTCGCGGCGGGTCTGGCGGCGATGGAATGCGTGATCGTCCACGACCTGTTCCTGAACGAAACCGCGAACTACGCGCATGTTTTCTTCCCCGGCTCGTCCTTCCTGGAAAAGGACGGCACCTTCACCAACGCCGAGCGTCGGATCAACATGGTCCGCAAGGTGATGGCGCCGAAGCAGGGCTATGCCGACTGGGAAGTGACCCAACTCTTCGCCAATGCGATGGGGGCGGGCTGGAACTACACCCACCCGAGCCAGATCATGGAAGAGATCGCCATGACGACGCCGTCGTTTGCCGGGGTCAACTACGAGAAGCTGGAGACGATGGGCTCGGTCCAGTGGCCCTGCAACGAGAAGGCGCCCGAGGGCACGCCGCTGATGCACATCGACGGGTTTGTCCGCGGCAAGGGCAAGTTCATCCGGACTGAATACGTGGCGACGGACGAAAAGACCGGCCCGCGCTTCCCGCTGCTGCTGACCACGGGGCGTATCCTGTCGCAGTACAACGTGGGCGCGCAGACCCGGCGGACGGCGAACGTGGTCTGGCATGACGAGGACGTGCTGGAGATCCACCCGCACGACGCCGAGAACCGGGGCGTCCACGAGGGCGACTTCGTGCGCCTGGCCTCGCGGTCGGGGGAAACCACGCTGCGGGCGACGATCACCGACAAGGTGTCGCCGGGGGTTGTGTATACGACCTTCCACCACCCGGACACGCAGGCCAACGTCATCACCACCGACTTCAGTGACTGGGCGACCAACTGCCCGGAATACAAGGTGACGGCGGTTCAGGTGTCTCCGTCCAACGGCCCGTCCGAGTGGCAAGAGGAATACGCAGCACAGGCGGCGCTGTCGCGGCGGATTCTGGCAGCGGAATGAAGGGCACGCGGGCCACTCCCCGGCTGGTCTTCGGTTCGTCGGTTGCGGCCGGGGAACGGGTCTTGCCCGAAGAAGTGGCCGTCGCGCTGTCGTTCAACGGGACGACGCAGGCGGTGATGATGGCGACGCCGGCGGACCTGGAGGATTTCGGGGTCGGGTTTGCTGTCACGGAAGGCATCGCCTCGCCGCAGGAGATCCTGTCGGTCGAGGTGGAGCCGGTTCCGCGCGGGTTGGACGTGCAGATCTGGCTGCATCCGGAAGCCGAGGCGCGGCTGTCGTCCCGCCGCCGGACGATGTCCGGCCCGGTGGGCTGCGGGCTGTGCGGGATCGACAGCATCGAGCAGGCCTTGCGCGAGGTTCCGGTGGTCGCGCCGTCGGCCTTCCGGATGTCGCCGTCTCAGGTACTGGCGGCGGTGGCGGCCTTGCCGGGCGAACAGCGGCTCCACGACGCCACGCGGGCGGTGCATGGCGCGGCGTTCTGGAACGGGCGGGTGCAGCTGGCGCGTGAGGACGTGGGGCGGCACAACGCGCTGGACAAGCTGGTCGGCGGAATGGCCAGCCAGGGTATCGCGCCGCAGGGCGCGGTGGTGCTGACCAGCCGCGTGTCCACCGACATGGTCCAGAAAGTCGCCATGCTGGGCGCGCCGATGATCATCGCGGTCTCGGCCCCGACGGCCGAGGCGGTGGAATTGGCTGAACGGGCGGGGATCACCCTTATCGCCCTGGCACGGGGGGACCGGTTCGAGGTCTTCTCGCATACCGATCGTTTGAAGATGGAGCAGGCCCATGTCGGCTGAGAAGATCACGCGGATGGCGAACCAGATCGCGCAGTTCATGGAGACGAAGCCGCACGCCGAGGGCGTGGCCCTGCTGGCGTCCCACATCAACGACTTCTGGGACCCCCGGATGCGCCGGCAGTTGTTCGAGCTGCTGGATGCGGGTGGTGCGGAGTTCCGCCCTCTGGTCCGTGATGCGGCGTCGGCGATCCGGCGGCCGGTGGTCGAACAGGCCGCCTGACCTGTCGACGCTGGGCGGATACCACTGACCTTTCTTTCAGTGGGTCCGTCTGTTCGGACGTTAACCCAGAGCCTGCACCACACCGCCAGCACTTGAGGAGTCGCAATGCGCCTGGGTTTCATCGGGGCTGGGACCATGACTGCGGCGATGGTCGAGGGTCTGTGTGCGGGGGGGCAGTCTGGCTTCGAGGTGCTGCTGTCTCCGCGTGGGGCGGTGGTGGCGGCAGACCTTGCACGGCGGTTTCCCGAGGTGACGGTGGCTGCCAGCAACCAGATGGTTGTGGATGGTTGCGACCTCGTCGTTCTGGCGATCCGCCCCCAGGTGGCCGAAGAGGTGGTGCGGGACCTTGCCTTTCGGCCCGACCAGAAGGTCCTGAGCCTGATCGCTGCAACCCGGATCGAGTGGGTCCGAGACTGGATCGGGCTTGACCTGCCGATAACAAGGGCGATCCCCTTACCCTTCGTCGCCAACCGCAAGGGCGTCACGCCAATCTATCCGCCAGACCGTGAAATTGCCGGGCTTTTCGCCACCCTTGGGTCGGCGGTGGAGTGCCAGACGATCCAAGAATTCGACCTGCTGGCCGTCGGCTCGGCGCTGATGGGGAGCTACTTCGGCATTCTCGAGACGGCGCAGGACTGGCTGGTGGAGCAGGGTCTGCCCGAACCGGCCGCGCGCGCCTATCTTGCGGGACTGTTCGCCAACCTTGGTGGCGTGGCCGAGTCCGGTGGCACGGCGTTTGCCGATCTGCGCCAGGAGTATTCGACGAAGGGCGGGTTGAACGAGCAGATATTCCGCGTCTTCGGCGAGGAGGGCGGGGCGCGTGCCCTTCAGACGGCGCTGGCCCAAGTGCTGGCGCGGGTGCGCGGTTAAGCCGCCTTCAGTCATTGTCCGAAGGCTTTCCTGCCAGAAATCGTCCCTTTGCAGCCGTCGCGCGCGCAGATATGACGGCGCGGAAGCACCGGGGGCGACGATGGACCACTTCCAGTACAAGAACGGCACCCTCTATGCCGAGGACGTCGCGATTGCCGATATCGCGGCCGAGGTTGGCACGCCGTTCTATGTCTATTCCACCGCCACCCTGACCCGGCACTACAAGCTTTTCACCGAGGCTCTGTCCCCCCTGCCCCACCTCGTCTGCTTCGCCATCAAGTCGCTGTCGAACGTCGCGGTGCTGAAGACGCTGGGCAACCTGGGTGCCGGGATGGACGTGGTCTCGGGCGGGGAATACCTGCGTGCGAAGGCGGCGGGCGTGCCGGGCGACCGGATCGTCTTTTCCGGCGTCGGCAAGACGCGGGACGAGATGCGGCTGGCGCTGACCGGCGGCATCCGGCAGTTCAACGTGGAATCCGAACCGGAGATGCGGGCCCTGTCCGAGGTGGCGACCTCCCTTGGTGTCACCGCCCCGATCACCATCCGCATCAACCCCGACGTCGACGCCAAGACCCACGAGAAGATCGCGACGGGGAAAAAGGAAAACAAGTTCGGCATCCCGATCGCCCGCGCGTCCGAGGTCTATGCCGAAGCCGCCCGCCTGCCCGGCCTGCAGGTCATCGGGATCGACGTCCACATCGGGTCGCAGCTGACCGAGTTGGAACCCTTCGAACAGGCCTACCTCAAGGTCGCCGACCTGACCCGCCGTCTGCGGTCCGAGGGTCACACGATCACCCGCCTTGATCTGGGCGGAGGGCTTGGCATCCCCTACACCCGGTCGAACGAGGCCCCGCCGCTACCCACCGACTACGGCGCGCTCATCAAGCGCACGGTGGGCGATCTTGGCTGCGAAATCGAGATCGAACCCGGCCGCCTGATCAGTGGCAATGCCGGTATCCTGGTGTCGAAGGTCATCTACGTGAAGAACGGCGAGGGCCGCGACTTCCTGATCCTCGATGCCGCGATGAACGACCTTGTCCGCCCCTCGATGTACGGCGCGCACCACGACATCGTGCCCGTCGCCGAGCCGCCCGTCGCTGCCCCGACGCAGGAGTTCGACGTGGTCGGCCCGGTCTGCGAGACCGGCGACACCTTTGCCAAGGGCCGCGACCTGCCGTTGGTGGCCGAGGGCGACCTTGTGGCCTTCCGCAGCGCGGGGGCCTACGGCGCCGTGATGGCCTCGGAATACAACACGCGGCCCCTGATCCCCGAGGTGCTGGTCAACGGGGATCACTTCGCTGTCATACGGGCACGACCAACCTTTGACGAAATCCTCAACCGCGATACCATCCCTCCGTGGCTATAACCGCGGCTGTGACACCCGGCGTCTCCGGTTGGCCGGTCCTTGGCAGGTGAGATGACCGGACAGACGCCCCAACCCCCGCTGAAATCGCTCGTCTGGCCGATGCGGCTGACGCTGGCGGGGCTGTGGGCGGAACGTCTGGCGCGGGCGTTCTGGCCGCTGTGGTCGCTGGCCCTGATCACCCTTGCCGCATTGGCATTCGGATTGCAGGACCTGGGGCCGCTCTTTTGGGCGCAGATCGGCGGGCTTGTCGTCGGACTGGTCGCCCTTGTCCTCTTCGCCATGGGCTTGAAGCGGTTTCGCAAGCCAACCCCGATGGACGCGCTGGACCGGCTGGACAGCACCATGCCCGGTCGCCCCATCGCGGCCTTGCGCGATACCCAGGCCATCGGGACCGCCGACCCGGCCTCGCTGGCAGTCTGGCGGGTCCACCAGGAGCGGATGGCCGCCCGTGCGGCAGGGGCGCGGCCCGTCCAGCCCGACCTGCGCCTGTCGTCCCGCGACCGCTTTTCCTTGCGCTACGTGGCGCTGACCGCCTTCGTCATGGCCGCGCTTTTCGGGTCGTTCTGGAAGGCGGGAACCGTCGCCGGCCTGACCCCCGGCGCTGCCGTCGCCATGCCCGGTGGCCCAAGCTGGGAGGCCTGGGCCCAGCCCCCGGCCTATACCGGCAAGCCGTCCCTGTACCTCAACGACATCACCGACCCCGCGCTGGAAGTCCCCACCGGCACCCGGCTGCAGATCCGGCTTTATGGCCCAGAAGGCGGGCTGACCGTCACGCAGACTGTGGCCGACGTTCCACAACCCCCCGCGCCGGAACCCGGCACCGAAGCCACCCCCGCCGCTGCGGTCCCGAACCCCAACTCGGGCGTGCATGACCTGACGATCACCCGGTCGGGCGATCTGGCCATCGAAGGCAACGGCGGGCGCGAATGGCAGATCACCGCCACGCCCGACACCGCCCCGACCGTCGAGATCACCGGCGAGATGGTGCGCGAGGCGGACGGCCGCTTCAAACAGGACTTCAAGGCCACTGACGACTACGGCGTCGTTGCGGGCCGGGTGACGATCAGCCTCGACCTGGCCAAAGTTGACCGCCGCCACGGCCTGCTGGTCGAGCCCGAAACGGTCGAGCCGGTCACCCTGGACCTGCCGATGCCGCGCAAGGGCAAGCGGACCGACATGGCCTCGACCTTGGTCGACGACCTGTCGAAACATGTCTTCGCCAACATGCCGGTGACGATGGTCTTTGCCGTTGTCGATGCGGCAGGCAACGAAGGGACTTCGGTCCCCTACGAGGTCACCCTTCACGGCAAGCGCTTCTTCGACCCGCTGGCCGCCGCGCTGATCGAGATGCGCCGCGACATCCTGTGGAACCGGATCAACGCGCCCCGCGCCGGCGAGATCCTGAAGGCGGTGACCAACCGGCCTGAAGGCTTTGTCCGCCACGACCGCGCCTTCCTGCACCTGCGCGTGCTGATGCGCGATCTTGAGGCGAAGGAAGCCAGCCTGTCGGTCGAGGACCGCGATACCATCGCCGAAAAGCTGTGGACCATCGCGCTGATGGTCGAAGAGGGGAACCTGCAATCCGCTCTGGACCGGTTGCAGCGGGCGCAGGACCGGCTGCAGGAGGCGATCGAGAACGGCGCCTCGCCCGAGGAAATCGACCAGCTGATGAAGGAAATGCAGCAGGCGCTGGACGAATACATGCGCGAGCTGGCCGAAGAGGCGCAGCGCAATCCGGGCGACCAGCAGCAGCAAGAGATGATGCAGGGCCAGATGATGTCCGGCGACCAGCTGCAAGAGATGTTGGACAAGCTTCAGCAGCTGATGGAGGAAGGCAAGACCGCCGAGGCCGCCGAGCTGATGGAGCAGCTCCGTCAGATGATGGAGAACATGCAGGTCGTCCAGGGCCAGGGACAAGGCCAGGGCCAGGGTCAGGATGGCCCGATGGGCGAGATGGGCGAGACGCTGCGCGATCAGCAGGAACTGTCAGACGATGCTTTCCGCGACCTGCAGGGCGTCCCGCGTGACGGTGAGCAGGAAGGCCAGCAGCCGGGCCAGGAGCAAGGCCAAGAGCAGGGCGAGGGCCAGCAACCCGGGGAACAGGACGGCCAGGGCAGCGACCAGGCCGACAATCAGGGAGAGGGTCAGGGCGGCTCGCTGACCGACCGCCAGCGTGACCTGCGCGAACGGTTGAACGAGCTGCAACAGGGCCAGTTGCCTGGCGATGGCACCGAAGCGGGAGAAGAAGGCCGCCAGAACCTCGACCGCGCCGGCCGCGCGATGGAAGAAGCCGAAGATGCGCTGCGCGGCGGCGACCTTGACGGCGCTCTCGACCGCCAGGCCGAGGCGATGGAAGCGCTGCGCGACGGGATGCGCGACTTTGGCGAAGCCTTGGCCGATGAACAGCGCCAGAACAGCGACGGTCAGGGCGGCGAACGTGACATGGGCTCGGCCGATCCGCAGGGCACCGATCCGCTGGGCCGGCGCCCGGGCGAAACCGCCCGCATCGGCTCGGACGAGAACATGGTGCAGAACGACCCCGATGTGCGGGCGCAGGAACTCTTGGACGAGATCCGCCGCCGCTCGGGCGAGATGGCCCGCCCGCTGGAGGAACTGGATTACCTCAAGCGCCTGTTGCAGATGTTCTAGGCGCAGCGGCCCGGAAACTCACGCTCGGTCACGCCGAACCCGCGCATTGGTCAGCAGTCAGATCTAAACCCTTTCACCTGGCACCAAATATCCCCGCCGGAGGCATCTCCCGAGGACCTGTGCGTTCTCCACGCGCAGGTCCGAGACAAAAGACTTGCGCGTCAGCGCTCCTTTTGAAAACCGCCCGAACCCGGTACGCCGCTTGAGACTGCGCCCCGCTTGCGGCCCCCACCAAACCGCGCCACTCTGCTTTCATGACCAAAAACCGCCTCCCCGCGCTCGACATCGCCCGCACTCTGGCGCTGGTCTGCATGGTGATCTTCCACTTCACCTTCGACCTTGCTCTCTTCGGTTTCATCGATCCGGGCACGATGTCCCAGCCGTTCTGGTACTACTTTGCCCGGATGATCGCCGGCAGTTTCCTGTTCCTGTCGGGAGTCAGCCTGTGGATGGCCCACGGCCAGGGAATTCGCTGGCCCGCCTTCTGGACCCGCTTCGCCAAGGTTGCCGCAGCCGCTGCTCTGGTCACCCTCGCCAGCATCTGGCTGGTGCCGGGTGGGCCGATCTGGTTCGGCATCCTCCACGCCATAGCCGCCGCGAGCCTTCTGGGCCTGGTCGCCCTGCGGCTGCCCTGGCAGGTCACGCTTGCCCTCGCCGCCGTGATCTTCGCCGCCGCCTGGGGGCCCCGGTTTGCGGTCTTCGACCCGATCTGGCTGGTCTGGACCGGCCTTGCCGAAAGCCGCCCGATGATGGGCGATTACGTCCCGCTCGTCCCCTGGGCTGCGCCCGCCCTGGCCGGGATCGCCGCCGCAAAGGCGCTCCGCCTTGACCAGTGGCGTGGCACCCGGCCCTCGCCCCTTCTGCACCGCCTGACCTTTCCCGGCCGCCATTCGCTGATCATCTACCTTGTCCACCAGCCGATCCTGATCGGCCTTTTCAACGTCTATCTCTGGGCCAACTCCTGACGCTTCCCCTCGCCTCCGCTTTCCGCTAATCCGGGCGCGACGTTTGGAGGCCTGCCGATGAAGTTCACCCTGTCCTGGCTGAAAGATCACCTCGACACCGAGGCCACGGTTGACGCGCTGGCCGAGGCGCTGACCGACCTTGGCCTTGAAGTCGAAGGCATCGAGGACCCCACCGCACAGCTGGGCGCCTTCCGCATTTGCCGTGTGATCGAAGCCGTGCAGCACCCCAACGCCGACCGCCTCCGCGTCTGCCGGGTGGAGACCTGGCCCGAGGGGCCGCAAGGCCGGTCCGAGGAAATCCAGGTCGTCTGCGGCGCGCCCAATGCCAAGACCGGCCTCGTCGGCGTCTTCGCCCCGCCCGGCACCCATGTGCCCGGCACCGGCGTCGATCTGAAACCCGGCAACATCCGCGGTGTGGATTCCAACGGGATGCTCTGCTCCGAACGCGAGCTGATGCTGTCGGACAATCACGACGGCATCATCGAATTGCCGGCTGACGCGCCCTTGGGTGTCCGCTACATCGACTGGAAGGGCCTGAACGACCCGGTGGTCGAGATCAAGGTCACCCCCAACCGTCCCGACGCGCTGGGCATCCACGGCATCGCCCGCGACTTGGCGGCTCGTGGCATGGGCACCTTGAAACCCATCTCCGCCACGCCGATCACCGGCAGCTTCCCCACCCCCATCGGCATCCACATCGCCCCCGAACTGAAAGCCAAAGGCTGCCCCCATTTCGCCGGTCGCCTGATCCGCGGCGTGAAGAACGGCGCCTCGCCCGACTGGATGCAGGCGCGGCTGAAGGCCATCGGGCTGCGGCCGATCTCGGCCTTGGTGGACATCACCAACTACTTCACCTTTGGGTTGAACCGTCCGCTGCACGTCTTCGACGCCGCAAAGGTGAAGGGCGACCTGCAGATCCGCCCCGCGAAGGACGGAGAGACCCTGCTGGCGCTGGACGGCAAGACCTATACCCTGACCCCCGGCCAGATGGTCATCAGTGACGACCACGGCCCGGAATCCCTCGCCGGGATCATGGGCGGCGAGGCGTCGGGCTGCACGCCCGAGACGACCGACGTCTTCCTGGAAAGCGCCTACTGGGACCCGATCACCATCGCCGCTACTGGGCGCGCGCTGAAGATCAACTCCGACGCCCGCTACCGGTTCGAGCGTGGCGTGGACCCTGCCTTCACCCTGCCCGGCCTGGAACTCGCAACGCAGATGATCCTCGATCTTTGCGGCGGCGAGGCGGGGACCGTCGTTCAGGACGGCGCGCCCATCGACCCGACCCGGACCTACCAGTTGAACCCCGCCCGGGTGATCAGCCTGGTCGGCATGGATATCCCCGAGGCCAGCCAGCGCGCCACGCTGGAGGCGCTCGGCTTCACCCTGAACGGCAACGATGTGACCCCGCCCACCTGGCGTCCCGACATCCTGGGCGACGCCGACCTGATCGAGGAAGTCGCCCGCATCGCCAGCCTGACCAAGCTGCAAGGCGCGCCGATGGCCCGGCAGCTTCCCGGAGTGCCGCGCCCGATCCTGACGGCGCTGCAGGTTCGCGAACGCACCGCCCGCCGCACCATCGCGGCCTTGGGCTACAACGAAGCCGTCACCTACAGCTTCATCGACGCCAAATCCGCAGCCCTGTTCGGCGGCGGCTCCGATGCGGTCCGCGTCGAAAACCCGATCTCGTCCGAGATGACGCACCTGCGTCCCGACCTCCTGCCCGGCCTGCTGGCGGCTGCGGCACGAAATCAGGCGCGCGGCTTCATGGACCTGTCGCTCTTCGAAATCGGCCCCGCCTTCCAGGGGGGCGAACCCGGCGACCAGCACCTGCAAGCCGCGGGCCTTCTGGTGGGGGCCGCCGCCCAGCGCGACCCGCATGGCAGCCGCCGGATGGTCGACGTCTTCGACGCCAAGGCGGATGCCGAGGCGGTGCTCGCGGCGTTGGGCGCACCGGCCAGAAACCAGATCACCCGCAAGGTTGCGGACTGGTGGCACCCCGGCCGCTCGGGCGTGATCGGACTTGGGCCGAACACCCTTGCGACCTTCGGCGAGGTTCACCCGCGCATCCTGCAGGCGATGGACGTCAAGGGCCCCGCCGTGGCCTTCACCATCCTGATCGCCAACGTCCCGGCGCCGAAAGTGAAGACCCCCACCCGCCCGGCGCTGGCCATCAGCGACCTGCAAGCGGTGGACCGCGACTTTGCCTTCGTGGTGGACGCCAAGGTCGAAGCCCTGACCGCCGTCAACGCCGCCATTGGTGCCGACAAGGCGCTGATCGAAAGCGTCCGCGTCTTCGACCAGTTCACCGGCGACAAGGCCGAGGCACAAATGGGCACGGCCAAGAAGTCCATCGCGCTCACCGTTCGCCTGCAACCGCAGGACAAGACGCTGACCGAAGCCGAAATCGAAGCCGTGTCGGCAAAGATCATCGAGAAGGTCACGAAGGCGACAGGCGGCGGCCTGCGGACTTGAGACCGCTTACCGCGTGCCTTCGGCGCTCTTCGCTACCCTAGCGAGGAGCGCACGAAGTGCGACGACGAGCGGTATGTCATCTCTTCGACCGCCACGTTCCGAACCAGGCCCCGATCCGTCCGAAGAAACCGCGCGCTTCCTTGCGGGCGTTCTCGACCCGTTGGCCTGCGGCGTCGAACGTGTCGCCCACATCGGCCAAGGCCGGGTCGACCATCCGCTCGCGGAATTGCAGCCACATCTTGCGGATCATGACGGCGACGAACAGCAGGACGACCAGCAGGATGATGTTGACCCAAGGGATCAGCGTCACGTCCGGCCCTTCGACCGGGGTGATGTTCACGGCGTTGGGGAAGATCGAGAAGATCGGCAGCCGCCAACCATAGTGCGTGATCGCCACCCATTGCGGGTTGGCCTTCTCGGACTTCAGGTTCTGCGCCTCGGCCTGCAGGGTGCTGCTGTCCCACTTGAAGTAGGGCGGCCAGAACCAGCCGGTATCCTCGTTGCGGTAGACCATCACGTGCTGGCCATCGGGGAAGACCGCGTCGATGAAGCGGATGTCGCGGATCGTGGCCGTCGTCTCGACCCCGGTCCCGGTGTCCTCGATCGAATAGAACATCCAGTTCCCGCCGATGGGCGTGTTCTTGTTGTAGGTGTTGATGATCTGCACCACATCACGCTGCGGCAGGGTGTAGTGCAGGAACAACCCGACGATCACCACCGCCAGAACCGCCAGGCCCCATTTGATCTTGGTCCACATGGGTCAGCTCCTTCAGTACCAGTTGATGTAGTAGATCGTCAGCGCAAACCCGATGGTCGGCAGGATATAGATAAGCCACAACAGGCGCTTTTTCAGCCCCTTGTCGTAATGAACCATCCCCGCTTCGATGAAGGCCCGGCGTTCTTCCGCCGTTTGCCCCTCACGTGCGGGGTCGGTGTCCCATTCCTTCTCCAGCTTTTCGCGCCGGACAGAACGCGAGTAGATGCCGGCGACGAAGTAGATGATCGTCAGCCCGATATACATGAAGAATGCTAGGCGCAGCCAACCCATCTACCGTCTCCCACCCCAAGGACCCACGACCGGGCGCGAGGGGCGGGGGCCCTCGGCCATCTGCGGGCGGTGCAACTCGTCCATGCTTGGCTCTGGCCCGAACAGCGCCGTCCGCGCGCCCTCACGGTCCACCTGATACTCCCGCGCCAGGAAGTCCGCCACGTAGGTCTTCTTCCGGTCGCTCCACGCCGCATACTGCGCGTAGAACAGCTCCTTGTGGACGATGAACATCTGCCGGACGTCCATCGGCGAAAGTTCGGACAGCAGCATGTTCACCAAGTCGCGGTCCGCGCCTGCCTTGCCGCGCAGTGTATAGAAATACGCCGGATGCTCTGACGTGATCTTTGGCCAGGGTCCCCCGGCCTCGACCCAGCGCAGCAGGGCCGCCAGCCCAAGGAACTCCTCCGGCAATGAGGAGCCCAGCTTGTAGGCCACCTTCCGAAGTTCCGTCCGCCGCGCATCGCCGATCTCGATCCCCAGCCGGTCGGCGGCATCGACAAGGATGAAGTCCATCTTCTGCCGCAGGATCGCCGCCGCATCGGTACCCCGCGCCTGGACGATCGGTTCGGTCAGGTTGTTGCGGTCCAGCCAATCCGCGATCTGGTTGCGATGCGTCAGGTCCATCACCTGCGCTACCGGCACCTCGCCCAGCGACTTCCAGTCCAGCGTCGAGATCGCCGCCGGAAACCGCACGTCGCGGAAGATGTAGACCCCGCCGAAATGGCTGGTCCAGTAGTTCTGCTGCGCGAAGGTCATCGCCGGCAGGCTGATCGGCACCCGCGTCACGTCGCCGGTCTTCTTCGCCAGCCCGATCATCTCTGCCACCAGCACATCATCGCGCCAGCCGTCGGGTTCCTGCCGGAAGCGCTCGATCAGCTTCGCGAGCTTCCCCGCATCCGCCACATGCCCGCCAATCGTATCCGCCTCGACCGTCACCTGCCGGATGTCGAACAGCTTGGCGGGCGTGTCGAACGCGTAGACCGAGTTCTGCAGCTCCCCCGCCACCGCATCCCGTGCCGTCAGCGCAAAGAGCTGCGCCTCGTTCTTCTCGATGAACTGCGTCAGGATCCCCCGGCTGGTGGAGAACTTGATGTTCAGCAAAGGCGCATCCTTCTGCGCCGTGGTCAGCAAGATGAACTGCCGGTTCGCCCCGTTGGGGTTGAGGTAGAGGTCATCCTTCAGCTCATCCCCGATCTCCGGCGAATAGCCCGACAGGTCGATGTGGAAATCGTCGAGCTTCGTGGTCTTGCCCGTCAGATGCTTGAGCGCCCGGTTGTAGCGTTCGACAAGGGCGGGCGAGGAGACCTCGATCAGGTTCCCGAACATCAGGCCGCGTTGGATGAGGCGTTTCATTTTGATCTTCGCCCACTTCTTTTCTTGAAGACAGTCAGCAACATCGTCACAGACTGAAGACATTCTCGAACGCGGAGTTCTTCAAGCTTGATCTCGTCCGCCTTCGATAAGTCATCTGATATTGCAACAATCTCTGCAAGCACGTCCCTAATTTCTTCGAGTTCGCTCGATCCCACACACTTAATTGATGAAAGATTCTCTTTGCCCACAGTAGAAAAGAAGCCAAGAGCCATCGACGCATTCTTGCCGATTATTATGGGCAATTTTCCAATTTCGGCCTCGGAACGACTCATAAAGGGACAGTAGATGAGATACGATCCGTCAATGCTGTCATCTGAGCGTATCTTGTGGGCTGAAAGATTCTCAAAGTTCCGCCCACGTGGCCCAGCTATTCCAATTGTCTTCTTGTGCTCTTGAAAGCGTGCAATCAGAAGATCAAAGTATCTATGAAGTGTATTTGAAGCCTCAACATGTCTGCGAGTCCGCTGTTCATCCAAGAAGATCTCTCCTTGTAGCTGGAGAGCGTTCACTTGCGCAGCCTGCGCCTGGGCCATCTGTTCTGAGGCCTTGCGTTGTGCACTCAATTCTCGCCTAGTCATAGCAAGCTCACGACGCTGCAGGCGCAGCTCATTGCCTTGCATCAAGACCGTCACAATGATCCACAGGAAGGCTAACGTTCCCGCAATTCCCGCAATCGTGTCCCCAATTTCGTTTGGCGACGCATTCCAGAAGGCTCGCCACCTTGGCAACTTGCTTTCGGCAACTTCTCCGAACGACAACAGGATGACTAGGCCGAAGATTCCAATCGTCGCAAAGGTTCCAAATCGCAGGTATCCGTTCGTCGCTCGCCAGCGGGCGAGCAGGCGGAGGCCAGGTTTTGGTTTTCGGCTCACCCCTTCCCCCCCTCATCCACCATCCGCATCCCGATCCGCCGGTTCATCTCCTGCGCCTTCACCAGCCAGACGAACCCCAGCACCGGCCCCCACAACAGCGCGAACAAGGCCGAGCGGCCCAGGAAGAACCCCGCCCGCTCGACCGGAGCCGCCAGAATCCCCGCCATCACCCCGTCATTGATCGCCGCATACAGCCCCACCGCCAGCACGGCCCCCACGACCAGAGCCACCACAGCCGTCTTCACCACCGCCCAGGCCAGCACCCGCTGCGACAGGCTCCCGCGCCCCGCGAACCACCCCGGCAGCAGCGCCACCAGCGCGCTCAGCCCCGCCAGTGGCAGGATGGAGTTCCACAGGGTCAGGCGAAGCGCCTCACTCAACCCTTCCCCTCCAGATACCGCCGCTTCGCCTCTTCCGTCCGGCCAAAGTCACGCACCATCCCCTGAATGGCCACCTCGTCCGACTTGTCGGCATAGCGGAACTCGCTGTCGGCGTAGCGGTTGATCTCCTGGATCACCATCTCGACCGAGATCGGCGTCATCAGCCCCCGGATCATCGCCAGCTTTTCGTCATAGGGCTTGAAGAGGAACAGGTCCGGCTGTTCCATCCACTCATCCGGCAGTTCAAAGTCCATCGCGCGGACCTTGACCGCATCGGTGATGTTCTTGATCGCCCGCCCGGTGAACCGCTCATCCGCCGTCTGGATCGCCTTCAGGTAGGCGCCGATCTTGGCGATGGTATCCAAGGGGCCGATGTCCTTGGCGACCTTCTCCCACACCGTCAGCAGCCCCGCCTCATGGGGCCGGGAGTGGCCTTCGAAGCTGGCGGCGACGGCCTTCTTGATCTCCTGCGCAGCGAACAGCTCATGGTCCCCGACCGGGATCGCGTGGTTCTTGCCCAGAAGCAGCGAGAGGATGTCGATGTAATCCTCCTTCGACTGCGGCCCGTCGACCAGAAACCGCGCCCCGGCCCGCTGGCGCAAGGCGTCGTCTACGTTCTCGGGGTAGTTACTGAACATCCCGAAGGTGCAGTTCCCCCGCACCACCGTCCCCGCGCCGGCGAAGGCCTGCATGAAGACCGCCGTTACCTCTTGCTGGCCCGCGCTGGACTGCCGGTCCCCCCGCTTGCCCGCCACCTGGTCGATGTCGTCGATGGTGCCAAAGCCGATCACCGAGGGGTCCAGCACCGCGTCGATGAAGGCCTTCGCGTTCTGGCCGGACTTGCCCTGATAGCTGTCGATCTGGTCGATGCTGAAGTTCTGGTAGCGGAACGGATACCCCGCCACCTTGCAGTAATCATTGAGCAATCCCGCCATCATCTGGATCAGCGTGGTCTTCCCCGTCCCAGGCTTGCCATCCCCCATGAAGGTGAAGATGAACCCGCCCAGTTCCGCAAACGGGTTCAGCCGCCGTTCGAAATCATAGGCCATCAGCATCTTCGACAGTCGCAGCGACTGGTACTTGGCGATGTGGTTGCCCACCACCTCATGCGGCTTCTTGAAGGCCATGGCGATCATGCCGCCCTTCGCCGCCTTGGCCGGCTTGAAGCCCGCAATGGTCAGCCCATCCGCCTCCACCTTCCACGAGGCCCCCGTGAACACGGACACCCGCGCGCCATTCTCCGCCCGGATCTGCACCTTCTTCATCAGCGCCTCGGCAAAGGCCGACACCACCGCCACCAGCTTCACATCATCCGTCGCCAGCGCCCCGATGTCCTGATCCAGCTCCCACAAGACGCCCTGCAACGCCAGCGGGGCATTGTCGGTCAGAACCTCCTCCACCTCGCCCAGCTCGACGGTCGCGGTCCCGACATGCGGCGCGATCAGATAGGCCAGCGCATTGCCGAAGGTGAACAGCACCACCAGAGCTTCACCCGCCAGAAGCTCCCCGAACTCCCCGCGCCGCGGTTCCGGCACCCGCCCCTCCAGGTTCGCCCGCTTCAACTCCGCGAGCCCCGACTGGGCGGCGAACGTCTCCCCCATCGCCAGCGCAATCGCCAGCGACCGCCGCAAAGCATTCAGCACCGCCGCCTGCACCGGCGAGACCAGCCCGTCGCCAAGCCCCTCGACCCGCTCGGACAGCCGCACCCCACCCGGCCGCGCCGTCGACCGCGTCGCCATCCCCGGCACCGTCGACCGGAACGTCGGCCGTGTTCCCACGCCGGGAGACCGCTCCACTTGCGCCGCCACGACCAAAGGCTTCGCCAACCGCGGCGCATGATCGAAGCCCAGGACCATCCCCAGCGCCGCCTCGTACTGCGCCCGGATCGTCTCTTCCTTCAGCTCCATCGTGTCGCGCGTGCTCATCGGCAAAAACCCTTTCATCTGTCCACAAATATCCCGGGGGTCCGGGGGCTGGCCCCCGGGGGGTCCGCAAATCACAACGTCGGAATAAGCCGCCCCCCGGCCCCGACGACAAACTTCCGCAACCCCTGCAACCCCTTGGGGTCCTGCTCGACCAGAACCTGATAGGGCTTCTCCGGCAGGATGATCATCCGGTCCTGCCGCGTAGCCCCCAGTTCCGCCCCGGCCACCGCGTCCAGCTTGTAGACCTGCCGCCCGACAGTGGAGAACCAGCCGTCCTTCACCTCTTCCTCGCGGTCGCTGATCAGATCCTCGACCGTCCAGACCAGCGCCCAATCCTCGCCTTCGGGGGCCTTCGCGCCCTCCAGCACCTTGGAAATCGGCCCCGATTGCAGCGTGAAGCTGGCAGAATACATCGGCCCCAGGATGATCCGCCGCAGCCGTTTCGGGTGCAGGTCGGCGAAGTCCTTGTCGAACCCCGTCGCGATGGTCAAAAGCTTCAACCCGCCCACCGACTGCGCCATCAGCGCGGCCTGCGCTTGCGGCCAGCGGTAGGCGTCATTCAGGATCGGCCGTTTGCCGCTGTCCTCCAGGTCCATGAGGTACACCACCGGCAGGTTGACCTGAGTGTCCCAGACCGCCCAATGCACCAGGAAATGCCGCCGCTCGCCCAGATCCTCGATCCACTGCGCATCGGGGTCGTTCCTGGCCCAGAACATGCCCCCCGCGGCCAAGGCCTCATAGTAGTACCGCTGCGACAGCGCGAACTGCAGCGCCGTTGGGATCGTCTGGTCGCCGACGATCTGCCGCACCATCCGGTCCTTCAGCTCGGCTTCCGAGGGCATCCCGGCCAGATGCTTCTCGGCCTGCTGGGCATCGACCGCCATGGTCATCAGTTCCTGCGCGACCGGAAACCCGCTTTCATGCCGGTCGATGGTCAGCCGAGGCGCCGTCTCTCCCCGCCCGGTCATCAGGTACTTGTGCGACAGCGCCCGGAAGGTCCCAGCGACGGCGGTCAGATACCGCCCCAGCACCCGAGCCTCGGTCCGGCTCAGCCGCCCCTCCGCCTCCATCTCCGCCGCTACCCGGCCCAGATGCCCGGTGATCCGGACGAACTTGGCAAAGTAGCGCCGCGCGACGAGCGTGTCGTAAAGCTCGTGATGGTCCGAGGTGAGGACGTCTTTGACGGTGGGGTCAGCCATCGCGGTTGCGACCTTCGGGGTCTAGCCAGAGAAAAAGTGACATCGGACCTAGGGCCATTTGCCTCCGGTATCGGTCGTTGCCTTCAAGGAGACGATGATAGAACGCCTTTTGCACGGGTCGCATGAGCCCACCAAACAGCAGCAGAACACACCCAAAGAAGGCAAGCGCGATGCAGATGTTTGCTGCAATCATGCCCAAGTCTTTCCTGCCGTTCTCGGTCAACAGATAGATGGCTCCAAACATGAGACCCGCAAGGAGCAACAAGATTGCTCCCCACTTCCTGCTCCACCGAGTTTGATCGCTAAAGGTCACTCGCCATACGCGTTCTTGTCGTGCTTCTCGACAATCGAGGCAAACCGGCGCGCGAACCGCTCATCCGCCTTCGCCTTCTGCTCAAGGATCGCCCTTGCGAACACCATGTGCCCCTCATGCGCTTCCAGCATGTCGGCCATCTTGTCGTTGGTCGCCGCCCCGATCGCCGCCATCGCGGTCTGGGCTTCCTGGTCGGTCTTCACCCCGATCTCGTTGATCCGGTGCGCCACGTCCTGCTGCTGGGCCGTCTTCAACGAAGACGTCAAAGCATCGTACAGCACCACCCGCTGCTTGGTGTCCGTCTGCAGCTTGTTGATCAGCACCAGCTGCGTCGCCGCCTGGTTCTGCAGGGAGTCGACCCAGGTCTTGCCCTTCTCGATATAGCGCTCCAGCGTCTGCGACTTCGCCAGCTTCACTTGCTCGTCCTGAACCAGCGCGTTGTACTGCGCGTTCAGGTTGGCAAGTTCCGTCTCCAGCTTGGTCCGCGCGGCGGCGTCCTGCTCGACGCTGATCCGGTTCTCCAGCTCGATGATCCTCGGGTCCAGTGAGGCGACTTCCTTTCGCACCGCCTCCAGGGCACCCACGGTTTCTTCCCGTTCGGTCAGGGTCGAGGCGAGGTTCCCCTCCACCCGCGTCTTCTGCACGTTCAGAAGGTCAAGCTGGCCCTGCAGCAGCTTCACGATCACATCGGATTTCGCGATGAGGTCCTGCAGCTTGTCGTCGATGGTGGCCGCACGCATCCGTTCCTGACGCATCGATTCCGCCTTGGCGGACGAGAAGATGCCGATGAAGGTCTCCATCCCCGTCTTTGACCGCATCTCGGCAAACTCGGCCGAGAAGCCGGCGGTCACGTCGTCCAGCCCCATGATCAGCTCGGCGATATTGGCGTTCATCAGGTCGGTGTGCTTGCTGACGTCCTCCAGCGTGGCGTTTTCCACGTCCAGCTGGACGCCCTGGTCAAGCTTGGTGCGCGCGGCTTCTATCCGGCTGGTGATGGCGGAAATCTTCGCCTGCGCCTGCGCGACCTGAGCCTGGCTTTCCTTGATCTGCGTTTCGAAATCGGCCATCCGACCCTCCGTTGAACTTCGTTTGCATCACATAGTGATGTAACAGAGAATTACATCATTCCGGCGCCGGTTTTTCGGACTGCCAACGGCCTAAGTCTTGCAGCAACTTGCGGCCCCCGCCAAGTGCGGAATGGCGGTCCCGGCCCGACTGGCAGGATGCCTCCGGCGGGGATATTTGTACCAGTATGAAAGGCCTAGACCGGAATGTTGTCGATCAGGCGCACGCCATCGACCCAGGCGGCGGCGAGCATCCGGCGCGGGCGGCGGGGGTCGTCCGAGGGCATCAGCGTTTCGGCGTCGCGCAGCTCGATGTATTCCACCCGCTCGAACCCTGCCTCCCGCATGGTCTCGGCCGCCTCGCGGATCGCCATGCGGTCGGCGTGACCGACGCGGATGTCCTGCGCGGCGCGGGTGATGGCGGCGTAAAGGACCGGGGCCTTGGCGCGGCCTTCGGGGGTCAGGCGGACGTTGCGCGAGGACATGGCCAGACCGTCAGCCTCACGGATCGTTTCGCAGCCGACGACCTGAACGGGCAGGTTCAGGTCGCGCACGAGGCGGAGGACGACCTGCAGCTGCTGCCAGTCCTTCTGTCCGAAGTAGCCGTTGTCGGCGAGCGTCATGCCGAACAGCTTGGTCACCACCGTCGCCACGCCGTCGAAATGGCCGGGGCGCATGTAGCCTTCCAGCGGCTGGGCCACGCCCTGCATCGTGACGTTGGTGATGAAGCCGTCGGGGTAGACCTCTTCGACCGGGGGGGCGAAGATCGCGTCGACCGGGACCGTGGCCAGGAGGGCGGCGTCGGCCTCTTCGCTGCGGGGGTATTTCTTCAGGTCGTCGGGGTTGTTGAACTGCTTGGGGTTCACGAAGATCGTGGTGATGACCCGGTCGCATTCGGCCCGCGCCCGCTGCGCCA
Source organism: Tabrizicola sp. (assembly GCF_022842145.1). Lineage (GTDB taxonomy): Bacteria > Pseudomonadota > Alphaproteobacteria > Rhodobacterales > Rhodobacteraceae > Tabrizicola. The sequence continues at coordinate 932,016 of NZ_JALHQD010000001.1, forward strand.
AGGAGAGATGCCCGTCATGCAGCGCGCCCATCGTCGGGACCACGCCCACGGTTTCGCCCTGCGCCTTCCAGCCGCGCGCCAAAGCCCGCAGGTCGGATACCGTCCGGATGATCGGGGTCATGTCTTGTCTTTCGCGGGCAGGACGTCGGGGAAGGAATGTTCGGCTGCCGGGAAGCTGCGCGACCTGACCTCGGCGGCATAGGCGGCGATGGCCGCGTCGGCGGTTTTGCCTAGCTCGGCATAACGCTTGACGAATTTGGGGCGGAAGTCGGTGAAAAGCCCCAGCATGTCATCGACCACCAGCACCTGCCCGTCGCAATCCACGCCCGCGCCGATCCCGATGGTCGGGATTGCCAGCGCCTTGGTGATGCGCCCGGCCAGACCCTCGGGCACCTTCTCCAGCACCACGGAAAAGGCCCCTGCGGCCTCGACCGCCTTGGCGTCGGCCATCACCTTGTCGGCCTCATCCGCGCGGCCCACGACCTTGTAGCCGCCCAGCGTGTTCACCGACTGCGGGGTCAGGCCGATATGCGCCATCACCGGGACGCCGCGCTGGGTCAGGAAGGCGATGGTTTCGGCCATGTGCTGCCCGCCCTCCAATTTGACCGCCGGGGCGCCGGTTTCGGCCATCAGGCGGCTGGCGTTGCGGAAAGCCTGCTGCGGGCTTTCCTCGTAGGACCCGAAGGGCATGTCGATCACCGGCATCGACTTCTGACAGCCGCGGACCACGGCGCGGCCGTGGAGGATCATCATCTCCATCGTCACGCCCAGGGTGGAGGGCATCCCGTGGATCACCATGCCCACCGAGTCACCCACCAGAGCGATGTCGCAATGCGCGTCGACCAGCCGGGCCACGGGGGTGGAATAGGCCGTCAGCACCACCAGCGGCGCACTGCCCTTGCGGGCGCGGATATCGGGGGGAAGCACGGGCCGGACGGGGGAAGTGGCGCTCATCTTCGGGCCTCGCAGCGTGGGGCGCTTTCGCAATCTGCCTTGCATATGGGCACAACCCCACCCTCTCCGCAACATAATTGCGCCGCAGCGCAGCACCGCCGACCGCAGCGTCACGGGGTTGACCCGACCGGCGGCTAAGTCCTGAATGCGGCCGTCAAAGGGAGAGCACCATGACCCTCATCCAGCGCGTCAGCCGCGACGGGACGGCACCAGAGATCGGCGGCCCTGATCCGGAGCGGCTGATTTCCGGCAACCCGGTCCACAGCACCTGGAACCTTGAGGAGCGCGACGGGCTTTACTGCGGACTCTGGCAGTCCACTCCGGGCAAGTGGCGGGTGAAGTACAGCGAGTGGGAGTACTTCCGCATCCTGTCGGGCTATTCGCTGCTGACGAGCGCAGACGGCACTGTCACCCAGTTGCACCCGGGCGACAGCATGATCATCCGCCCGGGTTTCGAGGGCACCTGGGAGGTCGTGCAGACCACCCTGAAGGATTATGTCATCCGGCTGTAGAACTGTCCGAGGTCCCGACCGTCACGACGGCGGCGGGTGCCTCCGGGCGCGGGCATTCCTCGGCCGCGATGCCGCGACGTTCGCAGGCAGCAAGGCGCTTCCTTTCAGCCTTTTCCGCGGCGGCCTTGTCTCGCGCGTCCTTCTTGGCAAGGGCGGCGGCTTCCTTTTCCTTGCGGGCGATGTTCTCGGGCGTCTCGGGGACCAGACGGCCATAGGCGTCGATCATCTGCGGGCCTTCCAGCGCCAGACTTTCCATCTCGTCCCGCACTTTGACCCGGGTGCCATTCGGCACCTTGTTGTACAGGTCGATGGCGTCCTGGTTGAACAGGCGGATGCAGCCCGCGCTGGTCGCATGGCCGATCGAGGCCGCGTCCGCCGTGCCGTGGATGCGGAACATCGTGTCCCGGTTGCCGCGATAAAGGTACAGCGCCCGGGCACCCAGGGGGTTCGTCAGCCCGCCCGGCAGACCACCGGCATAGGCCGCGTAAAGGTCGGGCCGGGTGCGGATCATGTTCGCCGTAGGCGTCCACGACGGCCACTCCGCCTTCCTCCCGATGACACCCGTGCCACGGAACGACATCCCCTCACGCCCGACGGCGATGGGATAGCGCGTCGCGGTCCCGCCTTCGTTCACCAGGTAGAGCTTGCGCGCGAAGGTATCGACGACCACCGTGCCCGGAGCCTCGGGGCCGGTATAGGCCACTTCCACCCGCCGGTTGCCATCGTACAGGTACTGCGCCGGCACCGGTTCGATGAAGAACTCACCGTCCTGGATGCCCTCGTAGCCAGGCACGACATCGGGTTGCTTCTGGGTGGTCCCTGCGCAGGCGGCAAGCATGGGCAGGGCGAGGATCGCGAGGATCCGTGCGAAAGACTGGGTCAATTTGGCAGACTCATCTAAGGGCAGCTATGGTCACCTTGCGCCACGTCAACCCGCATCCGTCAAGGAAAAAGCGCAAGTTTTTCCGAATCTTCGCTGGCAAGGCTGGAACGGAAACGGCGTTGCGCCGATTCCGTTCCCTGTCCTAATCGAACCTTCCGCTTTTAGCCGACGACGTTGAAGGCCGGCCCGTAGGGGTAGTGCGTGATGTCCTCGGGCTCGTCCTCGGTCACGACGAAGATGTCGTGCTCGCGGTAGCCACCGGCACCCGGCATCCCTTCCGGAATCGTCAGCATCGGCTCCATGCTGATGACCATCCCCGGCTCCAGCACCGTGTCGATGTCCTCGCGCAGTTCCAGCGCCGCCTCGCGGCCATAGTAGTGCGACAGGATGCCGAACGAGTGGCCATAACCGAAGGTCCGGTATTGCAGCATCTGCCGCTCGGCCAGGAACTCGTTGATCTTCATGGTGATCTCGGCACACGAGGCGCCGGGCTTCAGAAGCTTCATCCCGAATTCATGGCTGTCGATGTTGGTCTGCCAGACCCGCATCGAGGCATCGTCCACCTCGCCCACGAACAGCGTCCGCTCCAGCGCGGTGTAGTAGCCGCTGATCATCGGGAAGCAGTTCAGCGACAGGATATCGCCATGCTGCAGCTTGCGGTTCGTGACCGGGTTGTGCGCGCCGTCGGTGTTGATCCCGGACTGGAACCAGACCCAGGTATCCCGGTATTCGGCATCGGGGAAACGCTTGGCAATCTCCCGCTCCATCGCATCCCGACCCGCAATCGAAATCTCCAGCTCCGTCGCCCCCACCGCAATCGCCTCGCGGATGGCATAGCCGCCCACGTCGGCCACGTTCGACCCATGCTTGATCAGTGCGATCTCGGCCGCGGATTTCGTCATCCGCTGGTGCATCGTCGCCGGCGCGATATCCATCCCGCGCTTCGGCTTCAGGAAGGTGTTGAACTTCTCGGCCCGCTCCATCGTCAGATGGTCGGCCTCGCAACCCACCGCCTTGCCGACGCCCGTGACCGAGGCCACCGCCCGCCACATGTTGTCACGCGCCCAGTCGGTGTAGGTGATGTTGTCCCCGATCGACCGGCGCCAGGGCTGGCCCGCATCGATGCCCGCGCTGATCGTCACGCATTCGGTCTTGGTGACGACACAGGCGTAGGGCCGCCCGAACGAGCAGTACAGGAAGCCCGAATAGTAGGCGACGTTGTGCATCGAGGTCAGGACGACGGCGTCCAACTCGTGCATTTCCATGATGTCGCGCAGGCCCGCCAAGCGGTCATGGTATTCCTGATCGGCGAAGGGCAGCGTGTCTTTCTTCCCGCCATTGTGGAAGCGGTACATCTCGGGACGGTTCAACGACATTTCCAGACCTCATTTCCAAGGGTCCGGACATATGTCCAAGGGACCCCGAAAGGTCCCGGCGTACAGGACGGAAGCGGGATCATCCCCACAAGCGTCGGGGTCAAAGAACCCCTGCGGCGACGCCATCGCCACGGCTCGCTTCCTAAATGCGCCTTCGCAACAAATCGCGCAAGTGTCTTTCCGACCCTTGCTTGGCCGGTTTGCGACCCCATCTAAAGCCGGTGAACATGGCAATGGAGATGATGATGCGCTGTCCGGTCGACAATGAAACCCTGGTGATGTCAGATCGCGGCGGCGTCGAGATCGACTATTGCCCGAAATGCCGCGGCGTCTGGCTGGACCGGGGCGAGCTGGACAAGATCATCGAGCGTTCGCTTGGTGGTCCGGCGGCTGCGCCTGCACCCACGCCGCAGCAGGCCATCCAGCAGCACGCGCCTGCACCCGTGCACGCGCCCGCGCCTGCGCCAGTGTACCAGCCCGAACCGCGCGCTCCGCAAGGTTACCGCGACGACGACCGCCGCGGTCACCGGGACTATGACGATGACGACCACAAGTACGGCTACAAGAAGAAGCGCAAGGAAAGCTTCCTGAAGGATATCTTCGACTTCTAGGCCGGACTTTTTCGAACGCCCCTCGTCGACTTCGTCGCTCGTCGCTGTCCCCTCGCGAAGAGAAGACGAAGTTGGGCGAGGAGCAATTGCTTGCGCCCGCGCCGGACTGCGCTAGCCTGATCCGATGCGTCCCGGCCCCCGCAACCTCATCACCGATGTCACCGGCCTGCGGGTCGGCAACGCGGACGACGCCGCCCTCCGCTCCGGCACCACCGTGCTGACCGCCGACCAGCCCTTCGTGGCCGCCGTGCATCTCATGGGCGGCTCTCCCGGCACGCGTGAGACTGACCTTCTGGCCCCGGACCGCATGGTGCAGGAGGTGGACGCGATTTTCCTGTCGGGTGGCTCTGCCTTCGGTCTGGACGCAGGCCAGGGCATCATGCAGGGCCTGCGCGATGCCGGGCGTGGCTTTGCCGTCGGGCCGGTCCGCGTGCCCATCGTGCCGGGGGCCATCGTCTTCGACCTCCTGAACGGCGGCGACAAGGACTGGGCTCACAGCCCCTATCCCGCGCTTGGTCGCCACGCCTTCGACGCCGCCACCGACGACTTTGCCCTTGGCACCGCCGGGGCCGGATATGGCGCGATGACCGGCACCCTGAAGGGCGGCCTTGGCTCGGCCTCCTGTGTCCTGCCCTCCGGCCTGACAGTCGGGGCGCTTGTCGTGGTTAACGCGCTGGGTCAGGGGAACGTGGGCGAGACGCCGCACTTCTGGGCCGCACCTTGGGAGGAAGGCACCGAATTCGGCGGTCTTGGTCCTGCGCCGTTTCTGCCGCAGGACGCGCCCCTGCCGCGCAAGCGGTTGGGCGAGGCCACGACTATCGCCATCGTCGCCACGGATGCGACCCTGACCAAGGCGCAAGCGCATCGCATGGCCGTGGCAGCGCACGACGGAATGGCGCGGGCGCTGGTCCCCTCGCACACGCCGCTGGACGGTGACCTGGTGTTCAGCGTCGCAACGGGCGGCAAGCCGTTGCAAGACCCCCTGACCGACAGCTTCCAGCTTGGCCATGCCGCCGCCACCTGCCTGGCCCGCGCCATCGCCCGGGCGGTCTATCTGGCGCGGTCCGAACCCCTGGACCTGCAACCGACATGGCACTCACGCTTTGGGGAGAGGGGCGCTGCCCGCTGAGCCAGGCGTCCCGTCTCTCCGCCCGGGAGAAATGCTTAACAAAGGCTGAACGCCCGCAGCCAAGCCCCTGATTTCATTGATCTCGAAAGCCGCCCACGCGTGGGCGCTACCACCGCTTCAGCGCATCCTCGTCGGCATCCTTCGCCGCGACCCAGGCCTCTCCACCGGCCCCCAGTTCCTTCTTCCAGAACGGAGCCCGCGACTTCAGGTAGTCCATCAGATACTCGGCCGCCGCGAACGCATCCCCCCGGTGCGGCGCGGCCGTCGCCACCATCATGATCGCCTCGCCCGGCCCCAGCTTGCCGAACCGATGGATCACCAGCGCGTCGGCCAGCGACCAGCGCCCGACGGCTTCCTCTGCGATGGCGGAAATCGCCTTCTCGGTCATGCCGGGGTAATGCTCGATCTCCATCGCCGAAAGCGTGCCACCCTCGTCCCGCACCAGCCCGGTGAAGCTGACCACCGCCCCCGCCCCGCGAACGCCGGACGTGAAAGCGGAAACCTCGGCTCCGACATCGAAGGGCTGGGACTGGACCGCGACCCGCATCTCAGCCACCGGTCATGGGCGGGAAGAAGGCGACCTCCCGGACCCCGGCCAAGGGGGCATCGAAGGACGACAGTTCCTGGTCCAGCGCGACCCGCAGCGAGGCAAGGTCCGCGAAAGCCGCCGCATAGCGTTCTTCCCGGGCACGCAATTCCTCGACCAGTTCGGCCACCGTGGCGGCCCCGGTCTCCAGCCGCTCCCGCGGCAGCCCGATCCGTTCCCGGACCCAGGCGAAGTACAAGACGTCGATCACTTGTCTTCCCGCAAGAAAGGTAACGACTTCGAGAAATACTCCCACCCCGTGACGACGGTCAGCAGGGCTGCAATCCACAACAGCCAGATGCCCGCAAGGTTCGCATAGGAGGCGCAGTCGCGGGTGCCGCAGGTGCGGATCGCCTCGGCCGTGCCTGCGGCGACGGCAGCCATGTGCTGCTCAGGGGTCATCCCTTCCAGCGCGAGGACGTTCTGGTAGTCGAGCCCCGTGCCAAGAAACAGCACGGCAATCGCAGTCATCTGCGCCGTGGTCTTCCATTTGGCCAGTTTGGTGACCTTCAGAAGCCCGCTTTTGTGACCGAGATATTCCCGCAGACCGCCGACGAAGACCTCGCGGAAGAGGATCAGCGTGGCGGGCAGGATCAGCCAGGGGTTCATCCCGTTATAGCCGGTGAGGATCATGATCGCGATCACCACCATCGCCTTGTCGGCGATCGGGTCCATCATCGCGCCGAACTTCGATTCCTGCTTCCAGAGCCGAGCGAGGTAGCCATCAAACCAGTCGGTCAGCGCAGCGGTGACGAACAGCGCCAGGGCGAACCAGTCTGCCCACGGGCGCTGGAAATACAGGAACATGACAGCCACACCGGGCGCGGCGAACAGCCGAAGGACGGTAAGCGTGTTTGGGATCGTCCACTTCATGCGAAATTGGTAGACCAAGGGTCCATCAGGGGGAAGGGGATAGTTTTACCCCCTCCGTCCTGCCCTGGCGCGTCAAAGGGCTTCAGGCTGGCCTACCACGACGAAGTGCAGATCCGCAGCCTTGAAGAGCCGCGCTGCGACGCGCTTGATGTCGTCCATCGTCACGGCCTCGACCTTGGAGTTGCGGGTGGTGACATAGTCCATGGGCATCCCGTCCATCTGCATGCCCACAAGGATGCTGGCGATGGGCCCGTTGCCATCGAAGCGCAGCGGGTACGAGCCGGTCAGATAGGTCTTGGTCGCCTCCAGTTCTTCCGGAGTGACGCCTTCGCTGACGATGCGGTCCCATTCGGCCTTCACCACCTTGATCGCTTCGGCGACCTTGTCGTTCGAGGCCGAGAACTGGCCCAGCAGCATGTCGGCGTGGTCCCGGTTCACGATGTAGGTGCCGATACCATAGGTCAGACCGCGCTTTTCGCGGACCTCGGTCATCAGCCGTGCGGTAAAGCGGCCGCCGCCCAGCATCTCGTTCAGGATGAAGGCCGGGAAGAAATCGGGGTCATCGCGCGGGATGCCCTTCTGGCCGAAGAAGACCGTCGACTGCGGCGAGGGGAAATCCTGCACCGTGACGCCGGGGGCCAGCAGCCACGGCGCGGCGCCGGGCAGTGGGGAGCCGGTGGCGGGCAGGTCGCCCAGCAACTTGTCGAGCAGATGGCCCAGTTCTTCGGCGGTAATGTCGCCAGCTGCCGCGACGAAGACCCGGTCGCGGGCCAGCGCGGACTTGTGCGCGGCCACCACGTCGTCGCGGGTCAGCGCCGTCACCGTATCGACAGTGCCATCTCCCGAGGAGGCATAGGGATGGTCGCCGAAGGCGAGAAGATCGAAGCGTTCCGAGGCGATGGTCCCGGGGTCCTTCTCGTTGGAACGGAGATTGGACAGCACCTGTTCGCGCACCCGATCGACTGCGGCCTGGTCGAAGCGAGGCTCGATCAGGGCCTTGCGCAGAAGGTCGATCGCCTGGTCGCGGTTTTCGGTGAGGAACTGGGCCGATACGCCAACCGAGTCTGTTCCGGCATCGAAGCTGAAGCTGGCGGCCAGGGCATCGCGGGCCTCGGCAAAGCCGCGGCTGTCCAGCTCGCCCGCGCCTTCTTCCAAGGTGGCGGTCATCAGGTTGACCACGCCGCGCTTGTCCGGAGCCTCCAACGAGGTGCCGCCGCGGAACTGGATTTCCAGCGCGGTGAAGGGGATGTTGTGATCCTCGACCAGCCAGGCGGTGATGCCACCGGGCGAGGTGACTTCCTTGATCGGGATCTCGGCCTGAGCGGGGAGGGTGAGGGCCAGGACGGCGGCGAAGACGGCGCGGATCATTCCTGGACCTCCGGGGCTGCGGCGGCGGCCGGAGTAACCTCGGCCGGGGCGGCTTCTGCCTGGGTCAGCCAGCCGGTGACGGCGTTACGGCGATCCAGCACCTTGCGGGCTGCGGCCAGGATATCGGCTTCGGTCACGGCCGAAAGCGCCTCGTCCCAACCTTCGATCTCCGCCAGTGTCAGCCCGACGCTGAAGCCTTCGCCATAGCGCCGCGCGAGCGCTTCGACATCGTCGCGGGCATAGATCTCTCCAGCGCGGACCTGAGTGCGAATACGCTCAAGCGCGGCCAAGTCGGGGCCGTTTTCCAGAAACTCGGCAAGCACACGGTCAAGCTCGGCCTCTGCCGCCTCGAGCGTGACGCCGGGGGCGGGGATCACGGCCAGGCCGAAGGTCGCGTCGTCGATCGAGGTGCCGCTGTAGAAGGCGCTGGTGTAGACCGCCACCTGGGCGTCGAACTGCAGCGCCCGCGCCAGGACCGAGGTCTGGCCATTGCCGCCCAGAAGCTCGGCCAGCACGGTCAGGGCCGCAGCCTCGGCCTGGTTGCCGGGGTCGCGTTCGGGGGCGATGTAGGTGCGGAAGACGTAAGGGTCCGAGACCCGCTCGTCCGCCAGCACCAGCCGACGCTCGGCCAGTTGCGGCGGTTCCTGCGCCCGGTCACGCGGCACGATTGCGTCCGACGGCTTGAGCGGACCGTAATGCTGTTCGGCAAGCGCCCTGACCGCCTCGGGTTCCACGTCGCCGGCGATGACCAGCGTGGCGTTGTTCGGGGCGTAGAACCGCTGGTAATAGTCCAGCGCGTCCTGGCGGCTAAGCTCTTCCATCTCGTGCCGCCAGCCGATGATCGGAATGCCGTAGGGATGGTTCAGGAATTGGGCGGCGCGCATCTGTTCCATCAGGAGCGCGCCCGGATCGCTGTCGGTGCGCTGGGCGCGTTCTTCCAGGATCACCTGACGTTCGGTGTCCACGTCCTCTTCGGTCAGGCGCAAGTTGCGCATGCGGTCGGCTTCCATCTCCATCACCAGGTCCAGCCGGTCGGCGGCGATGCGCTGGAAATAGGCGGTGTAGTCCCAGGAGGTGAAGGCGTTGTCGTCGCCGCCCTGCGCCTCGACGATGCCGGAAAAGGCGTTGGGGGCGACCTTCTCGGTGCCCTTGAACATCAGGTGTTCCAGGAAATGCGCGATGCCGGAATGGCCGCGCGGTTCGTCGGCGGCACCGACGCGATACCAGATCATCTGCACCACCACGGGGGCGCGGTGATCCTCGATCACCACGACATTCAGCCCGTTGTCGAGGGTGAAGGTGGTGACCGGCTCTTCGGCAAGGGCGGGAAGCGTCAGTGTCAGCAGTACGGCAGCGCCAAGTCGTCCGAGCATGGGCTTCCTCACCCTAGGTTTTCAGGGAAACTGCGGTGCGGTGGCCCGACATTCAACCCCGGCCAGGCCGGGGCCACGCGCTTGTTACTCTTCGTCAGGCTTCCGTGGCGGAGCGGAAGAGGTCCGCACGCCCGCCGCACGCCAGCGAGCCAGTTCCGCCTGCTGGTCCAGCCGCTGCTTGCGGTAGGCCTTGTAATAGACGTTCACGTTGAACAGCCGTTCCAGGATGCGACCGTTGTTGTCGCGCCGCCAGTCCAGATCTTCCGAAGCAAGCGTTCCGCGGATGCCGCCTTCGACCCCGAAGCGGGCTGCATGGGCATAAAGCGCCGAGTCACCCGACGGAATGCCACCCGCAGCGCCTGGCGTTCCACCAAGCGCGATGACGGCGTCGGCTTCGGGGTTCTGGTCGGTGCGGTTGAAGCCGCCCGGCGAGGGTTCGGGCAGTTCGGCCAGATTTTCCGGCAATTCCAACGGCTTTGGCGGAACGATGGCGAACTCATCCGGCCCCTGGCCCGAACGCAAATTCATCAGCTGCGGGTCGCGGTCCCCGGCGCAGGCCGCAAGCGTGACCATCGCCGCAATCGCGATGACCGCCCTGCCGTATCCTGCCTGCATGAATGCCTCCGAACCGTCTTTGTGCCGTCTTAGCCTAAAGCAACGCGGGCGTCACGGGTGTTTAGCGAGATCGGCGGGGGGGTTTTCCGCCGGTCGGTTTGTCGCCGTCGGTGCCCTTGGCAAAGATCACCAGGCCAAACGCGCCGACGAAGATCGCGATGTCGGCGACGTTGAAGGCATAGGGGTTCTCGATCCCGCAGCAGGACATGTTCAGAAAGTCCGCCACCGCGCCATAAGCGATTCGGTCGATGATGTTGCCCAGCGCCCCGCCGACGAGGAAGCCGCCGGCCAGTTCGGCCTTCCAGTTTCCCTTTTCGTTGCGCATCCACCAGACGACCCAGGCCGAAATCACCAGCGCCAGCACCACCAGTCCCCAGCGCGCCCAGTCCGAGCCGTTCGACAGAAGGCCGAAGTTGATCCCGTAGTTCCAGGCCATGCGGAACGTGAGATAGGGCGGGAAGACGTCGATCTCGCCGCGGTTGATCAGGTCCAGGCCATGCACGACGGCCAGCTTGGTCAGCTGGTCAAGGATGAAGATGACGGCGGCGGTGATCCAGAAACGGCGCATCATCAATGCCGGAAATGCCGCTGGCCGGTGAAGACCATCGCCAGGCCGCGTTCGTCTGCGGCCGCGATGACTTCGTCGTCGCGCATGGAGCCTCCGGGCTGGATGATCGCCGTCGCGCCCGCTTCGGCTGCGGTGATCAATCCGTCGGCGAAGGGGAAGAAGGCGTCCGAGGCCACGACCGAGCCTTGGGTCAGCGGACCGGGAAGGCCCAGCGCTTCCGCCATGTCGTCGGCCTTGCGGGCGGCAATCCGGGTCGAATCGACGCGGCTCATCTGCCCGGCGCCGACACCGACGGTGGCGCCGTCCTTCACATAGATGATCGCGTTCGACTTGACGTGCTTGGCCACGGTCCAGGCGAACATGAGGTCGGCCAGCTCCTTGTCTGACGGCGCGCGCTTCGTCACCACCTTCAGGTCCGAGACGGTGACATGCCCCGCATCGCGGTCCTGAACCAGAAAGCCGCCCGCCACCTGCTTGAACGCCAGACCCTTGGCCTTCGGGTCCGGCAAGGCTCCGGTGGTCAGCAGGCGCAGGTTCTTCTTGGTCGCGAAGACCGCTCGAGCCGCGTCCGTCGCGTCGGGGGCGATGACGACCTCGGTGAAGATCTTCACGATCTCTTCCGCGGTTGCTGCGTCCAGCACCTGGTTCAGCGCGACAATCCCGCCGAAGGCCGAAGTCTGGTCGCACTGGTAGGCGCGCTGGTAGGCCTCGGTCAGTGAGGACGCGGTTGCCACGCCGCAGGGGTTGGCGTGCTTGATGATCGCGCAGGCGGGGGCTCCGCCAGCGAATTCCGCCACCAGCTCGAAAGCCGCGTCGGTGTCGTTGATGTTGTTGTACGAAAGTTCCTTGCCCTGCCACTGGCGCGCTGTCGCCACGCCGGGGCGGCGCGAGCCGTCGACATAGAACGCCGCCGCCTGGTGCGGGTTCTCGCCGTAGCGCAGGGTCTGGGCGAGCTTGCCCGCAAAGCTGCGGTAGCGCGGGGCGGGTTCCTTGATCGCGCCAGCCAGCCAAGTGGAGACGGCTGTGTCGTAGGCCGCTGTCTTGGCATAGGCCGTCAGCGCCAGCTTCTGCCGGTAGGCCATCGTTGTCGCGCCGTCATTGGTCTTCAGCTGGGCCAGAAGGCAGTCGTAATCCATCGGGTCGGTGACAACAGTGACGAAACGATGGTTCTTCGCCGCCGCGCGGATCATAGCCGGGCCGCCGATGTCGATATTCTCGATGCAGGTCGCGTGGTCCGCACCTTTGGCCACCGTTTCCTCGAACGGGTAGAGGTTCACGATCAGAAGGTCGATCGGCTCGATCCCGTGCGCGGCCATCGCAACCAGATGCTCGTCATCGTCGCGCAGCGCCAGCAGGCCCCCATGCACGTTGGGGTGCAGCGTCTTGACGCGGCCGTCCATCATCTCGGGGAAACCCGTGACGTCGGACACGTCCCGCACCGCCAACCCTGCCGCCCGCAGCATCCCGCTTGTCCCGCCGGTCGAGATCAGCTCCACCCCGTATCCTGCAAGCGCGCGGGCCAACTCCAGAAGCCCGGTCTTGTCGGACACCGAAATCAGCGCGCGGCCGATGGGGACGAGGTTGGTCATCGCTGGAACCCTTCACTTGCCCGACGTCACTTTGTCGACGGGACATGAGGGTCCACCCCCTCCAGGTCCCGGATGGCCAGCGGAGTATCCTTTGCCTTCGCCAAGGTCCAGCCTATCCGTGTCTCGAACCCCCGCGCTTCGCCGCGAAGCACAATCTGCAGGCAGGGCCGCGGGTTCAACCGCCCATTTTCCAGGTAGGCCGAGGGTTCAAGGGCCAGTTCAAGCGGGCCGGTGAAGCGGAAGATCCAGATCTCGCCGCTTTTCAGGACCATCGAGACGGCCGCCCCGCCCATGTCCACAGTGGCGTCGACTTCGGGATGCAGATGGAAACGGATCGCGAAGCGCGCGCCCGCCATCGCGGTCTGCGTCATCGCATCCTCGAACCGCCTGCGCGCCTCGGCGGTCATCGCGGTCAAGGCATCGACGCCGGACAGCCGCCGCCCGTCATGCGCCAGCGTCAGGCTGCGGCTGGTGGTCAGCCCGTGCGAAGCGAGCCAACCGTCATGCGAAAGGTAAAGATCCGTCCCCTCGGTCCCCACCGTCAGCCGTGAGGCGGTGACCTGGGCGCGTTGCTCCAGCACCTCGCCGGACCGCCCGACGCGGGAGGAGGAGACGCCCTCCATCCCCAGGACGGAATGCGAAGGTGTGGCCCGCGCGGCCTGCCGCCATGCCGCGCCGAAGGTGACGCCCGAACCGCAGTTGACCACCACCGGCCGCCGCCCCGAGGTCAACTCGAACGCCGTGGTGGAGGCGTGCGCCGTCCGCGCCGCCCGCCCGCCCGGTGGTGCCGCCGCATCGACGATGACCGAGGTCCGCCCGCCATGCAGCCGTGCATAGCCCATCGCGATGGCCGGGGTCGCCCCCGCCCGCACCGCCGCCGAAGCCAGCGCCTGGTCCAGCCGCCCCTCCGCCGACCGCCCGCCGCCGTGGAACCGCGCCAGCTCGCCATCCGCATGGCGCAGGGCGCGCAAGGCCGGGGCGATCCGGGTGATCGCGTGGCTGAGCGCCGGTGGCACGGCCAGGTTCGCTTCGCTCATCGCGCTGGCCGACCAGGTCAGCAGCGTCAGCACCTCCAGCAGTTCCTCGGGGTTGCGCGTCGGGATGCCGCCTTCTGCGTCGATGTCCGTGTCGCAGGCTGCGGCGAGGGCCTGGGTTGCGGGGACCACCAGCGCCTCCATCCCGATCAGCGAGATCCCGGCGTAGACGAGGCCGGTCAGCGCCTCGAACCGGGGCAGGCCCTCTGCCGCACTGCGCCAGCGGCGCGCGAGGTAGGTCGCCTGCCGCGACAGTGCGGCGTAATAGGCTGCTGACTGAGCCTTGTCACGCGCCTGCAGGAGGATCGTCGCGTGATGCACCCAGCGAATGATCCTGCGGCCGGTCAGGTCTGGCGTCCAACCCGGCCCCTTGCCCTTGCCGTAGCGGGCGATCCAGCCCCAGGTCCAGTCCTGCGCGCGGGCCAGCGCATCCTTCGTTCCCAAGGCCGCCAGGTCGTCCAGCCAGGCGAAACCCTGCGCCTCGGTGACGAAGGCGTCGGGCCCGGCGATGTCCCAAAGCAAGGTGCCGGGGGCTTCGGCCAGATGTCCGGCCAGGAGGATGTTGCCCGCGACGATCTGCTTGCCGCGGGTGTAAAGGCCAATGGAGCGTGGTTCCGGCTGCGACACGAACCCACCCGCCGGCCGCGCACGACGCGCTGCCAGCACCGCCAGCCTGTCGGCCAGCCGGTCCAGTCGCCTTGACGTGCTGCTGGTCTCGCCCACGTCCTGCCTCGCTGCTCTTGTCCGGTTCTCCCGGATCGTTGGCGGATGATAGGCGAGGGCAGAGCTTCTGTCACCAAAAACGGGCCGCGTCAGGCCAGATGGTCGATCCGCTGCATCACCTGCGCCAGGTGGCTGACCTGATCCAGCCAGCGGGCCAAGAGCTTCGGATCATGCGGGGCGCCATGCACACCCGCCGGGATCTCGCGGTTCAGAACCGCTTCGATCGCCAGCGACACCGGCACTGACACCAGCCGCCCCATCGCCGTCCCGCGCACGTCGCCCCAGGCGTCCATCGCCCAGGTCTCGTGGTAGACCGGCCTGCCGTCGCGTTCGGCCTTCAGCGACACGAACAGCACCACCCGATCCGGCTCGCCCTCGGCGTAGGAGTTGTCCTTCAGAAGTGCTGCGGCACGGGCTTCGAGGGCGGCGTTGATCTCGGCCAGGGGTTTCCCCTCCAGCCCCTCGATCTCGCGGAAGATCGGAGCCCAGGCATCGGCCCAGCCGTTCAGCCGGATCGTGCCACGGACGAAGTCCTTGACCTTCCAATGCTTCTCGAACCGGTATTCCTCCATGAAGGGATAGCTGTCGCGGTTGGGGTAAACCTCGAAGCTTTCCGGCTGCGGCAGGGGCGCGTCATAGCGGCTGATCGCATCCCAGGGCCGGGCGACGCGCAGCTCGGTGAAATGCCGCAGACTGCGGGACGGGGACCGCAGCGCCTTAAGGACCCCCGCCGGGGCCCAGGAAAACTTGTAGCGGAAGGCGTTCGCTTGCTTCGGCACGCCACCACAGTAGGAGGTGAAGGACAGCACGTTGTCATTGTGATAGGCCTTCGAGGCCCGATAGCGCGCCACCAGGTCATGCGCCATCAGATGGTCGATGCCTGGGTCAAGGCCAACCTCGTTCACCGACACCAGCCCCTTCTCGCGGAACGCCTCATCCAGCGCCCGCATCTCGGGCGCGATGTAGCTGGAGGAGCAGAAGTTCGCCCCTTTCTCCAGGCACAACTGGGCGATCCCGACATGCTGGTCGGCGGGAAGCATTGACACCGCGATGTCGCCCGGCTTCAAGGCTGCTGCCAGCGCCTCTAGGCTGAAGGCCCGGATGTCCTGCGTCAGGTCGCCGACCTCGGCCCGGGCCTTTTCGACGGTGCGGTTCCAGACCGTGACGGGGTGCCCCGCCTCGATCAGCCGCCGCAGTCCCGGAATCGACGACAGCCCCGTGCCGCACCAATGGATCGTCATTTTCTTGCTCCCTTTGCCCCCAGGACCCAAAAATCTTGAGTAAGATTTTTGACAAATTCCTTCCTCAAGGAATTTGGGTCCCCCGTTGATACCTTGCTCACACGCCCGCGACGTGCCTGTCGAATTCCACCTTTGCCCGCCCCCAGACGCCAGCCTGCAGATCGGTCAATGTCAGCAGCGACGGCAGCAGTTGCGCTGCGTAATCCTCTGACGATTCCACCGGCATCAGGCTGGGCAGGTTGTCGATTGCCGTCACATCCAGCGGCGGATCGTCATGGACCCTCAGCGCCGGGGCGTCCCAGTCTGTCGCCCGGTCATAGACCTTGATCGGCGAAAAGTCCGAAGTCGGGTCGCAGGCGATGTCCCCGATCACGGTCAGCTTGCGCGCGTCGGTCTTGGCGCTGGCAGGCACGAAGACCGGACATCCGGGCCGCGCGAGGATGCAATTCAGGAAGATCTCGTGCTGCAAGACCTCGGGGAATGGCCCGCCTGACGCGGTTTCCGCCATGTCCCATTTTGTGACGGCGACGCCCATCGCCTCGCAGAGGTCCGCCGCCCCGGTGCCGACGCGCCCCAGCGCCCCGATGATGATGGCCCGCGGCCGCCCCAGTCCGGACAGCTCGTCACCCAGTTGTGCCAGCAACGCATCCTTCGACGGCACCTTGCGCACCGGCCCGGCAATGCTGCCGTGCTGCTGCGCCGCCCAGCATTTCAGGCTGAGCGCCGCCCCCGCATAGCCGGCCCAATAGCCGAAGGCCGCAACCCGGCGACCGTCTTCGTTTACCAGGTATTCAAGGTCATACAGCGTCCCGCCCCCGGCCTTGAACCGCTGCAGCAGGACCCGTCCCGCAGGCTGCCCCTTGTAGGCGTGGCCAAACATGATGTGGCGATGGGACAGCGGCGTGCCATCCTCGGGCAGTTCCTTCAGGCCGAAGACGATCGCATCGGCCGGAGCCTGCGGCCAATGGTTCTCCTCGGCGATGTCGCAGCCCGCCGCGACATAACCGTCCAGCGGAATTGCCCGGACCGAGGACCGCTCGACCGTCACCCGGATGCCCGCCTTGACCAGAGCCGCAGCTCCCTCGGGCGCCAGACCAACGCGTTCCTCGTTCGGCCGCTGCTCGGCCCGCACCCACAGATGGGTCATCTTCGTCGTCCTTCTCCCGCGTCGCAGCCCCGTGATAGCCCAAGACCGAACCCGGCAAAACCCCGCAAACAGACTGTTTCCGGGCCGTCCCGGCTTGCATTGCCAGCCAGATCATCGCAACTCTGCACCAGCGCTTCTTACGAGTTTTCCTGATGCAGATTGACCCCACCGCATTGCCCGACGTCCTGATCGTCACCCCCCGCCGCTTCGGCGACGCCCGGGGCTGGTTCATGGAAACCTGGAACGCCGCGCGGATGGCTGATGCCGGGCTGGACCTGCCCTGGGTGCAGGACAATCACTCCTTCTCTGCCGCCAAGGGCACCCTGCGGGGCTTGCACTTCCAGTCCCCGCCCCGCGCGCAGGACAAGCTGGTCCGCTGTACCCGTGGCGCGATCCTTGATGTGGCGGTGGACATCCGGACTGGCTCCCCCAGCTATGGCCAATGGGTTGGCGTTGAACTGACCCCCGACAACAGCCGCCAGCTTTTCGTGCCGAAGGGGTTCCTGCACGGTTTCCTGACCCTGACCGGCGACACCGAAGTGCAGTACAAGTGCACCGACCTTTATGCACCCGAGCATGACGGGGCCGTCCGCTGGGATGACCCGGCCATCGGCATCGACTGGGGCGTCGCCGCGCCGACCCTGTCGGACAAGGACAGCAGGGCGCCGCTTCTGGCCGACATCGGCCACCCTTTCCGTTACGGGGTCCAGGAATGAAGCTTCTTGTCACCGGCGGGGCCGGGTTCATCGGGTCGGCAGTGGTCCGTCTGGCCGTGTCGCGGGGGCATGAGGTCGTCAACCTGGATGCGATGACCTATGCCGCCAACGCGGCGAACGTCGCGGCGGTGGCGAACTCCAACCTCTACAGCTTCGAGAAGGCCGACATCCGCGACCGCGGGGCGCTGGACCACATCTTCGCCTTGCACAATCCCGACGCCGTGATGCACCTGGCCGCCGAAAGCCATGTCGACCGGTCGATCGACGGTCCCGCGGATTTCATCGAGACGAACATCACCGGCACGTTCAACATGCTGGAAGCGGCCCGCGCGCATTGGGCGCGCCAAGGCAAGCCGGACAGCTTTCGCTTCCACCACATCTCGACCGATGAGGTCTTCGGCTCCCTCGGCGCGGAAGGCCAGTTCACCGAACACACGCCCTACGACCCGCGCAGCCCCTA
The DNA here is from genome assembly GCF_022842145.1 of Tabrizicola sp. GTDB lineage: Bacteria > Pseudomonadota > Alphaproteobacteria > Rhodobacterales > Rhodobacteraceae > Tabrizicola. Next base: position 949,774 of record NZ_JALHQD010000001.1, read on the forward strand.
TTCGGCGTCGAAAGCCGCGTCCGACCACCTGGTCCGCGCCTGGGCCGAGACTTACGGGCTGCCCGTCGTCCTGACCAACTGCTCGAACAACTATGGTCCCTACCACTTCCCGGAAAAGCTGATCCCCGTCGCCATCCTGAATGCGCTCCACGGCAAGCCCATCCCGGTCTACGGCACGGGCGAGAATGTCCGCGACTGGCTTTATGTCGAAGACCACGCCGATGCCCTCCTCCTTGTCCTGGAGAAAGGGGCGCTCGGCCGCAGCTACAACATCGGCGGCGAGAACGAACGGCGGAACATCGACCTTGTCCGCACCATCTGCGCGCTCCTGGACGAAATGGCCCCCAAAGCCACTCCCTATGCCGACCAGATCACCTTCGTCACCGACCGCCCGGGACACGACGCGCGCTATGCTATCGACCCCTCGCGCATCCGCGAGGAACTGGGCTGGCGGCCCTCGGTGACGGTGGAGGAAGGCCTGAGGCGCACAGTCCGCTGGTATCTCGACAACGAGGCCTGGTGGAAGCCGCTTCTCGACCGCAAGGGCGTGGGCGAAAGGCTGGGAAAGGCATGAAGCTGCTTGTCTTCGGCAGGACCGGTCAGGTGGCGCGTGAGCTTCAGCGCCTCGCCCCCGATGCCACCTACCTCGGTCGCGACGAGGCCGACCTGATGGACACCGCTGCCTGCGCGGCGAGGATCGCTGCGGCAGATGTCGACGCGATCATCAACGCCGCCGCCTGGACCGCCGTCGACAAGGCGGAGACCGAGGAAGCCGCCGCCACCATCGTCAACGGCGAGGCTCCAAGCGCGATGGCCCGGGCGGCCGCGGCAAAGGGCATCCCCTTCCTGCACATCTCCACCGACTACGTCTTCGACGGCACAGGCGGCCAGCCCTTCACCCCGGACCACCCGACGGCTCCATTGGGGGCCTATGGTCGGTCGAAACTTGCCGGTGAACAGGGCGTCCGCGCTGCAGGCGGCCCACACCTGATCCTCCGCACCTCCTGGGTTGTCTCAGCCCACGGCGCGAACTTCGTGAAGACGATGCTTCGGCTTGGGGCCGAGCGGGAAAGCCTGCGCGTCGTGGCCGACCAGATCGGCGGCCCCACCCCAGCATCCGCCATTGCCGAGGCGCTTTTCGACGCAGCACAGGCGATGGTGGCTGGAGCCCCGGGTGGAACGCATCACTTCTCCGGCGCACCCGATACCAGCTGGGCGGATTTTGCCCGCAGGATCATGGCCGATGCCGGACTGCCCTGCCGGATCGAGGATATCCCGACCAGCGATTACCCCACCCCGGCCAAACGACCGCTGAATTCCCGCCTTGATTGCAGTGCATTTACCGCCGCGTTCGGCATCCCGCGCCCCGACTGGCGGGAAGGTCTGAAAGCGATCGTGAAGGAGCTTACCCCATGACCCGCAAAGGCATCCTCCTGGCCGGAGGCACCGGCTCGCGCCTCTGGCCGATCACGCTGGGCGTCTCGAAGCAACTGCTCCCGATCTACGACAAGCCGATGGTCTACTACCCGCTGTCGGTCCTGATGCTGGCCGGCATCCGCGAGATTGCCATCATCACCACGCCCGACGATCAGCCGCAGTTCCGGCGCCTTCTGAAGGACGGCAGCCAGTGGGGCCTGAGCTTCACCTGGATCATCCAGGAAAAGCCGGAAGGGCTGGCGCAGGCCTACCTTCTGACCCGCGACTTTCTGAACGGCGCGCCATCGGCGATGGTCCTTGGCGACAACATCTTCTTCGGCCACGGGCTTCCCGAGATGCTGGCACGGGCCGATGAACAGTCCTCCGGCGGCAGCGTATTCGGCTACCACGTCTCGGACCCCGAGCGGTACGGCGTGGCGGCTTTCGATGCGGATGGGCGCGTGACCCAGATCGTCGAGAAGCCGTCAAAGCCGCCCTCCAGCTTTGCGATCACCGGGCTTTATTTCCTGGACGGCCGCGCGCCGGATATTGCTGCAGAGATCAAGCCCTCTCCGCGTGGAGAGCTGGAAATCGTAGACGTGCTGGAGCACTACCGTGCCGAGGGTTCGCTGCAGGTCGAACGCATGGGCCGTGGCTTTGCCTGGCTGGACACCGGCACTCCGGGCAGCTTGCTGGATGCCGGGAATTTCGTGCGCACGCTGCAGGACCGGCAGGGGATGCAGGTTGGATCACCCGACGAGATTGCGTTCCACAAAGGCTGGATCGACCGCGCGGGGATGGAAAAGCAGGCGCAGGTCTTTGGCAAGTCCAGCTATGGCGCGCATCTGGCCGGCGTGCTGCGGGAAGAAACCTAGTCCTTCCGACCGGACCGCAGGAACAGGTACAGCGGCAAGCCGCAGCTGACCCCGATGCAGAAGGTGGCGGGGATCGCCACCAGGTGCCACCACGCGCGGCGGCTGATCGCCTCGGCCAGGACCCAGACCGTCAGCGCGATGGCGGCGATGGTCAGGTCCCAGGTCAGGCCGGTGGTCGAAGCGTTGACATACCAGGCGTCGATCAAGCCACTAATGCCCGTCCCCGTCTCGCGCATGTATTTCAGGAACCAGTACATCGGATGCACCGCGCCCCAGACGGCGAGTGCGAGGAATGCCAGACGCAGCGGCGTCACTTCAGCACCACGCCGACCTGCGCCTCACCCGTCACCGCAATCCCCCTGGAGGGCGGTTCCGGAGCGCCATCGGCACCGCAGGCGGCAAGGGCAAGGCAGGCGACAAGCAGAAGTCTGGGCATGGCGGGCATTCCTTACGGGTCGATGCTGACGGTGGCACCACCGACGTTGCCCGACAAGGTGGGGTTTGCCTGCACACCATCCGGGCCGAAGGTCAGGTTGGTGGCGACCAGCGGGTTGCTGCACCCCGTCAGGGTGAGAAGCGCCAGAAGAACCAGGGATTTCATGGCAGGACTCCTTTTCCGACAGCCCGGATCACGCCAGCGCGGCTTTCCAGCGGGCAATCTGGGCGCGCACCTGGTCAGGCGCCGTCCCGCCATAGGATGTGCGGCTGCGGACAGAATTTTCCACCCCGAGGACCGAGTATACGTCCTGCGTGATCCCCGGATGCACGGCGGTCATCTCGTTGATCGACAGGTCGGGAAGGTCGCAGCCCTTCTTCTCGGCCAGCGCCACCAGCGTGCCGGTGACGTGGTGCGCCTCGCGGAACGGAAGGTTCAATGCCTTCACCAGCCAGTCCGCCAGGTCGGTCGCAGTCGAAAAGCCCGAGGCTGCCGACACCGCCAGCACGTCGCGGTTGGCGGTCATGTCGCTGACCATGCCGGTCATCGCGGCCAGGCCCAGCATAAGGGAGTCCGCGGCGTCGAAGACCTGTTCCTTGTCTTCCTGCATGTCCTTGGAATAGGTCAGCGCCAGGCCCTTCATCACCGTGAAGAGCGCGACGGTCGACCCCAGAATACGACCCAGCTTCGCGCGCAGAAGCTCTGCCGCGTCCGGGTTCTTCTTCTGCGGCATGATGCTGGAGCCGGTCGTCCAGCGGTCCGACAGCCGGACAAAGCGGAACTGCGCACTGGACCAGATCACCAGCTCTTCGGCAAAGCGCGACAGGTGCATGGCGCAGATGCTGGAGGCGCAGAGGAACTCCAGCGCGAAATCGCGGTCGGAGACCGAGTCCAGGCTGTTCGCGGTGGGCCGGTCGAAGCCCAGAGCGTTCGCCGTCATGTGGCGATCGATGGGGAACGAGGTCCCGGCCAGAGCCGCCGCGCCCAGCGGGCATTCGTTCATGCGGCGGCGGGCGTCTTTAAAGCGGCTGCGGTCGCGGGCCAGCATCTCGACATAGGCCATCATGTGATGCCCCCAGGTCACCGGCTGGGCGGTCTGCAGGTGGGTGAAGCCGGGCATGACCCAATCGGCCCCCGCCTCGGCCTGCGCCAGAAAGGCCTGCATCAACCCGGTCAGCCCGGCAATCGCCTGGTCGCACTGGTCGCGGACCCAGAGCCGGAAGTCGACGGCAACCTGGTCATTGCGGCTGCGGCCGGTGTGCAGGCGCTTGCCAGCCTCGCCGATCCGTTCGGTCAGGCGGGCTTCGATGTTCAGGTGGATGTCTTCCAACTCGGTCGTGAACGGAAATTTCCCCGCCTCGATCTCTGACAAGATCGCGAGCAGGCCTTCCCCAATCGCCTTTGCATCCATATCAGTGATGATGCCTTGTGCGGCCAGCATCGCCGCATGGGCCCGGCTGCCGGCAATGTCCTGGGCATAGAGCCGCTGGTCGAACCCGATCGAGGCGTTGATCGCCGTCATGATCGCGTCCGGCCCGCTGGCAAAGCGCCCGCCCCACATGGTGTTGGCGGCTTTGGGATCGCGGGCGTCGGACATGGGGCGGCCTTTGGAGTGAGAAGCGTGCGGAAATTGCTGGTTGTCCTCTACACGGCCTTCCTGATCGGTGCAAACCCGGGCTGGGCCGATGTCGCCGCGCTACGGGACGGCGACATGAAGAAACTGGCGCTGCACGACGCGCCGGTGACGATCCCCGAAGTGGTGCTGCTGGACGCCGAGGATGGTGAGCACAGCTTGGCGGAGTATCGCGGCAAATGGGTCGTGCTGAACTTCTGGGCCACCTGGTGCGCCCCGTGCCGACACGAAATGCCCTCGCTCGACCGGCTTCAGACCGCGATGCCCGACCTGGCCGTCGTCCCGGTGGCCACGGGTCGCAACGCGGTCGAGGGGATCAAGCGGTTCTTTGACGAGGCCCAGATCAAGACCCTGCCGATCCTGCGTGACCCCAAGTCGGAACTTGCGCGCGGGATGGCGGTCATGGGTCTGCCGGTGACCGTCATCCTGAACCCCGAAGGCCAGGAGGTCGCGCGGCTGATCGGTGACGCGGAATGGGACAGCGACAGCGCCAAGGCGGTGCTGGGTGCACTGATGGCAGGGCAGTAGTCTAGTCCAGAAGGCGCGGATCGAAGTCGAAGGGCTCGATCCGCAGGATGATGACGCGGCCCATGTCCGGGTGGAGCGGGTTGAGGACCACGTTGGCCTCCAACGGCACGACGCTGCTGGGCACGCTGAGGCCAAGACAGTCCAGACTGTCCAGCCAGGCGTCCCCCAGCGGGCGGGTCTTCTCTTCGGGCATGGTGCCGGGAAAACCCGAGAGTTTGCACAGATCGTCCGGCACGTCGTATTCCACGGCAGACTGCACCGGGGTGTGGCCGTTCCGGCGCTTGTCGCGGGGCAGGTTCACCAGAACCTCCAGCGCCGCCAGAGCCAGGGACGAGGCACAGTACACAGCAGGTCGCCCCGGGCTGTTCCAGCGGCCGCCATGCTGCTTTGTCCCCTCGCCAGAAAGGCCGGGAAGCTGATCCGGTTCCGCCAATTGCCACAGCCGCATGTCTTTCCCCCGCTCTTCCAACGGATTCAGCGGGAAAGCGCGGAATTTGTTCCCTACAGATCGAAACTGGCGAAGACCGGGACGTGGTCGCTGGGCTGCTCCCACCCGCGCACCGGGCGCAGGATGCGGCTGGAGTGGGCGGCATTGGCGATGTCGGACGTCGCCCAGATATGGTCCAGCCGACGGCCCTTGTCGGCGGCGTTCCAGTCCGGGGCGCGGTAGCTCCACCAGCTGTAAAGCCGGCCTTGGGGGATATCCTTGCGGGTGACGTCCTGCCAGCCTCCCGACTCCATCACCTGGCTCAGGTGGTCGACCTCGACCGGCGTGTGGCTGACGATCTTCAAAAGCGCCTTGTGGTCCCAGACATCATCCTCGCGCGGGGCGATGTTCAGGTCGCCCACCAGGACCGCCTTTTCCGGCCTTTCGCCGTGAAAGTGGTCGCGCATGTGGGTCAGGAAGTCGAGCTTCTGACCAAACTTGAGGTTTTGCTCACGATTTGGTATGTCTCCGCCTGCGGGAACATAGAAGTTGTGGATGGTGACGCCGTTCTCCAGCCGTCCCGCCACGTGTCGCGCATGGCCCAGCGTTGCAAAGTCATGCCCGCCCACATCTGTCATCGGCAGCTTCGACAGGATCGCCACGCCGTTGTAGCCCTTCTGCCCCCGCGCAACGACGTGAGAATACCCAAGCGCGCGAAACCCCTCCAGCGGGATCAGTTCCACCGGGCACTTGCATTCCTGCAGGCAAAGGACGTCGGGGGTTTCCTCGGTCATCAGACGAGAGACCAGCGCCTCGCGCAGGCGGACCGAATTGATGTTCCAGGTGGCGAGGGTAAAGGGCATGGACAGGCTCCGAAGGGTGCGGCGGACGACCGTAAGGCCCTCCGCCGCAAGTCTCAAGAGCGCAGGGGTCAGTCGGTAACGGTGAAGGTGCCCAGGTCGCACAGGTTCTGGGACTGTTCAACTTCGCCACCTTCGACCGAGACGAAGCGCAGGTCGTAGTCGCAGACATCCAGCCCGTCCGCGATGGTCACGTCGCCGGACACGCCGGGTTCGACCGTGGTCAGCAGGATGTTTTCGCCCCACTGGTCTTCGCCGACCGGCGAGACATACATTTCGGTCAGGGTGTGGGTGCTGTCATTGACCAGGGTGAAGATCAGGTCTTCAGCCATGACGGGAGCCGCAGCGAGGGTGAAAAGGGCAGCGGCGAAAGCGATACGCATGGATGTCTCCGGGTTGGAACCGCAGCCTGTCTGCGGTTGCGTATGCTTCTAGCCGGGGAATTGTGCAAAGCCCATGACTTTGGCGGGCCGTGTCCGTGGCATTTGCATCGGCCTTCGGGATCAGCGCAAAAAAAGGCCGGGCAAGAAGCCCGGCCAGGTCCAACAGGGAGGATGCCGCGCCATAACCCCGACGCGACCAGGGGAACCTTGTGCACAACCAGTGCATGCTAGAAAGGTAGCAAGTGAATCCGGCAACAATAAGCCCTAAGGCGCAAGATTTCATGTTTGTTGCATGGCGGTCGCAATGTTCCCGCCAAGCAACAGTACTCTTACGCAACCAGTCGGTAGCCGCCGCTTTCGGTCACCAGCAGCCGTGCGTTGGAAGGATCGGGTTCGATCTTCTGGCGCAGGCGGTAGATGTGGGTCTCCAGCGTGTGCGTGGTCACGCCCGCGTTGTAGCCCCAGACTTCATGCAACAGCACATCCCGCGCCACGACCCCGGTGGTCGAACGGTAGAGGTACTTCAGGATGTTGGTTTCCTTTTCCGTCAGGCGGATCTTCTTGTCCTTCTCGTCCACCAGCATCTTCTGGGCCGGCTTGAAGGTGTAAGGCCCAAGCTGGAAAACCGCGTCCTCGGACTGTTCATGCGTCCGCAGTTGCGCGCGGATGCGGGCCAGGAGGACGGGGAACTTGAACGGCTTGGTCACATAGTCGTTCGCACCGGCGTCCAGACCCAGGATCGTATCGCTGTCGGTATCGTGGCCGGTTAGCATCAGGATCGGGCACTTCACGCCCTGCTTGCGCATCCGGCGGCACAACTCGCGGCCATCGGTATCAGGCAGGCCGACATCCAGGATCACCAGGTCGAAGAGACCTGCCTTGACCTTCTCCATCCCGTCGGCACCGGTTCCGGCCTCGAACACGTCGAAGTCTTCGGTCATCACCAACTGTTCGCTCAGCGCCTCGCGCAGGTCGTCGTCGTCGTCGACGAGCAGAATTTTCCGCAGTCCGGCCATGATGTGCCTCCCTTGCTGATAGGGGTGACATGCGCCCCGATCACGAGTCCTGCAAGATTTGCTACCAAATGCTCACGCGGTCGTGTCGGTTCCGCTGGCTATGTTTCAAATCTCAGGTGGCGTTCTTCCTTTCCAGCTTTGCCAGCACGTCATCAAGCTGCGCGTCGGTCCAGCCTTCGCGCACTGCCTCGGCCAGAAAATCCGCCATCGTCCGTGGGGCAAGGCCGCCGATGGGCGGGTTGCGGTCAAGGTTGGTCGGGAAGGGATAGCCCTCGGCCGTCGAGGCGATGACGTTGGCCACGTCAATCCCGGGACTTCCCTGACGCAGCACCGGAAAGACTGCCCGGCTCATTCGGCCCCGGTCCACCGTCTCCATCGCCCGCCCGAAGGCCGAGGAGACCTGAAGCAGATTGACCATCCGGAAGCGGTCCGCCGTCCGGTTGGTCCCCGCGCCATGCATGACCGCCGGGTTGAAGAACAGCGCGTCGCCCTTGGACAAGGGCAACTGGACGTGGTGCTTGGCAAAATGCTCCTGATATTCAGGGCGCGAGAAGGCGAGATAGCCCTCGTGGAAGGCTTGCGAGAAGGGCAGCAGCATGGTCGGCCCCGTCTCGACCGGCATGTCGCAATGCGCCACCGCCCCTTGCAGCGTCAGCAGGGGAGAGATGCCGTGGATATGCGCCGGAAACCGCGCCATCTGCTCGGCCGACATGAAGCCCAGGTGATAGTCCCGATGCGCCACCTGCGCAGCGCCACCGGGGTTCACCCGGTTGACCTGCGCGGTCATCTGGTAGGCCGGCCCAAGCCAGGCCTCGGACGCCAGCGCCAGGGCGTCGGCGCTGTAGTACGCCGCAAAGTTCGCAGGATCAGCCAGACAGTGCTTTTCCAACGAGTTCCAGATCCGGTCGTTCGCGCCCGGCTTGGCGAAGTGGTCACCCCCGCCCTGGTTCGCGGCTTTCTCCTCGGCGATGATCGTCTCGAAGATCGCGCTGGCGCGGTCGACGATGGCGGCATCGGGCAGGGCGTCCCGGATCACCAGGATCCCCGGACCATCGGCGAAGGCCCAGGCCCATTCAGCCGTCAACGCGCGGCGGGCCTGTGGGTCCCTGGCTGCTGAGGCCACGGTCTCGCCGCTGTAGATCGGGACGTTCTGCACCACGTCGATGGCCTGGGGCACGTCCTCTGCCCTGGTCTGCTGCGAGACCTGCGCCTGGAACACGTCGAAATCTCCGCTGTCGGGACTGATCCAGACCGGGCGGCGGGCGGGGCGGGAGGGGGCGTTCATGGCAGGGTCCTTGATCGGGAATTTGGCGCAGTCTGCCCGGCGAAAGGCGGGCCGCACAGTTGCAAATCACCTCAAAATCACCTCAATTACCGCCATGACCCGACGCTTCAGCATCAAGGAAATCGCGTTTCAGGCGGGGCTAAGCCCGGCCACGGTGGACCGCGCGCTGCATGACCGGGACAATGTCCGTCTTCTGACCCGCGAACGGGTGGCCGCCGCGCTGGAGGAACTGGAGCAGCAGCACGCCACCAGCCTGGTCCAGGGGCGCCGCTTCACCATCGACATCCTCATCCAGTCGCCGGAACGCTTCTCCTCCGCTGTCCGGGCGGCGTTCGAGGCGGAACTACCGCTGGCCCGCCCCGTCGCCTTCCGCGCCCGCTTCCACCTGGCCGAGGTGATGGAAGAGCGCGAGATCATCGCCCGGCTGACAGCCATCGCCCGGCGCGGCAGTCATGGCATCGTGCTGAAGGTCCCCGCCACCCCCGCGATCGAGGCCTGCCTTGCCAGCCTTGCCAACCGCGGCATCCCGGTCGTGACCTACGTCACCGACATCGCCGAGCCGTTGCGGCTGGCCTATGTCGGGATGGAGAACCGCCGCGCGGGGGCCACGGCGGCCTATCTGATGCAACGGATGCGACGACGGCCGGGGTCGCGGGTCCTTGTCACGCTCTCGTCGCAGATGTTCCGGGGCGAAGACGAACGGCGCATCGGCTTTCTGGATCAGCTGGCGCGCAACGGCGACACGTTGCCGACGTTGACCGTGTCGGAAGGGCTGGGAGTGGACCGGACCACGAGACACCTGGTGCATGATGCGCTCCAGAGGTATCCCGACATCGGCAGCGTCTACTCCATCGGTGGGGGCAACCGGGCGATCCTGGATGCCTTTGCCGAGGCTGGCCGCAGCATCGATGTCTTCGTGGCCCATGACCTGGACCGCACCAACCGCCAGCTTCTGGCCGAGGGGAAGCTGACCCTGGTCCTGCATCATGACTTCCGGCAGGACGCCCGTCGCGTGTCGCTGCATTTCCTGCGCTTCCACCGCCTGGTCCCTCCCGACGTGACGATCAATCCGACCGATATCCTGATCGCCTGCCCGACGGATCTGTAAGGCCGCCGCGCGAGCAGGCTTCCGCCCTGCGCATTTGCGGCCTAGATAGGGGACATGTCGCTTGGCCTCTCGATCCCCGAACGCCTGACGCGCGCCCGTGCTGATCTGCGCATGGGGGTGCCGGTCGTGCTGTGCGGTTCGGACGGGGCGGCGCTGGTGGCGGCGGTCGAGACGCTGGACGCCGCCCGGCTGGCCGACCTGCGCGGCTTCGGGACCCCCACCCTGGCGATCACCGCACGGCGGGCAGAAACGCTGAAGGCCCGCGCCTATGACGGCGACCTTGCGCGGATCATTCCCCCTGCGGACACCGGGCTGGACTGGCTGCGAGCGGTCGCAGACCCCGCGGATGACCTGCGCACACCGATGAAGGGGCCGCTTCAATCCCTGCGGGACGGCTCACCCGACCTGGCCCGCGCCGCGCTGGGACTGGCGAAGACGGCGCATCTTCTGCCTGCGGCGTTGCTGGTGCCGGTGCGGGATGCCGTGACCCTTGCTGGCGCGCACGGGTTGACGCTGCTGGTGCTGGACCAGATCGCCCCCGCTCTTGCCGCCTTGCCGCCAATGGAAGAAGTCGTGTCGGCCCGCGTCCCCCTAGTCGCCTCAAACGCGGGACGGGTGCATGTCTTCCGCCCCGACGGCGGCGGCGAGGAACATTACGCCATCGAGATCGGCCGTCCCGACCGGGCCGAACCGGTGCTGGCGCGGCTTCATTCCGCCTGTTTTACCGGGGATGTGCTGGGCTCGCTCAAATGCGACTGCGGACCCCAATTGCGCGCGGCCCTGACGCAGATGGGGCAAGAGGGCGCGGGGGTGCTTTTGTACCTGAACCAGGAGGGCCGGGGGATCGGCCTTGCCAACAAGATGCGCGCCTATTCCTTGCAGGACCAGGGTTTCGACACGGTCGAAGCCAACCACCGCCTGGGGTTCGAGGATGACGAACGCGACTTCCGCCTCGGGGCCGAGATCCTGCGGAAACTTGGATTCTCGTCGGTGCGGCTTTTGACCAACAACCCGCGAAAACTGGACATGATGGAGGCTTGCGGCCTTCACGTCACCGAACGGGTTCCCCTTCACGTAGGCGCGACGACCGAAAACCGGGCCTACCTTGCCACCAAGGCCGCGAAGTCAGGTCACCTGCTGTAGCGCGCTTTCGCAGTGCGCGTAGCAAAGCCAGCCGTCGTCCTTCCAGACCCAGGTCGAGCATTCTGCCGCGGAATAGACCTTTGTCTCGCCATCCATCGTCACGTCCTGCTGCACGACATATCCGATGATCGCCACATCCGGCGACGGAGAGGTGACATGGACATCGCTGAAGCTGAAGCGGTTCAGCTTCCACTTACCCTCGACCGTCATCTCGGCCATCTTCTTGACCGACAGGCTGCTGACCCCGTTCGCATTGGTCACGATCACCGTGTCGCCACACAGCTTGGCCGCAGCCGCCCCGTCTTTGCCCTGCATCGCGTTCCAGAAAGCCGTTTCCAGGTCTAGGATTGACTGCTTCAAGTCGGGTTCCATCTCTGCCTCCATGCCGAAGTCCGGCCCGCTGCAACCCGTGACATCGCTGCTTGTTCCCCCTGCCGGATGCACATGCAAAAGTGCACGGGCCGAAGTGAGGAGGAGATGCCTGGAATGCACGCAGCGATGGATCTGGTCGTCACGCCGATGGGCCTGCTGTTTGCGGGCCGCCGGTTCGCCTGTTCCATCGGGCGCGGCGGGATCGTCCCGGCCAAGGCCAAGCGCGAAGGCGACGGGGCGACGCCGGCCGGAGTACATCGGCTTGTCGGGATGCTCTACCGCGCGGACCGCCTGACCCGTCCCGCCGACTGGGCGCTGCCGATCGGGCCGTCGGACCTCTGGTCGGACGACCCGCGGGACGAAGACTACAATCTGATGGTTCGCGCCCCGCACCGTTTCAACCACGAGAAACTGCGGCGGGCTGATCCGATGTACGATCTGGTCATCATCACCGGTTGGAACTGGCCCCATGCCGAACCCGGTCGCGGCTCGGCGATCTTCCTGCATCAGTGGCGGCGACCCGGTGCGCCTACTGCCGGCTGCGTCGCCCTGTCCCGCCGTGACCTGCACTGGATCGCCCCCCGGATCACCCACCAGACGCGGTTGGTGGTGCGGGTGTAATCCCCTTTCCGAAACGCTTTGGATTGCATAATCTCCGCGCAATTTCGGGAGGATTCGATGCCGGCACCACGCAGCGCGGATGACGAGGTTTTCGAGCTGCGGCTTGCCCGTTCGGCGCCCGACCTTTTCCCGATGCTGGAGGCGCTTTACGCCACCCATAGGGACTATCCGACCTTCCGCGACAAGCTGGTCAAGGCTTTGAGGAAAGGCTGGGCTGTTCGGCCCGCCGACCTGAAGCGCCTCGATCTCGCGCGCGACCTGCAACCGGACTGGTTCCAGCGGCCTGATATGGCGGGCTATGTCTTCTACATCGACCGTTTCAACGGTTCGTTGCGGGGGGTGCTGGAGAAGCTGGACTACCTGCAGGATCTGGGGATCACCTATGTCCACCTGATGCCCTGCCTGAAGCCCCGACCCGGCGACAGCGACGGCGGCTATTCGGTGATGGACTACCGCCAGATCAACCCGGATTTCGGCTCGATGGCGGACTTCGAGGCCGTCAGCGCCGCCCTGCGCGCGCGGGGCATGTCGCTCTGCGTGGACCTGGTTCTGAACCACACGGCGAAGGAACATGCCTGGGCCAAGAAGGCTGCGAAGGGGGATGCGATCTATCAGGACTACTACCTGATGTTCGACACGCCGGACATGCCGACCCTTTACGAACAGACCCTGGTCGAGGTCTTTCCCGACAACGCTCCGGGCAACTTCACCCATTACCCCGAGATCGGGAAATGGGTCTGGACCACCTTCAACGAACACCAGTGGGACCTGGACTGGGCCAACCCGGCGGTGTTCCTGGAGATCGTCGAGGTCATGCTGTTCCTCGCGAACAAGGGGGTCGACGTGCTACGGCTGGACGCGGTGGCCTTCATGTGGAAGCGCCTTGGCACCCGCTGCCAGTCGGAACCCGAGGTCCACATGATCCTTCAGGCGCTCCGGGCGTGCAGCCGGATCGCCTCGGCCGCTGTGCTGCATCTGGAAGAGGCCATCGTCGCCCCGGCCGAGATGCTGCCCTATCTGGGGCGCGGGAAACACGACGGGAAAGAGGGGAACCTCGCCTACCACAACAGCCTGATGGTGCAGTTCTGGTCCTCGCTGGCCACCCGCGACACGCGACTGATGACCCATGTTCTGGGCACGCATTTCCCCGACCGGCTGACCAACGCGACCTATGCGACCTACATCCGTTGCCACGATGACATCGGCTGGGCGGTGACGGATGAGGATGCCGCGGCGGTCGGGGTGTCGGGGCATGGGCACCGGACCTTCCTGTCGGACTTCTATGAGGGCACGTTCCCCGGCACCTTCGCGAAGGGGGCGCTGTTCCAGGTGAACGAACTGACCGGGGACAAGCGGATCTCGGGGTCGTTTGCCAGTCTCGCGGGGCTGGAGACGGCGCCGGATGCGGGGGAGGTGGACCTTGCGGTGCAGCGGATCCTGATGGGGCATGCGCTGATTGCGGCCTGGGGGGGGATACCGCTGATCTACATGGGTGATGAACTCGCCCTGACGAACGACTACGGCTACCTTCAGGACCCCCACCACGCCCATGACAGCCGCTGGATTCACCGGCCGCGGATGGACTGGGCGGCGGCGGAGGGGCGGGAGACGGGGGGCAGTCCCTCGGCGCGGGTGTTCCGGGGGGTGCGGCAGATCTTGGCGCGGCGGCGGGCGACGGGGGAGCTGCACGCGGCCCATCCGGTGCGGGTCGTGGGGTCGGGGAACGATGCGGTGCTGGCGGTGCAGCGGGTCGCGCCGACGGGGGTTCTGCTGGGGCTCTTCAACTTCACCGAACAGTGGCAGCACCTGCCGGAGGGGTGGGTGCGGGCGCTGGGGGTCTCACGGATGTGGGATGAACTTTCCGAGTCGGAGGTCACCCCGCATGGAGGGCAGGTCGTGTTGCCGCCCTATGCGAGGGTCTGGTTGGTTTGAGGCTGTCCACGCGTGGGCAGATTCTGGTAGCCTTTGAAATCAAGGGCTTGAGTGCGGGCGTTCAGGATTGGTTAACCGTGATGCGCCCAAGCGCGGTGCGCTGTAGCGCACCCTACGCTGCGGGATAGGTCCGCGCACCGAAGATCGCGCTGCCGACGCGGATGTGGGTTGCGCCGTGGGCCACGGCGGCCTCAAAATCGCCGCTCATTCCCATCGACAGGCCCGTCAGCCCGTGATCGGCGGCCATCCGGGCCAGCATGGCGAAATGGGGGGTGGAGTCCTGATCCTCGGGCGGGATGCACATCAGGCCGACGGGGGAGAGGTCCATCGCCCGGCAGTCCGTGAGAAAGCCCTCCAGATCGGCGGGCAGGACGCCGGCCTTCTGTGGTTCCTCTCCGGTGTTCACCTGCACGAAAAGCTGCGGCAAGCTGCCCCGCGCCTGGCCCAGGCTGGCCAGCTTCTGCGCCAGGGAGGGACGGTCCAGCGTATGGATCGCGTCGAAAAGGTCCACCGCGACCTTCGCCTTGTTGGTCTGCAAGGGGCCGATCATGTGCAGCTCCAGCGGGCCGTAGTGGTCGCGCCAAGCGGGCCATTTCCCGGCCGCTTCTTGCACGTAATTCTCGCCAAAGACGCGGTAGCCCTGGTCCAGAACCGCCTGAACCCGCTCGGCCGGCTGGACCTTCGAGACGGCTATCAGCTTGACCGACCCCTCGGCCCGCCCCGCCGCCTGTTCCGCTGCGTGCAACCGTTCCGTGATGTCCGCCAGTGCCATGCTGTCCCCCGTTAAAGAGGGCAACCTAACGGCGCAGCGCCAAAAGGAAAGAGCGGGCGCATGGCCCGCTCTTTCCGTTCGTCCGATCCGGGTGGATCAGAACGAGAAGTTCAGGCCCAGATCCACCGCGTTGGTATCGGCGGTATCGTTCTTGACGTAGCCGCCCGAAACCTTGGCACCACCGCCCAGATCGTAGGAGGCGCCAAGACCGTAGCCTTTCGCGCTTGACGAGGTGCCAAGGTCGTTGGTCAGCAGGTCTTCATCGTCCGACACGAAAGCGGTGACACTCAGCGCGTCAGCGGTATAGGTCGCCGATACGGAGTGCTGCTTCCACTCCTCGCCCTGGTTGTTGCTGCCATCGGCATAGATCGCCTTCAGCGTCACGCCACCGAAGGTTGCCGAGCCGCCGAGAACGAACTGCTCCCACTCGTATTCATCTTCGGCGTCCAGATTTTCGTAACCCAGAGATACGGTATATGCCCCGGTCGAATACTTTGCGGCAATGGACGTCGCTTCTGCACCGTCGGCGACGCTGATCTGGGTGGACGAGAGATACAGAGAGACGCTTCCCGTCGTGTATTCGTAAAGGGCCGAGGTGTCCTGTGGGTCATCCAAGCCGATAGCGGGCGTGCCATCGAAATCGCTGCCGCCGTTCGCAAGATAGGTAATCTCGTTCAGGTCGCTGAGGCCGGTGTATCCCACACCATCCGTCTGTCCGGTCGCGGCGTTTGCTGCCCCGTCCACGTCGCCCATCGACAGCTTGCCGAAAGCGCCCGAGATGAACACGGTGGAGTCGCCGTTGGCGGTGTTGCCCTGGCCGGACTGGTCAGCGCGGACCGACGCGCCGAAGGACAGGCCGGTGTCGGTTTCGCCCGATGCGGCAAAGTTGACCCGCACGCGGCTGGAGAAGACCGGGCCGACAGCGCCGAAGTCGTCGATGATACCCATCCTCGCCGAGCCGGTGATGGTCACCTCGGCGGAGGCGATGCCGACAGTGGTGACAAGGATGGCGGTGGATGCAAGAAGCGTGAACAAGGCGCCTCATTCGTCGCTTGGCAATATTCCGCTTGTTGCCGCACGCCACCAATCGTGGCCCGTGTTCGCGCAACTGTCTGAAGAC
>NZ_JALHQD010000002.1 GCF_022842145.1 Tabrizicola sp.
GAGGTGTTGCGCCTGCAATCGGCGGCGCGGAACAGCCTGGAGTGGTTCGAGCGGGTCGAACGCTATCTCGACATGGCACCGATGCAGTTTGCCTATTCCCTTTTGACGCGCAGCCAGCGGATCTCCCACGAGAACCTGCGCCTGCGCGACCCGGCATGGTTGAGAACGGCAGAGGACTGGTTCCAGTCGCAGGCGGGTGGTCAACCCGGCCGCCAGCCAATGTTCGCGCCGTTCCAGCTGCGCGACATGCGGCTGGAGAACCGGGTCGTCGTCAGCCCGATGGCGCAGTACAGGGCGGTGGATGGCTGTCCGACCGACTGGCATTTCGTCCATTACGCTGAACGCGCCAAGGGTGGGGCGGGCCTAGTGTATGTGGAAATGACCTGTGTCTCGCCCGAAGGCCGGATCACTCCGGGCTGTCCGGGGCTTTATGCGCCGGAGCATGAGATTGCGTGGAAGCGGCTGGTGGACTTCGTCCATGCAGAAACCAAGGCCAAGCTGTGCTGTCAGATCGGCCATTCAGGACGGAAGGGCAGCACTCAGCTGGGCTGGGAGGAGGGGGATGCTCCCTTGGTCGACGGGAACTGGCCGGTGATGAGTGCAAGCGCGGTCGCGTGGAGCAGCCGGAATGCGGTTCCGAAGGCGATGACCCGGGCCGACATGGACCTGGTGCGCGAGCAGTTCGTTGGCTCGACCCAAATGGCGGCGCGGGCCGGATTTGACATTATCGAACTTCACGCGGCGCATGGATATCTGATATCATCCTTTATAAGTCCAAAATCAAACATCCGGACCGACGAGTATGGCGGAAGCCTGGAGAACCGGATGCGCTGGCCTCTTGAAGTGTTCCGTGCGATGCGGGCGGCCTGGCCGGCGGGAAAGCCGATGTCAGTCCGCATCTCTGCCAGCGACTGGGTTGGGGACGAAGGGGTGACCCCGGACGAAGCGGTGGAGATTGCCAAAGCTTTCGCGGAAGCAGGTGCCGATGTCATCGACGTAAGCGCCGGCCAGACCAGCACAGATGCGATGCCGGTCTATGGTCGGATGTTCCAGACCCCCTTCAGCGACCGCATCCGCAACGAGGCTGGCCTTGCCACGATCGCGGTGGGCAACATCACCGAGGCCGATCAGGTGAACGGCATCCTTCTGGCCGGCCGGGCCGATCTTGTGGCGCTTGCGCGGCCGCATCTGGCCGACCCCTACTGGACGCTGCACGCGGCGGTGCAGGCGGGGGATGACAAGGTGTTCTGGCCGAACCCCTATCTCAACGGCCGCGACCAGGCGTTGCGGTTGCAGGCGCGGGCGCAAGAGGTGATCCGCGCATGACGCTGCAGGGCAAGCGCGTGCTGATCACGGGTGGCGGCTCTGGTGCCGGGGCCGACCTGGCGCGCGGCTTTGCCGGGGCAGGGGCTGAGGTGGTGATTGCAGGCCGTCGCGGAGAGGCCTTGCGCGCCGTGGCAGAGCCTTTGGGCGCGCGTTGGGTGCAGGCCGACGTCACAGACGAGACTTCCGTGCAACAGATGTACGCGGCGGTGGGTGCTTGCGATATCATCATCGCGAATGCGGGGGCCGCCGACAGCGGGGTGATGGCAAAGACGACGCTGGCGCAGTGGAACGCGATGATCGCTGTGAACCTGACGGGGGTTTTCCTGACCTTCCGTGAGGCTTTGGGGCAGTTTGCCGGGAATGGACGGCTGATCGCCGTTGCCTCGACGGCGGGCCTGAAGGGCTATGCCAAGGTCGCACCCTATGCGGCGGCGAAGCATGGCGTGGTGGGTCTGGTGCGGTCGCTCGCGCTGGAGGTGGCGCGGAAGGGGATCACGGTCAACGCGATCTGTCCGGGGTTTCTGGATACCCCGATGACTGACCATTCGGTGCAGGTGATTGCGGAGAAGACCGGGAAATCTTTGGCCGAGGCACGTGCGGCGCTGGAGGCGCTTAGCCCGCAGGGTCGGCTGTACCAACCATCCGAGGTGACGGCGGCGGCGCTGTATCTGGCGTCGGATGGGGCGTCAGGGGTGAACGGGGCCTGCCTTGCGATCTCGGGGGGCGAGGTATGAGCGAGGGCTCGAAGCGACGGCTTAAGATGTGGATCCGGCTTCTGGGCGTGACCCGTGCGGCCGAGAACGAGCTTCGGGAATACCTGCGGCTAAACCACGAGACCACGCTGCCGCGCTTCGATGTGATGGCCGCCTTGTACCGCCGTCGCGAGGGCGTAACGATGAGCGAGCTATCCCGGATGCTGCTGGTGTCCAACGGGAATGCAACGGCGGTGGTCGACCGGCTGGAGGGCGAGGGACTTGTGCTTCGCACGCCTTCGGAGGTGGACCGCCGGACGGTGCATGTCGCTTTGACGGCGGAAGGCACCCGGGCCTTCGAGACGATGGCCGAGGGGCATGAGGCCGAGGTGGCTCGGCACTTCTCGGACTTGACGGAAGACGAACTGGACCAGATGACCGCGATCCTGAAGAGGATGGGACGATGACGACAATGGCCAATCTGGTGCCGAAGCATTTCCTTTGGGAGGTCGAGGACCGGATCGCCGTGGTCCGACTGAACCGGCCCGACCGGAAGAACCCGCTGACCTTCGAAAGCTATGCCGAGCTGCGCGACACCTTCCGGGCGCTGGTTTATGCGTCGGATGTGGACGTCGTGGTCTTTTCCTCGAACGGGGGGAACTTCTGTTCAGGCGGTGATGTGCATGACATCATCGGCCCCTTGATCGGGTTGCCGATGAAGGATCTGCTGGCGTTCACCCGGATGACGGGTGATCTGGTCAAGGCGATGATCGGCTGCGGCAAGCCGATCATCGCGGCGGTTGACGGGGTCGCGGTGGGGGCCGGGGCGATCATCGCTATGGCCTCGGACCTGCGGCTGGCGACGCCCTCAGCCAAGTGTGCGTTCCTGTTCACCCGGGTCGGGCTGGCGGGCAGCGACATGGGGGCCTGCGCAATGCTGCCTCGGATCATCGGACAAGGTCGGGCAGCAGAGCTTTTGTACACCGGGCGTACAATGGGCGCCGAGGAGGGCGAACGCTGGGGCTTCTGGAATTCGCTTCATGCTGCCGATGCGCTGGAGACCGAGGCGATGGCGCTGGCGCGACGGCTGGCCTCGGGGCCGACCTTTGCACACGGGGTCACCAAGACGCAGCTGAACCAGGAATGGAACATGGGGCTGGAGCAGGCAATCGAGGCCGAGGCGCAGGCTCAGGCGATCTGCATGCAGAC
Organism: Tabrizicola sp.; assembly: GCF_022842145.1. Lineage (GTDB taxonomy): Bacteria > Pseudomonadota > Alphaproteobacteria > Rhodobacterales > Rhodobacteraceae > Tabrizicola. The sequence goes on from NZ_JALHQD010000002.1 coordinate 3,228, forward strand.
GAAGGACTTTGAGCGCGCTTACCGGGCCTTCGTCGCCAAGGAAAAGCCGGTGTTTCAGGGGGACTGATGGCGGACCGGGGGCTTGCGCAGCCCCCGGACCCCCCGCGGGATATTTGGGCAAAGATGAAATGAGCGATGTCACCTTCCTGAACTGGCCGTTTTTCGAGCCCCGCCACCGCGAGCTGGCGGCGGCGCTGGAGGAGTGGTGCGCGGCCAACCTGCCGGTGTCACATGGCGATGTGGATGCAGCCTGCAAGGCCCTGGTCGCTGCTTTGGGGGCGGGGGGCTGGCTGAAGCATTCGGGCGCGGCCGAGGGGGAGCGGCTCGACGTGCGGTCCTTGTGCCTGATCCGCGAGACGCTGGCGCGGCATGACGGGCTGGCGGATTTTGCCTTTGCGATGCAGGGGCTGGGGATGGGGGCGGTGTCGCTGTTCGGGACCAGTGAGCAGCGCGAGTGGCTGGGGCGGACGCGGGTTGGACAGGCGATTTCCGGCTTTGCGCTGACCGAACCGGGGTCCGGATCGGACGTGGCCGCGACGGCGACGGTGGCGGAGCGGGTGCAGGGCGGCTGGCGTCTGTCGGGGGACAAGACGTATATCTCGAACGGCGGGATTGCCGATGTCTATGTGATCTTCGCGCGGACTGGCGAGGCTCCAGGGGCCAAGGGGTTGTCGGCGTTCCTGCTGCCTGCCGATGCCTTGGGACTGGAGGTGGTCAGCCGGATCGAGGTGATGGCGCCACATCCCCTGGCGCATCTGCGGCTTGACGGGGTGGAGCTTCCGGCGGGTGCGTTGATCGGCAAGCCTGGCGAGGGGTTCAAGATCGCGATGTCGGTGCTGGACGTCTTCCGCTCGACCGTCGGGGCGGCTGCACTGGGATTTGCGCGGCGTGCCCTGGACGAAGCTCTGGATCGGACACAGAGCCGCCGTATCCAGGGGCAAACCCTCAGCGAACTGCAACTGGTGCAGGGGCACCTGGCGGACATGGCGCTCGAAATCGACGCCGCGGCGCTGCTGGTCTACCGGGCGGCCTGGGTAAAGGACATGGGCGCGGCGCGGGTCAGCCGCGAAGCCGCAATGGCGAAGCTTTATGCCACCGAGGCCGCACAGCGTGTGATCGACATGGCCGTCCAGTTGCATGGTGGCGATGGGGTTCGGCAGGGTTTCGCAGTCGAAAGCCTTTACCGCGAGATCCGGGCGCTGCGGATCTATGAGGGCGCAAGTGACGTGCAGCGGATCGTCATTGCGCGGAGCATCCTTGGATGACCTACGAGCGCCTGATCCAGATCGAGTTCAACCATTGCGACCCGGCGGGGATCGTCTTCTATCCCCGTTACTTCGAAATGGTGAACTCGGTCATCGAGAACTTCTTTGCCGATGTGGTCGGGCGTTCGTTCGCTTCCATGCACTTTGGCGCATCCAATGGGGTGCCCACGGTGGCGATGGAGGCCGTGTTCCAGAAGGCCTCGCGGCTGGGCGAGAAGGTGCGGTTCACGCTTCGGGTGGAGAAGGTCGGGGGCTCGTCGGTGAAGATGTGGGTCGAAGGGCATGGCCCGGATGGTTTGCGGCTGAAGGTTGGGATGACGCTCGCCTGGATCGACGGGATGAAGGCGGCGCCCTGGCCCGCAGAGATGCGGGCGGCTCTGGAGCGGTACAGGGAGACACAGGATGCATGAGGTTCTTCATCCCAAGCACTGGAAAGCGGCGCGGGGCTATTCCAACGGTATCGCAGCTGAAGGGCGCATGGTCTTTACCGGCGGGATCATCGGCTGGAATGCTGACCAGGAGTTCGAGACAGACGACTTCGTGGGCCAGGTGGGACAGGCCTTGCGGTCCATCGTCGAAGTGCTGGGCGAGGCCGGGGCAGGGCCGGAACATCTCGTGCGGTTGACCTGGTACGTGACCGACAAGCGGGAATACCTAGGCAGTCTCAAGGAGTTGGGATTGGTCTACAAGGCGGTGATCGGGCGGACCTATCCGGCGATGGCTCTGGTGCAGGTGGTGGCGCTGGTCGAGGACCGGGCAAAAGTGGAAATCGAGGCGACTGCCGTCATTCCGAAAGCGTGAGGAGTCGACATGCTGGGACCTACAGGACATAGCGACTCGTTCAGCCGCGACCGGCTACCCGCGCCAGAGGATTGGCCGGAGATCAGGTTGCAGGGCTTCGACTATCTGGAGTGGCTGAATGTCGGCGTGGAACTGACCGATGCGATGGTGGCCAAGGGCTTCGGCGACAACACGGCTCTGATCGGCAACGGGCGGAGCCGCACGTACAAGGAATTGACCGACTGGTCGAACCGCATCGCCCACGCGCTGGCCGAGGATTACGGGGTCAAGCCCGGCAACCGGGTGCTGATCCGGTCGGCCAACAACCCGGCGATGGTGGCCTGCTGGCTGGCGGCGACAAAGGCGGGCGCGGTGGTGGTCAACACCATGCCGATGCTGCGCACGGGCGAGCTTTCGCAGATCGTCGACAAAGCCGAGATCACTCATGCGTTGTGCGATACTCGGCTGATGGAAGAACTGGTCGCCTGCGCCAAGGGCTCGCGCCACCTTCGAACCGTGGTGGGCTTTGACGGCACGGCGAACCATGATGCCGAACTGGACCGGGTGGCGCTGTCGAAGTCGGTGAAGTTCCAGGCAGTGCCGACGGGGCGGGACGACGTGGCGCTGTTGGGCTTCACCTCGGGCACGACGGGCGAGCCGAAGGCGACCATGCACTTTCACCGCGATCTCATGATCATCGCCGACGGCTATGCGAAAGAGGTGCTTGGCGTAACGCCGGAAGATGTCTTCGTCGGCTCTCCTCCCCTGGCCTTCACCTTTGGCCTTGGGGGCCTCGCGGTCTTTCCACTGCGCTTCGGGGCAGCAGCGGCGCTGCTGGAGCAGGCCTCCCCGCCGAACATGATCGAGATCATCCAGAAGCACCGCGCCACGGTCTGCTTCACCGCGCCCACAGCCTACCGCGTGATGCTGAAAGCGATGGCGGAAGGGGCGGACCTGTCGTCCCTGCGGGCGGCGGTCAGCGCCGGCGAGACGCTGCCAGCCCCGGTCTATGAGGAGTGGATGCAGAAGACCGGCAAGCCCATGCTGGACGGGATCGGCGCGACCGAGATGCTGCACATCTTCATCACCAACCGCTTTGATGATCACCATCCGGCCTGCACTGGACGGCCCGTGACCGGCTATGAGGCCCGGATCGTGGGCGATGACATGCAGGAGCTTCCCCGCGGGGAAGTCGGGCGGCTGGCTGTGCGCGGGCCAACCGGGTGCCGGTATCTCTCGGACCAGCGGCAGAAGAAGTACGTCAAGGCGGGATGGAACCTGACTGGCGACAGTTTCTGGCAGGACGAAGAGGGCCGCTTCCACTTTGCTGCGCGGTCCGACGACATGATCATCAGTGCCGGCTACAACATCGCGGGGCCGGAGGTGGAGGCAGCGCTCCTCTCACATCCCGCCGTGCTGGAATGCGCTGTCATCGGCTCACCGGATGAGGAGCGGGGCCAGGTGGTTGAGGCGCATGTGGTCCTGGCAGAAGGGCACACGCCAGACGACCTTCTGGTCAAGATCCTGCAGGACCACGTCAAGCGCGCCATCGCGCCCTACAAGTACCCCCGTCGGGTAGTTTTCACCGATGCGTTGCCCAAGACCCAGACCGGCAAGATCCAGCGTTTCCGCCTGCGGACCTGACCTATTCCAGAATCCGCTTGAATCCCCCCCCCATCAGGGGCATATCGCCCCCCGGAAGCCTGCGGGGATCAACCTGCGGGCCCATCTGCAATGGAGAGACCATGGCCAAGGAAGACATTCTCGAATTCCCCGGTGTCGTGAAGGAACTCCTGCCGAACGCGACATTCAGGGTCGAACTCGAGAACGGCCATGAGTTGATCGCGGTGATGGCAGGCAAGATGCGCAAGAACCGCATCCGTGTTCTGGCCGGCGATAAGGTTCAGGTCGAAATGACCCCCTACGACCTGTCGAAGGGCCGCATCAACTACCGCTTCAAGTGAGCGCATCCCGAAACGTGGGAACCGGTTTTCGGACCCAGATGCGCGTGGATTTCTGAATGCGTCTCATTTTGGGATCAGCCAGCCCGCGCCGCAAGGAATTGCTGGAGCAGCTGGGCATCGTGCCCGACCTGATCCTGCCCCCGGACATCGACGAGGACCCCCGCAAGGGAGAACTCCCCCGGCCCTATTGCCTGCGGCTTGCGCGGGAAAAGGCTTTGGCCGTGCCTGCAGGGCCTGATGATGTAGTCCTTTGCGCCGATACGACGGTTGCCCTGGGCCGCCGCATTCTTGGCAAACCGGCCGATGCTGGCGAGGCGGCGGCTTTCCTGACAGCACTTGCTGGTCGCCGCCATCAGGTAATCACCGGTATAGCGGTGCGGCGCGGTGACCGGGTGCTGGTGCGGGAAAGTCTCAGCACGGTAAAGATGAAGCGCCTTTCCGATGCAGAACTGAACGGCTATCTCGCCAGCAACGAATGGCAGGGCAAGGCCGGCGGCTATGGGATCCAGGGACTTGCGGGTGCCTTCATCCCTTGGATCTCGGGGTCCTTCACCGGCATCATGGGCCTGCCCGTGGCCGAAACGGCGGTACTTTTGACAGCGATCGGCTATCCGGTCTGGAGGCAGGAATGAAGGGCCGTTTGCTGGTTTTGGACGAGATCGACGGCCGCGAGGCGGCGGCGTTGCTGGTCGACGGGCAGCTGGAAGAGCTTGCCATTGACCCCTTGGGCGACATGGCCGTCCCGGGTGCGATCTACCGGGCCGTCGCCGACCGTCCGGTCAAAGGCCAGGGCGGCATCTTCGTCAAGCTGCCCGACGGCACCTCGGGCTTTCTTAGACAGATCTCTGGCGTAGCCCCCGGACAGCGGCTGCTCGTCCAGGTTACCGGGCCGGCTGAACCGGGCAAGGCCATCCCCGTCACATCGCGCCTGCTGTTCAAGTCGCGGTTTGCAATCGTCACTCCGGACGCACCGGGCCTGAACATTTCGCGCAAGATCAAGGACGAGGAGCGGCGTGCGGAACTCTCCGCTCTGGCGCAGACCGGAATGACAGGCGCAAATGAGCAGCTTGGCCTGATCCTGCGCTCCAGTTGCCTTGAGGCCGAGGATCAGGCCATCGCCGAAGACATCGCCGCAATGCGTGGCCTTGCAGAGGCGGTGCTTGCCGACAACTCTGGTCCGCCCGAACTGCTGGTCGATGGTCCCACGGCCCACGACCTCGCGTTCCGCGACTGGCTCGAGCCGGCAGTGGACGATGCCGACACCGACCCTGAAAGCTTCGAACGCCACGGCGTGGCCGAGATGCTGGACGCCCTGCGGGCTCCCCGCGTTGCGCTGGATGCCGGTGGTCACATGATGATCGAGCCGACCAGAGCCCTCGTCGCGGTTGACGTGAACACCGGCCCGGATACCTCACCCGCGGCGGCATTGAAGGCCAACATCGCCGCCGCCCGCGACCTGCCGCGCCAGATGCGGCTGCGCGGCCTGGGAGGGCAGGTGGTGGTGGACTTCGCCCCGATGCCCAAGCGTGACCGTCATATCCTGGACCAGGTCCTGAAGGCCGCCTTCAAGACCGACGGCGAGGCGAACCTTGCCGGCTGGACCACGCTCGGCCTTTATGAGCTGACCCGCAAGCGCGACCGCCTGCCGTTGTCGGAGCTTCTGCCATGAGCTGCCCGATCTGCGGCAAGCCAACTGCCGCCGATTACCGCCCCTTCTGCTCCCGCCGCTGTGCCGACGTGGACCTAGGCCGCTGGCTGAACGAAAGCTACCGGATACCGGCGGAAACCGAGGATGAAGCCGAAGAGGTGCCGCCGGAAGAGACCCCACCCCGGGCGCACTAAGGGGTGTTTTCCCTCTGGACAGCCCCCCGCCGCTTGGGTATCACCCGCCCACCAAACGGTGCCCAGATAGCTCAGTTGGTAGAGCAGCGGATTGAAAATCCGCGTGTCGCTGGTTCGATTCCGGCTCTGGGCACCATCTAATCCAACGCAGGCAGTTACTTACGGTCAGATCAACAGCTGGACCGATAGTGCGCATTTCGCTGGGTAGAGCGATGTTAAATCAACACCTTCGTCGTGAATATCGCTGAGACCTAAGGTGGGCGCACGGGCGACTGAAGAGACATTCGAGGGGCAACTCGAAGCCCATACCGGGGTCCCTGCAAACCACGCTGCAGCTAATCCTTCGTACGTGGGCGCCAATCCGCACCCCCTGCTACTCCGGCAACGCAATCTTGCCGCCGCACAGGGCCAGAATCTGATCCCAGATCATGTCCTCTGCCGGGCCACGGTGCCCTTTCAGCCGCATTGCCCGGATTGAAAGCGGACAGACGGGCAGGACCGCGGATAGATCCGTAAGCCGCCCTTGCGCGATGGCAATTGCAGCCAGGGTTTCGGGAACCCACGCCGCGGCGACGCCCGCGGCGGCCATTTCCAACGCCGCGATGGTCAGGGCCGTCTCGGCCCTGGGCAATGCGACGGTCGTCGGAGCCAACGCCGGCAGGATCCGCTCTGCCATGATGGTGCCAAAGAAGACTTCCCGTGGGTAAGCCACGATAGGGAGTTCGGAGGTCTCGATTCCGGCCAGGACCTCCAGCGCAAGGTCTGGACGCAAGACCGGAATCAGGCGGTCCGACCATAGGTCGACGGACTCCAGGTAGTCTTTGGCAAATGCATCGGCTCCTGGCACGCCGTAGACGATGGCAAGGTCGGCGTTTCTTGACAAAAGCAGCCCGAAGCACTCGTCCAGATTTGCCGAGCGCAAACGAACATAGATACCCGGCCCCTTGTCGTGGAGGTCTTGAATGATCCGCGGGGCAAGCGACGCGGTCAGAGAATGCTGGCTGGCGATGACTATGCGGTTTGACGCCATGCGATCGCCCCGGCGCAAGTCAATCACCAGTTGCCGCAAGGCTGTTGCCAGCTCTTCAATCTGGGCGGCATGGCCTTGCGTCATCGCTCGCAGCTGCACCGGCTTGCGGCTGCGGTCAAAGAGTTTGACCCCGACATAATCCTCGATCTGCTGAATGCGGCGCGAGAAAGCGGATTGCGTCAGGTTCCTGCGTTCGGCCGCACCGCTGAACGATCCGGTCTGCGCGATCGCCACAATGTCTTCCAGCCATTCCAGACGCATTGGGTCCTCAACTTGCAGCTTCTACAAGTTATTCCGCATATTTCGCATTTGCAATTGCCAATCGCCTTTGCAAATGTTGCCTTCCGCAAGTTACACGGGGAACTACGCATGCATCTCGCCCGCTTTCCGCGCATTTTCCTGGCCCATCTTCCAACCCCGTTGGAGCGGTTGGATCGCCTCTCCAAAGAACTGGGTGGGCCCGAAATCTGGATCAAGCGTGACGACTGCACCGGTCTTTCCACCGGCGGCAACAAGACGCGAAAGCTTGAATTCCTGATGGCCGAAGCTCTCGCTCAGGGCGCAGATACGGTGATAACGCAGGGTGCCACCCAGTCGAACCACGCGCGGCAGACGGCGGCCTTCGCGGCAAAACTGGGGGTTGCCTGTCATATCCTGCTGGAAGACAGGACGGGCTCGAACGATTCCAATTATAACACCAATGGCAATGTTCTGCTGGACCATCTGCACGGGGCGACAACGTCCCGACGCGCCGGTGGGGTGGACATGCCAGCCGAGATGGAACTCCTCGCCGATCGCCTTCGCGGTGACGGACGCAAGCCCTACATCATCCCCGGAGGCGGCTCGAATCCGACGGGCGCACTTGGTTACGTGAACTGCGCCTTCGAACTGGTCGCTCAGGCCAATGACCGCGGTCTGGTGATCGACCATCTGGTGACCGCGACGGGTAGTGCGGGGACCCAGGCCGGGCTGATCACCGGGCTCAAGGCCATGAACGCGGGGATTCCGCTCTTGGGCATCGGGGTGCGGGCCCCAAAGGAAAAGCAGGAAGAGAACGTCTTCGCTTTGGCCCAACGCACGGCGGAAAAACTGGGATGCCCCACTGTGGTCAGCCGGGGCGACGTGGTCGCGGATTGCAGCTATGTCGGTGCCGGATACGGCATCCCGCGGGCCGATACGCTGGAGGCAATCGCGATGTTCGCGCAGCTGGAAGGCATTCTGCTGGACCCGGTCTATTCCGGCAAGGGGGCAGCTGGTCTGATCGACCTCGTCCGCAAGGGCCATTTCAGCAAAGGCCAGAGGGTTGTCTTCCTGCACACTGGTGGTGCAGCGGGATTGTTCGGCTACGATGCGATCTTTGCCGAAGAGCGAAAGGCTTTGGTGGTTTGAAGGCATGACTGAAAGGCGAGGATAGATGCGGCGGGTCGGAATCCTTGGGGGCATGGGGCCGCAGGCGACCCTTCTCCTGATGCAGAAGCTTCTGGATGCCGTTCCCGCCGTCGATGACGCTGATCATATCCCGCTGATCGTTGATCAGAACCCGCAAGTTCCCTCGCGCATGCGCCATTTGATCGAGGGTTCGGGAGATGACCCCGGCCCGGTCCTGGCCCGGATGGCGGAGCGCCTGGTCGTAGCCGGAGCCGAGGCTCTGGCCATGCCGTGCAACACCGCGCACCACTACGCCCCAGCGATCCGGGCAGCGGTGAAAGTGCCGTTGCTCGACATGGTCGACCTGTCGGTGCGTCGGGCGGCAGAGCTTGCGGGACTGGACGGACGGGTGGGCATTCTGGCCTCACCTGCTGTCAGGAAGATCGGTCTTTTCGACGCGCCTCTGGCCCGGTGTGGCCTCCAGGCGCTTTACCCTGATGACGAAGCCAAGATGCTGGCGGCCATCCGTCGGATCAAGGCGGTCGGGCCAGACCCGGAAACGGCCGTGGCGCTGCGGACTGCATCAGATGCACTCTTGCAGCGGGGCGCCTCCGTGCAGATGATTGCCTGCACCGAGTACTCGTTGCTTTCCGATGCGACGGCGGTTGGCGTGACCGCCTTCGACACGCTGGACGTCCTGGTTGCGGCCATCACCGGCTTCGCTCTGGAGGACAGTCAAAGGGGGGCAACCAACGTCGTATGACACTTGAACCAACAGACAACAAAAAAACCAACAGAGGAGAAAGTCATGAGCCTGAAACTGAAGCACATTCTTCTGGGCGCTGCCGCATCGGCCCTGCTGGCCGGACAGGCACTGGCCGAGAAGATCATCATCGGCCATTTCGGCAACCCCACCCCCATGCAGATGCTCTCTGCCTCGGATGAACTGGCTGAGGCCACCGGATGGGAAATCGAATGGCGCAAGTTCGACGCGGGGACGGACGTGATCGCCGCGATGGCCTCGGGCGACGTGGTCCTGTCCGAGCTTGGCTCTTCGCCCATTGCAATTGGCGCGAGCTCCGGCCTGGAGATCGAGCTGATCGCCTATTCCGACGTCATCGGCAAAGCGGAATCGCTGATCGCTCACAACGACTCCGGCATCGCCAGTGTGGCTGACCTCAAGGGCAAGACGGTAGGAGTTCCGATCGGCTCGACCGCACATTACTCGCTGATGGGTGCGCTTCAGCACGAGGGCCTCAGCGAAGCCGACGTCAACATTGTCGGCATGAAGCCTGACGACATCGCCGCGGCCTGGGGGCAGGGCACCATCGACGCGGCCTGGATCTGGCAGCCGGTGCAGTCCGAGATCCTGAAGACCGGCAAGCTGATCGTGGGCGCCGACCAGACCGCCGAGTGGGGCTTCCCGACCTATGACGGCTGGGTGGTCAGCAAGCCCTTTGCCGAAGCCAATCCAGAAAAGGTCGTGGCCTTCCTGAAGGCTGTGGACAAGGTCAATGGCATGTACCTGGCTGACCCGGCTGCCTGGACGGCCGACAGCGCCGAAGTGAAGACGCTGGCGGCGGCTACAGGCGCTGATCCGGCCCAGGTGCCCGGCATCCTGGAAGGTTTCACCTTCCTGCCGATGGCCGAGCAGACCGGCGAGGCTTGGCTCGCCAGCGCCGCGCCGAAGATCAAGACCACTGCCGACTTCCTGGTCACCGCGGGCCGCATCGACGCCGCGCTGGACGACTATTCGTCCTTCGTGAACCCGACCTACGCTGCCGCTGCTGCGGCGCAGTAAACCAGACCCTGCCGCCCGGGCCTTAACCGGCCCGGGCGTATCCATCGCTTGGAAGGACCGGCCTTTGAGCCTGAACATCGATCATGTCTCGGTCGTCTACCCTGCTGCCGATGGCCGTGCGCCGGTTGCAGCACTTAGCGAGATCAATCTTGCGATTGCCGAGGGCGAGTTCGTCGTGGCGCTGGGCGCTTCCGGCTGCGGAAAGTCCACGCTTCTGAACCTGATCGCAGGGTTTCTGTCGCCCTCGTCCGGGACCCTGACTTTGGACGACCGGCCGGTGATCGGGCCTGGGGCCGACAGGGCCGTGGTGTTCCAGAAACACGCGCTGCTGCCTTGGCTGAACGTAATCGACAACGTGGCATTTGGACTCCAGATCCAAGGTGTTCCGAAGCAGGAACGCTACAGGACCGCCAACGAATACATCGGCCTTCTGGGTCTGGACGGCTTTCAAAGCTCGCCGGTCTACAAACTGTCAGGCGGCATGCAGCAACGTGTGGGCATCGCCCGGGCGCTGACGTGCGACCCGAAAATTCTGCTGATGGACGAACCCCTCGGCGCGCTGGACGCGCTGACCCGGGAGAAGGCTCAGGAACTGATCCTGAAGATCTGGGGCCAAACCGGGAAGTCGGTCTTCTTCATCACCCACAGCGTCGAAGAGGCGCTGTTCATGGGCACCAAGCTGATCGTGATGTCGCCCCGCCCGGGCCGGATCACCCATGTCTTCGACCTCCCGTTCTCGCGCCAGTTTCAGGGCGGTGCACCGGCGCGGCAGGTCAAGGCCTCGCCCGAGTTCATCGCGCTGCGGGAAAAGGTTCTGAACATCATCTTCGCTGACGAGGAGGCCGTAGAGTGACCCTGTCCAAGCCGCCGAAGACCCCCGGCCTGGTCGCCCGGCTCGCCCGCGCCCGTCCCACCAAGCCCGGAGAAATCTATGGTGTGCCAGGCCAGGGCAACACCTTCTGGCTCTCGGTCGCATCGGTCGCGACGATGCTTTTCGTCTGGTGGCTGGTCACGACGCTTGGCTGGGTCAAGCCGCTTTTCGTCCCCGCGCCGCAGGCTGTGCTGGCCAAGTTCGTCCAGATCTGGAACGAAGGCTTCACCAACACCTCCTTCCTCGAACACACGCTTACCTCGACCCTGCGGGTCTTCGGGGCCTTCGTCCTCGCCTGCCTGATCGGTCTGCCCCTTGGTTTGGCGATGGGGATGAGCCCGACCATCCGCGGCATCTTTGATCCGCCGATCGAGTTCTACCGCCCGATTCCGCCTCTTGCCTACCTTCCGTTGATGATCATCTGGTTCGGTATCGACGAGACGTCAAAGGTCCTGCTGATCTTCCTGTCGATGTTCGCGCCCATCGTGCTTGGTGCCCGCTCGGGCGTGAAGTCGGCGGCGATCGAGCAGATTCACGCGGCCTATTCCTTTGGTGCGACCCGCTGGCAGGTGATGCGCTACGTGATCCTGCCCTCTGCCATGCCCGAGATCCTGACCGCCATGCGGGTCGGCATCGGCTTTGGCTGGACCACCCTCGTCGCGGCCGAGATGGTCGCAGCCACCAAGGGCCTTGGCTACATGGTCCTGTCCGCAAGCCAGTTCCTGCAGACCTCGGTGGTGATCATGGGCATCTTCGTGATTGCCGCCATCGCGATCACATTCGACCTTGTGATGCGCTTCCTTGAACGCCGTCTGGTGCCCTGGAAGGGCCGTATGTGAACCGAAAGACCCCCCGATGATCTATCTCAAGACGGCCACGAAGTCTGCCGACACTGACCACCAGGATGTCCGCGACCTGGTACAGGTCATGCTGGCGCGCATCATGATCGAAGGCGAAAAGGCGGTGCGCGACTATTCCCGTACCTTCGACAAGTGGACGGGTGACATCATCGTCTCGCGCGAAACTCTGGCGGCGGCAGCCAGCCAGGTGCCAGAGCAACTGAAGCGGGACATCCGCTTCGCCCATGCCAACATCCGCCGTTTTGCCGAAGCGCAGCGCGCTACATTGTCGGACTGTGCGATCGAGATCCTGCCGGGTTTGACGGCAGGACAGAAGCAGATCCCGGTGGCCGCAGCCGGTTGCTATGTGCCGGGTGGCCGGTACAGTCACGTCGCCAGCGCAATCATGACCATCACCACGGCCAAGGTTGCGGGCGTCCCGCATATTGCAGCCTGCTCCCCGCCTCGCCCGGGCGTCGGGATTCCGCCCGCGATCCTCTATGCGATGGACCTTTGCGGTGCCGATGTGATCCTGAACCTTGGTGGCGTGCAGGGGGTGGCCGCGATGGCGCACGGTCACTTCGGCCTGCCCAAAGCGGATATCCTGGTCGGACCGGGCAACCAGTACGTGGCCGAAGCCAAGAGGATGCTTTTCGGCCAGGTTGGCATCGACATGTTCGCTGGCCCCACCGACAGCATGGTCCTGGCGGACTCCAGCGCTGATGCCGAGATGGTCGCATACGATCTGGTCGGCCAGGCCGAACACGGCTACAATTCTCCTGTCTGGCTGGTGACCACCGACGAGGCACTGGCGCTCGCGGTGATCCGTCTGGTGCCGGACCTGATCGGGTCCCTTCCCGAGGTGAACCGCGAAAGCGCGCGGGCCGCCTGGGACAACATGGCCGAAGTGATCCTTTGTACCAGTCGCGAGGAGATGGCCGCGGTTGCTGACCGCTATGCCCCGGAACATCTGCACGTCCAGGCTTCCGACCTTGACTGGTGGCTTGGCCGCCTGACCGCCTATGGCTCGCTGTTTCTGGGAGAGGAAACGACGGTGGCTTTCGGGGACAAGACCTCCGGCCCGAACCATGTTCTCCCCACCTCTGGCGCGGCTCGGTACACCGGCGGGCTTTCAGTGCACAAGTTCATGAAGACCGTGACCTGGCAACGCGCCACCCGCGACGCAGCGCGCCCGCTGGCCGAGGCCACTGCCCGGATCTCGCGGCTTGAGGGGATGGAGGGCCATGCGCGTTCAGCGGACATCCGTCTGGCGAAGTTCTTCCCGGAAGAGACCTTCGACGTTGGGTTAGATGTGTCTGTCTGATCACTTGGTCGTTCTGTGTCCGTCTGACGCCTCCGCCTGACCGGGCGTTGCTCTCTGCGCTGGTCGGAAGGGTCGCTATTCGAAGAGATCGATTTCCTCGTTGATCTCGTCAATGACACTCAGACGCTGACGTGCCGGCTCTCCTGCGTGGCCAATGAAGGCGACTGCCAGAAGGCGGACCAGACTTGTCAGCGTCGTATGCGTCGGCAGCGCCCCGTAGGTTGCGACATGGGTTCCGATGGCAAGCCGTGAAAACCGCTGCGCGCGCGCGAGGTAGCGGTGGTCGGTCAGGGTGATCACGTTCATCCGCGAGGTGCGCGCATAGGCGGTGAGAGACGACTGGAACTTTGGCCTCGGCTCTAGCGTCAGCAAAAGCAGCACGTCTCGCGGGCCGGTCATGGCCAGATCTTCCGCCCAGGCCCCCGGGCTGGCCGCAAGCAGATGGACATCCGGACGAAGGCGGGCAAATGTCAGTCGCGCGAGGCGTGCAAGGCCTTCCTCGGCACCAAAGCCCATGCACCAGACGCGCGGCGCATCCAGGATCAATCGGGCCGCTTCAGTCAGAAGGTCGGGACGCATCTCCTCGAAAGTGCGGGTCAGGTTCAGCAATTCCAGCTCCAGATGATCGGCAATGGATCGTCCCAGCGCGCCAGGGTCAGCCGCGGCCTGCGAATAGGCGTAGGGCTGCTTGCGGTTGCGTTCCTCGCGTGCCTGGGTGCGTGCCTCGTCAAAGTCGGTATAGCCCAGGTTGCGGAAGAAGCGGGCCGTGGTGGCCTTTGAAACCCCGGCAAGTGCCGACAACTCTGTGGCGCTGTGTGTTTCGATCAGTGTCTGATTCTCAAGCAGTAGAACGGCCAAATTCTGCTCGGACTTCGTCAGCCGAGAAATTCTCTCCTGGATTCTGAGTGTTAGACGCGTCGCCATGTGCCTACACGTTGCGCATCAGCGCGCTTGCATTTGTGAAACCGTCGTTTCAAAGTGATGAAACAATGAAACGACACAGGTCGATCATGTCCAAATCCAAGATCATCCGCCAGCAGATTTGGTCAAAGCTGCATCATGTGGCCAAGCCCGACACGCGCTTCCATCTGAACTTCGCCGAGGTGATCCCGGATTTCGAAGGCTCGGAGGCGGCGACCGAGCATCTGGTGAGGATGTCGGCCTACCAGCAGACCAGCTTCGCTTTCATCACGCCGGACAACTGTCTGGTGGACCTGCGCCGACGAATGATCGCAGAAGGCAAGCCCTTCGTGATGTCGACCTACGGCATATACCGTGGTTTCCTGTTGATGGAGCCGGGCATGGTCCCGAAGGGAGCCGAGCTTTACGCGGCCTGGCTGGACGGGATGGAGCATTTCGCCCGCCCGATCACCTTGGAGGAAGTTGCCCGCCGCGGGCGGTTCGACTTCATGGTCACCGGGGCCTCTGCCGTATCAGTCGACGGCGTCCGCTTCGGCAAGGGCCACGGGTTCTTTGACCTCGAATGGGGCATGTTCACCGACCTTGGCCTCGTGGACGAGACGACGCCGGTGGTCGCCGTGGTGCATGACTGCCAACTCGTCCAGGAAAAGCTGACCCCGTCCGAAACCGACATTCTGGTCGACTGGATCGCCACGCCCTCGGGCCTGCACAAGGTCGAACGCCGCGCCAAGCGCCCGTCGGGCGTGAAGTGGAACCTCCTTGAGCCCCAACAGATCGCCAACACCCCGCCGTTGCAGGAATTGCAGCGCATTCAGGGGATTGCCTGACAATTTCAACCCTTCAAACAACAGGACTGCTGCCATGAGAGTCTCTCTGTCCCGCCGATCCTTTCTGTCCACCGCCGCAGCCGCTTCAACGCTGCCCTTCGCTCCTCGAATGGCCCGTGCTGCGACGCCCTTCGCAATGCAGGCCGCCTGGATCAACGACGCCGAGTTTGCCGGCTATTTCCTGGCGATGGACCAAGGCTACTACACGGCCGAGGGGCTGGATCTGACCTACCTCCCGGGCGGTCCGGACGTGATCCCCGAAAGCACCATCGTTGCCGGCCGCGCGGACCTGGCGCTGACAACGCCGGACACCACGATCAAGGCGATCACCGAACAGGGCGCCAAGTTCAAGATCATCGGCGCGCAGTATCAGAAGAACCCCATCGGCATCGTCAGCCTCAAGAAGGCTCCGATCACCACCCCCGCCGATATGGTGGGCAAGACAATCGCCGTGCCCCCGGTGAACACCATCAGCGTCGAGGCCGTGCTGGCCGCGAACGGCATCGACCGCGCCAGCGTGAACATCGTCCCGTACGCCTACGATCCCACACCGCTGATCAAGGGCGAGATTGACGCCAGCCTCGATTTCACGACCAACGTGCCTTACACCATCGGTCAAGCGGGCGAGGAGGCAACCTCCTTCCTCCTGTATGATTTCGGCTACACGATCTACAACGACACCGTTGTGGTGACCGAGGACGTGCTTGCCGCCAAGCGCAAGGAACTGGTCGCCTGGCTCCGCGCCAGCCGCAAGGGCTGGGACGAGAACAACATCGACCCCGCAGCATGGCCGCCGAAGTGGGCCGACACGCATTTCGCGGGCACCGGCCGCACGATCGAAAACGAGATATTCTTCAACATCGCGCAGAAGCCGCTGATCGAAGCCGCAGGAGGCGTGTTCTCGATGACCGAGGAGGGCATCGCCGGTAACATCGAGGCGCTGTCCAAGGTGGGCATCAAGGCCACGCGCGACATGTTCGACACGACGCTTCTGGAAGAGATCTGATGACGGCACCCGCAGGGATTCAGCTCTCTGGCCTGACCAAGACCTTTCACGGTCGCGGCAAGCTGGTCGAGGCCCTGCGGGACGTCACCCTCACCTGTCCGCCCGGCAGCTTCACCGCGCTGATCGGGCCGTCAGGCTGCGGCAAGTCCACCGTCCTGAGGGCGTCTCTGGGGCTGGAGCCCCTGGATGCCGGCACGGTCGAGATCGGCGGTCAGCCCCCGGAACGGGCGACAGCGGGCGGCATCACCGGCGTTGCATTCCAGGATGCGGGGCTCTTGCCCTGGCGGACGGTGGCCCGAAACATCGCCCTTCCACTGGAGGTTCTGGGCCGAGACACAGGCCCTGCGGCGGGGCGTATTCGTGACCTGATCGCACTCGTGGGACTGAAGGGATACGAGGATGCGCTGCCGGGCGAGTTGTCAGGCGGGATGCGCCAGCGCGTCGCCATCGCGCGCGCCCTGGTCAGCGAGCCACGCGTGCTTTTCCTGGACGAACCCTTTGGCGCGCTGGACCAGATCTTGCGGCGCCAGATGAACATCGAACTGCAGCGGATCTGGGCTGAAACCGGGGTGACCACTCTGCTGGTCACGCATGGGATCGACGAGGCTGTCTTCCTGGCGGACCGGGTGGCGGTGATGCAGGCCGCACCGGGCCGGATCATCGATATCGTTGAAATCGACCTGCCGCGCCCCCGCGAACCGACGCTCTTCTCCGCACCACATTTCCACGACCTATGTGACCGGATCGCAGGGGTCCTGCATGGGCGCTAACCTGCGCAGGTGGCTGGCTCCGGTCCTGCTGCTGGCCGCATGGGAGCTGGTGGGGCGGTTCGATCTTGTGGCTTCAGGCGCGCTGCCGGCGCTTTCGGAAATCCTCGTGCGGCTGTGGGTGGACCGGGCCGATTACCCGGCCCATGTGACGGCCACACTTTTCGCATCCGGTGCGGGCTTCGTGATCGGGAACCTCCTGGCGGTTCTTGCCGGCCTCTTTTTCGTGATGTCCCGTACGGCAGAACGGCTGTTCCGAGGCGTCAACATCGCGATCTTTGCGCTGCCACCGATTGCCATCGCACCGATCCTGACATTGACGCTGGAGGGGATGACGCCCCGCATCGTGCTGGCAGCGCTGGGCGTCTACTTCGTCACCATGCAGGCGACCGTGACGGGGCTTTCCCAGTATGACACCCGCGCCGCTGACATCGTCCGTGCATACGGCGGTGGGCGCGGCGCTGTCCTGCGTCTGGTGCAGATACGTGGCGCGGTGCCTGCGATCCTGTCGGGGTTCCGCGTCGCGGCTCCCAACGCCGTTCTGGGCGCAATCCTGGCCGAATTCGGCGGCGGCGGGCGGTTCGGCCTCGGTGCCTATCTGCTGGGCTCGCTGGGCCGAGGCGAACCCGACCGGCTTTGGGGTATCGGCTTGGTGGCCACCGTCATCGCCGGCCTGTCCTATGGCGTCTTCGCGCTGATCTCGCGCCGGATGCTGGGCGCGTCGATTTCGCTTAGCCTGAACCCCGCCGCACCGCCTGGAGTGCTGGCCGATCGATCCTCTCCCGTCCTAAGCGTTGGGGCCATCCTCATGCCCTTTGCAGTCTGGTGGGTCATCCTCTGGGCCCTGAACGTGCCGGACATGCTTGGAAAGACTCCCTGGGGCGTGGTGGACTATCTGTTCCTTGCCGACAGCGCGCCGACCGCCCAATCAAGGCTGCTGGCCGCCCTTGCGGAAACCCTGCCCATTACGCTGGTCGGGATGGCGGCTGGTCTGGCTTTTGCCTTTGCGCTTGCAGTTGCAGGGCGCCTGACGCCCGCCTTCACGCGCGCCTTCCTTCCGGTGGCCCTGGTGACGCAGACCATGCCGCTGGTTGCCCTGACGCCTCTGCTGGTGCTCCTTCTCGGGCGGGGGACCGCAGTTACTCTCTGGATCACCATATCGGTGACCTTCTTCCCGGCCTACGTCATGATCGCACAAGGCATCGCACAGGTTCCCCGCGCAGCGCTGGAACTGCCGCGTGCCTATGGCGCGACCGGCTGGCGTGAAATGCGCCTCGTTACCCTGCCGGCTTCCGTCCCGTGGCTTTTTGCGGCCGTGCGCCTGACTGCGCCGCGCGCCCTGCTGGGCGTGATGATCGCCGAATGGCTGGCGACAGGCCGTGGCTTGGGCAACCTCTTGAACCAGTCGCGCGGCTATCTAGATTTCGGAATGATCTGGACCGTGGCAGCAGTCAGCGTGATCCTGTCCGTGATCCTATACTTGGCGGCGCAATGGACCGAGAGGGCGGTCCTCAGACGCATGGGAATGGTGGGTCGGAGTTAGGTACTCCGACGGTGTGTTGCACCTAGCGTCGCCAGATGACCGCGTTCTCGTGGCGCAGGATCAGTTGCTGCATGGATTCGAAGGACTGCACGACATAGTCCGCAAAGGCCGCAGCGGCCGGGTTGGTGGCGAAACCCGGAACCTGCAGGATCCCCAGGTTTCGTTGCGGCTGCGGAATGTCGACCGGAAGGACGGCCAGGCGGCTGTGCTTGCGCTCGGCAAACCAGACGGAAAACGGCAGGATGGCAAGCGCGTCGGTTTCGGACATGTAGTTCATCACCGAAAGTAGCGACCCCCCAGAGTAGCGAATGTTGAGGTCAACCGACCCTAACGATGATCGGATGGCGAAAAGGTCGGCCAGCAGCGGCGAACCAGGAAGCGGTGCGATCCACGGATAGTGCCCCAGTTCACCTGTGGAAATGCGCTTGCTTTGCTGGAGGGGATGGCCGATCCGGCAGCAGACGACGTTCCGCGCGGCCAGGATGGCGGTGAATGCAAGTCCCTCCGGTTCACCCGAGGTTCCCAACGGAACGATCCCTATGTCAAGCTGATCTGCCCGCAATCCATTTCCGACCTCGGACAAGTTGCCGTAGCTTTGCTGGAAATCCACGTCGGGATGCTGGTTGTGGAAGGATGCGATGATCCTGCTGATCATGGCATCCATGAAGAAGGGCACGCCGCCCACCCGCACCAGTCCGCGGGTGCCGCGCACCAGGCTTTGAACCGCCTCGCTCGCCCGACGGCTTTCCAGAAGGATGCGCCGGCCATGTGTGGCCAATTGCACTCCCAAGGGTGTCGCCTGCAGTGGACGTCGGTTCCGCACGAACAATGGCTTGCCCACGCGCGCTTCCAGTTGCGACAGCGATCGCGACAGTGCCGGTTGGGAAACGCCAAGGGCCGCAGCGCCCTTGCTGACGCTGCCGGCGTCCACCACCGCCGAAAGCTGGATAAGGTGAATCTCGCTCATTTTCATAACCAGATGATATATTGATCTTCCGAAAAGTCATCACCTGAAGCCGCCAACCCGCCTAGTCTTTGCCTGCATCTGAAGGGAGCGCAGGGGATGGACGGACAGGGCACAAGCTCTGCGGGACACGAGATCGCGACCGAGTTGCGCCGTCGCCTTGCGGCCAGCCCGTCCGACCGACTGGGCGATGCCGTCCGGCAGATCATGGATCACGCCTTTCAGATCATCGCCACGCTGCGTCCCACGCCGGAAGAGCTGGACGCCCTGGTCCAGTTCCTGACCGATGTCGGCTACGCGACAGATGCCCGTCGGCAGGAATGGGTCATCCTCGCCGACGTATTTGGTCTGACAGACGGCGTTTTCTCCGGCGGACGGACGGAAACGGCAGGCGTCACGCCTTCCACCTTGCCCGGCCCGTTCTACCGGGCAGATGCGCCCCATCTGGCTTTGGGAGCCGACCTTTGTCGCAATGGCGCCGGCCAGCCTCTGTCCGTCGCGGGCCAGGTGCTGGACCCTGACCGCAAACCGCTGTCGGGGGCCCTTGTCGAGGTGTGGCACGCCAACTCCGAGGGCCGGTACGAGAACCAGGATCCCGACAACCAGCCGGAACACAACCTGCGCGGCGCTTTCACTGCGGACGCGGACGGTTGCTTCCACTTCCGCACCATTCGCCCCGGCGGTTATGCGCTTCCCGAAGATGGGCCCGTGGGACAGCTGGCGCGTCGCCTCGGACTTTCGCTCGACCGCCCCGCGCACATCCACTTCGCTGTCTCGGCACCCGCTCACCGGCGACTGGTCACCACCATTTTCGATGGCGCCGATCCCGCAATTTCGCGCGACGCGCTTTTCGCAGTGAAGCCCGCCCTGATCGGACAGTTTGGCGCGGGTGGCACTGACCTCCTGAAAGTCGTTCTGGTTCTTGACCGGGATGGCTCACTGCAACCCAATCAGCCGAAAGGATGACGCTTATGGCCCTGGTTTCAGGCTACCACCATCTGACGATGAGCACGCATGGCGTGCAGGAGGACTACGACTTCTACACCAAGGCGCTTGGACTTTATTCGGTCAAGCGGACGGTGCTGTTTGACGGGGTGCTGCCGGTCTATCACCTGTATTACGGGTCACGGCATGGCGACGCCTCGACCATCATCACCACCTTTCCGTTCAAGAAGCCCGGCATCTTTGGCCGTCGCGGTACCAACCAGACTCGCACGATCATGCAGGCGATCCCGGTGGGGGCGGCGGACTTCTGGGTCGACCGGCTGAACAAGCACGGCATTCCGGCGGCAAAGGGCGAACGCTTCGGCCTGACCCGCGT
Source organism: Tabrizicola sp. (assembly GCF_022842145.1). Lineage (GTDB taxonomy): Bacteria > Pseudomonadota > Alphaproteobacteria > Rhodobacterales > Rhodobacteraceae > Tabrizicola. The sequence continues at coordinate 23,661 of NZ_JALHQD010000002.1, forward strand.
GATGTTCGCCCATCCGTGCGGCATTCCGCACGAGCTGGTGGAAAACCCGGATGATCCCCGCGCGCCGATCGTCAACGAGGCGCAGGGCACCACCGCGCAGGTCGCCATCAAGGGAATTTACGGAGGCGGCGTTGCGGTGATGGATGCCGGCCCGATGGAGGAGTTTCTGGACATCGGCATGCAGTTCCGGCGCGAGGGCACCGACCCGAACGGCAGCATGTGGATCGTGCCGCAGAACGACGGCCTCCGCTCGGTGATCGAGCTGGTCACCGACCGCGATAGCCCGCAGGGCACCTGGACGCTGGCGGGCGGCACAGTCCACCACCTCGCCTTCAACACCGGCAACGAAGAGAACCAGATCGCGCTGAAGGCCCGGCTGGAAGGGATGGGCTACACCGACGTCTCGGAGCAGAAAGACCGGATGTACTTCAAGTCGATGTATATGCGCTCGCCCGGCGGCGCGATGTTCGAACTGGCCTGGACCGTGCCCGAGGGTTGGGCAAAGGACGAACCCGCCGACGCCATCGGTCGGTCGCTGGTGTTCCCGCCGTGGTTCGCCGATCGTCAGGCCGAGATGGAAGCGGGCCTGGAACCGGCCACCTTCTGATGCCAGGGGTCGCGGACATCCTGTCTTTCGGCGTGGCTCCTGCGCGGGCGAAGGTGCTGTGCGTCTTCGTCCACGGCCGCAACCAGTCGCCCGAAGAGATGGAGGCGGCAGTCATCCGTCGCCTGTCCGCATCTGACGCCGCCTTTGTCCTGCCACGGGCAGAGGGCAAAAGCTGGTACACGGCCCGGGCGATCGATCCGCTGACAGCCGCCACAAGGGGAGAGCTCTCCGCCTCGCTTTCAGGGCTTGCCACTGCAATTTCTGACCTGCGGGCAAAGGCTCCCGGTGCGCCACTTGTCCTCGCCGGTTTCAGCCAGGGCGCTTGTCTCTCGCTGGAACACGCGTTTACTGGAACCCACACTCTTGCCGCCGTGGCCGCCTTCACCGGTTGCCGCGTCGGCGTCCCGGGTGATGATCGGCAATCTCGTCTGCAGCGGGGATTGCCAGTCTACCTCTCCGGTGGCAGCGCGGATCCGTGGATTCCTTTGCAAGCCTTTGCGGATACCGTAACCGAGCTGGGACACGCCGAAGCCGATCTGCGCTGCGACGTTTTCCCCGCTCGGCCCCACGAAGTTTCGGCCACCGAGATCGCTCTCATCGACAACCTTCTGACTGATCTTTCGGCCAGGCGCTCGCCCCGGATGGAGGCCCCGCGATGACGCGCCCGTTTGTCTTCCCCGGCCTGACCACCCGCGTGGTCTTTGGTCATGGCACCTTGGCGCAGGTGCCGGATGAAGTTGCTCGCCTGGGCCATTCTCGTGCGCTTGTCTTGTCGACCCCCCACCAGGAAGGCGAAGCACAGGCCCTGGCAAGGCAACTGGGTTCCTTGGCCGCCGGTGTCTTCGCCGGTGCCGCCATGCACACGCCCGTGGAGGTGACCGACCAAGCTATCGTCGCCTTCCGCGCGGCGAATGCAGATTGTGTCGTCTCGCTGGGGGGCGGCTCGACGACAGGCCTTGGCAAAGCCATTGCGGTTCGGACCGGTGCCGATCAGGTCGTGATCCCCACCACCTACGCGGGCTCCGAGATGACCGATATCCTGGGCGAAACTGCCGGAGGCGAGAAGACCACCCGCCGCGATCCCGCGATCCGGCCCGAAGTCGTGGTCTACGACGTCGACCTGACGCTGACGCTGCCAGTCGCGCTGACCGTCACTTCCGCGCTCAACGCCATCGCCCACGCGATGGAGGGCTTCTACGCTCCCGACCGCCACCCGGTGACCGAGGCCCTGTCGCGCGAGGCGATGGTGGCCTTCCGCGAGGCCCTCCCGGCCATCGCAAAAGACCCGCAGGACCAAGACGCACGCGCCAAGGCGCTTTATGCCGCCTGGGGCTGTTCGCTGACCCTCGGCCACGTCACCATGGCGCTGCATCACAAGCTGGCTCACGTCCTCGGCGGCAGCTTCGGCCTGCCCCATGCCGAGACGCACGCTGTCCTGCTGCCCCACACCACCGCCTACAACGAACCCGCCGTCGGTGATCTCCTGAAGCCGACCGCAGACACCTTCGGCCACGGCAGCGCCGGGAAAGGCCTTTGGCACTTCGCCAAATCGCTGAACGCCCCCCTGCGCCTGTCAGACCTTGGCCTGACCGCCAAAGACCTCGACCGCGCCGCCGACATCGCCACCAGGAACCCCTACGCCAACCCACGCCCCGTCACCCGCGACGGCATCCAACACCTGCTGCAACAGGCCTTCGACGGGCACTGCCCCGACCAAACAACAAAAGGGAGGACCAACCATGATCACCAGACGCAAGCTTCTTAAATCCGGCGCCGCCACCGGCCTCGCCCTCGCCAGCCCCGGCCTCTTTGCCCCGGCCATCGCGCAGGGTGCCAAGATCCGCATCGGCTATGTCAGCCCGCAGTCCGGCCCGCTGGCCGGTTTCGCCGAAAGCGACGCCTACAACATCGAGGCATTCCTTGCCACGGAAGTGGGCCAGAACTTCGAGGTCATCGTCAAGGACAGCCAGTCCGATCCGAATCGCGCCGCCTCTGTCGCCAAGGAACTGATCGTCGATGACGAGATCAACCTGATGATCGTCGCCTCCACCCCCGAAACCACCAACCCCGTCGCCACCACCTGCGAGGCCGAGGGGATGCCCGTCATCTCCACCAAGGCGCCCTGGCAGCCCTGGTTCATCGGCCAGCAAGGCAACCCCGGCGACCCGGCGTCGTGGAAGCCCTTCAACTACGCCTTCCACTACTTCTGGGGACTGGAGGACGTCATCGCCGTCTTCCTCAACATGTGGAACCAGATCGAGACCAACAAGCAGGTCGGCGGCCTCTTCCCCAATGATGGCGACGGCAACGCCTGGGGCGATCCGAACGTCGGCGTCGGCCCCGGCTTCGCCGCGCAGGGCTATACGCTGAACGATCCCGGTCGCTACCAGAACCTGAACGACGATTTCAGCGCCCAGATCAACGCCTTCAAGGCCGCCAATTGCGAGATTGTCACCGGCGTCGTGATCCCGCCCGACTTCACCACCTTCCGCAATCAGGCCCTGCAGCAGGGCTTCAACCCCAAGATCATAACTGTCGCGAAGGCCATCCTCTTCCCCCAATCGGTCGAGGCCTTGGGCGAGGCCGGGCATAACCTGTCGTCCGAGGTCTGGTGGTCCAACACCCACCCGTTCAAGTCCTCGCTCACCGGACAGTCCGCGGCGGAACTGGCCGCCGACTTCACCGCCAAGACCAACCGCCCCTGGACCCAACCCATCGGCTTTGTCCATTCGCTGTTCGAGGTGGCATCGAACGTCATGGGTCGCGTCTCGGACGTGACCGATGCCGATGCCGTGGCCGCCGCCATCGCCGCGACCGACCTTGACACCATGGTCGGCAAGATCGCCTGGAACGGCGAAGGCGTGCCGGACTTCGCCAAGACCAACGTCACCAAGACTCCCCTCGTCGGGGGCCAGTGGCGGCGGAAAGAGGATGGCACTTTTGACCTCGTCATCGTCGACAACCAGACCGCCCCCGCCATCCCGACCGGCGGTACGATGGAAGCGCTGGCCTGATCCCTTCGCGGCCCCCGTTCTCGGGGGCCGCGCCAAAGGCCCGAAACCCATGACCGATGTCCTGACCCTGACCAACGTCTCAAAAAGCTTCGGCGCCCTCAAGGTGACCGAAGGCGTGTCGTTTTCGGTACCGCAGGGTCAGGCGCTCGGCATCATCGGCCCGAACGGCGCAGGCAAATCCACCCTCTTCAATCTGATCACCGGCAACTTCCTTCCCGATGCCGGGACCATCACCCTTCTTGGCCGCGACGTGACCCATACCGCCGCGATGGACCGGGTCCGCATGGGGGTCGGCCGCAGCTTCCAGATCCCGCAGCCGTTCGAAGGTCTCACCACCTTCGAAAATCTCCTGACCGCCGCCGCTTTCGGCCAGAACAGGCGCGAGGCCGAGGTCGCCGACGAATGCGTGGCGATCCTGCAGGACACCGAACTCCTTCCCAAGGCCAACCAGCTTGCCGGAGGCCTCTCGCTCCTCGACCGCAAGCGCCTGGAACTCGCCCGGGCGATGGCCACCGGCCCTGAACTCCTCCTCCTCGACGAGATCGCCGGGGGACTGACCGAGGGAGAATGCCAAGCCCTCGTCGCCACCATCAAGCGCCTCCACGCCAAGGGAACCACGATCATCTGGATCGAACACGTCCTTCATGCGCTGACCTCGGTGGTCGAACGCCTGTTGGTTCTGGACTTCGGCAAGGTGATCGGCATCGGCGCGCCCGACGCGATCATGGCGTCGAGGGAAGTCCGTGAGATCTACCTCGGGCTGGAGGTCTGATGCCGCTGCTGTCCACCCAAGGCCTCACCGCGCAATACGGCCAGTTCAAGGCCCTCTTCGGCGTCGACCTATTGGTCGAGCCCGGCGAATGCGTCGCGATCATCGGCGCGAACGGCGCGGGCAAAACCACCCTGATGCGGTCGATCACCGGCATCCTGACCAACGCCCCCGACCAGATCCTGCACAACGGTACCCCCATCGGCGCGCTGCCTGCCGACCAGATCCTGCAACGCGGCATCGCCATGGTCCCCGAAGGCCGCAAGCTCTTCCCCTCGCTCAGCGTCGAGGAGAACCTCCTGATCGGAAGCCAAATCCGCAAAGGCACCGGCCGCTGGTCGCTGGACGAAATCTATGCCCTTTTTCCGATCCTGAAAGAACGCCGCCACTCCCCCGGCACCGCCCTCTCCGGCGGACAGCAACAGATGGTCGCGATCGGCCGCGCGCTGATGTCGAACCCCGAGCTTCTCCTCTGCGACGAGATCAGCCTCGGCCTCGCCCCCGTCGTGATCCGCGACATCTACGCAGCCCTCCCCGCGATCCGCGCCACCGGTGCCGCCGTCATCGTCGTCGAACAGGACATCTCCCGTGCCCTTGCCGTCGCCGACCGCGTCTACTGCCTGATGGAGGGCCGTGTTACCCTGACCGCTTCCGCCAGGGACGTCACCCGCGAGGCGATCCACGCCGCCTATTTCGGGGCGGCCGCATGACAGCCATGCCTTTCACCTTTGCCGAAATATCCCCGCCGGAGGCAGACCCGAGCCCTTGCACGTCCTTCACGTGCAAGGTCGAGACAAAAGGCTCGCGCCGCAAGGCGCTCAATTTGAAAACCGTGCCCACCCGTGAGGCGTCCGATGATCTGGCTTGACGTCCTCGTGCAGGGCATTCTCCTCGGCGGCCTTTACGCGCTCTTCGCCGCGGGGTTGAGCCTCGTCTTCGGCATCATGCGCCTCGTGAACCTTGCGCATGGCGACCTGATCATCTTCGCCGCCTTCGCGATCCTCCTGGTCACCGCGACACTCGGCCTCAACCCTTTCCTCGCGGCCCTTCTCGCCGCGCCCCTGATGTTCGCCTTCGGCTGGGCGCTGCAGCGGTTCGTGCTGAACCGGGTCTTGGGCAAGGACATCCTGCCCCCGCTCCTCGTCACCTTCGGCCTTTCCGTCGCCCTGCAGAACGGAATGCTGGAGGTCTTCTCCGCCGACAGCCAGCGCCTCACCGCCGGCCCGCTGGAAAGCGCCTCCATCGACCTTGGCCCTGTCACCGTCGGCACCCTGCCGCTTCTCACCTTCGCCTCCGCCGTCCTGGTGATCTTCGCCCTCAACCGGATCTTCTACACCACCGCCCTCGGCCGCGCCTTCCGCGCCGTGTCGGATGACCCCGCGACCGCCAGCCTGATGGGCATCAACCCGAAGTCGGTCTTCGCCATCGCCACCGGCCTTGCCATGGTGATCGTCACCATCGCCGCGCTCTATCTTGGCATGCGGTCGAACTTCGACCCCTCCATTGGCCCGGCGCGCCTCCTCTACGCCTTCCAGGCCGTCATCATCGGCGGCCTCGGCAGCCTGTGGGGCACCCTGATTGGCGGGGCAATCATTGGCGTCGCGCAAACCGTCGGCGCGCAGATCAACCCGGAATGGCAGATCCTTGCCGGCCACATCGCCTTCCTGATCGTCCTCCTGATCCGCCCGCGCGGCCTTTTCCCACGGGCGGTGGACTGACATGGCAACCGTCACCACTCGCACCCGCGCCTCCACCATCGCCGGGATCGTCGCCCTGGCCTTGATCGCCATCGGCCTTATCCTCCCCGCTTTCGCCTCGCGCAGCCTGATCCAGGACCTGTTCTTCATCCTGACCATGCTGACCCTCGCCCAGCTCTGGAACCTGATCGCGGGTTTCGGCGGCATGGTCAGCGTTGGCCAGCAGGCCTTCGTCGGGATCGGCGCCTACGCGATGTTCGGCGGCGTCATCCTCTGGGGCTGGGACCCGGTCCCCGCCATCCTGCTCGGTGGCCTCGCCGCCTTCCTCCTCGCCATCCCGATGGCCTTCTTCGCCTTCCGCCTGGCCGGGGCCTACTTCGCCATCGGCACCTGGGTCATCGCCGAGGTGACGCGCCTGCTGATCGCCCAGTGGAAGACCCTCGGCGGCGGCACCGGCACCTCGCTTCCGCGCGAAGCCACCTCAGACATCATCGGCGTCGAGGCCATCGCGAACCTCTTCGATCTCCGCGACGCCGCCGCGCGTGATGTGCTGGCCTACTGGCTCGCCCTTGCCCTCGCCGTTGGCACCATGGCCGCGATCTACGCGCTTCTGCGCTCCCGCACTGGCTTGGCGCTCGCCGCCGTGCGCGACAACGACAACGCTGCCCGCTCCGTGGGTGTCGATGCCACCCGCGTCAAATGGCTGGTGTTCCTGTCCGCCGCCACGATGACCGGCCTCGTCGGGGCCCTCATCTACGTCCAGACCGCCCGCATCTCTCCGGACGCGGCATTCTCCGTCACCACTTGGACTGCCTACGTCATATTCATCGCCGTCATTGGCGGCATCGGCAGGCTGGAAGGCCCGATCCTCGGGGTCCTCGTCTTCTGGGGCCTGCAGACCGCCTTCGCCGACTACGGCAGCTGGTATCTCCTCGCCCTCGGCATTCTTGCCATCGCCACCATGCTTTTCGCCCCGCGCGGGCTCTGGGGACTGATCCACGACCGCTGGGGCATCGCCCTCTTCCCCGTCCAACGCCGCCTCATCTTCGAAGGAGCCAAAGATGGCTGACATCACCACTGACGTTCTCATCATCGGCACCGGCCCCGCCGGAAGCGCCACGGCGGCCCTCCTCGCCTCCTCCGGGGTCGAGACGCTGGTGGTGAACCGCTACCGCTGGCTTGCCAACACGCCGCGCGCCCACATCACCAACCAGCGCACGATGGAGGTCCTGCGCGACCTCGGGCCGGAAGTGGAAGCGGAGGCGATGCTGCACGCCGCCCCGCAAGAGCTGATGGGCAACAACGTCTTTTGTGTCAGCCTCGCCGGTGAGGAGCTGGGTCGGATGCAATCCTGGGGCACCTCGCCCGAAAGCAAAGCCCGCCACCTCCGCGCCAGCCCGTGCGAGATGAACGACCTGCCGCAGACCTTCATGGAGCCGATCCTCTTCAAGACCGCGTGCTCGCGTGGTGCGCAATCGCGCATGTCCACCGAATACCTCTCCCACATCCAGGATGCCGACGGCGTCACCACCACCTGCCGCGACCGGCTGACCGGCAAGGACGTGACAATCCGGTCGAAGTATCTGGTTGGCGCGGATGGTGGAAATTCCCTCGTCGCAGAACACGCGGGCCTGCCGTTCGAAGGCAAGATGGGTGTCGGCGGGTCGATGAACATCCTTTTCCGCGCCGACCTGTCGCGTTACGTCGCCCACCGCCCCAGCGTCCTTTACTGGGTCATGCAGCCCGGCGCCGACGTCGGCGGCATCGGCATGGGGCTGGTCCGCATGGTCCGCCCCTGGAACGAATGGCTGATCGTCTGGGGCTACGACATCAACCAGCCCGCCCCCGTCGTCGACGCCGCAATGGCCACCCAGGTAGCCCGCCAACTGGTCGGGGTGCCGGACCTGGAGATCGACCTGATTTCTGCCAACACCTGGACGGTGAACAATTGCTTCGCCACCCACATGCAGAAGGACCGCGTCTTCATCATGGGCGATGCCGCCCACCGGCATCCGCCATCGAATGGCCTTGGCTCCAACACCTCGATCCAGGACGGCTTCAACCTCGCCTGGAAACTCGCCGCAGTGGTCAAGGGTCAGGCCGCCCCCAAGCTTCTCGACAGCTACTCCACCGAACGTGCGCCAATCGCCCGCCAGATCGTTACCCGTGCCAACCAGTCCATCGCCGAATTCGGCCCGATCTTCGAAGCCCTCGGCATGGACGGTGGGGTCGACCACGACCGGATCGAAGCCAGCATGGCCGCCCGTTGCGACGCCACCCCGGCGGGCGAAGCCCAGCGTGAGGCGCTGCGGAAGGCCATCGACTTCAAGGTCTACGAATTCGACTGCCACGGGGTCGAGATAAACCAGCGCTACACCTCCGGCGCCGTGGTCAGCGACGGCACCACAGCCCCCGTGAACGCCGATATGGAGCTTTACTACCACCCCACCACCACCCCCGGCGCACGGCTGCCCCATGCCTGGGTCTATGACCGTCAGGGGCGCAAACACTCCACGCTGGACCTCTGCGGCAAGGGGAAGTTCACCCTCCTGACCGGCATCGGGGGTGGGACCTGGGTCACCGCCGCCGAAGCCGCCGCCAAGGCGCTGGGACTTTCTCTCCGCACCGTCACCATCGGCCCCCGCGCGGACTATGAGGATCACGTCGGCGACTGGAACAAGATCCGCGACATCAAGGACGGTGGTTGCCTCCTTGTCCGCCCGGACCACCACGTTGCCTGGCGCTGCCAGACCGCTTCGGCCAATGCCGAGGCCGACCTCACCCGCGCGCTCCGCGCCATTCTGGGGCACTGACATGACCGAACAAGGGTTCTTCACCGAGGCCACCTCCGCCGACGTCGTCATCTCACGCAACGCCAAGGCCAAGGACGCCCGCCTTGCCGAGGTCATGGCGATCCTCACCCGCCACCTCCACGCCGCCGTGAAAGAGATTGAACCGACGGAAGGAGAATGGTTCCAGGCCATCCAGTTCCTCACCGCCACCGGCCACAAATGCACCGACTGGCGGCAGGAGTTCATCCTGCTGTCGGACGTCCTCGGTGTCTCGATGCTGGTCGACGCGATCAACAACCGCAAACCCTCCGGCGCGTCCGAATCCACCGTCCTCGGCCCCTTCCACGTCGCCGACGCGCCCGAGCTGCCGATGGGTGCAGACATTTGCCTTGACCAGAAGGGCGAGCCGATGCTGGTGCGCGGCACCATCCGCTCCACCGACGGCACGCCATTGGCAAATGCCAAGATCGACGTCTGGCAGGCGAATGACGAAGGCTTCTACGACGTCCAGCAAAAGGGCCTGCAGCCGGACTTCAACCTGCGCGGCGTGTTCCGCACTGGGCCGGATGGCAGCTACTGGTTCAAGGGCGTGAAGCCGAAATTCTACCCGATCCCCGACGACGGCCCGGTCGGCCAGCTTCTGAAAGCCCTCGGCCGCCACCCGTTCCGCCCGGCCCACCTGCACTACATCATCGAGGCGGACGGCCACTCCCGTCTCGTGACGCACATCTTCGACCCCGACGATCCCTACATAAGCTCGGACGCAGTTTTCGGCGTGAAGGAAAGCCTGCTGGCCACCTTCCAGAAGATCACCGAACCCGCCGCCAGCGCAGATGCGGGCTTCGACAAACCCTTCTTCCTTGTGGAACACGATTTCATCTTGGCCCCCGCATGAAACCCTGCATCATCTGCGTCGCCATCACCGGTTCGCTTCCTAGGAAGGCCGACAACCCGGCCGTGCCCATCACTGTCCCGGAACAGATCGAATCCACCCACGCCGCCTTCGAGGCCGGCGCCACCATCGTGCACGCCCATGTCCGCAATGACGACGAGACCCCCTCCGCCGATCCCGAGAAGTTTGCGCGCCTGAAGGAAGGGATCGAAAAACACTGCCCTGGAATGATCATCCAGTTCTCGACCGGAGGCCGCTCGGGCGCAGGCCAGGCGCGCGGTGGGATGCTGCCGCTCAGACCCGACATGGCTTCGCTGTCCGTCGGGTCGAACAACTTCCCGACCCGCGTCTATGAAAACCCGCCAGATCTTGTCGACTGGCTCGCCAGTGAGATGCTGGCTTACGACATCAAGCCCGAAATCGAGTGCTTCGATCTCTCCCACATCCATCAGGCCGCCGCGATGCAGGCTGACGGTCGACTGAAAGCGCCGGCCTATGTGCAATTCGTCATGGGGGTGAAGAACGCCATGCCAGCGGACCGGGATGTCTTTGACTACTATATCCGCACTGTCGAACGCCTGCTGCCGGGTTCCGAATGGTGCGCCGCAGGCATCGGACCGCACCAGATCACCTTGAACGAATGGTCCGTCGCCGCTGGCGGCCATGCCCGCACGGGGCTGGAGGACAATGTCCGCCTGTCACGGACCACGCTTGCCCCGTCCAATGCGGCCCTCGTCACGCGGGTGGTCGAGATTTGCGACAGGGTGGGAAGAAGCGTCGCCTCGCCCCGGGAAGCCCGCGAATTGCTGGGTCTGAGGATGTCAGCCCAGCTGAGTTAAGTCAGACCAGCGCTGCAAGAATGGTCTCTTGCTGCCGAAATCAGCGCGCCGTCGGGCAAAAGATTTGCCCGCAAAAACTCCATGCCTTTCCCAACCACCCAAGCGCGATGTTTGTCGCTTGAGAGGTTTGCAGAATATCCCGCAAAGGGGGTTGACCTTACCATTATGGGAAGGTCCATATCAGGAAGGTCCCGACCATCAAGAGAGGACGGACCATGACTGCTCCCCTTCGCGAAACCACAGTAGCCCTGCCCATCACCGGCATGACCTGCGCCTCTTGCGCGGGTCGGGTGGAACGGGCCCTGAAGGCCGTACCCGGCGTCCGCGCCGCCGCTGTGAACCTCGCAACCGAAACCGCCGAGATCACCGGCATCGCACCGCCTGACGCGCTGATCGGCGCGGTCGAGAAGGCGGGCTACCATGTCCCTGCCGTCTCGCAGGAATTGAGCATCGAGGGCATGACCTGCGCCTCCTGCGTCGCCCGGGTGGAACGCGCGCTCAAGGCGGTGCCCGGGGTGACGCTCGCCAATGTGAACCTCGCGACGGAAACGGCCCGGGTCGAGGGGACGGTCGATCCTGCTGCCCTGCTCCAGGCGGTCAAGGCCGTGGGGTACGAGGCGCACATCGCCGCCTCCGCAAATGCCGAGACCCCGACAGAACGCCGTGAGCGAGAGGCGGAAGGTCTGACCCGCAACCTGATCCTTGCGGCCGTCCTGACCCTGCCGGTCTTCGTGCTGGAGATGGGCGCGCATCTGGTCCCGGCCTTTCACCACTTCATCCTGGGGACCATCGGGCAGGGGGCAAGCTGGCTGATCCAGTTCCTCCTGACCACGCTGGTCCTGGCGGGTCCGGGACGGCGCTTCTTCGTCAAGGGCATCCCGGCGCTGCTGAAGGGCGCACCTGACATGTCGTCGCTGGTCGCCATCGGCTCGGGGGCGGCCTGGGCCTATTCGACGCTTGCGACCTTCCTGCCGGGCCTCTTGCCGCCTGGCTCGGTCGTCGTCTACTTCGAAGCCGCGGCGGTGATCGTCACCCTGATCCTTCTTGGTCGCCTGCTGGAAGCGCGGGCCAAGGGCCGGTCGTCCAAGGCCATCGAGCGGCTGGTCGGCCTGCAACCGGCAATCGCGCATTTGCGGCGCGAAGCGCAGGTGCGGGATGTCCCCGTTGCAGAGGTGCGGCCGGGCGACTTGCTGGAACTCCGACCGGGCGAACGTGTGCCCGTCGACGGCAAAGTGGCCGAGGGCTCCAGCTGGATCGACGAGTCGATGGTGACAGGTGAGCCTTTGCCGGTGGAAAAGCACGCTGGCGACCGCGTGATCGGCGGCACCGTGAACCAGACGGGTGCCTTGGTGATGGAGGCCGTGTCGGTCGGCGCGGACACCATGCTGTCGCGGATCATCCGCATGGTCGAGGCGGCCCAGGGTGGCAAGCTGCCGATCCAGGCGCTGGTCGACAAGGTGACGCTGTGGTTCGTCCCTGCGGTGATGGGGCTGGCGGTGGCGACCTTCCTCGTCTGGCTGGTCTTCGGCCCGGCGCCGTCCTTGCCGATGGCGCTGGTCAATGCGGTTGCGGTGCTGATCATCGCCTGCCCCTGCGCGATGGGTCTGGCGACTCCGGTATCCATTCTGGTGGGGACAGGTCGCGGCGCTGAACTCGGCGTCCTTTTCCGCAAGGGCGAGGCATTGCAGGCCCTGCAAGGCGTGCAGATCGTGGCTTTCGACAAGACGGGCACCCTGACCGAGGGCAAGCCGGTTCTGACCAGCTTCCAGCCTGCGCCGGGGGAAACCAGGGAGGCTCTGCTGCCGGTACTGGCCGCAGTCGAGGCCCAGTCCGAGCATCCCGTCGCACGGGCCATCGTCGCGGCGGCGGCAGGAATGACCCTGCCCAAGGTTGACGGCTTCCTGGCGAAGCCCGGCCACGGTGTCTCGGCCCGCGTCGGTGCGGCGGAAATAGCCCTCGGCTCTGCCCGCGAGATGGGCAATCGCGGCGTCGACATCGCCGCCTTCCTGCCCGAGGCTGAACGACTGGCCGACCGGGGCGAAAGCCCGCTTTACGCGGCACGGGATGGCAAGTTGGTGGCCCTGCTGGCGGTGGCCGACACGGTGAAGGCGACGACCCCGGCCGCGATAGCCGCGATGAAGGCGATGGGTCTGAAGCTGGCGATGATCTCCGGGGACAATGCCCGGACGGCCAAGGCCATCGCGCGCGACCTTGGCATTGACGAGGTCGTGGCCGAGGTGACGCCCGAGGGCAAGGTCGAGGTGATCCGCAAGCTGAAGGCCGAGGGTAAGCTCGCGTTCGCCGGGGACGGGATCAACGACGCGCCCGCCCTGGCCGAGGCCGACGTGGGCATCGCGATGGGCACCGGCACCGACATCGCCATCGAGGCGGCGGATGTGGTGCTGGTCTCGGGCCGGTTGCCGGCGCTGGCAGATGCCATTGGCCTCAGCCGCGCGACGATGCGGAACATCAAGCAGAACCTGTTCTGGGCCTTTGCCTACAACGCCGCCCTAATCCCCGTAGCGGCTGGGGTCCTTTATCCGACCTTCGGCATCCTGCTGTCTCCGGTTCTTGCGGCGGGGGCGATGGCAATGTCCTCGGTCTTTGTCCTCACCAATGCCCTGCGGCTGAAACGCTATGGAACACGCGCATGATGAATATCGGTGAAGCTTCCGCCGCTAGCGGCGTGTCGGCGAAAATGATCCGCTATTACGAGGAAACCGGCCTGATCCCCCCAGCTGGGCGGACGGCCTCGGGCTACCGGACCTATGGCCCGAAGGAGGTGCAGATCCTTCGCTTCGTCCGCCGCGCCCGCGACCTCGGGTTCCCGATGGAGAAGGTGGCCGACCTGTTGGCCCTCTGGAATGACCGCAGCCGGGCAAGCGCCGACGTCAAGCACCTCGCCGAAGCTCAGGTTCAGGCGCTGGAGGCACGGATCCGCGAGATGCAGGACATGAAGGCCGCATTGGAACATCTGGTGCATTGCTGCGCGGGAGACCGGCGTCCCGACTGTCCGATCCTTGATGATCTTGGTGGCACGCCGGCCTTTGCCGCCCCGGTGACAACGGGTCGATAGAAAAACCGGGTCGCAAGGCCTCCGCGCCATTTTCTCGGCGCGATAAAGGTTTACATGCCGGAATGACGCTCGCCTCCGCCTGTGCAGCCTGTACCCCGGGAAACCTGATGCCTGAAATCGCCGACCTTCGCGCCGCCTTCGTCGAAGGCATGAGCCGCGCGTCCACCTTCGTCGCCGTCGCCACCACCAACGGCGAGGGCGGGCGCGCGGGCGTCACCGTCTCGTCGCTGACCTCGGTCTCGGCAGATGGAGAGCAGCCGTCCCTTCTGGTCTGCATCAACCGGCAATCTCCGGCGGCGACGGCGATCCTGCTGAACCAGGCTTTTTGCGCCAACCTGTTGGCAGAAGACCAGCAAGAGATCGCGAACCTCTTCGCGGGCCGCAGCACGACAGAGCGCGGCGAACGGTTCGACCGGGTCAATTGGACCGCGGGCGACATCGGCCAGCCGCTGCTTGCAGGCGCCACCGCCAGTTTCGAATGCCGCCTCGCCACCGCGCTTCTGTGGGAAACGCACCACATCTTCGTGGGCCGGGTCAGTGCAGTCCGGCTTTCGGACAACGGCTCGGCCCTGCTTTACGGCCAGCGAGCCTACCGCAGGGCCATCCACCTGGACGTGAAGTAACCTCAGAGCTGCCGCATCCAGAACTGGAGCGGCTTTTCCGTCTCGGCGCTGTCGCCGAGGTCCTTCCAGCTGAACCGCGCCACCACGCCGGGCAGCGTCTGGTATCCACGTCCGCGCCAGAAGGCATCGTTGGTTCGCGTGGCGGCAGGTCTTGCCGGATGGTCGTCCGGCCGGATGACCGAGCAGAAGGCGACATGGGTGCGGCCAAGGGTACGGGCATGCGCTTCGCGCAGGTCGATGAAACGGTGGCCAAGACCGATCCCGCGATAGGGGCGGAGAAGGACGGATTCCGCCCCGTAAAGGATGCTTTCCGGTTGCAGGCCGATGTCACGGAAGGGAGCTGCAAACTCCGGCGCGTGGTCCTCCATCGGGGTCGAGGTCGAGGCACCGATCAGTTGGCCGTCGTGGAAGGCCCCGACCAGCAGCGCCCCCGGATTGTCGCGGTAGGTGGCGAGGTATTCGCGTTCGTATGCAAGCGAGCCGTCGTAAAGGTAGGGCCAGTCCCGGAACACGGTGATCCGGAGTTGGGCCACGCCGTCCAGGGCCGCCTCCAGGTCGGGGCCTTTCAGGACACGGACGTCGATTTCGTCGATGTTCATCGGCTGACCTGCGCGATCCAGTCGTTCAGATTGTAGAATGTGGTGATGCGGCTGATGAGGCCGTCCCTGATCTCGAAGAACCCCCCGGCGGGGATCACGTAGGTCTGGCCCTTCGCTTCGGGCAGGCCGGGGTCGGTCTTCAGATACTCCCCGTGGACCACGAATTCGGCCGCCCCGCGGGTGCCGTCGTCGGTGGCGAAGAGGGTGAGGTCGTGCAGCTGCTCCCGGTAGCTGACCCCCATGTGGCTGCAGAAGTCGCGGAACTTCGCCTTCCCGATCCGGTGCCCGCCCTCGTTCACCCGGTGCTCGACGTCCTCGGTCAGGCAGGCGAGCATCCCCTCGGGGTCGCCGGCATTGAAGGCGTCGTAGTAGCGGCGGAGGAGGGAGAGGGTGGTCTCGCGGGGCATCGGGGTCTCCATTTTCCGGGAGAGAGTAGCGGGCGCCGGGGGCGGGGGGAAGTCGCAGGCGGCGGGGTGGGGGCGGAAAGCGACCCCTCTGGGTGCCCACGCGTGGGCAGGTGGGGGCCGCAAAGGATTCCAATGGGTTGGGTGTGGGCGTTAGGAGGTTGTTAAGGGTAAACGGCTGACAAGTGCCAAAGGAATCGGGTAAAGGGAGCCGCCGATTCACGGTAACAATCCAGAACCGTAAGGCTCTATTACAGTATGATACGGTTGCGCGCGAAACAAAGAACTTGATCAACCAACCCTGCTCACTCATCTTATACAGTGCGACCAAGTGTTATGCTTCGCCGCGCTCACCTCTTTCCTACGGATGTGGCTTCCTTGTTCTCGCAGTGCAGTGTGTCCAACATGGAAGCCTCGATATGCTACTTTGGCCAACCTGGAGCGTGCAGTTGAAAAGTTCTTCCAGCTTCGGTACGGGCGCAATCGGCCTTTTAAAATTCTGCCTATTCTGCATTCTCTTTGCACTTTCACTCTTGCCGTCGTCTGTAGTGGCTTCGGTTGAGGTGTTAGGGAAGGTTATTGGGGTAAGCGATTTGAATAACGTTGAGCTCAATTTAGTAGTTCGTGTTGTTCAGAACGGTAGTTTCCTGGGGGATGTTGAAGTCGTATCCGGGAAAATGAATGGGAGCAATCAGCTTGTTTTTGAATCTCGTATCGATGTCGATAGGGATGCAAACTTCATTGCGATGATTGGTGGAAGCATGCAGAATGCGTCCGGAGATCTTGTAGGTTTCGTTCCGGTTCAGGTGGTTACCAAGGAAGATGTTAATGACGCCGAGAAAATTAGCTTCAATGTGTACGGAATTAAAGCCGAGAAGGACCGAGTGAAGGCAATCGAACAAAGTTTCCCTTTCCTTCGCTCCGAGTCGGTCGCTTGGGGTGATGCAAACGTTCTTGTTTTCCTTCTGGCAGTCGAGCTGCAAATTGAAAGTGGCTTTTACACTCGCTTTCCTGAGCGAAGTCTTCTTTACGAATTTGCCCTTAACAGAATGAAGATCGCTTCTCTAGGCGAAGATGAACGGAGTGACCTCTTGGAGTTTTGGATGCAATCCGATCTCTTTAGTAGGGGAGCGGCTCAAGTCCCATTGGACGAGATTGTCTTTAAGCTGAGACTACTGGAAATCTACTATCGCATAGGTGAGAATTTATCGCTCTCTGACAGCAACACTTTGCGTCAGGCGGCATTAGCAAAAGTCCTTCAGGTCTACAACGAGCGTCGCTTTGCGCTTGTTGAAGAGCTTCCCAAGACACTTGAGATAGTCAAGGACAGTGATCCAACTGTTTGTCTTGAGCTTTCTGACATGATGTTGCAGTCAATGATCTCAGCTGGTGATGGTTCAGTCATCGTGAACCTAAGCAGCCAAGTGAGGCAGGAAGCAGTGGCAGGTGTTCTAAAGAGCTTTGTTGACTGCGCGCAAGGGATCTACGGGAGGCAAGCCGGTGGGAGCAAAGATGATCTGGGAAGTGGGTTAATCTCCTTCCTTGAAAGGATAGAAAATTCTGCTAGAGTGATGGCTCGTTTCAGTGCCGTTTATCGTGAGCTCAGCGCTCGGAGATACTACACGGAGCCGCTTGATGCGGGCCAACTTCAAGTTGCGACCTACTTTAAAGAATTCGCGAAGCTTAGAGCGGAAGCAAGAAAGGCTAAATCTGGATGACAAGGCAGAGATTCAGTTCTTGGTTGGGCTTGTGCGTAGTCTTTGCGCATGTTGCATTAGCCCTTACCTTTATCTTCTTAATTGATCTACCAAGCGGGTCAAAGGTTCAGGAAATCAATGCACCACTCACTCTTGCATACGTATCTGCAGTCTTAGCTTGGCTCTTTCGTCAGGATGCTTCGGAAGACGCAAGGCCCATTAACCCGTTCTTGATGGCGGCGATTGTAATGATTGTTTTGCCATTCTTCGCCGCCCTATTCTATATACCAATTTCTTTTGTTCAGTCGGACGCCCCTGATTTAGAGTCTCTGAACTCTAATTTCTTGAAGGTTGAATTCTTCTTTGGTGCTCTTTTTGGAATGATTATGACGGAGTTGTTCGGCTATCAGCGCCCAAATCCCTGATCGAGGACTCTTGACGAAACAAGGTCGAGGCCCGTTGTTTGGTTGCCTCACCCCTGCAACGTCCGCACCCCATACCCCTCGCCCCGCGCCTTCATCGCGGCCACGGCCGCCACCGACGCCGCAGCCGTCGTGAAATACGGGATCTTGTCCATCAGCGCGACGCGGCGGATATCCCGACTGTCGCTCACCGCCTGCGTGCCCTCGGTCGTGTTCATCACCAGCGCGATGTCGTTGTTCTTCAGGCGGTCGACGATGTTTGGGCGGCCTTCGTAGACCTTGGCGACGGCCTCGGAGGGGACGTTCTGCTCGGCCAGCCACTTCGCCGTGCCCTTGGTGGCGACGATCACGAAGCCCATCGCCACAAGGTCGCGGGCGGCGGCGGCGAGTGCGGGGGTCTTGTCCATGTCCTTGACCGACAGGAAGACGCGGCCTTCGGTTGGAAGGATCGTGCCTGCCCCCATCTGGGCCTTGAGGAAGGCCAAGGCGAAGGTGCGGTCCCAGCCCATGACTTCGCCGGTCGAGCGCATTTCCGGCCCGAGGACCGGGTCGACGCCGGGGAAGCGGGCGAAGGGGAGGACGGCCTCCTTCACGCTGAACCACGGCGTGTTCGGGTCGGCGAGGGTCAGCGGGTCGGCGAGCGGCAGCGGGCTGTCGGGGCCGACGCCGGCGGGGTAGGGGGCGCGCATCGGGAAGTTCGACAGGGGCTCACCGGCCATCAGGCGGGCGGCGATGGAGGCGATGGCACTGTCGGTGGCCTTGGCGACGAAGGGCACGGTGCGGCTGGCGCGGGGGTTCACTTCCAGGACGTAGATCACGCCGTCCTTGATCGCGAACTGCACGTTCATCAGGCCGACGACGTTGAGGGCAAGGGCCATGACGACGGTCTGGCGTTTCAGTTCCTCGACCGTTTCGGCGGAGAGCTGGTGCGGCGGCAGGCAGCAGGCCGAGTCGCCGGAGTGGACGCCGGCCTCTTCGATATGTTCCATGATTCCAGCGACATGGACATCTTTACCGTCGCTTAACGCATCTACGTCAACCTCGACGGCACCGGAGAGGTAGCTATCGAGGAGGACGGGGGAGGAGCCGGAGACCTGGACGGCGGTGGTGATGTAACGTTCGAGCTGGGCGTCGTCGCGGATAATCTCCATCGCGCGGCCGCCAAGGACGAAGGAGGGGCGGATGACGAGGGGGTAGCCGACGGTTTCGGCCACCTTGAAGGCCTCGTCCCGGCTGCGGGCGGTGCCGTTGACGGGCTGCTTCAGGCCAAGTTTGTTGAGAAGGCCCTGGAAGCGTTCGCGGTCTTCGGCGAGGTCGATGGCGTCGGGCGTGGTGCCGAGGATCGGGATGCCTTCGTCGTGCAGCGCGTTGGCGAGTTTCAGCGGCGTCTGGCCGCCGAACTGGACGATGACGCCGTGAAGCGTGCCGTTCTGCCGTTCGACGCGCAGGATTTCGAGGACGTGTTCCAGGGTCAGCGGTTCGAAATAGAGGCGGTCGGAGGTGTCGTAGTCGGTGCTGACGGTCTCGGGGTTGCAGTTGACCATGATGGTCTCATAGCCCGCGGCGGTGAGCGCGTAGCAGGCGTGGACGCAGCAGTAGTCGAATTCGATGCCTTGCCCGATGCGGTTCGGGCCGCCGCCGAGGATGACGACTTTCTTGGCGTTCGAGGGACGGCTTTCGCATTCCACGTCGCCCATCGCGGGGTGTTCGTAGGTGGAATACATGTAGGGGGTCTGTGCCTCGAACTCGGCGGCGCAGGTGTCGATGCGCTTGAAGACGGCGGTGACGCCGAGGCGGGTTCTTGCGCGGCGGACTTGCGCTTCGTCGCGGCCGGTCAGCTTGGCGAGGCGGGCGTCGGTGAAGCCCATCATCTTCAGCGCGCGGAGGGCGTCGGGGTTGGTGGGCAGGCCGTCCTTGCGGATGGTGGCTTCGGTGTCGATGATCTCGCGGATGCGGGAGAGGAACCAGGGGTCGAAGGAGGTGATCTGGTTGATCTCGTCGTTGGTCAGCCCGTGCCGCATGGCTTGCGCGATGACGCGGAGGCGGTCGGGGGTGGCCTGGCCAAGGGCCTTGACGATGGAGGCTTTCTCCGGCGCGCCGGGGATGGCGATTTCGTCAAAGCCGGTGAGGCCGGTTTCAAGGCTGGCGAGGGCCTTTTGCAGGGATTCGTGGATGGTGCGGCCGATGGCCATCGCTTCGCCCACCGATTTCATCGCGGTGGTCAGGTTCGGCTCGGAGCCGGGGAATTTCTCGAAGGCGAAGCGGGGGATCTTGGTGACGACGTAGTCGATGGAGGGTTCGAAGGACGCGGGCGTGACCTTGGTGATGTCGTTGTCGAGCTCGTCCAGGGTGTAGCCGACGGCGAGTTTGGCGGCGATCTTGGCGATGGGGAAGCCGGTGGCTTTCGACGCCAAAGCGGAGGAGCGGGAGACGCGGGGGTTCATCTCGATCACGACCATGCGGCCGTCGGCGGGGTTGATGGCCCACTGGACGTTGGAGCCGCCGGTTTCGACCCCGATTTCGCGCAGGACGGCGATGCTGCCGTTGCGCATGATCTGGTATTCCTTGTCGGTCAGGGTCAGCGCCGGGGCCACCGTGATGCTGTCGCCGGTGTGGACGCCCATCGGATCGACGTTCTCGATGGCGCAGACGATGATGGCGTTGTCAGCCTTGTCGCGGACAACCTCCATCTCGAATTCCTTCCAGCCGAGGAGGGATTCATCGACCAGCACTTGCGCTACGGGCGAGGCTTCGAGCCCGGACTTCACGATGGCCTCGTAGTCGTCGCGGTTGTAGGCGACGCCGCCGCCGGTGCCGCCAAGCGTGAAGGCGGGGCGGATGATGGCGGGGAGGCCGACGTATTCGATGGCCTCGATGGCCTCGCGCACGCCGGCGGCGATGTCATACTTGCCGTCGGCCTTCTTCGGGGCGGCGATGATGGTGGCCTTGGGATTTTCCAGGCCGATGCGGTCCATCGCCTCGCGGAACAACTTGCGATCTTCTGCCATTTCGATGGCTTCGCGCTTGGCCCCGATCAGCTCGACGTTGTACTTTTCCAACACGCCCATGTCGGCCAGCGCCAGGGCGGTGTTCAGGCCGGTCTGCCCGCCCATCGTAGGCAGGATGGCGTCGGGGCGTTCCTTTTCGATGATCTTGGCGACGACTTCGGGGGTGATCGGCTCGATGTAGGTGGCGTCCGCCAACCCCGGGTCGGTCATGATCGTCGCGGGGTTGGAGTTCACCAGGATGACCCGGTAGCCTTCTTCACGCAGGGCCTTGCAGGCCTGGGCGCCGGAGTAGTCGAACTCGCAGGCCTGACCGATGACGATGGGGCCCGCGCCGATGATCATGATCGACTTGATATCGGTCCGCTTCGGCATGTCAGCCCCCACCTATTGCGCAAAATTGTGCGGGTTATAGACAGAAGCCGGACCGGCGCAAGGGGCAAACGGGCCGAGGATCGGCAAAGGAAAAGGCCGGGAGCGAACCCCCGGCCTTTCCGATTTTCAGGCGTTGCCAGGCTTCAGCCCCTCTCGCCCACGGCGGCTTCGGCAGCCGCGATCGCAGCCTTGCGGGCGGCGATGCGGTCCCCGGTCGGCGGGCCTTCGAAGCGGCGGTTCTCGCCCAGGACCCACACGATCAGCGCCAAGACGATGAAGCCCGCGACGACATAGAGCACACGCTCGTTCGGCGGGGCGACGGCGATGAAGAGGATGACCCCCATGCCGAGGACGGACAGCACCGTCACCAGCTTGTAAAGCCCGGCGGACATGGCCCAGGGACCTGGTTGCGGCCACTTCGGCCCGCCATAGGCCAGCATGCCGGCGATCAGCGGGATGGTGAAGGACAGGAACAGGAAGACGAGGGTCGAGTTCACCACGATCACGTAGATCGAGGTTTCGCCGACCTTGATGGACAGAGCCAGCACCACGTAGAGGATGCAGAGCACGGTCGAGGTCCAGATGGCATTCACCGGGGTCCGGTACTTCGGCGACACCGTTGCCAGCGCCTTCGAGAAGCCGGGAACACCGTCATCGCGCGAGAAGGCAAACAGCATCCGGCTGGCCGAGGTCACGGTGGCCAGGCCGCAAAGCAGCTGCGCGATGAAGATGAAGAAGTAGATCGTCATCTTCAGCCCGGCGGGCAGGATCGCGTCCATCGTGCCGAAGAACACGCCCCAGCCCTGTGCGGCCGCGGCGTCCATGTCCGGGATCGCCAGGATGATCGCGCAGATCATGATCCAGCCGATCAGCGACGACCAGAGCACGGCCGAAACGATACCGCGGGGCACCGCCTCGGCAGCGTTCTTCGTCTCTTCCGACGTATGCGCCGAGGCATCGTAGCCGGTGATGGTGTAGACCGGCAGCAGCAGGCACAGCAGGAAGAGATAGGCGATGTTGTCGGACTGCGGGAAGACCTCGCCGCCGGCAGCACCCGAATAGTTGGTGAAGGTCCAGAGCCGCGAGATGTCGATCGCGGGGGCGTAGAACAGGCAGGCCACCACGAGAACAGCGGTGGTCGCGAAGATGATGTAGCCCGAGATGTCGGTCAGGAAGGTGGTCACCTTGATGCCGACATGGTTGAAGACCGCCTGGATCACGGTGATCACGGCGACGAAGCCGACGATCTGCCAATCGGTCCCGGTGAAGCCGAACATCGAGCCGAAGGTGCCGGTGAAGAAATAGGCCGTCCCGATGTTGATCGCGCCGAGGACCGTGATCAGCCCAAGGAGGTTCAGCCAGGCCGTCAGCCAGCCCCAGAAGCGGTTTCCGAGGATGGAACCCCAGTGGTAAAGCCCACCCGCCGTCGGGAAGGCCGATGCGATCTGCGCCATCGCCAGGGCGAACATGCCCGACAGCGCCGAGCCGACGATCCAGCCGATGCCGCCGCCCGCGCCCCCGACCGAGGAGACGGCCTGAGCGAAGGAGTTGATGCCGCCCGAGAGGATGCAGATGATCGAGAAGGAGATGGCGAAGTTCGAAAACTTCGACATGGAGCGTGAGAGCTCCTGTGCGTAACCCATGCCATGCAGGACCTTCAGGTCCTCATGCTTGGCGTTTTCATTATAGTCGTCGGAAGCCATTGCGGTGTCCCTTCGTACCGGTGTTGGACGATTGTTGTTATTGGTTATCGTTGAGCCACATCATCTGGTGGCCGGCCGTGCCCGCAGGGAAGCGCTATTTTGATCATCTGGCAAGCTTGGAATGCGTCTAATGATCGGGCGATCAAGTTTTTCGCACCCGGAGGTCGCTTTCGGCTGTCCCTGCGGCGCGGATTCGTCTGGCGGGGCAGGCATGATCGGCCTATCTCGAAGAGCAAGGATAAAGGGGCCGGCGGGTGATCCTCATCGAACATGGACCAGGGGGCGAGCCGGCTTTCTTTGACCGCCCGCGCGAGGTGATCATCGCCGACCGGCCGGATGAGATCACCGCGGCGCTGGCGCGGGCAGAGGCGGCGCGGACCGCGGGCGGCTGGCTGGCCGGGTATGTGGCCTATGAGGCGGGCTATGCGCTGGAAGCGAAGCTTGCGCGCCAGATGCCGCGGAAGCGTCCCGGACCGCTTCTGGCACTGGGCGTCTTCGATGGTCCTGCGCCTGCCGCACCGGCGCTGGCCCGCGCGCTTGAGGAAGGCCGCGCGACCCGGATGACCTCACCCCGGCCCGCGATCGGTCGCCGTGCCTATGGCAATGCCGCGCGCAAGGTCTTTGACTACATCGCGGCGGGCGACTGCTACCAGGTGAACCTGACCTTCCCGATGACGGCACGCCTCGTCTCGGGGACGTCGCTGGGCCTTTACGGGGCTTTCAGGCGGACCGGAGCGGTGGGGCATGGCGCTTATGTCGACCTTGGCGTCGGCCCGGTCGTGGTCTCGCGGTCGCCGGAGCTGTTCTTCAAGGTTCAGGGCGGCAAGATCGTCACCCGTCCGATGAAGGGCACCCGCCCGCGTGGCAAGGACGTGGCCGAGGATGCGGCCATCGTGGCCGAACTGCTGGCGGCCGAAAAGGACCGGGCCGAAAACCTGATGATCGTGGACCTCTTGCGCAACGACATCTCGCGGCTGTCGAAGGTCGGCACGGTGAAGGTCCCAGCGCTTTTCGCCATCGAGACCTATGCGACGGTGCACCAGATGACTTCGACGGTGGAAGGGGTCCTGGAGGGCCCGCCGACCCTGCCGGGACTGATGGCGGCGCTGTTTCCCTGCGGCTCGGTGACCGGAGCGCCGAAGATCCGGGCGATGGAGATCATCCGCGAAGTGGAGCCTTGCGCCCGTGGCGTCTATTGCGGCGCGGTGGGGTGGATGGGCCCGGACGGAGAGGCGGATTTCTCGGTGGCGATCCGGACGCTGTCGGTGACCGGGGACCAGATCGTGATGAATGTGGGCGGCGGGCTGACGCACGGGTCGACCGCGGATGGCGAATGGGAGGAAGCGCTGTGGAAAGCGCGCTTCGTGAAGGCGGCAGAGAGCTGGGACTGAAGCTGATCGAGACGATGCTGTGGGACGGGGAGAGGTTTCCCCGCATCCTGCGCCATCTCGACCGGCTGAACGGATCGCGCGCGCGGCTGGGCTGGGCGCGTCCGGGCGTCGGCTTCGACCTGAAATGCCCCCTCACCCTTCCGGATCGTCCCGCGCGTGTGCGGTTGACCGTCGATGCGACCGGACAGGAGGACTGGCAGGTCTTTTCGATGCCCGCGACCGCTGCGGAATGGCGGGTGGGGTTGGCGGCCGAGCGGTTGCGCTCGAACGATCCCTGGCTGCGGGTGAAGTCGACGCGACGCGCGGTTTACGACCGGGCGCGGGCGGCTTTGCCGGAGGGGCTGGATGAGGTCATCTTCCTGAATGAACGCGGCGAGGTCTGCGACGGGTCGATCACTTCCGTCTTCTTCGACCGCGGGCAGGGGATGCGGACGCCGCCCTTGTCCTGCGGTTTGCTGCCGGGTGTCTTGCGGGCGGAACTGGATTGCCCGGAGGAGGTTCTGCACGGCGACGACCTGCCCCATGTCCGGCTCTGGGTCGGCAATGCATTGCGCGGGTTGATCCCTGCGGTTTTCATCTTTGGATAAATATCCCCGCCGGAGGCACTTGCGGTCGATGCCGGGTGCCTCCGGCGGGGATATTTGGGCAAAGATGAAAGGGCGCGGGGTTGACTTCGGGCAGGGGGCAAGGTGTATCGGCGCGAGGAAATTGAGGCCCTGGAAAGGGGAGTGATGATGCACGCCTATCGCAGCCACACCTGTGCCGCGCTGAACAAGGATCACGTCGGCGAGACGGTCCGCCTGTCGGGCTGGGTCCACCGGGTGCGTGACCACGGGGGCGTGCTCTTCATCGACCTGCGCGACCACTACGGGATCACGCAGCTTCTGTGCGACGGCGACAGCCCGGCCTTTGCCGCGCTGGAGAAGGTGCGGGCGGAATGGGTGGTCCGGGTCGACGGCCGGGTCAAGGCGCGCGATGCGTCCCTGGTCAACGCCAAGATCCCGACGGGCGAGATCGAGCTTTATGTCACCGAGGTCGAGGTGCTGGGCGCCTCCGAGGAGCTGCCGTTGCCGGTCTTCGGCGACACCGAATACCCCGAGGAGACGCGGCTGACCTACCGCTTCCTCGACCTGCGCCGCGACACGATGCACCAGAACATGATGCTGCGGTCGAACGTGGTGCGCTGGCTGCGGAATGCGATGTGGGACCAGGGGTTCACCGAGTTCCAGACGCCGATCATCACCGCCTCGTCGCCGGAAGGCGCGCGCGACTTCCTGGTGCCCTCGCGGCTGCATCCGGGCAAGTTCTACGCCCTGCCGCAGGCGCCGCAGCAGTTCAAGCAGCTGATCCAGGTTGCGGGCTTCGACCGCTATTTCCAGATTGCGCCCTGCTTCCGCGACGAAGACCCCCGCGCCGACCGCTCGCCCACCGACTTTTACCAGCTGGACGTCGAGATGTCCTTCGTCACCCAGGACGACGTGTTCGCCGCCGTCCAGCCGGTGTTGCAGGGGTTGTTCGAGACCTTCGGCAAGGGTCGCCGCGTCCACGCCGACTGGCCGCGCATCGCGTACCGGGACTCGTTGAAATGGTTCGGCTCGGACAAGCCCGACCTGCGCAACCCGATCCGGATGCAGGATGTGTCGCAGCATTTCGCAGGTTCCGGTTTCGCGATCTTCGCCAAGCTTCTGGAGCAGGAGGGCAACGAGGTCCGCGCCATTCCGGCACCCAAGGGGCCGTCGGGCGAGCCCGTGGGCCGCAAGTTCTGCGACCGGATGAACGCCTTCGCCCAGCAGCAGGGGCTGCCGGGCATGGGCTACATCTTCTGGCGCGAGGCCGAGGATGGCTCGGGCATGGAAGCCGCCGGTCCCCTGGCCAAGAACATCGGGCCGGAGCGGACCGAGGCGATCCGGGTGCAGCTCGGCCTGGAAAAAGGCGACGCGGCCTTCTTCCTGGGCGGCAAGCCCGAAACGTTCGAGCCCATCGCGGGCCGGGCGCGGAATGTAATCGGTGAAGAGCTGGGGCTGACCGACAAGGACAGCTTCCGCTTCGCCTGGATCGTCGATTTCCCGATGTACGAGAAGACCGACGAGGGGAAGATCGACTTTTCCCACAACCCCTTCTCGATGCCGCAGGGCGGGCTTGAGGCGCTGAACGGCGACCCGCTGGACGTCTATGCCTACCAGTATGACCTGGCCTGCAACGGCTATGAGGTCATCTCGGGCGGCATCCGGAACCACAAGCCGGAAATCATGTACAAGGCGTTCGAGCTGGCGGGCTACCCGAACAGCGAAGTCGACAAGCGCTTCGGCGGAATGGTCAAGGCGTTCAAGTACGGGGCACCTCCGCACGGTGGTTGCGCCGCGGGGATCGACCGGCTGGTCATGCTGCTGGCCGACACGCAGAACATCCGCGAGGTCATCATGTTCCCGATGAACCAGCGCGCCGAGGACCTGCTGATGGGGGCGCCATCTGAGCCCCTGAACGAACAGCTGCGCGAGTTGCGGTTGCGCGTTCTGCCCAAGGAAGCCTGATGTACCAGGCCTCGGTCCCCGTCTTCCGGCACTACCTCGCCCGTGTGGCGGAGATGGCCGAAAAGGCGGGACCCGAGGCTTTGGAGGCCCGTATCGCCGACGCTTTTCCGGCAGCCCAGCAGTTTGCCACGGCGGCGGGGTTCGCCTTGCGGATCACCTGCCCGCTGGCAGGCCGCGAGGTGCCGGACCTGCCGCAGGCCTTGGGCCCCCGGCTGGCTGTGGCGCGGGCAATGCTGGGCGCGATGACCCCGGCAGAGTTCGAGGGGGCCGAGGGCAGGGTCATCCGGCATCAGGCCGGGTTTTCGGTGCTGGAGCAGACTGG
Organism: Tabrizicola sp.; assembly: GCF_022842145.1. Classification (GTDB taxonomy): domain Bacteria; phylum Pseudomonadota; class Alphaproteobacteria; order Rhodobacterales; family Rhodobacteraceae; genus Tabrizicola. The sequence continues at coordinate 50,419 of NZ_JALHQD010000002.1, forward strand.
GGTGGAGTTTCTGCACCTTTACGGTCTGCCGAATTTCTTCTTCCACCTGACAATGGGCTATGCGGCATTGCGTGCGGCGGGCGTGCGGCTGGGCAAGGCCGATTTTGACGGGTTCCATTCCTATCCGGATGATTTCCGCTTTTAGTCAGTCGCTTGCGCTGGTCCTGTCTCGGGCCTAGCCTGTAACGGGGCTTGGGAGGCGCAGAATGTCGGACGCAAGACTGGGCGAGGTTGTCACCGGCTGGACGCCGCCGCGGCGACCTGATTTCGCGGCAATCGAAGGGCGTTTCGTGCGGCTGGAGCCGCTGGAGGCGGACCGCCATGCCTTCCCGTTGCAAGAGGCGTTTCAGGGACACGACGGACTGTGGGACTACATGCCCTACGGGCCCTTCGCGTCAGGCTCGGCCTATCACCGCTGGGCGCGGGAGCGGGAGGCCGGCGAAGACCCGCGATTTGTGGTGCTGCGGGATGTGGCGACGGGGTTGCCGGGCGGGATCGCCAGCTACTTGCGGATCGCGCCCGAGGTGGGGTCGATCGAGGTCGGGCACATCTGCATTTCCCCGTCCATGCAGCGCGGGGTGGCCTGGACCGAAGCCATGTTCCTGATGATGCAGTGGGCTTTCGAGGCCGGATACCGGCGCTATGAATGGAAGTGCAACGCCTTGAACATGGCCTCGCGCCGGGCGGCGCAGCGGCTGGGGTTCAGCTTCGAGGGCGTGTTCCGGCAGCACATGATCGTCAAGGGACGGAACCGGGATACGGCCTGGTTCTCGGTCATCGACAGCGAATGGCCTGCGTTGGCCGAGGCCTATGCGGCCTGGCTTGCGCCGGCGAACTTCGATGCGAAGGGGCGGCAGCGCGAGCGGCTGTCCGACCTGACGCGGCTGGTGCGGGCTGGAAGCGATCCGGCGCTGAGCGCGTCAGGCCAGTGAGCTGAGGGTGGCAAGCCGGTCCTCGATCATGCGGGCCAGTCTGGCGCGGTCGAAGGCGGTCTGGGCATCCTGGACCGCCGCCTCCAGCGCGGTATCGCCCGCTGCACGGGCAAGGCTGCGCAGGAACCCCTTGGCATAGGCCGGATCGCCCGAAGCGGTGATCAGGGTGGCGGCACGCATCAGGTCGTCGCGCAGGGCCAGGGGATCGCCCAGGGGGGCGGGCACATCTTCGCCCTTCTCGACCGGGCCAGCACCACTGGCAAGCTGGCGAATCAGTCGGACCAGCGCCGCGGCGGAGCCGAGGGGTTTTTCCAGAAATCCGGTCGCGCCGGCATCCAGTGCCGTTTCGCGCCCGTCTGGATCGCCGGAAAGACCCAGAACCGGCAGGCCTTCGGCGGCCAGTTCGGCGATCAGGTCTTCCCCCCGTCCGTCGGGCAGGCCGAGGTCGATGATCGCAAGGTCGGGTCGGCGAAAGGCAAGGTGAAGTCTAGCGATTTCAAGGCTTTCTGCGCGACGCAGCCGGGCGCCGGCACGGTGCAGGATCAGCCGAAGCGCGTCACAGGTAAAGCGGCTGTCGTCCACGATCAAAAGGGACAGGCCCTGCAGCGGCAGGCGGTCCGGCCCCTGCGGCGGGCTGAGTGGCAACATCGGATCGGGGGGAAACGGCATGGGCAACCTCGTCTGCGGTGGGCGGAGTTTGTCCAAAGCGTGTAAAACCCGGGTTAACGCCTGCGACCCATAGCCCGCTTGCAAGGTGCGAAGCCGGATCGCATAAGCGGGGCGACAAGCCTGGAGGACTCCATGATCGGTCGCCTGAACCACGTCGCCATCGCCGTGCCGGACCTGGAAGCCGCGGCAGCGCAGTACCGCGGCACTTTGGGTGCCAAGGTCGGCGCGCCGCAGCCAGAGCCGGATCACGGGGTGACGGTCGTCTTCATCGAACTGCCGAACACCAAGATCGAGCTCTTGTATCCGTTGGGCGAGAACTCTCCGATCCTGGGCTTTCTGGAAAAGAACCCCTCGGGCGGGATCCATCACATCTGCTATGAGGTCGACGACATCCTTGCGGCGCGCGATCACCTCAAGGCCTCGGGCGCGCGGGTGTTGGGAAACGGAGAGCCGAAGATCGGGGCGCATGGCAAGCCGGTGCTGTTCCTGCATCCCAAGGATTTCAACGGCTGTCTGGTGGAGCTTGAACAGGCATGACGATCACGGCGGCACTCGTCCTTTATTCGATCACCTGGTTCATGACGCTGTTCTGCGTCCTGCCGTACCGCACCGTCTCGCAGGACGAGGCGAACGAGATCGTGCCGGGGACACCCCCGGGCGCGCCGGCGGGCGAGGTGATGAAGCGGAAAGCCTGGATCACCACGCTGATCGCGACGCCGCTTTGGGTGGTGATTGCGGGGGTGATCCTGTCGGGCTGGATCACGATGGAAGACCTGGACTGGTTCGGGCGGATGACGCCCTGACGGTGGGTCCGGCACAAAATCCTTAAGCAAGGATTTTGGCAATTTTCTTGATCAAGAAATTTGGGTCGCGCTACCGGCCCGCCGAGGCGAGCTGGTGGTAGAGGTGGGTGAAGGTCGCCACCCCCAGGACCGGGACCACCAGGTTCAGGATCGGGACGGACAATGGCGCCGCCATCAGCGTTCCCGCGACCCAAAGCGTCCCGCGATTGCGGCGGAGCATGGCCTTCACCTCGGACGGCGGCAGGCGTCGCAGCGCCACGAGGCTGAAGTATTCCCGCCCCAGCAGAAAACCGTTCAGCGCCCAGAATGCCAGCGGAATGCCGGGGCCTAGGAACGGATAGACGAAAAGCGCCGCGATGTTCAGCGCGATCACCAAGCCCAGGAAATTGACCGACTGCCGCAACCCCTCGGCAAAGCTGAGCGGGGTGGCGGGCGGCAGCTGCGGATAGTGCCGATCCTCGACGGCGTCGGCCACGTCTTCCAGGAAGAGCCCGGTGAAGGCCGAAGCGACCGGGACCATGAGAAAGATCGAAAGACCGATCATGAACAGGACCGAGGTCCAGCCCAGCAGCGTATCCATTCCCGTCACCGGGCCGATGAGCGGCAGGTCGATCTGATCGGGCGAAAGCCACCAGACGAGTTGCAGAAACAACGCGTAAACCGCGAACAGGAGGGCCAATGCGAGCAGAACGCCAAGCATCACCACGCGCCGGAAGCGGCGGTCGCCAAGCTGGCCCAAGGCCTTAAAGAAGGCGGCGAATATCACGCGTCGACCCAGCTGACGATCCGCGCAAGGTCGGGGCGCGGGCGGTCGGGGCCGTCCTCGGGTGGTGTGCCGATATGCACGATGCCGGCTATGGTCTCGCCCTCGATGCAGCCGAAGGCACGGGCCATGAACTCCGGATCATGCGACGGCCAGCCGGTCAGCCAGTTCGCGCCCCAGCCCGCAGCTTCGGCAGCGTTGACGATTCCGAAACAAAGCGCCCCGGCAGACAGGAGTTGTTCGACCGGCGGGATCTTCGGTGAGGGCTTGGGCGCGGCGATCACCACGACAGCAAGCTTGCCCAGATCAAACTGCCCGCGGCCCTTCGCGATCTTCTCGGCGTCACCGTCAAGTTCGCGCGCGCGCGCCTCGGCCAGATCGGCCAGCCTTTGGAACGCCGCGCCCTGGAGGACGACAAGCCGCCAGGGTTCCAGCTTGCCGTGGTCGGGCACGCGGGTTGCAGCGGTCAGGATGTCCTCCAGCTGCGGACGGGTCGGAACGGGAAAGCTGAACAGCTTGGCAGGACGGGACCGGCGGGACTTCAGGAAAGCCAGGGCGGCGTCGTTCGGGGCGGGCATGGCGGTCCTTCGCGCTGGAGTACGCCCCAAGGATAGGTGTTTCGCCGTCAACCCGCCAGAGCAGGCGAAGCCCTAGCCCTCGACGGCGGAAATCGCGGCGGCGGCGCGGTTCTTCACGCTGGCCTTGCGGGTCGCGACGCCGACGAAATCGCCGCGCAGGACCTTCAGCGCATACCGCTCGCGATCGATCTCGGCCGCGGTGCGAAAGCCCATGCTGCGCAGGATCGGCACCGGAGGGCACCAGCCTTGCAGGGCATGCTGCAAAAGAAAGCCCGCGACCAGTGCCGGAAGCACCAGCCAGCGGCGGTCTGTGGTGGCCCCCAAGGCGACGCCGGCAAATGCAAGGGTTGCGGCATTGGCCTCGATCGCGCGCTCGATATCCCATTCGCGGTCGAGTTCCGTCAGCCGCTCGTCGATCCGGTCGGGATGCGCCGCATATTCTGCGATCCGCTCCTCATAGGCCTTTCGCAGCTGTTCGTTGACCTTGGGTTCGGTCTGGTCGGGGACACGGTCGGTGGTTGCAGGCAGCATGGGTCCTCGCAAAAAGCTGGGGTTTGGTCCCCAACCCTGCTGGCCCGGGCTTTGTTCCCGCCGCTAAAGGCCCAGTGCCACAGCCGCCTCGTCGATCCAGCCGCGGACGAAGGCGTCAAAGCGGGCGTCCGGCTGGCGCCTGGCCAGCGTCGCGGCCAGGGGATCGGGCGCGCTGACCGGCGCGGCGGACAGCTCCTCCAGCACGGCATGGCCGCAGAAGGGAACGTAGACCTCGGAATAGCCGCCTTCGTGGACAAGGGTCAGGCGCCCGTCGCACAGCCGGTCGGCAGCCTCCATCACCATGCGGGTGAGAATGCGGAAGGTTTCGGCGGTGCAAAGCATCCGCCCCAGCGGATCGACCGCGGCGGCATCGAAACCGCAGGCCACAATGATCGCGTCGGGCTGGAAACGCTCCAGCGCCGGAAGCACCACCCGTTCCATCGCGTAGAGATACCTCTGGTGTCCCGTGCCCGGGGGAAGCGGCAGGTTGAGGTTCGCGCCAAGGGCGTTCGGGCCGCCCATCGCCTCGACCCCGCCGGTATCAAGCGGATAGTTCCGCTCTTGATGCAGGCTGATCGCCAGCACATCGGGGTCATCCCAGAAGATCGCCTCGGTGCCGTTGCCGTGGTGGACGTCCCAGTCGAGCACCGCAACACGGCGGGCCAGCCCATCGGCCTGCGCCGACCGGATCGCCACGGCGATGTTGTTCAACAGGCAGAAGCCGTTGGGGAAATCGGCGGTGCAATGGTGCCCCGGCGGGCGGGAAAGCGCGTAGGCGTTGCGCGCCTCGCCGGTCAGCACGGCCCGCACGGCGGCCTTCGCCAGACCGGCCGAAAGCGCCGCAATCTCGTAGCCGCCCGCACCGAAGGGGGTCCGCAGGCCAAGCTCGCCGCCGCCCGCATCGGAGGTGGCCTTGAAGGCAGAGAGGTAGCTTTCCGGGTGGACGCGCAGCAGGTCCTCCTGCGTGGCGGGGTCCGCGCTGCGCATCGACAGGTGCCGGGTCAGGCCGGTGACCTCGATCAGGTTGCGCAGGCGACGCTTGGTCTCGGGGTTCTCGGGCAGGCCGCCGGGCATGGGCTGGACCAGACCGGCGACGGGAAGCGTGAAGGCATAGTTGCCGCCACCATGCCAGAAGCAGCGTTCGTCCGAGAAGAAGGCGGTCGTCATGAGGGAACTCCGGATTTTTCGGAAGACTATGGGCGGCCGGGACGTTTGGCCAGACGGTGCGACCGGGATCCAAATTCCTTGATCAAGAAATTTGGCGCTTGCCCGGACCGCTGCGCCGGGCTTTGACCCCGACATGACCGATCTGTCTCATCTTGCCCGGCCGGGCGCGACCATAGCGGTCCGCGTGACCCCGAACTCTCGCCGACCGGGGGTCGAACTGGTCGAGAGCCAGATCCGCATCGCGGTGACCGAGACGCCCGAGGCCGGCAAGGCGACCGAGGCCGCACGCGCGGCGCTGGCCAGGGCGATGGGGGTGGCAAAGACGCGGCTGATCCTGGTCCGCGGTGCAACGGCGCGGGACAAGCTGTTCCGGCTGGACGCGGCCTAGACGGCCTTCCGCTCCAGCCGGTAGCTGCCCTCGGGCAGGTTCAGCGCGGCGGCTAGGTCGCGGACCTGGGTCAAGGACAGGGTGAGGCGCATCACCTCGTCGGTCTGGGGATCGACCTGCTCGACCGTCACGCAATCTTCGAAGGCGTTGATGATGACGTCTTCCAGCAGGGGCAGGTCCTCGCCCTCGTCGACCAGGGTGATGACTGTGGCGTCGAATTCGTGCTCGATGGTAAACATGGCGCCAAGGCTAGCCCCAAGGTCCGGTTGCCGCAACCCGGCATGACGCTTGCGTGAGAGCCCCTTTCCCCTGCCCACCGATTTGTTACGTTGCCGGGAATCCCGCCCGAGGTCCCCATGCGTCTTCCCCTGATTGCTGCCCTGACGCTGACCCTTGGCGGTTGCGTGGCGACCTATCCGGCCCCCCCGGCCCTGCCACCGGCGACCGGCACTGCGGTCCAGCCTGCCCGCGCTGCGGCGGAAAACTTCATTTCGGTGGTCCAGCGGGTCGAGCCGGTGGCGGAAAGCTACTGTCGCAGTCAGGGCGTGGCGCAGAACTGCGACTTCCGCATCGTGGTCGACGACCGGCCCGGCCAGCCGCCGAACGCCTTCCAGACCCTTGACCGGCAGGGCCGCCCGGTGATCGGCTTCACGCTGGCGCTGATCGCCGACGCGCGCAACCCTGATGAGCTGGCCTTCGTCCTGGGCCACGAAGCCGCCCACCACATCGCGGGCCATATCCCCAAGCGGAACGACCAGGCGCTGTCCGGCGCGCTTCTGGCGGGCGTTCTGGCGCAGGCCAGCGGGCTGTCTCCCGACGAAATCCGCGCCGCACAGAACATGGGCGCGGAAGTGGCCGCCCGAAGCTACTCCAGAGAGTTCGAGCTGGAGGCCGACGCGCTGGGCGCCGAAATCGCCCTGGCCGCGGGTTATGATCCCAACCGGGGCACCGGCTTTTTCGACCGGCTTCCCGATCCTGGCGACAGGTTTCTTGGCAGCCATCCCCCCAACGCCGAACGCAAGGCCCTGGTCGCCGCAACAGTCCGGCGGCTGGGCGGTTCTTGATCTGGGTCAAGGCAGGTTCGGTCCCGTCCGGTCAGCATGATCTGACAGGGACGAGGAGGTTTTGCGATGATCGGGTATCCCGAGGCACCGAAGGCATGGTGGCTTACCCGCGGAATGGCGCGGATTTCCGGGGTGAACCTGCCGCGCGCCGTGGTCGAGGGCTGGCTTCAGCGCGACGAGCTTGAGCATCTCATCTCCCGCTGCGCGGCCTGCGGCCGGGGCGAGGAATGCGAACGCTGGCTCGTCCAGTCGGGACCGGCGCAGACGATGCCGGACTTCTGCCCCAACAAGGCCGGGATCGAAGCGCTGGGCTGACGTCCGCTGCGCGAAATTTCACTCCCCCGCCCGTCTTCAGGGCGCGCAGGGCGGGAGTGAACCGGCGGCGGGCCAATCCCCTCTGGTCCGTCGCCACCCCGTCGCCTAGGCTTGTGCGATGATCGTTCTGGAAGACATCCTGCGCGACCGTGGCTCGCGGTATGCCGCTGCGGCGGGGCCGGTGCACTCCAGGCGCGAGATCGATGCCTTCCTTGCCACGCTGCGCCAGCGTCGCAAGTTCGACAAGGCGACGCATCATTCCTGGGCCGCCTTGCTGAGCGACGGTGGACCGCTGAAGAACGATGATGGCGAAACCGGTGCGGGCGCGGTGATCCTGAAGATGCTGGAACGCGAGGCTGTCCCCGACCGCATCGTCGTCGTGACGCGATGGTACGGCGGCGTGCATCTGGGCGGCGACCGCTTCGCCCATATCGTGACCTGCACCCGGGCGGCGCTGGCTGCTCTCCGCGGCCAGCCCTAGGACGAATTCACATACTTGCATAAAATTCATGCGCCGTCGGCGCGTGGAATGGTATTCTCTCGCCACGGGCCGTTAGAGCCCGGAGACAGAGGGAACGAACATGAACATTTCACGCAGTTTCATTGTAATGGGTTCCGCCTACCTGCTGGTGGGCATTGTGCTGGGGTCCTACATGGGCGGCAGCGGCGACCACTCGCTGGCGCCGGTTCACGCCCACATCAACCTTCTGGGCTTCACGCTGATGACGGTCTTCGGCATCGGCTACCGGATGATCCCGGGTCTGGCCGAGGGCACCTTGCCCAAGGTGCATTTCTGGCTGCACCAGATCGGTGCCCTGGGTCTTCTGGTCGGGCTTTTCCTGATGATGTCCGGCCGCGTCGACGGGGCCACTATCGGCCCGGTCTTCCCGCTTCTGGAGGTCGCGATCCTGGTTGGCGCCTTGCTCTGGCTGATCGGCGTCGTGCGCCGCGCCTGAACCGCTGGTCCCGGACGCTTGGCGCAAGCGGCGTCCGGGGCTAACCTTTCCGCAAAACCGGGGAGGGGACAGATGCGAAACGCGATCGCTGCCGAGGCACGGCGGCTGACCAATACCGTGATCTGGTCCTGGGACGGCTTCCGCGCCGCCTGGGCCACGGAAAAGACGCTGCGACAATGGACGTTGGCCAACGTCCTGTCGGCTGGGCTGGCCTTCACGCTGGACCTTGGCCCGGGCGAACGTGCGCTGATCCTGGCGCTGGGGCTTCTGATCCTTGCGGCCGAACTGATCAATACCGCGCTTGAAGAGGTGGTGGACATGGTCTCACCCGGCCATGACCCCAGGGCGAAGAAAGCCAAGGACTGCGGGTCCGCCTGCGTGGCGCTGGCCGCTCTGGCGGCGGGGGTGGCCTGGGCGGTGGTGCTGCTGGGCTGAGGGAACGATTCCTCTGCTGGGCGGTTGAGAAGCCACACCCATTGCGGAGGATTCCATGACCGACACCTATTCCAGCCCGACCCCGGGCCAGCGCAGCGGCTCGACGATGGTCTCCAGCGCCGATGTCAACGGCACCGCGGTCTACAGCCCCACCGGCGACCATCTGGGCCAGATCGACCACCTGATGATCGACAAGGTTTCCGGCCAGATCGCCTATGCGGTCATGAGCTTCGGTGGCTTTCTCGGGGTCGGCGCGAACGAGCATCCGGTGCCGTGGAAGAAGCTGACCTATGACACGGACCTTGGCGGCTTTGTCACCGACATCACGCAGGACCAGCTGACCGACGCGCCCGCCTGGGGCGACAACTGGTACGAAGACCGCGACTATCAGCGGCGCAACTACGACTACTACGGGGTGTCGCCTTACTGGATTTGAGGCTGATACCACGCCTGACCCCGGTCGAACCGGCTGGGGTCAGTGGCAGAACGGCAAAGGCGGGGGAAGCGCGGTCTGTAAGCTGAGTGGCTTTTGACCGATCCCTCTCGCGGGCCTGCGGACACGGTCAGATCACTATTGACCGCTCAGACCAGACGCCCCCAAAGATCATACTCTCCCGCCTCGTCCACCATGACCTTGACGATGTCGCCGGGGGTCAACGCCTCAAAGCCTTCGTCGATGAAGAGGTTGCCGTCGATCTCGGGTGCGTCGGCCTTGGTGCGGCAGGTGGCACCATCGGTGTCGACTTCGTCCACGATCACGTCCAGGACTTTTCCAACCTTTGCAGCCAGTTTCGCCTCGGAAATCGCCTGAGCTTTTTCCATAAAGCGATCAAAGCGGTCCTGCTTCACTTCTGCAGCCACATGATCCGGCAGGTCGTTCGACCGGGCTCCGGCGACGTTTTCGTACTGGAAGCAACCGACGCGATCCAGTTGCGCCTCGTCCAGCCAGTCCAGCAGCGTCTGAAACTCGGCCTCGGTCTCGCCAGGGTAGCCCACGATGAAGGTGGAGCGCAGGGTCAGATCGGGCGCAATGGCGCGCCAAGCGGCGATTTCGTCCAGGGTGCGGGCGGCGGCAGCGGGGCGGGCCATGCGCTTCAGGACTTCGGGGTGGGCGTGCTGGAACGGGATGTCGAGGTAGGGCAGGACCAGCCCTTCCGCCATCAGCGGGATCAGGTCGCGGACGTGGGGGTAGGGGTAGACATAGTGCAGACGCACCCAGGCACCGAGCTTGCCCATCTCGCGCGCAAGGTCGGTGATGTGGGCGCGGACCTCGCCGCCTTTCCAGGGGCTGAGGTCATGTTTGCGGTCAACCCCGTAGGCGCTGGTGTCCTGGGAGATCACCAGCAGTTCCTTCACCCCGGCTTCGACCAGCTTTTCCGCCTCGCGCAGCACCGCATGGGCGGGGCGCGAAACCAGACGGCCCCGCATGTCGGGGATGATGCAGAACTTGCACTTGTGGTTACAGCCCTCAGAGATCTTCAGATAGCTGTAGTGCCGGGGGGTCAGGCTGACACCGGTCGCGGGCAGCAGGTCGATGAACGGATCGGGCGAGGGGGGCACGGCCCCGTGGACGGCATCAAGCACCGCCTCGTACTGATGCGGGCCGGTCACGGCCAGGACCTTCGGATGCGCACCGGTGATGTATTCGGGTTCGGCCCCAAGGCAGCCCGTCACGATCACCCGGCCGTTTTCCTGCAAGGCCTCGCCGATCGCCTCCAGGCTTTCGGCCTTGGCGCTGTCAAGGAAACCGCAGGTATTCACGATCACCGCATCGGCACCCTTGTAATCGGGGCTGATCGCGTAACCCTCGGCCCGCAGCCGCGTCAGGATGCGCTCGCTGTCGACCAGCGCCTTCGGGCAGCCAAGGCTGACCATGCCGATGGTCGGTTGGCGCGATCCATCGGATCGGGCGCGGCGGGTGTCGGGCACCAGAGCGCGGGCAAGGTCGGGGCGGAGGAGGGGCGGGTTTTCGGACATGCGCGCCCTATACTCCGCGCGCATCCATCTGGAAAGCCCAAGGCCGCACCGCCCCTCTCGGCCATTTGATGCCAGTCTGGTCCCCCTGACTTGGCAATTCGTCGCAGGGGGGCATAAACTTGGACAAAACAAGAAAATTTCGAGGAGTTGAGCATGCGCTGGATCATCCGGGTCGGGGTTGTGCTGGCCACGCTTGTGGTCCTTGGCGTGGGGCTTGGGGCGATGGTCCCGGCCGAACGCGTGGCTCAGGCCGTCTCCTCGCAGTTCGAGGCGATGACGGGCCGCAAGCTGCAGCTGCAGGGCGAGGTCTCGCCCCGGCTTTGGCCGTCGCTTGGCATCTCGACCGGCCCGGTCAGCATCGCCAATGCCGAATGGGCCGAGGGCGATCAGCCCCTGTTCCAGGCGCAGGGCCTGTCCATCGACGTGAACTTCGGGGCGCTTTTCGGCGGCGAGGTAAAGATCCTCGGCCTGTCTGCCGACCGGCCCGAGATCAACCTTGAACGCAATGACCAGGGCGAGGCGAACTGGGTCTTCGCCGCGGGGACCGGGGGTGGCGCGGGCTCGGTCCCGGCGCCCGCCACGGGCTTCACCTTGGACGAAGGCACGATTGCGGGTGGAGCGGTCCGCTATGTCGACCGCCAGACAGGCCGCGAAATCGCGCTGGACGATGTGGATGCGACCCTGTCGATCCCGGATTTCTCTGGTCCCTTCACTGTGAAAGCTTCTGGTCTGTCCGGCGGGCAACAGGTGGCGCTGGATCTTTCGGGCGGCGTCTTCTCGGCTTTTGCGCTGGGCCGGGTCGTGCCGGTGACCGCGACCCTGACGGCGGGCGGCACCAAGGTTTCGTTCGACGGGCGCGGGGGCTATGCGCCGCTGGCTGCCGAGGGGGCGCTAAGCGCGGATCTCTCCGACCTCCCCGCCTTGGGCGCGCTGACCGGGTCGGAACTGTCCAAGCCCAGTCCGGGGATGGGTCGGGACAAGTTGCAGATCACCGGCACCCTGACGCTGGACGGCACCGGGGCGGCTTTCCTGCGCGAGGCCGGGATTGTCGCCGACCAGAACCAGCTGAAGGGTAATCTTGACCTCCTGCCCGGCGAGGCGCGGCCATTATTGAAAGGCACGCTGGCCGCAGGCCCTATCGTGATCGGCACGGGCCCCGAAGGCGGGATGGGCGGCGGACAGGCCGGTGGCATGGAGGCCGCAGGTTGGCCAGAGGGCGAGATCGACGTCTCCTTCCTTGGGGCGCTGGATGCCGAGGTGGCCTTGGCTGCCGCGTCCATCGATCTTGGCGTGCTGAAACTGGGTCAGACCCGCGCGCTTGTCACCATCGACCGCGCCCGCGCCGTGATCGATATCCGCGAGATGAAGGCCTACGACGGCCAGATCTCGGGCGATTTTGTCGTGAACGGACGCGGCGGGCTGTCGGTCGGCGGACGCCTGACCTTCGCGGGCCTGCAGACGCAGCCGCTTCTCACAGACCTTGCGGGCTGGGACCGCCTGGTGTCGACCGCTGATCTTGAACTGGAGTTCCTTGGCGTCGGAAATTCCATCGATGCGGTCATGAAAAGCCTGGAAGGGCAGGGGTCGCTCGAACTGGGCAAGGGCGAGTTGCGCGGGCTCGACATTGCCGGGATGTTGCGGACGCTGGATCCCGGTTTCGTGGGCGAAGGGCAGAAGACGATTTTCGAGGGACTCGCGGGCACCTACAGCATCGCGGGCGGGGTGCTGTCGAACAGCGATCTGAAGCTGGTGGCGCCCTATCTAACGGCCGCGGGAACGGGTGAGCTGGGCCTGGGCGAGCGGACATTGAAATACCGGCTGCGCCCCACGGCGCTTGCGGCCGAAGATGGAAGTGGCGGCGTCATGGTGCCGCTTCTGATCACCGGGGCCTGGGCCGATCCCAGCTTCCGGCTCGACCTGGAATCCATCGCGCGCGAGAAGATGGAGGCCGAAGCCAAGGCCGTCGCCGCCCGGCTGGAAGAGGAAGCCAAGGCCGCCGAAACCGCCGCAAAGGCCGAACTGGAGCAGCGCCTGCGCGAGGAACTGGGGGTAGAGGTCGCACCGGGCGAAAGCGTCGGGGATGCCGCGAAGGACGCCGCAACCCAGGCCTTGGAAGACCAGGCCATCAAGGCGCTGGAAGACATCCTGCGGGGCGACTGATCCGCAAATGAAAAAGCCGGGGCGCAACGGCCCCGGCTTTCTGTCGGATATCGGGTGGTCCTAGCGGCGACGGTCGCGCCGGGCGCTCATCGGCTGGAAGGCGACGCCCACATGCGCCTCGCAATAGGGCTTTCCGGGCAGGCTGGGCAGACCGCAGAACCAGAAGTCCTCGGTCGCCGGGTCGCCGATCGGCCATTTGCAGGTCCGCTCGGTCAGTTCCATCAGCGTCAGCTTGCGCGCCCGCTTTTCCACCTCGCGCACCGAAGCGAGGGCCTCGGGGCTGATCTCGTTCAGGCTTGGCTGCGGCGGCAGGGGCTGGCCGGCCGGGACAATTGCCTTGCGGACCGGCAAGGCCGTCACGTTCGACGCCGCTGGCGCGGCCGGAGCCGGGCGGGGCGCCTCGGCGCGGGGCGCGGCCGGTGCCGGGTCCGGACGGGGCGCAGGCTCGGGCTTGGCCGCGACCGCAGGAGCGGGGGCCGCTGCGCCCTCCTCCTCCTCGTCCTTGCCGCCCACCCGGTTCGACAGGCCCAGGCGATGCACCTTGCCAATCACCGCATTGCGGGTGACTCCACCCAGCTCCTTGGCGATCTGGCTGGCCGACTGGCCCTCGTTCCACATGCGCTTGAGCGTCTCGACACGCTCGTCCGTCCAGGACATCCCGATCTCCGTCTGTCTTGAATATCCGGGCATTGTATCCGTCCCGAGCAGGGGGCCGCAAGGGTTGCTCGCGCGAAAGGCGATCAGACCTCTGCCGCGCGCCATTCCGCCATCATCCTGTCTGCGGTTTTCTGCCCGCCAGCGACCCCGCGACCGCCTGGGCGGGATCTGTCTGTCAGGTCATCCAGTGCCGGCGCAGCCCCCTTGGCCGTGCTGATCCCCGACCGCAGCACGCAGCGAGGGTCGCAGAGGCCGCGCGCCTCTGGCGCCAAGCTTCTTCAGCTACGGCGCGCGGGGCTTTCCGGGGTGGACCAGCACTTGCACCCCTGCCACGCGCCTGCCTATCCTGACCGGGACAGGAGCCCCGCCATGCCGATCACCACGCATCCGAACCCCGACCTCTCCGTCGGTCCCGACCGGCACCCGCACTGGAACTCGGCCCCGTACCGGCGGCAGGGGTTCCACAACCTGCACCGCGTCGCCCGCTACACCCAGACCTTCCGCGCCGCCCGCGTGCAGGACCTCCGCCTCTCGGCAGAGCTTGCGATCCCCGCGCGCGACGATGTCCGCAGGCTGACCGCGCTTCCCTGGTTTTCGGCGATGGCGGTCACCGAGGGCAACCGCCTGTTGTATGAAGCCTATGCGCCGGACTTCACCCCCGACCAACCGCATTCCATCATGTCGATCTCGAAACTGGCCGCGCACCTGATCCTCGGCCGCCTGTGGGAAGACGGGAAGATCGGCATGGACGAAACCCTGGGCGAGATCCTGCCCTTCATCGGGCCGGGCTACCACGGTGCGACGGTGCAGGACGCGGCGAACATGAACGTCCACAACGCCTATGACGAGGATTACACCAATCCCGACACCACCGCCTTTCTGCACGAGGTGGCGATGGGAATGCGGCTGCCCGAAGGTCCCGAGCCTGCCAACCGCGATTTCCTGGCGGGGATCGGGCTGGCGAAGGGTGCCACCGACACCACGAACCCGACCGGAGCCTGCCTGTACAAAAGCGCCAACACCGATGTCCTGATGCTGGCGGCCGAGGCGCGGGGCGGGCGGCCCTTGCGGCTCTGGCTCGCCGATCTGGCTGATGCGGCCGGGATCGAGGGCGCGCTTCACATGGGCACCGACCGCCACGGCATGCCGATCTTCAGCGGCGGGATCTGCCTGACCGCGCGCGACCTTTGCCGCTACGGCGCGATCTTCGCCCGGAAGGGGCAGGGGGTGGACGGTCGACCCTTCGGCTCTGCCGCATTTCTGGACACCACACTCCGGGGCGGGGTGCCGATGCCCGCTCCCCGCGCGCATCTGCGCTACTCCAACCAGACCAACACCAATGGCACCTGGGTCGGGCACGGCGGCTATGGCGGGCAGTACCTTGTGGCGAACCCGGACACCGGGCGCGTCGCCTGCTTCCTGTCGGTCCTGCAGAACGATGCCGGCTATGACGCCGACTACTACCCGTCGGTGATCGAGATGCTGGCCGCCATCTGCGCCGGCTAAAGCCGCAAGGCCCGAGCTTCTGCAGTCCGCACGATCGGGAAGGCCGCGCGTCGCCGAAGAAGCTCGGCCTCGGGGATCAGCGCCTCGACCTCGGCCCTTTCACCCTGGGTCAGGCCCGAAAGGCCGATCTCGCCCGGATGGAAGCTTTCCGACAGCGCGCCCTCGGCCAGCAGCACCTCGTGCCGGTCACACAGCAGAATGACGTACTCCACACCGTCCAGCGGCAGAACCACCCGGGTCGCCAGGTCGTCAATCAGCGCCTGTGCCGCGACCAGCACCCGGTCCTCGCCGAAATAGACCTCGGCCCGCCAGTCGTCGATCAGCATCCGCTGTTGCGGTGACACCAGAAGCGGCCGGATGTTCGCCACCACGCCCGGCGCAAATTCCACCGGCCGGAGGCCCGGTTCCGCCAGAAGGTCCAGCACCGTCACGCGGCGCCGCCCGACCCAGAGCAGCGGTCGCGACCCATTGGCCAGGGTCGTCACGACGTCGCCAGCCAGCAGCGCCTCGACCGGGCGAAGCCCGTCCGGTGTGTCGATCAGCGTTCCGGCGACATAGGCCGCAAGGCCTGCCAGCGGTGCCGGACCCGCCAGCGGTGACAGGGCCGCCTCCCAGGTTCCCGAGATCGTGACGCCAATCGGCTTCGTGCCCACGCGAATCAGAAACAGACCGGCGCGCCCCAGTACCCGCTCGATCGCGACCCGCAGGCCCGCGGCATGAACGACGCCGCCCAGCAGCGCCGGCTCGGCCAGGGCCAGGTCCTCGACCATCACCTCCAGGACCACACCCACCGCCACGGCTCCGGGGGCAAGTGCGGGATCCAGCTCCGCCAGCCGCAGGGCCCAGCCCCGGCCAGCGGCCGCCCGTGGCAGCAGCACGTGGTCCAGCGCATAGACGCCGACAGTGATGCGTTCCGCAACCATGCCCGCCCGAATCTCCGGTGTTCTGTCGCCCTGCCAGCGAGACCCTGAACGCCCCGCCTCCCCAATCCTGCCTTGCCAGCCTTTACAGGTCATTTCCAGCAAAAACCGCAGCCATTCCGCCTTGCGATTCCGCTTTACCCGTTGCGGACTTCCCGCTATGCGACGCAGATGACCACCGGGACCCATCATAGCCTCGCCTTGCGCCGACGCCGTAGCGTCTGACGCAGCGTTCCGCTGTCCCCGGCGCAACTGGCGCCACGCCGTATCCCCTGCCTGCCTCCCCACGTTGACTCCCGGCCAGCCGTCAGGCACCCATTGGCCTTCATCTGCAAGGACACGCCCATGATCCCGTCCGTACTGCCGACCTACAACCGCGCGCCGATCGCCTTCGTCAAAGGCGAAGGCAGCTGGCTACATGCCGAGGACGGGCGGCGATTTCTCGACCTCGGCTCGGGGATCGCGGTCAACGCGTTGGGCCACGCGCATCCCGCGCTGGTGCAGGCCCTGACCGACCAGGCGCAAAAGCTTTGGCACGTCTCGAACGTCTACACGATTCCCGAACAGGAGCGGCTGGCGAAGCTGCTGACCGAGACGACCTTCGCCGACACCGTCTTCTTCACCAACTCGGGCACGGAAACCGCCGAATTGGCGATCAAGATGGCGCGGAAGCACCATTACGAGGCAGGTCAGCCCGAGCGGATCGAGATCGTGGCCTTTGAAGGGGCCTTCCACGGGCGTTCCACCGGCGCCATCGCGGCGGCAGGGTCCGAGAAGATGGTCAAGGGCTTTGGTCCGCTGATGCCGGGCTTCAAGCATCTGAAATGGCCTACGAACGACGCCGACCACGCCGCCATCCGCGCGGCGATCACGGACAAGACCTGCGCCGTCATCATCGAGCCGATCCAGGGCGAGGGCGGCATCCGCGTCGTCCCCGACCAGTGCCTGAAGGGCCTGCGCGATCTCTGCGACCAGACCGGCGCGCTTCTGATCTTCGACGAGGTGCAATGCGGCATGGGCCGCACCGGCCGCCTCTTCGCGCATGAATGGGCCGGTGTCACACCGGACATCATGATGGTCGCCAAGGGCATTGGCGGCGGCTTCCCGCTGGGCGCGGTGCTGGCCACCGAACACGCCGCCTCGGCCATGACCGCGGGCAGCCACGGCTCGACCTACGGCGGCAACCCCCTGGGCTGCGCGGTCGGCGCCAAGGTGATCGAACTGATCTCGGACCCTGCCTTCCTAGCCGAGGTCGCCCGCAAGGGTGCGCTCATGCGCCAGGGTCTGGAATCCCTGGTCGCCCGCCACCCGCAGGTCTTCGAGGCTGTCCGGGGCGAGGGGCTGATGCTGGGCCTGAAGTGCAAGCTGGCCCCGACCGAGGTGGTCAAGGCGGGTTACGAGGCCGGTGTCCTGACCGTCGCCGCTGCCGACAACGTCCTGCGCCTGCTGCCCGCGCTGAACATTCCTGATGCCGACATCGCCGAGGCGCTCACCCGCCTCGACCAGGCGGCCACGTCTCTAGAACACGCCGCCTGATTTCATCTTTGCCCAAATATCCTGGGGGTCCGGGGGCAACGCCCCCGGCTGCCGGCCAAAAAGCGAAACGCCATGAACCACTTCCTTGATATCCACACCACTGACCCCGCCCAGCTGCGGGCCATGATCGACAGTGCCCAGGCGATGAAGACCGCCCGCAACGGTCGCCCCAAGGGCACGCCCGACGACCACCAGCCGCTGAAGGGCCAGATGGTCGCGCTGATCTTCGAGAAACCCTCGACCCGCACCCGCGTCTCGTTCGACGTCGGTGTCCGCCAGATGGGCGGTGAGACGATGGTGCTCTCGGGCAAGGAAATGCAGCTTGGCCACGGCGAGACCATCGCCGACACCGCGCGCGTGTTGTCGCGCTACGTCGACCTGATCATGATCCGCACCTTCGAAGAGGCCACGCTTCTGGAAATGGCCGAACACGCCACCGTGCCGGTGATCAACGGCCTGACGAACCGCACCCATCCCTGCCAGATCATGGCCGACGTCATGACCTACGAGGAACACCGCGGCCCGATCGCGGGCAAGAAGGTGGTCTGGTGCGGCGATGGCAACAACGTCTGCGGCAGCTTCCTGCACGCCGCCGGTCAGTTCGGCTTCGACTTCACCTTCACCGGGCCCGAGACGCTGGACCCCGAAGACAAGTTCGTCGCCTTCGCCCGCGAGAAGGGCAGTAAGATCACCATCCAGCGCGACCCCTTCACCGCCGTCGAAGGCGCCGATCTGGTGGTCACCGACACCTGGGTCTCGATGCACGATCCGGAATCCGCCAAGGAACGCCGCCACAACCAGCTTCGGCCCTATCAGGTCAACGAACAGCTGATGACCCGCGCCAAGCCCGACGCGCTGTTCATGCACTGCCTGCCCGCCCACCGGAATGACGAGGCGACCAGCGCCGTGATGGACGGCCCGCATTCGGTGATCTTCGACGAGGCCGAAAACCGCCTCCATGCCCAGAAGGCCATCATGCGCTGGTGCCTGGGGGTCTGACCCCGGGGCCAGTCGGCCATCACCGCCGGAAGGGCCAGGCCAACTGGCGCAGGAACTCTGGCGGGACCGGGTCGCCGGCGATCCCGGTCGCAGGCGGCCAGTCGCGCCGGGGCAGGTGGAAGGTCCCGAACAGCCGGTCGATCCAGGGAAAATGCACGGCAAAGTTCCGGTCCACCGGCTCGACCGCGTGATGCCAGTGATGAAAGCGCGGCAGCACCAGAAGCTGGTTCAGGCCCGGCACGTCGAAGCGGATGTTCACATGGTTCAGCGTTGCCTGCACGGCAATGATGACCAGCCAGATGTACAGCGCCTCTTGCGAAAAGCCGATCACCAGAAGCGGAGTCAGCGTCAACCCCCGGGTGACGATGATGTCCACCACATGCAGCCGCGACCCGGCAATCCAGTCCAGCTGCCGCGACGAATGGTGGATCGCATGGAACGGCCAGGCCCAGCGGATCCGGTGAAATCCCCGATGCACCCAGTACTGCGCCAGATCGGCGACCAGCATCACGCAGAAGACCTCGACGACCAGCGGCAGCCGGTCCGGGTTCAGGCCCGATAGCTGGGCGTGAACCGTCTGCGCGACCACGGTGGCGGGCAGAAGCGTGAAGAAGGTCATCAGCTCGACCGCGACATGGCTGACCAGGAAGTAGATCCCGTCCGTCGTCCAGCCCGGACGGAAGATCCCCTGGTCCCGGTGCAAGGGCAGCGCGCGCTCCAGCGGCACGAAGATCAGCGCCAGAAGGACGATGTTCAGAAGGAACCAGTCGATACCGACCCGGAACAGCGCGTCGCCGCCCCCGACCTCGACAGCACTGCCGCCGCCCAGCACCGCCGCCATGCAGAAGACGAGGCCGGTGAGGCCCAGCCGTTTCGACGGGCGCAGGATCACGTTGATCGCCGAAAACAGAAACCCCGCCATGATCGCAAGCGCCAGAAGCGCGCGCATCGTCTCGACCGGATAGCGGGGGGCGGTTTCGGACAGCGTCAGCCACTGGGGAAAGTGGAACACCAGAACCGCAAGAAAGCTGCCGACCGACAGGAAAAGGCCAAGGAGCCCCGAATACCAGCCGGTGCCAAAGTGCTTGGGCAGCCGGTCGCCCAGCAGGTCCTCCGCCGCCCGGTCCAGCCAGGTCTTCTGTGGTTCGGGGGGCTGGATCTCGTTCATCACACACTCGGTCTAGCTGCGGTACGCGAACGGGTCTTGGGCCGGCTGGCCTGCCAAGTGTAGGCCCGGACCGTCCGGCGTCGCAAGCTTGCTTCGCCTGCCGTCGGGTCCGTGGCCCGAGAGCCAGATTTTCCCCGCCGGACCCGCCACTCGACGTGTGCCGGCCGTCCGGCTAGGGTCTTGCGGAATGCTCAATGGAGGCCCCCATGCACCGCCGTTCCGTCGCCGTCTTCGACCGTTTCCTGTCGGTCCTTGCCACCGTCCTCGACAAGGCCGAGGCGCATTGCGAGGCCAAGAAGATCAAGCCCGAAGTGATCCTTGCCACCCGGCTTTTTCCCGACATGTTCCCGTTCAGCCGCCAGGTCCAGCTTGCCTGCGACTTCGCGGCCCGCGGAACGGCCCGGCTGGCAGGGCAGGAACCGAAAGGCTTTCCCGACACCGAAACCAGCTTCGCCGAACTGAAGGACCGCATCAGTGCCGCGCGGGGCTACATGGGCAGTTTTCAGGCCGCCGACTTCGCACATGCCGACACCCGCGAGGTCCACTTCAAGGCCGGCGGCCGCGACATGGTGCTGACGGGGGACGAGTTCCTGTCCTTCTATTCCCTGCCGCAGTTTTTCTTCCACGTGACGACCGCCTACGACATCCTGCGCGCCAACGGGGTCGAACTGGGCAAGCGCGACTATATGGGCGCCCCGTGAGCCTCGCAGTCCTCGTCATCGACATGCAGGAGGGCATGGCCGACCGCATCCGCGAAGGCCGTCCGACGGCCACATCGGATGCGCCGGACCGGATCGCGGCGCTTCTGTCCTGGGCACGTGCGGCCGGAGTTCCGGTCATCCACGTTCTGCACGACGATCCCCACCCGGAGTCCCCGTTCCGCAAGGGTCAGCCGGGCGGCGCGCCGATGCCCTGCGCCGTTCCACAAGCGGACGAGGCGGTGTTCTGGAAGCAGGGGTCGTCGGCCTTCCACGGCACCGGGCTTGATGCCCATCTGAAGGCGCAGCGCATCACCAAGCTGGCTGTGGCCGGTGCGGTGGCCGCATTCTGCGTGACCTCGACAGTGCGCCAGGGTTCGGACCTTGGCTACGATGTCCTTCTGCCGCAGGACGCGCTTCTGGGCTTCGACCTTCCCGCCCATGACGGCGGTCGTCTCGACGCCCAGACGGTCTTTCGGGTCACCTTGTCGCTTCTGGGCGCCGATTTTGCGACGCTTACGACAGTCGACGCCCTTGCGGCTCAGGCTGCCTGAGGCTCGGCGGACGGCAGCACCTTGGCGCGGTCGGCGTCGGCCGCCCGGCCTGCCAAAAGGGCGACCACGATCAGGATCAGCGCCAGACCGGCATAGGTCGGACGGAACCCCACATGTTCGGCCAGAAAGCCGATGCTGGACGGCGCGACCAGGATGCCGCAGTAGCCCACCATCGTGACGATCGAAATGGCCGAGGCCGACGGCAGGTTCGGGTGGTTGCCCGCGGCCGAAAACAGGATCGGCACCATGTTGGCGATCCCCAAGCCGGCGACGAAGAAGCTCACGATCACCATCCAGTCCTGCGTCGCCACCGCCCCGCCCATCATCCCCGCAGCGCCAAGCCAGCCCGAGATGCGCAGCGTCCTGACCGCACCAAAGCGGTTCCGCACCGTGTCGCCCAGAAACCGCATCAACGCCATCGCGCCGGCGAAGAAGGCGAAGGCCAGTCCCGAGACGAAGACGTCCGAGCCCAGTTCCTTCTGCATGTAGATCGCCGCCCAATCCAGCACTGCGCCCTCGGGCACCATCGAGGCAAGTGCAAGGAACCCCAGCAGCCAGACGTGCAGGTCCTTGGGGAAAAGCCGGGTCTTCGGGGCCGCAACGGTCTGGACCACCACCGGTTTCGGTTCTGCGGGCAAAAGGTACGGCATCGCCGCGAGGACGATCACCGCCACCACGCCGGCGGTCAGCAGAGACTGCACCTCCGACCCCCAATGCGCGATCACCCAGGCTCCGGCCGATCCCCCGATGAAGCCGCCAAGGCTCCAGAACCCGTGGCTAGAGGACATGATGGCCTTGTTCATCCGCCGTTCGATCACGACGGCCTGCGCGTTCATTGCCACATCCATGCAGCCCACCATCGCCCCGAAAACCGCCATGAACAGCGCCAGGACCCAGAGGCTGGGCGAGAAGACGACCATCGGCAGCACCGGGATCAGCGCCAGCGAGAACAGCGACAGCACGCGACGCCCGCCGTAAAGGCTGATCAGCCGTCCGGCGAACAGCATGGCCGAAACCGCCCCGAGGCCGAGCACGAGGATCAGAAGACCCAGCGCGGATTCCGTGACTCCGTGACGCGGCATCAAGAGCGGGATCTGCGGCGCCCAGGCACCCATGACGAAGCCGTTCGCCAGGAACATCGCGGCCACCGCCCACCGCGCCCGCCGCGCCTGCGTATCCACCTGCATCATCTGCCCCTGCAATTGTTAGCGCACGTCATATGCCCCAAACACCGCAGGTGAAAGGGGCGGGCGATCAACAGGTGTTGCAAGCCTGAAAGGAAGAATGGTCCCGGCGCTCGGTCCCTGTCCGCCGATCGATGACCCCGCAAGCGGACGCTTGGTGCTGGGCGGCGGGGTCCGGCCTGTCGCGGCCACGCGCTGCAGAACTGGCGCGCGGTGCAGGAGACCGCTGGCAAAAAGGCGTCCGAAGCAGGCTCTTGCCACCAACGGCCCCCGTCCGAAAGCGTCATGTCCCCCGCGGTTTGGCCCGCAACGTCGGTTCGGCCACTGTCGGGTCCTCGGGCCAGGGATGCCGCGGATAGGCGCCACGCATGTCCTTGCGCACGTCGGCATAGGAGGTCGCCCAGAACCGCGGCAGGTCCGTCGTCACCTGCACCGGAGCCCGCGCCGGGGACAGCAGTGTCACCCGTACCGGCATCCGCGCCGCCCCGACCACCGGATGCACCGTCACCCCGAACATCTCCTGCAACCGGACCTCGATCGCCGGGGTCTCGCCGTCGTAGTCGATCGGGATCTTCCGCCCCAGCGGAGTTTCAAATCCCCCCGGCACAAGGCGGTCCATCTCGGACAGCCGGTCCCAGCCCAAAAGCCCCTGCAAGGCGGGCAAGAGATCGAAGCCCCGGATATCCGCCTCGGTCTTGACGCCGGTCAGATGCGGCAGAAGCCAGCCTTCCGCCGTTGCCAGCAACTCCGCGTCCTCCACCCCCGGCCAGTCCTGGGCCCGCGCCAGCCGCGCCCGCGCCCGCAGCCGACGCGCGGCCGCCGACCAGGGCAGGCCCAAGAGCCGCATCCCCTCCAGCGCCGCCAGCGCCACCGCCTCGGCAGGCGCATCCCAGTGCCGGTCGTCCAGCACCAGCGCCGCCAGCCGCTCCTGCCGGCGCGAGATCACGCGACCCTCCCGCTTCGACCATTCGCAGACCTCGACCCAGCGGATGCGGTCCGCGTAAAGGCCCCGCACCTCCGCCTCCGAGATCGCCACCGCCTGTCGCACGGTGGCTTCGCGCGTGTCACCGTCAAGATCGGTCGCCACGATCAGCCGCGCCGCCGACAGGGCCAGACCAGGGGCCATCACCGCCCCCTTGCCCCCCGACAACACCCAGCGCGGAGTCTCGCCCTTCCGGCGCAGCCCGATCCGGTCGGGGTAGGCCAGGGCCGCCATCTCGGCCAGAGAAAAGCCCGCCCGTCGCGCCGCCCCGCCGGAGATCCCCCGCGCCGCCGCCTCCAGCCGCCTTGCCTCGACCCGGATGCGCTCGACCACGCCCCGGTCGGTTTCCGGCCCCGGCCGCGCCACGGTCTGCACCCGCAAGGCCAGGTCCGGCCCCGCACCGCGCAGGGGGTCCCGCTCGGCCAGAAGCGCGGCCAGGGTTGCCGCCTCCGGCCCCGCCACCGCCAGCATGTGCCCCAGCCGCGGGTGCAGGGGCAGCGCCGCCAGCACCCGCCCGTGTGCCGTGATGTGGCCCCGGTCGTCCAGCGCGCCCAGCCCCGTCAGAAGCGCGCGGGCTTCCGCCAAAGGCCCCGCAGGCGGCGGCGTCAGAAACGGCAGTTCCGTCCCGCCCCACAGCGCCAGCTCCAGCGCCAGCCCCGCCAGGTCCGCCACCTCGATCTCAGCGGGAGGGTAGGGGGCCAGGCCGCCCTCCTCGCCCCTGGTCCACAGCCGGTAGCACACGCCCGCGGCCACCCGCCCCGCGCGGCCCCGGCGCTGTTCCGCCTCGGCCTTCGTGACCCGCTCGGTCACCAGCCGCGACATGCCCGAGTTCGGATCGAACCGCGCCCGCCGCGCCCGGCCCGCATCCACCACGACGCGAATATCCGGCAAGGTCAGCGAGGTCTCGGCAATCGAGGTCGCCAGCACCACCTTCCGCCCCTCCGCCGGACCCAGCGCGGCCCGCTGCGCCGCAAAGTCCATCGCACCGAACAGGGGCCGCACTGTCACCCCCGGCACGCCCTGCAACATTCCCTCGACCCGCCGGATTTCACCTTCCCCCGGCAGGAAGACCAGCATCCCGCCTTCGGTTTCCTCCAGCGCCGCCCTGACCGCCCCCGCGACCGCCGCCTCCAGCCGCAAGCTCGCATCGGGCGTACGCGGCAGCCACCGCGTCTCAACCGGCCAAGCCCGCCCTTCGGACGTCACCACCGGCGCGTCCCCCATCAGCGCGGCCACCGGCCCCGCATCCAGCGTGGCCGACATGACCAAAAGCTTCAGGTCCTCGCGCAGCGCCCCCCGCACCTCCAGGCACAGGGCCAGCCCCAGGTCCGCGTTCAGCGACCGCTCGTGGAATTCGTCGAAGATCACCAGCCCGATGCCCGAAAGTTCCGGGTCCGTCTGGATCATCCGGGTCAGGATGCCCTCGGTCAGCACCTCGATCTTCGTGGCGGGGGACACCTTCGCCTCCCCCCGGATGCGGTAGCCCACCGTCTTGCCCACGACTTCGCCCAGCGTCTCGGCCATCCGCTCTGCCGAAGCCCGTGCCGCCAGCCTGCGCGGCTCCAGCATCAGGATGCGGCCCTGCACCACCCCGCGTGCCAGCAGGTCCAGCGGCACCAGCGTGGTCTTGCCCGCCCCCGGAGGCGCCTGCAGCACCGCGATCCCGCGCAAGGCCAGCGCCTCGGCAAGCTCGGGCAGCACATGGGACACCGGCAGCTCGATCATGTCCCGCTTATGGCGCGGGCGGGCGCGCATGGCCAGAGGCGCGGCTTCCCAACCCGGCCCACCCGGCGCATGATCGACGCAAAGGAGAGCCGCCATGCCCCAGACCGCGCGAACCATCCAGCTGGTCCATCGCCCCGCCGGAGCGCCGACACCCGCCGACTTCCGCATCGCCGACGTTCCGCTACGGGATCCCGGCCCGGGCGAGGTCCTGCTGCAGATGGAATGGCTGTCGCTTGATCCCTACATGCGCGGCCGGATGTCCGACGCCCGTTCCTATGCAGCACCCACCGCCCTCGGCGACCCGCCCCCCTGCGAGGCCGTGGCCCGCGTCCTTCAATCCAACGACCCCAGCCTGCACCCCGGCGATCAGGTCCTCGTCTATGACGCCTGGCGCGACCACACGGTCGTGAAGGCCGCCGCCTGCCGCAAGCTTGATCCCGCGCAGGCGCCGGTCGAGGCCTGGCTTGGCATCCTCGGCATGCCCGGCCTTACCGCCTGGGCGGGTCTGGCGCATATCGGCAAGCCGAAATCCGGCGAGACACTGGTGGTCGGGGCCGCCACCGGCGCGGTCGGCAGCGTTGTCGGCCAGATCGCCCGCCTGCGGGGACTGCGCGTGGTGGGCGTCGCCGGAGGCGC
Organism: Tabrizicola sp.; assembly: GCF_022842145.1. Lineage (GTDB taxonomy): Bacteria > Pseudomonadota > Alphaproteobacteria > Rhodobacterales > Rhodobacteraceae > Tabrizicola. The sequence continues at coordinate 75,722 of NZ_JALHQD010000002.1, forward strand.
GGAAAAATGCCGCTACGCCACCGAAACGCTTGGCTTCGACGTCTGCCTCGACCGCCACCAGCCCGACCTTGCAGGCCGCATGGCCCTGGCCTGCCCGAACGGGGTCGACATCTACTTCGAACTGACGGGCGGCGACGTGCTTGCCGCCGTCCTGCCGCTTCTGAACCCCTTCGCCCGCATCCCCGTCTGCGGCACCATCGCCACCTACAATGCCACCACCGCGCCAGAGGGCCCCGACCGGCTGCCGCAGCTCATGCGCCTTGTCCTGACCCGCAGTCTGACCGTCCGCGGCTTCATCGTCAGCGAATTCGACGCCGACCGCTCCGCCTTCCAGACGGAAATGGCCGCCTGGCTTCTTTCCGGCGAAGTCGTCCACAGGCAAGACATCAGCGACGGCCTCGACAGCATGGTCCCCGCCTTCATCGGCATGCTGGAGGGCCGGAACTTCGGCAAGACCCTGATCCGACTGGGACCCCGCCAAGCCTGACACGGCCCCTTTCACATTTGCCCAAATATCCCCGCCGGAGGCCCTTCGAGCCGCACTGCGCGTCCTTCACGCGCAGGGCGGCGAGGCAAAAGGTCTTCGCGCGGCACGCGCTCCTTCAGAAAACCGCCCGAACCGGTGCCGCCGCGTGAATGCACTCCCCCCTCGCCAAGACCCCCGCCTTCCGGCAATAAGTCATCAAACGAGGGGGACAATGGACACCACCGAACGCGCCCGACTGATCCGTGCCGGCGACCGCCGCGCTCTGGCCCGCGCCATCACGCTGGTCGAAAGCGCGCGCGCCGACCACCGGACCGAGGCGCTGGCGCTTCTGGATGCGCTCAGGTCCGGCCCGCAGGCACTACGGATCGGCCTGTCGGGCACGCCCGGCGTCGGCAAGTCCACCTTCATCGAAACCTTCGGCCTGATGCTGACCGCCCAAGGCCTGAAAGTCGCCGTTCTGGCCGTCGACCCGTCCTCCACTCGCTCTGGCGGCTCCATCCTCGGCGACAAGACCCGGATGGAACGGCTGTCGCGTGACCCCAACGCCTTCATCCGCCCCTCCCCCAGCCAGTCGCAGCTGGGAGGCGTCGCCCGCCGCACCCGCGAAGCCGTGGCCCTGTGCGAAGCGGCGGGCTTCGACATCGTCCTGATCGAGACGGTGGGGGTCGGCCAGTCCGAAACCGTGGTGGCAGAGCTCAGCGACATCTTCCTCCTCCTCCTCGCCCCGGCAGGGGGAGATGAACTGCAAGGCGTGAAACGCGGCATCATGGAGATGGCCGACCTCATCCTGGTGAACAAGGCCGACGGCGACCTGAAGCCCGCCGCCCTGCGCACGGTCGCCGATTACTCGGGCGCGCTGCACCTCCTGCGCCGCCGCCCGCAGGACCCGAAGGACTTCCCCAAGGCGCTCCCGGTCTCGGCCCTGGCCGACGAGGGCCTGGCCCAGGCCTGGGACGAGATGCGGACCCTGACCGCCTGGCGCAAGGCACACGGCCACTGGGACCGCACCCGCGCCGCCCAGGCCCGCCACTGGTTCCAGGAAGAGGTCCGCCAGGGCCTCCTTGCCGCCCTGACGCGCGAGCCGCAGAAGGGCCTGATGACCAGCCTTGGCGCCCGCGTCGCCGCCGGAGACCTGACGCCCGAGGCCGCCGCGGCCGAGATGCTCGGGCTTCTGGGCCGTTCCTGATGACCGCAGCGGAGACCGTCTTTGACGGGGACCTCCTGCGGGCCCGTCTCTGGCTCCCCGACCGGCCCACCACCGCGCTTTACGTCACCTTCCGGCAATGGATGCCCGAGCCCGGCCGCTTCGACGACCACGGTCGCGTGCAGCGCGCCTTGACCGCGGGCCTTGCCCACCTTCACATCCAAAGCCGCTGGAACGACTGGTTCCTGAACCCCGAAACCCCGCACCTCGACGTCGCGCTGAAAGCCACCCGCGCCCGCTTCATGACCGCCCGGACGCTGGGCTTTTCGATGGGCGCCTATGCCGCGCTTCGTTTCTCCAGGGTATTGCGGCTGAACCAGGCGCTCCTCGTCTCGCCACAGGTCTCGCTGCTTCTTCCCGAAGAGGACCGCTACCCCGAGGCCGCAAGCTTCGATGCGGTCGCCGGCGATCTTGCGACCCACGCGCGGCCTGACCTGCGGGGCGTCGTCGCGTTTGATCCCTCGCATCGATTGGACGCCCTCCACGCGCGAAAGATAATGATGCTGCTTCCCGGCATCCAGGCCGCGAGAATGCCCTTTGGCGGCCACCCCGGCACTGCCGCCCTTGGTCAGGCTGGCGGCTTTCGCGCCCTGCAACGGCTTAGCCTCGCCTCCCGCCTTTCGGCTTCGGACGTGGTCCTTCTCCACCGCGAACTGCGCAGCGGCTCCGCCCGCTACTGGCGCGAGCGTGCCGATCGGTTGCTGGACCGTGGCCGGCATGTCCTGGCCGCCCAGGCGCTAACCCAAGCCGAGACGTTGGCCGACCCGACGCCAGAGTAGGGTGGGCAATATCGCCCACCCTGCCTTGCCGCGTGACAATCACCGCGTGAAGATCAGCGCCAGCCCGATGACCGCCAACATCGCGCCGGCCCAACTCAAGGCGCTTGGGCGCTGCCCGGTCCGCAGCCAGAGTAGCGGCAGGATGATCACCGGTGACGTGGCCGACAATGTCGCGATGATCCCGGTCTGCGACCCCTGCAGGGCGTAAAGGAACAGCGTCATACCCAGGAGAAGGCCGATCAACGCCGTCGCCGCGGTCAGCAGCAGGACCTGTCGCGACACCTCCCGCGGCCGCGGCGGTGCCACTGGCAACGCTGCGACGAGGCCCATCGCCAGCCCCGAGGCTCCGACCCGGATCAGCGAGCCGACATAGGGATCCAGCCCGCCCGCCATGTAGGGCCGGGCGATCAGCGCACCTGCCGCCTGACCCAGCGCCGCGCCCAAGCCCAAGATCACTCCGATCCCCAATCCGCCCCGGATCGTCTCAAACCGGTGCGCGCCGCTTGCAGGGCGTCCCAGGATCGCCAGTGCCACCCCCGCCACCGTCATGGCGATGCCAAGCCCGGCCTGCCAGCCCAGCCGCTCGCCCAGCACCAGCCAACCCAGCACCGCCGCCATCGGCGCATTCAGCGCAAAGACCGCCCCCGCCCGCCGCGGTCCCAGCCGCCCGACGGCCGCGAAGTTGAGCGTGTCGCCCAGAAGGATGCCCACCACGCCCGAGACCGCCAGCACCGCCACGGCCTGCCATCCCGGCAAGCCCAGCGTCCCCGAGGCCAGCACGATCCCCGCCAGCAGAATGGTGACGAATGCCTGCCGGATAAGATTGAAGTGGAAAGCCCCCAGGGCCCGGATCGCGTCCGACGCAAGGATCCCGGTCATCGCCCAGCAGGTTGCCGTGCCAAGCGCCGCAAGTTCGTGGACCGGAAATGCCATGCTCTGTCTCCCGCAGGCAGTCCGTGGCACGCGTCCTTCCCGATCGCAACCCGCAACGAGCCAGGCAGACGTCCGCCCTGACCGCTTGACGCCGCCCGGGATTCCCCTTACACGCCGCAAATCGAATTCGAGGGCTGGGGGATTCCCCGCCTTCCCCCGCTTTTGACGAATCGAAGGAACACCAGAATGTCGCGCGTCTGCGAACTTACCGGCAAGGGGCCGATGTCCGGCAACACCGTTTCCCACGCCAATAACAAGTCCCGTCGTCGGTTCCTCCCGAACCTGAACGAAGTGACCATGATCTCCGACGTGCTCGGCCAGTCGTTCAAGCTGCGCGTCACCGCCGCGGCTCTGCGCTCGGTCGACCACCGCGGTGGGCTTGACGCCTACCTGGCCAAGGCCAAGGACGAGGAACTCTCGACCGCCGCCCAGAAGATCAAGAAGGACATCGCCAAGGCACAAGCCACGGTCTGATCCGTCTGTCCCTTACAGCAAAGGGCCCCGCCTTCGTCATGAAGGCGGGGCCTTTTGCGTTTGGTCCACTTTCGCCCTTGCGGCCGCGCCGGAACCAGCAGTTAACGAAGATTAAGAATTCGTTAAGGCTATTTGCCATGCACATTCGTCTGATTCTTGCAGCGGCCGCCATTCTGGCCCTCGGTACCCCGGTCGCTTTCGCGCAGGACTGTGATGCCAATTACGGAGGCGTCTGCGTGCCGGTGGCCTCGGACGTCGATTGTGCCGGAGGCTCGGGAAACGGCCCGGCCTATGTCGCGGGACCAGTCTACATCATCGGGTCCGACATCTACGATCTGGACCGGGACGGTGACGGAGTGGCTTGCGAACCCAGGTAAGCCGGTAAGCCCTGCCGCCCGCGGCCAGCCTATCCCGTGCAGTAGGCCTGGGCGGTCTGGCCGAAGCTCTTGTAGCGATCCCAGAACGCATCGTCCGACTGTGACTGCGAGACCCAGGTCGAATGCGCGGCCTCGGGGTCCTTGAAAAACTTCGCGGCCCGGCGCTGGTCGCCGCCCGACAGCGTCTGATCCGCTGCCTGCTGGATGCAGCCGCACAGGGACCGATTACCCCCCCGGTCCGAGGCCATGCACGCCCGCTCGATCGGGCCCGCGATCGCCACACTGGACATGACCGGAAGAAAAGCCGCCGCAGCAGCCATAAGCACGATGGATCTCATTCGTTCTGCCTCATTCGCCGGGCTGTCGGGCTTGCACCCGTTCCAACGCCAGTCATTCTGTAAGCGGAATAATGCCAAGTCCAAGTGAATTTTTCAAGCCTTCTCAGTAGCTTGTCGAAATCAGCGGAATTTCGCAACCTCTCGCGGCGCGCCTTTCCTGACCTACCACATGCTGTGGTTGCAATCGGCCCTGGACTGCGGAGGCTTATTCGATGGGCTCGATCCCTTCGGCCCGGCTTCGTGCCACAAAGGCGCGCATCTCCGCCAGACGCCCTGCCGGTGTCGGAACCCAGCCCGTGACCTCGCCCAGGACCCGCAGCGGTGCTTTCGTCCGGTAGGACAGCGTCGGATTGCCCGGAAACTTCTTGTCCGTGACGTTCGGATCGTCCTCGAACCCGGCCTCCGGCTCTACCACGTAAACCCGTCCCGCGCCATCTTCGGCCGCCAGCTCCGCCGCCAGGATCGCGATCTCCAGCCGCGCCGTCATGTAGACCCAGCCCGCCCGCCTGCGCGCACCATAGTTCGCCGCATGACCCGGCACGATCCGGTCGCCTGCGCGCAGCGCCGCCTTGGTCCCGTGGAAGAAATGTGCCGGCCCGCCCGGCACTGGCTCGCCGCCCATCGCCCGATCTCCTGTTGCCTAGTCCTTACAGACTGCCGAAAACCGCGCCGCCCGCCCAGACTTGAACGAAAATCCTTTCTCCCCACATCAGTCCAAAGCGCCCCCGCTTTTCCCTGCCGCATAAGCCCTTCCCGCCTCCCGCGCCCTAAGCTATATGCGGCGCATGACCGAGCTTTCCCAGATCCGCAACTTCTCCATCGTGGCCCACATCGACCACGGCAAATCCACCCTCGCCGACCGGCTCATTCAGTTGACCGGCACGGTGGCTGCGCGCGACATGAAGGCGCAGATGCTGGACTCGATGGACATCGAACGCGAACGCGGCATCACCATCAAGGCCAACACCGTCCGGATCGAATACCCGGCCAAGGACGGCAAGACCTATATCCTGAACCTGATCGACACCCCCGGCCACGTCGACTTCGCCTACGAAGTCTCCCGGTCGATGCGCGCCGTCGAAGGCTCGCTTCTGGTCGTCGACGCCTCCCAGGGCGTCGAGGCGCAGACCCTCGCCAACGTCTACCAGGCGCTGGACGCGGGGCACGAAATCGTGCCGGTCCTGAACAAGATCGACCTGCCCGCCGCCGAGCCCGAACGCGTCCAGCAGCAGATCGAGGATGTCATCGGCCTCGACGCCTCGGACGCCATCATGATCTCCGCCAAGTCCGGCCTTGGCATCCCCGACGTGCTGGAAGCCATCGTCACCCGCCTTCCCGCCCCCACGGGCGACCGCGACGCGCCCCTGAAGGCCATGCTGGTCGACAGCTGGTACGACGCCTACCTTGGCGTCGTCGTCATGATCCGCGTGATGGATGGCTTCGTCCGCAAGGGCGACCGCGTCCGCATGATGCAGACCAACGCCGTCTACGGCATCGACAAGCTGGCGGTCCTGAAACCCCAGATGGTCGACATCGCCGAACTTGGGCCCGGCGAGATCGGCATCTTCACCGCCTCGATCAAGCAGGTCCGCGACACCCGCGTCGGTGACACCATCACCCACGAACGCAAAGGCTGCGCCGAGGCGCTTCCCGGCTTCAAACCCGCGCAACCCGTGGTCTTCTGCGGCCTCTTCCCCGTCGACGCCGCCGATTTCGAAAACCTGCGCGACGCCATCGAAAAGCTGTCGCTCAACGACGCCTCCTTCAGCAGCGAGATGGAAACCTCCGCCGCCCTTGGCTTCGGTTTCCGCTGCGGCTTCCTCGGCCTTCTGCACCTTGAAGTCATCCGCGACCGGCTGGAGCGCGAGTATAACCTCGACCTCATCACCACCGCCCCCTCGGTCGTCTTCCACGTCCACATGAAGGACGGCGAGGTGCGCGACCTGCACAACCCCGCCGACATGCCCGACCTCACTTATGTCGACCACATCGACGAGCCGCGGATCAAGGCCACGATCATGGTCCCCGACGAATACCTCGGCGACATCCTGAAGCTTTGCCAGGACCGGCGCGGCATCCAGCTGGACCTCAGCTACGCCGGCAACCGCGCGATGGTGGTCTATGACCTGCCCTTGGCCGAGGTGGTGTTCGACTTCTACGACCGCCTGAAATCGGTGACGCAAGGCTACGCCAGCTTCGACTACACCCTGTCGGAATACCGTGAGGATCATCTGGTCAAGATGTCGATCCTGGTGAACGACGAACCGGTCGACGCCCTGTCGATGATGGTCCACCGCGACCGGGCCGAGGCGCGCGGCCGGTCGATGGTCGAAAAGCTGAAGGACCTGATCCCCCGCCACATGTTCAAGATCCCGATCCAGGCGGCCATCGGCGGCCGCGTGATCGCGCGCGAGACCCTGTCCGCCATGCGCAAGGACGTGACCGCGAAGTGCTACGGCGGCGACGCGACCCGGAAGAAGAAGCTGCTGGAGAAACAAAAGGCGGGCAAAAAGAAGATGCGCCAGTTCGGGAAGGTCGAGATCCCGCAGGAAGCGTTCATTGCGGCGCTGAAGATGGATGGGTGAGTGGTGAATAAGCTTCTCAAACTGTTTGGGAATGCTTTCCGGAGCCATTGGAAAGTAGCTTTGTCTACTTCACTTCTTCTTGTGGCTGCATATGACACATGGATTGATGAACTCACTGTAATTGCCGCTACTTTTATAGGCTTGGCCGCTCTGCCGTGGATCATGGATCTTTTTGATAAAGTTACTCTCCCGGGCGGTATAGAGTTAAATCTGGCAAAAGCGCGTCAAGTCCTAGACCAGAGAAATGTTGAGGCGTCTCCAGAAACTGCGAAGCAATTCCAATTCCTGCCAGACGACCCAAATTTCGCCTTAGTCGCGCTACGCATTGAAATTGAGAAGAAGCTTAGGCTGATGTATTCGAGAGACCTTGATGAGAAAAGCTCGCGCTACTTAAATATCTATCGAATTATAGAGGAGCTAAGTGCCCAGGGGAGAATTGACCAAGAGATTGCTTCCGCCGTGAGAGATATGCTCCCCTCAATGAATAAAGCGGCCCACGGAGAAGAAGTTCCGGAGACCGCGAGAAGCTGGGTGCAGCAAAATGGCCCTCGTCTCCTTGCCGCGCTTGATAGAATAGCCAGTCAAACCGGAAACTAACGCAACACAGTCTCAATTCCTCAACCAACAGCCACCGCACTCTACTCTCGAAGGCCAAAAGCGGGGCAGTTTCCCACCCCACTTCCGTCTCCCCAGCATCAAACCCTACTTACCTACCCCGAGGTCATCGCAGAACACGCCCGCCGCCCCGCCGATCACCGCTCTGGTAACAGCGTTCCGGGGATCACCGAGCCACCTGCGGCACCCTCAAGCCCGCGCGCGGTGTCGCTCGCCAGCCCACCCCCACGCTCACCTCAGAACAGCCCGTCGCCGCCCTCATCCTGTTCCACGGCCTCGTCGGCCACGACAGCAGCCCCTCCACCGATCAAGAGCGGCGCGCAGGCGGGGACGGTGGCAATGATCATCAGGGCCGCGAGGGCCTTCCACAGGGTCATGCGCATCGGGGGCATCCTTTCAAAAGGGGGAACGGGCAGATCAGTACTGGGCGTCTTGCGCTTCGTCCTGGATCACCTCACCGGCGTTCTCCAGGTCTTGGCCGGCGCCTTGGACGGTTTCGCAAGCGACAAGGCCCAGAAGGGCAAAAAGAGCGATGACTTTGGTCATGGGTCGTATCCTTCGTTGATGTTACCCCTACAACCCGCCAGACCACGTCTCGTTCCCGGGGCCTGAATCCCGAAGGTTGACGTCCGCCGATATGACCGCGCGTATGCATGGGATGCAGACGCGATGCATACGGGAGGAATACGCTTAATCCCCTGTTAACCATCCTCTGCCACCCTGATTCCATGAAAGCCCTCATCCCCCTTCTGTTCCTTGCCGCCTGCGGTGCCTCTCCCGCGCCAGAGTTCTTCGGGGCCACCCGCAGCGATGTCACCGTAAATAGCCGGGATTACACGGTTTTCCAGAAAGGGGAGCGGGTGGAAGTCATCCGCCTTGGCTATGCCACCCGCGGCGAACACCAGGAAATCCGCGCCACGATGATCGAGCTGATCCCGCGGGTGACAGGCTGCAAACTGCGGGAAACAACGTTAACCGGCGACAGTGGAGAAATGCGCGGCTCGCTGGACTGTCCGGCTTGACTTGAAGGCTTCAAAAGCCAAGAAGCAGGCACCGAACCCGGGGGCCTGCCATGCCGACACTCGACCTCTCCCGCACCCTGCCGCAGGCCCGGATACCCGAGCTTCCGAACCCCTATTTCGGCAAGGTCCGCGACTGTTACGACCTGCCCGACGATACCCGTCTGCTGATCTCCTCCGACCGGATTTCCGCCTTCGACCAGATCCTTGCGGTGATCCCCTGGAAGGGCCAGGTCCTGACCCAGCTTGCCCGTTACTGGTTTGAAAAGACGGAAGATATCGCGGCGAACCACGTGTTGTCCTACCCCGATCCGAACGTCGTTCTGGGCAGGAAGCTGACGATCCTTCCGGTCGAGATCGTTGTCCGAGGCTACCTGGCCGGCACCACCTCCACCTCGATCCTGACGCAGTACAAGGCGGGGGCGCGCAGCATGTACGGCCACACGCTCCCCGACGGCCTCAGGCCCAATCAGGCTCTGCCGCAGGCGATCATCACGCCGACCTCCAAAGCCTTCGACGGTGGCCACGACGAGCCGCTGACGGCTGCCGAAATCCTGGCGTCCGGACTGTTAACCAAAGCCCAGTGGGACGAAGTCAGCGCCAAAGCCCTGGCCCTCTTCGCGCGCGGCCAGGAAATGGCGAAAAAACAAGGGCTTATCCTTGTGGACACCAAGTACGAATTCGGCACCGACGCCAATGGCCGCATCCTTCTGGCCGACGAAATCCACACCCCGGACTCCAGCCGCTACTGGATCGCCGAGGGCTACGCGAAGGCCTTCGAGACGGGCGACCGCCCCCCGAGTTTCGACAAGGACGTCATCCGCTCCTGGGTCGTCGCGCGCTGCGATCCCTACAAGGACCAGATCCCCGACATCCCGGCGGACATGATCGCGAAGACCGCGCAGGTCTACATCGACGCCTTCGAGGCTATCACCGGGCAGACCTTCGTTCCCGACACCTCGGGCGCAACCCCGCTGGACCGCGTCCGCACCAACCTGACGCCGTTCTTCACGACCTGACCTGTTTGCGCTAACAGTAGCGAAATCAAAGGGGGGACCACCATGATTCTCAGCTGTGGCGAAGCGCTGATCGACATGCTGCCCAGAACCTCGACCGCGGGGGAGGGCTGCTTTGCCCCCTATGCCGGTGGGGCCGTCTTCAATACCGCCATCGCGCTGGGACGGCTGGGCGCGCCCTCGGCATTCTTCTCCGGCGTGTCCAACGACATGCTGGGCGAGATCCTTGCCGACACCCTGACCGCCTCGAAGGTGGACACCCGCTACCTCGCGCGGTCGGACCGGCCCACGACGGTCGCCTTCGTCAAGCTGGTCAACGGCCAGGCGACCTATGCGTTCTACGACGAGGCAACGGCCGGGCGGATGCTGTCCGCTGCGGACTTGCCCGTGCTTGCCCCGCAGATATCGACGCTTTTCTTCGGCGGGATCAGTCTGGTGAACGACCCCGCCGCCAGCACTTACGAGGCCCTGCAGGCCCGCGAATGCGGCGCGCGCGTTACCATGATCGACCCCAACATCCGACCCGGTTTCATCGCGGGCAAAGAGACTGAATACCGTACCCGGATCGAACGGATGATCGCCCGCGCCGACATCGTGAAGCTGTCGGACGAGGATCTGCACTGGCTGGAAGGGCAGGGCGACCTGACTTCTCTGGCGCAGGGCATTCTGGCCAAGGGACCGAAGGTCGTCTTCATCACCGAAGGTGCGAACGGCGCGCGGGCGGTGACGGCGTCACAGGATATCTTTGTTTCGGCCCAGCCGGTTACGGTCGTCGACACCGTGGGCGCTGGGGATACCTTCAACGCCGGGGTCCTCGCCGCGTTGCACCGGGACGGAGCGCTGACCAAGGCCGCCCAGGCCAGCCTTTCCGACGCCACCCTGACGGCAGCCCTCGACCTTGGGACCCGGGCCGCCGCTGTCACGGTCAGCCGCGCCGGGGCCAACCCGCCCTGGCTTGCAGAGCTGTGAGGGCGGTTCTCCAGCGGGTCAGCGAGGCCCGCGTGCAGGTGGACGGAGAGCTGGTCGGCGAGACGGGGAAAGGTTTCCTGATCCTCGTCTGCGCGATGGGCGGGGATACCGAGGCGCAGGCCGAAAAGCTGGCGGCCAAAGTCGCCAAACTGCGGGTCTTCAAGGACGGTCAGGGCAAGATGAACCTTTCGATCAAGGACATCGGAGGGTCAGCCCTGGTGGTAAGCCAGTTCACCCTGGCGGCCGACCTGCGCGGCAACCGGCCCGGGTTTTCCACCGCCGCACCCCCGGCAGAGGGCGAAAGACTGTATCTTCACTTCAGCCGGGCGCTTGAAAAGGAAGGCATTCCAGTCGCGAATGGCCGCTTCGGGGCGGATATGGCGGTCAGTCTGGTGAACGATGGGCCGGTGACCATCTGGATGGACACCGACCAGCCCTGAGCCTAGTTGAACGGGTTGCCTGGCGTGGCGTCGGTGATGACTTCGCCACACTCGACCAGCGCACCGATCGACGCGCTGGAGCCTGCCAGCGAGTAGTTCTGCACATCGGCCCCGTCGGCATCCCGCAGGTAAAGCCGGTTGCCACGGGCGACTTCCGTGATGAAGTTCACCCCGGCCTGGTCATCCGGCAGAAAGAACAGGACGGAATTCTGGTACAGTTCGGCGTCGGTCAGGCTCCACGGCGAGCGGCGGTCAACCTGGACGCCCAGGTCGGCGGTGTCGCCTTCACCGAACTCCCAGGCGCTGGAGTAGAACTGCAACTGCACTGCTCCATCGGCGAAGGTCCAGATCGAGAAGCTTTCGCCCGGTGCCGTCACTTCGGCCACGCAGCCGACCGACCCGTCATCCCAGCCGACAACCGAAACCTGCCAATGCTTGTGCGAAAACAACACTTCGCTTTCCTGCGCGCTTGCGCCACTTGCCGCGGCGGCAATCAAGGCCGACGCCAGTCCGATGCGAATGCTCATGCTTCTGTCCCGTAAAACTGTCCTTTAAAATCCTGTCTTCGCGCCGGCGTGCGATTCCTGCAAATGAAACTTGCTTTCGCCCGGGCGACAGTCTGTTCCCGCTGCGGCTCAGGCGGCCCATTCCCAGGGGTTGGAGAACTGGCCAAGGACCGAAGTGACAGCAGCGTCTTCGACCGGAGCGGCCTTCTGCAACTGGGCCACCAGCCCGCGCTTCTTGTCCTCGATGACGCCCGCGACACGCGCCGGAATGCCGGCTTCTGCCAGGGCCGCATCAAAGGTGCGGCTGATCGCCAGCCGCCGCAGGTCGGGCTTGAAGATCTTGCCGACGGCGGTCTTCGGCAGTTCGGGAAGGATTTCCAGGTACTTCGGCAGGGCCGCCCGTTCGCTGATATGCTTGCTGGCATAGGCCATCAGGTCATCGACCGAGGCCGAGGACCCTTTGACCAGCTCGACATAGGCGCAAGGCAGCTCGCCCGCATGGGCATCCGGCTGGCCGATCGCGCCGACGAAGCCCACCGCCTCGTGACCCATAAGCGCCTCTTCGATGATCGCCGGATCGATGTTGTGGCCGCCGCGGATGATCAGGTCCTTGGCCCGCCCGGTGATGTACAGATAACCGTCGGCGTCGATCCGGCCCAGGTCCCCCGTGCGCAGGAAGCTGCCGTCCGCGAACAGCTCCTTGTTCTTGTCGGCCTCGGTGTAGGTCGATCCTTCGAACACGCCGGGGTTCGAAATGCAGATCTCGCCCACCTCATCGACCGCACATTCGCGAAAGTCGGTGGCACCCTGCTTGGTCAGGATGCGGACATTGCAGTAAGGGAACATCAGCCCCACCGAGCCGATCTTCTTTGCCCCTTCGGGTGGGTTGATCGAGACAAGGCAGGTCGCCTCGGTCAGGCCGTAGCCTTCGATGATCTCGATCCCGGTTTCCTTCTTGAAGCGGTTGTAAAGTTCGATCGGCAGCGGGGACGAGCCGGAAAAGGCACTCCGCAGGCTGGAGATGTCCGCGTTGACCGGGCGCTGCATCAGGGCGGCCAAGGCGGTCGGAACGGTGATCATGTAGGTCACCTTGTAGCGTTCGATCAGCTTCCAGAAGTTGTCGAACACCCCCTCGCCGCGATAGCCCTGCGGCGTCGGGAATACCACATGCGCGCCCGAGCCGATCATCGACATCAGGATCGGATAGCAGGCGAAGACGTGGAAAAGGGGCAGCGGGCACATCACCACGTCCGTCGGCTTGAACAGAAGCGTGGCCCCAAGCCAGCCGTTGTAGACCATTCCCGACACTTTGTGCTGCGCCACCTTCGGCATGCCCGTGGTCCCGCCGGTGTGGAAATAGGCGGCGACGCGGTCTTCCAGCGTGTCGGTAAAAGTCAGCTTGTCGGAGGGCATCCGCGCCAGTTCGACCGCAAAGTCCTTGATGTTGGCGGTATGTTGCGACGGGTTCTTCGGCCGAACCAGCGGCACGATGATCTTCTTCAGGCCGGACAGATAGGGGACAAGGTCGACCTCAAGCACCGTCTTCACGTTCGGCGCGAACTGCACCGCCTCGGACACCTTCTGCGGCAGGTCGGTCTTGGGGAAGGCCTTCAGCGTCACGACGACCTTGGCGTTGGTCTCGCGCAGGATGGCGCTGATCTTCTCGGGTTCCATGAGCGGGTTGATCGGGTTGACGATCCCGGCCACCGCGCCGCCCAGAAGCGTGATCGCGGTCTCCATCGCGTTGGGCATGATGAAGGCGACAACGTCCTTTTCGCCGACGCCCAGGCTGCGGAACAGGTTTGCGGCCTGGGTCACCTTGGCATGCAGCTCGGCCCAGGTGAGGGTCAGCTTCTTGGTCTCGGGTCCTGAAAGCAGCTGGTAGCTGATCGCAGGCCGGGCGCCGTGGGCAGCCTTGGCCCGGCTGACATATTCGTACATCGACCGCGCCTCGCCGCGTTCGGCCCAAGGTTTCTCGGCCTCGATGGCTTTCAGGTCCGCGGCTGTGGCGAAAGTGGTCATGTCATCCTCCCCTAGTGCCCGCTTTTTGCGCAGGCTTCGGACGAACATGGGGACTGCAAACGCGTTTGTGAAGTCGGTTTGTCCTGACCCTGCTGACCGGGACGTGACGTCAGATTCGGGCCTGAACCGCCCAAGCCCGCAACGGCAGCGTGATCGCGCCGTCCGGACCGGGGGAAAGCTCCGCCGCGAGCCGCTGCCGCAATTGTTCGCGGCTGGCTTCGGGCAGGCTGGCGCAGTAGCCCGGTGCGGGGCCTGCCCCCAGCGTGAAGGGCCGCCAGAAATCCGCGAAATCGGAGAACGTTGCCGCGTCCGTGATGGCCGTGACAGTGATGTCCCTGAAGCCCGCCGATCGGACCATCTCGGTCAGTCCTTCGGGCGTACAGAAGGGAAAGCGTCCGGTTTCGGTCAGTTCGGCCGCGCCTGGGTCAAGTGCGACGGCGGCCGTCCAGAATGCGCGGATGAACCCGACGCCGCCCCCGGGATAGTCCCAGACGTAGAAGGCCAGCCGGCCGCCCGGACGCAGGACCCGGCGCATCTCGGCCAGCGCCTGCGCCCGGTCCGGTATGAAGTTGAGCACCAGCCCCAGCGTCAGGATGTCGGCGCTGGCGTCCGGAAGGGGCAGCGCCTGCGCGTCGCCTGCGACGAAACTGGCGCGCGGGTCGGAAATGGCTGCGCGCGCGGTGGCGAGAAAAGCCGCTGAAGGCTCGACCGCAGTGAGGCGGGCGGGCGCGGCCCGGCTCAGGATTGCCGAGGACAGGGCCCCGGTGCCGCAGCCAACCTCGACCCAGTCCAGTCCGGGCTTTGCTGCGACAAGGTCCAGAAACCGCTCGGCGATCCGGCGGCTCCAGCGACCCATGTAAAGCTCGTAGCTGTCGCCTGAAGACCAGGCGTCGTGCCGGGCAGTGTCCACCATGACCAGCCCCCCATTTGCGAAGGCCCGCAGGATACGCCCGAATCGGTCCGGGACCGAGGGAAAACCCAAGTCAGGTCAGACCGCGCCGTCGGTGAACTGCAGGCGGGCCAGGCGGGCGTAAAGCCCATCCTCGGCGACCAGCTGGTCATGCGTTCCCTGCGCCACGATGCGGCCCTGCTCGAACACCACGATCCGGTCGGCACGCTTCACGGTGGCCAGACGGTGCGCCACGACCAGCGTCGTCCGCCCCTCGGCCAGCCTTTCCACCGCCGCCTGCACCAGCCGTTCGCTTTCGGCATCCAGCGCACTGGTGGCTTCGTCCAGCAGCAGGATCGGCGCATCGCGCAGGATGGCGCGGGCGATGGCCACCCGCTGCTTCTGCCCGCCCGACAGCATCACCCCCCGTTCGCCCAGATAACTGTCATAGCCCTGCGGCAAAGCGGTCAGGAAATCATGCGCGGCGGCGGCGCGGGCGGCGGCCTCGACCTCGGCGTCGGTGGCATCCAGACGGCCGAAGCGGATGTTCTCGCGCGCCGACGTAGCGAAGATCACCGGGTCCTGCGGCACGAGAGCAATGGCCTGCCGGAAGTCGGCGCGGGCCATGTCCGGCAGAGCCAACCCGTCCAGCGTGATCCGGCCCGACTGCGGATCATAAAAGCGCATCAGCAGCTGCAGGATCGTGGTCTTGCCCGCACCGGACGGGCCGACCAGAGCCACCGTCTCTCCCGGTCTGACATGCAGGGACACGCCGTTCAGCGCCGAAGCCTCGGGGCGGGCGGGATAGCGGAAGGTCACGTCTTCGAAGGCGATCTCGCCGCGCACCGGGCGGGGCAGGGCGACGGGGCGGACCGGGTCCTGCACCGAATCCTCGGTCCCCAGCAGTTCCACCAGCCGTTCGGTCGCGCCGGCCGCACGCTGCAACTCGCCCCAGATTTCCGACAATGCACCCACTGCGCCTGCCACCATCACCGCATAGATCACGAACTGGATCAGCGCGCCGACCGACATCTGATCCGCGCGCACATCCCGCGCCCCGACCCAAAGGACGCCGACAATTCCGGCGAAGGTCAGGAAGATCACGATCACCGTCATGATCGCCCGCGTCTTGACCCGCGCCTTGGCGGAGATGAAGCTTTTCTCGGTCACCTCGGCGAACTGGCTGCGGGTTGCACCTTCATGCGTGAAGGCCTGCACCGTCTGGACCGAGGACAGCGCCTCGGACGCGGACCCCGAGGAGGCGGCGATCCAGTCCTGACTCTCGCGCGACAGGGCCCGCAACCGGCGGCCCAGGACTACGATCGGCACGATGATTGCTGGCACGATCAGCAGCACGAGGCCGGTCAGCTTGGCCGAGGTCAGGAACAGAAGCACCAGCCCGCCCAGCAGGATCAGCACGTTGCGCAGTGCGACCGAAACCGACGACCCGATCACCGACAGGATCAGCGTGGTGTCGGTGGTGATCCGGCTGAGAACCTCTCCGGTCAGGATGCGCTCGAAAAAGGCCGGAGACATCCCCAGCACCCGGTCGAACAGCGCGCGGCGGATGTCGGCCACGACGCGCTCGCCCAGACGGGTGACAAGGTAGTAGCGCAGGCCCGTCCCGACCGCGAGCAGCGCCGCAATCACCAGGGCGGCGGCAAAATACTGGTCCAGAAGCTGGGCATTGGCCTCGTTGAAGCCGTCGATCACCCGGCGGACGGCCAAGGGCAGGATCAGGCTGACCGAGGCGGTCAGGATTAGCGCCATCAGCGCCAGACCCAGCAGGACCCGGTAGGGCCAGAGGAAGGGCACCAGGCCCCGCAGCGCGCCCACCTGTTTCGACTTCGGCCGATCCTCGACCGCAGAGCTGTCCGACATGCGCCTGCCTCACCCGTTACGGGCAAGGGTTTAGTCTGCCCGGACCGCCGGGACAAGCACTGCGACCCGCGGCCAAGCCCCACAGGGTCTTCCGCCGGCCCGCGCAGCGTGCCAATTTGGCGCCCATGACCAAGCCCCTGCATTTCAGCGCCGCGGATGGCGCCCTTCTGGCCTACCGCGATACCGGCACGGGCCTGCCCCTGCTTTGCCTGCCGGGGCTGACCCGCAGCATGGCCGATTTCGACTACCTCGTGCCGCACCTGCCTCCGGTCCGACTGATCCGGATGGACTATCGTGGCCGGGGCGCAAGCAACTGGACCGGCGCCGAAAGCTATACGGTGGCGCAAGAAGCGAAAGACGCCTTGGCGCTTCTCGACCATCTGGGGGTGGGAAAGGCCGCAATCCTTGGCACATCTCGCGGTGGCCTGATCGGCATGGTCCTTGGCGCCACCGCGCGGGACCGGGTGCTGGGGCTGATCCTCAACGATGTCGGCCCCGAGATCGCCCGCGACGGTCTGACCCGCATCTTCGACTACGTCGGCCGCAATCCGGCAGGTCGCACCATTCAGGGCTACGCCGAGCGGCTCTCTCGCACCCCCGGTTTCGAGGGCGTGCCGATGACGCGCTGGCTGGAGGAGGCACAAAAGCTTGCGGTCGAGACGCCCGAGGGCCTTCGCATCCCCTACGACCCCGCCCTGCGCGACTCCTTCCTCGCGGCATTCGACGGCCCGCCCGTCGACCTCTGGCCCTTGTTCGACGCGTTGGCCGGGCTGCCGCTGGCGCTGATCCGCGGCGCGAATTCGGACCTGCTGACCCGCGATAGCGTGGCGAAGATGCGCGCCCGCCGCCCCGATATGGCGGTCGCCGAAGTCCCCGGACGCGCCCATATCCCCTTCCTTGATGAGCCCGAATCCGTTGCGCTGATCCTGGATTTCCTCAAGAGGCTGGCATGAACCTTGCCATGATCGAGGCCGCCGCCGCGCGGATGGCTGGCCATGTCCGCCGCACCCCGCTTTTGAACGCGCCGCTTCTGGATCGCGCCGTGGGCAGGCGCGTCTTCGTCAAGGCCGAATGTCTGCAGATCACCGGCAGTTTCAAGGCCCGGGGCGGCTGGTCCGCCGTCTCTGCCTTGCCGGTCGACGCCTGCAAGCGCGGGGTGATCGCCTTTTCCTCGGGCAACCACGCGCAGGGCGTTGCCTATGCGGCCGCGGCCCACGGCGCGCCCTGCGTGATCCTGATGCCCTCGGACGCGCCCGCCGTGAAGATCGCAAATACCCGCGCCTACGGGGCCGAGGTGGTGCTTTACGACCGTGCCACGGAAGACCGGGACGCCATCGGAGCGCGGCTGGCCGAGGCCCGGGGCCTGACGCTGATCCGACCCTATGACGACCCGGAGGTGATTGCCGGGCAGGGTACCGTCGGCCTGGAACTCGCCGATCAGGCAGCCGATGCCGGCATCACCCAGGCCCCGGTCTTCGTCTGCTGCGGCGGGGGCGGCCTTTCCTCCGGCATCGCGCTCGCCCTGCAGGCCTTGGCCCCCGGCCTGAAGGTCCGCACGGCCGAGCCGGTGGGATTTGACGACATGGCGCGCTCGCTTGCCTCCGGTCGGCGCGAACGCAACGCGGCCGCTTCCGGGTCGATCTGCGACGCGATCCTCACGCCTTCACCCGGAGAGCTGACCTTCCCGATCCTCTCCACCCTCGCAGGCCCGAGCGCGGTGGTGACGGACGACCAGGCGCTGCACGCGATGGCGCTGGCCTTCACCCATCTGCGCGTGGTGCTGGAACCGGGCGGGGCCGTGGCGCTGGCCGCCGCCCTGTTCGGCGACGGGCTCCCCGACACCGTGATCGCCGTCGCCACGGGCGGCAACGTCGAACGGTCCACCTTCGCCACCGCGTTGGAGCGTTTTGCGTGACACTGGTCTGGCTGGATGATGTGCGGTTGAACGCCGAGATATCCGGCCCAGCGGATGCACCACCCCTGGTGCTGATCCACGGCCTTGGCCTTGACCTTCGGGTCTGGGAGGCGCTGATGCCCCACCTGCCGCAGCACCGGCTGCTGCGGCTGGACCTGCGGGGCCACGGGGCCTCTGACACCCCGGCACCACCCTACGCGATGGGCACCCTGATCCGGGACGTCGAACGGCTGATGAGCCATTTCGCGCTGCAGGACGCGGTGGTCGTTGGCGGCGGCGAGGGCGGGCTGATCGCGCAGGGCCTGGCCGTCAAGCGGCTGGATCTGGTGCGGGCGATGGTGCTCACCGGATCGGCCACCCGCTTCGCCAACCCCTCGGTCTGGCAGACCCGCCTTGCGCGGCTGAAGGCGGATGGCCCCGACCTCGACGCCGAATGCGCGCTGCTTCTCGGTCCCCGCTGGAAAACTGCGTCCCATATCTCGTTGGTCCAAGAAATGCTGGCCCGCACCCGCCCGGATGGCTGGCAGGGCTTCGCCGCCGCCACCGCGACCGCGGATTTCTACCAGACGACCGCCACGCTGACCCTGCCGACCCTGGTTCTGGCTGGCGCCGACGACCGCAAGGTGCCTCCTGACCTGCAGCGCGAACTGGCTGACCTTGTGGCCGGGTCCCAGTACCAGCTTCTGCGCGGCGGCCCGCATCTTTCCATGCTCAACTCATCCGAGCTATTTGCCACCGCCCTGCTGGGTTTTCTGACCCAGATCGGACACCGTTGATTGCCTTGATCGAACATCCTTCGAGCGTTTGACGCCGCAGACTTCCACCTGATTTCCAAAACCCCACGTTTGCACTCTAAAGACGCTGCCGCCCAACCCGAATTACCTGTTCCGTCCGCGCCATTTCCTGTCGCGAATGAAGGGTCCTCCACTCCCGGTCACCTCTACCTTTCTTGACACGTATCGGGGGTGCGGGGGTGTGCAATCCCCGCCCCGGCCAGCCAAAGGGGACAGCCATGAAGCTGAAGGACCTCGAAATCTTCGTCGTCGCGCCACCATTCCCCGGCTGGGGCGGGCGCTACTGGATCTTCCCGAAGCTGACCACCGACACCGGCATCGTGGGATACGGTGAATGCTACGCTTCCACGGTCGGCCCGAAGGCGATGCTCGCGGTGATCGAGGATGTCTTCGAACGCCACATGGCGAACGAGAACCCGGAAAACATCGAACTGATGTTCCGCCGCGTCTACTCTTCCGGCTTTACCCAGCGCCCTGATCCCACCGTGATGGGCGCCTTCTCCGGGCTGGAGATCGCCTGCTGGGACATTCTGGGCAAGGCCCGCAACCGGCCGGTCTATGCGCTTCTTGGCGGCAAGATGAACGCCCGCATCCGCAGCTACACCTACCTTTATCCCGAGCCCGGCAAGGAATCGGCCGAGTTCTGGGTTGACCCCGACGCCGCCGCCGAGGCCGCCGTCCGCTTCATGAACATGGGCTTCACCGCCGTGAAGTTCGACCCCGCCGGTCCCTACACCATCCGCGGCGGCCACGAACCGGCGATGTCCGACATCACCCGCTCCGTCGCCTTCTGCAAGGCGATCCGCGCCGCGGTGGGCGACCGCGTCGACCTTCTGTTCGGCACCCACGGCCAGTTCACCACCCCGGGCGCAATCCGCATGGGCCGCGAGCTCGAACCCTACAACCCGCTCTGGTACGAAGAGCCGATCCCGCCGGACAACCTGCTCGAATTCTCCGAAGTCGCCAAATCTGTCCGCGTCCCCCTCGCCACGGGCGAACGGATGACGACAAAGGCTGAATTCGGCACCCTCCTCCGCGCCGGCGGCGTCAAGATCCTGCAACCGGCGCTCGGTCGCGTCGGCGGCATCTGGGAGGCGAAGAAGATCGCCGCGATGGCCGAGATCTTCAACGCCGAGATGGCGCCGCACCTTTACGCCGGCCCCGTTGAATGGGCGGCGAACGTCCACTTCGCCGCCTCGATTCCGAACCTTCTCATCGCCGAGACGATCGAAACCGGTGGGGCCTTCCACCAGAAGCTCATCAAGAATTCGATCAAGTGGGAGGACGGCTATATCATCCCGCCGGAAGGCCCGGGTCTGGGCATCGACTTCGACGAGGACGTCGCCCGCGCGAACCCCTACACCGGCACCGGCCTGCATCTGCAGATGCAGGAAGCGCCCTGCGACTACCGCCACGGCAACCGCTTCGAGGGGGGCGCGCCAAGCTCGATCACCTGACCACCATCCGTGGCAACGCCGTCCGAGTGGCTCGATGCCACGAGGACGGCTTCCTGTTCTGAAAAACAGTGTGGTCTGAAAAATGGCGGGCCCAGAAGGACTCGAACCCTCAACCTCGGACTTAGAAGGTCCTTGCTCTATCCAGTTGAGCTATGAGCCCGCACCACCGTCTTTTGCGGCACCGCAAAAGATCAGGCAAGCACCTTCGTCATGAAGACCGAGTTCGGGTCTTCTTCATAACCCTCGAACGGCGGGCACTCATCAAACCCCGCCCGCGCATAAAGCGCCCGCGCTGCGACGAAGGTCGGCTGCACCCCGGTTTCCAGTGAAACCCGCAGGAAGCCATCCTTCCGCGCCTCGGTCACAAGGTGGTCCAGCATCGTCTTCGACAAGCCGCGCCCCCGCGCCTCGGCCAGGACATGCATCGACTTGATCTCGGCGTGCGCCTCGTCGATCCGCTTGTAGGCCCCCATCGCCAGCGGCTCGTCTCCGTCCCGCAGGACGAAGAAGCGGATGCCTGGCGCGGCCAGCGCGCCCTTGTCCATCATGTGGATCGATTCGGGTGGCGTGTCGGCGTGCATGTCGGCCGTATGCCGTTCGAACAGCAACGACAGGTCCGGGGTCAGCGGGTGTTCTTCGGCGATGACGACCGCCATTCAGTGCGTCCAGGCGCCCTTGCGATCGGTGGCGAAGTTCTCGCCATAGCCGCGGGCGCGGATCACCGGCTTGCGGGGCTTTGGTTCGACCAGATCATACGCGATGCCCTTTTCGGCCGCATAGGCCTCGGCCGCAGCGCGGGTTTCGAACTTCAGCCGCACCTGGCTTTGCGTGTCCGAGGACGAGGTCCAGCCCATCAGCGGATCGACCTCGCGCTCTGATGCCTGGGCAAACTCCAGCACCCACAGGTGGGTCTTGGCAGAGCCGGACTGCATGGCGGTCTTGGCGGGCTGGTAGATGCGGGCGCGCATGGGAATCCTCCGAACGTGACCCTTATATCTCAACGCTGTGCGGAAAGCGCAAGCGCCAGAAGAGGCTGTCGGTCGGCGTCTGGGAGGTGTGGGGTGGGGTAGGGTCGACGCCGACCGACAGCTTCAGTTGCTGCTTGCCGGATCAGTCTTGCGCAAGTCGCAGTGCAAATCAACCTTAAGTTGTAAAGCGCCCGCAAAATCTTCCGGTCTATCTCTGGCGCAGCCGAATGATCCGGTAGCTGTTGTAGTGCCGGAACGCTTCGGACGTGCGGCTGGTGCCGGTCAGGCGTTGCATCAGGTTCTCGCGCCGCTTGCGCGACAGGAAAAGCCCGATGGCTTTCCCCAAGGCCCAGTGCGCCGTGGGCCGATTGTCCCGGATCTCATCCGATACGCGCGTCACTCCGTGGCCCAGAACGTGGAACAGCCGCTGCTCCAGATCGATCGAGGGCGCCACGGCCTCGGTGATGTCCTCTTCGGCATCGACGGCGAAGGCCGAGCCGTCGACCGCCGCACGAAACGCCGCCAGCGGATGCCCGCCGCCCGGCTGGGGACCCTCGGCCGCCCGGCCCCGGTAGGCCTCGGTGCGAAAGCAGTCGGCAATCAGCACCTGTCCACCCGGAACCAGAAGCCGCGCGCATTTCGGCAGGCTTTCAGACAGCGGGATGTACTGGAAGCTTTCCGAAAAGAGGCACAGGTCGAACGGCCCCTGGCCCTGGAACGCCTCGAAGGTGCATTCGTGAACCGTGGCCCCTTTCGCGGTCTCACGGCAGCGCGCGGCCAGAAAGGCGGACGGAACGACGATCTCGACCTGATGCCCCAGGGCCAGCAGCTTCTTCGCCGTCTCGCCTGCGCCGCCGCCGATATCCAGGATGCGCAACGGACCGGGAGGCAGATAGCCGAACAGCTTCACCGTATAGGCATCCTGCGCCGCCCGCAGATTGGCCGCGGTCGCCTCCAGCCCGGTCCACAGCCCGTAATGCAGGTTCTCGGCCCCGGTCAGCCAGCGGATGAACGCCAGCCCCACATCCAGCCCCACCGCCCGCGTGTCGATCTTGTCAGCCATCATTCACCTCTGGTGGGCCGAGCCTTAGCCGCTTGGGCCGCTTTCGGCAACGGTTTCGCCCCACCACACCGGATGACCGCTTGAACTGGAACAAAAACGGATCAAATCTGTCTCTCCCCCGACTCCCCCGAGAGGCGCGCGATGCCGCACAACAACATCAACGCCCTGACCGAGCGTCCGGACGTCCTGACCAAGCCCAAGCTGGAAGGTGGCCGCCGCTTCGTCCTGTCCACGCCGTTCCAGCCCGCAGGCGACCAGCCGACCGCGATCCGGGAACTGACGGCGGGCGTCATGGCGGGGGAACGCGATCAGGTCCTTCTGGGCGCGACGGGGACGGGCAAGACCTTCACCATGGCCAAGGTGATCGAGGAAACCCAGCGCCCCGCCATCATCCTGGCGCCCAACAAGACGCTGGCCGCGCAATTGTACGGCGAGTTCAAGGGCTTCTTCCCCGACAACGCCGTGGAATATTTCGTCAGCTACTACGACTACTACCAGCCCGAAGCCTATGTCGCCCGCACCGATACCTATATCGAGAAGGAATCCCAGATCAACGAACAGATCGACCGGATGCGCCACTCGGCCACCCGGGCGCTTCTGGAACGCGACGACGTGATCATCGTGGCCTCGGTCAGTTGCATCTACGGCATCGGCTCGGTCGAGACCTATTCGGCGATGACCCAGGACCTCGTGGTCGGCCAGATGTACGATCAGCGCAAGGTGATGGCGGAACTGGTGGCCCAGCAATACCGCCGCTTGGAAGCCGCCTTCCAGCGCGGGTCCTTCCGGGTGCGGGGCGATTCCCTGGAAATCTGGCCTGCCCACCTTGAAGACCGCGCTTGGCGGTTCTCCTTCTTTGGCGAAGAGCTGGAGTCGATTACCGAATTCGACCCGCTGACCGGGGCCAAGACCGACAATTTCCCGCAGATCCGCATCTACGCCAACAGCCACTACGTCACCCCGCGCCCGACGCTGGCCCAAGCCACGAAGGGCATCAAGGACGAGCTTTTCCACCGGCTGAAGCAGCTGACCGGCGAGGGCAAGCTGCTGGAGGCGCAACGCCTGGAACAGCGCACCAATTTCGACCTCGAAATGCTGGAGGCCACGGGCAGTTGCGCCGGGATCGAAAACTACTCCCGCTACCTGACCGGCCGCGCGCCGGGCGAACCGCCGCCGACCCTGTTCGAATTCATCCCCGACAATGCCATCGTCTTCGCAGACGAATCCCACGTCTCGGTCCCGCAGATCGGCGGCATGTACAAGGGCGACTTCCGCCGCAAGATGACGCTGGCCGAACACGGCTTCCGCCTGCCCAGCTGCATGGACAACCGCCCCCTGAAGTTCGAGGAATGGGACGCCATGCGCCCGCAATCGGTCTTCGTCTCCGCCACCCCGGCCGCGTGGGAGATGGAACAAACCGGCGGCGTCTTCACCGAGCAGGTGATCCGACCCACCGGACTGATCGACCCCCAGGTCGAAATCCGCCCGGTCGAGATGCAGGTCGACGACCTTCTGGACGAAATCCGAAAAGTCGCCGCACGGGGCCTGCGCACGCTTGCCACCGTCTTGACCAAGCGCATGGCCGAGGATCTGACGGATTACCTGCACGAGCAGGGCATCCGCGTGCGCTACATGCACTCGGACATCGACACCATCGAACGCATCGAAATCCTGCGGGATTTGCGGCTTGGCGCCTTCGACGTGCTGGTCGGGATCAACCTTCTGCGCGAAGGGTTGGACATCCCCGAATGCGGCCTTGTCGCGATTCTCGACGCCGACAAGGAAGGCTTCCTGCGGTCGGAAACCTCGCTCATCCAGACCATCGGCCGCGCCGCGCGGAACAGCGAAGGTCGCGTGATCATGTACGCGGACCGGATGACCGGGTCGATGGAACGGGCGATTGGCGAGACCAACCGCCGTCGGGAAAAGCAGGTCGCCTACAACCTCAAGCACGGGATCACCCCCGAGACGATCCGCAAGAACGTCGAGGATGTGCTTTTCGGCACCTGGGTGGGCGACACCGATCAGGCGCGCATCACCACCAAGGTCGACAAGCCGATGGTCGGCAAGAACCTGGCCGCGCACCTCGACGCGCTGCGGCTGCAGATGCGCAAGGCGGCGGAAAACCTGGAGTTCGAGGAAGCCGCCCGCCTGCGGGACGAGGTCAAGCGGCTGGAGGCGGTGGAGCTTGCGGTGGCCGACGACCCCTTCGCCCGGCAAGAGGTGATCGAGGAAGCGGTGGAAGAGGCGGTGAAGATGGCGGGCCGGTCGACCGCCGGTCGGGCCGGGCAGCGTGGGGGCAAGCGGTCACGGCGCGGAAGCTAGACCCGTCGACCAGCGGAAGGTGGGCGAATCGCCCACCCTACGCGACCGCACCGTCCTGACCGCTGGATCTCATCCCATGCGGCAGCATAGACGGCCGGTGGGTGGCATTGCCTGGGACTCTGGATTCGATAAGCAGTCTGCCCTCTTCACGCCACCGCCCGCAGGGTGGGCGTTTTGTCCACCTTCGCCCGCAAGTCACGATGGATCGTCGAAAAGGGCCAGTCCTCGGCCTTGGTCGCCAACCCGTGCCGGACCGGATCGCTCAGGCAGTGAGCCACGGCGCGGCGCCCTTCCTCGGCATCGCGAATCAAGTGCTCCCAGAACCGCCGCTGCCAAAGCCCGGCCTCGCGCTTCTCCACCATGCTTGGCGACTGCAGGCCCCGTAGGCCTGTCGCATGGGTGAAGCGGCCTTTAAGCTTCTGCCAGCGACGGGAAAAGTCGGCATCCCCCGCTGGCAGCGTCCAGACCGCGTGGATGTGGTCCGGCAGGACCACCATCGCGTCGCAGCGAACCGGTTGCTCCGCCACGGTCAGACGGTAGGCCTCCCGCAGCAGATCGATGCGATCGGTCAAAAGCGTCCCGCCCCGTTCAGCCAGATGGACCGTGAAGAAGTAGGTGGCACCTGGGACGCGCAAGCGGCGGTAGTTCGGCATGGACCTTCCCTTTCAAGGGGCTTTTGTAGGGTGGGCGGTATCGCCCACCCTGCGCTGGGGTCATTCGACAAGGACGATGTCGTCCTCCGCCGCGGCACTGGACAGGGCTTGGCAGGTGACGACCTCGCTTGACCGTTCTTCCCAGTAGCGCGGGTCCGCGAGCACCGCCTTGGGCAGGCGGTCCTTGTTGAACACCCGCCTCGTTTGCCGTTTGACCGTGATTTCGAACCGGTTCGACCGCAGCCGCGCCCCGGGTTTCAGGAAGGCGTCGCGCAACTGGTCTGCCCGGTCCTGCAATCGCCGGATCTCGGCCTTCAGCCAGGCGAATTCGTCCACCGCATCCATCTTGCACCTCCGCGTCTTCGGGCAGTTTCGCAGGCCCGGGTTGCGGCAGCGTTAATGGCCGACGGAACAGGAGCGGGTGGCCAGGAGTTGATCCGTCAGCCACTGCAGGAGAAGACATGCCCCATCCCATCCGCATCGGCGTCGGCGGCTGGACCTTTGAACCCTGGCGCGGAACCTTCTTTCCGGAAGGTCTCCGCCAGGCCGACGAGCTGCGCCACGCCTCCCGCGCGTTTACGGCAATCGAGGTCAACGGCACTTTCTACCGCACCCAGACCCCCGCCACCTTCCGCAACTGGTCGCGCCAGGTGCCCGAGGGCTTCGTCTTCACCCTCAAGGGTCCTCGCTACGTCTCTACCCGCCGCAAGCTGGCCGAGACGGGAGAGTCGATCCGGCGGTTCCTCGACTCGGGGCTCGAGGAGTTGGGGCCGAAGCTTGGGCCGATCAACTGGCAGCTTCCGCCGACGCGGGCCTTCGACTGCTCGGACCTTGCGGGTTTCCTCGACCTTCTGCCCGACGACCTGAACGGCCTGCCGCTGCGCCACGCCATCGAGGCCCGGCACGAAAGCTTCCGCGCCCCGGCCTTTCCAGCCCTGCTGGCGGACCGGCAGATCGCCGTGGTCCGGGGCACCGACAGCGAATACCCCGAGATCGACGCCGACACGGCCCCTTTCGCCTACCTGCATCTGATGGGCACCCGCGAAGGCGAGCCGCTGGGCTACCCCAAGGACGAGCTTGACCGCTGGGCCACCCGCCTGCGCCGTATCGCCAAGTCGCGCGAGGTCTTCGCCTTCGTCATCTCGGGCCACAAGGTCGCAAATCCGGCCGCAGCCCAGGCGCTTCTGCAGCGCCTGGCTTGACGACGCAGCGTTCAGGCCCATCTCCTGACCATGCGCGCGCTGATCACCCTTCTTCTGCTTGCAGGTCCCGCCTCAGCCTGGGAGTTCACGGCCACGCCCGTCTGCACGATCAGACAGGACACGCCCGATCTGGCGGTCCGCGTCACCTACGACCCCTCGCAGGCAGAGCCCTACGCGATTGCCCTGACCCGTCCCACGGCCTGGCCCGAGACGAAGACCTTCGGCCTGCGGTTCGACGGGCCGGCGGCGATGACCATCGGTACGGGCCGCCATCAGCTTTCGGCGGATGGCAAGACGCTGACCGTCAGCGACAGCGGGTTCGACAATGTGCTGGACGGGCTGGCCTACAACGGTCGCGCGACGGCGCTTGCCGAGGGGACCGAGGTCCCCTTCGACCTGACCGGCGCCAGACCCGCCGTGGAGGCGTTCCGCGCCTGCAACGTCCTGCCCTCGGCCTGATCCGCGCAACGCATCAGTAGACGCCTGTCACCTCGTACATCACCGGTTCGAACCCACGGCAAAGCTCGTTGATCTTGCGATTGCGCTCGCGCATTTCCGGCGTGCGCAGCATCGCCTGGTAATCCTCGCGCCGCGCCCACTGGCTGTAGTTGCAGATCCGGGTCCGGGCGTCGTTCATGTGCAGACCCGCCGCGATGAAGCCGGGCTGGTGGCGGATGCAGGCTGCATAGGCGGCCTCCAGCGCCTCGACCAGATCGAAAGCCATCGCGGGGGTGGTCTCGAAGGTGGTGATGACGGTTTGCCCTTGGAAATCCTTGACAATCTGCGGCATGTCGGTCCTCCCTCTTCTGCACTCAGGATGGCACGAACCGGGATCAAAGGCATGAAGTTTCTCGACCCGAACGACCGCTTCTTCTCCCGCGCCTGGGTGCGCTGGCTGACCGTCCTTTTGCCCATCGGCTGGGGCCTGTTCGAGCTTCTCTACGTCGGATCGCCCTTCTGGGGGATCATGTTCCTTGCGGCGGGGGGTTATGCCGGCTGGATGCTGTTCTTCCAGCGCGGCAAGGACTGAGATCGGGACGGATCAGTCCATCCACTCCGGTCGGTCCAGCCCCAGGGACTGCGGGTCGTTCAGATAGGCGGCGCCCAAGGCCACGACCAGCGCAAGCAGCACCGCAAAGGCGATCTTCCAGGCCGACCAGGGCCGCTCGCCCTGCACTTCGCCCGTCTGCGCGTTGACGATGAAGCGGTAGCTCTTTCCATTGTACTTGTAGGCCGCCATCCAGACCGGCAGCAGGATGTGCTTGAAGGTCTCCTCCGACCAACTGGTGTCCACGTCGTCCACCCGCTGATCGTCCCCGCCGATGTCGTCGCGCACGTCCTGGACGATCACCTCCGACATCTTCTGGCGGGCCTTCTGGTGGCCGTCGGCCAGGCCCACGGTATACCCCTCGGCCTGGAAACCGGCCAGATACTCCGGCCCGTAAGGCACCAGAGCGCCCAGGTCCCAGGGTGTCAGCTCATTTCCCAACCGCTCGGGCAGGCTGCCCGAGGCCATGACCAGCACGTCGTCGAAGTCCCGCGCCACCCGGCCCGACGCCGGATACCAGCGCGTATGGCGAACCTGCTCCTGCCGCGTCTCCATCTTGCCGTTGACCCGGACCGAGACCGTGCGGGTCTCGTAATAATGCTCGCCCCGCTGGCCGGTGTAGCGGCTGGCCGTGTCGGCGTCGAAGGTCCAGAACGGCACATAGATGCCGTTCATCGCGCGACCCTTGCGGGCGTACTCCAAAAGCGAATTCGGCGCGAACCACAGGCTGCCAAGCCAGGCCGTCATCGCCTTGCGCGCCTCGGTTTCGGTCAGCACAAACGGCACCAGCGCCTGGGGCTTGATATGCCGCTGGGTGCCGGTGTCCAGCACCACCGGCGTCGCACAGAACGGACATTCGGTGGCATGGGTCGCGCCGGTGATCTCGACCTGAGCGCCGCAGTTCGGGCAAGAGGTGGTGCGCACCTCGACCATGTCGCGATCAGCCAGATCGTCCTTCAATCCCCGTTTCAGATCAAGCTCTTGCAGCGCGCGGGTCCGGCTTTGCGGTGCTGCGGCGGGGATGTCCTGCACATGGCCGCAATGATCGCAGACCAGCCGCGTCTGGCCCGGAGAGAAGCGCAGTTGCGCCCCGCATTGTTCGCAGGGCCAGCGGTGTTCATCCTGCGGCATGGCTCAGGGTTTCGGCGGTGGCGGCGGCACCTGGTCCAGAAGCCGCGCAAGGTCCGTCTCGGCGGCCATCTTCCAGCCGTCCTGACCCGCGGTCCAAACCATCGTGGCGCGGCCAAGCTTGCCCTCGGCCGCCATCCGCGCCAGGTCGCCCTCTGCGAACGGACCCGATGTCGACCCATCCACCGCAAGATGCCAGGCCTTCGCGGCCGGCGGCGCTGGGGGCGGGGGCGGCGGGGCGGCGGCAGCACCCGGCTGACCTCCCCACGGCCCCATGTTCTGCGCCATCGACGCACCCATGCCCATGCCCATTCCAGCCCCCATCGCCGAGCCCATCGCGGACCCCGGCTGGGACATGCTTTCCGCCGCATTGTACTGCATGTAACGGTTCAGATCGCCG
Organism: Tabrizicola sp.; assembly: GCF_022842145.1. Taxonomy (GTDB): domain Bacteria; phylum Pseudomonadota; class Alphaproteobacteria; order Rhodobacterales; family Rhodobacteraceae; genus Tabrizicola. The sequence continues at coordinate 105,209 of NZ_JALHQD010000002.1, forward strand.
ACCACCCCCATCGAGGTCCGCTTGTCCAAGGCTTTCTCGACCTCCTCCGGCAAGCTGACGTTCTCGATGTAGAATTCCGCGATCGACAACCCGTATTCGCCGACCTGCGGCGCAATGGCGTTGGCGATGATCTTGCCCAGGTCCGCCGTGTTCGCCGCCATGTCCAGCACCGGAATGCCCGACTTCGCCAGCACCTGACTTACCGACTGGACGATCACGTTGCGGATCTGGAAGCTGATCTCGTCCGAGGTGAACTCGCCATCGGTGCCGACGACTTCCTGGATGAACTTGCCCGGATCGGTCACCCGCATCGAATAGGTCCCGAAGGCGCGCAGGCGGACCGGCCCGAACTCGGGGTCGCGGGCCATGATCGGGTTCTTGGTGCCCCATTTCTGGTCGTTGAACCGGGTGGTGTTGACGAAATAGACCTCCGACTTGAACGGCGACTGGAATCCGTGGTCCCAGTGCTGCAGCGTGGTCATGATCGGCATGTTGTTGGTCTCAAGCATGTAAAGACCGGGCTGGAATACATCCGCCAGCTGCCCTTCATGGATGAAGACCGCCGCCTGGCCTTCGCGGACCGTCAGCTTGGCACCCATCTTGATCGCCTGCCCCCGCCGGTCAAAGCGCCAGACCATCGTGTCGCGCGTGTCGTCGAGCCAGGAGATGACGTCGATGAATTCGCCTTTGAGGAAATCGAAGACCATTTGTTCTCTCCGTCATGGCAGGGCAAGGCAGGGTAGTTTGGGCTGGGCAGGTAAGCCAGCTTCTGTTGGGTCAACTTTCGCCGCCGGTCAGGCGACGCGCAAGGGATTCGACGACTGGCCGGGCTTCTTCGGCTGTCATGCCGGGACGCAGCTCCGGGCTGTAAAGGATGCGCAGCATATGCTCGTCCTGGTCGGTCAGCAGGGCGAATTCCTCGTCGTCGTTGAAGATCGAGGGCCGGGCGCGCGGGCTGTCGTTCGGCAAGCCAAGTCCCTGCGCGATTTCCTCGTGGAAGCAGGACAGGCGCAAGAGGTCGGGGTTTTCGGCCCGGATGACGGCAACGGCGTGTCGGTGAAGATGACTTTCCGATCCCGAGATGGCGAAGACGTTGCAATAGGTGGTCTGACCCATCCGCGTGACCGCCTGGATGACATCGGGCGCGATGCCGATCCGCAGGCTGTCCAGTTCGGGCCCCAGCGCCTCGCGCTCGTCTTCGGAAACGACATAGACCCAGAAATTCGGTGCCGCATCCGTCAGTCCGATGGGGTGTCCCGTGATCTGCGAAAGCCGCGCAAGGTAGCTGGCGATCTTCGCCCGGTCGGTGGCCTGCTTGTCGGCGGGCACCGACGCACCGAAGCGGACCGCGACACGCACCGGGACATTCCACCGGGTCAGGGGCGATGCTGTCTCGGCCCGGGTGATCCCGCTGCGGCTGCGGGTGAACTCCTGGAAAAGGGCGATCCGCAGGAAGTTCTCGGTCAGCCGGTCGGCCCGGACCGGGATGTCCGCCCCCGGATCGGTCCGCAGCATTCCCTCGCGCAGCAGCACCTGCTGCACCTGGGCGTAATAGGCCGTTGCGGCCGCGCTTTTTGGCGAGGGCTCGGGCGGGGCCACCGGCACCACCACAGGCGGCGTTACGGGTACGGGTGTGCCAATGCAGCCGGACAAAGCCAGACAGGTGGCCCCGGCCAGAAGGAACTTGATCTGCACCCGCGCCATTGCGTCCTTTCAGGCCGTCGCCGAGGGCGCTGTCTGCCGCGCCTTTGCCGAGGCCAGCGTGTCGCGCAGTTCGGCCTCCATCTTCACCAGTTCCGCTTCGGCCGTCGCGCGCTTGGCCTTGCCCTCGTCGGCGATGGCAAGGCTTTCGTTGATCGTCGCGATCAGCGTGGCATTCGCCGCCTTGATCGTCTCGATGTCGAAGACCCCACGCTCCATCTCTTCGCGCACCACCCTGTTCGCGGTCTGCAGGTTTTCGGCATTGGCCTTCAGAAGCTCGTTCGTCAGGTCATTGGCATCCCGCACCGCCTCGGCCGCTTCCTTCGACCGCTGGATCGTCACCGCCTGGGCCAACTGGGTCTCCCACAGCGGCACGGTGTTCACGAGCGTCGAGTTGATCTTGGTGACCAGGCTCTTGTCGTTCTCCTGCACCAGCCGGATCGACGGCAGCGACTGCATCGTCACCTGCCGCGTCAGCCGCAGGTCATGCACCCGCCGCTCCAGGTCGTCCCGCGCCGCCCGCAGGTCGCGCAACTCCTGCGCCTTCATCACCTGATCCGCTTCGGGAGCCGCTGCAACCTCGGCCTCCTTGGTCGGGATCGTGGTCGCCTCCACCTCGGTCAGCTTCGCCTCGCCCGCCGCGATGTACAGCGCCAGCTCGTTGTAGAAGCTCAGGGTCTTTTCATAAAGGATATCCAGGCTCTTGATATCCTTCAGCAAAGTATGCTCATGCGTCAGGAGTTCCGACGTGATCTTGTCGATCTGCCCCTGCACATCCTCGTACTGCGCGACAAACTCCGCGAAGGGGGCCGCCCGACCCAGAAGCTTTTCCCACCAGCTTGCATCGCGCCGCAGGTCCAGCTCGTCCACCGCAAAGCCGCGGATCGTGGTGACGATCTTGCGCAAGCTGTCCCCGGCCGGACCGACGTCCTTGTTCTTCACGTCCTGCAGCATCGCCTGGCTGATCACCTGCAACTCGGCCTGCGCGGACGAGCCGAAGGCGATGATCGACTGGGTGTTCGACAGGTCAACCTCGGACATCCGCTTGCGGATCGCCTCGGCCTTGTCCGACGGCGCGGCCTCCAGCGGCACGACCTCGGTCATCGGCTCGGGCAGGATCACGGCGGTCACCTTCTCGACTTCGGTCAAGAAGGCCTGGGCATCGGCTTGGACGGTCGTGGACATGGGCAATCCCCCTTGGGTCAATGGTCAAGCGTCAAACGGTCGCGCAGCACGGCGATCTCAACATCCAGATCGGTGCGGTTGTTCGAAAGAAAAGCCGTGGTCTTCTGGGCGAAGGTGGTTTCCAGATCGGTCAGCAGCGCCTCATAATCCGCACGAGCACTGGCGTCGCGGGTCTGGGCGTAGTGGTCGGCGAACTTCACCGTCGCATCACGTGCGCCCATCAGATAGACCGACAGATACTTCCGCGCCGCCGTGAGGTCGCCCGGATCGCCCTCGATCGTGCGGAAAAGCCCCCGCGCCACGGCGGAAAATTGCGTCACCCGGCGTTCCAGACTGCGGTCCTTCGCCCGCAGGATCGCGTCCTGCATCGCGGCCAGATGCTTCTCGCCTTCTTCCACGGCTTGGGCGACCCGGCCGGTCTGGAAGGCATCGATCCCCTCCATCCCCTTGTCGGCCATCGGGTCAAGGCCAAAGGCCCCCAGATGCAGCCCTGCGCCAACCAGCGCGTACAGCACCGGATACACCAGGCCCTGATCCGCGATCACCCCGCCCACGGCCAGCGCCGCCCCGGTCGCGACCGCCCCCGCCGCCTTCCGCGGGAAGGCCGGACGCCGAGCCAGTTTCCGGGCGTTGTACGCAGCTTCCGCCAGCATCCCCTGCCGCGTCAGCCAGGCCGCCAGCACGATCAGCCCGCCCGCAAGCAGGCCCAGCAGCATCTCGCGCGGGCCGTCTCCGAAGGCGGGGAACAGGAACAGGAAGGCCGTCAGGAACAGCACCGTCGTGCGCCATTTCCCGGTGACGCGCGGCACCACGGGCGGCGCGCTTGTCGGACCGGAGGACCCGCCGCCGGGCGAATACTTGCCGCCGAAACGCTCGGCCATCACGCGCCTCCCGACCAGGCCACATAGGCCACGAGGAAGACCAGAAGCACCAGCGAGAGCGTCCGTATTCCGCCGCCCGACATGCCCCACACTCCCTTTTTTGCCGCTTCGCCCGACCTTAGCCGATGCCCCCGGTCCATGCCAGTCACGGCAGGGGGGAATAGGCGGCAATCTTCACCCCCCGCTTGGGGTCAGGCGGTCCAGGACGTTGCGGCGTTCGGGGCGAACCCGCTCTAGCCCTTCTTCGGCCCGCCCGACCTTGGGCCGGGACGCGCCGAGGGTCCAGAAGGTCGGGCCGGTCGGCCGGATGTCGGACGCTCGCCTTTGCCGGAGGGGGGGCGTGTCGCCTTCTGCCAGGTCGCGGACAACTGTTTCAGCCCTTCGCCGGGCTTCATCGGCCGGGTCGCCGGCTTTGCGCGATCCTCGCCCGGTCCGGTGGACTGCGTTCCGGCCTTGCCCGGTCTTGGGGCCAGCTTGCGGACGGGCTTCGGGGCTTCTTCCGGTTCTGCCAGACCCAGCTGCTCGCGCAGCACGCGGGGCTTCAGCTCTTCGACCTCGCCGGGTTCTAACTCGTTCAGCCGGAAGGGACCGTAGGAAATCCGGATCAGACGGTTCACCGTCAGCCCGATGTGGTTCATCGCCCGCCGGATCTCGCGGTTCTTGCCCTCGCGCAGACCCACAGTCAGCCAGGCGTTGGCACCCTGGTGGCGGTCGATCTTGACCTCCATCGGCTGGAAGCGGTCGCCGTCGACGGTGATCCCCTTGCGCAGGGGTTCGATTTCCGGCTCGGTCGGGTTGCCCTTGACCCGCACCCGGTACTTCCGCAGCCAGCCGGTCGAGGGCAGTTCCAGCTTCCGCTTCAACTCGCCATCGTTGGTCAGCAGGAGAAGCCCCTCGGAGTTCAGGTCCAGCCGCCCGATCGACATCACCCGGGGCATGTCCTCGGGCAGGTGGTCGAACACGGTGTCGCGGCCCTTTTCGTCCGAGGCCGAGGTGACCAACCCTTCGGGCTTGTAATACAGCCACAGGCGCGGGGGTTCGGGCTGGCCCACGGGTTCGCCCCGGACGGTAATCTTGTCCTTTGCCGTCACGTTCAGCGCGGGGGAGGTGATGGTCTTGCCGTTCACCTTGACCTCGCCCAGTTCGATCAGCCGCTCGGCTTCCCGACGGGACGCGATGCCGGCGCGGGACAGGACCTTGGCGATGCGCTCGCCTTCGGGCGTGTCGGTCGCCGAGGCGTCCTTGTCCGAAGTCTTCGGGGCGGGGGGCTTTTCTTTTCCGGGCATGGCCATCATCCTTTGGGCCTTGGTGGCCGGGGTCGGCAGGATAGTGATGCGAGCATGAAAGAGCAACGCGAAGGGTTCCGGTCGTTCATGGGCTTTGCCCTGGACGAGGCACGGGCGGCGGCGGACCGGGGCGAAGTGCCGGTCGGGGCGGTCGTCGTGCAGGGTGATCGGGTGCTGGCCCAGGCGGGCAACCGCACGCGAGAGTTGTCGGACCCCACCGCCCATGCCGAGATGCTGGCGATCCGCGATGCCTGTGCGGTCCTTGGGTCGGAACGGCTTGTCGGCTGCGATCTTTACGTCACGCTGGAGCCCTGCCCGATGTGTGCCGCCGCGATCTCTGCGGCGCGGGTAGGGCGGCTTTACTATGGCGCGGCGGACCCGAAGTCGGGCGGGGTTTCGGTCGGCGCGCGGATCTTCAGCCATCCCCAGTGCCACCATGTGCCCGAGGTCTATGACGGGATCGGGGCGGGAGAGGCGGAGGCCCTCTTGAAAGGGTTCTTTGCGGGTCGGCGGGGGTAGGTGTCCACCTGTGGACAGGCGACCTGTCTCGGTGGTTTCGACCTCTGGAAACACGCGCGCAGGTAAGCGGCCGTTGGGCGATCATGCTTGACCGAAGGTAAATGCCTGCAGTCAAGCCATTGATTTCGTTATGATTGCCAAAGTGACCGCGCGTGGGCGGGGCTAGATACGGATCGGATCCAGGACCTCGTGCTCGATGACCTCGATCCCCGACGGCAGGCCCGCACGCAGGATGCTCGCGTCCTGGGCCAGGATCGGGAAGGTCTTGTAGTGGCAGGGGATCACCCAGCGGAAGTTGAACCACTTCCGCGCCGCCCAGGCCGCGCGTTCCATGTCCATCGTGTAGTGCCCGCCGCAGGCCAGGATGCCGATGTCGGGCTGGTGGAACTCGGCCATCCAGGCCATGTCGGCCATGATGTCGGTGTCGCCGGACAGATAGATCGTGTGCCCCTCGCCCGCGATCATGAACCCCGCCGCGTCACCCGCTGGGAGAAGGCCCTTGTCGCCGAAGTCGATGGAGGCGGAATGGACCGCGTGGACCATCGTCACCTTCGCCCCGTTCAGGATCAACGTCCCGCCCTTGCCGAACCCCACCGTCTGGGCCCCCTGACCGTTCAGCCACTCCGACAGCTCATGGATGCAGTGCACCTTGATCCCCAGCTTCTTCGCTAGACGGGCCGCGTCGGCGGCATGATCACCATGCGCATGGGTCAGAAGGATGTGCGTCGCACCGGCAATCGCCTCGTCCTCGCGCCCGGCGGGGAAGAGGGGGTTGCCGGTCAGCCAGGGGTCGACCAGAAGAACGGCCTCTTCGATCTCGATGCGAAAGCCGGAATGACCAAGCCAGGTGATCTGCATGGGGGCGCTCCTTGAAATTTGTGCGGAAGGGGTCACTTTCCCGATGCCGGAGGGGGATGCAATGCTGGAGCCGATCGACGCCTATTGTGAGCGGACCTCCGCCGCCTACTGGGCCGAGCCGGTGAATGCGGTGACGAACCTCGTCTTCCTGGTCGCGGCGCTGGTGATGTGGCGGCGGACGGAAGGCTTGCCGCTGGCGCGGGCGATGTGCGGCGTGCTGGCAGCGATAGGAGCGGGATCCTGGCTGTTCCACACCCACGCCAACGGGCTGACGGCCGTCCTGGACGTGGTGCCGATCCTGGTTTTCATCCTCCTTTACCTTTTCGCGGCCACGCGGGATTTCCTGGGGCTTGGCCCCTGGTGGGCGCTGGCCGCGGTGGTCGCGTTCTTTCCCTACGCCGCGCTGATGGTGCCGGTCTTCGGCTGGGCGATGCCGTTCCTGGGCTCCTCCGCCGGTTACGCGCCGATCCCGGTCCTGATCCTGGGCTATGCGGTGCTTTTGTGGCGCCGGGCGCCGGCGACGGCCCGGGGGATGGTGCTGGGCGCGGGCGTTTTGGTCGCCAGCCTGACCTTCCGGACGCTGGATGGCCCGCTTTGCGGGATGGTGCCCTTCGGCACGCATTTCCTGTGGCACGTCCTGAACGGGCTGATGCTGGGCTGGATGATCGAGGTCTACCGCCGCCACATGCTTGCGGGATGGGGCGGGGGCCGCTAAACGGGGCCAAATCCGATGGAGAGCCGCATGGCCATTGATATCGACACCGCCCGCAAGGTGGCAAAGCTGGCCCGTATCCGGGTCGAGGAAGCGGACCTTCCCGCGTTGGCGGACAAGCTTTCCGGCATCCTCGGCTTCATGGAGCAGTTGAACGAGGTCGACGTGGACGGGGTCGAACCGATGACCAGCGTCACGCCGATGCGGTTGAAGCGGCGGGCGGATGTGGTGACGGATGGCAACATCCAGGCGCAGGTGCTGACGAACGCCCCCGATGCGCGCGAGGGGTTCTTTGCGGTGCCGAAGGTGGTGGAATGAGCGCGAACGTGACCGGTGCAAACACCTGGACCATTGCCGCCGCGCGGGATGCGCTGCGCAAGGGTGAGATTTCGGCGGTCGATCTGACCATGTCCTGCCTGACGGCGATTGACGCAGGCGACGGGCTGAACGCCTTTGTCCACAAGACGCCCGAGATCGCGCTGGAGCAGGCCCGCGCGGCGGACGCCCGGCTGGCGGGTGGAGAGGCCCCGGCGATGTGCGGAATTCCACTGGGGATCAAGGACCTCTTCTGCACCAAGGGGGTGCCGTCGCAGGCGGCCTCCAACATCCTGAAGGGGTTCAAGCCGGAGTATGAATCGACGGTGACGTCGAAGCTGTTCGACGCGGGCGCAGTCATGCTGGGCAAGCTGAATATGGACGAATTCGCCATGGGCTCGTCGAACGAGACCTCGGCCTACGGCGATGCGGTGAACCCCTGGCGCGTGGACGACCGGAAGCTGACGCCGGGCGGGTCCTCGGGCGGGTCGGCGGCGGCGGTGGCGGCGGACCTGTGCCTTGCGGCGACGGGGACGGATACCGGCGGTTCGATCCGGCAACCGGCGGCCTTTACCGGGATCGTCGGGATCAAGCCGACCTACGGGCGGGTGTCGCGCTGGGGGATCGTGGCCTTTGCGTCCAGCCTGGATCAGGCGGGGCCGATGACCAAATCGGTGCGCGATGCGGCGATCATGCTGCAGGCGATGTGCGGGCATGACCCGAAGGATTCGACCAGCGCGGACATCCCGGTGCCGGATTTCGAGGCGGCGTTGACCGGGGATATTCGGGGCCGCGTTATCGGTATCCCGAAGGAATACCGGATGGACGGGATGCCGGCCGAGATCGAGGCGCTCTGGGCGCGCGGCATCGAGATGCTGAAGGACGCCGGGGCAGAGGTACGCGACATTTCCCTCCCGCATACCAAGTTCGCGCTCCCCGCCTACTACGTGATCGCTCCGGCGGAGGCGTCGTCGAACCTCGCCCGCTATGACGGGGTGCGCTATGGGCATCGGGCGAAGCTGGCGGCAGGTGACGGGATCACCGAGATGTACGAGAAGACCCGGGCCGAGGGCTTCGGACCGGAAGTGCAGCGCCGGATCATGGTCGGGACCTATGTGCTGTCGGCGGGCTTCTATGACGCCTACTACAACCGTGCGCGGAAAGTGCGGGCGCTGATCAAGCGGGATTTCGAGCTGGCGTTTGCGGATGGGGTGGATGCGATCCTGACGCCCGCCACGCCGTCAGCGGCGTTCGGTCTGGGCGAGATGGCGGATGCGGACCCGGTGCAGATGTATCTGAACGACGTCTTCACGGTGACGGTGAACCTGGCGGGATTGCCGGGCGTGGCGGTTCCCGTGGGTCTGGACGCCCAGGGGTTGCCCTTGGGGTTGCAGCTGATCGGGCGGCCCTGGGACGAGGCACAGTTGCTGAATTACGCACATGTGTTGGAAAGCCGCGCCGGGTTTGTGGCCAAAGCCGACAAATGGTGGTAATGCCCCGCAAAACGCACCCTTCGAGGCAGTGATGAGCCGTACCTATCTTCCCGCCGTTGGCGCAGCCCTTGCTGCGCTTATGATGGCCGCCTGCACGCCCACGACCACCGACTCCGGTGCCGGTGTGGGTTTCCAGGACTACAACTCCTATGTTCGTGGTGCGGCCCCGGCCCCTGCGGGTGCGCCGGTGATGGTGCCGCCGCCGGGTGGGGCCTTCGATCCGGCTGCTGCCGCGGCGGCGATCGATCGGGCGCAGGGCGTGGCTCCGGTTGCGGGCGCATTGCCGGCGGTGACGCCGACCCCGTTGCCGGTTGCAACGGCCGGGTCGGACAGCACGAACCGGCCTCGCGGTGGCGCTCCGGCGGGGATCAAGGAAGAATCGGGCGAGGTTACGCCCAACCAGACGGGCATCTCGGACGAGCAGGACTTTGACGCCGTCGCGGCCCGCGAGACCATCGAAAGCGACGCCGAGCGGATCGCGCGGAACCGGGCGGAGTATGTCCTGGTCCAGCCGAAAGACCTGCCGGCGCGTCCGGGCGACACCGGACCGAACATCGTCGAGTTCGCGCTGGCCACCAAGCATGCGCCCGGCGTGCAGATGTTCAAGCGCTCGGGCCTGGGCATCCGCGATGTGAATTCGGCCTGCGCCAGATTCGCATCGCCTGATCAGGCACAGCAGGAATTCCTGGCCAAGGGTGGTCCGGACCGCGACCGGATGGGCGTCGACCCGGATGGCGACGGCTTTGCCTGCGCCTGGGACCCGCGCCCGTTCCGCACCGCCCTGCAGTGACCCTGAGCCATCCCTCGCCGAACTTTGGCGAGCGGCGGGGCAGGGGCCGGATCGAACTTGTCGTGTTGCACTATACCGCAATGCCCTCCTGCGCCGCCGCGCTGGAGCGGCTTTGCGACCCGGCGGCCGAGGTGTCGTGCCATTACCTGATCGACGGGGACGGCACGGTCCTGTCCCTGGTGGAGGAGGCCCAGCGGGCCTGGCACGCGGGCGCCGGGGAGTGGGCCGGCGCGGGGGACGTCAATTCACGCTCCATCGGGATCGAACTGGCCAACACGGGGCGGGAGCCTTTCTCCGAGCCGCAGATGCAGGCCTTGGAGCGGCTTTTGACCGGGGTCCTGGCACGGCACGGCCTGGGACCTGAGGCGGTGATCGGACACAGCGACATGGCCCCGGACCGGAAGGGCGACCCGGGGGCACATTTCGACTGGCGGCGGCTGGCGCTGCAGGGGCTGGCAGTCTGGCCGGAACCGGGGCCGCCCGGTGACGCCCATGCCGACCTGCGCGCCTTCGGCTATCCCGATGCCCCGCCCGAGAGCCTGCTGGCGGCCTTCCGCCTGCGCTTCCGGCCCTGGGCCAGCGGGCCGCTGGACGACACGGACCGGGCCCTTGCGGCCGGTCTTGGCCGCTTTGCTGTTGACGGACGGTCGCGCGACGCCTAACTCGGCCGGGCGCGGAGGGCTGGATGGCCGCGGGGAACGTCGCAAGGCGCAACCCGAGGAAAGTCCGGACTCCCGTTGGCAAGGGTGCCGGGTAACGCCCGGCGGGGGTAACCCCAGGGAAAGCGCCACAGAGAAGAGACTGCCACGTCGTTTGAGAAGGTTCGCCTTCGGCTTGGCGTGGTGATGGTGAAACGGTGGGGTAAGAGCCCACCGCGGACTTGGCGACAAGGACGGCACGGCAAGCCCCACCCGGAGCAATGCCAAATAGGGGCCTCGCGCGGGGGCCGGTCGGGAAACCGAGACCGCCCGCAGGGATGCCAACGCCCGAGAGGCCCGGGTTGGCAGCTTGACCGCCGCGGTAACGCGGTTGGCAGAGGAATGGTCATCCAGAGGGGGCAACTCCTTGGACAAAATCCGGCTTACAGGCTCTCCGCGCATCTTTGAATCCATCTGGCGGACCGAACGCCCGGCCCCGGACCCGTCAGGAAGAATCCCGGCCCAGGAACGGTGCGCTTTCGCGGTTGACTCTGCCGCCCGCGCAGATAAAAGGCGGGCTTCAAGGATTTCACCGGGGGATACGGATTCCCCGATGCAGAGGAAACGACCATGGCAAAGCCCGCCACCATCAAGATTCGCCTGAACTCGACCGCGGGCACCGGCCACTTCTACGTGACCAAGAAGAACGCCCGTACGATGACCGAAAAGATGGTCATCAAGAAGTACGATCCCGTCAAGCGGGAGCATGTCGAATACAAGGAAGGCAAGATCAAGTAAGATCGCGCCTCTTGGAAGGATCAAGGGCCGTGTCCGCTGGGACGCGGCCCTTTTCCGTTGCGGGGTAAGCGTGCGCTGACGGGGACCTGGTCGCTTTGTCTTGACGGAACGGCGGATGCGGCAGAGGACGGGACCAGCATGGAGGTCCGGTCATGGAACGCAATCATCGCGAGGAACACTATGTCGCGCGCGTGGGCTGGCTACGGGCGGCTGTGCTGGGGGCCAACGACGGGATCGTCTCGACCGCCTCGCTGATCGTGGGCGTCGCGGCGGCCTCGGGCCGAGCCGAGGTGATGGTGGCCGGGGCCGCAGGACTGGCGGCCGGGGCGCTGTCGATGGCCGCAGGGGAATATGTCAGCGTCTCGTCGCAGTCGGATACCGAGGCTGCGGATATCGTGCGCGAGCGGGCCGAGATCGCGGCCGACCCTGAAGAGGAGTTGCGCGCACTGGCCGGCATCTACGAGGACCGGGGCGTTCCGCCGGAACTTGCGCGGCAGGTAGCCGAGGCGCTGCACGCCAAAGACCCGCTGGCGGCGCATGTGCGCGACGAGCTGGGGATCTTCGAGCATTCCGAGGCGCGACCGCTGGTGGCCGCCGGGGCCTCGGCCCTGACTTTTGCGGTGGGGGCGGCGCTGCCCCTGGCGGCGGCGGCGCTGGCACCCGAGCCGCAGCTTGCGCTATGGGTCACCGGCCTGTCGCTTCTGTTCCTGGCGCTCTTGGGCGCTGTCGGCGCGCGCGCCGGGGGCGCAAGAATCCCGCGTGCGGTCCTTCGCGTCACCTTCTGGGGCGCGGTGGCGATGGCGGTGACCTGGGCCGTGGGCCGGGTTTTCGGGGCGGTGGTCTGAGAGGTCAGCCTTTCCTTTCCCCGGATCCGCCCCATCATTTCCGGGCATGGACCAGACCATCACCCTTCGCCGCGCTGCTCTGACCGATCTGGACGGGATCGACCGGCTTTTGGGCCGCAGCTATCCCCGACTTCTTGCCGCGGATTATCCGCCATCTGCGCTGGTGCTTGCCGTCCCACGTTTTGCCAGGGCGCAGCCGGAGCTTTTGTCCTCGGGCCGCTACTTCGTCGCCGAAGGTCCGCAGGGACGCATCTTGGGGGCAGGCGGCTGGTCCCGGCGCAACCCTGCGGGGCGGTCGGCTGTCGCGGACACCGGCCATGTGCGCCATGTGGCGACAGACCCCGATGTGGCCCGGCAGGGTGTGGGGCGGATGGTCATGATGCGCGTAATGCAGGAGGCGCGGGAGGCAGGCGTGCGCTGGCTGGACTGCCTGTCAACGCGGACGGCGGTGCCGTTCTATCAGGCGCTGGGCTTTCGCAACATGCACGCGCAGGAACTGCTGCTGGGGCCTGGCATCAGCTTTCCGGTGATGCGGATGCTGATCGATCTGCGTCCGGCCTGAGCCGAAATGAAAAGGGCCGGGGTTTCCCCCGGCCCTTTCGTCATGATGGTCTGCCAGCTTATTCGCGGTTGCCCATGAACTGCAGCAGGAACATGAACATGTTGATGAAGTTCAGGTACAGGTTCAGCGCGCCCATGATCGCGGACTTGGCGAGCCATTCCTGATCCATCGACTGCGCATGGGCGATGTAGTCCGTCTTGATGCGCTGGGTGTCGAAAGCGGTGAGGGCCGCGAAGATCAGAAGACCGATCACCGAGATCGCGAAGGCCAAGGCGCCGGAGCCGAGGAAGATGTTCACGATCGAGGCGACGATCAGGCCGATCAGACCCATCATCAGGAAGGTGCCCATGCCGCTGAGGTCACGCTTGGTGACGTAGCCATAGAGCGACAGGCCCGCGAAGGCGATCGAGGTCACGAGGAAGGTCTGCGCGACCGAGACGCCGGTGAAGGCCTTGAAGATCCAGGCGATGGAAAGTCCCATCGCGGCGGCGAAAACGTAGAAGAACAGCTGTGCGCCAGCCGCGGAGAGCCGGTTGATCAGCGCGCCGAATGCGAAGACGAGGGCCAGCGGCGCGAACATCGCGACCCAGCCAAGGATCGTCATCCCGCCTTCCGGCGTGCGGAAGATGGACAGGAGCGCGTCGGACGAGCCGACGGCCCAAGCGACGCCGAACGTCACCAGCATTGCCACGGACATCAGTCCGTAGACCTTGTTCATGTGGGCGCGAAGCCCTTCATCGATCTGCGCGCGGGCACCAACGCCTACGCCGCGGACCGTATCAAACTGAGCCATAGAAGCCTCCGATGTTGTCCCTAAGGGCAACGCCGGGGGGACCGGCGCGACCTCGTGCACAGAATATTGGGAACCCTATACAGCATTTCAAGCACCTTGACCGCAGAGAAATGGCGAATCTGTAAAGGTTTCAGCCCTTCCAATGCACCGGCGCGTCCCAGGCGGACCTCCTTGCCTCGGATTCGGCTTCGGCCCGGGTCAGGCCGATGTCGCGCAGGGTGTGGTCGTCAAGCCGGCCAAGTGAGCGGCGCGACCGGGCAAGGGCCTCGGCCGCCAGAATGAGGGCGGGGAGGCGGGCCAGGGCGGAGGGACGGAAAAGGGCGAGCGGGAGGGTAAGGCGGAGTGTCGGCATGGCGGGTCTCCTTCATCTGCTTTGGTGATGGGCCAGTGGGGTTGCATCAGGATGCTTGAACAATGCCGCGTTCCGCTGCATGATGGAAACGAATGATTGTGAACTGAACCATCAGGATCTGTGATATGCCCCGGAACCTTGACCTTGCCTCGCTCCGTTCGTTCGTCACGGTGGCCGATGTCGGCGGCGTGACGCGGGCGGCGGGTTATCTGAACCTGACCCAGTCGGCGGTCTCGATGCAGATCAAGCGGCTGGAAGAGGCGCTGGGGATGACGTTGTTCCTGCGCGCGGCCCGCAAGCTGGCGCTGTCGCCCGAGGGTGAACAGCTTCGGTCCTACGGCAAGCGCATGCTGGCGCTGAACGACGAGGCGCTGTCGCAACTGGCGGCGACCTGCTGCCAGGGCGAGATCCGGCTGGGCGTGCCGCATGACGTGGTCTATCCGGCGATCCCCGGCATCCTGCGTCGCATGGCGCAGGCCTACCCGCGGGTGCGGATCAACCTTGTCTCCTCGTTCACCGTGCTGATGAAGCAGGACTTTGCCCGTGGCGCCTTCGATGTGATGCTGACGACGGAAGAGACTCCTGATGCCGGTGCTGAGGTGCTGTCGACCCGCGACCTGGTCTGGGTGGGTGCGCCGGACGGCAACGCCTGGCAGCGACGGCCGCTGCGTCTGGGCTTCAAGGACACCTGCATCTTCCGCCCGCGCGCGCAGGCGGTGCTTGAGGGGGCGGGCGTTCCCTGGGAGATGGCAACCGGCGGCGAAAGCGAGCAGGCGGTCGAAGCGACGGTCGCGGCGGACCTTGCCGTCTCGGTGCGGATGGTGGGCAGCATTCCCGAGGGCATGGCCCCGATCAGTGGGGAAAACCAGTTGCCCGCTGTCGGCAACATGAAACTGGGACTGTACCGCGGCAGCCGCCGGTCGGACGAGGCGATGGACCTTTTGGTCAGCGAACTGCGCTGCGCCTACGGTTCTTGACCGACGCGGATCACGACCTTCCCGGTGGCCTTGCGGTCTTTCAGAAGCGCCAGACCCTCTGGGAAGGACTCGAACGGCAGGATGTGGCTGACATGCGGCTTAAGCCGGCCCTCGGCCCGCCAGAGCAGAAGCTCGGCCATGCTGGCAGACACAAGGTCCGGCGCGTGGCTTTCGTATCCGCCGTACCAGAAGCCCGAGACGGTCAGGTTCTTGACCAGAAGGATGTTCGCGGGGATCTGCGGCACCTCGCCCGAGGCAAAGCCGATCGCCAGAAGCCGTCCGTCGGGCTTGCAGGCCCGCAGGGCTGCATCGAAGGCCGGACCGCCCACCGTATCATAGACGACGTCCACCCCGCCTTCCGCCTTCAGCCGGTCCTTCAGATCAGGTGCCTCGCTGTCGATCAGCAGCTCCGCGCCAGCCGCGCGCACCACTTCAAGGCGAGCCTGGCCCCGCGCCGAAGCGATGACCCGCGCGCCAAGAAGCTGACCGATCTCGACCGCGGTCATGCCGACGCCCCCGGCAGCGCCGGTGACAAAAAGCGTCTCTCCGGGCTGCAACCTGGCCTTGTGGGTCAGTGCAAGGTGCGAGGTGCCGTAGGCAATGGGAAACCCCGCCGCCTCGGCGAAGGTCATGACCGTTGGGAACGGGTTGACCCTGTCCGCGGGCAGGCGGATGCGATCAGCCAGGGCGCCAGCGGGACAGGTGGCAAGCACCGCCGTGCCGGGCGCGGGCCCTGTCGTGCCCGGACCAAGGCTTTCGACAACGCCGGACAGTTCCATCCCCGATACGAAGGGAGGAACCTGCCGCACCTGGTATCTGCCCTGAATTGCGAGCATATCCGCGAAGTTGAGCCCTACTGCTTCCACCCGCAGAACAAGTTCGCCTTTAACGGGTATTGGCGCAGGAATATCGGACAGGATAGGGTTGCCGCCATATTCAAGGACTTGCCAGGCGCGCATAATTGTCCCCTTTGGCCCCCCGTTGTTTCTACTACCTACAGTGTAAGGGTTTTATCCGGTGTACAGTTTCTTGCAATGGAATGATCAAGTTTTTCGCAAAATGCAATGAGCGCCCAAGCGCGTATGCAAAATGCAACGCGAAATGCGATACCACTATAGGGCGAGTGCTGATTCGGCTCTGCTGCTCTTGCGGGCAGGTAAGGACAACCGCACCGTGTGTTATACGCTTGTGCAATTGGACATATCCAAAAGGACAGGTTTTGGCTCGCGGCAGATTTTTTTCGTTAACTTCTTCCATCCGGCCAATCTTGGCACGATATTTGCTTATACAACACCGAGGGGAACGGACACACGTTTTTGGAGTATAGAATGAAGCATCCCGTAGACGCCCATGTAGGCAAGCGCATCCGTCACCGTCGTTGGATGGTGGGCATGACCCAGCAGCAGCTGGCTGACAAGGTAGGTATCAAGTTCCAGCAGATCCAGAAGTATGAGACCGGCATGAACCGTGTCAGCGCCTCCCGCCTGTGGGACGTGGCCGACGCACTGGGCGTGCAGATCTCGTTCTTCTTCGAAGGCCTGGGTGACGGTCAGGTCGCCGCTGGTTACGCATATGGCGACATGATGTCCGACAAGGAAGCTCTGGAGCTGGTCCGCTCGTACTACGCGATCCCGGAGGCACAGCGCCGCCGTCTGTTCGATCTGGCCCGGGTTCTATCCGAAGCGGCCTGAAAGGTGCCTTGACCTCGTCCCCTTGGGCGTTTAGCGCGCCCGGGGACGGACCCCTCTATTGCGGTCCGGCAGGCCATGAGGGACAGGATGCGGGTTTCCACGGGTTTGGCGTCCGAGCTTATCGCAACGGCGCATGAATTGGCGGATGTGGCGCGGGTCGCCACGTTGTCGTACTTCCGGACGCGGGATCTCGCGGCCGAAACCAAGGAAACCGAACGCTTCGACCCGGTGACAGCCGCCGACCGCTTGTCCGAAGAACGCATGCGCGAAGTCCTTGCCCGGCGCCGTCCCCAGGACGGTATCCTGGGCGAGGAGTTCGGCGCGCGCGCAGGAACGTCGGGCCTCACCTGGGTCCTGGACCCCATCGACGGCACGCGAGGCTATCTTTCCGGCACACCGACTTGGGGCGTGCTGATCTCGGTCCGCGATGCCCAGGGCGTGCTTTATGGCATCATCGACCAGCCCTATATCCGTGAACGGTTCGAGGGCGGCCTGGGCCGCTCTCTGGTGAACGGGCCGATGGGCGAGGCTGTGCTGTCGGTACGCGCGCCACGGCCGTTGTCGCAGGCGATCCTGTTTTCCACCTTCCCCGAGGTCGGCACCCCTGCAGAAGGCGCGGCCTTCCGGCGTGTGGCGGCGGGGGCAAAGCTGGTGCGTTACGGGACCGACTGCTACGCCTATGCGCTGGTGGCGGCGGGCCAAATCGACCTGGTGATCGAGGCGGGGTTGCAGGCATATGACGTGCAGGCCCCCATCGCGGTGATCGAGGCTGCGGGCGGCATCGTGACCGATTGGCAGGGACGCCCGGCGCTTGAAGGTGGGCAGATCGTTGCAGCATCCTGCCGGGAACTGCATGCCGAAGCGATGGCGCTCTTGAACGGCTGAGGCCGCTTTCCGAGGGAACCCGACCCCGTTATACTGCCGTCGCCGCGCGTGTCCTTCTCCCTTCTGACGGGCGGTCTCCGGGCATGGTGCCGGGCCGAAGGGTGCAAAGGTGCACCCATGTCCGATACCCTGATCCGCAATGCCGATGTCGTGGTCACGATGAACGCCCGCCGCGCCGAGATTGCGCGGGGTGATGTCTATATCAGGGACGGGGTGATCCTTGCCGTCGGGACCGGCCTAGCCGCCGCCGAGGCCGAGGTGATCGACGCGACCGGCTGCGTGGTGACTCCGGGGTTGGTGAACACGCACCATCACCTCTACCAGACCCTGACCCGCGCGGTGCCGGGCGGGCAGGATGCACTGCTGTTTGGCTGGCTGAAGACGCTCTATCCGATCTGGTCGCGCTTCGGACCCGAGGAGATATTCACTTCGGCCCAGGTCGGGTTGGCCGAACTGGCGCTGTCGGGCTGCACGATGACGTCGGACCACCTCTATCTTTACCCCAACGGCGCGCGGCTGGATGACACCATCGCGGCCGCCGGTGAGGTTGGCCTGCGCTTTCATCCGACGCGGGGGGCGATGAGCATCGGCGAAAGCGCCGGAGGTTTGCCGCCTGACAGCCTGGTCGAGAAAGAGGCGGCGATTCTCGAGGACATGATCCGTGTGGTCGATCGTTTCCACGATCCGAAGCCCGGGGCGATGGTGCGGGTAGGGCTGGCGCCCTGCTCGCCCTTCTCGGTCAGCCGCGAGCTGATGCGGGATGCCGCCCTGTTGGCGCGCGACAAGCGGGTCATGCTGCACACCCATCTGGCCGAGAATGACGAAGACGTCGCCTATTCCCTGGCGCAGTTCGGCTGTCGCCCCGGACAGTATGCCGAGGACCTGGGCTGGACGGGACCTGATGTCTGGCATGCGCACAGCGTGAAGCTGGATAGTTCGGAAATTGACCTTTTTAGCCGGACACGGACCGGTGTCTCCCATTGCCCATGTTCGAATTGTAGACTCGGTTCCGGGATCGCTCCGGTGCGGGCGATGCGGGACGCCGGGGTTCCGGTGGGGCTTGGGGTGGATGGTTCGGCCTCCAACGACGCCGGCAACCTGGTCGCCGAAGCGCGGATGGCGCTGCTTCTTCAACGTGTGGCGCGGGGGGCCGATGCGATGAGCGCGCGGGAAGTGCTGGAGATCGCGACCCTGGGCGGAGCGCAGGTCCTGGGCCGCGACGACCTGGGGTCAATCATGCCGGGCAAGCGGGCGGACCTCGCGATCTGGGATATGCGCGGCGTCGAGGTGGCGGGAAGCTGGGACCCGGTGGCGTCCCTGGTGCTGTGCGGGCCGACGCGTGTGCGTGGCCTGATCGTCGAGGGGCGGCAGGTAGTGCGCGACGGCCAGATGACAACGCTGGACCTGCCTCTGGTTCTGGAGCGCCAGCGCCGCCTTGCCCTGGCGCTGGCCGGGTAGCGTCGGGTTTTCCCCGCCCTTCCGCCGCGCGTGGAACGGCGGCACGGTCGGGGCATCCCGGATGCAGAGACTTCGATGCGCCTGGCCGTCCTGACGCTGTCCCTTGCTTTGACCCTGCCGGCTAATGGGCTTCTGTACCCGCGCCGAGTAAGGTAGAAGGCGGGCAGGGAGACCCGTCATGGACCACAATTTCGAAACCCAGCGTCGCGAGACCTACGATACCTTCCGGCAGTCGAAGGGGATCAGCCTGCCGAAGACGGCGGTGGTGGAGTATTCCTTCTTCATCGAGGAGACGGATGCCTCGTGGCCGGCCTTGGAGCGGGCCTTGCGGATGGAGGGGTTCCAGACCCGGCGGTTGAAGGACGGCGAGACGCTGGTCGCGTCGATCGGACCGATTCCGGTCACCGCCGAGGAGATCTGGAAGTACGAGCGGATCTCGACGACGGTCGCATTGAAGCACGACTTCTACCCCGACGGCTGGGAGTTGGCCGAGTAACCGCCCGCGCGTGGCACGCATCTTGGTCTGTTTGAAATCAACAGGTTGGCCGCGGGCGTTAGGCTGGGGTTAACCTTTGCGATGGGTGCGTTCAGGGCCGTCCCCGCTTCGCGAAGGGCGCGCGGATCTGGCGCGACAAGCTGCCCGGTGGTCCGCGGGTGGGCGTGGTCATCATATTGAGCGCCTTCGGCGCGCGCCTTTTGTCTCGCCTCTGAGCCTGCGGCTCAACCGGCTCGGAGGTGCCTCCGGCGGGGATATTTGGATCCAGGTGAAAGGGCTTGCGGTCAGCCTGGCAGTCGCTTGCCCCCCACCCAGACTTCGGCCACGGCGCGGTCGTCGCCCATCATGATGGTGGGGAAAAGCTCTTGCCAGAGGTCTTCGGCCCGGCGGGTGGCCTGTTCGATGGCGGGGGTGGAGGCGAGGTCGATGACGACGAGGTCGGCTTCCAGTCCCGTGACAAGGTTGCCGATCCTGTCTTCGCAGTGCAGCGCGCGGGCGGACCCTTGCGTGGCAAGCCACCAGAGCTGCGCGGGATGGAGCGACTGGCCGCGCAGCTGGGCGACCTCATAGGCGGCGGCCATCGTGTGCAGCATCGAGAAGTTGGAGCCGCCGCCCGTGTCGGTGGCCAGACCGACGCGGAGGCTATTCGCGAGGGTCATGTCGAAGAGGCCGGAGCCGATGAAGGTATTCGAGGTCGGACAGTGGACGAGGGAGGCCCCGGTCTCGATCAGGCGGGCACGCTCGCGGTCGGTCAGGTGGATGGCGTGGCCGTAGACGGCACCTTCGCGGAGGAGGCCCTGGGCTTCGTAGGTGTCGAGGTAGTCGCGGGACTGGGGGAACAGGTCCTTCACCCAGGCAATCTCGTCGGTCTGTTCGGAGAGGTGGGTCTGCATCAGGCAGTCGGGGTATTCGCGCCAGAGGGCGCCGAGGGCCTGAAGCTGTTCGGGAGTGGATGTCGGCGAGAAACGCGGGGTGATGACATAGGAAAGGCGGTCCCGACCGTGCCACTTTTCCAAAAGCGCCTTGCTGTCGTCGTAGGCTGACCGGGCCGTATCGCGGAGGCCTTCCGGGGCATTGCGGTCCATGCAGGTCTTGCCGGCGAAAAGACGCATCCCGCGGGTCTGGGCGGCGGTGAAGATGGCGTCCACGCTGGCGGGATGGATCGTCGCGTAGGTGGAGACGGTGGTGGTGCCGCGGGCGAGAACGAGGTCGAGGTAGCGGTTCGCGATCTCGGCCGCGTAGGCGGGATCACTGAAGCGCATTTCCTCGGGGAAGGTATAGCTGTTCAGCCAGTCGATCAGCCGCTTGCCCCAGGAGGCGATGATGGCGGTCTGGGGGTAGTGGACGTGGGCGTCGATGAAGCCGGCGGAGATGAGTTTTGCGCCGTGGTCGTGGATGCGCGCCTGCGGGTAGCGGGCGCGAAGATCGCCAGCCTCTCCAACGGCGGTGATGTGGGAGCCGTCGATGGCGACGGCGCCCTGGGTGAGGACGCGGGCGGCGGAAAGCCCTGCGGCGAACGGGTCGCCCGCGTAGCTTAGCACCTGGCCCAGGATCAGTTCGGTCATGCGGCATCCCCCCAACGCGGGCAGCGTAAAGGGTTTCCCGCCCGTGGTAAATTTTTCAGCTTCAGAACACGGCTTGAAACTGTTTCGCAAAAGCGCGAAGGCGCGGGGGTGGGGCAACGGCCTTTGCGGTTGTCCCGCAAGCGGCCTAAGGTCGGCAGCAGGCAGGGAGGCGCGCATGGCGGAAATCATGGTCAGGACAACGCCAGAACTGCACGCCGCACTGATGGAAGCGGCGATCGATGCTGCGCGCGCAGGTGACACGGCGCGGGTGGAGGCGTTGCTGCAGCCAGTCCACCCGGCGGATGTGGCCGACCTTCTGGAACAGGTCAGCGATTCCGACCGTGAAGCGCTTCTTGCGATGGGCTCGGCGGTCATCGATGGCGAGGTGCTGTCGGAAATCAGCGATGCGATCCGCGAAGAGGTTCTGGATGCGCTGCCGGATCATGTGGTTGCGGAGGCGCTGAGCGAGCTGGACTCGGACGACCTTGTCGACATCGTCGAGGATCTGGAAGCTGCCGACCAGGGCCGCCTTCTGGGGGCGATGCTGGCCGCCGACCGGGTGGCGGTGGAACAGGCGCTGGCCTGGCCGGAACATTCCGCCGGGCGTCTGATGCAGCGCGAGCTGGTGGTGGCGCCGGAGCACTGGACTGTCGGCGAAGCCATTGATTTCCTGCGGGGTGCAGAGCATCTGCCGGACCAGTTCTACCATGTGATCCTGGTTGATCCGCGGATGACTCCGGTGGGCTATGCGACCCTGGGACGGGTCTTGTCGTCCGGCCGGGATGTGGCGCTGAAGGCGATCACCGAGGACAGTTTCCGCACCGTGGCGGCGACGGATGAAGAGGCGGACGTCGCCTATATCTTCAACCAGTATCACCTGATTTCCTGCCCGGTGGTGGACGGCTCGGGTCGGCTGGTGGGCGTGATCACCATCGACGACGCGATGAACGTGCTGGACGAGGAGCACGAGGAGGACATGCTGCGACTGGCGGGCGTGGGCGACGAGGCCGATGTCAGCGACGGGCCGATCGACACGGTGAGGCAGCGGCTGCCCTGGCTGGTGATCAACCTTTTCACGGCGTCCTTGTCGGCGCTGGTCATCAGCCGGTTCGAGGCGACGATCACGCAGATCGTGGCTTTGGCGGCGCTGATGCCGATCGTGGCGTCCACGGGCGGGATCGCGGGGACGCAGTCCCTGGCGGTGGCGGTCCGGGCGCTGGCGACGCGGGACCTGACGCGGGCCAACGCGGGGCGGGTGGTGCGGCGCGAATTGCTTGCCGGGGTGATGAACGGGGTCAGCCTGGCGCTGATCCTGGGGGTGGCGGGGGTGCTGATCTTCGGTGACTGGCACCTGGGCCTGGTGCTGGGGCTGGCGATGGTCGTGAACCAGATCGTGGCCGCGCTGGGCGGTGTGCTGGTGCCGCTGACGCTGGAGCGGATGGGGCTGGACCCGGCTTTGGCGAGCGGGACTTTCGTGACGACCCTTACGGATGTGATGGGGTTCTTTGCCTTTCTGGGGCTGGCGACGGTGATGCTGACATGAACGATATCAAGACTTTGGCGCGGGCACAGGCCTTCGCGCGACGGGCCGAGGCTTTTGCGGCGGGGCAGGGGCAGGCGGCGGAGATCCTGGCGGATTATCTCGCGAGCCAGCGGGGGCGCGTGCTGGCGGGCTACATGCCGATGCGGTCGGAGGTCGATCCCTTGCCCGCGATGGCGGCGCATCAGGGGCCCGTGGGGGTGCCGGTGATCGTGGCCAAGGCCGCGCCGCTGCGGTTCAGGGAGTGGTCGCCGGGGTGCCGACTGGTGGAGGGTGCGTTCAAGGCGCTGGTGCCGGAGGAGGGGGCCTGGGTCGAGCCCGAGGTGCTGATCGTGCCGATGCTGGCCTACGACGCGCGGGGCTACCGGCTGGGCTATGGCGGGGGGTTCTACGACCGGACGCTGGAGCTTCTGCGGGCGCGGGGGCCGGTGCTGGCGGTGGGGTTTGCCTTCTCGGCGCAGGAGGTGGACGCGGTGCCGACGGACGCGTTCGACCAGCGGCTGGATGCGGTGGTCACGGAAAAGGGCGTCACGGTTTTCGCGTGACGCCCGAAATTCGCAAGGAATTCGGCCTTTGGATCAGTGGTCGATTTCTTCCTGCCGGACGAACATGTTGCTCCAGGCACGGTCGATAAGCTCGGGCGTCATCTGGTAGGGAATGTTCTCGAAGTCGCAGACGGCGATCATCTGGTCGATCAGGTAGACCGGCTGATAGTTCGCGTAGTTGTTGGCGATGGTCGGGAACTTGACCTTCATCAGGTGCATGAGCGCGGTTTCGTCCAGCGGCATCTTCTTCTTGCGGGCGACCATCGCGAAGATCTTCAGGAAGTTTTCCTGGCTGGGGCCGTCGATCTTGATCTTGAAGAAGATACGCCGCAGGGCCGCGCCGTCGAAGATCTGGTTCGGGTGGAAGTTGGTCGAGAAGATGACCAGCGTGTCGAAGGGCACGGTGAACTTCTCGCCCGATTGCAGGGCAAGGATGTCGCGGCTTTCTTCCAGCGGCACGATCCAGCGGTTGACGATCTTCTGCGGCGGTTCGGCCTGACGGCCAAGGTCGTCGATGATGAAGATGCCGCCGGTGGCCTTCAGCTGGAGGGGAGCCTGGTAGGTGCGGGACGTGGGGTTGTAGTTCAGATCCAGCATGTCAAGGCTGAGTTCACCGCCGGTGATCACCGAGGGACGCTCGCAGAAGACGTAGCGGTTGTCGAAGCGGTTCGAGGTGCGGCGGAGCGAGTTCGGGTCGTCCACGGCGGATTCAGCGGCCGAATGCACGATGGGGTCGTAGACGCTGATGATCTGGCCGGAATACTCGATCGCGCGGGGGACGTAGACCTTGTCGCCAAGGGCCGCGCGGATACCGTGGCTGATCGAGGATTTACCGTTGCCGGGCGGGCCGTAGAGAAGGATCGAACGGCCCGAGGTCACGGCGGGGCCGAGGTTGTCGATCAGGTCCGGGGGCAGGATCAGGTGGCCCATCCCGGACATCAGCTGTTCGCGGTTCAGCCGGATGTCGCGCACGGATTGGCGCTTGATCTGCACCGAATACTGGTCCAGCGGCACCGGCATTGCGCCGTAGTATTCCGACTGCGACAGCGCGTCCAAGGCGCGCGCCTTGCCGGCGTCGGTCAGCTCGTATCCCATCTCGCCGCCAGAGGTGGCGTGCATGGTGCCGGTGGCGGTCAGAAGCTTCTGGGTCCGGGCAAGGTCTACGAGTTCCTGCGTCAGCGGGACCGGCATGCTGATCGCCTTTGAAAGCGCCGTGACCTGATCCTGGTTGGTGCGGAACATCGTCTTCAGCAGGATGTCCCGCATCATGACGGTGGACAGCCCCGTATCGGCGAGCGAACGGGGCGAGGGCGGCGGTTGGACGCCGGACACCGGTGCTTCAGCGTTCATAGGTCAAGCTCCGTGGACAATCGTAGCAAACTGCTTCGATTTGAGTCGTAAACGTAACTTGTGTCAGCCCTGTGGCCAGATGGCGGCAAGAAGGTAGAAGACCACGATGCAGGACAGCGCCAGGCCGAAGGGGAAGAAGCGCTTCCGGTTCCAGCTTTCCCAATCGGGCGTCGCGTTGCGGACGAAGGAGAGGCTGCGCAGAATGCGGTGCAGGAGCAGCGACCCGATCATCGAGACGAAGGTGATCAAGAGGATTTCGCCGATGTTGCCACCAACGAAAAGGCCCGCCATCGCGGCGCTGTACTTGGCATCGCCGGCGCCAAAGGTGCCGGTCAGGTAAAGCAGGAAACCCGCCACGAAGACCACGGCCATGATGGCAAAGCCCCAGAGCCAGGATTCCCAAGGCACCAGATACCAGCCGACGAGCGGCCAGATCGCAGCCATCGCCAGGACGGCCGTGTTCGGAATCTTCATCCGCTTCAAGTCGGAGGCGGCGGCCCAGATCGCAATCGGCAGAACCGGGACGAGAAGGATCAGTGCATCACTGGGTTCAAGCATTTACATCTTCACATTGGCATCAAGTGCTTCAAGGCTGCGGACGGCAGCTTCGAAATGCTTGGGATGGGTTTCGACTGCCTGGTTCAAGAGACCCTTGCCGACCGAGACGTCCCCCTGCTTGATCGCCGCAAGGCCCATCGAATACAGGAGCTCGGCGCGTTCGGTCTGGGTCATTCGAACGACGGGGAGGTCATACTTGCGCTGTGCCGCACGGGCGAGCACGAGGTTGTTCTTGGCGGTGAAAAGCGCGGGATCGTAGGTCAGCGCTTCCATGAACAGCTTTTCCGCACCGGAATGTTCGCCGCGCGTCAGCTTGGAGAAGCCCCAGTTGTTCAGAACCCCGGCTGGCTTGGTGGTCAGGCCGGCTGCGATTTCGTAGAAGCTGTCGGCCTTCTTCCAGTTCTTGTCACTGTCGGCCACCATCGCTTCCAGCCGGTAGCGGTCGAAGCTTTCGTGCGTGGGCGGGATCAGGTTCAGCTCGGCCTTGGCTTCGGGCCACTGGTTCGAGCGGATCAGCGCATCGGCCAGCATGACGCGGTCTTCCGGGGTGGCGTCGGTATGGGCGACCGCACTGCGCCAAACCTGGGCGGCTTCGGTCGGCTTCTGCGCCCGCACCAGCGACCGCGCCAGACCGCGCATCACGTCGATGCGGTCGGGGTTCTCTTCGAGGGTACGAGTGAAGTAGCTGACCGCTTCGTTCGGGTCGGCGACGGTCAGCATGACGTCGTTGAGATTGGTCTCGTCGATGACGTTGACGTCCTTGAGAGCCCGCTGCACCTGTGCGTCAGAGTCTTTCTGACAGGCAGACAGGGCAACCGTGCCGCCAAGGCACAGCAATGCAAAAACCGGATGGCGCATGTTAAGCGTCCTTTTTTGTTGACTGCTCAGAGCACCGCCTAGAGATCGGACAGGAGTACGAATTTGCCTTTTTCCTGCCGGACCAGACGGAACCCGCCTTTTTCTTCTTCTTGTTCGGGATCATACACACTCGCTTCACTCCGGGCGATAGCGAGCATCAGATTTTCGCGGATCGAGTCCGTTTCGCCACTATCCAGCGCGAAGGCTTTCTGGAACAGCACCCGGGCTTCGCCGGTCTTGTCCTGCTCCATCATGACGACACCAAGATTGTTGATCGCCGGGACGAAGTTCGGATCCAGCTCGAGCGCGCGGTTCAGAATCTTCTCGGCCTGGCCCAGGCGCCCGAGCGCAAGATTGGCCGACCCGATCGAGGACAGCACATCGGCGCTGATACCCGTTTCACCGGCACCGCGCAGATAGGCCTTGAGGGCGAGTTCGTGTTCGCCGGCTTCCATCAGACGATGGCCCACGGTCATGCCATCGACCGCGTCACCGCGGGCATCTATGCCAAAAGGACTGTTTCTGGAAACGCCACCGGCCGGCGTACAGCCGGCCAGC
Source organism: Tabrizicola sp. (assembly GCF_022842145.1). Taxonomy (GTDB): domain Bacteria; phylum Pseudomonadota; class Alphaproteobacteria; order Rhodobacterales; family Rhodobacteraceae; genus Tabrizicola. The sequence goes on from NZ_JALHQD010000002.1 coordinate 131,418, forward strand.
AACAGGGCGCAGACGGTCAGTATGGCCGCGTGGCGCAAATCGTTTCCCGTTTTAGAGGCTGCCCGCAAGCTCGCCCATCATTGTCACCATTCCGTAGACGGAAGGCCCGATGAGAATGACCAGAAGGGGCGGAACTGTAAACAGCATTGTGCCAAGCGTCAGTTTCGTCGGCAACATGTTGGCTTTCTCTTCCGCCCGCATGATGCGCTTGTCCCGCATGTCGGCGGAATAGACCCGCAGCGCATCGGCGACCGAGGTACCGAAAGTGGCGGACTGGATGATCGTGGTCACGAAAGAGGCGACGTCGGGGATGCCCACTCGTTCGGCCATGTCCTTCAGGACCGAGGTCCTCTCTTTGCCCGCCTTGACCTCTTGCGCGATCAGGTCGAATTCGTCGGCCAGCGCGGGGTAGCCAGCGCGGCTTTCCTTGCCGACGCGGATGATCGACTGGTCCAGCGACTGGCCGGCCTCGACGCAGACCAGCATCAGGTCAAGCGCATCGGGGAAGCCCTGGATGATCTCGGTCTTGCGCTTTTCGACTCGCTTGTTCACCCAGTACCGCGGGACATAGTAGCCGATGGCGCAGGGCAGAAGGCTGTGCATCAGAAGGTCCATGCCGGACATTTCCTGCGACATCGACTTGATCAGGGCGACGATCAGACCACCGATCAGGAACAGGATCGCCGTCAGGAACTGGATGGCGTGGAACATCCGCACCGCGTTCTTGCCGGTATAGCCGGCGCGGAGCATGTTCAGCTTTGCGGCCGACAGCTCTTCCTTCTTCTGCGGTTCCAGGAACTGGGCGAACTTTTCCAGCTTGTCGATGCGCTCGACCTTGCGGAGCGCGCGCTTCTTGTCGGCCCCGGCCTTCGGAACCTGATCCTTCAGCTCGCGGAAGCGGTCGCGCTGGCGCTTCATCACCACCGGCAGCGCCAGGAGGATCAGCAGGAGGCCCAGGAGACCCACCGCCAGAAGCGGTGCCATCGGGCCGAAACGCTCGGTCAGTCCGGTCATGAAGTTGGAAAGGAAGTCCATGTTCGACCTACACTTTGATGTTGGTCATCACCTTCATGTAGATGATGTTGATGATGAGGAAGGTGATGACGAAGAGAGCGGCCGGAATGTAGGCGGTGGTTTCCTTGACTTCGTCGTAATAGTCCGGCTGCACCACGTTGATCATGACCAGGGCTGCGATCGGGAAGCCCGACAGGAACATGCCGGACCACTTCGCCTCGGCCGTGATGGCGGCGACGCGGCGGAAGAGCTTGAAGCGGGCACGGACGACCTTGGCGAGACCTTCGAGGATTTCGGCGAGGTTGCCGCCTGATTGCTGCTGGATCGACACGGCGACGGCGAGGAAGCGAAGGTCCTGGCTGTCCATGCGTTCGGCGAAGGCTTTCAGCGATTCCGACACGTCGCGGCCGTAGGCGGCTTCATCGGCGATGACACCGAATTCGGAGCCCAGGGGATCGGGGATTTCCTTGGCGACGATGCCGATGGCGGTCGAGAACGGGTGGCCGACGCGCAAGCTGCGGACCATCAGTTCAATGGAGTCGGGCAACTGCTCTTCCAGAAGGCTCATCCGCTTCTTGGCCGTGCGGTTGACCCAGGTGAAGACGCCGCCGATGCCCATCGCGATACCAAGGGCGACGCGCAGGCCGGTCTCGGCCGCGGTGAAGACCGAAAGCATCAGGAAGGCAAAGACCGAGAGGACTGCCATGAGGCCGATGAGAGCCTGCGGCGAGAACGCGATGTTTGCCCGCTGCGCCTTCTTGGCCAGCATGGAGTAGAGCGGAATGTTCTTCGCGTTCAGGTGCTGGTTCATCTCCTTGCGGAGCTGTTCCAGGACCTGTTCACGGTTGGCATTCTTTTCCAGCAGCGTCAGGCGGCGGCTGACCCGGCTGTTCAGGCTGATGGATTTACCAAAGACAATCAGATAGATACCGTTGACGATCACGACGACCGCCACGAAGATCATGATATAGATCAGGGGTGCTGCGCTGATTTCCATGGCGGTCAGACAATCGGTTCGTAGATGGAGGCCGGCAGGTCGAAGCCCCACTGACGGAAACGGTCGGAGTATGATGAACGGATGCCGGTCGCGTTGAAACGGCCGATGATCTTGCCCGAAGGCTCGACCCCCAGGCGTTCGAAGCGGAAGACTTCCTGCATCGAGATGACGTCGCCTTCCATGCCGGTGATCTCGGTCACCGAGGTCATGCGACGGGTCCCGTCCTGCAGACGGCTGGCCTGCACGAAGAGGTTGACGGCCGAGGCGATCTGCGACCGCATCGCCTTGAGCGGCATTTCGATGCCGGACATGGCGACCATGTTTTCCAGACGGCTGACGGCGTCGCGCGGGTTGTTCGCGTGGATCGTGGTCATCGAGCCGTCGTGGCCGGTGTTCATGGCCTGGAGCATGTCGATGACCTCTTCACCGCGGGTTTCCCCCACGATGATGCGGTCGGGACGCATACGCAGCGCGTTCCGGAGGCAGTCCCTTTGCGTGACGGCGCCCTTGCCTTCGACGTTGGCCGGGCGGCTTTCCATCCGGCCCACATGGACCTGCTGAAGCTGAAGTTCGGCCGTATCCTCGATCGTGAGGACGCGTTCGTGGTTGTCGATGAAGGAGGACAGCGCGTTGAGCGTGGTCGTCTTACCGGAACCGGTACCGCCCGAAACGATGATGTTCAGACGGCAGGACACGGCGGCCTGGAGGTAGGCGGCCATTTCTTCAGTAAAGGCGCCGAAGCGGACCAGGTCCTCGATCTTCAGCTTGTCCTTCTTGAACTTACGAATGGACACCAGCGAGCCGTCGACCGCGATCGGCGGGATCATGCAGTTGAAACGGCTGCCGTCCATCAGACGGGCGTCGCAATAGGGGTTGGATTCGTCGACCCGGCGGCCCACGGCGGAGACGATCTTGTCGATGATGCGCAGAAGGTGGCGTTCGTCGCGGAAGGTGACGTCCGACAGTTCCAGCTTGCCCGCGCGTTCGATGAAGATGCGCTTGGGACCGTTGACGAGAATATCGTTGATCGTCTCGTCCTTGAGCAGAGGCTCCAACGGACCAAGGCCCATGACCTCGTCGTAAAGCTCTTGCGTGAGGGCAAGGCGGTCGTCCTTGTTCAGCGCGACCGACATGTCGTCCAGTGCTTCGGTCGCCAGCGAGCTGATCTCGGTGCGAAGCTGCTGTTCGCTGGCCGATTCCAGTGCCGAGAGGTTGAGATCTTCAAGCAGGCGCTTGTGGATTTCGACCTTGAGTTCGGTCAGGCGCTCCTTGCGCTTCTTTTCCTTGTCGGCGACGATGGCTTCGGCCGGCGGGCGCTGCTGGACGGCGGCCTGAACCGGTGCAGCCCGGGCTGCCGCCGCGGTCGTGGTCGTCGTCGAAGCCGCTGCGGGCGCAGTCCCCATCGTGGGGCGGGCACCGGGCGGCATGTCTTTCTTGAAGCGGCTAAACACTGGTCATTCCCCTTGAATCAGGCCTTGGCGGTTTCAGCGGCTTTGTTCAAATCGTACAAGGACTTGGCAAGCTTTTGCAGTTCCTTGCGCAGCGGGTTCTTCGCGGCGCTTTCGGAGATGGGCAGGCCGTGGTCGTTGGCCTGGGTCACCTGTTCGCCGCCATCCGGAAGCTGGACCTCAATGGTGATGTCCAGGCTTTCCGCCATCCGTTTGACGCGCGCCTTGGCCGACAGATCGGTGAATTTCGGCGCGCGGTTCAACACGTAGCGCACCTTTTCGTGCGGCAGACCTTCGGCTTTGAGCGCGCGGACGAAGCGCAGGATGTTCTGCGCCGAGCGCAGGTCAAGCTCCAGCAGGGCGAAGTAGACGTGGCTGCGGGTCAGGATCGCCTCGGTCCAGGCCACCACCGTCGAGGGCATGTCGACGATGACGAAGTCGAAGTTCGCCTGCGCGGTGTCCAGGATGCGGCCCACGTCTTCGGGCGTGATCATCTCGAGCGGAAGCATGTCGGCAGGCGCGGTGAAGACGTGCAGCTTTTCGTTGAAGGTCAGCATCGACTTCATCAGCGAGTCGGCGTCGACCGAGGCGGTGTCGGTCAGGATTTCCAGCACGGCTTCCTTGCGGGGAAGGTCGAGGTAGGTCGCAACCGAGCCGAACTGAAGGTCCAGATCAATGACGCAGACGCGCATCCCTTCGGAGTCGGGGGTCAGCGCCAGTTCCCAGGCGAGGTTCGCGGCGAAAGTGGTGGCACCGACGCCGCCAGCCATGCCGTGCACCGGCAGGATGACGCCGTTGCGGTCGCCTTTGGCCTTGAAGACCGGGTTGAACAGGCCGGTATCCGGGTCATAGCCATCGGGCATGACCGGGGCGGGCTTGCGCAAACGCTCGATGGCATCGTGCAGCGAGCCTTCGGGAAGCGGGTAGGGCACGAAGTCGTCGGCGCCAAGCTTCAGCATCTGGTGCAGGACGGACGGGCTGACCTGGTTGGCGATGAGCAGAACCTTGATCTTCTTGGCCTTGGCCGCCTTGATCACGTCGTTCATCTTGGACAGTTCGGATTCGTCCTCGCTGTCGACAGCGATGGCGACGAACTGCATCCCGGTGCTGTCCGGCTGCTTGAGGAAGACCAGCGCATCCTCAAAATTGAGGTCGCCCCAGGCTTCGCCCAGCTCTTGCTCCATGTCGTCGATCAGAAGATCGAATCGCTGCACGTCACGCGAAATCGTGCAGGCGAGGATCGGCGCCGGATCGCTTTGTACAGTGGCTTTGCTCGTCATCTCGCGTTGCGTCCTTTCGGTACGGGGTTTTTATTGCATGATTTCCGTGGTTTGACCGGGCGTCCAGCGGGCCGGTGGCACCTGGGGAAATCAGACCCCCAAACTCATCCTATGGTGGGGACCTTGTTCAAGAATGGTGGCGATAATTGGGCTAAAAGAGCCTGTTTCTGGGATTATCACTATTCTGGAAACGAAGAGGCCGGGCGCAAGGCCCGGCCCCTGATTCATGCTGTAGCCGAGGATCAGCCGCCAGCACCTGCGTCAGCGCGTTCGCCAAGATGCTCACGCGTGCCGCTGATGATGTAGTCGCGCCAGATGATCTGGGCGTACTTGCCGTTCAGCACCAGCGGGTGGCTGCCGACGAACCCCGAAACCTCCGTCACGGTGCGGCGGTTGCGCACCTCGGGGTCCTGGGTCTGGATGATCGGCTGCGTTTCGCCGTAGGAAACCACCGCCTCGAGCCGCGACCGGCTGATGCCGAGCGAGCTTAGGTAGCTGACGGCGGCCTGGGCCCGACGGAGGCCGAGACGCTGGTTGTAGCTGTTCGAGCCGACCTTGTCCGTGTGGCCGAAGACGCGGAAGCGAACCTCGGGGAACTGGCGGATGAAGCCGGCTTGCTTGGACAGGATCGCACGGGCTTCGTCCGACAGCTCGGCGCTGTTGAAGGCGAAGTTGATCGTGTCCGGCACCTCGGCGGCAAAGCGTTCGGCCAGTGCCACGGTGTACGAGATTTCACCCGTCTGGATGAGCGTGTTGTTCATCGTGGCGTTGCCGAACTGGCCCTTGTCGACTTCGGAGCCGAGTTCGCGGTCCCAACTGCGGCTGGTATCACCGCAGGAGGCAAGCGCGAGGAGGGCAGAGGCTGCAAGCAGCTTGGGAAGCATGCGGGTCATCTCCTTACTCCATCACATAGCCGTAGGACGAGCTGAAGTCCTGGCCGGCAACTTCGGCGGCGGCACCCTTCTTCGGGCTGCCGGCCACTTCGCCGAACAGGAACAACTCGCGTTCCGTCGGGATGCGAACCCGGTCGGTCGGCAGGGCCAGCGCCTCGCCCGCCACCGGAGTGACGAGGTGCGGCGTGACGATGATGACCAGTTCGGTCTGCGAGCGCTGGTATTCGGCACTCCGGAACAAAGCGCCCAGGATCGGAACATCGGAGATCCAGGGCAGCTGCGAGTTGTCGTCGCGGAAGTCGTCCTGCAGAAGGCCGGCGATCGCGAAGCTTTCTCCGTCGCGCATTTCGACGGTTGTCGAGGTTTCGCGGCGTTTGAAGGCGTCGATCTGGAAGCCATCGATAGCGATACCGTTCGCCGGGTCGATGGACGATACGGCCGCGTCGATCGTCAGGTTGATGATGTCCTGATCGACGACAACGGGCGTGAAGTTGAGTTCGACGCCAAAGGGTTTGTATTCCACCGTGATGGTGTCGTCATCCTGCGAGACTGGCACGGGATATTCGCCACCGGCCAGGAACTTGGCTTCCTGACCAGAGAGCGCTGTCAGGTTGGGTTCGGCCAACGTGCGCACCATGCCTTTGCTCTCGAGTGCCTCGAGAGTGACCTGGAAGGCGAGATCGCCGATGCCGAAGCCGATTCCGACCCCGCCAGTCGCGCTCGACAGACCAGACCCGCCGATCGCGAGGAAGTTTCCGTCCGATCCGGCACCCTGGGCGCGGAACGACCCGCCAAGAGCCTTGGTGACCGAACGGTTCATTTCGGCGAAGCGGACTTTCAGCATAACCTGCTGCGTGCCGCCCACGACCATCAGGTTCGAGACCCGATCTGGCGCGTAGCGGTTTGCCAGGTCAAGTGCACGGTCCAGCTTGGCGGTCGAGGAGACCTGACCCGACAGCACGATGCCGTCGTTGGCGGTCCGGACCTCGATGTTCTCGCCGGGCAGGATCTGCTGCAGACGCTCCTTGAATTCGGCGATGTCGGGCGTGACATGCACGTCGACGTTCGAGATCAGTTGCCCCTCGGGCGACAATAGCGTGAGGGTCGTGCGCCCGGGTGCCTTGCCCAGAACGTAGATGGAGCGGTCGGACAGCGTCGAGATATCCGCGATGCCCGGGTTCGCGATCGAGAGTTCCGCGAAGGGAACATCGCTTTCGACGACAACGGCCCGGTTCATCGGAACGTTGAGTGCTTCGGATGCCTGGCCCTGCAGAACGCGCAGGACTTCGGCAGAGACCGGTGTCAGCGCCGTCGATGCGAGAGCCGCACCAATGTACGCTGCAGTCAGAATTCGTTTCATGTTCATGTGATCTGCCCTTTCGACCACGCCTCGTTTGGGTCTTGAATGCCCTTATGTCCGGGGAGAATGACCCAGTGCCGCTTTTTTTGCAAGAATCAATGCTTTGGGGGAAGTTGTTGATGTGGATAAACTGCAACACGTCGCAACGGATTGAAAAATGAATAGGGCGCGGCCCCATATAATGTGGCCGCGCCCGACGCCAATTGGATAGCAGTTCAGTTCTTGCAGGGGATCACGACATCGGTGTCCACCAGCACGCCGCCACTGCGCTGCTTGGCGTAGCACACTTTCTGTTCGATCACCGGAGCCACCACTTCGGGGGCGACTTCGACGATGCCGAGCATGGATTTGGTGTCGGTCTCGACGGTGCCCTCGATGGTTTCCGTGGCATCCATCGCCAACGACAGGGTCAGTTCGCCCGTTGCCTGGGCCTGGGCCAGACGGGCCACCTGCTCGGGCGTTGCAGCGACCGTTACCGTCTGCGCAACAGTGTCCGAGGAGATCTGACCCTCGTTCAGTGCGTTGTCCACCGCGATGACTTGGACGGCGTTTTCGATCTGGCGCGTGATCCGGCCTTCATATCCGGGGACGCTGCCTGTCCACAGGATGTCGATGAAGTCGTCCGGCTTCACGAAGTTCGAAACACCCGAATCCATACCGACTCGGATTGCAAAGGCGCGCTTGCCCTTTTCCAGCTTGGAGGTGAGGCTTGCCAACTGTCCCGGTTCGGTCACCCGGCTGGCGAGGACGGGCTCGAATGCTTCGGTCGAGCGCATGATATAGCGCGGGCCATCGGCATTTGGCGGGAAGAGTTTTTCCTTCTCGCGGAAGATTTCCTTCGGCAGGGATTTTTCTGGCCAGTAGATCAGCTGGACGTCGCCTTCCGCGAGAGCATCGCCATAGCCTTTTGCCTTTGCAAAGACGTAGACTTCGACCAGCTTTCCGGCATTGGCGTTGAAAGACCGCTCTTGCTCAAGGGCGGTTTCAAGGTCCGACATGTAGCCCTGGATCATATAGACGGCCACACCGGCCAGGCCCATGCCAACCAGAAGGACCAATGCAAATACTGCTCTCATTTCTACCCTCTACTTGCTGGGAGCGACCCTGGGAGTGACCCCGGCGCCCCGCGCTTCTAGTGTTGTGGGGCCGCCCGTTGCAAGTTTGCAGGCGGGGTGCCCCGAATTGGTGGCTGGATCTGTCATGGTTGTGGGGAACGGGGCCAAAACCTTCAGCGCCTGGTGTTCCGCAACCGCGACGGGCGATCCGTGACTGGTGCAGCTTCGCTGTCGAATGCGGCGAAAGTTTAACGGATGTCGGGCTACAATCTTGCATTCCCGGGGGGACTGTTTCACGAACCTGCGACACATGGTCTTGGAATTGGAAAGGCCGCGCCTCGGGTGAGGCGCGGCCTAAGAAACGTGCGACCCGGAAAATCAGCAGGTGGCGGCGTTGTTCTGCTCGAGGCAGGCCTGAGCAGCGGCGAGCTCGCCGTTGATTGCCTCGGCGAGGTTCGACACGGCCGGGCGGACCCAGTTGAAGATGAGCAGGCCGAGGCCCACGACGGCAGCGGTCAGAACGACCCAGTCAACAGTCACGGCGCCGGCTTCGTCTTTCAGGAAAGCGGAAATCTTGGTCATGATCTTGTCCCTATCTTAGGTGTGTTTACCTGTGTCTCAACCGCTGCGATCCAGGCCGTAGCATCTGCCTTCGTCGGTCGGTATGACAACCATATGGCGGGGCAATCGTGGCAGGAGTTTGGACGACGTGAGTTTTTTCTGGGCCAGACAACTGTTGGGCTGACAATCCGATAAGAGATTGTAATATATAGTAATAATCTTGAGCTTAGACCGCTTCGGCTCCCCACTCGCGCAACTCTGAGGCGAAATCAAGGTGATCGGACGGCGTTCAAGGCAGCGCGCTGGTGGTTGGGTGCCGGATGGATCGAAAGGGGAACGTCCTGCAACTTCTGGGCGCATCCGCCACCCGTTGGCCAAACCTGGGACCGGTCACTGAACAGAGCGCAAAATGAAACTGGCCGCGCTTCTTTCGAAGCGCGGCCAGAGTGGAATATCCTGCAAAGATTAGTCGCAGGTGACGCCGTTGCTTTCCATGCACGTCTGAGCGGCGGTCAGCTCGGCGTTGATCGATTCAGCCAGGTTCGACACGGCCGGGCGGACCCAGTTGAAGATCAGGAGGCCGAGGCCCACGACGGCGGCGGTCAGAACCACCCAGTCAACGGTCACGGCGCCGGCTTCGTCTTTCAGGAAAGCGGAGAAATTGGTCATTTGTCTGGTCCCTTTCTAAGGTGTCACTTTACTCAACCGCTTCGACATTGGCCTTTGCTGCGCCTTCATCGTTCGGTATGAACACATATAGCCCTTCAAACGTGGCAGCAGTTTGGACGACATCTGAAGATTTCAGGCCGGGCGAAAAAACTTGCCGCTTCATGTCCAAGTCACTGATTCCAAATCAAAGAAATTTTAGGAATCTGTTCACGCTTCCATGCTAGGCCGTGCTTTTTCGGTCAAATCTGGCGGAAATGCCATGATTGGACCGTGAAAGTGCTGGCTGCGCGGAGGGTAACCTGCGATTCTCCCGCAAAACAACGAGGCGAGCAGGCCCCGACATGATGAGCAGGACTTACTGGACCGCAGCGATTCTCTGCGCGGCCCTTCCCCACGCGTCCCTGGCAGAAACCAGCTTCAAGCGGGTGAAGGTCGGCGAGGGTCTTCCCGGCAAGCGGATCACCGTGCAGATCGATCCCGAGGAGCAGGCGCGCTATCTGGCAGCGCTGCCCAAGGTCGACCCCAACCCGGACCACGGGCTGGAGGAACCGAAGCCGGTCGAACAGAACGACGGCCCGGTGGGCGAACCGGGGCCGGCTCCGTCGTCGTCCTACGCCTGGTTCTGGGACAAGGTTCCGGCGGGGTTGGGTGCTGCGGCGGACCGGTTTGACCTGGCGCTGGCCTCGCTGTCGCAGGGACCGGACGGAGAGATTGTCCGGGCACCGCGGCTGCAGTCCATGCAGGACATGGCGGACGCCTATGGCAAGGACATCCTGCGCGCGACGCTGGACACCAATGTCTCGCCGGCGCTGGTGCTGGCGGTGATCGGCATCGAAAGCGCGGGGCAGTCGGACGCGGTCAGCCACGCCGGGGCGGTCGGGCTGATGCAGCTGATCCCGGCGACGGCGGAACGCTTTGGGGTCAGCGACAGCACCGACCCGGTGCAGAACATCAAGGGTGGGGTCGCCTATCTGGACTGGCTCCTGAAGGAATTCGACAACGACCCGGTGATGGTGCTTGCGGCGTACAACGCGGGCGAGGGCGCGGTGCAAAAGAACGGCGGCGTGCCGCCCTATGCCGAGACGCGGGACTATGTACCGAAGGTGCTGGCAGCCTGGCAGGTGGCGCAGGGGCTTTGCGTAAGCCCGCCGATGCTGGTGACCGATCCTTGCGTGTTCCGGACGGATATCGCTGGTCTCTAGGGGCTGGGTTTCAGACGAAGACGTCCGCCCAGTCGGGGTGTTTCTTCCGGGTGGCGTTCACGAAGGGGCAGAGGGGGACGACCTTGAAGCCGTCCTTCCGGGCCGCCGCCACCAGCGCGTCCACCAGGGCCAGACCGGCCCCGGTGCCCCGGAAACTGTCCGGGACGCCGGTGTGATCGGCGATGATCAGCGTCGGGGTGGTGATCGAATAGGTCAGTTCGGCCTCTTCACCGGCGTGCCGGATCACGAAGCGACCTTTGGTCGCTCCGTGTTCGCGGGTGACGATGTGGTCAGACAAGGGTTGCCTCGGTCGCGGCGCGGACTTCGGCCTCGGACACGCCCGTGGCGCATTCCACCAGCTTCAGCCCGCCCGGCACGACGTCCAGCACGCAGAGGTTAGTGATGATCCGGTTGACCACGGCCTTGCCGGTCAGGGGCAAGGTGCAGGCTTTCAGCACCTTGGATTCCCCGTGCTTCGACGTGTGGTCCATCACGACGACGACGCGGCCCACGCCAGCCACCAGGTCCATCGCGCCGCCCATGCCCTTGACCAGCTTGCCGGGGATCATCCAGTTCGCAAGGTCGCCATTTTCGGCCACTTCCATCGCGCCAAGGATTGCCATCGCGATCTTGCCGCCGCGGATCATCGCAAAGGACTGCGCGCTATCGAAATAGGCGGTCTGCGGCAGCTCGGTGATCGTCTGTTTCCCTGCGTTGATCAGGTCGGGGTCTTCCTCGCCCTCGAACGGGAAGGGACCCATGCCGAGCATCCCGTTTTCGGACTGCAGGGTGACGCTGACGCCCTTGGGGATGTAGTTCGACACCAGCGTCGGGATGCCGATGCCGAGGTTGACGTAGGTCCCGTCCTGCAGTTCCTGCGCGGCGCGGGCGGCCATGCCGTGGCGGTCCCAGCCTTTGACATCGGTCATCACACGGCCTCCTTCTTGCGGACGGTCCGCTGTTCGATGCGCTTTTCGTGGGTGCCGGTGACGATGCGGTGAACGTAGATCCCCGGCAGGTGGATCGTGTCGGGGTCAAGGCTGCCGAGCGGGACGATCTCTTCGACCTCCACCACGCAGGTCTTGCCGCAGGTGGCGGCGGGGACGTTGAAGTTGCGGGCAGTCTTGCGGAACACGAGGTTCCCCGAGGGGTCCGCCTTCCAGGCTTTCACGATCGACAGGTCGGCGATGATGCCACGCTCCAGGATGTAGGTGCGGCCGTCGAAGTCGTGGTGCTCTTTCCCATCGGCAATAACGGTGCCGACGCCGGTCGCGGTATAGAAGCCGGGGATGCCCGCACCGCCTGCCCGCATGCGTTCGGCCAGCGTGCCTTGCGGGTTGAATTCCAGCTCCAGCTCTCCGGACAGATACTGGCGCATGAATTCGGCGTTCTCGCCGACATAGGACGAGATCATCTTCTTGACCTGCCGGGTTTCCAGCAGGACCCCAAGACCAAAGCCGTCGACGCCCGCGTTGTTCGAGGCAACGGTCAGGCCCTTGGTGCCGGCATCACGGATGGCGGCGATCAGAAGTTCGGGGATGCCGCAGAGGCCGAAACCCCCGGAGGCGATCAGCATGCCGTCGTGCAGAAGCCCGTCGAGGGCCGCGGCGGCGCTTGGGTAGACTTTGTTCATCGGTGTTCTCCCTCCGGTTCCACGGCTGCGGCGGGAACATCGGATCGGGGTGATCCTGAAAGATTGCGCGCGGGCCTGCCATCCGTAAGAATACGTATATGGCTACGTAGGGGGCGGCGATGCGCGACTATGAACGGCTGGCGTTCCAGCACGCGCCGGATGCGACGTTGATCCTGGGCGACCGGGTGATCCTGCGGGCCAGCCTGCGGGTTGAGGCGGTGTTTGGCTGGACTCCGAAGGAACTGGAGGGGCAGTCGATCCGGATGCTGTATCCCGGTCAGACGGATTACGAGTTGATCGGCGAACGGGCGCGCCGGGCTATGCAGGGCGCGGCAGTCTATCGGGATGAGCGCTTCATGCGGCGGAAGGACGGGCAGGTCCTGTGGATGGAAGGCCACGGTACCGCGCTGGACCCCGAGGACCCGCAACGGCTGGCGGTCTGGACATACAGGCCGCTGGACAGCGAGGGGCCGGCCGGGGCGCTGACGCCAACGGAACGGCGGATCGCGCGGTATCTGGTGAACGGTTTCACCTCGAAGGAGATCGCGCTGGCGGTGGGGTCGTCGCCCCGGACGGTGGAGGTGCACCGGGCGAACATGATCCGGAAGATGGGGGTCCGGAACAGTTTCGAGTTGGTCAGCCGGTTGCTGGCGGGGGTGGGCTGAGGGGGCGCTCGTCGAGCATTTCATGCACTCCTCGCTGGGTCCTTCGACGAGTGCGCGGAGTGCTCGAGGAGCTGTCGGGAGAGGTCAGCCCTCGCCGAGGAGGCCCCAGTGCAGGAAGGCGGTGGCGTTGTGCTGGATGTAGTCGATCTGCACCTTCCGCGCGTCGTCGCCCTTCCAGAACTGGCCGTCGGCGTACCAGACAAGCTGGAGGGACAGGTTTTCGGCGGCATGGGCGCGGATGCGGGTGAGGAGGTCCGGGGAGAGGAGGCCAGGGTGGTCGCGGGCCAGCAGCAGGACGCGGGTCAGCGCCTCGGTCCGGCAGGCGATGGGGGTGGACTGGCGGCGGGCGCGGTAATGGGGATCGCCCAGGATCGCCTCCATGAGCCCGGTCAGATAGGCCGAGCCCAATGCCTCGGGCACCACGCCGCGCAGGACAGCTTCGCAGGCGGCGTAGGCCATCCAGTGGCTTTGCTGGGCGAAGCCGTAACCCTTGCGCATCAGCGCGGTGGTGACTCGGGTCAGGTCGTCGGTCGTGGGACCGGACAACAGAAGGCCGAAGATCGCCTCGCCGGTATAATAGTCTGACCGAAAGCCGAGGACCTCACCGGTCTGGAAGTCGCGCTTGTGGCGGAAGTCGTCGCCCTCGATCTCGTCGAGGGCATAAGTCCGCATCCGGGACATGGTTTCGGGCAGGGCATGGGGCAGGGCCTTGGGCGGCAGGATCAGCGCGGGGATGGTTGCCACCTCGGTCAGGGCCAGAAGGCCAAGACCCAGACCGCCAAGCTTGATCGCGCCGTTGCCGACCAGGCCAAGGCTGGGGCGATCGCTTGCGGCCCAGGGTGGAGGGTCAAGCTTGCGACCGAGGTAGCCTGTCGCCCTGCCGATGGCGGCCAGAACCTCGGGATCGGTCCGGCCCGGCAGCTGGTTCGCGGCGCGGGCCATGAACCACAGCGTTCCGCAATGGCGCAGAAGATTGTAGCCGTCATGGACGGTGGCGGTGTCCCCGGCCTCGTGGGCATAGATGAAGCGGCCCTTTTCCAGCACGATGCGCGCCAGATGCGCCAGCGCGTCCGACACCACGGTTTCGCTGCGGGTCAGGGTCTGGGGGGAGCTGCGCATCCGGTCTCCGTCGCTTCGCGGGCAGGCTAATCCCCAAGGCGGGGCCAAGACAAGGAGCGGGCTTTTCCCCGCGCATGGCAGCGGCTAAGGTCCGCCCGGCTGCCCGCGTGGTGAAATGGTAGACACTGGGGACTTAAAATCCCTTGGCCGCAAGGCCGTGCCGGTTCGAGCCCGGCCGCGGGTACCAGCAAGGTCCGACCACAGGCACGACCGCGCGCCGGTGGCGCAACCCTGCTGGGCCGGTCCGTAAGTCATTTCTCCCGCAGGGAAGCTTCGACCATCGAGAGTCCAAGCTGCTGCTCGATCTCTTCCCAGGAATAGGGCTTGGAGACGGTTCGCACCCCGAACTTTTCGGTGCGGGAGTTCGTGCCGTAGCCGGTGGTGAAGACGAAGGGAATCCGGCGCGCTTGCAGGTCCTCGGCGACCGGATCGCTCCACTGACCATTCAGGTTCATGTCCAGAAGGGCGGCATCGACAGGGTTGTCATGCAACATCTGCATCGCCTCGGCCACGGTCGCCGCCGGGCCCAGGACGACGGCTCCACTGTCCTCAAGCATGTCGCACAGCACAGACGCGATCAGGAATTCGTCTTCCACGACAAGTATCCTGCGGCCAGTCAAAACGCTCATCCATTCATCCCGTCGATTGCGGCCTCTATCCGACACAGAAGGCCGTCAGGTTTAAAGTCCAGCTTTGCCACGCCGTTCAGTTCGGCAGACAAACCCTTTTCCAGCATCAAGGTTCCGAAGCCTCTGCGCGAGGGTGCGACGACGGGCGGGCCGCCGCGCTCTTGCCAGAGGATTTCCAGGCGCTGGCTGGAGGGAAGCCGCCATTGCAGCGAGACCGTTCCCTGGTCGACGGACAGCGCGCCATACTTCATCGCGTTCGTCTGCAGCTCATGAAGCGCAAGTGCGATGGCGAGGGCCTGCTTGGGCTTCAGGAGAAACGGCGGGCCGTCGGTGTCGATGCGGGACTTGTTCGGGGAAAGGCCGCCGAGCACCTCGCGCGCCAGCTCTTGCATGGGGGTGGCTTCCCAGCTGACGGCTGACAGGATGTCGTGGGCCTTGGCAAGGACGCCGAGCCGGCCGAGGAAGGTTGCCACCGGAGGCGAGCGGCGATCCGCCTTGAAGGTCTGCAGCGCGATGGCCTGCACCACGGCGAGGGTGTTCTTCACCCGGTGGTTCAGCTCGGCCAGCATCAATTCCCGTTGCCGGGCGACGCTTTCCTGTTCGGTGATGTCGACATTCACGCCGATCATTCCCAGAAACTGCCCGTCGCAGGCATATCTGGGCCGCGCTTCGGTCTGCAGGATGCGCCAGTGGCCGGACACATTGGCATAGCGACCGCGCACGGTGACGGGCCGGTTCTGGGTAATAGCCTCGCCCATCTGCGCCAGGACGCGGTCGGAGTCCTCGGGGTGGATCGTGGCCGAGTAGTCGAACTTGTCCAGCCCGTCGTCGGCCACGCCCCAGAAATCGCGCGCAAGCTTGTTCAGTTGTTCGCAGTGTCCGTTTGGGTTGCTCATCCAGATCATGATCGGCGCTTCTTCCGTCATCTGCCGGAAGCGCGCCTCGGAGAACCGCAGGTGGGACAATGCCGCCTCGCGCGAGGCTTCGGCGCGGGTGCGGCCGATGCTGAACCCAAGCTGCCGCGCGATGGTCACGGCAAGGGCCTGTGACCGGGCTTTGACGGGCTTGCGGGAGCTGTAATAGGTCATGAACTTCCCGATGACCTTGCCTTCCAGGGTGATCGGCACGAATCCCAGGCTTACGATCCCTTCGCCGGATATGACCTGCTTTATCCAGTCCGGTTCCGCGGTTTCCGCAATGTCCTCGACAAAGATCGGCGGGGGGTCCTGGTCGCCCGGTTTCCACGGCGTGTGTCCGGCCAGTTTCGTGCGATACTCGTTGGAAAGACCCCGCCAGGCGACGAACTGCATGATGCCCGCGTCGTCAAACAGCAGGATCGACGCCCTGTCGCAGTGCAGCGTGCGGGTGATGACTTCCAGCGCAGAGGCATAGATGTCGTCGGCGGAGCGGGCGTGGTAGATCGCGTCAGTGAACTCATAGAGGGCGCGCAGGTCGTCCTCGGTCGATAGACCAGTGTCCGACTGTTCGTGCCCCGCCATTCTTTCCCCCGTGGGCCACTAAAGGCCGTCGGTGCCATTGGTCTGGCACCGCTTCGCGGGAAAACAATCACGGGCAAAATTGGTTCCACACCAACAAAAAAATTTCTACGCCGTGTGGGAACAGATACCCGGAGCGAAAAACGGCCCGAACCGCAAGGGTCCGGGCCGTGTCAATGCTCTGGCGGCGCGGATCAGGCGCGCAGATCGAAGCGGTCGGCTTCCATCACCTTGACCCAGGCCGAGACGAAGTCGCAGACGAACTTCTCGCGGTTGTCGTCTTGGGCATAGACCTCGGCATAGGCGCGCAGGATGGAGTTCGAGCCGAACACCAGATCCGCGCGGGTGGCCGTCCACTTGACCGTGCCGGTCTTGCGGTCGGTGAGTTCGTAGAGGTTGGTCCCCTTTGGCACCCACTTGTAGCCCATGTCCGTCAGGCCGTTGAAGAAGTCGGTCGTCAGCGCGCCGACCCGGTCGGTGAAGACGCCATGCGCCGTGCCGCCGTGGTTGGTGCCGATCACCCGCATCCCGCCGATGAGGCAGGTCATCTCATGCGCGGTGAGGCCCATGAGTTGCGCGCGGTCGAGAAGCAGTTCCTCGGCCGAGACGGCGTAGTCCTTCTTCATCCAGTTGCGGAAACCGTCTGCCAGAGGCTCCAGCACCGAGAAGCTGTCGGCGTCGGTGTCCTGCGGGGACGCGTCGCCGCGCCCGGCATGGAAGGGGACGGTGACATCAACGCCACCGGCTTTCGCCGCATGTTCGACGCCGACGTTGCCCGCGAGGACGATCACGTCAGCCAGCGAGGCCCCGGCTTCCTTCGCGATGGGTTCCAGCACCGACAGCACACGGGCCAGACGGGCGGGTTCGTTCCCCTCCCAGTCCTTCTGCGGGGCCAGACGGATGCGGGCGCCGTTGGCACCGCCCCGGTTGTCCGAGCCGCGGAAGGTGCGGGCGGAATCCCAGGCGGTGGTGACCATGTCGGAGACGGAGAGGCCCGAGGCGGCGATCTTCGCCTTCACGGCGTCGACGTTCCAGGCGGTCGAACCGGCGGGGACGGGGTCCTGCCAGATCAGGTCTTCCTGCGGAACCCAAGGCCCCAGGTACCGAACCTTCGGCCCCATGTCGCGGTGGGTGAGCTTGAACCAGGCGCGGGCGAAAGCGTCGCTGAACGCGGCCTGATCCTTGGCGAAACGCTCCGAGATGGCGCGGTAGGCCGGGTCCATCTTCATGGCCATGTCGGCGTCGGTCATCATCGGCATGCGGCGGATCGAGGGGTCTTCCACGTCGACAGGCATGTCGTCGGGGTCGATGTTGATCGGCTGCCACTGGAAGGCCCCGGCGGGCGATTTCACCAACTCCCAGTCGTACTTGAGAAGAAGGTCGAAGTAGCCGCCATCCCACTTAGTCGGGTTGGCGGTCCAGGCGCCCTCAAGCCCCGAGGTGATCGTGTCGCGCCCGACGGAACGGGCGGAGTGGACCATCCAGCCCAGACCACCTTCTTCGATCGCGGCGCCTTCCGGCTCGGCCTGGATGCGGGCGGCGTCGTTGTTGCCATGCGCCTTGCCGACGGTGTGGCCGCCTGCGGTGAGCGCCACGGTCTCCTCATCGTCCATCGCCATGCGGGCGAAGGTCTCGCGCACGTCATGGGCGGTGCGCAGCGGGTCGGGGACGCCGTCGACGCCCTGCGGGTTCACGTAGATCAGGCCCATGACCACGGCGGCCAGCGGGTTTTCCAGGGAGGTGCGGTCTTCCTTGGACGGATAGCGTTCGTCCTTGAGCCACTCCTTCTCGGACCCCCAGTAGACGTCCTTTTCCGGCGCCCAGATGTCTTCACGCCCGAAGCCGAAGCCGAAGGTCTTCAGGCCCATCGATTCGTAGGCGACGGTCCCGGCCAAGACCATCAGGTCGGCCCAGGACAGGCGGTTGCCGTACTTCTTCTTGATCGGCCACAGCAACCGCCGCGCTTTGTCCAGGTTGGCGTTGTCGGGCCAGGAGTTCAGAGGGGCAAAACGGTGGTTGCCGGTGCCCGCACCGCCGCGGCCGTCGGCCATGCGGTAGGTCCCGGCGGCATGCCAGCTCATGCGGATGAAGAGGCCGCCGTAATGGCCCCAATCGGCCGGCCACCAGTCCTGGCTGTCGGTCATCAGGGCGGTGAGGTCACGTTTCAGTGCCACGAAGTCCAGCTTCTTCACCTCTTCGGTGTAGTTGAAGCCGGTCAGCGGGTTCACCTTGGTGTCGTGCTGATGGAGGATGTCGAGGTTCAGCGTCTTCGGCCACCAATCGGTGACCGTCTGGCTTGTCGTGGTGATTGCGCCGTGCATCACCGGGCATTTGCCCGAGCGTCCTGCGTCATTGCCGTCCATCTTGTTCTCCCTGAACAGACCGTCCAAAACCTGCCGAAGCCACCCGGTCCCGGAACTGGAAGGCGACTCGGAACTGCATATCGTAGGGTATCGCTAGCACCACTGAGCGATAATAGGAATTTTCATTTTCATATCGCCACGATATGCTGAGCTTATGACAAAGATCACCATCAAGCATCTGCGCTATTTCGACGCGCTGGCGCGGGCCCGGCATTTCGGGCGCGCGGCCGAGGCTTCGTCGATCTCGCAACCGGCGTTGTCGCTGCAGGTGAAGGAGCTGGAGGATATCCTGGGCGCGCCCTTGGTCGAGCGGGGCGCGCGGCAGATCAGCCTGACCGTGCTGGGCGAGGAATTCGCGCTGCGGGCCAGGGATGTCCTGCGGGCGGTGGACGAACTGGGCGCGCTGGCGCGGGCGTCGACCGGCCCCTTGTCGGGGCGGTTGCGGCTGGGGGTGATCCCGACGGTGGCCCCCTATCTCTTGCCTCGCCTCATGCGCGAACTGACGGCGCGGTTCCCCGACCTTGACCTTCGCCCGCGCGAGGCGGTGACGCCGAAGCTTCTGCGCGACCTGGGCGAAGGGCGGCTGGATCTGGCACTGCTGGCCCTGCCGGTGTCCGAGCCGTCGCTGGTCGAGCATCCGTTGCTGGACGAGGAGTTCCTTCTGGTTCGGGCCGAGGCCGCCGCCACGCACCCGGTGCCGTCGCTGGAGGAATTGCGCACGATGCCGCTTCTGCTGCTGGAAGAGGGCCACTGCTTCCGCGATCAGGCGATTGCGGTGTGCAAGCTGTCTCCCGGGCTGACCGGCGAGATCATGGAGGGCTCGTCCCTCGGCACGCTGGTGCAGATGGTGGGGGCGGGCATCGGCGTCACGCTGATCCCGGAAATGGCGGCGACGGTCGAGGGGCGGTCGGCCCCGGTGGCGCTGCACCGGCTGCATGAACCGCGCCCCAGCCGGACCATCGGGATGGTATGGCGCCGGTCGAACCCGCTGTCCGACCGGTTCACCGATCTGGCGCAGGGGCTGCGGGACACGTTCGCGGCCTGACCTTGGCCTGCGCCATGGGTGGAGCAGAAGGGAGAGAAGCGGCGCGGTCAGGCGCCCCAGGTCCGTTCAAGCAGCCGCAGCCAGTTGCGGTGCGCGATCTTTTCGATCAGCGCCTCTCCAAGGTCCATTTCGCGCATTGCCTGGATCAGTACGGGCAGCCCTTCGACCCCGCCGATGTCCTTGGGTGTGGTCGCACCGTCGTAGTCCGAACCGAGGCCGACATGGTCTTCGCCTGCAAGCTTCAGCATGTGTTCGATATGCCGCTTTACCGGGTCCAGCGTCATGTCCGGGCTTTCGCGGCCATCTTCGCGCAGAAAGCAGGTGGCGAAGTTCAATCCGGCCATGCCGCCAGTGTCACCAATTGCCCGCAACTGCCGGTCGCTGAGGTTCCGGCTGGAGGCAGAGACGGCGTGCGCGTTGGAATGGGTGGCGACAAGTGGTGCATCTGACAGCTTGGCCACATCCCAGAAACCCTGTTCGTTCAGGTGGCTGAGGTCCAGCATGATCCGCAAGGCGTTGCATTCCCTGACCAGTGCGCGACCGGCATCGGTCAGGCCCGGTCCTGTGTCGCCGGTGGAGGGAAAGCGGAACGGGACACCGTGGCCGAAAATGGTCGGGCGGCTCCATACCGGGCCGATCGACCGCAGGCCCATCGCGTGAAAGAGGTGCAGTGCGTCGAGGTTCTGGTCGAGGGCCTCGGCACCCTCGAAGTGGATCACCCCGGCAACGACCCCTGCCGCCATCGCCGCGCGAATGTCGCCCGCGGTCCGGCACCAGCGTAAGCGACCCCTGGAGACACGCTCCATCCAAAGGAGGTGGCCCAGCATTTCGACCGCAACTGGCTGGGCGGCCTTGTGATCGATCAGGGCGGGCAGGGGGAAATCGTAGGGCGGATTGTCCATCCGGGCTTCAAGCGCGTTCAGGTCTTCATACTCGGGGGAGGGGATGTAGACGGCGAAAAAGCCACCGGCAAAGCCCGCGGCCTGCATCCGCGGCAGGTCGAGATGCCCCGCCCCTTCGCCATGCAGCCAGAGCTTTTCCCGGTCGGCACCGGCGCCGGCAATTTTCAGGACGATGTCGTTGTGACCATCGAAGACGGGAATGGGCGAAGGCATGATCGGCTTCCGGCTGGTTGAACGAGATGGCGCACTCTTTCCGCCTTGCGCCGACAAGGCAAGCCACCTGCGCCGCTTTGCCCGATTGACGGCGGGGTGGGCGCGGGCCTAAGCGATACGCATGTCGGCGTTTGTCTTGCAGCTTCACCGCATGGTCGTTCTGGCCGTCCTGTCCGTCGCGCTGGTCGGGATCGGGTTTGCGCATCGTGCGCCGGTCGCGGACGAGCAGACTGTTGCGGCGATTCTTCTATCGGGTGCCACGGCTGCGGACATCTGCGGCACGCTTGGCGAGTCCGGCCGGCATGTCGATCCCCTGTGCCAGGCCTGCCAGATCACCGG
The DNA here is from genome assembly GCF_022842145.1 of Tabrizicola sp. GTDB lineage: Bacteria > Pseudomonadota > Alphaproteobacteria > Rhodobacterales > Rhodobacteraceae > Tabrizicola. Next base: position 152,301 of record NZ_JALHQD010000002.1, read on the forward strand.
CGGGACCGATCTGCCGCCACTTGCGCCGGTGGTTCTGCCACTTGGTCTGACGCTGCTGGCGGACGTCTCTGCCCCCCGCGAGAGCCGGCGGGTCGAGCGGGTGCTGGACCTTTCCCGGACGCCGCAGGGGCCTCCGCTGGTCTGAGGTGGCGGCGCCACGCTTGCGCCCGAACCCCACAGATCACCGGAGCCTCGCGAACCGACGCGGGGCGCCCTGCACAGCAATCGATGTCCCGAAAGGACTTGCCATGAACCGTCTTCTTGCCCTTGCCGCCGCTCTGGCGTTTGCCGCGCCGCTTTGGGCGCATGAAATCATCGCGGGCGATCTGCAGATCATCCATCCCCACATTCCCCAACCCGCCGCCACCGCCAAGACTGCCGGGGGTTACATGGCCATCGTCAACGCTGGGGCAGAGCCGGACCGGCTTATCGGGATCGAGACCGGGATCGCCGCCAAGTCCGAGGTTCACGAAAGCAAGGTCGATGCAAACGGGATGGGCACCATGACCCATGTCGAGGCGCTGGAGATTCCAGCGGGCGGGACTGTCAGTCTGGACCGGGGTGGCTACCACGTCATGTTCATGGGACTGACCGGTCCGCTGACCGAGGGCGAGATGCACAAGGCCGTGCTGATCTTCGAAAAGGCCGGCCGGGTGGAGATCGAATTCGAGATCGACGCGCCGATGGGAATGGGCGAAATGGATCATATGGATCACTCCACCATGGATCATTCGAAGATGGACCACGGTTCGGGAGACTGACGCTTGCGCCAACCGCCGCGAGGCCCCAGCATGCCGCGCGCAGGCAGGGCGGAGGCGGTGGAATGGGCGAGACAACCTTGGGCAAGCCAGGGCGTCCGGGCGAGGTTGCGCTTAGCTTCGATCCCGGCCGGATTGCGGACGACGCGCACCTGCGCTTCATCGGTCGGCTGCGCAGCCCCTGGTCGCAAGGCAATTGCCCGAAGAACCTGCGCGAGGCGCGGGAGGTGGGCGGCACGTTCCGGGCCGAGATCGACCTGCCGTTTCGCCCAGGTCTGCTGGGGCTGGTGCCGGGTCAGGCGGTGATCCTGCTTTACTGGACGGGTCAGGCGCGGCGGGACATGATCGTCTTGAACCTGGCGCACCGCGACGGCCCGACCGGAGTATTCGCCCTGCGGTCTCCGGCCCGGCCCAATCCGGTGGCGATGGGTGTCGTGCGGCTTCTGGAGATGGACCGCGCCGCTGGCGTGCTGGAGTTCGACGCCCTGGACGCGTTCGACGGCACGTCGCTTCTGGACATCAAGCCCTGGCTTTCATCGGTTGATGTGCCTCCGCCGCAGGGCTGACGCCAGCGTCATTTACCCTTCCGGCAAGCTGGGTTACACCAGCGGCAAGCGCGGCAGGCAGGACGAAAATGCTGGGATTTCAGGTGGAACCGAAGCACGACAGGTATGACGTGTTGATCATCGGCGGGGCGATCATGGGGTCGTCGACAGCCTGGTGGCTGACGGAAATGGGCTTCACCGGACGCATCCTGGTGGTGGAGCGCGACCCTTCCTACGAGAAGGCCGCGACGACGCTGAGTTTCTCGTGCATCCGGCAGCAGTTCTCGACCGAACTGAACATCCGGATCTCGCAGTTCGGGGCCGACTTCGTCCAATCGATGCGGCAGCGGATGGGTGGGGACGAAAGGGTTCCAGAGCTGAGGATCCAGAACTTCGGCTATCTCTACCTGGCGGACGACGCCGGGTTTGCCGAGGTGCTGCGGGCCAACCAGAAGGTTCAGGCGGCGGCGGGGGCGGGAACGCGGCTTCTGACGCCCGACCAGATCCGGGAGGAGTTTCCCTTCATGGTGGTGGACGACCTGGTCCTTGGCAGTCTGAACACGCAGGACGAGGGCTATTTCGACGGCTCGACCGTGTTTGACTGGTTCCGCCGCAAGGCGCGCGAGGCGGGCGTGGAATATGTGGCGGATGAGGTTGTGGGGCTGGATGTTGCGCGCGCGCGGGTGACCGGGGTCCGGCTGAAATCGGGACGGACCGTGACCTGCGGAACCGTGGTCAATGCTTCGGGCACGCGGGGGGCGAAGGTGGCGGCGATGGCGGGGATTGCGATCCCGGTCGAGCCGCGCAAGCGGTTCAACTGGGTGATCCAGGCGGCGGAACCGCTGGACCGACCCCTGCCGCTGGTCATCGATCCAACGGGGGTTTTCGCCCGCGAGGTGGGCGGCGGGACCTATATGGCCGGGGGACATGCCGATGTTGATCCGGCGGTGGCCGACGACGATTTCGTCATGGACCAGGACCTTTGGCTGGAGAAGATCTGGCCCGCGCTGGCAACGCGCATCCCGGCCTTCGAGGCGGTGAAGGTGATCAGCGAATGGGCCGGGCAGTATGATTACAACGTGCTGGACCAGAACGCGATCACGGGGCCACATCCAGAGATCGGCAACTTCCTGTTCCTGAACGGGTTTTCAGGTCACGGTCTGCAGCAGTCACCCGCGATGGGACGCGCGACGGCCGAATGGATCGTGCATGGTGGCTACCGCACGCTGGACATGACCGCCTTCCACTTTCAGCGCATCGCCGAGGGGCGGGCGCTGGTGGAAGGCGCAATCATTTAGGAATGGTCAGTCTGACGCGATCAGGGCAGTCGGCGACTGCACCGAGATCAGGTCCTTGGGTGCAAACACGAAAACCAGCACGCCACCATAGACAACAAGGAACAAGGCTGCGGCGGCGTAAGTCCGGAAGGACCGGGGGCGCGATTGCAGAACTTGGGTCATCTCGCGAGTTCTCCTGACATGGCAGCAAGTCGGGGGCAGCGACTCTTGATGGCCGGACATTACCACCATAGCGGGTGATGTGGCTCCCAAAGATTTCAGAGTCGGCGGAATTTTGTCCTGTCCATTGGCAGTAAAGGCAAACAATCGCCCCGCTGTGGGCGGTTTCTGCGGCTGCGAACGAACCATTTTCTGCGGGGACGAAAAGGTGGGCGAATCACGATTCGCTTGCTCGGGAATTGAACGCAGGCCGCGGAGAATCCTGCAAAACCCGGGGCATCGACCAGCCGGTGGTTGGGCTCATCAGGTTTGTCCCGCCTTCCACGCGCCATGCAGGCGCACGGACGCGCGGGCTTTTCGCGGCAGTTCAGGATGCAGGTGCGGAGAAAGGCGGAAAGTTGCCTAGGACCTCACGCCAGAGAAGCGGGTCTGCCAGTCGGCGCGCTCTTCGTCGGTGATTTTGCGGAACAGATTCTCGGGCACCTCGAACGCGTGGCCTGCGGGAAGCGTGCGCATGGCTGCGGAAATGTCTGCCGGCCAGGTCCAGTCGTCGCTGCCCACCGCCTTCATCATCGTCGCCGAAGCGTCGGGGATGAAGGGCGCGGAGAGGACCGCGTAGACGCGGATCAGGTTCAGCGCGAGACGGATGATGGCCTGTGCCTGTTCCGGGTCGGTCTTGACCACCGACCAGGGGGCGGCCTGTTGAAGGTATTCGTTGCCGATAACCCAGATCGCGCGCAGCTCGGACGCGGCCTTGCGGACCTCCATCTCGGACATGAATTTGGTGTAATCTGCGATGCGCGCGCCGAGGTCGGCGATCAGGGCGGTCTCCAGCGGGCCGAAGTGGCCCCCGGCGGGGACGTCCGTGCCGAACTTGGAGACGGCGAACTTGGTCACGCGGCTGACGAGGTTGCCCAGGACGTCGGCGAGGTCCTTGTTGACCGAGGTCTGGAAGTTCTCCCAGGTGAACTCGCTGTCGCTGGATTCCGGCGCGTGGGACAGAAGCCACCAGCGCCAGTAGTCCGACGGCAGGATCGAGAGCGCCTGGTCCATGAAGACGCCGCGCCCTTGGCTGGTCGAGAACTGGCCGCCGTCATAGTTGAGGTAGTTGAAGGACTTGAGGTAGTCGACCAGCTTCCACGGCTCTCCCGACCCCAGGATCGTGGCGGGGAAGGACAGGGTGTGGAAGGGCACGTTGTCCTTGCCCATGAACTGGTAATAGGTCACGTCGGACGCGCCCTTGTCGGTGCGCCACCAGCGTTCCCAGGCGGCGTCGTCCTGGCCGTTGGCGTCGGCCCATTCGGCGGTTCCGGCGATGTATTCGATGGGGGCGTCGAACCAGACGTAGAAGACTTTCCCCTCCATGCCCGGCCAGGGCTGGTCGCCCTTCTTGACCGGGATGCCCCAGTAAAGGTCGCGGGTGATGCCGCGATCCTGCAGTCCGTCGCCGTCGTTCAGCCATTTCTTGGCGATCGAGGTGGTCAGGATCGGCCAATCTTTCTTGCTATCGATCCAGGCCTCCAGCTTGTCGCGCAGGGCGCGCTGCTTGAGGTAAAGGTGCTTCGTCTCACGGACTTCCAGGTTGGTGGAGCCGGAGATCGACGACCGGGGATTGATCAGGTCGGTTGGGTCCAGCTGCTTGGTGCAGTTTTCGCACTGATCGCCGCGCGCCGCCTCGTAGCCGCAGTTCGGGCAGGTGCCGGTGATGTAGCGGTCGGGCAGGAAGCGGTTGTCGTCGATGGAAAAGACCTGCTTTTCGCTCACTTCGGCGATAAGGCCGTTCTCAGCGAGTTTCCCGGCGAAATGCTGGGTCAGGCGGTGGTTGCGCTGGCTGGAAGAGCGGCCGAAATGGTCGAAGGACAGACGGAAGCCCTTGGCGATCTCGGCCTGCACGGCGTGCATCTCGGCGCAGTAAGCCTCGACCGGCTTGCCGGCCTTGGCGGCGGCCAGTTCGGCGGGCGTGCCGTGTTCGTCGGTGGCGCAGATGAACATCACCTCATGCCCCATCGCGCGGTTGAAGCGGGCGAAGAGGTCGGCGGGCAGCTGGGAGCCGACCAGGTTCCCCAGGTGCTTGATCCCGTTGATGTAGGGAATGGCCGAGGTGATAAGGATGCGTGCCATGTCTGCGCCTTCGCTTGAGTCCGGCGATTGATTAGCCCAAGCGCGGGCAAAGGGCCAGCGGGCTAGGCGCGTCCGCGCAGCATCCTCGTGAGGGTGCCGTCGCCGTCCATCTCGCGCTTGAGGGCGGCAAGCATGTGGACGATGACCATGCCGAGGAGAGTCTTGGCAAAGATCTCGTGCAGGATGAACCAGACGAACTCCGAGGTTTCGTTTGGCTCGACCAAGGGTGGGATGACGAAGGTCTCGGCATAAAGCGTGTCGATGCCGCTGGCCGATGACCCGGCCCAGCCCGCGATGGGGGTGGCAATCATCAGAGCGTAAAGCGTCCAATGCCAGGCTTTAATGAAGAGACGCATCCAGCCGGTGGCCTGCGGGCCGGGCGGCGGCGAGATCAGATGCCAGATCACGCGGAGGAGGAGGAGTGCGAGCGCCGTGAGGCCCAGGGTCTTGTGCAACCCGTAGAGCCAGAGGGTCGAAAGGCTGGGTTCCATCGCGGCGATGCGCAGGCCGAGGGCAAGCAGGCTGATGAGCAGAAGCGCCATCCCCCAGTGGATCAGGCGCGAGATCAGGCCAAATTCGTCGGGGCCGTTGCGAAGCGCCATGTCAGCCCTGCGCGTCGATACGGGCGGTGATCAGGATGCGGACCTCGTCGCCCACCATGTCGGCCCAGCCGGTCGCGCCGAAATCGCTGCGGTTGACCCGACCGGAGAGTTTGACGGTCAGATGGTCCCGGTCGCTGGGCGCGCTGCCTTGTGGACGGAAAAGCTGGGCGCGCAGGGTGACTTCCTTGGTCACGCCCCGAATGGTGAGGTTGCCGGTGACTTCGGCGGCGTCGCCTGCGCCTTTGACCGAGGTGCTTTCGAAGGTCATCCGGGGATGGTCCTTGGCCGCAAGCACTTTCGGGCCTTTCAGCGCCTGGGCGGCGAAAGGAAAGCTGGCCTTTGCCCCGGTCACATCCAGCGCCACATCCACGGTGCAGTTCGCCACATTGTCGAAGTCGAGCTTCAGGTCGGCGTGCTCCAGCGGGAAGGACCCGGTGATGAGGTCGGGGCCGAAGTCGGTCTCGAAGGCCACGGACGAATTGGCGCCGTCCATCTTGTAGGCGGTGGTTGCGGCCTGGACGCCGAAGGAAAGGCCGAGGGTGAAAAGGGCGGTAATGACAAGCCGACGCATGCGGTTTCCCTTCGGATGACCGGGGCACGGTAGCATCCGAAGGGGCCGACGGCAAAATCAAGCGCGCGTGCTATTGCGCGCAGTAACCCCCGTCGACGAGGTGGTAGGAGCCGGTGATGAAGCTGGCGCGGTCCGACAGGAGGAACTGGGTGAGATCGGCAACTTCTTCTGACCGGCCCAGACGACCGATGGGGTGAGCGGCGACCAGAGCCTCCTTCGCGCCGGGGGGCAGGTTGCCGAGAAGCGGCGTGTCGATGAAGGCCGGGCCGATGGCGTTCACCCGGATGCCCTTGGCGGAATACTCCAGGGCTGCGGCGCGGGTCAGGCCGAGGAGTGCGTGCTTGGCGGCGGTATAGGCCGAGGCATTGGCAAAGCCGACCGAGCCGAGGATGGAGGCGATGTTGACGATGGACCCGCCGCCCGCATCCAGCATCGCCGGGATGGCATAGCGCATGCCGTAGAAGACGGCGTTCAGGTTGACGTCCATCACCCGGTGCCAGCCTTCGATGGTGTATTCGCCGGTCGGCAGCATCGGCCCGCCGATCCCGGCGTTGTTCACCAGAAGATGCAGCCCGCCGCCCCAGTCCGCGGCCTCGGCCACCAGGCGTTCCACCGTGGGGGCATCGGCCACGTCGCCGCCGGCGGCACGCGCCTGCCCGCCGCTCTGGGTGATGGCCTCGGCCACCCGAGCGGCGGCCTCGCGGTTCAGGTCCTGGACGAGGACCTTGGCGCCGCTGGCGGCCAGGCCCATGGCGATGGCCTCGCCGATGCCGGACCCCGCGCCCGTCACGAGGGCGGTCTTGCCGGGGAAGGTGATCTCCATGGTCGGTCTCCTTGTTTGGGTCGCGGCAAGGAAAGGCCGGTTGCGCGGGAAGTTCCATGATCCCGGTCAATGCACGGGTGTGGGAGACGAATTTTCTGCGAAAGGTCGGTCAGAGGTCGGGAGGCGGTCGTGGGTCCAGTTCTTCGCCGTTCGGTCGGCAGCGGAGAGACCAGCTGGCGGGCGGCAAAAGACGGGCCCGCAGGCGGGTGAGGGTGAAGCTGTCCTCATCCGACCACAGAAGCGAGCGGCTGGGGGCGGGGGACAGGTGCCACCGACTTTCGACGCCCTGGGCCCCGCCCTGGCCGGGCAGGAGGATCAGGCCCAGCGGCGCGGTGGCGTTGTCGCGGCGGGCGGCCTCGGCCCCCGTCTCGGAGGCAAGGTGCAGACGGCGGGTGGGAGTAAGGGCGGGGGGCACCAGAAGCTCGGCGATCACCAGGGGGGCGGCGCCGGAGCGGAGTGATTCTTCGGCGGCCCAGAGAAGGCTGTCGTCGCGCTGGGCCTGGACCAGGATCAGGCGGGACGGGTCGGCGAGGGGTTGCAGACCGGCGGCGTTCAGACGTTCGGCAAGCCAGCCGGGGCGGATCCAGACCACCGGACCCTGGGTCTTGGCCATGATGCGGGCGGCCAGCATCAGGCGCGAGGGACCGCACAGTTCATGCACCCGACCGCGCTGCAAGGTGAGGTCCCCGGCAAGGGGTTGCTGCGGCTCGGCCCGGCGGGGGCTGTGGTGGTGGATTGGCAGACTCATGTCGAAAAGCTAGCGTGTTCGCGCAATGTTCTCAAGCGCGGGCCTTTGCCGCGGGGGCGATCCGGCCTAGCTTTGCCGCGACAGAAGGAGCTTTCGATGAAAACGCTGACCCTTGGCAAGACCGGCCTGACGGTTTCCGAGCTGTGCCTTGGCACGATGACCTGGGGGACGCAGAACACCGAGGCCGAGGGGCATGCCCAGATGGACATGGCTCTGGAGGCGGGGGTGACGTTCTGGGACACGGCCGAGATGTATCCGGTGAACCCCGTGCGGGCGGAAACCGCGGGGCGGACGGAGGAGATCATCGGGACCTGGTTTGCCGCGCGCGGGGGGCGGGACCGGGTGGTGCTGGCGACCAAGGTGGCGGGGAAGGGGCCGATCCTGCGGCCGGGCGAGGTGACGACCGGGGCCACGATGCGCACGGCGGTCGAGGCCAGCCTGAAGCGGTTGCAGACGGATTACATCGACCTTTACCAGCTGCACTGGCCGAACCGGAGCCACTACCATTTCCGACAGATGTGGACCTATCAGCCGCCCAAGCTGGACCGGGCGGCGGAAACCGCGAACATGACCGACATCCTGACCACGGCGCAGGCGCTGGTGACGGAAGGCAAGATCCGGGCCATCGGATTGTCGAACGAGACCGTCTGGGGGGCGGCGCGCTGGCTGCATCTGGCCGACACTCTGGGTCTGCCGCGGATGGCGACGGTGCAGAACGAGTACAACCTATTGTGCCGCCAGTTCGACACCGACTGGGCCGAGCTGTCGGTGATCGAGGACATGCCGCTCCTGGCTTTCTCGCCGCTGGCAACGGGTCTTCTGTCGGGCAAATATGCGGGGGGCGTGATCCCCGAAGGCTCGCGCCGCAGCCTGAACCCGGACCTTTCGGGGCGGGTGACGCCGCAGGTCTTCCCGGCGGTGGCGGCCTATCTGGGGGTGGCGGCGCGGCATGGGCTGGACCCCTGCCAAATGGCGATCGCCTTCTGCGGGACCCGGCCCTTCCCGACGATCCCGATCATCGGGGCCACGACGCTGGAGCAGTTGCGCACCAATATCGGCGCGGCGGGGGTCACTTTGTCGTCAGAGGTGCTGGAGGACATAGCGGAAACCCACCGGGCCTACCCCGCGCCCTATTGACGGGACTTGCGGCGCCGGACGGTTCAATGCACTCCTTCGCGCGAACCGGAGAGCCCGATGCCCCGCATGCCGTGCCGCCTGTCCCTTGCTGCTGTTCTGCTTTGTGCCACGGGCCTGTTGGCGGCCTGCCAGACGGGGGGCGCAGGCAAGCCACCACCGGGTGAGGTGACGCCAAATGCGGTCCTGGGCGACCCCATCGAGGTGACGGCGCTGGACGCGCTGCCAGGCGAGGCCGCAAAGCCTGCGCCTGCCCTGCAGGGGGGAAGCGATACCGCTGCCCTGCAAGCCGCCCCGGCAACGAGCGAGGTCGAGCCTTCGGAGACCGAAAGTTCTGAGCTGGCCGAACCCGCGCCGAAGCCTGACCTGGCGGAAATGCCTGTCACCCCGAAGTCGGAACAGCAGCTGGCCTGCGAAAAGAAGAAGGGTCGTTGGGCACGCGTCGGCAAGGGCGAGGGGCGGGCCTGTGTGTTCCAGACGAAGGACTCTGGCAAGCGCTGCGAGCGGGAAAGCCAGTGCGACAGCGTCTGCCTTGCCCGGTCCGGGACCTGCGCGCCGTTCAAGCCGATGTATGGCTGCAACGAGATCCTGCAGGACAATGGTGCGCGGGTGACGTTGTGTCTCGAATAACCCTGGCGCTGGCGCTGCTGCTGGCGGGATGCGCGGCGAAAGCCCCCGCGCCGACGGCCTTCCGGACGGCGGGTGATCCGATCTGGTCGGCGGCGGCCTTCCAGCCTGCCCTTGCGGCAGGGACCTGGCGGCAGGTGGCGGATTTCCGGGCCTCGGGGTCTTGCGCGGCGGGTGCAGTCGAGATCACGCCGGTCGCCGGGGGAGTGCAGTTGCGCGGGACCCTGTGCCTGGCCGGGAAGTCCGAGACGGTGTCGGGAACGGCGCCTCTGGTCGGGCCAGGGCGGCTGCGGGTCATGGGCGAGGACTGGTGGGTCGTCTGGGTCGACGAAGGCTACCGGACATTGGCCATCGCCACGCCTTCAGGCCGGTTCGGTATCATCCTGGACCGGAGTTCGATCCCTGCGGACCGGCTGAATGCCGCGCGGGAGATCTTTGATTTCAACGGCTACCGGACGGACGTGCTGACGGCGCTCTAATCCACCGCTCGTCGATGACTTCGTCACTCCTCGCTGGGGCGTGCCCTGCGACGAGGAGACGAAGTCGAACGAGGAGCGGTCAGCTTACGCGGTCGAGCAGCATCTCCAGATGGGCCACCATGTCGCGGGCCCCGACCTCGGCCTCGCGGACGAGAAGGTCGAAGTGCTGGGTGATGGTTTCCACCCGGGCGCTGTCGCGGAAGGCCAGGTAGTGCCGGCCAAGGTAGATCACCGCAAGAAGGGGGCCGAAAACCGTGACGGGGGCCGAGAAAAGCTTTCTCGCGTCGAAGAGGCAAAGCCGGAGCGAGGGGTAAAGCTGTTCGCAGAGCGTCATCAGGTGGCGCAGTTGCGCGCGGCGGGTCTCGGCCGGAAGACCCTCGTAATAGCCCGAGGCAGTGGCGAAGGCGGCAAGTTCATGCACCGGAAGGGCGATCTCGTAGTCCGACCCCGCGCCACGCATCCATTTCAGCCGGTCCTCGAAAGCGCCTATGGCCTGTTCGGCGGTGCGGCCAAGCTGGGGTTCGTATTCCCATTCCACCACGGCGCGGGTCTTCAGCATGTCGGGCAGCGTCGCCGGGACATGGCGGATCTTGTAGCCTGCGGCTTCCTGATGCCATCCGAAGATGCGCTCGTCGATCAGCGCGCGCGGGGCTTCGGTCAGGGACAGCGACGCGGCCAGCAGGTCGGCGATGGGTTCGGGGCGGCCGGAAAGCCCCAGGAGCCAGTCGGCGCTGATCCCCAGGGCGCGGGAGCAGTCGGCTGCAAGCTGGGCGTTGGGCAGCCGCGTGCCGGGTTGCAGCAACGCCGAGATGGTGGAGCGGTCGACCCCGGCTTGCCGCGCAAGCTCGGCCTGGGTGATCTTGCGCGCCGCCATCGCCTCGGCCAGGCGGGCGCGGAACTGGGGAGCCCGGTCGCGTTTGTCGATTTTATCCATCACTTGCAGTTTATCCAAAACCAACGCGGGGTAAAGTTTACAATATCCCGAATTCCAGCCACCGGAGCGATTTGGTATCGTCACAGCAACGTTACTGAACTCCGGGAACAATCTTGCAGACCGAGACCCGGGCCATCGAATGGCCCACCCTGATCGTCTTCATCGCAACTTACAGTCTTTGGGCCCTTGCGACCACCTGGCTTTGGACCCTGTCCCCTACGCTGGCGATCCTTGCCGCCGCGCTGGCCATCGGACAGTATTCCTCGCTGACCCATGAGGTGCTGCACGGCCATCCGTTCCGGTCGCAGCGATGGTCGGAGGTGCTGGTGTTCCCGGGGTTGACGGTGTTCGTCCCCTACCTGCGCTTCAAGGACCTGCATCTGCAGCACCATTTCGACCCGGCCCTGACCGACCCCTATGACGATCCCGAATCGAACTACCTTGACCCCGCCGTCTGGGCCCGGTTGTCCGGGCCGAAGCGCGCGCTCTTGCGGTTCAACAACACGCTGTTCGGGCGGATGCTGGTCGGACCGGCGCTTTCCGCGTGGGCACTGGTCACGGGCGACTGGGCGGCGATCCGGCGGGGCGAGCATCGGGTGACGCTGGCCTGGGGCCTGCATGCGGGCGGGCTGGCGCTGGTCTGGGTCTGGCTCACTTGGGTGGGCGCGATGCCGGGCTGGGCCTATGTGCTGGCGGCCTATCTGGGCTGGAGCCTGTTGAAGATCCGCACCTTCCTGGAACACCGCGCGCATGAGTCAGCGCGGGCGCGCACGGTGGTCATCGAAAGCCGCGGGCCGCTGAGCCTGCTGTTCCTGAACAACAATTTCCACGTCGTGCATCACATGCATCCGGGCGTGGCCTGGTACAAGCTGCCGGGTCTCTATTTCGGCAACCGCGAGCATTACCTGCGCCGCAACGACAGCTACCAGTATCGCAGCTATGTCGAGATCTTCCGCCAGTTCCTGTTCCGCGCCAAGGACCCGGTGCCGCATCCGGTCTTTCCGGTCGACAAGGGGGGCGTCCTAGACCAGTCGGCGGAAGTGCGGGGTGGCGCTGGAATTGTCGAAGAACGGCACGCCGGGCTGATCCTGGCCCGCCACTAGGGCCGCGACCTCGGCCAGGACGACCTCGGTGATGAAGGGAAGGTCCAGCGCGCGGGCCTCCGGCAGGGCCAGCCAGCGCAGGTGCTGAAGCTCTCCCGACGCAAGGGTGAAATCTTCGCGGTTGTCGTCCAGGCTGTCGGCATGGGCCAGAAGGAATCGCGCGTCGAAGCGGCGCGTGCGGCCGGGTGGCGTGATCGCGCGGAAGATGAAGCGAAGCGAGGGATGCTCCATCCCCGCGAGGTTCAGACCGGTTTCCTCGGTCAGTTCGCGCAGCGCGGTGGCAACCAGGGTTTCAGGCAGCGGCGCGTCGGGCGGGACCGCCAGCGTCAGGCGGCGGACACAGTCCGGCGCCAGGAAGCCGGGACGGGTGACGCCAGCGTCCTCGGGATCGACACGTCCGCCGGGGAAGACGAACTTCGACGGCATGAACACCGCGCCCTCGCCACGCTGACCCATCAGGACCTGCGGCCCGTCCGGGCTTTCGCGCCAGAGAACGACCGTGGCCGCCGCGCGGATCGGCTCGTCAGTCATGCGTGCGGTCAGAGAAGCCATGCATCCTGTTGGCCCATTGCAGTGCGACCAGCGCCCCCTTCAGCCGCGGCAGCAGGTACAGCGACAGCGCCACGGTGCCGATGGTGAATCCTACGGCCATGACCAGGGGCTCGGGCCGGAACTTGGTGTAGGTGAACAAGAGGATCGGCGCGAGAAGGTGGCCCACGATCAGGATCGTCAGATAGGCCGGTCCGTCGTCGGCGCGGTGATGGTGCAGCTCTTCGCTGCAGACCGGGCAGGTGTCACGCACCTTGAGATAGCCGCGCAGCATCGGCCCCGCGCCGCAGTTCGGGCAGCGCCGACGCCAACCGCGCCAGAGCGCAGGCTTCAGCGGGCGGTCCTCGGGGTCGAGGGTTTGGGCAGTGTCGACGGTGGTCATGGGCGTGGTCCGGTGTACGGCCCCGGAAAGGGGGCGTTGCAGGAGGTCGAACATAGTCGGTTCCGGGCGGCGTTCACAGGGGGAAGGCGCGACCTGTGTCGGGATGTCGCAAGAATCCGCGACGGAAACGGCGCGCCCGTCCGTTTGACCAGTAGAAGGGTCGGAAATGCCGCCCGGATTGAATGGAGAGAAAGATGTCTGCAACGAAGAAATCCGCAATCGCTGCGCTTGCCGTTATGGGCGCCCTCTTGGGAACGGCTGCGCTGGCCGAAAAGGGTGGCATGGGCATGGGAATGGGCATGGACATGGACGGCGAGGGCCGCGGCGCAATGCTGACCCAGATGTTCGACACGATGGATGCCGACAAGGACGGCAAGCTTACCCTGGCCGAGCTTGAGGCGCACCGGACCGCCGAGTTCGCCGCTGCCGACACCAACGGCGATGGGGCGCTGAGTGCCGACGAACTGTCGGCCCGCCAGCTTGCACGGATGCAGGAGCGGCTGGCCGAGCGGACCCAGGCGATGCTGGACAACATGGACAACGACGGTAACGGGTCGCTCTCTGCCGACGAGATGGGCGAAGGCCCGGGCGAGCGGCACTTTGCCCGGCTGGACACCGACAACGACGGCGCGATCTCGAAGGCCGAGGCGGAAGAAGCGATGCAGCACCGTGGCAAGCGCGGCCACGGCGGAGGCATGGGCAACAACTAGGCCTTTGCGGCCCGGCCACCCAGCCGCTAAGCAACAAGGCATGACGATGGCTTTCGACGCGCATGGGGAAACCTCGGACGAGGCGCTGATGGTGCTCTATGCCAATGGAGACCGTCATGCGGCGCTGGCGTTGACCCAGCGCGTCACCCCGCGCGTCCTTGCCTACGCCGCGCGGCTGCTGGGTGGCGACCGGGCCGAGGCCGAGGACGTGGCGCAGGAGACGATGCTGCGGCTGTGGCGCGTGGCACCCGACTGGCGGCAGGGCGAAACCAAGGTGACGACCTGGGCTTACCGGGTCGCCACCAACCTGTGTATCGACCGGCAGCGGTCGCGGGGGCGCAAGCGGCAGATGGCGCTGGATGACGCGCCGGAAGTGGCGGACGACGCTGTCGGGGTCGAAGGGCGGTTGCAGGACGCGGGCCGGATGGCGGCGCTGGAAGCGGCACTTGCCGAACTGCCCGAGCGGCAGCGACAGGCCGTGGTGCTGCGCCACCTGGAAGGGATGACGAACCCCGAAATTGCAGCGATCATGGAGATCGGGGTCGAAGCGGTGGAAAGCCTGACCGCGCGCGGCAAGCGGTCGCTCGCGGCGATACTTGCGGGTCGCAAGGCCGAGCTTGGATATGAGGATGACGGACATGCAGGATGATCTGGACGACCTCCTGGCGCGCGCGGCGCGGCGTCCCGAGGTGCCCTCCGATGCGCTGATGGAGCGGGTGCTGGCCGATGCGCTGGCCTTGCAACCGCATGCCCCGGCCTTCCGGCCCGCAGCGCGACCGGGTTTTCTTGCGCGACTGGCGGGCCTCTTCGGCGGGCCGCCTGCTTTGGCGGGCCTGGGAACCGCGGCGGTCTTCGGGCTGGCCATGGGCTACCTGAGCCCGACGACGCTGGACTACCTGACCGGGGCATCGACCGAAACCGCCGATTTCTTCCCCGAAGCCGATTTTCTGACGACGGAAGGCTGAAATGACCGATCCCACCACGCAGACCCCGGTTCAAGCTACCGCCTCCCGCGGGGTGAAGATCGCGCTGGCGATCTCGCTCGCGCTGAACCTTGCGGTGGCGGGGCTGGCAATCGGTGCCAGACTGGGCGGCGGCCACCGCGACATGCCGCGCGACATGTCCTTCGGGCCGTTCAGCGAGGCGCTGGATTCAAGCGACCGGCGCGCGATCCGTCGCGCGCTTCTGGACCGGATGGGAGAGTTCCGGACCTCGCGTGCCGAAGCCCGCACGGAGTTCGAGACGCTGCTGGGCACCTTGCGCGCCGATCCCTTCGACGCCGAGGCGATGAAAACCGCGTTGTCGGCCATCGAGGCGCGCAATGCGCAACGGCTGGACCTCGGCCGAAGCCTGATCGAGACGCGGCTGATCGAGATGTCGCCCGAAGACCGCCAGGCCTTCGCGGACCGCCTGGAAAAAGGCATGCGCCGCGGCGGGCGCGATGGTGATTAGGTTCGGCCAGACTAGGCCGCGGTCATCCGGTAGGTAACCTGATTGCGGCCAGCGCCTTTCGATTCCAGCAAAGCGAGGTCGGCCTGTTCGACCAGGCCGTCGATGACATAGCTGTCCTCGCCCGCGGCGCCCGCCACGGCCACCCCGATCGAGACCGTTACCCGCAATTCCTCGCCCGAAAGCAGGCGGATGGGCGTGTCGTCCATCGCCTGGCAGAGCCGTTCCGCCACCCGGCGGGCAACCAGCATGCAGCTTTGTGGCAGGATCGCCAGAAATTCTTCCCCGCCGATGCGGGCCAGGATGTCCGTGTCGCGCAGGTTCGCGGTGAGGCGGCGGGCGACTTCGACCAGGACCTGGTCACCGGCGGAATGGCCGTATTCGTCATTCACCTGCTTGAAGCGGTCGAGGTCCATCACCATCACCGCGAACGGTGTGCCGTCCTGCCGGGATTTCGCAGCAATGGCCGCCAGTTGCGGTGCCGCGCAGCGGCGGTTGTAAAGCCCGGTCAGCGGATCCAGCATCGCCATCCGCAAGCCGTCTTGCATCCGGGCGCGGCGGCGGTCGGAATGCCGCTTGCGGCGGAGAAGCCCCCGGGTGCGCAGCGCCAGTTCCTCGGCCGTGACATCGGGTCCCACGGCATCGTCGGCACCAAGATCGAAGGCCATCGCGGCCTCGTCCCCCTCTCCCGCGGGGCCGACGACGCAGACCGCGGCGTGGCGGGTGGACTGGTGACTTTTCAGTTCGGACAGAAGCCGCAGTGTGCCCGAGGGATTCTGGCCGTCGTCATGCAGGATGAACACGTCGGGCAGGACATCGCCGGCCGAAATGCTGGCCATCGCTTCCCGGCGCGACACCATGACCAGCCGGTCGCGGACCTGGGCTGCCAGCCCGGTCCAGAGCGGATCCGAGGGATGGGAGCCGATCACCGCGATGGTGCCCTGCGGATCGAAGGTGGCGGGCGCCTCGCCAAGACCGGCGATGGCCAGCCCCTCGGTCGCCGGAAACTCGCTTTCCGCCCGCAGTCGCAAAAGGTTGCGCAGTCGGGCAAGTAGCACGCGTTCGTTTGCCGGACGGTCCATCACATCGTCAGCACCGGCAGCAAAAGCGGCAAGGCGTTCGTCTGCGGTGCCGCTGGCCGTGAGGGCGATCACGGGAATGTCGCGGCTAGAGGGGTCGCGCCGCAACCGCCGCAGCACCTCAAGCCCCGAGACATCTGGCAGCCCAAGGTCCAGCAGGACAAGATCGGGGCGTTCCTCCCGCGCGATGCTAAGGCAGGCGGCGCCGTCGGCGGCCGGGATCGGAGCGTAGAAAGCTGCTGACAGCCGGGCCTGCTGGACGATCCGGTTCGCCGCCACGTCGTCAACGATGAGGATCCGTGCGCTCATCCCAAAATGCCGTCTTTTCATTCCACTTGTTGTGGACAACTCTGCCGTCGGGAAGGTTAAGAAATCCTTTCTGTATGCAGGCAAGTGATCGAATTTCATCTGCCGACACCAGAAGGCTATGAAAGCGAGAACAATGCAACCAGAAGTTGCGCAAACGCTGGCAATCCAGGCCCTTGGCTGGATTGCAGCCGAGGACGAGATCTTTCCGGTGTTCCTGACGGCAACCGGGGCGGGCATCGCCGAACTGCGCAACCGTGCGGCAGATCCCGAGTTCCTCGCCGCGGTCCTGGATTTCCTGCTGCAGGACGATCGCTGGGTGGTTGCATTCTGCGACGCCGAAGGCCATCCCTACACGGCACCCCAGGCGGCCCGCGCGGCGCTGCCGGGGGGCGCGGTGACGAACTGGACCTGAGGGGGGCATGATGATCGACGGGCTGATCTTCGACAAGGACGGGACGCTCTTCGACTTCCGCATCAGCTGGGGCCGCTGGGCCGCGACCTTCCTACGCCGGATCGCGCAGGACGAAGCCCATGCCACGCGACTGGGTCGGGCCATCGGATATGACCTTGGCAGCGGAACCTTCGCCCCCGACAGCCCGGTGATCGCCGCGACGGCCGCCGACATTGCGGCGGCGCTGTTGCCCGAGCTTCCTGGCATGACGCTGGCCGAGTTGACCGAGCGGATCGATGCCAGCGCCGGCATGGCCCCGATGTCAGAGGCGGTGCCCTTGCGACCCCTGCTTGACGCGCTGCGCGGAAGGGGTCTGCGGCTTGGTCTGGCGACCAACGACTCCGAAGCGCCTGCCCGGCAGCATCTGGCGACGCACGGGATCACCGACTGCTTCGACTTCATTGCGGGATACGACTCGGGTCACGGTGCCAAGCCCGGGCCGGGCATGTGTCTGGCCTTCGTGCGGCAGACCGGACTGGACGCGGCGCGCGTGGCGATGGTGGGCGACAGCCGGCATGATCTGGAGGCAGGTCGCGCGGCCGGAATGCGCACCATCGCGGTGCTGACGGGCGTTGCGAAACGCGAGGAGTTGGCGCCCCATGCCGACGTCGTGCTGGCCGACATCGGGGACATTCCGGAGTGGCTGACGGGCCTGAAAGCCTGACTTCCGAAGGTCACTTGCAAAAAACGACGCTTTTTAGTCGCTAACGCGGTAACCAGATCGGCTCTGCTTCCGTCATCCTTCGCCCAAGCGAATGGAGAGTGACGATGGCGGATGAACCAGCTCGGAGAAAGCGTGCCGGGGGGCGGGCAGGGATGAAGGTCCGTGCGGGCACGGCGGTGATCGACCAGATGCCTTGGCGCATTCCGGTGAACCCCGATGCGCCAACCGAGCCTTTGGATGCCGAGGGTGTGCAGCGCGTCCACAAGACGGCGATGCGCATCCTGCGCGACATCGGGATCGAGTTCCTGAACCCCGAAGCAGTGGAACATCTGCGGAAGGCCGGCTGCATCGTGAACGGGACCAACGTCCGGATGGACGAGGACTTCGTGATGGAGATGGTCGCCCGCGCGCCCGAGACCTTCACGATCACGCCGCGCAATCCCGAGCGCGAGCTGATCATGGGCGGCAAGCACATGTTGTTCGTCAACGTGAGCAGCCCGCCGAACGCCTGGGACATGGAGCGGGGCAAACGGTCCGGCGACTTCGAGACGTTCCGCGAGTTCATGAAGCTGACGCAGTATTTCAACTGCATCCACATCGCGGGCGGCTATCCGGTGGAGCCGGTGGACATCCATGCAAGCGTCCGGCACCTGGACTGCCTGTACGAAAAGCTGACGCTGACCGACAAGGTTGTCCACGCCTACAGCCTGGGGGCCGAGCGGGTCGAGGATGTGATGGAGATGGTCCGTCTGGCCGGGGGGCTCACCGAGGAGGAGTTCCAGGCCAAGCCGCGGCTTTACACCAACATCAATTCGGTTTCCCCGTTGAAGCACGACTATCCGATGCTGGACGGGGCAATGAGGATGGCCAAACGCGGGCAGCCGGTGGTGGTGACGCCCTTCACTCTGGCGGGGGCGATGGCTCCGGTCACGATGTCTGGGGCCGTGGCATTGTCGATTGCCGAGGCTTTGGCGGCGGTGGCACTCCTGCAATACATCGCTCCCGGCTGTCCGGTGGCGATCGGAACCTTCACCTCGAACGTCGACATGAAGTCGGGGGCCCCGGCCTTTGGCACCCCGGAATACATGCGGGCGACGCAGATGACGGGGCAGCTGGTGCGCTTCTATGGCGTGCCGATGCGGGCCTCGGGGGTTTGTGCTGCGAACGTGCCGGACGGGCAGGCGATGTGGGAGACGTCGAATTCCCTCTGGTCGGCGGTGCAGAGCCGGACCAACATGGTCTACCACGCCGCTGGCTGGCTGGAGGGCGGGCTGATCGCGTCCCCGGAGAAGTTCATCATGGACTGCGAGGTCCTGCAGATGATCCAGCGCTACTTCGAGGAGGCGACCTTCGCGACGCGGGACGAGGACCTTGCCTTCGACGCGATCAAGGAAGTCGGCGCGGGCGGGCATTACTTCGGGGTGCAGCACACGCAGGACCGCTACCAGGAGGCCTTCTATGCGCCCATCGTCTCGGACTGGCGGAACTATGAGGCGTGGCAGGCGGACGGGTCGGTCTGGACGGTCGAGCGGGCGCACCGGATCTACAAGCAGATCCTCGCCGAGTTCGAGGCACCGGAGATGAATGGGGACCACCTGGAAGAGTTGCAGCGGTTCGTGGCGAAGCGGAAACAGGAGGGTGGGGCACCCACAGACTTCTGAGCGCCCGCGCGTGGTGGAGTTTGGGACCCTTTTAGAAACAGGGGGTTGGTCGCGGGCGTTCAGGTTTTCTTTACCTTTGCGGACGGTGGGTCAACCTGCGCCTTGTGGCGCAGAACGACCCACCCTACGGAGAATCCTGCCTGGCGTCGGTCCTTTGCGGACAGCGGGTTTCATGCCGAGTGCCGTGCGGCGCGCGCCTTTTTCTCGGGCCTGCGGGTGAAGGACGGACAGGCCTTTGCCGCGACATGGTCGTTTGAACCAGTGGCGCCACCATGTCGCACTCCTGAGGGGATATTTGGGCAAATGTGAAAGGGAGGGAGGCGCGGCTCAGGTCGTGGAGCCTTGCCCGCGCGCAGGCAGGGAGAAGGGTTCGGGCACATTGGGAGATGGCGTCCTGCGACCGGCGTTCTGGGCAAGGAACGAGGTCAGCATTAGCGCCAGTGCGACAAGGGCGGGAAGGTAACCGCCATCGCCGGCGTTCAGATGGGCCGAGAGCGCCAGGAGCAGGTGAAAGACCATCCCCGCATAGGCGAGGTCGCTGAGCCGGACCGAGAGGCGGCTGAGGATCGCCAAGGGAGCAGCGATCTTTGCGACGATCAGGACCTGAACCAGATAGACCGGGAAGCCGAAGGCGATGAAGCCCTGCTCCACTGCCGTTCGCTGTGTGAGGTAGAAAACTGCGGCCCCGAGATACATCGCACAGAGGGCCAGCGTCGTGGCCCAGTAAAGCAGTTTGGCCTTGGTCATGGCGGGTCTCCTGGGTCTGGTTGGGGGCGGTTTCGGGTGGACGGCTATCTGCCGAGTGTGGCCGGGGGTTACGGGGTTGGGTGGCGCTGAGCGTGACAGGCGACCCTTCTGGCCGCCTGGCGGATGCGGAAGACGCTGGTGGCGGCGGTGGTGTGGTCAGGGCCTGCAGCCGGTTTTCTGTCCCCGAAGGCGGGTGCTGAGACGCGATAGCGAAGACGCGTGCCTGCGACGGAGGTCAGGCGAAGGTGAGGCCCTCGATCCGGCCGTAGACGGCATCAATCCCGTCGGTGAAGCCCTGCTGGATGGCGTTGGCGCGGGCCTCGGCGTCGCGGTAACGCATCACCACGGTCAGGCGGGTGCCGCTCCCGTCGTGGGTCAGCGTGGTGCGGACGGTCGGGCCTTGTGAGGTGTCGCCGTTGAAATGCTCGACATGGAGCATGTTTTGGGGCGGGTCGGCTTCGAGGACCGGGCCGGAGAAGAAGAACTCGGGCCAGACGTAGCGGAAGCTGCCGCCGGGCCGAGGGTCCATCTGGCAGTCGGTAAGGTCGGGCGAGAGCCATTGGCGGATGAGCTCAGGCTCGGTCAGGGCGCGCCAGACCTTTGCCGGAGGATGCGAGAAGCGGCGGCGGATCACGACGTCGGTGGCGCCGTCGAGGAAGAGTTGCGGGTGATCGAAGGTCATGGCGCCGATCCGTGAGAGTGCGTTTCGAACTGTGGTCGTGGCCGGGGCCATCACGGTCCCGTCCGACGAGGGCGGTCGTCAGCCGATCGCCATCGCGTCGAGCTTGCCGTAAACCTCTTCCATGCCGTCGGTCATGCCGGTGGCAATGGCGGCCGCGCGGGCCTCGGCGCTCTCATAGCGCATCACCATCGTCATCCGGGTGCCGCTGCCTTGGGGGGCAAGGTCGGTGGTGATCCGGGCGCCCGAGGTGGTGTCGCCGTTGAAATATTCGATGTGGGTGATGTGGTGCGGCGGGTCCACGGCGATGACGGGGCCGGAGAAGAAGAAGGAATTGCCGTCCGGTCCTGCCCATTCGAAGTGGAAGCTGCCGCCGGGGCGCGGATCGAATTCGCAGCGCGTCATCGGGTGGTCCTGCACGGCCATCCATTGCCGGATCAGCGCGGGCTCGGTCAGGGCGCGCCAGACCTTGGCGGGTGGATGGGCGAAGTCGCGGCGGAGGAGGATGTCGGTATCGCCGTCGAGGACGGTCTGCAATCGGGTCAGGTCGAGGGACATCACGGTTTCCTTTCCTTGGGGTCGGCGGGAGGGTCTTCCAGGCTGTCCAGGAGGCTGTCGAGGCGCTGGAACTGCGCCTCCCACAGCGCGCGGTACTGGCCGAGCCAATGCCAGAGTTGCGACATGGTATCGGGCTTCAGCCGTCGGGGGCGGGAGGTGCCGTCGATACGGGTTTCGATCAGGCCCGCGTCCTCCAGCACCTTGAGGTGCCGGCTGATCGCGGGCTGGCTGATCGCGAAGGGACGGGCAAGGTCCTGGACCGTGGCCTCGCCTTCCGCCAGCCGGGCGAGGATGGCGCGGCGGGTCGGATCGGCGAGGGCGGCGAAGGATTGATCGAGGTCGGGCATGTGACGATCCGTTATGTAACGAATCGTTTATATAACGCATTACGCAAAAAGGCAAGATGTCTGCCCGGGCGCATGACCCGGGCCCTGGGGTTTACTTGGTCAGTTCGGCCATCATCTCGTCCATCGCCTTGCAGGCGGCCTGCAGGTCGTCGCCCTGGGCGCTGGCGTTGGCGGCAAGCTCTTGCACCTTGGGGGCAAGTTCGGCGAGCCTGGCGGCATCGGTGGCGGCGACCTCCTGCATCTTGGTCATGAGGTCGGTGGCCTTCTTCTGGGCAAGTTCGGTGGTGCAGACTTCCTCGCCACTGCAGGCGGCCAGAAAGCCGATGGCGGCAAGTGCCAGAAGGGCGGATGTGATACGCATGGGGTCCCTCGTACATCATTGTGGTTCGCGGCGATGATCCGTCGCGGGTGGGAGGGTAGCTGAAGGCGGTGGCACGCACGAAACCGCGAGGCGGGCGCAGGCGGGAACCCGCCCCGGTGGCCATGCCTTGACGTTTCACGCCCTGTCCCGCAGGTTGCCCGGCAATTCACAAGGGTCCGAACAGGGGCCGGAACAGGCGTCCGACCGGGCGTCGGAACGGGCGAAAAGGCAGATGGCAAAGAGCACGCGCCCGTTTTCGGGCTTCGAATTCATGATCGCCTGGCGCTATCTGCGCGCGCGGCGGGCCGAGGGCGGGGTCAGCATCATGACCTGGATCAGCCTGATCGGCATCACACTGGCGGTGTTCGCGCTGATCCTGACGCTGGCGGTGCGCGCGGGCTTCCGGGCGGAATTCGTGGATACGATCCTGGGGGCCAACGCACATGTGACGGTCTATTCGTCGGGCGTGGTCGGCGAGGATGGCCAACTGATCCGCGGCTTTACCGAGCCTGACGCGCTGGCGGCGGCGATTGCCGAGGTGCCGGGGGTGACGCGGGCGGCGCCGCTGATCCGCGGCAAGCTGATGGTCACGGACGGCGAGGATACCACGGGGGCAGAGGTCTTTGGTCTTCTGCCGGAAGATTTCGCGTCGATCCCCAGGGTGGGTGCGGGGTCGGATGCGATCGGCGATCTGGCGCGGTTCCCGGAGGGGATTGCGCTGGGGTCGGGGATCGCGCGGGAGTTGGGGGTCAGCGTCGGCGACCGGGTGCGCCTGATCGCTCCGGGAGGTGTGCGGACGGCGATGGGGACGACGCCCCGGGTCAACGCCTACGAGGTGGTCTACATCTTCAGCGCTGGGCGCTATGATATTGATACGACACGCATCTACATGCCCTTCATCGAAGCGCAGAGCTTCTTCAACAAGGAGGGCCGCGCGGACGAGATCGAGGTGATGGTCGAGGTGCCGGACGAGATCGAACGCTATGGCGAGCCGATCCTTGCGGCGGCGGGGCCGGTGGCGATGCTGTGGACCTGGAAGGACAGTTCGGGGGCCTTCCTGCGGGCCTTGGACATCGAGGACAACGTGATGTTCGTGATCCTGTCGGTCCTGGTGCTGATCGCGGCGATGAACATCGTTTCGGGGCTGATCATGCTGGTGAAGAACAAGGGCCGCGACATCGGCATCTTGCGGACGATGGGGCTGACCGAAGGCTCGGTCCTGCGGGTGTTCTTCATCTGCGGGTCGTTCACCGGCGTGATCGGGACCATCGCGGGGGTGGCGCTGGGCTGCCTGACGGCGCTGAACATCGACCAGATCATGAGTGCCATCAACTGGGTGAACGGGGCGGAGGTCTGGGATCCGTCGATCCGGGGGATCTATTCGCTGCCGGCGAAGCTGCAGTTGGCCGACGTGATGTCGGCGGTGGGGCTATCCTTGGGGTTGTCCTTCGTCGTCACCTTCTTCCCGGCGCGGCGCGCGGCGCGGATGAACCCGGTGGAGGCGCTGCGCTATGAGTGAGATGCTGGCACTGGAAGGGGTCGAGAAGGGTTACAACCGGGGCAAGCCCTCGGAAGTGATCGTGCTGCGGGGGGCGTCGATCACCGTCGCGCGGGGCGAGGTGGTGGCGCTGGTGGCCCCTAGCGGAGCGGGGAAGTCGACGCTGCTGCACATCGCCGGGCTTCTGGACGTGGCGGACAGCGGCACGGTGCAGCTGGACGGGCGCGAGATGGGCGGGTTGTCGGACCGGGCGCGGACCGAGGCGCGGCGCGGAGATGTGGGGTTCATCTACCAGTTCCACCATCTTCTGCCGGAATTCAGCGCGCTGGAGAACGTGGTGATCCCGCAGCTTGCCAACGGCGTGGCGAAACCGGCCGCCGAGGCGCGGGCGATGGAACTGCTGGAGAAGGTCGGCGTGGGCGCGCGGGCGGGGCATCGTCCCGCCGCGCTGTCAGGGGGCGAGCAACAGCGGGTGGCCTTCTGCCGCGCGCTGGCAAACGGGCCTAAACTGCTGCTGGCGGACGAGCCGACGGGGAACCTGGACCCCGGCACCTCGGACCAGGTGTTCGGGGTGCTGATGGAACTGGTGCGGTCCACCGGGCTTTCCGCGCTGATCGCCACGCATAATCTGGAACTGGCCGCACGGATGGACCGGATCGTACGGCTGACCGCGGGCCAGGTGACCTAGATCAAGGCGGGGTTGGCCCGGCTTTGGTCAAGTCTGGCAAGAGGAGAGAAGAATGCGTCACCCCATGATGATCCTGCTGCTGAGCCTTGGCCTGGCGGCCTGCGTAGAGCGCGAGACGCTGCCAAGCGGTTCCGAGGACTTCGCGGATTTCTGCGCGGCCTGCCACGGGATGTCGGGCAAGGGCGACGGCGAGGGGGCGGCGGCGCTGGACCGCAAGCCCGCCGACCTGACCCGGCTGTCCGCGAAGAACGGCGGGGTTTTCCCTGGAACGCGCGTGATGGCGAAGATCTGGGGCTACACCGGCGTCGCCCCCGGCCGGCAGGACGCGGCCTCGCCGATGCCGGAGTTCGGGCCGCTGCTGCAGGGCGATCTGGTGCCTTATGATGGCGGCGACGGGATCGCCACGCCGACCCCGGTGCGGCTGGTGCAGATCGCGGAATACCTCAAGGCGCTGCAGGACTGAGGCGGGGGCTGCTGCTCCTCGTGCGACTTCGTCTTCTCGTCGCGGGCGGGTTCTTTTTCCGGGCGGACAGGCATGGCGGCAGACCTCGTGGCCTGCCGCGCCGGTCCAGGGGCGATTGAATTGGGGGTTGCTCCTCGTGCGACTTCGTCTTCTCGTCGCGGGCGGGGTGCTAGACTTTCCCTGCCGGTGAGTGGGTGGCGATTGCAGCGGGGCCTCTTGGCTTGCCGCGCCGTTTCTGCAGCGGTTTTTCAGATACCGGAACCTCAATGTGCCGCCGAGTGAGGCAAGAAGCGGGGCTGCGCGCGGTCCTTGCGGCGGGGAAGGTTCTGGTTCCAGCCGGGTAGTCCGTCGCGGCTTTGCTGCACCGTTGATGGATGCGGGTAATGGAGGGCGCTTCACCCACCGAGCCCCCGGAGAATGATTGCCGAACGGCGGGCTGCTGCCTGGTGCTGCCAATGTCACGTGCCGGGCGGGGCCGCGGGTCTTCGGGGTGAAGGCTACTGCGGTGGGCGGTTGTAGCGGATGAACGGCGAGAGCCGGGCCACGCGGTCGTAGAGCTGGCGCGCCTCGTGGTTGAAGTCCTGCGTCAGCCAGTAGACGGCCGGGGCCTTGGCAGCATCGGCGGCGGCATAGACCGCTTCGATCAGGGCGCGGCCGAGGCCGGTGCCGCGGGCTTCGGGGGCGACGTAGAGGTCTTGCAGATAGCAGACGTCCTCGATCTTCCAGCAATGCCGGTGAAAGAGGTAATGCGCGAGGCCGAGAAGCTGGCCGTCTTGCTCGGCCACCAGCGCCGAGAAGTCCCGCGGGTCGGACCCCAGAAGGCGGTCGAAGGTCGAGGCATAGACATCCTCTGGCACCGAGGTCTGGTAGAACTGGAGGTAGCCGGGCCAGAGGCGGCGCCACTGGTCATGGTCCGTGGCGGCGAGAGGGCGGATGAGGGTGGGCATGGGCATTCCCCGATAAGCGCCAGTCCCGGCGCGGCGCATGTGTTAATACTTGGCAACCTGCCGGAAATCCTGACAATGCGCCACACTGCCCGGACGCATAAGGGCAGACGGAACCGGGAGAGACGCATGACAGGCCAGATCACGGCACGGATCGAGCTTGCCCTGGCAGGCGCTCTGGGTGGGGTGGCGCTTTGGGCGGCCATCGAGGCCTTGGACAAGGATTGGCTGGGCGACTACCCGGCGCTGGTGGCCTTTGTCCTTGTCGGGACGGTGTTCTCGGCGCTGATGGCGATGGCGGGACCGATCGGGCTGTGGCGCGCGGTACCGCGGGCGCTGGGCCTGGGGCTGGTGGTCGCTGCGCTGGTTTGGCTGACGGCCCTGCGCTACGCCGGGCCGGACGATTTCGTGTCAGGGGCCATTCCGCTGCTGGCCGCCTTTACGGTGGCGGCCCTGCCGGTGCCGTTCCTGATCGCACAGGTCCGGAGCCGCTGGAACGATTATCCGGTCCTGTTCCTGGAGGCCTGGTCCGTCGTCCTGCGCTTTGCCGCAGCCGGTGCCTTTACCGGTCTGGTCTGGCTGGTGATCTACCTGTCGGATGCGCTGCTGGAAATCGTCGGGGTCAAGGTGATCGGCGATCTCTTGCGCCACGAGCTGGTTATGCTGGCGCTTGGCGGGGGCATCTTCGGGCTGGGGATGGCGGTGATCGACGATCTGTCGGATCTTCTGTCGCCCTACGTGGTGTTGCGCATCTTCCGGATGTTCCTGCCGGTCGTGCTGGGGGTCATGGTCATCTTCCTGATCGCGCTGCCGTTCCGCGGGTTGGAGGGACTGGCAAGCGGGCTGTCGCCGGCCACGCTTTTGCTGACGATGGTGGCGGGAGGCATCGCTCTGGTCTCGATCGCCGTCGACCATACCGATGCCGATGCGCCGCAAAGCCCGCTGCTGGTGCGCTGCACGCAAGGCATGGCGCTGATCCTGCCGGTCATGGCGGCGCTGGCGCTGTGGGCGATCTGGATCCGGGTGGCCGATCGCGGCTGGTCGCCAGAGCGGCTGTTCATCGTGCTGGTGGCGGGGGTGGGGCTGGTCTACGGGCTGGTCTATGCCGCGTCGGTCCTGCGGGGCGGGGCCTGGCAGGAGCGGATCCGGCAGGGCAACATCCGGGTGGCGCTGGGGGTCGGGGCGCTGGCGGCCCTGTGGCTGACGCCGGTGCTGAACGCCGAAGCGATCTCGGCCGCCAGCCAGCTGCACCAGGTCGAGGCCAAGGGGCCGGAGGCGCTGGACCTCTACGCGCTGCAATCCTGGGGCAAGCCGGGGGCGGCGGCGCTGGCGGAGCTGGAGGCCAGGGCAAAGGAGACGGGGCAGGAGGCACTGGCCGCGGCGCTGGCCGGAGAGACTCCTCTGGCCGAGGACCGGGGCCCTGCTCTGGCGGCCGAGCTGGCTGCGATACTGCCGGTCCAGCCGGCCACCGCCACGGGAATGCGCGACGTGATCCTGGGTGCAGCCGAGGATTACCAGGTGCAGGACTGGCTGGCGGTCTGCGAGGCGCGGCTGGAAACCGGGCAGCCGGGGTGCCTGCTGGTGGTCGCGGACCTGTTGCCGCTGCGGCCGGGCGAGGAGGCGATGCTGTTTCTGCAGCGTGGCGAGGACTATATCGAGATCAGCGGGCTTTACTTGGATGACGCGGGCCTGCTGGTCTGGCGAACGGCGACGCAGGCTGACGGCAACTTCCTTGCCCCCGAGGCGGCACGGCAGCTGCTGCGGCAGTATCAGGAGGCTCCGCCACCCCTGACGGGGGCCGAGCTGAATCAGCTTGGCACTGGCGATACGGGGCTGCTTTTCCTGCCATGACCGGACAAAGGTTGTTAACCCATGCGCGATAACCTTGCCGCCGAAACGGACTTGGGGTCGGACATGGATGCGCTGTTTCTGCGGTCCCTGCAAAGCTATGTGAGCGAGATTTTCGGGGCGGGACGGTGGCATGCGGTCTGCCGCCACGCAGGGCTGACGGTCGACTCGTTCGAGCCGATGCTGCGCTACGAACGCGGCACCGCCGACCGCATTGCCTTGGTCGCGGCCGAGGTGCTGGGGCGTCCGGTCGAGGCGATCTGGGAAGACGTCGGCATCCACCTGGTCACCAACCCCGAGCGCGAGGGCATCCGGCGGCTTTTGCGCTTCGGCGGGGTCACCTTCGCCGATTTTCTGTATTCGCTGGAGGAGTTGCCGGGCCGGGCGCGGCTGGCGATGCCGGATCTGGACCTGCCGGACGTGACGTTGGATGAAGTCGGCGAAGACCGGTTCGACCTGCATTGCCAATCGTATCTGCGCGCCACGCAGCGGGTGCTTATCGGGCTTCTGACCGCGATGGCGGACGACTACGGCGCGCTTTGCCTGATCGAGCCGAAAGCCGATGACTGCACGTCGATCCTGGTTCTCGACCGTCGCCACGCGACAGCGCGGCGGTTCGACCTGGCCCTGCCGAAGGTGTAGGTAAGATGTTGCGCCACGACGACCGGATTGTACTGGATGGTGCCACCTTGGCGCAGTTCATGCCCATGCATCTTCTGCTGGACGGTGAGGGTCGGGCGTTGAGCTTCGGTCCGACCCTGGCGCAGGTACTGCAGGCGAATGCGGTGCCCGGCGCGCGGTTCGAGGACCTGTTCGAAGTGCGCTCGCCCGGTGGGGCGGTGACGGTCGGACAGGTGCTGGCGCGGGGGGCCAACCGCTTCCGGCTGCTGCCCCGTAGTGGGGTCCGGGTTGGGCTGCGCGGCCTTGCGCGGACACTGCCGGGCTCGGGCCGCATCCTGCTGAACCTGTCCTTCGGCATGGACCTGGTCGCGGCGGTGCGGGATCTGGCGCTGACCGACGCCGACTTCGCCGCGACCGAGCTTGCGATGGAACTTCTCTACATGGCTGAGGCCAATGCCGCCGTCACGCGCGAGTTGCGGGGGCTGAACCTGCGGCTGGAAGGCGCGCGGATTGCCGCCGAAGAAGAGGCGATGACCGACCCGCTGACCGGCCTGCGCAACCGTCGCGCGGCTGATCTGGTTCTGGAACGTCTTTGCGCCGCCCGGGCCGGGTTCGGGCTTTTGCACATGGACCTCGACTACTTCAAGGCGGTGAACGACACGCTGGGCCACGCTGCGGGCGACCATGTCCTAAGCACCGTCGGCCGCATCCTGCGCGAGCAGTTGCGGGCCGAGGATTGCGCCGCGCGGATCGGTGGCGACGAGTTCGTGGTGATCCTGGCGGGCCGCACCGAACCGAAGATGCTGCAGACGATCGCGGACCGGATCATCGCCCGCATCTGCCAGCCGATGGAGTTCGAGGGTCAGGTGTGCACGGTCTCGGCCAGCATCGGGATCGTCCGGTCGCTGGATCTTGCGGTGCCCGAGCCGGTGCAGCTGCTGGCCGCCGCCGACCGCGCGCTTTATTCCGCGAAACATGCGGGCCGGGGTCGGGCCGTGCTGCTGGTCACGCGGGGCGAGTAGCCGCTCCCTGTGCGCATCGGGGTTGCCACACCGGGGCACGGATTGGCCGGTCACTCCGGCGGAAGGAGCCAGAGTGCCTCGGGCGGGAGCGAGATCGTCAGATCGGTCCCGGGCACAAGCTGACCGGCAAGGTCCGGCGTGGTCAGGGCCTGCAGCGCGGTTCCGTCCACCGTCAGTCCAACGCGGGTCTGTGTTCCAAGAAAGGTGACAAAGTCGATCCGGCCGGTGCGGGGATTGGCACCGGGGCCAAGTCGCAGCGCCTCGGGGCGGAGGGTGAGGATATGGTCGCCCTGGGGCGCGCCGGGGGGCAGGGTCAGCGGACCGATCGGACACTGGAACAGTCCACCCTGGGACCGGCCGGGGATGAAATTCACCCCGCCGAAGAACCGCGCGACGGCAAGCGAGGCGGGACGCCGGTAGAGGTCCTCGGGCGGGCCGTGCTGGGCCAGGCGTCCGTCCAGCATCAGCACGATCCGGTCGGCAAGGGCGACGGCCTCGGCCTGGTCATGGGTGACGACGAGGGTGGTGATCCCGGTTTCCTGCTGAAGCGTCCGGATCAGCGCGCGCATCTCGTCGCGCAAGGAGGGGTCGAGGCTGGACAGCGGTTCGTCCAGAAGGAGGACCTTTGGCTGCAGGATCAGGGCGCGGGCAAGGGCGGCGCGCTGCTGCTGGCCGCCGGACAGGGCGGCGGGGCGGCGGTCTCCAAGCCCGTCCAGCCGGACCCGCGCCAGCATGGCGGCGACGCGTTCCGCGATATCGGTCTGGGGCAGGCGCTGCATCCTGAGGCCGAACCCGATGTTCTGGGCGATGGTCAGGTGCGGAAAAAGCAGCGGGTTCTGGAACACCATCGCGATGCCGCGACGCTCGGGCGGCAGGGTGGTGATCGGGGTGCCGTCCAGCGCAACTTCACCCGCATCCGGGGAAAGGAGGCCCGCGATCAGCTTCATCGTCGTGGTCTTGCCGCAGCCCGAGGGACCAAGAAGCGCGGTCAGGCTGCCACTGTCCACAGTGAGGTCAAGCCCGTGCACGGCGGCCTGCCCCACACCCGGGTAGGTCTTGCGCAGGCCATGCAGGGACAGCGTCGTCACGGGTGCAGCCTTTCGGTCAGGGCCGCGCCTCGACCGGTGATCCGGCGGGCGGTGACGGCGAGGATCATCAGGCCCGGCAGGATGTAGAGGAGCGCGATGGCGGCGGTGATGTCGTTGCGCCCGGCGCTGGCGAAGCTGAAGAGAAGAAGGGGCAGGGTCTGGACCCTTCCGCCGCCGATGGAGAGGGTCAGCAGGTACTGCGACCACGACACGAGGAAGGCGAAAAGCGCACCGACCATGAGGCCGGGCAGGATGGCGGGCAGGGTCACGTGGCGGAAGGTCTGCCACGGGGTCGCGCCAAGGCTGCGGGCCTGATCCTCGAAGGCGGTGTCGAACCGGGCGAAGACCGCGGCCATGACCAGCGTCATGTAGGGCAGGACCGGGACGAGATGGGCGAGGATCACGCCGGGGATGGACCCGGCCAGGCCCAGGCGCAGGAGGATGCCGTGCAGGCCGAAGACGACGGCGATGCCGGGCAGGAGCGCGGGCGCGAGAAGCAGGAGGAAGACGAGGCCACGCCCGCGGAAGCGGTATAGCCCCAGCGCCCGTCCGGCGGGCAGGCCGACAAGGATGGCAAGCAGTGTCGTGGCGCTGGCGATCAGGGTGGTCACGGCGAAGCTTGCCAGCACTCCCGATGGCGGCGAGAGGGCATAGGCCCAGGCGTCGACGCCCACCTGGTCGGGCAGGAGGGCGGGAAAGCGCCAGCCCCGGGCGACCGACCAGCCGACAAGGGGCAGAAACGGCAGGACCAGGAAGACCGCCAGCGCCAGTCCGGCGAGGGTGCGGAGGTTAGCGCGCACCGGCCCCGCCTTTCGCCAGCATCCGGCCATAGACCGCCAGAAGCGCGCAGCCGATCAGCGCGATCACGACGGCCATCGCCATTGCCTCGGGCCGAGTGGCGAGGTCGGTGTCGGTCGAGGCCTGCCAGGCCAGGACCGGAAGCGCCTTCGGGGCATGGGCGCCAAGGATCAGGGGAACCTCGTAGGCGCCGAAGGCAAAGGCGAAGACCAGGGCCGAGGCAGCCAGAAGGCTGGGCATCAGGAGGGGCAGCAGGACATGCCGGAAGGCCTGCCAGCGGGTCGCGCCAAGCGAGCGGGCGACGGCTTCGTGATCCTCACCAAGGGTTTGCATGTTGGCCAGCAGGATTAGGGTGATGAAGGGCAGCTCTTTCCAGACGTACAGGAGGATGATGCCGATGCCGTAGGGGTCCTGGGTCAGGATGGGAAACTCGGCCGGGGTGGTGATCAGGCCGGCGGCATGGGCAAGGCGGGCGAAGCTGCCGGATTGGGAGAAGAGGTAGAGGATCCCGATGGCGCCGACGATGTGGGGGACGGTCAGGTTCAGCTGGACGAGAAAGCTGATCACCGCCCGGCCGGGGAAGGTCTGGCGAAGGAGGAGCGCCGCCGCCAGCGCAAGGACGGCCGCGATCAGCGTCGAGGCCGCCGCCACCCAGAGCGAAAACGCGAGGGAGGCCAGGAAGCCGGGCGCGGTCAGGATGGCGGCATAGGCGGCGAGGTCCGGCTCGGTCAGGCCAAGGGCGGGCATGTAGCGGAAGGACCGCAGAAGCGTGAGGCCGAGCCCGGTCAGAAAGAGCCCGCCCAGCACCAGAAGGGCGGGGGCAAGCAGGAGGGCAAGGCGGGTGCGGTCGGTCACTCCGGGGCCTTTCGGGGCGGGTCATTGGGCAGCTTGCGGCAAGGCGGTGCAGGGAGCAAGCGGGGGGGGGCGGGTCATGCGTCTGGGCGGACGATGTGGGGCGCTTGGTTGGGGGAGGGTCCGTTCTGTGGTGCTGCTGGGCGGCTCGTCGATGACTTCGTCACTCCTCGCGGCCGGGGGGACGGGATGCGGGCTGCTTGTGCAGTGCGGGTGGGCATTGCTTTGCGGTCGACCGGATGCTCGTCGAATGACTTCGTCACTCCTCGCGGGTGGCCGCGAGGAGGACGTGCGTCAAACGAGACGCGTCAGTTGCCGACGTTTGCGGTCCAGCCCTTTTCGATGGCGGTCAGCCAGTCGGCCTGCAACTCGGGCAGGGCCGCCTTTGCCAGTTCGGCGGCCGGGACCACGGAGGGATGGGTCTTGATCGCTGCGAAGCCGTCCTGAACCTCGGGCGTTGCGCGGCTGACCTCGATGGCGGGGGCGGCGCCCCAGACCTCGGGCTTGGCCTTTTCCAGCTGAGCCTCGCCAGAGAGAAGCAGGTTCTGCACCACCATCGCGGCGGCCTTGTTGGGCGAGTTGTACGGGATCAGGGTGTAATTGGTGTTGCCGATGGTGCCGTCGGTCAGTCCGAAAGACCGCGTCGTGTCCGGAAAGGTTCCGGCCTGCACGGCGAGGCCGAACTGGGCGGGGTCGTAGTCGAAGCTGAAATCGACCTCGCCGTTGGCGAACAGCTCGTTCAACTGGGTGACGGTGGTGGGGTAGGTGGCCCCCTCGCGCCAGAGGAAGGGCTCGATCTCGTTCAGAATGGCCCAGGTCTTCGCCGCGGTCTCGTCGAATTTGGCCTGGTCGAAGGCTCCGAGCAGGCTGTCCGGCCCACCGGCGGCATGGATGAAGACGTGGCGCAGGAAGGCCGAGCCGGTGAAATCGGGCGGCGCGGGATAGGTGAAGCGACCGGGGTTGGCCTTGATCCAGGCGATCAGGCCGGCCATGTCGCGCGGTGGGTCCGCCACGACGGCGCTGTCATGGGCGAAGGCGAACTGGACCGTGTTCCAGGGCACCTCGCAGCCGTCCACCGGCACGCCAAAATCGTTGGCGATGGCGGGGTTCTCCCAGTTGACCAGCGTGTCGTTGGGCAGAAGTCCGGCGTAGCCGCAGAATACGAGGTCGGCCTGCTTCATCGAACGGAAGTTCTCGCCGTTGATCCAGATGAGGTCGACGGACCCGGTGTCCGTGACCCCGGCCTCTTTCTCGGACAGGACCTGGTTTACGATGTCGGCGGCATCGGTGATCGGGACGCGGTTCAGGGTGATGTCGTAGTCCGCGCGCAGCCGGTCGGCGACATAGCCCGAGACATAGGCGTTGATCGTGTCCGACCCACCCCACATGAACCAGTTCACCGTGCCGCCGCGGGCCTGGTCCACGATCTGGTCCCAGGACATCGCCTTGAGGGCATTGCCGTCGGCCGTGTCGGCAAGGGCGGAGGTGGAGAAAAGGAGAAGGGCGGCAAGGCTACGCAGCATAGTGGCTCCAGTGTCGGGACTGGCGTCCATCAAGCCGATAACCGGTTGAAATGCCAGTCACATGGCCGTTGGCGAATTGTAACGGAAAGTGGCAGCCCGTAGGGGAGTCGAACCCCTCTTACCTGGTTGAAAACCAGGTGTCCTAACCGATAGACGAACGGGCCACTGGCGCGCGTGGTATAGAGACACGCGGCAAGGCGCAAGGGGTCAGCCGTCGATCTTGGCGCCCATGATCGCGATGGCCTGCTGATAGACCTTCGCGGCGTTCCATTGCTTGATGACGGCGAAGTTCGCCTCGCCTTCCTGGTAGCCTTTGCCCGGCTTCCAGCCCTTCCGGTTCAGGAAGTTCGCGGTGGTCGCCAACGCATCGGCCTGGTTGTAGAGATCGACGACGCCGTCGCCGTTGCCGTCCACGCCGTAGGTATAGGCATTGCCCGGCAGGAACTGGGTGTGACCAAGCTCGCCATGCTTGGCGCCGACGGTGTTGGGCGAGATCATGCCCTTGTCGACCATCTTCAGCGCCCCGATCAGATGCGGGCGGAAGAAGTCGGACCGGCGGCAGTCATAGGTCAGCGTGGCGATGGCCGCGACTACGTTGGTGTCGCCCATGAAGCCGCCAAAGCCGGTCTCCATCCCGTGGATCGCGATGATGACGCCAGCGGGCACGCCGTAGGCGGCTTCGAGGCTGGCATAGAAGTCGGGGTTCTTGGCCTTGCGGCTGCGTCCTTGCGACACGATCGTATCGGCGCCGCGGACGTTCAGGAACTTCTCAAGGCTGTACTTGAAGCTTTTCTGGTTGCGATCCGCGCCGATGGTCGCCTTGGAATAGGAGGTCGCCATCAGCGCCTCGATCCCGCGCTTGCCGACGCCTTCGGCTTTCGCTTCGGCGGCCATCTCGGACTTCCAGCCCTCATATTGCCCGCCGGTATCGCTGCAGCTGGCCGCATGTGACACGGAGGGAACGGCGACGAACAAGGCGGCGGCGCAGACTCGGGACAGAAAACTTAACATCAGGCACCTATTCTTGGAATTTGGGCCAATCTATTGAGTGCCCGGCAACAATCAAGCACGCCTTTGTGAGGAGGCACATGCATCGTCTGACATGTTGGTGAAGTGGCAGCCCGTAGGGGAGTCGAACCCCTCTTACCTGGTTGAAAACCAGGTGTCCTAACCGATAGACGAACGGGCCACGCTGTCGGTGGGGCGGTGTGTAGATTCTGTGCGGTGGTTCCGCAAGAGGAAAAATGCGTTACGCGGGCGCGGCGTCGTCGAGGCGCAACTGCACCCGGGTGCGGCCGTTCCAGTGGTTCAGTTCCAGCTTTCCGGCCAGATGGAAACGCCGGTGGCCCGCGCCTTCCAGAGTGGTGCCGAGCGGGCCGTCGAAGGCCCCGAACGCGATGGCGTCCAGCGGCGGACCCGAGCCGTCGGAGACCGCGATCTTCAGATGGCTTTCCCCGATCCGGCGACAGGTGACGGCGGCGTTGGCGAAGGCAAAGCGCGGGGCCGGGGCGGCCTGACCGAAGGGGCCGGCGTTCTCGATCTCCTCCAGGAGCTGGACCGTCGCGGCGGAGGTGGCGAGAAGGCCGTCGATCCTGAGGTCGCGGGGGCCGGACACCGCTGCACCCTGACGGGCAAGGAGGTCACCGAGGCGGGCCATTGCCGGGTCCAGTTGCGCGCGGGTCAGGGTCAGCCCGGCGGCCATCTTGTGCCCGCCGCCCTTCTGGATCAGCCCTTCGGCCGCGATGCGCTGGATCGCGGCGCCAAGGTCGACGCCGGGGATCGACCGGGCCGATCCCTTGCCGATATCGCCCTCGAAGCCGATGACGACCGAGGGGCGGTTCGCGGCCTCTTTCAGGCGGGCCGCAACGATGCCGACGACGCCGGGGTGCCAGCCTTCGGCGGCGGCCCAGACGAGGGGGCCCTCCAGGCCACGGGCCTCGGCCTGGGCAAGGGCCTCTTCGCGGACGCGTTCGGTGATCTCGCGGCGTTCGGTGTTCAGCTGGTCAAGCCGGGCGGCGATGCGGGAGGCTTCCATTTCGTCGTCGGTGGCCAGAAGCCGCGCGCCGAGGTCGGCTTGGCCGATGCGGCCACCGGCGTTGACGCGGGGACCGAGGAGGAACCCCAGCGAATAGCAGGTCGGGGCCTGGTCCATCCGGGCGATGTCGGCCAGTGCGCGCAGGCCGGGGCGGTCGCGGCGGGCCATGATTTTCAGGCCCTGGCGGACAAAGGCGCGGTTGACGCCGGTCAGGGGGGCGACGTCGGCGACGGTGGCGAGTGCTACGAGGTCAAGGAGAGCCATCAGGTCGGGGACGGTCTGGCCCTGGGCCTTCAGGCGGCGGTTGGCCTCGACCAGGACGAGGAAGACCACTCCGGCGGCGCAGAGATGGGCGAGGGAGCCGTCCTCGTCCTGCCGGTTCGGGTTCACGACGGCAAGGGCTGCGGGAAGGGTTTCCAGGGCAAGGTGGTGGTCGAGGATCACGACGTCGGCCCCCTTGGCCGCCGCGATGGGCTCGTGGCTGAGAGTGCCGCAGTCGACGCAGAGGATGAGGTCGTGGGCCGCGGCAAGCTGGGCCATCGCGGGAACGTTCGGGCCGTAGCCCTCGTCGATGCGGTCGGGGATGTAGAGCGTGGCCTTCAGGCCGAAGGACCGGAGCCAGATCAGAAGAAGGGCTGCGGAGGAGCCTCCATCGACGTCGTAGTCGGCGAAGATCGCGATACGCTCACGGCGCGCGACGGCGCGGAGCAGGCGGTCGGCGGCGGGGGCCATGTCCTTGAGCATCAGGGGGTCGGGGAGAAGGTCACGGAGAGCGGGCGCCAGGAAGGCGGGGGCATCCTCGGGCGCGATCCCCCGGGCCGCGAGGATGCGGCAGAGGGGGAGGGGAAGGCGGGTCTGCTGGGCCATCCCTTCGGCCAGGCGGTCAGATTCGAGGTCGGGGCCGACCCAGCGGCGGCCGGTGAGGGAGGCGGCGACGTTCAGGAATGCGGTCATGCGGGAAGGGGTGCCGCAAAGGGCGGGGCAGCGCAAGGGGGTGGAAAGCCGCCACGCTGCGCCCGTGCCGTTCAGGGGGTGGTGACCCTCATCACGAAGCCACCCGTGGGCTCGCCAGGTCCGAAGGGGCCGGGGACGTCGTTGGTGACGGGGGGCAGCGACTTCAGGTAGGTGGCGATGGCCTGGGCGTCCTGATCGGTCAGCGCGGCATAACCCATCCACGGCATTGCGGGCGCGAGATGGCTGCCATCGGGGCGGACACCGGTGCGGATGGCGGTGACGATCTCGGCGTCAGTCCAGGATCCGAGGCCGGTCGGATCGGGGGTCAGGTTCGGGCCGAGGAAGGTGCCAAGGCCGAGGATCTCGAAGCCCACGTCGGAGCCGCCGAGGAAGCGGCTCATGTCGGGCTGGCCAAGGAAGTGGCCGGGGGTATGGCAGTCGGTGCAGCCCATGATGGTGACGAGGTACTGGCCGCGGTCCGTGTCCTGCGCCTGGGATGCAAGCGGCAGGAGGGCGAGGATAAGGGCGGTGAGGCGGGTCATGTCTGGCTCCTGGGGGGATGGGCGCCCGGTGCTGTCCGGGCGCCGGGGTGGGTCAGGCGGCCACGGCGTGGTCGAAGACGAAGCGCAGGTTGAACTGCGCGGCGATCTGGCCAATCCGGTCCATGCTGGCACCCGGTTCGCCTGCGACCGCGGGGAAGAAGCCCTCGAACCCGCCGGGGGTCATGACGACCATCAGGCGGCCCATCGTATCGCCGACATTCTGGAAAGTGTGGACCGAGCCGCGCGGCACGCAGATCACCCCGCCCTCGGTCAACTCGACGCGGGAGCCGTTGCACCAGAAGGCAAAGCGGCCTTCGAGAATTCGGAAGAATTCTTCTTCCTTTTCATGGACATGGAAGGGAGGGCCTTCCCCTGCGGGAACCTCGGCCTCGAAACAGCCGAGGCTCCCGCCGGTCTGCTCCGCGGTAATGCGGATGATGTGGCGTCCGAAGGCGAGGGCCTCGGCCCCGTCGCCGGAGTGCGAAAAGGCAGCCTTGTCGAATTGGGTCATTGTCTGTCTCCTGATAGAAAAAACCGTTGCGAAATCGCTTTGGTGGGGGCGGTATAATCGGAACGAACCGCAGGGATAAATCCTGTGGACCAAGCATCATTGTCTGGATGAGCTGACGAATGAAGACGGTGGACCCCCTGCACGGTGTGGCGGCTTTTCTGGCGGTGGCCGAGCATGAAAGCTTTACCGCGGGTGCAGCGGCACTGGGGCTGACGCGCGCCACGGTCAGCGCGCAGGTGGCGGACCTTGAGTCGCGGCTGGGGGTCCGGCTTTTGCACCGCTCGACGCGAAACGTGCGGCTGACCCCGGCGGGTGAGGCTTACCGCGCGCGGTTGGTGGACCTGCCCGGCCGGATGGTCGAAGCGGAGCGCGCGGCGCGGGCCGAGCAGACGGCGCCGGAAGGGCGGCTGCGGGTGACGGCGCCACCTGATCTAGCGATGCGTTTCCTGGTGCCGTGGGTGGCGGAGTTCCTGGCCGCGCATCCCGGCATTTCCATCGAGATGGAGCTGTCGAACGCACCCCGCAACCTGATCGAAAGCCGGTTCGACCTGGCGATCCGGGGGACGCTGGACGTCGGGCCGAACCTGATCACCCGGGCGCTGGGGCGGTCGCGGCTGCATAGCTGCGCGCGGGCGGATTATCTGGCGCGGCGCGGGGTGCCCGAGGCACCGATGGGCCTGGTGGGGCATGATCTTCTGCATTTCTCGGGCCTCAGGCAGGGGCGAACCTGGACCTACCTGCGCGGGGAGGAACGGGTGGATGTCCCGATCTCGCCCCGGATGGAGCTGTCGGACGGGTGGGCGCTGCGGGCGGCCGCGCTGGAGGGGGTGGGGGTGGTGCAGCTTCCGGCCTTCATCGTCGGGCACGACCTGCGCGAGGGGCGGCTGGTCCCGATTCTGGAGGGCTGGCAGGGCCGCCCGGTGCCGCTGCACGCGGTCTATCCGGACAACCGCCTGATCGCGGCGAGGGTCAAGGCTTTCGTGGCGTTTCTGGCCGGGAAAGCGAAGGGGGAGGCGGACCTGCAGGCGGAGTGAACGTGGGTCCCAGCCCTGCCTTTGCGGGATGGTGGGCAGGATTGCCCACCCTACCCGGGTCGGACCCGGCTGACGGAAACTGCCTTACCGAACCGGGGTCTTGTAGGTCATGCGGCGGATCGAGCCGGACTTGGAGCGCATCAGGATCGTCTCCAGCGTGACCCAGCCGGGATCGCGCCGGATGCCGGCCAGAAGCGAGCCGGAGGTGACGCCAGTGGCCGCGAAGATCACGTCGGCGCGGACCAGATCGTCGCGGGTGTAGACCCGGTCGAAGTTGGTGATGCCGGCCTTGCGGGCACGGGCCTTTTCATCCTCGTTGCGGAAGAGAAGCTTGCCGTAGAACTGGCCGCCCATGCACTTCAGCGCAGCGGCGGCGAGGACGCCTTCGGGTGCGCCGCCGGAGCCCATGTACATGTCGATGCCGGTCAACTCGGGCTCGGCGCAGTGCATGACGCCGGCGACGTCACCGTCGGTGATGAGGCGGATCGCAGCACCGGTGGAGCGGACTTCGGCGATCAGGTCCTCATGCCGCGGGCGCTCAAGGATGCAGACCGTGATGTCCTCGGTCGAGCAGCCCTTGGCGGCGGCGAGGTTGGACACGCGTTCGGAGGGGGTCATCGACAGGGTGACGGTGCCGGGCTTGTGGCCGGGCCCGATGGCCAGTTTCTCCATGTAGACGTCGGGGGCATGGAGAAGCGTGCCGCGCGGGGCCATGGCGATCACGGTCAGCGCGTTCGGCATATCCTTGGCAGTCAGGGTCGTACCTTCGAGGGGGTCTAGGGCGATGTCGACCTCGGGGCCGTTGCCGGTGCCGACCTCTTCGCCGATGTACAGCATCGGGGCTTCGTCGCGTTCGCCTTCACCGATGACGACGACGCCCTTGATGTCGAGAAGGTTCAGCTGGTCGCGCATCGCATTGACGGCGGCCTGGTCGGCTGCCTTCTCGTCGCCGCGACCGATCAGGCGGGCGGAGGCGAGGGCCGCGGCCTCGGAAACGCGGCCGAGGCCGAGGGACAGGAGCCGGTCCTGGAAGTTCAACTTTTCTGACATGGGTCCCCCGGGACGTTCGCGCGCTTTTGTCCCGTGTAGCCGGGGGTCAGGGGCGCGGCAAGCGTGGTGGCGCTAACGGGGGTCAGACTTCCTCGATCCGGATCGCGACGGGGTCGCCCACCAGCACGCCGGTTGCGGCGAAGCGGGTCATGGCATGGGCGACGTCGTCGGGGGCCGCCTTGTGGGTGACGATCAGGACGGGGGCGTTCGCGCCCTGGTGGCCGTACTGGCGCATCTGGTCGATGGAGACGCCGGATTCGCCGAGGCACGTGGCGATCTTGGCCAGCGCGCCGGGTTTGTCGAGAAGTGTCATGCGAAGGTAGTAGGGGGCGGGCGTGGCGGACTTTGCCGGTTGGGCGGCCACAAGGGTCGAGGCGGGCTGGCCGAAGGTCGGCAGACGGAAGCCGCGGGCGATGTCGATGACGTCGGCCATGACGGCGGAGGCGGTGGGGCCCATGCCGGCGCCGGGGCCGCGCAGAACGATCTGGCCGACAGAGTCGCCTTCGAGGACGACCATGTTCGTACCGCCCTGAAGCTGGCCGAGCGGGCTGTCGGCGGGAACGAGACAGGGGGTCATGCGCTGCTCAAGCCCGCGCCCGGTCATCTGGGCGACGCCAAGCAGCTTGATGCGGTAGCCCATGTCTTCGGCCAGTCGGATGTCGTCGATCGAGACATTGCCGATGCCCTCCAGTTCCACGTCATCGAAGGCGACGCGGGTTCCGAAGGCGATCGAGGCGAGGAGCGCAAGCTTGTGGCCCGCGTCGATGCCGCCGACGTCGAGGTTGGGGTCGGCTTCCAAATAGCCGAGCTGTCGGGCTTCCTCGAACACGGCTTCATAGGGCAGGTTTTCGGACTGCATCCGGGTCAGGATGTAGTTGCATGACCCGTTCATCACGCCCATCACGCGCTTCATGCGGTTGCCGGCAAGTCCTTCGGTCAAGGCCTTGATGACGGGGATGCCTCCTGCGACAGCAGCCTCGAAACGGAGGGCGAGGTTGGCGGCCTCGGCGGCTTCGGCAAGGGCCTGGCCGTGGTGGGCCAAAAGCGCCTTGTTGGCGGAGACGACGTGTTTGCCTGCAGCGATGGCGGCCTCGGTCGCGTGTTTGGCGGGGCCTTCGTGGCCGCCCATCACCTCGACGAAGACGTCGATGTCGGGGCGGCCGGCCAGAGCGACGGGATCGGTTTCCCAGGCGTAGCCGGAGAGGTCGGCGTCGCGGTTCTTGGTGCGGTCACGTGCGGATACGGCGGTAATGACAACCGGGCGACCGGCGCGGGCGGCGATCAGGTCGGCATGGGTCTGCACGATCTTGACGACACCGATGCCGACGGTTCCAAGACCGGCAAGGCCAAGACGCAAGGGGGCGGCGGACATCGGGGAACCTCGGGCAGATTAGGGCTGACGTCTGTTAGCCGGAAGCCGGGCGAGGTGCAACGCTGTCAGGGAGCGGCGTTGGGGATTGCGGCCGCGCGGGCCTTGAGCCGGGCGGCGCGGGCCGCGACGGCAGGGCCCGGGTCGGTCGTCTGCGCTCCGGCCTGGGCAAGCAGGTCGTCGATCGGCAGCAACTGCGGCGGCGGGCCGGTGTCGGGACCCATCGCGTCGATCTCGGGGAAGGGGGCGCAGCCGAAAAGGCTTGCGGCAAGGAGAACTGGAACAGTCAGGCGCATGAGGACCCCGGCATTGCCCGGTCAGGCTACCCCCAGAACGCGCCGGGGGGAAGCCGCAGACAGGGTCGGATGACCGGAATCAGGAGCAGGTGTTGGTGCCTTCGAGGCAGAGGCGGCGGTGGCGCGGGCGGGTCACGATGAACTCTCCATAGGTGCCGTCGTCGACCCCGACAAGGAAGCCTGCGAGAACGGTCTTCATCTGGGTCTTGAACTCGACCGAGGTCTCGACGACGAAGACGCTTTCGCCGTTGTTCAGGACCGGGACCCGCGTGGTCTTCCAGCCCTGGATGTTGGCTTGGGTCAGCGCCGTGACCTTGTTGCCGGGCGAGAAGGAGAACAGCAGTCGGTAGCTGCCGAGCGTGTCGTCGCAGGGCTGCGACACACCGGGCTGGGAGGGCAGGGCCGGCGAGATGCATTCGAAGCTGGTGATGCGCATCTTGACCGGGTGTCCGCCGGGGGTCAGGAAGGTTAGGATGTTCTGCAGTCCGTTGGCGAAGGACAGCGGAACGGTGTCGCGTTGTCGCGACAGGAGGTCGGCGACCGAGTAGGCCGCCTTCTGGGTGACGTTGATGGTACGGAACACGTCCCAATAGATGAACATCGCCACCAGCGCCCAGATGATGAGCGGCATCATGACGATCCCCTCGGCCAGGATCAGGCCATCTTCGTCGCGAAGGAAATCCTTGAAACGGCGAGTGTACTTGCGCATGGCGGTCATCCTGGCTCGTTCACGAAAGTCGAGGTCACGATCAGCGCATAGGTTCCGTCCGGCTCGCTTGCCATGTTCATCGAGACAAGGGTCGTCGGGAACATCGGCTCTTCCTTGAGGCAGATGCGCAGAAGCATGATGTCGTTGTCGGTGCCTGTCGCGACGGCGGATTGTTCTTCGACCAGGTTGAGCTGCTGGTTGCGGTCGGTGCAGTGCTTTGGCGGCGCCACCATGGCGAAGTTGCCGGTGTTGACCGGCTGCATCCAGATCCGCATGTCTTTGATGCAGTTTTCGACCGAGCCGATCATCATGCCCGACTCGCAGATTTCGCGCTTGAGGTCGCTGTTCGTCACGTTCGTCAGAATGCGCAGCCGCAACTGGCGCACCACCTGGTCCACGGCGCGCTCGAACATGACGTAGCGTGCCATGAACATGCTGCTTTCGAACGAAGCCGTGAACACCA
Source organism: Tabrizicola sp. (assembly GCF_022842145.1). Taxonomy (GTDB): domain Bacteria; phylum Pseudomonadota; class Alphaproteobacteria; order Rhodobacterales; family Rhodobacteraceae; genus Tabrizicola. The sequence continues at coordinate 194,457 of NZ_JALHQD010000002.1, forward strand.
GGAAGATGACCGGGAAGACGAACACGAACTCGATCGGGCCGGTTCCGGACTCGTCCTGAAGGAAATGGCGGACCCGGGTCATTGCGTCAACTTCAGCGGCGAGACAAGGACGGCGATCTGCTCAAAAGCCGAGTTCAGCTCGCTGCCGTTGTAGGCGCGGTAGTAGAAGCCGGTACCTGACGACGAGCAATTGCGAACCGGTGCTTCGTTCACGTTGTCACCGAGGACGATGCCGAAGACTTCGAAGCCGGCGGTTTTCGCGGCCGTGCAGTTCGTATTCAGCAGCCCGTCCATGTAGGCATCGTTCTGCAGGTAGTCGCCGACGAAGTGGTTGTAGACGGTGTCGTAATTGCTGGTGCCGGTAACGCCCGAGCGGATGTAGAGCTGTTCTACCATCCAGTCGATGCGGACAAAGCGCCACACCTCGCTCCAGTCCAATTGCCGGACAGTCCCGCTGCCGGTCCAGGTAGGTGCGGCCTGCCAGGACAACGGCGCGCAGGCACCCGTGATCACGGTACCCGTGCCCTGACCTTCTGGATCGCTGTTACGACGCTGGGCGACCGAGTTCGGTTTCAGGTGTGGGATGAAGTAGTTGCGGGAGACAGTCACGCCATTGGACGTGGTGTCCGCGAGCGACCAGCCGGAGCAGGTTCTTCCGGTTCCGATAAAGGGACGCGTCCCACCGGTCAGGGCCGCCCCGCCATTGGTAAAGCGGATCGCCAAGTTCCCGTCGGCACCGCGCCAGATCGGCGAGGGGCCTGACTTGAACGCATCGCGGACGTGCTTGCTGGCCACGTGGTCGCCATCGGTCATGAGGACGATGATCTTGCGGGTTTCGGCATCGTTGTTGTTCACGGGCCGACCCGCCATCGCGGGCTCGCCACCGCGCAGTGCGCTGTAGATTGGCCGTGCAGTTTCATCCATAAGCGCCGAGCCCCAGCGCATGCCGACAGCAATCGAGGTACGACCGCGCGGTTGCAGCAATGCGATCTGGTTTGTCACCGTCGCCGGCACCGTTGTCGGAAGCAGGACCATGTTTCCGGTCGTTTCGTTCGTCGCAGTGCCGGGGTTGTCGCCGTGGTTGCAGACAACTTCGTTCGAGTTCATGTTCGGCGCGACTGGTGTGGCGCGGCTCAGCGTGACAGTGCCACCGGCAGTGGTTGTCGTCGTGCTGAAGTTCGGCACGCTTCGTGATGTGTCGGCCACAGCTGCCATCCGGATGGAGGTCGTGCGCGACAGGCCTGTCTGGCCGAAGGTGGTTTCCGGAATCTCGAAGCAGTTGATGTTCGGGACACCTGCATTGGGGATGGCATCCCAGGTAGAAATGTCGGTGACGGTGAACTGGTTGCGCAGCGGAACCGGGATGTTCACGTTCGAGGAATATGGCACCATGCCGATCGAGATCAGGTTATTCGGATCTTTCGGGATCGTGTAGTTGCCACCCGCGTCGCGGTTGAATTTCAGGATGTTGACGAAGTTCGTCGCCGCTGTGCGCAGGGCGGCGATTTTCGTGGTGGTGCCAGAAGCTTCGCCCATCGAGCCGGTGACGTCGAGCACCAGAAGAACTTCGATCTTCGAGACACCCTGCTGGGCGCCCGAGGCGACAGGCCCCTCGAACCAGGGGTAGTCCATCATGTGCATGAAGTGGTTGTAGGACCGGACCCTGGCGGTGCCGACGACCCGGCGCGAGCTGTTGGTGGATTCGCCGGTGATGACCGGTGCCGAATAGTCGACCGTCAGTTCGTCGCCCAGGCCCGCGACATCGAACCAGCTTTGCGCAACGGTCTGCGGCGTCTCGTCGGGCGGGATGACGAGGTTGGCCGCCGACAGCATCGCGCGGTCCATCGTTTCCTGCAGCGTGACCCGCCGCCATTCGAAGCGCATCACGTCGACCGCGATCCCGCCGAACAGGATCATCATGACGAACAGCATGACGACGAAAATCGTGACCCCACCCTCTTCCTCGGATCGGAAGTCCGAGAACTTGCGGACAACGCGTGCGGATGCAGGTCGATTGGCAGGTTTTCTCAACATTTCACTATCCATCGCAGCAGTGCGCCAGCCGAAATTGCCGGGCATCGATCCGGGATTTAGGCACAGGATCGGGCGGAAGTATGGCATTTTCCGCTGATGCCTGCGTGTGCTGCCACAATCCGGAAACAATCTGTGGGAATCTGGCCCGTTAAGTTGCAGCCGCGAAAAATTTCAGCGGGCGTTCAGAGTTCATCAACAAAACCTCGGCAAAATGATTCGGTGCGGCGTCGGAAACGGCCTGTGGCGCCCTGCGCGCTTTCGGGGTTCCCAAGAAGCCGGGTGGACCGTACCGTCCCGGGCGGCGCCAGGCCCACGGCGCCGCCTGTTCAGGGAGGGACAGAATGGCCGTTTCCGGAGAGCCGAGTTTCCGCGAATCCGTTGATCTCATGTTTAACCGTGCCGCAAAGCTGATGGACCTGAGCCCGGGTCTGGAGCAGAAGATCCGCGTCTGCAATTCGACCTATACGGTGCGCTTCGGGGTCCGTCTGCGCGGCAAGATGGAGACCTTCACCGGTTATCGGTCGGTCCATTCGGAACATATGGAGCCGGTCAAGGGCGGCATCCGCTATGCGCTGTCGGTCAACCAGGACGAGGTCGAGGCGCTTGCGGCGCTGATGACCTACAAATGCGCGCTGGTGGAGACTCCGTTCGGGGGCTCGAAAGGCGGATTGTGCATCGACCCGCGCCAATGGGACGAGCATGAGCTGGAGCAGATCACCCGCCGCTTCGCCTATGAGTTGATCAAGCGCGACCTGATCCATCCGGCCCAGAACGTGCCCGCCCCCGACATGGGGACCGGCGAGCGCGAGATGGCCTGGATCGCCGACCAGTACGCGCGGATGAACACGACGGACATCAACGCCAAGGCCTGCGTGACCGGGAAACCTCCGCATGCGGGGGGCATCCAGGGGCGCGTGGAGGCGACGGGGCGCGGCGTGCAGTACGCCTTGCGCGAGTTCTTCCGGCACCCCGAGGATATCGCCAAGGCCGGGCTGAGCGGAGGACTGGAGGGCAAGCGGGTCATCGTGCAGGGCTTGGGCAACGTGGGGTATCACGCGGCGAAGTTCCTGTCCGAAGAGGACGGCTGCACCGTCGTCGCGGTGATTGAGCGCGACGGGGCGCTGCTGGACCCCAAGGGGCTGGACATCGAGGATGTGCGGCAGTGGATGAACCGCCACGACGGGCTGCTTGCCGGCTATCCGAAGGCGACCCATGTGGCCGAAGGCTCGGCCGTGCTGGAGGACGCCTGCGACATCCTCATCCCGGCGGCGATGGAAGGGGTGATCAACCTTGGCAACGCCGAGCGGATCAAGGCGCCTCTGATCATCGAGGCGGCCAACGGCCCGATCACCTATGGCGCGGACGAGGTCCTGCGCCGCAAGGGCTGCGTGATCATCCCGGACATGTACGCCAATGCCGGGGGGGTGACGGTGTCCTACTTCGAATGGGTGAAGAACCTGAGCCACATCCGCTTTGGCCGGATGCAGCGCCGGGCCGAGGAGGCGCGGTCGCGGCTTCTGGTCGAGGAGTTGGAGCGGCTCTCCTCGGACCAGGGTCTGGGCTGGTCGCTGGCCGAGGGGTTCAAGGAGAAATTCCTGCAAGGCTCGGACGAACTGGCGCTGGTGCGGTCCGGTCTGGATGACACGATGCGCACGGCCTACCAGGCGATGCGCGCGGTCTGGCATTCGCGTCAGGATGTCGAGGACCTGCGGGTCGCGGCTTACATCGTGTCGATAGATAGGGTGGCCAAGACCTATCGGTCGAAGGGGCTGTAGCCGTCCTGACTTGAGGGGGAACGGAAACGGGAGTAGCCGGTTTGGATAGAGATATTCAAACGGGTTCAACCATGACCACCATCGACCGTGTGACCCTTGACGATTTTGTGGATGACAAACCTTGGCTTCCGGAGGGTGCGGAAAACGCGGAAGTGCGGATCGAGAACCAGATCGCCGGGGTGGATCTTCGGCGGCTGGAAGAGCGGGCGGACGGGCGCGGCAGCCTGGTGGTGCTGATGTCGGACCGGTTCGGCGAAAGCTACCGGACGCCGCATGTCTATCTGGTGACGGCGGCCGCGCGGTCGGTCCGGGCCTGGGTCTATCACAAGCTGCAGTCTGACCGGCTGGCTTTTACCCAGGGCAGGTTGCGCGTGGTGCTGTATGACCTGCGGCCGGACAGCCCAACCTACCAGGTGGTGAACGTGCTGGACGTGGGCGCGGCCAACAAGGTTCTGCTCACGATTCCGCCCTTCGTGGTCCACGCGGTGCAGAACCTTGGCGACGAGGATGCCTGCTTCGTCAACATGCCGACCCGGGCCTATGACCCTTCGAACCCCGACAAGTCGCGACTGCCGAAGGATCACCCCGGCATTCCCTACCAGTTCGAATGAGCGAGAGCGCCGGGTCGGTTGCCCCGTTTTTTTCGGTCGTGATGGCCACCCACGGGCGGGGGCGGCATATCCTGCCCTCGATCGTCTCGGTCCTGCGGCAGGACCTGCCCGACTTCGAGCTTCTCGTCGTTGGGGATGCCTCGACCGACGAGACCGAGGCCGTGGTGGCGTCGGTCGGGGATAGCCGGGTGCGCTGGCTGAACATCACGCCGCGCTGCGGCAGCCAGAGCGGCCCCAACAACGCCGGCATCGCAGCCGCGCGGGGTGAGGTGATCGCCTATCTGGGGCACGACGACATCTGGGAGCGGGACCATCTGTCGCGCCTTGCCGCGCTGTACCGATCGGACTGCCCGCCGGATTTCGCGGTGTCGGGGTCGATCTTCCACCTGCCGAACGGGATCCCCGGCAGTCAGGTCATGGGCCTTTTCGGCGAAGGCGAGGACATCAGCCACTATTTCTTCCCGCCGAGTTCCTTCTCGCATCGCACGTCCGTGACTGCGGCCATCGGTCCGTGGCGGATGCCGATGGACTGCCGCGCGCCGGTGGACGAGGACTTTCTGTTGCGCGCCTTGGCCGTGGGGATGACGTTCCGATCCACCGGTGTGGTGACGCTGCACAAGTTTGCGGCGGGGCATCGTTACCTGAGCTACGTCCGGCAGGAGTCGCATGAGCAGGACGCGATGCTGGTGGATCTGGACGCTCCAGGCCATGCCGAACGAGTTGCGACCCTGGTCGGGGAAGCGCGGCTTCGGGGCAGTTTCATGGTCAAGGCCAACCGGGACTTCAGCCGTTTCGCGCCGGGCGAACTGGCGCGAAAGAATGCCGAGCGGAAGGGATTGCGGCAGGTGGTGCCAAAGTCTTTGGGCCGGGGGGTCCTGCTGCGGCATCGGCCAGAGGAAGCGGCGCTGGATTGGCGCCGCAGCCCGGTCCTGGGGTTCCGTCTGAACGGGGCGAACCCGCGGCCCCGACTGCTGGTTCCGGTGACCGGTAGTCTGGCGCGGCTGCGGTTCACCGCTGCCTGCCGTGAGGCGGCGGCGCTGGGGCCGATCGCCCTGGAGTGCAACGGCGCGCTGGTGGTCGCGCAGCCAGGTCGGCGCTGGTTCGGACTGATCGCCTGGTTCGCCCGGTACGACGTCGAGATCGCGCTTCGCCCGGATGGTCCGACGATCCTGGAGTTGCACCTTACGGACGCGCAGCGGTCGATTCGGAAGAAGCGCCGGTTGGCGGTCGGGCCGCTGCGACTTCGGCCGATCTGATGAACTTCCGGGCATCCGGCCGCGCCGCGCCTGCCCGGACCGACCTGAAGCATGGCCGTCGCCACCTTTCAGACACATTTTTAGCGTGTTCCCGCCATCCGTTTATTTTGGGTTAATGTTGCCTGAGATATTCAGATCCTTGGTTGTGTTGGAATTCCAACGACATAAACATTGATCGGGGTGAGACGCCATGACGATTGCGGCGGACAGCAAGTGCGGGAGATTCAAGACATTTTTGCGGCAGGAGGAGGGGAGCTCGTCCATCGAGTTCGTCCTTTGGATGCCCATCGTCGTGATGATTCTTCTGCTGATCGTTGATGCAAGCATGCTGTTCATGAGCCGCACCCATGCGATCCGCGTGCTGCAGGACACCAACCGGCTTTATTCGGTTGGGCAGTTCACCGGCACAGCGGCCGAACGCATCACCAAGGCCCAGACCTACGCGCTGAACCGACTGCAGGGTCTGTCCCCCAGCGCCACGATCACCACGACCGAGACGAACCGCGTTGTGCGGACCCGGGCGACGATGGAGACCGCGGAGATTGCCCAGATCGGTTTCCTCGGTCTGATGATCGACACCGAGATGGTGGTGGCCGCAGAACATAGAGTGGAGTTCTGACATGCAGCGATTTCCTGCAATCAAGTCGTTTGTCACCTCGGAAGACGGAGGGATGACGGCGGGCGGACTGATCTTCACGATGATCTCGCTTGCGGTCGGTGGTATTGCCGTCGACGTCTCGAACGCGATCACCCAGCGCACGCACTTGCAGCTGACGGCCGACGCGGCAGCCCACGAAGCACTTTATGTCCGGAACTACACCCTGACCGCCACGCCGGAGGAGGCCAAGGCTTCAGCCCTGGCCCTTGGCCAGACCAACATGCCCTCGAGTGTCTTCGGCCCGGTGCTGACGACCCAAGACATCGAGTTCGGCATCTGGGACCGCGACACGCGCACCTTTACCCCGGACGAGACATCGCGCTCGGCGGTTCGGGTCTGGACCCACCGGGACGAGGCCGGCGATAATGAGGTGACGACCTATCTGCTCAAGTTCGCAGGCTTCGACGCCTTCAGTGTCCGCACCGCATCGATCTTCGAGACCTATGTGCCCGACTGCCTGCGCGAGGGTTTCGTCGCCGAAGAGATGGTCGATATCCAGAGCAACAACAGCTATTTCGACGGCTTCTGCATCCACTCGAATGATGTGGTCTCGATCAACAGCAACAACTATTTCGAAGAAGGCACGGTCGTCTCGATGCCCGACGCGACGCGGCTGGACATGCCCGCCTCGGGTGCGACGTCGAACGAGGGGCTGACCGAGGCCTTGCGCTACGGTGCCATGCAGATCCGGCTGATCAACGCCCTGCGCCAGGTTCCGGCGACGCCCTATGCGACCGGCACCGCGGCGATGTGGAACTATATCCAGCTGGCGACGCGTGACGGGCAGCTGGACTATCTGACCGCCGCCCCGCGGAACATCACGATCATCAACGGGCGCCCGGCTCCTTCAAGCGCAAGCGCCGATACTGTCCAGGCGGGCCGCAACCTCCTGGATCGCAATGACGCGCTGGCGCTGCGTCCAAACGCGGTGAACTATGTCTTCTGCTCCAGCAGCAGCACCCAACTGCAGGTCGACCAGGTGCTGACCAACATGGTGATGATCACCAACTGCCAGATAAGCTTTGGCTCCGGCGGGGCCCTGGAGAACGGGTTGATCGCCACCCTTCATACTGGCGCAAGCTCGATCGGCGGGGCGTCGGACACCCGCATCGGTGTGGTCGACGATTGTGCGGCAGGCGGCGGGGCGCAGCTGATCTCGCTTGGCGGGATGCGGTTTGCCTCGGGCGTGGCCATCCACGGCGGGCAGCTGATTGCACTGGGAGAAATTCTGTTCGCGGCCAATGGCGAGGGGTTGCGCGGCACCTCGATCATCTCGGGCGACACCGTGTCGGGGACCTCCAATATGGAGATGGGCCTGTGCGGGTCGGGCATGGATGGCAACCTCTCGCTCGACTACTTCCGGATGGTGCAGTAGACCGGCGCCCGTTTGCGACGCAGTTTGTCGCGGCGGGTGCAGGAAATCGGCGCGCAGTCTTGAATATGCCGCCCAGAGCCGGTCTTATGTCCGGGTCTGGGGAGTATATCGATGCGCTATTCCGGCCTGAAGGTCATCACCGAGGGATTGTTCGGCAACAAGGGCTGGACCCCGGCCTGGCGCGATCCGGCGCCGAAGGCCGAGTATGACGTCATCATCATCGGTGGCGGCGGGCACGGGCTTTCGACGGCCTATTACCTGGCGAAGAACCACGGGATCACCAATATCGCGGTGCTGGAAAAGGGCTACCTCGGCTCGGGCAACATCGGGCGGAACACGACCATCGTGCGGGCGAACTACTTCCTGCCGGGCAACAGCGAGTTCTATAGCCATTCGATGAAGCTGTGGGAGGGGTTGGAGTCCGACCTGAACTACAACGTGATGCACTCGCAGCGCGGGCTGATCAACCTCTTCCACTCCGACGGGCAGCGCGATGCCTTCGTGCGGCGCGGGAATGCGATGATCAACCAGGGCGATGACGCGATCCTGCTGGACCGGGACGGGGTACGGGAGCATCTGCCGTACCTGGACTTCGACAACACGCGGTTCCCGATCTATGGCGGCTTGCTGCATCCGCGCGGCGGCTCGGCGCGGCACGATGCAGTGGCCTGGGGCTATGCGCGGGGAGCGGACCAGAGGGGCGTGGACCTGATTCAGAACTGCGAGGTCAACGGGATCGACATCGAGAACGGCGTGGTCCGTGGGGTGCAGACCACTCGGGGCGCGATCCGGGCGAAGAAAGTCGGGATCGTGGTGGCGGGGCGGTCGTCTCAGGTCGCGGCGATGGCGGGGATGAGGTTGCCGATTGAAAGCCACGTTCTGCAGGCCTTCGTGACCGAAGGTCTGAAGCCGGTGATCAACCACGTGATCAGCTTCGGGATGGGGCACTTCTATATCAGCCAGTCCGACAAGGGCGGCTTGGTCTTCGGGGGCGACCTTGATTTCTACGCCTCCTATGCGTCGCGGGGGAACCTGCCGATGGTCGAGCATGTGATGGAAGCGGGCATGACCCTGATGCCGATGATTGGCCGCGCGAAGGTGCTGCGCAGCTGGGGCGGGATCATGGACATGTCGCCGGATGGCTCGCCGGTGATCGACAAGACGCATGTGGATGGCTTGTTCATCGACTGCGGATGGAACTACGGGGGGTTCAAGGCCGTGCCAGCCTCGGGCTGGTGCATGGCGCATCTGATGGCGACCGGAGAGCCGCACGAGGTGGCTGCCAAGTTCCGGCTGGACCGCTTTGCGACGGGGCATCTTCTGGACGAAGAAGGCACCGGCAGCCAGCACAACCTGCATTGAGGAGGCACATGATGATTGACCTCCAGCGCCTTGCGCCACCTGCGGGAGCCTCCGGCGGGGATGTTTTTGGACAGATGAAATCGGGGGTTTTTCAATGCGCCTGACATGCCCCCTTTGCGGAGACCGGGACCGGCGGGAGTTCTACTATTACGGGGCGGAGGATTATCTGCACCGACCGGCGGAGGGTGCGCCTTTGGCCGACTTGGACAACTATCTGCACCTGCGGGACAATCCGGCGGGGGTGACGAAGGACCTCTGGTATCACGAGGCGGGGTGTTCGCAGTGGCTGCTGGTCACGCGGAACACGGTCACGCATGAGATATCGGGCGTCGAATTGGTAGCGGGGCGGAAGGCATGAGGGTCGACGGCAAGGGTCTCATAGACCGGACGAAGCCGGTCCGCTTCCGTTTCGACGGGAAGGATTATGCCGGGTACAAGGGGGATACGCTGGCCTCGGCGTTGCTGGCCAACGATGTCCGGCTGGTGGGGCGGTCGTTCAAGTATCACCGACCGCGCGGCGTGCTGACCGCAGGGTCCGAGGAGCCGAACGCGCTGGTCGAAGTCCTGGGACCGTCGAACCAGACGCCGAACGTCCGGGCCACGATGCAGGAGGTGTTCGAGGGATTGGTGGCGCAAAGCCAGAATCGGCTGGGGTCACTGCGCTTCGATCTTCTTGCGGTGAACGACTATGTCTCGCCGTTCCTGTCCGCCGGGTTCTACTACAAGACCTTCATGTGGCCGCGCGCCTTCTGGGAGGGGTTGTATGAGCCCATCATCCGCCGGGCCGCAGGCTTGGGGAGCCTGTCGGGCAAGCATGACGAGGGGACCTACGAGAAGGCCTTCGCCTTCTGCGACGTGCTGGTGATCGGGTCGGGTCCGGCGGGGCTGATGGCCGCGCTGACGGCGGGTCGGTCGGGGGCGGATGTGATCCTGGCCGAGGAAAGCCACGTCCTTGGGGGGCGGCTCCTGTCCGACGGCGGGACGGTTGGCGGGATGGCGGCGGGCGACTGGGTTGCGCAGGTCGTGGCCGAGTTGCTGGCCATGCCGAACGTGCGGATCATGGCGCGGACGGCGGTGACGGGGGCCTATGACCACGGGACCTATGGCGCGCTGGAGCGGGTGGGGCTGCACAAGCCTGCGCGCCCGAACCTGCCGCGCGAGTGTTTCTGGCGGATCGTTGCGAAGCATGCGGTGCTGGCCAGTGGTGCGCTGGAGCGGCCGGTGGGCTTCGAGAACAACGACCGGCCGGGGATCATGATGGCCTCGGCGGTGCGGACCTACCTCAACCGCTACGGCGTGAGTCCCGGCAAGCGCGTGACCTTGTTTGCCAATACCGACCAGGCGCGGGGCGTGGCGCGGGATCTGATGGCGGCGGGCGTCTCCGTCGCGGCGATCATCGATCCGCGTCCGGATGCCAGCGCGGTCGAGGATTGCCCGGTGCATGTCGGGGCGGTGGTCATCGGGTCTCGCGGTCGGCTGGGGCTTTCGGGCATCCAGGTGCGGAAAGGCAGCGAGACCATCGAGATCGAGACCGACTGCCTGGCAATGTCCGGCGGCTGGAACCCGACGATCCACCTGACCTGCCACATGAACGGGCGGCCCCGATGGAACGAGGACCTCGCGGCCTTCGTCCCGATGGAGGGCGCGGTGCCGGGTCTGGTGGCGGTGGGTGCCGCCAACGGATCGATGTCGACGCATGGGGCCCTGGTGACCGGTCATGCCGCCGCCTTGAACGCAGTGGAGGCTTTGGGGCGGAAGGTCTCGGTTCCGCTGCCCGAGGCGGAGGACATGCCCTACCGGCTGAAGGCGCTGTGGGCGGTCGAAGGGAAAGGGCGGGCCTGGCTCGACTTTGCAAATGACGTGACGACCAAGGATGTGAAGCTGGCGGCGCAGGAAGGCTTCCGCAGCGTCGAGCACATGAAGCGCTACACGACGCAAGGGATGGCACCGGATCAGGGCAAAACCTCGAACGTCGCGGCGCTGGCGGTGCTGGCGGATGCGACGGGGCGCGGGATTGCCGAGACGGGGGTGACGACGTTCCGGCCGCCTTACGTGCCGGTGTCGATTGCCGCGATGGGGGCTGGTGGCCGGGGCGAGGGATTTGCACCGCAGCGGTTCCTGACCAGCGATCAGGCCAGCCGCGACCGGGGCGCGCCGATGATCGAGGCCGGGCTGTGGTATCGGCCCAGTTATTTCCCGAAGCCGGGGGAGACGACCTGGCGCGAGGCGTGTGACCGCGAGGTCAACATGGTCCGGCAGGCGGTCGGGGTGGCCGATGTCTCCACTCTGGGGAAGATCGACATTCAGGGCCGCGACGCGGGGCGGTTCCTGGACTTTGTCTATACCAACACCTTCAGCACCTTGCCGGTGGGCCGGGTCCGTTACGGCCTGATGCTGCGCGAGGACGGGCTGGTGCTGGATGACGGAACCAGTGCCCGTCTGGGCGAGAACCACTACCTGATGACCACCACCACCGCGGCGGCGGGGCTGGTGATGCGGCACATGGACTTCGTGCATCAGGCGTTTTGTGCCGACTGGCAGGTGCGATTCATCTCTGTCACCGAAAGCTGGGCGCAGTTCGCCGTGGCGGGGCCGAAAGCGCGAGCGCTGGTGAATTCCTTCCTGGAAGTGCCGGTGGAGCTGCCTTTCATGGGCGTCGCGCCGGTGCGGATCGGGGGGGTGGACGGTCGCTTGTTCCGGATCAGCTTCTCGGGCGAGGAGGGCTACGAGCTTGCCGTGCCGACCCGCTATGGCGAGGCGCTGTTCCGCGACCTGGTGGCCCGGGCCGAGACGATGGGCGGTGGTCCTTACGGAATGGAGGCGCTGAACGTCCTTCGGATCGAGAAGGGCTTCATCACCCATGCCGAGATTCATGGCCGGGTGACGGCGCATGACATCGGGCTGGAGAAGATGGTCGCTTCCCGCAAGGACTGCATTGGCAAGGCGGCGGCGACGCGGCCGGGCATGTGGGGGCCAGAGCGCGAGCAACTGGTCGGTCTTCGCGCGGCGGCCCCGATTTCGGCGGGCGCGCATCTTTTCGTGCCGGGGACCGAAGTGCACCGCGAGACGGACCAGGGTTACGTCACCAGCGTGGGCTGGTCGCCGACCCTCGGGGCCTGGCTCGGGCTGGGGTTCCTCAAGGACGGGCGGGCGCGGCTGGGCCAGAAGGTGCGGCTCGTTGACCATCTGCGCGGGCTGGACGTGATCTGCGAGGTCTGCCACCCGGTCTTCCACGACCCGGAAGGGGAGAAGTTGCGTGCCTGAACTTATCGCGAAATCCGCCCTTGAAGGGCGCAGCCTGAACCTTGGCGGCGTGAGCCTGGCCGAGGTCGACGTCGGTCCGATCACCTCGGTCGCTGTCCTGCCCGGAGGTGCAAAGACGGTGGCAAGGGGCTTGAAAGCCCTGGGTCTGGCGATGCCGGAACCGAATACCTTCGTCGAGAAGAAGGGCCTGCGCATCGTCTGGACCGGGCGCGAGCAGGCGTTCCTGATCGGCGCGGAGTCCCCGGTACTGGAGGGCGCGGCCGTGACGGACCAGTCGGATGGCTGGGCCGTGCTGTCCTTGTCCGGACCGGCGGCTGCCGATGTGCTGGCGCGGCTGGTGCCGATGGACCTGCGTATCGTGGCCTGCCCTGTGGGCACGGCCCTGCGAAGCCAGCTTAATCACATGAACGCGGTAATCCTGCGAACCGGAGATTATGCCTTCGAGATCATGGTCTTCCGCTCGATGGCCCGCACCGCATGGCACGAGCTGGAGACCGCAACACATATGGTTGCCGCCCGCGCCGGCGTGAAAATCTAGGCGAAAAGGCGCGTGGGGAATATTTTGTCACTGGCGCGTGACCTTGCAGGGGTTTACACCTTTTCTTAACATCAAGTTTAGAAAAGGTGCACGTATGGCCCCCGATGGTCAAACCCTTGCCCCCAATGTCTATGACTCCGAGCCGATCCCCGCCGCCGCGCGGGCCGAGATCGACCGGCTTCTCCTGTCGGGCGATCTCTTCCGGTATACGGCCCCGTCCGATGCCCCCGTGGCCCTTCTGGAGGCCGAGTTTGCCGAGCTTCTGGGTGCGCGCTATGCGCTGGCGGTGTCCTCCTGTTCGGCGGCGCTGTTCCTGTCCTTGAAAGCGCTGGACCTGCCGAAGGGCGCGAAGGTGCTGATCCCGGCCTTCACCTTCGCGGCGGTGCCGTCGTCCGTGGTGCATGCCGATTGCGTGCCCGTTCTGGTCGAGGTCGGCGAGAACTACCGCGTGGACATGACCGACTTCGCGGCGAAGCTGCCGGGGGCGGATGCGGTGATGATCAGCCACATGCGGGGGCATACCTCGGACATGGACGCGATCATGGCGCTGTGTGATGCCGCCGGCGTGCCGGTGGTCGAGGACGCGGCGCATTCGCTGGGGACGGTCTGGGCGGGCCGGAACATCGGCACGATCGGGAAGGTCGGTTGCTTCAGCTTCCAGTCCTACAAGCTGGTGAACGCCGGCGAAGGTGGGATCATGATCACTGACGATCCCGAGATTGCCGCACGGGCGATCATCATGTCGGGAGCCTACGAGACGAACTGGAAGAAACATCCCGGTCTCACGAACTCCTGCGCGCATTGGCAGAACAAGCTGCCGCTTTATAATCTGCGGATGCAGAACCTGTCGGCGGCGGTGATCCGGCCGCAGCTGCCCTTGGTGGCCGAGCGGGTCGCGAAGGGCCGGGCGGGGCATGACCGGGTGGCCGGGCAGCTGAACCGGTCGGCGCATCTGGCGGTGCCGGAGGCTTTGGGGCCGGAGGAGCGGGCGCCGGATTCGATCCAGTTCAATCTCGTCGGTGGCTGGACCGACCAGGCGGCGCTGGACTTCCAGGCGGCGGCCAAGGCGCGGGGCGTCTCGGTGCAGGTCTTCGGCTTGAGCGAGGGCAATGCGCGGGCGTTCTGGAACTGGCAGTTCCTGGGCGAGGTGCCGGACCTGCCGCAGACGAAGGGAATGCTGATGCGGGCCTGTGACGTGCGGCTGCCGACGCGGCTGACCGAGGCGGAGCTGGACTACATCGCGGCGGCAATTCTGGACGCGGCGGCCGAGGTCCGGGGCTGATCCGCCGCGGTGGCGGACTTAAATTCCCATTACTGGTCAATGACTTGCCATCTGCCGTTAAAGATTTGGCAAGGTTTTGCTCTCGGCCCGGCGCTGGCGGGGTGAAGATCCTTTTGGGGTCTCGTCCCGCAATGCGGGCGATGCCTCCGGCGGGGATATTTGAGCAAAGATGAAAGCTGCTGCCTGCGTGGTCAGAGGACGCGGAGCGCGGGGGCGAGCCAGGGTGTGGCCTTCAGGGCGGGGGCGATGACGACCTCGGCGATCAGCGGCTTCAGGCGTTGGGCGATCTGGGCGGGGACGCCGTGCAGGATACCGGCCCGGGCCGAAAGGGACAGCGTGCGGGCGAGCGCCGGGAAGGGCAGGGGACGGACCTCGACTGATGCGCGGAAGGCGCGGGCCTGATGGAGCGCAAGGGGAGTGAGGATGGTCCAGCCTTCGCCGCCTGCAACCATCGCAAGGATCGCGGCGTAGCTGTCGAGTTCGAAACGGTGCGCGGGCTTGAGGCCTTGACGCGCGAGGTGGGCGGCAATCTGGCGGCCCATCAGGTGACGCGCGGTGTAAAGGATCAGGGGCAGGTCCTCGATCCGGGCACCTGGAGGAGCGACGGCGACGAAGGGTTCGGAGAGGATCGGATGGACCTCGCGCCAGTCTTCCGGCGCAGGGTCGGAGCCGCTGTCTGCGGCGATGACGATGTCGAGGGCACGGGCTTCCAGCTGGTCCAGCAGGCGGTGGCTGGCGCCGGTTTCCAGAAGGAAGCGGCAGCCCTTCAGATCCTGCGCGAGGGCAGTGAGCAGGCGGGGGGTGACGTCGCTGTCGAAATCCTCGATCACGCCAAGTCGGAGGGTGGTGAGGCCGGAGAGGTCGGCCATCGCCAGTTCGGCCCGCGCTTCCGAGGCGGCGTTGAGGATGGTCTGGGCGTGGCGACGGAACATCGTCCCGGCGGGCGTCACCTGGACCGGGCGGCCGGATCGGTCGAGAAGGGTGGCCCCGAGGGCGGTTTCCAGCGCAGTCAGTTGCTGGCTGACCGCAGAGGGCGAGACGCCAAGGCGGCGGGCAGCGGCGGAAATCGATCCCTCTTCCGCGGCGGCGACGAAGACCTCGATCCCCCAGAGCGTGACGCGGCCTTCGGCTTCGGCCATCTCAGAGCTTGGAGAGTTTCTTCTGCAACTCGGCCAGTTGCCGCTTGATCTCGGCAATGTCGTCCGACGAGGCGGGTGCCTCCTCTTCCTTGGCGGGGCCCGACGCTGACCAGCCAGGCATGCCGACGAGCATGGTTTTCAGGAAAGCTTCCTGCTGCTTGCGCAGCGCGTCGAAGCCGGGGACAGCCGCAAGCGGGTTCGGGATGGCGGTCAGGTTTTCGACCATCTTGGCCTGGCTGTCGCGCAGCATCTCGAACGAGGAGGCGAGGAACTGCGGCATGACGGCCTGCATTCCGGTGGCGTAGCTGCGCACAAGGTCGGTCAGAACGCCGACGGGCAGCACGCTTTCACCCTTGGATTCATGTTCGGCCACGATCTGCAGCAGGTACTGCCGGGTCAGGTCGTCGCCGGTCTTGAGGTCGACGATCTGCACCTCGCGCCCGGAGCGGATGAAGCCAGCGATGTCTTCCAAGGTCACGTAATCCGAGGTCTCGGTATTGTAGAGACGGCGGCTGGCATAACGCTTGATCAGAAGCGGCTTGTCGGTGTCTGCCATGGTTCCCCCCCCAGGGATTATGCGCTTGCAGAGAAGCTTAGGGGAGGCCGCAGCAAAAAGAAAGCATTCTGCACGCAGTCATTTCGCGCGCGCGGCATCGGCGGCGGCGAAGTGGTCAAGCTGGTCCTGATGCGCCTTGCGGAAGGCCGGGCGGTCAAGGATGCGGTTGGTGTAAGCCTCGAGCGCCGGGTAGTCGCCGAGCGCGGCGCGGAGCGTCTTGACCCTAAGGATGTCCGCCATCAGGAGGTCGGCCACGGTGAAGCGGTCGGCCGCGAGGTATTGCCGCCGGGAAAGCACGGCTTCCAGCCGGGCAAGGCGGGATTGGAGCCAGCCTTCCAGCGGGTTTTCCGGCGGCTTCGATAGGCCGATGAACCACCAAGGGACCGAGACCATCTCGATGGAGTTGAGGGCGGAGATGACCCATTCCAGCGTCTCGCTGCGGCCCTTTGGATCGCGTGGCATCAGGATTTCGGACGTTTCGGCCAGATGGAGGAGGCAGGCCCCGCTTTCGAACAGGGTGATCTCGCCATCCTGCAGCGCGGGGACCTGGGCGAAGGGCTGGCGGGCCAGGTGCTCTGGGCTGGTGCGATCCTCGAAACGGACCGAGCGTATGGTGTAGGGCAGGCCCGACTCTTCGCAGGCCCAGCGGAGACGGATGTCGCGGACGTGGCCGCGCGGTCCCTGGGGCACCCAGTCGTAGGTCCAGATTGTCAGCGGGCTGGTCATGGCGGTGGTCCTTTCCGGCTGTCCGTCAGGATAGGGAGAGGGCCACCAAAAGAACAAGGCCCGGAGTTGCCTCCGGGCCTTACAGGGCGTCTGAGGGACGCCGAACTCGTTACGAATTACTTCGCAGCTGCAGCGGCTTTCTTGGCGACGCTGGTCACTTCGTTGGTCGCTTTCTTGACGGCGGCGGTCGCGTCTTCCGACATGTCCTTGCCAGCGGCGAGCATCAGCTCGACGGTTTCCATCTGCACTTTCTTGGCGACTTCAGCGAAGGCGGCCAAGTTCTCGGCAGCCATTTCGGCAGCGGCCGAAGCGAAATCGCTCATCGACTTGGTGTAGTCGGTCGGTTCGGACTTGGCTTTGGCAATGTCGCCAACCTTGGCCAGCGCGTCCTTGGTCCACTTGGCCGAGATCTCGGTCGACTTTTCAGCGGCTTCGATCGCGACTTTCGAGAACTTCTCGGCGAAGGCAGCCTGGGTCTTGAACGCGTTCTGGAACGCGGAAGCGTCAACCGGGAACGAAGCCATCATGTCCTGCATGGTCTTGGCGAAATCCGGGGTCTTGGTCATGTCATTCTCCATGGGGCCAGCGAGGGGGGAGGGAAGGATCGGCCCGTTTCCTGATGACGGAGATATACGTGCTGCAGTGCAGCATTTCAAGTCCTTTTCTGCAATGCAGCAAAACCCCGAGTTGCGCGGGGTTAACCCTGCGGAAAGCGGGTGAAATGTCAGAGATGCGGCTGGGCCACGACATAGGTGCCCGGGGCAGGGGCCAGCGAATCGGCCGGTTTTCGCGCCGGAATCATCGGGCCGGAGTTGCCTGCCAGCCACTTGGCCCAGCGGGGCCACCAGCTGCCCTTGTTGAAGGTCGCGGAGGCGAACCAGGCCTCGGGGTCGCCCGCGACGGGGGCCTCGTTGGTGTAGTGGCCGTACTTGTCCTTCGAGGGCGGGTTGATGATCCCGGCGATGTGGCCGGATTGGGAAAGAAGGAAGGTCTTGTCCTTGGACCCCATCTGCTTGACGCCGTTGAAGGAGCCCTTCCAGTGGGCGATGTGGTCGGTCTCGCAGGCGATGGCGCAGACGGGGAGCTTGATGTCGGCCAGGCTGACGGGGTGGCCGAAGACCTGGAATTGGCCCTTGGCGAAGCCGTCGCCCTGGCAGAGGCCGCGCAGGTATTCGACAGCCATCTTTGCGGGCAGGTTGGTACCGTCGCCGTTCCAGTACAGCAGGTCGAAGGCGGGCGGTGCCTCGCCCAGCATGTAGGACTTGATGGCGGGGGTGTAGATCAGGTCGTTCGAGCGCAGGTAAGAGAAGGTCTTGCTCATGAAGTGCTTGGACAGGATGCCGTCGCGTTCGGTCTGCCGCTCGATCCCGTCGACGAAATCGTCGTTGAGGAAGACGCCGACTTCGCCCGGGTCGGAGAAGTCGGTGAGCGTGGTGAAGAAGGTGGCGGTCTTGACCGTCTCGTCGCCGGCTTTCTGCAGGTGCGCCAGGGTCAGGCCCAGGGTGGTCCCGGCGATGCAGTAGCCGACCGCGTTGATCTGCTTTTCGCCGGTGATGCGGCGAACTTCGGCCATTGCCCTCAGGTAGCCGTCGCGGATGTAGTCGTCCATCGCGGTCCCGGCGTAGGAGGCGTCGGGGTTGACCCAGGAGACGACAAACAGGGTGAAACCCTGGTCCACGATCCACTTGATCAGCGAATTCGCGGGCTTGAGGTCCATCACGTAGAACTTGTTGATCCAGGGCGGAAAGATCAGAAGCGGGGTCTTGTGGACCTTTTCGGTGGTGGGGGTGTACTGGATCAGCTCCAGCATCTTGTTGCGGTAGACGACCTCACCAGGGGTGGTGGCGATGTTCTGGCCGACGTGGAAGGCCTCACGGTCGGCAAGCGTCACCAGAAGATCGCCCTGGTTCGATTCGATGTCGCGGACCAGATTTTCCAGGCCATGAACGAGGCTTTCGCCATCGGTTTCCACGGCCTTTTCCAGCGCCTCGGGGTTGGTGCCAAGGAAATTGGTCGGTGAGAACATGTCGACGATCTGCTTGGTGAAATACTCCACCCGCTGACGATCCGCCGGGTCCAGGCTTTCCATGTCTCCGACAGCCGTGCTGATCGCCTCGGAGTTCATCTGGTACTGTTGCTTGAGGTAGTTGAAGAACGGATGCGACTCCCACAGGGGGTTCTGGAAGCGGCGGTCCTTGGGGTTCGGATCCGGCGGGGCCTTGAACTCGCCCTTGGCCAGAATCTGCTGCGCCTCGACGTAATGCTTCAGCGTCTTGCCCCAGTAGTTGACCTGATGCTCGACCACGCGCGCCGGGTTCGAGACCATTTCGGCGAAGTAGGCGGCGGCGGCCTTCATGTAGACGTCGGGCGCGGGACCATGCAGCGAGGGGTCGACCTGGCGGCGATGGGTCATCGCTGCGGTCAGGCGCTTTGACAACTCGTCGACCTTCGCGAGGTTGGCATTCAGCCGCTCGGCGCGTTCGAGGTCTACGACTTTGGAACCGGGGGTGCTGTCTTCTGTTGTCATGCTAACCATTCCCCCCTATCGTCGCCGCTGTGCAGCATAACGGTGCGAACCCTGCCCCGCCATGCGACATCCGCCCGCCCGGGGCAAGGAGACGTGATGAAGTATATGTTCACCTATGACCTGATGGAAAGCGCCCGTAACACGAATGAGTGGTTGGGCGCCTCTGCCAGGGCTTTTGCCAGTTACCCGGCGTTCGCGATGTCGATGAACCCGATGCTGCCCATGATGGCCGCCTGGGGCGAAGTGACGGAACGGACCTTCAGCCGCATGATCGCGAAACCCGACTGGGGCATCCGGTCGATCGTCGGGCCGGACGGGCAGGACCATCTGGTCGACGTGAAGAACATCGTCGAGAAACCCTTCGGCAACCTGGTGCAGTTCTTCGTGCGCCGCCGGTCGCCGATGGCACGCAAGGTGCTGCTGGTCGCTCCGATGTCGGGGCACTATGCAACGCTGTTGCGGTCCACGGTCGCGTCGCTGCTGCCGGACGCGGATGTCTATGTCACCGACTGGCACAATGCGCGGGATATCCCGGTCAGCGCCGGCAAGTTCGATGTCGAGGATTACACGCTCTACCTCGCCGAGTTCATGAAGGTCATGGGCCCCGAGACGAATGTCATCGCGGTTTGCCAGCCAGTGCCGCTGACCCTTGCCGCCACGGCCTATCTGGCCGCCGAAGACCCCGACGCACAGCCACGCTCGCTGGTCTTGATCGGCGGGCCGGTCGATCCCGATGCCGCCGCGACCGAGGTGACCGATTTCGGTCGCCGTGTCACGATGGGCCAGCTGGAGCATCTGGCGATCCAGCGGGTCGGCTTCAAGCACAAGGGCGCGGGGCGGTTGGTCTATCCCGGTCTTCTGCAGCTGCAAAGCTTCATCACCATGAACGCCGAACGCCACGGCAAGGCGTTCTCGGAACAGATCATGCGGGCCGCCCGCGGCGAGGCGTCGGACCATGACGCGCACAACCGCTTTTACGACGAATACCTGGCCGTGATGGACATGACGGCGGAGTTCTACCTGTCGACGGTCGAGCGCATCTTCAAGAACCGCGAGATCGCCACGAACGAGTTCGTGGTGGCGGGCCGCAAAGTGGACATGGGCGCTATCACCAAGGTTTCGGTCATGACGGTCGAGGGCGCGAACGACGATATTTCCGCGCCGGGCCAGTGCGTGGCTGCCCTGAATTTGCTGACCGGCTTGTCGGACGACAAGAAGGGCCAGCATCTGGAGCCGGGCGCGGGCCACTACGGTATCTTCGCGGGCAAGAGCTGGCGGTTGAACATCCGGCCGCTGGTGCTGAACTTCATCGACAAGGCCGCGGGCAAGCCGAAGGCGAAAATCGCGCTGGCTTCGGCGCAGTAGCCCTTTCCTGACCTGCATTTCGGGTGATGGCGTCCCTTTTTTGGGGGACGCTTTCCATGTTCACGCAGAACGGGTGAAAGCTACCTGAGCATCAGCGTCGGCAAGCGGCCGGACAGAAAGGTTTCCAGAACCTTCGTCACCGCCTCGGGCTGTTCCAACTGCGGCAGGTGACCGGCTTCGGCAATCACCTCCAGACAGCCTTGCGGCATCATCGCGGCAAGGAACTCGGCCCGGCGGCGCGGGACCAAGGTGTCGCTTTCTCCGGCGATGATCATCGTCGGCACATGGACCTTGCGCAGGGTCTTCTGCTGATCGGGACGGCGCTGCAGCACCCGCAAGTGCCGCTGGAACTGTTCGGGCCCCAGGTTTTCCGCCATATCCATCACCAGCGCCATGACCTCGTCGCGCCAGGGCGCGTCATGCAGCGCGGTCGGGGGCAGCATCTGCGCCATGCAGGCTGCAAGGTGGCCCGTCTTGGCGGCGACCAGAAGCGCCTCCTGCTCGGCAGCAAGCTGTGGCGTTTCGGGCAGCGGGTCGGTCGCAATCAGGACGACACGGCTGACCGCCTCGGCGCGCTTGCGCAGAAGCTCGATGGCGATGTTGCCGCCAAGACCGTGTGCCACCAGCGCAAAGCGCGGGGGCAGATGCGGGACAACGTCGGCGGCGATCTTCTCGACCGTCTCGCCCAGACCCGGGGTCAGCAGGATGACCGGGCGGTCCGCCCCCAGCCGCGCGATCTGCGGCATGAAGCTGCGCGCATCGGCCATGAAGCCCGGGATCATGACGACTGGTTCACTCACAACAACGGCGGGCCTTCTGCGCAGGGTTTTGACAAGTATCGGCGTTGCCTGGACTGCAAGCGTAACGGATAAGGGGCTGGATTCAAACTGAAATCCAAAGTTCTTGGACTGCCGCCAAACTCATCGGATGTTCGAAACCTTCAAGCCCGGGCTTTCCTCGACCGGCAGCGCCTCGCGGGCGCGGATCACGTCGTCGATGGCCTCGGTGATCATCGCCAGGCAGGGCGGGGTCGAGAAGCGGTGGTCGGCGTCCTTGACCAGCGTCAGCCGCAAGTCGGGACTGGAGATCTGGTGGAACAGCGAGATGGCAATCGTCGGCGGCACGTCGGTGTCGGCGCTGCCTTGCAGCAGGCGCACCGGGACGGGCAGGTGCAAAGGCCCGTTCATCACCAGATTCTGCCGCCCGTCCTCGATCAGGCGCAAGGTGATCGGATATGGCTCGTCGGAATAGTCGGAAGGGCGCAGAAACAGTCCGTCCTCAAGGAGGGTGGTGCGTTCGGCAAGCGTGAACTCGGCTTCCCACATGCGTTCAGTGAAATCGGGGGCCGCCGCGATGCCGACGAAGCCGCCGACCCGGCTTGCCATGTCGCGGGCAAGAAGGAGCGAGATCCAGCCGCCCATGGACGAGCCG
This sequence comes from Tabrizicola sp., assembly GCF_022842145.1. Classification (GTDB taxonomy): domain Bacteria; phylum Pseudomonadota; class Alphaproteobacteria; order Rhodobacterales; family Rhodobacteraceae; genus Tabrizicola. The sequence continues at coordinate 216,356 of NZ_JALHQD010000002.1, forward strand.
ACGAGGATCTGCGGGCCTTCGGTCAGGACGTCGATCACCGCAGCCGCGTCTTCGCGCCAGTCGGTGATCGCACCGTCGACAAAGGCGCCGTGCGACTGGCCGTGGCCGGAGTAGTCGAAGCGCAGGAAGGCGCGGCCGTTCGCCTCGGCCCAGGCTTGCAACGCCTGGGCCTTCGAGCCGGACATGTCAGAGCGGAAACCGCCCAGAAAGACCACACCCGGGCCTTTGCCGGGGGTCTGGTGGTAGGCGATGTGGCGGCCTTGCGGGGTGGTGAGAAAGGTTGTCATGGGGGGAAGATAGCAAGCCGAAGGCGGTTGTGTGAGGGCCGCCGCAACCGGCGGGCGAAGAACCGCGCATGGCTTGACTTCGCCGGGGCGCGGGGGCAGAAACCGCCGACATAACCCGCAACCGGGCGTTTCGTAGGCGCCAAACTGACGAGGATCAGGCACATGAGCCAGATTTCACTGACATTTCCCGACGGCAACATCCGCCAGTATCCGGCCGGGGTAACGCCTGCCGAAGTTGCGGCGAGCATTGCGCCGTCGCTGGCCAAGGCGTCGATCTCGGCGCAGGTCAACGGCAACCACTGGGATCTGGCCTGGCCGATCCCGGGCGACGCCACCATCGCGCTGAACACGATGAAGGACGACGCTCCGGCTTTGGAACTGATCCGGCACGACCTTGCGCACATCATGGCGCGGGCGGTGCAGGAAATCTGGCCGGAGGTGAAGGTCACCATCGGGCCGGTGCGGGATTACGGCTGGTTCTACGACTTCGACCGGGAGGAGCCGTTCACGCCCGAGGATCTGGGCCAGATCGAAGCGCGGATGAAGCAAATCATCAACGCGCGCGATCCGGTGCGGACGGAAGTGTGGGAGCGGGCACGGGCCGTTGAGTACTACCGGGGCCGGGGCGAACCCTTCAAGCTGGAGCTGATCGACCGCATCCCGGAAGATCAGGATCTGCGGATGTACTGGCATGGCGACTGGCAGGACCTGTGCCGGGGGCCACATCTGCAGCACACCGGGCAGGTTCCGGCGGATGCGTTCAAGCTGACGCATGTGGCGGGGGCCTACTGGCTGGGTGACGCCTCGCGTCCCATGCTCCAGCGCATCTACGGCGTTGCCTTCAAGAACCGCGATGACCTGAAGGCGCATCTGACGATGCTAGAGGAGGCCGCCAAACGCGACCACCGCAAGCTCGGCCGCGAGATGGAGCTGTTCCATCTGCAGGAAGAAGCGCCGGGCATGGTGTTCTGGCATCCGAACGGCTGGACGATCTACCGCCAGCTTGAGGATTACATGCGCGGTCGTCTCCGCAGCGCGGGCTACAAGGAAATCAAGACGCCGCAGGTCGTGGACCGGGTGCTGTGGGAGAAGTCGGGCCATTGGGAGGCCTACCGCGAGAACATGTTCATCGTGGAGGTTGACGAAGAGGGCGCCAAGGAAAAGCGCATCAACGCGCTGAAGCCGATGAACTGCCCCTGCCATGTGCAGGTGTTCAACCAGGGCCTCAAGTCCTACCGCGACCTGCCCTTGCGGCTGGCGGAGTTCGGGTCGTGCCACCGGTATGAGTCGTCTGGCTCGATGCATGGCCTTATGCGGGTCCGCGGCTTTACACAGGACGACGCGCATATCTTCTGCACGGAAGACCAGATCGAGGCCGAATGCGCCGGGTTCATCCGGCTTCTGTCGTCGGTCTACAAGGACCTTGGCTTCGACCGTTTCGAGATCAAGCTTTCCACCCGCCCCGAGGTCCGGATCGGCACCGACGAGCAGTGGGACAAGGTCGAGGGCGCGCTGGAAGGCGCGATCAACTCGCTGGGTCTGGCCTACGAGATCAATCCGGGAGACGGGGCGTTCTACGGGCCGAAGCTGGACTTCAAGCTGACCGACGCCATCGGACGGCAATGGCAGTGCGGCACCTTTCAGGTGGACGCGCAGTTGCCGCATCGCCTGGGCGCGGAATATGTCGGCGAGGATGGGGCAAAGCACATGCCCTACATGCTGCACCGCGCCGTGCTCGGATCGTTCGAGCGGTTCATCGGTATCCTGCTGGAGAACTACGCGGGGAAACTGCCGTTCTGGCTGGCGCCGCGTCAGGTCGTGGTGGCTTCCATCGTCTCGGACGCCGATCCGTTCGTGCACGAGGTGGTGGCAGCGCTGAAGAAGGCAGGCGTCCGCGCCGAGGCGGACGTGCGCAACGAGAAGATCAACTACAAGGTCCGCGAGCACTCGGTGGGCAAAGTTCCCGTGATCCTGGCCATCGGGATGCAGGAGGTGGAGGCGAGAACTGTTTCAGTTCGCCGCCTGGGCGAGATGCGGACTGAAACGATTTCCTTTGATCAGGCCGTGCAAACCTTTGGCCTCGAGGCGCTGCCGCCTGCGGAAAATTGACCTAAGCAGCTGACTTTTCTATAAAAAGCCCCGGTTCATGCCGGGGCTTTTTGGTTTCGTCCCTGGTGACACACTTCACGAAACCGTGGGCGTCCGCGCCCTGGTGTAATCTCATCCCCATTCCTCCGAACTGTATCTTGCGCCGCACAGAAAGCGGCCGAAGCAACACGTCGAATACAAGTTCAACCAACTGAAGGGATGTTCACATGACCTACCAATCCAAATCGCTCGTCATCGCTGGCGCTCTGGCCACGGCCCTGTCGGGCATCGCCGGGATGGCCCATGCCCAGGAAAACGAAAAGTGCTTCGGCGTGTCGCTGGCCGGTCAGAACGACTGCGCAGCGGGCGAAGGCACCACCTGCGCCGGGACCTCGAAGGTCGACTACCAGGGCAACGCCTGGACCCTGGTCCCGGCCGGAACCTGCGAGACGATGGAACTGCCGGGCGCCGAGGATGGGATGGCGCGCAAGGGTTCGCTGACCGCGCTGGAGCGGGACCTGCCGCAGGCCTGATCGACCAACCCCCGGTTCCTCGGGACCGGGGGGCACTTTCGCAGGGGGACCGAATGCTTGACCAGATGCTGACCATGCTGCCCGCCAGACCGGGCGTGGGCTACAAGCCGCAGCACCTGCCCGCGATCCTGCAGGATGCAGGGCCGGTGGGCTGGCTGGAGATCCATGCCGAGAACTACATGGGTGCCGGGGGCCGCCCCCTGGCGCAGTTGCGCCATCTGGCGGAACGCTTCCCGATCTCGGTCCACGGGGTCGGTCTGTCGATCGGCGGTGAAGGACCCTTGGGCCGCGACCATCTCGCCCGGCTGAAGCACCTTTGCGATGGACTTAACCCGGCCAGCTTTTCCGAGCATCTGGCCTGGTCGACGCATGACGGGGCGTTCCTGAACGACCTTCTGCCGCTGCCCTACACGCCCGAGACCCTGTCCCGCGTCTGCGACCACATCGACCAAGTGCAAGAGGCGCTGGGCCGCCGGATGCTGCTGGAGAACCCGTCCACCTATCTGGCTTTCGCCGAGACCACGTTGTCCGAGGTCGATTTCCTGGCTGCAGTGGCGCGGCGGACGGGCTGTGGCCTGCTTCTGGACGTGAACAACGTCTACATCTCTGCCGTCAATCAGAACTACGACGCCTTGGGGTATATCGACGCATTCCCGCTGCATCTAGTGGGCGAGGTGCATCTCGGCGGCCATGATGAGGATCGCGACGATCAGGACAACCGGCTGTTGATCGACAGCCACGGGACCAAGGTGGTGGACCCGGTCTGGGCCTTGTATGCGCAGGTGATTGACCGCGCGGGGCCGCTTCCGACGCTGATCGAATGGGACAATGACGTCCCCGACTGGCCGGTGCTGGTGGCCGAAGCCGACCGCGCAGCCCGGATCCTGGAGCCGGTCACATGAGCCAGCGCCGTTTTGCCGAAGCCCTGCTGGACCCCGAAGCGCCGCTGCCGCCGGGCCTGGTGGGTCCGCAGGGCCGCCCCGCGCCCAAGCGGTTCGCGGTCTACCGCAACAATGTGGTGGGGTCGCTGACCCGGACGCTGGAAGCGGCGTTTCCCACCGTGCAAGCCTTGGTCGGGGCCGAGTTCTTTGCGGCAATGGCGGGGGCCTTCCTCCGCGAACATCCGCCCCGGACGCGGGTGATGATGCTTTATGGCGCAGATTTTCCGGCGTTTCTGGACCAGTTCCCGCCAGCCCGGCATCTGGGCTACCTGCCCGACGTGGCGCGGTTAGAGCAGGCGATCCGCGAAAGCTACCATGCGGCCGACAGCGCACCCTTGCCGGAAGCCGAGTTCCAGAAGTTGCTGGGCAGCGACATCGCCGACCTTCGGCTGCGGCTTGCGCCCTCGCTTCGACTGGTGCGGTCGCGCTGGCCGATTTGGTCGATCTGGGCGGCCCATGCCGAGGCCGGGCCGCCCCCCCGGCCAGGTGCCGAGGATGTGCTGGTGCTGCGACCGGACTACGACCCGCGCCCGCACCTGCTGCCGGTTGGCGGTGGCGCCTTCATCGCAGCCCTGCAGTCGGGCTGCACCCTTGGCGAAGGCCTGGATCTGGCCGGGCCGGGCCCGGACCTTGCGGCGATCATCGGGCTTCTGATTTCCGGCCGCGCCATTGTGGGAGTAGGGGAATGATCCTTCATCTTCGCGCCATCGCCATCCTGGACCGGCACGGGGACTGGCTCTTGCCAAGCCTCGCGCGGCTGGTTTTCGGCGGTGTGCTTCTGGCCTACTTCCTGGCTTCGGCCCTGACCAAGTTTGACGGTCCCTTCACGCCGTCGGTCGGAGCCTACGCGCAGATCTTCCCGAAGGCGTTCGAGGCGGCGGGATACGACCCGTCCGGCCTGTCCTTCTGGCACGATCTGGTCGTGCTTGCCGGTGGCTATGCCGAAATCCTGCTGCCCATTCTGATCGTGCTGGGGCTTCTCACCCGGCTGGCGGCGCTGGGGATGATGGGCTTCGTTCTGGTCCAGAGCCTGACGGATGTCCACGGTCACGGGGCTGACGCCGGGGCCTGGTTCGACCGGGCCTCGGATGCGCTGATACTGGACCAGCGGGGCCTGTGGCTGGTGCTCCTTGCCATTTTGTTGTGCAAGGGCGCGGGGCCCCTGTCGGCAGATCGGTACCTCGGGGTTGAACCTGTTCGCCTTGCGGCTTGATTTTCAGAGAATCATTGGCATCATCGCCGCAGTGACGACAGATTTCCTGCCCGGCTCTCTGCACGAAGCCTTGGAAGACCTGGTGGCACGGCTCGCGGCAATGGCGCCTCGGGGGGTTCTGAGAGGAGAAGCGGAATGCCGACAGGCACCGTGAAGTGGTTTAACGCTACCAAGGGTTACGGTTTCATCGCGCCGGATGACGGGGGCAAGGACGTGTTCGTCCACATCTCTGCGGTAGAGCGTGCCGGGTTGAAGGGGCTCAGTGACAACCAGAAGATCGGCTACGAACTGCAATCGGGCCGCGACGGCAAGCAGTCGGCCGGCGACCTGCGTCTGCTCTAACTGGTCAGCGCGGCTTCGGTCGCGCTGTCCCAACCCAGATACCAGCGATCCCCATCCTGGATGACCGGCCGCTTCATGACGGTCGGCTGAGCCATGATCTGCGCCTCGGGATCGGACGCCTTCAGGAAATCGTTGAAGCTGCGGTAGGTGGTGGACTGCTTGTTCACCGCGAGGTCGCCGAATTCCTGGACGATGCGGTCGACCTCCTTTTCCGTCAGCGGGGTGCTGCGGATGTCGCGGAACGTCACGTCCTTGCCCGCCCGTTCCAGTGTCTTGAGGGCCTTCTTGCAGGTGTCGCAAGTGGAGATGCCGTATAGGATCATGGTAACTCCCTGTCCGCCGACGCGGTCCGTTGCATCGCAATGAATTCAACCACTTGGCTGCGCGATTTTCTTGGTGGTACCATAAGTCCGCGGCGGCCGCAAAGCCCCTTAGCCGTGGATCATCCGGGTGATGGTGACGCCAGCCCATGCGGAAAACGCCGTGAGCACCCCGCCCCAGGTGACGTCGGTCACCACCATCGTCCAGTGCCAGTCCTTCATGATGCTCCACGAGGTGAACTCGTAGGTGCCATAGGCCATCAGGCCGATGATCAAAGCTGGCAGGACAACCGGAGAGCCGGTTTTCAGCGCTGGCAGCGAGACCAGGTAGACCAGCCCCGCGACATAGGCGAGGTAGAAAAGGGCCGCAGGGGCAATGCGGATCGGCTCGGCCATAAGCGGCCCGATGTGCCGCGTGAAGAGCGGCTTCATCACCAGGGTCAGCATGATCGCGTCCAGGATCAGGAAGACGGCGGCGGTCGCGGCGTAAAGGGTAAGGGTCATTGGCGGCTCCTTCGGCGGAAAAGGTAATACTCCCGGGCCGTCTGACCAGTGCCCGCTTGCAACCATCGCCGGTCCCACGCGTTATGACAGCAAATCGTGGCCATGCATGGCCGCGTCTGTTGGAAAGGATGATCCGATGCGGACGTTCACTTTGCCGCTTGCCCTGATTGCCGGCCTTGGCCTGACGCCCCCCGTGGCGGCCCAGAACCTCGAGGACGTGATCGGGGGAATCGCCCAGACCCTGCTGCAGCAGGAACTGGACAAGAATGCCTATCTTGCCGCGCAGGAGGCGAACACGGTCACGGCGTATCGCAACTACCTGGCGAAATATCCCAAGGGTGCCTACCGGGTGAACGCAGAGCGGGCGCTGGAGCGGCTGGGGGCCACGGCGGAAGCCTCCTCGGCAGCGCAGGCCGAGGCGCGGCTGGGGATCACCTTCTCGCAGCGGGTCGCGGTGCAGCGTGAACTGACGCGGCAGGGCTACCGGACCTACGGGACTGACGGAGTCTGGGGCCGGAACACCCGGACTGCGATCGCCACCTGGCAGCGCGACCGCGAGGAAAAGGTGACGGGCTATGTGACCGAGGCTCAGTTGCGGGTTCTGCTGCGGGGGGCGGTGGTGACGCCGCCGGAGGATGACGATGATGAGGTCGTGACGAGCCCGGTGGCTGGCGAGGCGGCCTTGCGGCTGACGCGGGCGCAGCGGGTGGAGATCCAGCGGCAGCTGTCCGCACTGGGCTTCGATACCGGGGTTGCGGACGGGCTTTGGGGGGCGAAGACGCGGACGGCGATCAAGTCGTGGCAGCGGGCGAACCGGCAGACCCAGACCGGGTATGTGACGGCGGCGCAGGTCAAGCTGATCCGGCAGCAGGCGGGGTCCTCCGCTCCCACTCCGGGGACGGACAACGAGGCGGCGCTGGAGGAGAGCCTGCTGGAGCTGACCCGGACGGAACGGGTCGACCTGCAGCGGCGGCTGACGCGGCTGGGCTACGATACGCTGCGGACCGACGGGTCCTTCGGGCCGGGCACGCGGCGGGCCATCGCGGAGTGGCAGGCGGACGGGGGGGAGCCGGCGACGGGGTACCTCACGGCCGACCAGGTGCGGCTGATCCGGGTCGAGTCCGGCGGCTGACCTGCCCGCACGTGGCGGCTTCTGGGGGCCGTTGGAAATCAAGGGCTTGGCTGCGGGCGTTAACCGTTTGTTAGGGTCCGGCATTACGACCGGGTGGCCGTTCGCGGGGCGCTAGACGTCCAGTCCCAGGGCGGCGGTCAGCCGGTTGCGCAGGCCGTAGCGCGCTTCGATGCGGGCGATCTTTTCCGGGGTGTCCGCGCCGCTTGCCTCGATCTCTTGAAACAACCCCTCGCACCCGCCGGGGGAGACGATGGCGAACATCTGTCCCGGCTGGTCACTGATGTTGCGCCAGCCGTGTTCCACATGGGGCGGCAGGACCACCACCGCGCCAGGCTCTGCGACGAATTCGTTGTCCCCGCAGAGGAAGAGGTAGGTGCCGCGGATCACCCGGAACACCTCGGTTTCCCGAGTATGGGTGTGGGGGGCCGGACCTTGGCCGGGGGGCGTGAAGGTCTCCCACATTCCGATGGTGCCGTTCGTCTCGGCCGCTGTGGCATGGATGTGGATCGTCGCGCCGAACGGGGTGCGGGCAATGCGCTCGTGGCCTGGGAGCGAGGTGACGGCTTTGGTGAAGTCCGACATGGCGACCTGCTTCATCCAGATTGTAACCCGACATTAACCGAAACACCCCGAACATGCGACCATGTCGCGATACATCCGCCCCAAGGTGCCCGGAGCTTGCGGTGGATCGGGGTTTGTTGCGGGTCGAGACGGGCGGGGAGACCCGCGCAGTCCTGCGCGGGCCGTTTTGAGCAAAGCGCCGCGTGCTTGCACGCGGCTGCTGCCCGTCAGGTGTTGCCGAAGGTTGCCAGCGTGCCGCCCATCACGAGGTGATTGAGCAGATCGCGGCGCGCGTTGATCCCGCGGGCGTTCAGGGCGGAAACCTCTTCCTGCGTCAGGTCCCGGCGCTTGAAGCCTTCCTTCGCAAGACATCTGTCCACCGCATTCGCCTCGCCCTGGGCGCGGATCGGGTCTTCGTTGCTGGCAACGACAATCGGGCCGATGATGATGCCGGCCAGCAGGACCGAGCCCACATAATTGCCGACGAGGGCGTTCTTGCCGCCCTGCGGGGCGTAAGGTGCACAAGCCCGAATCGCGGCATTGGCCTGTTCGATGGTCTTGCCACTTTGCATGGGGACGGAGGGACCGGGATAACTGCCACAACCCGCGAGGGCCAGCACAAGCAACAAGGGTAGTTTGGACATCAATAATGGCTCCCGGCAGGTTGGTTAGGACAATGTCAGCACAGTAGGAAAATCTGGCCGAATGTTGAGGCCAAAGTGCGGCGCACAGGGGGACGTTGAGTGGATTCCGCGGGGCTGTTGCATGTTTGCCGGACTGGGGTGTTCGCGCGCCGTTTGCAGAGGCGAAGGCAGTTCGGGGGGCTGTCTGCAGTGGTGAACGCCCAAGCAAGCATTCGGGGGCGGGGTCGTGGGGTAGGGTGAGCATTCATGGCGCACAAATGCCGGTAACCACGGATTAACCAAACCCGGAGAAGATCGTGCGCATGTCTGCGTACATCCGCCCCAAGGTTGCAGGAGCATCGGTGTTTTTCACCGTGACGCTGGCCGACCGCAGCGCGCGGACGTTGGTCGAGCATATCGACACCTTGCGCGAGGCGGTGCGGGCGACGAAGGCCGAGCGTCCCTTCCGGATCGACGCGTGGGTGGTGTTGCCGGACCACATGCATGCGGTGTGGACGTTGCCGGAAGGAGATTGCGATTTTTCGACCCGGTGGAGCGTGATCAAGGCGCGGTTCATGCAAGGCGTGCCGGTCGAGAACCGGCGGGCCAGTCACATCCGGCGCCGCGAACGCGGGTTGTGGCAGCGGCGGTTTTGGGAGCACCATATCCGGGATGATGAGGCGTTTGCGGCGTGTGTCCGGTATTGTTGGATCAATCCCGTGAAGCACGGGTTGGTCGAGCACCCAAGGGATTGGCCGTTTTCATCGTGGCACCGGGATGCAGGGGATGATCCGGGGATATTGTAGGGTGTGCATTCATGCGCACCGATCACAGGGCACAACGACGGGATTGGTTTCGATGGAGTGGTGCGCATGAATGCACACCCTACGGGCACCGCGATGCGGGTGGGGCGGCGTGGTAGGGAGGGGCGTGCCCCGCCTTTGGGGAGGGAGGGAGTCGGGGCACGCCCTGACATCAGACGGTGTGTGAGTTCATGATCGTCGTGCAGAGAGTGCGATAAGATAATTTGCAAAGGCGCTACAGGAAATCAGCATATAGCGTGCATCTTCTTGCGTTATAGTCCGTCCATCTTCCATAAGTGAATGCCGAATGCCCTCAGCATCACTTGTATAGGCATAGAGTTTTTCAAAGCCTTGGCGAAGCGCTGGGTGTAAGACCTCGTCTGCAAGTACTTCCTGAAGATGTCGTGAAACGCCGACGGACCTTTTCCCACTGATGAATGAAACAGCAGCCTCAACGGCACTAATAGATTCTTTGATGGAGTTTCTGTAGTCCGGGTTGCGGCGGTCAGAGTAAAGTTCAGCTGCACGCTGAATATGCGCGCGTACAGCTTCTGCTGGATTTACTGTAAGCGCTTGTTCAACTTCATCCAATTCAATTGGATCAGATATCCGGACAAGCTGGTCGTCTGCAAATCTAAAAGCAGCACGCTCACGCTCAAGGATTGTATTGCAGCGCGTATAGTACTCCCAATGTCTATTGGTTAGCTTTCCAGCCATCTCAACAATGTCATATCTCTCATAGAACTTTCCTGCGAAGAATAGTTCCCGGATTTTCTTGTAACAATCAGCCGCGACCTGCGGTCGAGTATCGAACGGCTTTCGCAGAAATTCGCCCCATATTGCGCGAGTAAAGGAGTCAAAGTTTGGGGAGTAACCCTCATACCTTCCGATTATGTCTCGCTCATCTATGGGATAGAGACAGAACTCACATAAGATGTCCCAGAGTGCCGAGATCAGCGATTCCGGCATTTCTTCTTCTTTTAGATCGGTCGGCGGCAGCTTGTGCCCAAACCTTTCTGAGAACCAACTCACCCCCAAACCTCCACAAACTCCCGCCACTCGCCCTTGCTCATGCCGGAGGCCTCTTGCGTCACCGCCTCTCCGGCCAGACGCCGTTTCAGCACGGCAATTGCCTTTCCAGACAGCGTGACCCCGCCCATCCGGTAGTCCTCGAACGCCGCGTAGGCGAGCGGCACCCAGTCCTTCACACAGGCCGCAATCGCCTCGGCGTAGACGCGGATTTCGTATTGGGCGTGGGGGTCGGCGCGGAGGCGGAGGAAGTGGAAGAGGTTGTGCAGGTCGACCTTCCAGTACCACTGGGTGTAGATGTTGGCGGGGAGGTTCATGCGGGCAAGCTCTCGCGCAAGGCCCTGTTGGCCGTCCTGGGACAGCATCGCCTCGTAATGGTCATAGGCGCGGTTGGAGTCGGATTTCAGCAGGTCGAGGACGCGGGCGGCTTCCTCTCCCGTCAGGACCTCGCCCCGGCCCTGGTTGTTGACGGTGGACTGGGCGGCAAGCTGTTCGGGGGCGGGGATGTAGAACTCGCGGTCGAGGATCGAGTAGCGGGCGGAGTATTCGTTGACGTTGGCGGTGCGGTGGCGGATCCACTGGCGGGCGACGAAGACGGGGAGTTTGACGTGGAGCTTGATCTCGCACATCTCGAACGGGGTGGAGTGCCAATGGCGCATCAGGTAGCGGATCAGGCCCTCGTCGTTCTGGACGTGCTTGGTGCCCGCCCCATATGAGACGCGGGCGGCCTGGACGATGGCGCTGTCGTCGCCCATGTAGTCGATGACGCGGATGAAGCCGTGGTCGAGGACGGGGTGGGCGCGGTAGAGATGCGCCTCCATCCCTTCGGAGACGGCGCGAAGGGTGGGGCGGGGGGTGGCCCGTGCGGCCTCGATCTCGGACAGCTGGTCTGGGGTGAGGGGCATGGGGGGCCTCATAAGGGTTTCGAGTCGGGTGTGACTATAGCTTGCGGTTGCGCGGCGTGATACCGCTAGATGAATGAATGGAGGACGGAATGGCGATCAGGTATCTGCACACGATGGTCCGGGTGAAGGATCTGGAGAAGTCGATGGCGTTCTACAGGCTTCTGGGCCTGAAGGAGACGCGGCGGCATGAGAGCGAGCAGGGGCGGTTCACGCTGGTGTTCATGGCGCCTCCGGGGCAGGAGGATTGCCCGGTGGAGCTGACCTACAACTGGGATGGCGACAATGGGCTGCCGTCGGACAGCCGGCACTTCGGGCATCTCGCCTATGAGGTGGATGATATCTACGCGACCTGCGCGAACCTGGCGAAGAACGGGGTGCTGATCAACCGGCCGCCGCGGGATGGGCGGATGGCCTTCGTGCGGTCGCCGGACAACGTGTCGATCGAATTGCTGCAAAAGGGTGCTGCGAAGGCCCCGGCGGAGCCTTGGGCGAGCATGGCTTCGACCGGAAGCTGGTAGGGACGGGGAAATTGAAACGGCCCGCCCGGTGAGGGCGGGCCGTTTGCATTGGGCGGAGTGACTTAGTTGGAGGCGGGCTCGGCTTCGCCTTCGGCCGGGGCTGCGGCGGCGTCAGCGGCCGGCGACAGCGAGGCGAGGAAGGCGTAGACGTTCTTGGCGTCTTCTTCCTTCGTCAGCTTGAAGCTCATCTTCGACTTGGCGCCCTTGTCGTCCAGCTTTTCCTTCAGGAACTTGGCCGGGTCGGCCAGGTAGGCGACGAAGTCCGCCTCGTTCCAGGCAAAGCCGGTGGCGCCGAGGGCGACGATGGATTCGCCGTACTTGAACTCCGGATAGGTGCCGGCGACGCGGCCGGGCAGGCCGTAGAGGTTCGGGCCGGTCTTGGAGTTCTTGCCGGCGAGGACTTCACCAGCCTCGTTGGCGACGACGTGGCAGGTCTGGCACTTGGCGAAGACCTTTTCGCCGGCAACGGCGTCACCGGTCGGGGCTTCCTGCGCGAAGGCGGGGGCGGCGACCAGGGCAAGTACGGCAGCGGTAAGCTTCAGTTTCATAGGTTCCTCCGGGGTATTGGCGAGGGCATCAGATGCGCCGCCGCGCGTAAAAGGCAAGGGGATTCGAGACACTTCGGCGCGATATGGCTTTACGCCACGGCATGGGCGATGGCGCAGCGGCTCCACAGCGCGGAGAGGGCGGCGATGAGGTGGGCGATGTCCTCGGCCGAATGAAGCGGGCCGGGGGTGATGCGCAGACGCTCGGTGCCTTTGGGGACGGTCGGGTAGTTGATCGGCTGGACGTAGATGCCCCAGTCGGCCATCAGCATGTCCGAGATCATCCGGCATTTCACCGGGTCGCCGATCATCACCGGGATGATGTGGCTTTCGTTCTTCATGTGCGGGATGCCGTGGGCGTCAAGCTGGGCGCGCACGAGGGCGACGTTGGCTTTCTGGCGGGTGCGTTCCTGGGCGGAAGCCTTCAGGTGCTTCACCGAAGTCTGGGCTGCCGCCGCGCAGGCCGGGGGCAGGGCGGTGGTGAAGATGAAGCCGCTCGCGAAGCTGCGGACGAAGTCGATCAGCTCGGCACGCGCGGTGATATAGCCGCCGACCACGCCGAAAGCTTTGCCAAGCGTGCCTTCGATGATGTCGATCCGGTCCGCAAGTCCGCGTTCTTCGCTGACGCCGCCGCCGCGGGGGCCGTACATGCCGACGGCGTGGACTTCGTCGATGTAGGAGAGCGCGCCGTGGGCTTCGCAGACCTCGACGATCTCGCGGATCGGGGCGATGTCGCCGTCCATCGAGTAGACGCTTTCGAAGGCCACGATTTTCGGGCGGTCGCCGACGGCGTGCAGCTTGCGGTCAAGGTCGCGCCAGTCGTTGTGCTTCCACAGGACCTTGTCGGCACGGGAGTGGCGGATGCCTTCGATCATGCTCGCATGGTTCTTTTCGTCCGACAGGATCACCGCGTTGGGGATCTGTGAGCCGAGGGTCGACAGCGCGGCCCAGTTCGAGACGTAACCGGACGTGAAGAGCAAAGCGCCTTCCTTGCCGTGCAGGTCGGCAAGTTCGCGTTCCAGCGTGACGTGGTGGTGGTTGGTGCCCGAGATGTTGCGGGTCCCGCCGGCGCCGGTGCCGCAGGTTTCCACGGCCTCGACCATCGCGGCCACCACGTCGGGGTGCTGACCCATGCCGAGGTAGTCGTTCGAGCACCAGATCGTCACTTCTTCCTTGGTTCCGTCCGGGCGATGGCGCTCGGCCTTGGGGAAACTGCCGCAGCGTTTCTCCAGATCGGCGAAGACACGGTAGTTGCCCTCGGATTTGAGGGCGGTGAGGCGGTCCTGGAAATAGGTGGCGAAGTCCATGCTGCTTCCTGTCAGGTATCTTGTTTCGTTGGTTGGACGGTGGCGGCTTCGGGGAGCATCCAGCGCCAGAGTTTCTGGTCGGGGATCGGCAGCACCATGAAGAGGTGCTCGATCAGGGCAAGCGCGGTGAGGACGGCGAGGAGAAGGTAGCCGATGAAAGGCGCATCCTCGGTCGCGTGGGCGGCCTGGGCGGCCCACCAGCCGGTCGCCAGCGCAAGGGCCGCGACAGACAGGGGCAGGAGCGCAGTCATCGGGGCCTTGCGGAAGTGGCTGGCGAGATGGGCGAGCGGGCGCGGCAGGAATTCGATGTTGATCCGGGGCGCGCCGAGAAAGAGGTTCAGCTTGGCCGAGACGCGGGCGAAGAAAAGCGTGGCGAAGGTCAGGGCCGCGAAGGGGTTCGGGGCGTTGAGGGTGAGGTGGGTCAGGGCCAGAAGTCCGGCGATGAGCGCGAATTCGTGCCAGAGGATCGCGCCCACCGCGCGCCAGAGCCGTTCCGGCATCCGGGCTTCGGGCGGACAGGGCATGCGCTGCGGGCCGGTGACGATGCCGGAGAGGAACGCGAGTTCGATCCAGCCCCAGAAGGCCAGCGCCGCGAGAAAGCCGCCGTAGACGCCCCCGACGGTCAGCTGCGACACCGAGGCATGGGCGCCAATGGCCCCGCCGACCAGCAGGGGCAGGCCGAGGAGGACGGACCAGAGGTGGTCGTCCGGTCCCCCGAGGTCGGCCTTGCGCACGCGCCAGAGGATCAGCCCCGTCGAGGCCCACCAGAGGAAGATGGCCGAAAGGGCGATGATCCAGGGATTAGTCATGTGCGGCACCCCCGAAGGGATGCCGCACAGGATGCCGGGACGCGCCCATCCCGCATCCTACCTGCCGCCGAAGCGACGGTATGATGGTGTGAGGTCAATACGTCGGCTCCATCCGCACATTGGCGGGCGGGGTCGAGCGGATGACCGGTATGAGGTAAAGCCGGGCGAAGGCGAGCATCGCGCGGGCCGAGGCGGTGGCATGCGCGACGCGGCCGGAAAGGCCACCTTTGCGCTTGCCCCTTTCCATGTCGATCATCGCGGCGTTCATCCGGTTGAGGTTCGGAATCCAGGCCTTGTGGTCGATGTCGATCTCCATCGGGAAGACCTGCTTCGCGATGGCCGAGGTCTTGCGGTAGACCTCCTGGTCATACCAGTCGATGTCGACGCCGAGGGCGTTGTGGAAGTCCTTCCGGGCGTGGTCGCGGACCCACATCGTCGAGTAGACGGCGACGAGGAAGAACTTGATCCAGAGCTTGTTGCTGAAGCTTTGGGTCAGTTTCGGGTCGGTCCGCATGAGAAGCGCGAAGGCCTCTCCGTGGGAGAACTCGTCGTTGCACCATTCGCGGAACCATTTGAAGATCGGGTGGAAGCGCTGTTCGGGATGCGCTTCGAGGTGCCTGTAGATGGTGATGTAGCGGGCGTAGCCGATCTTTTCCGACAGGTAGGTCGCGTAGTAGATGAACTTCGGCCGGAAGTAGGTGTACTTCTTGGCCTTGGTCAGGAAGCCGAGGTTCACGGCAACGCCCGCCTCGCGCAGGGCGTCGTTGATGAAGCCGGCATGGCGGGCCTCGTCGCGGGCCATGTAGTTGAACAGCTCGCAGATGTCGGCGTTGGTGCCGCGGCGCTTCATCTCCTTGTAAAGGACACAGCCGGAGAATTCGGCGGTGCAGGAGCTGACGAGGAAGTCGATGAATTCGGTGCGCAGGGCGGGGTCCATGCCTTCCCAGTCGACGGTGTCCCAGGCTTCGGTCTTCTTGAAGTGACCCTTGTTCGGGTCGGACTTCATCTGGGCCAGAAGCGCGTCCCATTCCTTGCGGACGGGGGTCACGTCGACGCGGTCCATCTCGTCGAAGTCGGTGGTGTAGAAGCGCGGGTTCAGCAGCGTCGTCTCTGTCGCCATCGCGGTGGTGTCGAACTTGCCCGCGAGTTCAGAGTGAAGCTCGCCGTGGGTGGTGTCGTGGGTGTTTTCCGGGGCGAGGTCTTTCATTGCAGAAGCTCCTCTGAAAACGAGAATTCGCACAGTTCCATGAAGCCGAAATCACCGGTCATCCGGGTCCAGAGCCGTTCGATGGGCGTGGCGCGGGTGATGGTGGCGGTGCGGTCCTCGACGATGACCTCGCCGTAGGCGGCAAGGACGGGGGCGCCGTGGACCAGGACTTCGTCCCCGGGATGGACGACCGCGCCGTTGTTGAAGCGGACGTGGGCGTGCAGGCTTTCGAACCGGTGGCTGACTTCGACCGTGCAGGGCACGATCTCTTTCGCTTTGGTGAAGATACCCATGATTTCGTTCCCTTATTGTTGATCGAGAAGCCGCTCTACGGCAGCTTTGTTATCGTTCCCGAAGGCGTAGAGTTCGATCGACGCCCCCGAGGCAGGGTCTTCGGCCACGAGGCGGCCGTTGTCATACTTGACGATTCTGATCGGCGGGTTGCCTTCCACGCGGGCCACGGTGCGGGCGCGCTGGATGGCGTTCTGGATCACGGTGATGAAGCCGCCGTGGTCCATGTCGGCAAGAAGGGTGCCGTCCTTGTCGTAGACGGTCACGGCCTGGGCCGAGCGGCCTTCCAGGATCAGCTCGCGTTCGGCGATCACGGTCCCGGCCTGCGGTGTGCCGGTGGCCGGGCGGTCGGTGATGACGGCGAAGCTGGTGATCGCCAGCGCCGAAAGGGCAAGGGCGAGCATTCCCCAGAGCAGCGTCCGCGGGATCATCTCGCGTTCGTGGCTGGGGCGGTCGGCGAGGGTTTTCATGTAGGACATCGGACCCCCCTATTCCGCGGCCAACGCGCTTTGAGGCGCGAAGGAGACGACGGGTTCGTTCAGCCTGGTCTGGGCCGCGTCCGACAGGATCCGGGCCACGCGGGCGGCGTCGGGGATGCAGCGGAAGGCGGGCTGGACCTTCTTCGCGAAACCGGGGCGCAGGTGCGGCCAGAGCGCGAGGTAGGAGATGTGCTGGCCCGGGACGAGGTCCAGCGCGATGGTGCCGGTGCCGGTCATCGGGCGGGTGGCAAGCGAGGCGGAGGCGACCTTGGTGAAGGGCACGGTCCAGGTGACTTGCAGCGCGGCGCCGATGCGCAGGATCACCCGGTGGGTGGTGATCGAGTAGATCGCGGCTTTCGCCACGGCGCGGGCGAGCAGGCGGATCACGCCATAGCCAGCCAGCGCCAGGGCAAGATAGGGCAGGAAGACCGCGACCGAGAGGCCGAAGCCTCCGTCCGCAAAGGCCATGCTGGCACGCCAGACGGCGATGGCCAGAAGGTAGCCCAGGACCCAGTTCGCCTTGAAGGCTTCGCGGGCAAGGGCGGCAGGATCGGGACTGCCTTGCCAGAGCAGGTCTTCACCCGCGGGCAGGGGTTTCGGCAGGCCGGGTTGGCTTTCGAAGTCGAAATCATGGTCTGACATGGCAGACCCTTTCGTCACTGGGGTAAGACGAAGCGGCGCGGGCGCGCGCCGCTTCCCTTCGTCGTCAGTAGCCGCGCTTGCGGCCTGTGGCATACATATAGCCCGAGGCGACATAGGCCGAGATCTTCTCTTCCTCGAGCTTGGTCACGCTGGTCTGGCTTTTCGTCGCGGGGATCGCGTCGAAGAGGTCGGAGGTGATCGCGTTGATCCGGACGCGGTCGGCCCAGATCTTGCACATCGTCATCGGCACAAGGCGGGTAGCGCCAGAGTTGAGGTCCAGTTCCAGATAGCGGACCAGCTGTTCCGGCACGTCGACCCACATGTCCTTGACCCGGCCGACGACCTCAAGATCGCCCGCCTGAACCGGCAGCCCCCGCGGATCGCGGCCAGCGCTGACCGCCATGCCGTCGACCTTGGACAGGGGCTGGAGCTTGGCGTGGCCGTGGGCGTCAACCTCGGGCTCGTCGCGGCGCGGCACCCAGGAGGCGGGGCCGACACCGTCCAGCATCGGGTTGCCGGTCGGAGCATGCGGGAAGCCTTCGGACACGGCGGTCCGCGCCAGGGCGAGATCGGTGCGACGATGCGCGGCCTCGTTCTCGGCCGATGGCACGGTCACAGAGCCCTTGCCCAGCGGCAGGACGAAGGTCTTTGGCCTCGGAACGGGGAACGGGCCCTGGTTCGCGGCCTTGGTTCCGTCCTCGTTTTCCAGCGGGTAGCCTTCGCGCATGTTCTCGGTCTGCAGATAGTAGATCAGCACGGCGAAGAAGCCCCAGAAGAGCCAGATCGACAGGCTCGCCAGATCGAAGTTTCCAAAGAAATTAACACCAACCATGCAGGGGTCCTCCGTTGTCAGGTTGGGAATTCGGTCAGCCGCAAGTGCGACTGGCCTTGGTCCGGTGTGGATTGCGGTAAGCCGATGCGGACCAGCGGGCCCAGAACGGCAAGTGTGATGAAGATGAGGGCGATCTCGACGTGGTAGACCACCGTGTAACCCAGGCTGGCGTCGTGGATCGCGCCCATGAAACCGAGGTCGACGAGATGGGCCACCGCGTCGCGCAGGGTGCCTCCCACCAGGATCGCTAGGCCGGCGGCCGTGGCCTGGGCCGATCCCCAGGCGCCAAGGATCAGGCCCGCGCCAAGCGTGCCCTTGGTGCGCTGCATGGCGGCGTTCAAGGTCGACAGGCCGAAGACGCCGTTCCCGAGACCGATGGCGAAGGCCCCGGCATAAAAGACGATCCAGCTGTCCAGCGGGCTGGCGAAGATCACGGCCGAGAAGGCGGCGACGCCGATCAGAAGCCCGGTGGCCGCCTGACGGTAGGGGTCTGCGCCGAGCGAAAGCCTACGGGTCGCCCACAGGAAGCCGACCAGCGCGCCAAGCGCCCAGAGGGCCGTGAGGACCGTGGTGGCCGAGACGGAAAGGCCAAGCACCTGACCGCCGTAGGGTTCCAGCAGAACGTCCTGCATGTTGAACGCAAGGGTGCCAAGGAAGACCACGACCAGAAGCCGGCGCGCGCCCTCCTGGTGCATCAGTTCCTTCCAGGCCCCGGTGAACGAGGGGCGGGGGGCCGCACGCTCGGCCTTGGACATCGGTTTCACGCGCTCCTGCTTCCAGAAGGCGATGACGTTCAGGATCAGCGTGACGGCGGCGCAGCCCTGCACGACCTGGACCAGCCAGAGCGGTTCATAGTTCCGCAGGAGGAAGCCCACGATCAGGGCCGAGATGCCCATGCCGACAAGGTAGAGGATGTAGAGCATCGCCACGACGCGGGGCCGGGTGTCGTCGGTGGCCCGGTCGGCGGCAAGTGCCAGGCCCGCGGTCTGGACCATGTGCATCCCGAGGCCCGCCATCAGGAAGGCCACGGCCGCAAGGACCTCGCCCGCCCAGGTGGGACCCTTGAACTGGTCGCCGGAGAGGACGATCAGGGCGAAGGGCATGACGGCAAGGCCGCCCATCTGCCAGAGCGAGCCGAACCACAGGTAGGGGATGCGCTTCCAGCCGAGGGCAGAGCGGTAGGTGTCGGAGCGGTGACCAAGCAGCGCGCGGAACGGTGCGACGAGGACCGGGATCGAGATCATCAGGGCGACGACCATCGCCGGAACCGACAGTTCCACGATCATCACGCGGTTCAGGGTGCCAAGGAGCAGCACCTGCGCCATGCCGACCGAGACCTGGAAAAGTGCAAGGCGCCAGAGCTGGCCAATGGGCAGATCTTCCGACGCCGCATCGGCGAAGGGCATCCAGCGGGGGCCGAGTTTCGAGACGTCCTTGCGGCGGAGGATCATGTGCGATGCTCCAGGCATTCCGAGATGTAGAAGCCCGAGGTGATGCGTCCGACTTTCGTGAGCGCGCCGGGGCAGTGCCTGGCCAGGCGAGCGGCGTCATGCGGGATCATGGTGGGCGAGCGGTCCGAGCGGGGGAAAAGCTTGCCCAGCGTGAAGAAGGCCATGAGGAACGGCGTGCGCGGGGCGACGGTGAAGACGATGGATTGGGCGGTGCGGTTCGCGACATTGTCGATCACGCGGCCGATGTCGGCATCGCGGTAGTAGATCAGGCTGTCCATCGCGAGGGTGAAGTCGAAGCGGCCGAGGGCCGGGTCGGACATGTCGCCGGCGTGGAAGTCCACCTGGGTGGTCAGGGCCGGGTGCAGGCGGCGCTTGGCGATGTCGATGAGCTGGGGCGAGATGTCGACGGCGGTAACTTGCGCCCCGCGGAGCGCCAGTTCCGACGCCATCGCTCCGGTGCCGCAGCCCGCGTCCAGCACCCGCGCGCCGCGCAGGTCCTGCGGCAGGCGCGACAGCATCAGGGCGCGCATCTGGTCGCGGCCCTTGCGGACCGTCTCACGGATGCGGGAGACCTTTTCGTGGCTTGTCAGCCGCTCCCAGGTCTGGGTCGCGGTGCGGTCGAAGTAGGTCTCGACGCGGTCGCGGGTGAGGCTGTAGTCGGGCATCTCAATCAAATCCAAGCAGTTCGAAGATTTCGCGGTCGGGCAGCGGTTGCGGGGTGGAGCCTTCGCCGTTCACGGACCGCCAGAGCGCGTCGGCGAGCCGCATGTATTCGGCGCGGGCGCTGACGATGTCCTGCTCGTCGTCCATCTCGAAGAGGGTCTTCTTCTTCAGGCGGCTGCGGCGGATCGCGTCGATGTCGGGCATGTGGGCCAGCCGGTTGAAGCCGACGCGGGCGCAGTAGCGGTCGATCTCGTCGGTTTCACGGCTGCGGTTGGCGACGCAGCCGGCGAGGCGGACCTTGTAATTGCCGGACTTTGCCTGGACGGCGGCAATGATACGGTTCATCGCGTAGATCGAGTCGAAGTCGTTCGCCGTGACGATGACGGCGCGGTCGGCGTGCTGGAGGGGGGCCGCGAAGCCGCCGCAGACGACGTCGCCGAGGACGTCGAAGATCACGACGTCGGTGTCCTCAAGCAGGTGGTGCTGTTTCAAGAGTTTCACCGTTTGGCCGACGACATAGCCGCCGCAGCCGGTGCCTGCGGGCGGTCCGCCCGCCTCCACGCATTTCACGCCGTTGAAGCCGGTGGCGACGTAATCCTCGGGGCGGAGTTCCTCGGAGTGGAAGTCGACCTCTTTGAGGATGTCGATGACGGTGGGTTGCAGGCGCCCGGTCAGGGTGAAGGTCGAGTCGTGCTTCGGGTCGCAGCCGATCTGCAGCACGCGCTTGCCCATCATGGAAAAGGCGGCGGAGAGGTTCGACGAGGTGGTCGATTTGCCGATGCCGCCCTTGCCGTAGACCGAGAAGACCTTGGCGCCTTCGATTTTCAGGGACGGGTCCAGTGCGACCTGGACGGAGCCTTCGCCGTCAAGGCCGCGAAGGTTCGGAATTTCGTCGCGCGGGCTCATGTCGTGGCCCCTTTCATGTGAGGTGTCATTCTGCGGCGATCCCTTCCAGGCGATCCTCAAGTTCGTCGGCGGCGGTTTGCAGCGCGGCGAGGGTGGCGGGATCGGGTGTCCAATAGGCGCGATCCGAGGCTTCCAGCAGGCGCTGGGCCATGCGGGAGGAGGCTTCGGGGTTGAGAGCAGCGAGGCGGCGGCGCATGGCCTCATCCGTAACGAAGGTCTCGGTCAGGCGCTGGTAGACCCAGGGCTCGACCTTGCCGGTGGTGGCAGACCAGCCGAAGGTGTTCGAGACGTGGGATTCGATCAGGCGCACTCCCTCGGCCCCGTGGCGAAGAAGGCCTTCGTAGAACTTGGGGTTCAGGGTGCGAGTGCGGCTTTCCAGCGCGATCTGGTCGGACAGGGTGCGGACGGTGCCGCCGCCGCGGGTCTGGTCGCCGATGTAGACGGGTGTGTCCTGGCCGCCACGGGCGCGCTTCACGGCGCGGGCGATGCCGCCGAGGGTGTCGAAGTAGTGGTCGACCGAGGTGACGCCCAGTTCGACGGATTCGAGGTTCTGGTAGGCGAGGTCGACGTCCTTCAGGGCCTTCTGCAGCAGCGCCGGATTGCCGGTGGCCTTGCCGGTGACGCCGTAAGCGAAGCTCTTGCGGTTCTGGTAGGCGTCGGCGAGTTCGTCCTCATCCCCGAAGGCAGAGCTGTCGACGAGGATATTGACGTTTGAGCCGTAGGCCCCTTCGGCGTTGGAAAAGACGCGGAGGGCAGCGGTTTCCATGTCGCAGCCCATTTCGGACGCGTAGCGGAGCGCGTGGGCGCGGATGAAGTTCAGCTCCTCAGGCTCATCTGCGGTGGCGGCCTTGAGGGCGGCTTCGGCCAGCATCCGGGTTTGCAGGGGCAAGAGGTCGCGGAAGATGCCGGAGAGGGTCATCACCACGTCGATGCGCGGGCGGCCGAGTTCGGCCAGCGGGACGAGTTCGGCGCCGCAGAGGCGGCCGTAATTGTCGAAGCGGGGCTTGGCGCCCATCAGCGACAGGGCCTGAGCGATCGGGCCGCCGTCGGATTTGATGTTGTCGCTGCCCCAGAGAACCAGCGCCACGGTGCGCGGCAGGGTCGGGTGGGTCGCCAGCAGCCGGTCGGCCTGAGCCTTGCCATCGGCGAGCGCGAAGGCGGTCGGCATCCGGAACGGGTCGAAGGCGTGGATGTTGCGGCCCGTGGGCAGGATCTGCGGCGAGCGGATCAGGTCGCCGCCGGGGACGGGGGAGATGTAGCGACCGCCAAGAGCGCGGAGGAGGGCGGGGATTTCGGTGTCGGTTTGCAGGTGCTGCGCCGCTGCCGCGCGGGCCTCGGCGTCGTCGGGCATCAGGGCCAGGTATTCGGCACGCTGGGCGTCGGTCATGGGCCGCCCGAGGACGTGAAGGCCGTCGGTGATGAGGGCGCCTTCGGTTTCCAACAGCTTTAGCCAGAGCGCGTCGGGGTTGGACGGGTCCATGTCGACGGCGCGGGCCTGTTCGGCGATCAGGAGGCCGAGGTCCTCGCGGTCGGGTGCATCCGGCGACAGGGCGCGGAAGCGGGTGAGGCTGTCCTTGAGGTCGACAAGGCCCTTGTAGAGGCCGGATTGCGCCAAGGGCGGGGTCAGGTGGGTGACGGTGACGGCGTTGGAGCGGCGCTTGGCCAGCGTTGCCTCGGACGGATTGTTCGCGGCGTAGAGGTAGACGTTGGGCAGGTTGCCGATCAGACGGTCGGGCCAGCATTTGCCAGAGAGACCGGCCTGCTTGCCGGGCATGAACTCAAGCGCCCCGTGCATCCCGAAGTGCAGCAGGACGTCCGCGCCGAAATCGCGTTTCATCCAGTCGTAGAAGGCGGTGAAGGCGTGGGTCGGGGCGAAGCCTTTCTCGAACAGAAGGCGCATCGGGTCGCCTTCGTAGCCGAAGACGGGCTGGATGCCGACGAAGACATTGCCGAACTGCTGGCCAAGAACGAAGACGTCTGCCCCGTTCGACTGCGCACGCCCGGGTGCGGGACCCCAGACCTTTTCGGTTTCACTCAGCCAGCGGGACCGGCGGACCAGTTCCGAGGCAGGGATGCGGGCGGCGACGTTGGCGGGCTGGCCGAAAGCGGCGGCGTTGCCTTGCAGGACGGCGGCGCGAAGGGCGTCCACACTTGCCGGAGGGGCGACGTCATAGCCGTCGGCCTTCATCGCGTGAAGGGTGTTGAGAAGGCTTTCGAAGACGCCGAGGTAGGCGGCGGTGCCGACGGCCCCGGCGTTCGGCGGGAAGCCGTAAAGGACGATGGCAACCTTGCGCTGGGCCACTTCGGACCGGCGGAGGGAGGCAAGACGAAAGACCTTTTCAGACAGCGCCTCGATGCGTTCGAAGCAGGGGGCCATCGTGCGGGAGGAGACATCCGCGGGCGCGAGGCACATTTTCGGGCAGCCGGCACAGCCGCTGGCATCGTGGCGGCCAGCGAAGACGGTGGGGTTGGTCGCGCCATCGATCTCGGGGAGCGCGATGAGCATGGTGGTCTCGACCGGGCCGAGGCCGCCTTCCGCGCCGGCCCATTGGCCAAGCGTCTGGAATTCCAGCGGGTGGGCGGCGATGTAGGGGGTGTCGAGCGCCGCAAGCGCGGCGATGGCGGCAGGGCTGTCGTTGTAGGCGGGGCCACCGACGAGGGAGAAGCCGGTGAGGGAGACAAGGGCGTCGATCCGGCCTTGGCCGAAGAAGGCGTCCATGGCGGGGCGGCCGTCAAGGCCCGCAGCGAAGGCTGGGATGCAGGCGATGCCGCGCGCCTCGAACGCGCGGATGACGGCGTCGTAATGCGCGGTGTCGGAGGCGAGGATGTAGGAGCGGAGCATCAGAAGGCCGACGGTGGCGGTGGTGCCATCGGGCTTGGGGAGAAGGCTCGGGTCGGTGAAGACGCGGGCGGCGACGTCGGGGTGGTAGAGGCCGACATCTGGGTAGTCGACCGGGAGCGCGGCCTTGACCTTGCGCCAGTCGCGATTGGGGGCGTAGCGGCTGACCAGGAAGCGGATCATGCCTTCGATGTTGTCGTCGGAGCCGCCCAGCCAGTACTGCATCGACAGGAACCAGGCGCGCATGTCCTGGGCCTTGCCGGGGATGAAGCGCAGGATCTTCGGCAGGCGGCGCAGCATCGCCATCTGCTTTTCGCCCGAGGAGCCGGAGGGCGACTTGCTGCCCCGGAGCTTCTTGAGGAAGGCCATCGCGCCCGAAGCGGGGAGCGACATGTCGAGGTCGCCCATCTTGGTCAGCTTGACGACCTGCGGGTCGGAGATGATGCCGACGCAGGCGTCGAGCTGGTCGCGGCGGGCCTGCATGTCGGGCAGGATCTGGGTCAGGTGCTCTTCCAGGAAGATCAGGTTCGCGACGACGATGTTGGCCTTGGCGACATCTGCACGGGCGCGGGCGAGGGAGGCCGGGTTCTCGGCCCATTCGGCGGCGGCGTGGACCGAGATGGCGATGCCGGGGAAGTCCTTGGCCAGACGGCCCGCGACGCGCTGGGCGGGGCCTGCGGCGTGGGCGTCGAGGGTGACGATGACAAAGTGGTAGAGGCCGTCCGACCCGGGCGTGGTCACCTTCGGCGATGTGTAACGGTCATCGCGCATAATGTGCCTTTGCTTCGTAAAGCGTCTCGATGCTGATCTGGGTGACGCCCTTTTCGGCGGCGTATTTCTCGGTGTTGCGGCGGGCCTTGGCGCGGACGAAGAAGGGGATCTTCTTCAGCTCGCGCTCGGCGTCCGGGAGCCAGTGGAGCGCGTCGGCGAGGGCCTGGGCGGCCTCGATCATCTGGGAGGCGGCGTTGGGCGTCGGCTCCAGGATCGGGGCGGGCGCGGGCGTTGCCTTGCCGCCGTGGTGGCTGGGGCCGGCGGCGTCGTGGAATTCGAAATCCTCGCGGAACATGGTGAGGAGATGTTCTTCGAGGCCCATGACGAGGGGGTGGATCCAGGTGTCGAAAAGGACGTTCGCGCCCTCGAAGCCCATCTGGGGCGAGTAGCGGGCGGGGAAGTCCTGGACGTGGACGGGGGCCGAGATCACGGCGCAGGCGATGCCGAGGCGCTTGGCGATGTGGCGTTCCATCTGCGTGCCGAGGATCAGTTCCGGGGCGGCGGCGATGATGGCGGCTTCGACGTCGAGGTAGTCGTCGGAAATCAGCGCCTCCAGCCCGTAGTCCTTGGCGCAGGCGCGCATCGGGCGGGCGAATTCGCGGTTGTAGCAACCAAGGCCGACGACCTCGAAGCCGATCTCTTCGCGGGCGACGCGGGCGGCGGCCATGGCGTGGGTGGCGTCGCCGAAGATGAAGACGCGCTTGTTGGTGAGGTAGGTCGAGTCGACGGAAGCCGACCACCAGGGCTGGCGGAGGTTCTTTTCGTCGACATCTGCGCTGACATTGGCCAGGGCGGCCACTTCGGCGATGAACTCGCGGGTGGCTTGCGCGCCGATGGGGATGGTTTTCGTCCAGGGTTGCGCGTGGGTCTTTTCCAGCCAGCGGGCGGCGCCTTCGCCGGTCTCCGGGTAGAGGAGCACGTTGAAATGGGCGGCGGGAAGGCGGGCGAGGTCTGCGGGCGAGGCGTCGAGGGGGGCGGCGACGTTGATGGCGATGCCCATGCTGCGCAGGAGGTTGGCGATTTCGGTAACGTCGTCGCGGTGGCGGAAGCCAAGCGCGGTCGCGCCGAGGATGTTGCAGGAGACTTCTGCGGTGCGATCGCAGGGCTTGGCCAAGGCGCGGGTCAGGGCGAGGAAGGTCTCGTCCGCGCCGAAGTTTTCCTTGCGGGAGTAGCTGGGCAGGTCGAGGGGGACCACGGGGCAAGGCAGGCCCAAGGTCGAGGCGAGGCCGCCGGGGTCGTCCTGGATCAGCTCGGCGGTGCAGGAGGCGCCGACGATCATCGCTTGCGGCTTGAAGCGGTCATAGGCGCCTTGTGCTGCGCGCTTGAAGAGGTTGGCGGTGTCGGCGCCAAGGTCCGAGGCCTGGAAGGTGGTGAAGGTGACCGGCGGGCGGTGGTTCCGACGCTCGATCATCGTGAAGAGGAGGTCGGCGTAGGTGTCGCCTTGTGGCGCGTGGAGGACGTAGTGGACGTCCTTCATGCCGGTGGCGACGCGCATTGCACCGACGTGCGGGGGGCCTTCGTAGGTCCAGAGGGTGAGTTTCATGCTTGAGCCCCTTCCAGAAGCGCGCGGCGGCGGAGGGGGCGGGAGAAGAGGCCGGCGAGGTCGCCTGCCTGTTCGTAGAAATGGACCGGGGTGAAGACGAGTTCGATCGCCCATTTGGTGGCGTAACCGGCTGCTTCCAGCGGGTTCGCAAGGCCGAGGCCGCAGACGGTAAGGTCGGGCTTCAGGGCGGCGTGACGGTCAAGCTGCAGGTCGACGTCCTGGCCTTCGGAAAGGACGGTCTGCGGCAGGAGGGCGAGTTCCGGCTCCATCAGGCCGCGGTGGAGGTAGGGGGTGCCAACCTCGACCGGACGCATGCCGCATTCGCGGGCGAGGAAGCGCGCCAAGGGGATCTCAAGTTGGCTGTCGGGGAAGAGAAACAGCGTCTTGTCACGGAGCGTCTCGGCATGGACCGCGACGGCCTTGCGAGCGCGGGCGCGGGGGGCGGCGGTGACGGCCTCGAAGGTTTCAAGGGTGACGCCGTGGGTCTTGGCGACGGCGCGGAGCCAGTCGGTGGTGCCTTCCTCGCCGAAGGGGAAGGGGGCGGAGATACGCTCGCCGCCGCGCCGTTCAAGGGCGTGGGCGGTGTCGGCCAGGAAAGGCTGGGTCAGGATGAAGCGGGTGTTCGGGCCGACCTTGGGCGCGCCCGAGGCGCGGCGGGAGGGCAGGAAGCTGACGTTTTTGATGCCCATCTGGGTGAGAAGCGACAGGCACTGGTCCTCGACCACGTCAGGAAGCGCGCCGACGACGAGGAGGTTCGTGTCCGTGGTTTCCTCCAGGGACGGGACCATCGCGGCCAGGCAGGCGTCTTCGCCCTGGGTAAAGGTCGTCTCGATCCCGGAGCCGGAGTAGTTGTAGACCCGGACCGCGCCGCCGTGGCGGGCGTTCAGGCGTTCGGCGGTGCGCGAGAGGTCCAGCTTGATGACCTCGGACGGGCAGGAGCCGACGAGGAAGAGCTGGCGGATGTCGGGGCGGCGGGAGAGAAGGCGTTCAACCTCACGCTCAAGCTCGGTATGGGCGTCGGCAAGACCGGCGAGGTCCTTCTCTTCGAGAATCGCGGTGCCGAATCGTGGTTCGGCGAAGATCATGACGCCGGCGGCAGACTGCAGAAGATGCGCGCAGGTGCGGGAGCCGACCACTAGGAAGAAGGCGTCCTGCATCTTGCGGTGCAGCCAGATGATCCCCGTCAGGCCGCAGAACACCTCACGCTGGCCGCGTTCGCGGAGGACGGGAGTGTGCAGGCAGCCGGTGGTCGGGGTGTCGAGGCTCATGCCGGTTGGCCCCCTGTGGGTGCATCGGCTGCGGCCGTGTCAAGCCGGGCGCGGCGGAGCTTCAGCAGGAACTGCGCTGCGTTGAGCGCGTAGGCCGCATAGGCCGCGAGCGTGACCAGCATCAGCTGCAGCGGCGTCAGCGTTTCGGTAAGCAGGCCATAGAGATACAGCGTGTGCAGCGCGATGACGCCGAAGCTGACGACATCTTCCCAGAAGAAGGCGGGGGCGAAGAGATACTGGCCGAAGACGACCTTTTCCCAGATCGCGCCGGTGACCATGATGGTGTATAGAAGTGCGGTCTTCAGGAGGATCGAGACGGTCGCAGCGGTGTAGCCGTCCCCCGTCAGAAGGTAGCGCAGGACGAGGACAAGCGAGACGGCGAAGACCAGGAACTGGAGGGGCGCGAGAACACCCTGGACCGTGGTCCAGACCGTTGCATCCCGGCTGGCGCGCTGGCTGGGCGTGTAGAGCGGTCTGAAAGATTTCTGTGAGGCCGGATCGGACATTTCCTACGCCTCTCCCTTAAGCCGCGTTGACACTCAAAGTAGTCAGGCAGCACTGTCTGTCAATGTAGATTTACACATCAGTCCCATATTTTGGGCGCGGACCAGAACCCAGTCCCGTGGTTCTGTCCGGCCCAAAGCAAAAACAAAGCCTTTGTTTTCAGGGGGATGAGGGAATTGCAGCACGCTCGCCTGCAGGTAGTGTCAATTTAGATGGACATGTCGTGCAGTTTCGAGTGTCATGCAGATGCGAGTCGACGGCTTCATATTGCGCTCAAGCAGTGCTATCTTGCCCCGGCATCTGTGGTAGGACCCAGGGAGGGTCACCGATGCGTGACAATGGGATACCGGAAGCTCAGGGCCTGACTGGCCTGGATTGGTTTGCTGGGCTTGCCAAGGAGGCGTTGGGTCGGTTGGTGTTGGTGCGCGACCAGGAAGGCGCCGTGGTAAGGCAAGATCACCTTGATCATTTCCTGCGGGTTCTTCGCGAACCCCGGGCGATCGACCCTGCGGTGATGCTTGCCGAGATGATGACCCGTCAGCTTGATCCGGCCACCGTGGCCTGCCTTTATGCCCCCGCAGCAGCGCGGCATCTTGGCGAGGGCTGGGCGGCGGACGAGATCAGCTTCATCGACGTCACGATCGGCACGGAAAAGCTGCACGGTCTGGTGCGCAAGGTGGACGAGTTGCTTGCCGAAGTCAGACCGGCGACGGGGCCCTCGGCCCTGATCCTGGTGTCAGAGGCCGAGCAGCACACGCTGGGCGCCCTTGTGTTGGCGCTGGAATTGCGGCTGGCGGGGTTCAGCGCGATGGTGCGGGTCGCCCCGATGCCAATGGAACTTACCCAGTTGATGGCAGGGAACCGCTTCGACCTGGCGCTGGTTTCCCTGGGCTGCACGGCGGCACTTGAGTCCGGGGTCAGCCTGGTGCGGACCCTTCGGCTGCTGTCGCGGAACAACGATCTGTGCATCTTCGTTGGCGGGGCGATCCCGGTGGCGGATGCGGTCTTGCTGAAGGAAACCGGAGCGGACCGTGTCCTGCGCGACGCATCGGCACTTCAGTCCGAGTATGATTCGTGTCGGGGAGGGCGCCAGCTTGATCGGGACAGGAAAAGAAGCCAAAGGAATGTTGTCCAGGCTTTGTTGAAAGGGGACGGAGTTGACCAATGACGGGCAGTCGATCGCGGTGATGCCAGCCGACCTGGCCACGCGGAATGCCGTGCTGGATCTGGTAAGCGCCGGATCGGACCTGACTTTGGTCGTGCGCCCGGACCGGGTGGTGGAAACGGTGCTTGCGGCCCCGCAGTCGGGACTTGCCGCGCTGGTTACCGGCTGGGAAGGTCGCGAACTGAAGTCGCTTTTCGCCGAGGAAAGCTGGACCAAGCTGTCCGCGCGTCTGGCCGGTTCGGACAATGGATCGGCGCTGGAACTGAATCACGCGGGTCCGGTGCCCTACGAGTTTCCGGTGCGCTACGTGCTGCGCCGTTTGCCGGGTTCGGACACGCTTCTGATGATGGGCCGCGACCTGCGCCCGATGGCCGAGGTGCAGCAGCAGCTGGTGCAGGCGCACCGGGCCATCGGCCGGGACCACGAGTCGCAGCGCGAGCTGGAAACCCGCTACCGCGTGCTGATGGAAGAGAACTCGTTCCCGCTTCTCATCGTGTCCGAGACGACCGGGCGGATCGTGGACCTGAACAGCTCGGCCGCGCGGCTTTTGGGTGCGCAGCGCAGTGATCTGTTGAATTCGCCCGTCGCGCAGGAATTCGACGGCCGCCGCCGGGGCGAACTGATCGAGACACTGGCACGGAATGCCAACAGCGAGAGCGGCGATTATGTCGACCTGAACGTGCGGCGGACCTCGCAGCGGGTGAAGGTCAGCGCGAAGATGTTCCGCGCCTCGCGCGATCGGCTGCTGCTGTGCCGGATCGGTTTGTCGGAAAGCGCGCAGTCGCAGGAAAGCGACCGCAGCGTGATGATGCAGAACCTGTTCGAGAAGGGCACCGATGCGATCATCTTCGTCGATGGCAACGGGCTGATCAAGGCCGCGAACGAGGCCTTCCTGCACCTGACGGACAGCCACAGCGCCTCGGTCGTGATCGACCGGGCCTTTTCGGATTTCCTGTCGCGCGGCGCGGTGGACCTGAAGGTGCTCCTGGACAACGTCAAGCGCGTCGGTCACCTGCGGCATTACCGGACCCGGCTGAACACCGACTACATGGGCGAGGTCGCGGTCGAACTGTCGGCAGCGCTTTTCCAGGAAAACGGCAAGCAGATCATCGGCATCGTCGCCCGCGATTCCGTGGTGTCGGACCGGATCGTCTGGCCCGTTACCGGGACGGAGAACGAAGGCCTGCGCAATGTGATGCGACTGGTCGGCTATTCGACGCTGAAGGAAATCGTCGACGAGACGACCGAGATCATCGAAAAGATGTGCATCGAGGCCGCCCTGGAGATGTCCGGCAACAACCGCGCCGCTGCGGCCGAGCTTCTGAGCCTCTCGCGCCAGTCGCTGTATGTGAAGCTGCGCAAGTTCGGCATCCTGAACAAGGAAACCGACTGACCCGGGCTTGATCCAGGTCAAGTCCGGCGCTTTCCACTTCTGTCAACTTAAGTTGACACCGCCGACAGCGGCGGCTGCCTTGGCAGGGAAGGGGTCGTCATGCGCATTGTCTTCATTCATCCGAATTATCATTCCGGCGGTGCCGAGATCGCGGGCAACTGGCCTCCGGCCTGGGTCGCGTACCTTGCGGGCAGCCTGAAGCGGGCCGGTTTCGAGGACATCCATTTCCTGGATGCGATGACCTATCACCTGGGACCGGATGTGCTGCGGGCGAAGCTGGCCGAGTTGCAGCCGGACATCGTGGGGGTGACCTCGATCACGCCGTCGATCTACGAAGCCGAGGAGGTCTTGCGGATTGCGCAGGAGGTGGTGCCCGGGGCTTTGCGGGTGCTAGGCGGGGTGCATGCAACCTTCATGTTCCGGCAGGTCCTGTCCGAGGCGCCCTGGATCGACGTGATCGTCCGGGGCGAGGGCGAGGAGATCATGGTCGCCTTGGCCGAGGCTGTGCGCGATGGTCGCTGGCCTGCAGATCAGCGCAAGATCAAGGGCTTGGCCTTTGCCGTCGATGGCGAGATCGTGGCGACGCAGGCCGCGTCCACGGTCAAGGACCTGGACGGCATCGACCCGGACTGGTCGATCCTGGACTGGGACAGCTACATCTACATCCCCTTGGGCGTGAAGGTCGCGATCCCGAACATGGCGCGGGGCTGTCCGTTCACCTGTTCATTCTGCTCGCAATGGAAGTTCTGGCGCGATTACCGGGTGCGCGACCCCAAGAAGGTTGCGGACGAGATCGAGCGGCTGGTGACGGATCACGGGGTAGGGTTCTTCATCCTGGCGGACGAGGAACCGACCATCAACAAGAAGAAGTTCGTGGAATTCTGTCAGGAGTTGATCGACCGGGGCCTGAACAAGCGGGTGAAGTGGGGGATCAATACCCGGGTCACCGACATCATGCGGGACCGGGACCTTTTGAAGTTCTACCGCGAGGCGGGGCTGGTGCATGTGTCGCTGGGGACGGAAGCGGCCGCGCAGTTGAAGCTGGACCTTTTCAACAAGGAGACCAAGGTCGAGGAGAACAAGGAGGCGATCCGCCTTCTGCGCGAGGCAGACATCTTCACCGAGGCCCAGTTCATCGTGGGCCTGGACAACGAGACGCCCGAGACGCTGGAAGAGACCTACCGGATGGCCTGGGACTGGCAGCCGGATCTCGCGAACTGGTCGATGTACACGCCCTGGCCGTTCACGCCGCTGTTCCAGGAAATCCGGGATCAGGTGGAGGTGTTCGACTATTCGAAATACAATTTCGTCACGCCGATCATGAAGCCCGCCGCGATGACGCGGGGGGCATTGCTGGAGGGCGTGTTGAAGAATTACCGCCGCTTCTACATGAAGAAGGCGCTTTTCCATTACCTCTGGCGCGGGACGGGGTTCCGGCGGAAATACCTTTTGGGTTGCCTGAAGGCGTTCCTGAAGGCCGGGGTGCAGCGGAGCTTCTATGACCTTGGAAAGCATGGTTATTTCAAGCCAGTGAAGCGGGACAACTTGGACTTCGGCTTTGACGGGACCCGCACCATCGCCGAGGCGCAGATGGCGGATTGGGAGGCTTCGGCGGACAAGGCGGCGCGGGCGGCGGAGCGGCGGGCGGCGGTGAAGGCGCAGATGAAGGAACGCGCGGACGACCGTGCGGCGGACCGCGTCCCCGACCTTGGACCGCCAGATCTTCAGATGCGGGCTTGCGGCGGCGGACGCGAGCAGATGCAGGAGCCGGCCGAGTAATGCAGGCGGGCCGGATCGGGCCGAACGCGATTCTGCAGCTTATCGATGTGCTGGAGCGGCTCGGGGAGGGAGATCTGTGCCGCGCGGTGCTTGTGGAGGCGGGCGTGGCTCGTCCTTCACCCGGTGCCGGGATGTTGCCGGAAGTGGACTGCGCGGCGGTGCATCAGACCTTGCGGCGGTTGACCCCGATGGCGGAGGTCGTGCTGGCGGAAGCCGGGCGCGCGACGGGGGATTACATCCTGGCAAACCGGATTCCCAAGGCTGCGCAAGGTCTGTTGCGGCTGCTGCCAAGGGCTGTGGCGGCGCAGGTCCTGACCAAGGCAATCGCGCGACATTCATGGACCTTTGCGGGAACGGGAGAGTTCCGGGTCGAGAGCGCGCGGCCCCTGGTCCTGTCGGTGGCGCGGAACCCACTGGTGGCGGGGTGGCGGGCGGAGCGGCCGCAGTGCATTTGGCATGTCTCGGTGTTCCAGCGGCTCTATGGGCGGCTGGTCTGGCCTGCGGTGCAGGTCCGCGAGGTCGCCTGCTGTGCCTGCGGCGACCCGGCCTGCCGGTTTGAGGTGTCAGGCTGACGCCTGTGGCAATGTAAGCCTTGCCAGACTCGGATGTGTCAGGTTTAATTGACACCATGAGCGACGCACTCATCCAACCCCCGCAAAGCTGGCCGGAACCCCGTGCCATGCTGACATTGATCAAGCCGATCACCTGGTTCCCACCGGTCTGGGCCTACCTGTGTGGCGCGGTCTCATCTGGCGTGCCTTTGGGCGCGAACTGGACGACGGTGCTGTTGGGGATGGTGCTGGCCGGGCCCATCGTCTGCGGGATGAGCCAGGCGGCGAACGACTGGTGCGACCGGCATGTGGATGCGGTGAATGAGCCGCACCGGCCGATCCCCTCGGGGAAGATCCCGGGGCGCTGGGGCTTGTGGATCGCGCTGGCGATGACGGTGCTTTCTCTGGCGGTGGGCTGGCTTCTGGGACCCTGGGGCTTTGGCGCGACGGTGGTCGGCGTGATCGCGGCCTGGGCCTATTCGGCAGAACCGATCCGGCTGAAGCGGTCGGGCTGGTGGGGGCCGGGGCTGGTGGGACTGTCCTATGAGGGATTGCCCTGGTTCACCGGGGCGGCGGTGCTGCTGGGCAGCGCGCCACGGTTCGAGAATATCGCGATTGCCGGGCTGTACGCCTTTGGCGCGCACGGGATCATGACGCTGAACGATTTCAAGGCGCTGGAGGGTGACCGGCAGCATGGCGTGCGGTCCTTGCCCGTGACCCTGGGGCCTGAAGTGGCCGCAAAGATTGCCTGCACGGTGATGGGCATGGCGCAGTTGCTGGTCGTGGCACTGCTTGTGATCTGGGGCGCGCCCTGGCACGCATTGGCCGTCGCGGCGCTGCTGTTGGCTCAGGTCGCCGCGATGCGGGTGCTGTTCCGTGATCCGAAGGGCAAGGCGCCTTGGTACAACGGGACGGGCGTGGTGCTGTACGTCACCGGCATGATGATTTCCGCCTTTGCGATCCGGGGGATGGTATGACCCTCAGCTGGCTCCAGATCGCGCGACTTGGGTTGGTGCAGCTGTGCCTGGGCGCGGTGGTGGTGCTGACGACCTCGACCCTGAACCGGCTGATGGTGGTGGAGCTGGCGCTGCCCGCGATGCTTTCGGGGGCGCTGGTGGCGCTGCATTCCTTTGTGCAGATCACCCGGCCAAGCTGGGGCTTCATGTCCGACGCGCAGGGCAACCGGACGCGGTTCATCATCGGCGGGATGGCGGTGCTGTCCGCGGGGGCGGCGCTGGCCTCTCTCATGGTGGCGATGGGGATTGCGGGGCAGGGCGTCGGGCTGGCGGTTTCGGTGCTGGCCTATGTGCTGATCGGGATGGGCGCGGGGGCCTCGGGCACCTCGCTGCTGGCGCTGTTGGCAAGCGGTTGCGCGCCAGAGCGGCGGGCGGCGGCGGCGACGATCACCTGGCTGATGATGATCTTCGGGATTGCGGTCAGCAGTGGTGTGATCGGGGCGATGCTGGACCCCTACTCGCCCGCGCGGCTGATGGCGATTGTCGGCGTGGTGACGGTTGGCGCGGTGGTGCTGACGACGCTGGCGATCTGGGGCATCGAGCGGCGGGTGATCCCGGCGCGGTTGCCGGATGAGACTCCGCTGCGGCAGGGGTTGGCCGAGGTTTGGGCGGAAAAGCGGACGCGGGTCTTCACGCTGTTCATCTTCCTGTCGATGACCGCATTCTTCCTGCAGGAACTGATCCTGGAGCCCTATGCGGGGCTGGTCTTCGCCTATTCGCCTGGGGAATCCACCAGCCTGTCGGGCGCGCAGCACGGGGGCATGTTCATCGGCATGCTGGCCGTGGGGATCGCGGTCAGCGGGCTGAAGATCGGCTCCTTGCGGGGCTGGGTGACGACCGGGTGTCTTGGGTCGGCGGTGATGCTGGCGGTGATCGCGACGCTGGGGCAGGTGCAGATCGGGCTTCTGACCCCGGCCGTGGCGGTGCTGGGCGTCTTTACCGGCATGTTTGCCATCGCCTCGATCGGGGCGATGATGCAGTTGGCCGGGCAGGGCCGCGCGGGCCGTGAGGGCACCCGGATGGGCGTCTGGGGCGCGTCGCAGGCGATTGCTCAGGGCCTTGGTGGGTTCGCGGGGGCGGCGCTGGTTGATGCGCTGCGGCTGTCGGGATCAACAGCTGACGCCTTTGGAATGGTCTTCGCGTTTGAAGCGCTTTTGTTTGTCGCTGCCGGGCTGATGGCCTGGCGGATCATCGACGGGGGGCGTCTGCGGGCGCCCGCGCCGCAACTGGTTCCGGGAGAATGAGCATGTATGACGCATTCGTGGTGGGCGGCGGGCCGTCGGGGGCAACGGCGGCGGAGGATCTGGCGCGGGCTGGGTATCGCGTGGCGCTCTTGGACCGGGATGGCAGGATCAAGCCCTGCGGCGGGGCGATCCCGCCGCGGCTGATCAAGGATTTCGACATCCCGGACCATCTGGTGGTGGCCAAGATCAAGACGGCGCGGATGATCTCTCCCACGGGGCGGGCGGTCGATATCCACATCGAGGGCGGCTATGTCGGCATGGTCCAGCGGCTGGATTTCGACGAATTCCTGCGCGACCGTGCGCGGATGGTCGGGGCGGAACGGCTGACCGGGACCTTCCTGCGGGTGGAGCGGGATGCGAAGGGCACGCACGTCGTCTGGCGCGAGAAGGCCTCGGGGCAGGAGCGGCGGTCTGTCTGTCGCGTGGTGATCGGCGCGGATGGGGCGAAATCGGGCGTGGCCCGGGCCGAAGTACCCGGCGGGGACAAGATTCCCTACGTCATCGCCTACCACGAGATCATCAAGGCCCCGGCGGCGAACAGCGGTTATGACCCGGTGCGCTGCGATGTGATCTATGACGGCCAGATTTCGCCTGACTTCTACGGCTGGGTCTTCCCGCATGGGGACACGGCGTCAGTGGGCATGGGCACCGAAGACGGGGCGGTGGACCTTAAAAAGGCGACGGCGGACTTGCGGGCGATGGCCGGGTTGACCGACTGCGAGACGATCCGGCGCGAGGGTGCGCCGATCCCGTTGAAGCCCTTGGACCGTTGGGACAATGGCCGCGACGTAGTGCTGGCCGGGGATGCGGCGGGAGTTGTGGCGCCGTCTTCCGGTGAGGGGATATTCTACGCGATGGCTGGGGGGCGGGCGGCGGCGACGGCGGCGCAGGCCTTCCTGACCTCGGGCAAGGTCGCGGAGCTGAAGCTGGCGCGGAAGCTGTTTCTGAAGGAGCATGGCACCGTCTTCAAGGTCTTGCGGTCGATGCAGAACGCGTATTATCGCAGCGACGACCGGCGCGAGCGGTTCGTGAGCTTGTGTCACGACATCGACGTGCAGCGCCTGACCTTTGAGGCCTACATGAACAAGAAGCTTGTCGCGGCGCGTCCGCTTGCCCATCTGAAGATCGGCGTGAAGAATGTGATGCACCTGATGGGAATAGTCAGTCCAAAATGGTCGTGATGGAAAAGGTAGACCTGCCGATCCCGGCCTGGGATGCCACCGGCGCGCTGGTGCCGGTCGGCAAGCTGGCCGTGCACCGGCAGGGTCTGCGGCACCCGGCGGTGTCGGTCTTTGTCCTGCGCGGGTCCGAGATCCTGATCCAGCAGCGCGCGGCGGGAAAGTATCACACGCCCGGGCTTTGGGCGAACACCTGCTGCACGCATCCGAATTGGGGTGAAGCGGCGGCGGTCTGTGCCGAGCGGCGGTTGGGGCAGGAATTGGGGATCGACGGGCTGGCGCTGCGGCACGTGGGTCAGGTGGAGTATCGGGCCGCCGTCCCGGGCGTGCGCGAGCCGCTGATCGAGCACGAGGTGGTCGAGGTCTTCGTGGGCGAGGCCGGGTGGCCCTTGGACCTGGAACTGGACCCCGACGAAGTGCAGGCCGTGCGCTGGGTGTCGCTGGACGCATTGCGGGCCGAGATTGCGCGGACGCCGGAGGTGTTCACGCCTTGGCTGCGCATTTACCTGGAAAAGCACGCGGCGATGATCTTCGCGGCCTCAAGCCTGGCCGAGGCTGTCCAGAATCAGGGCTGAGATCCCGTCTTCCGTTTCTTCATGAGCCAGATGGCCGAGCTTCGGCAGAAGGTGCAATTTTGCGCCGGGAAGGCGTTTGGCCGCGTCGATGGAGACCTTCGCGGGGACGGCGCGGTCGCCTTCTGACGCGATCAGGGTGACTTTCGTCTTTGTCTCGGGCAGCCGGTTCAGGAGGCCTTGCAGCTTCCAGTCGGCCATCATGCCGAGGGCTCCGGTGATGTGATCGGGGTCGCGGACGAGCCTCAGGTATTGCGCGCGGCCCTCGGGGTCGAGGGGGGAGCCGGTGCCGGTCAGGATACGCTCGACGGTGCCGGGGCGACCGAAGAAGGCGGTGATGGCCGAGGAGGCGAAGGGCAGCGTGGCAAGGCCCTTGGCGATGATGGGAAAAAGGAAGGCGGCGGCGCCGTCGAATTCCCCCAGGGCGGCGTTTAGGCCGATGACCTGCGGCACGGGGCGAAGTTCGGCCATGCGCAGGCCGACGGCGGCCCCGGCGGAGTGGCCGATGATGGCCTGGGGCTGGATGTGCAGGGTGTCGCACAGGGTCCAGAGGTCCTGCGCCATTGCGTCGAGGCCAAGGCGACCCGCGAAGCCCTTGGCCGAGCAGCCGTGGCCGGGGAGGTCGGGGGTAATGACCCGGTAGGTTTCGCTGAGGCCCGGGATGGTGCGGCGGAAGCTGTGGTTGGACGCTCCGGTGCCGTGGAGGAGGAGGAGCGCGGGGGCGTCCTTTGGCCCGGTGTCGGCGACCCAGAAACGGTGGCGGCCTGTGGAGATCAGGCTCGATTGGGCCTTGAAGGGCCAGTCCGGGGGCAGGGCGGTGGGGGTCATGTCAGGCCAGGGTTGCTGCAATCGCCCGGGCATCGGCCCGAGGAAGCGGAACATAGCGGCTGTTCATGATCTGCGAAAGCTGGGCGAGCGCCGGTTGCGGACGGTTGGCGACATCCAGCGTGACGGCGGCGATCCCGGCGGCGCGGATGGCCTGGGCGATCTGTTCGGCGTCGGCTTGGGCCTGGGCGCGGTCGGGCTGGCCGTTCAGGGCGATATTGGCGCGGCCGTCGGTAAGAAGCGCGAGGCTTGGGGTCATCCCTTGGCGGCGGGCGCGCAGGGCTGTGTCGAGGGCGGTGGCGAGGCCCGAGGCGAGGGGGGTGCCGCCGCCGCCGGGCAGACCGCGCAGGCGGGCCTTGGTGGTGGTCAGGCTGCGGGTGGGCGCAAGGATCAACTCGGCCTTTTGCCCGCGCAGGACGACCAGGGCCACGTGGTCGCGGCGGCTGTAGGCCTGGGCGAGCATCAGTTCGACAGCGCCCTTGGCTTCGCCGAGGCGGGCCATCGCCGAGGAGCCGGAGGCGTCGACGATGAAGATCAGGACCCGGTCGGAGACTTCCTTGTAGCGCTTCAGGCGGAAGTCGGAGCGGTGGACGATCAGGGCGCGGTTTTGCGTGTCGGCCTGTTTGCGGAGGACCTGCCAGGGGGCGGCTTGGCGTAGCGTTGCGACGAGGTCGATGCGGGAGCGGCCGTCGGGGCGTCCGGGGCGGGAGGGGAGCGGGCGGCCACGGCGGTTGCCGGCTTTGGAGGAGCCGGTGCCGGAAGCCCCCCGTGCGGCGCGGTTGGCGCGGTCGGCCTGGAGTTTGGCGAGGATGTCTGGCGGGAGGGCGGCTTGCGCGGCCTCGATCAGGAGGTCGGCGAGGGATTGGAGGTCTTGTTCTTCGGGTTGGGAGTCGGGGGTATCGGGCTGGTCGGGGGGTGGCGGCTCGGGCGGCTGGTCGGGTTGGGCCTCGGTCTCTGGCAAGGCGCGGTGGGCGAGGCCGAGTTCGGCGGCTTGGATGAGGTCGTCTTCGGTGACGGTCAGGCGGCCATCCAGTGCCGCGATGGCGCGGGCGGCGCGGCGGGTGGTGAGGAGGGCGCGGGTGGACGAGATGCCAAGGCGGGCGGCGAGGGTGGCCAGGGCCTGGGTCAATTCGTCCGGCATGGCGACGAGGGGATAAAGGGCGCGGGCGCGGCGGAGGGCGGTGAGCGAGATGGGTTTCGGCAGCGGCTTTGTGGCGCGCTCGCCGTCGAGGCTTAGGAACAGGCCGAGGCGGTCGGAGAGGGCGGAGGGGAGGCCCTCGCCATCCTCGGCGGCCTCGTCGAGGGCGATGAGGGTGTGGTGGCCGCGGTCGAGGGCCTGCGCGAGGCGGGCGGTCAGGGCGGCGGGGGCGGACTCGGCCATCGGGAGGAACAGGAGGGCGGGTGTCGCCAGTAGGCCGGGCCGGTGGACGGGGCGGCCTTGGGCGAGGGTGGCCACGGGGTCGGGGCCTCCCAGCAGGGCGAGGTCGTCGATGGAGGTCGAGAGGCGGCGCTGGGGGCGGTCGAAGGGGGTCTGCGCGAGGGCGGTGGTGGCGATGTCGCGGACCGGACCGGCGCGGGACCTTAGCCAGAGGCCGCCAAGGCCGACGGGATCGACCGCAAGGACGCGCAAGCTAAGCTCAAGGCGCGCCCAGGTCATCAGGCCAGCGTTTCGGATATGGCGCGGGCAACGCGGTCTGAGGCTCCGGCTTCGTCCAGCGGATCGCGGCGCAGGCGGTGACCGAGGGACATGGCGGCGATGCGGCGAAGGTGGTCGCGGGTGACTTTCGGCGCGGCCTCGCTGGCGGCAAGGGCACGGGCGGCGCGGAGGAGGGTGAGCTCGCCCCGGACGCCGTCAGAGCCGAGCGCGATGCAGAGGGCGGCGCAGTCTTCCAGGACCGTGCGCAGGGTTTTCACCTTGGGGAGCGCGGCGCGGGCGGAAAGGATGGTGGCGCGCAGGGCGGCCTCGGCCTCGCCGTAGCTGGCGGCGAAGGCGTAGGGGTCGGCCTCATAGGCCTCACGCCGCAGGACGACTTCGACACGGGTGGCGATGTCGCGCGGGGAGCGGACTTCGACCGACAGGCCGAAGCGGTCAAGGAGCTGGGGGCGGAGGTCGCCTTCCTCGGGGTTGCCGGAGCCGACGAGGACGAAGCGGGCGGCGTGGCGGATCGAGAGGCCGTCACGTTCCACCACGTTCTCGCCGGACTGGGCGACGTCGAGGAGGAGGTCGACGATGTGGTCTTCAAGGAGATTCACTTCGTCGATGTAGAGATAGCCCCGGTTGGCGCGGGCGAGGAGGCCGGGTTCGAAGGCCTTGACCCCTTGGGCGATGGCGCGTTCGACGTCGAGGGCGCCGGTCACACGGTCTTCCGACACCCCGAGGGGGAGGTCGACGACGGGGGTGGGTTTTTCCACAATGGTGGGGTCGGTGATCCCGGCCCAGTCGGGGCAGTGTGCGGGGTCGGCGCTGTTCACCGGGCAGGCCCGCACGGCGCGGATCGGCGGCAGGAGGGCGGCAAGGCCCCGGACAGCGGTGGATTTGCCGGTGCCGCGGTCGCCGAAGACAAGGACGCCGCCGATCAGCGGGTCGATGGCGGTGAGGGTCATCGCCAGCCGCATGTCGTCCTGGCCGACGATGGCGGTGAAGGGGAAGGGTGGCTTGGTGCCGGTGGCCGGCTGCGGGCGCGTGGCCTGATTGCGGTGAAGCGCGGTCATGCGGCGTGCCTTTCTGTATCCCAGGCCCCGGCAAGGGGGTCCGCCCCGTTCCACTTTCCTTGGGTGCCAAGAACGTGGAAGCGGGCGTAAAGTTCTTCGGCGAACCAGCCGTTGTCGCGCGCGGCCTGCATGGCGGCGGCGTGGGGGCCCATGTGGCGGGCGAACTCGGCCATGCGGGCTGCGTCGGGCCAGATCGAGAAGGTGATCTGGTGCAGAAGCGGGACCTCGCCGATGCCGATCTTGAAAAGCACGTTCGGGTCCGCACCGATGCGGGCCGAGATGTCGGGCACGCGTTTCCAGAACGCCGGGGCGTGCTGCGGCTTGACCGTGGCACGGGTCAGGGCGGCGATGGGGCCGTGGTGAGCCTGTGGGTCGGTGGTGTCGGTCAGCGGATTGACCCCGGCCCAGCTGCCGCGGGCGGAAAAGGGGGCGAGGAAGACTGTCCAGCTTTCCGCCGCATGGGCGCGCCAGCGGGTGATGACGGGGTGCGCCGCGATGTGCTCGCGCGCGCGGGCCTCGTCCGGCCAGACGGCGAAGATCGCCCAGACCGACCAGTTTGGCCGGGGCGTGAAGCCGACGCCGGTGCCCGAGCCGCAGAGCTTGACGAAGCGCGCCCCGGACCAAAGCCGCCGCGGCCGCGCAAGCGCCATCTGTGCGATCACCCAAAGCCGGCTGGCGGGGGTCGCAAAGCGGAAGAGACTAAGCGTGGCGACGGAAATGAGTCGATCCTCCGGCCCATGACTCGGGGCGTGTGTCAGGATAGGATTACACTTAAAGAAGCTGCTGGGAAGTCAAATCGGCCTGTTTTGCGGCGTCAAAAAGCAAAGTTGTAAATCTAGGTGGACACTATACACTGACTGAATGACACATCCTCCACGGTCCGGGCAGGTCGATATGCTGCCCTCTGCACTGGATGGCCGCGGTAGGGCCGTCGTGATTGGCGCGGGGCTGGGGGGACTTGCCTCGGCCATGCGGCTGGGCGCCAAAGGCTGGCAGGTGACGGTCGTGGACCGGCTGGACCGGCCCGGCGGGCGGGGGTCCTCGATCACGCAAGGCGGGCATCGCTTCGACCTGGGGCCGACCATCGTCACGGTGCCGCAAAGCCTGCGCGCGCTTTGGGCGGACTGTGGACAGGACTTCGACCGGGATGTGCAACTGGTGCCGATGGACCCGTTCTACAAGATCCTGTGGGAAGACGGCTCAAGCTTTACCGCGCGGTCAGGCGATGCGGCGATGGAGGCCGAGGTGGCCCGCCTGTCGCCGGGCGATCTTCCGGGCTTTCGCAAGTTTCTGAAGGATGCCGAGGCGCGCTACTGGTTCGGGTTCGAGGACCTTGGTCGCCGGTCGATGCACAAGCTTCTTGATCTGGTGAAGGTGCTGCCGAAGTTCGCGATGATGCGGGCGGACCGGTCGGTCCATGCCCATGCGGCGCGGCGGGTGAGGGACCCCAGGCTGCGGTTCGCGCTGTCGTTCCATCCCTTGTTCATCGGCGGTGATCCGTTCCACGTGACATCGATGTACGCGCTGGTCAGCCATCTGGAGCGGGCCTTCGGGGTTCACTATGCGATGGGCGGGGTGCAGGCGATTGCCGAGGCGATGAGCCGCGTCGTCAAGGACCAAGGCGGCCGCGTCGTGCAGGACGCCGAGGTGGACGAGATCCTGGTCGCCAAGGGCCGTGCTTCAGGTGTGCGGCTGGCGGACGGGCGGGTGCTGGCCGCCGATGTCGTGGTGTCGAACGCCGATCCGGGGACGACCTACACGCGGCTTTTGCGCAATCAGCCGGTCAAGCGCTGGACCGCGCCGAAGCTGATGCGCTCGCGCTGGTCTATGAGCCTGTTCGTCTGGTATTTCGGGACCAAGGGGACGAAGGGGATGTGGCCCGAGGTCGGGCATCATTCGATCGTCGTGGGTCCCCGCTACCGCGAGCATATCCGCGAGATATTCCAGACCGGCAAGCTGTCCGAGGACGTGAGCCTTTATGTCCACCGGCCTTCGGTCACCGATCCGTCGGTCGCGCCGGACGGGGATGACACGTTCTATGTCCTGTCGCCGGTGCCGCACCTGGGTCACAAGGACCCGGTGGACTGGAAGGCGATGGAGGAGACCTATCGGCAGAAGATGCTGAAAGTGCTGGAGGATCGTCTGCTGCCAGGCCTGACGGGGCGGGTCACGGAAAGTCTGGTCTTCACGCCCGATACCTTCCGCGACCGCTATCTGTCGCCGCACGGGGCGGGGTTCTCGCTGGAGCCGCGCATCCTGCAATCGGCCTGGTTCCGTCCGCACAATGTGTCCGAGGAACTACCTGGCCTGTATCTGGCCGGAGCGGGCACGCATCCGGGTGCCGGGGTGCCTGGTGTGATCGCGACGGCAGAGGTGCTGGCGACATTGGTGCCGGACGCTCCACTGCCCGCCGGGGTTCCGATGCGGATGGCGGCGGAATGATCGGGGCCGAGGATATGGAGGCCTGCCGTGCGATGATCCGCACGGGGAGCCTGTCGTTTCATGCCGCCTCGCGGTTGCTGCCGGCACGGGTGCGCGATCCGGCGCTCGCCTTGTACGCCTTCTGCCGGGTGGCCGACGACGATGTCGACGAAGTGCAGGACAAGGCCCACGCCGTCCTGCGGCTGCGCGAAAGGCTGGACCTGATCTATGCCGGCAGACCCGAGGCGCGGGCGTCGGACCGGGCCTTCGCGGCCGTCGTGCAGGATTTCGACATGCCGCGTGCCTTGCCGGATGCGCTTCTGGAGGGGCTGGCCTGGGATGCGATGGGGCAGCGCTATCGCTCGTTGGCCGAGTTGCATGGCTATAGTGCCCGCGTCGCCTCGTCGGTGGGCGTGATGATGTGCGTGCTGATGCGGGTGCGCGACCCCGATGCGCTGGCGCGGGCGGCGGACCTGGGCCTGGCGATGCAGTTGACGAACATTGCGCGCGACGTGGGCGAGGATGCCCGGGCCGGGCGGTTGTTCCTGCCGCTGGACTGGCTGGAGGAGGCGGGGATCGACGTCGAGGCGTTCCTGGCGGACCCCCGGCCGTCGCCTGCGCTGGCGCGGGTCACGGCGCGGCTTCTGCGGGTGGCGGATGATCTTTACCACCGGGCCGGGGCAGGGGTCTACCGACTGCCCTCGGACTGCCGGGTCGGGATCGCAGCGGCGCGCCACATCTATGCGGCCATCGGCACTCAGGTCGCGCGGGCGGGGCACGACAGCGTGACGCAGCGGGCGCGGACCAGCCGGGGGCAGAAACTTGCGCTGATGGCGCAGGCGGTGCTGGGGGCGGGACTGACCCATGTGATGCCGCGCCCGGCGCTGTTGCACGCGCGTCCGGTGCCTGAGGTTGCCTTCCTGATCGACGCCGCCGGACAAAGGTCAGCCAAGCCGCAACGGTCCGAGACCCTCCTTGCGATCCTGGAGCAGCTGGAAGCCCGCGACAGGCGCGGCGCGGCAGGTTAAGGAACCATGGCGCGAGTGCTGGCGTTTCCCGGCACAATCTTCAACGGATCGGCGTCATGGATATCTGGGTGTTTCTTGTTTTCCTTCTGACCTGCGGACCTTCGGCCGCGACGGGCGCAATGTTTTCGCCCGGCGCCTGGTACGAGAGTCTGGCGAAACCGTCCTGGACTCCGCCGAACTGGCTGTTCCCGGTGGCCTGGACCACGCTGTACATCTGCATCGCGCTGGCCGGTGAGCGGGTGGCGCGGCAGGCCGGGGTGAACCCCGCCGTGGGAATGGCGCTGGCATTGTTTGCCTTGCAGATGGGGCTGAACATCCTGTGGACGCCGGTCTTCTTCGGGCTGAGGCGGCTGCGCGGCGGGATGGTGGTGCTGGCGATGCTGTGGCTGGCCGTGGCCGCGACGCTGGTGGCGTTCTGGCGGGTCGACTGGGTCGCCGGAGCATTGTTCGTGCCGTATCTGACCTGGGTCAGCATCGCCGGGGCGCTGAACTGGTCGGTCATGACGCTGAACCCGGACGCGGCGAAGAACCCGGACGCGGCGCGCGTCTAGGGCCAGTTTGCCCGACGCGGGACGCGGACGGCGAGCATCGGTTTCAAAAGCGGCTGGCGGAAGCGGGTGAGGTCAAGCGCCTCGTGCATTCCGATGGTCTTTTCGCCGTCGATCTGGGTTTCCACCAGCGCGCGGGAATAGAAGGGCGCCTC
Organism: Tabrizicola sp.; assembly: GCF_022842145.1. Taxonomy (GTDB): domain Bacteria; phylum Pseudomonadota; class Alphaproteobacteria; order Rhodobacterales; family Rhodobacteraceae; genus Tabrizicola. The sequence continues at coordinate 260,799 of NZ_JALHQD010000002.1, forward strand.
CAGCAGCGAGAGGTGCGGGCGGGGCTTTATCCCGGGGTCGGCGCGGGTTTCGCGGCGGACGGCCCAAGGGTTGCGCGCAAAGCGGGTACGGGGAGGGGCGGTGGTCTCGACGACCTGGCCGTCCGGGGTGATTTGTACCGCCAGGTCAAAGTGGGTGCCGTCGCGCAATTCGGCGTCGTAGAAGCACAGGGTCCGGTCCTTCAGCGGGTAGCGGCCCCAGGTCCAGAAGGCGAAGTCGGCCTCAAGCGCGCGGGTGCCGAAGTTGGCGTCGAAATAGCCGTGGCCGCGCCAGCTGTGGCCCTGGCTGAGTTGCACCTCGATATCGGCGATGGGCGCGAAGGGGCGCCAGAGATGGGCGCCGTCGGGGGTGAGGAGAACCTCGGTCTGCGTCACCGCGCGCGGGGTCAGGATGACGCGGCCCGTCACGGGCGTGACCATCGGAGGCGCACCCCATTCGTTCACCTCGATCACCAGTTCCTGCCCGGTCCAGGTGACCGAGGAAGGGCCGATCTCCAGCCGGTCGGGCGATTGTTTCAGCGCGGAACGCCCCCGGTCGGTCATGGTGAAGCGGCCGTTCAGGCCCGAGGTCACGACGTTCAGGCAGCAATGGTTCTGCGGCTCACGCCTGCCAGACCATTTGTACCAGGGTGAGAAGACCGACCCGATAAAGGCGATCAGCGAGACGGCTTTCGTTCCGTCGTCGGAGATGCCATCGACATACCACCAGGCATAGCCGTCCGGCCCGACGTCGAGGCTGAAGTCAGGTCGGTCAGCGCCTGTAAGGCGGCCTGCTTGCCGGAGATAAGCGCCATCGGGACCCCCGCCCCCGGATGCACTCCGCCCCCCGCGAGGTAGAGCCCCGGCAGCCCGGTCCGCGCCACCGGACGCTGAAAGGCCGCCAGCGCCCCCTCGGGCGAGGCGCCGTAGATCGAGCCCAGCGAGGCCGGAAAGCGCGCCGCGAGGTCCCTGGGCCGGGTCAAGGCCGAGGGCTCCGGCGGGGGCGAGAAGGTCAGACCCATCTGTGCCAGGGGCGGGAAGGTGCGGTCGTGGCATGTCTGGTCCTCGTCGGTGTGGTCCGGTCGGTTGGCCGGGGCGTTCATGATGATCTGGAAGCGTTCGTCCGTGGGGGTGGTTCCCAACTCGCGGTCCTGGGCATTGACGTAAAGCGTGGGGCTTTGCGGCATGTGGCCCTGGCCGATGGGACCGAATTCGTCCTGCGGGTCGGCGGTGAAGAAGAGGTTGTGCTGGATCAGGTCTTCCGCGCGGGGGCCGGAGAGCGTGGCCGCGAAGGACCAGACCCAGGCGGACAGGCTGGGTTTGCCGGGGGGCTTCAGCGCGGATTGCGCGGCCTCGCCCAGGTGGCCATCGGTCAGGGCGCGGGGATCGCCGTTGAAGACGACGATGTCGGCGGGGTGGTGGCCCTGGTCGGTCTCCACCTGGCTGACACGGCCGGACTGGCGGGTGATGCGGCGGGCGCTGGTGGCGTAGTGGAAGCGGACGCCCAGGGTTTCTGCAGTGCGCGCAAGGGCATGGGCAAGGGCCTGGATGCCATCGGTCACCGCCCAGACGCCTTGCGCTTCGGCCTGCCAGACAAGCGACAGCACGGCGGGGGTATGGGCGGGGCGACCACCGACATAGGTGGCGTAGCGGCCGAAAAGCTGGCGGAGGCGCGGGTCGCGGAAGAACTGTCCGAGCCAGCGGTCGAGAGTCATGCCGGGCAGAAGCGCGGGCCAGAGCCCGGGCTGGCGCAGGGTGGTGCGGGCGATGGCGGGCAGGTCAGGCTTCGGGGCTTGCATCACCGGGGTTTCGAAGGCCCGGTAAAGGGCACCGGCGCGGGCGTCGAACCGGGCGAAACCGTCGGCCTCGCGGTCCCCGGCAAAGGCGCGGATCGCCTCGATGTTCGCCTCGCGGTCGGGGAAAAGGTCCAGCGGGCCGGAGCCGGGCCACCAGTGGCGGGCAAGGCGGGGCAGCCGGGTGATCTGCACCTCGGCTTGCGTTGTGGTGCCGGCGAGGGCGAACAGGGCGTCGACCTCGGCCTTGAGGGTCAGGACGGTGGGGCCCATCGCGGCGGGTCCAGCTTGGGTGGCGCGGGCGCGGGCCTTGCCCCCCGGTGCGTCAGCGGCCTCGACCACGGTGACGCGACATCCCGCGGCTGCCAGCCGGATCGCGGCGGCGAGACCTCCCATCCCTGCACCGATCACCACGGCGCGGGGCTGGCCTGAACTGTGGGTGGACGGCATCCGGTCGCGGGTCCTTGTCAACTTGATATGACAGCAAAGTGTAAATTCAGATTTACACATGGCGGCTGCGATGCCAAACTGAATCAACATCCCGGACGCGAAGGAGTCTCCCAGGTGCCGTTCGCTGACCGCATAGAGCAGGCTTTGACCGCAGCTCTTATCCCCTTGAACCGCAAGGATGCGCCCCCGAAGCTGTCCGCCGCCATTCCCTATGCGGTCTTTCCCGGCGGCGCGCGAATCCGCCCGACGATCCTGCTTGCGGTGGCGGCTGCCTGTGGCGACGACCGACCCGAGGTCAGCACCTCCGCCGCCGTCGCATTGGAGTTGATCCATTGCGCAAGCCTGGTGCATGACGACCTGCCTGCCTTTGATGACGCGGACCTGCGCCGGGGCAAGCCGACGCTCCACCGCGCCTTCAGCGAGCCGTTGGCGGTTCTGTCGGGCGACAGTCTGATCATCCTGGCCTTCGAGGTTCTGGCGAAGGCTGGCACCCTGGCGCCGCATCGCGCGCTGGCGCTGACGGCCACGTTGGCACGGCATGCAGGTGCGCCCTTCGGCATCTGTGCGGGGCAGGCGTGGGAGAGCGAATCCAAGGTGGATCTGCTGGCCTACCACCGCGCCAAGACGGCAGCGCTGTTCGTTGCGGCGACCCAGATGGGCGCACTGGCGGCGGGGCAGGAGGCCGAGCCCTGGGCTGATCTTGGCGACCGGATCGGCGCCGCCTTCCAGGTGGCGGACGATCTGAAGGACGCGCTTTTGACGTCGGACCAGACCGGCAAGCCCGCGGGACAGGACGCAGTGCATCTGCGACCCAACGCCGTGGCCTCGATGGGGGTCGATGGCGCAATGGCGCATATGAAGGACATTCTGGGCGGGGCGATCGCCTCGATCCCGGCCTGCCCGGGTGAGGCGATGCTGGCCAACCTGGTCACCGCCTATGCCCGCAAGATGACCGTCCTGCCGGAGGCGGCCACCAGATGAACGCCGAACCGCGCCCGCCGCCCGCGCGGCCCGAGGCGCTGGGATTTCTGACCCGATTGGCCCTGTCGCCACGCTTTCACAAGCTTGCGGCGCGGGTGCCCGGCTTGCGTTGGAAGGCCCGACGCGAGGGCGAGGAGTTGTTCAGCATCCTGTCCGGCTTCGTGCAAAGCCAGGCGCTGGTGGCTCTGGTCGAGGCGCGGGCGCTGCATTTCCTGGCCTCGGGTCCGATGGAGACCGAGGACCTTTCCCGCCGCTGCGCCATTCAGCCTGCGCCGCTGGTCGTCCTGCTGAAAGCGGGTGCGGCCCTGAAGCTTCTGTCGCAGGATCGCAAGGGCATGTGGCATCTGGCACCGCGCGGGGCGGCCTTCCTGGCGGTTCCGGGGCTGGAGCCGATGGTGCGGCACCATCATGTGCTTTACCGCGACCTTTCGGATCCCCTTGCTTTCTTTCGTGGCCAGACCGAGACGGAACTGGCGGGCTTCTGGCCCTATGTCTTTGGCCCCCTGGCGCAAGAGGATGCGGGGCTGGCCGCGCGCTACAGCCGGTTGATGGCGGAAAGCCAGGTGCTGGTGGCCGAAGACACGATGCGTCTCGTCAGCCTGACACATTGCCAACATCTGTTGGACGTCGGCGGCGGGACCGGGGCCTTCCTGGCCGAGGTCGCCCGTGTGTATCCGCGTCTGACCTTGTCCTTGTTCGACATGCCGGCTGTGCTTGCGGCTGTCCCCTCTGCCTTGCAGGACAGGCTGCAACTCTGCCCCGGTGATTTCCGCGCCGACCCCTTTCCGCAAGGGGCCGACACCATCAGCCTGATCCGGGTGCTTTACGATCATTCGGACGTCAGTGTGGGCGCGTTGATCGCCAAGGTTTTCAACAGCTTGCCGAGCGGCGGCCGCATTCTGATCTCCGAGCCGATGTCCGGCGGCGACCAGCCCGATCCCGCCACGGACGTCTACTTCGCGATCTACACATTGGCGATGCGGACCGGGCGAACCCGCTCGGCTACCGAGATTGGCCGCATTCTGGGATCTGCCGGCTTCACGGATATCCGCCCGCGCCGGGGTGATCGGCCCTATGTGACCTCGGTCGTCACGGCGAAGAAACCGTGAACAACCACCGTACTTTCGGTTTGTTCCGCGTTCTGCCGAAAAAGTGTCCAATTAGTTTGACATCCCAAACTGTCAGTCTAAACTTACACTAAGTGCAAAACCGCACCCGATTCAGGAAAGCCGCAAATACGTGGAAACCCAAGCCGTCATCCTTTCCGGCCCCCGCTCCCTGCATCTTGGGCAGGTCGGGCTGAAGGCGCCGGTTGATGGCGACGTCGTGGTCCGGGTTCGGCACTCTGGTATTTCCACCGGCACCGAGAAGCTGTTCTGGCAGGGCACGATGCCGCCGTTCCCGGGCATGGGCTATCCGCTGGTCCCGGGCTACGAAAGCTTCGGCGAAGTGGTGGAGACTTGTGGCGCAACGGGTCTGCGGGCCGGCGACCATGTCTTCGTCCCGGGCGCGAACTGCTTTCAGGACGGGGTGCGCGGCTTGTTCGGCGGGGCCTCGGGGGTCCTGGTGACGCCCGCCGCACGTGTGGCGAAACTGGATGCCGCCCACGGCGAGAAGGGCGCGCTGCTGGCGCTGGCCGCGACGGCTTATCATGCTCTGGCAGGCGGTTCGCTGCCCGACCTCATCATCGGACACGGCACGCTGGGCCGGCTTCTGGCGCGGATCACCCTTGCGATGGGCGGCCCGGCCCCCACGGTCTGGGAGATCGACGCGGCCCGCCGCAGTGGTGCAGAGGGTTATCAGGTCATTGCCGCAGAAGACGATTCGCGCCGCGACTACCGGGTCATCCTGGATGCCTCGGGCGCGGCGGGTCTGCTGGACACGCTGGTGCCGCGACTTGCGAAGGGTGGCGAGGTCGTGCTGTGCGGCTTTTACACCGCACCCATCAGTTTCGCCTTCCCGCCCGCCTTCATGAAAGAGCTGCGGCTGCGCATCGCCAGCGAATGGCAGCCCGCCGATCTGGAGGCGACGCGCCGTCTGATGGACGAGGGTCGTCTGTCGCTGGACGGCCTGATCACCCACCGCGCTGACGCCTCGGACGCCGGGGCTGCCTATGAGCGCGCCTTCACCGACTCGACCTGCCTGAAAATGATCCTCGACTGGAGTGCAGAAGCATGACGCTTGATATCCCGAACCTGAAGGATTTCGACGCCCGCCTGCGCGCCGAAGCGCAGGAAGAACCCTCGCTGGAAGTGCCTCAGGACCCGCCATCGAAGAAGACGCAGATCATCGCAATCTACGGCAAGGGCGGCATCGGCAAGTCGTTCACGCTGGCCAACCTGAGCCACATGATGGCCGAGATGGGCAAGCGCGTGCTGCTCATCGGCTGCGATCCGAAGTCGGACACGACCAGCCTTCTGTTCGGTGGGAAAGCCTGCCCGACAATCATCGAGACCTCCACCCGCAAGAAGCTTGCCGGTGAAGAGGTGAAGATCGGTGACGTCTGCTTCAAGCGCGGCGGCGTCTTCGCGATGGAACTGGGTGGCCCGGAGGTCGGTCGCGGTTGCGGCGGGCGCGGGATCATCCACGGGTTTGAACTGCTGGAGAAGCTGGGGTTCCATGACTGGGACTTCGATTATGTGCTGCTGGACTTCCTCGGCGACGTGGTCTGCGGTGGTTTCGGCCTGCCGATTGCCCGCGACATGGCGCAGAAGGTGATCGTGGTCGGCTCGAACGACCTGCAGTCGCTGTATGTGGCGAACAACGTCTGCTCGGCGGTGGAATACTTCCGCAAGCTGGGTGGGAACGTCGGTGTGGCAGGGCTGGTCATCAACAAGGATGACGGAACCGGCGAGGCTGCGGCCTTTGCCAAGGCGGTCAACATTCCGGTGCTGGCCTCGATCCCCGCAGATGATGACCTGCGGCGGAAATCGGCGAATTATCAGATCGTTGGGACCAACGCGACGCAATGGGGTGCCTTGTTCGAGGTGCTGGCCTGTGCCGTCGCAGACGCCCCGCCGCTGCGCCCGAAGCCTTTGACCCAGGATGGACTGCTGGGGTTGTTCGATGCCGAAACGACCGGCTCGAACTTCGTCCTTGATCCTGCGACGGACGCCGACATGCGCGGGTCGTTCGCGGCCGTGAAACCCAGCCTGGAAGTGGTTTACGACAATGTTTGATCTGGAAGCCCTGGCGATCATCGAACAGGCGCTGAAGGCGCTGGCGGAGGCTCGCAAGTGAGCGACCTCGCCGCCACTCCTCCGGTCGACGGGATGGGCTGCCACGCGGGTGCGGGGCAGATGGCGGAGTCTGCGCGGGCGGCGGGCAATTCGGAAATCCTGGACCGTTACGCGGCGGACTATCCGCAGGGGCCGCATGACAAGCCGCAGTCGATGTGCCCGGCTTTCGGCAGCTTGCGCGTAGGACTGCGGATGCGTCGGGTGGCGACGGTGCTGTCTGGCTCGGCTTGCTGCGTCTATGGCCTGACCTTCGTGTCGCATTTCTACGGTGCCCGCCGGTCAGTCGGTTATGTGCCCTTCAACTCGGAGTCGCTGGTGACCGGCAAGCTCTTCGAGGACATCCGCGACGCGGTGCATGAGCTGGCGGACCCGGACCGTTATGACGCGGTGGTGGTGACGAACCTCTGCGTGCCGACGGCTTCCGGCGTGCCGCTGCGGTTGCTGCCCAACGAGATCAACGGCGTGCGGATCATCGGCATCGACGTGCCGGGGTTCGGGGTGCCGACCCATGCCGAGGCGAAGGACGTGCTGGCCGGTGCCATGCTGGCCTATGCCCGTTCCGAGATTCAGGCGGGTCCCGTGGCGGCCCCGGCCCAAGGACGCAGTGACCGCCCGACGGTCACGCTTCTGGGCGAGATGTTCCCCGCCGACCCGATGATGATCGGCGCGATGCTGGCCCCGATGGGACTGGCTGCGGGTCCCGTGGTGCCGTGCCGCGAGTGGCGTGAGTTGTACGCGGCGCTGGATTCCGGCGTCGTGGCGGCGATCCATCCGTTCTACACCGCCTCGATCCGTGAGTTCCAAGCGGCGGGTCGGACTGTCGTCGGCTCGGCCCCGGTGGGGCATGACGGGACGATGGACTGGCTGGCGGCGATTGGCGCGGCTTACAACGTGGCACCCGACCTGATTGCGGCGGCACAGAATGCCTTTGGACCGGCGATCAAGGGGGCCTTGGCCGCGAACCCGATCACCGGACGGATCACACTGTCGGGCTATGAAGGGTCCGAACTTCTGGTCGCCCGACTGCTGATCGAAAGCGGAGCGGATGTGCCTTACGTCGGCACCGCCTGCCCGAAGAACGAATGGTCGGCCGCTGACCGCGCCTGGCTGGAGGCCAAGGGCTGCGTGGTGAAATACCGCGCCAGCCTTGAGGATGACCTGGCCGCGATGGAGGCGTTCAAGCCGGATCTGGCGGTCGGGACGACTCCGGTCGTGCAGAAGGCCAAGGAGCGGGGGGTTCCGTCCCTGTACTTCACCAACCTGATTTCCGCGCGGCCCCTGATGGGACCGGCGGGCGCAGGATCGCTGGCGCAGGTCGTCAATGCCGCGATGGGCAACAAGACCCGGATGGAGGGCATGAAGGCCTTCTTCGAAGGGGTTGGCCGGGACGATACGGCGGGCATCTGGGAAGGTGCTCCGAACCTGCGGCCGGACTTCCGCGCGATCCACCAGAAGAAACTCGACAAGGCGGCCAAGGCTGCACGCGCCGAGGAGATGATCTGATGCTGGTGCAGGATCATGACCGGGCGGGCGGCTACTGGGGGGCGATCTATGCCTTCTGCGCCGTGAAGGGCCTGCAGGTCGTCATCGACGGACCGGTGGGGTGTGAGAACCTGCCGGTGACGTCCGTGCTGCACTATACCGATGCCTTGCCGCCGCATGAGTTGCCCATCGTGGTGACGGGTCTGGGCGAAGGCGAGATGACCTCGGGGACCGAAGCCTCGATGGCGCGGGCCTGGAAGACTTTGGACCCGGCGCTGCCTGCGGTGGTGGTGACGGGAAGCATTGCCGAGATGATCGGCGGGGGCGTGACGCCTGCCGGGACGAACATCCAGCGCTTCCTGCCGCGGACGATCGACGAGGATCAGTGGCAGTGCGCCGACCGCGCGATGACCTGGATCTTCACCGAGTTCGGGATGACCAAGGGCCGGATGCCTCCCGAAACTACCCGCGATCCGGGGCAACGCCCGCGCGTCAATATCCTGGGGCCAATGTACGGCACCTTCAACATGGCGTCGGACCTCCATGAGATCCGCCGTCTGGTCGAAGGCATCGGGGCTGACATCAACATGGTGATGCCGCTGGGCGCGCATCTGGCCGAGATGCGGAACCTGGTCAACGCCGACGCCAACGTGGTGATGTACCGCGAGTTTGGCCGGGGCTTGGCCGAATGTCTGGGCAAGCCCTACCTGCAGGCACCGATGGGGCTGGAGTCGACGACGCTGTTCCTGCGCACTTTGGGCGAGATGCTGGGGCTGGACCCTGAACCGTTCATCGAGCGGGAGAAGCATTCGACGTTGAAGCCCCTGTGGGACCTCTGGCGGTCGGTGACGCAGGATTTCTTTGCGACGGCCAGCTTCGCCATCGTCGCGAACGAGACCTACACGCGCGGCATCCGCAAGTATCTGGAAGACGACCTTGGCCTGCCTTGCGCCTTCGCGGTGCCGCGGCTGGCGGGGCAGAAGACCAACAACGAGGGCGTGCGCGCGCTGCTGAAGCAGCACCGGCCGCTGATCGTGATGGGGTCGATCAACGAGAAGATGTACCTGGCCGAGCTGAAAGGTGGACATGGACCCGCGCCAAGTTTCATTCCGGCCAGCTTCCCGGGCGCCGCGATCCGTCGCGCCACGGGGACGCCGTTCATGGGCTACGCCGGTGCAGTCTATCTGTTGCAGGAAGTCTGCAACGGCCTTTTCGACGCGCTGTTCCACATCCTGCCCCTGGGCAGCGAAATGGACAGCGCGGCGGCCACACCGACCACCCTGCGCCGCGACATGCCCTGGGACACCGACGCCCAGCTGGCGCTGGACCGTATCCTGCAGCAGCACCCGGTGCTGACCCGCATTTCCGCTGCCCGCACCTTGCGGGACGCGGCTGAAAAGACCGCGCTCGACCACGGGGCCGAGCGGGTCATCCTGGAATTTGTCGAACCCCTGGCAGGCGGAAGCCCGGCAGCGGTTGATAGGGGAGAGAGAACATGAGTGACCAGAGCTACATCAGCCACGTCCATCTCAAGTCGCCGCCAAAGCGCACGCCGAAGGCGGAATACGCCACCTACTTCGGGCTGATCCTGATGCTGGCGCTGCCGGTGCAGTGCCTGGTCTGGCTCGGCTCGGCTCTCCGCCACATGCACCTTCCGGCGCAAGGTCCCCTGGCGCGCGCGCTGCGCGACGCCGAGGAGATCACGCCCTCGATCTTCCGCCCCTGAACAGGCGGGGAACTCACGGCCTGACGCGGTGCGCCCGCCCGTCCGGTGAAGCCTTCGGGAGGGGCGAGGGGAAACCCTCGGCCCTGCCGGACCAGACGGAGCAGCAGTCCGCTGTCCCGTGAACCCAGCCGCAGGGTATGCGGCGTCAGTCACCCCTTTCGGAGGATAACATGGCTGATAAATCCGACCTGAGTTTCACAGGTCTCACCGACGAGCAGGCGCAAGAACTGCACTCCGTCTACATGAGCGGGCTTTGGCTGTTCACAGCCATCGCCGTGGTTGCTCACCTGGCGGTCTACATCTGGCGTCCGTGGTTCTGAGGAGGAACGAGAAATGTCCAAGTTCTACAAAATCTGGCTGATCTTCGATCCTCGTCGCGTCTTCGTGGCACAGGGCGTGTTCCTGTTCCTCTTGGCGGCAATGATCCACCTCGTGCTGCTCAGCACGCCGGCCTACAACTGGTTCGACATCGCGAATGCCAAGTACGGCTACGCGGCTGCTCCTGTCAGCGAATAAGGTCCTACGCATCGTCGGGGGCGGCGCAGCCTTGTGCCCGCCGCCCCTGGCAACCTGACGGCTGACACACATCCGGTCCGCCACCGCCTGCGCCCGACGGCGGCACGACCCGATAAAAAAAGCGAGAGGGAAGCATGGCACTGCTCAGCTTCGAACGAAAATACCGCGTGCCGGGGGGCACGCTGATCGGGGGCAATCTATTCGACTTTTGGGTCGGCCCCTTCTATGTCGGGTTCTTCGGGGTCCTGACCTTCTTCTTCGCCGCGCTTGGCACCATGCTGATCCTGTATGGCGCCGTGCTGCAAGGCACCTGGAACCCCTGGCTTATCTCGATCAACCCGCCACCCGTGGAAATGGGCTTGGCGATGGCGCCGCTTCGCGAGGGCGGGCTTTGGCAGATCATCACGATCTGCGCCACCGGAGCCTTCGTGGCCTGGGCCCTGCGTGAGGTCGAAATCTGCCGCAAGCTTGGCATCGGCTACCACGTGCCCTTCGCCTTCGGTGTCGCGATCTTCGCCTATGTCACCCTGGTGGTGATCCGCCCGGTTCTGATGGGCTCCTGGGGCTATGCCTTTCCCTACGGGATCTGGACGCACCTCGATTGGGTGTCGAACACGGGCTACACCTACGGCAACTTCCACTACAATCCGGCGCACATGATCGCGGTGAGCTTCTTCTTCACCACGGCCCTGGCCCTGTCGCTGCATGGCGCGCTGATCCTGTCGGCGGCAAACCCTGAAAAGGGCAAGGAAATGCGGACGCCCGACCACGAGGACACCTATTTCCGTGACCTGATCGGCTATTCGGTCGGCACGCTGGGCATCCACCGCGTCGGCCTGTTGCTGGCTCTGAACGCCGGGTTCTGGTCGGCGGTCTGCATCGTGATCTCGGGCACGATCTGGTTCGACCAGTGGGTCGTCTGGTGGGACTGGTGGCTGCAGCTGCCCTGGTGGGCTGGCATCGAGGGAGGCGTAAATGGCTGAGTATCAGAACATCTTCACCCAGGTGCAGGTGCGTGGCGCCCCCGAAATGGGAATGACCGAAAACGTCGAGTTGTCCAACCGGACCCGGGGGGCCACCTTCTCGAACCTGGCCGGCTGGATTGGCAACGCCCAGCTTGGACCCGTGTACCTTGGCACGATGGGAGTGATCTCGCTGGCCGCCGGTGTGGCGTGGTTCGTCACTGTCGGGCTTTGGTACTGGCATCTTGCGGGCTTCAACCCGGCCGTGTTCCTGCGCGACCTCTTCTGGTTCAGCCTGGAACCCCCGGCTGAAGAATACGGCCTGGGCTTCGCGCCTCTGGCCGAAGGAGGGGTCTGGATCATCGCCAGCTTCTTCCTTCTGATCAGCGTCTGTGCCTGGTGGGTCCGCACCTACCTGCGGGCGCAGGCCCTGGGGATGGGCAAGCACGTCAGCTGGGCCTTCGCCTCGGCGATCTGGCTTTTCCTGGTGCTGGGCCTGTTCCGTCCGATCCTGATGGGCAGCTGGAGCCACGCCGTGCCTTACGGCATCTTCAGCCACCTCGACTGGACCAACAACTTCTCGCTGCAATACGGCAACCTGTTCTACAACCCCTTCCACGCGCTGAGCATCGTCTTCCTTTACGGATCGGCACTGCTCTTTGCGATGCACGGGGCGACGATCCTGGCCGTCAGCCGCTTTGGCGGCGACCGGGAGCTTGAGCAGATCGCCGACCGCGGCACGGCGTCCGAACGGGCGGCTCTCTTCTGGCGCTGGACCATGGGGTTCAACGCGACGATGGAAGGGATCCACCGCTGGGCCTGGTGGTTTGCCGTGCTGGTCACTCTGACCGGCGGTATCGGCATCCTGCTGACGGGCACGGTCGTCGACAACTGGTACGTCTGGGCACAAGAGCACGGCTACGCGCCGCTCGACTAAGGAGGTCGAAATGCCGAACGACTATTTCAACGAGACCAAGCAGACCAACCTGGTATTCTGGAGCCTTGGTCAGATGCTGAAGGGGGCGGGTTACGCCGCCGCCTTCGTCATCGCCATCTCGCTGTTCGTCTGGGCGATCTACCTGGTCGGGCTCTTGCTGCCCGAGGAAAGCCGTCAGACGCCTTCGCCTTACGGTTCGCTTGAGACGCCGCTGGTGGCCGAGGGTCACGACCTGGCCTGAAACCGTCGGGTCCGGAGCCAGTCTCCGGACCCGACAAGCCGATCCTGACCCTCCCACGGGTCCGGATGTCGGGACCTCCGGGCCCCGGTTCCCTTCCTGTCGGACGACAGGCACTTGTGCCGTGTGGCATCAACCCACACGGCACCCTTTGCCCGAAAGGAGCAAACCATGACTGCGCCCGGTGCCAATCCCGCCTTTGCCGAAAAACCGATGCTAGACCGTGTCGCCAGCCCCGCTGATCTCCGGGCGCTTGCGGACCACGACTTGCCCCAGCTGGCCGACGAACTCCGCCGCGAGGTGATCGAGGTGGTCAGCCAGACCGGTGGACACCTGGGATCATCGCTGGGTGTGGTCGAACTGACCGTGGCGTTGCATGCGGTCTTCGATACCCCGCGCGACAAGCTGATCTGGGACGTGGGGCACCAGTGCTATCCGCACAAGATCCTGACCGGGCGCCGCCACCGGATGCTGACGCTGCGCCAGGCCGATGGCCTCAGCGGTTTCACCAAGCGGTCGGAAAGCGACTATGACCCCTTCGGCGCGGCGCATTCCTCCACCTCGATTTCCGCGGCCCTTGGTTTCGCAATGGCGCGCGAGATGGGACAGCCCGTGGGCGATACTGTCGCGGTGATCGGCGATGGCGCGATCACGGCGGGCATGGCCTATGAGGCGATGAACCACGCGGGCCATCTGGGCAAGCGGCTGTTCGTAATCCTGAACGACAACGACATGTCCATCGCCCCGCCCGTCGGCGCGATGCAGACCTATCTGAATTCCATCGCCGGCAAGGGACCTCTGGCCACCTTGAAGGCGATTGCCGAGGGGCTGGAGGATCACCTTCCCGGCCCCCTGCGCGAAGGTGCACGGCGGGCGCGTGAACTGGTCAGCGACCGGCCCGGTGGCGTGACCCTGTTCGAGAAGCTGGGCTTTTCCTACTTCGGCCCGGTGAACGGCCATGATGTGCCGATGCTCTTGCATGCGCTGCGGTCGATGCGGGCCCATGCCGACGGCCCGGTCCTGTTGCATGTGGTGACGAAGAAGGGCAACGGCTATGGCCCGGCGGAAGGCGCGGACGACAAGTATCATGGCGTCGCGAAGTTCGACATCGCCACCGGCAAGCAGCACAAGACGCCTGCGAATGCTCCGAACTACACGGCAGTCTTCGGCCAGACCCTGACGGATGAGGCCGCACGCGATCCGCGCATCGTGGCGATCACCGCGGCGATGCCGGGGGGGACCGGCCTTGACGTGATGCAGAAACGCTTTCCGGCGCGGGTGTTCGACGTCGGCATCGCCGAGCAGCATGGGGTGACCTTCGCCGCCGGTCTGGCGGCAGGGGGGATGCGGCCCTTCTGCGCGATCTACTCCAGCTTCCTGCAACGCGGCTACGACCAGATCATCCACGATGTCGCCCTGCAGAACCTGCCGGTGCGCTTTGCCATCGACCGGGCGGGCCTGGTCGGACAGGACGGCGCGACCCATGCCGGGGCCTTCGACGTGATGTTCCTGGCGAACCTGCCGAACATGACGGTCATGGCGGCGGGGGACGAAGCGGACCTTGTGCACATGATCGCGACCGCTGCTGTCCACGACCACGGCCCCATCGCCCTGCGCTATCCGCGCGGCGAGGGGATGGGTGTAGCGATGCCCGACCGCGGCGTCCCGCTGGAGATCGGCAAGGGCCGCGTGCTGCGCGAGGGCACCGATGTCGCGATCCTGTCTTTCGGCGCGCAACTTTCCGAGGCACTGGCGGCCGCGACGATCCTGGAAGCGGAAGGCATCTCGGCCACCGTGGCCGATGCCCGGTTTGCCAAGCCCCTGGATGTGGCGCTGATCGACCGGCTTTACCGCGAGCACCGCTGCCTCATCACCGTCGAGCAGGGATCGACCGGCGGCTTCGGCGCGATGGTCCTGCATCATCTGGCGATGAGCGGTCAGCTGGACCGTGGCGCGCCGGTCCGGACCATGACGCTGCCGGACCGCTTCATTGATCAGGCCAGCCCGACTCAGATGTATGCCTGGGCGGGACTGGCCGCTGCGGATATCGCCGCAATGGTCCGGTCCGCAGTTGCACCCGCCCTTGGTGCGCAGGTTGTCAGGTTGCGCTGACAGTCAATTCGCCGCGGGTTCAAAAAAGCTGCAGAAGTGTAAACTTCTAGCACCATTCCGTGCAGACCGTGCTATGGTCACGCTCGGAAGGCGCTCGGGGGAGGACTGCAGCAGTGAAGTTCCAGCAGGTCTACGCCGTTGTAGACAGCGAGTTCCGGCTGCTCTGGGTGGGCGGAGAGTGGGATGAATTCGCTCTGCAGAATGCAGCGCAACACGCCCTTGCGAACCACGTCCTGTCCACGTCCTTGCTGGCGCACATCGCCGGCGAAGAGACGCGCGAGCTGATCGCAAGCATGGTGGGGACCGTTCTGAAGACCAAGCGGCCGCTTCGCATGGAGTATCGCTGCGATTCGCCCAATATGGCGCGGGCCTATCTTTTGACCATCCAGCCGATGAAGGATGACCGTGCGCTGATGGTCCACGACCTGAAGGATGCGTGGCATTTCTCGCCGCCGCTGAACCGGTGGAACTACGATCCCCAAGCCCGCGACTGCAAGTGCAGCTTCTGCGGCGACATCCGCTTCGGCGTGACGCAAGAGTGGACCAGTTGCGACGATATCGGCGATCGTCATCCGGCTCTTGTATACTACGAGGTCTGCAACAGCTGTCGGGAAGCCGCGACCAAGGTGGTGGAAGACGTGCTGCGCGGCGATGAAGTCAGCCTGGCACTGGACGACGACCGCCTTTCAGAGGTCCGTCAGGCCAGAGACCACAGCGAGTAAAGGTCCGGCCCCAGCACCTGGGACTGGCGCAGGACGGGGCGCGGCGCCGCTGACAGCGCGCCAATCCCCATCGCGCCGAGGGCCGCCTGACCCTCTGACCCGATCAGCAGACCAGCCGAGAAAAGCGCAAGTTCGTCCACCAGACCGTCCCTGACGAGGCTGGCGGCCAGGGTGCCCCCCCCTTCGCTGAGGACGCGGGTGATCCCGCGAGCGGCCAGGGCAGCAAGAGCGGCGCGAAGATCCAGCTTGCCGCCCGTTTCGGGAACCTCGATCAGGGTAGCGCCCGTGGCCAGCCAGGCAACGCGCGCCGTGTCCGGGGCATCGGGGCCATGCACAAGCCAGACCGGATGGGCGGCCGCGGATCGGCCCAGCCGACTGTCGGCCGCATGGCGCAAGCGGCGGTCCATCACGATGCGCACCGGTTGGCGTGGCGCGCCCAGGTCCCGCACCGTCAGGTCGGGATCATCGGCAAGTGCCGTGCCCGAGCCGACCATCACGGCATCATGGCTCATCCGCAGGGCATGGACCTTGCGCCGGGCTTCGGGGCCGGTGATCCAGCGCGACTCTCCGGTTGCCGTGGCGATGCGTCCGTCAAGGGTGGCGGCCAGTTTCAGCGTGACTAAAGGGAGGCCCTGCGTCACGCGCTTCAGGAAACCTGCGTTCAGGCGGGCTGCCTCGGGCTTCAGGACCCCTTCGGTCACCGAGGTCCCTGCCGCGCGCAGCATCTGATGCCCCTTGCCGGACACGCGCGGGTCGGGGTCGGTCAGCGCAGTGACGACCCTTGCGACCCCCGCCGCGATCAGCGCCTCGGCGCAGGGTGGGGTGTGGCCGTGGTGCGCGCAAGGTTCGAGCGTGAGGTAAGCCGTCGCCCCGGCTGCGGCCGGTCCGGCCTGTTGCAGGGCGCGCACTTCGGCATGCGGGCGGCCACCGGGTTGCGTCCAGCCGCGACCGACGACCAGCCCGCCCCGGATCAGCACGCAGCCTACCGCAGGATTGGGCCAGACATTGCCAAGGCCCCGCGCCGCAAGGCGCAGGGCATGGGCCATATGGTCCCGGTCTATCGGGGTCTCGGTCACTCTTCCTGGGCGGCGCCGGGCCGAAGCTCGGAGACGAAACCGTCGAAATCGTCCGCGGTCTGGAAGTTCTTGTAGACGCTGGCAAAGCGCACGTAGGCCACGGTGTCGATCCGCGCCAGGCTTTCCATCACGATCTCGCCGATGGTCTTGGACGGGATGTCGGTGTCGCCAAGGCTTTCCAGCCGCCGCACGATGCCGCTGATCATCTGGTCGATCCGTTCCGGGTCGATCGGACGCTTCTGCATCGCGATGCGGATCGAGCGTTCCAGCTTGGCGCGGTCGAAATCCTCACGCTTGCCAGAGGATTTTATGACGACCAGATCGCGCAACTGCACCCGTTCATAGGTGGTGAACCGGCCGCCGCAGGCCGGGCAGAAGCGACGGCGGCGGATCGAGACATGATCCTCCGCGGGCCGCGAATCCTTCACTTGCGTGTCGATGTTGCCGCAGAATGGGCAGCGCATCGGCCCCCTCCTTGCTTTATGGTTATACCTGCCTCAAGGTCCGGGTGTTTCCCACGGTTCCACCACAGACTATAGGGGAAGGACTTGTATCTGGGGAAGTCCCAACTTTCCGGCCCAGAATATGGGGGAGCAACTGTGGCGAGAGAGACTCAGGCCGCTCAGGGGGCAGGGGCCGGTCTGGATGGGTGAACCCAGCATCGCGCTTTGCGGGATCGTGAAGAACGAGGTCCGGTCCGTCGTCGAATGGCTGGCGCATTACAAGGCGCTGGGGTTCACCGATTTCGTCATCTACGACAACGAAAGCACCGACGGGACCGGCGAGATTCTGCAGGCGCTTGACGATGCGGGAGAGTTGATCCGGATCGAATGGCCGCATGAGGTGGGCCTGCATCCGCAGCGCCTTGCTTACGAACACATGCGGAAGGGCTCGGTCGTGGATTGGATCGCCTATTTCGATGTCGACGAATTCCTGCTGCTGCGGCAGGACCAGACCATCACCGACTTCCTGCGGCGGTTCGGTGACGACGTGAACGCCGTCGCGGTCAACTGGGTCGCGTTCAACAGCGGCGGGCAAGATCGTTACCGGGCTTTGCCGGTCATCGAACGCTTCACCGAATGTCTGCCGCGCCGGGCCCGGTACAATCGCAGCATGAAGGCCATCGGCCGTCGGGAAAAGCTTTCGGGAACTGGCATCCACCGCGTGGCCGTCAGCGAGGGGCGCTATGTGACGCCCTCGGGACAGGAGGCCCAGTTCGTCACGGGCCAGATCATGCGGGCGCATGACGTCGAGGTCGCGGCGCTGCACCACTACCTGGTCAAGTCGATGGAAGAGTTCGAGGAAAAGCGCAATCGCGGCCACGCGAATTCGCAGGACCCCCAGCGCAAACGGACCAAGCTGGACACCCGGCTGGCCGAGGCGAATGCGCCCGGCCGCCGCAACACCGACATGCTGGCCTTTGCGGGCCGGATGCGGACCGAGGCGATGCGTCTGCGCGCAATCCTGCTTGAAGCGGGGCTCAGCTACCCGGTCTGGCCCTTCGTCGAAGACCCCTAGCCGCAGCTGCCCCAGGCGTGGGCGTCCATGTCCCAGCACTGGCCGATGCCATCCTTCAGGTCATAAAGTCCATCCATCGACGTGGCGGTGCCGCCGTCGCATTCCAGTTCGGCGACGGTCTGGTCGCCCTGCAGCACCCTGACGCCCCCCGCACGCGGTTCGGTCGCTTCGGGGTCACGTTCCACGCTGGTCCAGACTTCGTAGGTGTATCCGGCGTTTTCGAAGGCCACCGTCTCCCACAGGCTGCTGCCGATGCCGGGCCAGGGGGTGAAGGCGACGGTTTCCAGGCGTTCGTTGAGGAAGATCTCCGGATCGTCTTCGGGCCCGTAGGCATAGGTCAGCATGCCCTTCCAGTAACAGACCTCCAGCGTCTTGGTGCCAATCTGGCAGGAGAAGGCCTCATCGCCCTGGCAGGCGGCCAAGGTCGGCCCGGCCAAGGGGGCCGCGAGAAGAGCGAGCAGAAGAGCGGTGCGCATGGTGGCCTCCAATGTTGGATCGCACTTTGGGGCGGAGGAGGGACCGGCACAAGGTCAGGATTCCGGCCTGCCTGGGCTCTGGGGTGTAGGGTCAGCGGCGCAGGGAGTGCTGCGCCGGGAAAGGGTCCAGAAAGCCGGACCTACGCCTTTTCGCTGCTTTCGGTCGACCGGACCAGGTCCAGCCAGCGTAGGGCTGTCCCGGCATCCGATATCCGCAAGGTGATTTCGCCACTGCTGGTCACGCGGGCATCCGGGAAGGCCGCCATCACCATTTCCGGCGTGATCTTTCCCCGCCGCAGTTCGGGCTTGCGAATATAGGTCAGCACCCACTCGTCCGCGGGAACTGCGGCAAAGCAGAACTCCTCGTCCCGCTTGATCCGCAGACTGTTGAGAAAGCCCTGCTCGTGGGTGGCGACAGAGAACTCCCCCGACGTCGAAAACCCCTCGACGATCACGTCAAAGGCGGCCTTCGCGTCAGCGGTCGCGATTTCGTCCCGCAGGTCGGCTATGTCCAAGGTCTGGTTACTCACTGATCCAGGAAGCTGCGCAGCTTCCGGCTCCGCGAGGGGTGCTTCAGCTTGCGCAAGGCCTTGGCTTCAATCTGGCGGATGCGTTCGCGGGTGACGCTGAATTGCTGGCCGACTTCTTCCAGCGTGTGGTCAGTGTTCATGCCGATGCCGAAGCGCATGCGCAGGACGCGTTCTTCGCGCGGGGTCAGCGATGCCAGCACGCGGGTCGTCGTCTCCTTCAGGTTTTCCTGAATCGCGCTGTCCAAGGGCAGGATCGCGTTCTTGTCTTCGATGAAGTCGCCAAGCTGGCTGTCTTCCTCGTCGCCGATGGGCGTCTCCAGCGAGATCGGTTCCTTGGCGATCTTCATCACCTTGCGGACCTTCTCCAGCGGCATCTGGAGTTTCTCGGCCAGTTCCTCGGGCGTCGGTTCGCGGCCGATTTCGTGCAGCATCTGGCGGCCGGTGCGGACCAGCTTGTTGATCGTCTCGATCATGTGGACCGGGATGCGGATCGTGCGGGCCTGGTCGGCGATCGACCGGGTGATCGCCTGACGAATCCACCAGGTGGCGTAGGTGGAGAACTTGTAGCCCCGGCGATACTCGAACTTGTCGACGGCCTTCATCAGGCCGATGTTGCCTTCCTGAATGAGATCAAGGAATTGCAAGCCGCGGTTGGTGTATTTCTTGGCGATGGAGATGACGAGACGCAGGTTCGCCTCGACCATTTCCTTCTTGGCCTGCCGGGCCTCTTTCTCGCCCTTCTGGACCTGGTTCACGATCCGGCGGAATTCGCTGATGTCGACGCCGATATACTGGCCGACTTGGGCCATCTCGGTGCGCAACTCTTCCACTTTCTCGCGGCTGCGTTCGATCAGCGCCTGCCAGCCACGCCCGGCCTTCTGCGCCATGCGGTCCAGCCAGGAAGGGTCAAGCTCGTACCCCTGGTATTCCTGGATGAATTCCTGACGGTTGATCCGCGCGGCGTCCGCCAGTTTCACCATGCCCGAGTTGATCGACATGATGCGCTTGTTGATGCCGTAAAGCTGGTCGATCAGGGCTTCGATACGGGAGTTGTTCAGGTGAAGCTCGTTCACCAGAAGCACGATTTCCGACCGCAGCTTCTGATAGGCGGCCTCGTCGGCAGTGGAAAACCGCCGGGAGGACGACAGGGTCGCGTCCATCCGCAGCTGCTGCATGTCGGCCAGCTTGTCATAGTCGCGGGCGATCAGGTCGAGCGTCTCCAGCACTCGCGGCTTCAGCGCGGCCTCCATCGCGGCCAGCGACATGTTCGCGGACTCGTCGTCCTCGTCCTCGTCCATCTCGGCCATGATCGGGTTGCCGTCGGCATCCAGTTCCGGCTCGGCGCTGGAGGACCGGCGCGGGGCCGCTTCGCCCACACCGACTTCGTCCAGCGCGGCTCCGTCCAGCTCGCCCTCTTCGCCGTCCAGAGACCGCCCGAAGGTGGCTTCCAGATCGATGACGTCGCGCAAGAGGATCTCTTCGGACAGAAGTTCGTCGCGCCAGATGATGATGGCCTGGAAGGTCAGCGGGCTTTCGCAAAGCCCGGCGATCATCGTGTTGCGACCGGCCTCGATCCGCTTGGCGATGGCGATCTCGCCCTCGCGGCTGAGAAGCTCGACCGAGCCCATCTCGCGCAGGTACATCCGGACGGGGTCGTCGGTCCGGTCCAGCGTTTCCGTGGTGGTGCCCGCCACGGCGATCTCGCGGCTGGTGGAGGTTTCCACCAACTCGCCGCCCGCCGGGGCTTCGCCTTCCTCGACTTCTTCGTCCTCGATGATGTTGATGCCCATTTCGGACAGCATCGACATCACGTCCTCGATCTGCTCGGAGGACACCTGCTCGGGCGGCAGGACCGTGTTCAGCTGATCGTATGTGATGTACCCACGCTCCTTCGCGTCGGCGATCATTTTCTTGACAGCAGCCTGGCTCATGTCCAGCGACACGTCGGCGTCGTCGGTTTCCGGCTTGGTGTCGTCGGTGTCCTTGAGGGCCATGAGATCTCCGTTAGGCGAATCGGGTCGAGGCTGATCGAATCAATAACGCGAATCAGGCCGGGGGAAAGGCCGAATCAGCGGTTTTTCTTGACCCAGACCTGGCTATCGATCAGGGATTGCAGATGTCTTGACAGAGCGGCACGGTCCTCGCCGAGATCCGAACTGTCGCTAAGGCCGCTTTTGTCCGAGCGGTGACGGGCTTCGGCGGCCTGGGAAAGCCGCCAGGTCAGGCCCTCATCGGGCAGGCCGTCCATATCCTCCATAGCATCTTCGATCTCCCGGCGGGCACCACGGCGGGCCTCCAGCTTGGCCAATTCCTCGGCCAGGCAAAGCGCGGCCAGCGCGTCGTCCTCGCGGTTGCGCACGGGGGGGGCGATGGCGACATGGGGACGCGACAGAAGCGCGTCAAGGGCAGCGGGCGCCGATTGTGCGATGCGATGATGAAGATCGGGCATGTCTGCCCCGGCCAGGATCATCTGGCGCAGGGTGTCGTGATCCTCGCCGGTCAGGTCCAGCCGTTCCAGCGCGGATTCAAACCGATGGATCAGCGCGGGGTGCAGGATACAGATCGCCAGGATCACCGCCTCGCGCAGGACCTCTTCGACCGGGCCCGACCCCTGAGCCAGAAGCGAGGACCGGGTCGAGGCCAGTGCGCCTCCGGGCGGAGCAAACTTGCCGCGACCGCGGAAGGGTCCGGGCTGGAAGGGGCGGGCGGGGCCGTCGAGGGTGCCGAAAAGCTCGCGCCGCAGACGCTTCATTTCTTCGGCATAATGGCTGCGGATCGAGGGGTCGGCGATCCGGGCAAGATGGCCGCGAAGGATCTTGTCCAGACCGGCGCGGCGTTCGGGGCTGTCGAAGACCCGGCCTTCGGTCTCGCGTTGCCACAGAAGCTGGACCATCGGCCTCGCCTGTTCGACCACGGCCTGCATCGCCGGCGCGCCTTGCGCTTTCAGCAGATCGTCCGGGTCCATGCCTCCGGGCAGGATGGCAAAGCGGAGCGCCTTTCCGGCCTCGAGCATGGGCAGGGCAAGGTCGATGACCCGCTGTGCGGCCTTGATGCCCGCATTGTCACCGTCCAGCGCCACGATGGGTTCGTCCGCAATGCGCCAGATCATGCGCAACTGCTCTTCCGTGACCGCGGTACCGAGGGGCGCGATGGCGGCAGTGAACCCGGCTTCGGACAGCGCGATCACGTCCATGTAGCCTTCTGCGACGATCAGCGTCTTGCCCTTGCCCGCCGCCTCGCGGGCGGGGGAGTGGTTGAAAAGGCTGCGCCCCTTGTCGAAGAGCTCGGTCTCGGGGCCGTTGAGGTATTTGGCTTGCGCATTGGGGTCCAGACTGCGGCCCCCAAGGCTGATCGGGCGACCGCGGGGGTCGTTGATCGGGAAGATGATGCGCGCACGGAAGCGGTCATAAAGGCTGCCGTCATCGCCCTTGGCGATAAGGCCCGAGGCGACCATCAGGTCGGGCGAGACGCCCTTCGCCGTCAAGGCATCCTTCAGAGCGTTGCGGCTGTTCGGTGCCCAGCCGATATCCCACCGGTCCAAGGCTGGTTCGGTCAGGCGGCGTTTCTGGGACAGGTAGGCCCGCGCCTCGGCCCCGGCACTGGTCTTCAGTTGGAGGCGGTAGAACTTCACCGCCTCGTCCATCACCTGTTGCAGCTGGGTCCGCCGGTCCGCGCGCTCGGCGGCCTTCGGGTCGCGGGCTGGCAGGGCCATCCCGGCTTCGCGCGCCAGAACCTCTACCGCCTCCATGAAGCCGAGGTTTTCGGATTCCTTGACGAAGGTGACCGCGTCGCCCTTCGCGTGACAGCCGAAGCAGTAGTAAAAGCCCTTGCGGTCATCGACGTGGAAGCTTGCCGATTTTTCCTGATGGAAGGGGCAGGGCGCCCAGAAATCGCCCTTGGCCATGTTCGACTTGCGCATGTCCCAGGTGACCTTCCTTCCGACAATGGAAGAAAGCGTGACGCGGGTGCGAAGTTCGTCGAGGAATCCGTTCGGCAGGGACATGGCTCCGCTTATACCAGATCCAGCGCCCTGTGCAGCCCCCGGGGGTTTCACACCCCCGGACCCCCGTGGGATATTTGGACAAAGATGAATGGTGGATCAGAGACCCAGCCGATCCCGCATCGCGTACCAGGTCATTGCCGATACCAGAAGGGGCCAGCGCAGCGCAGCCCCGCCGGGGAAGCGGTGCTGGGGCAGGCTGGCCATCAGGTCGAAGCGTTCAAGCTGCCCCGCCGCCGCCTCGGCCATCAGCTTGCCCGCAAGGGTTGCCATCGCGACGCCGTGGCCGGAATAGCCTGACGCGGAGAGGACGTTCTGCCCCGGTCTGGTGAAGCAGGGCATCCGGTTGACGGTGATCGCGAGCGTCCCGCCCCAGGCATAGTCGATGCGGGTCTTGGCCAGTTGCGGGTAGACCTGGAGCATCGGTTTCGACACGGTCTTGATGATGTCGGGGAAGCGGTAGCCGTAGGATTCACCGCCGCCGAAGAGAAGGCGGTTGTCCTCGGAGAGCCGCCAGTAGTTCACGACGAAACGGGTGTCGGCGACGGCGACGGGTTCGGACAGAAGATCCTTCGCCGCTTCGCTCAAAGGCTCTGTGGCGACGATGAAATTGTTGATCGGCATGACTTTTGCCGAAACCTTTGGGGAAAGCTGGCCGAGGTAGCCGTTGCCGGCAAGAATTACCGTCGCGCAATCGACATGTCCCGAGGGCGTGCGGACGACGGGCCTTGGCCCCGGTTCGACGCGGTGAACCTCGCTCAGTTCATGGATGCGGACGCCCGCTTTCGCCGCCGCTTGCGCGAGGCCGATGGCGTAGTTCAGCGGGTGCAGGTGGCCCGCGTCGCGGTCGATCTCGCCGCCGACATATTCGGTGGATCCGATCAGGCGGCGGATGCCCGCGCGGTCGAGAGAGTCGAGGTGGGTATAGCCGTAGTCCCGCCGCAGCTTCTCGGCGTAGCCGTGGGTATCGCGGACCTCGGCCTCGGACCGGCAGGCATGGGCGATGCCGGGGTGGAAGGTGACAGGCATGGCGTGGTCGCGGACAAGGGATTTGACCAACCCCTTGGCCTCTTCGGCAAGGTCCCAGAGACGGTGGGCATTTTCCTTTCCCACGGCCTTTTCGATCCAGACCTGATCCTGCCGCTGGCCGCTGCCGACCTGGCCTCCATTGCGCCCCGAGGCACCAAAGCCGACGCGGTGGGCTTCCAGAAGGACCACGTCGTAACCGCTTTGCTGCAGGTGCAGCGCGGCAGACAGGCCGGTGTAGCCGCCACCCACGATGCAGACATCGGCCCTGGTGGCGCCCTTGAGGATCGGAAAGCGGTCGAGCGGGGCCGCAGTCGCGGCATAGTAACTGGCGGGGTATTCCCCCCGCCGGTCGTTGACGTGCAACAGGTTCATCGCATCACACGTTCAGAAGAAGGTGTTCCCGCTCCCACGGGCTGATGACCTGCAGGAACTCCTTGTATTCGTTCCGCTTCACGCTGTCGTAAACCCGGACGAAGTCCTGCCCCATCACCTCTTTCAAGGCCGCGTCCTCGTCCAGAAGGTCCAGCGCATCGCCCAGGTTGACCGGGATATCCTCGCTGTCGATGTAGGCGGAGCCGGCGAATTCCGGCCGTGGCTGGGTCTTGTTCATCAACCCGAGATAGCCGCAGGCCAGAGTCGATGCGATGCCGAGGTAGGGGTTGCAGTCCATTCCCGGAAGGCGGTTTTCGACCCGGCGTCCGGCCGAGGACGAGATCGGGATCCGCAGGCCGGTGGTCCGGTTGTCGCGGCCCCATTCCAGGTTGATCGGTGCGGCGAAGTCCGGAACGTAACGGCGGTAGCTGTTCACGTAAGGTGCGAACAAGGCCACCGCGCCCGAGAGATGCTTCTGCAATCCGCCGATGAAATGCAGGAAGGCGTCCGTTTCCACGCCCTTCGGGCCAGAGAAGATGTTCTTGCCCGTGCGGGTGTCGACGACCGAGGTGTGGATGTGCATCGCCGACCCGGGCTCGCCCGCGATGGGCTTGGCCATGAAGGTGGCAAAGCAGTCGTGGCGCAGCGCCGCCTCGCGGATCATGCGCTTGAAGAAGAAGACCTCGTCCGCCAGTCGGATCGGGTCGCCGTGGGCCAGGTTCAGCTCGATCTGGCCTGCGCCGCCTTCCTGTAGGATCCCGTCGATCTCCAGACCCTGGGCTTCGGCGAAGTCGTAGATGTCGTCGATCACCTTGCCGTATTCGTCGACCGCCGACATCGAATACGCCTGCTTTCCCGCCGCCCTGCGGCCCGAGCGGCCCATTGGCGGCATGATCGGCATGTTGGGGTCGATGTTGCGGGCGGTCAGGAAGAATTCCATCTCGGGTGCGACCACGGGACGCCAGCCCTGTGCTGCGTAAAGATCCATGATCCGGCGCAGCACGTTGCGGGGCGAAAAGGCGATCAGGTTGCCCTGTTGGTCCTTCGCGTCATGGATCACCTGCAGCGTGGTGTCGGCCGTCCAGGGCGCGGCCGTGGCCGTGGACCAGTCCGGCTCCAGGATCATGTCGGGTTCGGTGAAGGCATCGAAGGGGTTGTCGGCCCATTCCCCGGTGATGGTCTGCAGGAAGATCGAGTTCGGCAGGAAGTAGCTCGTCTGCTTGCCGAATTTCGCGGCCGGCATCGCCTTGCCGCGTGCCACCCCGGCGATGTCGCCGATGATGCATTCCACTTCGTCTACCCGGCGGTTGCCAATGTAGTCACGCGCTGCCTCGGGCAGCTGGTCGGTCCATTTGGACATTAGGTCACACGTCTTTGGGGGGTGGCCCCCGCACCATCAGGCGCGGAGCTTCTCGGCCCCAGTTTTCGCTTGGTGGGTCAGGAAGAAGTCCGCGATCCTGTCGGCCATTGACGGGCTGTCGAGGGTCTTGTCGAGCCGATCCGTGGCGTCGGCAAGAAGCGCGTCGGGGACCAGACCGGGTCCCCGGTACTTGATCAGCCCCGCCATGAACTCCTTGCGGAACTCGGGGTGGGGCTGGACGGTAAACATGCGGTCGTCGTAAAGCAGCGCCGCATTTTCGCACAGCGCCGTGGAGGCAAGGACCTTCGCCATTTCCGGCTTCCGGACCACCTGGTCCTGGTGCCAGGCGTTCAGCGTGTAGGTCTGATCGCCGAAGTCGTATTCGATCGGCCCCACCGACCAGCCGCCCGCGAACTTCTCGACCTTGCCGCCCATCGCCTGGGCGATGATCTGGTGGCCGAAACAGATGCCCACAACCGGCACATGCTGGGCGAAGGCGCGGCGGATGAAGTCTTCCAGCGGCGGAATCCAGTCGTGCGGCTCATACGCGCCAAACCGCGAGCCGGTGATCAGCCAGCCGTCGCACTCGTGCACGTCCTGCGGGAAGTCGTTGCGCAGCACCGCCCAGCGACGGAAGGTCAGGCCGCGGTCCGCCAGCAGTGTCTCGAAGAAATCCGGGTAGTCGCCCTGATCGCGCAGCGCGTCGGGGCTTTCGCCGGTCTGGAGGATGCCGATCTGCATCTTGGTCCCTCTGGTTTTTCTCAAGGTGGAAGCGAAGCGTGGGCCGGTCAAGGGCTCGTCGTGCGCCTTAGGCTGCTCATCGCGGGTCAGCGACAAGGGCCGAAGGCATCCGACAATCGGTCAGACCGTATCCAGGTACAGCTCTACCCGCTCTTCCGGAGTCAGCTCCGCCAGGTAGTGCAGTTCCTGCCGCTTGGTCTGCACCAGGTTGCGGATCAGTTCCTTCGGCAGGAAGCGATAAAGGTGGTCCGAATGTTCGAACGCCTCGATCGCGGCCTCCCAGCTGGAGGGGATCTGCGGCAGATCCATCGCATAAGCGTTGCCGGTGACGGGCGGCGCAGGTTCGATCTCGTCCTCGATCCCGCTCAGCGCGGCGCCCAGGATGGCGGCCAGCATCAGGTAGGGGTTCACGTCGCCGCCTGCCACGCGATGCTCGATCCGCCGGGCCGAGGGATTGCCAGCCGGGATGCGGATCGCGGCGGTGCGGTTCTCGTAGCCCCAGCTGATTGCGGTGGGCGCGTGCTTGTCGGGGACAAGGCGTTCGTAACTGTTGAAGTGCGGTGCGAACAGGAGCGTCGAGTCGTGCATCGCCGAAAGGCACCCGGCCACGGCATGGCGCAGTTGCGCGGTGCCCTTGGGGCCGCCCGAGTCGAAGATGTTGTCGCCCTTCGAATCCAGCACCGAGAAATGCGTGTGCAGGCCCGAGCCGGAGTATTCCGCATAAGGCTTGGCCATGAAGCTGGCGGCAAAGCCGTGGCGGCGGGCCAGGCCCTTGACCAGCATCTTGAAGAGCCAGGCATCGTCAGCGGCGCGCAGCGGGTCGTCGCAGTGCATCAGGTTGACTTCGAACTGGCCCAGCCCGGTTTCCGACGTGGTGGTGTCGGCCGGAATGTCCATCGCCTCGCAGGCGTCGTAAAGGTCGGTGAAGAAGGTGTCGAAAGCGTCCAGCGCGCGGATCGACAGCGTCTCGGCCGCCTTGCGGCGCTTGCCGGATCGGGGCGAGGCGGGGACCTGCATGGTCTTGCCCGAGTCGTCGATCAGGAAGAATTCCAGCTCCATCGCGCAGACCGGGGTCAGGCCCTTGGCCTTGTAGCGCTGGACGACGGCGTTCAGCGCGTGGCGCGGGTCGCCCTCGTACGGAGTGCCGTTCTCGCGGAACATCCAGATCGGCAGCAGCGCGGTCGGTGCCTCCAGCCAGGGCATCGGCATGAAGCCACGCTCGGTCGGTTTCAAAAGGCCGTCGGCGTCGCCCTGCTCAAAGACGAGCGGGCTGTCGTCGATATCTTCGCCCCAGATGTCCAGGTTCAGGACGGAAAACGGGAAACGCGTGCCGTTCTTGACCACGTTGTCGGCAAAGCGGGCAGGCACACGCTTGCCACGGGCCTGACCGTTCAGATCGACGGCAGCCACGCGGATGGTCCGCACGTCCGGGTGCTTTCGCAGGTAATCTTTCATCGTCATGTCGTTATGCGGTCAGGGCACGGCCCCCGCGCGCGCAGCCGCCGAACCTGTCGGCAAGACCGCCCCATGCGAAGGTTCGGACCATGCCCTTGGCCCTTCCCCTGTTTCGATCTCCTCTCCCCGCAGGCCAATTCCGGCGCTGCACGGGGTCCGGGCG
Organism: Tabrizicola sp.; assembly: GCF_022842145.1. GTDB lineage: Bacteria > Pseudomonadota > Alphaproteobacteria > Rhodobacterales > Rhodobacteraceae > Tabrizicola. Next base: position 288,674 of record NZ_JALHQD010000002.1, read on the forward strand.
GGTGCCCGAATAATTTGATCAAAAGTAGCCTACTACCGGATCAACTGCGGACGCAAGCGAATTTTGCTGCGGATGTTCGACGGCAAGTGCCGGTTCAGGTGCCTGTTCACCCGCCCGTAGAAGAAGGTGACGGCCAGGGTCAGAAGGATGAAGTAGAAAGCCACGATGGGGTAGGGGACGAAGGGGTTGAAGGTCTTGTCGGCGAAATAGTTCGCGTAATAGAGCGCGTCGCCCTTCTGCGCGAAGGCTGGAAAGCCGCTGAAGAAGACCAGCGTTGTCGCGTGGAAAAGGAAGATCGCCTCGTTGGTATAGGCGGGCCATCCCAGCCGCAGCATCGTCGGCCATTCGATCCGGATGAACTTTTTCCAGCCGGTGAGGCCGTAGGCCTCGGCGGCCTCAAGATCACCCTTCGGGATCGACTTCAGCGCGCCGTGGAAGATCTCGGCCGAATAGGCGGCGGTGTTCAGGAACAGGACCAGAAGCGCGCCGGCCCAGGCCCGTGTGGTCCAGGCGGTGTTGAGGTGGATGCCCAGGATGTCCACGCCGCCCTTGGGCAGCATGACCAGCGCCTCGTAGGCCAGAAAGAACTGGATGAAAAGTGGCGAGCCACGGAAGATGAAGACGTACCAGTCGGCGGGCTTGCGGATCAGCGGGTTGCGGGCATTCCGGGCCAGCGCGATGGCATTGGCCAGAAAGAAGCCCGCCACCAGCGCCAGCACCCCGAAGTAGATGTTCCACAGCATCCCCGACCCGATCAGGGTGAACTGCTGGCAAAGCGTGAAATCGGAACGCGGTAAAAGGTTTTCGCCGATCCCGATGGAACGAAGGCCGTAGGCCTGGATGGTTTCCCAGCAGGTCATGCGCCCGCCCTCCGCAGGGCTTCGCCGCCTGCCGTGGCCTGGCCGTGGCTCAGCTTGCGCGTCAGCTTCGATATGCCGATCTCGGAGACGCGGGTGAAGGTCAGGTAGAAGACCATAAGCCCCAGGAAATACCACAGCCGCCAGTCGCCATGCGGGTACTCATAGGCCTGGGTTTTCGACCCGCCCAATTCGCGGGCGTAGTAGACGATGTCCTTGAGGCCCAGCAGGAACAGCAAGGGCGTGGCCTTGATCAGGATCATCCACAGGTTCCCAAGCCCCGGCAGCGCATAGACCCACATCTGCGGGATCAGGATGCGGCGGAAGACCTGGCGGCGGCTCATGCCGTAAGCCTCGGCCGTTTCCAGCTGGGCGCGGGGCACGGCGTTCATCGCCCCGAAGATCACGTTGGCCACGAAGGCGCCGAAGACGATGGCGAAAGTCACGACGGCCAGCATGAAGCCGTAAGCCTGGTGCCAGAAGGGCGAGGATTTCGACAGCGGGACCTTCGCCTCGGGACAAACCCGGAACTCCAGCCCCTGCCAGGGCCAGGCATGGTCGGCACAGACCGCCAGGCTTTTCGAGTATTCGATGACCTGGTCCAGTGCGATGACGAAGAACAGAAAGAAGATGATGTCAGGCACCCCGCGCACCATCCAGATGTAGACCTTCCCCAGCCAGCTTACGGGCGCGACATGGGATCGGGCTGCGGTGGCGCCAAGGAAACCCATCCCAAGCGCGGCGGGGGCGGTGATCGCCAGCAGCAGGAGGACGGTCAGGAAAGACCAGTAGAAGTCGACATGCTTTGCCGATGTCAGATAGCAGGCGGCCCAGGTCAGGCCCTCGATGGCTTTCGGATCGGCGCAGGCTTCGAACATTCGCGGGTCCCGTTATGGAAGGGGCGGGCCCGAAGGCCCGCCCGGTCAGGCTTAGCAGCCTTCCTTGCCCGCGTCGCCCCAGGTCTTGGACTCGGGTCCGAAGTATTCGGCCTTGGTGATCATCGTGTCCAATGTGCCGTCGCACTTCATCGACTTGATCGCCGCGTCGAACTTTTCGCGCAGCGCGTCGTCGCTGTCGCGGAAGCCCAGGCCCACGCCGCCACCGATGGATTCTTCACGCGCCAAGAGCACCAGCTCGCCACCCGACTCGTTGGCCATCGGCACGAGGTAGTCCTTGTCGGCCAGCACAGCCACCGCCTCACCGTTCTTCACGGCGGCGACGGTTTCCTCGGGGGTCGCGTATTCGACCAGCTGCATCCCGTTCTCGGCGATGAACGAGGCCTGGATCGTGCCGGTCTGCGCCGCCACCGGGCCGGACATCAGGTCGGTTTCGGCCGACAGCGCCAGATAGGACGACGACGCCGGCGGCAGATAGCCCGCGCTGAAGTCGATCACTTCCTCACGCTCGTCGGTGATGCTCATCCCCGCGATGATCACATCGTAGTTGCCCGACTGCAGGTTCGGGATGATCGAATCCCACTCGTTCGTCACCCACTCGCAGGTGAGGCTTGCCCGCTTGCACAGCTCGTCGCCGAACTCGCGCTCGAAGCCGGCGACTTCGCCGGCGTCATTGATGAAGTTGTAGGGCGGGTAGGCGCCCTCGGTTCCCAGGCGGACGATGTCCTGGGCAGAAGCCGCGCCGGCGATGGTGGCCAGGGCGGTCGCGATCAGCAGTTTTTTCATCCTGTGTCTCCCTTAACGTCGGATGGGTTGGTGGTTCATTCGAACCAGCGTGCTTCCAGGCTTGCAAGCGTTCCGTCGCGACGCATCGCGTCCAGAGCGCCATTCAGCGTGTCCAGAAGGTCGGTGTTGCCCTTGCAGACGGCCATGGCCACGCCGTCATCCGGGATCATTTCGGCATATAGATAGTCCAGACCTTGTTCCGCCACGAAGGCCTGGATGTCGGACCGGGTCCGGAACGGCCCCAGCGCAAGGTCCACTTTTCCCTGCGCCAAAGACTCCAGCACCTGCGGCTCGGTCGGATAGGCGATGAAGCGGTAGCCCATGTGGCGCAGATGCGCTTCATGCACCGTGCCCGATTGCACCCCGACCAGCGCGACCGACGGCCCGGGCGCGCCCGGCGGGCCGATGTACCATTCCTCGGGGTCGGTGCCGTGGTAGGACTGGGTGAAATCCACCAGGGCCCGGCGTTCCTCCGTGACCGCCATCCCGCCCAGCACCACGTCGAACTGGCCTGCCATGACGCCGGGGATCAGCTGGTCGAAGTTCACGCGTTCCCAATCGCAGCGCAGCATGGCCCGCAAGCAGACCTCGTCCATCAGGTCCCGCTCATAGCCGGTGATGATGCCCGCAGCATCGACGTAGGTGTATTCCGGAAACGGCGCGTCGGTGCCGATGGTGATCGGTTCGGACGAAATCAGGACCAGCCCGGTTACGGCCGCAGCGATCGCACCGAGACAGGGCATCAGGCAACCGTCGCCGAGAGGAACCCGCGCAGACGGTCGCTGCGTGGATTGCCGAACAGGCTTTCGGGCGGGCCCTGCTCCTCGATCTTGCCCTTGTGCAGGAAGATCACGTGATCAGAGGTGTCCGCGGCCAGCTTCATGTCATGCGTGACCAGAAGCATGGTCCGTCCCTCGTCGGCCAGCGCCTTGATCACGCGGACGACCTCCTGCTCCAGTTCGGGGTCCAGCGCACTGGTCGGCTCGTCGAACAGAAGCGCCCGCGGCTCCATGCACAAGGCCCGCGCGATGGCGGCCCGCTGCTGCTGGCCGCCCGACAGCTGCGCCGGCCAGGCATCGGCCTTGTCGCCGATCCCGACCTTGTCCAGGTAGTGACGGGCCTTCTCCTCGACCTCTTTCGGGTCGCGCTTCAGGACGGTGACGGGCGCTTCCATCACGTTCTGCAGGATCGTCAGGTGGGACCACAGGTTGAACTGCTGGAACACCATCGACAGGTTCGTCCGGATCCGCGTGACCTGATCCCGGTCAGCCGGGTGGCGGTTGTGCCCCTCGCCCTTCCAGCGCACAGCCTCGCCCTCGAAGCGGATATCGCCCTGCTGGCTTTCCTCAAGCAGGTTGCAGCAGCGCAAAAGCGTCGATTTCCCCGATCCCGATGAGCCGATCAGCGAGACCACATGCCCGCGCGGCGCGACCAGATCGACACCTTTCAGCACCTCCAGCGGACCGTAACTCTTGTGGAGATCACGGATCTCGATGACCGGAGTGTCGGTGGCTGGATCGGGCATGGGTTTTCACGTCTGGAAGCGGTTTGGACAGGGAGTAGGACGCAGATTGTGCAGCAATGCAACGGCGATTTGGGCAGTTCAGGCGTACATCTTCGGCGTTATGGTCAGGCTGATGCTGCAATCTGCTCTGGTGGCAAGGGATTTGGCACGGCCAGGTAATCCGGCACCGGCAGGCGGACAAAGCCCCGCAGCCGAAGGATATCCCGGTCGGCGGCCGAAAGCGCCGAGATCGCCTCGCTCACCGCGTCAAAAACCGGCGCGGGGTCGCGTCCAGCCGCCGTGATGAAAGGCAGTCCGGGCGTCGGATCGGTCAAGGCGATCACCTTCAGCGTCGACTCGGGTTCGCCGGCCTGCATCAGTGCATGGGTCACCGCATCCAGCGAGGCGATGTCGGCCCGGCCTTCGGCGACCGCCTGGGCCGACAGGCGATGCCCTCCGGTCTGCACGGCAGGGGGAAGACGAACCCCCATTCTGGCCGCATGGGTCTGCGGGGCCGCCCAGCCGGATTGCGACAGGGGTTCGTTGAAGGCAAAGCGCGCACCGTCAAAGTCGGCCAGCGTTTTGCGCCGATCATCGGCACGGGCGACGAAGACCGATCGGTAGTAGCCCGGCGCGCACCCCTCAACCCCGTAGTCCGGAGTACCGACATAAGTCACCTGCCCATGCAGCCGCGCCCGGAACGGATAGCCGCAGGTCTGGGACAGGATCAGGTCCGGCGACTGCCAGGCATCCCAATAGGCATGCTCGCCGCGCGTCAAAGCTTCCGGAGCTTCCAGTCCCCGACCGCGTAACCCGGTGCGGATCAGCGCCCACAGCCGGTCATTCGCGCCCTCGGCGGGCCCGAAGTCGTACATCCCAAGGCTGGCGATCATTCCTCTTCGGCCTTCTGACGCGCCAGGGCCGATTCCACGTCCGTAAGACCCAGAAGGTTCGCCACCAGCCGCATCAGCCGGTCCTCATGCGCCTCGCGAAGACCATCGACCAGAGCCACCGACCAGAGCGCGGTCATCAGCTCGGCCCGGTCCTCCAGCGGCACAGCCTCTTTCAGCGCGCGGGTGAAGCGCACCGTGTCGGGCGCCTCGCGTTCGATGTCCTCGGCCTCGGCGCGCAACTTTGCCGTCGCAAAGGGGTCCAACCCATAGCGGAGCGACAGCACACGGTCGATCCGCTCCACCTCCTCGGCGGCATAAAGCCCGTCGGTGCGGGCGATGCGCACAAGCAGCGTCGCCAGCGCCAACTGGGCGTCGGGCTCGGGCAGGCGGGCGGGTTCGGGGGCCAACAGGCGGCGGAGAAGATCGATCATGGCGTGAACCTAGGGCTTCGGGCCGGGCTTGGAAAGCCGGGCGAACCGCGATGTTATCGCCTTCAGCTCGGCGTCCAGCCCGTAGGGCGGGTTGACGATGAAAAGGCCGGACCCCTCCATCCGGTGCCCGTCGCGCACCGGCGGGAATCGGATCTCGTGGCGCAGGCCCTCTGGAAAAGCGGTCTCCAGCGCGCGCAGCATCGGACCGTGCGGGGCGCCCTTCAGCACCGGATACCAAAGGATCAGGATGCCCACATTCCACTTGCGGTGAATGCTGGCCATGTGGCGCGGGATCGCCTCGTAATCGGCCTTCACCTCATAGGAGGGGTCGATCAGCATCAGTCCGCGACGTGGCGTCGGCGGCGTCAGCGCCAGCGCCATCTCGAACCCGTCCTGCTGGTGGACATGAGCGCCCCAGTCCTTCGCCTCGACCTTGAGGTGCGCGACTTCCTGCGGGTGCAATTCGGCCAGGTGAAGGCTGTCCGTCTCGCGCAGACCGAGGGCCGCGATCAGCGGCGACCCCGGGTAGGCCATCGGCCCATAGGCGGCCCGCGCTTCCTCCAGCCGCTGCCGGTAGGGGTGGTCGGGCGGAAACAGCGCCTCGGCCAGCGCGATCCCCGCCGCTGCTTCGCCGGTCTTCACTGCCTCGTCGGCCCCAAGATCATAGACCCCGCGGCCGGCGTGGGTCTCGATATAGGTCAGCGGCTTGTCCTTGCGGGTCAGGTAATCCAGCACCCAGGCGAGCGTCGCGTGCTTCTGCACGTCGGCCAGATTCCCGGCGTGGTAGAGGTGTTGATAGGACAGCATGAGTCTGACTACCCGCCCCGCCGCCGGGCTGCAACCGGGTTGAAGCTTCCGCGTTGTGGGCGTAGGACCGGCAAAAAGGGACTAGGACAGTCATGGAAATCTTCACCTACGAGGGGTTCATCGCCCTGATGCAGGTCATTGGCATCGACCTGGTGCTGGCCGGTGACAACGCCATCGTGATCGGCCTTGCCGCCGCCGGTCTTGCGAAAGAGCAGCGGGCCAAGGCGATCCTGGTCGGCATCGCGGCCGCCACCGTCATGCGGATCGGCTTCGCGCTGGTCACGACCCAACTTCTGGCGATCGTCGGCCTGCTGCTTGCTGGTGGTATCCTGCTTCTGTGGGTCTGCTGGAAGATGTGGCAGGAACTGCGCGCCGGGGCGCACGAGCATGACATCGAGGCGGTCGAGGCGCTGACGAACGTCGACATCGACAAGGACGGCGCCATCGCCGACAACGCGCCGAGGAAGACCTTCCGGCAGGCGGCGACGCAGATCGTGGTCGCGGACGTGTCGATGAGCCTCGACAACGTCCTGGCCGTGGCGGGCGCCGCGAAGGACCACCCGACCGTGCTGGTCATCGGTCTGGTCCTGTCGATCGCGATGATGGGCCTCGCTGCCAGCTACATCGCGAACCTGCTGAACAAGCACCGCTGGATTGCCTATATCGGTCTGCTGATCATCTTCTACGTCGCGCTGAAGATGATGTGGGAAGGCTGGCACGAGGTGGAGCCGGTGCTGCTGGGCTACCTCGGCTGACCACGCGCGGGCGGGTTGGCGGGCCTTTGGAAATCAAGGGCTTGGCTGCGGGCGTTCAGGATCGCTTAACCAAGGGGCCGGGGCCGTAGAGGCCTCGGTCCTTTGCTTTTCGGGGTGGGGAAGGCTGCCTTAGAATGTCGCGGACCCTGTCAAGATTGCCCGCGACCTGGAAATCCAAGATGCGCCTGTTGCACCTTGTGCCATCACGCTCGCTCTGCACCCCACACTTGCGGCGTCCTGCGGACCGAGGGCGCGGGGCTATCGCTGTCGGTCAGCTTTGAAGGGAAGTCGAGGGGACCACGGGCTGCAACCGGTTTACCGGAACGGCGGAGATGGACGCCGAAACTTTTATCCTCGGGCCGCTGGCGGTTACCGAGATGGCCTGCGTGGAGCCGGAGAAGATGGACCGGGAGGCCGCCTGGCTGAAGGCGCTGGGCGAGGTGCGGGGGTTCGTCGCCTCGCCCGAGGGGCTGTGGCTGCGGCGGGAGGACGGGTCGGTGGCGGTGTGTTTGTGGTGAGGGGAGTCGGATCGGAGAACAGTCCAGTAAATCGTTCTTCCGTCGAACGCCCGAGCAAACCTGCGAGGGCTGGGAGAGTCGGCCTGAAGCCCGACCTACGCCACGCCGGGGTCAAAGCTGACCGCGACAGGCACGCGGGGGTGGGGCGACCCTGTCGCGCCCGCCCCCGGGGGGCGGGTCGGGCGCAGTCGGATTTTCTTTGGGCAAATCTGACGGGGTCCAAGAATCCCCTATCGATCCAGAGCCCACTTCCCCTCTCCGCTCGTTATTTCTTTCGAAGTTCCTATGTCACCATTGTCGATAGCGATAACAATTCCTGTCAGAATTCTAAGAATTCGATCAGCGTCATTAAGAATGCTTATCACTAACTCTCGGTCGATCTTGGATTCCTCTGGAATGTATTCGAAGTTGCCTCCATTCTTCTTCTTGTGCGTGTATAGAACCCGTAGTTTTCCAGCTTCTTCCGAGTTAAAGAATGCACCGTGGACCGCAATATGCCTATTTGCTGAATATCGGTCAATCCAGTCTACAAGCTCTCTGAACTGCGACGGCAACGGATCAGGCAGACTCTCAGAGCATTTCCGCAGAATCGGGAGCAAATCAGAAGTCTTAACTTTCCTCAGCTTATGAAACCGATCTCTCCACTCGATCGACGGGGGCCGAAAGCCTTCAATTGCACAAATGAAGTCGCATGCCGTGAGCTCAATATGCGCGCAAGTTTGAAGGTAGGCACCAAGATCGTATAGGAATTGATCGGGCAACGTCTCATTGATAAGAAGCTTATTCTTCAAGTTGCCTTCTGGCTCCATGTTGGCCTCTCACCATTGGATCAAACCAACCTACTCACCTCTACCGCCGCCCGCACAAAATCGGCGAACAGCGGGTGCGGGGCGAAGGGTTTCGATTTCAGCTCGGGGTGGAACTGGACGCCGATGAACCAGGGGTGGTCCTTGACCTCGACGATCTCGGGCAGCTTGCCGTCGGGGGACATGCCGGAGAAGATCAGGCCGCATTTTTCCAGCTGGTCGCGGTACTGGATGTCGACCTCGTAGCGGTGGCGGTGGCGTTCCTCGATCACGTTGGAGCCGTAGATCCGGGCCACGGCGGAGCCTTCCTTCAGGTTCGCGGTATAGGCCCCGAGGCGCATCGTGCCGCCCTTGGCGTCGGTCGATTTGCGGGTGACGGTGTGGTTGCCCTGGACCCATTCCTTGAGGTGGTAGACGACGGGCGTGAAGCGCTTTTCACCGGCTTCGTGGTCGAACTCCTCGGACCCGGCATCCTTGAGACCGACAAGGTTGCGGCTGGCTTCAATCACGGCCATCTGCATGCCGAGGCAGATGCCAAGGTAGGGGATCTTCTTTTCGCGGGCGAAGGTCGCGGCGCGGATCTTGCCTTCGGTGCCACGTTCGCCAAAGCCACCGGGGACGAGGATGGCGTGGAAGTTTTCAAGGTAGGGCGCGGGGTCTTCGCGTTCGAAGATCTCGGCGTCGATCCATTCGGCGCGGACTTTCGTCCGGTTCGCCATGCCGCCGTGGGTCAGCGCCTCGGCGATGGATTTGTAGGCATCTTCCAGCTGGGTGTACTTGCCGACGATGGCGACGCGGACTTCGCCTTCGGGGTGCGTCATGCGGTCCATGACGTCTTCCCAGCGGGCGAGGTTGGGCTTCGGCGCAGGCGTGATGCCGAAGGCGTCGAGGACCGCCTGATCGAGGCCTGCGTGGTGGTAGGCCAAGGGCGCCTGGTAGATCGTCTTCAGGTCATAGGCCGGGATGACGTGCTCTTTGCGGACGTTGCAGAAGAGGGCGATCTTTTCCCGCTCACGGTCCGGGATCGGGTGTTCTGACCGGCAGACGAGGACGTCGGGGGCAAGGCCGATCGACTGGAGTTCCTTGACGGAGTGCTGGGTGGGTTTGGTCTTCAACTCGCCCGAGGCCGCGAGGTAGGGAAGCAGCGTCAGGTGCATCAGGATGGACTGCCCACGCGGGCGTTCGTGGATGAACTGGCGGATGGCTTCGAAGAAGGGCAGGCCCTCGATGTCGCCGACGGTGCCGCCGATCTCGCAGAGCATGAAGTCGACCTCGGCGTCGCCGATGCGGAGGAAGTCCTTGATCTCGTTGGTGACGTGGGGGATCACCTGGATGGTCTTGCCGAGGTAGTCGCCACGGCGTTCCTTTTCCAGCACGTTGGAATAGATCCGGCCGGAGGAGATGCTGTCGGTGGTCCGCGCATGGACGCCGGTGAAGCGTTCGTAGTGGCCGAGGTCGAGGTCGGTCTCGGCCCCGTCGTCGGTGACGAAAACCTCACCATGCTCGAAAGGCGACATCGTGCCGGGGTCGACGTTCAGGTAGGGGTCAAGCTTGCGCAGGCGGACCGTGTAGCCGCGGGCCTGCAGAAGCGCGCCCAGAGCGGCCGAGGCAAGGCCCTTGCCGAGGGAGGAAACCACGCCGCCGGTGATGAAAATGTAACGCGCCAAGGCGGGACTCCCGTGTTTACTTGCGCGATTCGGGCAGGGTGGAATCGCGGCACCACGGGAGTCGAGGTATAGCGACTACCGCAAGGGTTAGCAACGCCCGAACGCTAGATCATGCGGGCGCTTCGATGGATAAAAGCAATCTGTTGTGGATCAGGGATTGGTGGCCGGCGCCGGCTCATCCGCGCGGGGCGGAGTTGCGGGGGCGTCGGTAGCCGTGCCGGGCAGCGTGAGGTCGGTTCCCGCAAGGCCGCCGCCGGTGGCGGGCGCATCGGTCGCCGGAGCTTCGGTCGCCGTGTCGCTGGCGGCGCTGTCGACCACGGAGCCGCCTTCGCCACCACGGGTCGCAAGGATGGTCAGCGTGATCGAGGTGATGATGAAGCCGATCGCGAACAGCCAGGTCAGCTTGGTCAGCGCCGTGGCCGCGCCGCGGGCCGACATCGTGCCGCCGCCGCCCCCGCCAATGCCAAGCCCGCCGCCTTCGGAGCGCTGCATGAGCACGACGCCGATCAGGAGGAGCGCGAGGATCAGGTGGATGGTGAGGATGACGTTTTCCATGGGACTTCCTGAACGCTGACGCGCCTATCTAGGCGGAAGGGGCACGGGGCGCAAGGGTCTCGTCCCGGAACGGGGGAGCCTTCCTTGGGGCATCGAGCCCCGCGGACGGCGCTGCCGCGGCTGGAGGGTGCGCCGGGGCGCTTGCGGGACGCTTCGGAGCCTCCGGCGGGGATATTTGGGCAAATGTGAAAGCGGGGATCAGCTTTCGTGCACGGCGGAAAGCTTGTTGCCGTCGGGGTCGCGGACATAGGCGGCGAAGAAGGCGGGGCCGTAGGGACGCAGGCCGGGGGCGCCCTCGTCGCTGCCGCCCTGGGCGATGGCGGCGGCGTGGAAGTCGCGCACGGCCTGCTGGCTGGGGGCAACCAGCGCGGGCATCGAGCCGTTGCCGGTGGTGGCGGGCTTTTCGTCGAACGGCAGGGTGATCCAGAGCCGCGTGCGGTGGTCGTCGGGCAGGCCGTAGCCGATCTCGGTCGCCTCGGTGGCGCGGCGGACGAGGCCAAGGGGCGCGAGCGCCGCGTCGTAGAAGCGCGCGGCGCGGGCGAGATCATTGGTGCCGAGGGTCAGGTAGAGGAAAGTATCAGCCATTGACCTCGTCCGTGGTCTGCTGTCCCGAGAGACGCTGGCGCAGGATCGACCAGGACATGCCGATGCCAAGGATCAGCGACAGCACGAGGATCGCCAGCCAGGTGTTCAGCGCCGAGTTGTCGAGGCCGAGGAGGCCCCAGTCGGTCAGCACCCAGAGACCGGCGCCGAAGATCGCGGCGATGACGATGGCCCCGAGGATGCCGATCGAGCGCATGGTGGCGACAAGATAGACCATCGCGATGACGCCGAGGATCAGCCCGAGAAACACCGTCAGCGGCATCTGGTCGGCCCAGTTGTCCTGCGCCCAGGTGGCGAAGTTCCACGGCGTCGGGTTGAAGATCGCCGAGAGCAGCAGGAAGGCGCCAAGCCAGCGCAGGAGGATGCCCATCATGGTGCCCTTTGGACGTTGTGGTTGCCGCCATGCTAGCCTTGAAGCGATTGGAAGGCCAAGGGGCAGTGTGGACTACCCGGTTTCACCGCTTCGGTGTTAGCCGCGGATTGGTCGCGCCGTCGGGCTGGAGCCGCACGAGGCGCGAAGAGCGAGCCCAGACCAGAGCGCCTGCAAGCGCCCCAACGGTTCGATGTGGCAATGAAAGGTCCAAGACCTTGCCGTCTTCCTTGGTGAAGCAGCCGGTCACCGGGGGCAGAAGGTCCAGCACCTCCTCGGAGGGCGGCAGAGGCGGGAGCCTTTCGGCGTGATCACGCTGGGCCGGTTCAGCAGGATCGAGTGCGCCCCGATTGTATCCAGAAGCTGGGCGTCGGTCAGGTGGGGTCGGCACGGCCGAGTTCTGCACAGTGCCTGCCCTTTTCACGGATCAGCGCGCAGGCGCTGTCCCGTCGCCTAGGCCAGCGCGCGGATCGCGGGCGGGACGGTGGGGTTTTCAGATAGTGGATCAACGATGGCTCGATCCCGGCGGCGCGGATCAGGCCAGTGTACTGCGCGAGGTGGCGCAGGCGGTTCTGTGGTGGATCTTCGTATCCATGGGAGGGTTCCGAAGGCGGGTCCATAACAGGTCCATCTCAGCCACCCGCGCATTTGCAGGGTTTCCCCGGCGGCGAGGCGTGGCTATACCCCGCGTGGTTTGACACGTGACTCGGGGGAATGAATGGCCAACGTCGTCGTGGTGGGTGCCCAGTGGGGCGATGAGGGCAAGGGCAAGCTGGTTGACTGGCTCTCCGAACGCGCCGATGTGATCGCGCGGTTCCAGGGCGGGCACAACGCGGGCCATACGCTGGTGATCGGCAACACGGTCTACAAGCTGTCGCTCTTGCCCTCGGGCATCGTGCGCGGCGGCAAGCTTTCCGTCATCGGCAACGGCGTCGTGGTGGACCCCTGGCACCTGGTGGCCGAGATCGAGAAGCTGCGCGGGCAGGGGGTGGCGATTTCCCCCGAGAACCTGATGCTGGCCGAGAATGCCAGCCTGATCCTGCCGATCCACGGCGAGCTGGACCGCGGCCGCGAGGCCCAGACCACGGTGGCAAAGATCGGCACCACGGGGCGCGGGATCGGCCCGGCCTATGAGGACAAGGTCGGTCGCCGGGCAATCCGGGTGGCGGACCTCTTCGATGCGGCGACGCTGGACACGCGGATCGGCCGGCTTCTGACGCACCACAACGCGCTGCGGTCGGGGCTGGGGCTGGACCCGGTGGATGCGGCGGCTCTGAAGGCGAGCTTGCTAGAGATCGCACCGAAGATCAGGCCCTATGCCGGTCCGGTCTGGAAGGTGCTGAACGAGGCACGGCGGGCGGGCAAGCGCATCCTCTTCGAAGGCGCGCAGGGGTCGCTCCTGGACATCGACTATGGGACCTACCCTTACGTCACCTCGTCGAACACCATCGCGGGGCAGGCGGCGACCGGGACCGGGGTGGGGCCGACGGCCATCGACTTCGTGCTGGGGATCGTCAAGGCCTACACGACCCGCGTGGGTGAAGGCCCGTTCCCGGCGGAGCTGTTTGATGCGGACGGCGAGCGGCTGGGCGAGCGCGGGCATGAATTCGGCACCGTCACCGGGCGCAAGCGGCGCTGCGGCTGGTTCGATGCGGTGCTGGTGCGGCAGACCTGCGCCACTTCGGGCGTGTCGGGGATCGCGCTGACCAAACTGGATGTGCTGGACGGGTTCAAGACGCTGAAGATCTGCGTGGCCTATGACCTGGGCGGCAAGCGGATGGACTATTTGCCGATCGCGGCGGATGAACAGGCGCGTTGCACGCCGATCTACGAAGAGCTGGAAGGCTGGTCCGAGACCACCGCCGGTGCGCGCAGCTGGGCAGAGCTTCCCGGTGCGGCGATCAAGTATGTGCGGCGGATCGAGGAGTTGATCCAGTGCCCGGTCGCTCTACTCTCCACCTCTCCCGAACGGGACGACACGATCCTGGTGACCGACCCCTTCGCGGACTGACCGCAAGGCTCCTTTCGGGGGGCGCTGGAAAGGATGGACGATGGCTCTCAGCTACAAGGCCCGCAGGCGCTGGGCGCTGGTGATCCTGCTTGTCGGGATGCCGCTTTACGTGGTGGCGGCGGTCAATGTGGTCGACCTGTTCGAACGGCCATCGGTGCTGGTGGAACTGGCGGTCTATGTGGCCCTGGGCTTCCTTTGGATACTGCCGTTCCGCTTCGTGTTCCGGGGGATCGGTCAGGCTGATCCCGATGCGAATAAGACGGACGGGCAGGACCCATCCGTCTGATCTTTCTCAAATTACTTGGTTAATTCAGTTCAGGCGGCGCGCCTCGGCCAGGTAGGGCGAGTTTTCGGCCAGGCTGTAGTGGCCGCGGGTGACCTTCTCGATCCGGCCGGTCCGAAGAAGCGTGCCAAAGCTGCGCAACCCATCCTCGCGGCTGACCGACTTGCCGCCGGCCGAGGCCATCATCCGCCGCATCAGTTGCGGACGGGTGAAGTGGCTGCGGTTTTCGACGCAGGTGGCGTAGGCGGCAGCGGCTTCCAGCATCTCGGCCATCGAGCGCGCGCCGACCATCTCGGCGAAGGAGGCAAGACCGGCCTCGTTGATTTCGCGCGAGTCCTCGCCCAGGTCATCGTCTTCCTCGGTCTCGGCGGCAGTGCCGTAAGAGGGCTTTTCCAGGACCAGGTTGCGGGCCGGCAGGTTTGAGGCGGCGACGGCGGCCCCGGCTCCGATGGCACCGGACAGACGACCGGTGCGCATCGCGACCATTGGTTGCCCTTCCGACGTGCCGATCCCCGGAGCGGACGGCGACATCTGGGGTGCCGGGGCCGGAGCCGGTGCTGGAGCAGGGGCGGGAGCGGCCGAGGCGGCTGGGGCCAGGCGGTCGATGCGCTGTTCGGAGACCAGAACCAGCGGCGGCGGGCTGATCATGCCGGGGCGGATCGTTCCGGGGCGCGGTTCGGCGGGACGGATCGTCACGGACTTCCGGCGCGGTTTGACTTCGGCAGCCGGAGCAGGCTCGGGCTCGCGGACGGGAAGGATCGCCTCGGCCAGGTCGTCCCGGTAGGGATTGAGGTTGGCTTCGGCCTTCGGTGCCTCGTAGTCGATGTCGGCACGATCCGCCTCGGTTGCCGCGACGGCGGCTTTCAGGCGCGACAGGGCCTCATGACGACGGCGGTTTTCCGCGTCGGCCATGACTTCGTCGGTCTGCTGCATGAGCCGCGCGACTTCGCTGGCCTCTTCGCCGGTGTCGAGAACCCGGGTGGCGCTGGCGTCACGGGCATCCTCGCTGGGATGGATGCGAACGATGCGCGAGTTGACCCGACGCGTGCGTGCCCCGGATTTTCCGGTGTCGACCTCGACCTCGGCCTCGACCCTGGGCGCTTCGGCTGCGGGGACCGCGGCAAAGGCGGTGTCGGCGTACAGGTCTTCGGGCAGGGTTTCTTCCGAGGCGAAAGCATCGACAGCCTCGGGAGGCGGGTCCTGCAGGGCGGCTTCCGCCAGGTCGATCGCCATCGGGCGGTCTTCCGGCAGGGTGTCATCAAGCGCCGCACCCAGGCTGGTTTCGTCGAAGACGGTTCCATCGAGCTGCGCCAGAAGCGCCACGTCCTCGTCGGTGAAGTCGGTTTCGGCAGGGTGGTCGACGAATGCCACGGCATCGTCGAGGTCATCCGTGATCGACAGGGCGGCAGCCTCTGTCCCGATCTCTGCGTCGGCGGCTGCCGATACGAGTGCGTCGTCGCTTTCGACCGGAACCGGCAGCTCGTCGGTCCAGATGTCGTCAGCCGGCGCGTCGTCAGCCGTCAGGACCGTGACCGGAGCCGCTTCCGTCTCGGCGTCGACGTCGATGAAGGCAGCCTCGGCATGCGTGGCGTTGGCCTCGGTCAGGTCGCTGGACCAGGTCGGGGCGAGATCGTCCGACAGATCTTCGGCAGCCAGATCTTCCGCCTCTGCGGTCGGGTCCGCAGCCGCGACATCCAGCCCCGCGTCGCGCGGGTGGGATGAAATCAGCTCGCCAAGGCGCGCGGCGACATCGCCGGCGTCGTTGCCGGGATCGTCGGTGGCCAGCGCGGAATGGGCATCGACCTCGTCGGTCGCGTCATCTGCCAGAGCCTGGAACTCGGCTTCGACCAAGTCTGGGGCCAAGTCCGCGACCAAGTCCGCGACGGGGGCGGACAGCTCGGGATCGGCAGCAAAAGGTGCTTCGGCCAGCGGGACCGAGGGGTTCACGGCGCGGCGGATGCGGGCAAGCTTTGCCGCGACGCCGTCCGGGATAACGTCGGTCAGCGACGGTTCCGCGACCAGCGGAGTTTCGGTCTTCGGCAGCTCGGGCTCGGCCGTCGGGGCAGCGCGGCGCAGTACCGGATTGATCTGGATGCGCGGGGCCGGACCCTCGGCCGGATCGGCGGAGGTGAAGCGCGCGGCATCGTCCCGCCTGCCGGTGGCCAGGCGCGACACCTCACGCTCGGCCAGCCGGTGCAGCATGGCGGCGTCCGGCGGCGGCGGCTCGGCACCGAAGTGGCGGTCCTGCGCGGCAAGGTCGCGGAAGTATTCGGCAATCGCCTTCATCGTGTCGAAAGGATTGTCGAACCCCTCCAGCGTGCAGCTGAAGGTCCCGTATGAAACGGTCAGGATCTTGCTTTCACTGGTCATTGTCGGACAGCCTTTCGCCTTGCTCGTTAACACATACTACGCCGAGACAGTCCTAATGCATGGACATACAGGGGTAATTTGATGGATTGATTGTGGCCGGACCCCCGGAATCCTGCCTTAATTGGATACAGTCTTACATGAATTCGCCAATTGTCCAGTCAACCCACGGTGTAACACTGGCCGGTGGGGGTCCGTTTACGGGCCGGGACCTGAAGCTTGCACTGGCCCGCGCGCCGGTGGCCGTGGCAGCCGACAGCGGGGCCGACCGGCTATTGCGGCTGGGGGTGGTCCCCGAGGCGGTGATCGGCGACATGGATTCGATCTCGGCCCTGGCAAGGTCCCAGATTCCCGTGGAACGTCAACATCTTGTCACCGAACAGGTGACCACCGACTTTGACAAGGCGCTGCGGTCGATCGAGGCGCCTTTGGTGCTGGCTTTGGGCTTTGCCGGCGCGCGGCTGGACCACGGGCTTGCGGCTTTTTCCACCCTGATCGCCCGGTCCGAGCGGCGCTGCATCCTGATCGGCCCGCAGGACGTGGCTTTCGCGGCCCCGGCGAATCTGGAACTGACCCTGCAACCGGGAGAGCCCCTGTCCCTCTTTCCGATGTCCCGGGTGACGGGGCGGAGCGCGGGGCTGGAATGGCCCATCGAGGGAATCACGTTTGCGCCTGACGGGATGATCGGCACGTCGAACCGGGTGGTGGAGCGGCGGGTGGTGCTGAGCTTTGACCGGCGGGGGATGCTGGTGATCCTGCCGCGCCGGAGGCTGGACGCGGCGATCAGAGCGCTTCGGGAAGCACCGTGACGGGTGCCCTGCGTTTGGCACGGGCGGCCAGACGCTCGCGGTGGATGATGTAGAGGCCCGACGATACGATGACGGCGATCCCGGCCCAGGTCATCGCGTTGGGGAAATCGTCGAAGATCAGGTAGCCCAGGATCACGGCGGTCACGATCTCGAAGTAGTGGAGCGGCGCCAGCGTCGCCGAGGGCGCGAACTTCAGCGCGTAGGTCATGCACATGTGGCTGACCGCCGCCCAGAATCCGACCATGAAGAGCCAGAGCCAATTCCAGCCCTGGGGCCAGATCGGGTCGAGCGACGGGATGCCCGAGCCATCGGCCAGGACCATCACCGGCAGGCAGAG
Source organism: Tabrizicola sp. (assembly GCF_022842145.1). GTDB lineage: Bacteria > Pseudomonadota > Alphaproteobacteria > Rhodobacterales > Rhodobacteraceae > Tabrizicola. The sequence continues at coordinate 305,929 of NZ_JALHQD010000002.1, forward strand.
AAGAAGCCCGGTCCAGGAGGTGTGGAACTGCATGGTGACCGGGTGCATCCAGCTGGAGATCGACCGCGTGACCAGCATGTAAAGCGCGAAGAGGACGGCGGTGGCCAAGGGCCAGAGCGCCACCAGCCCGAAGGCGGCCAGCGAGGGCTGGATCACCAGCAGCGCGCCGCAAAAGCCGACGACACAGGCGGCGATGCGGCGGGGGCCGACCTGGTCGCCGAAGATGAAACTGCCGAGGATCAGCAGGATGAAGGGTTCGACGAAGACGATGGCCAGCGCATCGGCGATCGGCATCACCTGGATGCCAGAGACGAAGGCATAGGTGGAGACAAGCAGCAAGAGCGCCCGCAGCGTGGTGTAGCCAAGCGCCTTGCCGTCCAGCGTGAGCGGCAGACGCATCAGGAGCATGACCGGCAGCATCAGCGCGGCCTGTACCACGAAACGGGCGGTGGTGATCTGGCCCACGGGAACGCCCGCTTCGGCGGCAAGCTTGGCGCCGACGTCCAGCAAGGGCGCGATCACGCAGAAGGCGAGCATCAGGATGACGCCCTGGAGGGTGGTATCGCGGGTCATGGGTCTTGGGTAGCGGGTGGCGGGTTCCGCTGCCTGCCTGAAAGCGACATTGCCCGGGGTGGGGCGGTTTTCAAAAGGAGCGCTCGCGCGCAGGTCTTTTGTCTCGCCCTTTGCGCGTGAAGGACGCGCAAAGGGCTCGGGCGAGCCTCCGGCGGGGATATTTGGGCAAATGTGAAAGGCTGGTCAGCAGTTCGGGACGTTGACCGCCAGGCCGCCGAGGCTGGTTTCCTTGTATTTCTCGTGCATGTCGCGGCCGGTCTGGCGCATCGTCTCGATGCAGACGTCGAGGCTGACGAGGTGCTGCCCGTCGCCGCGCAAGGAGAGGGAGGCCGCGGAGACCGCCTTGATGGCGCCAAGGCCGTTCCGTTCGATGCAGGGCACCTGCACCAGACCCTTGACCGGATCGCAGGTCATGCCGAGGTGGTGTTCCAGCGCGATCTCGGCGGCGTTCTCCACCTGTTCGGGCGTCCCGCCCAGGACCGCGGCCAAACCTGCGGCGGCCATTGCGGCGGCAGAGCCGACCTCGGCCTGGCAGCCGCATTCCGCGCCCGAGATGCTGGCGTTGTGCTTGCAGAGCCCGCCGATGGCGGCGGCGGTCAGGAGGAAGTCGCCGATCCTGGTGGTCGAGGCGCCCGGCACGTGGTCGAGGTAGTAGCGCAGGACCGCGGGCACGACACCTGCGGCACCGTTGGTGGGCGCGGTGACGACCTGGCCGCCCGCGGCGTTCTCCTCGTTCACCGCCATCGCGTAGAGCGACATCCAGTCGTTGATGGTATGGGGGGGCGTCATGTTCAGCCCGCGTTCGGCCATGAGCGCATCGTGGATGCCCTTGGCCCGCCTGCGCACCTTGAGGCCGCCGGGCAGGATGCCCTCGCCCAACATGCCGCGCGAGATGCAGTCGTTCATCACCTGCCAGATCCGGTTGATCCCGGCGTCAAGATCGGCGGCAGAGCGGAACTTCAGCTCGTTGGTGCGTTTCATCTGGGCGATGGTCAGCCCGGACTTCTGCGCCATCTCCAGCATTTCGGCAGCGGTTTCAAACGGGTAGGGCACATCGGCGCGCGCCCTGGATTTGGCGCCACCGGCCTCGGCCATCTCGGCCCCGGTCAGCACGAAGCCGCCGCCGATGGAATAGTAGGTCTCGGTCAGGATCACGTCGCCCTGGGCGTCGGTGGCTTTCAGGATCATCCCGTTGGCGTGGCCGGGCAGCGCGGGGCCGTAGTCAAAGAGGAGATCGGCACCCGGATCGAAGGTCAGGGCGCCGATGCCCGGGGCCTCGATCACGCGGGTTTCCCTGATCTTTGCCAGCGTCGCCTCGGCCTTTTCGGCGTCGTAGGTGGCAGGTTCGTAACCGGCAAGGCCAAGGATCGTCGCCCGGTCGGTGGCATGACCCACGCCGGTGAAGGCAAGCGAGCCGTGCAGCGAGGCCCTGAGCCCGTGGAAATGGAAGGGCGAGGCGCGCAGCGCGTCAAGGAAGCGCGCGGCGGCGACCATCGGGCCCATCGTATGCGAGGACGATGGGCCGATGCCGACCTTGAACATGTCGAAGACAGAAAGGAACATCAGGGACCTGGATTGGTGAAAGGGGTGGGGCCGAGCCCGTCGGACGCCGCGACGCGCTGGGCGGCGGGGCGCGACTGGTGCGCGGCAAGGACAGATTTCAGATGTGGGAACGCGTCGAGGTCAACGCCATAGGGGGCGGGTGGCAAAAGGATCAGCCAGCGGACCAGGACGCCGATGTAGTAGCCCAGCACGCCGGGATGGTCGGGGGACAGCCAGCGGGGCGACTGGGTGGCGATCAGCTGCTCCACCAGTCCAAGCCGTGCTATGATCTGCTCTTGCGCGGCGGCCTGGGCGGCGGTGGAGTTCGCTTCGCCTGCGGGGCGGTGCGGGTAGAACATCGCCAGGGCCGCCTGATGCAGCGCGTTCGAGGTGAAGAAAAGCCAGGACAGGAAGGCGCCGCGGTCGGGGTCGGTCGGACCCGGACCAAGCCGCCCGGTCCGGTCCACCAGCCACAGCAGGATGGCGGCGGTTTCGAACATCGGCCCGTGGTCGGTCTCGAGCGCCGGGATCAGCCCGATCGGGTTCACCCGGCGGTATTCCGGACTGCCAAGCGCGCCGCCGTCGATGTCGACGATGGCGAGGGTATGGGGCAGTTCCAGCTCTTCCAGCGCGAAGCGGATGATGGTCGAGGCGAAGTCGGGCGCGTGGTGCAGGATCAGGGTCATGCGGCCTCGGGTGCGGTGTAGGGGTGCGCACCAAGGCCGTCTGCCGCGGCAAGGCTTCGGGCGGCGGGCGTCGCCTCATGCGCGGCCAGAACCGCCGTCAGCGCGGGGAAAGGGGCCAGGCTGAAGCGCAGGTCGGGGTCTTCGGGCAGGCAGATCGCCCAGCGGAACAGCATGCCGAGGTAATGCCCCAGCGCCGGTTGCTCGGGTGTCAGCCAGACCGGCTGGCGCGTGGTGATCAGGGTTTCGAGGAATGCGGCCTGCGTCATCACCCGTTCCAGCGCAAGGCGGCCCGCTTCTCCGGCCGCCGTCTCGCCAGCGGTCCGGTCTGGATGGATCATGGTCATCACGGTCGGATGAAGCGTGTTCGCCACGAAAAGCAGCCAGGACAGGTAGGCCGTCGCCTCGGCCTCGTGCAGTTGCGGACCCAGGCCCCCGTGCCGCGCGTTCAGCCACAGCAGGATTGCCGCCGTCTCGAACATCGGACCTTCGGGCGTTTCCAGCGCCGGGATCAGGCCCAGCGGATTGACCGCACGAAAGCCGGGTGCGTCGAAATCCCCGGCTTCCCAGTCCATTGGGTGCACCTCGTAAGGTAGCGCCAGTTCTTCGAGAGCCAGCCGGATGATCTGCGAGGCCCAGTCCGGGCAATGGTACAGCGTCAGCGTCACAGCACACTGCCTTCCGGTGGGTTGGGCTGTTCGGGGCGGGTGAAGGGGTTGGCGCCCAGCCCCTCGGCCCGGGCGATGACGCGGGTTTCGACCCGGGCCTCCTGCGCGCGGGCCAGCGCCGCCAGCGTCGGGAAATCGGCAAGGTTGAACCAGCGCGGACCGGTCACGGGGTAAAGCGCGGCCCAGCGGGTCAGGACGATGGTGTAGACGCCCAGCGGTCGACCGGCGGCAAAAAGCTTGGGATGCTGCTCAGCCGCGGCGTCGAGCAGGTCGAAGTGACGTTTCATCCGGGTCGACATGATTTCCAGATGCGCGCGGTGGGCGTCGGCAGGCACATACTGGTGGGGATAGAAGATCTGCCGCAACTCGGCATGGGCGGTGTTCGACAGGAAGAAGAGCCACTTCAGAAAAACGGGCCGGTCGGGATCTGCGGGGGAGGGGCCAAGCTGGTGAGTGTCGGCCAGCCACAGAAGGATCGCCCCCGTCTCCGAGATCGGGCCTTGGGGAGTCTCCAGCGTCGGGATCAGCCCGGTCGGGTTCAACGCCCGGTAGGCCGGGCCGTCCTGTTGGCGCGCCCTGCGGTCGACCAGCGCGGTCCGATAGGGAAACCCTGCCCCGTCCAGCACCAGCCGGACGATAAGCGACGCATTGTCCGGGGCATAGTGCAGCGTGTACATCGTCGGTCCTCTGGCGTGAGCCTTGCCCAAGTCTAGCGTCGCCGCAGGCCGAAAAGCGACCCCTTGTCGACCTAAGGCGGAGGAAATGCGGCCAAGGTCATGCGGCGGTCAAGGCCCGGTGAATTCTAGGGTTAACCATCCGTCAACCATTTCCCGGCCAGACTTCCGCGCGACCGGTGACGAGGGAGGACCGCTGTGACGAAAGCATTGGTGATCGCGGGGCTTGTGATGTGGCCCCTGGCGGCGATGGCAGAGGAAACCGCGCTGGACAAGACCATGCGCAAGGACCCCGACAGGTTCGCGGGTCAGGTGACCGATCTGATCGCAGGTTTCGGCGGGCCCGAGGGACTGACGCTGGCCGGGATCGAAGAGCATATCGCGCTGGAACGTGCCGGTGCCCGGGCGGCTACCCTGCGGCGGTTCTTCGCGATGGACCTTGATGCCGACGGCACGGTGGACCGGGCCGAGCTGCAGACAAGCCAGCGTGCCGCGAACGCGAATGCGCGGGGCCGGCTGGAACGGCAGTTCCGGGCGGCGGACGCGGATGGCAACGGCCGGGCGGATGCGGCCGAACTGGCAGAACAGGGCCGCATTGCGGGCCTGCGCGGGCTTGGCGAGGACGAGGCGGGCTTTCTGCGGGCGCTGATGACGCTGGATTCCGATGGCAACGGCGCCCTGACCGGGGCCGAGGTCGCGCAGGCCGTGGCGGGGCTGGAAAAGGCGGGCTAATCGCAACGGTCTGTCGCCATTCAACCCTCTCGCCCTTCGTCGGGGATTGCGGTATTCCGGGTGAAACACAGGGGGACTGTCATGGTTGCTGCGCTTTCACCGATCGACCAGGCCAAGTTCGTCGCCGCGCGCCGGTCGGTGGATTTCGTCGAGGACGGGATGAAGCTGGGCCTTGGCACCGGCTCGACAGCGGCCTGGATGGTGCGTTGCCTGGCCGAACGCGTGCGGGACGAGGGGCTGCAGGTGACCTGTGTCGCGACATCGGCCCGGACGGCGGACCTGGCGCAGGGCGTCGGGCTGAAGGTGGTCGGGATCGACGAGGTCAGGTGGCTTGACCTGACCATCGACGGCGCGGACGAGTTCGACGCGAACCTGAACCTGATCAAGGGCGGCGGTGCGGCGCTTTTGCAGGAAAAGATCGTGGCGACCGCCAGCGACCGGATGATCGTGATTGCCGATGCCGCGAAAGAGGTGGCCCAGCTTGGGGCCTATCCCCTTCCGGTCGAGGTGATCCCCTTCGGCTGGCAGACCACGAAGGCGCTGATCGAAGAGACCTTGTTCAGCCTGGACGTGATGAGCCGCGAGGTCGCGCTGCGGCTGGTGAAGGAGGCCCCGCTTATCACCGACGAGGGGCATTACATCCTGGACCTCAGCCTCAAGCGGATCGGCAACCCGCGGCAGTTGGCGCTGGTGCTGAACCAGATCCCGGGCGTGGTGGAAAACGGGCTGTTCATCGACATTTGCGACGTGGTGGTGATCGGCCACGGCGACGGACGGGTGACGGTGCGCGACATCAACTCGGGCAAGGTGGAAACCGGGTCGGTCGATGTCACCGAAAGCCGCAACATCTTTGCCGATCTTGACTAACCGCTGACCGCCCGGTCACGCAAAAGCGCGGCTGGGGGACTTTCGCACGGCGGCCGGACGGAATAGCTCTGTCGCACGGCAATGGCGGAGGGGCTTCACATGGCTTTCGACTACGATCTCTTCGTCATCGGTGGTGGCTCGGGCGGGGTGCGCGCGGCGCGGATCGCGTCGGGCGAATATGGGGCCGGGGTCGGTCTGGCCGAGGAAAGCCGGATGGGCGGCACCTGCGTCATCCGGGGCTGCGTGCCGAAAAAGCTGATGGTCTTCGCGTCGGCCTACCCCGAAGCCATCGCAGAGGCGCGGGAATATGGCTGGGATGTCACTGTGGGCGGCTTTGACTGGACCCACTTCCGCACCCGGCTGGAGACCGAGCTGGACCGGCTGGAAGGCGCCTACCGCAACACCTTGAAGAACGCGGGCGTCACCATCCACGACGCGCGCGCGGTGATCGTGGATGCGCACCGGGTCCGTCTGGCCTCGGGGGCCGAGTTCACGACGAAGCATATCCTTGTCGCGACGGGCGGCTGGCCTTTCGTGCCGGACATTCCGGGGCGGGAGTTTGCCATCACCTCGAACGAGATGTTCCATCTGCCGGTGCTGCCGAAGCGGGCGCTGGTCGTGGGCGGCGGCTATATCGCCAGCGAATTTGCCTGCATCCTGAAGGGCCTGGGCGTCGAAGTCAGCCAGTACTACCGCGGTGCGCAGATCCTGCGCGGCTTTGACGACGAGGCGCGGGGACATGTGGCCAACGCCATGCGGGCGCAGGGCATCGACATCCACTGCGGCACCGACGTGATGCGGCTGGAGCAGACCGGGACGGGCATCCGCGCCGTCGCCACCGACGGGACCGAGCGCGAGTTTGATCTGGTGCTTTACGCCACCGGACGCCGCCCGAACACTGCCGGGCTGGGGCTGGAGGCGCTGGGCCTGACACTTGGCCGGGGCGGCGAGGTTCCGGTCGACGCCTACAGCCAGACCGCGGTGCCGTCCGTCTTCGCGGTGGGCGATGTCACCGGCCGCATCAACCTGACCCCCGTGGCTATCCGCGAGGGGCACGCCTTCGCCGACACCGTCTTCGGTGCGAAACCCACCACCTTCGACCACACACTTGTTGCCTCGGCCATCTTCACCCAGCCCGAGATGGGCAGCGTCGGCCTGTCGGAGGAAGCCGCGCGGGAGCAGGAACCGATCGAGGTCTACTCCACCGCCTTCCGCCCGATGCGCACGATCTTCGCGGGCAAACAGGACCGAGTGCTGATGAAACTGATCGTCAGCCAGGCCACGCGGAAGGTTCTTGGCTGCCACATCGTCGCACCCGAGGCGGGCGAAATGATCCAGCTTGCAGCCATCGCGATCGGCATGGGGGCCACAAAAGAGGATTTTGACCGCACCTGCGCCGTCCATCCCACCATGGCCGAAGAGCTGGTCACGATGCGAAAACCGGTCAGAACTGCCTGACTTCTGGCGTGGACGGGTTGATTTCCGGCTGGATATGACCAGCTTAGGGCAAAGGTAAGAACAAGGGGTTTTCTTAAATGGCAGGAAGTGGCGGTCCCTGGGGCGGCGGTGGCGGCTCGGGAGGAGACGGCAACAGGGGCGATAACGACGACGAGGACCGCCGCGGCGGTCGCCGTGGCGAGCCTGGTCCCCAGATCCCCGAGATCGATCAACTGATGAAACGCGGCCAGGAACAGCTGCGCGTCCTGATGGGCGGGCGCGGCAATCGTGGCACGGGTGGCCCCGGCGGCGGGCAGGGCGGCCCGGTCTTCACCAAGCAAAGCGTCGGTCTTGGCGTGCTTGCGCTGATCGGCGTCTGGTCCTTCATGTCCTTCTACACCGTGCGGCCGGAAGAACGCTCGGTCGAGCTTTTCCTGGGCGAAAGCTCGGGCATCGGCGATCCCGGCCTGAACTTCGCGCCCTGGCCCGTCGTCAGCTACGAAAAGGTCCAGGTCACCGGCGAACGCACCACGGACATCGGCACGGTGGCTGGCAGCAGCGATAGCGGGCTGATGCTGACGCGCGACCAGAACATCGTCGACATCGGCTTCCAGGTGGTCTGGAACATCTCGGACCCCGAGAAGTACCTGTTCAACCTGGTCGACCCCGAGGACACGATCCGCGCGGTAAGCTCCAGCGCGATGCGGGACATCATCGCGCGGTCGGAACTTTCGCCCATCCTGAACCGTGACCGTGGCGTGATCGCCTCGGACCTGCGGACAGCGGTGCAGACGACGCTGGACAGCTACAACGCCGGGATCACCGTGATCCGGGTCAACCTGCAGACCGCACAGCCGCCGCGTGAGGTGATCGACGCCTTCCGCGCCGTGCAGGCCGCCCAGCAGGAACGCGACCGGCTTGAGAAAGAGGCCGACGCCTATGCCAACCAGGTCACCGCCGGTGCCCGAGGCGAGGCGGCACGTCTGATGGAAGCCGCCGAGGGCTACCGCGCCCAGGCGGTGAACAGCGCGCAGGGTGAATCAGCGCGGTTCCTGTCGATCTACAACGAATACGTGAAGGCGCCCGAGGTGACCCGGCGGCGGCTTTACATCGAAACGATGGAACGGGTGATGGGGGGCATGAACAAGGTGATCCTCGACGGCGTCTCGGGCGGTGAAGCGGGGCAGGGCGTCGTGCCCTTCCTGCCGCTGAACGAGCTTGGGCGGATGACGCCCACCCAGGGTGCCGGTACGGGCTCGGGTACGGCTGGGGGGACCAACTGATGCGTGCGATGTACATCATTCCGGCCTTCGTGGTCTTGCTGGTGCTGGTCCTGTCCTCGGTCTTCATCGTGGACGAACGCAAGCGCGCGCTGGTTCTGCAGTTCGGTCAGGTCGTCCAGGTCAAGGAAGACCCGGGTCTGGGCTTCAAGATTCCGCTGGTGCAGGACGTCGTGCAGTACGAGGACCGGATCCTCGGCCTGCAGACCCAGCCGATCGAAGTCACACTTCTGTCCGACCGCCGCCTGGTGGTGGACGCCTTCGCCCGCTGGCGCATCGTCAACCTGGTGGAATTCCGCCAGTCCGTCGGAACGGCCGGTGAAGACCGCGCCCAGCAACTTTTGAATAACATCCTGAGCCAGGCGATCCCGGAAGTCCTGGGTAACTCCACGCAGGAACAGGTGCTGAGCCAGGACCGTGCCGGGCTGATGAACCAGATCCTGACCATCGCCAAGCGCGAGGGTGCGGCCCTGGGCATCGACGTGATCGACGTGCGCCTGACCCGGACTGACCTGCCCGAGCAGAACCTTGAAGCAACCTTCGCCCGGATGCGTTCCGAACGCGACCGCGAAGCGGCAGACGAACGGGCCCGGGGTGGCGAAGCCGCGCAGCGCGTGCGTGCGTCCGCGGACCGGACGGTGGTGGAACTGACCTCGGACGCCCGGCGCCAAGCCGACGTGATCCGCGGCGAGGCCGATGCCGAACGGAACCGCATCTTGGCCGAAGCCTATGGTCAGGACCCGGAGTTCTTTGCCTTCACCCGGTCACTGACGGCCTACGAGGTCAGCCTTCAGGGCAGCAACTCGTCCATCGTGATGCAGCCGGACAGCGAGTTCTTCGACTATCTGCGGTCGGATGCCGGACGTGCGAGCGGGGCCTCGGTGGGGCCGACGACTCCAGCTCCAGCCGAAGCGGCTCCGGCTGAACCTGCGCCAGCGGAACCTGCGGCCGAAGAAGCTCCGGCGGAAGCGGCCCCGGCCAACCCGTGAGCCAGGTCGTCCTGGCCTTGGGACTTGTTCTTGCGATCGAGGGGCTAGTGCTTGCACTGGCCCCTCGGCGTATCGAGGATGCGCTTCGGCTTCTGGCCAGCCTTGGCCTTGACCAGCGCCGGATGATCGGACTTGGCGCCCTTGCTGTCGGGGTGGCGCTGGTCTGGGTGGCGCGGGTGTGATGACATATTCCTTCACATCACCTTGATGCGCCGCGACCGGGTTTGCATTGTCTTCTGCGTCCCCTAACTGTTTCTTCAGCATCGACGCGGCAGGGTCCGACCGGGATGTGCCGCCGCCCCAACCGATTGAACAGGAGTTCGCATCGTGCCCGACCTCACCCCTTCCATCCGCAATGCCCTGCGGTCCAGCACAATTCTCGCGTTGGTCCTGGGCTTCGGCCTTTCCGTGGCGCCGCTCCAGGAGGCGCAGGCCTTCGGCGCGCCGGAAAGCTTTGCCGAACTGGCCGACAAGATCAGCCCCTCGGTCGTGAACATCACCACGTCGGCGATGATCGCAGCACCGGCAGACGGGATGCCGATGGTGCCGGAAGGCAGCCCGTTCGAGGATTTCTTCGATGATTTCGGTGGCCCCGGCCCCGGCGGCCCGCAGCGTTCCGAGGCGCTGGGTTCGGGCTTCGTGATCAGCGAGGACGGCTTCATCGTCACCAACAACCACGTGATCGAGGGTGCCGACGAGATCGAGATCGAGTTCTTCTCGGGCGAAAGGCTGAAGGCCAAGCTGGTCGGGACCGACCCGAAGACCGACATCGCGCTGCTCAAGGTGGAAAGCGACAAGCCGCTCCCGTTCGTGACCTTCGGAAACTCGGACCTGATGCGGGTGGGTGACTGGGTCATGGCGATGGGCAACCCGCTGGGACAGGGCTTCTCGGTCAGTGCGGGCATCGTTTCGGCCCGGGGGCGCGAGTTGTCGGGGACCTATGACGACTTCATTCAGACCGACGCGGCGATCAACCGTGGCAACTCGGGCGGGCCGTTGTTCAACATGGACGGCCAGGTGATCGGCGTGAACACCGCGATCCTGTCGCCCAACGGCGGGTCGATCGGCATCGGCTTCTCGATGTCGGCGAACGTCGTGACCAAGGTCGTCGAACAGCTGAAAGAGTTCGGCGAAACGCGGCGGGGCTGGCTTGGGGTCCGCATCCAGGACATGACGCCCGAAATCGCGGAATCGATGGGGCTGGCCGACGCCAAGGGGGCCTTGGTCACCGACGTGCCGGAAGGCCCGGCCAAAGCTGCGGGCATCCAGTCCGGTGACGTGATCACCCGCTTTGCCGACGAGGAAGTGGGCGATGCCGGCGACCTGACTCGCCGCGTGGCTGATGCGCCCATCGGCGAGGCGGTCCCGGTCATCGTGCTTCGTGACGGCAAGACCGAGACGCTGGCCGTCACCCTTGGCCGTCGCGAAGAGGCCGAGGCCGCGACGATGCCGGCTTCCGCCCCCGCGCCCGAAGCGCCGAAGGAGTTGGAGACGCTTGGTTTGACGCTGGCGCCTCTGGATGACGAAATGCGGGAGCGGTTGGGGCTTGAGGCTGCCGCGGAGGGTCTGCTTGTGACGGCGGTCGACCAGGCATCGGAAGCCTTCACCAAGGGGCTGGCTGAAGGTGACCTGATCACCGAGGCCGGCCAGCAGAAGGTCGTCCGCCTGCAGGACCTGGAAGACCGCGTCAAGGAAGCCAAGGATGCGGGCCGCAAGTCAATCCTGCTTCTGGTTCGGCGTGGCGGCGACCCGCGCTTTGTGGCGCTGTCGATCGAGTAAGCCCGGCGGACCAAGGGCTTGAAAGGCGGCGGGGTCTCTCGCCGCCAAATTTCTTACGGAAGAAATTTGACAAATTCCTTGCTTAAGGAATTTGGGTCCCAAGGCCCTACGGCTGATCCCCTGCCCGAACCCCGTCGAAGCGGAACCCCGGGTCCAGCAGGCGGTCCAGCATCGGCGACAGATCCTCGATCAGTTCGGCCACCACATGCACCACCCCAGCCTCGCGCTGCAGCTTCCCCGTCACCCGCAAGAGCCGCCCCGCGATCACCGCCCGGCGGAAGCGTTCGTAGACATTGGCCCAGACGACCACATTGGCCGTCCCCGTCTCATCCTCCAGCGTGACGAAGATCACCCCCTTTGCTGTCCCCGGCCTTTGCCGGACCAGCACCAGCCCCGCTACCGTCACCCGCGCCCCAGCGGGAGGCTCGCCCAGCCGTCCGGCCGGCAAGGCGCGGGGGGGGCGCGGCCAGGAACCGCCGCGCGGGGCAGGGGAAATCACCAGAGTCATGAGAACAATACTAGAACATTGGGGCCGCAAGGCAAGCCCGCGCCCCTCTGGCAAATCACGCCGGACTGGCCTATGTCACGTCTGACGATCCCGGGAGAGTTTCAGAATGGCGAAGATCACTTACGTCGAACACAACGGCAAGGAACATGTGGTTGAGGTGGCGAATGGCCTCACCGTGATGGAAGGCGCGCGCGACAACGGCATCCCGGGGATCGAGGCCGATTGCGGCGGCGCCTGCGCCTGTTCGACCTGCCACGTCTACGTGGACCCGGCCTGGGTCGACAAGCTGCCGAAGAAGGACAACATGGAAGCTGACATGCTGGACTTCGCCTGGCATCCCGATCCGGCCCGGTCGCGCCTGACCTGCCAGCTCAAGGTTTCGGACGCGCTGGACGGTCTGCGCGTGCAGATGCCGGAAAAGCAGATCTGATGCGGCTGGCTCTGGCCCTGGTCGTGATGACCGGGGCCGCAGCGGCCGAAGGTACGCGTGATTCCCCGATCCTGCAGGCCGACCTTGTCGATCCGACCGGGCGCTATGACCACGCCGTTCTGGGCGATGCGCTGGAATGGGGCGGACTTCGTCTGGTCGTCGGTGACCAGACTGTCACCATCACCCTGCCGGAGAACCGCGTTTTCGAGGACGTCGAAGCCCGCCTTGCCGACGTGACCGGCGACGGAGCACCGGAGGTCATCGTCGTGGAAACCGATCTCGCCCAAGGGGCTTCGCTTGCGCTTTACGGGCCCCAAGGCAAGATCGCCGCAACCCCGTTCATCGGCCAGCGCCATCGCTGGCTGGCCCCCGCCGGGGTCGCCGATTTCGACGGCGACGGCCGCATCGAGATCGCCTATGTCGACCGCCCGCATCTGCGCAAGGAACTGGTCTTCGTCCGCCTTGACGGAGACCGGCTGGTCGAAACCCTGCGTCTGCCGGACCTCACCAACCACCGGATCGGCGATGAAGTGATCTCGGGCGGCTTGCGCGACTGTGGGCAGGGGCCGGAACTTGTCCTCGCCTCGGCAGACTGGACGCGTCTGATGCTGGTCCGGTCGGGCGTGGTAACGGACATCGGCCCGCTGCCGCCCGCGGGTCTGACGATCCCGCCCTGTTAGCCTTCGGCCTTGCCCAGCCTGTCGGCCTTGCGCTTGACCAGCATGGTCCGCAGGTCGTGCATCGCCAAGAGAAGCGAGTCCGTCACCGCTTCCAGCTGCGCATCCGTCGCACGCGACTGCGCCCATTGCGTCGTCAGGTTCAGGTGATCGACGGTGCGCAGGATGTCATCGACCTCGCGCGCGGCCAGCTGGGCCTGACGCGCCGCCAGCCATTCCTCGATTGCCGCCCGGTCCGCAGTGGTCAGTTCGACCTCGCCATGCGGCTTGATGTTACCGTTCTTGACGTTGACCGCAGCGATCTCGACCATTTCGATCCGGCGCTGACGGTTTTCGGTCCCGATGCGGAACACGGCCGCCCCGTTCTCGCGCACCCGGAAATAATAGTCGGGAAGGTCTGCGCCCATGCCTGCCTAATCCAATCTTTGCGGAACAGTCCGCTCCGCCATTCCTTGCGGAGCGAGCGCCACTCGTCAACCCGGTAAGCCGCCCCGCCTTAGACGAGCGAGGCGCAGAAGCGCTGGATCCGGGCGCAGGCCTCGTGCAGCACCTCGTCCGAGGTGGCATAGCTGACCCGGAAGTTCGGCGACACCCCGAAAGCCGCGCCAAAGACCACGGCCACGCCGGTCTCCTCCAGCAGGGCGGTCGCAAAGACCTCGTCGCTGGAAATCACAGTGCCTGCTAGCGTGGCCTTGCCGATGCAGCCCGAGATGTCGGGATAGACGTAGAACGCGCCTTCGGGCTTCGGGCAGCGGATCCCCTTGGCCTGGTTCAGCATCCCCACCACCAGATCGCGGCGGCCCTGGAAGACCTTGCGCCAGTCGGCCAGGAAGTCCTGCGGGCCGGACAGCGCCTCCAACGCGGCATGCTGGCTGACGGAACAGGGGTTCGAGGTCGACTGCGACTGGATCGTGCCCATCGCCTTGATCAGCGCCACAGGACCGCCAGCATAGCCGATCCGCCAGCCGGTCATCGCATAGGCCTTGGAGACGCCGTTGCAGGTCAGCGTGCGGTCATAAAGCCCGGGTTCGATCTCGGCCGGGGTGCAGAATTCGAAGTCGTCGAAAACCAGGTGTTCGTACATGTCATCCGACATCACCCAGACATGGGGATGCCGCATCAGGACATCGCACAGCGCCTTCAGCTCGGCCCGCGTGTAGCCCGCGCCGGTGGGGTTCGACGGCGAGTTGAAGATGAACCATTTGGTCTTCGGCGTGATCGCGGCTTCCAGCTGTTCGGGCGTCAGCTTGAACGCGGTCTCGATCCCGGCCACCACCGGAACGGGGGTGCCGCCTGCCAGCAGGACCATGTCGGGGTAGCTGACCCAGTAGGGGGCGGGAATGATGACCTCGTCGCCGGGGTTCAGGGTCGCCATCAGCGCGTTGTAGAGGATCTGCTTGCCGCCAGTGCCGACGCTGATCTGGCTTGGTGTATAGGTCAGCCCGTTCTCGCGCAGGAACTTGGAGCAGATCGCCGCCTTCAGCTCGGGGATGCCGTCCACCGCCGTATAGCGCGTCTTGCCGTTGTCGATCGCACGCTTGGCGGCGTCGCAGATGTTTTCCGGCGTGTCGAAATCCGGCTCGCCCGCGCCAAGGCCGATGACGTCCTTGCCCTCGGATTTCAGCTGTTGCGCCTTCGTCGTCACCGCAATGGTGGGGGATGGCTTCACGCGGGCCAGCGTGTCGGAGAGGAAAGCCATCTTTGCACCTTTCGGGGAGGGTGGAGTTTCGGGCTTGCCTGTCTTAGGGTCCGCCCCGATGGGGTTCAAGCAGGAACGGTGGTCCAATGGGCGAGACGGCTGAAGCGCGCCTGAAGCGGATGGCGATGCGGTCCTGGCGGCGCGGCACCAAGGAGATGGACCTGGTGCTGGGTCCCTTCGCCGATGCGCATCTGGCGGGGCTGTCCGAGGCTGACCTGCAGACCTATGACGTGCTGCTGGAAGAGAACGACCAGGACCTGATGGCCTGGATCCTGGGTCAGTCGGCACCACCTGCCGCCTTGACCGGCCTGCTGGCGCGGATCACCGTCTTCGCGGAAAACCGGCTGACGCCGAGAAATTAGCCGAAGTTCGCCGCAAGTTTACGGAATGTTTGCGGTTTGTGCTGATTCTGTCCCCGTGCGAACGGTGGAGAAACGGTATGACAATGTATGCCCCGGTACTGGACGGATCGCAAAAGGCGTTCCTGTCCTGCTACCTCGACAACCTTGCCCTGGTGGAGCGGCTGCATCGCCTGCTTCTTGACGTGATCAAGGATGAATTCGAACGGCTGAACATCCTGGAGATCAACTCGGTTCAGGCGCTTCTCCTGTTCAACATCGGCGAGAACGAGGTAACGGCGGGCGAGTTGAAATCGCGCGGCTACTACCAGGGCTCGAACGTCAGCTACAACCTGAAGAAGCTGGTCGAACTGGGCTACATGCACCACCAGCGGTCCGAGATCGACCGCCGCTCGGTGCGGGTCCGGTTGACGGAACAGGGGAGGCATGTGCGCGGCGTCATCGCAGACCTTTTCGCCCGGCACGCGGACGGGATGGAACAGCGCGGGTTGATCGATGCCTCGGGGATGGACGAGATCAACATGTCCCTCAAGCGGATGGAGCGGTTCTGGACCGAACAGATCCGCTATATCTACTGACACAGCGGTCAGATCGCTGCGGGGCTGCTGCGGTCGGGCCAAAGGGTGCGGTGCCCGTCTTGCAGCCTTGGTAAAATCCTTACCAAATCCTTCACGTCCGCGATCAAGTCATTGATCTGATATGGCTCGCGGCGCTTGTCCACCGTGGACATGGTTCTAAGTCCAACCCCTCAGTTCACCTTCCGGGCGGGCAGGAAGGGCAGCGGGGCGACCGGCAACCCCTCTTCAATCATCGCGCGCGCCTCGTCCGGCTTTGCCTCGCCGTGGATCGCGCGCTCGGTTGCATCACCCGCATGGATCTTCCGGGCCTCTGCCGCGAAATTCATGCCGACGTATTCCGAGTTCTCCTCGATCTGCTTTTTCAGCGCGGCAAGCTTTTCTTCCATCTCGGAACCCGGCGCCGACAGGTCCGGCCTGGCAGCCGATTTGCGGGCCGGGCGGACGGCGGGGGCCATCAATTCCTTCTCGACCTCGGCCAGGCCGCAGACCGGACATTCAACTTGCCCAGCCGCCAGCAGCGCCTGGAAACCCTCGGCGTTCTTGAACCAGCTGTCAAAGCCGTGACCGGCCCCGCATTTCAGGCTGTATCGGATCATCTTGTGCAGTCCCATTCCGGAACCCGGTTAGCTAACACTCGCCGCGAAAGATCAATGGCCCTTGCGCCTGCCGGGCTTCTGGCCAGCCGCAGGAGCAGGATCATCGTCATCATCCCCCGCGATGGGCCCCGGTCGTCCCTGAAGCGGCGGCAGAAACTGTCCGATGATCGTGGCAAGCTCGGGCTCGGCCACCAGCGTCGCGGCCTCGGCCAAGGGGAACCATTTGCGGCGGCGTTCCTTCACCTCGGGGAAGGTCTTGGCCAGCTCGTCGACCCGCAGGCCATAGACCGCGACCGCGCAAGGCACGCTCGCCTCGGGTGAAAGGCATTTCTGATAGCCATAGCGCCCGATGCAGAGCGGGTTCATCGTGCCCTGAACCCCCGCCTCTTCCCAGGCTTCCTGGGCGGCGGCGGCTTCGGGCGCAAGGCCCGGCATCGGCCAGCCTTTGGGGATCACCCAGCGCCCGGTATCCCGGCTGGTGATCAGCAGCACTTCGACGCCGGTTGCAACTGCACGCCAGCAAAGCGCCCCGTACTGCATCCGTGTGCCGCCCTTGTCGGTGCCCTGCACCGCACTCTTGTCTTGCCAACCCATTCCAGTCACCCTGGCCGCCCGTTTCCCGGATCTGGCCGCTGCCCTAGTCCTCGATACGCACTATCGCATATAAATGGCGCGAATTGGAAAAAAGTTCCGGAAAATTGACGCAGTCTGCAGTCGGATTATCTGACCTCGCATGGAAATGATGCAAAAGGGGGATGGTGTGATCCGGTTTCTGATGGCAAGCGCGCTTACCCTGCTGGGAACGTCAGCCCTGGCGGCCGAGGGGTTCCGCTTTGCTTCGATCGACGGGGGCGAGATCGACCTGGACGACTGGCGCGGCAAGCCCGTGCTGGTGGTCAACACCGCCTCACTTTGCGGCTTTGCCGGCCAGTTCGACGCATTGCAGGACCTGCACGAGCGGTTTGGCGACAGCGCGCTGATCCTGGCCGTCCCGTCGAACGATTTCGACCAGGAGCTTGCCGACGAGGCGGCGGTCAAGGAATACTGCGCCATGACTTTCGACCTAACCCTGCCGATGACAGAGATCACCCCGGTGAAAGGCGCCGGAGCCCATCCGTTCTATGCATGGGTGCAGGCCGAGACCGGGTTCGCGCCCGGCTGGAACTTCAACAAGGTGCTTCTCGCGCCGGATGGCACCATCGCGGGGACGTTCGGCGCCCCCGTCAGGCCGGAAGGTCCCGAGATCGCCGGCCGGATCGAGGCCATGCTGGAATGATCGCCGGCCCCCCGCCCGTCTCTGCGGTGGGGCTGGCTTCCCCCCTTTTCATCGGCTCGGATATCTACCGAGGGTCCTCCTATGGTCAGCGCCATCCCTTGCGGGTGCCAAGGGTGTCGACCGTGATGGACCTGGCCCGCGCCTTGGGCTGGCTGCCGCCGGACCGGTTTCGCACCAGCCCGCGCGCCAAGCCTGCAGCTTTGGCACTCTGGCACGAGCCTGCCTACATCGCCGCGCTGCAGGCCGCCGAGATGATGGGCGAAGCGACCGATGAGATGCGGCGGCGCTTTCACCTTGGCACGCTGTCGAACCCGATCTTCCCCGAGGTCTACCGCCGCCCCGCGACGGGGGCGGGCGGCGTGATGCTGGCGGCCGAACTTCTGGCCGCGACGCCGGGGGTGATCCACGTCCCCGGCGGCGGTACGCATCATGGCCTGCCGGGGCAGGCGAACGGGTTTTGCTACCTCAACGACGTTGTACTGGGGATCAAGGTCCTGCAGCGCGCGGGGCTGACGCGCATCGCTTACGTCGACCTTGATGCGCACCACTCGGACGGGGTGGAGCTTGCCTTTGCCGGAGACCCGCAGGTGCGGATGATCTCGGTGCACGAGGAAGGCCGCTGGCCTTTCACCGGGCTTCTGGGGGACAGCGCCGGTGGTAGCGCATTCAACCTGCCGGTCCCGAGGGGCTACAACGACAGCGAGGCCCGGGCGGTACTGCACGACCTGATCCTGCCGCGGGTCGAGGAGTTTCGCCCCGAAGCGCTTGTCCTGCAATGCGGCGCGGACAGCCTGCTGGAGGACCCGCTGTCGCGCCTCGCCCTGACGAACCGCGCCTATCTGGAGGCGGTGCGCGCGCTTTTGCCGATGGCCCCGCGCGTGCTGGTCCTGGGCGGCGGCGGCTACAACCCGTGGTCCGTCGGGCGGCTTTGGACGGCGATCTGGGGCACCCTTGCGGGCCGCGCGTTGCCGGACCGACTGCCGGAGGTGGCGCAAGCGGTGCTGGAGGGCCTTGGCTGGGGCGGAGGGGGGCGTCCCGACCCTGGCCCCCGGATGCGGACCACTCTTCTCGACGACCCGCGCGAGGGTCCGGTGCGAGATGAGATCCGCAGCCGACTGGCCCGGCTGGCACAAAGATGATCCGGGCCTTCCTTGGTCTTGCCCTGCCGCAGGCCGTGCGCGGCGCCTTGCAGGTCCAGCAGTTCCTGCTGCCGCTGCCGCGAAAGGTCGAACCCGAGAACCTGCACCTGACCCTGGTCTTCCTGGGCAACTGCCCCGAGATCGCGCTTGAGGCCGCGCATGAGGAGTTCGAGGCGTTAAGGCAGGGCCGCTTTTCACTGGCGCTTGAAGGGCTTGGGCTCTTTGGCAAGGACAAGCCAAGGGTCGCCTGGGCCGGGGTGGCCGCTTCAGCCGACCTGATGCACCTTCAGGCCAAGGTCGAGACCATTGCCCGCCGCGCCGGCTGCCCGGTCGACGCGCGCAAGTTCCTGCCCCACGTGACCTTGGGTCGGTTCCCGCCTCCGCCGCCGGTCGATGCGATGCGGCTGGAACGTGCCGTGGCGCTGGGGCAGGGTTTTCGCACCGAGCCCTGGGAGGTGACCGAGCTGACCCTGTGGCGGAGCCACCTGACCGGCAATGGCCCACAGTACGAGGTGCTTGCGCGCTACCCGCTGACCCCGATTGCTTCATCTTGACAGGCGACACGCCCTGACGCACCACGGATCGCAACTAGGGAGACGTCCATGAAGATAGCTCACCGCGAGATCGGCCCGAACCATCCGCCGCTTGTCATCGCCGATATCGGTATCAATCACGGCGGTGATCTGGCTGTGGCCAAGGAGATGGTGCGGCTGGCTGCCGGGGCGGGCTGCGAGATGATCAAGCACCAGACCCACATCATCGAAGACGAGATGACCGAGGAGGCGAAGTCGATCTTCCCGCCCAACGCCGATGTCTCGATCTGGCACGTCATGGAACGCTGCGCGCTGACCTTGGACGAAGAGGCCGAGATGAAGCGGTACACCGAAAGCCTGGGGCTGATCTGGATCTCGACGCCCTTCAGCCGGGCCGCCGCCGACTGGCTGGAGACGCAGGATGTCCCCGCCTACAAGATCGGATCGGGTGAGGCCGACAACATTCCGCTCATCCGCCACATCGCGCGCAAGGGCAAGCCGGTGATCCTGTCGACGGGGATGCAGACGATCGAAACCATTCGCGCTTCGGTCGACATCCTGGACAAGGCGGGGGTGGAATACGCCCTGCTGGAATGCACCAACCTCTATCCAAGCCCGGCCGAGATCGTCAGCCTGCGCGGCGTGACCGACCTTCGGAATGCCTTCCCGAAAGCCGTCGTCGGCTTTTCCGACCATTCCATCGGCCCCGAGATGGCGCTGGCCTCGGTCGCGCTGGGGGCCTGCATCCTGGAACGGCACTACACCGACACCCGCTACCGCAAGGGGCCGGACATCATCAACTCGATGGACCCGGCGGAACTGCGGTTCCTGATCGACCGGTCCAAAGAGATATGGATTGCCGCCAACAACCCCAAACAGCGGTCCGCACCCGAAGAGGACGTCTACCGCTTCGCCCGCGGGTCCGTGGTGGCCGACAAGGACCTGCCCGAGGGCCATGTGATTCAGGAGGCCGACATCTGGGCCCGCCGCCCCGGCAGCGGAGAGATTGCGGCCTATGACTTCGACAAGGTGGTGGGGAAGCGGCTGACCCGGGCGGTGACGCGAAATACGCAGCTGAAGTGGAGTGATCTAGGGTGATCCCCGGCTGGAAGATCAGGCGGGAGCTTGACCGGGCCTCTCAGCGCCTGCGTGCGGCAGTTGGCAAGCTCTACGAACCCCTGATTCAGCGCGCTTATGACCGCAAGCGCACCAGTGTGGTCAAGGTGCACCAGGGGGGAGTCCCCCTGACGGATCGCATTGCTCTCGTGCTGACCTACCAGCCCAAAGGCTTTGCCGCGTCGCTTCTGAAGACCTGCGCCCATCTTCGCGCCAAGGGCTATGCGCCTCTGGTCGTCTGTAATGCCCCCGCGACCGAAGCCGACCTGCGCATTTTGGCACCGGAGACTTGGGCGATCCTTCTGCGACCCAACTATGGCTACGATTTCGGCGGCTACCGGGACGGAATTCTTCATTTAAGAGATAGCGGGGTGGCTCCCCGCTTTCTGATCATCCTGAACGACAGCATTTGGTATCCGCTGAACGATGCTGACACTCTCATAGAACGCATGGAGGCAACGGGTTTTGGTTTGACGGGAGCGATCCTGCAGGAGGGGGACCAAGGCAAAGCACCGCGATCAAGCCGATACAAGGATTACATCGAATCCTTCTTCTATCTCATCAGTAGCGAGTGCTACAAAAGCCAAGCCTTCACCCAATTCTGGACCTACTTTCCGATGTCGAACCTGAAGTTCAACGCGGTTTATGCCGGGGAACGTCGGTTCTCGCGGGTGCTGGAGGAATCTGGCCAATCCGTTGGCTGTGTCCTGACTCGGTCCGACATGCTATCTTGCCTCCAGTCTCAGTCGGCGGAATTTCTCCGCAAAACCCTAACTTACGCTGCATACACCGATCCTCTCTTCGAGAAAGAGGGAGCCATGATTCTGGCAGATTTCGGTACGGATGAAATGTGGCGCCGGCGAGCGTTGGCACATGTTGCGGCTGTTAGCAGGAGAAGGCACTTTCACGCATCCTTCTGTTATGCTTCAGTCATGCTCTTGAATGTGCCATTCCTGAAAAAGACCTCTGGGACGATCCTTGGTCGGAGTTACGGGATGTTGCATCTCAAGAGCCGTGAGCAGTATCTTCGGGCCGTTGGATCCGAAGACCTGCCCAGACCAAGCTCGACTGTGTTGTCCGAGCTTCAGGCAAGCGTGCGGGGTGAATTGCTTGCCTCCCACTGATTGACGAGAGAAGCTTCGACAAATGGTTTGCCAGGGTTGGTTTGGCACTTTTCCGCGCAAGTCAGAGGCCGCTCGGGCAGTTGGTGCCAAAGACGACAGCTTGAGCTTGTGTAATCCGTGCAGAACAGTAAACCGTCGCCTGCGAAGTTGATCCGGTACTCGGTGGTGATTAAGATGGTTAAGCTTGTTGATACTCGGTCCAAGATGCATTTGCGGATCGGAAATGCCGCGGCAAGAGCTTGCCAATCTGTTTTCGGTCAGTCTTCCCTGACGATAGTCGCAGGGAGGTAGGGCATGGCATTGCCTTCGGCCTGGAAGGTCAGGCGCGAACTGGAACGAATCCGGGTTAAGGCCGTACTTTTCACAAGTCGCTGGTTCCATGACCCGATCCGCAAACCGATCTACGACCTCACTGCGCGATGGCGCCAGCTGGTCACGAAGGGCAAGCTGCCACTAACAGACCGCGTTACTGTCTTCGTGGTCTATCAACCCAAAGGACTGACTGGTTCGATTCTGATCACATTGGAGCATCTCCGGCGCAATAATTACTCCGTTCTCGTCGTGTCAAACGGACCACTACAGTCTGAAGACCGCGAAACCCTGGCCGCTCACTCAGCCGCGGTGATGGAGCGTCCCAATGTCGGCTACGACTTTGGAGCCTACCGCGACGGCATTCGGTATCTTTGGTCGTTGAACCACGATCTGTCTCTGCTGGTCCTAATGAACGACAGCACCTGGTTCCCGCTGCGTCGCGATGACGACAGTCTGGCCCGCATGGAGGCGCTGGATGCCGATCTGTCAGGACATATCTTTAAGATGGAAGAACGCCACAAGGGTCTGCAGGACCACATCGAGTCCCATTTGTTGATAATCTCTAGGAAGTTCGTCGTTTCGGACGACTTCCGACGGTTTTGGCTGCGCTACCGAATGTCAGATCATCGCGCTACAACCATCCGCTCTGGCGAGAAAGGCTTTTCGCAATTTGCTATCCGAGGCGGGTGGACTGTGAAGGCAATGATGGGGCGCGAATGGTTAGTAGATTGTTTGCAAAGTCGCAGTGATCAGGAACTCGCACAGATATTGGAGCACACTGTTGATGGCTTTCAAATTCGAATGCAAAACGCCGATGCAATTCGAAGAACTGCCGATCGTGGCGAAGCCTGGCATCGGGACTATGTCGTTTGGGCGTATCAATGTCTTTCCAACACGACACCATTCGGACTCTCTAGCTCGTTCGTGATGCCGGCAATGGTCTATGGTGGGCTTGGCTTTGCCAAGAAGGGGCGCGACTTACCTTTTCATTTTGCCCGGCAGAAGCTGTTGGAACTTGAAGCGCGGGGCGTGATCGCTCCGCTTGACGAGGTCGTCCGGGCCGAGATTGCAGCAGCTGTGGGCATTTGGGTATCGCCAAAGGGGCAGGAGGGGTCGATTATCTGTCCGCGGCCAAGACGGTGACAGAGCTAACTCTGGTCGGCGGCAACCCTTGCCAGCTGTCCCCTCCCGCGTCATGACTGCCGCATGACCCGCCACCTCCTCTTCCTCACCGGTACCCGAGCCGACTTCGGCAAGCTGGAACCCCTGGCCGCCGCCGCAAGGGATGCAGGCCACCGGGTGACCTTCTTCGTCACCGGCATGCACATGATGGACCGCTACGGCCTGACCCGGAACGAAGTGCGGCGGATGCCGGGGGTCGGGGTGGAGGAGTACGTCAACCAGGCCGAGGGCGATCCGCAGGATCTGGTTCTCGCGCGAACCGTCACGGGTTTCTCGACTTATGTGAACGCGGTGAAGCCCGACCTGATCGTCCTGCACGGTGACCGGATCGAGGCGCTGGCGGGGGCATTGGTGGCGGCGACGAACTATGTCCGCTCGGCCCATGTCGAGGGCGGGGAGGTCTCGGGGACCATCGACGAGGTCTTCCGGCACTGCAACACCAAGCTTTGCACGCACCACTTCGTCTCGTCCGAGGCCGCCGGTCGCCGGGTGCGCGCGCTGGGGGAGCCGGAGGAAACGATTCACCCCATCGGCTCGCCGGAACTGGACTTCCATGCCCGGCCCTCGGGCGTCACGCTGGACGAGGTGCGCGCGCGCTACGAGATCCCGTTCGACCAGTATGGCATCGTCACCTTTCACCCGGTGACCAGCGAGCAGGACAGCATCGGGCGGCAGGCGGCGGACCTGTTCGGGGCTCTGGAGGCCTCGGCGCGCAGCTTCGTGGTGATCGCGCCGAACAACGATCCGGGGTCGAAAGCCATCTTCCGGGTGCTTGAGACGCTGCCGAGATCCCGGTTCCGGGTCCTGCCCTCGATGCGCTTCGCCCATTTCAGCGAGTTGATGAAGAACGCGGCCTGCATGGTCGGAAACTCCAGCGCCGGGGTGCGCGAGGCGCCTTTCCTGGGCCTGCCGTCGCTGGACATCGGGACGCGGCAGTCGAACCGGTCCGATGCACCCTCGGTCACGGCGTGCGAGGCCGCGGATCGGGCCACGATCCTGGGCTTTCTGCAGACGCACTGGGGGCGTCAGGCGACCCCGCATGACGGTTTCGGCCAGGGGAGTGCGGCCGAGCGCTTTGTCGAGACGCTGGCGAGGCCGGAGTTCTGGACGTCCAGCCTGCAGAAGGCGTTCCGTGACTAGGCCCTCCCTTCCGCTGGCAACCTATCTTGCGGCCTCGCGCCTTGTCCCGCTGGTCGCGCCGGGGCTTCTGGCCCGACGCCTTGCCCGCGGGAAAGAGCTTCCCGACCGCTGGCGCGAGAAGCTGGGGGAGGCTTCGCTGCCCCGGCCAGAGGGTCCGCTGATCTGGTTGCACGCCGTGGGTCTGGGCGAGGTGCTGGCGCTGCGCGGATTGATCGCCGCACTGGCCGAGCCGTCTTCGGCGGAGTTCCTGGTCACCTCGACCACCCGCGGCTCTGCCGAGGTGCTGGCGCGGAACCTGCCGCCCCGGACCCGCCACCAGTTCCTGCCGCTGGACGCCCCCAACTATATTGCGCGCTTCCTGGACCATTGGCGCCCCGATCTGTCGATATGGGCCGAGCAGGACATCTGGCCCGGTGCAGTTCATCAATCCGACGCGCGGGGAATTCCGCTGGCGCTGGTGAACGCCCGGATGAATGCCGAGGCCTATGCCCGCCGGCGGCGGTGGCGGGGACTTTATGCCGATCTTTTTGGCAAGTTCCGCCTGATCACCGCACAGGACGAAGCGACTGCCCGCAACCTGCAGGCGCTTGGTGCCAAGGGTGTAACAGTGGCTGGTTCCCTCAAGGCCGCAGCCCCGCCATTGGCCGTCGACCCACGGGCGCTTGCGTCGATGCGCGAGGCCCTGGTGGGCCGGCGCCCGGTCCTCCTGGCATCCTCGCACCACGAGGATGAATTCGTGACGCTCTCCGCGTTCCGGACCTTGCAGCCCAAGCCGCTTCTGATCATCGCGCCGCGTGATCCCTCACGCGGTGCCGAGATTGCCGCCCGTGTCGCCGAACACCAGATGACCGCGACGCGCCGCAGCCTGGGGCAGGGGCCAACGGCGGATGTCTGGATTGCCGACACTCTGGGCGAGATGGGGCTTTGGTACCGGCTATGTCCCGTCTCGGTGATCGGCGGCACCTTTGGCGCGACCGAGGGCCATAATCCGTGGGAGCCGGCGGCCTTGGGCTCGGCCGTGCTGCATGGCCCGCGCACCGCGAACTTTGCCGCCGACTTCCAGGCCCTGCACGAAGCCGCCGCCGCCCGGCTGGTGATGCCCGACAGCCTTTCCCCAGCGCTGGAAGAGGATCATTCGGCGATGGCGGCCCGCAGCCAGGCGGTGTCGGACGCGGCACAAGGCTCGCTTGCCCCCCTTGCAGCGCAGCTTCTGGCGCTGGGGGGGCTGGCATGAGGCTTTGGGCTTTCCTCCGCCTGTGGTCACTGCTTTGGCACATCGGGCTGCCCTTTGTGCTGCTCTATCTGTGGCGCCGGGGCCGCAAGGACCGGCTTTACGCGCAGCATCTGGGCGAACGCTTCGGCCGCTATCCAAGGGGGCTTGCAGGATCGGTCTGGGTCCATGCCGTGTCATTGGGCGAGCTGCGCTCGGCTGTGCCCCTGATCCGCGCGCTTCTGGAAAAAGGGGAGACGGTCGTCGTCACGCTTTTCACCCCGGCCGGACGCCGCGAGGCCGAAAAGGTCTTCGCGGCTGAAATTGCTGCGGGAAAGCTGATGTCCGTCTGGGTGCCGCTGGAGACGTCATGGGCTTACGCCCGGTTCTTCAAGGCTTTCCGGCCCAAGCTTGGTCTGGTGATGGAGATCGAGATCTGGCCGCGGATGATCTTTGCCTCTGCCCATGCGCGGGTGCCGCTTTACATGTGCAATGCGCAGTATCCCACGGATTCGATGGCCCGCGACGCCCGCTTCGGTATCCGACCGGCCCTGATGCGGGGCTTTGCCGGGGCCTTCGTGAAGTCCGACCTGCAAGCGCAACGCTTTGCGTCGGTGGGGGTGCGAAACATCACCGTGACCGGCGAGTTGCGCTTCGACCAGCCGATCCCGGCCGAACAGTTGGCCGCAGCCGCGCGCCTGCGACCGCAGCTTGGACCGCGTCGGGTGATCGCCTTCGCCTCGGTCACGGAACCTGAAGAGCCGCTATTCCTGGCCGCAGCGCAGGAAATCCTGTCCGTCCGCACGCCGCCGATCATCCTTTTCATTCCCCGCGCACCGGAACGCTTCGCGGAGGTGGCCAAGGCCATGACCGACAAGGGCATCCTTTTCGCGCGCCGCAGTCAACGGCTGGACCGCAAGTTTGCGCCCCAGTCCGTGGCGCCCATGGACGTCCTCCTGGGGGATTCCCTGGGTGAGATGTACTTCTACCTGGGCCTGGCGGACCGCGTCGTGGTTGGGGGCGGTTTCCAGCCCAAGGGGTCGCACAACATCATCGAGCCGCTGGCGCTTGAGCTGCCGGTTCTGGTCGGCCCGCACATCCAGACCATCGAATATCCGGCGGTGGAGGCGATTGCGGCAGGCGTCTGCCACCAGACCACCGCCGACCGGCTGGTAAGGGATGTTCTGGACTGGCCCGACCCAAGCCCCGAAGCGATCACCGCTTTTGTTGCCGCCCATTCCGGGGCCACGGTCAGGACACTCGCGGCCATTGCGCCTTTGCTCAGGCCTTGACCAGGCCGTCCTTCAGCTGCTCGGACAGCAGGAATTCGACCAGCCGGAAGTCATAGGGCGTGTCGATGTCATGGCACCGCTCGGCGGGCAGGACGTAAGGAATCACCCGGCCCTCGTAGATCGTCTTGGCCGTCCGCAGGTAGTCGGGCTGAACCACGTAAACCATCCCCACGTGTTCATAGACGGTCGGCGCGTCCTGTCGCGCCCAGACACCACCGGGCAGCGGCTTTGACACATGCAATGCGCCGGACGCGTCTGGTTCCACAAGGTTGAAATAGGGATTCTTTCGCGCCTCACAGACGCTCATAACCATGTCGGGATGTTCGATTTCGTAAAGTGTCAGCGCGCCGTCGATGTCCTCGGGCAGCCGCAGAGGGGAGGTGCAATCAAGGTCGAGGAAGGCCGACACCGGGCCAGCAAGCGCCTCGCTGGCGGAAAGGGCATGTTGCCAGACCCCCCATTTCGGCGCGGTATCGGTCGCCAGTTCGGCCGGTCGCAGGCCGATGTCCAATGCGCCGCGCTTGACGGCGTGGGCGTAGATCGCCTCGTCATCCGTCGATACGACCACCGCCCCGACCCGCGGATTGGCGAAAAGCTGGTCCAGCGACCAGTCGATCAACGGCTTGCCGCAGAGCGGGCGGAAGTTCTTGCCCGGCACGCCCTTCGACCCCTTGCGCGCCCCAATATGACCCAGGATCATGCACTGCCTCCCCTTTTGGCAAAAGCCTTAGCGCTATGGCGGCGGCGATGCCAGCGGCGGTGGCCGGCGCTGCGGCCATTCGGTCGCGCGGTGCCAGGCCTGGCCGATTGCCAGCACCTTGGCGTCCTCGCCGGAGCGGCCGATGATCTGCATCCCCATCGGCAGTCCGTTCGCCCCAAACCCGACGGGGACGGACAGCGCCGGCAACCCGATCAGGCTTGCGGGAATGACCACCTCCATCCAGCGGTGATAGGTGTCCATCTTGCGTCCGGCGATCTCTTCCGGCCAGCGCCAGTCGGCTGGGAAGGGCCAGACCTGGGCCGAGGGCAGGATAAGGGCGTCATACCGGTCGAACAGCCGTGCGGCATGGGCATGCCAGCGGCTGCGGATCACGCTGGCTTCATAGACGGCCTGCGCCGACAGCCCCAGGCCCTGCTCGATCTCCCAGATCGTCTCGGGTTTGGTCAGGGCGCGCTTGGCCGGGTCCTCGGCCAGGGCGCGCTTGCCGCCTGCGTTCAGCATCGCCCGCAGGGTGACCCAAGCGGACCAAAGCTTTTCGGACGGGAAGGGCGGGGGCAGGGGTTCGACCACCGCTCCCATTTCCTCCATCTGCCGCAGGGCCGCCTGGCAAAGGTCCAGGAT
Source organism: Tabrizicola sp. (assembly GCF_022842145.1). Lineage (GTDB taxonomy): Bacteria > Pseudomonadota > Alphaproteobacteria > Rhodobacterales > Rhodobacteraceae > Tabrizicola. The sequence goes on from NZ_JALHQD010000002.1 coordinate 333,666, forward strand.
CCCCGGCTCCATCGCATAGGCGCCGCCCCAGTCGCCCAGCCAGCCGATCCGCTTTCCCTTGATCCCGCGGTCCAGACCCGACAGCAGGTCCGGCGCCGCGCGGGGGAAGGGAACCTCGGGGTTCTCGCCCGCCAGCACCATCAGCAGCCGCTCCACGTCTTCGACCGTGCGGGCCATCGGGCCTTCGGTGGACAGGGTGGAAAGGTAGCTGTCGCCCTCGGCCTCCTGCGGGACCAGTCCCCAGGTCGGGCGGAAGCCGTAGACGTTGCAGAAGGCGGCGGGGTTGCGCAACGACCCCATCATGTCCGACCCGTCCGCCACCCAGGCCATACGTGTCGCCAGCGCCGCCGCCGCACCGCCGGACGAACCACCAGCCCCGCGCGACAGGTCATAGGGGTTGCGCGTCACCCCGAACACCGGGTTGAAGGAGTGCGACCCCTGGCCCCATTCCGGCACGTTGGTCTTGGCCGCGATCACAGCACCGGCGGCCCGCAGCCGTGCTGCGACGAGATCGTCCTTCGTTGGCACATGGTTGGCGAAAAGCGGCGAGCCCCAAGTGGTGCGGACACCTTTCGTCGCCACCAGGTCCTTCACGGCAAAGGGAATCCCGTGCAGCCAGCCCTGCGGCGTCACGTCGTCCAGTTCCCGTGTCTCGGCCATCAGCGCGTCGGGGTCGCGCAGGCTGACGATGGCGTTCACCGCGGGATTCACCGCCTGAACCTGCTCGAGCCAGGCTGCCATTATCTCGGATGGCGCGACCTTTCGGGCATGGATCGCCACCGAAAGCTCTGTCGCCGACCACTCCAGTACGTCTTTCATCTTTGCACAAATATCCCACGGGGGGTGCGGGGGGTGTGAAACCCCCCGCGTCTTTCGGATCAACCGGTGCTTACTTCTGCAGCTCGGTCCAGATCGCGGTCATGTACTCCAACCCCTTGCCGCGGCAGGTGGGCAGGAACTTGCCGGCAGCCTTGTGCTCTTCCGGGACCACCACCTCGGGCGCGGTCTTCATGTCTTCCGGCATGAAGGCTTCGGACCCCGCGATGCCGTTGGCATAGCGCGCAAAGGCCGAGATCATCGCCGCGTTCTCGGGCAGCATGATGAAGTCCATGAACTTGTAGGCTTCTTCGACGTTCGCCGCGTCCTGCAGCAGCATCACCGAGTCCATGAAGATCGGGTAGCCTTCCTTCGGATAGCCGTACTGCACGTCGCCGTTGGTATTGATCTTAATCCGCATACTGGAGCCGTTCCAGTTTGTGGACGCAGCCCAGTCGCCATTGGACATGCGCTCGGTCGCACCATAGTCCATGGAGATCCAGTTCGGTTTAGCCGCCAGTAGAACGTCCCTGACTTTCTTCATGATTTCAGCGTCTTCGCTGCAGGGTTCGCCACCAACATACATGGTTGCCAAAGACACTACGTCGATCATTTCTGGCTGGACGTTGATCTTGCCAACCAATTCCGGCGGGACATCAAGAAAAATAGCCGAAGTGTTGATGTCGCCGCCATAGACCTTGGTATTGACCGACATTCCTGTCGTGCCCCACTGCCACGGGATCGAGTATTTCCGGCCCGCATCCCAAGGCACGTCGGTCCATTCCGGGGCGATGTTCTTGTGGTTCGGCAGTTTGGACAGGTCCAGTTCCTGGACCAGGCCCTTTTCGACCCAGATCGGCACATAGCTTGCCGACGGCACCACGAGGTCAAAGCCAGAGCCGCCCGCCTCGACCTTGGCCAGGGCCACGTCGTTGCTGTCATAGTCGGTGACGGTGACCTTGATCCCCGTCTCTTTCTCGAACTTGTCCAGCAGTTCCGGGCTGGTGTAGTTGCCCCAGTTGTAAAGCTGCAATTCGCCCTCGGCCGCGGCAAGCGTTGCCGTGGCCAGGACCATCGCGGTCGCGGACATCAGGTATTTCATCAATCGTCTCCCCGTAAGGTTTCAGTCTTTCTTGCGCGTCAGAAGGAAGAAGGCGGTCAGCATGACCACCGTCACCCCCAGAAGCATGGTCGAGATGGCATTGACTTCAGGCGTGAAGGACCGACGCAACTGGCCCAGCATATAGGTCGGCAGCGTGTCCTGCCCCCCTGACTTTACGAACTCGGTAATCACCACGTCATCAAGGCTGATCACGAAGGCGAGCATGGCGCCCGCCATGATCCCGGGTGCCAGCAAAGGCAGCGTCACCCGGCGGAAGGTCTGCCAGGGTGTCGCGTAAAGATCGGCTGCTGCGGTTTCGAGGCTGAGGTCCATGCTTTCCAGCCGCGCCCGGATCGGCAGGTAGGCGAAGGGCAGGCAGAAAGCCGTGTGCGCGGCGATCAGGTAGCCCAGCCCCTGATAGCCGGTCGCGACCTTGACGATCCCGAAGAAGATCATCAGCGCCACGGCAGTCACGATTTCCGGCACCATCAGCGGCTGGTTGATCACGACATAGATGAAGGTCTGGCCCTTGAACGCCCGCCGCCGCGTCGTGCCCAATGCAGCCAGCGTGGCCAGGATCGTTGACAGGAAGGCCGCCGAAACGCCGATGATCAGCGACCGCATGGTGGCCGCCTTCACGTCGTCGTTGGCCCAGGCATCGCCATACCAGTGCAGCGAGAAGCCGCCCCAGGTCGCGACCGAGTTCGAGGCGTTGAAGGAGAAGATCACCAGCGTGACGATGGGCAGATACAGGATGACAAAGGCCCCGATCGCCACGGTGGCAACGCCGGGCAGGCGGCTGATCTGGAACCCGCGCTCAGCCATGACCCTGGCTCCGGTCGCGGTTCGCCACCCGGACATAGACCAGCAGCGCCCCCATCACGATGATCAGCAGCGCGACCGACAGGGCGGCGCCCAGCGGCCAGTTCTTGCCCTGCAGGAACTGCAGCTCGATGAAGTTGCCGATCATCATGTTCTTGCCGCCGCCCAGGATGCGCGGCGTGACATAGGCCCCCAGCGAGGGCACGAAGACCAGGATCGAGCCGGCGATGATCCCCGGCTTGACGATCGGCAGGATCACCCGGCGCAGCGTCGCCCAGCGGCTGGCGTAAAGGTCATAGGACGCCTCCAGAAGCCGCATGTCGAAGCGTTCGATGGTGGCATAAAGCGGCAGGACCATCAGCGGCAGGTAGACATAGGTCATCCCGATCAGCACGGCGGTTTCGGTGTAGTTGATCTGCAGGGGCGTATCGATGGCCCCAACCCAGATCAGCAGCGTGTTCAGAAGACCCTCGTTCCGGATCACCTCGTTGATGGCAAAGGTCCGGATCAAGAGGTTTGTCCAGAACGGAATGGTGATCAGGAACAGCCACATGGCCCGCTGCTGCGGTGGCCGCGTGGCGATGAACCAGGCGGTGGGAAAGCCGATGGCGAAGGTCAGGGCCGTGGTGGTCAGCGACAGCCAGACCGAGCGCCAGAAGATCGTCAGATGCGCATCGGCCAGCGCGTAGCGTTCCTCGAAGATGTCGTAGGTGAGGAAGATCCCCTTCCATCCTTCGACTGACCATTCGTGAATTACGTTGCCGGTGTCGTTGGCGGTCAGGAACGAATACCAGATGACGATCAGCAGAGGACCCGAGGCCGCGAAGGCCAGCAGGATCAAGGCCGGAAGCGACAGCAGCCAGCCGTTTCGGGCAGATGTCCTGACTGCGTTGTCCTCGGCGGGGCTCATCAGTCTTCCACCCGCTGCACGGCATCCTTGGCGAAGGTGATCCCCACCAACTGTCCCTCTGCCAGACCCGCCTCGCCGGAGGCGGGGTTCTGCAACCTTGCGACGACTTCGGTTCCGTCGCCCAAGGCCAGGTGGCAATGCGTATCGGTCCCGAAGTAGACCAGGTTCCTGACGCGGGCCTGCAAGCCGCCGTCCTCGGCCCGACCCAGGCGCAGCTGTTCGGGGCGGATGCTGACCGTGGCCTGTCCGCCCGCCCGAAGGCCCGGCACGTCGATCCGCTCACCGGACGTCAGGCGAAGGGTCGCGTCCTCGGCGGTGCCGGTCAGGAAGTTCGTCTCGCCAATGAAGCTGGCGACAAAGCGGTTCTTCGGGTGAATGTAGATGTCCTTGGCGGTGCCCACCTGCTGGATCTGCCCCGCGCTCATGACCGCGATGCGGTCGGACATGGTAAGGGCTTCTTCCTGATCATGGGTCACGAAGACGAAGGTGATGCCGGTTTCCAGTTGCAGCCGCTTCAGTTCGATCTGCATCTCCTTGCGCAGCTGCAGGTCCAGGGCGCTGAGAGGTTCGTCCAGAAGCAGCACCTTCGGCTGCGGCGCCAGCGCGCGGGCCAGTGCCACGCGTTGCTGCTGGCCGCCGGACAACTGGCTGGTCTTGCGGCCCGCCATCGACTCCAGCTTCACCAGAGCCAGCATCTGTGCCGTGCGGGCTTTCACCTCGGAGCGGGGTTTCCCAAGCATTTCAAGCCCGAAGGCGATGTTCTGCGCCACGGTGAGGTGGGGGAAAAGCGCGTAGGACTGGAACACCGTGTTCACCGGCCGCTTGTTTGGCGGCAGCGTCGTGATGTCCGTCCCGTCCAGCAGGATCGTGCCCTCGGTCGGCATCTCGAACCCGGCGATCAGGCGCAGAAGCGTGGTCTTGCCGCAGCCCGAGGGGCCAAGCAGCGTGAAGAACTCACCCCGCCGGATGTCCACCGAAACGTCGTCCAGCGCCCGGACGGTCCCCGCGCCTTGCCCGAATGCCTTCACGACATTGCGGGCCGAGATCACCCCGTCATCGGCCACCGATACCCCCATTCATCCCCGTAAGTTTGATCATATTGGGCGGAAACATTCTTTCCCCACAAGCGATTCCTTCCCGTCACCCCGCCATCGGCGATCTTTTCCCCGCCCAAGGGGTTGCGCGCTCGACTTCTGCGCAAAGCGCGATCAGCAGCTCATCCTGCCCAAAGGCCGCGGCCAGATGCACTCCGATCGGCAGGCCCGCCTTCGACCAGCCCAGAGGCAGGCTTGCCGCCGGCTGGCCCGAGGCGTTGAAGACCGCGCAGAAGGGGGAGTAGGCGAAAATGCCATTCGGACCAACGCGGTAGCCCACGTAATCCTCGGTGTCATGGTTGAAGCGACCGACCTTTGCGGGGGGCTCTGCCAAGGTCGCGGACAGCAGGATGTCCGGCCCCTGCCCACCGTCAGGCTGGAAGAACCGCGCCATCTGCCGCCCGAAGGTGTGGATCTGCCCGACAGCCTCCAGATACCGCGTCGGATGAAGGGTCTGTGCATAGGCCCAGGCCCCGCGCCCGACGCCTTCGACCTCGTCCGGACGCGGCGGCCGGTCGCCCAGCTTCGACCGGATCGACAGGGCGGTGCCGACGCCGACAATATCCGTCCAGGCCCGCATCATCATCGGCACATCCGCGCGGGGACGCGCGGGTTCCACGATATGCCCCAGGCTTTCCAAAACACGCCCCGCCGCTCGCACCGCCTCGGCCACCTCGGGATGGATCGGCTCTCCGGTGAAGGTCGTGTCGCAAAGGCCCACCCGCAGCCGCCGCGGCGGGCGCGAGATCACGGCGGCATGTCCCTGACCCAAGGGCGGCGCGACATAGGGCGCGCCGAGGTCCGGCCCCTCGCAGGCATCCAGCATGACCGCCGTGTCCCGCACCGACCGCGTGAGAAACCCGTCGATCGCCATTCCGGCCCATCCTTCGCCGGCGTAAGGCCCGTCCGGCAACCGCGCGCGGGTCGGCTTGAACCCGAAAAGCCCGCAACTGGAGGCCGGAATCCGCACCGAGCCGCCGCCGTCGGAGCCATGCGCAAAGGCGACGATCCCCGCCGCCACCGCCGCCCCCGCCCCGCCGGACGACCCGCCCGAGGTATGCTCCAGCCCCCAGGGGTTCCGCGTCGGGCCACCGTAGACCGCCGCCTCGGTCGCAGCCCCGACCCCGCCCTCCGGCGAGGTGGTGCGGCCGAAGGTGACCACGCCGGTGGCCTTCATCCGGGTGAAGATGCTGGAATCCTGGCCATAGACGGTGTTCGCAAAAAGCCTCGACCCGTTGTGGGACGGAAAATCCTTCGCCTCGGCCCCCAGGTCCTTGATCAGGAAGGGAACCCCCCGAAACGGCCCCTGCGGCAGACCCTCTGCAATCGCCTTCCGCGCCACGCCTTCCTGCAGCAGGACCACCGCGTTCAGGGCCGGGTTGCGTTCCTCGACCGCCGCAAGCGCCGCGTCAAGCAGTTCCGAGGGCGTCACCTCGCCCGCGGCCACCAGTGCGGCCAATGCGGTGGCATCCGCCGCGCCCAGATCTCCGATCATTTGAACCCCCGTGTTGATCCGCCCAGCCTGAAACGCGGCGGGCTTCGGATCATGTCCGGGACCGACACCCGTGGCCCGGATGCGTCAGGCGCGGAACACCTGCGCCAGCACCTCGCGCAAGGTCTCGGGCAGGATCGGCTTTGGCAGGAACCCGTCCAGCCGTTCGCGCAAAGTGTCGTCGCGCCGGATCGACAGGACGTCGGCCGTCATGGCCACCACCGGAATCCTGCGGCCATGCGCCTCGCGGATGCGAAACAGCGTTTCCTGCCCATCCATTCCCGGCATCATCAGATCCAGAAGCACCGCGTCGATCCCGCCCTGCTCCAGCCTGGCCAGCGCCTCGGGACCGCTGCCCGCCTCGACCGCCCGCGCGCCCGCCGCCACCAGCAACTGCGCCGCAACCAGCCGGTTCGTGGCGATGTCGTCGACCACAAGGATCACCCGGTCGCGGAAATCCGCGACCCCGCGGGTGACTTGCGCCGCCTCGGCTTCGGGGGCGGACACGGTCAGCCGGAAGGTGGTGCCCTGCGCCACGGGGACCAGCACCAGGTCGCCACCCATCTGCCGCGCCACCGCCCGGCTGATCGCCAGGCCAAGCCCGACGCCCGGCGTGTCCCCCGATCCGCGGAAGAACGGCTCGAACACCCTTTCCTGCACGGCAGCGGGAATGCCCTTGCCCTGGTCGGCCACATCGATCTGCAGGCGGCCCCGCTGGTGGCGCACCGTCACCGTCACCGGCCCCCGCGTGCTGTGCTTCAGCGCATTGCCAATCAGGTTGCCCAGACACTGCCGCACGCGCTGGCTGTCGATCAGCACCACCGGGGGGACGTCGCGCTCGATGCCGACCGCCAACTCGCGTCCCTGATTGCGGGCCTGCAGCTCGAAGACCAGCAGGCTTGCCGAGAGTTCGGGCCGCAGCGCCACCGGGCGGGGCGTGACCGCAACCCGGCCCTCGGTCAAGGCCGAGTAATCCACCGCATCGTCCAGCATGACCGCAAGGTCGCGGGCCGAGGTCGCCACGGTCCGCAACCGCTGGCGCGAAAACCCCGCGGCATTGGCCGCCTCGATCTCGACCAGCCCGATCACTGCGTTCAGCGGAGTGCGGAGTTCATGGCTGATCTGGGCCAGAAACCTGCCTTTCGCCACGTTTGCGGCCTTCGCGGCCGAAGCCGCCTCGGCCCCGGCGCGGTGGAGCCTGTGGTTCGAGACCATCGCCGTCGCGGCATAGACGATGGCGGAAAATGCCGTCAACGTCGACACGGCCAGTCCGGGCAGGTTTCCCTCGTTCAGCCAGTGAGCGGTGTTGAAGGCCAGGACCACCACCGCCACCGTCGCCATCCCGACGATTCCCAGCGCCAGATGGATCGAGCGCACCGAACAGAGGTGCAGAAGCGACCCCATCACAATCCCGACCGCGATGGATTTCGCATAGGGATCATCCTGCAGCCACACCAAGCCCGCCGCCGAGATCAGCGCTGCCTCCATCGGAACGATGCTCAGCAGGAACAGCCGGTACCGCAGGGGCGACTGCAGCGGATCAAGCCCGCGCAGTAGCCGTTGCGCGATCACCTCTCCCACCACCTCGACCAGGAACAGCGCGACCATAATCCAGGGGGAGACGAATTGCGCGCAAATCGCGTAGGCCAGACCGACAAGCAGCAGCCGGGGCACCACTTCGCCGCGAAGAATGCGATGCTGCCGCGCCAGCTCATCCTGCAGCCGCTCTCCGTCGGCATTGGACATCGAGGAGAGCCGGACCATCACGCATGCACCAATGGGTTGCAACCTGGGCCTGACAGTAGCCTCATGGCTGTAGCATCGGTCAAGGGGCCGGGGTGGGGGTGATTGTAACCTCTTGCAGCAACACACCGTTCCTGTCGAAGATCAGAATGCGCTGATCGGTGGTGACGACGGCGGTCCAGCCGCTGCCGAAGGTGACGGCAGAGGCTGTTGCCCCGTCGGGCAGGGCAAGTTCGGCGGGAACCTTCGGGGCAGATGCGGTGAAGGCCTGGGGCATGCGGGTGACAATCAGCGTCACGACGGTTATGACGCCTCCGATCATCGTCAGCGTCAGCAGGATGACCAGCCATTTCAGAAGCCGCAGGCTGGGCGGCAGGGCCACATCGGGGGCGTCGGGCATGTCGGCAGAGCGGTCAGGATCGGACATGGACGAGCCTTTCGGGGACGAGGACGATATCGGGGTCGGCATCGGTGACGGCGGGGGGTCGCTTGTCGTCACTATCGGCGACGAGGCTCCCGCCCGCCTAGATAAGGCCCTTGCGGCCGCGGTGCCAGAGGAAGCGGCGCTGTCGCGGTCCCGGCTTATGCGGATGATCGCGGAGGGCGCGGTCAGCCGTGACGGGGTGGCGGTGATGGACCCCAAATCGAAGGTGGCCGAGGGCGAGGTCTACACCCTGCGGCTGGCCCCGGCGATTCAGGTCGCAACCCTGCCCGAGGACATCCCCCTGACCGTCATCTGGGAGGATGCCGACCTGATCGTCATCGACAAGCCCGCGGGGATGGTCGTTCACCCTGCGCCGGGTTCGCCGTCGGGGACGCTGGTCAACGCGCTGCTCCACCATTGCGGCGACACGCTGTCGGGGATCGGGGGCGAAAGGCGGCCGGGGATCGTCCACCGGATCGACAAGGATACCACCGGCCTTCTGGTCGTCGCCAAGTCGGACCGGGCCCATCATGGGCTGGCCCGGCAGTTCGAGGATCACTCGGTCAATCGGCACTACCTGGCGGTAGTCCACGGGGTTCCCTCGGGCACCGACCCGCGGCTGCGGGGCCTCCGCGGGATCAGCTTCGAGGCCGGCGGCATCCTGCGGATCGCGACCCACCTCGCGCGGCACAAGACCGACCGGCAGCGGCAGGCCGTGGTCTGGGATCAGGGTCGCCATGCCGTCACCCGCGCCCACGTGGTCGAGGGGTTCGCCGGGCAGGCGGCGCTGGTCGACTGCTGGCTGGAGACCGGGCGCACCCATCAGATCCGGGTTCACCTGGCCTATGCCGGACACGTGCTTCTGGGCGACCAGACCTATGGGGGCCGCAGGAAGCTTGGCGCGGCGGTGGGGAAGGGGGCCGACCTTGGGAACGCCTTCCCAAGGCAGGCGCTGCACGCGGCGACGCTGGGCTTCGACCACCCGGTGACCGGTGAGCGGCTGGAGTTCTCCTCGCCGCTGCCGGCCGACATGGCGGCGTTGATCGACGCGCTGCGGGCGGGGTAAGTGGTGGCGCCCGCGCGTGGCGGGTTTTGTACCCTGAATGTTTTCAATGGCTTGTCTGCAAGCGGTAACGTTATGTTAAGCTTTGCCCACGCGCCTGTTGGGGGTTGCGCGGGCCCATTTCTGACCCTATCTTTCTGAAGGCACTGGCCCCTCAAGGCCCAAGGAGTGCGTTTTTTATGTCCGAGACTGTAGCCACCTGCTGACGTCATCCGCCCCCTGATCGGGGCCGATTGGATGGCATGAACGACCAGACGAAGCGCAATGGCCTTCGTCCGGTCCGGCATGGCGACAGATTTCGGACTACCCCACATGAACATCTCACGGACCGAGCAGCGCGTGCTGCACGTTCTCGCCCTGGGCGGGCGCATCGACCATTCGCGGAACGGCACCAAGATCGCCGAGATCCTTTGCATCACCCGCGACGGCTTCATCCTGGCTGACTGCACGCTGGACGTCTTCCGACGCCTGCGACGCAAACGGCTGATCGCTTCGGAAAGCGGCGGACCCTACCGCATATCGCGGTTGGGGCGGGTCTCGGTCCGGGCGCAACTCGACAATCAGGGATAGCCCGCGTGACCCTCCAACCGTCCTGTGCGGCGGGCACTGTGCCCTTGCTGGACGGGCGAGGTGAGGGGATTTTGCAAAGCTGACGACGGCGGAGACCGGCCACGCATGGCGGCCAGTCTCCGCCACTTTGCAGGCGCAGCATTGTCACGCGGCCGTTATCGGCGTAAGCCCTTTCGCAGGCCGACGTCTGAGTCGGTACCGGCATCGGAGCCAAAGCGCACCCCTCCTGCCAGGGGGGAACCGGACCCGACCTTTGCCCGATGGGCGAAATGTCGACATGCCGGACATGCACCCAACCCCCTCCCATCCACCGTCCAAGCAACACCCAAGGGTGAGCCATGATCCACGACCCGATTCCGCGGGACGTCCAACCCGATTTGCCGCTGTTCGACGAAGAAGCACTGGACATCGCCGACTACCTGAAGGCCGAGGCCGTTCCCGACGACATCCACCGGGACGAAACCCACCGACAGGGCCTGGGGGCGCTGACGATCGGCGCGATCGGGGTGGTCTACGGCGATATCGGCACTTCGCCGATCTATGCCTTCCGCGAGGCGATCCGGGCGACCGGCGCCAGCGATCCGGGTGCCGCCGAGGTGCTGGGCATCCTGTCGCTGCTGATCTGGACGCTGATCCTGATCGTGACCGTGAAGTATGTCTTCTTCCTTCTGCGGGCCGACAATCGGGGCGAAGGGGGTATCCTGTCGCTATACACGCTGGTGCGGCTGGCGGCGGGCAAACGGTCGGTTCCGGTCCTGCTGCTGGCGCTGTGCGGAGCGGCGCTTTTTGCGGGGGATGCGGCGATCACTCCCGCGATCTCGGTCCTGTCGGCGGTCGAGGGGTTGGAACTGGTGCTGCCTTCGCTGACCGACTACGTGATCCCGGTCACTTTGGGCATCCTGATCGCGCTGTTCATGGTGCAGCGGCGCGGGACGGCCAGCATGGCGCGGCTGTTCGGCCCGGTCTGCGTGCTGTGGTTTCTAAGCCTGGCCGGCCTTGGCCTGACGCATATCGCCGAGGGGCCGCTGGTGCTGGCCTCGTTCAACCCGGTCTGGGGCCTGGATTTCCTGGTCGATCATCCGGGCGTGGCCTTCGTCGTCCTTGGCGCGATCTTCCTTGCGGTGACGGGGGGCGAGGCGCTTTACGCGGATCTTGGGCATTTCGGGCGGCGGCCGATCATGCTGGCCTGGTTTGCGCTGGTGCTGCCGGCGCTGGTGCTGAACTACCTCGGACAGGGCGCGATGGTGCTGGCGCACCCGGAGCTGGCGGGGGAGTCGTTCTTTGCGCTGGCGCCCGAGGCCCTGTTGCCCGCCCTTGTGGTGCTGGCCACGGTGGCGACGGTGATCGCCAGCCAGGCGGTGATCACCGGGGCGTTTTCGATGGCGCGCGGAGCGATCCAGCTGGGTTTCCTGCCCCGGCTGCGCATCCTGCACACGGCAGAGGGCCAAAGCGGGCAGATCTACATCGGGGCGGTGAACTGGCTTTTGCTGTGGGGGGTGTTGTGGCTGGTTCTGTCCTTCGGGTCGTCCTCGGCTCTGGCCTCGGCTTACGGCATATCGGTCACCGGCAGCATGGTGCTGGAGACCACGCTTGGCGCGCTGCTTCTGTGGCGGGCGCTGAAGATACCCTTGGTGCTGAGCGTTCTGATCGTGTCTCCGGTGCTTTTGGTCGAGAGCACCTTCTTTGCCTCGAACGCGCTGAAATTCTTCGACGGCGGCTATGTCCCCGTCGCGGTCGCGGCGGTGGTGGCGATGCTGATGTGGGCCTGGTGGCGGGGAACGCAGGCGGTGAAGGCGCGGGTGGGGAAGCTGGCGATCTCGGTCACGAGCTTCATCCGGATGATGCGGAATTCCAGCGTCAATGTGATCCCCGGCACGGCCTTCTTTCTGACCGGCGATCCGGGGATCGTGCCCTCGGCCTTGCTGCACAACATTAAGCACAACCGGGTGCTGCACGAGCAGACGGTGCTTCTGACGGTCGAGACGCTGCGCGTGCCCTATGCCACCGCGGACGAACGGGCGACGGTCGAACCGCTGGGCTGCTTTATCCGCGTCATCCTGCGCTTCGGATTCATGGAGACGCCGAATGTCAGCCGGGCGATGGCCCATGCGCGGGCGGCGGGGCTTCGGTTTGACGTCATGGCATCGACCTTCTTTCTGGGCCGCAGGCGGGCGGTGGCGACGGGGTCGGGGTGGGAGCTGGTGATGGACCGGCTTTACGTGGCCCTGTCCCGGATCGCGGCGGACCCGACGGACTTCTACCACCTGCCCCGCGACCGGGTGGTCGAACTGGGCGAACGGGTGGCGATCTGAGGCGAATGGGGCTGCCGTTCTGACATTACTGTGAACCTCTTGACATGTTCCTTTGCGCGCGACGGAGGGACCCACACCTGCCGTTGAACGTTGGGTGCTACATGGGCCTTGCAAGCGGGTGTCGGTTACTTTAGGTTATCGACTTCCGGGGGCGCTGACGCACCGGGCAGAATAGGGGGCAATGATGAGCACCTACACGAACTTACCCGCGCCAAGTCCCGAACAGGGCTTGAACCGGTACTTGCAGGAGATCCGGAAGTTTCCGCTTCTGGAACCTGAACAGGAATACATGCTGGCCAAGCGCTGGGTCGACCACCAGGACGCCAATGCCGCGCACCAGATGGTGACCAGTCACCTGCGCCTCGCCGCGAAGATCGCGATGGGCTATCGGGGCTACGGCCTGCCCCAGGCCGAGGTCATCAGCGAGGCGAACGTCGGCCTGATGCAGGCGGTCAAGCGCTTCGACCCGGAAAAGGGCTTCCGGCTGGCGACCTATGCCATGTGGTGGATCCGCGCCTCGATCCAGGAATACATCCTGCGGTCCTGGAGCCTGGTGAAGCTGGGCACCACATCCGCACAGAAGAAGCTGTTCTTCAACCTGCGCAAGGCCAAGGCGAAGGTCGGCGCGCTGGAAGAGGGCGATCTGCGACCAGAGAACGTTGCGCGCATCGCGACCGACCTGAACGTCACGGAAACCGAAGTCATCGACATGAACCGGCGCCTCTCGGGCTCGGACGCGTCGCTGAACGCGACCGTGGGCAGCGACGGCGAAAGTGCGACCCAGTGGCAGGATTGGCTGGAGGACGAGGATTCCGACCAGGCCGAGGCCTATGAGGAGAAGGACGAGCTTGACGCCCGCCGCGCGCTGCTGATGCAGGCGATGTCGGTGTTGAACGACCGCGAGAAGGACGTCCTGATGCAGCGCCGGTTGTCGGAAGACCCGGTCACGCTGGAGGAACTGTCGGAAAGCTACGGCGTCAGCCGCGAGCGCATCCGCCAGATCGAGGTCCGGGCGTTTGAAAAGCTGCAGGCCAAGATGCGCGAACTGGCCAAGGGCAAGGGCATGGTGATCCCGGCGTAACCGCCTGCCCGAAAGATCAAAGGCCGTGACCGTGGGTCGCGGCCTTTTCGTTTGCCCGCGGGCGTGCAGAAGGGTACAGGGACGCCCATGCGCATGATCGACACCTTTCTCAAGCCGATGCACCCCGAGGGGTGGAAGTTCGTTCCGGTCTTTGCGGCCGTCAGTCTGGTCCTGTACTGGCTGTGGGAACCGCTGGGCTGGCTGGGTCTGGGCCTGACCGTCTGGTGCTACTACTTCTTCCGCGACCCCAAGCGGTCGGTGCCGGAAAACGCGGGTCTGCTTGTCAGTCCTGCCGACGGCGTCGTCAGCCTGATCGAACGCGCGGTGCCTCCGGCCGAGCTGGGGATGGGCCCCGAAGCGCTGGTCCGGGTCAGCGTCTTCATGTCGGTCTTCAACTGCCATGTGAACCGCGCCCCCATCGCGGGCCGCATCACTGCGGTCGCCTATCGTCCGGGCAAGTTCTTCAACGCCTCGCTGGACAAGGCGTCCGAGGAAAACGAGCGCAATGCGCTGGCGATCGAGATGCAGGATGGTCGCAAGATCGCTGTCGTGCAGATCGCGGGCCTCGTGGCGCGGCGGATCATGTGCTGGAAGAAACCGGGCGACAGCGTCCGCACAGGCGAGCGTTTCGGCCTGATCCGCTTTGGCAGCCGGCTTGACGTCTACCTGCCCGAGGGCGTGCAGCCTCAGGTGGCGCTGGGCCAGACGATGGTCGCCGGCGAAAGCGTCATCGCCTTCATCGGCCAGGACGCGCCCGCCCGCGCCGCACGGGTGGAGTAGGCATGGCCCGCAGGCCGTCCGCCCCCCCGCGTGAGCTTCTTCTGCTGAAGCTTCTGCCGAATTTCGTGTCGATCCTTGCGCTTTGCTCTGGCCTGACGGCGATCCGCTACGGCATCGCCGGAAACTTCACGCTTGCGGTCCTCTTGATCGGGGTCGCGGCGGCGCTGGACGGGCTGGACGGACGGCTCGCGCGGATGCTGAAGTCGGAAAGCGCCATCGGGGCGGAACTCGACTCGCTGTGCGACTTCGTGAACTTCGGTGTCACTCCGGCGCTGATCCTCTACATGTGGGGACTGCGTCCCGAGACGAGCCTTGGCTGGATCGCTGTCCTGGTCTACGCGGTGTGCTGCATGCTGCGGCTGGCGCGGTTCAACGTCGGAAGCAGGAACACGGTCGGCGAACCGGCCGAGAAGACGGTCTTCATCGGCGTGCCGTCGCCTGCCGGGGCCATGCTGGTCCTGTCGCCGCTGTACCTGTCCTTTGCGACCGACCGGGTGGTGCATCTGCCGCCGGTGCTGGTCGCGGCCTGGATGGTGGGGATCGGCGCGCTGATGATCAGCAAGGTTCGCACCCCGTCCTTGAAGCGGATCACGATTGCCACCGACTACGCCCGCTATGTGCTGGTCGGCTCTGTCGTCATCGTGGCCGCGCTGCTGACCTATCCCTGGACCACGCTTCTTACACTGTGCCTGGCCTATCTGGCTGGTGTCCTCTGGCTGGCCTTGCGCAGCCTGCGGAAAACCCCGGTCGGCTGATTTCCCGCAAGGGTCGCGGCTTTCCCTTGCAATCCCCAAGGCGGCGGGCAGTCTTCGACTGTCGGAAATGTCAAGGGAATCATATGCATGCAAGTAGAGGCCATCCAGAAGTCCTACCGCCGCTGGGCCCCGGTCTACGACCTGACCTTTGGGCGCATCACGCAGGGTGGTCGCATTCTTGCCGCCGAACATGTGAACGCGCAGGGTGGCTCGGTGCTGGAGGTGGGGATCGGCACGGGTCTGGCGCTTGACTACTACGCGCCGCATGTGCGGGTGACGGGGATCGACCTGTCGGCCGAAATGCTGCGCGAGGCCGAACTGCGTGCGCGAAAGGGCGGCCTGAACACCTTGGCGGGCCTGTACCAGATGGACGCACGCGAGATCGCCTTTCCCGACGCAAGCTTCGACCACGTGGCCGCCATGCACATCATGTCCGTCGTCCCCGAACCCGAGCGTGTGCTGGCTGAAATGGCCCGCGTCGTCCGTCCTGGCGGGTCGGTGATGATCGCCAACCACTTCGCCGGCCGGGCGGCCGAGGGCTGGGCCATCGCCGAGCGGTTGGCGGCACCCCTGGCCAACCTTCTGGGTTGGCATTCCGACTTTGCCATCGACCGGGTTCTGGGCCAGCCCCTTCTGCGCCTGGAGGAACAGACCCAGGTCCGCCCCTTCGGACTGATGACCTTCCTGCGCTTCCGCCGGGTTGAAGCTCGGCTCAAAACCTGACCTAGTGGTTGCCAAAGCCAATGGGGAGGATTCCATGAAACCAGTCAGATGGGGCGTGCTTGGCGCGGCCCGCTTCGCGCGTGAGCACATGGCGCCCGCGATCCACGCCGCCGAAGGGGCAGAGTTTGCCGCGCTGGCAACCTCGGATGCGTCGAAGGCGGCGGGGTTTCAGGCCTTCTGCCCGTCGCTGACGGTGCATTCCAGCTATGACGCGCTTCTGGCCGACCCTTCGATCGACGCCGTGTACATTCCGCTGCCGAACCACATGCACGTCGAATGGACGCTCAAGTGTCTTGCGGCCGGAAAGCATGTCCTGACCGAAAAGCCCATTGCCCTGAAGGCGCGGGAAATCGACCAGATCATCGCCGCGCGGGACCGCTCGGGCCTTTTGGCTGCCGAGGCCTACATGATCGTCCACCACCCGCAGTGGCAGCGCGCGAAGGAATGGTTCGAGGCAGGCGAGATCGGGGATCTGGTCCACGCCGACGTGGCCTTCAGCTTCAACCTGACCGATGACAGCAACATCCGGATGAAGCCGGAAACGGGCGGGGGCTCGTTGCGGGACATCGGGGTCTACACCTTCGGCTCGATGCGCTTTGTGACCGGGGCGGAACCTGTCGATGTGTCGGCCCGCATTCACCGCGACAACGGGGTGGACACCTTCGCTCAGGTCGCGGCCACGATGGAGGGGCCGAAGGGCCGTTTCACCTATGGCTCGATGACCTCGATGCGGATGTACAACCGGCAGGTCGCGACCTTCCAGGGCACCAAGGGCATGATCCGGCTGGAGGGCGGTCCCTTCAACGCCAACGTCAACGACCTGGCCGAGGTGGAACTGCATCAGAACGGCAACCGGGTGACGGTGGAACGCTTCCCGACGTCCAACCACTACAAGCTGCAGGTCGAGGCGTTCAGTCGCAGCGTGCGGACCGGCGAGGCCTATCCCTGCCCGCTGGAATTCGTGCGCGGGACGCAGGCGATGATGGACCGGGTGTACGAGGTCGCGGTCGAGATCTGACGAACCGCTCGTCGATGACTTCGTCACTCCTCGCTGTGGCGATCGCCGACGAGAAGCCGAAAGGCGCACGAGGAGGTGTCCGGGGGTTTTCCCCGGCCTCTGCCCAGCCTAGATGACAGTGAAAGCTTTCCGGAGAACGCGATGACCCTGCACCTGCCCCAGCCCGTTTACGATGCCAACGCCAGCGGGGGCGGGTTCGGCGATCTGCCGGATTGGGACCTGACCGATCTTTATCCCAGCGCCGACGGCCCGGAATACGCCTCCGACATGGCCGAGCTGGAGCGCGCCTGCGCGGCCTTTGCTGCGGCCTATGAGGGGCGGCTGGGCCGTCAGGACGCGGCGGCGATGCTGGCCTGCGTGCAGGAATACGAGCGGATCGAGGTCATCGCCGGGCGGCTGATGTCCTACGCGGGACTGCGGTATTACCAGAACACCATCGACCCCGAACGCGCGCAGTTCATGGGCAACGCGCAGGACAAGGTGACGACTGCCACCACTCCGCTGGTGTTCTTCAGCCTGGAGTTCAACCGGCTCGACGACGACCATCTTGCCCGGTTGCTGGCCGCGAACGCCGATCTTGCCCGCTACAAGCCCGTCTTCGACCGGATGCGCGCGATGCGGCCGCACCAGCTTTCGGACGAGCTGGAACGGTTCCTGCACGACGAAAGCGTCGTCGGGGCCAGTGCCTGGAACAAGCTGTTCGACGAGACGATGGCGGGCCTGATGTTCGCCGTCGAGGGCGAGGCCGAAGAGCTGAACCTGGAAGCCACGCTGAACCTGCTGACCGACCCCCAGCGCCCCCGGCGGCAGGCGGCGGCGCAGGCGCTGGCCGAGGTCTTCGGCAAGAATATCAAGCTTTTCGCCCGTATCCACAATACGCTGGCGAAGGAAAAGGAAATCCACGACCGCTGGCGGAAGATGCCGTCGCCGCAGCACGGCCGCCACCTGTCGAACCATGTGGAACCCGAGGTGGTCGAGGCGCTGCGCAACGCCGTCGTCGCGGCCTATCCGAAGCTCAGCCACCGCTACTACCGGCTGAAGGCCAAATGGATGGGGCTGGAGAAGCTGCAGGTCTGGGACCGGAATGCTCCCTTGCCGTCGGAGACCCCGCGCATCGTCGACTGGCCGGAAGCGCGCCGCATGGTGACGGACGCCTACGCCGCCTTCGACCCGCGGATGGCCGACCTTGCGACGCCGTTCTTCGAGAAAGGCTGGATCGACGCCGGGGTCAAGCCCGGCAAGGCCCCCGGCGCCTTCGCGCATCCGACAGTAACCACGGTCCACCCTTACGTGATGCTCAACTACCTCGGCAAACCGCGCGACGTGATGACCTTGGCGCATGAACTGGGCCACGGCGTGCATCAGGTGCTGGCGGCGGGGCAGGGGGAGCTTCTTTCCTCCACCCCCCTTACTCTGGCCGAAACCGCCTCGGTCTTCGGCGAGATGCTGACCTTCCGCAAGCTGCTGGACCAGGCGAAGACCCCGGCCGAGAAGAAGACGCTCCTCGCCGGCAAGGTCGAGGACATGATCAATACCGTGGTCCGCCAGATCGCCTTCTACGACTTCGAGTGCAAGCTGCACGCCGCGCGTGGCGAAGGCGAGCTCACGCCCGAGGACATCAACGCGCTGTGGATGTCCGTGCAGGCGCAATCCCTTGGCGATGCGTTCGAGTTCATGGAGGGCTACGAGACCTTCTGGTCCTATATCCCGCACTTCGTCCATTCGCCCTTCTACGTCTATGCCTATGCCTTTGGCGACGGCCTGGTGAACGCGCTTTACGCGGCCTATGCGGGGGGTCTGCCCGACTTTCAGGAGAAGTACTTTGCCATGCTGAAGGCTGGCGGATCGATGCACCACAAGGACCTGCTGGCGCCCTTTGGGCTGGACGCAAGCGACCCCAAGTTCTGGGATCAGGGCCTGTCGATGATCGCAGGCTTCATCGACGAGCTGGAGGCGATGGAGGGGTAGGACCACCTCACGGCTCTGCCACGGTTAGCTGGGAGAGCCTGCGCCAAATGCGCAGACATCGATTTGGGAAGGCGCTGGCGGAGAGGACTCAGCCCTTCTCAACCAGGTGGTCCAAGAGCTCGTGCTCGGACACGTCGGACAGGTCCTTGTCGAACTCCGCCGTGATCTCCTGCATGAGGTGCTTGGGCATCGCCTTGCGCAGGGCACCCAGCATCTTCGGCCCGGCGGCGATGACGATTCGACCGGCGCCGCCCTTCTTCCACTCTTCCTCCAATGCCGCGACGATGTGCTTGGCGAGGCGCGGGCGCTCGATCTCGGCCGCATCGCCGCCGCCGTTCCCGAAATTGATCCCGCCCGAGCGGTTGCGGCCCGGGTCGCTTACGGCGTGGGACCAGTCCGCGAATTCATCGGCACCGGCGGCGTGGATCGGTTCCAGCTTCCCGGCATTGCCGCGCAGAAGCCGGAAGCCCCGTTCGTCGGCGATGCAATAGAGAGTGTCTGCGGCTTTCATGGCATGTCCTCCTTGGTCGTCTGGGCGAAGGTTCCGCGAGCGGCCGGGGCTGCGCCATGATCCGGATCAGGGATTGCCGATTTCTTGACCGGCGCAGTGCCGTCTGCGGCGGAAACGCGCATCAAGCCAACGCAGGGGTTGGCAAGGCGGTTCCGCCGACCTAGCTTTGATGGGAAGACAGGAGATTAAAGATGCCCAAGCTCGTTCGCCTTTACATCGAAAGCGTCGCCGTGGGCCTCGCCATCTCGGCCGCTTTCACGGGGGCGCTTCTGTGGCTGGACGTGGGCGGGCTGGGCCATCTGGTGTTGGCTTCCGACATCGGATGGGTCGCCGTGATGATGCTGGTGATGTTCAACGGGATCGTCTTTGCGGCCGTGCAGTTCGCCGTGCGGATCATGGGGATGGCCGACAGCGACGAAGGTCCGCGCGGTGGTCATGGGGCCCGTGAACCGGTGCTGATCCCGGTTCCGGTCCCGGTGCGCAACCGCCGGCGCTGAGACGCCGACATCTTCTAGGGAATCGGTCCGGAGTTTTTGAGAACTCCGGGTGCCTGAGGGAGCGGGTGGCGGGCCCGCAGCGGCCGTGGAGTGCCGGGATTTTCCCGAGAGCCAGAGGTCTCAGGTGGGAACCAGGTAACAGGACCAGGATCCTGTCAGAGCCAGCCCCCGTGCGTTTGCTTATCGGCCACTGGAAAAAAGGCCTCGCACGTGAGGAGCAGAACCCGCCAAGGCTCAAGATAGGCGTGCCGGGGCCCGGGCGCAAGGCTGGACAGATGTTCACCTTTGGTTCATATTTCCCCCATGGACATGCCGGTCGACATCCAGGACATCCTGCCCAGCTTTCCGGGCCAGCGGTTGCAGCGCGGCGTCTGCCGTGGGTTGCGGGCGCTGGATTTCGTCTGTGTCGAGGAACTGATCCCGACCTCGGGTCTGCGGGTGGACGTGATGGCCCTGGGGCCAAGGGGCGAGGTCTGGGTCGTCGAGTGCAAGTCCGGCCGGGCGGATTACCGGGCTGATCGCAAATGGCAGGGCTATCTGGACTGGTGCGACCGATTCTTCTGGGCTGTGGATTCCGATTTCCCGGTCGATCTGCTGCCACCGGACACCGGGTTGATCCTGGCCGACCCCTACGATGCCGAGGTGGTGCGGATGGCCCCCGAGACACCCCTGTCGGGCGCGCGGAGGAAGGTCGTTCTGCGGACCTTCGCCCGGGCGGCGGCGGCACGGCTGCAGTTGATGCGGGATCCCGGCGCCGGGGTCTGAGCGCCCAAATTTCTTGAGAAAGAAATTTGTCAAAATCCTTGCTTAAGGATTTTGGTCCTGGCCCTACCGGACCGCGACGACCCCCGACGGGTCATCGTCCTTGACTGGGATGAGGCGCGGGGCATCCTTGGCGGCAGTCCCGCGGCCCGACAGCGAGGGGTTCTCCATGAAGAACTGGTGGCAGTTGAACAGCTGCACGCCTTCGGGTCCAAGGTCGCGGGCATAGCTGCCGTCGGGCGCAAGCACCCAGCTTTGCGACTCGTCCGCCAGGTTCGCGGCCATGATCTGGCTCAGGATCTGGTTCTTGACCGTCGGATTGTGCGCTTCGACCAGGGTTTCCACCCTGCGCGTCAGGTTGCGGCCCATCCAGTCGGCCGACGAGAAGAACACCCGCGCTTTGCGGGCCGGAAGCCCGTGGCCGTTGCCGAAGCAGACGATGCGGGAATGTTCCAGGAAGCGGCCGACGATGGACTTGACCCGGATGTTCTCGGACAGGCCCTTCACGCCGGGACGCAAGCCGCAGATGCCGCGGATCACAAGGCTGATCTTCACCCCTGCTTGTGAGGCCGCGTAAAGCGCGTCGATCACGTCGGAATCGATGATCGAGTTCATCTTGGCCCATATTTCCGCAGGCCTCCCGGCGCGGGCATGATCGGCTTCGGCGGCAATCAACTCCAGGAGGCGCGGCTTCAGCGTGATCGGGCTGATCGCCAGATTCTCCAGCCCCTGCGGCTGCACGTAGCCGGACAGGTAGTTGAAGACCTTGGTCGCATCGCGGCCCAGAGCCGGGTCGCAGGTGAAGAAGCTGAGGTCGGTGTAGATCCGCGCGGTGATCGGGTGATAGTTGCCGGTCCCGTAGTGGGTATAGGTGACCAGATGGTCGCCCTCGCGCCGCACGACGGTGCTGATCTTGGCGTGGGTCTTGTAGTTGACGAAGCCGTAGACGACATGCGCGCCTGACCGCTCCAGGCGCCGCGACTGCCGGATGTTGGCGGCCTCGTCGAAGCGCGCCTTCAGTTCGACCAGCGCGGTGACCGACTTGCCGGCCTCGGCCGCCTCGCACAGCGCGCTGACCACCGGGCTGTCCCAGGAGGTGCGGTAAAGCGTCTGCTTGATCGCCAGCACGTTCGGATCGGTGGCCGCCTGCTGGAGGAAGCGGATTACCATGTCGAAGGTCTCGTATGGGTGGTGCAGCAGCATGTCCTTCTGCCGGATCGCCGCGAAGAGGTCGTCCTCGTGGTCCTTCACCCGTTCCGGCACCCGGGGAATGAAAGGCGGCCACATCAGGTCCTGGCGCGTGGAGAGGATCAGTTCCTTCAGGTCGGCGACGCCCAGCAGGCCCTTGACCTCCACGACCTCGTCCTCGCTGACGGCGAGTTCCTCCATGATCAGCGCGCGCAGGGATTCCGGCGCGCCGGCGGACATCTTCAGCCGGATCACCTCGCCCCGGCGGCGGCGTTTCAGGGCGGTCTCGAATTCGCGGACCAGATCCTCGGCCTCGTCCTCGACTTCAAGGTCGCTGTCGCGCAGCACCCGGAAGGTGCAGTGGCCGCGGTCGGTGTAGCCGGGAAACAGCATGTCGAGATGCAGAAGCAGCAGCTCTTCGAGGGGCAGGAAACGGTTTTCGCCCTCCTTGCCGGGCAGGGGGACGAAGCGGGTGATCTGCTGCGGGATCGGGAGGAGCGCCTTCAGCGGGCGGCGGTCGGTCATCCGCTCCAGTTCCAGCGCGAGGGAGAAGCCGGTGTTCGGGATGAAGGGGAACGGATGCGCGGGGTCGATGGCCAAGGGCGACAGGACCGGGAAGACGTTCGAAAGGAAATGCGTTTCCAGATGCTTCAGGTCGCGGGCGGTCAGCTTGGACCGCTGGACGAGGGTGATGCCCTCACCCTCCATCTCCTTGCGCAGGCGGTTGAAGGTGGTCTGCTGGGTCTGCATCAGGCTTCGGGCGTCGGCGTTGATCAGCTGCAACTGTTCGGCGGGGCTGCGGCCGTCCTCGGATAGGGTCGCATTGCCGTTGCGGACCAGGGCGCGCAGGCCTGCCACGCGGACGGTGTAGAATTCGTCCAGGTTGGTCGCGCTGATCGACAGGAAGCGCAGCCGTTCCAGCAGCGGCACATGCGGGTTCGCGGCTTCCTCCAGCACACGCCAGTTGAAGGCCAGCCACGAAAGCTCGCGGTTGAAGAACCGGCCTGGACCGGCGGTTTCTGCGAAGGGCAGATCGACGGGGACGGAAAACGGGGAACGAAGGAAGTCGGCCTGGGTCATGGGCGGGCTTATGCCGTGCGCTCTGTGAAACTATTGCGACAGTAAGTCAGCTTGGCCGCAGACTGTCCAGCCAAGCCGGGATGCGAGGTCAGTCCGTGCCCAGTATTTCGCCCGCAAGTGCCCGGGTGATGGGTCGTCCTGCCGCCAGTGCGCGGGCGTCCAGTTCGGCGACAAGGCCGCGGGCCGCTCCGATGGACCGGGGCATCCGGCTGAGAAGGTAGGGGATGAGGTTCGTCGGCACCACCACCTGACGGTCGGCGAACAGCTTGACCAGAACGGCCGACAGAAGCGCATCGTCCGGACCGTCCAGCACGGCAATGGGCGTCGCCTGCATCCGGCTTTTCAGGTCGGCAAGCGCAAGGCCCCAGTCGCGCGGCGGGGTGCGCGCGGTCAAAAGGAGCGTGCCCGATGTGGTGACCAGGTTGTGCAGGTGGAAAAGCTGCGCCTCGGCCCCGCCAATCCGGTCGGCATCCTCGACCGCCACGGCCCGTCCTGCAAGGCGGGCGATGTCCGCCGTGGCGAGCGTCTCGGCGGGCAGGATCACCGCATCGGCTTCGGCGGCCCAGATCTGGACGAGGTGGGTCTTTCCCGCACCTTCCGGCCCGACGATCAGGTGTTTGCGGCCCGGCCAGTCCTGCCAGTGATCCAGCGTCTGCAAGGCCAGCGCATTCGAAGGGGCGACGAAGAAATCCTTGCGCGTCATCGCCTCCTGTCCGGGGAGGTCGAAGGCCAGCTGGCGG
The DNA here is from genome assembly GCF_022842145.1 of Tabrizicola sp. GTDB lineage: Bacteria > Pseudomonadota > Alphaproteobacteria > Rhodobacterales > Rhodobacteraceae > Tabrizicola. The sequence goes on from NZ_JALHQD010000002.1 coordinate 357,117, forward strand.
ATCACATGCCCGCTCCGCCGCTGCCTGCGGGCTTGCGGCTGCGCTTCGGCCCGGGGGCGGGTGGGGCAGGCATGTCGGGCTGTGCCACGGCGGGCGGTGGCGTGGTCGGCGCGACCGGGCGGGCAGTGGCGGCCGATGTGCCGATGTACAGACGGCTCGCCTGATACTGCTCGATCCCAAAGCGGGTCAGCACGCCGATCGCCGCGGCAACGGGTACGGCGATCAGCATGCCGACGAAGCCGAATGCCGCGCCGAAGGCCGACAGGGCCAGCAGCAGCCAGACCGGATGCAGCCCGACCGACTTGCCCACCAGCTTGGGCGTCAGGATGTTGCCCTCGACAAACTGGCCGACCGCGAAGATGGCCGCGATGATTCCGATCTGCACCCAGTCACCCCAGAACTGGAACAGCGCCAGCCCCACCGCCAACGTGCCGCCGATGATGGATCCGACATAGGGTATGAAGGTGATGGCCCCCGCGATGGCCCCGACGATCAGCCCGAACTGCAGCCCCGCCGCCATCAGGGCCGCGGCATAGAAGGTCCCCAGCGCCAGGCAGACCGAGACCTGTCCGCGCACGAAGCCTGCCAGCACCGCGTCGATTTCGCGCGCAAGTCGGCGGATCGTCGGCGCATGGTCCAGCGGCAGCATGGAATCGAGCCGCTTCACCATCTCGTCCCAGTCCAGAAGCAGGTAGAAGGCCACCACCGGCACCACGACGATGAAGACGACGACCGAGATCACGCCCAAGGCCGAGCTGAGCACCCCTTGCACCAGTTGCCCGCCCCGCGCCTGAATTGCGGCGCCGAGTTCCGCCAGCGTCTGACGAATGGTGGAAGTCGAATCGGCCAGTTCCGGAAACCGCTCCAGCAGGAAGCCCTGCAGCCGCTTGGCGATGTCGGGAGCGGCGTTCACAAGGGCGGTCAGCTGGTTGACCAGCGTCGGGATCACCGCCAGCACCAGCAGCACCACGGCCAGCAGGGCGATCAGCGAGATGATTGTGGTCGCGCTGACCCGGGACATCCCCAGCCGCTCCAGCCGGTCGGCGACGGGGTCCAGGAAATAGGCGATGGCGCCACCGACAATGAAGGGCAAGAGGACGCCGCCGAGGAACCAGAGAAGCAGCAGGAAAACCAGGGCTGCGATGGCCCAGTAGCGAAACTGGTCTCGTGTCGGCAGGGCCATGCGGGTTCCTTCCCCTTTGTTCCCACATATCACCCGCGTCGCCACCCCGCGCAAGGGGCGAGACGGGCGAAAATCCGCTGTCAGCATGTGCTTAAGTCCGGTCCGGTAAGCGGCGCCGGGATGGAGCCTGTCCGGAAAAGTGCGGCAGGAAGGGCCATCCGGGGCGTGGTGTCCCGAGCAGGTCGTGCTTGCTCGCATGGCCCAACCGAAAGGCAAGACCATGAAACTGAACCTTCTCACCCTTCTCGCGCTGACGACGATGCCGATGGCCGCGCTGGCCATGCCCGCCGTGGGCGACATGATCGGCACCGAACCCGAGGCCGCCAAGGTCGCGCTGGAAAAGGCCGGTTGCACGGTGGACGAGTTCGAGGCCGAGGACGGCAAGATCGAAGCCAAGTGCAAGGACGCCGCCACCGGCAAGGACATGGAAGTCTACATCGATCCGGCCTCGGGCAAGGTCGTCGACATCAAGGCCGAGGACTGACATGGCTGCCCCCCGGACCCCATCCGCCAAGCCCAGCCCCGGCGACCCGCCCGCCCTTTGGGACCCCGTCGTGCGCCTGACGCATTGGGGGATCGCCGTGTCGGTCCTGGTCAACGCGGCACTGGACGAAGGCGGCAGCCTGCTGCACGTCTCGCTGGGCTGGCTGGTGATGGCGCTGTTGCTGTTGCGGATGGTCTGGGGGGTGCTTGGCCCCGGGGAGGCGCGCTTCTCGGCCTTCCCGCCCAATCCCCTGGCCGCATTGCGCCACCTGCGCCAGCTTGTCTCGGGCCGGGTGCGGCAATACCCCTCGCACAATCCGGCGGGGGCGATTATGGCCTATGCGTTCTGGGCCTGCCTCGCCGTCGTCACCGTCACCGGGCTGGTCATGACCGGAGGTGCGACGCCAATGCAGGTCGCCGACGAGAAGGCAGCGGTTGCATCCGGCGACTGGTCTGCTTTGATCAAAGAGAGCGACGGCGAATCCTCGGACGAGGAGAACAGCCTGCGCCATACCGCCGAAGAGGTGCACGAAGTGGTTGCGAACCTTCTCCTGATCCTGGCCGCGCTGCATGTGGCCGGAGTGTTCGTCGAAGCCCGCGCCATGCGTCGCAATCTTGTGGCACCGATGGTGCTTGGCCAACGGCGCAAATGAGCGCCAGTCCCGACATCCTTAGCGCAGGGCGCCGCCAGACCGCGGCGCTCTCGGTCTTTCTGGTGGTGCAGACGCTGGGCACGGTCTTCTTCGTCGGTGACGTGATCGGCGATCTGCGCGAGGACCCCACCTCGATGCATTTCATCTTCGAGGCCGTGGTGACCGCCGCCCTTGTCCTGGGAATCCTCTTCGGCACGTTTGCGCTGCGGCGCACGATCGAGCTTTTGCGCGCGCAGGACCAGGCGCTGCAGGTCGCGCGGGGCGCGCTGTCGGACGTGATCGACCGCCAGTTCCAGGCCTGGGCGCTGACCCCCGCGGAACGCGACGTGGGGTTCCTCGCGCTGAAGGGCCTTGATGTGGCCGAGATCGCCGAGCTGCGCGGCGCCGCGCAAGGCACGGTCCGGGCGCAGCTGACGCGGATCTATTCCAAGGCCGGTGTCTCGGGCCGCGCCCAGTTCGCGGCGTTCTTCGTCGAGGACCTGCTGGGCGAGGGCGTTCCCGACTCAGCACCGCAGGCCGCCCAGTAGGGGCGATATCGCCCACCACACGCTCAGGCCCGCAGCGTGAACCCGCGCGCCAGGTGGTTGCGGACGAACCAGATCATCGCCACCCCCGGCACCAGCGACAGGCAGGTCATCGCCATGACCATGCCGATGTCGGTCTGAAAGCTGAACATCGCCTGGATCGCCATCGTGATCGGCTTGCCCCCAGTCACCGTAAGGATGCGGGCGAAAACCACCTCGACCCAGGAGAAGATGAAGCAGAAGAATGCCGCCACCCCGATCCCCGGCGCAATCTGCGGGATCAGGTGGCGGAAGAAGAAGGACGGCCCGGTGTGACCGTCGAGATAGGCCGTCTCGTCGAACTCTCTCGGCACCGCACGGATGAAGCTTTCCAGAATCCAGATCGCCACCGGCAGGTTGAAAAGGCAATGGACGAGGGCGATCCCGACGGGCGAGTTCACCAGGCCGAACTGGCTGAACAGGATGAAGATCGGCAGCGACAGCACCACGGGCGGGGTGACGCGGAAGGCCAGGATCATCAGCAGGAAATGCCGGTCCCCGGTGAAGCGGTAGCGCGCCAGCGCATAGGCGGCGGGCAGGCCGATGGAGATGCAGAGAGCCACGTTCAGGACCACGTAGATCAGTGAATTGAGCATCGCTGCGCGCAGTTCCGGCTCGGCCAGGACATTGCCGTAGTTCATCAGACCGATGCTGCCTGCGGCCACCGCATCCGTGGGCAGGGTGGCGGTGAAGCTGAGGAGGATCGCCTGCACCAGCGGCAGAAGGATGAACACCGCAAGCGCGGCAATGCCCAGATGCCTCATCCCTCCCGCTCCCGCGTGGTGGCGACGAAGGCCCAGACGACGGCGAGGACGATCAGGAAGTAAAGTGTCGCCCGGGCCGCCGCCTGACCGTAGGAAAAGCCCTTGATCTCTTCGCCCAGCTCCAGCGTCAGGAAGCGGGTGGCATCGTTCGGGCCGCCCGCGTTGATCGCGAAGGCCTCGGTATAGATCATGAAACTGTCGACGAAGCGGAGGAGGAACACGATCGCCAGAGCCCCGGCAATGCGCGGCAGCTGGATGAAGCGGAAGGTGGCCCAAGGGGACGCCCCGTCGATGGCCGCGGCCTGCATGTAGGCGGGCGGGATCGCCGACAGCCCGGCATAGGCCAGCACCACGACCAGTCCCAGCCAGTGCCAGGTGTCGACCACCAGGATCAGCGCCCAAGTGTGCCAGCCGGTGAACTTCCAGTCAAAGCCGATGGCCGCCAGGCTTGGCCCGAGAAGCCCCGTTTCGGGCTGGATCAGGCCCAGCCAGAACATCGGGATCATGTTCCACGGCACCACCAGGGGCAGCGCCACCAGCATCAATCCCCAGACCGCCCGCTTTCCGTAGGTCAGCAGCAGCAGCGCCACCCCGATCCCCAGCGGCACCTGGATGCCAAGTGCCAGGGTGGAGAACAGAAGGCTCCGCCCCAGCGAGGCGAGGAAGCGGTCGGACTGCAGGATATCGGCGAACCACTGCGGCCCGACCCAGAACACGTCCTGCAGGGTGAAGATGTCATGAAAGCCGTAGTTGATGACCGCCAAAAGCGGAAGTGCCCCCACCAGCCCAAGGAGAGCAAGGGCCGGAAGGACCAGAAACCAGGCGCGATTGTCTTGTGGGCGCATGGGTCCAACCCATAGGCAACGGGCCGGGGTGTCAAGCGCCAGCGTAGGGTGGGCAGTATTCCCCACCCTACTCTTGCACTTCGATCCGGAAGAGCGTGATCGGGGCTGATGTCGGTCCGTGCGCGCTCATCCCCTCGCGCTTGCCTGCCCGCGTCCGACCGGCTAGGAAACGCGGGACCCTTTGCATGGCAGGCCCCAGATGCGTCTTTCCCGCTACTTCCTTCCCGTCCTCAAGGAAAACCCCGCCGAGGCGCAGATCGTCAGCCACCGCTACATGCTGCGGGCCGGGATGGTCAAGCAGCAGGCGGCGGGGATCTATTCCTGGCTGCCGCTGGGCCTGCGTGTCCTGCGCCGGATCGAAGAGATCGTGAACCAAGAGCAGGAGCGTGCCGGTCACATCCCCCTGCTGATGCCGACCCTGCAGCCTGCCGACCTCTGGCGCGAAAGCGGCCGCTACGATGATTACGGCCAGGAGATGCTGCGGATCAAGGACCGGCAGGACCGCGAGATGCTGTACGGCCCCACCAACGAGGAGATGATCACCGACATCTTCCGCGCCCACGTCAACAGCTACAAGGACTTGCCGCTTACGCTCTACCACATCCAGTGGAAGTTCCGCGACGAGATGCGGCCGCGCTTCGGCGTGATGCGGGGGCGCGAGTTCCTGATGAAGGACGGCTACAACTTCGACGTCGACCGCGATGCCGCGCTGCACGCCTACAACCGCCACATGGTCAGCTACCTGCGGACCTACGAACGCATGGGCCTGACCGCGATCCCGATGCGCGCGGCCTCGGGTCCTATCGGCGGGGACAATACGCATGAATTCCTGGTGCTGGCCCAGACGGGCGAGTCCGAGGTCTTCTACGACGACCGGGTGACCGCCCTGAAGCTCGGCCAGCGCGATATCGACTATGACGACCGCGCGCAGGTGGCCGATGTCTGCAAGGAGTTCACCACCCTTTACGCACGCACCGACGAGACGCACGAGGCGGCGGTTTTCGACCAGGTCCCGGAAGCGCACCGCAAGGTGGGTCGCGGCATCGAGGTCGGGCAGATCTTCTACTTCGGCACCAAGTATTCCGAAGCGATGGGGGCCGAGGTGGTGACCAAGGACGGCACCAAAGTCCCGGTCGAGATGGGCTCGCATGGGATCGGCGTCAGCCGCCTGCTGGGCGCGATCATCGAAGCCAGCCACGACGACAAGGGGATCATCTGGCCCGAGGGGGTCACTCCGTTCCCCGTCGGGATCGTGAACCTGAAGCAAGGCGACAGCGCAACCGACGCGGCCTGCGAGGGGCTTTACAAGGCTCTGGCGGCCAAGGGGCTGGAGGCCCTCTACGACGATCGCGACGAACGCGCGGGGGCGAAGTTTGCCACGATGGACCTGATCGGCCTGCCCTGGCGGATCACCGTCGGGCCGCGTGGGTTGGCGAACGGGGTCGTTGAACTGACCTCGCGGCGCACGGGTGAGAGTGAAGAGATGTCCGCTGAAGCCGCCGTGGCCAAGGTGGCAGAGATCTACGCGGGCGTCTGATCCAGCGCGCCGGGGCCCTGCGGGAGGCGGGGCTCCAAATGGTCCGAAAAAGTCTGGGACGGTCAACCTCTCCGTGTCAAACCCGTCGGTCGGGGAACCTTCCGGCGTGTTCGGGATTGGTCCTGTCGGAGCCCGCGGCGCGCCAAGGCCTTGACCTTTGCGCCCCCAGGGTCACTGTCACCCCCGACACACAATAAGGAGACCATCATGGACTATCGACGCTTGGGCAAATCTGGGCTGAAGGTCAGCGAGTTCTCCTTCGGCTCCTGGGTCACTTTTGCCAAACAGGTGGACGTCCAGCCCGCCAAACAGCTTCTGACCGCCGCCTATGACGCCGGGATCAACTTCTTCGACAACGCCGAGGGCTATGAGGCAGGCGCCTCCGAGCTGGTCATGGGTCAGGCGATCCAGGAGCTGGGCTGGGGTCGCGACAGCTATATCGTCTCGTCCAAGGTGTTCTGGGGCGGAGAGAAGCCGACGCAGCGCGGCCTTTCGGCAAAGCATGTCACCGAGGCAGCTCATGCCGCGCTGAAGCGGCTGCGGGTGGACCACCTTGACCTATACTTCTGCCACCGCCCCGACATCGACACGCCGATCGAGGAAACCGTGCGGGCGATGCACAACCTGATCCTGCAGGGCAAGGTCCTGTACTGGGGCACTTCGGAGTGGTCCGGCCAGCAGATCACCGAGGCGCATCTGGTGGCGCGGCGCGACGGGCTGACCCCGCCGACGATGGAACAGCCGCAGTACAACCTTTTCGAGCGCGAGAAGGTCGAGCGCGACTATGCGCCGGTCTATGACACCTTCGGTTTGGGCACGACGATCTGGTCTCCGTTGGCTTCGGGGTTGCTGACGGGCAAGTACAACGACGGCATCCCGCAGGACAGCCGGGCAGCACTTCCGGGCTACGAATGGCTGCGCGACATCATTGCCGGGCCGAAGGGCCGCCGCCGTGTGGAGCAGGTGAAGGCGCTGGCCAAGATCGCCGATGGGGCCGGGATGCCGATCCATCACCTGGCACTTCTGTGGTGCCTGGCGAACCCGCGGGTATCGACGGTGATCCTCGGGGCATCAAAGCTGGAGCAGCTGACCGACAACTTGAAAGCGCTGGACCACAAGGCCGCGCTCACGCCGGATGTGCTGGCAGAGATCGAGGAAGTGGTGCAGAACAAGCCCGAAGCACCGCAGCGGTTCTGAGGGGGAGCGAATGGCGAAGGCACTGGTCACCTGGGGCGGATGGGAGGGCCACGAGCCCGAGAAGGTCGGTCCGATGTTCGCCGACTGGCTGCGCGAGGCGGGGATGGAGGTCACCTTGACCGACAGCCTCGCCTGTTTCGACGATGCCGAGGCGCTGAAGACCTACGACCTGATCGTGCCGGTCTGGACCATGTCGAAGATCGGCAAGGAACAGGCGCTGAACGCCTGCGCGGCGGTGGCGGCGGGCACCGGCATCGCCGGTTGCCACGGCGGCATGTGCGACGCCTTCCGCGAGAACGTGGACTGGCAGTTCATGACCGGCGCGCAATGGGTGGCGCATCCGGGCAACGACGGGGTGGAGTACGGCGTCCGCATCACCTCGGACGATCCGCTGGTCGCGGGGATCGGCGACTTCACCGTGAAGACCGAGCAGTATTACCTGCACGTCGACCCTGCGGTGAAGGTCCACGCCGTCTGCGATTTCCCGGTGGTGGAGGGGCCGCATTCGGTCAATGGCCCGGTCGCGATGCCGGTCGTCTTCACCAAGGGCTACGGCGCGGGGCGGGTCTATTACAACGCGCTTGGCCATCAGAAGAACGTCATCGACCACGGACCTGCGGCCGAACTGATGCGGCGCGGGCTTCTCTGGGCGGTGCGGCGCTGACCTGGCTTTATTGACCTGCGTTTACTGACGTCGGGTCACAACTCCGTCCGCTCTCTTGACCGGCGGTGGGGGGTGGTCATTTTCTGGTGACGATCCCTTGCCAGATTGAGACCATGACGCTCCCCACCGACCACTACCGTGTTCAGAAGCGTGAACTCTCACTGGGGGAGCTCTTGGCGGATGGCATTGTTCACGCGCTGGCCTTGCTGGCCGGGCTGATCGCCTTTCCGCTGCTCTTGTCCCACGCCCTGCAAACCGCCGGGGTCGGCACCTTCGCGGCGCTGGCGGTCTATGCGGCCGGGTTCTTTCTGATGTGGGGCTTTTCGCTGGCCTACAACATGACCCCGCCCTCGGCGCTGAAGTGGCTTTTGCGGCGGTTCGACCATTCGATGATCTACGTGATGATCGCTGGAACCTATACCGCGCTGATCCCGCATCTTTCCGGGAACTGGCCCTGGGTGCTGGGGGCCGTGGTCTGGACCGGCGCGGTGCTGGGCATCCTGGTCAAGGTGGTGCTGCCGGGCCGCTATGACCGGCTGTCCATCCTGGCCTATGTGCTGCTGGGCTGGGTCGGCGTGATCGCCATCGGCCCGGTGACGGCGGCCCTGCCTGCGGTTTCGCTGTGGCTGCTGGTGGCGGGGGGTGCCACCTATGTGGCGGGGGTGGCGTTCTACGTCTGGGAGCGGCTCCGCTTCCAGAATGCGATCTGGCACGGGTTCGTGGCGGTGGCGGCGGGCCTGCACTTTGCGGCCGTGGCGGTGGCTTTGGCCTGAGGGGCGGTGGGCGAATCGCCCACCCTACGCGGGGTCGCTCATCGTGACGACCAGGTTCCCGGGCTTGTGGAAGCTTTCGGCGATCCGGTGCGCCTCGGAGAGTTGGACGAAGGGCAGGACCGGGCCGACGATAGGGGTGTAGCCGCCCTTTGCGTGGAGTTCGACAAGCCGCCGCATCGCGGGGAGGTCGTCCTTGTTGGTGCCGGTGATGAAGCGGCGATTCAGGGCGGAGGCGAGCATCTCGCCCAGGTCAGCGGTGATCAGGATCAGGCGGCCCCTGGGGGAGAGGAGGGGCGCCGCGCCTTTCCAGCCGATGCTGCCCATCACGTCCAGGATCACGTCGAACGGGCCTTTGGGCGGGCCGGCACGGTAGTCGGTTACCTCGGTCGCGCCAAGCTGGCGGGCGAGGGGATGGTTGGCAGGGGAGGCGGTGGCGGCGACGGTGGCTCCGATATGGCGGGCGATCTGGACCGCGGCGCTGCCGACCGAGCCAGTGGCGCCGGCGACAAGGAGGCGTTCGCCGGCGGCAAGTTTGGCGCGGTCGATCAGGAACTCGGCGGCAGTGAGGCCGCCAAAGAAGAAGGCGGCACCCTGTTCGTAACTGAGTGTGTCGGGGAGAGGGAGGACGGAGCCGTCGGCCCGGATCGTCAGGTACTCGGCATGGGCACCGCCCTTGAAGCCCTTCAGGCCGAAGGCCCGCTGGCCTTCCTGGAAGGTGGTGACGTCGGCTCCAAGGGCGGCCACTTCGCCGGCGAAGGCCCAGCCGGGCGCGACCTTGGGGCGGGACCAGCCGATGGCGAGCCGAACCATCAGGCCGAGGCCGCGGGGGACCTTGCCTGACCGCATCCGGGCGTCGCCGGCGGTGACGGGGGCGGCGTGGACGCGGATCAGGATCTCTCCCGGTCCCGGGGTGGGGATGGGCGCGTCTTCCAGGACGACGGTCTCGGGGCCGCCGTAGGCGGTGTAGCGGGCGATTTTCATGGATCAGGGGTAGGGGGCGGGGAACCTCCGGTCAACCGGGCGGGCCGTAGGGGAAACCTGACCTCAGGGCGCGGCGGCCAGGGTCAGGTCGTCCACGGGCTGGCCCGCGATTTCCAGGATCAGCTTGCGGCGGAGGGCGGAGACGAAGTCCTGGCGGCCGAGGGCGGGGATCGCGAAGGAGCCGGGGCCGCCGATGATGCGGGCCTCGTATTCGGCGAGGAGCGGGTCGCCCTCGCCGCCGTCTAGGATGGGGAGGCCGTTGATGACGATCCCGGCGGCGACGACCTGGTCCCTCGCTTCCTCGATGCTGGTGCCGGAGTAGTTGCCGGCGCTGTCGCCGGAGAAGTCAATGACCTGGCGGAGGGAGGGGATGTCGTTGGTCTCGATTAGGCGGCGGCCTTCCAGAAGCGCGTCGCCGATGGCATTCCGTCCGGTGGCGAGGCGGGGGGGACCGAGGAGGGCGGCGGCGAAGGCCTCGGCTGTCTCGGGGCTGTCGATGACGGTCCAAGGGGCGACGGTGGCTTGGTTGGCGGCCCATTCCACGTAGGTGACGGCGATGCTGCCGGTGAGGGTGTTCGAGATGGCCTGCAGGACGGCGGGGTCGGTGATCGCGGTGGCGGTGCTTTCCCGCTGGAAGTCGATTTCCTCCTGCGTGATCGATCCGGAGGCGTCGGCGAGGAGGACGAGTTCTAGGTCGACCTCCTGGGCGTGGAGGGGGGTGGTGAGGAGGAGGAGGGCGATCAGGGTCCGCATGGGTGGGGATATGGGGCGCTGGTGGGGGCCGGGCAAGTGCCCGCGCGTGGGCAGGCTTTGCGGGTGAATGATTTCAAGGTGTTGGGTGTGGGCGTTTACGGTTTGGTAACGGGGGGAGGGGCGGCGGCACTCGCCGCGAAAAAGGTCCAGCGGACCTTTTCAGCCCCGAACGCCCGAGGCCGCTGCCGAGGGCTGGGGGTCAGGCAGAGCCCCCCACCCCCATCCCCTCCCCACGGAGGTGGAGGGGAGGCGCGATTGGGTCGGGTGGGGTGTGGGGTGGTGGATGAGCAGAGTCGGTCAGAACCCCGACCTGCGGAGCACCCTACTTTACCTTCTTGCCCGCGATGACCATGCCGTCCTTGCCAAGCCCGGAGTTCGCGGTGGCCAGCACCTTGGGGGCTTCCTTCTTGGGCTTCTTGGCCTCTTTGTTGCCTTTGCTTCTGTCCTTGGACATCTGGAGGTTCCTTCTTTGCCGGGGACCACCCGGCGGATGCCGAGGGGATCGCTGCCGTCCGGGGTTCGGGCCTGAGGGCCGGTGCCGGGGGCATCAGGGGCGGGGCCGCATTAGGTGCGGCGGGCGGAGCCTGTAGGCTCAAGGTGGGGGTCGGGGGGTGGGAGGACAAGGGGGTGAGGGGCGGCGGCGCCCTGCGCCGCGAAGAAGGTCCAGTGGACCTTTTTCAGCCCCGAACGCCCGAGCAAGCTTGCGAGGGCCGGGAAAGTCGGAGTGAACCCCAACCTACATGGTGCGCTAGCGCACCCTACGATGCCACGCCGGGGTGAGAAGCTGACGGGGTCAGTGGGTTTGGTGAGTTGGCGCCCAGCTTAGGCTTGCTGTTTAGGAATTGGATGGAACCTAATGGAAGCCCTCAGTTGGTCCATGTCGTCAGCGTCGCGCTGGCTATGTATTAATCGATGACAAGTTGGACAAAGTACCCGGAAGTCCTCGGGAATCTTGTAGCGCCTACTCTCACCCTCCTGGAGGCTTCTAAGCGGGTTTAGATGGTGAACATCAACAGGCGCAGAGGAAGGAGGGCCAAAATGGCCCAGGTGTTTCACCGGGTCGAGTCCACATCCTTCGCAGATTATCCCCCTGCGCTCTAGCACCTTTGGCCTTACATTCGGTGCGCGCTCGATGCGCCTGGAGAGCACATACCGCCTGGTTTCTTCTACTGTTTCACCACCGGAGTATTCTTTCATCGAATCAGTAGGTGTTGTCCCACCCAAATCAATGAGGAGCTCATATGCAGAGAGCATCTTTTCCAGGTCATCGTAGAATCTAGTTTCGTCAATACTTGTTGCACTGTACGCCCGGCCAAATGCGTGACCGGCCATATAGCCCTTAGGTAGGCTGGCTTGGCTGCCAAGATCGATAGGTGAAATGTCAAAAATCCCTGCAAAGCTTTGAACGCGATCCTGTATGTCGATTGCGCGTCGACGCAGTACCTCTAGGCCTCTTTGTTCCCCGAACTCTTGATATATTGAAGTCGTTCCCTGATTGAGTGAAAGGTATATTGTCTGGCTATCAGGGTTAATCAGGTAGACGACATAGAAGCCATTAGTGGCGGATTCAGTAATTAGAGGATCGAAAAATGCCAACCAAGGGACAGCCGCCCAAACACCTGCGCCAACGCTTGCCTTAACCTTGAAATCATAGGGCAAGAATACCAATCGCTTGCGGGCTTCAATTGAAATGTCATGCCTAACAAAGTTGCCAAAATCACTCTGCGCAAATGGTTTGGCCCGTTCCCTAGTAAATTCAGTTGCTAACCGAGAGAGCATTTCATGAAGCATTTCTTCTTCCTACCTCAAACATCCAACTCCTCGACAAACCGCGCGTTCTCCTGAATATACTGGAACCGCAGCTCCGGCTTCTTGCCCATCAGGCGCTCCACCAGATCCGAGGTGTCCCCCGGTTCGTCCTCATCAATCGACACCCGGATCAATTTCCGGGTTGCAGGGTTCATCGTCGTGTCTTTCAGGTCCTTGGCGTCCATCTCTCCCAACCCCTTGAAGCGCTGGACGTCGATCTTGCCTTTGCCTCCCAGGCCCTTAGCGAGCCAAAGCTCTTTCTCGGCGTCGTCGGCGACGTACATCCGGCGGGCTCCTTGCGTCAGCCGATACAAGGGCGGGCAGGCCAGATACAAATGCCCCTTGTCGATCAGGGGGCGCATCTGGGTGAAGAAGAAGGTCATCAAAAGCGACGCGATATGCGCGCCGTCGACGTCGGCGTCGGTCATGATGATAATCTTTTCATAGCGCAGGTCGTCCAGCTTGAAGCGGGTGCCCATGCCGGTGCCGAGTGCTTCGCAGAGGTCGCGGATTTCGGCGTTGTCGTTCAGCTTGGCGGAGGCGGCACCAAGGACGTTCAGGATCTTGCCCTTGAGGGGGAGGAGGGCCTGCGTCTCGCGGCTGCGGGCGCCCTTGGCGGAGCCGCCGGCAGAGTCGCCTTCGACGATGAACAGCTCGGTGTTGTCGCGGGTCTTGGAGGAGCAGTCGGTGAGCTTGCCGGGCAGACGCAGCTTCTTGGTGGCGGTCTTGCGCTGGGTTTCCTTTTCCTCACGCCGGCGGAGGCGTTCCTCGGCGCGCAGGACGAGGAAGTCGAGGATGGCACCGGCGGACTTCGGGTCGCGCGCCAGCCAGGTGTCGAAGTGGTCGCGGACGGCATTTTCGACCCATTTGGCGGCTTCCTCGGTGGAGAGCCGGTCCTTGGTCTGGCCGACGAATTGCGGCTCGCGGATGAAGATGGAGAGGAGCGCGCAGCCGCCGGTGAGGAGGTCGTCGCGGGTGATCTGCTCGGCCTTGCGGTTCTTGACGCGCTCGCCATAGGCGCGGATGCCTTTGAGGATGGCGGCCCAGAACCCGGCCTCATGCGTGCCGCCTTCGGGGGTGGGGACGGTGTTGCAGTAGGAATGGAGGTAGCCGTCCTGCGCGGGGGTCCAGTTGATCGCCCATTCGACGGAGCCGGGGATCTGGTATTTCTCCTCGAACGACACGCGGCCGGCGAAGGGGCGTTCGGCGTAGGTGGTGAGTTTCTTGAGGGACTCGTTGAGAAAGTCGGCAAGGCCGCCGGGGAAGTGGAAAGTGGCTTCCTGGGGCGTGTCGCCGTCGGGGATGGCGGATTTCCAGCGGATTTCGACGCCCGAGAAGAGGTAGGCCTTGGACCGCGCCATCTTGAAGAGGCGGGCGGGTTTCAGGGTCTGGTGGCCGAAGATTTCCGGGTCGGGGTGGAAGGTGACGGTGGTGCCGCGGCGGTTCTGGATGGGCCCGAGTTTCTGGATCGGGCCGAGGGGGATGCCGCGGGAGAAGGATTGTTCGTAAAGCTCCTTGTTGAGCGCGACCTGGACGGTCATCGCGTCGGAGAGTGCGTTGACCACGGAGGAGCCGACGCCGTTGAGGCCGCCGGAGGTGGAGTAGGAGTTCGCGTTGAACTTGCCGCCGGCGTGGAGGGTGCAGAGGATCACCTCGAGCGCGGATTTGCCGGGGAACTTGGGGTGGGGGTCGACGGGGATGCCGCGGCCGTTGTCGCGGACGGTGACGGAGTTGTCGGCGTGGAGTTCGAGCTCGATCCGGTTGGCGTGGCCCGCGACGGCCTCGTCCATCGCGTTGTCGAGGATTTCGGCGACCATGTGGTGGAGCGCGCGTTCGTCGGTGCCGCCGATGTACATGCCGGGGCGCTTGCGGACGGGCTCCAGGCCTTCGAGGACCTCGATCGAGGAGGCGTCATAGGTGGCGGCGCCGGAGAGGAGGTCGGTCATGGATCACCCTTTGGGAAAGTGCTGGCATTAGATCATTGGTTGGGCAGGGGACGCAAGATGTGGGGGGTGGTCTGGCGCGGCGGGGCGGCCTAGGTTGGGGGGTAACAGAGGAGGAATTGCAATGCGGGTACTGTTCACGGGCGGATCGGGCAAGGCGGGCAAGCATGTGGTGCCCTATCTGGTGGCGCAGGGGCATCGGGTGCTGAACTTTGACCGGGTGCCCTTGGGGATCGACGGGGTGCATGACCTTCTGGGCGATATCTGCGACGCGGGGCAGGTCTATTCGGCGATGCGGACCCATGCGGGCGGGGACGAAATGGACGCCGGGGCGGCGCAGCTTTTCGATGCGGTGGTGCATTTCGCCGCTGTGCCGCGGTACGGGATGGTGCCGGATACGGAGACGTATCGGGTGAACACGGTGGGGACCTACAACGTCATCGAGGCGGCGCTGAAGATGGGGGTACGGAAGGTGATCGTGGCCTCGTCCGAGACGACCTATGGCGTGTGTTTCAGCGACGGGATCGTGGACCCGAAGGTGCTGCCGCTGGACGAGGATTACGACATCGATCCGATGGACAGCTACGGCATGTCGAAGAAGGTGAACGAGGTCACCGCGCGGAGTTTCCAGCGGCGGTTCGGGGCGGATGTCTATGCGCTGCGGATCGGCAACGTGATCGAGCCGCATGAATATGCGACAGTGTTTCCGGCGGCGGCGGCCGATCCGGGCCTGCGGCGGCGGATCACCTTCAGCTATATCGACGCGCGGGATCTGGGGCAGATCGTGGATCTGTGCCTGAAGACCGACGGGTTGGGGTTCCAGGTGTTCAACGCGGTGAACGACGAGAACTCGGTGCCGCAGCCGAACTCGGAACTGCTGGCCACCTATTTCCCGAAAGTGCCCCTGTCGCGGCCGGTGGGAGAGCGGGAGAGCCTGCTTTCCAACCGCAAGATCAAGGAGATGCTGGGGTTCAAGGAGCAGCATCCCTGGCGCAAGCAGGGGTCCTGAGCCGGGTCAACGGCCCGCCCGACCGCCGCGTGGGCGGTCGGGCCGGGGGCGACTAGTTCGTGATCGCGTCGCCGCGCACCGCCTGCGACCGGCGGTGCACAAGTTGCAGGACCTTGCGTTCCAGCCAGAGGTAGACGCGGGAGGCCGCGATGCCGGCGAGGATGGCTACGAAGAAGCCGGTCCAGGGCATCTCTTGTCCGAAGGCCTTACCCACCAGAGCCATCGCCGGATAGTGCGTCAGGTAGATGAACATCGAGGTTCCGGCGATCTCGGACACCGCGATCTTCACCTGCGAAGGCACGGGGATCGTGCGCACGAAGATCACCAGGGCGCCGGCGACGGTGATGTAAGCCGCAGCCGAAGTCAGGCCGAAATAGTAGGGGACCCAGGTCACGCACAGCACGAAGACCAGGATCTGCGCGCGCAGGTCTTTTGCCGAAGCGATGACCATGCCAAGCGCGAAACACCAGCCATAGTGCCAGGGCGTGCGATGAAAGTTGTAGTCGCCGTCAAAGTTCGCCTCGATCACCATGTCCACGGCGACGATAAGGGCGAAGTACGCAAGCGAACTGGCCAGCGGACTGCGCTGGAACGCGGCCCGCACCTGGGGGATTGAGAGCATCACGATGGTGAACAGCATCATCTGGATGAAGATCTCGATGAAGTAGAACGACGAGCCGGTGATCGTCGCTGGCACCTGGTAGTTCGAGATCAGCAGCAGGGACGGAAGCTCGAAGTTGCGGGAGACGAGTTCCAGGACGGCGTCCATCAGGACGGTCGGGATCGCGAGAGCGATGATCGTGCCCCAGAGCGTCTTCACGCTGCCTGAACGGATGATCTCTGGCAACTGGAAGCGGGCGACGGAATAGCCCGCAAGGATGTACAGGAAATAGGCCGCGCCCCAGTTGCTGCTGTAGCTGAAGGCCCCGGCGTGCAGCCCGATAATGCAGATCATGAAGAAGGCCCGTGTCAGGGTGACCGTCTCCAGGCTTCGCCAGGTCGACTTGTCGCTTTTCTCTACATGATGCTGCAGGTCTGTGGTGCTGAGCTTTTCCCATTCGTCGGGCAGCGCGCCGAAGTGGCGCTCGAAGGAGAGGGAGAACTGGATGTAGTGGAGTGAATCGCCGCCCAGCGATTCAAACGTGTCGTCGGGCTGGATCTCTTGTCCTGGAAACTCGAACTGGAAGAGCGAGAAGACATCGCTGATCTTGTCCGAGCCTTTGGTAGCCTTGACGGGTTCCGCCAATTGCTGTTCGGCGAACATCTCCGCAAGCTTGCGGCGCTGGACTTTGCCGGTGCCGGTGACCGGCAGGGCATCGACGGTCATGACATGAAGCGCGCTGCCAGCGGCAATGCCCATGTCCTGAAGGGCTGCGGCTGCGGCGGTCTTCAGCTTTTCGGTCTTGATCGCCTGACCGACGACCGCGACCAGAATGCCATCGCCACGCTGGGCATCCGGGACCTTGGCCACGGCAATCGGCGCGGCCTCGCCGATGCGGGCGCGAATCCGTTCTTCCAGCTGGTCGGGCACGACCTTCTGGCCGCCGCAGTTGATCAGATCGTCGGCGCGGCCGTCGAAGAAAAGATAGCCGTCCTGCAGGTGGCCAAGGTCATTGGTCTGCAGCCAGCCCTCGGCGTCAGTCAGGTCGTGCAACCCGTCGGCGTCGATCCGCGACCGGGCGACCTGGGGGCCGCGGATGCGGATGCGACCGTCCGGGGCAAGGGCGATTTCCCCGTCGCCCACGGGATGGCCGACCGAGTCCAGGAGGTGATCGGGCACCTCGGAGATCTGCAGGAAGGTGCTGCGCGAGGCTTCCGTGAGGCCGTAGTGCTGCACGATGAGCGCGTTCGGGAACATTGCGCGGATGCCGCGCTTTTCGTCGGCGGTCATGTGCTGCGAGCCGATTTCCATCCAGCGCAGGGCCTTGCCTGCCGCGCCGATCAGCGCGGGGTCGGCCAAGAGGAGGCGGAGGAGGGTGGGGACGGCGGACAGCGCGTTGACCTCGCCTGCCGAGAGCATGCGGGCCAGTTCCAGCGGGTCGAAGCCGCGCGGCGGAAGGTAGGCCCGGCCGCCCACGGCGCTGACGGCGCGGTAGCGGGCCATGCCGAAGCTGAAGGTCGCGGGCACGCCGACGTATTCGCGGATGTCAGCGGTCATCCGCATGACGTCGATGATGCGCTCGGTCGTGTACCCAAGGTTGCGGTAGGTCAGAAGGATGCCCTTCGGCTGGCCTTCGGTGCCCGAGGTGTAGCTGACCTGCGCGGGCCTGTCGTCGAGGATCACCGGATGCTGTGCGGTGTACCAGCCGCTTGTTTCCGACGGGTCGATGCATCGGTCGATCTTCAGCCCGGGAAGCTGGTCCGCCTGCTTGGCGTCGGTGACAAGGACCAGGGGCTGATGCGCGGCGTAGAGCGCAAACATCTGTTCGACGAAGGCAAGGGAATTCCTGCGGACAATTGCCGTTGCCTGAAGCTCGCCAATATTCATGTGAATCGCTTTCTTGTTTGGACGTCGGGGACGCCCAAGGTCGAGTGTTAAAATCGCTTCGTGACAAAACCTTGTCCTAATCAAGATCGATTGCGGACCAGGCAGCTTTCGCGCCGCGTGTCAGGTCGGGTTTGCCGGCTCGGCCATCCGGGCGGACCACATCCGCTGGAACGCCTCGCGCGACTGGCAGCGTTCCAGCCAGGCTTTCACCGCCGGGAATTCCCCCAGAAGCGTCGGGTGGCCCTGGGCGTAGCGCAGGCACTCGGCCAGGTTCAGGTCGGCCACGGTGAAACGGTCGCCCAGCAGGTGGCTGTGCGCGCCAAGGTGCGCTTCCAGCCGCGCCAAGGGGCGGCGGAGTTTGGCGACGCAGATCGAGATGGCGGCCTGGCCCTCGGCCGTCTTGTCGCCGCCCTGGCCGGTGATGGTCTGGATCTCGAGCGCCGGGCCTTCGATGGAGGTGACGGCGAGGAGGGTCCACTGGTCGAGATGCGCCGCCTCGGCCGGGGTCTTTGGCGCAAGATCGCCACCGCGGGTGCGGGCGATGTGGTTGGTGATGGCAAGACTTTCGGTCAGCACGAGGTCGCCTTCGACGTAAGCCGGGATCTGGCCGATGGGGTTCACCTTCAGGAAGCCGGGCGAGGCGGTGTTGAACGGAGCATCGGCGGCATGCGCGTCCTTCAGGCGGTAGGCCTGGATGACGGGGACATGCTCGAAAGCCTCCCCGAGTTCGTAGAGCAGCCAGATCGGGCGCGAGGCGCGGCTGCGGAAGACGCCGTAGAGGGTGGACATGGGGGACTCCATCGCTGTCGGGGCCAGACTATGCCGGGGCAGGGGGAAGCAAAAGGGGCAAGCGTCAGGCGGGTTCTTGATCGGGATCAAGGCAGAATGTCGCAGTCCGTGCCAAGGCTGCGGGGTCATGTGATGGAGGTGCCCCGATGGACGACAGTGCGACGATCCTGAAACCAGAGGCCGCAGAAGCCGTGCCGGGTCCCAAGACCTTTCCGGTGGCCGACAACCCGCTGCATCAGGCTTTCGAGTCGGGGCGCTATCCTTACGCCCGGCTGTTGGGCCGGGTGGCTTATGAGACGGAAAAGGCGAAGCTGCAGGCCGAGCTGCTGAAGGTGCAGATCTGGGCGCAGGAGACCGGGCAGAAGTTCGTTATCCTGATGGAAGGGCGCGATGCGGCCGGCAAGGGCGGCACGATCAAGCGGTTCATGGAGCATCTGAACCCGCGCTATGCCCGGGTCTGCGCGCTGACCAAGCCAAGCGATGTGGAGAAGGGCCAGTGGTTCTTCCAGCGTTACCTCGCGCATTTGCCGACGGCGGGGGAAATGGTGTTCTACGACCGCAGTTGGTACAACCGGGCGGGCGTGGAGCGGGTGATGGGGTTCTGCAGTCCCACCGAATATCTGGAGTTCATGCGGCAGGCGCCGGAACTGGAGCGGATGCTCGTCCGGTCGGGCATTCGCCTCTACAAATACTGGTTCAGCGTCACGCGGGAAGAGCAGCGGGCGCGGTTTCTGGCGCGGGAAACCGATCCGTTGAAGATGTGGAAGCTGTCCCCCATCGACAAGGCCAGCCTTGACCGCTGGGACGATTATACCGAGGCGAAGGAAGCGATGTTCTTCTACACCGACACCGCCGACGCGCCTTGGGTGATCGTGAAGTCGAACGACAAGAAGCGGGCGCGGCTAAACTGCATGCGGCATTTCCTGTCGACCATCGATTATCCGAACAAGGACCATGCGGTGGTGGGCACCCCCGATCCGCTGATCGTCGGGCGGGCGCAGCAGGTGCTGGGGATGGGACCCGACATCTATGATGCGGCGACCCATCCGGCGATGCAGCGCGGCTGATCTGCGCCGGGGGCGGTGCGCTGCCCTTGGCGTTTCGCCCCGGCGCCACTAAGTTGCCCGCCATGTGGCGGATGGCATTCCTCTTTTCTTGTCTTGCGGCGGGCCCGGCGCTGGCCCATCCGCATGTCTTCATCGACACGAAGATCGAGGTGCTGCTCAACGACCGGAACGAGGCGACCGGGCTTCAGGTCACCTGGACCTATGACGACCTTTATTCGCTGTACATCGTCGGTGACATGGGGCTGGACCCCGACTGGGACGGCAAGCTTACCCCCGAGGAGGAGGCACAGCTGTCCGGCTTCGACATGAAGTGGATCGAGGGCTACGAGGGGGACACCTATCCCCTGATGGCGGGGGCGCCGTTGCAGCTGTCGGGACCGCGCGACTGGACGGCTGGCTATGCCGAGGGGAAGATCACTTCGACCCATGTCCGCGACTTCGCGGCCCCGGTTCCTGTCGGAACAGAGCCGCTGGTCGTGCAGGTCTATGATCCGGGCTATTACGTCGCCTATGCGATTCCCTTCGATCCGGTGGTGACAGGCGGCACGGGGTGTTCGGCGCAGGTCTTTGTCCCGGACATGGACGCCGCGACCGAAGCGCTGCAGGCGGCATTGTCGGAGTACACTCCGGATGTCGACCTTGAAGCCGAGTTCCCGGCAGTGGGGGCCAACTTCGCCGAGGAGGTCCGCGTAACATGCGCCGCGCCTTAGGCTTCGCCGGACTGGCACTGGTGGGGCTTGGGCTGGTCCTCTGGCTGACGGGCGCGCTGGGGCCACTGGCCGAGTGGCTGCAATCTGCCCAGCGGGCAGCGCAAGAGCGGTTGGCGGGCGCGATCCGTGCCTTGCGCGGAGGAGAGCCGGGGGCCTTGGCCGCGTTCTGGCTGGTGTGCTTCGGCTACGGCGTGTTGCATGCGGCGGGGCCGGGGCATGGCAAGCTGGTGATCGGCGGCTACGGTGTGGCGCGGCGGGTGCCGGTCGGGCGGCTGGCGGGGCTGGCGCTGGCGTCAAGCCTGGCACAGGCGGCCGTGGCGGTGGCGCTCGTTTATGCGGCGGTGGCGGTGCTGGGGCTGACCCGCACGGCCGTCGAGGGCGCGGCAGAGACCTGGGTGACGCCCATCGGCCATGCGATGATCGCCGGGCTGGGGCTGTGGCTGGTCTGGTGCGGGGTCGCGGGACTGCGGCTGCAGGCGCATGCCAAGGCAAGCGCGCATGGTCATCAGCACGGCCACGGCCATGATCACGGGCACGGGCACGGACATGGGCAGCACAAGCATGGGCACCACGACCACGGCCCCGAATGCAACCATGCACACGGCCCGACGGTCGATGAGGTGGAGCGGGTCGGCTCGTTCCGCGACGGGCTGGCACTGGTCGCCGGCATCGCAATGCGGCCCTGTTCGGGCGCGCTGTTCGTGCTGGTCCTGACCTGGCAACTGGGTATTGCCGCGGCAGGGGTTGCCGGGGCTTTCGTCATGGGACTTGGGACCGCGCTGGTCACGGTCGCCGCGGCGCTGCTGGCGGTCTGGGCGCGGGAGGGGGCCTTGTCGGGCCTTGGGTCGGGCGGTGTCGCCCGGGCGATGCCGCTGGTGCAGCTGGCCGTCGGGGCGGTGATCGCCATTGCCGCCGGTAGTCTCTTGATCCAGGCCCTCTGACGCCGCGGCGCGGCGGAGAGGGTGGCTTGTGCCGCCACGGGAGCGCGGATAAGCCTGCGGCATGACGTCACAAATGTCCAAAACCACCCACGCGCGGGAGACGCTCGTGCTGGGCCTGCCGCTTGTCGGATCGCATCTGGCGCAGATGGCGCTGCATGTGACCGATACGGTCATGGTCGGCTGGTACGGCGTCGTCTCGCTGGCCGCCGTGGTGCTGGGCGCCTCGTCCTTCTTCATCGTCTTCGTGCTTGGGTCGGGCTTTGCCAAGGCGGTGATGCCGATGGTTGCCGCAGCCCTTGGCCGCGATGACGAAACCCGGGTTCGCCGCGATACCCGGATGGGGATCTGGCTGTCGATCGCCTATGGCCTGATGGTCTATCCGGTCTTCTGGTGGTCCGAGCCGATCCTGCTGGCCCTGGGCCAGGACAGCGAGGTCTCGGCCATCGCCAGCGACTACATGCGGATCGCGGGGCTGGGTATGGTGCCGGCGCTGGTCGTCACGGTGCTGCAAAGCTATCTTTCGGCCCTGCACCGGACGCAGGTGGTCCTTTGGGTCACGCTGGCCGCAGTGCTGCTGAACATCGGCGTCAACTGGGCGCTGATCTTCGGCAACTGGGGCTTTCCGGAACTTGGCGCGCGGGGGGCTGCCATCGCGACGGTGACGGTCCAGGTCGTGTCGCTGATCATCCTGGCCCTTTACGCGCATCTCTTGCCCGAGCTGCGGCGCTTTCACCTGTTCCAACGCTTCTGGCGGCCGGACTGGCACGCGATGCGCCAGGTCTTCAACCTGGGACTGCCGATCGGGCTGACCGGGCTGGCCGAGGGCGGGCTGTTCCAGGCCTCGGCGCTGATGATGGGCTGGATCGGCACGGTCGAGCTGGCCGCCCACGGCATTGCGCTGGAGGTGGCGGCGCTGACCTTCATGCTGCACGTCGGCCTGTCCAGTGCGGCGACGATCCGCATTGCCCGCTTTGACGGGCAGGGCGACCGGGTCGCACTGCGGCGGGCGGCGAAGGTGGCGGTGGTGATCTCGTTCGGGGTGGCACTTGCGTCGGTGGCGCTGTTCCTGTCGGCCGCACGGCCCATCGTGGCGCTGTTTCTGGACCTATCGAAGCCGGAAAGCGAGACGATCCTGGCCTATGGCACGGTCTTGCTGGGCTTGGCTGCGCTGTTTCAGCTGGCCGACGGAATGCAGGTCATGGCGCTGGGCCTCTTGCGCGGTGTGCAGGATACCCGGGTGCCGATGTGGCTTGCGGCGGTCAGCTACTGGCTGATCGGCATCCCCTGCAGCTATGTCCTGGCGTTTCCGCTGGGCTATGGCGGGGTGGGGCTGTGGCTGGGGCTGGTCGTCGGGCTGATCTGTGCGGCGGCAAGCCTGATGTGGCGCTTCTGGCGGCTGGTGCGCTAGCGCCAGAGATGCGCGTAGCCCGCCAGTCGGCCCTGCAGCTTGGAAAGAAGCCGGTTCATCCGGCCGGGATGCGGGATATCTCCCGCTGCCAGTCGATCAAGGGCGACCTCGACCGGGCAGGGGCGGTGGCTGACCGGGTCCCAATAGCGCGGATAGGCGATCAGCGCGGCATGGACCAGTTGCACAAGGTCGGGCCGGGCGGTGCGGCGGTCGGGTATCGGGCCAAGGTCGCGGGTCAGGCCCCATCCCGCGTAGAAGGGCGCACCCAGGCAGGTGACGCTGACACCCCGGAGGAGCGCCTCGAAGCCGGTGAGCGAGGTCATGGTCCAGACCTCCTGCACCTCGGCCAGAAGGGCGGCGGTGTCGGCTTGAGCGAGGACCAGGTCGGCCAGACCGCTTGCGTCGATGACGCCGGGGCGAAGGCCGGCTTCGACGTCGGGATGCGGCTTGTAAAGGATCACCGCGCCGGGGTTGGCCGCCCGCACGGCCTGCAGAAGGTCAAGGTTCGTGCGCACCTCGCCCGCGCCCTGCCGGATCGAGGCGTCATCCTCGACCTGGCCGGGCACCAGGATGCGGTGGCCGGGTGGCAGCGACGGCACCGCGCCGGGAAGGTTGTACTTGGTCAGGCCATCGGTCTGCAGCCGGTCGATCAGCGCCGCAGCCCGGTGGCGCTGGCCGTCGGTCAGGGGCGTGGCCATCAGCGTCTCCAGCCGGGAAGGGCGGGTCGGGTCGTAATAGATGCCGAGGTCGTCCGTCACCAGCGACAGGGGCGGCACCAATTCGGCGCCCAGCCCGCGTGAGCGCAAAAAGCCGTCCTCGACCCGCAGGCAGCGGGCCTTCGGCGCAAAGGCTTCGGGCTCTTTCCCCGCCCAGAGCAGCAGGCCGCGCCCCGAGCGGCTGGCCCGCCGGTCGGCGGCTGCGGGGGCGTCGCGGAACAGGAGGGGTTTCGTGCCGCCAAAGACCGCTTGCAGCCGCCCCCGCTTCCAGAGTCGCATCCCGGCCGCGACATGCCCATGCCGGTCCTCGCGCCAGGCGCGGACCTCGGCCTGAAGCTGGTGGATCACCTCCTCCACCCCGCAGAGCCGGTCGCGGCAGGGGTCGTACCAGAGGGGGGCCAGCAGCATGGCACCGGCGAAAAGCTCTTCCCGGGTCAGCATTCGGGTGCGGCGCGGGATTGGCTGCTCGTCCTGGCTGAGACCCCAGCCGGCATAGAACGGCTGACCGAAGACCCGCGGGCTATGGCCGTGCAGGATCGCTTCGAACCCCATCTGCGACGACACGGTAAAGACCTGCGCCGCCCCTGCCAAAAGCCGGTGGGGCGACACCGGGGCCGTCAGAAGGCTGACCCGCCCCCCCGCATCGCCCGAACCGAAATGGCCGGGACGCAGGCCCGCGCCGCTTTCGGGGTGCGTGCGGATGACAACGCGCCGTTCGGGGTGATCCCGCCGCGCGAGAGCCAGCATGTCCCGGAAGGTCGCCTTTGAAGCCCCCGAGCGATGGATCGAGGCGTCGCCGACGGTCTGGTCGACGACAAGGACATATCCGGGTGCGGGCGCAGGCAGGTCCATGTCAAAATTGTTGTATTTGGACAATCCAGCGGAAATTAAACAATCAGTTAGCCGCTTTGCCTGATCCAGAAGGTTTGAATTATACAAGTCCGGCGACTGCAAAATCTCCTCGATCCGGGAGGGGCGGCTGCTGTCGAAATGGACTCCGACCGGGTCGACAAGGAGGCCAAGTGGCGCTTCGCCGCTTTGGCGTCCGAGATGCACCGAGCGCAGGAAGGCGTCCTCGATCCGGATGAGGGGCACCCCGCGGCGGGCGGCGATGGCTTCGCCGCGCCAGGCCGTGGGGCTTGCGCCCCAGACCGCAACGCCATCCTCGGGGCCGGGCAAGCCCAGGCGCAATTCGTGCCCGGCAAGTTCCAGCATCCGGTGCAAGTGGCGGTCGCGCAGGAAGGACAGGTTCTGGTGGCAAAGCCGCCGGGGCACCCCGGTCAGCGCGCCGAACCCCTTCGGCACGGCGGGCTCAGTTCCCGGAATTGGCGGTATTGGCCAGGTTCGAGGCCACCGCGGTCGATCCCGTGATCGCGCTCAGCGTCTTTTGCCATTGCACGTAAGGTGCCTCGGTCACGTAAAGCGTGTCGCCGTCGCGGATCAGGAAATCGCGCGCCTCGAACAGGCCCGTGGGTTCGGTCAGGTCCAGCACATAGACGATGCGCTGGTCGCCGATTAGATCGGACCGGCCAAGCACCGCGCGGGCGATCCCTTCGCTTTCGTCACGCAGGATGAAGACGCCCTTGGGGTCCGCCGCCATTGTCGAGAGCCCGCCCACCGTGGCAATCGCCTCCAGCGCCGACAGCGTGGCGGATTCGAAGGGCACCGTGCTTTGCGTACCCGTGGCACCCAGTGCGATGAATTTGCGACTGTCTTCCTCGATCATGATCTTGTCGCCGGGCCGCAGCGCGATATCCAGCGCGGGGTTTTCGTACAGGTCCTGGAGCCAGATCCTGCCAGTGTGCCCGCCCCGCGTCACGCGCACGATGGCGACGGCCGGGTCGACGGTGACGCCACCGGACTTGGCCAGCATGGTGGCCAATGTGCGGGTCGAGGATTCGATCGGATAGACCCCGTTCGAGGCCGCCTGACCCGAGATCGACACCGTCGAGCCACCGCCCGCATTGCGCGAGACGCTGATTTGCGGGTCGGGGGTCTGGTCTTCCAGCTTGCGGGTGATCGCCTGGCGCAGGCCTTCCGGCGTCTGGCCCGCAGCCTTGATGCGGCCGGCGTAGGGAATGTAGATGTAGCCCTGGCCGTCGACCTGAAGCTCGGACAGGCCCGAGACGCGCTGGCCGGTATTGCCAAGAAGCGGCTCGTCCTTGACGTTTTCGTAGACGGTCACGCTGATCGTGTCGCCGGTCGAAATCGTGTCAGCGCCAACAAGGCCCGCGTTGCGGAAACCATCGCTGAACCCGAAGCTGGGCTGCACCGCGGTTGCGGCGGATACTGCCGAGGTGACGGGAACGATGTGCGCGTTGCCCTTGGCCTCGACCGAACCGGAGAGGACCTCGCGTTTGGTGGGACCGGAGCGCGGGAGGCCGCAGGACGCGACAAGCGTCAGGCTCGTCAGCAGGACAACTGCCTTAACCGTGTACGACATTCTTACCGCCACCGCCCCATGCCCCTGCGTCTTGCGTCAGGATTTCAAAGGGAACTCTAGCGAATCGCCCTTTGGTTGACCAGTCGGGCACGCGGAATTCAGCGGACGAGACGGAACTGTTGCCGCGGTGCCGCTGTGCCCGAGGTCAGGGCCTGATAGGGATCCTCGGCCGCCAGCATCATGTCCACCACCTGCCGCAGAAGCCGCCTGCGCCCCCGAACGGAGTAGAAGCCCCCCACGACCTGCGAGGTTTCCAGCAGGAAATGCCGGTAATCGCGGTAGGCGCGCGTGTCGGGGCGCTGCGGCGTCGTGAAGAACTCCTCCAGCGGTTGCGACGAGACGAATTCCGGCTTGGCATAGACCGCGTCGCCGAAGGTGCGCAGCGGCAGGCCGCGCCAGAGCGCCTGCTGACCCGCCGTCGAATTCACCGTCACCGCCGAGCGCGCGTCGTTCAGAAGCTGTGCCAGCTTGCCGCCGCGGACGAAATGCACCCGGCCGGACAGCCCATGCTCCGCCGCAAGGCGGCGGATCGCGGGCAGGATCGGTATGCGCCCATCCTCCAGCGGGTGGGCCTTGAAGACCAGGTGGTGATGCGGCGGCGCGCCCTTGGCAAAGCCGTCGATCACCACGGCCAGAAAGTCGGTCATGCTGGAGAAGGGCGAATGGTCGCGGAAACTGGCATCATGTTCCAGTTGCAGGATCGCCAGGTGATAGGGAAATCCGCCGCGCCGGATGCGCCAGGTGGCCAGACGACGCTCCAGCCGGTGAACCGGCATCAGGAGGAAGCGGTTGAGGTAAAGCTGGAATTCCTGCCAGACGGTCAGCGCCCGGTGCGGCCGGAAGTTGCGGTAGACGCGGCCCCCGAGGGCGACGCAGCCGTGATAAAGCGCGCCCCAGAACATATGCTCGCGCATGTCGCCCCAGGTTGCCGGCACCTCGGGCAGGTCGAGGTCGACCTTGGCAAGCGCGGTCTGCATCTGGGGCACCGAAAGCTCCATCAGCCGGGAATGCCCGTTCGATCCGCTGCGTTCGTAGGTGACCCAGTAGGGGCGCAGATAGCCTTCCTCGAAGACATGCACGGTGATGCCGCGGTCCTTGGCCAGGGCGATCGCCTGGGCATGGATCGGCCGCGTGTCGCCGTAAAGCACGAGGTCGGTGATGCCGTGCTGCGCCATGAGGTCGGCGCAGGTGTCCGGCCATTGGTCATGCTTGCCCTTGAACGCGATGTAGCCCGGTCCCGGCCAGAACACCCGGTCGCCGAGGTTGAAGCCCACCCGCCAGACCTTTGCCCCCGTCAGGCGCAACAGCCAGGCCAGCCGATGGAACCAGGGTCCATGCGGGCCTTGCAGAAAGAGGAAGCGGCGTATGGGGCGGCTCACCTTGCGCAGACTGCCTTGGATCGGTTGCGGAATGGTGAATCGATATGGCCCGAAGGGTCGCAGGCTTGCAAGCGCGGCGGGGGGGCTTTACCTCGGACGAAAGCAGCAGGAGGCACGCATGTTCACCGGAATTGTCACAGATGTCGGTCGGATCGTCGAGACGAAGGTCACGGGTGATCTGCGCGCGCGGATCGCCACGCGCTATGACGTGGGCGGCATCGATATCGGGGCCTCGATCGCCTGCGACGGGGTCTGCCTGACGGTGGTGGCGCTGGGGGCCGAGCCGGAAGGCTGGTTCGACGTGGAGATCTCGGGCGAGACGGTGTCAAAGACCAACATCGGGCACAACGGTTGGCCGGTCGGCAAGCGGGTGAACCTGGAGCGGGCGCTGAAGGTCGGGGATGAGTTGGGCGGGCACATCGTCTCGGGTCATGTCGACGGGGTGGCCGAGGTGATCTCGGTCCGGCCGGAAGGCGGGTCGGTGCGCGTGACCTTCCGCGCGCCGGAGGCTTTGGCCAAGTTCATCGCGCCCAAGGGGTCGGTGGCGCTGAACGGGACCTCGCTGACGGTGAACGAGGTCGCGGGGGCGGAGTTCGGAGTGAACATGATCCCGCACACGCAGGAGGTCACGACCTGGGGCGAAGTGGCCGTGGGGGACAAGGTGAACCTTGAGGTCGATACGATGGCCCGCTACGTGGCGCGGCTGCGCGAATACGACTAGGGTAACGCGATGGGCGAGATCGCAGGACTTGCAGTTGCCTTCAGTGTCGCCGGTCTTTTCGTCGGGCTGGTGACGGGCTGGCTTGGCAACCGCTGGGTCTTTCTGGCCTGCTTCGGCCTTGCTGTCGGTGTCGCAACCGTTCTGGCTGTGCAGGCCGCGCTGAGCAACAGTGCGATGAGCTCGCTTGAACAGATCGTCTACGCCGCCCTAGCCGTCTGGGGCGCCTTGGTCGCGCTGGCTGTCCATGAGGTGATCAAAGCTCTGCGCGCCCGGCGGTCAGGGCGGGCTTATGGCAGCGAGGATACCCAGCCATGACCCTTGGGCATAATGGCGGGCCCTCGCTGGAGGGCGGGGTGAGTTGGCGCAAGCATTGCTGGTCTGCGGCGCGGGAGCGGTTGCTGCCGACCCTGCCGATCGAGGTGGTGCGGCTGCGCGTGAAGCGGGCGCAGGCAAGATGGCGTTTTCGCTGATCCCATAGGCCCAAAGAAATGGCGGCCCCCGAGGGACCGCCATGTTTTATTCGCTAGATCGAAATATCAGGCCGCGACGCGACCCACCAGGACCGAGTCGACCTGCTTGGCCGCTCCGGCCTCGTCCACGCCGGACACAGCGGCGACTTCGCGGGTCAGGCGTTCCAGCGCGGCTTCGTAAAGCTGACGCTCGGAATAGGACTGCTCGCGCTGGTCGTCGGCGCGGTGCAGGTCGCGGACCACTTCGGCGATCGACAGAAGGTCGCCCGAGTTGATCTTCTGTTCGTATTCCTGGGCACGGCGCGACCACATCGCGCGCTTGACCTTGGCCTTGCCCTTCAGAGTGTCGAGAGCCTTGGTGATCACGTCGGGCGCCGAGAGGGCACGCATGCCGATTTCCACCGCCTTGTGGGTGGGGACGCGCAGGGTCATCTTGTCCTTCTCGAAGGAGATGACGAAAAGCTCGAGCTGGATTCCGGCGATCTGCTGCTCCTCGATCGAGATGATCTTGCCGACGCCGTGCGCCGGGTAGACCACGAAATCGTTCGGGCGGAATTCAGGCTTCTTCGACTTGGTCATTCACTTATCCCCAGAAGGGACGCCGTTCCGCGACAAAGACCCCGCGCGCCCTGAACGCAAGTTCAGGCGAGTGGAGCTGGATTGTCACAAAAAATTTTGGCTTGGGCGCTGGCCTAAGCCTTCGGTTCGGCATCCGTGCTTGTTTTGTAAAGGAACCATAACACAAAACGCGCCTGATTCCAACTGCCGCGAAACCGGGCAGTTCAGACGTAACGCCTTGTAATCACGGAACTTCCCGCGTTGTCACCGATTCGGGGCCACAGATATGCCCGAATCGCATAGGTCTTCAGCCGCCGCTACCGCCGGCCTCGGAGAAATATTTGGTCAGCTTTCCGGTCTCGCCGTCACGCTCTTCATAGCCGGGAAGCGGGTCCTTCTTGGTCACGATCACCGGCCATTGCACCGCATACTTCCGGTTGAAGGAAACCCATTCCTCCATATCCGGTTCCGTATCGGGGCGAATTGCGTCGGCGGGGCATTCGGGTTCGCAGACGCCGCAGTCGATGCACTCATCCGGGTGGATGACGAGCATGTTCTCGCCCTCGTAAAAGCAGTCGACCGGGCAGACCTCGACGCAGTCGGTGTATTTGCAGGCGATGCAGTTGTCGATGACGACGTAGGTCATGGGCGTGGCCTTGGTACGAAGCGTTTGCGCCTAGCTAAGGCAGACGGGCGGATCATTCAAGCGGGTCCGGGGCAGATGGGCCCGGATCGAGGTCCAGATAAAGCGCCTGCGCCTCGGACGCGGGGCCGCGGCGCTGGCCCAGGGCCAGGATGCGGACGACGCGGATGCGGTTGGCTTGCGGGAAGGTCAGGGTGTCGCCCAGCGTCACGTCGCGGCCGGGGCGGCTGATCCGGGTGCCGTTCACGCGGACATGGCCTTCCTCGATCATCCCGGCGGCCAGGCTGCGCGACTTGAAGAACCGGGCCTGCCAGAGCCATTTGTCCAGCCGCACCCTTGCGGCAGCGGCTGGATCAGGTTTGCCCGAAGGCCCGGCCAATCAGACCTTGCCCTTAAGGGCGAGAAGGGCCGCAAACGGGTTGTCGGGATCGATCGGCTTTTCGGCGCGGGGCGGGCGGGCCTCGTAGGACTTCTGCCGGTCGTCGCGCTGGGGCTTGCCGCCCTTGTAGTCGCCTTTCGGACGGTCGCCCTGGGGACGGTCGCCCTTGGGACGGTCGCCACGCGGGCGATCCCCTTGCGGGCGGTCGCCCTTGGGCCGATCACCTTGGGGCCGGTCGCCTTGCGGACGGTCACCTTGGGGCCGCTCGCCCTGGGGACGGTCGCCACGCGGTGCGCGGGGCGCTTCGCCTTCCTTGCGTTCGGGGCGCGGGGCACGCTCGGGACGCGGGCGGGGCTTCGGCGCCCAGGTGAAGGTGTAGAAGGCCTCCATCTCGGGTGCCGCAGGTTCGGCTTCGGGTTCCGGCGGCGGGGCCAGGATCGAGACTTCCTCGGGGATGGGCACGCCCGCTGCAATGGCGGCGGCGGCTTCGGCCGAGATTTCCGGGACCTTCGCGGCTTCGGCGGCTTTCACCTTGGCGCGTTCGGCCTTTTCGCCCTTGTAGCCCAGGCCCGCCATCAGGTCGGCGAACTGGTCGAGGGTCATGCCGGTGATCGACAGCATGTCCGGCGTGGCTTCGAACCCGGCGCGCGAGTCCTTCTGGCGCAGGATGTCGGCGAGGCGTTCCAGCATGTCGATGCGGATCGCGCGGGTTCCGGCCGGGTGGTAGCCCGCCAGCGTGTAGTGCTGCTTCGGCACTTCCTGGACGTTGGGGATCGTCACCAGGCCCGGAGGCGGCGATTCGGGGAATTCCTGGAGGCCGTTCCACAGCGACCACAGCACCAGCCGCAGGCGGGTCGGGGCGGGCTTCAGGAGGGCGGGCAGGAAGATGGTGAACTGGCCGAAACGGACGCCGTGCTTGC
The DNA here is from genome assembly GCF_022842145.1 of Tabrizicola sp. GTDB lineage: Bacteria > Pseudomonadota > Alphaproteobacteria > Rhodobacterales > Rhodobacteraceae > Tabrizicola. The sequence goes on from NZ_JALHQD010000002.1 coordinate 387,906, forward strand.
GCAAGGCACCACGGGCTTCCTGGTCCAGCTCCTTGACCTCGGAGGCCACGGCCTCGCGCGGCAGGACGCCCATCGCCTCGGACAGGCGGAAGGCGAAGCCGCGGGCAAGGCCGGTCAGAGCCTCATCGCGGGCCATGGCGAGCAGGGGCTCGAACTGGGCGGCGACCTTGCGGTCGATGAAGTGCTGCAGGCGGCGGCGGACCTTTTCCACCACTTCCGGACCGGCTTCTTCGTCCACGAAGGCTTCGACTCCCGGTTTCGCGGGTTCGGCGCCCTTGACCAGCTTGCCCACCGCGTTGGTGCCCCACATGAGGCCACCCTGTTCGGTGAAGTCCAGTTCGGTGTCCGGCGCGTTGTAGAACCGGTCGGCGCGCAGGTGGAATTCCGGCTTCAGCGCCTGGATCGCGGCCTGGGCCAGCGTGCGGGCGGCATCGGGCGTCGCCGAGGCATCCTGCTTGAAGCGGAAGCCCTCCAGTTTCCCGGCGAATTCGCCTTCGACCGTCACTTCGCCCTTGTCATTCACTTCGGCCAAGAGAGCCTCCTTCTGCTTCAACCGGCGGAGCAGAACACTCGTCCGCCGGTCGACAAATCGTTGCGTCAGCGCCGCATGCAGCGCATCCGACAGGCGGTCTTCTACAGCGCGAGTCTCATCCCGCCAATGGCTTTCGTCTGCAACCCAGTTTTTCCGCTGGGTGACGTAGGTCCAGGTGCGGATATAGGCCAGCCTGCGCGATAATGTGTCGATATCGCCGTCGGTCTTGTCGATGCGCTTGATCGCCTGCGCCAGCCAGTCCGAGGGGATGCGGCCCCCGCCAAGACCCCGGCCGACGAGGAATTCGAAGATCCGGGTCAGGAGGGCCGTGTGTTCGGGGCCGGAGGACGACCGGAAGTCCGGAATCCGGCAGACGTCCCAGAGAAGCTGCACGCGCTTTGCATCGGTCAGCTTGTCCTGCACTTCGGGCATGGCGGACAAGGCCTTGAGGGCCAGCACATCGTCGGCATCCCGCGCGCGGGTCAGCCATTCGTTGAAGGTGGGGGCCTCGAGGCTGCGGATCAGGCGGTCGGCCGAGCCGAAATCCATCGATTCGTTGCGCCAGTGCAGTTTCTTGACCGGGGCGAAGCGGTGGGTCTCGATGGCTTCGACGACATCCTCGTCGAAGGGCCGCGCTTCGCCGGTGACGCCGAAGGTTCCGTCTTCGGTGTGGCGGCCGGCGCGACCGGCGATCTGGGCCAGTTCCTGCGGATACAGCGCGCGCATCCGGCGGCCGTCGAACTTCACCGTCGAGGAAAACGCAACGTGGCTGATGTCGAGGTTGAGGCCCATGCCGATGGCGTCGGTCGCCACCAGGTAATCCACGTCCCCGTTCTGATAAAGCGCGACCTGGGCGTTTCGGGTGCGCGGGCTGAGGGCGCCCATGACCACGGCGCAACCGCCTTTCTGGCGGCGGATCAGCTCGGCGATGGCATAGACGTTTTCCACCGAGAAGCCGACGATGGCCGACCGTTCCGGCATCCGGCTGATCTTCTTCGACCCCGAATAGGTCAGCGTCGACATTCGGTCACGCTTGAGGAAGGTCACATGCGGCACCAGCCCCGCGATGGCCGCGCGCATGGTGTCGGACCCGAGGAACAGCGTCTCGTTCAGCCCCCGGGCGCGGAGGAGGCGGTCGGTGAACACATGGCCCCGGTCGGCGTCGGCGCAAAGCTGGATCTCATCGACCGCGACGAAATCGGCCCCGATCTCCAGCGGCATCGCTTCGGTGGTGCAGACCCAGTACTGGGTGCGTTCGGGGACGATGCGTTCCTCGCCCGTGACCAGCGCCACCACGGACGGGCCGACCTTGGCGACGATACGGTCATAGACCTCACGCGCCAGAAGGCGCAGCGGCAGGCCGATCACGCCTGTCCGGTGCGACAGCATCCGCTCGATCGCATGATGGGTCTTGCCAGTGTTCGTCGGTCCAAGGACCGCCGTCACCCGCCGCGGGGCGTCCATGACTTAAAGCTCCTGACCCTCGGCCTCGGTCTCCAGACGCTCGATCGCTTCCGAGGCGCCCTGAAGATGGGGATGGATCGCGAGGGCAGCCTTGTAAACCTCCAACGCACGGTCCGGCTTGCCGGTTTCCTCGAGAATCATCGCAAGCCCCGACAAGGCCCCGAAATGCCGGGGGTTCAGCGTCAGCACCTGGCCGATGTCTGCGACCGAAGGCCCGAACTCGCCCGCCATGTAATAGGCGGTCGCCCGCGCGTTCCAGGCCTCGGCGAAGCTGGGGGCGTGGTCGATGACGGCGGTGAAATGCTCGATCGCCTGGCCGGTTTCGCCCAAGGCCATCGCATCTTTCCCGCGCTGCAGCAGAAGATCCATCGCCGGAGAGCCGGATTTCGACCATTCGATCCAGATTTCCGTCTCGATCCGGCCCGCCTCGGCTTCTTCGGCGGTCTTCAGGCGGTCGAACAAACCATCCAGCTTCGCGGTGTCCTCGGCAAACGCGACGGCGCAAGTCAGGAAAAGCGGCAAAAGTGCCGCAACGATACGATTGAGAATGGCAACTTTCACGCCCATATCTTGAAACTAGACGATCCACGCCAGATTGCCAGAGGCGCCGGGGTCACGAAGGAGAGACTTTGATGAGCGAAATGATTGATGCCGCCGTGAAGGCGCTTACTGCGAAATTGTCGGGCGGATTTGACGGCGTTGCCAAGTTCGTCATCCCGGGCGAGGGGGCGATCATGCTGGACCACGCCGGGGTGCGGTCGGGCGACGAAGAGTCCGACGTGACCCTGACCGCTGACGCCGACGTCTTCCGCGCGATCCTGGATGGCGAGATGAACCCGACGATGGCCTTCATGACCGGCAAGCTGTCGGTGGACGGCAATATGGGTCTCGCGATGAAGCTGGGTTCGGTGCTGGGGTGAAGGACGGCACGGTCTCCGAAGCTCCGTTCTACGCAGACCTGGCCGACGGGCCGCCGGGCGCCCACTGCGTCTGGCTGCAGGCCGGGGCGGCGCGGGTCCGCGTGGCCTGGTGGAAGGCGGGGGACAAGGGGACCATCCTGCTGTTGCCCGGCCGGACGGAGTGTGTCGAGAAGTACGGCCGCGCGGTGGGCGACCTGGTGGCGCGCGGCTTTTCGGTGATCACGATCGACTGGCGCGGGCAAGGGTTGGCGGACCGGGCCTTTCCGGACCGGATGGTCGGCCATGTCGGTGATTTCTCGGAATACCAGCAGGACTTCGACGCGATGTTGGCCGAGGCCACGCGCGCCGGCCTGCCGCACCCCTGGTTTCTCATGGCACATTCGATGGGCGGCTGCATCGGGCTTCGCGCCCTGATGCGGGACCTGCCGATCCGTGCGGCGGTATTCTCGGCACCGATGTGGGGGATCGCGATGGCCGCCTGGCTGCGGCCCGTCGCGTCGGTGGTCGGTGCGCTGGCCCGTCCCCTGGGGATCGGGAACCGCTATGCCCCGACGACGGGCGGGCAGCCCTACCTCGTCAGCCAGCCCTTCGCGGGCAATGTCCTGACCACTGACCGCGACATGTGGGATTACATGCGCCGCCAGGTGGTCGAGGTGCCGGAGGCGGCGCTTGGCGGGCCGTCGATCACCTGGCTGAAGGCCGCGCTGAACGAATGCGCCGCGCTGGCGCGGATGCCCGCGCCACGGGTGCCGACGGTCTGTGCATTGGGGACCGCGGAAAAGGTCGTGGACGTGCCGCCGATCCATCTGCGGATGGCGGCATGGTCGAATGGCCAACTCGATCTTTACCCGGGGGCGGAGCACGAGATCATGATGGAAGGCCCCGCCGCCCGCGCTCGGTTCTTCGACCGCGCCGCCGCGCTGTTCGACGCGAACCGCTAAGGGGACGGTGGGCGGATCGCCCACCCTACGCCTGCGTCCGGGGTTTTGACGGCAGGAGGCGTGACTGGGGTTTGTTGCAAGTCCACGCGGGCTGTGAACGCCCGCGTTAAACCTGTGGAAGCCTTTCGCGGTGGTACAACCTTCCACCAGCATACTCACGGCAAGCAGGCGCGCAGGCGTAGGGTGGGCGATCCGCCCACCCTCCCGTCGTCAGTTCCGCGCGTCCAGCTTCTGCTCGATGGCGGTCAGACGCTCCATGACCTTGGCTTCGAAGACCTGGTCGCGCTGCTCTTCGGCTTCGCTGGAGGCCTCCTGCATCGAGCTGACGATCAGGCCGACGATCAGGTTCAGCACGGCAAAGGTCGTGATCAGGATGAAGGGCACGAAGAAGGCCCAGGCATAGGGATAGACTTCCATCACCGGGCGCACGATCTCGCCCGACCAGCCTTCCAGGGTCATGATCTGAAAGAGCGTGAAGGACGTGGCGGTCAGACTGCCGAACCACTGCGGAAAGCTTGCCCCGAAGAGCTTCGTCGCCATCACGGCGGCGATGTAATAGATGATCAGGATCAGAAGGAAGACCGACCCCATCCCCGGCAGCGCGCGGCCCAGACCGTCGACCACGCGGCGCAGGCTCGGCACTGCCGACACCACCCGCAGCACCCGCAGGATGCGCATAGCCCGCAGGACCGAGAAGCTGCCGGTGGCCGGCAGAAGCGAGATCCCGACGATGAGGAAATCGAAGACGTTCCAGCCCGAGCGGAAGAAGCGCGGGCCAAGCGCGAAAAGCCGCAGGGCCAGTTCAACCACGAAGATCGCAAGGCAGATCCGGTCGATGGCAAGGATCAGCGTTCCGGCCCGGGACATCACCGCGGGGAAGGTCTCGAGCCCCAAGGTGACGGCGTTCACCAGGATGACCACGATGATGAAGCGCGCGACCGCCGGGCGGTCGAGGAAATCGGCAACGGCGGCGCGGCGGGACATGGGACCTCGGCAACTTGGGACATTGCCGCCGATATGAGGTCGTCTGTCTGCCGCGTCCAGTCCCCGAGGACGGGAAAGCTAGTCCTGTGGCGCGCAGGTCGTGCAGCGCGTCAGGCTGCTTTGCAGATCGCGGGCGAATTCCATGCTGCGCCCGTCCGGTCCGGTCAGGACCAGCGTGCTGGCCGAGGACCGTTCCAGCCGGGTCATCTCCGAGAGGGCGGTGAAGTAGGTCTTCTCGTCGGCCAGCCGGTCGCAGGCCATGCGGGTGGCCCTTAGCGCGGGAAGGGCAAGATCGGGCAACGTGGCCCGGTTCTGCCCGCCGTAGCTGTTGCAGGGTGCCTTGCCCGCCACCGAGCCGTTCGCGTTCAGGGTCAGCGTTGCGGGGATGTCGACGACCTGGCCGTCGATGGCCAGAAGCTGCCATTCGACCCCTGTCGGGTCCGAGGTCGGGTCCTGGGCTTCGGCGGTGGTGCAGGCGGTCATCGCAAGGGCCGCAAAGAGGGGCAAAAGGCGCATCGTATCGGCTCCGTCATTGGGTCAGATATCCCTTTGACGCGTCAGAAGGCCTCGGGCTTGGCCTCGCGCGCCATGTGATCCAGCACGGCGTTGACGAACTTCGGCTCTTTCCCGTCGGGAAAGAAGGCCTTGGCCACGTCGACGTATTCGGTGATCGCCACCTTGGGCGGTGTGACCATGTCCACCAGTTCCGCCCCGGCCGCCCGAAACAGCGCCCGCAGGACCGGGTCGATCCGGTCGATCGGCCAGGTCACGACAAGCGCCCGGTCGGTCATCTGGTCGATCTTCGCCTGCCAGTTCACCGCTGATGCCACCACGGCGCGGAAGTGGTCGACGTCGCCCTCGGCAAACTCGCCTTCGTCGTAGGTCGCGCCGAAACGGTGCGTCTCGAACTCGCGGGTCACGGATTCGATCGTCTGGCCCGAGCTTTCCATCTGGAACAGCGCCTGCACGGCGTAAAGCCGGCTGGCGGATTTCATCTGGCGCTTTTCGTCGCGTTTGGCCGTGGTCATGCCCGAAAACCGATCCCTTTGGATTTTCCGGCCCATTTGCGTGAAAGCGCCACAAGGTGCAAGGCCGCCGCAGCGGCACCACCGCCCTTGTTCTGCCCTGCCGCATCGGCCCGCACCTCGGCCTGGGCGCGGTTCTCCACCGTCAGGATGCCGTTGCCGATGCAGGCGCCCTGCAGACCCAGAAGGCTGATCGCGCGGGAGGAATCGTTGCAGACGGTGTCGTAATGCGTGGTCTCGCCCCGGATCACGCAGCCAAGCGCCACGTAGGCGTCATAGTCGGCCAGCCGCTGAGCCATCGCGATCGCCGAGGGGATCTCGAGCGCGCCGGGAACTTCGACCAGCTCCACCTCGGCCCCGCAGGCCGCCCCCACCGCACGGGCCCCGGCGACAAGGTTGTCGGCGATGTCCTTGTAGTAGGGCGCGACCACGATCAGCAGCTTCACCGGCTTGTCGAACGTGGGCAATGGCAGGGTGTAATGCGTCTCGGCGGTCGCCATCGCGTCAATCCTTCAGCGCGCGGGTGCCCGCGATGGTCAGGTCATAGCCTTCGAGGCCCACCAGCTTGGGCTGGACCGAGTTGGTCACAAGCGTGATCGCCGACAGCCCGAGGGCGGACAGGATCTGCGCGCCGATGCCGTACTGGCGAAGCGTCTGGGGCGACTGCTCGCCATCCTCGACCATCTTCATCGAGGTGTCGCGCAGCAGGACCACCGCCCCCCGTCCCTCGGCCGCGATGATGCGCATGGCGGCGGGCAGGTCGGACCCTTCGCCGAGGCCCAGCACGTCCTCGAGCGGGTTCAGCGCGTGGACGCGGACCAGCACCGGGTCAGGCGTGGAAAGGTCGCCCTTGGTCAGCACCACGTGGTCGGCACCCTGCAGGTCGTCGACGAAGACGCGCATCAGCCAGTCGCCACCGTGGACGGAGGTCACGGCCTTGACCGAGCGTTCCTTGACCAGGTTGTCGTGCTTGCGGCGGTAGGCGATCAGGTCCGAAATCGTGCCGATCTTGATCCCGTGCCGCTGGCCGAACTTGATCAGGTCCGGCAGACGACCCATCGTGCCGTCGTCGTTCATCACTTCGCAGATCACGCCCGAGGGGTTGAGGCCGGCCAGACGGCTGACGTCCACCGCGGCCTCGGTATGGCCTGCCCGGACCAGAACGCCACCATCGCGCGCGCGCAGCGGGAAGATGTGGCCGGGGCTGGCGATGTCGGCCGCGCCCTTGGTCGGGTCCGTGGCCACCGCCACCGTCCGCGCCCGGTCGGCGGCGGAGATGCCGGTCGAAATGCCCTCGACCGCTTCAATCGACAGCGTGAAGGCGCTGGAATGGCGGCTGGAGTTCTTCCGGTCCATCAGTTGCAGGCCCAGCTGGTCGACCCGTTCGGAGGTCAGGGCCAGGCAGATCAGCCCGCGGCCGTGCATGGCCATGAAGTTGATGGCGTTCGGCGTGCACATCTGTGCGGGGATCACCAGATCCCCCTCGTTCTCGCGATCCTCGTGGTCCACGAGGATGAACATTCGCCCGTTGCGGGCGTCTTCGATGATCTCTTCCGTGGAAGAAATGGCGTCGGAAAATTCGGACATGGGGGGTGCCTCGCAAGCTCTCCCGGCCCATGTATCGCGGGCCGGGCACAAAGGCCAGAGGGTGGCGGCCCTTGCGGTGCAGAGGCGATGTGCGCCGCGGCAGGGCCAGGCCTTCAAAGACCCCGCTACGGTTTCTTCGACGACATCGCCCTCCGGCGTCAGATGCGCGCCGAAAGGACCGACAGGCAGGCCACCTCGGCCAGTTGCTGCGTGGCACCCAGAATGTCCCCGGTCTGCCCGCCGATCTTGCGCAATGCAAGGAACGCCAGGAGGAGCGCGGCGGTCAGCGTTGCGAAGACCAGCGGCACCGCCGTCCAGCCGGTCAGGATCACGGCAATTCCCGCTGCCAGAGCCAGAGAAGCCAGCGCCGTCGCAGCGGTTGGCCGACCGGTGGCGTGGCTCAGGCCCTCGCCCCTCGCATTCGGGAGCAGCGACATCACCAGAGCCATCGGGGCGCGCGACAGGGCACCCGTGGCGATCAGCGCCGCCCAGTGGTCGCCGCCGCTTTGCCCGTAGACCAGCACCGCGGTCAGCGCCGACCAGCGCGCCAGCGTCACCAGGACCAGCGCCAGGACACCGTAGCTGCCGACCCGGCTGTCCTTCATGATCTCGAGCCGCCGTGCCTTGGTCCAGCCGCCGTAAAGCCCGTCGGCGGTGTCGGACAGCCCGTCTTCGTGCAGGCCACCCGTCAGCATCGCGGACAGGGCCAGGACCAGCACCGCCGTTACCCCCGGCGTGACACCCAGCCACAATGCGCCCGACGCCAGCGCCGCCCCAAGGGCACCCAGCACCGCGCCGACCAGCGGCCATGCCCAGGCCGAGGCAGCGCCGGTGGCCTGGTGGTCGGGCAGGGGCAGCCGCGAGAGCAGCGCGAAGGCGGACAGGAGGTCGCTGGGCAGCCGGATGGCGATGTCGCGGATTGGGGTCAAAGCGGCTTATCCCGGCTGGCGTTGGCGTGACCCATGGGGTAGCCCCGGATGCGAAAAGGTGCAATCCGGAGAAGATGATGCCGTTCCAGTCCCTTGCCGATGTCCACGCGATGCTGGCGAAGCTTCCGTCCCCCGAAGCGGCGGCCATCACGGCGGCCGAGTCGCGGAACGGTCAGCTGACCAAACCCCCCGGCGCGCTGGGACGGCTGGAAAAGCTGGCGATCTGGATGGGCGGCTGGCAAGGCACCGACAAGCCGACGGCCGACAAGCCGCAGATCGTGATCTTTGCGGGCAATCATGGGGTTACGGCCAAGGGCGTCTCGGCCTTCCCGGCCGAAGTGACCGCGCAGATGGTCGGAAATTTCGCCCACGGCGGAGCTGCGATCAACCAGCTGGCCCGCACCTTCGGGGCGAAGCTGGACGTCCATGCGCTGGACCTCGACATCCCCACGGCGGATTTCACCGAAGCCCCGGCGATGACCGAAGACGAGGTCGTCGACGCGATGCGTCAGGGTTTTGAGGCGGTCAATCTGGAGGCGGACCTGTTCGTCGCGGGCGAGATGGGGATCGGCAACACGACCTCTGCCGCCGCCATCGCCACGGCGCTGTTCGGTGGTGTTGGCTGGGCGGGCCGCGGGACCGGCGTCGATGACGAGGGGCTTCGCCGCAAGGAGGCCGCCGTGGCGGCAGGGGTAGAGCGGCACAAGGCGCTGCTTGGCGATCCGCTGCAGGTTCTGCGCTGCCTTGGTGGGCGCGAGATTGCGGCGATGGCTGGTGCGATCCTTGGGGCGCGGATGGGGCGCGTGCCGGTCATCCTGGACGGCTTCATCGCCTGCGCCGCTGCCGCTGTTCTGGAGAAGGCCGCTCCCGGCGCGCTGGATCACTGCATCGCGGGTCATCAAAGTGCTGAGGGTGCCCATGCGCGGCTTCTGGAGAAGCTGGGCAAGGAGCCGCTGCTGTCGCTGGGCCTGCGGCTGGGTGAAGGCTCCGGTGCCGCGCTGGCGATCGGGGTGGTGCAGGGGGCTGTCGCCTGCCACTCCGGGATGGCGACCTTTGCCGAAGCGGGCGTCGCCGCGGGCTCGTGACCGCCTGCTCCTCGTGCGACTTCGTCTTCTCGTCGCGAGCGCGGGACGGCGCGGTCGATGGGCCGCGTTGATTGCGGGCCAGGAGAAGCGGGCTTCGTCTGGGGGGGCACGACCGAATACCGGCTGGCGCGTCGTGGCGGTATCGCTGCTGGGCGCTGGTTGGGGCAAGTGCCTGTGTCGCTGCGGCGCCTGATGGACTGCCTTTCAGCGGCTTCGCCTTATCCTCGCCGGTGCGGTGCGGCGCAATTCTGGGCAAGTTTTGGTCGCCGAAGGGTGACGTCTAGAGACAAACCCTTGATTTTTCAGGAATGGCCGAGGCCGTCCGGCGTACGCAGGTCAGGCCTTTGGCATCTTCAGGCTGACCAGCCGGCCGCCTTTCTGATAGCGGACCTCGGTCTCGGTGATTGCCTTGATGGTGCCGCCGTCAATCTTGTCGCCGACCTTGACCTTCTTGTATTTCCCGTTCGACTGCCGGACGAGGGCGTACCGGCGCGAGTCCGTGCCGTAGGTTCCGATCAGGTTTATCTTCGACAGGTTGATCGCGTTCGCGAAGGTCGCCTGCTTCGCCACACTCGCCCTGGTCGGGATCGAGGGCGCGGCCCGCGCTGTCTCGGGCTCGTCGATCTCGTCCAGTTCCTCGGGCTTGGCCTCGGGGGCGGGGGCGGCGGCGGCAAGCTCGACCTCGGGTTCCGGTGCGGGCTCGCGGACGGCGGCGGCCACGGCGGCCTCGACCGCGTCGGTGAAGTCGTTCGGACGCGAGGCGGGCCGCATCGAGATTGCGACGATGGACGGATTCTGGGCTTCCAGTGCTGCAGCCTCGGCCAGCTTTGCCTCGGCCTGCGCGGTCAGCGAGGCGGCCTGCGCGCCAAGGTCGGCGGCTTCAGCCGGGGCTGCGGCGGCTGCGGCTGCGGTCACGCTGGCCGGGCGGGACAGAGGACGAAGGCCGGCAAACTCGGCCGCGACCTCTGGCGAAAGCGCGGCGTCGTCCGCGGCGGCGGCGGGGGTGGCGGCGGGGGTCAGGCCATCGGGGCGCGGGCGGGGGCGGAAGCCGGCCATCGCGGGATCGGCTGGCGGAAGCTCGGCGGCGGGAGCAGTCTGGCCGGCGGTGACGAGCGACGCGTCGGCGGAGGACGACGCGGTGGCCGGGGAGGCGGCGTCAGGGGAGGCGGCATCAGGGGAGGCGGAGGCGGTCAGGGTCTCGGGCGCGGCCACGGGTACGGCGGCCAGGGCAGCGGCGATCGCGGCTTCGCTGCGGACGGGTGGCACCAGCGGCGGCTTTCCGGCAATCAGGAACACGCCTTCGGGGCTCATGATGCCTTCGGCGGTGGGTTGCAGCAGGCCGCGCGCATCGAACCGGTAGACCGTTCCCGGCGCCGGGGGCGGCATCACGGGGTCGGGAAGCACATCACGGGACTCGACCAGGGCGGGGAGGGCCAGCGCGTCCAAGGCGGGCGGGGGAGCGTCCATGGCCGAAAGGAAAATCTCGTCCTGATCCTCGACCGGAGCGGAGGCGGCCGAGACGTCGGTGGCGACCACCGTGTCAGGCGCAGGCTCGGGTGCCGGTTCCGGCGCAGCCTCGGCTGTCACTTCTTCGGATTCGGCTGGGTCCGGAACGAGGTCGGCGGCTTCCAGTGCTTCGGCAGGAGCAGGGTCGGCGGCCAAATCGGACGAGGCTTCCTCACCCCCCATGTTGACCGGGAGGCTTTCAGTGGCAAGGTCCTCGACGTCCGCCGTGGCGGCGCCGTCCGCTTCGGGGATGGGATCGGTCATCCCTTCGGGGTCCTGCATGTCGGCAAGCATCTCGTCGTCGACACCGGGCACGACCTCGGTTGTCGCCGCGGCGGCCTCTTCGGTCGGGGAACCGTTTCCGCCGACGAAGTAGGACGCCCAGGCCGCGACCAGCGCGAGGAACAGCAAGAGCAGTCCGACCATCACCATGAAGACGGTGCCCGTCCGCTTTTTCGCCGGGGTCACCGAGCCGAAGGTGCCACCCGGTCGGGCGGGCGACTTGACCGTGGTCGTGGAGCCGATCGCCGGACGCGGGATGTCGTTGCCCTTCAGCTTGGGCTTTGTGCGTGTGCCGGGAATGGAGGGGGCCGTGACCAGCCCCGCAAAGCCCTTGCCGTTCGCGGGACGCGCCGTTGGGGCGGCCTTCGCGGCGGGGCTGGTGCCGGCGGACACACCTGGGCGGGTCACGCCGTCGATCGGCCGGGCGGCGCTGTCAGCGGCAACACCGCGACGGCTGGCGAAGGCCACCATCGCCGCCGAGGGCGGGGCGGGCGGGATGTCGTCGTCCAGGTCATCGATCACCAGCTTCCGCGCCGTCGGTGCGGAGGGCAGATCATCGCCCTCGGGGAAGGCAGAGGTATCGGTGACGTGCGCGAAGGGGGCTTCCTCGGGCTCGGCCACAGGGGCCGGCTGTGCGGGAGGGATCCTGCTCGGCAAGGTATCTTCCACCGTGGTGGCAGAAGTAACCGAGAGGGACGCGTCCTGAGCCGTTTCGCGCGCAAGGATCGCTTCGGGCTCGTCCTCGGCCAGGTCGGCTGCGGGCAGAGGTGCGGGATCGGGCGCCGTCGTGGCCGCGAGAGCGACAGGGGCCGCAACGGGGGGCACCGGCAATTCGGCATTCAGGGCTTCGGCCAGACCGGGCAGATCATCTTCGGGCAGCGCTGCCGAAGGCATTGGTTGGGGCGCCGGCTCTGGTGTGGGTTCTGGCGCCGTATCAAGTGTCGGTTCTGGCGTCGGGTCGGGCTCGGCCGTCGACACCGGAGTCGATTCAGCTTTCGGCAACTCGCGGTGCAGGATCGTCACCGGCTCGCGGTCGCGGTCGACCGTCTCGTCCTCGGCCAGGATCGAGGCTGCAGCGGCGGTCGGACCGAACCAGGGCTCGCCGACAAAGGAACCATCCTCGGGGATGGCCACGAAGGAGACCGGGTTCAGCCGGTGTTCGACGGCGAACTCCTCGGCCTGGGCCAGCGTCTCCTTGGCGATGACGGCAACCTTGACGGTTGCACCTTTGCCCGACCAGTCGAAGGCAAGATCCTCGACGGCGTAGGGGGTCCGACCCTCCAGCGCTTCGGCGATCTGGCGGCGCTTCTCCTCGCGGCTGGGGCCGGGAGCGTGCACTTCGGTGTAGAGAATCTGGCTGTTCGGCAGGACCAGTTTGGTCGCGACCCCAAGCGGCGAGAGCCCCAGCGCGGTCTTGCGCAGGTAGTCCATCGCCTCGGGCAGATCGGGGGCGTCAAACGCGGCTTCGCCGACGGACAGCCAGCCTTTTGGCGTCCGGTGCAGAAGCCCGATGGTCTCACGGGTCAGGTCAAGTGCAAATGTCGGTTTCATGTCGCGGGTCTAGCACGGTTTCTAAAGGTGCTGGAACGTGCGCCAGCTGCTGCGCGCATAACTAAAGCAGCTTTTCGCCGAAGGGAAGGAAAAGGGCCAAGGAAGTCGTTGCGCCGCGCGTCACAACTGCGAAATGTCACGCAAATTGAAGGAGACCCCGATGCGTGTTCTGTCCGCTCTGATCCTGTCCACTGCATTTGCCCTGCCGCTGGCAGCCCCCACGCTGGCCGAGGACCTGCCCCGCACCATCAGCGTGACCGGCACCGGCACCATCGAGGCCGCGCCCGACATGGCAACGCTGATGATCGGCGTGACCACCCAGGGTGCCACCGCCGCCGAGGCGCTGGCCGAGAATTCCAAGGCCACCGAGGCGGTGATCGCCCGGCTGACCATCTCGGGCGTGGCCGCGCGGGACATGCAGACCTCGAACCTGTCGATCAACCCGAACTGGACGGGCTATGACAGCTCGACGCCCACGATCTCGGGCTACGTCGCATCGAACATGCTGACCGTGCGGGTTCGCGCCCTGGACACGACCGGCGCGATCCTGGATGCGTCGGTCGCGGACGGGGCCAACACGCTGAACGGACTGACCTTCGGCCTGGCCGACCCCGAACCGGCCTATAACGACGCGCGCCGGGAGGCGGTGGAGGATGCCCGCGCCAAGGCCGAGCTTCTGGCCTCTGCGGCCGGGGTCAAGCTGGGGCAGGTCATGTCCATCACCGATGCCGGTGCGATGACCGATCCGGCGCCGATGTACCGCGATGCGATCTCGGCCTCGCCGGTGCCGGTGGTGGGGGGCGAGCTGGGTCTGGTCGCCAATGTCGCGGTGACCTGGGCAATCGCCGAGTGAAATGACGCGCAACCGGCGGGATTCGCAAGGATTCCGTCGATTTCTGTCATGATTTGGCCCAAGTCGGCGGGCAAACAGGCACTCAACGATAATCGGGCCTGAGCAGAGGTTGCATGGCGTTTCGCGTGATCATCTATTTGATTGGCGCCACAATCGGCATCACTTTCGCCGTTGTGAAGTACAACCTGCTGGATGCCTTCCTTCCGACAGAGCTGTTCGAAGCGCTGGACCAGCCAGAGGCGGGTGCTGACCCTCTGCAATCGGGTGAGCTGTCCGTCGAGGTCGGGGCAAAGCGGGTTGTCGCCGCGCCGGTGCAGGATGGTCCGGGCCAATACCTGCTGGACGTGCCCGAGGGGCTGAGCGTCGAGGGGCCGATTGCCGCAATGGCGGGCAACCGGCCCGTCTACATCACGGACGTGATCAGCGGCTATACCACGGAGGTAGCCGCGGATGTCCCGGCCGAACTGACCACGATCCGCCCGATCTCGGGGTGCAGGCTGACGCAGCCACTGGAGGGGACCGAGGTGGGCCACGTCACGGCGGGGACAACCGGCCTGGCCTTGCCGATCCTGACCTACAACGACATGGATCTGGCCGCGGCGGTGCAAGTCTTTGTAAACCTTTATCGCAAGGCCGGAGAGGCCGAAGTCCGGCCTCCGGCGGAACTGGCCTATGACGTCTACGACGTCGCGGTGACCGAAACGCGGGCGCCCGTTTACCTGGTGCTTGAAAGCGTCGTGCGCAACCGGATCTGGAACATCCACCTCGCCCCCGGTGCGCGGATCGAGCGGGTGATCCTGCTGGGTGGCACGCAGTCCGGGGTGGCGAACCTTGATCCTGTCGTGCCGGTCGAAGTCCTGCCTGCCCAGGCGCTGGCGGCTTGCGGCATCCAGCCCGCCTATGAGCTGAATCGCGGCCATCGATTCTTTGATGTGCTGGCGAATGGACCGGCCTTGGACAAGGCCGCTGCGGAAGTGGATTTTGCCGCCATGCAGGACGCCATCGCCGCGTACAACACCTGGTTCCGTGACAGCTTTGGCGTGCTTGCGGATGAAACGCGGGCCGGGTTCGGCGGCACGATCTCAGTCGTGGGACCGCAGCCCGGAGAGGCTGAGCCAAAGGCCGTGCATGCGCCGGTCCAGGCGTCTCGGATCCGGCTGACGCAGGACGCCTATTTCGAGATCCGTGGCCAAGTGGCCAAGAGGGAAGATTTCGTCGCACGGGTCAAGGCCATCGCGACGGCCTTCGCCTTCGGGGATCTTGCGAACCTTCGCCAGGGGGTGCAGTTCTGATGCTGCGACTGGTGATCGGTGCGGGCGTCCTGTTGATGGCCGTGGGCTTCGGGGCGGCTGGCTGGCAATACTGGCAGTCGCTGCCTGCAAGCCCCGACGCGCCGGCCGTGGCCGCCGCGGACGCAGCCCCGGTCCCAAGTCGGCAAAGCTGGCTCATCTCGCCCACCGGCGGACAGATCCGGCAGGACGAGGTCGATGCCTACCTTGCCCAGGAACGCTTTGTGCCAAGCCGCCACGTGCTGATCCGGCGCGAGGCCCGTCTTGCGGACCTTTTGGCCGAGGGCGAGAAACTGCCCGAGCCCGCGTTTCTTCAGGTGCTGGCCGATATTCGCGCCCCGAGGGTCGCCGGCGGGCTTTGTTCGGTGCTCATGGCCATTGCGCAGGACTGCGCGGTGAACTCGGCCCGGGTGGTGGACGGCAGTATCGATCCGGTGGGCGGCACCGCACTTTTCGATCTGGAACTGGTTTACCGTCTGCCTGCGGACGGGGTCGAGCTGCCCGATCTTGCCGCCCACGTTCTGCGGATGGATAGCGTCGGGCTGGAGCTGGAAGCCGGGGCCGAGGGCAGCGCCACCCCCGAAACCGCGCTGCAGGCGCTGCTTGCCGCCGTGGATGAAGCCTGCGCCTCCGAAACCGTGGGCGAGATCTGCCGCACGATGGAAATCTCGCTGACCTGGGCTCCGGGACAGGCGGTTTCGGGCCGGGCGCGGATCGCCTGGCTGGATCCGCTGCCCGAGGGCATGTTCGTGGCCCCGCCGCTGGAGACCCTTTCGGGCGGTTGAGCGGCGGAGCCGGCGGTCAGGCCGTGGCCTTTGCCAGCGCCTGATCGAGATCGGCGATGATGTCGCGGACGTCCTCGATCCCGATTGACACCCGGACAGAATCCGGCGCGGCACCGGCTTTCACCTGGGCGTCCTCGGTCAGTTGCCGGTGCGTGGTCGAGGCCGGGTGGATGACCAGCGACCGCGTGTCCCCAAGGTTCGCGACGTGGCTGAAAAGCTTCATGTTGTCGATCAGCTTGATGCAGGCTTCGTAACCGCCCTTCACCGTGAAGGTGAACAGCGCTCCGGGCCCCTTGGGCGTGATCGACTGTGCCAGCTTGTTGTAGGGCGAGGATTTGAGGCCGGGATAGGTGACCTTGCCGATGCGCGGGTCCTGCTCCAGCCACTCGGCCACGATCTGCGCATTCTCGACATGGCGCTGCATCCTGAGCGACAGGGTTTCGATCCCCATCAGGGTATAGTGCGCACCTTGCGGGTTCATGGTCATCCCAAGGTCGCGCAGGCCGATGGCGATGGAGTGGAAGGTGAAGGCCATATTGCCCAAGGTCGGGTGGAAGACGAGGCCGTGGTAGGCGGGCTCGGGCTGCGAGAGCGACGGGAACTTGTCATCCTTCGACCAGTCGAATTTCCCCGAGTCCACCACGATCCCGCCGGTGACGGTGCCGTTGCCGGTCAAATACTTGGTGGCCGAATGGACGACGAGGGTCGCGCCGTGCTCGATCGGGCGGCAAAGCGCGGGCGAGGCGGTGGTGTTGTCGACGATCAGCGGAATATGGGCCTGGTTCGCGACGCGGGCGATGGCGGGCAGGTCCGAGAGCGCGCCGCCCGGGTTGCAGATCGTCTCGCAAAACAGGGCGCGGGTGTCGGCGTCGATGGCGGCCTCGATCGCCTTGGGGTCGTCGAAGTCGACGAACTTGGCCGACCAGCCGAACTTGCGGATCGTGTTCGAGAACTGCTGGATCGTGCCCCCGTAAAGCCGGGTCGAGGCGACGATGTTGCGACCGGGGGCCATGATCGGAAACAGCGCCATGATCTGCGCCGCGTGGCCCGAGGAGCAGGCGATGCCGCCCGCGCCGCCTTCAAGTGCCACCACCCGATTGGCGAGGGCCGAGACGGTGGGGTTGGTCAGGCGGGAATAGATATAGCCGACCTCTTGCAGATTGAAGAGCTTGGCCGCGTGGTCCGCGTCACGGAAAACGTAGGCGGTGGTCTGGTAGATCGGCACCTGCCGGGCGCCGGTCGCGGGGTCAGGTTCGGCACCGGCATGGATGGCGAGCGTGTCGAAGCCGAGGGGTCTGTCGGTCATGGGTCGTCCTCCCTTGTTTGACGCGAGGGTAGGGGGGAACGGATCGGCTGGCAACGGGGTCTGTCCACGGTGGGCAGTCCTTGCTTGAATAAGTATATCAATGGCTTGGTCCTTCACGTTTACAGAATCTCAATCTCTGCACAGGACCTGCGGGAGAAGGATTGTTGCGGCCCGCAGCGCTTCCATGCCTGGATCGCCCCGCCTGACCCCGGAGCCAGCGCCATGCTGACCCCCTTCCATCTGGCCTATCATGTCACCAGTCTGGACGAGGCCCGCGCCTTCTATGGCGGCGTGCTTGGCTGCCGCGAGGGCCGCAGCACCGAAACCTGGGTCGACTTCGACTTCTTCGGCCATCAGATCAGCCTGCACCTGGGCGAGCCGTTCAGGACCACGAACACCGGCAAGGTGGGCGACCACATGGTGCCGATGCCGCATCTGGGTCTGGTGCTGCACCTGCTTGACTGGCAGGCGCTGGCCGACCGGCTGACCAGGGCGGAGGTGGACTTTGTCCTGCCGCCGCAGGTGCGGTTCCAGGGACAACCTGGGGAACAGTGGACCATGTTTTTTCGCGACCCCAGCGGGAACCCGATCGAGGTGAAGGGGTTCCAGGATCTGGGGGCGGTCTTCGTCTGAAGGACCGGGCTGGCAAAGCGTTGTCCCGTTCGGGTGTCAGGTATCGGACTTGGCGCGGAAGCTTGTGTTTTTTGCGACGAGGTACCCTGTGACGACAGAGACATCGCTGGGACAGCCCTTGACCGACATGATCGAAGGCCTGCAGATCGGCAGCTATGAATGGCGGCCGCTGGTGGATCAACTGCGTTGGTCGCCTGACCTGTTGAAGATCTACGGCCTGACGACGGCTCCGACCACCGAGCAGGAATTCACTGCGCGGCTGCATCCGGCGGACCGGACGCGCGTCGAGGGGGAGACCTCGGCCCTGCTGGGGTCGGACGCGCGGAACTACAGCCACGCCTTTCGCATCCTGCGGCCGGACGGCAGCGAACGGATGATTCTGGACCGTGCGGTGATCGAACGCGACGCGCAGGGGCAGGTGCTGGTGGTGCGCGGCGTCAACGTCGACGTCACCGAGGATGTCCAATTCGTCCACAGTCTGGAGGACAGGCTGCGGGCCAGCGAGGGACGGTATCGAAAGCTGTTCAACGCGCTGGACGAGGGGTTCTGCATCGTCGAAGTGCTGCTGGCGGGGCCGGAGGGCAAGGTCGATTACCGCGTTGTCGAAGCCAACCCGGCCTTCTATGCCAAGACGGGTTTCCCGCCGGGCATCCTGGGGGCCTGGCTGCGCGAGGCGGCACCGGGGCTGGAGGATCACTGGTTCGATACCTATGGCCGCGTGGCGCGGACGGGCACGCCGGTCCGATTTGCCGATGCGTCCAAGCTGTTGGGACGCTGGTTCGACGTCTATGCCTTTCCCATCGACGAGCCGGGCGAGCACCGGGTGGCGATCCTGTTCAACGACATCACCGAGCGCAAGCTGCACGAGGACCAGACCAAGGCGCTGGTCGACGAGATCAACCATCGCTCCAAGAACATGCTGGGTGTGATCCAGGCCATCGCCCGGCAGACCGCGCTTGCGGGGCCGGAGGAGTTTCTGGAACGCTTCGGCCAGCGGGTCTGGGCGCTGGCCGCCTCGAACGACCTTCTGACGCGGAACGGCTGGGACGCGGTGTCCCTGGACGAGCTCTTGCGCTCGCAACTGACGCCCTTTGCTGACCAGATCGGCAATCGCATCCTGCTGGATGGCCCCGACATGTCGCTGAACCCGACCGCAACCCGGGCCGTCGGGATGGCGGTCCACGAGCTTGCCACCAATGCCGCGAAATATGGTGCCCTGAAAGACGATGCCGGGACGATCCGGATTTCCTGGTCGGCAGAGCCGAACGCGATGCCCGGGTTCCGGATGTCCTGGGTCGAGGTGGGGGGGCCTGCCGTCACGCAGCCTCTGCGCACCGGGTTCGGCTCGAAAGTGACGCGGCAGATGGTCGAGGCTGGAACCCGTGGCGTGGTGACGATCGACTTTGCACCCGGTGGCCTGACCTGGCACCTTGCCGCGCCACTGGATCAGATGACCTGACGAGGGCACAGATGCGCGGGGGCGGGCGCGGACGGGGCGGTTGCATCGAATCCCATTGCCAACGCGCGGCGTCCGGCCAACTCTCTCCATTCGGCAGGGGAGTGCGCGATGGCGACGGAAACAGGGGGCGTTGATCTGGTTTCGGTGGTGACGCTTTTGGGCGCCGCAGTGGTGGCCGTCCCGGTGTTCAAGCGGATCGGGCTGGGGTCGGTGCTGGGGTATCTGGCAGCAGGACTGGCGATCGGGCCGTTCGGGCTGGGGCTGTTTGCGGACCCGATGGCGATCCTGCACGTGGCCGAGTTGGGCGTGGTGATGTTCCTCTTCATCATTGGGCTGGAGATGGAGCCGTCCCGCCTGTGGGCGATGCGGCGGGACATCTTCGGGCTGGGGCTGTTGCAGGTCGCGCTCTGCATCGCGCTTCTGGGGCTGGTGGGTCTGGCGCTGGGCTATCCCTATGCGGGTTCGCTGATCGCCGGGGCAGGGTTCACCCTGACCTCGACCGCCATCGTCATGCAGATGCTGCAGGAACGGGGGGATATCAGCGCGCCGAAGGGGCAGCGGATGGTGTCGATCCTGCTTCTGGAGGACCTGGCGATCGTGCCCTTGCTGGCGCTGGTCGCGTTCCTGGCGCCGGGCGGTGAGGATGTGACGCTGGCTGACCGGCTGGTGGGGGTGGGGATCGGGCTGGGGGCGATCCTGGCGCTGGTGGTGGCGGGGCTGTACCTTTTGAACCCGCTCTTCCGGCTGCTCGCGGCTGCCCGGGCGCGGGAGGTGATGACGGCGGCGGCCTTGCTGGTGGTGTTGGGGTCGGCGCTATGGCTGCAACTTGGCGGGCTGTCGCTGGCGATGGGGGCGTTCCTGGCCGGGGTGCTGCTGTCCGAATCCAGTTTCCGCCACCAGCTGGAGGCGGATGTGGAGCCGTTCCGGGGCATCCTGCTGGGGTTGTTCTTCCTGGCTGTCGGCATGGCGCTGGATCTGTCGGTGATCGCGGCGAACTGGCAGCTGATCGCGGTCAGCGTGGCGGCGCTGATGGTGCTGAAATCGGCGATCATCTATGGCGTGGCGCGGCTGACGCGGGCCAGCCACCCCGAGGCGCTGGAGCGGACGGTGCTGATGGCGCAGGGGGGCGAGTTCGCCTTTGTGCTCTATTCTGCCGCGCTGGCCTATGGGCTTTTGAACCCCGAAGAAAACGCGATCCTGAATGCAATCGTCATCGTCTCGATGGTGCTGACGCCGGTGATGGTGATCCTGCACGACCGGTTCAAGGCGGTGGCGCTGGTGTCGACCGAGGGGGTGGAGGCTCCGGACGGGTTGTCGGGATCAGTCCTGATCGTGGGCTTCGGCCGGTTCGGGCAGATCGCCTGCCAGCCGCTCTTGGCGCGGCGCTGTTCGGTCACCATCATCGACGATGATGCCGAGATGATCCGGGCGGCGGAAACGTTCGGCTTCAAGGTCTGGTTCGGGGATGGCACGCGGCTGGATATCCTGAAGGCCGCGGGGGCGGACACGGCGCAGGCGGTGCTGATCGCGACGGACAAGAAAGACACCACGACGCGGATCGCCAAACTGGTCAAGCACGAGTTCCCGAACGCGGTGGTGCTGGCCCGCGCCTGGGACCGGGCGCATGCGCTGGAACTGATCCGCGAGGGGGTCGATCACCAGATGCGCGAGGTCTTCCACTCGGCCCTGGCCTTGGGCGGCGAGGCGCTGGAGGTGCTGGGGGTCGATCCCGACGAGATCGGGGCGATCCAGGAGGGAATCATCCGGCGCGACGCCGAACGGCTGGCGCTGCAGATGACCGGGGACATCTATTCCGGCAAGAGCCTGATCATCGGCAACGCCGAGCACACGGCGCGCGCAAGCTAGGCGCGGTCCTGTCCGGGCGCGCCCACGGCGCGGCGGTCGGCGGGCTCGGGCGGGGTCATCAGGCTTTCAAGCTTGGCCTTCACCTCGTCCGGCCAGGGCATCGAGGTGTGTTTGTCGAGCCAGCTTGCCGCAAGGACCTGTTCCACCGACCAGCGGTGTTCGTCACCGCAGTGGATCGTATGGTTCAGCCGGACGGAGGATTTGCCGACCTTCAGGATCCGCAGGCGGAAGGTCAGGGTGTCGCCGAAGAACGAGGGCTTGGAGAAGTCGCAGCTGAGGTGGACGGTGGGCGTGCCCCAGCGTTCCTTCCAGATGATCTCGTGCCAGGGCCAGCCGATATGGGCCCAGAACTCCTCGACCACGCCGTTGAGGATGTTGAGGTAGGCCGGGTAATAGGCGGTGCCCGAGATGTCGCAATCGCCAAAGTGCAGCATCCGGTCGGTGGTGTAGCAAACGGTCATGTCCGTCCCCCCTTTTCGTCAAGGTGCCGGGTTTCCCGCACTTGTCAATCCAGCGGCACGGCGGTGGTGTACTTGGTCTGGCGCAGGACGAAATGGGTGGTGGAGGACCGGACGACGCCAAGGGCAAGCAGGTCGTGCATCAGGAAACGCTCCAGATCCTCGGGGTCGCGGGCCATGACCTTGATCATGTAGTCATCCGCCCCGGTGATGGTGGCGCATTCCACGATGCGGTCGTGGCGCTGCGTGAAGTCGTCCAACTTGCGGATCGTCGCCTCGGAGTGGTCGACGAGCGAGAGGTGGATATAGGCAAGCGTCGGCATCCCCACCTTGCGGCGGTCAAGAAGGGCGACCTCGGCCCGGATGACCTTGGCGTCGCGCATGGCCTTGACGCGGCGCCAGCAAGGTGAGGGCGACATCTGCGCGATGTCCGCAAGCGCCTGGACGGACAGGGTGCTGTCGCGTTGCAGGGCGGTCAGGATGCGACGGTCGGCATCGTCCAGCGGGAAATCAGATTTCATTATAGCGCGCCTTTGCGGAATGACTTGCCGGAATACTGCCAGATGACACCGCGAAAGAAACGAATTTCCGCAGCGATGGGGCAAACTGGATTGGGAGGCAACAGGGGGGCCGGCGATGACCGACTATGCCGCGAAAACGCCGGATGCGGCGGGCTTCATCGACTACACGACAGAGGAGGACGCGGTCTGGCGCGACCTGGTGGCCCGGCAGTGGCCGATGGTCCAGCGGCATGCGGCAGCACCGTACCTGAAGGGACTGGGCGTGCTGGACATGCCGCGTGATCGGGTGCCGCAATGCCCGGACCTGTCTCGGACACTGAAGGCCCTGACCGGCTGGCAGGTGGTACCGGTCCCGGCCCTGATCTCGTTCGGGCGGTTCTTCGGGATGCTGGCGGAGCGGAAGTTTCCGGCCGCAAGCTTCATTCGCAGCCGCAAGGATTTCGACTACATCGAAGAGCCCGACATCTTCCATGAGGTTTTCGGGCATGCGCCCTTGCTGACCGACCCGCGATTTGCCGGGTTCAGTCAGGCCATCGGGCAGGCGGGGATGCGTTGCGCCAAGGAGGATTATGCCTGGCTGATCCGGCTTTACTGGTTTTCCGTCGAATTCGGACTGACGGTCGAGGGGGGCGAGACGAAGACACTCGGCTCGGGGTTGGCGTCCTCGCCCTCGGAGTTGATCTGGGCGGTCGGCCAGGGCGAGGGGCAACCGGAGCTGCGGCCCTTCGACGTGATCGACATCCTGCGCACCCCTTACCGGATCGACATTCACCAGCCGGTCTATTTCGTGATCGAGCGGCTGGACGACCTCTTTGCGGCGGCCCAGCGGGATCTTCTGGCTGATATAGCCACGGCGCGGAAGCTGGGCCTGCATGCGCCGAAGTATCCGCCGAAGGAAATGCGGGCGTGAGGCCACTGGACGCGGCGGAGTGCCGGGAACGGATGGGTGGGCTGCACGGCGAGTGGTTGCTGGACGAGGCGGCTGGAACGCTGACCCGCAGCTTCGTCTTCAAGGGCTATGCCAGGCCGGTGCAGTTGGTCGGCAACCTTGCACAAACCCGGCAGGGAAGATCGGTCCAGTCCTCCCCCCTTGCGCCCGGCCCCGGGCTGATGCGACACAAGACGCGCAGCTTCGGGGTCCGACATGTCCTTTTCCACCCATTTCACCCATGCCATCACCCGCCGCCCCGCCGCTTCCATCACCCTGGGCCTGCGCGCGGTCGACATCGGTGCGCCCGACCTTGCCCTGATGCAGGCCCATCACGCCGACTATATCGCGGCACTGCGCGAAACCGGAGCGACGGTGGTCGAACTTGCCGCCCTTGACGCCTATCCCGACAGCGTCTTCGTCGAGGACACCGCGCTTTGCCTTCCGCAAGGTGCCGTCGTGATGCGCCCCGGCGCTCCCTCCCGGTTGGGCGAAGCCGCCGAGATGGCCCCCCACCTTCGCGCGCTTTATGGGCATGTCGTGGAAATCACCGGGCCGGACAGCTTCATCGAAGGCGGTGACATCCTGGTCACCGAACGCGAGATCCTTGTGGGCCGTTCTGCCCGTACCAATGCGGCGGGGATCGCCGAACTGACGCGACTTGTCGCGCCTTGGGGCCACACTGTCCGCGAGGTGATCACGCCGCCCGGCGTGCTTCATTTCAAGACCGACTGCTCGCTTCTGGATGCCGAGACGATCCTGTCGACCAGGCGGTTGTCAGCCTCGGGCTGCTTCGCCGGCTATCGGGTCATCGACATCCCCGACGGCGAGGAAGCGGCGGCCAATACCATCCGCTTCAACGACCGGGTCCTGATGCCCGCAGGCTTTCCCCGCACCCGCGACGCAATCGCCGGGGCGGGCTTCACGGTACATGAGATCGGCAATTCCGAATGTGCCAAGCTGGACGGCGGGATGTCCTGCCTGAGCCTGCGCTTCACCCCGCGATGAGCTTCAACCTTCTTGCCGTCGGCCAGTCCGGCCGGCTGGAGCATGAGGCGATCCTGCTGGCGGCTTCGCTGCGCCTGTGCGATCCGGGTTTCACCGGCACCCTTTTCATCGCCGAACCGCAGCCGGGGCCGAAGTGGCCCGACGATCCGCGGATGTCCGACCGCGCCGGCAAGACTCTGGCCGCGCTTGGGGCGACGATCCTGCCGTTCGAGAGCCGCGCCTTCGGTGCCGACTACCCGCATGGCAACAAGATCGAGGCCTTGGCGGCGCTGCCGGACGCGCCGTTCCTGTTCCTGGATACCGATACGCTGATCACCGGGCCGGTCAGCCAGATCCCCTTCGATTTCGCTCGGCCCTCTGCCTCGATGCGGCGGGAAAACACCTGGCCGAAGGTCGAGCTTTACGGCCCGACGGCGACGCAGACCTGGAAGTCGCTTTATACGCGTTTCGGCCTGGACTTCGAAACCAGCCTGGACCTGGCCCACCCCGAGGACTACTGGCAGCGCTTCCTGTATTTCAACGCGGGCTGGTTCTTTCACGAAAGCCCGCGGGCGTTCGGCAACCGCTTCCTGGCCTGGGCCAAGGAGATCCGCTCTAACCCGCCCGAGGAACTGGTCTGTCAGGAGCTGTACCCCTGGCTTGACCAGATCACCCTGCCGCTTGTGGTCCATTCCTTCGGCGGCGGGCGACCCGGCCCAGAGCTGGCTGCGCTGGATGGAGCCGCGACCTGTCACTACCGCACGCTTCCCCTGCTTTACGCGCGTGAAAGCGACCGGGCGGTCGAGGTGCTGGAGACCATCGCCGCAGATCCGGACCTGCGGCCTGTGTTGCGGCAATGGGGGGCCTTCAAGCGCATGGTCATCCAGGATGAAGGCGCAAGGGCCCGTGCGCTGTTCGACCGGGCGCATCTGCCTCGCCGTGAACAGATGATCCGCAATACGCTGAAACGCGAGGGTCTCTGGGTGCGCTAGGCAGGTGGGCGATAGCGCCCAGCCTGCGCTTGCCCTCACATCTCCAGCGTCACCACCGGCCAGAGCGACAGCACGAGCAGGCCCGCCATCGCCCAGTTGAACACCTGGAGCCGCCCTGGCCGGTCCAGCCAGCGCCGCACCGCCTGTCCGGCCCCGGCCCAGACCGAAACCGAGGGCAGGTTGACCAGGGCAAAGGTTCCCGCCACCGCGGCGTAGGCCAGGGCCGACGGCTCGACCACATAGGCCGAGACCGCGCCAAGGGCCATCGCCCAAGCCTTCGGGTTCACCCACTGGAACGCGGCCGCCTGCAGGAATGTCATCGGCGCAGCCTTGGCCCGCCCCTCGCCCGGCGCGGCGGAATGGGCGATCTTCCAGGCGAGCCATAGCATGTAGGCGACCGACGCCACCTTCAGCGCCATCAGCGCGGCTGGCCAGGCCTTGAAGATCCCCGCCAGCCCCAGGCCCACCAGGAAGACCATGAGGGCATGTCCGACGCTGATCCCCAGCATGTGCGGCACGGTCCGGCGGAAGCCGAAGTTCACCCCGCTGGCGAGCAGCATCATGTTGTTCGGCCCCGGCGTGACCGAGGTGACGAAGGCAAAGCCCAGGAGGGCGACAAAAAGCTCGTAGGTCATGAATGCAATTCTGCAGCGCCACAGGCGGCGAAGGATTGCAAAGATGCGGGAGACGCGGCTAGATTTGCAACAAATGAGCAAGCTTGACGAGATTGACCACCGGATATTGCGCGAGCTGATCCGGGACGCGCGCCAGCCCAATCTTGCGCTGGCCGACCGGGTGGGGCTTTCGCCTTCGGCCTGCCTCCGCCGGGTGCAGGCGCTGGAAAAGGCCGGTATCATCAAGTCCTACCGTGCCGTCCTGGACCCGGCAAAGCTTGGGATCGGCTTTGTGGCCTATGTCACGGTCGGGCTAGGTTCCCATACCAAAGCCGCGCAGGAGGCCTTCGAGCGGGCGGCGGCCCGTGCGCCCGAGGTCCGCGAATGCCATAACATCACCGGCACGGTCGAATACCTGTTGCGGGTCGAATGCACCGATCTGGCCGCCTACAAGCACTGGCATACCGAAGTCCTGGGCGTCCTTCCCCAGGTTCGCGCGATCACCACCTTTGTCGTGATGGGCAGCCCCAAGGATGACCGCGCTTGACAGAGGGTGTTTACGGCAGGCGGCTTCACCCCGCCCAGGGCAGGGTCAGCGCGGGGTGGAACAGCCAGCGCCACCAGGCATGGTCCAAGAACTGACCGGCAAGAATCAGGAACGCGACCCCGGGTGCGACGGCCATCGCCACCCCGTAGCACAGCCAGGTGAGGAGGCGGGGACGGGCCTTGGCGGGTACCGCGGCCTCGGCGGCGCAGGTGCCGTCCCAAAGCCCAGGCTTCAGGCCAGCGGCGCGAGGGGCGGCGGCGGCATAGGCACGGGCAGCGAGGGCGCGCAGCGTCCAGACTGAAAGGAAGGCCAGCGCGGCCAGAGCCAGCGCGATCTGCCCGTTCAGCGACGCGGCCGCTTCGGGGGAGAGGTCCTCAATCCGGGGCGCCCAGTCGGTCGCCGTGGTGATCAGGCCGCGCGCGGCGGCGAAGGGCGCGGCTGTGAGGAGGCTCAGGACCATCAGCCCCGGAACCCACCAGCCGGCCTGGGCAATCAGGGTCCGCAGGCGGCGCAGTTCGAAGGCGGCGGAGAGCCGGTTCTCGGTCGCGAGATGGGCAAGCATGAAGGGCAGGACGGGAAGGATCAGCGCGGCGAGAAGCGTCCCCGCCAGAAACACCGAGGGACCGACAAGGGCCTGCTCGTAGCCCTTGTTGAACGAATTCTCCCAGCCGGCCCACCAGGCGCCAAGCCAGAGCAGGGAAAAGGGCAGGGTCCAGACCGCAAGCGCGCTCAGGGCGATGAGGCCGGTGCGGATGTTGGCGGCAAGGCCACCAAGCGCGCGGCCAAGGCGCGCGGTCGGGTGGCCGTTCCATTCGCGCGGTCCGAGAAGCCAGCCGGGGGCCTCCTCGGCAGCGCCGAAGCGGTCACGGGCAAGGTGGCCCTGACGCCGGGTCAGCCAACCAAGCGCGATAAGGGCAGTGACCGGGCCGGTGCACAGAAGCGTGCCCACCGTCGCGTCGATCGCCCACCGGGCCAGTCGGGACAGGCGGCCGGGCGTTGCCAGCGGGCGGGCAAGCGCGGTCACAGGAACGCCCCCTCGATGGCACTGCCTTCGGCACGGTGGGCGGCAAAGCCCATTGCGGCGGCGATGGTTGGCGCGATGGCGGACTGGTCCACCGGCGTGTCGATCACGCCACGCGCAATGCCGGGACCGAAGAGCACCGCCCAGGTTTCGTGTGCGGACCGCGAGTTGAAATGATGCTGGAAGGGGACTTCGGCCAGCGGGTTCGCATCGCGCCCGCAGTCCGGAGTGATCACGAAAATTGTCCGGTCGCGGTAGAACGGGTCCGCATCTGCCGCTGCCACCAGACGTTGCAGGCCTTCGTCAATGATGGCGATGGCGCGGGTGTAGTGGCTGGCGTTGCCCCAGTGGACATAGTCGGGGTCCTGGTAGTTCACCATCAGGAAGCGCGGTTTCAACTCGGCCAGCGCGCGGGCGGAAAGTTCGGTCAGCAGCCGGTCGCCGCGCGGGTTCTTCAACCCGGTGTCGCCGAAGTCCTGCCGCCAGCGCGCCCAGAACGCCTGCACCTCGGGCGAGGGGGCGGGCGTCTCACCGCGCGCGTCGGCCGTCAGAAGCGCCTGACGCTCTTGCGCAATGCCGCGCAACTGATCTTCCGGCAGGCGGCCCTCGGCCAGTTGCATCGCGGAGCGGTAAAGCTTGTAGCGGTGCAGGCTCAGCATCTCGGACCGGTGGGCGACGCCGAAGTGATCGCCCGCGCCGAAGGTGAAGAACTCTTCCTGCGGGCGGTCCTCGCCGTTCACCAGAAGCACCTGGTGCGAAGGGATGTCGAAGCTGCGGCGGAGGTATTCGAAGAGCGTCGGCTCGGTGGGCTCCAGCCGGTCGCTGGCCGCATCAAGCTTGCGGTAGGCGAGGTAGCGGCCGGTCAGAAGGTTCAGCGTGCCCTCGGCATGGCTGGTGTTCACCCCTTCCAGCCGGTCGATGCGCAGGTCGGGGATGAAGGTCCCGCGTGGTGCCAGGCTGTGACGCAGGTAGGGCGCCCAGGTCGCGGCCTCGTCGATGGTTTCCGCGCGCCGCACCCCGCCGCCGAAGCGGACGAGGATGACGTTCGGACCGGAATAGACGGGTTGGGACAGGGCAGGAAACGGGGTGGCGAGGCCGGCGGCCAAGCCCAGGGAACCAAGGGTAAAGCTGCGGCGGTCCATCGCGCCTCCGTACGTGTTAATACGATTAACATTACACGAAAGCCGGCATCTGGCGAGTGATTCCTTGGGGTGGCGTCGGAACAGGCGCAAAAGCCCCTCGGGCGTGGCCCGGGAGCTTGGAAAGCCTTTCGAAGGACGGGTTTCGCATGCCCGTCCCCAGCGCAGAGGTGCCGTTCCATACCAAGGATTGCGCCACCAACTGCGCGCATCCCGATCGACGTGGGCCTGCCGTCAAGCGTCCAACGCCGGTGCTCAAGGGTTGCCGGATCGAGCGCCTGGATGTGGCGGGCGATGATGTCGACCCACATCAGCCGACCAATTCGGTCATCCCAGACTGGGCTTTCGCCGACGACATCCTGTGCCGCAAGACTTGTATTGGACCCATGGCAGCGTCCATCAACGAATCCGTTGACAGGCAGGCCGACCATAAAATATGTACCCTTCAAGCCAAACCTGTCTGACAGGTTGAGGGGGATGAGTTGGAACAGGTGGGCAGCAGCGGGCTGGTTGTCGACACTATCGGTGCCATCTCGCGCCATATTCGTGAAAAGGATCTGATGCCCGGCGACAGGTTGCCATCCGAGGCGATCCTGTCGAAAGAGTTGAATGTTTCCAGGACCGTGGTGCGCGAGGCGTTCCGGTCGCTCGCGGCCATGCGCATCATTGAGCTCGCAACCGGCAAGCGGGCCACTGTGGCCCAGATCGACCATGGCGCGATGTCGCTGATGATCGAACACGGGGTGCATACCGACCAGATCAACATTCAGCAGATCTACGACGTCCGGCGCACCATCGAGACGCGGATCGTTGCGCTGGCGGCCATCCGGCGCAGTGATGCCGAGGCGGCAGAGATCCTTTCGCTTGCCGCGCAGATGCTGGAGTGCGCTGACAACCCCGCCGCCCTGCTGGAGCATGATCTGGCCTTTCACACGACATTGGCCCGCGCGTCGCGAAACCCCGTCTATTCACTGCTGATCGGGGCTTTTCAGGGGATCATCCGGCAGACCTGGCCGATTGGCTGGAAAAGCCGGCCGACCCAAGCTTCGCGGGATCTGATGCTGGCCACCCATCAAGACATTGCCCGTGCCGTAGCCGCAGGTGACCCGCAGCAGGCCGTGGACGCCATGGCGCAGCATTTTGATGAAAGCGTGCGGGCCTTGCTGGCGGCAGGCATGTCATGAAGATCATGGCACTGGAAACCATCCGTGTTGCTGAGCGGCCCAATCTCTTGTGGTTGCAGGTTCATACCGACGAAGGTGTTTCCGGCTTGGGTGAAACCTTCTTTGGTGCCGCCGCGGTCGAGGCGCATGTGCATGACTACATCGCACCCCGGGTCCTTGGCCGCGATCCTTTCGAAATTGATCGCCTGTCCGCCGACCTTGTCGGCTATCTGGGATTTCGGTCATCCGGGGCCGAAATGCGAGGCAATTCGGCCTTTGACATTGCGCTGTGGGATCTCTTCGGCAAGGCGATGAACCAGCCCATCGCGCAAATGCTGGGCGGGTTCACCCGGCGCGAGATTCGCACCTACAACACATGCGCCGGGGTGGACTATGTGAAGAAGACCAGCGGGCAAGTGACAGCGAACTATGGCCTTGGCACCCGCCTGGAGTTTGACGACCTGAACGGCTTTCTGACACGGGCCGATGAAGTGGCGCATTCCCTTCTGGAAGAGGGTATCACGGCCATGAAGATTTGGCCGTTTGACGCAGCGGCCGAGGCCACTCTCGGCCAGTACATTTCCATGCCAGACATGCGCAAGGCACTGGAACCATTCGAGAAAATCCGTTCCGCCGTTGGTGACCGGATGGACATCATGGTTGAGTTTCATTCGATGTGGCAGCTTCTGCCCGCCATGCAGATCGCCAAGGCCCTGACGCCATTTCAAACGTTCTGGCACGAAGACCCCATCAAGATGGACAGCCTGTCCAGCCTGAAACGCTATGCCGAGGTGTCGCCCGCGCCGATCTCGGCGTCCGAGACGCTGGCCACCCGCTGGGGCTTTCGCGACCTTCTGGAAACCGGAGCTGCAGGGGTGGTGATGCTGGACCTGTCCTGGTGCGGTGGCCTGTCAGAGGCGCGCAAGATCGCCTCAATGGCCGAGGCATGGCACCTGCCAATAGCCCCGCATGATTGTACGGGTCCCGTGGTCTTGTGCGCCAGCACGCATCTGTCGCTTAACGCGCCGAACGCGCTGATACAGGAAAGCGTGCGCGCCTTCTACCGCACTTGGTACCGCGATCTGGTTACGGCTTTGCCCGAGGTCAAGAACGGCATGATCTCGGTTCCGCCAGGGGCGGGGCTTGGGATGGCGCTTCATCCCGACCTTGACCGGGCTTTCACGACGTCGCGAAAGATATCCGACGCAACTACGGTCTGAAACGGCCGCAACCTGCTTCATGGGAGGAGCAAAAGATGAAGAAGCTAAAGGGACTGGCCATCGCGGCCATGTTGTCGACGACTGCAACCGGGGCATTCGCCCAAGACCCGCTGGACATTGTGTTCACCGTCCACTCGGGTGCGTCGAACACCTTCTGGCAGGCCGTGCAAAAGGGGTATGAGGATGCCTGCGGCAAGATCGGCGCAACCTGCCAGATGGTCTATTTGCAGACCGACGGCTCGATCCCCGAGCAGGTTGCCAACATGGAGGCAGCCCTTGCCCGCAGCCCTGACGCCCTGATCACCTCGATCATCGACAACACCGCCTTTGACGAGGTGATCCAGCGCGCCCGTGACGCCGGTGTGATCGTGATTGCGGCCAACGTGGATGATCTTGAAGGCGCTGCCGGCAACGCGCGGCAGGCCTTCGTCGGGCAGGGTTTCAAGCCTGCCGGCTATGGCCTGGCGCGCGCCCAATGGGCCAACATGCCTGCCGAAGGGCCGATCCATGTGCTTGTTGGCGTCTCTGGCCCGGGTCAAAACTGGTCTGAAACCCGCGCGTTGGGGGTGACGACCTTCCTTGACGAGATGATCGCGGCAAATCCAGACCGCGCCATCACCTATGAAAAGATCGACTCCGGCCTTGATCTGGCAATCGTGGCAGACCGTGTCGGGGCGTATCTTTCGGCACGCCCTGAAACCAACGCCTACTTCGATACCGGTTTCTGGCATGCAGGCGTCGCGGGCGTGTTGCGCGACCGTGGGATCGAACCGGGCAAGGTTCTGCTTGCGGGCTTTGACCTTGTTCCCATCGTCCTCGACGAGATGGACGCGGGCTATATTCAGGTCGAGGTGGACCAGCAGCCTTTCATGCAGGGCTTCATGCCGGTGATGATGGTCTATCAGTCCAAGACGGTCGGCTTGGCCCCGGTGGACATCAACACGGGCGAGGCACTGGTCTACCCCAAGGATGTAGCCGCGGTGCGTGAGCTGTCCGAGCAGGGCCTGCGCTGACAGTTCGAAACCGGTTGGCGCGGGATGTCCTTGCGCCAACCACCTTCTCATCAAGGGATATCCGCCAGATGCGTCGCCTTTTCAAACTGTCCCTGCAAAAGCCCGAGCTGGCCAGCGCGCTCTTGCTATTGCTGCTGGTGATCGTGTTCCAGGTCCGGTCCGACAGCGTGTTCCTTTCGGCAAACAACATCCGTGGAATTCTGGGCATCTTGCCGGAAACCGCGCTCGTTGCCTTGGGTGTGACGCTCTTGATGATCTGTGGTGAGTTTGATCTGTCGGTCGGGTCGGTCTTTGCCTTGATGCCGATGACTATGGCGGTACTTGTCGTGGGCGGCTGGCCGTTCTGGATTGCCGTGCTGGCAGGACTTTCCCTTTGCGCCCTCATCGGGTTCCTGAACGGCTGGATCACCATTCGCTACGACATCCCATCCTTCATCACCACGCTTGGCATGCTGTTCATGGCACGCTCTTTGACGGTGGTGATATCTGGCGGCTTCCCACCCCGGATCAAACCCGGCGAGGTACCAAGCTGGTTGTTCGTCGGCTTTGTCGATGAGGGCGGGCTGGTGCGGGCTTCGGTGCTGTGGTTTGTGGGCATTGCCATCCTGATCAGCCTTTTGCTGTCCCGCACGAATT
The DNA here is from genome assembly GCF_022842145.1 of Tabrizicola sp. Classification (GTDB taxonomy): domain Bacteria; phylum Pseudomonadota; class Alphaproteobacteria; order Rhodobacterales; family Rhodobacteraceae; genus Tabrizicola. The sequence goes on from NZ_JALHQD010000002.1 coordinate 420,142, forward strand.
TCGGCAACTGGGTCCGTGCAACGGGCGGCTTTCCCCCTGCGGCGGCGGCCATGGGCATATCGACGGGCAAGGTCAAGATTGCCTGTTTCATGATCTGCTCTGTGCTTGCCGGCTTTGCGGGCATGATCCAATCCCTGCGCTTGAACTCTTTCCTGCCGTCGATTGGCGAAGGCATGGAGTTGCAGGCCGTGGCATCCGCCGTGATCGGGGGCACTTCCCTGTCAGGCGGGGTCGGGTCCATCCTGGGCGGGCTGATCGGTGCCACGCTGATCCGGGTGATCGACAATGGCATGGTCCTGTCGCAGATCGACGCCAACTGGTTCAAGTTCGCCATCGGCGCGCTGACGATCTTTGCGGTGGTCGGCAATGCGTGGCTGCGCCGCCGTGGCCGCGCCATGAAGGTGGAGACGGACAAATGACCACCCCCATCATCGAAACCCGCAATCTGCACAAATGGTACTCGGGCGTGCATGCGCTGAAAGGTGTCAGCCTTAAGGTGGAACCTGGACAGGCCTTGGGTCTGGTGGGCGACAATGGCGCGGGCAAATCGACCCTGATCAACATCCTCTCTGGTTTGCACCAGCAGGATGAAGGCGAGATTCTGCTGGAAGGCCAGCCGGTCAATATCCGCAACCCCAAGGATTCGATGCGTCTGGGGATCGAGACGATCTACCAGTACAACTCGATGGTTCCGCTGATGACGATTTCGCGCAATGTCTTTATCGGACGCGAGCCGTTGAAGTGGTCGATTGGCGGCTTTGGTATCCTGGATGAACGCAAGATGCGTGAAGACTCGGTCAAGGCGATTGCCGATGTTGACCTGCATCTGCGCTCACCCGATGCGCTGGTGGGTGAATTGTCGGGCGGCCAGCGGCAAGGCGTGGCAATTGCACGGGCCATGCATTTCAAATCCAAGGTAATGATCCTGGACGAGCCGACGAACCACCTGTCAGTCAAGGAAACGGCCAAGGTGATCGGCTTTGTCCAAGGCCTCAAGGCGCAGGGCGTGACTGCGATCTTCATCAGCCACAACATGCACCACGTCTTTGCCTGCTGCGACCGGATCGTCGCCATGGCGCTGGGTCAGATTGTGCTGGACAAGCCCGTGTCTGAAACTTCGATCGAGGAAGTCTCGGAAATGCTGTGACCGCCATGACCGATCTGTCCGAAAAACATGCCCTGGTCACCGGGGGCGTCGGCACCATCGGCACCGCCATTGCCACGGCCTTGGCCGCAGCCGGGGCGCGGGTGACGGTGCTTGACCGCCCCTCCGCCCCGCCACCTGTCGGCCACGGCTGGCTTGGCGTGGACCTTGGCGACCTGTCGGGCGTGCAGGCCCGGGTGGCCGCGGCAGGCCCCTTTGACATCCTGATCAACAACGCGGCCCTGATCATCAACAAGCCTTTCGAAGAATTCAGCCTTGAAGAATACGAGGAGCAGATCCGCATCAACTCATCGGCCGCCTTCGCCCTGACCCGCGCCTGCGCCCCCGCGATGAAGGCTAGGGGCTGGGGCCGTGTCATCAACCTGACCTCGCTGACGCTGAACGGCCAATGGGACGGTTTTGTACCTTACGTCGCCTCGAAGGGCGCATTGCTGGGCCTGACCCATGCGCTGGCGCGAGAACTTGGGCCCCATGGCATCACTGTCAATGCCATCTCCCCCGGTGCCGTGGTGTCCGAGGCCGAGAACCGCGTGTTTGCCGACCGTCTGGACGAATACAACCGCTTCATCCTTGACCGCCAGAGCCTGAAGTCCCGGATCCAGGCGGAAGACGTGGCTAATCTGGCGGTGTTTCTGGCATCGGATGCGGCGCGGATGATCTCGGGCCAGAACATCGGCATCGACGGGGGCTGGTAAATGATCACGCTGACCGCAGGTCCGTCGAAGGCCGAGATCATTGCCGAAATGGGGGCCGGGCTGGCTGGTCTGTGGGCCGACAAAAAGCCTGTGCTCCGGCCCTGGTCAGGCCGTGTGCAAGATGGCCTCTTTGCGCTGGCCTGCAACCTGCTGGTGCCCTTTTCGAACCGGATTTCGGGTGGCGGCTTTGACTATGAGGGGGCACGGCACTCGCTTCACCCCAATTTGCCGGGCGAGGTCTGTCCGATCCATGGCGATGGCTTTCAGCGGCCCTGGCAAGTGGTGGACGTGACCGGGAACCGTGCCGAACTGAGCCTGGTGGGTGGTGAAATCGGCCCGTTCCGTCATTCCGCCTCTGTCCGGTACCACCTGACCCAAGGGTCGCTGGAAACCCGGCTTTCCGTCACCAATACCGGCGATCTGGCCTTGCCCTTTGGTCTGGGTCTTCATCCCTGGTTCCCGCGCGATGAAGATACCCGCCTGCAATTCAGCGCCACCGGTCAGTGGCCCGAGGGCCCCGACCACCTGCCGACATCGCCGGTCCCGGTACCATTCGGCACGACCTGCCCCTGGGCGCGGCCTGAACCATTGCCGCACGGCTGGATCAACAGCGGGTTTTCCGGTTGGGACGGCAAGGCCCGGATCGTTCAGGGCAATGCGGCCATGTCGTTGCGGATCGCCTGCACAGGCCTTGGCACGGCCCTGCTTTATTCCCCGTCCGATCGAGCCGACTTCTTCTGTTTCGAGCCGGTTTCGCATCCGGTCGACGCGCATAATCTGCCCAGTCAACCCGGACTTGTCCGCCTTGCCCCCGGTGCAGATTTCATCGTTTCAATGACCCTGAACTGAGAGCACGCCGCATGACCCCGCTTCGCCGACCAAAGGTGCAACCATGACCACAGCCACAATCCCCGTCGGACAACGCGACTACAGTCTGGTCGGTGCCGACAGCCGCCGCGCCGTCGAGATCGGACTGGCATCGGCGGAATGGTATCATTCCCAGGTGCCACGTGCCGTGATGAAAGACCTGATGAAGCGCACCGACGGCCCGGCTATCCGCGATACGATCCTGTGGTTTGCGCTGCTGATCGGCGGGGCGTGGGGGGGCATATACTTCTGGGGCACCTGGGCAGCCGTGCCGTTCTTCATCGTTTACGGCGTGATCTATGGGTCATCTTGCGACAGCCGCTGGCATGAATGCGGCCATGGCACAGCCTTCAAGACCGCCTGGATGAACGATGTCATCTACCAGATCGCAAGCTTCATGGTGATCCGCAATCCCGTCACCTGGCGCTGGAGCCATGCCCGCCACCACACCGATACCTACATCGTCGGTCGCGACGCCGAAATCGCCTGGATGCGTCCGCCGAGGACCCTGATGAACTTCCTCGCCTTTTTCGATGTCATCGGCTCGTTCAAGTCGTTGCAGATCCTTCTCCGCAACGCTTCGGGAAGGCTTTCGCCGGATGAAAAGGACTTCATTCCGCAAAGCGAATGGGGCAGGACCGTCTTTGCCGCCCGCGTCCATATGGCCATCTATGCTGCAACCGTGGTCACGGCCCTCTGGATGCAGTCATGGCTGCCCCTGTTCCTGATCGGCTTTCCGCGCATCTACGGCTGCTGGCACATGGTGATGTGCGGGCACCTGCAGCATGCGGGGCTTGCGGAGAACGTGCTGGATCACCGGCTGAATTCGCGCACCGTCTACATGAACCCGATCAGCCGCTACATCTACTGGAACATGAACTACCACATCGAACATCACATGTTCCCGATGGTGCCCTATCACGCACTTCCGCGCCTGCACGCGTTGATCAAGGACGATCTGCCGCCGCCCAACCCCTCGATCCTGGATGGCTACCGCGAGATCCTGGCCTCTCTGCGCCAGCAGAAGATCGACCCAGAATACTATTTGCGCAAGGAACTGCCCCCCACGGCCCGGCCCTACCGCGAAGAGTTTCACAACCTCGACATCGCCCGTCCTGGGACCTGAAGGAGACTGCCATGACCCGGACCAAACCCACCATCGCCGATCTTCGGGCCCGCAAGGGCAAAGGACAGTTGACCATGCTGCGCGTGATGTCGCTGGAGGAGGCGGCGGCCGCCGAAGACGCGGGCATCGACATCGTCTCGGTGCCTGCCGAAATCGTCACCCATCCGCGCTACCGCGAAGTGGCGCCGACCCTGTTTTCGATGACCGGCCAGACCCATCTGGAGGCGGGGACGCGCGACGATTATCTGCGTTGGGCCTGCAAGGTAATGCTGGCGGGGGCGGACGCGGTCTATTGCTCGGGCGGGCTTGGCACGGTGGAACATGTGGCGCGGGAACATATCCCCGTGGTCGGCCATGTCGGTCTGGTGCCCAGCCGCGCCACCTGGACCGGTGGCATGAAGGCGGTGGCCAAAACCGCGCAGGATGCCATGGCCCTGCTGGATGAAGTGCGCGCCTATGAGGCGGCGGGGGCCTTTGCGGTCGAGATCGAGGTTGTCCCCGTCGAAGTCGCCAGCGAAATCAGCCGAAGGGTCGGCATCCTCTTGTGGTCGATGGGGGCGGGCCCGGGCTGCGATGCGCAATACCTGTTCGCAGAAGACATTCTGGGTACCAACCGCGGCCACATGCCCCGGCATTCGAAAGTCTATCGCAACTTTGCCGAGGAATATGACCGCCTGCAGGCCGAACGGGTGGCGGCGTTTCGAGAATTCATCGCCGATGTCGCCTCGTCGGCCTATCCCGAAGACAAGCACGTCGTCAAAATGTTACCGGAGGAACTGTCAGCGTTCAAAGCCGCCATTCCCGCGGACTAAACCGACGAAAGGACAGGAGAGAAGCACCATGCCGGAATGGATTCGCGCCTGCGCGGAAACCGATATCGAGCGCGAAGATCTGATCCGCTTTGACCACGCCGGATCTACCTATGCCATCTATCACGCACCCGACGGCCAGTTCTATGCCACCGCAGGCCGCTGCACCCATGAGGACGTGCATCTCTGTGACGGGCTGGTAATGGGACATCTGATCGAATGCCCGAAACACAACGGCCAATTCGACTATCGCACGGGCGAGGCAAAGCGTGCCCCCGTCTGCGTCAATCTGCGGACATTTCCCGTGAAGGCTAAGGATGGCTTGGTGTTCATCGATGTAGATTGAGGCTCCACCCTGGCGGCAAGTCAGTGACCTGGTCGGACCCATGCGAGGACGAGCGGCGCTCTTTTTGGTCATGCCGACGACGACAGGGTGTTTCGGCTGCATTTGAATGTCCTTCAGGGGCGGGATGCAGACGCTCGCTGTTTGTACGAAGTTCAGCGCGGCAACCGCAAAAGCTGCCCCTTGGTTCAGGAAGTGATGGGAAGGCCGGCGTCTAGGGGCGCGAACCTCGCCGGCGGAATAGAGTTTGGCATGTAGCCCCTTGGCCTCTATCGTCGCCCGATATCCATTTCTTGGGCGTTGCAGTGATTGATCCCGTTCAACCCCACATTGAGCTACTGCGTAGCTTGCGCAGGCTCAGGATCGACGGTTCTGAACAGGTTATCGGCGCGCGGGCCTTCGACGTGCTGGCCTATCTTGACGCGCATTCCGGCCGGGTGGTGACCAAGGCGGAACTCTTGGAGCATGTCTGGGCCGATCTTAACGTCGAGGAAAGCAACCTCACGGTCCAGATCGCCACGCTGCGCAAGCTGATCGGCGCGCGGGCCATCGCGACGGTGCCGGGTGTCGGGTATCAGTTGACCCTGGCGGCCACCTCTCCGGCAGATCCGGAAAAGGCCTTGCCGCTGCCGGACAAGCCCTCGCTCGCGGTGCTTCCCTTCGCCAACCTCACGGGCGATGCGGGCAAGGACTATCTGGTGGATGGGATCGTCTCTGACCTGATCGGGACGCTGTCCCGCATTCCTACGGTTTTTGTGATCGGAGCGAACACCAGCTTCACCTTCAAGGGCCGCAGCGTCGATCTGGCCGAGGTCGGTCGGCAACTGGGTGTGCGGTACATTCTGGAGGGCGGCATTCAGGTCGCCGGCGATCGACTGAGGATCAACACACAGCTTGTCGACGCTGCGGCCGGACACACGATCTGGAGTCAGCGTTTCGATGGCGCTCTGGACGAGATCTTCGCGTTGCAGGATCAAGTGAGCGCACAAATAGCCGCCGTGATCGAGCCCAACCTGATCCTTGCCGAACAGCGGCACGCCAGCTCCAAACCGACGACCGACCTCATGGCCTATGACCTGTGCCAGCAGGCCGCTATGTTGGCGCATCGGGTCGCGTACATGGAGTCGTTCACCAAGGCGAAAGCGTTGTTGGAGCGTGCGATCGCGCTTGATCCGGACTATGCGCAAGCAAAGGCATTGATGTGTCGCTTGTATTTGGTCGCCTACGGGGCCCGCTTCATCAGTATCGACGAGGCCCGCACAGCGCTGCCGCTGGCCGAGGAGATACTGGAGTCGTCACCGGCCGATCCACTCGTCCTGACATATGCCGGACATTTGATCGGCTATGTCGGCGGTCAGTCCGTGCGTGCGGCAGGCCTGCTGCGACAGGCCCTTGGATTCCATCCCAATTCCAGCTTCGTGCTGATATCTTCAGGCTATGTCCACACCTACGCCGAAGAGCTGGACATCGCTGCTGATCATTTTCGCCGAGCGATCCGACTGGACCCGCTGGCGCCGAACACTGGCCATGCCTACGTCGGACTGGGACTTGCCCTGCTGATGGCTGGGCAAGTGGATGCGGCGATTTCCACACTTGAGCAGGCGCTGACGCAGGTCCCGGAAATGGGGACGCTGCACCAGTTCCTTACCGTTGCCTATTGGTCCGCTGGTCGCAAGGAGGAGGCCGCTCGCCATTGCTCGATTCTGATGCAGAAAGTCCCGGACCTGACGATCTCGGGACTGCTGAATGACATGCCGCAGCGATTGCCAAGCTTCCGCGTCCTGGTCGAAGCGGCGTTGCGCGGGCTGGGAGTTCCGGAATGACCGCGCCCCCTGCACAGTCGGTCGTCATCCTGCCCGCCGGGCGCGCGGTGCGGATCGATGGCGAGACCGGGGAGATCGGCGCGCGGGCCTTTGACGTGCTGTACTATCTCGACGCGCCATCCGGCCGGGTGGTGACCAAGGTGGAACTGCTGGAGCATGTCTGGGCCTGCACAAGCTGATCGGAGCGCGGACCATCGTCGACGGTGCCGAGTGTCGCCTTATCAATTGACGCTTTCCGCCGAAGCTCAGGCAGATCCGGCAAAGGCCCCGCCATTGCCGGACAAGCCGTCGCTCGCGGTACAGCCTTTTGCCAACCTGACAAGGTGCCCGATGACCATCGCAGGATGGGGGCTTGTCTGCGCGGCATCGGCATACCGGAGTGATCAGCGCCGCTGTAAAAGCCGGTCCACAGTACGGCGCGCCTCTTCGCGGCGGGCCTGTGCAGCCAGGATTTCCTCGGGCGCGCGGCGCATGGCTCTGCGTTCGGCATTCCGCGCGGTGGCTTGGGCCAGAGCGCCGCAAGCGGTCCGAAACAGGGTGATCAGCCATGTGAAAGCCGCGGCGATTTTTCCGGTGCTGTCGGCCGATTGCGAATGGCTGATGGGAAGGTCTGTCATGGTCTGTTCCTCCGGTCCTGGTTGACCAGACAAACCTGTCAGACGAGGGCCATCATCGTCCTGAAGCGGTCCGAATTCTTCCGAAATGCATTCCGAAAAGTTCCAATTCCAGTGTCGGCTGCAAAGTGGTTATAGCTATCTCGCGATCACTTTGGCTTCGCAAGGAAGAGCCCAAAGCAGGATTAGAGCGGGAGCTGCAACCGCTACAGCGAGTCCGCGCCCAGAGTGCCGGGGCTGGAACAACTGCTCTCGGGGCGCATCGAATTGTCTGCGAGGAACAAAGGCTGAGCAAGCACAGCTTGTCGCACTACGTTTGCTTCAGCCGCATTGATTTTGATGGGTTTTTGGAGCGTCGAGCAGCCTCAACCGCCAAAAACGCAATACAAATCACACATTAGGTTTCCTGATGGTGGGCGATCCTGGAATCGAACCAGGCATGAGTCGCCTCGGCGGAGTTACAGTCCGCTGCCACACCTTGTAGCATATCGCCCACTGAGGCGTCGTGTACTCAAGGGCACCGGAGGCGTCAAGGGCGGATCAGCGGCGGCGGGGCCAAGATTTCGGCTTGCATCGGGCGCGGTCCGCAGGTCAAGGTCCGGGCCTGATTTCTGGGGGTTTTCGGATGGCAGCGGGCGGAAAGAAGCCAGCCTGGGTGGTTGACAAAGAGCGCGGCGAGCGGCGCGAGGCGCGGGAGACCGTGTGGCTTTTCGGCCTGCACGCGGTGCGGGATGCGCTGGCGAACCCCAATCGCGAAAAGCTGCGGCTGGTGGTCACCAAGAACGCGCTGGACAAGCTGGAAGAGGCGGTCGCAGCCTCGGGCATGGCGCCCGAAGTGGTCGAGCCGCGCCATTTCAACGTGCCGATTGACGAAGGCTCGGTCCACCAGGGCGCGGCGGTCGAGGTCCGGCCCCTGAACTGGGGCAAGTTCACCGATGTCTGCGCAGCCGGAGAAGGCCTGCCGCTGGTGGTTCTGCTGGACCGCGTGACGGACCCGCACAACGTGGGTGCCATCCTGCGGTCTGCCGAGGTCTTTGGCGCGCGCGCCGTGATCGCCCCCAAGCACCATTCGGCGCCCGAGACGGGGGCGCTTGCGAAGACCGCCAGCGGGGCGCTGGAACGGCAACCCTATCTGAAGGTGACGAACCTGTCCGAGGCGATGCAGGCGTTGAAGGACATGGGGTTCACCCTGATCGGGCTGGACGGCGAGGCAGAGCTTGCGCTGGACAAGGCTGTGGCGGACGTGAACGGTCGGCCGATCGCGCTGGTCCTGGGTGCCGAAGGTCCGGGACTGCGGGAAAAGACCCGCGAGACCTGCGATGTGCTGGCGCGCATTCCCTTTACGGGCGTGTTCGGCAGCCTGAACGTGTCGAACGCCGCTGCGGTTTCGCTTTATGCCGCGACAAGGGGCGTCGCTTGATCACGACTCTGCGACGGGTCTTCAATCCTGCGTCCTGCTTCCTAAATGAATGTGTAGAGGCACGGGACCGGAACCCCGTACTCTCTTCACTGTCCCTCGTTCCGCGACTTGGCGCCTGAGGTTATCCTTGGGCGCCATTTTCTTTTCGGAGGTCCCATGACAAGCACCAGCGATGCCGAAATCCGTGACATCCTGTCTTCAGTGAAGACCATTGCCCTGGTGGGCTGGTCGGCGAAGCCGGACCGTCCCAGCCACCGGGTGGCAGACTACCTGAAGCGCAAGGGCTATCGGGTGATCCCGGTCAATCCGGGCCAGGCGGGGCAGGAGGCGCTGGGCGAGACGGTGGTGGCGACGCTGGCCGAGGCGGGGCCGGTCGATATGGTCGACATCTTTCGCCGCAGCGAGGAAGCCGGGCCCGTGGCGGATGAGGCGGTGCGACTGGGCGCGAAGGTGGTCTGGATGCAGATCGGCGTGGTGGACGAGGCGGCCGCATCCCGGGCGCGGGGGGCGGGCGTGAAGGTCGTGATGAACCGCTGCCCGGCAATCGAGATCCCACGCCTGGGGCTTTAAGCCGCCGCCCGGCTCAGGTAGGGCCGGAAGAACAGGTAAAGTCCCGACAGCATCATCAGTGCCAAAGGTGCCAGCGGCAGCGCGCGCCAGACCTTAACAACCGGGTGGGCAGGTCCTTCTTGATCCGGATGCTTTCGGTCATTGGTCCATCCGTTTCAGCGTGTCTTCCAGCGTGGCCAGCCGGTCATCCCAGAAGGCGCGGTAGAAGGTCATCCAGTCGAACAGCGGAGCAAGCGCCCGGGGTTCCGTGCGGTAGCGGGTCTGCCGTCCCTCGGCCCGTCCCGAGACGAGGCCCGCATCCTTGAGGATGGTCAGGTGCTTCGAGACGGCAGGCTGCGAGACGCCTGCGGCCTGCGTCAGGCTGGCGACATTCGTCTCCCCCACCCGCATGAGATGTTCAAGGAGCCCCCGGCGGGTGGGATCGGAAAGGGCGTGGAAAAGGCTGTCTTGTGCGGTCCAATTCATCACCGTGTGGCTATGAATAACGCACCCTTTGGTGATGGGTTTGTCAACGGGGCGACCCAAAATCCTTGAGCAAGGATTTTGACAAATTTCTTGCTAAAGAAATTTGATCAGCGCCCGGCTTTCTCGGCGATGCCCGATGTGCCCTCACGGCGTTCGAGTTCCTGAAGGACCTCCTCCAGCGTCACGTCGCGGGCGGTCAGCATGACGAGGAGATGGTAAAGCACATCGGCCGCTTCGGAGGTCAGCCGCGCGCGGTCGCCCTTGACCGCCTCGATAATGGCCTCGACGGCCTCTTCCCCGAACTTCTCGGCGCATTTCTCTGGTCCCTTGGACAAAAGCTTGGCGGTCCAGGAGGTTTCCGGATCGGCGCCCTTGCGGGAGGCGATCGTGGCGGCGAGTTTTTCCAGGCTCATGGCAACCTCACGACAGGCGAACGGGGATGCCGGCGGCGGCCATGTGGGCCTTGGCCTCGCCAATGGTGAAGGTGCCGAAATGGAAGATCGAGGCGGCGAGGACGGCAGAGGCGTGGCCTTCCGTTATCCCCTCGGCCAGGTGGTCGAGCGTGCCGACGCCGCCCGAGGCAATCACGGGGATGTCGACGGCATCGGCGATGGCGCGGGTGAGGGGGAGGTTGTAGCCGCCCTTCGTCCCGTCGCGGTCCATGCTGGTCAGAAGGATCTCGCCCGCGCCCTTGGCGGCGACGGTGCGGGCGAAGTCGACGGCGTCGATGCCCGTCGCGCGGCGGCCGCCGTGGGTGAAGATCTCCCACTTGCCGGGGGCGACGGTCTTGGCGTCGATGGCGACGACGATGCACTGGCTGCCGAAGCGGTCGGCTGCTTCGGCGACCACATCGGGGCGGGCGACGGCGGCGGAGTTGAAGCTGACCTTGTCGGCACCTGCAAGGAGGAGCTTCCTCACGTCATCGGGCGTGCGGACGCCGCCGCCGACGGTGAGGGGCATGAAGCACTGTTCGGCGGTGCGGGTGACGAGGTCGAACATCGTGGCACGGTTGTCCTCGGTCGCCATGATGTCGAGGAAGCAGAGTTCGTCCGCCCCGGCGGCATCGTAGGCTTTCGCGGCCTCGACCGGGTCGCCGGCGTCGATCAGGTCGACGAAGTTGACGCCCTTCACCACGCGGCCGTCGGCCACGTCGAGACAGGGGATGATGCGGGTCTTCAGCATGGGGGGAGAAATGCCGCGAGGGGGCCGGAAAAGCAAGCGGGAAGCTGCCCACGCGTGGCGGGCTTCTCCGGTTCAGGAAAATCAATGGCTTGGCTGTGGGCGTTAAGGGTTTGGCAACCTGTCTGCGGCGGGTTCGGTCGCCATCCGCGCCACCGCCCCGCGTGAGATGAGGATGTGGAAGGGCATCACCAGCCGCAGATAGGCGCGGCCCCAGCGGTTGTGACGGTGAACCCAGGTCGACATGTAGATGCGCCCCTTGTCGCGGAACAGGCCGATGCGGAAGTTCAGGTGCTTGTCGTCGGTGCCCAGGACGATCTCGTCCTCGGTCTCAAGGCAGGTCGGGAAGATTGGGCGGTCCGGTTCTCCGGTTTTCAGGCCGAAGGGGCGGACGAGGGCGTTGCGCAGGCGGAGCAGGGCACCGGCCCAGCCCGGAAGAGCGAGGCCCCGCTTTGCGGCCTCGGCCGGGGAAAGGGTGGAGGGAACCGAGTAGCAATCAAGAAAGTCCCCGGAACGGTGGAGGGCCCAGAGCGAGGATGCGCGAGGGAGGGTGTCGGAACGGATGCGGGACATGCGGGCAGCCTACACCGGGGCCGGCAATTGGGAATGAGGCGACTGGTCGCGGGGCTTGCCTGCGCCCCCCACCAAGACCGAATGCGCCAAGGGGGGCTTTGCCGCGTGCAGAAGAAACGGGAGCCTCGGCGCCAGGGTGATGACGCCCGAAGGATCATCGCGCCCGACTTGGGGCGTTCAGCGACCACGGGCACCGCTTGGCGCAAAAGAACACTCGGTCAGAGGGCGTTTCGGGCGACCTTGCTGCCAGGTGCAAGCTGCATGTCGCTGCACTCGCTTGGCCCGCGTGCAATCGTGACGTTGCTGTTCCCTGGGAAACAGCGCAAGCGCACGGCGTCTGGCACCTTGAGCATACGCAACATTCATAAAGCGAGGATGACATGATCAAATTGTCTCTCTTAATTTCAGTTGCACTTGTCACGGGCGCCGTCGTGTTCGAAGCCCCCCATGCACCCGCAAGGCTTTCGGCCTGCGATGTCGACAGCCGTGGCGAAGCGATCGTCTGGGCTAACCAGAACCCGGGCGTCGGCTATACAACGGCATGCTAGGGTCTGAGCGGCGCTGCGCCCTCTGTGCAGCCGATGGGCTGGATCAGGTCGCGGCGGTTGCCCCACTGGCCGCACCAGCTGGCGCTGTCGGGAACCTTGCACTGGAGGTTCCCCCGACGACGGGTCATCCTGGTGTCGTGCAACAAGGTCCGGCGCGAGGTGGTGGACCCGCTGATGGCGCCCCCGGGATTCTGGACCTGTCGCAAGAGGCGCGCGACTTGCCGCTCCGGTTGCTCGTCGATGACTTCGTCACTCCTCGCTGGGGGTGCGCTTTGAGGCGATGAGGAGACGAAGTCGAACGAGGAGCTATGCCTTGAGGGCCTGCAGGGCTGCAGAAAGATCAATCGCCCCGTCATAGAGCGCGCGGCCGGAGATGGCGCCGGCGATGACCCCGGTGTCGCGCAGGGTGATCAGGTCTTCCATCCGGCTTACGCCTCCGCTGGCGATCACCGGAATGGCGACGGCGCGGGCGAGGGCTTCGGTCGCCTCGATGTTCGGGCCCTGCATCGCGCCGTCGCGGTCGATGTCGGTGTAGATGATCGCGGCGACCCCGGCGTCCTCAAATGAGCGGGCGAGGTCGGTGGCCATGATATCAGTTTCCGTGGCCCAGCCCTTGGTCGCGACGCGGCCCTTGCGGGCGTCGATACCGACGGCGACATGTCCGGGGAAGGCCTTGGCGGCCTGGCGCACGAGGTCGGGGTTTTCGACGGCGACGGTGCCGAGGATGACGCGGGAAAGGCCCTTTTCCAGCCACATGGCGATGGTGGCCATGTCACGGATGCCGCCGCCAAGCTGGGCGGGGACCTTGACTGCTTTCAGGATGGCTTCGACGGCGGCGGCGTTGACCGGCTGGCCGGCGAAAGCGCCGTTCAGGTCGACGAGGTGGAGCCACTCACATCCGGCAGTCTGGAACTTCAGGGCCTGGGCGGCGGGGTCGTCGCCGAAGACGGTGGCCGCTGACATCTCGCCGCGGAGGAGGCGGACGCACTGGCCGTCCTTCAGGTCGATTGCGGGATACAGGATCATCGGCGGCCCCCTTCGCTGGTGGCCGGTCTTTGGCATGGGGCGGCGCGAAAGAAAAGCAGGCAAAAGCGACCCCACGTCACGCTTGATCGGTTTTGCAGGCCGCGCAAAGTCACGCGAGCAGGGACAGTCTGGAGGAGACGTGTGATGAAGGTTTTCGCTTTTGCGGCGGTGCTGGCGTTGGTCGGTGGAGCGGCGTTTGCCGATCCGGTCGAGGGGGTCTGGCAGACGAAGAAGGACGACAACGGCAATTTCGGGCATGTGGAGATCACACCATGCGGGCCGGCGTTCTGTGGCGTGCTGGTCAAGGCGTTCGACGGTGCGGGCAAAGAGATCGAGAGCCCCAATGTCGGCCGCAAGATCGTCTGGGACATGGTCGCCTATGCGGACGGGCTTTATGACGACGGCAAGATCTATTCGCCCGACCGCGACAAGGAATACAACGGCGACATGACTCTGGCGGGCAACAACCTATCGGTCAGGGGCTGCGTGCTGGGGATCTGCCGCGATGGCGGAACCTGGAAGCGGGTGAAGTAGCGCAAGGATCGGGTCGCCTTTGCCCTTCGGTTCGGGCATCAGGGCGGCATGAAACCGATTGACTGGATGCTTTTGTGGACCCTCTCCCTCTTGTGGGGAGGGTCTTTCCTTTTCAACGAGCTGGCCTTGTCCGGTCTGCCTGCGCTGACCATCGTCTGGGGCCGGGTGGCGCTGGCGGCGGTGCTGCTGGCGCTGGTGGTGCGGCTGTCGGGGCAGGGGATGCCTGCGCGCCGGGTCTGGCCCGCGCTGGCGGTGATGGGGGTGTTGAACAACATCGTGCCCTTCACGCTGTTCGTGCTGGCGCAGGGGCAGATCACCGGGGGGCTGGCTTCGGTGCTGAACGCGACGACGCCCCTCTTCACCGTGCTGGTCGCGCATCTGGCGACGTCGGACGAGCGGCTGACGCCGGTGAAGGCGGTGGGGGTGGCGCTTGGGTTCGGCGGGGTGGTGGTGATGATGGCCGGCGAGGATCTGGGAGGTGAGGGCCTGGCGATGCTGGCCTGTCTGGGTGCGGCTTTGTCCTATGGGCTGGCGGGGGTCTGGGGACGACGGTTCAAGGCGGCGGGGGTTTCGCCGTTGCAGACGGCGGCGGGGGTGGTGACGTGCAGCGCCGTCCTGCTGGCGCCGGTCTGGCTGGTGGTGGACCGGCCCTGGGCGATGGAATGGCCGGGCGCGGTGCCGGTGGCGGCGGTGGTGGCCCTGGCCGCGTTGTCGACGGCGCTGGCCTATCTGATCTTCTTTCGCATCCTCGCGCGGGCGGGGGCGACGGCGATTTCGCTGGTCACTTTCCTCATTCCGTTCAGCGCGGCGGGCCTGGGCTGGCTGGTGCTGGGCGAACGGCTGGAGTTGCGGCACTTCGCGGGGCTGGCGTTGATCCTTGGGGGGCTGGCGCTGATGGAACGGGTGCGCGCGGCGCGGCGTTGAGGCGGTATTGAAAGGGGAGTGGTCATGACACCTTCGGCGATTCTGGAGACGGCGCTTTATGCCGATGACCTTGCGGCGATGGAGGAGTTCTATACCGGCCTTCTGCGGCTGGATGTGATCGCCAAGGTCGAGGGGCGGCATGTGTTCTTCCGGGTGGGGCCGGGGGTGCTGCTGGTGTTCAATCCCGCCGCGACGGAGGTGCCTTCGGGCAACCCGGACCTGCCGGTGCCCGTGCACGGCGCGCGGGGGGCGGGGCATGTGTGTTTCGCCGCGAGCCGCGAGGAGATCGAAGGCTGGCGGCAGCGGTTCTTCGCGGCGGATGTGGCGGTCGAGGCGGAGTTCGACTGGCCCAATGGCGCGCGGTCGCTGTACGTGCGCGATCCGGGCGGGAATTCGGTGGAGTTCGCCGAACCGAGGCTTTGGGAGGCCTAGCCGAAGATCGACCAGCCGGTGCGACGGGCGAGCATCTCCAGGGCCTCGGTGCCGAGCTGGGAGTTGCCTTGGGCGTTGAGACCCGGGGACCAGACGGCGATGGAGGCGCGGCCTGGGGCGATGGCGAGGATGCCGCCGCCCACCCCCGATTTACCGGGAAGGCCGACGCGGAAGGCGAATTCGCCGGAGCCGTCGTAGTGGCCGCAGGTCAGCATCAGGGCGTTGATCCGGCGCACACGCTCTGGGGCGATCAGGCGCTGGAAACCCGCGAGGAAACGACCCGCCTGGGCAAGCTGTTCGACGTTCATTGCGATGGCGCATTGGTGGAAATAGGCACCGAGGACAAGCTCGGGGGCGTTCCTCAAATTGCCCTCGGCCTTCAGGAAATGCGCGAGGGCGAAGTTGCGGTGGCCGGTCTCGGTTTCCGACTTCGCGACCGCACGGTCGATGTGAATGTCCTCGTCACCCGCGGCGGTGCGGAGGAACAGGAGAAGCTCGGCCAGGTATTCGCGCGGCTGGCGGTTTCCCAGCGCCGCGTCGGTGGTGACGATGGCGCCTGCGTTGATGAAGGGATTGCGGGGGATGCCCTGTTCGCTTTCCAGCTGCAGGATGGAGTTGAAGGCAAGGCCCGAGGGTTCGCGCCGCACACGGGTCCAGAGCTGGTCGCCCAGACGGCCAAGCGCGATGGCGAGGCCGAAGACCTTGGAGACGGACTGGATCGAGAAGGGCGTGGTGGTGTCTCCGACCGAGTGCTGCGTGCCGTCGGGCAGCGTGACGGAGATGCCGAACTGGTTCGGGTCGATTGCGGCAAGCTCGGGGATGTAGTCGGCCACCTGGCCCCGGTCAGTGCGGGAGGTCATTTCGGCCGCGATCTCGGCCAGGTGGTCAGCGATGGTCACGGCGTCCAGCGGAGGAAGTTGCCGATCAGACGGAGGCCGGCGGCCTGGGATTTTTCGGGGTGGAACTGGGTGCCGAGGATATTGTCGCGGCCGACGATGGCGGTGACCGGCTCGCCATAGTCGCAGAAGGCGAGGCGGTGGGCCGGGTCGGTGACGCGGAAGTGGTAGGAGTGGACGAAATAGGCGTGGTCGCCGGTGGCGATGCCGTCGAGGACGGGGTGCGGCCCGTTCGCATGGCTTTCGATGACGAGGTCGTTCCAGCCCATGTGCGGGACCTTCAGGGTGCGATCTGCGGGCTCGATCTTCACGACGTCGCCCGGAATCCAGCCGAAACCTTCGGTCAGGCGGTATTCGTGACCGCGCGAGGCGAGCATCTGCATGCCGACGCAGATGCCGAGGAAGGGGCGGGCGCGGCGGATGACAGACTCTTCGATGGCTTCGAAAAGTCCGCCGTACTGCCCGAGGGCCGCGCGGCAGGCCGGGAAGGCGCCGTCGCCGGGAAGGACGATGCGGTCGGCCCGGGCGACGTCCTCGGGGCGGGAGGTGACGAGGATGTCACCGCCGTCAACCTCCACCGCCATGCGCTGGAAGGCTTTCTCGGCGGAGTGGAGGTTGCCGGAATCGTAGTCGACGAGGACGGTGAGCATCTGATTATCCGGTGCGCGGGCGGAGGCGTCGGAGCCTCCGGCGGGGATATTTCTGGCAAAGATGAAAGGCTAGAGCGCGCCTTTGGTGGAGGGAAGCGCGTTGCCAAGGCGGGGGTCGGATTCGACAGCCTCACGCAGGGCGCGCGCGACGGATTTGAACGCGGCCTCGGCGATGTGGTGGCTGTTGAAGCCGTGAATCTTGTCCACATGCAGCGTGATGCCGCCATGGGTGGAGAGGGCCTGGAAGAATTCGCGCACCAGTTCGGTGTCAAAGGTGCCGATCTTGGGCGTCGGGAAATCGACAGTCCAGATGAGGAAGGGCCGCGCCGAGAGGTCCAGCGCGGTCGCGATCTGGGCGTCGTCCATCGCGAGGCGGAAGTGGCCGTAGCGGCGGATGCCGCGCTTGTCCCCGAGGGCCTTGGCAAGCGCCTGGCCAAGGGCGATGCCCACGTCTTCGACGGTGTGGTGGTCGTCGATGTGCAGATCGCCCGTTGCGCGGACGTTCAGGTCGATCAGGCTGTGGCGCGCCAGTTGGTCCAGCATGTGGTCGAAGAAGCCGACGCCGGTCTGGCAGTCATGGGTGCCGGTGCCGTCGAGGTTGACCGTGACCGAGATGTCGGTCTCGGCAGTCTTGCGGGTGATCGTGGCCTGGCGCATGGCGGATTTCCTTCTGACGCGGGCCTTATAGGACGCAGGGTCAGCAAGGGGAAGCCGGTTCAGGCCGCGCAACCTTGGGTGATGCAATGCGGGCGCACAGGCGTGGGGCCTGCGATTGACGGCGGCGGTTGCAATCAGATGGCAAATGAGTATCCCTTTGCCAGAATCCGGGCTTAATCCTGCCCGGAGTTTTCGCGAGACATTTGAGACGGACCTTTCGGGTCGAATTCGGAGATTGGTCAATTCATGCCTGAGATTTTTCCTGTTCTTCTGTGCGGCGGCTCGGGCACCCGGCTGTGGCCCGTATCGCGCAAGAGCTTTCCCAAGCAGTTCGTTCCGCTGGCCGGGCAGGGGACGCTGTTCCAGGCGGCGGTCGGGCGCATGCGGGGTGTCGCCGGGGTGGCAAGCCCGCTGGTGATCACCAATTCGGACTTCCGGTTCATCGTAGCCGAGCAGCTGGCCGCTGAGGGCGTGGAGCCGAGCGCGATCCTGATCGAGCCATCGGCGCGGAACACCGGACCGGCGATCCTGGCGGCGGCGCTGCATCTGGCCCAGGACAGCCCCGACGCGATGCTGCTGGTCATGCCGACGGACCATTCGATCCCGGATGTCGCGGCCTTCCGCGCGGCCGTCATGGCGGGCGTGCCGCGGGCGGCGGCGAGCAAGATCGTGACCTTCGGCATCCGGCCGGACCGTCCCGAGACCGGTTATGGCTGGATCGAGGTCGAGGCGACCCCGGTGGAAGGCGCGGCCCAGCCCGTCGTGCGCTTTGTCGAAAAGCCGGCGTTGGATCGGGCGGAGGCGATGCTGGGCGCAGGTCGGTATCTGTGGAACGCCGGGATCTTCCTGGCCTCGGCGTCAGTGCTGATCCAGGCTTTCGAGGCGCATGCGGCGGACCTCGTGGGTCCGGTCACGAAGGCGGTCGAAGGTGCGCGCAAGGACCTGGGCTTCCTGCGGCTGGCCGAGGGATCCTGGGCGGCTGCGCGCGACATTTCCGTCGACTTCGCGGTGATGGAGAAGGCGGCGAACATCGAGGTGGTTCCCCTGGGCGGCGCCTGGTCCGATCTGGGCGACTGGAATGCGGTCTGGCGCGAGAACGGCGGGGCCGGGGCCGCGACGGTGACCCAGGGCGCGGTCACCGAGATCGACTGCCAGGGCACGTTGTTGCGCTCGGAAGTCGAGGGGCAGCACCTGGTGGGGATCGGGTTGCAGGACCTGGTGGTCGTGGCGATGCCTGATGCGGTGCTGGTCGCCCACCGGTCGCGCAGTCAGGATGTGAAGGCGGCCGTGGCGCAGATGAAGGCGCGGTCCGTCCGCCAGGCGGAGGTCTTTCCGCGCGACCATCGCCCCTGGGGCTGGTTCGAGACGCTGGCGCTGGCCGACCGTTTCCAGGTCAAGCGCATCGTCGTCAAGCCGGGAGGGGCGTTGAGCCTGCAAAGCCACATCCACCGGGCGGAACACTGGATCGTGGTCTCCGGGACGGCTCAGGTCACGGTGGGCGATGAGGTGAAGCTGCTGAGCGAGAACCAGTCGGTCTATGTGCCGCTGGGCGCGATCCACCGGCTGGCAAACCCGGGCAAGGTTCCCGTGGTGCTGATCGAGGTTCAGACCGGGGCCTATCTGGGAGAAGACGACATCATCCGCTACGAGGATATCTATGCCCGGGGCGACGAGAAGGGGCCGGCACGGTGACTGCGCCTGCGATCTTCGACCGGCTGGCCATCGTGATGGCGCATCCGGATGACGAGGTGCTGTGGGCCGGGTCGGCGCTGCGGGCGGCCGAGAAGGTGGTGCTGGTTTATGGCGAGTTGCCCTGCGCGCCCGTGCTGACCGAGGGACGCAAGGCCGCGATGGCGGCGTTTCCTCTGCCGACGCTGGACTGGTTGCAGATGGTGGAGTCGGGGGTCTTTGACAGCGCCTCATGGCCGACCCCGCTGCAGACGGATTATGGCGTCTACCCGCACCGGGCGCTGCGGGTCCTGGACAGCTTCGATCCTGACCGCTACCGCCGACAGTTCGGCGAGATGCGCGACCTTTTGCGTGGACGGCTGGAGGGCATGCGGAACGTGATCGCCCACGGGCCCTGGGGCGAATACGGGCATGAGGACCACATCCAGGTCTTCCGCGTGGTGGCAAGTCTTGCCACGGAGATGGGCTTTCAGCTTTGGGTGCCCGGCTACTATGCCCCGAAGGCCGAGGCGCTGATGCAGCGCAACCTGCGTTCGCTGGGCCGTCCGACCCCGCCACTGCCGATCGATCCGCTGCTGGCCGAGGAGATCGCCCAGGTCTACAAACGCACCGGGACCTGGACCTGGTTCGACACCTATGTCTGGCCAGAAACCGAGAGGTTCTTTCCTTGGTATGCCGACGGCGCAAAGCAGGGTGAGGCTGCGCGGGGCGAAGAGATTCAGCGCATTCGCCTGCCCGACGACTTTGAACGGAACCGCCGAGCCTGGGAAAGCCGGAAGCGCAGGTTTGTGCGCAGGACGCTTGCCTGGCTGAATGGGCGCAAGGCGGTATAGGTGGATCTTCTTCAGTCCACGCTGACCTGCGCCTTCGCGAGGTGGTCCCCTGCGCTGGGCGACAATCATCCGGTCGGCTGGTTTACAGTGCTGGTCTATCTTGTGGCCGGCCTGGCCTCGGCCCGGGCGGCGCTTGGCAGCGGGCGCGAAGGACCGCAGGGGCGCGAGCGGCGGTTCTGGTGGATTGCTGCGGTGATCCTGCTGCTTCTGGCAGTCAATAAACAGCTGGACCTGCAGTCGCTCCTGACGATGACGGCGCGCTGCCATGCCCAGCTTGCCGGCTGGTATGGCAAACATCGTGAGTTGCAGCGCGTCTTCATCTGGCTGGTCATCGGAGGGGGGATTGGCGTTCTGGGCCTGCTCGCCCTGATGTTGCGCGGCATTCTGGCCCGGATATGGCCGGCACTGCTGGGACTTTGCTTCGTGTGCGGCTTCGTCGTCATCCGGGCCGCCAGCTTTCATCACATGGACGACCTTATCGGCAGCACGATGTTGGGCCTGCGGATGAACTGGATACTAGAACTGCCCGGTCCATTGCTGGTCCTGGCGGCAGCCTGGCACCGTCGCCGGACCGCGAATCCGGCCTGAACGAGCTTCCGAACGAATCGAACGGGACCATTTGCCGCCCCCGATTGCACCTGCTGCCTGCGGTTTGGGCAGAGCGGGCGGTTAACGGGAGCTATTAACAAAAAATTCACCGTTTCGAGATTCCGCACAATTTCGTCCTTAGAAAGAGTGCTCCGAGCCGCTCGTTCGGTGGAAGGCGAAAACCGGCAGGCGGCATCCTGGCCCGGACAATGTCAAAACGCGAGGAAAATCATGGCAATGGTGTGGCGAAGTTTCGCCAGCTTGCCAAAATGCCTATGGACTCGGGTTATGCACACACGTTTCCAGGTGCCGCATGACCCGGGGCGGAATACAACCATAGCGTGTAACCCAATGAGAATTAACCACTTTCTGTGCGTTTCGTCACTTATGGCGAGATTGCGGCACTGGAACCACGATGGTAGAAGCAGGTTGTGTGTGGCGAGTGTCAGATTGCTTCCGGGATGGCAGTATAGAGCCGGTCCGGCAAATTTTCGCTCAGCGATTAGTACTCTTACGGAGGCGTTGCAGGATGGACGTTCGTTCTGAACTAAGCGAGCCCAATTTCGAACGGCCTTCGATCACATCGGGTCAAGGATGGGTACGGGTCCACAAGGAGCCGATCTATCGTCGGGTCATCAAGCGGTGGCTGGACATCTTCATGGTGCTGCTGGTCGCGCCCTTCGTGATTCCGGTGGTGCTTGCACTGATGCTGGTCCTGAAGGCGACGGGCCATGCGCCTTTCTTCTTCCAGGACCGCGTGGGCAAAGACGGCCGCGTCTTCAAGCTATGGAAGCTGCGCACGATGGTTCCCGATGCGGATGCCCGGCTACGGGCCTATCTGCAAAGCGACGAAGCTGCGCGCCAGGAGTGGGACGCGTTTCAGAAGCTGTCTTCCGACCCCCGCATCACCGAGTTCGGCCAGTTCCTGCGCAAAAGCTCGCTCGATGAGCTGCCGCAGTTGTGGAACGTGCTGGTCGGCGACATGAGCCTGGTCGGGCCGCGCCCGATGATGGTCGATCAGCAGGACCTTTATCCCGGCAGCGCCTATTATGAGCTGCGGCCCGGCCTGACCGGCACCTGGCAGATTTCGGATCGCAACCAGTCCACCTTCGCGCAACGCGCCGAATTCGACGCCGAGTACGAGCGCAGCATGTCGTTCCTCAGGGATTTGAGGATCCTGCTGGCGACTGTGGGCGTGGTGCTGAGGGCGACTGGGAAGTAAGCGGCCCTTGCGACTGGTCCTCCCGCGGGGTGTTGCGGATCCAGGCAAAGAGGGCAACGCCGGGCAAGAGGATGACGCTTCCCGCTACGGGATAGGCAAGCAAGACTGCCCAAATCGGAAAATCATAGATAAACAGGACAACAGACACGCTGGCAGCGCCGAACATAGCGATCAAAACCAGCCCTAATGCCATCCATGTCTCCCCGGTCGGGGCCCAAACGGTAAACAGGCCCCATAATTCCACAACCTAGGCCTGTCATTGCCTAGCGTCGAGAAATTAAGCGTGAACCTGCTACAATTGTTTCAATATTCTGTCGGTACCCGGCGGAACCCGGCCGACCATTTCCCGCTCTCGGGGGGCAGTTCCGCTTGTGCGCGGCATCGCGGGGCGGACGCGGCGGGTGCGGAGGGATCAACCCTGCGGGTTCAGGGCCCGATGTGCGTGAACCGACTGGCGGGAGCGGATGCTCCACAAGGCTGCGGTCAGGAGCAGGGTCAGGCTGCAGACGGCGGGGTAGCTGAGGACGATGGCCCAGGTCGGGAGCGACAGGGCGACCGTTGTGGCTACGGCAGCAATTCCGACCATTGCGGACACCAGAACCATCCCAGCAATCATCTTGCGCATCCCCCAGAGCGTCTACAACTGCAGCCTGTTGCCGCGCCGTGGCAAGATTATGGCCGTGCGTTGGTGAATCTGCGTCGTATTGGAATGGAAAAAGGAGGTCGGGGAAAAGCAGCCTTGGCCCCCGCCGGGAAGGTTCTGGCCGCGCAAGGGGCGCGACGGGACCCTGCAGCAGCGACGAGGGCAATACTGTCCGTGGACGTTTACCGGCAGGTCCGGCGGTGGAATGAAGGTATGTCGCGCGGCGGGAGCGGGGAAACCCCGTGGGTGCCCCCCGGCGCGGCGACATGTCGCAAGGTCACGGTGGATTTGCTGCGGGCAAATCCGGATGCGGCCGAGGAATGCCTTTCTTTTGTCATTTCCCGGCAGCAAGGTAGGCCCGCAAATCAAGGTGCAGGTCATTGATCGCGACTTATCAAAAACTTTTCGCATTGTTCGACGCGGTCGAGCGCAGGCGGTTCTGGATACTTACGGCCCTGATGGTGATGGTGGCCGTGGCCGAGATCGTGGGCATTTCTGCGGTGCTGATGCTGCTGAATGTGCTGTCCGAACCTGGCCTGCTGCAGACGAACGCCCGGCTGGCCGGTTTTTACCAGTGGGTCGGCTTCGACAGCACCTTCACCTTCCAGGTGACCCTGGCCGTCGTTGTGCTGGTCGTGGTCATGGCGGGCTTGGCGGTGAAGGCCTTGGGCAGCTACGCGCTGATCCGCTTTTCGACAATGCGGGGCTACACCGTCTCGACCCGCCTTCTGTCGGCCTATCTCAGCCAGCCCTATCCCTGGTTTCTGGACCGCAACAGTGCGGAACTGGGGAAGAATGTCCTGAACGAGGTTGATGGCCTGGTCGCCCGGGTGATTCAGCCCTGCCTGCGGCTGCTGGCAAGCAGCCTGATGGTTGCGGCGATTCTGGTCTTCCTGATGATGGTCGATCCGCTGGTCACCCTGTTCTCGGCCCTGGTGCTGGGGCTTGGCTACGGTCTGATCTACATGCGGTTCCGGGGGCGGCTGCACCGGCTGGGCGAAGACATGATGAACGCGTTCGAGGACCGATTCGTCGTGGCGCAGGAGGCGACGGGGGGGATCAAGGACGTCAAGGTGATGGGCCTTGAAGCGACCTATGTCAGCAGCTACGCCACCGCCGCCCGCAAGGCCGCGCAGGCCGGGGCGACGATGGGCGTGATGGCGGAACTGCCGCGCTTTATCCTGGAAGCGATCACATTCGGGACGCTACTGGGCTTGATCCTGCTGCTTCTGTTCCGCAACGAAGGCAACATCACCGCCATCGTGCCGACGCTGGGTGTCATCGCCTTCTCGACCATGCGCCTGTTGCCGTCGCTGCAGCAGATCTACCATTCGCTGGTGTCGATCCGCGGTGCGACGCCGATTCTTGATACGATCGTCCATGATATCCAGGCGACGCCGCCAAAACCGATCCTGGATGGACCCGAGCCGCCGCCGATGAAGCTGGAACACGCGCTGGAGCTGTCGAAGGTCAGTTTCGCCTATGCCTCGGCCGAACGACCCACGCTGAATGGGGTGGACCTGTCGATCCGCGCCCGCACCACCGTGGGCATCGTCGGTGGCACCGGGGCGGGCAAGACCACGCTGGTCGACCTGATCCTGGGCCTCCTCAACCCGGACGAAGGCGTCATCAGTGTCGATGGCGTGCCGGTGACGGATCAAAACCGCCGTGCCTGGCAGAAGACCCTTGGATATGTGCCGCAGTCGATCTTCCTGACCGACGACACGATCGCCGCAAACGTCGCCTTCGGGGTGCCGAAGGATCAGATCGACATGGCCCGCGTCGAGCGGGCTGCGCGCACGGCCGCCTTGCACGATTTCGTCCTGTCGGACCTGCCGCAGGGCTATCAGACCCTGGTCGGAGAGCGGGGAGTGCGACTCTCTGGCGGGCAACGGCAACGGATCGGCATCGCGCGGGCGCTGTACCGCGACCCGACGCTTCTGATCATGGACGAGGCGACCTCGGCGCTGGACAACATCACCGAGCGCGTGGTGATGGAAGCGGTGCAGAACATCCGCGCCGACAAGACGATCATCCTGATCGCGCACCGGCTGAGCACGGTGAAGAGCTGCGACACGATCTTCCTGATGGAACGCGGCCGGCTTTTGGCCCAAGGCAGCTATGACGAGCTTCTGGCCGGGAACGAAGTGTTCCGGCGGATGGTTTCTGGCGGGGTGGAGGAAGCCCATGCCGCAGTTTGAACGTTCAACCATTGATCCGCACCCGGGCAACTTTCCGGGCCGCGTGACCGACTAGACTGAGAGGTTATCATGTCCGTCAATTCCCTGGTCATCGACCCCGAAACCCTGTTGATCTCGGCCGATGAGGCGCGCGAGTTCGGCAAGGCGGCTGCCGCCGAGTATCGAAGCCGGAAACCCTATCCCTATGGCTGTTTCGACAACTTCATGCCGCCCGAGATTCTGGACCGGGTGCGCGAAGAACTGCGCAACCTGCCCGCGGCCGAAAGCTTCTTCAACCGCCCGCAGGAAAAGCTGAAGGCGGCCTACATGCCCGAGCGTCTGGGCCCCTATACCCGCGCCCTCTTCCATTCGCTGAACTCCAAGGCCTTCCTCGCCTTCCTGGAAGAGCTGACCGGGATCGAGGGGCTGATCCCCGACCCCTATTTTGCCGGGGGTGGCATCCACGTGGTGTCGAACGGTGGGCACCTGGATATCCACGCCGACTTCAACCACCACGGCAAGCTGAACCTTGAACGCCGGATGAACGTCCTGATCTACCTGAACAAGGACTGGAAAGAGGAATACGGCGGGTCTTTCGAGGTCTGGAATGACGACATGACCGCCAAGGTCGCGGGCTTCGTGCCGCTGTTCAACCGGATGTGCTGCTTCAACACCGCCTCGAACACCTGGCATGGCAACCCCGAGCCGGTGAACCACCCCAACGGCGAGCCGCGGATGTCGATCGCACTCTACTACTACACCGCGACTTGGGATTCGACGCGGGAATCGCACACGACCCTGTTCAAGCCGCGCCCCGGCACCAAGGACAAGAAGGACCGGCTGGAGGCGCGTCACCGCTTCCTGAACAACGCCCTGCCGCCCTTCATCTGGCGCCGTCTGGACGGACGGTTGCGCAGGTTGGGCATTTAAGCCCTATCTGCGGCAGATCCGCGCGAGGAAGGTCGCGACCTCGCGTGCGATCACCTCGGGCGTAAAGCGTATCTCGACTTCTGCGCGGGCCGCGTGGCCCAGGCGCAGGGCCAGAGCGGGGTCTGCCAGAAGACGCAGGCAGGCCTCGGCCATTGCAGGTGCGTCTTCGGATGGCACCAGAAGACCCGTCTCGCCGTCGCGCAGGATCTCGGCGCAGCCTCCGGCCCGTGTGGCGACCACAGCGGACCCAGCCGCCATGGCCTCGATAAGGGCAACGCCGAAGGTCTCGTAGCGCGAGGCGAGGAGAGTGATCGGGTGGTTGCGCCGAAGCTCGGAAATCTCGTCTCTGGTGCGATGGCCAAGAACGTCGATCCGGTCGCGAATCGTGGTGGGCAGACGCGCTAGAGCCTCGGCCAGGTGCAACCGAGGTCTGTCAGGCTGCACGACACCGCTGTCGGGCCCGACGAAGGTCAGGCGAACCTCGGGATGCACGGCGGCGATGCGGGCGAAGGCGTCCAGGAGCACGTCAGCGCCCTTGATCCGGTCGAAGCGCCCGATGAACAGAAGCCGGGGTTCGGCGGACTGGGCGGCCAGCATGTCAAGCGCGGGAAGCGCAACCGCATTGCCGATCACGGTGGTCGGGACATCGGGCAGACCCCACTCCGCCCGCGTCCGGTCCAGCACGTCGCGCGAAGGCGAGATGATTGCATCGACCCGCTGCAGCCCGGCCCGTTCCCAGCTTTCGCGGCGGGCGTCGGGCCCGCGCCGCGGCGGGGTGGGGGTGACACGGTGCAGCCATTGCGGCCCATGCAGCGTTACCACCACCGGGATCGGAACCGCCGCGCGGACGGCTCCGGCCCAGCCGTAGGATTCCTCCATCAGCAGGACCTCGATCCCGTGGTCCGCGATCGCCTGACGCGTGCCCATGGTCAGCTTGCGGATGTCCACCCCACGAAGACCGCGGTCAGGAAAGAAGCGGCCGGTCAGCCGCTCGGACAGCGTGAAGGGCAAGGGCAGAAGCTCGACCATCCGCGGATGCGCATGGGGGCCGTCGATCATCCCGGTCAGGATCGTGACTTCGTGCCCGATGGCATCGAGGCCCTGGACGAGATGCGCCGTGGCCGAGGCGATGCCGTTCGCGGTGGCCGTGCCGGGCCAGGCCGGGGTCAGAAGCCCGATCCGAAGCGGTCGGGCGGCAGGGGTGGGGTTCATCGGGCGGTTCCCCGAGGCTCTGACCGTTTCTGGCGCAAGGGCGGGGCTGTTGCTTCGGTCATCAGCCAGGATGCACGAAGATCAGTCCCGGCGGCCGAGCCTGCAAGCGCGCTGCCATCCTGCGGTTCGCGCCAGAGCACATAACCGGTGACCGCCCCGGCCATGAGCCAGACATAGTTCACCAGGCCTGCATTCGGCAACAGGTCGATCAGGTTCGCCGCCAGCACCATCATCAGGCCGGGAGTGATCAGCGAAGCCCCAAGTTGTCGATGCCGCATGGCGTAGAAGAGGATTGGTGCGGTGAGCAGGCCGAAACGGCCGATGTAGCCGATCCAGCCGAACATCCCGATGAAGATGATCCAGATTCCGTCGGTGGTGCTGATCATCTGGCCGGTTGCGGGATCGTAAAGCTGGTTGCGACCCCAGCTGCCCCAGCCGGCCAGCGGCTTTTCGTTGGCGTGTTCAAGAAGCGCGTCTTCGTTGTCCAGCCGGAACCGCAGCGAGGCGGCGCGCTCTTCGCTGATCGATAGCGCGAAGTTGTAGGCTGTCTCGACCGGAATCCAGCCGGCACCGCGCAGCATGGGGTAGAACATCACGATGACCGCCACGACGACGGCCAGCATGATCTGCAGCCGCCGGCCGAAGAACAGCACGGCGGCGCCGAAGATGACGGTCAGGATGAGCGCAGAGAGCGCCTTTGAAAGGACCAGAACCCCGGCCAGCCAGACCATCGCAACCAGCCATTTCCAGGCGCGGCCGCCCTCGCGCCGGGCCTCGCGAAAAAGAACCGCCGCCGAGATGACTCCGATACAGAAGTAGATGCCGACCATGAGCCCGTGGTTCAGCAGAACCACCGGGCGGAAACCACCGTCGCGGATATGCTGGGCAAATTGGTGCGGGAAGAAGCCGTAGATCCAGTTGTGCAGTTGCGGGCTGATGCGGATCTCGAGCAGCGCGGGGAAGCTATAAAGCACGGCTGAGATCACGAAGGCTTCCAGAAGCGCCCGGTGGCCCGCCTGGGTGTTGAGGTAGCGCAGGCCGAGCCAGAGTGGAATCATGGACGCCACGATCGTCGAGATCATGCTGACGGCGTCGTAAAGGCGCAGACCTGGCAGGTACGATCGGCCATTGATCATCGGCTCGGTGTTCTGCAGGACGGTAAGGAAGGGTGTCAGCAGAACCATCGACAGCAGGACGAAGATCACCTGCCGCCCGAAGCGGGCTTCAAGATCTGAGGCCACCTTTTGCCGCGGGGCCATCAGCGCGCACAGGATCAGCGCCGAAACGGCGGGCACCAGCGAGCGGTCGATGAGCGGCACCATCGGGATCTTGATGTGCATCGAGGACGGCAGCAGCAGATGGCCCGAGATCAGCGTCCAGATCAGCGCGCGCTGCAACGGCAGAAGCCGGAACAGCACCACCGCAAACAGCGGAAAGCTCAGAAGAACAATATAGGCAAAGGCGTTCGGCATCCGGGCCCGTTCGGAAGCGGTTGGAATGACCTGTTCTAGCCGGTCTGGTGCGCGAAGGAAAAGGCCAACTGGCGTGCCGACGCGAATCCAAGGCAATTTTCGATCCACTTGCCTTGGAAGCCTGCAGGATTTCCGCCACAGTGCCACCATGACCGTCCCAGATCCCGATTGCCGCCCGTGACCGACCCACTCCCACTGCCCGGCCGTATCGGCGCCGTGATCATCGGCCGCAATGAAGGGGCGCGACTCGTGGCCTGCCTGGCCTCGTTTCCGGACTGGGTGCGGCCCCTGGTCTATGTCGATTCCGGGTCGACCGACGGCAGCCCAGATGCGGCGCGGGCGGCGGGGGCTGAGGTGGTCGCGTTGGACATGGCGCTGCCGTTCACGGCGGCGCGCGCCCGGAATGCGGGCTTCGCACGCCTGCGCGAACTGGGCACGCCTGAGTTCGTTCAGTTCGTCGACGGCGATTGCCGTATCCAGCCCGGCTGGCTGGAGGCGGCCGACGCCTTCCTTTCCGCCCGTCCGGACGCTGCCGTCGTCTGCGGGCGGCGGCGCGAGATCCATCCCGAGGCTTCGATCTGGAACCGGCTTTGCGACGCGGAATGGGATACTCCGCCGGGGCCGGCCAAGGCCTGTGGCGGCGATGCGCTGATGCGGGTTGCGGCGGTGGCCGAGGTGGGCGGTTATGATCCGGGCCTGATCGCGGGCGAGGAGCCCGAGCTTTGCGTCCGCCTGCGCCGGGCCGGGTGGGAGGTCTGGCGGATCGACCAGGAGATGACGCTGCATGATGCGGCGATGCAACGGATCGGCCAGTGGTGGAAGCGCACCCGACGCGGCGGCCATGCCTTTGCGGAAGGGGCGGCGATGCACGGTGCCCCGCCGGAACGGCACTGGGTTGCCGAAACCCGGCGTGCCGTCTTGTGGGGCGCTGTCCTGCCGCTGGTGATCCTGCTGGGTCTGGTCGTGACGCCTTGGGCCGGGGTTCTGCTGCTGCTCTATCCGCTGCAGGTCCTGCGGTTGTCGCGCCGATTGGGCTGGGAACGTGCAGCCTTTCTGGTCCTGGGCAAGTTTCCCGAGGCGCAGGGGGTGCTGGAGTACCACCTGAACCGAGTGCGGCGGCGGCGGGCCGTCCTGATCGAGTACAAGTAGTCAGGGCCGCAACCGACCTTCGGGCCCGCCTTGGCGGAAGAGTTGTGCCAGCCAGGCGCCTTCCTGGGCGATGTCGAACTCTAGTTCAACGGCGCTGCGCCCGGCGAGGCCCATGTCGCGGGCGGCATTCGGGTTGTCCATCAGCCGGCTGATGCGTTCGACCAGAGTCGGCAGGTCACCCGGCGGGACGGCATAACCGGTCACCCCGTCTTCGACCAGTTCCTGCACCCCGGCCACGCGGCTGGCGACCACGGGGATGCGCGAGGCCAGCGCCTCCATGTAGACCACCGGAAGCCCCTCGGCGAAGGAGGGCAGGACCAGCATGTCGGAGTTGGCGAGGAGGTCGGCAACCTGGCCCTGGGTCATGAATCCCGCAAAACGGACCGAGCCTTCCAGGCCAAGCGTCCTGGCGCGCGATTCGGCCCCGGCGCGGGCGGGGCCGTCGCCGGCAAGGGTGAGGGTCGCGTCGGGGTGGGCTTTCAGCACTTCGGCCATCGCCTCGATGAGAAGGAGCGCGCCCTTGACTGGATCCAGTCGCCCGACGAAGGCGATGCGCTTGCCATTGCCTCCGGGCTCGCGCCGGTAGGCACCGGGGGTGACGCCGCAATGGACAATGGCGATTTTCGGCCAGTCGGCGGGTCGGGAGAAGAGCATGAGCTGCGCCCGACAGAAATGGGTGATCGCCACGACGAATTTCGCCCGGGCAATCTTTTCCGGCAGGGACCAGCGGTCGACCTCGAAGAAGATTGCAGGGCCGTGTTCGGTGAAGCTGAAGGGGATTTCGGCCAGTTTCGCCGCCAGAACGGCAACCGAGCAGCTGGAATTGGCAAAATGGTTGTGCAGATGGCGGACGCGCTTTTGCCGCAGGTGATTGGCAAGCACCCCGGCCTCCAGAAAGTAGAAGAGCTGCCAAAGGAGCGCCTTGAGCCCTGGCGAGCGCATCCGGATGGCCAGTGCCAGCGTCGAAGCCCAGGTACCGGGGCCGCGCAGGATCGCCCTGCCATGCGCGGCCAGTAGGCGCAGCGGGTTCTTCGCTGTGGCGATCACGTAGAAGGTTTCGGCCCGGGCAGCGATCTCTTCCTGGCCCTTGAATTCTGATGCCGGGGGCTGGCGGATTGAGCAGGTGATGACCTCGACCCCTGCGGCGCGGACGGCCTGCACTTCGCGCAGGATGAAGGTGTGCGAGACCTTGGGATAGTCGCCGGTCAGATAGGCGACAGGGCCGGTCAGTGGGGTTTCGGTCATGCGCGCACCTTTCGCCGCCACCACAGAAGCTTGCCCGCCCCGCCGGTGGCCGCAAGTTGATAGCGGGTGGACCGGGCCTGCCCGAACGGTCGGGTCAGAACTGCCGCCAGCCCGAAGATCAACAGCTGCGCCGCGCCAATGCCCATCCACAGGGTAACCCGGCCTGCGGCCTTCAGCCCCCCGACATCGCTTTCTACCAGGCAGCGCAACTGGCCGTCACTGAACCGTCGATGGCGCAGGAAGGACATCGTTGCCCGGTTTGGCGGGACGATCTCGTGCACTAGAGCGTCGGGGCGCCAGACCATCGGCACGCCGTGGCGGTCCACCAGTTGGCGGAAGAGCCAGACATCTTCGCCTCCGGCATTGAACGAAGTGTCGAAGGGCGGATCGACCAGCGCCAACGTTGCCCGGGAGAACATAGAGTTACCCGACCCGAGGTAGGCACGCAGGTGCTGCACTTCGGTCCCGGCAGCGGCAGGCAGGCGGCGGCTGAAGATCCGGTCGAGGGGGGCCCGCAGGGCAGGGGGCGGGTCCTCGGGATAGAAGGGTTCAACTGCGCCAAAGGCCGCCCGGACGCCATCCGTGGCGGCATCTGCGAAGGCCGCCAGCCAGCCGGAGGCCGGTGTCTCGTCGTCGTCTAGAAAGATCACGTAGCCGCCCCGTGCTTCGGCCACGCCACGATTGCGGGCCTGGGCAACGCCGGTGCGGGGTTCGTGTACATAGCGGACGAAATCTGGAGCGGGGATGGCACGAGCCGAGCCTTCGGGCGAATTGTCCACCAGCACGAGTTCGACCTGCACGGCGACCGTTCCGATCTGCGTCGCGACGGCCTGGAAGAGCGGGGGGAGGAATTCCTCGCGTCGGAAGGTGGGTACGACGATGGACAGCGAAGGGGCGGGTGCAAGGTCCGGTTGCTCCGGTGTCCTTCGGAATGCCTCATCCGCGAATGTCACGAAAAAACCCTGCCAATCCTGTCCACCAGAAGACTATCCGCTTGACGCCGAATGGACAATCGCCTGCAAGTCTGGATCATGACCAGAGACTTGTGACGATAGAATGGCATATGGAGACCGGGATTTTGAATGACCGTGCCGACGCAAGTGCCGATGCTTTGGCACTGGTCAATTTCCCGACTGAGGTCGCCCTCTTGGCCGATGTTGAGGCGCGACTCACTGCGGGGCAGGGCTTCGCCATTGCGACCTTGAACCTGGACCATGTGGTGAAGATGCGCGGCAATCCAGGCTTTCGCCGGGCCTATCTGGCGCACAGTCATGTGGTGGCGGACGGCAATCCCATCGTCTGGCTTTCGCGGCTGGCCGGGCGCGGTCAGGTTGCGCTGGTGCCGGGGTCCGAACTGATTGCTCCGATGGCGGCGCTGGCGGCACGATTGGGGGCGCCGCTGGCTTTCCTTGGGTCTACCGAGCCGGTCCTGCAGGCGGCGACGGCAGCCCTGCAGGCGGACTATCCGAGGTTGAAGGTTTCAGCCTGTCTGGCACCCCCCTATGGCTTTGACCCGGAAAGTGCGGCGGCGGATGCGCTGCTGGATCAGGTTGCCGCGTCGGGCGCGCGGATCTGCCTTTTGGCCCTTGGTGCGCCCAAGCAGGAAGTGCTGGCTGCGCGGGGACTGGCGCGGCATCCGCAGCTTGGGTTCTTGTCGATCGGGGCCGGTCTGGACTTCATCGCGGGGCACCAGGTTCGGGCGCCGGTCTGGGTGCGGAAGATCGCGATGGAATGGCTGTGGCGGATGCTGAGCAATCCGCGTCGGTTGGCGCGGCGCTATCTGGACTGCGCGTTGGTCCTGCCCTCGCTGACGGGAAGGGCGATTGCTGCCCGCAAGGGGCGTACTGACGGGGGCGGGCATGGTTGAAGCGGCAAGCGGCCCGACTGTCCTGACGGTGCTGCTGAACTGGCGCACGGCGGAGATGACATTGAAGGCGGCCGAGGCGGCGGCCCGTGCGATGGAGGCCGTTGCAGGCGAAATCGTGGTCGTCGACAACGATTCCGGCGACGGGTCGTTCGAAAGGCTTGCGTCGGCTTTGCAAGACCGCCCGCGGTTCCGGGTCGTGCAGTCGGGGCACAATGGCGGCTTCGGGGCTGGCAACAACGTCGGCATCCGGCTGGGACTGACCGGTGGCGGCAGGCCCGACTATGTCTATATCCTGAACTCCGACGCCTTTCCGGCCCCCGACGCGATCCGCCTGCTTCTGGCGTATCTGGAAGCGCATCCCAAGGTCGGTTTTGCCGGCAGCTATATCCACGGCCCGGACGAAGAGGCGCATCAGACCTGTTTCCGCTTCCCCTCGGTCGCCTCCGAGCTTGAGGTTGCGGCGCGAACGGGCCCGATCTCGCGGCTTCTGGCGCATCGCACGGTAGCCCTCCCGGTGCCCGAGGCGACCGGGCCGGTGGACTGGCTGGCTGGGGCCAGCCTGATGATGCGTGACAGTGTCCTGCGCGACATCGGCCTCTTTGACGAGACCTTCTTTCTTTACTTCGAAGAAACCGATCTTTGCCGTCGCGCGGTGGAAGCGGGGTGGCCTACGCATTTCGTCCGCGAAAGCCGGGTGGAGCATATCGGTTCGGTCTCGACCGGGATGAAGGTCTGGCGTCGGGTGCCGGGCTACTGGTTCGACAGCCGGTGGCACTATTTCCGCAAGGTCGGTGGCACGAAGTACGCGGCGGCGGCGACGTTGGCGCATCTGGCAGGAGGGCTGATCCTGCGGTTCCGTCGTCTGGTGCGGCCCAGCATTCCGCCGGGCGCGCCACATTTCATGCGGGATCTTGCCGGTCACGCGGTCCGGCAGCTTGTGCGGCCGGCTCGCAAGGGCTGATCGTCAGGGACGGACCTGGAACTCACGGCTGAGTGCGACAAACACGCTGGGAGACCGTGCCCGTCCATCGATATCGTCCCGCACGGCGTAGTTGACGCCGGTGGCGAGGTTCCAGTCCTGGGTCAGGCGATGGCTGTAACCAGCGCCGAATTCGATCTGTTCGATATCTTCGACGGCGGAGTTGCTGGTTTCATAGCTGACGTCCAGCGAGATCGAGGAGATGTCGCTGACGTTCTTCAGCCAGGTGACGGTCACGGCGGAACTGTCGACCTCGCCGTCGTCTTCGTCGAAGCCGACGCGGTGGTAGAGTTCAACGCCCAGCGATCCGTCCGGCAGGGTCCGGTTCCACAGCAGCAGGCCGATCAGATCTGTGCCGGTGGTATCCGCCCGCGTCAGCCCCAGACGGGCAGAGATCGTGTCGCGCGGGGTTTCCAGATCGCGGCCGATTTCCAGGCTTTCGCGCTGGCCTTCGTCTTCGTCGGTGGTGACGCGGAGAAGGCCCGAGACGGTGCCCACGGCAAGGTCATAGGTTGCGCCAAGCCGCAGATCGGGGCCGGTTTCCCGTTCGATCACATCGAAATCCTCGGTCTCGATCTCGGCGTAGCCAATCTCGGCGCTGAGGTCGAGCCGCGGTGTCACCGAGTAGTCAAGTCCGACATAAGAGATGGTGGTCTCGGTGACGGTCGTGCCGGGGGTCTCTTCCTCGAGTTCGGAATAGCGGGCGCCGATCCGGCCTGTCGCCACATCCGAGAAGCGCAGGACAACCGCCGCGTCGGCGCGGACTTCGCTGGTGTCGACCAGGTCAGGGTCGGTCACGTCCTGGTAATCCGTGGCGGCGTATTCAAGGCCCAGGGCAAAACCCAGGACCGAGGTGCGGCCGGTCTCGATCCGGGCAAACGCCGAATAATCGGTCTGAGTGCCGGATTCGTCCGAAGCGGCGAGGTCTTCGAAGCTGCCGACGTCGTCGCTGCGCAGTGCCGCGCCGAGTTCCAGCAGGGCGGAGGGGACTTCGCGGCGATAGTCCAGCGCCACGTCCGACCGGCCGAAGTCCAGTTCGGTGCCTTCATCGCCTGCGGCGGCGTTCTGGATGATGGCCGCACCGGAGGCGAGGAACGACAGCCGGTCCAGTGCGGTTTCGCTGATCAGCCCGAAGGACAGGCTGGTCACGTTGGCGACATCAGTGCCCTCGGCGGGGACGGACAGCGACTCATTTCGGACGACCTCAAGCCGGTTCTCGAACCCGAAGGTCAAGAGGACGCCGCCGTCCTGCGCCACTGCGATAGCGGGCGACAGGACTGTGGTGATGGCGCAGAACCCGCCGAACGCGATACCTGACCGCCGCATTCCCGCTTACTCGAACAGCTTGCGCTGCGGGATCACGATGACGTCGCCGCTCATCAGGCGGGTCGCCCCGCCGCCAGCCGCGCCACGTTCGATCGCATCGAGGTCGAACTTGTAGACCTGCTCGGCGCCGGACTTGTCGACGCGGCGCAGTTGCACGCGCTTTTTCGCGGCGAAGGGCGACAGACCACCCGCCTGGGCAAGTGCCTGCAGCAGCGTGGCGCCCGGCTTGACGTCGACCTTGCCCGGCGTGTTCGCCGCGCCAAGCACGTAGACGTCCATCGTTGGGGCGGCACGTTCGGTTGCAGGAATCCGTTCCGCCAGAGCGTTCAGCGTCACGAAGACGGTGGGCGCGGTGGCGAAGTTCGGGGCGAGGCGCGCGGTCAGATCTTCCTGCACCTGGGCCAGGCTGCGGCCCGCTGCGCGGATCGAGCCGACAAGCGGCAGCGAGATCTGTCCATCGGGCAGAACGATGGCGCTGCGGTTCAGCGTGGCGTCCTCCAGAACCTCGATCTGCAAGACATCGCCCGAACGGACGCGGTAATCCTGGGCCCATGCGGTACCGGCCAGAATCGGCAGGATGAAGACAAGGGCAAGCAAGCGGCGAAGGATTGGCATCTAAAAAACTCCCTAGCGACCGACAAAGGCGGGGCGCAACTGCTAAGGCCTAACAGTATTTGCCTGTTGCGCCTTCGGAAAGAGGAAATGCACCAGCTTTCGGGCGGAAACGCGGTCAGGACGCGACATGCCGAGCGTTTGAGCGCAGGGGTGGCGCAAATGCCACATCAGGCGGAAAGGCCCGACAACCCAAGGCTGTAAACAACCGAGCGTGTCACCTCCTGCATCAGACGGGCGACGTCGGGGTCGGGCGCCACGGCGGGCGCGCCGTCCGCCCGGGTCAGCGCTGCGGGAAGGCCCACCGGATCGGCGTGGTAGAGCGTCGCATAGTGGACGAGGGCGACCAGATAGTTGCCCAGATCGTTAAGGTGGATGGGGTCCAGTTCGCCCTCGGCCGAACGCTGGAAAAGATCGGTCCGGTCCCGCACATTGCCGACCCCGCCGCGCGCCTCGACGTCGCGGACGAAGGCGGCAAGCACCTGTCCTGCCGGTATCAGCCTGATCTGTGCGGTTTCGGGCAGATCCTTCAGTGCCGGGCCAAGCACGCGCGACAGCCAGTAGCGGTCAAGGTCGCGGTCGAGGCGTTCAAGCCAGCCCTCGGGATCGTCCAGCGGATGCCAGGTCTCATACAGGAAGAGCCGCACATCGGGACGGGCGGCAATGGCTTTTTCCGCCCAAAGCGCCAGATAGCGCGGGCTTTCGTAATAGCGGATCGAAGCGCGGATCTCGACCATCTCGGTCAGGACGATCGCGTCATAGTCGCCGCTTGCCGCGGCTTCGGCGGCCGGGCGGAAGCGGGGATGGGCGTTTTCGGCCTCGAAGCCGTTGATCGTTGCATCACCCCAATGCGCCTGCAAGGTCGTGCCCCAGCCAAGCTGGCTGTCATAGCTGTGCCCGAGGGGAGCAAGCTGGGCCAGCATCGCGGGCATGTCGCGGTTCACCAGGCTGTGGCCAAGATGGAAGACGTTAAGCGCCCCTTGCGGTGCGGTCAGCGGCCCGGCGATCCGCGCGCGGACCGAAGCGGCCGAGGGCGGGCGGGTCAGCGCCCAGTAAAGCGACCCCGCCACCGCAGAGCCGATCCCCGCCACGCCTGCCAGAAGTGCGATCCGCCGCGTCATCTTTACCATGCCACCCCCGCAAGAATCACGCCGTCGACCACGGCAAGGCGCCCCGCAAGGACTTGCTCTGCCCGGAACGGCCCGACACTTGCACGGAACTGGGCATCGAAGCGGCCTTCGGCAAGGGTGATGTCCAGCATATCGAAGCCGAACATGGCGCGCGCGTCCGCAGGTTGCGCCTTGAAGACCGCCTCCTTGGCGCAGAACACCTGCCGCACCTGCCGCCCGATGTCCCCTTGCAGCCGCGTCAGCTCCCCCTCCTGGCAAATGACTGGCCAGAGCGCCTCTTCCAGCGGCGCGTCGGGCTCCAGATCGACGCCAAGCGGTGCTCCCATCCGGCCCACCGCGATGGCGAGGTCGGCGTCATGGGCGATGGACCCGGAAAGGCCCGGTGGCCAGATCGCGGCGCGGTCGGTGCCCATCGGCAGGGCCGCGGGTGGGTGGCCAAGGCTGGCCAGCACCCTGCGGGCGGCGATGCGGCCGGCGGTGAATTCGGCCAGCCTGCGGGGAACCGCCCCGACCATGGCGGTCCGTTCGTCCGGCCATAGGGTCGTCGCGTCGGACATCGCTGTCCGCTCGACCGCCACGGCGACCCCGGCCGGAAACAGCGAGCGGAGCGCCGTCTCGACCGCGGGCGGATGGGTCATCCCAGGGCCTTCTCCCGCGCTTCGCGCATCGCACGGCGCCGCGCCATCGCGTCCATCCGGGTATCGCCCGCAGGGTCGGTCTGGGCGGCAGCGGCGGCGACGGGTGCCGGGACGGCTGCCGCAAGGGGCGCGGTTGGGGCCTGGATGGTCTTGCCCAGATGCGCGGCCAAGGCCGAGACAACCGGGAACCGGAAGATGTCGGTGATCGCAAGCCGGTCGGAGTTCAACGCGACCTTCATCTCGCGGTGGGCCTGCACGGCAAGGAGCGAATGGCCGCCGAGCGTGAAGAAGTTGTCCGACCGCCCGACCTGCGGGACACCAAGAACGCGGGCCCAGACCGCGGCGATGGTTTCCTCGATCCCGCCTTCCAGCGCGACGGGTTTTGCCGCAGCCGCTGGGACCGCCAGCGATGGTGCGGCGAAGGGGGCTGGAAGCGCCTTGCGGTCGACCTTGCCATTCGGGGTCAGCGGAAAGGTGTCAAGCTTGACCACATGGGCAGGGACCATCACGTCGGGCAGGTGCTGCGCGAGGTTGGTCTTCAGTGCCGGTTCGTCGACCGGTCCGTCCGACGTGACGTAGGCCACCAGGCGCACGTCGCCCGGCTGATCTTCGCGGGCGATGACGACGGCCTGACGGATCCCGGCCACAGCTTCCAGTGCGGTTTCGATCTCGCCCAGTTCGATGCGGTGGCCGCGGATCTTCACCTGGAAGTCGGCGCGACCGAGGTAATCCAGCTTGCCGTCCGGTCGTTTCCGGACAAGGTCGCCGGTGCGGTACATCCGGCCGGTCCCTGCGAAAGGGTCGGGGCGGAAACGGTCCGCGGTCAGGTCCGGGCGCTGGAAGTAGCCCTGCGCCACACCCTCGCCGCCGATCCAAAGCTCGCCTTCCTTGCCATCGGCAACCGGGGTCTGTGCGTCATCCAAGACATAAAGCGCCGTGTTGGCAATGGGTTGTCCGATGTTGACCACGCCCTCGGCCCCGGTCGTCGCCTCAACCGAGGACCAGATCGTCGTCTCGGTCGGACCGTACATGTTCAGAACCGGCGCGCCGATCAGGCCGGACAGATCGCCCGCCAGACGGCCCATCAAGGCCTCGCCGCCGACCAGCATCCGTTTCAGACCCTTGAGTGCTGCACGGGCACCGTCGTCTTCAGCCAGCATGCGGGCCATCGAGGGGGTACATTGCAGATGCGAGACCTTGTGGCGCTGGATGAGGCCCGCCATCGTGGCGTCATCCTCGGCGCCCGAGTTGGTGAGGCGCAGCACTTCGGCCACCAGTTTCAGCCCGTCCAGCACCACTTGCGTCGGGATGCCGTAGTCGATCAGGCAGGCGACCTCGTCTACGTCGATGGCTTTCAGCTCTTCGACCCGCCTCACCGCGTCGTCGACTGTGCCGAACAGGCCCGAGTCGTCGAAATAACGCAGGAAGGCGAAGTCGAGGATCGCCTCCAGTTCATCTTGCGCAAGGCTGCCGAGGTCGATGTCCATCGGGTTGGCCACCCCCTGCGGTTTCTTGAAGGCGGGGAAGGCCCAGGCGTATTGCTTGATCAGCGCTGCGGCGGAACGGAGGTAGTTCTTCATCGGCTCGCGCGCGACTTCGCGGGCGGCTTCCCGGTCCGTCGCGAGGAAAGTGTGCAGCATCAGGGTGACCTTGAACCTGGACGGGTCATGCCCGGCTTCGGCCAGCGCCTTACGGTAAAGCTTCACCTTGTCCGCCACTTCGGTGATGGACTGGCCCAGAAGGTGGGTCAGGACGTTGGCCCCCATCTTTCCCGCCTCGCGCCAGGTTTCGGGGTTGCCTGCGGTCGTGACCCAGGCCGCGACTTCCTTGGACACAGGGCGGGGCTGGGTCTTGACGGCGAAGGGGGCGCCGTCCTTGCGCGGGAACTCCACCGCCTCGCCACGCCAGAGCCTGCGCACCTGGTCGAGCGTGTCGAACAGGGCCTGGCGGTTGGCGGGGGGCGTGTTCTCGGGGCGCAGGACGAAGTCGTCCGGCTGCCAGCCCGAGGCGAAGGCCAAGCCGGCGCGGCCGTTGGTCAGATTGTCGATAATCGCCCATTCCTCGGCGATGCGGGCGGGATGGTGCAGGGGCGCGACGATGCTGCCAGCCCGCACGCCGATGTTCTTGGTGATCGCCGCCGCGGCCGCCCCGGTGACGGCGGGGTTGGGGTAGGGGCCGCCGAAAGCGTGGAAGTGGCGTTCCGGCGTCCAGACCGCGACGAAACCGTTCTGGTCGGCGAACTTGGCGCCTTCCAGCAGAAGTTCGTACTTCGCGGGACCGGGAAGGTCGTCATTGCCCCAGTAGTAGACGCTGAATTCCATCTTCCGCGGGTTGATGCCCGTGCCACCCGATGGCCGTACGCGGGCGGAATCATCGGCAAGAACCACGGTGAACCCGTTGGTGAGCGTCCAGAAAAGTTCGAGCACCGAGATGTCGAAGGACAGCGAAGTGACGGCAAGCCAGGTGCCGGGGTCGGTGCCCAGCACGTCGTCCATGCCCGCGAAGAAGTTCAGCGCGTTGCGGTGGGTCACGACGACGCCCTTGGGGCGGCCGGTCGAGCCGGAGGTGTAGATCACATAGGCCGGATCCTCGGCCCGAGGGGCATCAGCAAGGACAGTCGCGGCCGAGGCGAGGCGCGGGTCGGTGTCAAGGATCAGCAGCGCGGGGCCTTTCGGCAGGTCGCCCGCAACGCTGCTTTCGGTGACGATCACCGGGCAGCCCGAGTCTTCTGCGTAAAGCGCCAGACGGTCTTCGGGGTAAGCGGGGTCCATGGGGACGTAGGCGGCGCCTGCCATCTGGATGCCAAGAGCGCCCGCGACCATGTCGGTCGTGCGGCGGCAGGCAAGGCCGACGAGGCTGCCGCGGACGACGCCCATTTCGCGCAAGGTCGTGGCGATCCGGCCCGCCCGGACGGCAAGGTCCGCGTAGGAGAGCCGGGATTCCCCGGCAATGACCGCCACCGCATCGGGCGTTCGTGCCGCCTGCGCGAGGATCGCGGCCGGGATGGTCAGTGTCCGGTCATAATCGCGGGCGGTTGCCGCCAGCGCGCCGGAGTAGACTGTGGTTTCGGCATCGGACAGGCCGCTTAGTCCGGCAAGGTCTGCGCCGGGGACCATTGCGGACAGGATACGCGCGATCCGAGTGGCAAGGGCGGTGGCCTCGGCCTCGGGCATCCGCGCGGCATCATGCCAGAACGCTCCGTTGACCAGGGTCACGGTGGTTCCTGCGACCGGCGCAGTGCCATCGCAAACCGCAAGGCCGGATGGCAAAAGTGAGGTGAGGCCGGGTTCCCGCAGGGCCAGGTCCGCGGCCAGCCCGCCCGCAAGACGCGCGGAGGCCAACGCGTTCTCGGCCCGGGCCAGGGCGGCGGCCACCTCGCCCGAGGCGTCAAGACGCAGTGGCACCCAGGGCAGCAGATAGCCGGGCGCCGGATTGTGGCCCGAGGCGAAGGCGATGTCGCCGCTGCTGCGGCCCAGGGTCCGGATCGCCGCCAGCGCCAGCCGCGCCGGGTCCGCCGGTGGCAGCGGAAGTTGCCGCCAGTCCTGTGCCTGGGACGGGCTGGACGGAAGGACGGGATCGGGCTTCAGGACCAAGGCGCGCAGACGGGTCTCGGCTTCGGCGGCGGGGGCGAGTGCCGCATCCAGCCGGGCCGCTTCATCCTCGGACGGCGAGGCGAGGACCGGTCCGGCACGGTTGGTGTCGACGGGCAGTCCCCTGAGGCAGGTCAGACCGGAAAGCCGCACTGCGCCCGTGCCGCAGGCCACGTCCAGATGGTCTGGCCCACGGCCGAGCACCGTGCCGGGCAGGCCGGAGCCGGGAATGACAGTGGCCGATCCCACGGCCCAGACCTGATCCGCAACCTCGATCTTGGCGACGGCCAGCGGGTTGCGATAACCGCCGTGATCCAGAGCCCGGACCGTCCGCGCGACCGCCTCGGCCCCTTGGGTGAAGTCCAGCCGCCCCGCCGCCCGGGGCCGGTCCGCGCGGCGCCAGACGTGACGCGGTCCTGCGGCCTGCGGCTGGCGCGGGTGACCTTGGGCCTCCATCGCGGTGATGACATCGCCGAAGCTGTCCACCGCCGCCGCAAAGCAGCGGGCGTTCAGGGTGAAGGCGGTGTCGTCGGCGTCGATGGGAAAGCCGCGGACTGCAAGAACCTCGCCTTCGTCGATCCCCGCGGTCATCAGGTGCCACGTGATCGCGTGCGTCGCTTCGCCATTCAGAAGCGCCCAGACCGGAGCGTTGAGGCCGGCATATCCGGGCAGGGGGCCGTCGTGGAAGTTGACGCCGCCTTGCCGGGCCAGCTGCATCACCGGCTCGGGCACCAGCGCAAGGTTGGCCACCGACAGCACCCAGTCCACGGTCAGGCCCTGCGTCCGCTGGACCAGACCGGCACCCGGAGCGATGACCCGAAGTCCCGCGCCCGAGGCCCAGGCCGCCACCTTCGCTTCGCGCGTGACCACGGCGACCAAAGCATGTCCCCGTTCCAGCCAGCGCTTGCCGCATTCGACCGTCAGGCTTTCATTGCCGATCAGCAGGGCGGTCAGGGTCATGTCAGTCTCCGGTCATTCAGCGGCAAGTCGTTGGTCGGGCTGGCGAAAATCGCCTGCCTCGGCCGCCTGGATCGCGGCCTTCATGCGGGCGGCCAGCACCCGGACGTTCGGTTCCAGCACCATCGAGTCATGGTCGCCCGGGACTTCCACCACCTCCAGCCGGGACGCGAAAGGCGTCCAGAGGTTGTCGTGGAAGACATATTCCCGTTGCGACGAGACCCAGTTGCCCCCGGTCACCTTCCAGTGCCGGTCGAGGGGCGGGCGGTAGAGGACCACCTTGCCGTCATCCCAAGCCTTCAGGTCATAGACCCCGATCGCGTGGCGGAAGGCGGTTTCGATGGCGGCATTGTTGTAGGACGGGACCGTCGGATCAGGTTCGTTCGCGGCCTTGGCCCGGCGCGAGCGTTCCCATTCCCAGCGCCTGCGCGCCCAGTCGGCAAGGAACTGCGGTCCGCCAGCGCGGAGCTCGGCGAGTTTGATCAGGGCCTTGTCGGGCTTGTTCAGGAACGGCCGCACGGGCAGTGGCGTGTCAAGAAGCACCATCAGAGCCACCTCTTCGCCCTCGGCGCGCAGCTGGCGTCCGATGTCCCAGGCGGTGAGGCCTCCGCCCGAGAAGCCGCCAAGGAGGTACGGCCCCTTCGGCTGGACCTGCCGGATTTCGGCAAGGCAGGAGGTGGCGGCGTCTTCGATCGTCATGTGCGGCTGGTCGTCGCCGAAAAGCCCTTTCGCCTGCAGCCCGTAGAACGGGCGGTCGGTACCCAGAA
The DNA here is from genome assembly GCF_022842145.1 of Tabrizicola sp. GTDB lineage: Bacteria > Pseudomonadota > Alphaproteobacteria > Rhodobacterales > Rhodobacteraceae > Tabrizicola. Next base: position 462,487 of record NZ_JALHQD010000002.1, read on the forward strand.
GGCTGGCCAGGTGACGCAGGTTCAACACGTTGCCGAACATGCCTGCGACCAGGAAGAACGGCGTCTTCTGCCCGCCATCGCCGCGGTGCATGGCGACGAGATGGGTGAACTTTGGTCCTGCAGGATCGGCCAGCGCGGCGGGCGCGGCGGCGGCTTCGTCCTCGGGGCCGATGCGTTCGGCGATCAGCGCGGCGCAGCGGGCGATGGTGGGGGCCTCGAACAGGACGGAGATCGGGAAGTCGACCTTCCACTGCCGCCGGATCATCGCAAAGAGGCGCACTGCGATCAGAGAGTGGCCGCCAAGCGTGAAGAAGTCGTCCTCGACCCCGACTTCCGAGACGCCCAGAAGCTCGGCCCAGAAGCCCGCCAGGGTGCGTTCCACGTTCGTGCGGGGTGCGACGTAGGCGGTTTCCAGTTCGGGGCGGGCGAAGCCGGGGCCTTCGGTTTCGGTGGCGACCGGGGCATTGGCCTGTTTCACCAGTGCTTCGAGGTCCAGCGAGGACACGAGGACCTGCGCCCCGTCGGCAGCAAGCGCCCGAAGGAAGGCCTCGGCACCCTCGGCGGGACGGATGCCGCCTGCCAGGGCCTGGACGAGGCGCTGCTCGGCGGGGGATTGCCCGCGCTGGTCGTCGTCGCGTTCCACGTCGCGCGGGTTCGGCGGCGCGGGGCGGGCGAGGGCCTCCTCGAAGGCGACCTTGCGGAAGGTGATGCCCTCGACCTCAACGAGGACTTTTCCGGCCGGGTCGGTCAGGGTGACGTCGAAGCTGGCCGTGTCCTCGGCGGGGTTTCCCGCAAGGCGGACCCAGCTGCGGATTTCGGCGGGAAGGGGGGCGTGGACCCGGATGGCGGTGGTCATCACCGGGGCCCAGACGAAGCCCTCCTGCACCTTGGGTAGCAGCGCGATGCCCCAGCCGGTGCCGATGTCATAAAGGGCCGGGTGGATCGTGCAGGTTGCCGTGTCCTGCACGGCTTGCGTTGGAAGCGCCAGGGTTGCCAGCCCCTCGCGGTTGCCAAGGGCGGTCGCGCGGAGGACCTGCCAGCGCGGGCCGAACGCAATCCGGTCCTCTTGCGCAGAGGGCAGGTTTTCCCCGCCTGCCGCCGTGGCCTTGTTAGGGCAGCGGGCGGCGATGGCGGAGAGGTCAAGGTTTTCCGGCTGGGCGGCAAGGGGGGCAATGCCCATCTCGGCGGTCAGGGCCCAACCTTGCGGCTCTTGCGCGCGGGCTTGCAGGCGCTGGGTTCCGTCGCGGCCACGGGTCAGGCTGACACGCAAGTCGCGGGGAAGGTCGGCTTCCAGCCGCAGGGGACGGAAGACGGTAAGGTCGGTCAGGTGCAGGCCCTGCTTGCCGCCGGTGGCCATCAGCGCCTCATGTGCGATTTCTGGCCACGCAGCACCCGGCAGGACCGCGGTGCCGTCCAGAAGGCGATGGTCGTCCATCACCCAATTGTCCTTGGTCAGGGTGGCGTGGAAGCGGGTCTCGTCCTCGCCCTTCTGCATCCGCTCCAGCACCAGCTGGCCGGGAAGCGGGGCGCCTGCGTCCTTGCCCTGGCGGCGGGCGTCGGCGTCGGCGGCCATGCCGATGCCGGACCAGATGCCCCAGTTGATCGCCGTGACCTTGGTCATGCCACCGGCGCGACTGCGGGCAAAGGCGTTGAGGTATTCGTTCGCGGCCACATAGTCGGCCTGACCTGCCGGGGTGAGAACGGTCGACGTCGAGGAGAAGAGGACGATCCGGTCGACGCTGCCATCAGGGAGGAGCGTGTCGAGAAGCTTGGTGCCGTGGACCTTGGGCGAGAGAACCGCATCCGCGCTGCCGGGGTCTTTGCCCAGAAGCGGCGCGTCGTCGACGGTGCCGGCGGCATGGACGACGCCGTAGATCGGGCCGAACTCGGACCGAACCCGGTCGAAGGCGGCGCGCATGTCCTCGGGGTTGCAGACGTCGGCGGCGACCGCCATGACCCGCCCCAGGCGTTCAAGGCGCGACAGGACCCCGGCGCGGACGGACCCGGCTTCGGGGAGGTGGCGTCCGACGAGGGCAACCTTGGCGTGACGGTCTCGCATCAGGCGTTCGGCGACGGTGACGCCGATCCCACCGAAGCCGCCAGTGATGACCCAGACGGAGCCTTCGGGGACCACGGCCTGTTCCGGTAGCTTTGCCGGGACAAGGCGGGTTTCCAGGCGGCGGCTGCCCCGGATCGCGGCGACGGTGTTCGCCGGGGTGGCAAGCACCTCTTCCAGGACGGCGGAGACGGTTTCCACCGGGATCGCCTTCCGGTCGAGGGTGACGTCAAGCAGGCTCGCGGTCAGGCCGGGCAGTTCGCGCGGCATGACGCGGACGGGGCCCGCGACGGTGGCCTTCTCGGGATAGGGGAGCGCCTCGGTGCGAACCTGGGCCGCGCCGGAGGTGACGACGGTGAGGTGGGGCAGGGGCTTCAAGCCGATCTCGCCCATCGCCTGGCCAAGGAAGAAGAGGCTCCAGAAGCCCTGTTCGAGGTTGCGCTGGAAGAAGCTGGAGCCGGGGCGGAAGGCTTCCTTTTCCGTCACCAGCCAGAAGTGGGCGATGCGGGCGGGGTTCAGGTCGCGTTGAGCAAGGTCCGCGAGCAGCGCGTCATAGCCTTCGCGCCCGTGTTCGGGGGCAAGGGTGTAGGTGTCGTCCGAAGTGCGCGCGAAGGCGTCCCCGGCGTGGACGGTGATGACGCGGTGGTTTGCGGCGCGCAGGCGCTGGACTGCGGCGCGGGCAAGGCCGGCCTCATCGGCGAAGACGAGCCATGTGAGGGGGGCGCCAAGTTCCGTTTCCACGTCGACCGGGCAGTCGGCGGGCATGACGCGCCAGCCGATCTTGTAGCCGAAGTCGGCGACCGCTTCGTGGCGTTTGGCGGTCACGTCGGCTTCGGTGATCTGTGCTGCCTGACCGCGTTCGATGAAGTAGCGGCTGCGCTGGAAGGGGTAGGTCGGCAGGGGAACGCGGCGGCGTTGCGCATCGCCCCAAAGCTGGGTGAGGTCGGGTTCAGCTCCGCAGGCCCACAGGCGGCCGAGGGTGGCGATGAAATGGCGGTCGTCGCTGGTGGTGTCGTCGGGGTGGCGGAGGCTCGCGGGGACCGGCTGGCCGCCCATGGCGCCGTTGGCTTGGGCGAGGGAGGCCATGGCGCGGCCCGGACCGACCTCAAGATACACGCGATCGGGCTTCTGGCGCAGGGTGGCCATGCCGTCGGCGAAGCGGACGGTGTTGCGCAGGTGAGCGACCCAGTAGTCGGGGCTGGTCGCCTCGGCGTCAGTCAGGACCTGGCCCGAGCGGTTGGAAATGATCGGGATCTGCGGCGGGGAAAGCTGCATCCCGGCAAGGTGGGCGCGGAAGGCCGCGAGGATGCCTTCCAGCATCTTCGAATGCGCCGCGATGTCGATGGCGATGCGAGTGGTGTCGATGTCATCGGCCTTGAGCCGTGCGGCCAGGTCCTTCAACCCCGCGTCGGAGCCCGAGACGACGGTCAGTTCCGGAGCGTTGATCGACGCGATGTCGAGGTCGCCGAGGTAGGGTTTCAGCGCGGCTTCGGACAGAGGGACGGAAAGCATCCCCCCTGCGGGCACGGTGTCGAACAGCTGCCCGCGCAGACGGACAAGGCCGACGGCGGCTTCCAGTGTCATGACGCCCGCCACGCAGGCAGCGGCGTTTTCGCCCATCGAATGGCCGATGAGGACCGAGGGCTTTACCCCCCAGCTTTCCCAAAGCTTCGCCAAGGCGACTTCGACGATCAGGATCAGGGGCAGCTGTTTTGAGGGCTTCCGCAAAGCCTCGGCTGCTGCGGCTTCCTGGCCGGGAGCGGGAAGCCAAAGCGCGCGCGTCTCGGCCTCGGCATCTTTCAGCGCGGCAAGGCCCCGGTCCATCCATTCGGCGAACACGGGTTCTGTTTCATAGAGGTCGCGCGCCATGTTCGGGTATTGCGCGCCGCCGCCCGGGAACATGAAGACGACGTCGGGGGCATCGCCCAGACGGCGCTGGGTGAAGACGCGGCGGGGATCGCCCGCTTCCAGCATCTGCGCGGCTTCCTCGTGGGTCTCGGCGACGAGCACCCGGCGGTGTTCAAACGCCCGGCGGCCTTGCTTGAGCGTCCATGCGATGTCGGCAAGCGGCTGCTCGGGATGGGTGCGAAGATGGGCCGCAAGGCGGGACGACGCTTCCCCAAGGGCGGACTGGCTGCGGGCGGAAAGGGTGATGAGCTGGAACGGCCAGTCCGAAGCTTCGGACGCGGGAACGGTGGGAGCTTCCTGCACGATGACATGCGCATTCGTGCCGCCGACCCCAAGCGAGTTCACCCCGGCCCGGCGCGGACCCATGCGGCGGGGCCAGTCGCTGAGGCGGTCGTTCACCCGGAAGGGGCTGTTGTCGAAATCGATGGCAGGGTTTGGCGTCTCGAAGTTCAGGCTGGGCGGCATCTGCTTGTGATGCAGCGCCAGGGTCGTCTTGATCAGGCTTGCCACCCCGGCGGCGGTGTCGAGGTGGCCGATGTTGGTCTTCACCGAGCCGATCCGGGCGAAACCCGTCGCCTGGGTCGTGCGCCGGAAGGCCTCGGTCAATGCGGCAACCTCGATCGGGTCGCCGAGATAGGTGCCGGTGCCGTGGCATTCGATGTAGTCGACGGTTTCGGCCGGGGTTCCGGCCACGGCGAGGGCGGTCGCGATGCAGGCCGCCTGGCCTTCGACCGAGGGTGCCAGATACCCGGCTTTCGCCGCGCCGTCGTTGTTGACCGCGGAACCCTTGATCACGCCCCAGATGTGGTCGCCGTCGGCCAGCGCATCGTCCAGCCGCCGCAGAAGCACCGTACCCGCGCCAGAGCCGAAGACCGTCCCTTGCGCGCGGTGGTCGAAGGCGTGGCAGACGCCGTCGGGCGACAGGACCTCGCCCTCCTTGTAGATGTAGCCGCGGCCCTGGGGCATATCGATGGTGACACCCCCGGCCAGCGCCATGTCGCATTCGCCGTTCAGCAGCGCCTGGATCGCGTAGTGGGTGGCGACGAGCGAGGTCGAGCAGGCGGTCTGCAAGCCAAGGCTGGGGCCCTTGAGGTCGAAGACGTGGCTGACGCGGGTGGACAGGAAATCCTTGTCGTTGCCGGTATGGCGCAAGAGGAACATGCCCGTGCTGTCGACCAGCGCAGGGTTCGAGCAGAGGTTGAAGTAGAAGTAGCTGCCCATCCCGCAGCCCGCGAAGACGCCGATGCGGCCCTTGAACCCTTCGGGCGTATGGCCGGCGTTTTCCAGCGCCTCCCAGGCGACTTCCAGGAACTGGCGGTGCTGCGGGTCCAGAATCGCGGCCTCTTTCGGCGAAAAGCCGAAGAATTCGGCGTCGAAGCGGTCGAAGCCCTCCAGCAAGGCGGCGGCGGGGACGTAGTTCGGATTGCGCAACAGGGCCGGGTTTTCGCCCGAAGCCAAAATCTCTTCCTCGGTCAGCCGACGCACGGCAGAGCGGCCGTCGCGCAGGTTTTCCCAGTAAGCCTGGATATCCGCCGCCCCCGGCAGATGCGCGGCCATGCCCACGATGGCAATATCTGTCTCTGCGGGAAGGTCCTGCATAGCGTCCTTCATGCGATTACCCTCTCGACTGGTCTTTGGCGGCGACCGTCAGGCCGCGAGTCCACAACCGCGTGTGTCCGACGTCGTTGCCTGTCACAGACAGGGCCGCTGGACGTCCTGGCACAAACACGCCTACCAAGCACATGCCCGAAATCTGGCAGCTCATCAGGGTCATCAACGATTCGCGCGCCGTAAAAATTTCCTTGACCTTTCCTACAGCACCTTGTCCGGATACGCACGGACATTGGTCAACAAAAACGCCATTCCTGCGGCAAAACCTGGCCTAGGCTGCTGATTTTCCTGCTTTGTTGCCAGGTTGGCATCAGTAACACCGAAGCCGTCGCCATGCCGTTCAACATTGCTTATGAGAGGGGGGCAACTCCCTCCGAATCTATGGAATTGCTTTAGGGTGAGTAGATGACGCGTCGTAGATCCCGGAAGTTGTTTTCTCGCATCCTGTGGTTCGATCAGGATGTGGGCAACGATACCGTTGCCGAAACGCCCGAGCCGGCCGCCGTGGCGGCACCACCGGTCGAACCCGCGCCAGAAGTCCGTCCCGCCACGCCCATTCCACGTCGGCCGCGGTCGCGCATCCTTGCGTTCGAACAGCAGCCTGCGTCGCAGGGCGAGATTTATACCGAGCATTTCGGGCTGACCACGCGCCCCTTCGCGCTGACGCCGGACCCTGATTTCCTTTACTGGCCGCAATCGCACCAGCGCGCCTACACCATGCTGGAGTACGGCATCCGCGCGAATTCGCCGATCACCCTGATCACCGGCGAGGTGGGCGCAGGCAAGACCACCCTGCTCTTGCACCTGATCCGATCGCTGGGGCCGGAGATCAAGGTCGGTCTCATCTCGAACCCGCACGGGTCGCGGGCCGAGCTCTTGCGCTGGGTGCTGCATGCGCTGGACCAGCCGGCCGACCTGAACGAGAGCTATGTCGACCTTTTTTCGCGGTTCCAGAATTTCCTTCTGTCCGAATACGCGGCGGGCCGCTCGGTCGTGCTGATCTTCGACGAGGCGCAGAACCTGAGCGCAGAGGCGCTGGAAGAGCTGCGGATGTTCATCAACATCAACTCGGGCAAGGACGAGGTGCTGCAACTGGTCCTGATCGGTCAGCCGGAACTGCGCGACCTGGTTTCCCGGCCCAACATGCGCCAGTTCGCCCAGCGGGTTGCGGCAAGCTACCATCTTACGGCGATGGACCTGAAGACGGTGCGCGGCTACATCCCCCACCGGCTGAAGGTCGCCGGGGCGCAGAAACGGATCATCACCGGCCCGGCGGTCGACCTTATCCACCAGGTGACCCGCGGTGTTCCGCGGTTGGTGAACCAGTTATGCGACCTTGCGCTGGTCTATGCCTTTACCCGGGGCAAGCGCACGGTCACTCCGGCGATCGTCCAGCAGGTTCTGGACGACGGCGTCTTCTTTTCGGCAAACGCCGCACGACATAGTGAGACCTTGAATGACGCTTGATCTGCGCTTTTACCTGTCCCTGATCCTGCGGCGGTTGCCGATCATTTTTGCCATCATCTTCACGGCGACGATGGCGGGCATCCTTTACGCCGTATCGCTTCCGCCGATCTTCCGGGCCGAGTCGCGGCTTCTGATCGAAAACGCCCAGATCCCCGATGAGCTTGCGGCCTCGACAGTGGTGTCGACGGCGGATGAGATCCTGTTGTCGATCCAGCAGCGCATCTACACCCGCGAAAGCCTTCTGGCGCTGTCCGAGCGGCACAATCTGTTCGCCGACGCCTCGAAGCTTTCTCCGTCGGAAAAGCTGGAACAGGTCAGCAACCGCATCTCGATCTACATGCCGCGGACGCAGGGCAATACCGGCGTCGTCCACGTGTCGTTCGCGGATGGAAGCCCGGAGGTTTCCGCCACCGTCACCAACGACATCGCGGCGCAGATCCTGCAGTGGAACACCGAGCTGCGCACCCGGGCGTCGGGCAGCACGCTTGACTTCTTCGAGCAGGAGGTCCGCCGCCTGACCGACGAGCTGGCCCACCAGAACGCCCAGATCCTGGAGTTCGAGCAGCAGAACCGCGACGCGCTGCCCGAAAGCCTGGAATACCGCCGCACGCGGCAGGCCAGCCAGCAGGAACGTCTGATGCAGGTCGACCGCGAGCTTGCCTCGCTGCGCGACCGCCGTGACCGGCTGACCGAGCTTTACGACCGCACCGGCAGGCTGGTGACCTCGGAAACCGACCGCTCGCCCGAGCAGGAGCGTCTTGAGCAAGCCCGGCAGGAACTGGCCTCGGCTCTGGTGGTGCTTTCCCCCTCCAACCCCCGGCTCAAGGCCCTGCAGACCGAGGTTGCTGCGCTGGAAGAGCGGGTCAAGGCCCAGCTTGGGGCGTCCGGCGGCGGCCAGCTTTCCGCCTTCGAGGTCCAGATGCTGGACATCGATGGACAGATTGAGTTCCTCGCCGAACAGAAGCGTCTGATGGAAGAGGACCTCGTGAAGCTTGAGGCCTCGATCGAGGCGACGCCGGGCAACTCGCTGCGGCTGGCCGAACTGCAGAGCAACTACGAGACGTTGCGCGTGCAGTACGAAGAGGCCGTGAGCAGCCTGTCCGAAGCGCGCATGGGCGACCGGATCGAGGTCACCGACCGGGGCCAGCGGATCAGCGTGATCGAGGAGGCCGTGCCGCCCCCGTTCCGCTCGGAACCGAACCGCAAGCGCATCTCCGGGGCCGCGTTCGGGGTCGGATTCATCCTGTCGGGGGCGCTTCTGTTCCTGCTTGAGATGATGAACCAGACCATCCGGCGCCCGTCCGAGCTGATCAAGGCGCTTGGTGCGCCGCCCTTCGGCACCGTGGGCTACCTTCCGGGAACCCGACCGAAGAAAGGCATGACGCTGAACCGCTTCGCCATTCTGGCGATGCTGGTGATCAACGTTCCGATGATCCTCCTGGCGGTGCACCTTTACGTTGCCCCGCTGGGGACCCTCCTGGGCTTTCCCCCCGACGCTTCCGCCGAGGCTCCCGCCTCTGCCCTTACCGAGTAAGCTGACATGGAACGGATACAATCCGCCCTCGCAAAGGCGCGTGCCGCGCGCGACCGCAAGCTGCAGGGGGCCAACCCGGGCTCCGGCACGAAGAACACCGAAACCGGCCCCTGGCCCGGCCTGAGCGAACTGAAGCTCAATCCCGGGCACCTGGAGCGCAACCGGATCGTTGCGATGCATCCTGGCGCCAATGCGGCCAGTTTCGACGTGATGCGGACGAACCTGCTCAGGACGCTGCGCACAAACGGCTGGACCCGGGTGGCGATCACCTCTCCCACCCCGGGCTGCGGCAAGTCGACCCTGGCTGCGAACCTGGCCTTCAGCCTGGCGCGACTGGCCGATACGCGGGTGCTCCTGGTCGAACTGGACCTGCGCCATCCGTCGCTGCTTCGGATGCTTGGCCAGGAAACCGACCAGAATTTCGCCGGCATGCTGGCCGAGGGGAAGATCGACTATGGCCAGATCCGCCGCGCCGGTCCGAACCTTGCCTTCGCGCTGAACGCCCGCGCGATGGAGAATCCGGCCGAACTTCTGTCAGCCGCCCGCACCGCCGACATCATCGACGAGATCGAGGCCCAGCTGCGGCCTGACGTCGTGCTCTTCGATCTTTCGCCCGTGCTGGTCAGCGACGACGCCATCTCATTTCTGGACCAGGTCGACTGCGCCCTGATGGTGGCCGCCGCGAACGAGACCACGGTGTCCGAGATCGACAAGTGCGGCAAGGACCTCGCCAAGCGTACTCAGGTCCTTGGGGTGGTGCTGAACAAATGCGACTACATGGAGCAGGAAGAGTCGCTGGCCTATCCGGAATAAGGCGCCATTAAATGACAAAGGGGCCCGCAAGGGGCCCCTCGTCTGGTCCGGATGGAGCGGGCGATGAGATTCGAACTCACGACCCTAACCTTGGCAAGGTTATGCTCTACCCCTGAGCTACGCCCGCACCGTCTGGACAAGCGGGGATTTATAAAGAGCCGCGCGGGGCCGCAAGAGGGAAAGTGCAGTCCTGGGCAAATTTCTGCATTCCAGGCTTCACGAGCAGCCTCGACCCCGGGAAAAACCGCGTACAGAACGTCAGTGCAGTTGCGGCGTCAACCTATGTTGCAGTGCAGTAAAATCGGTGTGAGGTTGGCGCAACCAGCGCAGGAATCACCTTGGACTCTCCAACAATTTGAATAACTTGCGGCTCGAAGGCAAAGTCGCCTTCTTGCGCGGCAGTTCATTCTGCGCTGCCGCAAACTGGAGAGTATCATGACCAAATTCGCCCTCGTTCTGGCCGCTTCGGCTTTGACCGCCACCGCCGTCTTCGCGCAGGACGCCGCCGCTCCGGTCGTCGCTGACACCGATGCGAACGGCACCTTCTCGCTGGCCGAAGTGCAGGCCGTCTATACCGCCGTGACCGAAGAGGCCTTCAAAGCCGCCGACACCGACGCCTCAGGCGAATTGTCGGCCGAAGAGCTGCAGGCCGCCGTCGACGCAGGCGCCTTCGTCGCCGCCTGATCGACCACGCAGCGACACGGTCGGGGCCGTCCTTCGGGGCGGCCCTTTTCGTTGGGCCGGTTTCCGCCGGGCGTGAGGGGCAAGGCGGAACCCGACTGGGTGCCTGGGCGTCTTCTTCCCATGAAGGCCGCGTCAAAGCGCAGCCCGGTTACAGGAGAATCCGAGATGAACAACGATCAGATCGCCGGCAAGTGGAAGCAGATGAAGGGCGAGGCCAAAGTGATGTGGGGCAAGTTCACCGATGACGAGCTCGACGTCGCCGAAGGCAACAAGGACAAGCTCGCCGGCATGGTGCAAGAGCGCTACGGCAAGACCAAGGAAGAAGCCCAGCGGGAAGTCGACGACTTCTTCTCGCGCTACTAAGACGCAAGGGTAGGGTGGGCGATATCGCCCACCCTACGCATTCACTCCAGTTCGATCAGCAGGTCCTTGGCCTCGATCTGGCTGCCCGGATGCACGTGGATCGCCTTGACCGTCGCCTCGCGGTCGCAGTGCAGGCCCGTCTCCATCTTCATCGCCTCGATGTTCAGCAGAAGGTCGCCCGCCCGGACCTTCTGGCCCAGCGTCACGGCGATGGAGGCGACAGCCCCCGGCATCGGCGCGCCGACATGGGCCGGATTGCCGTCCATCGCTTTCGGACGTGCCGCCGTCTTCGCCTTGATCGCGCGGTTCGGCACCCGGATCACTCGGGGCTGGCCGTTCAGTTCGAAGAAGACCTTCACCTCCCCGTCTTCGGTGGTTTCGCCAACGGCCTGCAGCCGGATCTCCAGCGTCTTGCCGGGATCGATCTCGACGCTGATCTCGTCGCCGGGCTGCATGCCGTAGAAGAAGGTCGAGGTCGGCAGGACGCGGACCGGGCCGTACTGCTTGTGGCGGCCCATGTAGTCGAGGAAGACCTTGGGATACATCAGGTATCCGTTCAGATCCTCGTCGTCGATGGTGATGCCGTTCATCTCCTCCGAGACCTTCTTGCGCACCGCTTCCAGATCCACCGGCGGCAGGGTCTTGCCCGGACGGTCGGTCAGCGGGGCCTCGCCCTTCAGGACCTTCTTCAGGATGCTCTGCGGCCAGCCGCCATGCGGTTGCCCGAGATTGCCCCTCAGCATGTCGGCCACGCTGTCGGGGAAGGCGACGTCGATGTTCGGATCCTCGACCTCGGCTCGGGTCAGCCCCTGTGCTACCATCATCAGCGCCATGTCACCGACCACCTTCGACGAGGGCGTGACCTTCACGATGTCGCCGAACATCTGGTTGGCATCGGCATAGGCCTGCGCGACCTCGTGCCAGCGCTCTTCCAGCCCCAGGCTGCGGGCCTGGGCCTTCAGGTTGGTGAACTGGCCGCCGGGCATTTCGTGGAGGTAGACCTCGGACGCCGGGGCAGGGATGCCGGATTCGAACGCGGCGTACTGCTTGCGCACGCCCTCCCAGTAGTCGGATATCTGCCGGACGGCCGCGATGTCGATCCCGGTGTCGCGGTCGGTGTTGCGCAGGGCCTCGACGATGGACCCCAGGCAGGGCTGCGAGGTGCCGCCGCTGAAGGCGTCCATCGCCGCATCCACCGCGTCGACGCCCGCGTCACAGGCAGCCAGCACCGTCGCCGCCGCCGCGCCCGAGGTATCGTGGGTGTGGAAATGGATCGGCAGGCCGATTTCCTGCTTCAGCGCCTTGATCAGCAGCTTGGCAGAGGCGGGTTTCAACAGCCCGGCCATGTCCTTCAGTCCCAGCACATGCGCGCCAGCCGCCTTCAGCTCCTTGGCGCGGTCGAGATAGTATTTCAGGTCATACTTCGCCCTGGCGGGGTCCAGCAGATCGCCCGTGTAACAGATGGTGCCTTCACAGACCTTGTTCGCCTCGATCACCGCGTCCATCGCGACGCGCATGTTCTCGACCCAGTTCAGGCTGTCGAAGACCCGGAACACGTCCACGCCGGTCTCTGCCGCGCGCAAGACGAAACTGCGCACGACGTTGTCGGGATAATTGGTGTAGCCCACCCCGTTCGAGGCGCGCAGGAGCATCTGCGTCATCAGGTTCGGCATCCGCGCGCGCAGGTCGCGCAGGCGCTGCCAGGGGCATTCCTGCAGGAAGCGGTAGGCCACGTCGAAGGTGGCCCCACCCCAGCATTCGACGCTGAAAAGTTGCGGCAGGTTCGCGGCATAGGCGGGCGCGACCTTGATCATGTCGATCGACCGCATCCGCGTCGCGAGGAGCGACTGGTGCCCGTCGCGCATCGTGGTGTCGGTCAGAAGGACCTTCTGCTGTTCCTTCATCCAGTCGGCAACGGCTTGCGGTCCCTTCTGCTCCAGAAGGTTCCGGGTCCCCATTGACGGAGACGCCTTCGGCGCGGGCGGCTTCGGGGCCTTGGCCTCGGCCGGGGGCTTCGGACGGCCCGCGGTCTCGGGGTGGCCGTTCACCGTGATGTCGGCGATGTAGAGGAGGATCTTGGTCGCCCGGTCGCGCCGCTTCTTGAAGGCGAAAAGGGCAGGCGTCGTGTCGATGAACTTGGTCGTGTAGGTGTCGTTCAGGAAGGTCGGGTGCTTCAGAAGGTTGATCACGAACTCGATGTTCGTGGCCACGCCCCGGATGCGGAATTCGCGCAGGGCGCGGTCCATCCGGGCAATCGCCTTTTCGGGCGTCTGCGCGTGCGCGGTGACCTTCACCAAGAGCGAGTCGTAGTACCGCGTGATGACCGACCCCGCATAGGCCGTCCCACCATCCAGCCGGATGCCGTTGCCGGTGGCAGAGCGATAGGCGGTCAGGCGGCCATAGTCCGGGATGAAGTTGTTCAGCGGGTCTTCCGTCGTCACCCGGCACTGCACCGCGTGGCCGCTCAGCTTCACGTCAGCCTGGCTTGGCACCCCGGTCGCTTCGGCCAGAGACTTGCCTTCCTCGATCAGGATCTGCGCCTGGACGATGTCGATGCCGGTCACTTCCTCGGTGACCGTATGCTCGACCTGAACGCGGGGATTGACCTCGATGAAGTAGAACTTCTCGGTGTCCATATCCATCAGGAACTCGACCGTGCCGGCGCATTCGTAGTTCACGAAGGCGCAGATGCGCTTGGCCATCTGGCAGACGTCTTCGCGCTGCGCTTGCGTCAGATAGGGCGCCGGCGCACGTTCGACGACCTTCTGGTTCCGGCGCTGCACAGTGCAATCCCGCTCCCACAGGTGCCAGCAGTTGCCCTGCTTGTCGCCCAGGATCTGCACCTCGACGTGGCGGGCGCGAATGATCATCTTCTCCAGATAGCCCTCGCCGTTGCCGAAAGCGGATTCCGCCTCGCGACGGCCCTCGCGGACCTTTCCCTCCAGCTCTTCCTCGTTCAGGATCGGCCGCATCCCCCGACCGCCGCCGCCCCACGAGGCTTTCAGCATCAGTGGATAGCCGACTTCGGCGGCCTGACGCTTGATCAACGCCATGTCCTCGCCCAGGACCTCGGTCGCCGGGATGACGGGCACGCCCGCCTCCATCGCCACGCGGCGGGCGCTGGCCTTGTCACCCAGGGCGCGCATCGTTTCGGCGCGGGGACCGATGAAGGTGATCCCCGCCTGATCGCAGGCATCCACAAAATCCGGGTTCTCGGACAGAAGGCCATAGCCCGGATGGATCGCATCCGCCCCCGCCATTCGCGCCACGCGGATGATCTCGGGGATCGACAGGTAGGCCCCGACCGGGGTCATCCCCTCACCGATCCGGTACGCCTCATCCGCTTTGAAGCGGTGGAGGCCCAGCTTGTCTTCCTCGGCGTAGACGGCCACCGTCTTCTTGCCCATCTCGTTCGCGGCCCGCATGATGCGGATGGCGATCTCGCCGCGGTTGGCGACAAGGATCTTCTTGAATTCGGGCATTGGCGGCACTCCCCAGGCAGCAGGACGGGTGCACCTTAGGGGCGCTGCAGTGCAGCGCAAGGGCCGGAACCGACTTGGGTTGCAAAGTTTGCGAAATATTCAGCGCTGACTTCGCATCTGCGAAGTCTGGGTGGCTCAAGGGGCGGGAAGGGCTGCGCGCAAGGCCTGGCGATCATCGACCGAGCCTGCGGGACGCACCGCCAGATCGACCAGCCGTGCGCCCAGATAGGTGGCCAACGCCTCGGGTCCGGGGGCCTGGCCGGTCTCGGCCTTGAAGCGGTCGGCAAAGGGGGGCAGGGCGGCGTCGCCCGCATCCAGCCCCTCGGGTGCAGCGGCAAGGTGGCCGCTGTCCACCACCACCGCGTCCACGGGTGCGGCCAGCGTCGCCACCGCAGGGTCGGACGCTGCGGCGAAGGGGGCCACCACAAAGGCCGGGTCCGGGGCACCTGCCGGCTCACCGATCCGGGCCAGCGTCAATTGCACATCCATCCCGCCGAGATGCCCTTCCGAGGTCTCGTCGGGATGGTTGTCGCGTTCATGCGACGCGATCAGGAACGCCGCCCGCATCTGTTTCAGTGCCGCGTCCGTCGCATCCGGCGGGGCCAGAAGCAGCAGTTCGAACTCATGCGCGGTCGCGGGGACGGCGACCAGCGACAGGATAACGGCCAGGGTCAGGCGCATGCGGCGCTCCTTGTGCAAGTGGCTAGAAGCCTATCAGGGACGGTCCCGACGCACAGTCACGATCGGGCGAGCCGAAAAACGCCCGCGAAAAGCGGAACATTCACCGAACAATCCCTTTTCCCCAGCGATCCAAGCCGCTATCCTGTCGCGCATGACCGCTTGGGACGAAGATCAGGCCTTTGAGGCCGCCGCAGCCCCCGTGCCCCCGCCTGCGACCCTTTCGCAGCGTGCGATGGCGGAGCGCGCCACGCCTTATCTGGACGACCTGAACCCCGCCCAACGCGCCGCAGTGCTGGCGCTGGACGGACCGGTCCTGATGCTGGCGGGCGCTGGCACCGGCAAGACCAAGGCTTTGACCGCGCGGATCGTCCACCTCTTGAACCAGCACAAGGCCCGCCCGAACGAGATCCTTGCCGTCACCTTCACCAACAAGGCCGCGCGCGAGATGAAGCTGCGCGTCGGCCGGATGCTGGGCGAAGTGGCCGAGGGGATGCCCTGGATGGGCACCTTCCACTCGCTGTCGGTCAAGATCCTGCGGCGACATGCCGAGCTGGTGGGGTTGAAGCCCAACTTCACCATCCTGGATACCGACGACCAGCTGCGGCTGCTGAAGCAGCTGATCGTCGCTGCCAACATCGACGAAAAGCGCTGGCCCGCCCGGATGCTGGCCCATCTCATCGACGGCTGGAAGAACCGTGCCTGGACCCCGGACAAGGTGCCCTCCGCCGAAGCCCCCGCCTACAACAACCGCGGAACCGAGCTTTACGCCGCCTATCAGGAACGCCTTCGCACCCTGAACGCCACCGATTTCGGCGATCTACTGCTGCACTGCGTGACGATCTTCCAGAACCGCCCCGACGTGCTGGAGCAGTACCAGCGCTGGTTCCGCTACATCCTTGTCGACGAATACCAGGACACCAACGTCTGCCAGTATCTCTGGCTGCGGCTGCTCGCGCAGGCCCACAAGAACATCTGCTGCGTGGGCGACGACGACCAGTCGATCTACGGCTGGCGCGGGGCCGAGGTGGGCAACATCCTGCGCTTCGAGAAGGACTTCCCGGGCGCGACGGTGATCCGGCTGGAGCAGAACTACCGGTCTACCGCACACATCCTTGCGGCTGCCAGCGGAATCATCGCGGCGAACAAGGGGCGGCTGGGCAAGACGCTGTGGACGGCGGGGGAGCCGGGCGAAAAGGTTCGCCTCATCGGCCACTGGGACGGCGAGGAAGAGGCGCGCTGGATCGGCGAAGAGATCGAGGCGATCCAGCGCGGCACCCGGGGGATGGAGCCGCGCGACCTGAACCGGCAAGCGATCCTGGTCCGCGCCTCCCACCAGATGCGGGCCTTCGAGGACCGGTTCCTGACCATCGGTCTGCCGTACCGTGTGATCGGCGGCCCGCGTTTCTATGAGCGTCAGGAAATCCGCGACGCGATGGCCTATTTCCGGCTGGCGGTATCTCCCGACGATGATCTGGCGTTCGAGCGGGTGGTAAACCTGCCGAAGCGGGGCCTTGGTGATACGGCTCAGACGAAGATCAACGTGCTGGCGCGTGAGGCTCAGGTGCCGCTTCTGGACGGCGCGCGGGAGGCGTTGGCCAAGGGGGTGATCGGCGGCAAGGGGGCCTCGCAGTTGCGGGCATTTGTTGATGGGGTGGACCGCTGGCATTACCTCGTTGTCAATCGGGACAACCAAACAGAAATAGAGCGCTATTCCGTCCCATTGGATGAACTTCGCGGCCAATTAACATCGCTTCTGAAGAAGCTTGAGGATTTGATCGAAGACGATGCCGTCCAAGCCGAGATAGACGTTCTGAGGGCTAGAATAGGCCCTTTGGAAAGAACTGTCGCAATCTTAGCCGGGAACCACATGTTTCTGGCCGAAGATATACTTGAGGGATCCGGCTACACTTTCATGTGGCAGAACGACAAGACGCCGGAGGCTCCGGGGCGGCTCGACAACCTCAAGGAACTCGTGAAGGCGCTGGAGCAGTTCGACAACCTGCAGGGGTTCCTGGAACACGTCTCCCTCATCATGGACAACGAGACGGAGGGGGCGGAGGAGAAGGTCACGATCATGACCCTCCACGCCGCCAAGGGTCTGGAGTTTCCGGTGGTCTTCCTGCCGGGGTGGGAGGACGGCCTGTTTCCCAGCCAGCGCAGCATGGATGAGAGCGGGTTGAAGGGGCTGGAGGAAGAACGCCGCCTGGCCTACGTCGGCATCACCCGGGCCGAGGAGCTGTGCACGATCAGCTTCGCCTCGAACCGGCGGGTCTACGGGCAGTGGCAAAGCCAGCTTCCCAGCCGGTTCATCGACGAGCTTCCGGCCGACCATGTCGAGGTGCTGACCGCCCCCGGCCTCTATGGCGGCGGGTATGGGGCGGCGGCGCAGGTCGGGTTTGGATCGGCGCTGGAGGAGCGGGTTTCCAAGGCGGACGTCTACAACTCACCGGGGTGGCGGCGGATGCAGGAAAACGCCACGAGCCGCCCGATGCGGCAGCCGGTCGAGGCCCGGAACGTCATCATCGATATGGAGGCGGTGTCGCCCTATGTGATGGGGGACCGGGTGTTCCACCAGAAGTTCGGCTACGGCGAGGTGATGGGGATCGAGGGTGACAAGCTGGACATCGAGTTCGATCACGCCGGGTCGAAAAAGGTCGTCGCGCGCTGGGTGATCCCGGCGGATCAGGTGGACGACGTCCCGTTTTAGGCTGCGGCTGCCCACGCGTGGGCGGTCTCTTCTGGTGTGCAATATCAATGATATAGCTGCGGACGGTAGGAGTTTCTTAAGGTCTGGCTGCCCCCCGCGTTAAAGAAGCCACGTAGCCAATTGGCGCCCGGGTCGGACTTGCTTTATCGGATTGCGTCGCCCGCAGCAGGCACGGCCTCGGACGCACCTCTCGCCAACGGTCCCTACGACGGCATAGCGATCGTCATCCGCAGGAGCGATTTTGCGTCCAGGTTTACTGGCGGCATAGGGCTGTTGAGCGTGCGAGGCGTGCCGATAGCTTGAACACGCGCGCCAGCGGGACAGCTTTTGCAGCGCGCTTTCAGGCCGGATACTGCCCGACCCGCCAGACCTTCAGCGACCCCATGCATGACTCTAAGGCCGCTGCACTTCCGGATCGTCTCATGGCGGCTGGGCGCTGCGCTTTGTCCGCCGCCACCTTGCACCCGTCGGCCCTGCGTGCACAGTCTGGGGCAAGGTTTGGGTGGAGGACCACATGACACAAATGCCCGTCGATCTTGCGCAACTGGCGGACAGACTGGAAACCCGGGCGGCCGCTGGCGGCCGGGTCATTGCGGCTATTGCAGGCGCGCCCGGATCGGGGAAATCGACGCTGGCAGAAAAGCTGATCGGCAAGCTGAATGCGCGGCGGCCAGGAATGGCGGCGGTCCTGCCGATGGACGGGTATCACTATGATGACCTCTACCTCGTCCCGGCAGGCCTGCGGCCAAGGAAGGGTGCGCCGATGACCTTCGACGTGGGGGGGCTGTACCACACGCTGAAGCGCCTGCGCGACCGCGACGAGGCGGAGGTCGCGGTCCCCGTCTTCGACCGCAAGATCGAGATCGCCCGGGCAGGGGCGCGGCTGATCCCGAGGGAGGTGGCGGTCATCGTGGTCGAAGGGAACTGGCTGCTGTTGAACCAGGCGCCCTGGGATGGATTGCAACCGATGTTCGACCTGACCGTGATGGTCGATGTCCCCGAGCACGTGCTGCGGGCGCGGTTGCGGGGGCGGTGGGAACGCCTGGGGCTGACCGAGACTGAAATCATCGAAAAGCTTGAGGAAAACGACCTGCCCAACGGCCGCTGGGTCCGCGATGGCTCGGTGCCCGCGGACCACGTGATCCGGAACGGCTGACCGCCGAAATCCCTGCGCGACGGTCCGCATTCGCGCTGGCCTTGCGAATCGATTGGCGCTACTCTGGCGCGTGAAGACCTGGGGGACACACCCGGGCTTCCAAAGGCAGAGCAGGCGTAAACAGGCGGTTTTCCATGACTGAAATGGTCTATGGCTCCAATCCCGTACGGGTGTCGGAGCCGGTCATCCCACGGTGGTGGCGCACGATCGACAAGTGGACGCTGACCTGCGTCTTTGTCCTGTTCGGCATCGGCCTGTTGCTTGGCCTTGCGGCCTCGGTCCCCTTGGCCACGCGGAACGGTCTGGAGCCCTTCTATTACGTCCAGCGGCAGGCCTTCTTTGGCGGGGTCGCGCTGGTGGTGATGATCGGCATTTCGATGATGCCGCCGGAAATGGTGCGCAGGCTTGGGGTGATGGGCTTTGCGGTGTCGATGCTGGCGCTGATGTTGCTGCCGATTTTCGGAACCGACTTTGGCAAGGGCGCGGTGCGCTGGTTTTCCTTCGGCTTTGCGTCGATCCAGCCATCCGAATTCCTGAAGCCGGGCTTCGTGATCGTGGTGGCCTGGCTGATCGCCGCAAGTCAGGACCTGAACGGCCCGCCGGGCAAGTCCATCTCGTTTGCGCTGACGCTGGTGGTGGTCGCCTTCCTGGCGATGCAGCCGGACTTCGGCCAGTCGGCGCTGGTGCTGTTCGCCTGGGGCGTGGTCTATTTCGTCGGGGGCGCGCCCATGCTGCTGATCGCGGTCGTGGGCGGCCTGGTCGCGCTGGGCGGGCTGGTGTTCTACGAAAGCTCCGAGCACTTTGCGCGCCGGATCGACGGGTTCCTGTCGCCGGATCTTGATCCGCGGACGCAGCTTGGCTACGCCGCGAACGCGATCCAGGAGGGCGGGTTCTTTGGCGTCGGCGTGGGCGAGGGCCAGGTGAAGTGGTCACTGCCGGACGCGCATACCGACTTCATCATCGCGGTCGCGGCCGAGGAATACGGGCTGCTTCTGGTGCTGCTGATCCTGGCGGTCTACGGGCTGATCGTGGTCCGGTCGCTGTGGCGGCTTTTGCCCGAGCGCGACCCCTTCGCGCGGCTGGCTGGCGCCGGTCTGGCCTGCATCTTCGGGGTGCAGGCGATGATCAACATGGGCGTGGCGGTGCGGCTTCTGCCGGCCAAGGGGATGACGCTGCCTTTCGTTTCGTATGGGGGGTCGTCGGTGATCGCGGCCGGGATCACGCTGGGGATGCTTCTGGCGCTGACGCGGGAGCGGCCGCGCGGGCAGATGAGCGACGTCTTCCGGCGGGGTCGGTGATGCCGAAGCTTCTCCTGATCGCGGCGGGAGGCACGGGGGGGCACATGTTCCCGGCGCAGGCTTTGGCCGAGGCGATGCTGGCGCGGGGCTGGCGGGTCAAGCTATCCACCGACGACCGCGGCGCGCGATATGCGGGCGGCTTTCCGGCGGAGGTGGTGGTGGAGCGGGTCGCCAGTGCGACCTTCGCGCGGGGCGGGGTGGCGGCAAAGCTGCTGGTCCCGTTCCGGATCGCGGGCGGTGTGGTCGGGGCGCTGCTGTCCCAGATGCGCGACAAGCCGGCGGTGGTGGTGGGGTTCGGGGGCTATCCGTCGATCCCGGCCCTGTCGGCGGCCTTTGTCTTGCGGCGGCCGCGGATGATCCATGAGCAAAATGGGGTCCTTGGACGGGTCAACCAGCTTTTCGCTCGGAAGGTGGACAAGGTCGCCTGTGGCACATGGCCCACGGCTTTGCCTGCCGGTGTGACGGGCGAGGCCACGGGCAATCCGGTGCGGCAGGCGGTGCTGGACCGGGCCTCGGCCCCCTATATCCCGCCCGGGGATTACCCGATGGCGATGGTGGTGATCGGCGGATCGCAGGGCGCGCGGGTGTTGTCGGACGTGGTGCCGGCGGCGGTGGCCCTGTTGCCCGAGGCGCTGCGGGCCAACCTGCGGGTGGCGCACCAGGCGCGGGACGAGGATGGGGCGCGGGCGGCAGCGGCCTACGAGGCGGCAGGGGTCCGGGCCGAGATCGCTCCGTTCTTCGCCGACATTCCGCGCAGGCTGTCCGAGGCTCAGCTGGTGATCAGCCGGTCAGGGGCGTCGTCGGTGGCGGATATCAGCGTGATCGGGCGTCCGGCGATCCTGATCCCCTTTGCGGCGGCGACCGGCGACCATCAGACGGCGAATGCCAAGGGGCTGTCTGACGCAGCGGCAGCGGTGGTGATCCAGGAGAAGGCGCTTGACGCCGCCGGCCTTGCGGGCCACATCGCCGCGATCCTGGAAGACCCCCACAAGGCCGAGATTATGGCGCGCGCCGCTCTGGGCGAAGGCAAGCCGGATGCGACGGCGCGATTGGTGGCGCTGGTCGAAGACTTGGGCGGAGAGACGCAATGAACGCAGCAACGAAGCTTCCGCTGGAACTGGGGCCGATCCACTTCGTGGGGATCGGCGGCATCGGGATGTCGGGCATCGCCGAGGTCCTGATGACCCTGGGCTACCGGGTGCAGGGGTCGGACGCGAAGGCCTCGAAGATCACCGACCGGCTGGTCAAGCTGGGCGCGACCTTCTTCGAGGGGCAGCGGGCCGAGAACATCGGGGATGGCGTCTCGGTCGTCGTGATCTCGTCGGCGATCAAGAAGGGCAACCCGGAGCTGGAGGAAGCGCGGCGCCGCAAGCTGCCGGTGGTGCGGCGGGCCGAGATGCTGGCCGAGCTGATGCGGATGCGGTCGAACATCGCCATCGCCGGGACGCATGGCAAGACCACGACCACGACGATGGTCGCGACCCTGCTGGACAAGGGAGGCTTTGATCCCACGGTCATCAACGGGGGGGTGATCCACGCTTACGGCTCCAACGCGCGGGCCGGGGCGGGGGAGTGGATGGTGGTCGAGGCGGACGAGAGCGACGGCAGCTTCAACCGGCTGCCCGCGACGATCGCCATCGTGACCAACATCGACCCCGAGCATATGGAACACTGGCACACCTTCGACGCGCTGCGGAAGGGGTTCCTGGATTTCGTGTCGAACATCCCGTTCTATGGGCTGGCGGTCTGCTGCACGGACCACCCGGAAGTGCAGGCGCTGGTCGGGCGGGTCACGGACCGTAGGGTCGTGACCTTCGGGTTCAACGCGCAGGCAGACGTCCGCGCGCAGAACCTGACCTACGAGAACGGGGTCGCGCATTTCGACATCGCGCTGCAGTCCGAGGGTCAGGTCATCGAGAACTGCACGCTGCCGATGCCGGGGGACCACAACGTCAGCAATGCCCTGTCTGCGGTCGCCGTGGCGCGGCACCTGGGGATGAAGCGCGACGAGATCCGCGAGGCTCTGGCCGGGTTCGCAGGCGTCAACCGGCGCTTCACCAAGGTGGCCGAGGTGAACGGCGTCACCATCATCGATGACTACGGCCACCATCCGGTTGAAATCGCGGCCGTCCTGAGGGCCGCGCGGCAGGCGACCAAGGGACGGATCATCGCCGTCCACCAGCCGCACCGCTATACGCGGCTTTCCAGCCTGTTCGAGGAATTCTGCACCTGTTTCAACGAGGCCGATGTCGTGGCCATCGCCGATGTCTATTCCGCAGGCGAGGAGCCGATCCCCGGTGCCAGCCGCGATGATCTGGTGGCGGGGCTGATCGCGCACGGCCACCGCCATGCGCGCGCGTTGCAGGACGAGGGCGAACTGGCGCGACTGGTCCGGGAACAGGCCCGGCCGGGCGACATGGTGGTTTGCCTTGGCGCCGGCACGATCAGTGCCTGGGCGAATGCTCTGCCCGCAAAGCTGATGGGCAAGGCCGCGTGACCGGGACCGAGCCACAGGAGAGCCTCGCGTGATCTGGGGCGTGGTCACTCCGCTGTTCTTTGGATGCCTCTGGATCCTGATGGCCGCGGTCGTCGCCATGCTGCCGATGAAGCGGCAGATGGTTCCGGGGCTGATCCTGCTGATCATCGCACCGTTCCTTCTGGCCTGGATCGGCTGGTTCCACGGCTGGGGCTGGATGGTCGCGGGCATCGTCGGATTCGCGTCGATGTTCCGCAATCCCTTGATCTATTTCATCCGCCGCGCGCTTGGCCGACCTGCGCCGCTGCCCAAGGAACTGGACAAGTGATCCAGCGTTGCCCCGGGACCGGCTTTACCGGAAGGCGCAGATGGCTGACGCGCTGAAACGAACCCTGGGGCTTGGCCTTCTGACGGCCTACGGCGTCGGCGTGATGGTCGGCGCGGGGATCTACGTTCTGGTGGGCACGGTCGTCGGCCATGCCGGGGTCTGGGCCCCGCTTGCCTTTGTGCTGGCCGGGGTGGTGGCGCTGTTCTCGGCGCTGTCCTATGCCGAATTTTCCACCCGGCTGCCCGAGGCGGCGGGGCAGGCGGCCTATATCGAGCGCGGCTTCTCCTCTCGCAACCTCGGTGTGCTTGCCGGACTGGCAATCGTCATCACCGGCGTCGTCTCGGCCGCAGCGGTCCTGCGCGGCGGGGTCGGCTATCTTGCGGCTTTCGTGGACCTTCCCGAACCCTGGCTGATTGCCGGGATCGGCGTGGCGCTGACGCTGGTCGCTGTCGTCGGGGTGCTGGAAAGCCTGACGCTGATCGCGATCCTGACCCTGGTCGAGGTGGCGGGCCTCATGGCGGTCATCGCGGCGGGTTTCACGGCCGCCCCGGGGCCGGACTGGACCGGCTTTGCCAATCTTCCCCCGCCCCCCATCGCGGGGATCGCCGCGGCCATCTCGCTTTCGGTCTTTGCCTTCATCGGCTTCGAGGACCTGACCAACATGGCGGAAGAGGCGAAGGAACCCGAACGCGTCATGCCCCGGGCCATTCTTCTGGCCCTGTTCATCACGGCGGCCTTGTACATCCTGGTCAGCCTGGCGGCGGTCCGCGTGGCCTCGCACGTCGAACTGGGTGCCAGCGAGCAGCCGGTGGCCCTGATCTGGGAGCGGGCGACGGGCGGGCCGGCGGCGTTTCTGTCGGCCATTGCGGTGGCGGCGGCGTTGAACGGGGTGCTGGCGCAGATCGTCATGGCAGCGCGGGTCCTGTTCGGGCTTGGCCGCCGGACGCGGCTGCTGGAGCCCTTGTCCCGGTCGCATCCCCGCTTTGGTACCCCGGTTCTTGCCACACTGCTGGTCGGGGCGGCCGTCCTTGGCGCGGCCCTGGTCCTGCCGGTAGAGACCCTGGCCAAGGCAACGGCCATCGTTCTGCTTGCCGTCTTCGTGGCGGTGAACGCGGCCTTGATCCGCCTGCACCGCCGTGAGCCGGACGCGCCGTTCCGGGTCGCGGGCTGGGTGCCCTGGGCCGGACTTCTGGCGGCTCTTGCCGCCTTGGGCGCGGCGTTGTTTTCGGCCCTGTCAGGAGAGAGCACATGATCGGAAATCTGGGCGCGGACCCCGACTACTGGCCGCTGATCCTGAGCCTGCTCTGGCTGGTCGTCGCCAATGTCATCGCCATGTTCCCCTCGAAGGACAAGCATTGGCGGGTGGCCTATGTGCTGATCGCCCTTGGCGTGCCGCTTCTGGGCTGGGTGACCTGGGTGGCGGGGCCGGTGGTCGGCCTGGTCCTGCTGGCGGCGGGGGCCTCAGTCCTGCGCTGGCCGGTGGTCTTCTTCTGGCGCTGGCTGCGCCGACAGTTGGGGTAGACGATGAACGCGATCTTCTGGGCAGTCGGCGGCGGAACAGTGCTGTTTGTCGCGGTTATGTCCTACATCATCACGCGCCGCTATGGCTGGGGGCAGGCGCTGGCATTGCCGGTCCTGGCGCTGGCGGCGCTGCTGGCGATGCAGTGGCAAGAGCGGGCGAGCACGGGCTTTGAACTGAACTGGTCGTCACTCGTCTTTGCGGCCCCGTTGCTGCTGGGCGCGGTGGTGGGCATCGCCGTGGCGCGGCTGAGGCGGGGCTGACGGGTCTTGCAACGCGCGCGAAAGCGCCGCAGAACCGGGCCATGACCAAGCTTCCCGAGACCCGTGGCGTGCTGACGCCGAACCGGCCTTTGGCTGACCTGACCTGGTTGCGCGTTGGCGGGCCTGCCGACTGGCTTTACCAGCCAGCGGATGAGGCGGACCTGGCGGATTTCCTGCGGGCGCTCGACCCCTCGGTCGCCGTTTTCCCGATGGGCGTGGGGTCGAACCTGATCGTGCGCGACGGTGGCATCCGGGCGGTGGTGATCCGGCTGGGACGCGGGTTCAACGGGATTACGATCGAGGGCGACCGAGTCGTGGCCGGTGCTGCGGCGCTGGATGCGCATGTGGCGCGTCGCGCGGCAGAGGCGGGGCTGGATCTGACCTTCCTGCGGACCATTCCGGGGTCTGTCGGTGGAGCTGTGCGGATGAACGCGGGCTGCTACGGGTCCTATGTGGCTGATGTGCTTGAGGAAATCCGCGTGGTCACCCGCGATGGACGGGTGGAGACCTTGCCCGCCTCGGCCCTGGATTTGCGTTACCGTCAAAGCAGCCTGCCGGAAGGTTCGGTGATCGTGTCGGCCACGTTCCGCGCCGGGCGGGGTGATCCGGCAATGCTGGAGGCGCGGATGGTGGACCAGATCGCCAAGCGCGATGCCAGCCAGCCGACAAAGGACCGCAGCGCCGGGTCCACGTTCCGCAATCCGGCGGGGCGATCCTCGACCGGGCGGGCTGACGACAGCCATGAATTGAAGGCCTGGAAGGTGATCGACGACGCCGGGATGCGGGGCGCGAAGATCGGTGGGGCGCAGATGTCCACCATGCATTCCAACTTCCTGATCAATGCCGGAGGGGCGACGGCCGCCGATCTGGAAAATCTGGGCGAGGAAGTGCGAAAAAAGGTTTTCCAATCAAGCGGTATCACGTTAGAGTGGGAAATCATGCGGGTCGGAGAATACCCGCAGGACTAACAAATATCACGGGTCGCATAAGACCCGGATGAGGCAGTGTATGGCGGGCGCATCGAGCAGGATGGCCCCCGAAGTGGCGGTGTTGATGGGTGGGCTTTCCGCAGAGCGGGAAGTGTCGCTTGTCTCTGGGCGCGAATGCGCCAAGGCCCTGCGGGAGGCTGGTTACCGGGTGACGGAGGTCGATTGCGGCCCCGATCTGCCTGCGCGCCTGGCTGATCTGCACCCCGACGTCTGCTTCAACGCGCTGCATGGCCGCTGGGGCGAGGATGGCTGTGTCCAGGGCATGCTGGAGTGGCTCAAGATCCCCTACACCCATTCCGGCGTGCTGGCTTCGGCGCTGGCGATGGACAAGGTCAAGACGAAGGAAGTCTACCGGGCTGCCGGTCTTCCGGTGGTCGAGAGCGTCCTAGCTTCGCGCGATGACGTGGAGGCGGGGCATGTGCTGCCCGCGCCCTATGTGGTGAAGCCCTACAATGAGGGCTCTTCGGTCGGGGTCTATATCGTCCGCGAAGGGTCGAACGCTCCGCGTCTGGCCTCGACGATGCCCGATGTCGTGATGGTCGAGACCTATGCTCCCGGCCGCGAACTGACGACGACGGTGATGGGCGACCGGGCGCTGGGGGTGACGGATATCATCACCGACGGCTGGTACGACTATGACGCCAAGTACAAACCCGGCGGCAGTCGGCATGAATGCCCGGCGCAGCTGCCGGCCGAGATCGAGGCGGCGTGTCTGGACTATGCGCTGCGGGCGCATCGCGCACTGGGGTGCCGGGGCGTTTCGCGCACCGATTTCCGCTGGGACGAGGCGCGCGGGTTGGCGGGGCTGATCCTTCTGGAGACGAACACCCAGCCGGGGATGACTCCGACTTCGCTCGCGCCGGAACAGGCGGCGATGCAGGGGATCGGCTTCCCGGCGTTCTGCGACTGGATGGTGAGGGACGCGTCATGCAATCGCTGATCGCCCGCCGCCCGGCGTCCCGCGTCCGCCGTGACCCCGCCCCGTCGAAATGGGCCTACCGGGTCCAGCGCTGGATGCTGACGCCCTATGTGCGCGGCTTCGTCATCAAGGGGCTGCCGACGCTGATCCTGCTGGGCGCGGGCGCGCTGTGGCTGGCACATGAACCGAACCGCCAGGCGGTGATCGGCCAGTTGAGCCACCTGCGCGAAGAGTTCGAGGCGCGGCCGGAGTTTCGCGTGTCGCTGGCCCGTGTCGAAGGCGCATCGGATGATCTGGCCGAGGCGGTCCGGGTCAAGCTGGCGCTGCCCCTGCCGATGTCGTCCTTCGACATCGACCTTGATGCGGCGCGCGACCGGATCGAGACGCTGGATGCGGTGCAGAAGGCCGACCTCCGGGTCCGGTCGGGCGGGGTGCTGCAAGTCCTGATCACCGAGCGGGTCCCCGTGGCCGTCTGGCGCACCGAGGACGGGCTGACGCTGGTGGACGAGACTGGCCACCGGGTCGCCGGCCTTCTGTCGCGTGCCGACCGCGCCGACCTGCCGCTGATCGCGGGCAAGGGTGCCGACGCGGCCACGCCCGAGGCGCTGGACCTGATCACTGCTGCCGGTCCCCTGACCCCCCGCCTGCGCGGCCTTGTCCGCATGGGCGAGCGTCGCTGGGACGTCGTGCTGGACCGCGACCAGCGCATCCTTCTGCCCGAACAGAACCCGGTCCAGGCGCTTGAGCGCCTTTTGGCACTGGACCATGCGCAAGACCTGATGAACCGCGACATCCTGACTGTGGACCTGCGGTCCGACCACCGCCCGACCCTTCGCCTTACCCCCAATGCCCTTGCCGAAATCCGTCGCGCGCAGGGCCTAGAAACCGTGGAGAACGAACTGTGACCGATCTCTATACCTCCCAGCGCGCCATGCGGAACATGCGCCGGGCTGCCATGCAGCGCGGCGTGATTGCCATCCTTGATGTGGGCACCTCGAAGATCGCCTGCCTTGTCCTGCGTTTCGACGGGCCTGACCGACTGCGCGAGCAGGACGGCGTCGGGCCGATGGCCGGGCAAAGCCAGTTCCGGGTGATCGGGGCGGCGACGACCCGGTCGCGCGGGGTCCGCTTTGGCGAGATCGCCGTGATGAACGAAACCGAGCGGGCGATCCGCACGGCGGTTCAGGCGGCGCAGAAGATGGCGAATGTGCGGGTCGATCATGTGATCGCCTGCTTCTCGGGGGCGGAACCCCGGAGCTACGGGCTGGCGGGCGAGCTGGACCTGCAGGACAGCGTTGTCACCGAACAGGACGTGAGCCGTGTTCTGGCGTCCTGCGACGTGCCGGATCTGGGGCAGGGCCGCGAGGTGCTGCACGCCCAGCCGGTGAACTTTGCGCTGGACCATCGCAGTGGCCTTGGCGACCCGCGCGGGCAGATCGGGCATCGGCTGGCGGTGGACATGCACCTTCTGTCGGTGGACGGCGATGTGGTGCAGAACCTCTTGTACTGCATCAAGCGCTGCGATCTGGAATTGGCGGGGATTGCGTCCTCGGCCTATGTCTCGGCAATTTCGTCGCTGGTGGAAGACGAACAGGAATTGGGCGCGGCCTGCATCGACATGGGCGGCGGGGCGACCGGCATCTCGATCTTCATGAAGAAGCACATGATCTATGCGGATTCGGTGCGGATGGGCGGGGACCATGTGACCTCGGACATCTCGAAGGGGTTGCAGATTCCGCTGTCGACGGCTGAAAAGATCAAGACGCGGCATGGCGGGCTTTATGCCACCGGCATGGACGACCGCGAGATGATCGACATCGGCGGGGATAGTGGCGACTGGGAGAAGGACCGCCGCCAGATCAGCCGGACCGAGCTGATCGGGATCATGCGTCCACGGGTCGAGGAGATCCTGGAAGAGGTTCGCGCGACGCTGGATGCGGCCGGGTTCGACACGCTGCCCAGCCAGCAGATCGTGCTGACCGGCGGCGGGAGCCAGATCCCGGGGCTGGACGGCATCGCGACGCGGGTCCTTGGCCAGCGCGTGCGTTTGGGCCGGCCGCTGCGCGTGCAGGGTCTGCCGCAGGCGGCGACGGGGGCGGCCTTTGCCAGCGCGGTCGGCCTGTGTCTGTTCGCGGCGCATCCGCAGGATGAATGGTGGGATTTCGAGATACCGGCAGAACGCTACCCGGCACGTTCGCTGCGGCGAGCGGTCAAATGGTTCAAGGATAACTGGTGACCACAATATCCGGGCGCAAAGGGCGAAATACCGCTGAACGCGGGGGTTTGACCCCCATATTTCGTGGTTTCGCACGAGTTTTCTCGTGACCTTTGTAACCGTTGTGGATAGAATCGGGGATAAGTCGGCCTTCCGCGGGGATTTGAGTGCGGAAAGGACCGGTAAAACAGGCGGCGGACAAACGGACAGGCAAATCCAATGGCACTCAATCTGACGATGACTTCGGAGCGTGAAGAGCTGAAGCCGCGCATCACCGTGTTCGGTGTCGGCGGCGCAGGCGGCAACGCGGTGAACAACATGATCGACAAGATGCTGGAAGGCGTCGAGTTCGTCGTGGCGAACACCGACGCGCAGGCCCTGCAGCAAAGCCGGGCAGGGGCGCGCATCCAGATGGGTGTCAAGGCGACGGAAGGTCTTGGGGCAGGGGCTCGGCCGACGGTGGGTGCCGCTGCGGCGGAAGAGACGATCGAAGAAATCGTCGACCACCTGGCCGGGGCGCACATGTGCTTCATCACCGCCGGCATGGGTGGTGGGACCGGGACCGGCGCTGCCCCGATCATCGCGCAGGCCGCGCGGGAGCTGGGTGTGCTGACCGTGGGCGTCGTCACGAAGCCCTTCCAGTTCGAAGGCGCCAAGCGGATGCGGCAGGCCGAAGAGGGCATCGAGGCCCTGCAGAAGGTCGTCGATACGCTGATCATCATTCCGAACCAGAACCTGTTCCGGCTGGCGAACGAACGCACGACTTTCACCGAAGCCTTCGCGATGGCCGATGACGTGCTGTATCAGGGTGTCAAGGGCGTGACCGACCTGATGGTCCGTCCGGGCCTGATCAACCTTGATTTCGCCGACGTCCGCGCCGTCATGGACGAGATGGGCAAGGCGATGATGGGCACCGGCGAAGCGCAGGGCGACGACCGCGCCGTGCAGGCCGCCGAGAAGGCGATTGCCAACCCGCTTCTGGACGAAATCAGCCTGAACGGCGCCAAGGGTGTGCTTATCAACATCACCGGCGGCCATGACCTGACCCTGTTCGAACTGGACGAAGCCGCGAACATCATCCGCGAGAAGGTGGACCCGGAAGCCAACATCATCGTCGGTTCCACCCTGGATACCGCAATGGAAGGCCGCATCCGCGTTTCGGTCGTGGCCACCGGCATCGACGCCTCCGCTGCAAACAAGGCCGAGCCGCCGGTTGCCCGCCGCTCGATGGGTGCGCCGCTGACGCTGTCGCAGGATGCCCCCCGTGAAACCCACCGCGAGGCTCCCCGTGCGGCGGCCCCGATCTATGCGCCGGTGATGGAAGAGCGTGCGCCCTTCCAGGACGAGGTCGAGTCACTTGCGGACGCGGCCTTCGACGCCGCTGCCTCGAAAGCCGACATGGACACCGACGATCTGTCCATCGCCGACGACCTGCCGCCGCCGGCCTATCGCCCGCAGACCGCGCCGCAACCGACCCTGGTGCGGTCGACCCCCGCCGCGATCGAGGCCGACGCCGCCGAGTTTGTCGCCCCGCGTCCGCGTGTGGCCGGTCAGCCCTCGCCCGAGGCGCTTGCCCGGTTGCAGGCTGCGGTCAGCCGCCCCGGCGCAGGTGCCGCGAAGCTCAACCGCCCGGCCCCCGTGGCGGCGCCCGCCCCGGCTTCGGCCGCATCGATCGCGTCCGCCGGTGCAAAGCCGCGCTTCGGCATCGGCTCGCTGATCAACCGGATGGCCGGCCATCTGGAAGCCGCGCCGGCCGCGCCTGCGGCCCGCAGCCAGCCGCCGGTGACGGCTTACGACGACGATCACGACATGGGGTCTGACCAAGATCGGATCGAGATCCCTGCCTTCCTGCGCCGCCAGGCGAACTGAAAAGAACGCGGTATCAACCTTTCGGAAAGGTCCGGGAAACCGGGCCTTTTCTTTTTGTGCCAATGGCTTGCGACCCGTTTCAAACCTGTCACATACCGTCACAAAGAGTGAGTTGAGGTTCAAACCCCTAACGAATACCTAACGTGCAACCGGAACGGGCGCGGAACCCGAACCTTATGAGGTTGAGCGAGACGTGCAGAACAGCTTGAAATCCCCTGCTGCCTTTAGCGGTGTCGGCCTGCATACCGGCGCGCCGGTTCGCATGGTCGTGCATCCGGCAACAGCCGATCACGGGATCTGGTTCCGCCGCACCGACGTGGCCGATCTGGATGCCCTAGTCCCGGCACGCTGGGACGCGGTCACGCCGTCGCGGCTGTGCACCGTGATCGAGAATTCCGACCGCGTCTCGGTTTCCACGATCGAACATATCATGGCCGCTCTGGCCGGATTTGCCATCCACAACGCCCTGATCGAGATTGACGGACCGGAAGTGCCGATCCTGGACGGCTCTGCCGTGCCGTTCATCCACGGCTTCCTTGCCGCCGGTCTGGACGAGCAGGAGCTTCCGGTGCGCGCGGTTCGGGTGCTGAAAGCAGTGGAAGTGCGCGAAGGTGATGCCGTCGCGCGGCTGGAACCGGCCGAGATGCTGGAAATCGACTTCCGCATCGACTTTGCCGACAAGGCGATCGGGGTGCAGTCGCGCCAGTTGAACATGGCGAACGGGGCCTTCGTGCGCGAGCTTTCGGACAGCCGCACCTTCTGCCGCCAGTCGGATGTCGACGCGATGCGGGCTCGTGGCCTGGCCCTGGGCGGATCGCTGGACAATGCGGTGGTCTTCGACGGCGACCAGGTCCTGTCGCCGGGCGGGCTGCGCCATGCCGATGAACCCGTGCGCCACAAGATGCTGGATGCCGTCGGTGACCTTGCGCTGGCCGGTGGCCCGATTCTGGGCCGCTATGTCGGCGAACGGGCCGGCCATGCGCTGACGAACCGGCTGCTGCGGACGCTGTTTGCCGATCCCTCCAGCTACGAGATCGTCGACTGCGGCCCGCGCACGCTGGGGAAGCTGCCGGGCGTGGGCGTTCATGCCGGGGACCTTCCCGCGCGCTTCTGACCTTACATCTGACTTCACACCTGCCTGAAAAGTAACGAAAGGCGTTTTGCGCCCCGGATTTTTCTGTGCTAGGACGGGCGCAACGAGACAAGCCAAGGGTGGGGCAAACCGCCCGGGCTGCAGGTTGGATAGGCAAAGCATGTCAGGCAGACAGCCCGGCGCAGGGTTCCTCAAGGCGGCGCTTCTGGCGTCGATGCTCGCCGGTTGTGCTGGCTCTGCGTCGAACGAGCGGGCGCTGGACAGCTATACCGCCGAAGAGATCTACAAGAAGGGCGAGCTGGAGCTTGAAACCAGCAAGAAGCCCAAGGACGCCCTGGTCTACTTCCAGGAAGTCGAGCGGCTGTATCCCTATACCGAGTTCGCCAAGCGCGCGCTGATCATGCAGGCGTTCACGCATCACAAGGCCAAGGAATACCCCGAGGCCCGCGATGCGGCGCAACGTTACCTGGATTTCTATCCGGGTGACGAGGATGCGCCCTATGCGCTGTATCTGATGGCGCTGTCGTACTACGACCAGATCGACGACGTGGGCCGCGACCAGGGCATCACATTCCAGGCGCTTTCGGGTATGCGCGACGTGATCGAGACCTATCCCGACAGCGAATATGCCCGGTCGGCGATCCTGAAGTTCGACCTGGCCTTCGACCAGCTTGCGGCGAAGGAGATGGAGGTCGGGCGCTATTACCTGAAGCGCGGGCATTATGCGGCGGCGATCAACCGCTTCCGCGTCGTGGTGGCCGATTTCCAGACCACGTCCCACACCGCCGAGGCGCTGCACCGGCTGGTGGAAAGCTACCTCGCGCTGGGTCTGACGGATGAAGCGCAGACGGCGGGTGCGATCCTCGGCTACAACTATCAGGCCTCGCCCTTCTACGACGACACCTTCCGCCTGCTGAAGGGCAAGGGTCTGTCGCCAGAGGCCAAGGGTGAAGGCTGGCTGCGCACGATCTACCGCCAGATGGTAAAGGGCGAGTGGTTGTAGGGATGGTGGGTGGAATCACCCACCCTACGCGTGCGCCCGATGCTGCGTAGCCTGGATATCCGCGATGTGTTGATCATCGACCGGCTGAGCCTGGAGCTTGAGCCGGGCCTCAATGTGCTGACCGGCGAGACGGGGGCGGGCAAGTCGATCCTGCTGGATGCGCTTGGCTTTGTTCTTGGCTGGCGCGGGCGGGCCGAACTGGTGCGCCAGGGGGCGGCACAGGGCGAGGTGACGGCGGTCTTCGATCTTTCCCCCGGTCACGCGGCGCGGTCCGTGCTGGAAGAGGCGGGGATCGAGGCGGAGGATGAGCTGATCCTGCGTCGGGTCAATGCGGCGGATGGCCGGAAAACCGCCTTCGTCAACGACCGCCGCGTCTCGGGCGAGGTGTTGCGCGATCTGTCGGATCATCTGGTGGAGCTGCATGGCCAGCACGACGACCGGGGGCTTCTGAACCCTCGGGGGCACCGGGCGCTACTGGATGTTTTCGCGGGGCTGGACCTTGCCGGTTTGCGGACGGCCTGGGCGGCGCAGCGCGAGGCGCGGGCGCGGCTGGCTGAGGCAGAGGGGGCTTTGGCGCGGGCGGCCGCGGAAGAGGAGTTCCTGCGTCATGCAGTGGCCGAACTGGACAAGCTCAACCCCTTGCCGGGCGAGGACGAAGTGCTGGATGCGCGGCGTCGGCTGATGCAGGGCTCGGGCCGGATCCGGGAGGATGTGGCGAAGGCCCTGGCGGCGCTGTCGGACGAGGGTGCCGAGGGCCGGATGCGTGATGCGCTGCGCTGGATGGATGGCGCCGCAGAGAAGGCCGAGGGGCGGCTTGATGCGCCGATGGACGCGTTGAACCGCGCGCTGATCGAGCTTGGCGAGGCGCAGGGAGGCGTGGAGCGGGCGCTGGAGGCGCTGGACTTCGATCCCGGTGAGTTGGAGCGGGTCGAGGAGCGGCTGTTCGCGATCCGGGCACTTGCGCGCAAGCACGGGGTACTGGCCGACGATCTGGGCGGGTTCGCGGACGGGCTGCGGGCGCGACTGGCGGCGATCGACGGGGGTGCTGCGGGGCTGGCGAAGCTGGGCAAGGCGGTGGCTGAGGCCGAAGGGGCGTTTGCCGCGGAAGCGGTGCGGGTGACGAAGGCGCGGGTTGCGGCCGCGAAGAAGCTGGATACGGCGATGGCGGCGGAACTGGCACCCCTGAAGATGGAGCGGGCGGTCTTTGCCACCGAAGTGACGGCAGGGGAGCCGGGGCCGGACGGGGTGGACGCGGTGACCTTCACCGTGGCCACGAACCCCGGTGCGCCTTCGGGTCCGCTGAACCGGATCGCCTCGGGTGGGGAGCTGTCGCGGTTTCTGCTGGCATTGAAGGTCTGCCTGACCGGGGACAGCCCCGGCCTGACGCTGATCTTCGACGAGATCGACCGGGGGGTCGGTGGGGCAACGGCGGATGCGGTCGGGCGGCGGCTGAAGGCACTGGCCGAGGGCGCGCAGGTTCTGGTGGTGACGCACTCACCGCAGGTGGCGGCCTTTGGCGCCCGGCACTGGCGGGTCGAAAAGCGGGTGGCCAAGGGGCAGACCCTGTCCACGGTCACGGGGCTGGACGCCGCGGATCGGGTGGAAGAGATCGCCCGGATGCTGGCGGGCGACACGGTGACCGAGGCGGCACGGGCTGCGGCGCGGGCATTGCTGCAGGGCTAGGCGTTCTGCGTAAAGCTGCGGCAGTAATGTAGCGACCCATGCGCCCCACGCATGACGGCACTTCGAGGTTGGCCCTACAATGCTGCACTGCAGCGTCCTATCTTCTGAACAAGAAGAAAGGGTATCAAAATGTTCAACTTGTTAAAATCCTTGGTCAATGGCAGCGCGTTTCCGCGGATCGCCGATCTTGAGCGCGCTTATCTGAACGCCTCGGTCTCGCGGAGCGACCTGGAGCGCCGGGAGCGTGAGGTCGATAACGGCCTGTTCCGCCGGTCGAGCTTTGATCTCTGATCAAGGCTGACCCGGGACCAGTTTCCCGGGGTTCATCAGGTTGAGGGGATCGAGCGCGGCCTTGAGCGCGCCCATGACCTGCCAGCCCGCCCCATGCTCGGCCGCCATCAGGCCGAGTTTTCCGAAGCCGACCCCATGCTCTCCGGTGATGGTTCCACCCAGTCGCAGCGACCGCTCGGCCATCCGCTGCGCGAGGGCTTTTGCCACTGCCGCCTCGTCCGGCCGCGACGGGTCCACCAGCAGGATGGCGTGGAAATTCCCATCCCCGACATGACCGAGGATCGGGCCGGGGATGCCCGAGGCGGCGATGTCGGCCCGCGTCTCCTCGACCGCTTGTGCCAAAGCCGAGATAGGCACGCAGACGTCCGTCACAACTGCCTTCGCCCCCGGGCGTGACGCCAGGATCGCCCAGTAGGCGGCATGGCGGGCGGCCCAGAGGCGGGTGCGGTCTTCCTGCTTTTCCGCCCAGTCCAGATCCTTGGCGCCGAACGCGTCAGCCAGATCGCGGAAGCGGCGGACATCTTCCGCCAGCCCCTCGGGATGGCCGTGGAATTCCACCAGAAGCTGCGGGGCGAGGGGCAGGGCGAGCCGGGAATAGGCGTTGCAGGCGGCGACGGTGTCGGTGTCCAAAAACTCGATCCGGGCAGGGGTCAGGCCCATCTGCATCGTGGCGATGACGCAATCGACTGCCGAGCCGACCGATGGGAAGGCCGCCACCGCGGTCATCACCGCCTCTGGCTGGCCGTGAAGCTTGAGCGTCAGTTCGGTCATCAGACCCAGCGTCCCCTCGGAGCCGACGAAAAGCGCCGTCAGATCGTAGCCCGCCGCCGACTTGGGCGCGGCCGTGCCGGTCCGGATCACCTCGCCGCCCGCCAGCACCACCTCCAGCCCCCGGACATTGTCGCGCATCGTGCCATAGCGGACCGCCGTGGTCCCTGACGCGCGCGTCGCGGCCATCCCGCCGATCGAGGCATTCGCTCCGGGATCGACCGGGAACATCAGCCCCGTGGTCCGCAGTTCGTGATTCAGCGCCTCACGCGTGATGCCGGGCTGGACGCGGACAAGGCGGTCCTCGGCCCGGACCTCCAGCACGGCGGCCATGTCGCGGAAGTTGACGGCCACGCCGCCCGTCAGTGCCAGCGCGTGACCCTCCAGCGAGGTGCCCGCACCCCAGCCGATCAGTGGCACCCGGTGGGTGGTGGACCAGGCGGCAAGGGCGGCGACCTCGGCGGTCGTCCGGGGAAACACCACGGCGTCGGGCTGACCCGCGGTGACAAGGCTTTCGCTTTGGGCATGTTCGACCAGAACGGCAGGGCTGACCGATAGCCGGTCGCCGAAGAGCGCGCCAAGCGCGGAAAGGGCGGGATCGCTGAGCATGGCTTCAGCCTAGCGGCTTTGCGATCCGGCACAAGCTCTGGCCCTTTCCCGCGCTTTCGGCTATCAGGCGCGCATTCCCCAGACAGGAGTCGCCCCGATGAAAGCCGCCGTCGTCACCTTCCCGGGTTCGAACTGCGACCGCGACCTTGCCGTCGCCTTCGAGGGCGCAGGCTTCCAGGTGGAACGCGTCTGGCACAAAGACACCGCATTGCCTGCGGGCGTGGACGTGGTGGGCATCCCCGGCGGGTTCAGCTTCGGCGACTACCTGCGCTGCGGTGCCATCGCGGCCCAGTCGCCGATCAGCGCCGCGGTCCGGGCGCATGCGGACAAGGGCGGCTATGTGCTGGGCATCTGCAACGGCTTTCAGGTCATCACCGAGATGGGCCTGCTGCCGGGCGTGCTGATGCGCAACGCCACGCTGAAGTTCGTCTGCCGGACGATCAGCCTGACCGTTGCCACGACACAATCGGACTTCACCGGCGCCTACAAGGCCGGACAAGAGATCCGCATTCCGATCGCCCATCACGACGGGAACTACACCATCGATGCCGCAGGACTGGCCCGGCTGAAGGCCGAGGATCGCATCGCCTTTACCTATGCGCAGAACCCCAATGGCAGCATGGCGGACATTGCCGGCGTCCTGTCGGAAAACCGCCGTGTTCTCGGGATGATGCCGCATCCCGAGCGCGCGACCGAGGCGGCTTTGGGGTCGTCGGACGGCAAGGGGCTGTTCGGCTCGCTCATGCGCGGGATGGCGCTGGCCTGAACCCCTTCGCCTTGAGGCCACTTCGGCGCGGCCCTACTCTCCGGCCATGACCGCCACCGACATCAGCGCAGCTCCCTCGACGACGCCAGGCTTGCCCTGGCGCGCCAAGCTGGTCGTGGTGCTCCTGGTGCTTCTGGCGGTCGTGGTCGTGCTGGTGTCGAACCGTCTCTTGACCGACCGCTACACCGCCGATACCCGCAGCCGGGCCGAGGTTCGGCTGGCGCTTTATACCGGCAACCTGATGGCCGAGTTGCAGCGGACTTCCGTGGTTCCGCTGCTTCTGGCCGGGGACCCGGACCTGATCACCGCGCTGCAGGACGGCAACTTTTCCAGCACCTCGGCCAAGCTCATATCGCTGCAAAGCCAGTTGGGCGTGGCCTCGATCCGGCTGGTGGATTCCGACGGACGGGTGGTCGGGGCGACGAACCGGAACGTGCTGGGCACCAGCCACCGCAACGAGACCTATTTCGTCGATGCGCAACGGACCAAGGAAACCGTGTTCTCGCCGGTCCTGCGCGACTCGGGCGGCTTCGACTTTGTCTATTCCCGGTCGGTGATGTCGGATTCCAAGGTCCTCGGGGTGATCATCGTCTCGGTCGATCTGATGAAATACGAACGCGCCTGGGCGGGGCTTCAGGACGCGATCATGGTCACCGACAGCGAAGGCACCGTCATGCTGTCGACCGAGCCGCGCTGGCGCGGTCTGCCCCGGGATGAGGCGCTTGCGCTGCGCGATCCCCCCTCGGCGATTTCGCGGGCGTTGCAGGCCACCACCGAATGGGCGCAGGAGCCGCCGGACGCCTATGTCCGGGGCGAAGCGGTGATGAGCACCGAGGCGCGCATTCCCTTCCGCGGCTGGAAGATTGCGACCTTCACCGCCTATGGCTCGGTCCGCGAGCAGGTGAACGGCATTCTCGCGCTGGAGATCATGGGGTTCGCCATCCTGATGGCCTTCACCTTCTACCTTCTGTCGCGCCGGGCCTGGTCGCGGTCGGTCTCGTACCAGCGGGAATCGGCGGAACTGCGGCTCTTGAACGCGCGGCTGCAGCGGGCGATTGCCGAACGCGAGAAGGTGAAGAAGGACCTCGAAGTTGCCGAGCTGACGCTGGCGCAGTCCTCTAAACTGGCGGCCTTGGGCGAGATGTCGGCGGCCGTCAGCCACGAGCTGAACCAGCCGCTGGCCGCGATGAAAACCTATCTGGCGGGGGCGCGGCTCTTGTTGCAGCGCAAGCGGCTGGATGAGGCTTTGTCCAGCTTTCAGCGCGTGGATGACCTGATCGAACGCATGGGAGCCATCACGCGGCAGTTGAAGTCCTATGCCAGGAAGGGCGGAGAAGCCTTTGAGGAAGTTGACCTTCGGGCCTGCGTCTCCTCGGCGCTGGCGATGATGGAGCCGCAGTTGAGGGCCCGCGTTGTCAAGATCAGCCGCGGCATGCCGCGCCAGGCGGTGATGGTCATGGCCGACCGTCTGCGGCTGGAGCAGGTGATCATCAATCTTCTGCGCAACGCGCTGGACGCCACGAAAGACACCAAGGACCCGCAGATCGACATCCTTCTGTCGGCGGGCGAAACCGCGACCCTTACGGTGCGCGACAATGGCCACGGGATCACCGATCTCGAGAACCTGTTCGAACCCTTCTACACGACGAAGAAACCCGGCGAGGGCGTGGGGCTTGGCCTTGCGATCTCATCCGGGATCGTCACCGATCTGGGCGGCCGTCTGACCGCGCGGAACGGGGACGGGGGTGGCGCAGTTTTCGAGATGCAGTTGCCGATCCTGGGCAACAAACAGGAAGCAGCAGAATGAAGAGGTCCACATGGCCCGGGCAATGAAAGTCGCTATCGTCGATGACGAGGCCGACATGCGGCAGTCGATCAGCCAGTGGCTGGCCCTGTCGGGCTTCGACACGGAAACCTATGCCAGCGCCGAAGAGGCGCTGAAGGTGATCGGGCCGGATTTCCAGGGCGTCGTGGTCAGCGACATCAAGATGCCGGGGATGGACGGGATGGCGTTCCTGAAGCGGCTGATGGGGCAGGACTCCGGCCTGCCCGTGATCATGATCACCGGCCACGGCGACGTGCCGATGGCGGTCGAGGCGATGCGGGTCGGGGCCTTCGACTTTCTGGAAAAGCCCTTCAACCCCGACCGGATGACCGAACTTGCCAAGCGCGCGACCCAGGCGCGGCGGATGACGTTGGACAACCGGGCCTTGCGGAAAGAGCTGTCGGACGGGTCCACCATCATCAAGAAGCTGATCGGCACCTCTCCGGCGATGGAGCGGCTGCGCGAGGATATCCTGGATCTGGGGCAGGCGGACAGCCACGTCCTGATCGACGGCGAGACGGGGACGGGCAAGACGCTGGTCGCCCATGCCCTGCACGCGGTGGGGCCGCGCGCGTCGAAGAAGTTCGTGGCGATCTCGTGTGCTGCCTGGTCCGAGGACAAGCTGGCCGCCCGGCTGTTTGGCCCCGCCGAGGATGGGGCGCTGCCCCTGGTCGAGGAGGCGCGGGGCGGAACGCTGTGCCTGGAGGACATCGAGGCCATGCCAAGCGCGATGCAGGCGCGGCTGCTGACGTTCATCAACGACCAGGGTCTGCCTCCGGAAACCCGGATCATCGCGATCTGCAACAGCCATGCGCCGGATACGACGCTGGAGCAGACCTTGCGGCCCGATCTCTATTACCGGCTGGGGGCGATGACGATCCTGCTGCCGCCCCTACGGACGCGGGGGGAGGATATTCTGCAGCTCTTCACCCGGCTTTCGGAACAGTTTGCCGAGGAATATGGCTGCGACGCGCCGCAGGTGACGGCTCAGGAAGCGGCGCAGCTTCTGCAGGCGCCCTGGCCGGGGAACGTGCGGCAGCTGGTCAACATCGCCGAGCGGGCGGTCTTGCAGAACCGGCGGGGGTCGGGGTCGATTGCGTCCCTGCTGATGGCCGAGAACGAGGCTTCGGGGCCGGCGCTGACCACGGAAGGCAAGCCGTTGAAGGACTATGTCGAGGCCTTCGAAAGGATGCTGATCGACAACACGATGCGGCGGCACAAGGGGTCGATCGTGGCGGTGATGGAGGAGCTGTGCCTGCCGCGCCGGACCCTGAACGAGAAGATGGCCAAGTATGGGCTCAGCCGCGGGGACTATGTCTGACCCATGGGGCTGTCCACGAGTGGGCAGGGTTTCGGCCGCTTGGAAATCAAGGGCTTGGCGGCGGGCGTTAGGGTTCTGTTAGGACCTGTCCACGTCTGAGGGGTGGCCTTGCGCCGCCCCTTTCCCGTCCTGACAGGCTGGATACCGGACTTGCCTGCTGCCCCCTTCCCGTGCCTTTCTGCTGCCAAAGCGCGGAGGGTGGCAGCGTGCGAAACGGGTGGGCAAGTCTTCTTCTGACGGCGGCCCCGGCGCGGGCGGAGTGTCTGGGGGCCTGCGCGAAGGACCTGGAGGCGGCGCTTCTGTCGCTGGTGGTCTATCTGGTGATCGGGGTCAGGCATGGACGGCCTGGACGTTGCGGGCGGTCGAGGGGCGCGAGATCGTGGCGACGCCCCCGGCCCTGGCCCGGCGGACACCGCTTCTGCTGACGCCGGACCAGTATTGCAGCGACAGTGCCTGCGAGGCGGTGGTGCGGGGGCGCGGCGCGGCAGGGGTTCATGTCGTGCTGACCTCGGTGCTGGAGGGGGTGGACCTGACCCAGCCGGTCGCCATCGCGGACCTGGCCATAGAGATGTGGGCGCAAGCGACGGTCGGCGGCGAGATCCAGCGCCGGAAGCTGACGGCTTCGGAACGGCATGCGGCAGCGACCCGGATCGACTATCTGGTGGTGACCGCCTGGCCCTACTATCCGGCCGAGCCGGGGCCCATCGAAGCGGGGCTGCGGGCAAATCCTGCTGTGGCGGGCATGGGCGCGCGTGAGGTGGTGCGGTTCCTGATGGCCCCGCTAGACCCGGCGGAGGGTGCCATTGTCTTTGCCGGGCTGACGCCTGACCTCTTGGACCTCAGCCTTCTGGACCGTGCCCTCGCGATTCCGCTGGCGCCACGCAACCTTCAGGGGGCGGGAAACCTGTCCGTCGACATGGCCGCTGCTGCGGCCGCGATCTGCCGGGCGGATGATCCCAGCGGCAATTGCCTGTCCCTGCTGGAGCGATAAGCCGCCGGACGAGCCCGCGAATTTCGTCATTGCCCTTGACGCGGCTTCCCCATAGGGTCGCGGGAAGGCAGTCTTTCTGCCCGAAGAATTCTCTCCCTTGTGGCCTGGGCGCGTAGAAACGTGTCGCCGTAGGGGAGCCGGATCGGCCGCAAGGTCGTGCACATCGCTGGCAAGTCTTTGGATTTGTTGGCTTGATTAGGTGGAGGGCCCGAAAGGCCCTTCAATTGTAACCGCGATGAGGCGTGCAGGTATTTTAAGCAGCGGACCGTTCGACCCACAGGGTCGAGGACCGATGCATGTGCCCGCTGCCCGCGCCCAGACAAGCCGCCCCGTCCGTTCTGTCTCCCTGTCTGGTCCGCCAGGCACACCGTTGCGCCCGGGGCGCAGTGGACAAACATGTCAAAGAAAATGCTTATCGATGCCACCCACCCCGAGGAAACCCGGGTTGTGGTGGTCGACGGAAACAAGGTCGAAGAATTCGACTTCGAGACCGTAAACAAGCGCCAGCTGGCCGGAAACATCTACCTGGCCAAGGTGACGCGGGTCGAACCCTCGCTGCAGGCGGCCTTCGTGGAATATGGCGGAAACCGCCACGGTTTCCTGGCCTTCGCGGAAATCCATCCGGATTATTACCAGATCCCGGTCGCCGACCGTAAGGCGCTGATCGAGGAAGAGCGGGCGATGGCCCGCGCCGAGGAAGAGGAAGACAACCGCCGCTCGCGCCGCCGCAGCCCTCGGCCGCAAGGCAAGGCCGAAGCGGTGAAGTCCGACGATGCGGTGACCGACGGTCCCGCCGGGATGGATGTGGTCGACCTGGGCGAGGATGAGGCGAACGAAGGTCCGCTGGTTGCCGCGCGCGAGGCAGAGGATGATCATCAGGATCATGACCACGGGCAGGATCACGGGCAGGATCACGACAACGGTCACGCGCATGATCACGACCACCACAACGAATCCGTCGACAGCGGCAATGGCGGGCGTTACCGCGCCGTGGACCATGCCAGCGACACCGACGAAGAGATCGAATCCATCGCCGAAGAGGACGTGGCCGAGGAAATCGCCCAGCCGCGTCGGCCTCGGGCACGGCGCTACAAGATCCAGGAAGTCGTCAAGGTCCGGCAGATCATGCTGGTCCAGGTCGTCAAGGAAGAGCGCGGCAACAAGGGCGCGGCGCTGACCACCTATCTGTCGCTGGCGGGTCGCTACTGCGTCCTGATGCCGAACACCGCACGGGGCGGCGGGATTTCCCGCAAGATCACCAATGCGGTGGATAGGAAGAAGCTGAAGGAAATCGCGGGCGAGCTGGAGGTGCCGGAAGGTGCCGGCCTGATTGTCCGGACGGCGGGTGCAAAGCGCACGAAGCCCGAGATCAAGCGCGACTACGAATATCTTATGCGGCTCTGGGAGCAGATCCGCGAGCTGACGATGAAGTCGATCGCTCCGGCCAAGATCTACGAGGAAGGCGACCTGATCAAACGGTCGATCCGCGATCTGTACAGCCGCGAGATCGACGAGGTTCTGGTCGAGGGCGAGGGCGGTTACCGCACCGCCAAGGACTTCATGCGGATGATCATGCCGAGCCACGCCAAGCAGGTGATCCGCTATACCGAGCCGACGCCGCTGTTCGCCAAGTTCCAGGTGGAAGGCTACCTGGCCGGGATGTTCAACCCGACGGTGCAGCTGAAATCCGGCGGCTACATCGTGATCGGCGTGACCGAAGCGCTGGTCGCCATCGACGTGAACTCGGGTCGGGCGACCAAAGAGGGGTCGATCGAAGAAACCGCGCTGAAGACAAACGTCGAGGCGGCCGAGGAAATCGCGCGGCAGCTGCGTCTGCGTGACCTTGCGGGCCTGATCGTCATCGACTTCATCGACATGGAAGAGCGGCGCAACAACGCCACGGTCGAGAAGCGGCTGAAGGAAAAGCTGAAGACCGACCGGGCGCGCATCCAGATCGGGCGCATTTCGGGATTCGGTCTGCTGGAGATGAGCC
Organism: Tabrizicola sp.; assembly: GCF_022842145.1. Lineage (GTDB taxonomy): Bacteria > Pseudomonadota > Alphaproteobacteria > Rhodobacterales > Rhodobacteraceae > Tabrizicola. The sequence continues at coordinate 505,168 of NZ_JALHQD010000002.1, forward strand.
GTCAGCGGTTGCGGCCGGGGATGCTGGAATCGACGACCCAGCCCTGCCCGCATTGCCACGGCACCGGGTTGATCCGGTCGGACGATTCGATGGCGCTGCAGGTCCTGCGCGCGCTGGAGGAAGAGGGCACGCGGAAGCGGTCGCGCGAGGTGCTGCTGAAGGCGCCGGTCGGGATCGTGAACTACCTCTTCAACCAGAAGCGCGAACACGTGGCGATGATCGAGGCGCGTTACGGCATGTCCGTGCGGCTTGAGGCGGACCCGCTGATGATTTCGCCGGACTACTCCATCGAGAAGTTCAAGACGGCGCTGCGGGTTGTCCCGGAAACTCCGGTCGTGTCTGGCCATGCGGGCCTGATGGGCGCGCCGGTGGCCGAGGAAGAGGAAGACGAGGATTTCGTCGACGATCTGGTCGAAGAGGAAGTCGAGGAGGAGGCCGTCGTGGCCGCTCCGGTCGCTGCCACGGCTCCGTCCGCGCCTGCGGCCGAAGGAGATGGCCAGCCGGGTCGGAAGAAGCGTCGGCGTCGGCGGCGGCGGCGGGGTGGTCAGCGCGAGGGCGGTCCGGAGAACGGGTCGGCCGAAGAGCTGGGCGCTGATGGCGAGGGCGACGACGACGGCGACGAGGACGAGGGCGATGTGACCGAGGTCGCGGCCGAGCCGGTGGCTGAGGCGGCTCCGGCCCCGAAGCCGAAGCGGACCCGCAAGCCGCGTGGCGCGAAGGCGGAGGCGGCGGAAGCCGTGGCTTCTGCTGCGGAACCGGTGGCCGAAGCGGCACCCGAGCCGGTGCCTGCGCAGGTGGCTGAGGCTGCGTCCGAGCCGGTGGCTGAGGTGGTCGTCGAGGATAAACCCGCGCCGAAGAAGCGGGCGAGCCGGTCCAAGGCCGCAGCGCCAGAGGCTGAAGCCGTGGTGGCTGAGGCTCCAAAGCCGAAGGGTCGCGGATCGCGTGCCAAGGCGGCGGTCGAGGCTGCGCCGGAACCTGTGGCGGCGCCTGCTGCCGCAGTGGCTGTGGCCGCCGAAGTGGTCGCCGAGACGCTGGTTGCGGAACCGGTCGAAGCGGAGGCTCCTGCCTCCGATCCGGACGCACCGGCGAAGCCCAAGCGCAAGGGTTGGTGGTCGGCCCGCTGAAGGCCTGACGCACAAGATCGCACGGGCGGCTTCGGCCGCCCGTTTGCGTTTCAACCGCGGCGGATAAGGTGCAGGGTTACGGCACCTTCGGTCTCACAGCCCAGATAGGCATGCCCCGCCTCGGTGCAGAAATGCGGCAGGTCGATCAGGGCCATCGCGTCAGTCGTCCGGACGCAGACCACCGTGCCGGGCGCCAGCGACAACAGCCGCTTGCGCGCGCGCAGCACGGGCAGGGGGCAGAGGAGCCCCTCGCAGTCGATCTCGATGTCCCAATCTGCCATGCGGCGGGTGTAGCGACCGCATCGGCCCGCGGCAAGGTTACAGCGGGCCAACGGGGATGTGACGCGCTGTCCCGGTGACGCGGCGCGCGAAAGCGGCTATCTGGATCGGGCGGGGGAGTCCCATGTTCGGAATCGAGATCATCGACGCTGCCCTTCTGCCCGCGATGCTGGTCGCGCTGCTGGCAGGGGTCCTGTCGTTTCTGTCGCCTTGCGTCCTGCCGATCGTGCCACCCTACCTGGCCTACATGGGCGGGATCAGCATGGGCGAGATGACCACCCAGGGTGTGCAGCGCCGCCGGGTGATCCTGCCTGCACTCTTCTTCGTGATGGGCCTGTCGACGATCTTCCTGCTCTTGGGCTTCACGGCATCCGCCTTCGGCAGCTTCGTTCTGCAGAACCAGCTTCTGCTGGCCCGCATCTCGGGGGTGATCATCATCATCTTCGGCCTGCATTTCCTGAGCGTCTTCCGCATCCCGCTTCTGGACCGCGAAATGCGGATGGATGCCGGCGACCGCGGTGGGAGCGCGCTGGGGGCTTATCTCCTGGGACTGGCCTTCGCCTTCGGCTGGACCCCCTGCATCGGCCCGCAACTGGGTGCGATCCTGTCGCTGGCGGCCCAGGAAGGCAGCATGGAACGCGGCACGCTTCTTCTGGGCGTCTACGCGCTGGGACTTGGACTGCCATTTCTGCTGGCTGCGATTTTCATTGAAAGATCAATGTACCTGATGGCGAAGCTGAAGCGCCACATGAAGCTGATCGAGCGGCTGATGGGCGGTCTTCTGATCATCGTGGGGCTGGCCCTTGTGACCGGCGCCTTCACCGATTTCAGCTACTGGATGCTGGAGACCTACGAGGTTCTGGGTCTGCCCCTGCCGGGTTGATGCTTCCCTCTTGCTAACCGTCAGGTAAGGTATGCCGGGCAGAGTGGCGGCATGGTGGGGCGCGTGAAACGAACGGCAAAGGGGGGAGAGAAGGGCGCGTACCGGCGTCACGTCCTTTACATCCCCGGCTATGACCCGTTCCCGCCCCGCCGCTACCGTGAGCTTTACCGCAGCGAAGGTGCGGCGCAGGCGGCGATTTCGGGCTATGACCTGACGCTGAAATCCCGTCCGGGCGAGACTTACGGCTGGCATGTCCAGGCCCATATCGACGGGCGCGACATCGAGGCCGAGGTCGAGGTTCTGGTCTGGTCCGACCTCGTCAAGGGCTCGATGACGCGCGGTATTGCCGGGACCTATCTGCTGCTGGCACGGACGGCTTGGGTCTACATCTCTTCGGGCGCGCTTTTCCGGCTGGTCCGGTTGCGCAAGGGGCCGATGATCGCGGCGCTGTATCCGGCCGTGCTGCTCCTTTTGCAGGGGCTGGTGGCCCTTGGGGCGGGGGCGCTGGCGATATGGCTTGCCCCCTGGGCGGGGATCGACTGGGCGCTGGGGGCTGCGGTGGTCTGGGCGGTGCTGGCGGGGTTCCGACGGCTGGACCGGCGGCTGTATGTCTACTACCTGATGCACGACTTTGCCTTCACGGCCCTGCGAGGCGGGGCCTATCCCGACGCGCTGGAGGAACGGCTGGCCGCCTTTCGCGCGCGGGTGCGGGCGGCGCTGGCCAGCGGGGTGCAGGAGGTGCTGGTCGTCGGCCATTCCTCTGGCGTGCATATCGGCGTGTCGATGCTCGCCGACCTGATCCGCGAGGGACTGCCCGCAGGCCCCTCGCTTTCATTCCTGAGCCTGGGGCAGGCGGTGCCGATGGCATCCTTCCTGCCGGGGGCGCAGCGGTTGCGGGCCGACCTGCGCTGCCTGTCCGAATGCGCCGAGGTGGCCTGGGTCGACGTGACGGCGCCCAGCGACGGGTGCAGCTTTGCGCTGTGCGACCCGGTGGCGGTCAGCGGTGTCGCGACCGCGGCGCAGCGCTGGCCGCTGGTGATCTCGGCCTCGTTCACCCAGACCCTGAGCCCAGAACGCTGGCGGGCGCTGAAGCGGCGGTTCTTTCGGCTGCATTTCCAGTACATGTGCGCCTTCGATCGCCCGGGCGACTATGACTATTTCCAGATCACGGCGGGCCCGATGTCCTTGCGCAAACGCTACCGGCGCCGCAACCCTTCAGCCAGCCGGATCACCCGGTCCTACAGTCCCTATCGGGACGCGGCATGACCCCGCCGAAACCGGAGCCGCGGGCGGACAAGGTCTCGCTCTTTGCCCATCTGCGCGCGTTTCGGCGCGATATCCTGTCGGCGCAACCGGTGCGGCTTTACCGGGCCTGGATGGCCGAATTCCGGACGCCGTTTTTCCGCAGCTACCTGTGCAACGATCCGGCGCTGGTGCGGCGGGTGCTGGAGGAACGGCCCGGGGATTTCCCGAAGTCGGACCGGGTGACGGAAGGGCTGCGGCCGCTCTTGGGCCGGTCGGTCTTCGTGACCAACGGCGAGGAGTGGCTGCGGCAACGGCGGATCATCGATCCGGCCTTCGAGGGCGGGCGGCTGAAGGAGGCATTCCCCGCGATCTGGGCGGCCTGCGAGGCGGCCGTGGCGCGGATGGTCCCGGGTGTGGTCGAGGTTGAGTTGGCGGCCAGCCATGCGGCAGCGGATGTGATCTTCCGGACGCTGTTTTCCATTCCGATCGAGGACCGGGTGGCGCAGGCGGTGTTCCACGAATTCCGGGCCTACCAGCGGTCCGCGCCGATCCTGAATCTGGGCGCCTTCTTGCCGCTCCCGCGCTGGTTTCCCCGTCTGCACCGGGGCGCGACGAAACGCTCGGCCCGGACGATCCGGGGGTTGATCGCGGCGCTGACGGCGGCCCGGGCTGTGGCGATTGCGGAAGGGCAGGCTCCTGACGATCTGGCGACCAAGATCATGACGACGCCGGACCCGGTCAGCGGTGCCACGTTCGGGACGGTCGAGATGGTCGACCAGGTGGCGATCTTCTTCCTGGCCGGGCACGAGACCAGCGCCTCGGCTCTGGGCTGGGCGCTTTATCTGCTGGCCACGCACCCCGAGGCGCAAGAGCGGGTGGCGGCCGAGGCTGCGGCGCTGCGACCGGAGTTCGGGGTGGTGGGCGGCTTGCGGTTCACCCGGGATGTCTTCCGCGAGGCGCTGCGGCTGTATCCGCCGGTGCCGATGCTGGTACGCGAGGCGGCAAGGCCCGAGGAGTTCCGGGGGCGAAAGGTCGCCCGGGGCGCGCAGGTGGTGATCAGTCCCTGGCATCTGCACCGGCACGAGCGGCTGTGGGACCGGCCCGACGCGTTTGACCCCGACCGCTGGGCCGGCGAGGTGCCGCAGGGGGGCTACCTGCCATTCTCGCGCGGGGCGAGGGTCTGCCCGGGGGCGGGGTTCGCGATGCTGGAGGGCACGCTGATGCTGGCGCATCTGGTGCGGGCGTTCCGGTTCGAAGCGGTGGAGGGGCGCGTGCCGGTCCCGGTGGCGCACCTGACGGTCAGGGCGAAGGACGGGATCTGGCTGCGGGTCTTTCGACGGTAGGTGGGCAGATCGCCCACCCTACAGGGGCGCGGGCGTAGGGTGGGCGATCCGCCCACCTTCCCGGCGTCAGATAAGCTCGACCCGGTAGCTTTCGATCACCGTGTTGGCCAAAAGCTTGTCGCACATCGCCTTGACGTCAGCCTCGGCACGGGTGCGATCGGTCTCGGCGAGGTCCAGTTCGATCACCTTGCCCTGCCGAACGCCCTGTACGCCCTGGAACCCCAGCGACCCCAGCGCATGGCGCACCGCCTCGCCCTGCGGATCAAGGACGCCGGTCTTCAGCATGACGGTGACGCGGGCTTTCATCGGGGCCTCCGGGTTTTGATGTGCCGCGTCCTTAGCGAAGGGACGGCGGCGCGACAAGGGGGTAGCGCGTGGGTCGCATTACCGAATGGTTGTATGAAGCCGCGAGATGCGATAATTATACCTATAGGTAAAATGAGAATCAGCAGATGGACCAGATCTTTCACGCCCTGGGCGACGAGACCCGCCGCGCGATGCTGCGGATGCTGGCCGCAGGCGAGCGCACGGTCGGAGAGTTGTCGGCCCCATTCCCGATGACGCTGGCCGCGGCCTCGAAACACATCCGGGTGCTGGAGAGCGCGGGGCTGTTGCAGCGCGAGATCCGCTGGCGGACCCATATCTGCCGGCTGAACGCGGCTCCGCTGCAGGCGGCGCTGTCCGAGCTGGCTTACTACGAACGGTTCTGGATCAGCCGGATCGACACTCTGGACCGCCTGCTGCGCGAGGAAGACGCCGCAGCGTCCCTGAAAGGAGAGGACTGATGCAGATGAAGGACATTGACGCAGACCGGGCGCGGATGGTCGACGATGGGACGCTGGTCATCCAGCGCTGGTTGCCGGGGCCGGCTGAGAGACTGTGGCGCTATCTGGTGGACAGCGAGAAGCGCCGGCAGTGGCTTGCGGCGGGGGAGATGGAGCTGGTGGCGGACGCCGCCTTCGAACTTGTCTGGCGCAATGACGAATTGAGTGTGGCGGCCGACCCGCGACCCGAAGGCTTCCCCGAGGTGCAGCGGCTGCAAAGCCGGGTGGTCGCGGTCGACCCGCCAAGGCGGCTGGTGATCGCCTGGGGGGTGGGAGAGGTCAGCTTCAACCTCGACGACCGTGGCGACCGGGTCCTGCTGACCGTCCGGCACAGCGGCCTGTCCGCAGGTCCGGTCCGGTCCGAGGTCGCGGGGGGCTGGCACATGCATCTGGACATCCTGGCCGACCGGCTTTCCGACCGCACGCCGCGGTCGTTCTGGTCGGGCTGGGCCCGGCTGCGCGACCTTTATGCCGGTCTGGCACCCGAAGCGCAGCCATGACCGCGAAGACCGTGGTCATCTATGGCGGCATCGGCGCGATCGGAGCCGCCACGGCGTGGGCTTTCGCCCGCGAGGGCCACCGCGTCTGGCTGGGCGCGCGCAGGCTGGCACGGGCGGAACGGCTGGCCGGGGCGATCCGGTCGGAGGGCGGTCTGGCCGAGGCGTTTCAGGCCGATGTCCTGGATGGCCCGGCGACCGCCAAGGCCACGGCCCGGCTGGCCGGGGAGGCCGGGGGCATCGATACGGTCGTCAACGCCACCAGCTTTCTGCACGATCAGGGGAAGGAACTGGCCGACCTGTCGCTGGACGAGTTCCAGGCTGGCGTCACGCCCTATCTGACGGCGTTGTTCAACATCTCTCAGGCCGTCACGCCGCACATGGGCGGCGACGGGGGTGGGGTGATCGTCACGATCACCGCCCCGGCCGCCAAGCTGGCGGTGCCTGGCCACCTGGGCCATATCGTGGGCTGTGCGGGCAGCGAAGCCTTTGCCCGGGCGCTTGCCAGCGAGCTTGGGCCCCGCAACATCCGCGTGGTCTGCCTGCGGTCGCATGCCATCTCCGATGCGGTCGCGGCAGGGTCCTTCACGGCCGAGCTTTTTGCGCCGAAGGCAAGGGCGATGGGTCTTGGAGTGCAGGATTGGCTGGGCGGCGCCTCGGCCACGACGATGCTGCAGCGCTTGCCGACGCTGGCTCAGGTCGCTGGCACCATTGCTTTTCTTGCCTCGGACCAAGCAGGTGCCATGACCGGGTCGGTCGTCAACCTGACGGCGGGGTTCACGACCGACTGAGGGCTGGTCAGTTGATCAGGGTCGGCTTCGTCGTGTGGGTGATGTTCGTCGGCAGCACGCCCAGCCGACGCGCAAGCTCGGTGTAGACGTCGTTCATCGGCTGCGGGTCGGGGATCGTTCCGTCGGGACGTTCGGGCTGGCGCATGTCCCAGAGCCGGCAGCTGTCCGGGCTGATCTCGTCCGCGATGATCAGGCGCATGAAATCACCCTCCCAGACGCGGCCGACCTCGATCCGGAAATCCGCAAGCCGGATGCCCACGCCCATCATCACGCCCGACAGGAAATCGTTCACCCGCAGCGACAGCGCCACGATGTCATCGAGGTCCTGCTGGTTGGCCCAGTTGAAGGCGACGATGTGCTCTTCGGCCACGAGCGGCGACTGGAGCTTGTCGTCCTTGTAATAGTACTCGACGATCGGGCGGGGCAGCTGCGTGCCTTCCGGGATTCCCAGCCGCGTTGCAAGGGGCCCGGCGGAGAAGTTGCGCACCACCACTTCCAGCGGGATGATCTCGGCCATCCGCACCAGCTGCTCACGCATGTTGATGCGGCGGATGAAATGCGTTGGCACGCCGATCTGGTTCAGGCCCGCCATGAAGAATTCCGACAGCCGGTTGTTCAGGACACCCTTGCCCTCACGCGAGGCGGGCGCCGCGACCGTCGGGGCGTTATCGTCCTTGAAGTACTGGATCAGCGTCCCCGGTTCGGGTCCTTCGTACAGGATCTTGGCCTTGCCTTCGTAGACCTTCTTGCGCCGTGCCATGCTTCACTCGATCAGGGGGGGCGGCGACAGGGCTTCACCTTCAGACCGCTTTCCTTGGGCTATAGTCCAAGGGGGCCACACTCGCAAGGCGCGAGCAGCCCGCGCGTGGCCAAGGGGCTTGCGGTGTTGGGTCTGGATGGGCATATGAGGGGAAACAACCGTCCTTCCGGGGGAGCCCATGACCAGTTTCGACGACCGCGAGAATGCCTTCGAATCCAAGTTCGCCCATGACAGCGAAATGCAGTTCCGGGCCGAGGCACGGCGCAACAAGCTGGTCGGGCTCTGGGCCGCAGGGCTGATGGGCAAGACGGATGATGCCGCTGCGGCCTATGCGCTGGAAGTGGTCAGCGCCGACTTCGAGGAAGCGGGCGACGAAGACGTGGTCCGCAAGGTCGTGGCCGATCTGGCTGGCAAGGCCAGCGCCGAGGTCGTGCGGGCCAAGATGAAGGAAATGCTGCCCATCGCCAAGGCGCAGCTGATGTCCGAAATCTGATCCTGCCGGACGGAATGCAGGCGCGGTCCCGCCCGGGGCCGCGCTTTTTCATTGCGCATCGGACAGGTCAGGTGGCTCGCCGGGCGGGCGGCAGGAATCGCGCAGGGGCGCCGGGCGTCATCGTCGGCTGGCGCTGACGCCGGTTGGTCGGGAGATCTGGCGCCGGGTGTGCCACGCCGTCGCATTCGGCCGGCTTGAGGACGACCGCAACACGTCATGCGGATAATGAAATTGCCTCCGGCCGCAACCCGTGGCAGAGGTGAAAGCTAGGCCTGCCCGAAGGAACCCGACGATGACCGATGCCCTGACCCGGATGCTTGCGACGCGTGACTGGCTGATGGCCGATGGCGCGACGGGGACGAACCTGTTCAACATGGGGTTGTCGTCGGGCGAGCCGCCGGAATTCTGGAACGTCGAGAAGCCGCAGAATATTCTGAAGCTTTATGGCGACGCGGTGGCTGCGGGGTCGGACCTGTTCCTGACCAATACCTTTGGCGGCAATGCGTCGCGGCTGAAGCTGCACCAGGCGCAAGGTCGGGTGCGCGAGCTGAACCGGGTTGGCGCCGAGCTGGGCCGCGAGATCGCCGACAAGGCGGGCCGTCCGGTCGTGGTGGCGGGCTCGATCGGCCCGACGGGCGAGATCTTCGAGCCGATGGGGACACTGACGCATGAACTTGCAGTCGAGATGTTCCATGAACAGGCCGAGGCGCTGAAGGAAGGCGGGGCGGACGTCCTGTGGGTCGAGACGATCTCGGCCCCCGAGGAATACCGCGCGGCGGCGGATGCAGCGCTGCGGGCCGACATGCCCTGGTGCGGCACGATGAGCTTTGACACTGCAGGTCGCACGATGATGGGCACCACCTCGGCCACGATGGCAGACATGGTGGAGCGGCTGGTGAACCCGCCGATCGCGTTCGGCGCGAACTGTGGTGTGGGCGCGTCGGACCTGATGCGGACGGTCCTGGGCTTTTCGGCCACGGGGACCGAGCGCCCGATCATCGCCAAGGGCAATGCCGGGATCCCGAAGTATCACGATGGTCACATCCACTACGATGGCACTCCGGAACTGATGGCGGAATATGCCGTGATGGCGCGGGATGCCGGCGTGCGGATCATCGGCGGCTGCTGCGGCACGATGCCGGAACACCTGCGTGCGATGCGGGTGGCGCTGGAAAGCCGGCCCAAGGGCAATCGGCCGTCGCTGGAGGTGATCCAGGCGAAACTGGGCGGATTTTCCTCGGCATCTGACGGGACCGGCGATGATGCGGGTGCCGGCCGGCGGGAACGTCGCGGTCGTCGGGGCTGAACCGCAGCGCCAGGGCCCAAAATCCTTGAGGAAGGATTTTGTCAAATTCCTTGCTTAAGGAATTTGGTCCAGGACGGGCCCGCCTAGAACAGCGTCAACTGGTCGCCTGCCCTTGGCGGTGGTGCGAAGAGGTCGGTCCGCAGGGCAGGCAGGGTCTCATCGAGCACCAGCCTTTTGCGGGCCACGGACGCGCGCAGGTGGATCAGGTCGGCCCAGGGACCCTCGCCCCGCATCCGCTTGCCCCATTCCGGGTCATAGTCGCGCCCGCCGTGCAACTCGCGCACCCGGCCCATCACACGCTCGGCCCGGTCGGGAACCGTGGCGGCCAGCCAGTCGCGGAAGAGCCCCGACACCTCCAGCGGCAGGCGCAGCGGGATCGTGTTCGACGCCCGCGCCCCGGCATCGCGACCCGCCTCCATCACGGCTTCCAGCTCATGGTCGGTCAGCGCGGGGATCAGCGGCGAGACCTGCACCCGGACCGGCACCCCGGCTTCGGCCAGCCGCCGGATCATCTGCAACCGGCGTTTGGGCGCCGGAGCGCGGGGCTCCATCTTCCGCGCCAGACCTTCATCCAGCGTGGTCACCGAGATCGACACCGAGGCCAGCCCCTCGGCGGCCATCGCGGCGATGAGATCAATGTCGCGTTCGATCGTCGTGCCGCGCGTGGTGATCCAAACCGGATGCCGGAAATCCGAAAGCACCTGCAGGACCTGCCGCATCAGCCCATGCTCGCGTTCGATAGGCTGATAGGGGTCGGTGTTGGTGCCGATGGCCACGGGACCGACCTTGTAGGACGGGCGGCGCAATTCGGTCTCCAGCACCTCGGCGATGCCGGGGCGGGCGATGAGCCGGGTCTCGAAGTCGAGGCCGGGAGAGAGGTTGAGAAAGGCGTGCGTCGGCCGTGCGAAACAGTAGATGCAGCCATGTTCGCAGCCGCGGTAGGGGTTGATCGACCGGTCGAAGGGCACATCCGGCGAGCGGTTGAAGGTCAGCGCGGACCGCGGGCGCTCCAACCGCACTTCGGTGGCGACCAGGCGGTCCTCTTCGGGCAGGTCCCAGCCGTCGTCGAACGCCTCGCGGTCGGTGGCTTCAAATCGGCCGGTCCGATTGCTTTCGGCCCCCCGCGCCCGCAAACGCTGGCCCGGCAAGAGAGTTGCAGTGCGAGTCATGCTGCAAATCTAGAACAAAAACGGAACACCCGCCACAACATTCCGCCTCGCGATGGCTTTCTGTCGGCTTTCATCCGGTGTATGTCGCTTGCCGCATAGTGACCCGGTCGGTTTGCGACCATCACCATGCCAAACCCTTCCGCTTGGAGCACGCCCGATGGCTGACGACGAAGAGATCATCCTTTCCGAACTGTCGGATGACGAGCTTGTGCTGCAGATGCATGACGATCTCTATGATGGTCTCAAGGAAGAGATCGAAGAGGCGGTCAACCTCCTGATCGCACGCGGCTGGACACCCTATGATGTGCTGACCAAGGCGCTTGTCGCCGGCATGACCATCGTCGGCGCCGACTTCCGCGACGGGATCCTGTTCGTTCCCGAAGTGCTGCTTGCGGCCAACGCGATGAAGGCCGGCATGTTCATCCTGAAGCCGTTGCTGGTCGAAACCGGCGCGCCGCGGATGGGCAAGATGGTGATCGGCACCGTGAAGGGCGACATCCACGACATCGGCAAGAACCTTGTCGCCATGATGATGGAGGGCGCCGGGTTCGAGGTGAAGGACCTGGGCATCAACAACTCGGTCGAGAAATACCTCGAGGCGCTGGAGTCCGAGAAGCCCGATATCCTGGGCATGTCGGCTCTGCTGACCACGACGATGCCCTACATGAAGGTCGTGATCGACACGATGAAGGAAAAGGGCCTGCGCGAGGATTACATCATCCTCGTTGGCGGTGCGCCGCTGAACGAAGAGTTCGGCAAGGCCATCGGCGCCGACGCCTATTGCCGGGACGCGGCCGTTGCCGTGGAGACCGCCAAGGCCTGGGTCGCGCGCAAGCACAACCAGCTGAACGGCTGACACACGCCTGTGATTCGCGAGGGGCTTGTCTTGGGCCCCTCCGAAGCGCAGATTGAATGTCAGGGAGGCGCATAATGCCCTTGACTCACTTTCTTGGACTGATTGCCCTGGTGATCGTCGCAGCCGGTTTGACTATCTGGCTTGCGCTGTGGACCGGGGTCCCCTTTGCGGCGCTGGCCTTTGCCGCGCTGTCGGCCACCGTGATCCTGACCTGGACCCGCGTCAGCCGATAAGGCCGCCCGATGGATGACATCACCCTTTCCGAAACCGGGCTACAGCCAGCCCACTCCGGGCGCATTCTGCTGATCGCCTGCGGGGCGCTGGCGCATGAAATCCTGGCGCTGAAGGCGGCAAACGGCTGGGCCCATATGGATTTGCAGTGTTTGCCGGCGAAGCTGCATCTCTGGCCCGACAAGATCATTCCAGCCGTGGAAGAGGCCGTTGCCGCCGCGCGTGGGGCCTATGAGACGGTGTTCGTCGTCTACGCCGATTGCGGAACGGGCGGACTGCTGAAGGCCGCCTGCGACCGGCTGGGGGTCGAGATGGTAGAAGGCCCGCACTGCTATGCCTTCTTCGAGGGGAATGCGGAGTTTGCCGCCAAGGCGGAAGAAGAATTCACAGCCTTCTATCTGACCGATTTCCTGGTCCGGCAGTTCGACGCCTTCGTCTGGAAGCCGATGGGCCTGGACCGCCATCCGGAGCTGCGGGACATGTATTTCGGGAATTACACCAAGCTGGTCTACCAGGCGCAGAAAGACGATCCAGCGCTGGACGCAAAGGCCGAGGACTGCGCGCGGCGGCTGGGCCTGGATTATGAGCGGCGCTTCACCGGCTATGGCGACCTGGCGGTGGCCCTGTCCCGCGTGGCCGGTTAACCCGCGAAATCGGTGATGACGGCGACACCGGGAGCTGTCGGTCCGTCGAAGGCGCGAAGCTCCTCCGTCGTCTGGCTTAGGGCGACCGTGCGGGCCACGATGGGACGGACGTCGATCCTGCCGGTTTCAATCAGGCTCAGCAGCGTCGGATAGCGCCAGGCGGGCATGCCCCTGGTGCCGAAGACGGACAGCTGCCGCATGTAAAGCGTGTTCATGTCGATTGTCATCTGCGCGGTGTGGCCGGTGGGCAGGCCGACCTGGACATGACGACCAAGCGGACGGAGGCACTTCAGCGAGTTGTTCGCAGTGGCCTCGATTCCCAGCGCCTCGACGCTGACATGGGCGCCGCCGCCGGTCAGGTCGACGATCCGGGCCGCCACGTCGCCGTCGCGGGCGTCGAGGGCAGCCTCGGCACCCAGGGTCAGGGCATGGGCGAGCTTCTCGGGAACGACGTCGACGACGATCACCCTTGCGCCAAGCGCCTTGCCGATCAGTAGACAGGACAGCCCGATCCCGCCGGTGCCGTGGACGGCGAGCCATTCGCCGGCCTGCAGGGCGGCCCGGCCAGTAAGGGCATGGAACGCGGTGGTGACGCGGCACCCAAGGCCGGCGGCGAGGGCGGGCGACAGGCTTTCCGGCAGGCGGGTCAGGTTGTGGGCATGCGGGACCGAGACGTATTCGGCATAGGCACCGCGGTCGCCGAAGCCGGGGACGCGCTGACTGCGACAGGTGGTGGTCTGGCCCGAGCGACACTCGGGGCAGTCGCCGCAGGCCAGGATGAAGGGGGCGATGACGCGGTCGCCCTTGCGCCATTTGGCCAGCGGCCCGGCTTCCATGACCTCGCCGCAGTATTCATGGCCCGGGATGTCGCCGGGCTTCACCTTTGGATGCTCGCCGACCCAACCGTGCCAGTCGCTTCGGCAGATGCCGCAGGCCAAGGTCTTCAGGACCACGCCATCGGCCTCGCAGGCCGGATCGGGGACGGATTCCAGGCTGAGGGGTTCGCGGTAGGCACGAAGGACGGCGGCGCGCATCACGATCTCCGGTAGTGGTTCAGGCAGAAGACACGGATGGCGGAGGCGAGACCCTCCTCTCCGCGACGCGCGGCGTCGATTTCGGCCGCAAGGGCGTTGAGGGGAGTGTCCTTCTCGGCGGCGATCGCGCGGAAGGCGTCCCAGAACTCGGGTTCCAGCGAGACCGACGTGCGGTGGCCGTGGAGGGTGAGGGAGTGCTTGGCGGGGCGGGTGGTCATGGGGGGAGAGGGTAGCGCAACGGTCGGCGTTGTCACCGGAGTTTTCGAAAACTCCGGTTCGGACCCTTCAAAGGGTCCGGCACGATTTCTTTGAAGGAATCGGCTAGGCGACCCGGCGGATCGCCTCACGGTTACAAAAGATTATGAACTGTCCTGCGTTCTCCACTACGGGAAACCCACGGCGCTTCATCTCGTCCAGGAAAGGCTCACGACCGACGTAGCGTTCGACGTCACGGACTTTCCGACGAATTACCCCACCTTCGCGCGCCGCTTGCGACGAAAACAGGTGAGAAATCCACTCATCGGATGACAGGAATTCCGGCATGGCTGACATCGGCGCACCTCCTGCCGAAACCCTGCCAAAGCAGGGTTAACGGCGGGTTACCCCGGTTCGCGCTTGTGCCCGTCCAATGTGCGCGCTGCCTTCTCCGACCGCGCTTTCTCCAGCTCCCGCTCAGCCTTCTTGCGGCCATGCTTCGCTGCATTGGCATCCGCGTCTGAACGGGCGGCCTTGCGGGCCGCCTGTTTCTTTACGGTGCGAAGGTTGACGATCTCGGCCATCAGCCTTTCGGGCCAACCATGTCCTCGGGGCGGACGATGCGGTCGAAGGTTTCGCCGTCGACAAAGCCGAGAGCAATCGCCTCTTCCCGCAGGGTCGTGCCGTTCTTGTGCGCGGTCTTGGCCACCTTGGTCGCGTTGTCGTAGCCGATGGTGGGCGCCAGCGCCGTCACCAGCATGAGCGATTCCTTCATCAGCTTTTCGATCCGGGGAATATTCGCCTGCGTGCCCACGACCATGTTGTCGGTGAAGCTGGAGGCGGCATCGCCCAGAAGCTGGATCGATTGCAGCACGTTGTAAGACATCATCGGGTTGTAGACGTTCAGCTCGAAATGGCCCTGCGACCCGGCGAAGCCAACGGCGGCGTCGTTGCCCATCACATGGGCGCAGACCATCGTCAGTGCCTCGGCCTGGGTTGGGTTCACCTTGCCCGGCATGATGGAACTGCCTGGCTCGTTCTCCGGCAGGATCAACTCGCCGAGGCCCGAGCGGGGGCCGGAGCCGAGGAGGCGGAGGTCGTTTGCAATCTTGAAGAGCGAGCCGGCCACGGTCTTCAAGGCGCCCGAGAACATGACCATCGCGTCATGGGCGGCCAGCGCCTCGAACTTGTTGGGGGCGGTGATGAAGGGGAGACTGGTGATCTTTGCGATCTCGGCCGCCACGCGGACATCGAAGCCGACGCGGGAGTTCAGGCCGGTGCCAACGGCGGTGCCGCCCTGGGCAAGCTCGTAGATGTCGGGCAGGCAGGATTTCACCCGGGCGATGCCCTTGTCGACCTGGGTCGCGTAGCCCGAGAATTCCTGGCCCAGCGTCAGCGGGGTCGCGTCCTGGGTATGGGTGCGGCCGATCTTGATGATGTCCTTGAACTCGTGCGACTTGGACCAAAGAGCCTTGGCCAGCTTCTCCAACCCCGGGATCAGCACGTCGCGGGTGTGCATGCCGATCGCGACATGCATCGCGGTGGGGAAGGTGTCGTTCGACGACTGGCCCATGTTCACATGGTCGTTCGGGTGGACGGGCTTTTTCGAGCCCATCACACCGCCCAGCATCTCGATCGCGCGGTTCGAGATCACCTCGTTGGCGTTCATGTTCGACTGGGTGCCTGACCCGGTCTGCCAGACCACCAGCGGGAAGTTGTCGTCGAACTTGCCGTCGATCACCTCACCTGCAGCCGCGACGATGGCATCGCCCAGCGTAGCGTCCAGGTCGCCCTGCGCCATGTTCACTACGGCGCAGGCCCGCTTGATGACGCCAAGCGCGCGGATGATCGGGACCGGCTGGCGTTCCCAGCCGATGGGGAAGTTGATGATCGACCGCTGGGTCTGCGCGCCCCAGTACTTGTCGGCGGGGACTTCAAGCGGGCCGAAGCTGTCGGTTTCGGTACGGGTCGCGGTCATGGCAAACTCCTCAAGCTCTCGCGCGAGCCATAGCTCCGGCGGCGCGCGAAATCAATCCGGCATGCAATGGTATACCGAAAATCAGGCCCGGCGGAAGCGGTAGACCGTGGCGGGGGGCAGGTTGGCCCAGACCTTGTGGCCCTTGTTCACCTTCAACCCCAGCGTCTCGATGGTTTCGGGCGGCAGAGGCGGGCGCGGGCCATAGGTGAACTGCACGTAGTGGCCGCGCGGGGCCAGGATCGCGAAGGCGGCACTGACGATACCTTCACGCACGTCGGAGGGCATCGACAGAAGCGGCAGGCCCGAGATGACCGTGGAGACGCCAGGTGCGACCAGATGGGCCGCATCCTGTGCGGGAAGCTGATGGATGGTGACGCCGGGAAACTTCTTGCGCAGGTAGTCGACGAATTCCTCGTCCAGCTCGAACAGGGTCACGTTCTCGGGCGGTACGCCGCGGGCCAGGATCGCCTCGGTGAAGCGACCGGTTCCGGGGCCGAACTCGACCACCGGGCCGCTGTTCGGCCCAAGGCCCAGGGTCATGGCGCGGGCCAGGGTCCGCGAGGATGGCGCAATCGCCGATACCTGCCGGGGGTTCTTCAGAAGCCGCCGGCGGAACAGCGCAAGGTCGGACATCAATGCTTCCGGAACTGGTCGAGCGAAACGATCTCGGCGTCCTGGCGCACAGGCTCTTCCTCGACCTCGATCTCCAAATCCTCGTCGTCTTCGTCCTCGTCCTGAACCTGTGTCTCGAACCGCAGTCCGAATTCGACGGAAGGGTCGACGAAGGTGCGCAGCGCGTCGAAGGGGATGACCATCGGCTCGGGGTTGTTGCCGAAGTTCAGCGTGATGCTGAAGCCTTCGTCGGTGACGATAAGGTTCTCGTACCAGTGCTGGATGACGACGGTCATCTCGGTAGGATAGCGTTCCTTCAGCCAGTCGGCGATCTGCACGTCGGGGTGCGTGGTGTCGAAGGTGATGAAGAAATGGTGACCGCCCGGAAGCCCGTTCTCGGCGACATCCGCCAGGACCGACTGGATCAGGCCCCGCATCGCGCGGTGCATGAGATTGCCGTAGTCGATGCTGCGCGCCATTGTCGCCGTCCTTTCCCGGTTGGGCGTGCAGCATAGGGGATTTGGGGGCCAAGGGAAGGGGGCTGCTGTCGGTGTGGCAAGCCCCGGACGAAGAACCGCCCTGTCGGTCGCCGCACTGGCCTTGCCGCGAAAGGCCGGGTTAGCCAACGGGGTTGGTCAATTCGCGCAAGAGCTTGAGCCGCAAAGTCCGCGCATAGTCCTGCAACCCGCGGGCGGTGACGACGAAGCCTTCCGGGGTGATGATCCAGTTGCGGTAGTAGCTGGTGATCGGCGAGGCCGGCCCCGGTTCCTCGATGGCGATGGCGTTGATCATGACGGCTGCGGCGATGGCCTCGGATCTTGCATCGGTGTCGGTGAAGCCCGCGTTCTCTTGGCCGTCACCCGAAATGTCGAGGACCTTTCGCCCGCAATCAGAGACGGCGGCGAACTGGGCGGTGGCAAAGCGGATGCCCTGGCCGACGGCGGTATCGGAACCGCTGAAGGCCCGGGGGACCTTTGCGGCGCGGGCGGCAAAGCGGGTGACGTCCGCCGGGGCAAGCATCCGTTGCCAGGACAGGACAAGGGCATGTTCCCCGACGCCCGACCACTGGATGACGGCCAGTGCTACCTGGTCGCGAACCAGCGCCTCGGCGACTTCGGGGTCGGTCAGTGCGGCCGCCAGCCCTTCGGTCTGCAGCCGGTAATCGCCGCCGTCGATAGAGCCGGAGACATCGATGGACAAAAGCAGCGCCGTCTCGCAGGCGAGGGCGGGTTGGGCGGTCAGGCAGGCAAGGACGGCCGCGCGGAGCATGGCAAAGGATGGGGTCTGCTTGCGCGGTCTGGCAAGGGAAAGCTCGGCGATGACTTCGTCACTCCTCGCGGGCGCGGCTATCGACGCGGCGACGAAGTTGAACGACGAAAGGAAGGGAAGGTGCAGGTTTCTGTTGCCAGGTACCTGCGAACCCCGCCTTACGGTGCTAACCGCAAGGGCTTAGTTTTGGTATTGCGAGCCGCTTACGCGGCCAGCGCCACCGGAGCACGGTTGTCGTTGGCAACTGTGATCATGGACCGATAACGGTGGTACCTCACCGAGCGAAAGCTGGCCTCTTTGGTCGTTCGTCGATCCTATTTCGACCCCACACGCCCGCAACGAACGGGAAAGTCTGGTGGAGTCGCCGGGTACCGCCCCCGGGTCCGAGCCGATTATTACAGGTGCGTTTATCGCCATAGTCGGAGTTGCCCCCGACAAGGGTCAATATAGGGGCCGCATCCGGGGGCCGCAAGGGTCGTGTCCTTGCTGGTCGCCGCGTGTGGGTGCATGAAATTCTAGGGACTGGACGTGGGTGTTCGGGGCGTTCAACGAGTCCCGTCGACAAGCTGCCGGTGCGGCGCCGCTTGGCAGGCATGCTGTACGGTCGCCTTCCAACGCCGTCCGTTTCCTAGACCTCGATCAGCCTTGCCGGCTGGCGGTCGAGGTCGATCGCGCGCGCTGCCTGGTCGGCCAGCCCGATCCCGGCCTGGTTCATCGTCTGGTAGATATGGTCCGCCCCCGCGGTCTTGAGCCGGAGCACGTGGTCCTCATACAGCGCGTGGGCGATAATCGGGCCGTGAAACCCCTTGGCCCGCAAGGCCCGCGCGGCGCTTTCCTTGGCTTCGACGCTGTCCATCGCCAGAATCGCGCCTTCGACCTTCGCCATCTTCAGCCCGCGCCAGAATGCTGCGTCCTCGACATCGGCGAAAAGCACATTGCGCCCGGCGGCGACATGGCCGGCAACGCGGTAGGAGTCGGCGTCGATCCCGAGGGCGCGAAACGGCCCCTCCATCTGGTCATAGGCAGCCGTTCCGGTCCGGCCCATGCCAAGGATCAGGACGGTCGCGGCGCCAAGGTCGGTTGGCAGTTCGTCGCGGTGGACCCGGCGGGCCTCGAACCCTTCGAGCCAGGGCTCCAGGCGCTCGAACAGGCGGTCGGCGAACCGGTCGAGCGGGGCGGCACAGACGAAGGACAGGCTGACGGCAAGGGCCAGGGGGACCAGCCATTCGGGCAGGACCGCAGCGGCGACGATCAGGCTGAACTCGCTGTAGGCGGTCAGATTGGCGGCGGTCAGGAAGGCGGTCCGCGCCCGCAGCCGGAAGGCAAGGAGGAGCGCGAAGTAGAGCGCACCCTTCAGGGGCAAAAGGACGACCAGGGCGAGGGCCAGCATCAAGTCGCTGGGTCCGGGCAGGCCCGACATCCCGATCTGCAGGAAGAAGCCGACCAGGAATATCTCCTTCAACCCCCAAAGGGCGTCCGAGAGTTCGTTCGCGCGCGGGTGGGTGGACAGCAGGAGGCCCATCACCAGCGCGCCGATCTCGGCACCCAGGCCGACGGCCTGAAAGCCCGCGCCGCCCGCGACGACGGCAAGGAGCATCCCGGCGAGGACCATGAGTTCGTCGTGGCCAGAGACGTCGACAAGCCAGTGCAGGACGGGCCGCAGGAGGGGGAGGGCCGCGAGGAGGGCCAGCGCCCAAGGCGAGGGGGCCTGGCCGCTGTAAAGGGCAAGGACGGCCAGCGCGATGATGTCCTGAACGATCAGGATGCCGATGGCGGTGCGGCCGTAGAAGGCACCGATGTCGCGCTTGGCCTCGAGCACCTTGGCCGAGAAGACGGTGGAAGAGAAAGACAGGATCACGCCCAGAAGCAGCGCGGTGGACCAGTCGAGGCGCAGGAAGACGACGAAGCCGAAGCTGAAGACGGCGGTGGTGATCGCCGAATGGATCAGCGCGCCGCCGAAGACCTGGGGCTGGGCAAGCTGGCCGAGGCGGAGCTTCAGGCCGACGGCGAAGAGCAGGAGAAGGACGCCGAGGTGGGCGACATGATCAAGGATCGCGCCGGACTCGGCGGGCAGGCCAAGGCGGGGACCGACCGCATGGATCGCGAAGCCGGCGGCGAGGAAGCCGACCATCGGCGGCAGGGCGAACCGGCGAACGGCGAGACCGAAGAAGAAGGCGAAGCTGAGGGAAATGACTTCGAACATGTGAAACCGGGTTGGGGTCCCCCTGAATTAGACGGGGCGGGCAGGCCACGCAACCGGGGTTTGAGGACCTGCGCGGCGCCCACGCGTGGCGGCTTTACAGGCGTGAGGGAAATCAAGGGGTTGGCTTCGGACGTTGAGGATTTGGAAAGCATTGCGTTTGGCGGGGGGTGGTGGACCGGCCGATGGGTCGCCAAGAACCAGGGGAAGGACCCGCCGCTTTACTAATGGGCCAGCAGAACGTCGGCCTCATGCCGTTTCAACACACGGCGGGCCGCTTCGAAACCGCTTGCCTTCAGGTCTGCAAGGTCCGGAAACAGCTTGAACAACTCGCCCCGCTGCTCACGATCCACCGCTTTCAGCGCCCCGTCTCCGGGAAGGAAGCTTTCCGTCCAGCTTCCGTTCGCCCGCACGATCTGGTGGTGGTCGAACATGAAGTGGATGTAACTGACATCGGTTGCCGGCAGCTGGATGACTCCGCTGATTTGCGTGAGCAGTCGTGCAGAAATCAGCACTTCGGGCTCTTCGAAATAAAGCTGAGCGCGGCGCGACATGACCAGCATCCGATGCACGGGACTGACCATCATGTCGCGGTCCGGAAGGCCATCGCCAAGCGAGCCTGCCTTGATCAGGATGGGGGCGAGAGACGGGTCTTGGGCGACCTGCGCGCGGGAAAGGTCGCGGCGGCCAACCCAGCGGATCTGCTGATAGCCGTTGTCCCGCGTCGCCATCCAGTCGCCTTCGCGCAGATGTTCCACCGGAACCGGACCCTGGCGCGTGTCGATCAGGGTGCCGGGGGTGAAGCAGATGATCCCCTCGATCTCGTCGAAGACCAGCGTGCCGGTGACAACGGTCGGGTTGTTCGGATCGTAGAAGGTGACGGTGCCCGAGAGATCGCTCTGCGTGCTGGCACCGTCAAAGACGATCTTGCGCGGTCCGGTGATCGCGCTGAAATCGAGCACGTCCTCGTCGTTGCCGCCTTCGCCACCAAGGATCGTATCCGACCCGACGCCAAGGACTCGGAGCGTGTCGCGGTCATCGCCGCCGAAAAGGGTCTCGCCTTGGCCGGAGGCGACGATCGTGTCGTTTCCGACCCCGCCAAACAGGGCATCGACGTCCGCGCCGCCATCCAGAAGGTCGTTTCCGAGACCGCCGTAAAGGATATCGGCGCCGCTGCCACCGACCAGCGTGTCGTCGCCCGATCCGCCGTAGAGCGTGTCAGTGCCCGCGCCGCCCGCGAGGCTGTCGATGCCAAGTCCGCCAGTCAGGACGTTGGACCCGCCATCGCCGGTCAGGGTGTCGTTGAAGTCCGAACCGGTGAGGTTTTCCACCCCGCTGATCGTATCGCCTGCGGCGTCCCCGCCGGTCTGACCTCCGACGTTGGTCAGGTTGACGTTCACCGCCGTACCGGAGCTGGAATAGTCGGCGAGGTCCGTCCCGGCCCCGCCATAGAGGAGGTCCGCGCTACCGTCGCCGATCAGGGTATCATCGGCCGATCCGCCATAAAGCGTGTCGATGCCCGCGCCGCCCGAAAGGCTGTCGTTGCCCAAGCCCCCGGTCAGGATGTTGGTGCCGCCGTCGCCGGTCAGGGTGTCGTTGAAGTCCGAGCCGGTGAGGTTTTCGACCCCGCTGAGCGTGTCATCGGCTGCATCGCCGCCGGTCTGCGTCCCGGTGACTGCCAAGTTGACATTCACTGCCACGCCGGAGCCGGAATAGTCGACCAGATCCGTCCCGGCCCCGCCATAGAGGAGGTCCGCGCTGCCGCCACCGATCAGGGTGTCGTCGCTTGATCCGCCATAAAGCGTGTCGATGCCCGCGCCGCCCGAAAGGCTGTCGTTGCCAAGTCCGCCGGTCAGGATGTTGGCGGCAGTGTCGCCGGTCAGGGTGTCGTTGAAGTCCGAGCCGGTGAGGTTTTCGACCCCGCTGAGCGTGTCCCCGGCTGCATCGCCGCCGGTCTGCGCCCCGGCAAGCGTCAGGTTGACGTTCACCGCCGTGCCGGAGCCGGAATAGTCGGCCTGATCGATTCCGGCCCCGCCATAGAGGAGGTCCGCGCTGCCGCCACCGATCAGGGTGTCATCGGCCGATCCGCCATAAAGCGTGTCGATGCCCGCGCCGCCTGAAAGGCTGTCGTTGCCAAGTCCGCCGGTCAGGAAGTTGGCGGCAGTGTCGCCGGTCAGGGTGTCGTTGAAGTCCGAGCCGGTGAGGTTTTCAACCCCGCTGATCGTGTCACCGGCTGCATCGCCGCCGGTCTGCGCTCCGGCAAGCGTCAGGTTGACGTTCACCGCCGTGGTGGAGCCGGAATAGTCCGCCACGTCGATCCCGACATCGCCGGTCAGCACGTCCGCGCCCGCGCCGCCATTCAGCGTGTCGTCGCCCGTCCCCGCCAGCAGCGTGTCATTGCCCGCGCCGCCGCTGAGGATGTCGTTGCGCAGGCCGCCGGTCAGTACGTTGGCGGCTGTGTCCCCGGTCAGCGTGTCGTTGAAGTCCGACCCGGTGAGGTTCTCGACCCCGCTGACCGTATCGCCCGCCGCATCGCCACCCGCCTGGGCACCGGCAAGCGTCAGGTCGACGTTGACCGCCGCGGTTGAGCCGGAATAGTCGGCGAGATCCACCCCGACATCGCCCGTCAACAGGTCCGCGCCTGCGCCGCCGATGAGGGTGTCGTTGCCCGTACCGGCATCGACGCTGTCGTCGCCCGTCCCGCCGAGAAGTCTGTCGTCGCCGTCGCCGCCAAACAGGGTGTCGTTTCCGCCGGCACCATCGACAGTGTCGTTTCCGCCTTGGCTGGTGAGCACGTTCGCGACGGAGTTTCCGACGACCGAGTCGGTGCCTGCCCCTGTGGTCACGTTCTCGACGTTGCGGAAGAATTGGTCGCCGAGGATGCCGTCCAGGGGCTGGGTGAGGAGTCCCGGCTCGGCCATGGTGATGCGCAGGGTGGTGCCGCTCAGCGTGGCCGGATTGTAGTCGAAGACGATGGTGTCGGTGCCTGCGCCGCCGTCGATGGTCGACGCGCTGTTGGCCAGTTCGGTGACGTAGATCAGGTCGTTTCCGTCGCCAGCGTCGATGGTGTCGGTGCCGGTTCCCGAAGCCAGCGTCCCGGTATTGCCGGTGTAGATCGTGTCGTTGCCGAGGCCGCCAAAGATGGTGTCGCTGCCAAGGCCTCCGGCCAGAAGGTTGTCGCCGGTGCTGCCAACGATCGAGTCGTTGAAGGCCGTACCGATGATGTTCTCGATGCTGACCAGGGTGTCGGTGCCGCCGCTGCCGCCGGTGACTGTGGCCGTCGCGGCGCCCAGGTTTGCGCTGATCGCCGCAGTATCGGACGAATAACTTGCCGTGTCGGTTCCGGTGCCGCCGTCGAGCAGGTCGCTTCCGGCGCCCCCGGACAGAACGTCAATCCCGGTTCCGCCGTAAAGCCTGTCATCGCCGGTGCCGCCGTCGAGAAGGTCATTGCTGCCGCCCCCATAGAGCGTGTCGCTGCCGCCGAGGCCGGTGATGGTGTCGTCTTGAGCCGTGCCCGTAAGCGTGTCGGCGCCAGCTGTGCCTGGGATGGTCGCCAATTGCTTCCTGCCCTTCCGGATATCCGGAGGCGGCAGAATTGCCGACGGCGGAAGGCAAGCGTATCGATCATCCCGCGGTGTGCAATTTCGCGAAGGTCGAGTGTGCAGGATCTTTGGTATAGTCCGGCAGCCAAACCGTGCCGTGTACGTGCGCGAGGGCCGGACCAGACCATGAAAAACGCCCGAGGTTTCCCCCGGGCGCTTCCTGCGTCAAAAAAGCGGGATCAGAAGCCCGATTTGATCAGCTCGAATTCCTCGATCATGCGGTCGCGGAGTTCGGTCGTCGGCGGCGACTGGACGAAGAGCGGCGTGGTCACCTGGTCGACGTAGGCGGCCTTCAGCGCGTCGGCCGGGATCGCAGCCATCGCGGCGTCGTTGGCCAGCGCGTAGCCGATCGCATCCAGAAGCGGCTGGGCCGAGGTGTGCGCCAGAAGCGAGTTGATGTGGTCGTAGGCCTTGTCTTCGACGCCGGGACCATCCTTGACGTTCACGAAGCCGCAGTACCAGGTCGCGGCCCCTTCGGCGGCGGCGCGGTTGAAGCCGACCGGGAAACCTTCGTCCTGCAGGATCGCCACGGGGTCGTTCCAGGACCAGGCGACCTGCACCTCGCCCGAGGCCATCAGCTGCGACAGTTCCGAAGGGTCGGACCAGTAGGCGCGGACGTTGGGGTGGACCTTGCGGAGCCAGTCGGCGGCGGCGGTGAACTGTTCTTCCGTGATGTTGTCCCAGGAGGTGACGCCGGTGGCCATGAAGGCCAGGGACCAGACGTCATCAGTGTTGTCCGGCATCGAGATGCGGCCGGCGTATTTCTCGGACGCGAAGACCTGGACCGAAGCGACATCCTCGGCGGGCACCGTCTCGGCGTTGTAGGCGATGGCGGTGTAGGCGTAGTCGGTCGGGATGAACCAGACGCCCTGGTCATTGGTGAAGGGTTCGACCATCCGCGCCGGGACATTGGCGAATTCCGGGATCTTCGAGGTATCCCAGGGCTCGATCAGGCCTGCGTCGATGTAGCGTGGAACCGCGGCGGCGCAGGGGTGGACCACGTCGGCCTTGAAGCCCGAGGACATCTTCTGGAACGCCTCGTCATCGTCGGCGAAGAAGACATACGACGGCTTCTGGCCGTGCTTTTCGACGTAGGGCTGCAGCATCCCGTCGATCTCCCAGCCGGCCCAGTCGAGCACGGTCAACTCGGGGTCGGCGGCCTGGGCGGCGATGGAGAGCGACAGCACCGATGCGGCGCTGAGAAGGGCAAGGGATCTACGGCTCATGTGTGCTCCTCTGTGTGACAAGCGGACAGCACCAGCGGCTGCCGGATCTTCGTTCTTGTGGTCAAGGCGGAACCCCCTCGGCACGCCCCTATCGGCAGAAATTGGTTTGGGTCTTCAGAAAGGACAAGGGGAAATTGCGGGATTTTGTGGCCGATGGCGCAGAAAGAGGCACGAAACCGGATGACCTTGCGTCAGCTTGCCCGTTTGCCGGGCGCCGGGCGACTTTCGCCGCCCGGTTGCGGGGCTTCGTCGAGGGGGTTGCGGGGAGGGGGGCGGGCCGCTAATCCTTTCGGCGAGGCCGGGGACACCCCCGGCTCTGGTCGCCGGGGAGACATCCGGCGGCCTGGCTGGAAGACCTGCCGCGGACCGGGATATGCCCGCCTCGCGCGGGGTCTGCCAGGAGCCGCGGCCCATTGGAGGAGCCGCTGGTGGCACTTGATCTTGAGTTCGTCCGTTCGCAGTTCCCGGCGTTTTCGTCGCCGGTGCTGTCTTCCCACGCGTTCTTCGAGAATGCGGGCGGGAGCTATCCGTGCGTGCAGGTGGTGGACCGCCTGACGCGGTTCTACCGCGACCGGAAGGTGCAGCCCTATGGACCCTATCCGGGGGCGCAGGCGGGGGGGGCCGAGATGGACGAGGCACGGACCCGGCTGGCGGCGATGATGGGGGTGGCACGCGAGGAAGTGTCGTTCGGGCCTTCGACCAGCGCCAATACCTATGTGCTGGCGCAGGCCGTGCGGACCTGGCTCGCGGGCACGGGTGGCGCGGTGGTGGTGACGAACCAGGACCACGAGGCGAACTCGGGCGTGTGGCGGCGGCTGGCGGAAGCGGGGATCGAGGTCCGGGAGTGGAAGATCGACCGGGCTACCGGGTCGCTGGACCTGGAGACGCTGGATTCGCTTCTGGCGGATGGCAAGGTGCGGCTGGTCTGCTTCCCGCATTGTTCCAACGTGATCGCCGAGATCAACGACGTCGGGGCCATTTGTGCGATGGCGAAGGCGGCGGGGGCCCGGACGGTGGTGGACGGGGTGTCTTACGCCCCCCATGGGTTCCCGGACGTGGCGGCGCTGGGCTGCGATGTGTATCTTTTCTCGGCCTACAAGACCTTTGGGCCGCATCAGGGGATCATGGTGCTGCGCGAGGGCTTTGGAATGGAGCTGCCGGGGCAGGCGCATTTTTTCAACCACGGCACGCTTTACAAGCGGCATACTCCGGCCGGGCCGGACCATGCGCAGATCGCGGCCTGTGCAGGGATGGCGGATTACATCGATGCGCTGGCCGAGCGGCATGGAATCGCGGGCGATCCGGCAGCGCGGAACCGGGGGGTGCATGACCTGATGCGGGCGCAGGAGGTGGCGGTGATCCAGCCGCTCTTGGACTATCTGGGCCAGCGGAACGACGTGCGGCTCTTGGGACCGCGGGAGGCAGACCGGCGGGCGCCGACGGTGGCCATCGAGCTGGACCGGGTGGCGGAGCCGGTGTCCGAGGAGCTTGGCCGCAACGGAATCGCCTGCTGGGCGGGCGATTTTTACGCGGTGCGGCCGCTGGAGGCGCTGGGGATCGACCGGGAGAAGGGCGTGCTGCGGATGTCGGCGGTCCACTACACCAGTGCCGAGGAAGTGGCGCAGCTGATCGCGGCGCTGGACCGGGTGCTGTAAGGTCAGCTTGGCCATGACGTCAGCTTGACGGAGCGCTGACGCGCAAGCCTTTGTGTTTGTCCCTTGCGCGAAGTGTGCGCAAGGGACGGTGATTGGGGGTTTTCCACCCCCAAACCCCCGGAGGATATTTGCCGCCAGGTGAAAGGGTTAAGTGATCCGACCTTTCTTGGCGGGCGTATCGTTCTTGATTGAGAAGGCTGGGGAATGTCCGAGATACCGTTGATCCTGTGGTTCCGCCGCGACTTGCGGCTGGGGGACCAGCCGATGCTGTCGGCTGCTGTCGCATCGGGCCGTCCGGTGGTGCCTGTGTTCATTCTGGACCCGGAGACCGAGGCGCTGGGCGCGGCGCCCAAATGGCGGCTGGGACTCGCGGTCGAAGCTTTCGCGAAGGCGCTGGAAGGGCTGGGCTTGCGGCTGATCCTGCGGCGGGGCAACGCGCTGGACGTGTTGCGCACCCTGGTTGCGGAGACCGGGGCGGGCGGAGTCTGGTGGTCTCGGCTTTATGATCCGGCGTCGGTCGCACGGGATACTGCGGTCAAGGCCGCGCTGAAGGGCGACGGCATCGAGGCGCGGAGTTTCGCGGGGCATCTTCTGCACGAACCCTGGGACGTTCAGACCGGGCAGGGCGGGTTCTACCGGGTGTTCACGCCATACTGGAAGGCGACGCGGGGCATGGGGGTGTCCGCGCCCGAACCGCTGCCGAGCCGGGTGCGGGGGTTGGAGGTCTGGCCTGGCTCGGACCGGCTGGAGGACTGGCGGCTGGGCGCTGCGATGAACCGGGGGGCCTCGGTTGTCCTGCGGTATCAGGTGGTGGGCGAGGCGGCGGCGCGGGCGAAGCTGGCGGCGTTTCTTGACGGGCCGGTCGGGCGTTATTCCGAGATGCGCGATGTGCCGGGGGTTCAGGGAACCTCGCGGCTGTCGGAGAACCTGACCTACGGCGAGATCGGCATCCGGGAGGTCTGGCATGCCGGCCTACGCGCGCGCGACGAGGGCCGCGCAGGGGCGGAAAGCTTCCTGCGGGAACTGGCCTGGCGCGAGTTCAGCTATCACCTGATGCATCACACGCCGCAGATCACGACGGGGAACTGGCGACCGGAGTGGGACGCCTTCCCCTGGCGCGGCGACAATCCGGATGCGGAGCGCTGGCGGCGCGGCACGACCGGCGAGCCTTTCGTCGATGCGGCGATGCGCGAGATGTATGTGACGGGGACGATGCACAACCGGGCGCGGATGATCGCGGGAAGCTACCTGACCAAGCATCTTCTGACGCATTGGAAAGTGGGTCTGGACTGGTTTGCCGACTGTCTGACCGACTGGGACCCGGCGGCGAATGCGATGGGCTGGCAATGGGTTGCGGGGTCCGGTCCCGATTCGTCTCCGTTCTTCCGGGTGTTCAACCCGGCCGGGCAGGCGGAGAAGTTCGATGCCGATGCGCGCTATCGGCGCCGATTCATCGCCGAGCTGTCAAAGGTGCCGGGGCCCGAGGCCCTGGCCTTCTACGACGCGGTGCCACGGTCCTGGGGGCTGGCGCCGGATCAGCCCTATCCGAAGCCGGTGATCGATCTGGCCGCTGGCCGGGCGGCCGCCCTTGCGGCATATGGGGCACGAAATGCTTGAGCAACGCATCGCCATTGGTGAAAGTGTTGCCGACAAAGACCCTGGGGGTGGGCCGATGGACGTGTTGACGACGGTGAAGGGTGAGGCAGGTCTGCCGCGCTACTTCGCCACCGCATTCGAGACTGCGAGGCGGCTGGGCGAAGGCAGGCTGGATTTCGTGCTGCCGGATGACCGGCGTTTCCGGGTCGAGGGCAAGGCCCCCGGCATCGCGGCGGAGATCCGGGTGGTGAACCCGGACCTTTTCGCGCGGCTGGTGCGGGAGGGCGACCTTGGCTTCTGCGACGCCTACCTGGATGGCTGGTGGACGACCCCCGACCTGCAGGCCTTCCTGGATCTGGTCCAGAGGCCGGCAAACAACGTGGTCAATGACGGGTATCCGGGGCGCGGCCTGGTCCGCGCCTACGAGCGGCTGCGCTTCTGGTTGCAGTCGAACTCGAAGCGGCAGGCCAAGAAGAACATCTCGTACCACTACGATCTGGGGAATGATTTCTACCGGCTGTGGCTGGACGAGACGATGACCTATTCCTCGGCGCTGTTTCAGAACTCGCAGGAGAGCCTCGAGGCGGCGCAGATCCGCAAATACGCCAGCATGGTCGACCAGATGGGCGCGCAGCCCGGCGAGCATGTGCTGGAGATCGGCTGCGGCTGGGGCGGATTCGCGGAATATGCGGCCAAGGAGCGGGGGCTGCGGGTCACCGGCCTGACGATCAGCCAGGCGCAGCACGACTATGCGGTGGAGCGGATCGCCCGGGCGGGGCTGTCGGACCGGGTCGAGATCAAGCTGCAGGACTACCGCGACGAACGCGGCAGTTACGACGGCATCGCCAGCATCGAGATGTTCGAGGCGGTGGGTGAACGCTACTGGCCGGTCTATTTCGGGACGTTGCGCGATCGGCTGAAGCCGGGGCGGCATGCCACGCTGCAGATCATCACCGTGTCGGATGCGCGCTGGGAGATCTACCGCAGGGGCGTCGACTTCATCCAGAAGTACGTCTTTCCGGGCGGGATGCTGCCGGCTCCGTCGGTGCTGCGGGCCGAGGTGGAGAAGGCGGGCCTGCACGTCAAGGGATCGATCGAGTTCGGCGAGAGCTACAGCCTGACCTTGCGGCGCTGGCACGAGACCTTCAACGACCGCTGGGGCGAGATCAGGAAGCTGGGATTCGACGACCGTTTCAAGCGGATGTGGGACTTTTACCTCGCCTCTTGCGCGGGGGCCTTTCAGGGTGGAAACTGCGATGTGACGCAGATCACGGTGACGCGTCCAAGCTGAGGGCTTTCGAATGGCGCAACCGATGCCGACTGCTGCAAAGCTTATGGCCGCGATCTCGTTCGGGGTCGTGGGCTGGGTGATGGCTAACTACTACGCGCAGAACATCCCCGACGCCGCATCGCTGGGTCCGCTTCGCGAAGGGGCGGCGCTGGTCGGCATCTTCATCGGCTGGTCGGTGATGGGCAATTCGACCGGCCGGGGCTATGTCGAGTCGGCGGGTGCGGGCATCAAGACGGCGGTGATCCTGGCGGTCGTGGCGCTGTTCCTGCTGGCCTTGGGCGAGATGCTCGAGAACTCGGTCAAGATGCGGTACGAGGACGCGATGGAAGCGATCCTTTCGGTGGTCGACACCATGGCGAAGCGGGCGCATGCGCTATTGTCGCTGGGGGTCTTCGGGACAATCCTCTTGGGTGGGATCCTGGGCGGGCTGCTCAGCGAGAACGTCGGTCGACGCTGGAAGTGACCGGGCGGGACAGGACGGACTGGCCGGATGCACTGCGCGCGGCGGTGGCGGCTGGCGGCGCCGAGTGCGAAGATTTCCTGGAAGCGGTTCTGGGTCAGGCGGAGGCCGACCCGGACCTGGTGGCGCAGGTGTTGCGCTACTTTGGACATCTGCCGGCAGAGCGCGTGGCGGGTCGGCTGCAGGCCCTTCGGGTCGAGGCCGCGAGCCGGGGGCGGGCGGTGGCTGCGGCTGCAGGGGCGGGGCGCGGCATTCGGGCGGGATCGGGTGAGGTGGACGCAGTTCAGGTGCGGCCGTTGCACGCCGGGTTCTTCGCGCTGGACCTGTGGCAGTTGCGCCACCGGCGGTTTGACGGCGGGATGAGCCCGCCCCTGACCCGCGAGGTTTTCGTGGCCGGTGATGCGGTCACGGTGCTGCCCTACGACCCTGCGCGGGACCGGGTGCTGCTGATCGAACAGATGCGGATCGGCCCCCTGGGTCGGGGCGATCCCTTGCCCTGGCAGCTGGAGGCCATCGCGGGGCGGATCGATCCGGGCGAGACGCCGCAAGAGGCCGCATGCCGCGAGGCGGTCGAGGAGGCGGGGCTGGTTCTGGGCGCGCTTGAGAAGGTGGCGGAGTATTATCCGACGCCGGGGGCGATGACGGAATATCTGTACTCCTACGTGGCGCTTTGCGACTTGCCGGACGGGGTCGCGGGGGTCTTCGGTGCCGCCCAGGAGGCCGAGGACATCAAGGGACACCTGCTGTCGTTCGACCGCTTGGTCGAGGTCATGGCGGCGGGGGAGATCAGGAATGCGCCGCTTTTGCTGAGTGTGCTGTGGCTGCAACGCGAGCGTGCGCGGCTGCGCGGGTAGGGACGGTGGGTGGATCGCCCACCCTACGCGGTGGCTGACCGGACAGGTCAGGGCGTCGCCTGGGGGTTTCACACCCCCAGTCCCGCTGGGATACTTCAGGACTTATCGCCCTCAGAGGTTCAGGCTGACCCAGGCGCCGTTTCTGGACGAGGACCTGACGCAGGCGTCGACGAATGCCACACCCTCCAGGCCTTCCTTGAGGCCGGGGAAGGTGGTGCCGTCCGGGACCGGCGTTCCCGCCTTCGCGGCGCGGATCGCGCGGGCGGCCTCGGTGTAGATGGTGGCGAAGCCTTCCAGGTAGCCCTCGGGGTGGCCGGGGGGGATGCGGCTGACGCGGGCGGCTTCCGGGCCGGCGCCGGCACCGCCACGGGTGATCTTGCGTTTTTCCTGCCCGAAGGGCGTGAACCAGAGGTAGTTCGGGTCCTCCTGCGCCCATTCGAGCCCGCCCTTGGTGCCGTAGATGCGCAGGCGGAGGCCGTTCTCGTTGCCGGGGGCGACCTGGCTGCACCAGAGCATGCCGCGTGCCCCGCCCTGATAACGCATCAGCACGTGGCCGTTGTCATCCACCCGGCGGCCGGGGACGAAGGCGGTGAGATCGGCGGCCAGCGTGTCCAGCGTCAGGCCGGTGACGAAGTTCGCCAGGTTGAAGGCGTGGGTGCCGATGTCGCCGGTGGAGCCTCCCACCCCGGACCGCGCCGGGTCGGTGCGCCAGTCGGCCTGCTTGTTGTCGACCACCTCGGTCAGCCAGTCCTGGACGTATTCGACGTTGACGAGACGCAGGTCGCCAAGGTCTCCGTTGGCGATCATCGCCTTGGCCTGTCGGATCATCGGGTAGCCGGTGTAGTTGTGGGTGAGAGCGAAGACCACGCCCGATGCCTCGGCAGCCTTGGCGAGCTTCTTCGCCTCGGCCAACGTCGCGGTCAGGGGCTTGTCGCAGATGACGTGGATGCCGCGCTTGAGGAACTGCATCGCCACGGGGGCGTGCATGTGGTTCGGCGTCACGATGGCGACGGCGTCGATCCCGTCCTTGCGGCGGGCTTCCTTGGCCGCCATCTCGGCGAAGGAGGTGTAGGCGCGAGGGACGCCGAGGTCTTGCGCGGAGGCGAGGGCCTTCTCGGGGTTGGATGAGAAAGCGCCTGCAACCAGTTCATATTGATCGTCAATCCGCGCGGCGATGCGGTGGACGGCACCGATGAAGGCGTCGCGTCCGCCGCCGACCATGCCAAGGCGGAGACGTTCGGGGCGGGCGGTGTGGGCGGCGTCGATCATGGGTCTTACTCCAGTCCAAGCATGCGGCGGTTGGCGGCGCGGTCGGTGCCGGCGTCGGCGAAATCGTCGAAGGCCTTTTCGGTCACGCGGATGATGTGGGCATCGACAAAGGCCGCGCCTTCGCGGGCGCCATCCTCGGGGTGTTTCAGGCAGCATTCCCATTCAACCACGGCCCAGCCGTCGAAATCGTGCTGGGTCAGCTTGGAGAAGATGCCGCCGAAATCGACCTGCCCGTCGCCGGGGGACCGGAAGCGGCCGGCGCGGTTGACCCAAGACTGGAAGCCGCCGTAGACGCCCTGGCGGCCCGTCGGGTTTAGCTCGGCGTCCTTGACGTGGAACATCTTGATCCGGTCGTGGTAGATGTCGATATGCTCAAGGTAATCAAGGTGCTGCAACACGTAGTGCGAGGGATCGTACAGCATGTTGGCGCGTTTGTGGCCCTTCACGCGGTCGAGGAACATCTCGAAGGTGACGCCGTCATGCAGGTCCTCACCGGGGTGGATCTCATAGCAGACGTCGACGCCGCAATCCTCGGCATGGTTGAGAAGCGGCGTCCAGCGGCGGGCGAGTTCGTCGAAGGCTTCTTCCACCAGGCCCGCGGGGCGCTGGGGCCAGGGGTAGAGGTAGGGCCAAGCGAGAGCGCCGGAGAAGGTGGCGTGGGCGGTGAGGCCGAGGTTCTTCGAGGCGGTGAGGGCCGTCTTCACCTGGTCCACGGCCCATTCGGCGCGGGCTTTGGGGTTGCCGCGGACGGACGGGGCAGCAAAGCCGTCGAACTGGGTGTCATAGGCGGGGTGGACGGCGACAAGCTGGCCCTGCAGGTGAGTGGAAAGTTCGGTCACCTCGATGCCGGCGTCCTTCGCAATCCCTTTGAACTCATCGCAGTAGGCCTTTGAGCTGGCAGCTTTTTCCAGGTCGAACAAACGTGCGTCCCAGCTTGGCACCTGCACGCCGACATAGCCGCAATCGGCGGCCCATTCGGTGATCGACTTCCACGAGTTGAACGGGGCAGCATCCCCCGCAAACTGCGCCAGGAACAGGGCCGGGCCCTTGATCGTCTTCATGTCTTGTCCTCCACTTCGCGGCCTGGCGGCCTTTGTTCTACCTTGACTGGAACTTCCAGGCCTTGCCGGTCGGTCCAGTCGCGTTTTTCGATCTCGGCCAGAAGCGCCCGGGCGAGAAACTCGCCAGCGCGGCCCACGTCTTCGCGGACGATGAGGATATCCTGCCGGAAGCGGCGCAGGACGGCGATGGCTTCCTTGGCGACGACGTCGAAGTCGCGGCCCAGAACGCGGCCCGAGCTCTCGGCGCCGGCGATGGTGGCCATCGCGGAGGTGGTCGAGCCGACGAGGATGCCGTCGGGCGGGTTCGGCTGATGGAAGCGGGCGGCGATGGCGGCCTCGACCGCCTCGCCGCCGCTGTCGGAGGTGATGTCCTGCGACACTTCGAAGGGCAGGCCCCGCAGCGCGCATTCGTCCGAGAAGCCGAAGGTCATATGGCGGGCGTACATGTGCGCGCGGGGCGGAGGCACGATCAGCAGACGCTTGCGGCCGCGTTCGGCCATGACGCGGGCACCGAGGCGGCCGTAAGCCTCGTTGTCGAAGTCGAAGAAGGAATGGTCGATGCCCATCGAGGTCCGGCCGTGTGCGGCGAACGGAAAGCCGTGATCGTGCATGTAGCGGACGCGGGGGTCGTCTTCCTTGGTCTGGTTCAGGATGATCCCGTCGGCGCTTTCGGTTTCGACGATGTAGCGGATCGGCTCCATCGGGTCCTGGTCGGGGAAGAACGGGGTCACGATCAGATGGTAGGCGGTGCCGCGGAGCGCGTTGGCGATCGAGTAGATCAGCCGCGAGGTGTGGTTCATCACGTCTGTCTCGGTCGAAAGGACCAGAGCGATGACGTTGGTCTTGCCGGTGCGCAGGCGGACGCCGGCGCGGTTTGGGCGGTAGCCGAGCTGTTCGGCCGTCTCGCGGACGATGCGCTTGGTCTCCTCGCCGATGTCGGGGGCGTCCTTCAGGGCGCGGCTGACCGTGGCGATGGCGAAACCCGTCGCGGCGGCGATGGTCTTCAGCGTGGGCCGCTGAGTGTCCGAATCAGGTGTGGGTGGATCAGTGATCGTTGCCATGATCCCCCCTGTTTGCATGCAAGCGACCGAAGAGGCGAGGGCGAATCCCCCGGACTGATTCGGCCCCGGTGGTCCGCTTTGCATCTGCAGCGCGACCCACCGATCCGGAGGCGGGAAGGTCCCGTCCGGAAAGGGAATCGGCGTGGTTTTGGCGGTGCAGCATGGGCGCGGTTTTCCGGGTGTTTTGCGCGGAGATGGGCGCGGGGAATCCCCTCATGAAAACTTGGAGAGAGGGCGCGAACAAGCGAAAAGATGTGTTGATCGGCAAATCTATAACGTTATAGGTTATTTCTATAACGTTTTAGAAACCGGGAGGAACGGTATGAAACTATCGAAGATGACGGCGCTTCTTGCGATGTCCGTGGCGATGCCCGCCATGGCGACGGAGCTTGAGGTCACCCACTGGTGGACCTCGGGCGGGGAAGCCGCCGCGGTGGCCGAGCTTGCCAAGGCGTTCGACGCCTCGGGCGACAAGTGGGTCGACGGCGCCATTGCTGGCGGTGGCGGCACGGCGCGTCCGATCATGATTAGCCGGATCACCGGCGGCGACCCGATGGGCGCCACCCAGTTCAACCATGGCCAGCAGGCGCTGGAACTGGTCGAAGCCGGGCTGATGCTGGACCTGACCGACGTGGCCGAAGCCAACAACTGGAAAGAGATCGTCTTCCCGCCGTCGCTGCTGGAAGCCTGCACGGTCGACGGCAAGATCTACTGCGCGCCGGTGAACATCCACTCGCCGGAATGGCTGTGGCTGTCGAACAAGGTCTATGAGGATCTGGGCATCCCGGTTCCGACCAACTGGGACGAGTTCGTCGCGACCGCACCGCAGGTCGACGCGGCGGGCAAGATCCCGCTGGCTCTGGGCAACCAGCCCTGGCAGTCGAACCTTGCCTTCGGCGCGATGCAGATCGCTGTGGCCGGGATCGATGCATGGAAGGCCGTGAACGTCGAGAAGAACATGGATGTCGCAGCCGGGGCGGAATACGCCAAGGTTTTCGCGGCAGCTGCAGCGGCCCGGGAACTGGCGCGCAAGTCGACCGTCCAGGACTGGAACCAGGCCACCAACCTCGTGATCACCGACGAAGCTGCCGGACAGATCATGGGTGACTGGGCGCAGGGTGAATTCCAGGTGGCTGGCGAAGTGGCCGGCAAGGACTACACCTGCCTGCCGGGTCTGGGTCTGAACCAGTACATCTCGACCGGTGGTGACGCCTTCTACTTCCCGAAGCTGGACGATCCGGAGAAGGAAGCTGCACAGAAGCGTCTGGCCGCACAGCTGGTCAGCCCGGAAGTGCAGGTTGCGTTCAACCTGAAGAAGGGCTCGCTGCCGATCCGTGGCGACGTCGATCTTTCGGCCGCCAACGACTGCATGAAGAAGGGTCTGGAGATCCTGGCCGGTGGCAACATCCTTCCGGCTGGCGACATGGTCTGGTCGCCCGACGTGCAGAAGCAGGCGGAAGACCTGATGGTGGAGTTCTGGAAGTCGGAAATGCCGGCCGAAGAAGCCCATACCAAGTGGGTGGAAATCCTGAAGACCGGTCTCTGAGACTGACCTGACGACGGGGGGCTGTCCGACATCGGGCAGCCCCTCTTTCGCACCTGAAGCGGCAAGGGGGCTGGGGCCGATGTCATCCACCACAACCGAGGCGGAACCTGTCCGCACAGCGACCTACGCCAAGCCGCGCGCGCGGTGGACCCGCAATATCAGTGCCAAGATCGCGGCGCTTCCGATGGTGGCGACGGCCCTGGTCGTCTTCCTTGGCGGAACGATATGGACGGTCGTCTACTCTTTCACCAACTCGAAGTTGCTGCCCAGGGCCAACTTTGTGGGCTTCGACCAGTATGAGCGGCTCTGGTCGAACAGCCGCTGGCTGATCTCGATCGAGAACCTGCTGTTCTACGGCGTGATGTCGATGATCTTCACCGTGGTCATGGGCTTCATCCTGGCCGTGTTGATGGACCAGAAGATCCGCTACGAAGACACGTTCCGGACCATCATGCTGTATCCCTTCGCGCTGTCGTTCATTGTGACCGGCCTGGTATGGCAGTGGATCCTGAATCCGGACTTCGGCATCCAGGGTGTCGTGCGCGACTGGGGCTGGACGAGCTTCAATTTCGACCCGCTGAACAACCCCGACACCGTGCTTTACGGCTTGCTGATCGCGGGACTATGGCAGGGCACCGGCTTCGTCATGTGCCTGATGCTGGCCGGCCTGCGCGGCATCGACGAGGACATCTGGAAGGCCACCCGCGTCGACGGCATCCCGACCTGGAAGACCTATGTCGTGGTGATCATCCCGATGATGCGCGCGGTCTTCATCACCACGCTGGTGATCGTGGCCAGTGGCATCATCCGGCTTTACGACCTGGTGGTCGCCATGACCTCGGGCGGACCCGGCGGCAACGCCAGCCAGGTGCCCGCGATGTATGTCTACGACTACATGTTCCAGGCGCAGAACCTGGGCCAGGGGTTTGCAGCCTCGACCATGATGCTGCTCAGCGTCCTGATCGTGCTGATCCCCTGGGCCTATCTTGAATTCGGAGGCAAGAAGCATGGCTGATACGTCAATGAACGCCATGACCGGGCCCCGGGGCGCCAAGCCGAAAAAGGCGATGAACCCCCGCAACATCATGCTTTACGGCATTCTCATCCTGGTCTGCGTCTACTATCTGCTGCCGCTTTACGTAATGGTGATGACCAGCCTGAAGGGGATGCCCGAAGTCCGCCTTGGCAACATTTTCGCACCCCCGGTCGAGATCACCTTCCAGCCCTGGGTCAAGGCCTGGTCCGAGGCCTGCACCGGCCTGAACTGCGACGGGCTGAGCCGCGGCTTCTGGAACTCGGTTCTGATCACGGTGCCGTCGGTGATCGTGTCGATCGCCATCGCAAGCGTGAACGGCTATGCGCTGATCAACTGGAAGTTCAAGGGATCGGACGTCTTCTTCACCATCCTGATCTTCGGGTCCTTCATCCCGTACCAGATCATGCTTTATCCCATCGTGATCCTGCTGCGTGAGGCGGGGATCTACGGCACGCTCTGGGGGCTGATCGTCGTGCATACGATCTTCGGGATGCCGATCCTGACGCTTCTGTTCCGCAACTACTTCAGCTCGATCCCCGAGGAGCTGTTCAAGGCCGCCCGTGTCGATGGGGCCGGGTTCTGGGGCATCTACTTCCGCATCATGCTGCCGATGAGCTTGCCGATCTTCGTGGTGGCCCTCATCCTGCAGGTGACGGGCATCTGGAACGACTTCCTCTTCGGGGTCGTGTTCACCAAGCCGGACCTCTACCCGATGACCGTGCAGCTGAACAACATCGTCAACTCGGTCCAGGGGGTGAAGGAATACAACGTCAACATGGCGGCCACGGTGCTGACCGGTCTGGTGCCGCTGGTTGTCTACTTCGTCTCTGGCAAACTCTTCGTCCGCGGTATCGCCGCCGGTGCCGTGAAAGGCTGATCCATGGTTAACTCGATTGAAGTCAAGGACCTGACGCTGAACTTCGGCTCGGTGTCCGTGTTGAAGAACATGAACATCGACGTGGCGGAGGGGGAGTTCGTTGTCCTTCTTGGCCCCTCGGGCTGCGGGAAGTCGACGCTTTTGAACTGTCTGGCGGGATTGCTGGACATCACCGACGGGCAGATCTGGATCAAGGGCAAGAACGTCACCTGGTCGGAGCCGTCGGAGCGCGGGATCGGGATGGTGTTCCAGTCTTACGCGCTTTACCCGCAGATGACGGTGCGGGGGAACCTGTCCTTCGGTCTGAAGAACGCCAAGGTGCCACAACCCGAGATCGACAAGCGGATCGCCCGGGCGGCGGAGATTTTGCAGATCCAGCCCTTGTTGGACCGCAAGCCGGCGGCCCTGTCGGGCGGGCAGCGGCAGCGCGTCGCCATCGGGCGGGCGCTGGTGCGGGACGTGGACGTGTTCCTGTTCGACGAGCCCTTGTCGAACCTGGACGCCAAGCTGCGGAGCGAACTGCGGGTCGAGATCAAGCGTCTGCACAACGCGCTGGGCAACACGATGGTCTATGTGACCCACGACCAGATCGAGGCGCTGACCCTCGCCGACCGCATCGCGGTGATGAAGGGCGGGGTGATCCAGCAACTGGCCGCTCCGCTGGAGATCTACAACCGCCCGTCGAACCTGTTCGTGGCAGGCTTCCTGGGGAGCCCGTCGATGAACTTCCTGAAGGGCAGGACGATCGACAACGGCCGGGCGTTCCAGTTCGGTTCGACCAGGATCGACCTGGCGGGATACGAGGGCGGGGCGGTGCTGGAGCGGGACGACGCTATTCTGGGCGTGCGGCCGGAGCATATCACCGTGTCGACGGTGCCGGTGTCGGGGCCATCGATCCCGGCCGAGGTCGAGATCGATGAACACCTGGGCGCCGACAGCCTTTTGTGGCTGAAGGCCGAAGGGACCAACATGAGCGTGCGGGTGCCGGTCGAAGGCCGGTTGCCGGCGGGGACGAAGGTGCATCTGGGGCTCGATATCCCCAAGGCCTCGCTCTTTGACTCGAAGACGGAACAAAGGATCTGAATCATGCTCGATCTGGCGGGGTGCTGGACGCTTTCGGATGAAAGCGGCGCCCATGTCGTGCCGTTCGACCTGCCCGGGGATGGCGTCTCGGCACTGGCGAAGGCGGGGGTGATCCCGGACCCGTATTGGGGCCGGAACGAGTATGAGTGCCGCTGGGTTTCCGAGCGGGACTGGGTGGCGCGGCGGGTTTTTGGCCATGACGGATCGGCGGCGGAGCTCGTGGTCGAAGGGCTGGACACCGTGGCCGAGGTGCGGCTGAACGGGGTTCTGGTGCTGTCGGCGGCCAACGTGCACCGGCGCTGGCGGGTGGACGTGTCTGCGGCGCTGAAGGCGGGCGAGAATGCGGTGGAGATCCACTTCCGCTCGCCGGTCCGCGAGGCATTGGCGCGGGCGGCGCGGATGCCGTTTCCGATCCCCTATCAGCAGGTGAACGGGGCGATTGCCTTCAACAACATGCTGCGAAAACAGCAGTGCGATTTCGGCTGGGACTGGAATATTGCTCTGGGCATCTTCGGGGTCTCGGGTGCGGTGCGGCTGGAAAACATCGGGCCGCGGATCGGCGATGTGCTGGTGGAGCAGGTACATTCGTCCGGTCAGGTCGAGGTACGTTTGCGGGTTCACGCGGCGTCTGAGGATGTGACGGCAAGTCTTTGCGGTGTCACGCAAACTGCTTCGGTCGCGGGTGGCGTGGCCGAAGTGGTGATGGTCATCCGCGACCCTGTGTTGTGGTGGCCTGCGGGTCAGGGCGCGCAGGTGCTGCATGATCTGGTGCTCACCGGCGGCGGGGCTCGCGCCGTGAAGCGGATCGGGCTGCGAGACATGAAGCTGGTGTCCGAGCCGGACGCGGCGGGGCGGTCGTTTGGCGTGCAGGTCAACGGCCGGGCGGTCTTTGCCAAGGGCGCGAACTGGATCCCTGCGGATGCGCTGTTCGGGCGGATCACGGTCGAAAGCGTTCGGGGGCTTTTGCAGTCCGCCGTGGACGCCAACATGAACATGATCCGCATCTGGGGCGGCGGGCGGTACGAGCCGGACTGGTTCTACGACCTGTGCGACGAGTTGGGGCTGATGGTCTGGCAGGACTTCATGTTCGCCTGCCACCTTTACCCCTCGACGCCGGAGTTTCTGGCCGAGGTGGATGCCGAGGTCCGGGATGTCGTGGCAAGGATCAGCCACCACGCCTGCATCGCGCTGTGGTGCGGCGACAACGAGTTGATCGGGGCGCTGACCTGGTTTCCGGAATCGCGGGCCGACCGGGACCGCTATCTGGTGAACTATGACCGGCTGAACCGGACGGTCGAGGCGGCGCTGCTGGACGTCCTGCCGCGGGCGAACTGGTGGCCTTCGTCGCCGTCGCCGGGGCCGATGGCGTTCGGGGATGCGTGGCATGATGACTCGTCGGGCGACATGCACTTCTGGTCGGTCTGGCACGAGGGCAAGGATTTCGATCACTATCGCGACGTAAGCCCCCGTTTCTGTTCCGAGTTCGGTTTCCAGTCCTATCCTTCGCTGACCGCCATCGCGCGCTTTGCCGACCCCCAGGACTGGAACATCGCCGCGCCGGTGATGGAGAGCCACCAGAAGAATCCCGGCGGGAACGCGCGGATTGCCGAGACGATGTTCCGATACTTCCGCTTCCCGGTGGACTTCCCGAATTTCGTCTATGTCAGTCAGATCCAGCAGGGGCTGGCGATCAAGACGGCGGTGACGCATTGGCGGAGCTTGAAGCCGCACTGTCAGGGGACGCTCTACTGGCAACTGAACGACACCTGGCCCGTGTGCAGCTGGGCAAGTCTGGACCACGGCGGGAACTGGAAGCTCTTGCATCACATGGCCGCGCGGTTCTATGCGCCGGTGATGGTGACAGCGGTGCCGAAGGACGGCGGGATCGAGCTGCGGGCGGTGAATGACCGGCCCGAGGTGGTAACGATCACGGTTGTGGCCAATGCTGCGGCGATGGATGGATCAACGCGAAAGCTGGCAGAAGCAACGGTAACGGTGTCCCCGGATGCCGCTGTGCCGGTGCTGACCATTCCCTCGGATGCGCTGCGCGCCGACGAGGTTCTGGCCTTCATCTGGAGCGGCGACGCGCAGGGCGGGGACGTCCACGCGCCGAAGCCGTGGAAGGCTTACGACCTGCTGCCTTCGGGGCTCACGGCGGACATCAAGCGCGAAGGTGACATGTGGAAATTTACGTTGCAAGTCAACGTACTCGCCCCGTTTGTTGCGGTGGAGTCTGAAGTTCCGGGCCGCTTTTCGGCCAATGCAGTCACCATGTTCCCGGGGTATCCGGCCACGATCACCTTCACCCCCGAGGACCCCTCGGTGGTGCCGACCTTCACCCTGAGAGATCTCCATTCCGCCACCTACGGCGGCTGACGAAAGGCAACCCTGATGTTCAGCTATCAACTCTACTCATCCCGCAACTTCCCGCCGATGTCGAAGACCTTCGAAATGGTGTCGCAGGCGGGCTATACCGCCGTGGAAGGCTATGGCGCGCTTTATGCCGACGATGCGGCGGTTGAGGCGACGAAGGCCGGTTTGGCGGCCACCGGGCTGTCGATGCCCACGGGGCACTTCGGGCTGGCACAGCTGGAGACCGACGTCGAGAAGGTGCTGGGCATCGCCCGTGCGCTGAAGATGGAGCGGCTGTATTGCCCCTTTGTGATGCCGGACGATCGGCCGACCGATGCGGCGGGGTGGAAGGCATTCGGGGAACGTCTGCAGAAGGCGGGCGCGCCCTACAAGGCGGCGGGATACGGCTTCGGCTGGCACAACCACGACTTCGAGTTCAAGGCGCTGGCCGACGGGTCGATGCCGCAGGACCGCATCTTCGAGGGCGGGCCGGGGCTGGAGTGGGAGATGGACGTGGCCTGGGTGATCCGGGGCGGCGCGGACCCGCTGGCCTGGATCGAGAAGTACAAGGACCGGATCACCGCGGCACACGTCAAGGACATCGCGCCTGCGGGCGAGTACAGCGACGAGGACGGCTGGTCGGACGTGGGCCACGGCACCGTTGACTGGGCGTCGATCATGGCCGCGCTGCGCAAGATCGGGGTCAAGCACTTCGTCATGGAACACGACAATCCGAAGGACGATGCGCGGTTCGCTACCCGCTCGATCGCTTCGGCCAAAGCCTTCTGAGGAAAGAGAAAATGGCAAATCTTGGTATCGGGATCATCGGGGCGGGCAATATCTCCAGCGCCTATCTGCGGCTGGCGCCCCTGTTCAAGGGGCTGGAGGTCCGGGCCGTCGCCGACGTGAACATGGAGGCCGCGACGCTGCGGGCCGAAGAGTTCAACGTGAAGGCGCAGTCGGTCGATGACCTTCTGGCCAACAAGGACGTGGATGTGGTGATCAACCTCACCATCCCGGACGCGCATTACGCGGTGACGAAGCGCATCCTGGAGGCGGGCAAGCACGCCTATTCCGAAAAGCCGCTGGTCCTGACGCTGGAGCAGGGCAAGACCCTGCGCGATCTGGCGGCCTCGAAGGGGCTGGCCGTGGGCTGTGCGCCGGACACGTTCCTCGGCGGCGCGCATCAGCAGGCGCGGGCGATCCTGGACGAGGGGCGTGTGGGGACGGTCACCTCGGCTGTCGCCTGCGTACAGAACCACGGGCCGGAAGGCTGGCACCCGAGCCCGGAGTTCTTCTTCCTGCCGGGGGCGGGGCCGATGCTGGACCTGGGGCCTTACTACATCGCCAACCTGATCAACTTCCTGGGTCCGGTTCGCCGGGTGGGGGCGATCACCTCGTCGCAGACGCCGACCCGGACCATCGGGTCGGGCGCGCGGGCGGGGCAGGAGATCCCGGTCAAGACGCCGACGAACATCCATGCGCTTCTGGAGTTCCACAACGGCACGGTGGTGAACCTGACGACCTCGTGGGACGTCTGGCACCACAAGCGCAACCACTTCGAGCTTTATGGCACGGAGGGCACGCTGTACGTCCCCGATCCGAACTTCTTCGGCGGGACCGTGGAAGTCGCGGACAAGGCCGGCGCGCTGACCGAGGTGGCACCCTGGGACCACCCGTTCGGCATCCCGAACCAGGAGCACCCGAAGCACGGTGCACTGGCGAACTACCGGACGGCGGGGCTGGCCGACATGGTCGCGGCGCTGCAGGGTGGGCGTGATGCGCGTTGTTCCCTCGAACGCACGCTGCACGGGGTGGACGTGATGACCGCCTGCCTGACCTCGGGCGAGACGGGAGGCTTCGTGACGCTGACGACCACCTGCACGCGGCCTGCCGCGCTGTCGCCGGATGAGGCGCGGGCGCTCTTGGTCTAAGGGTTGGCCGAGACCTGGCACCTCCCTGTCAGGTCGGCCGCAACGGGCGGAGGGATTGAGGGGTCCTTCCGCCCGTATTCATGAAGAGGTTGATGATGCTGGAAAATCCCGTGATCCGCGGCTTCAATGCCGACCCGTCCTTCTGCCGCGTGGGCGAGGATTACTATGTCGCGACCTCGACCTTCGAGTGGTATCCGGGGGTGCAGATCCACCATTCCCGCGACCTGGTGAACTGGCGGCTGGTGTCACGACCGTTGCGGCGGCAAAGCCAGCTGGACATGCGGGGGAACCCGGACAGCTGCGGGATCTGGGCGCCATGTCTGTCCCATGCGGACGGGCGGTTCTGGCTGGTCTACACCGACGTCAAGCGGTTGGACGGGGCGTTCAAGGACGCGCACAATTACATTGTCACCTGTGCGACGGTGGACGGGGACTGGTCGGACCCGAAATATGTGACCTCATCGGGGTTCGATCCGTCGTTGTTCCATGATGTGGACGGGCGGAAGTGGTTCGTCAACATGCGCTGGAACCATCGGGAAAAGGGCACGGGGCTGAACCCGGCGCATGACCGT
This sequence comes from Tabrizicola sp., assembly GCF_022842145.1. Taxonomy (GTDB): domain Bacteria; phylum Pseudomonadota; class Alphaproteobacteria; order Rhodobacterales; family Rhodobacteraceae; genus Tabrizicola. Next base: position 548,376 of record NZ_JALHQD010000002.1, read on the forward strand.
TTCGACGGGATCGAGTTGCAGGAGTGGCACCCGGAGGAGGGGCTGCTGGGCGAGGTCACGACGATCTATGTCGGGACGGACCTTGGTCTGACCGAAGCGCCGCATCTCTTCTGGCACGGCGGGTATTACTACCTGACCACGGCGGAAGGGGGCACGGGCTATGACCATGCGGTGACCTTGGCGCGGGCGAAGGACATCCGCGGGCCGTATGAGACCCATCCCGCCAAGCATGTGATCACCGCTCGGTTCAATCCGGAGAACCCGATCCAGCGGATGGGACATGGGCAGTACGTCGAGGGGCATGACGGGCGGTTCTGGCATTCCTTCCTGTGCGGGCGGCCGCAGCAGGGGCCCAAGGGTCTGTTCTGCGCCACGGGGCGTGAGACGGGCCTGGCTGAGGTTGTCTGGCGGGACGGCTGGCTGTGGCTGAAGGACGGGGGAATGTTGCCCCCGACGACGGTCGATCTGCCGGCGGAGCGGGTGGTGCCGGGGGCGGTGGAGTATGACTTCTCTGGTCCTGCGCTGCCGGGTGATTTCCAGTGGCTGCGGACGCCGGTACCAGAGCGGATATTCCAGATGACCGGGAGCGCGCTGCGGCTGATCGGACGGGAGAGTTTGGGGTCGTGGTTCGAGCAGTCGCTGGTCGCGCGGCGGCAGGATGAGCCGTCCTATGAAGCGGAGTGCGACGTGGTCGCCGACCCGCCCAACTGGCAGCGGGCGGCGGGGCTGATCACCTATTACAACCGGCACAAGTTCCATGCGGCGCTGGTGACGCGGGAGGCCGGGGAGCGGGTGGTGACGCTGGTCTCGTGCGAAGGCGACTGGCCGGGCGAGGCGCTGACTTTCCACGGGCGGTTTCCGGTGGCGGAGGGGAAGGTGACCTTGGCCGTGACGGTGGACCGGGCGGTGCAGCGGTTCAGGGTGAACGGGGTTGCGGTCGGGCCGGAACTGGATGCCTCGGTGGTGTCGGACGAAGGCGGGCGGGGCGAGCATGCCAGCTTTACCGGGTCCTTCGTCGGCGTCGTCGCGCATGACCTGACGGGGCAGGGCTGGACAGCGGATGTGACGCGGTTCCGCTATGCGCCGAAAGCGGGTTGAGGATTTGATCAACTCTTGATTGCCGGGAAGATGGCGTCATAAAGAGGGCAGCCGAAGGGAGGCCCGATGGACGCCGACAGCCGCAAGATCCCCAGCCACGAGATCACCTATACGCGGTTGCGCGACATGATCCTGTTTGGACATCTGGCGCCGGGGGCTCCGGTGACGATCCAGGGGCTGATCACCGATCTGGGGGCCGGGATGACCCCGGTCCGCGAGGCGATCCGGCGGCTGACCGCCGAGGGTGCGCTTCTGCCGCAGGGCAACCGGCGGGTGGCGGTGCCGGAACTCTCGGCAGAGATGCTGGAGCAGGTGGCCTTCGCGCGGCTGGCGATCGAGCCGAAGCTGGCTGAACTCGCGGCACCAAAGCTGACGGCCGCGCAGATCGACCGGCTGGATGCAATCGACGGGGCGGTGAACCGGGCCATCGCGGCGGGGAAACTGCCGGATTATCTGGCGGCGAACCATGCGTTCCACTTCGCGCTTTACGAAGCGGCCGAGGCACCTGTCTTGCTGGACCTTGCGCGGTCGCTGTGGCTGCGGGCGGGACCGTCCTTGCGGGCAGTGATCGACCGCTATGGCCGCGACGTGGCGCCCGATCTGCACCGCGAGGCGCTGGCCGCGATGCGGGCAGGCGATGCGAAGGGTCTTGCGCGGGCCATCGAGCAGGACATCCAGCAGGGTGTGGACCACATCCGGCAGGCGCTGGCCGAGGGTCACTGACGTCATCAGATGGAGCGCCTTGCGGCGCGAGGCTTTTGACTCGCCGCTTTGCGTGAAGGACGCAAAGCGGCTCGGCCGCGACATGGTTTGCCTGCACCAGTGGCGGAAACCCTGTCGCCTCCGGCGGGGATATTTGGGCAAAAGTGAAAGGGTTTTCGGCAGGTTCAGGAATTTGATCAAATTTCTTGAACGGCGGCGCGTTTGATCATATCCTTGGGACAAGACGGGGCATTCGGCCCTGCTGATTCCGCGAGGTCACCCCATGAACATGATCACCAACCACATGCCGACGGCAGAGTTGCAGCGCCTGGACGCGGCGCATCACTTCCACCCCTTCACCGACAAGGCTGGGCTGGCTGCCAAGGGGGCCCGGGTCATCACGCGGGGCGAAGGGGTCTGGCTGACCGACAGCGAGGGCAACCGGATCATCGACGGGATGGCGGGCCTGTGGTGCGTGAACATCGGCTACGGGCGCAAGGAACTGGCCCAGGTCGCGGCGCGGCAGATGGAGGAGTTGGCCTATTACAACACCTTCTTCCAGACGACCCATGTGCCGGCAATTGCCCTTGCGGCGGAGATCGCGAAGCTGGCTCCCGGTGATTTGAACCACGTCTTCTTTGCCGGGTCGGGGTCGGAGGCGAACGATACCAACATCCGCCTCGTGCGCCGGTACTGGGACGTGAAGGGGATGCCGTGGCGCCGGACGATCATCGGGCGCTGGAACGGGTATCACGGGTCCACGATGGGCGGCGGCTCGTTGGGTGGCATGAAGCCGATCCACGCGCATGGCGGCAAGATCGACGGGATCGAGCATATCGATCAGCCCTACTGGTGGGGCGAGGGCGGGGACATGTCGGAGGATGACTTCGGCCTGGCCCGCGCGCGGCAACTGGAGGAGAAGATCCTGCAGGTCGGGCCGGACAATGTGGCGGCCTTCATCGGCGAGCCGGTGCAGGGCGCAGGTGGGGTGATCATTCCTCCGCGCACCTACTGGCCGGAGATCCAGCGGATCTGCGACAAGTACGGCATCCTGCTGATCGCGGATGAGGTGATCACCGGGTTCGGGCGGACCGGCAACTGGTTCGGGTCGGAAACCTTCGGGATCAAGCCGCATATCATGACCATCGCCAAGGGTCTGTCGTCGGGCTACCAGCCGATTGGCGGCAGCATCGTCTGTGACGATGTGGCCGAGGTTGTCGGTGGCGGGGGCGAGTTCTTCCACGGCTACACCTATTCGGGTCATCCTGTCGCCGCAGCGGTGGCGCTGGAGAACCTGCGGATCATGCAGGATGAGGGTATCGTCGACCATGTCCGGGACGTGGCCCACCCCTATCTGAAGGAGCGTTGGGACGCGCTGGTGGATCATCCGATGGTCGGCGAGGCCAAGCTGGTGGGTCTTATGGGGTCCATCGCCCTGACCCCGAACAAAGCCAAGCGGGCCAAGTTTGCCAGCGAGGCCGGGACGGTCGGGTTCAAGATGCGGGAGCGTTGCTTTGCCAACAACCTGATCATGCGGCACGTCGGGGACCGGATGATCATCGCGCCGCCGCTGGTGATCACCACGGATGAGATCGACGTGCTGATCAGCCGTGCGAAGACGTCGCTGGATGAGGCCTACAAGGTCGTCAAGGACGAAGGGTTGTGGGTCGAAGCCTGACCTTGTCCACGGTGGGCGGTCCTGTCTGGCCCTGACAAATCAATGTCTTGGGCGTGGGCGTTCAGGAACTGTCAAGAATTGGTCGGCGCGTCGGAGTAGGTCCGGCGCGCCGTTTCGTTTGGGTCATCAGCCACTCCGCCGCGGCCAGATTGAAGACCCGTGCGCTGGTGATCATCATCGCGCGGGGGTGGCGGTGACGCCCTTGGTCTTCGCCGGGAGGATGGCAGGTTTGGAGCCGGGGTTGCGGGACTGACCGGCAATCCCGGTGTGGCTGATCGCGCACCGGGAAGTGCAGACCAGCCGTCGCATCCGGGTGGTGTTCGGTTTTCTGGCCGAGGCGCTGGGCTGCGGCCAAGTCCTTGAAATTTTTGTCGAAGCGGCCGGTATCGGTCCGACTGTCCGTTCCTTGCCGGGGAAGGGCGGGAAATCTCCTGCTGTATATTGCAAACCTTACAAGCTTTATATATGTAAAGGCCAACCAGGAGACCGTTGCATGATCCGTCCCGCATTCTTTCTGCTCGCCACCAGCCTTCTCGCCCTGTCGGCACCGCTCTGGGCCGAGCCCTTTACGCTGGTCCCGACCGCCGTGACGGAGTGGAAGGCGGTCTATGGCACGGTCGAGGCGAAGGACCGCATCCCGGCGCGGGCCCGGATCGGTGGGGTGTTGGTCGAGCTGTTGGTGGCCGAGGGCGACGCAGTCGCCGCGGGTCAGGAACTGGCCCGGATCGTCGATGACAAGCTGGAGTTCCAGTTGGCGGCGCTTGCGGCACAGACGGAGGCGGTGGCGGCGCAACTGGCCAATGCCGAGGCGGACCTGCAGCGCGGTGAAGACTTGCTGAAGAACGGGGTGACCACGGCACAGCGGGTGGACGGGCTGCGGACCCAGGTGGATGTGCTGAAGGGCCAGATCGCCGCGCTGGAGGCGCAGTCGGATGTGATTGCGCAGCAGACGAAGGAAGGTGTGGTGGTGGCCCCGGTCGCGGGCCGCGTGCTGGACGTTCCGGTCACCAAAGGCGCGGTGGTCATGCCGGGCGAGCCTGTGGCGGTGGTGGGCGGTGGCGGGACCTTCCTGCGGATCGCGGTGCCGGAGCGCCATGCGGCGGCGCTGGAGGCGGGCGATCGGATCGTGCTTTCCGAGGCGGACGTCGACCGCGAAGGGACGCTGGCCCGGGTCTATCCGTTGATCGAGGGCGGCCGGGTTGTTGCGGATGTCGAGATCGAGGGTCTGCCGGACACCTATGTCGGAGCGCGGATGCTGGTGCGTCTGCCCGTCGGTGAACGCGACGCCCTGCTGGTGTCGGCGGCCGCTGTCGTGACCCGGTCGGGACTGGATTTCGTCGGAGTGCAGGGTGCCGAAGGCCCGGCTCTGCGGTCCATCGTGACGGGTGAAGTTCATGTGGTCGACGGGGTCGAGATGGTCGAGGTGATCAGCGGACTCGCGGCCGGTGATGTGGTGGTTTCGGCCGCGGATGTAGCCACTGGGGTGGGTCATGAGTGAACGTGGCAAGCATCCGCTGGGGATCGCCGGAGGGCTGACGAAGGCCTTCATCAGTTCGGCGCTGACGCCCTTGTTCATCCTGGCCGCACTGGCAGCAGGGATCGTGGCGCTGGTCAGCCTGCCGCGCGAGGAAGAGCCGCAGATCTCGGTCCCCTTGGTCGACATCCATGTGATGGCGCAGGGGTTGCGTGCCGAGGATGCGGTCAAGCTGGTGACCGAGCCGCTGGAAGTGATCGTCAAGGGAATCAACGACGTCGAGCATGTCTATTCGTCCACCCGGGACGATGCGGCGATGGTGACGGCGCGGTTCGAGGTCGGCACGCGGTCCGAGGATGCGATCCTGCGGGTGCATGACAAGGTGCGGGCGAACATCGGGGCGATCCCGGTGGGCATCCCCGAGCCGCTGATCGTGGGCCGCGGGATCGACGATGTGGCGATCCTGACGCTGACGCTGTCCGCCGAAGACCTGTCCGCCAATGACCTGACCCGGATCGCGCGGGTGTTGCAGACCGAGGTTGCGAAGACCGAGAATGTGGGCCTGACCTATCTGGTCGGCGACGCGCAGGACGCGATCCGGATCGAACCGGACCCGGACCGGCTGGCGCTGTATGGCGTGACCTTGCAGCAGTTGGCCGGGAAGGTTTCCCAGGCGAACCGGACGCTGAACACCGGCAAGCTGCGCGATCAGGGTCAGATGGTCGACCTGGTGGCAGGCGAGACGCTGACGGCTCCGGCCGAGGTGGCGCAATTGCTGCTGACCACGCGGGACGGGCGGCCGGTCTATGTCTCGGACGTCGCCACGGTGCGGTACGTGGAGAACACCAAGGACGCCATCGTCTCGCATCTGGCGAAGGACGGGACGGGCGGCCCGGCCGTGACGCTGGCGATTGCGAAGCGGGCGGGGGCGAACGCGGTCGTGGTGGCCGAAGAGGTGCTGCACCGGGTCGAGGCGCTGGAGGACAAGCTGATCCCCGAGGGTGTGATGGTGACGATCACCCGCGACTATGGCGAAACGGCGAATGAGAAGGCTAACGAGCTGCTGTTCCATCTGGGGCTGGCGACGGTGTCGATCATCCTCTTGGTCTGGCTTGCCATCGGCTGGCGCGAGGCGGGGGTGGTGGCGATCGTCATTCCGGTGACGATCCTGCTGACGCTGTTTGCGGCCTGGGTCATGGGCTTCACGCTGAACCGCGTGTCGCTGTTCGCGCTGATCTTCTCCATCGGTATCCTGGTCGACGACGCCATCGTGGTGATCGAGAACATCGACCGGCACTGGGGCATGGACCGGCGGAAGTCGCGCATTGAGGCGGCCATCGAGGCGGTGGCCGAGGTCGGCAACCCGACCATCGTGGCGACGCTGACGGTGGTGGTGGCCCTTCTGCCGATGCTGTTCGTCAGCGGGCTGATGGGGCCCTACATGTCGCCGATCCCGGCCAATGCCAGCGCGGCGATGATCTTTTCCTTCTTCGTTGCGGTGATCATCACGCCCTGGCTGATGGTCAAGATCGCGGGTCGGGCGGACATGCACGACCATGCCGGCGATGATGTCCACGGCGGACATCATGGTGGGTGGCTGGAGAAGGCCTATGCAGCCACCGCCCGCCCGATCCTGAAAACCAAGGCCCGAAGCCTGGGCTTCCTCCTGGTCACGGCGGTGCTGTCCTTTGGGTCGCTTGCGGCGCTGTATACGCGGGACGTGACGGTCAAGCTCTTGCCCTTCGACAACAAGTCGGAGCTGAGCGTGGTGATCGACCTGCCCGAGGGCTCGTCCATTGAGGCGACGGACCGCGTGGCGCGGGATGTGGCGGATGTGGTGATGGGATTGGAGGAGGTGACCTCGGTCCAGACCTATGCCGGCACGCCTGCGCCGTTCAATTTCAACGGGTTGGTGCGGCATTACTACCTGCGGTCGGAACCGCAGCTGGGCGAGGTGGCGATCAACCTTGCGCCGAAGACCGACCGGGACCGGGCGAGCCATGACATCGCGCTGGACCTGCGGGAGCGGTTGGCCTCGCTTGCGGTGCCCGAGGGGACGAGCCTGAAAGTGGTGGAACCGCCGCCGGGGCCGCCGGTGATCGCGACCCTTTTGGCCGAGGTGTACGGGCCCGATGCCGAGACGCGGCGCGAGGCGGCGACGATGATCAGGGCTGCGTTCGAAGCGGTGCCGTTCATCGTGGACGTGGACGACAGTTTCGGGACCCAGGCGCGGCGGTTGCGGGCGACAATTTCCAGCGATGACCTCGATTTCTACGCGGTGCAGGAGCAGGACGTGTTCGACACGCTGGCGCTGCTGAATGGCGGGCAGACCGTCGGCTATTCGCACCGGGGCGAAGGCCGCCTGCCGATCCCGCTGGTGGTGGGCCGCGACAAGTCGGACCGGGTGCTGGATGAACGGTTCCTGACGACTCCGATCCCCGCCAATGCCCTGCCGGGCGCGCGGGGCGTGGTGGAACTGGGCGACGTGATCCGGGTCGAGGAGGAGGCCGCGAGCTTCCCGATCTTCCGCCACAACGGCCGCGATGCCGAGATGGTGACCGCGGAATTGGCCGGCGACTTCGAAGCGCCGCTTTACGGGATGCTGGCGGTGGCCGACGAGATCGAGAAGATGGATTGGCCGGAAGGCATGAAACCCGAGATCTCGCTGCATGGACAGCCCGAGGACGAGGGCAAGGTCACCCTCCTGTGGGACGGCGAGTGGGAAGTGACCTTCGTCACCTTCCGCGACATGGGGGCCGCGTTCGGGATAGCACTTCTGGGCATCTACATCCTGGTCGTGGCGCAGTTCGGGTCGTTCAAGCTGCCCTTGGTGATCCTGACGCCGATCCCGCTGACGTTTCTGGGAATCATGGTCGGGCACTGGCTGTTTGCGGCCCCGTTTTCGGCCACGTCCATGATCGGCTTCATTGCGCTGGCCGGGATCATCGTGCGCAACTCGATCCTCCTGGTGGACTTCATCCGCCACGGGAAGGGGGACACGGTGACGGTGGACCTTCTGATCGAGGCCGGGGCGATCCGGTTCAAGCCGATCCTTCTGACCGCCATCGCCGCCATGATCGGCGCGGTGGTGATCCTGGCGGACCCGATCTTTCAGGGTCTCGCGATTTCCCTGCTCTTCGGTCTGCTGAGTTCGACGCTCCTGACCGTCCTTGTCATCCCGGCGATCTACCGCGTGTTCCGAACCGGGTCGGAAGCCATCGCCTGATCAGAAGAGGAGACTGAAATGGCACATGTCGTTGTTTTGGGGGCCGGACTTGGCGGCGCCATCATGGCTTACGAGTTGAAGGACCAGTTGCGTCCCGAGGACAAGGTGACGGTGGTCACGAAGGACCCGAAGTATCACTTCGTGCCCTCGAACCCCTGGATCGCCGTCGGCTGGCGCGACCGGGAGGATATCACGGTGGATCTGGCACCGGTCATGCAGAAGAAGGGGATCGCCTTCATCCCAGTGGCCGCCGAACGGCTTATCCCCGAGGAGGACCGGGTTCTTCTGGTCGATGGCAACTCGGTCCCATACGATTATCTGGTGATCGCGACGGGGCCGGAGCTTGCGTTCGACGAGGTGCCGGGGTTGGGGCCGCAAGGATTCACCCAGTCGATCTGCCACATCGACCACGCCGAGGCCACGAAGGCGGTTTTCGAGAAACTGGTGGCCAACCCCGGCCCGGTGGTGATCGGGGCGGCGCAGGGCGCGAGCTGCTTCGGCCCGGCCTACGAGTTCCTGTTCATCCTTGAGACGGCCCTGCGCCGCGCCAAGGTGCGCGACCGGGTGCCGATGACATTCGTGACGCCCGAGCCTTACGTGGGTCACCTGGGGCTGGACGGGGTGGGGGATACCAAGGGGCTTCTGGAAAGCCAGATGCGCGAGAAGCACATCAAGTGGATGACCAACACCAGGGTGAAGCGGGTCGAGGAGGGCCATATGTTCGTCGAGGAAGTCGGCGACGATGGTGTGGCGAAACCCGAGAAGGACCTGCCGTTCGCCTTCTCGATGATGCTGCCTGCGTTCCGGGGGATCAAGCCGGTGGCGGGGATCGAGGGCCTGAGCAATCCGCGCGGGTTCACCATCGTCGACAAGCACCAGCGCAATCCGATGTATCCCAATGTCTTTGCCGTGGGTGTCTGCGTGGCGATCCCGCCGATGGGGCCGACCCCCGTGCCATGCGGCGTGCCGAAGACCGGGTTCATGATTGAATCGATGGTCACCGCGACGGCGCACAACATCGGCAACATCGTGCGCGGGAAGGAACCCGACAGCATCGGCACCTGGAACGCGGTCTGCCTGGCGGACTTTGGCGACGGAGGCATCGCTTTTGTCGCCCAGCCGCAGATTCCGCCGCGCAACGTCAACTGGTCGTCTTCCGGCAAATGGGTGCACCTCGCGAAGGCGGGGTTCGAAAAGTACTTCATCCGCAAGCTGCGGAAGGGGACATCCGAGCCGTTCTACGAAAGCCTGGCACTGAAGGTGCTGGGGATCGACAAGCTGAAGCAAACCACGAAAGGATGATGAAATGTCTATTGATGCCGCTGTTCTGCGTTTTGCCGGGGTGATGGTCCTTCTCAGCGTGGTGCTGACGACCTATGTATCGCCTCTGTTCGTCTGGTTCACCGTCTTCATCGGGTTGAATCTGTTGCAATCGTCGTTCACCGGGTTCTGTCCGGCGGCGCGGGTGTTCCGGGCGATGGGGATCAGGAAGGGGTGCGCCTTCGAGTGAGGCGGGCGTGGAGGAGCGGGTGATGGCGGAGATTCTGGAAGGGTTCGGCGGTACCGCCGAGCAGGCCGCGAAGGCGGTGGCTTTGCTGAAATCGCTGTCGCACGAAGGGCGGTTGCAGATCCTTTGCTGCCTGGTCGAGGGCGAGATGAACGTCAGCCAGCTGGCGGAGGCGGTGGGCTCCAGTCCCGTGACGGTGTCGCAGCAGCTGATGCGGCTGCGCGCCGAAGGGATCGTGCAGACCCGGCGCGACGGCAAGAGCGTGATCTACCGTCTGGCGCGGGCCGAGGTCGCCACCGTGGTCTCGGCCCTGCGCAATGCGTTCTGCAAAAGGGCCTAGGCGGCCGAGCGGATCAGCTGAGACAGTTCCTCCTGCCGCCGGGCGAGAAGGTCCTGGCACCCCGCGGTTTCGACGTTGAGGCGCAGGAGCGGCTCGGTGTTCGAACTGCGCAGGTTGAACCGCCAGTCGGTGAATTCGAAGCTGAGACCGTCGAGGTCGTTTACCGTCTCGGCCCGGGGGGCGTAGCGGCGAAGGATTGCGTCCAGGATCGCCGCGGGATCGCGGACGCGGAAGTTGATCTCGCCCGAGGAAGGGTGGCGCTGGCGCATCTCGGCGACCTCGGCGCTGAGGGTCTGTCCGGTGCGCGACAGGTGCGCCAGGATCAGGAGCCAGGGGATCATGCCGCTGTCGCAAAACATGAAATCGCGGAAGTAGTGGTGGGCTGAAATCTCGCCGCCGTAGGCCGCGTTGTGGCGGCGCATGCGGTCCTTCATGAAGACATGGCCGACCGGAGAGGCGATGGCGCGGCCGCCGTGAGCGGTGACGATGCGCCGGGTGTTCCAGACAACGCGGGGGTCGTGGACGATGGGACCGGGGTCGTCGCGGTCAAGGATCGACCGGGCGAGGAGGGCCACCACATATTCTCCGGGGACGAAGGCTCCGGTTTCGTCGAAGAGGAAACAGCGGTCGAAGTCGCCGTCCCAGGCGATGCCGAGGGCGGATCGGGTGGCGCGGACTGCGTCCCCGGTCGCGGCGTGGTTCTCGGGGAGAAGGGGGTTCGGAACGCCGTTCGGAAAGCTGCCGTCTGGGGCGTGGTGGACGCGGTGGATGTCCAAGGTTGCGCCACGGGTCTTGAGGGCGGTGGCGATGGCGTCGAAGGTCGGCCCGGCGGCGCCGTTTCCGGCGTTGGCGACGATGCGGAGGCGCGCGAGGGAGCCGGGGTCGATGAAGGAGAGGACCCTGTCGACGTAAGCGGCCCGGGTGTCGGTTGGCAGGATGCGGCCCGGTTGTATCTGGCGCGGAGGGGGCGGGGCATCGACCAGCGCCTGAATGGCGCGGAAGTCGGCATCGGGAAGGGGGCGGGCCTCGGGGCCGATCAGCTTGAAGCCGTTGTATTCGACCGGGTTGTGCGAGGCGGTGACCATGATCCCCGCGCCTGCGCCAAGGTGGTCGGTGGCGAAGTAGACCTCTTCGGTACCGCAGAGGCCGAGGTCGTGGACCTGCACGCCTTCGCTGGCAAGGCCCCGGGCAAGAGCGGCAGCAAGGGCCGGGGAACTTTCGCGGACGTCGCCGCCGACGACGACGGAGCCGGGAGCGAGTTGCAGGGCAACCGCGCGGCCGAGCCGGAAGGCGAAATCGGCGTCGATCTGTGAGCCGACCTTGCCGCGGATGTCATAGGCTTTGAATGGGGATGTCAGGGTCATGATTTGGGTCCAATGGCACGGGTTACAGCCGGGCGGGACAACCCCGCCCGGTCACGGGGTCAGGCGCGGGCGTAGATGTCCTCGTACCGGGTTATGTCGTCTTCGCCGAGGTAGGCGCCGGTCTGTACTTCGATCAGGCGCAGCTGGACCTTGCCGGGGTTGGACAGACGGTGGATCTCGCCCAGGGGAATGTAGACCGACTGGTTCTCGGCCACCTGGGAGACGGTGTCGCCGATGGTCACCTTGGCGGTGCCTTCGACCACGATCCAGTGTTCGGAGCGGTGCATGTGGCTTTGCAGGGAGAGCTCGCCGCCGGGTTTCACCACGATGGATTTGACCTGGTAGCGCTTGCCGAGCGCCAGGGTTTCGTAGTGACCCCAGGGGCGGAATTCCTGGCGGAAGGCTTCGGCCTGCGGCGCGCGCCGGAGTTTCAGCTCTTTCACCGCATCGGCGACGGACTGGCTGCTGTCGAGGTCGGCGATCAGGACGGCGTCGCGGGTGGCGATGGCGGCGATGTTGCGCAGACCGATGCCGACGACCTGGATGCCGTCATCGCGCGAGGTGAGGAGCGTGTCCTGGCAGTCGAGGGCAAGGGACTGGCCGGTGGTGGTGACCCCTGCTGCATCGCGGTTCGAGGCCTCCCACACGGCGCGCCAGCTGCCAAGGTCGCTCCACCCCACCGAGACGGGGACGACGGTGCCTTGGACGTGCTCCATCACGGCGTAGTCGATGGAGAGGTCCGGGGCCTCGGCATAGGCGGGGCCAAGGCGCAGGAAGTCGAGGTCGGTGGTCGCCTCGCGGATCGAGCGACGGACAGCAGCGCGCAAGGCGGGGGCGTGACGGCCGAAAGCGGCCATCAGGGTCTTGGCCGAGGCGAGGAAGATGCCTGCGTTCCAGACGTAGCGGCCGGATGCGACCATTGCTTCGGCGGTGGCGGCGTCGGGCTTTTCGGTGAAGCGCACGAAGGGCAGCGGGTGGCCATCGGGATGACCGTCCGAGGCAAGCTCGATGTAGCCATAATCGGTTTCGGCGCGATCAGGGCGGATGCCGAAGGTCACGATCTCTCCCCTTGCGGCGGTGGGGATGGCGGCGGCAACGGCGCGGGCGAAGGCCATCACGTCGGCGATGACGTGGTCGGCGGGGCAGACGAGGACCAGGGCGTCGTGGTCCTGGGTGTGGATCAGCTCGACCGCGGCGCAGACGGCGGGGCCGGTGTTGCGGCCCTCGGGTTCCACGACGAGGCGATGGCCTTGCAGGCCGATCTCGTCCGCCTGTTCGGCGACGACAAAGCGGTAATCGTTGGCGGTGAGCAGGACCGGCGGGGCGCAGGAGATGTCTTCCAGCCGGCGGATGGTCTGCTGGAGGAGGCTGGTGTCGCCGGCGAGGCGGACGAACTGCTTTGGCATCGACTTGCGCGAGGCGGGCCAGAGGCGCTTGCCGGAGCCGCCGCAGAGAATGACGGGATGGACCTTGGGCAGGGACATGGTGGGCTTCCTTATGGGTTGGGAAAAAGGGATGCGCGAAGGTGCGCGGGGGAATGGCTGCGCCGGGTGGCGCGGATCAGAAGAAGGGTCGCAAGCGCCAGCTGGCAAAGGAGTTTGGCAGTGAGCATCGAGGAAAGATCCTGGGCGGCCAGCGACATGGCGGTCAGCTGGACCGGGCAGGCAAGTGCGACCGCCCAGATGCCGGTGCGGTCCCCGGTTGCGGCGAGGTAGGTGGCGAGGAGGAAGGAGAGGGTGAAGGCGGCAGCGGCCAGCGCGACCATGGGGAGCATGTCTGCGGCCGGCAGGAAGGCGGGGCCAACGAGGGTGGTGATGAGCAGTGTCGGCGCGGCGAAGGCGGCGGCGATCACCGGCAGGGTGACTGCGGCGTAAAGCGCGAAGACCGGGGCGGCGGCGCGAAGGGGGTTGCGACCGGCGGCGCGCTCGGAGGTGACGGAGGGCAGGAGGACGACAGCCAGGCTGAAGCAGGCGAAGAACTGGATGCGCTGGAAAAGGCCGAGGGCGGCCAGGTGGCCTGCGGGTTCGGGGCCGAGAAGGGTCTGGGCGAGAAGGATGTCTCCGTCCATCAGGATCACCTGGCCGGCCTGGAGGGCGGCGAAGGGGAGGGCTGCGAGGAGCAAGCCCTGCGGCACGGTGGCGTGTGGGCGGGCGGGGAGGAGAGACCAGAGAGGGGCGAGACCGGCGAGGACTGAAAGGGAGATGGCGGCAGCCACTCCAGGCAGGCCGAGGCCGGAAGCCCAAGCCAGGGCGGCGAGGATCAGGCGGAGCCACATCTCGGCCTGGGCGGAAGCGATCACGCGGCGGGCGTCGAGCTGGCCGGTGGCGATGCCCCGGGCCAGGGCGAGCGGCAGGGCGAAGGGCAGGCACAGAAGGAGGAGGGCCAAGCTTTGCGGCGAGCTGAGGCCAAGCGCAGGGCCGAGGTCGAGAAGGTAGAGGCCGAGGATCAGGGCGGGCAGGGCGGCAAGGCAGAGGGCGAAGCTGCGCCGGGCGAGGCGGGCCATGCCTTCGGTCAGCGCGCGGTCGTGCTGGGCTGCGATGCGCTGGCTGATGGCGAGTTGCAGGGCGGTCAGGACCACCATCACGGCGAGGAACAGGGTCAGGAGAGTGGCGAGTTGGCCGAAGGCGACCGGACCCATCCAGCGGCTGAAGAGCACGTTGAAGCCGAGGTTTCCCACATTGACGATGTTCGCGGAGAGGAAGATGGCGACCAGAGGCCCGGCGCTGGGCGCGCCGAGCCGGGCAAGCATCCGGCCGGGCAGGGCGGCGGCGTGCATGTCAGGCGGCCTTCTCGATGGTTGCCGCAGTGGTCCGCTGGACGACAAGCCGGGGCAGATCGGTGGCGGGGGCCTGGGGAGCAAGGCCCAGGCGACGCTCGGCAATGAGGCGGAGCATGGCGAGGCCCGCGCGGCGGATGGCGCGGCCGGTGACTTTGGAGCCGGGAACCTCGGTCCATTCCGACAGGGGGTATTCGTAGAAGGCCTTGGCCGAAGAGGCGGCGGTTTCGGCGATGCGCGAGAAGAGCTCGACGTCGAAAAGCCAGCCGGCGGAGAAGGGCCGGGCGAGGGACTGCGCCAGGCGGGGGGTGTTGCGCAGAAGCTTTGCGCCGCACTGGGTGTCGCCGATGGGCAGGCCGACGGCGACGCGGGCCAGCCGGGCGCAGATGCGCGAGATGATCCGGCGCGAGAGGGTGCGGTGGACGCGGTGGCCGAGAAGCTGGAGGCGCGCGCCGTAGACGACCTCGACCTCGGTGTAACGCTGGGCGATGTTGGTGAAGTCGGGGATCGCGTCGAGGGGAGTGGCGAGGTCGGCGTCCCAGTAGCCGACGAAGGTGTAGCTGCCGGCGGCGGCGTAGAGGAGACCTTGGCGCACGGCCTCGGCCTTGCCGGAGTTGCGCGAGAGAGAGAGGACCTCGACCTGGGTCGGGTGGGCTTCGTGGAGCATGGCGAGGACGGACAGGGTGTCGTCCTTGCTGCCGTCATTGACGAAGATCAGGCGGGTTTCGGGAGACTGGCGCAGAAAGGTGGAGAAGGCGGCGAGGTCCAGCCGCATCGCCTCGTTGTAGCAGGGGACCACAATGGCGACATGGGCAGGTTTCGGCGCGGCGTTGGCAAATAGCGGGACGACGTTGGCGGGGGTTAGCGGGGCGTGGAAGGTCATGGGGTGCGGTCCTTTCTGGCTTAAAGACAGGATGGCGAACCCGAGTGGTCATGTCTTGCAACCCATTGGATACTTGGGAGGTCAGCGGGATAGTGGACCTATCCGAAACGCGTGCGGGGCCCCCTTTCGGAGACCCCGCGCTGGCCTTTAGGATAGGGTCGCTACCCGGATCAGCCTGCGGCTTGCAGCGGGGATTCGTCGGCCGGTCGGTCGCGCCAATGGAGCGCGAGGCGGTCGATGTGGACCTGCGCGACCTGGGAGATCGGCATCTCCAGAGCGGCGGCGCGGTTCGCGGTCGCCAGCCGGTCCGCCCGGGAAGGGTCGGCTAGGAGACCCGCGATGGCGCGGGCCATGCCTTCGGCGTCTCCGGGGGCGTAGTTGGCACCGTCGAGGCCCTCGTCACGGCAGACGTCGACGAAATCGCCGATCCGGGGAAAGACCGGGACCGCGCCGTAGCAGGCGGTCTGGTGCAGCACGCCTGAAGATCCGGTGGTGGCGCTGTAGTCGAAGACGCTGATGCGGGCGTCGCCGAAGAAGGCGGGAATGTCATCCTCGGCGACATAGCCGTGGAAGCGGATGGCCGGGTCATCGGTGCAGGTCGCCGCAGTGGCGGCCAGGTAGCCGGGGGTGTTCGGATGATCCGAGCCGCCGATCACCAGTTCCAGCCCCGGATGCGTCGGGCGCAGGCGGCGGAAGGCGCCGATCAGCGTCTCCAGCCGCTTGTAGGTGCCGAACTTGCCCATCGTGACGATCCGCAGCTGGCGGGCGGAGGCCGGGACGAGCGGGCGGAGGTTGGTGTCGAAAGTGCCGTGCGGGACCAGGAGCACTGGCGCGCGGGGATAGCGGGCGGCGAGGTCGGCGCGGTAGCTTTCCAGCGTCACGGTCAGGTAGTTCGCGGCCAGGAGGGCGCGGGTGATGACCGCCCCGCCCAGCTTGACCAGGCGCTGGCGCATCGGCTGGCCCTTGAGGGTGGTCTGTTCCAGATCGACGCCGAGGATCAGGTTGTGGGCGATGACGCCGCTGGGCACGCCTGTCAGCCGGGCGAGCATCGGAGACAGAAGTCCGAGGGCCGCCGGAAGCTCGCGGTCGCCGAAACTGGCCATCTGCAGGTTGAAGATCGCGGCGTCCACCTTTTCGGAATTAAGGGCCGACAGGATGCGGGGGGCGGAGGTGAGGGCACTGAAAGACCAGGTGCGGCGGACGCGGATCTTCGGGCCAAGGTCCAGCTCGGCGGCGGGCACGGGAAGGCGGTCGGCAATGACGACGACTTCGGCCACGTCGAGGCGATCGGCGAAAGCGCGGGCAAGGTGCAGACCGTATTCGTTGAGCGTCTGGCGGCCTGGAGGAAAGGCGGTGACAAGGGCAATGCGGCGGGTGGGAAGGGACATGGCAAATCCTGTACTGGAGAAGGTCAATGGGCGGGCTGGTCCCGGATCGGCGGCGGTGCCCTGCCCGGAGCGGGGCCACCAAAGGCCCGACCGGTCGCCGATCCAGGCCCGTCCGATATATCGTTGGTATCCTGAGGCCTGTCCCGCTCACCAAAGGATAGGCGGTGGGACATCGGGATAGGATCCGCCTACTTTGCTTCTGGCGGGATCGCGAAGGCTTGGGAAACGGCTTCTGCGGCTGGTTTTCCGACCCCGGCGGCGTCGAAAAGCCCGAAGCGGGATTGCAGGTTGCGGACCCATGGCGAGGCACCCACCGCACGCGCCTCGGGTGCTTCGAAGTCGTGCAGGGTCCAGACGAAAACACCGTCGGCGGCAGCAAGGGCTGCGATGCGCTCGCCCAGTTCCTGTGCCTGCCGGGCGGGCGAGCCGGGGAAACTGAGAAAAAGCGCATAGGAGCTGACACCGATTTCGGTCACGAGGACCGGTTTGCCCCCGGCACCAGCGCGGACCTGCGCCAGTCGGTTGGCAGTGCCTTCGGCGGCCGCGTAGTCGTGGTAGCTGATGGCATCGAGATCGGCGGCGTGGTCGAGGGCCGCGTCGGCCTTGGCCCAGCCGATGGTCAGCGGAAGATCCGGCGCAATCTCGCGCGACATCAGGATCATGGTGGTGAGCCAAGCCTCGATCAGGTCCGCCCCGTGGGTCGCCCGGTCGAGATCGGGTTCGTTCTTGAGGTCGACCAGCACCACGGCGGGCGAGGCGGCGAGGACAGGCAGGACGCGGCGGAGATAGGCCACGTCCTCGGCCCAATACGCGGGACGGAATCCGTGCTTGAGGTCGAAGAGGGTCGGGATCACCGACAGGTTTTGTGACCCCGCCAGGTCGAGGAAGGTTTTCAGTTTCAGCAGGTTGGCGGCACCTGCGGCGTCGGGTGTGAAGTCGGCAACGGGCAGGAAGATGCGCAGGGAGTTGCCGTTGAGACGGGTGACGAGGTCCAGGTCGGCGGCGATCACGCGTGCGTCGAATTCGGGCCAGAAGCGGCTCCACGGGGTCTGGGCGGGGTAGTAGTTGACGCCGTTCAGCCGGGGAAGCGTCAGGGGCTTGCGGTCCGGCTGCGGGATCGGCTGCGTCCCAGTGCGTTCGTGGCTGAAGATGCGCCAGCCGGTGGTTTCGTTGGTTAGGGTGGTGACAACGGCGTCCGTCGTCAGCTCGTAATGCGACAGGCGGTCGCCGGTCAGCTGGTAGCGGAGCGTGGTTGTACTGGCGGAAAGCTGGAAGATCGAGCCGTCGAGGTGCTGGAAGACGGGCCGGGCGGTCTGGTCGAGGACGATCATCCGGGTGCCATCGGCTTGGGCCTGGGCGGCGGCGGTCTCGGCGCGCTGGAGGGCGGGGCCGGAGAAATGCTCGGCCAGAAGCAGGGTTTGCCCGGTGTCCTGCACTGCCGCGAAGGCGCGCCAGGCCTCGGTCAGGGCGCGGCCGATCAGCGCCTCGTCGCCGGGAGAGAGGGGGCGGTGGAGGGGGCGGTCGGGTGGCAGCCATGCGACGGTGGAGGCAGGCTGGGTCACGGGGTCCAATGCCTCGGACAGGTAGCTGAACTCGCGGGTCCGGTTCTGGGCGGCGGCGAAGGCCCCGGCGGCAAGCCAGAGGACGGTGGCCGCAAGCGTCAGAAAACCGGTGAGAGTGAGGGCAAGGCGGAGTGTCCGGCTCATGGCGCGGGCCCGGTGGCGCTGGCGGTGCGCCAGTCTTCGGTCAGATCAAGGAGCCCGAGGGGGGACTGAACCTGAAGGCTGGTGACGGCAGTGGGGTCGGCGATCGGGAGGAGGAGGCTGATGCTCCCGTCCTGGGTGAAGGCGCTGTCGGTGAACCCGCTGCCGTCGGCCAGCACGGCGGTGAGGGTGACCTTTGCTCCGTCCGAGATGGCGTAACCGTCGGTGGTGAGGAACGGCCCCAGCGTCACGCGCTGCGCCGCGATGGTTGGCAGGGGTTCCAGGCCGAGGGCGGGTCGGCCCGAAGGCGTGGGCGCAGTGATGGTCAGAGGAGCGGCGGGGGAGTTGTAGGCGCCGAGGGTGAGGGTGGCCTTGGCCGGACCGGGGATGTCGCGGGCGATCAACTGGGCGCGCAAGCTTCCGCCAAGGGTCTGTGCGAAGGACAGGCTGTAGCTGCCGTCGGCATGGGCAAGAAGGAGCGAGGCCGCGGTGCCGTCCGGGGCGGGGTTGCCGAAGCGGTCGGCCAGTGGGGTCGAGGCGATCTCGAATATGGTCTCGCTTTGCGGAGCGGGCAGCGGGCTGGCGACCTGCGGTCGGATCGATCCGACGTCGGCGACCACGGTCAGCATGGCCCGTGGGCTTTGGCGGTCGCCCGAGGTGGCCCCGGCGAACAGGTCGCCTGCATGGGTGCGGGGCAGGATGAGGACCTCGGCGATGCCGTGCCGGGTTCGGACGGCCTGGCGGGTGCCGGCGATGGTGAGGGTGGCGGGGGTGCCGTCGGCCACGAGGTTGCCTGCACGGTCGAGGACGATTGCGACGACGTGGCCGCGGTCATGGCCGGCGACCAGGCTTTTCGGACCGGCGAAGATGGCGATGTGGTCGGGTCCCCTGGGAGCGATGGTCCCGGTGCTGGTCACACCTGACCAGGCGGCCCGGTCGCCGGAAGTGGCGGGGTCGTAAAGGCCGAAAGCGTCGGCGACAAGCGGCCCTGCCCCGACTGGAGTGGACAGAAGGAGGGCAAGGGCCAGGTCAGAACAGCGGATCATGGGTCATGCTCGCGGCAAGGATGCGGAGGTGGGTGTAGCCGGTGGCGGGGTCGAGCGGGATCGTGCCTTGGCTGGCGTCGGGCGGGGTGAGGTCTGGCTCTTGCGTCCGGCCGTTGGCGGTGAAGGCAGAAGGGGCGAGGTCGGCGAGAACGGTGATCTCGCTGCCCAGAGGCAGGGTGACTGCGAAGGGGGCGGATTGGCCGGGGTAGATGTTGGTCTCGACGTAGGCTGCCTCGGCCCAGAGCGGGAGGCCATCCGGGCCGTAGAGAAGCAGGGTGAGGCCGGTGATGCTGGCGGTCTCGGTACCGGTGTTGACGGCGAGACCGGTGAGGAGGAGGGCGCCGTTCTTCACCTCGGCGCGGATGCCGTTCAGCGACACGCCGCGGTAGAGGTCGCTTCCGGTGACAAGGGCGCGGGCGTCGAGGGTGGCGGTGGCCGGGGCTTCGGCGAATTCCGGTGGGATGAAGAGGGTGGGGTCGTACTCGGCGCGGGCGTCCTGTAGCGACAGGACCCCTTCGAAATCGACGCGGAAACCGGCGGATTCGGCGGGGAGAAGGCGGTGGGAAGCGACGGTGCCGGCAGCTTCGCGGCCAAGGGCGAGGGTCGGGCCGAACAGTTCGGCAGCGAGCGAGATGTGAGCGGGGTCGGCGTCAGCGTTGGTGATCTGGCCCACGACGGCGAAGCGGCCTGCGTGACGGACGAGGCGGGCCCCGGATACGGCGATGCGAGGGCGGTCAAGGCGGTCGCGGTGAAGGTCGGTCTCGGGGCGGGGCTGGCGGCGGCCGGTGACGTTGAGGTCGAGAACCTCTTGGCGCTGAAGGAGGAGGGGCGTCTGCACTGGGCGCAGTGCGGTCGGGGCGACGAACCATTGGCCGTCGCGGCGGACGGTGCGGATGGTCAGCTCTTGCCGGACGATCTTGAGCGGCGTCAGCCAGTCGAGCGAGACGGCAAAGTCGGCGATGGCCTCCTGCTGGCCGAGAGGTTTGACAGTGATGGCGCTGAGCTTTCCGTAGGACGCGATAAGGCCGCCGGTCCAGCGCCAGGCGAACTGGGCCACTTCCAGACTGCCGCGGGTTCCGGGGTCGAGCCGGGCATAGGCCGCGTCGTGGCGGCGGAAGTCGAGGTCGTCGAAATAGGCGGTGATGACGTCCTCGGGCGTGTCGGCGCGGGTCAGCTGGCTGCGCAGGGTCCAGAGGAGGGCGGTCGTGGCCATCATGACCAGAAGAGCGAGACCGAAGACGATCTGCCGGACCCGGCGCGGGTTGGTATAGCACAGGGGAGCGGGAGCGACGGGGCGGAACTCGCCCGGGCGGGCGCCGAGGGTGCGCTGCAGGGCCGAGGCAAGGAAGATCAGCCCGGCGGCGACGAGGGCGGCGGGCGGCAGGGTGCCCCACATCAGGACATGCAGTGCCGGGATGTCGCGCCGGGGCAGGACAAGCGGCAGGGGTGGGATGTCCGGCTTTTCCCAGACGACGATGCCGTTGGTCAGCCGGTTGAGCCGGGTCCAGCCGGTGAAATGCAGGAGGGGGTCATAGAAGGCATCGTTGCTGAAAACGTATTTCAGATTGTAACGCTCGGCATTGACCAGGAACTGGCGGAGCGATCCCAGGCCGGGGACGCCAAGGTATTTGGCGTTCTCCAGCCGTTCGACCGAGAAACGGGTCAGGTCGGGCAGGCGGCGGGCGGAGTGGTAGTTGCCGTCCACCGACAGCGCCGGCGTCATTGCCGAAAGATAGGCGAACTGGTCGCCGAGGCCCAGGGTGAGATAACGCCAGCGGTGATGTTCGTCCTCGGCCATGAAGCGGGCGATGGGGGCGGGGTCGACGAAAACGGGCTGCGTGGGCTGCAGCGTCGGAAGCACGGCGGGAAGGACGGCCATTCCGGTGAAGGCAGCGAAGATGGCGCCGACGATCAGCCGGTGGGTCCCCTTGCCGAACGCCTCGCCGATGACAAGGCGGGATCGGCCGTGGAGAAGGCCGTCGAACATCAGGCCAAGGAAGGGCAGGATCAGGATCGTGGCCCAGAAGGTGAAGCGGTCGAGGGTCAGGATGTCGAAGGCTCCGCCCAGGATCGCGCGGGGAAGCGGCGTGGTGCCTCCGGTGCCGAGAAGGACGCAGAGGAGGAGGGAAAGGCCCAGGGGCCACAGTCGCGTGGTGGCGGTCTTGTAGATCGCATAGGGCAGGAACAGGATCGCGACGCCCCAGGGAATGACGAAGAAAACAATGCCTAGGTCGAGCCGTTCAAGAAAGCTTTCGCGGCTGCCATGCGGGATAGAGACCTGGGTGATCGGGTCGGTGACCGACCAGTACCAGTAGGGAAAGACGGTCAGGACGATAGCCCCGATCATCAGAACGGCGAGGATGGCTCCGCGCGCCAGGGGCGGGGCAAAGCGCAGAAAGCGGGCGCGGCCGGTGGCGGGGCGCAGGGCGGCGGTGGCGACCAGCGCGTGGACGCCCAGCGGCAGAATGAAAAGGACGCCGCCGAAGATCGTGGTGACATGATGCGCGGCGGTGGTGGCGGCCGAGAAGGTCACGGCGGCAAGGCAGCTTCGCCAGCCGCCGTGGACGATCCAGCGGTAGACGTAAGGCAACCCGTTGAGGAAGATTCCGAGCGAGCAGATGGTGGGAAGCTGGCCGAAGAGATGCACCGTCTCGGAGATCGAGGAGGCAAGCACGGCGGCGATCGCGGCATAGCCCGCGGCACGGGGCGGGACCCAGAGAAGGGCGAAGCGGAACACTCCGGTGACCAGGAGGAGGAGCCCGCCAAGCTGGACAAGGACGAAGGCCGCGCGCAGGGGCAGGAAGGCCATGAGTCCCGCGATGGCCATATGGGTGCCGGGCGGGTAGGAGGTGACGGCAAATCCGGTGTACCAACGCGGCTCCCATGGGTCGAACCAGCTGCGGTGGTAGTGGTCGGCGAAGAACATGTGGATGAAGGCGTCGTAGGTATTGCCGTGGGTGAATGGCAAAAGCCCGCCGTGAAACAGCACCGCCGCCGCCATGGCGATGAGGAGCAGCCGTAGCCCCGCGCTGTCGTCGGCGGGATCGGCATCCTGGGGGGGGGCGAGGGTGATGGGCATGATCGGACAAGGCGGACCCTGCCGGATGGCCGCGGGGGCCGTCCGGAGCGGTGAGCGCCAATGCTTTCGGGGATCAGATGAGGTTCAGCTCACGCGCGATCATCGCGGCGTGGGTGCGGTTCTTCGCGTTCAGCTTGCGGCTGAGCGTCTTGACATGCAGTTTGATCGTCACTTCCTGCAAGTCCAGCACGCGGGCGATTTCCTTGTTGGACTTGCCTTCGGTAAGACCGCGCAGCACCTCGGTCTCGCGCTGGCTGAGGGTGCTGGTGCTGGGTTCCGCGCTCTGCATGAAGTTGAACGGGGCGTAGATCTCGCCCGCTGCCATGAAGCGGACGGCGCTGACCATCGAGCGGGAGGACATGGTCTTGGGCACGAAGCCTGCGGCCCCGGCGCGGATAGCCTGTTCGGCCAGGGCGCGCGAGGTATTGCCGGACAGGATGGCAACCGGGCGGCGATCGTTGGCGACGATCATGCGATCCAGACCTTCAAGCCCGTTCATCCCGGGCATGTTGTAGTCCAGCAGCACGAGGTCGAAACTGCCGGATTCGTCGGCATTACGGATCGCGTCGTCCAGAGTGGGAACGGTCACAACCTCGACCACGCCTTCGCTTTGCAGGAAGGAGGCGAGCGCCTCACGCACCAGGTCGTGATCATCAGCTATCAATACACGCATGCTGCTGATCTTGGGGACTTCCGAGACCACCGTCAACGGGCGCTGCCGTAGGGAATGTATCGATTGCATAGGTTGGGCCTTCCAATTGAGTTTCAGATCATGACGAGAGGGACTGAGAGGTGCTAACAAGACAGTAATGGCTATCCCTCAGCTGGTCTCGTTACCAAACGGAGACCTGGATGGCGCAAAAGATACGTTGCGCTATACGAAAGGGTATCGATCTATCCGGATGCGCTGCTGACCGACCGTCCGGCTTGTGCGAAAGGAACTGAGGGACGATTTGAAGGGCAAGGACCGCATTATGCTTGACTGCATTAAGAGAAGCTGCCGGGTGGTGGTGGCGATGGGAATGGCACTGGTCGCCGTTCCGGCTGCCGCTGAAGACCTTCCGGTGCCGAAAGGCGAAATCGTCCTTACGATCAGCGGCGATATCTCGCTCCGCAATCAGGACGATAGTGCCGTCTTCGACATGGAGATGCTGCGGAACCTGGGCGAGGTTACCTTTGCCACGACGACCCCCTGGACCGATGGCGTCCAGGAGTTCACCGGAGTTTCCGTGCAGGTTCTGGCAGAAACGCTGGGCGTGACGGAAGGAACGATCAAGGCGACGGCGATCAACGACTATGCCATCGACATTCCCGTGTCGGATGCCGTCGAGGGCGGTCCCATCCTGGCCTATCTGCAGAATGGCGAGCCGATGTCGGTGCGTGACAAGGGACCGCTCTGGCTGGTCTATCCCTATGACCTGAACGAAGCCTACCAGGCGGAAGTGATCTACTCGCGCAGCATCTGGCAGCTTGTCCGCCTGGACGTTGCGGCCGACTGACGGTGGTCTCGGCGCAGGGCATGCCGTCCCGAATCAAGCGCCGCTTTCGTGGGCTGCCGACTCTGGTCCTGGCGGCCACCCTGTCGGGCATCCTGCTGTGTGTCCTGGCGATCTCGTTCCTGGCAACCAATGTTCAACGCGAGGTCAACGAGCTGGGCGTGGCCAATTCGGACACGACGCAATGGACGCTGGTGCAAGCCGAGGTCGAGTTGCTTGCTCTCCTGGTCGCGGTGCATGATGCAGAGGTGCATGATTCCGGACAGGCGGTGCAGTCCGGTCTGCAGGAGTTGCGGCGGCGTTACGACGTGCTCTACAGCCGGGTCCGGCTGATCGGAGAAAGCCGACAGTTTGCCGACCTGAGGAACGATCCCGGTGCTGCCGGCAGCTTAGCGGCGCTGAACGCGTTTTTGGACAAGCACACGCCGGCCATCGACGGCTCGGATGCGGAACTTGCGGCGCAACTGCCGTCGCTGCTGTCGGACCTGGTCGCCTTGCGGGCGACAGGGCGCAGTTTCTCGTTGTTGGGGGTGCGCTTCTACGCCGAGGATTCGGACCGGAAGCGGGAAAGCGTCGCGGCGACGCTTGCCACGATCGGCTATCTGACGCTGGCACTGGTGCTAGCGCTTCTGGGCGGGATTGCCATCCTGATGGCAATGTACCGCCGAAGCATCCGGTCCGAGCGATCGGCCGCGGATGCGCGGAACCGGCTGCAGGAGGTGATCGCAACCTCGCTGGACGGGATCATAGCGTCGGACGTCGAGGGCCGGGTCATCGAGTACAACGGGGCTGCCGAGCGGGTGTTTGGCTACACCCGCGATGAGGCCCTGGGGCAGGACATGGCCGACCTCGTCGTGCCGGACCATCTTCGCACCGCCCATGTCGAGGGAATGCGGCGCTATCGCAAGACGGGAGAGCGTCGGGTGGTCGGCAAGGGGCTGGTGCGGCTTGAGGCCAAGCGCAAGAATGGCACCGTTTTTCCGGTCGAACTGTCGCTGTCTTCGATCACTTTCGGGGGAAGGGAGATCATCGTCTCGTTCCTGCGCGATATCTCGGATCGGGTGGCGTCGGAGCAGGAGTTGATCCTGACCCGCGACCGCGCGGTGGCGGGCGAGAGGGCCAAGGCCGAGCTTCTGGCCGTGATGAGCCACGAGATGCGGACACCGCTGAACGGCATCCTGGGCACGGTCGAGCTGTTGCAGGACACCAAGCTGACGGCGCGGCAGGAACGTTTCCTGGCGGCGATGAAGACCTCGGCCGGGTTGCTTTTGCACCACGTGAACGGCGTGCTCAGCATGTCGCGGGCCGAGGCCGGGCAACTGGACCTTGTGGCAACGGAAATCGATCCGGCGGGGCTGCTGACCGAGTTGGTGGCGAGCCAGGTGCATGTGATCGAAGCGCATGGCAACCGCATCCATTGCGACACGAAGGCAGCTCCGCCGGTGATCTGGGGCGACCCGCTGCGGCTGCGTCAGGTCATCTTGAACCTGGTCGGCAACGCGAACAAGTTCACGCGTAATGGCGAGATCCGGGTGGAATGCGACAGCATTCCGGACCTTCACCAGGTGGAGTTCCGGGTGCTCGACACCGGGATCGGCATCGCCGAAGAGCATCTTGACCAGATCTTCGAAGAATTCCGGACGCTGGATTCCAGCTATGCGCGGCAGGCCGAGGGCACGGGGCTGGGTCTGGCGATCTCGCGTCGGCTGGTGCTTGCGATGGGCGGCGAGATCGGGGTGGACAGCGAGCCGGGCGAGGGCAGCCTGTTCTGGGTACGACTGCCCGTCGGCAAGCCGGCCCCCCGGCAGGACCGGCCGAAGAAGGTGGCGGCGGCAAGGCCGGTACGCAGCAGGGTCCCGGCAAAGGCTCTGCGGTTGCTGCTGGTCGAAGACAACCAGATCAACCGGCTGGTCGCGCGGGAAATGTTGCAGAAGTCGGGACATATCGTGGTCGAGGCGCATGACGGCCGCGAAGGGGTTCATGCCGCCGGACAGCAGGCTTTCGACGCGATCCTGATGGATATCAGCATGCCCGAGATGGACGGGGTCGAGGCGACTCGGGTGATCCGGGGGGCGGACGGCCCGAACCGTCGGACGCCGATCATCGCGCTGACAGCACATGCACTGGCCGAGGATACCCAGCGCTTCCTGGCAGCGGGTATCAACGAGACGCTGGTCAAACCGTTAAGCATTGCGGCCTTACAGGAAGTGCTGGCCGGTGTCGGCGAAATTCCTGCACCTGTCGCGGCGCCAAGGCCGGAGGCGGTGCCAGAGACGGCAACATCGACCCTATCAGGCGTCTTTGGCGATCTGGTGGAGAGCCTGGGGCGCGACAAGTCCGCCCGGCTGATGGCGAGTTTCCAGACAGAGGCGGAGGCGCTGGTTCAGCGCACGGCATCGGCCGGCTGGGAGGACTTGCCGATGTCGGACCGGGCCGATGCGGTGCACAAGGTGGCAGGCTCGGCGGCGGTGCTGGGGGCGGCCGGGCTGCACGCGGCGTTGCAATCGCTGGAAGGCGGCTATCGGCAGGGCGACGCCGTGGCGATCGCGCGCGGGCTGGAGATGCTGGCACAGCGCTGGCAGGCGACCCGGGCCGAGATCCAGGGCTGCCTTGAGGTCAAGGACCAGGCTTAGGGAACATTCCGGCAAGGTCCCCGGTTGGCCCCGGTGAAAGGACCTTGCCATGACCCGATCACCAACGACACGATCATCCACGACCCGATCATCGACCCGTATCGCGGTGCCGCTTGCGCTCGCAGGTGCGGCCGTAGCGCTTTACTACCTCTCGCAGCAGTCCCGAGCAGGACACCCGCCTGACAGCGCGCCGGGCCGGACCGCCCGGCAAAGCTGGTTCGGCGACTACAAGGTTGCGGGCCGGTCCGTGACCATCGCCGCGCCCCGCCAGGAGTTGTTCCAACGCTGGACCGATCCTTCCGCGCTGGCCGGGTTCATGGAAAACGTGCGGTCGGTCGAAGAAGGACCGGACGGCACCTGGCGCTGGGTCGTGGCGGGGCCGGCGGGGACCGAGGTGAAGCTGGTCACCCGTGTCGTAGAGGCGCGAAAAGGCGAGTTTCTCGCCTGGCGGTCGGTTGCGGGGTCCGAGATCGAGGCGGAGGGCAAGGTCTTCTTTCACGACGCCCCGGCTGGGAGAGGGACGGTGGTCGAGGCGATCATCGCCTATCAGCCCCCCGGTGGCACCATCGGGCACTGGATCGCCAAGGCGTTCCGCGCCGATCCCCGGCTGCAGGGTCGGCACGAGTTGAAACGGCTGAAGATGCTGGTCGAGACGGGCGAGATCGCCACCTCGGCCAACCGCCGCGAGGAAAGGACCTGACATGCGTGCACTGACCTTCCAAGGGACCCACGACGTCCGGGTCGAGACTGTTCCTGATCCCGAAATCGTCAACCCGCGCGATGCGATCATCGAAATCACCTCAACCGCGATCTGCGGGTCGGACCTGCACCTGTATGCCGGGGTGATCCCTGGCCTGCAGAAGGGCGATATCCTGGGGCACGAGTTCATGGGCCGGGTGGTCGATGTCGGCCCAGGGTCCAGCTTGCGGAAGGGGGACCGGGTGGTGGTGCCCTTTACCATCTCGTGCGGTGGATGCTTCTTTTGCCAGCTTGGACAGTTCTCGGCCTGCGATAACTCCAACCCCGTCGAAAAGCAGGACGCCTCGGAAGCTGTCTATGGGCATGCGGTGTCCGGTCTGTTCGGGTTTTCGCACATGACGGGCGGTTACCCGGGCGGGCAGGCGCAATATGCGCGGGTGCCGTTTTCGGACGTGGGTCCGATCGTGGTGCCTGATGGCGTCCCGGACGAGCAGGTGCTGTTCCTGTCCGACATCCTGCCGACGGGATGGATGGCGGCGGAAAACGCGCAGATTCAGCCGGGCGACACTGTCGCGGTCTGGGGCTGCGGGCCGGTGGGCCTTTTCGCGGTGCAGTCGGCGCTGATCATGGGGGCCGGGCGGGTGATCGCGATCGACCACCATCCGCACCGGCTGGACCTTGCCCGGGGCCTTGGGGCCGAGGTGATCGACTATACCCAGACCCACGTGCTTGAGGCGCTAATGGAGATGTCGGGCGGGATCGGCCCGGACGCGGTCATCGACGCGGTCGGTATGGAGAGCCACGGCTTCGCGCCCGACAATGTGCTGGATACGCTGAAGCAGAAGGTGCTGCCGGGCACGGACCGGGGGCATGTGCTGCGGATGGCTTTGATGGCGGTCCGGAAGGGGGGCCGGGTGTCCATTCCGGGCGTCTACGGGGGGATGGTCGACAAGTTCCCGATGGGCGCGCTGATGCAGAAGGGGGTGGAGGTTCGGACGGGGCAGACCCATGTCCAGCGGTATACCCGGGACCTCTTGAACCGGATCATGGAGGGGCAGATCGACACGACCTTCCTGATCTCGCACCGTCTGCCGTTGGAAGAAGCCGCCGAGGGCTACCGCAACTTCCGCGACAACCAGAACGAATGGACCAAGGTGGTGCTGAAGCCGTGATCGGGCTTAGTCCGCCGGGCCTTCGCACAGGTCGGTAAGGGCGGCCACGTCGCACAGAAGGACATCGCCGTCGCGGCGGATCGCCCCGGCGGCGATGAGCGCCTGGAACGCCTGACTGATCTTGGGCCGCGAGGCACCAAGGATCGCGGACACGTCGGTCTGGTTTACCCCAAGGATCAGCCGGCGCTGGTTGCCGTGACCTGCATCGGGGGTATGGGCAAGCGTATGCAGCAGGAAGCGGACGAGCCGGGTCTGCAGATCGTAAAGGGCGATCGACTCCATCTGGAAATTGGTCCGGCGCAGGTGGTTGGACAGATGCCGTGCCATAGCCATCCCGACATCGGGGCGCAGCTGCGCCACCGCCTCGAACCGGGCGCGGGGCAGGACGAGGCAGGTGGTGTCCTCGGCTGCGGTTGCATCGGCGGAGCGCGGCTCGCCGTCGATCAGCGCCATCTCGCCCAGGATGTCGCCGGGTCCTAGGGTGCGCAACACGATCTCGCGGCCCTTGGAGTTGGACAGGACCAGCCGGATGCGGCCCGTGAAGATGGCGTACATGTGGTCGCCCGCATCGCCACGGGAGAAGATCAGCTTGCCTGCGCCCCAGTGCTGTTCACGCATGCCTTGGGCCAGGTCCGCCAGGCTTTCGGCCGAAAGCGCCGAGAAGATCGGGAAGGATTGCAGACGCGCCTGCGGTGTCGGCAAGGCACGGCTGCCGTCGGTGCCGTCGCTGCGCGATCTGCCTGCCGTGAACATGGGCGTCTCCCTTCGCCTTGAGATGCTACCGACGACAGATTTTGCGGGCAACAGGCAAGTGTTCCCCAGGGAACAGACGCGGCCGGACCGTGGTGGCACTCTTTGGTCATACGGAGCGGCAATGCTGCACCCTGGAGGAGGAGACGACCATGACCATGACCCACAGTGCCATCGCGCAGATCTTCACGCACCGGCTGGAAATGACCGAGTTCCACGAAGAGGAAAGCTCGGTCGAGCGCGGACGTCGCGCCGAGATGGAGGCCTTCTCGCTGACCCGGCTGGCGGCACGGTTGCTACGGTGGCAGCGCGCACCTGCGGACCCGCAGGTCGAACTGCAGGCCGCGGTGAAGCGCCTGAGCGAGCTTTCCCCGCACCTTCTGATCGACGTGGGCATCGACCCGGCGACCGGCGAGATCGCGGAAGATGGTCAGGCTCTGGTGCTGGCGCGTCCGGTTCACCAGGCAGCGCCCGTGCCCCAGGAGGCGGTCGCACCCGAGCCGGTCACCGTCCGTCCGTCCCGCCTGCGCCTGAAGATCCGGGTTATGCCCGCTGGCCAACCTGCCGCGGCAGGCATCTGACAGCCGTCAGAGCCGAGTGGCCGACAAGCTGGCTGCGTTATCAAGCTCGGTCTGCAGGCGGAGGGTTTCGGCCGAGCGGGGCTTGGAGAGGCCTGCCAGCAGAAGATAGGCCACGGGTGTCACGTAAAGCGTGGCGAGTGTCGCAAGGCCCAGCCCGCCGACGATGACCCATCCCAGGACTTCCCGCGCCTCGGCCCCGGCGCCCTGGGCGAGGACCAGGGGGACCCCACCAAGGACGGTGGCGATCATCGTCATCATGACCGGGCGGAGACGGACGACCGAGGCTTCCTCGATTGCCTGGCGGACCGTGCGGCCTTGTTCGCGGAGCTGATCGGCGAATTCCACGATCAGGATGCCGTTCTTGGCCATGATGCCCACCAGCAGGACGAGACCGATCTGGGAGTAGACGTTGATGCTGCCCCCGGTCAGGAGGAGCGCGAAGACGGCGCAGCCAATGCCAAGCGGCACCGTGGCCATGACAATCACGGCCGAGACAAAGCTTTCGAACTGGGCGGCCAGCACGAGGAAGACCACGGCAAGCGCGATGGCGAAGGTCACCAGAAGGCCGGAGGAGGTTTCGCCCAGGGTGGCGGCTTCAGCCATCGGGACGAGCCGCATGTTTTCGGCCAGAAGGTCGTCGGACATGGCCTGAACCTCGGCCAGTGCTGCGCCAAGGGGGAAGTCGGGGGTCAGCGAGGCGCTGATCGGCACCGACCGGCTTTGTGATTCGCGTCCGAGTTCCGGGGCGACCGGGCGTTCGGTCAGCGTCGCAAAAGAGGAAAGCGCCACCAGTTGGCCGCTGTCCGAGGGCACGAAGGTCCGCTCGAGGTCGCCGGGATCGTCGACCGGGGTTTCGGTGGACACCAGGCGGATGTCGTAGCTTTCGTCCTGCAGGAAGATCGTGCCCACGGTGCGTCCATCAAGCACCGCCTGCAGCGCCTCGCCGAGGCCGTCGATGCGGACGCCCAGGTCTTCGGCCCGGGCGCGGTCGATCTCCACGAAAAGCTGCGGCTGGGTGGTGTCGTAGCCAAGGCGCACCTGACCGAAGCGCGGGTCTTCTTCCATCTTCTCGACCAGGACCCGCGCCACCTCGGCCAGGTCGGCGTAGTCATCGCCCAACAGAGCGAAGGACAGGCCCTGTCCCGCGCCGCGGATGCCGAGCGAGTTTGGCTGGATCGCGAACGCGCGGACGCCGACGATGCTGCGCAGGCCTGCGGTCAGCTCGTCGCTGATCTCTTGCTGACTGCGGGTTCGGTCAGCCCAGTCGGCCAGCGTCACCACCATGAAGCCGCGGCTGCCGCCTCCGGTGCCCGAGATGGAAAAAACGCTGGTAACCTCGCCCGAGGCGCGCAGGGGTTCGACCAGAGCCTCGATCTCGCGCATCTTGCCGTCGGTATAGTCCAGTGCCACGCCTTGGGGGGCCGAGACCGATAGCAGGATTACGGAGCGGTCCTCGGCCGGGGTAAGCTCCTGGCGGAGCGTGGTGAAGGTGGCGAAGGCCAGAGTGGCGAAGAGAACTGCGACCGCGACGGCCACGAGCGGGGCATTCAGGCAGCGGCGCAGGGTCCAGGCATAAAGGCGCGACAACGCATCGCCGACCCGGTCCAGCCAGCCGCGCTTTTGGGAATGAGGCCGCAAGAGCCGTGCGGCCAGCACCGGACAAAGCGTCAGCGCAGTAACCGAGGAGAGGAGGACCGCGATGGCAAGGGTGAAGCCGAACTCGCGAAAAAGCCCGCCGGTCTGGCCGGGCAGGAAAGAGAGCGGCACGAAGACTGCTGCCAGGGTCACGGTGGTGGCGAGGACGGCGAAGAACACCTGTTCGGTCCCCAAGACGGCGGCCGCGCGGGCGCCCATGCCTTCGGATCGGCGGCGGACGATGTTTTCCAGAACGACGATGGCGTCGTCGACCACGATGCCGGTCGCAAGGACCAGGGCAAGGAGGGTCATGATGTTGATGGAGAATCCGACCAGCCAGATCGCCGCCAGCGTGCCAATCATCGCGACGGGGATCGCGACGACCGGGATCAGGGTGGCACGGGCGTCGCGCAGGAAGAGGTAGATCACCCCGGTCACGATCAGGACCGACAGGACCAGCGCCAGTTCGACCTCATGGATCGCGCCATCGATGAAATCGGCGCTGTCCGAGGTGACGTAAATCTGCACGTCCGGCGGCAGAAGCGGCTGGAGGTCGGCCACAACCGCGCGCACCGCCGCCGAGATGGCCAGCGAGTTGCCGTTGGCCTGCCGGATGATGCCAAGACCGATCCCCGTTTCTCCATTCGCACGCAGGACCGAGGCGCCGGGTTCGGGGCCAAGCGTCACCTGCGCGACGTCGCCCAGCCGGACGTCGTCGGCGATGGTCAGCGCCTCGATCTCTTCGGCGGTGGCGATGGCGGCCGTTGTGCGGACCTGAAGGGTCTGGCGGTCGGAAGAGAGCGCGCCTGCGGGAGACTCTTGCGCGACATTGGCCAGAACGGCGCGCAGGTCGGCGACGGTCAGCCCGCGTGCGGCCAACTGCATCAGGTCGATATCGACGCGGAACGCAAGCTCGCGGTCACCGAAGATCTGCAGATCGGCCACGCCGGGAGCGGCCAGAAGGCGCGCTTCGGCCAGGTCGCGGACGAGGGCGGTCAATTCGTCGGCGGTCAGTTTCGGCGAGGTCACGGCGATGCGCAGGATCGCGTCGGAATCGGCGTCGGACTTCACCACGCGGGGGGCGTCCGCCTCGTCCGGCAGGGACCCCGCCAGCCGCGCCACGGCGTCGCGCAAATCGGTGGCAGCGATGTCGAGATCGACGCCGTCCTGGAATTCGACCGTCACCCGGCTGGAGCCGAAGCGCGAGGAGGACGAGATCGTCTCGACCCCCGGAATCCGGCTGGCAGCCCCTTCGATCACCGCCGTGACCTCGCGGTCGATGGTTTCAGGGGAGGCGCCTGAATAGCTGGTCGAGATCGACACGACGGGGCGTTCCACGGCGGGAAGCTCTCGCACATCGACGCCAAGAAGTGCGGCGAGGCCCGCGATGACGATAAGTGCGTTCAGGACGAAGGCCAGAACGGGGCGGCGGACAAAAAGCGCGACGCGGTGGGACTGGTTCGGGGAGGGCGCTGACATCGCCTAGCTCCGCGGCGGGGTGACGATGACGGCCGATCCAGGGCGCAACAGATTGACGCCCTCGGTCACGACGAGGTCATCCGGGGCGAAATCGCCGTCCACCAGGACGAAGTCGGCATTCCGCTGCACGATGGCGACGGGCAGACGCGTCGCCTTGGTTTCGCGCACGACCCAGACATAGGCACCGTCCGACCCCCACTGGATCGACAGGGGATCGACGGCGGGATACTCGGCCCCCGTGAAGCCAAGATCGATGCGGAAGGCCATGCCGGCGCGCAAGCGGTCGTCGGTATTGGCAATGCTGGCCTTGACGCGGAGCGTGCGGCTGGCCTCGTCCACTCGGTTGTCCACGGCGGTGACCCGGCCCTGCACCTGGCTTTCGGGCAGGGAGACCGCGCTGGCGGTGACCGTGTCTCCGGGCTGGATCAGCGGGGCAAGCCGTTCGGGCACGCGGAAGTCGAGGGTGAGGGTGGAGCGGTCTTCGATCCGGGTGACGACGGTGGCGGTGGTGACAAGGTCGCCGGGCTGCGGTTCGATCAGACCGACAAAGCCCGCGATCGGCGCGACAAGCTGGTGGTCGGCAAGCGTGCGCTCGGCAAGCTGAAGTTCCAGTTCTGCCGTGCGCAGGGCAAGTTCGGCCTCCTGGCGCTGGAGCGAGGTGGCTGTGCCGGTCTGGGCCAGCTGATCCAGCCGGTCGACGGTGCGTTGCGCATCCTCCAGCACCAGGCGGGCGCGGTCGACAGAAAGCTGCGCGCCAGCGGGATCAAGCCGTGCGATCACCGAGCCGGCGGCCACCTGGTCGCCGGGTGCCACCGGAATTTCGATGATGCGCCCGGTCACCCCAAAGGACAGATCGGCCGCTTGCGCGCCAAGGCCGGAACCGATGACCGAAAGGATATCCTGCTGGGCGCGCATTTCGACCGGGATCGCCATGACCGGGACCTCGCCACCGCCCCGCGGGGTCTGGCCCGATTGCGCGGCGTCCGCATCTTCGGACGGCACGACCCCCGCCGTCGTCAGGGGGCCAAGAAGGCCGATCCGGTCAAGCCAGGGATGGGTCCCGGGGACGAAGCGGGCCGAGACCGGCACAGCCACGGCACCAAGCAGTGCGACGACGACAAGCTGGACGCCGAGCTTCATCCGAGACCTTTCCTGATTGTCCGCCTCCCCCTGCAGGGTCCGGACATCGTCAATGATGCATTTCGGACCAAGGCCCTGCACGAGACTTAAGCCGACAGGATACAAGGCAAGGCCCTGTCCCGTCCATCTGTCGCAGAATTGAGGCCGTGGCGTGCTGCGTTGAAGTCACCTTCGGTTGAACCAAGCCTAGTCCGCTGCCGCCCGGCTTTTGCGCCAGCGAGGTGCCGAATGGGCTGGACGCGACCCGGCATCTGCGGGATCAGAAGGGGCGGAGGCCGGCCGAAGGGGGTGAGATGAGTATCGTCAGCGTCGAGCATGCCGATGGGATTGCCGTCGTGACGGTGGACAACCCGCCGGTGAACGCCCTGAGCCAAGCCCTGCGCCAGGGTCTTTGGGAGACAGTGTCGGCCCTAGACGCGGACCCCTCGGTGCGGGCGGTGGTGCTGATCTGCGCGGGGCGTACCTTCATCGCCGGAGCCGACGTGACCGAGTTCGGAAAGCCGCCCGTCCCGCCGCATCTGCCCGATCTGGTGGACAGGCTGGAAGGGGCGGTCAAGCCCTGGGTGGCGGCGATCCACGGCTCTGCCCTTGGCGGCGGGTTCGAGGTGGCGATGGGCTGCCGGTTCCGGGTGGCGCTGGACAGCGCCTTAATCGGGCTGCCCGAGGTCAATCTGGGGATCGTCCCCGGCGCATCGGGCACGGTCCGCACGCCACGTCTGGCCGGGGTCGCGGTGGCGGTGGAACTGGTGACCTCCGGCCGCCCGGTCGCGGCCCCGCGGGCGCTGGAGACGGGGCTTGTCGATGCTGTCGTCTCGGGTGACCTGAAGGCGGAGGCCGTGGCTTTTGCGCGCATGGCACTGTCGCGTCCACTTCCACCGCCAGTGTCCGCCCGCCCTGTGGCATCGCCGGACCCCGTCTGGTGGGAGGCACAGCGCGAGGCCATCGCCCGGGAACGGCCGGGGGAAATCGCCCCGCTTGCTGCGCTGGACTGCCTGCGGCGCGCGGCCGAGAAGCCATTTGTGGAGGCGCTGGCCGAGGAACGGGCAACGTTCCTGCGCCTGCGCGGGTCGCCCCAGGCCGCCGCCTTGCGCCACATCTTCTTTGCCGAGCGCGCGGCACCACGCCCTGCGGTTCTGTCCGGTGTCCAGCCGCGGCCGATCCGTTCAGGTGCGGTGATCGGGGATGGCAGGACGGCGGTGGAGACGGCGGCAATCCTGCGCGCCGCGGGCGTGGCTGTTCACGCCTTTGGCGGTGGCGATGTTTCACTTCGAACGGTGGCGCAGGAGCCCGGACTGATCACGGCTGACCTCATCATCGTGGACGGGGAGGGCGACCCGGGCGAGGTGGCGGTCGCCCTTTCCACGCTGGGGCAGATTTGTCGGCCGGATGCGGTACTTGCCACTGCCTCCAGCTTGCCGGGTGTGCTGTCCCCGGACCTGATCGGCCCGGAGCGTTGTGTCGGACTGTGGTTCCTTGGGCATCATGGTGGCGCGGGATTGCTGGAAGTGGCCTCGTTTGCAGAGAGCTCTCCCGAAACACTGTCCACAGGTTTCGCGTTGGCGAAGCGCCTTGGCAGCATCCCTGTCCTGTCTGGTCCTGGCGGCTTCATCGCAACGCGCCTTCGGGAACGTTGCCGGGCGGCCGCAGACGCGCTTGTGGCAGAGGGTGTGCCTGTCGCCGACATCGCCGCGGCGTTGCGCGACTACGGCTTTCGGTGGGAGCCGTTCGAGGCAAAGCCGGATCCGGCTCTGGGGAGCGGGGCTTTGGACCGGGCGGTCACGGGACCGGCAGGTATCGCCCAGAGTCTGGTGGACGCGATGGCAGAGGAGGGGCGTGCCCTTCTGGCCGAAGGGGTCGCGGCGAAGGCGTCGGACATCGATCTGGTGGCCATCCACGGCTTGGGCTTTCCGCGCTGGCGGGGTGGGCCGATGTTCGCTGGCGGGATCGTCTGACCTTCGGGTCCTAGATACTGCCAATGATGAAGTCGGGGATCAGTCCCGATGCTGCGACGAAGGGGCGGACGTCCAGGCCGGCGAAAAGGCCGTGTTCGGTGACGAGGACGCTGCGACATCCCGCCGCCGCGCCGCCCAGCACGTCGGTGTGCAGTGTGTCGCCGACCATTGCCAGCCGGCCAGCGGCCAGGCCGGTCCGTGCGATGCCTTCCGCGAAGGCCTCGGGGAAGGGTTTTCCGAACCAGTGGGTCTGGACCGGGACCTTGTCGAGGAGGTCGTGGCCGAAAAGGCCCGGCTCCAGCGTCAGGCCGCCTTCGCGGGGTGCGACGATGTCGGGGTTGGCGATGACCAGAGGGCGGGGGCGCTGCTGAAGGGCGGTGACCAGCGCCTGTTGCAGGGCAGGGGTCCAGCGCGCGGTGGACAAGAACAGGACGCCGTCCGTATCCCGCAGCGCGGAGGGGTCGGCGACGGCGTCCACCAGCCGCGCCGGGATGTCAGCGAAGGTGTCGCCCGCGGCCGATATGGCGGCCCAGGTCGCGCCGGGGGCGATCTTCTCCAGCCGCGCCACGGCGACATCGCGTGAGGCCACGACCTCGTCGGCGGTAAAGTCGAAGCCGAGGCGGTGATACTTGGCCAGAAGCTGTTCGCGTGTGTAGCTGGCGGCATTGGTCAGGACCGCAAGGCGCTTGCCCCGCGCCCGCAGGGACCGCAACCGGGCCACGGCGCCCGGGATCGCGGTGTCGCCCACGTTCAGGACACCGAAAGCATCAAGAAGGAAGCCGTCGACATGGTCCGCCACCTCGTCCAGCGAGGGCAGGACCAGCGACTTGGCCGGATAATGGGCCAAGGGCAGGCGGGGACGGACCGCCTCATAGCGCGCGAAGGCCGAGGGCGCGTCCGAGACCATGTCGCCCGTACCGGCATCAAGGGAGACGTCAGACACTGGTGAACCCGCCTTCGACCATGAGAAGCGCGCCGTTGACCATGCTGGAGGCGTTCGAGGCGAGATACAGCGCGGCGTCCGCAATTTCCACCGGCTCGGCGAAGCGACGGGCGGGGGTGGCGTTGCGGAATGGGTCGCCCTTTTCGGGCTTGCCCCAGACTTCGATGCCCATCGGGGTCATCACAACTGTCGGGCAGATGGCGTTGACCTGCACATTGTGCCGAGCCCATTCGGCGCAGAGGGACTTCGTCAGCGCGTTGAGCCCGCCCTTGGATGAGGCATAGGCGGCGTGGTCGTCCAGCGCGATGACTCCGGTCTGGCTGGAAATGTTGATGACCTTGCCCCAGCGTTGCGCGATCATCGCCGGTGCCAGGGTGCGCGCGGTCAGGAATGGCGCGCGGAGGTTCACGGCCATCATCCGGTCCCAATCCTCGGTCGAGAAATCGACCGCCGGGGCGACATTGGCGATCCCGGCCGAGTTCACGAGGATGTCGATGGTGCCCCATTCGGAAAGGGCGCGTTCGCAGGCCAGGACGGGTTCGGTCGGGCTGGCCATCTCGGCCACGAGAGTCAGGCAGCGGCGACCTTGCGACCGAACGGCGGCGGCGGTGGCGGCAAGGTCCGCTTCGTCACGGCCAAGGGCGACGATGTCGGCCCCTGCTTCGGCGAAGACGCGCGCTATCTCGGCGCCGATCCCCTTCGAGGCCCCGGTGATCAGCGCCTTGCGGCCCTGGAGCGAAAAGCGGTCTTGCCAGGACATTTCTCACTCCAGGTTGGTATGGCGGGCGCGCATCGCCTGCGGGTCCACGGCTAGGTGGTCACGCAAGGCCAAGACCAGCAACTCGAACAGAAGAAACTGCGCGCCTTCAAAGAGGGAGCCCATCGGCAGGACCGAGGTGGCCGCAGCCCCCCGGTCGTTCGCCATCGTCTGGGCCGGGATCAGTAACACACGGTCGGCAGATCGTGGGGCGCTGCCGGTGGGCTGTGCGGTGAGGCAGGCGATGCGGGCCCCGGCTGCGCGGGCGACGCCGATGAGCCCGTCCACGGTGGAAAAGCCTCCCGGCCCCGCACTGACCAGCAAGAGATCGCCGGGTCCGACGGGCGGGCAGGACATGTCGCCCACCACATGCGCGTCAAGGCCCATGTGGTAAAGCCGCATGGCGAGCGCCCGCATCATCAGCCCCTCGCGCCCAACCCCGTAGCAGGCGATCCGCTTTGCCTGCGCCAACTCGATGATTATGCCGTTCAGTGCCTGGGGGTCGACCGCAGCCACGGCGTCACGGATTTCCGCAGCGGCGCGGGTGGCAAGGTCGGACAGCGTCATGTGCCCACCTTTGACTGCGCGGCCCGTGGCAGAGTGGCGACGGCAGCCTGATCAAGGAGGCCGATTTCGTCGAGGAGGTCGAGCACGGTGTAGCGGCTGCGCAGGAAGCGGGCTTTCAGGATGGTACGATAAAGGTAGGCCGGGTCGACGCCGATGTCTTCGGCCTCGACCGGGGCTCCGGCTCGCGCAAGGTGCCGGGACATCCGATCCGCGGTCCAGAGCCGCGCGCGCAGCCGGGCCGAGAGGTCGGGCCAGCTGGCGCGAAGGTGCGTCAGCCGGGCCAGAAGAGCTGGTCCCTCGACATGCTTGGCACGGGTTTCAGCGATGGCGCGTTCGGCAATCTCACCTGCGCCGAAGCGGCCTCGGATTTCGGCCTCCTTGTCGGCAAGGCTGGGCGCCTCGGCCGCGCGGCGCACCGGATCAAGGGCTGTCAGGTCGGTGGCGAGAAGCCAGTCGTACATCCGCAGCGCCGCCATCGTGCCCACCGCGACGCAGGCGCCGTGGCTGACCCGCTCGCCGCCGTGGTGGAGGTCGTCCATCTCCCACAAATGCGCGATCTGGTGGTCCGCACCACTGGCCGGGCGCGAGGAACCATGCGCCTCCATCGCGAGACCCACCAGTGTGAGACCAAGAAACAGCCCTTCAAGCGACTCACGGTCCCCGGCCGCGATCTTGTCGGGTTGCGAAAGCCACCCTTCGAGGCCGCCCTGCACCATTGGCCAGGCCACATCGTCGATGGCTTCGATCCCCAGGGCGTCCGCGATGATCCAGTCTCCCCCCGCCGGCACCTTGCCCGCAAGGTCGCCGTATCCCCAGCCGGTCATCTCGGGCGGGGCCGCGGCGATGACGTCGAGGTCGGCGAGCAGGACCTTGGCGGGACGGCAGGGGATGGTCTTCTTGAAGCCCTTCTCGGACAGGGGGGCACCCGCCGAGGTGTAGCCGTCCATGCTGGCGGCCGTGGCGACGCACATGTAGGGGATGCCGGCGGTAAAGGCCGCGTGCTTCACGACGTCGTTCATGACGCCGGAGCCGATGGCGATGGGCGTCTCTGCGGGCCTCAGGACAGCGCGCAACGAGTCGGCGAGGTCCACCGTGGGTTTCGGACGTGGCGCGGCGGGGATCACATGGCGGCGCGAGGCGATGCCCGCTGCCGTGAGAGCGGCCTCGACCGCTGCCCCCGCCGCTCCCCAGCCGCGATCATCGGCCATCAGCACAACGGGCCCGGCGAAGTGGCGGGCGTAGATCGCTCCCGCCTCGGCCAGCACGCCTCGGCCGATGCGGACCTCGGCCACGTTCGCTGACCGCGCGACAGCGTCCCGGATGAGGTCGCCGCTCATGCCGCCGCCCCGCCTGAGGCAAGCGTCCGGCCGTCTGCTGCAAAGTGGTGCTGGCGGTGGGGTGGCAGATCGAGTCCGATCCTCTCCCCGTGGTCCAGGGCGGTATCGCCATCGGCTCGGACCACCAGCGTCTGCCCATTGTCCAGCCTTACGTAAAGGTAGGCGTCGCCGCCCAGCGTCTCGGTCAAAGAGACGGTGGCCGACAATTGACCCTGACCGGCGGGTCGCAGGATCAGGTGCTCGGGCCGGATGCCAAGCTTGACGGTGCCCGTGGGGGCGGCGCCCAGAGTTGCGCCCTCGACCACCACCTGCCCGTCGCTCAGATCCACCGTCAGGAAGTTCATCGCCGGAGCGCCGATGAAGCCCGCGACGAATTCGGTGGCGGGACTGTTGTACAGATCCATCGGCGCACCGACCTGCTCGATGCGACCGGCATTCAGCACGACGATCTTGTCGGCCATCGTCATCGCCTCGACCTGATCGTGGGTGACGTAGATCATGGTGGCCTTCAGGTCGCGGTGGAGAGCCTCCAGTTCAACGCGCATCTGCACGCGCAGCTTTGCGTCGAGGTTCGAAAGCGGTTCGTCAAACAGGAAGACCTTCGGCTCTTTCACGATGGCGCGGCCGATGGCGACGCGCTGGCGCTGGCCGCCCGAAAGCTGACCGGGTTTGCGGTCAAGATAGGGTTCCAGCTGGAGGATGCGCGCGGCCTCGGCGATCCGCCTTTTGCGGTCGTCGGCGGCGAAATTGTTGACCTTCATTCCGAAATCCATGTTCTCGCGCACCGTCATGTGCGGATACAGCGCATAGGATTGGAAGACCATCGCCACGTCGCGGTCCGAGGGGGCAATGCGGGTAACGTCGCGGTCGCCGATGTGGATCGTGCCGCCCGAGATATCCTCCAGCCCCGCGATGGACCGCAGAAGCGTGGACTTCCCGCAACCGGACGGGCCGACGAAGACCGCGAATTCGCCGTCCGCAATGTCCAGAGAAACCGAATGCAGCGCCTGCGCGCCGCCGTAGAACTTGTTCACGTCTGACAGCCTGACCTCGGCCATGCCGACCCCTTCCTTCGCGCTGCATCCAGCCGCGCACTGCGATTTTTCCGGTTGACTCGTTCCGGTTTCGATACATTTATATGTGCAGCGTTACAAATGGAAGTCAACTCTGCAACGCTGAACCTTAGGGAGGTTACAATGAAACTCAAGTCGCATGTCAGCGCCCTTGCGCTGGCGTCCGCGTCGCTTGCCGGACTGGCCGGCGCCGCGCAGGCCTGGTCGCTGGAAGAGGCAGCCAAGCCCTATGCCGGGACCGAGCTTGAAGTGCTGTTCCTGGACCGTCCCGGCTACAACGCCGCGATCAAGATGCTGCCGGAATTCGAGGCGGCGACCGGGATTAAGGTCAACTACACGACAGTGCCCTATGAGAACGCGCTGGGTGAACAGGTGCGGGACTTCGTGGCCGGGGGCGACCTTGATATCGCGCTGATCGACCTGGTCTGGATGGGCAACTTTGCCGAGAACGGATGGGTCGTTCCGTCCGAGACCTTCATCAGCAATGCGGCCCTCGCCGACCCCGAACTGGACATGGGGGATTTCTTCCCGCTGATCCTTGATGCCTTCGGGTCGTGGAACGGGGTCAACTACGGCCTGCCGTTCGACAACTATTCGGGCCTGCTGTTCTACAACAAGTGCACCCTGGAAGCTGCAGGCTTCACCGCCCCTCCGGCAACCTGGCAAGAGGTGATGGACACCTATGGCCCGGCGCTGACCAAGGACGGCAAGTACGCCTATGCACTGCAATCGAAGCGCAACGAAACTCAGTCGGCCGACAGCTTCGCGCGGTTCCTCTGGCCCTTCGGCGGCAGCTTCCTGAACGCCGAGTTCAAGTCCAACCTGATGTCGCCGGAAAGCCAGGCGGGCCTGCAGTTCCGTCAGGACCTGATGAAGTTCATGCCTGAAGGCATCGTCGCCTATGACCATGCCGAGACGGTCAACGCCTTTGCCCAAGGCGACGTGGCGATGATCACCGAATGGTCGGCGTTCTATTCGACCGTCGTCAGCCCGGAAACCTCGAAAGTGGCTGATTGCGTTGCAATTGCACCGGAACCGACCGGTCCTGCGGGCCGGAAGCCGGCGCTTGGCGGGTTCTCGCTGTCGGTGGCGTCGCAGGCCGACGAGGCGGAGCAGGCTGCAGGCTGGCTGTTCATCCAGTGGGTGACGTCGAAGGCCAAGTCGGGGCAGTACCTGGAAATGGGCGGCGTTCCGGGCCGTCAGTCGGCCTATGCCGATCCGGCACTGGCTGAGACCTACAAGTTCATTCCCGCACTGGTCGAGTCGTGGAAGGAAGGCGTGCCGGAGTTCCGTCCGCGCTTTGCCGAATGGCCCGCGATCACCGAGATCGTGCAGGAGTGGGGCACCAAGATGATGCTGGGTGAAGTCAGCATCGAGGAGGGCTCGAAGATGATCGGCGAGAAGATGGAAGCGGTTCTGGCCGAAGCCGGCTACTACGACGGCAAGAAGCCTCTGGCCCAGTGATCCGGGCGCTGTAAGCTCCTCCCAGGAGACGTGCCGAAAGGCATGAACAGGCCTCCGTCCCTTGTGGCGGGGGCCTTGCCACCGCAAGACCGAAACGAGGTTTCAATGTCGTTCCGCGTGCCTCGGCGCACGATCGCCGCCTTCCTTGGCCCTGCCGTTGCGGCGCTGGCCATCGTCGGCATCGCCCCCTTGCTGTACGCGGTGTGGAAGAGCCTGCACTACTTCAACTTGACCAAGCTGGCGCAACAACGCTTCGTGGGCCTGGAAAACTATGCGGCGGTCCTGAGCGACCCGGTCTTCTGGCAGGCGATGGGCCGGACCGGCCTTTTGTTCATCATCGCGGTGCCGATCCAGATTTCACTTGGCCTCTTGATCGCACTGGTCCTGCACCGCCCGGGACTGACCTTCTGGAAGACCCTGACGCGGCTTTCCTTGGTGCTGCCGATGGCCACGACCTACGCCGTCGTGGGACTGCTGGCGCAGGTGATGCTGAACCAGAAATACGGCGTCATCAACCAGATGCTGGGCTGGGTCGGCGTGGATGCGATCAATTTTATCGGCGACCCGACAAATGCATTCATTGCCGTAGTGATGTGGGACATCTGGCAGTGGACGCCATTCGTGGCGCTGGTCCTGCTGGCCGGCCTGGCGACCGTCCCGCCCGAAATCGAAGAGGCCGCGAAGCTGGAGACGAAGTCGAACTGGACCGTACTCCGACATGTGCAACTGCCGTTCCTGATCCCAAGCCTTGTGGCCGTGCTGATCCTGCGGACGGCGGATACGCTGAAGTTGTTCGACATGCCCTTTACCATGACGCGGGGCGGGCCGGGGTCTGCCACCGAGTTCATTGCCGTCCTGATCGAGCGGGTCGGCAACCGCCAGTTCGACATCGGTATGGCTGCGGCGCAGTCGATCATCATGCTGGCGATCACCATCATCCTCGCCCGGCTTTACATCCGTCTTTTCTACCGCGAGGTCCGCTGACATGGCCGCTCCCATCCAACGCCGCAGCCTTTGGGGTGAGGGCCTCCTCCTTCTGCTGATCGGGGTTTTCTGCGTCTTCCCGTTCTACTGGATGGTGACGACCAGCCTGAAGACGCAGGTCGTCGCGCTGGAATCGCCGCCGGTCTGGTGGTTCACACCCACGCTGGCGAATTACTGGGAGGTGCTTTTCGTCGACAAGGTCGGCCCGGCGCTGATCAACTCGATCATCGTGGCGGTTTGCACCACTGCGCTGGCCGTGGGTTTGGGCACACCCGCAGCTTACGCGCTGGCGCGGTTCGAGTTTCGCGGCAAGACCGACCTGTGGTTCTGGTTCATCACCAACCGCTTCGTGTCACCCGTCGTGTTGGCTTTCCCCGTCTTCCTGATCAGCCGCGAGCTTGGCCTCCGCGACACTCATCTGGCGCTGATCCTGATGTATCTGACTTTCACACTGCCGATCGTGATCTGGATCTGCACCGACCAGTTCCGGTCGATCCCGCGCGAGCTGGACGAGGCCGCGATGCTGGAAGGTGCCAGCCAGTGGCGGATCTTTCGATCGATCTGCCTGCCCTTGGCGATGCCGGGGGTCGCCGTCAGCAGCATTCTGTCGTTCATCTTCTCGTGGAACGAGCTTCTCTTCGCTTACATCCTGGCCCCGAAGGCAGCCAAGACCGCCCCGGCGATGGCGGTGACGTTCATGGAGGGTTACGATGTGCCTTACGGAAAGATCATGGCCACATCGACGCTGATCGTCGTCCCTGTCTTGATCTTTGCGCTCCTGGCATCAAAACACCTTGTCCGGGGCCTCACCATGGGGGCCGTGAAGTAGGGTCCAGATGGCGCGCGCACCGAAGCTTCCGCAAATCGATACCGAGGAGAGGTTCCTGGCT
Source organism: Tabrizicola sp. (assembly GCF_022842145.1). Lineage (GTDB taxonomy): Bacteria > Pseudomonadota > Alphaproteobacteria > Rhodobacterales > Rhodobacteraceae > Tabrizicola. Next base: position 592,192 of record NZ_JALHQD010000002.1, read on the forward strand.
CAGGTCGCCTGGGCTTACCATGTCGAGGGCCTGACCCAGGAGAAAGTCGCCGAAAAGCTGGGTGCAACCCGGTTGCGGGTCAACAAGGCCCTGTCCGAGGCGACGGCGCGGGGGCTTGTCCGCATTACCTTCAACACCGCCTTCGCGGCCTGCGCCGAACTGGAGGCAGCCCTTCGTGCCCGGTTCGGCTTGCGCCAGGCCTACGTCGCTCCGGCACCGATGGAGCAGCGCGACGTCCAGATGATCGTGGGCGCGGCCCTTGGAAACCTGCTTTCGGAAGTGCTTGCCGACCCCGTGGTCCGCCTGTTCGGCATGTCATGGGGCGGTACACTGAACATCGCCACCCGCTTTGTCGCTGCGATGGAACGCCCCGACCTTGAGGTGATGAGCGTGATGGGCGGCCTGACGCGCGGGTCCGACCTGAACAGCTTCGAGATCACCACGCGTCTCGCCGACCTTCTGGGTGCGCAGCACAGCTACTTCACCGCGCCACTTTACGCAGGGTCCCGGGAAAGCAGGGACACGATCATGCAGCTCGACGTGTTCCGCGAAGTGCTGGAAAAGCTGCGGGGCGTCGATGCGCTGGCGATGGCGGCGGGGGACATCTCGAAGAACTCGCTGCTGATGCGGGACGGGTTGCCGGGGGATGTCACGATGGACGAGTTGCGCGCACTTGGTGCGGTGGGCGATGTCCTGGGTGTGGTGATCGACGCCGATGGCCATCCCATCGCGCATCCCATCAACGAGCGCGTCATCGGCATCGGGCTGGACGACCTTGGCCCGATCCCGAACGTTATCCTGGCCGCAGGGGGGCCGCACAAGGTTCTGGTGGTGCGCGCTGTGCTGAAGCGGGGCGTGGTGAATACGCTGGTGACCGACGAGGCGACGGCCCGCGCGCTGCTGGGAAGCGGCTGATGGCGCTGCATATCGGCATTGACCTTGGAACCTCCGGCATCAAGGCAGTGCTGATCGAAGACTTGACCCGCGTCGTGGCCGTAGCCGCCGAGCCGGTGGCCGTCCGCCGCCCGAAGGTGGGCTACAGCGAACAGGATCCTGACCTTTGGGTATCTACCGTACTGGCCTGTCTGGACCGGCTTGCGGCCGACGCTCCACGGGAGATGGCCGCAGTCCGGGGGATCGGGCTTTCGGGTCAGATGCTTTGCGCGCTGATCCTGGACGAGGGGCTTCGCCCCCTGCGCCCGGCGATGCTGTGGAACGACCAGCGCGCGCTGGTCGAATGCGACGAGTTGCTGGCCGCCGTTCCTGACATCGGGCGGCGCACGAACGGCACGCCCGATCCCGGCATCACCGCGCCGAAACTGATGTGGCTGCGGAAACATGAGCCGCAACTCATGGACCGGGCGCGGATGCTGATGCTGACGAAGGACTATGTCCGGCTGGCGCTGACCGGAGAGGTCGCCACGGAACCCTCGGACGCGGGTGGAACCCAGCTTCTGGATGTGGCGTCCGGCCAATGGGACGGGGGCCTGTGTGCGATCGTCGGCTGGGACCCGGTTTGCCTGCCGCCGATCCTGCCAAGCTGGGCCGAAGCCGGTCGGCTGAAGCCCGATCTTCTGCGCCGCTGGGGCATGGCCGGACCGGTCGCGGTTGCCGCCGGGGCCGGGGACAACATGGGGTCCACGCTTGGGGCAGGGGGGGCGCGGCCGGGAGACGCAGTGCTGACCATCGGCACCTCGGGCGTTGCCTGCATCGTGGACGGTGCCTTCCATCCCGGACCAGAGCGGGCGATCCTGACCTCGGCACATGTCGTGCCGGAGGTTTTCCTGTCGATGGGGGTGGTGATGTCGGCTACGGCCAGCCTGGACTGGGTCGGGCAGCTGACCGGACGCCGGGTTCCCGAGCTGGACGCCGAGGCGGGAACTTTCGTGGCCCAACAGGGGCCCGCCACGGCGCCGGTCTTCCTGCCCTGCCTGACCGGCATAAGGACTCCGCTGAACCGACCTGACATGACCGGACGCATCACCGGCCTGCATCCCGGTGTCACCCCGGCCATGCTGGCCTATGCGACGATGGAGGGCGTGGCCTTCCAGTTCGCAAGCTGCATCGCCGCGCAGGAGGAGGTCGGCGTTCGGCCCGAACGCTTCACCGTGGTCGGCGGCGGGACCCGCAGTGCGTTGTGGCTGACGCTGCTTGCCACGGCGCTAGGCCGGACCGTCCATCTGATCGACGGGGCCGACATGGCCGGTCCTTGCGGTGCCGGTCGGCTGGCGGCCGTCGCTGCCGGTGCCCCGCTGACCTGCCTGCAAGAACCGGTCGCACCGACCCGGGCCATCGAGCCGGATCGGGGCCTTGCCGATATCCTTGCCGACCGCCGCGCGAGGATGTGGGCCGACCTCTAGGGTCGTTACGCCGCAAGGACCGCGATGGGCGAGCTTGTCTCCCAGTTGAGGTCCCGGCGGTAACGCGCAGAGATGCGGCCGTCCTGCAGCGCAAAGAGGTGGAGCCAGCCGTTGTCGAACAGCTGCCGCACGCCGTGGTGCTTGCGCAGGATCTCGGTGATCGCCTCGACGGGGGCCTCGACCATGACTGATAGCCGCAACGGATCGTGGGCCGGGCTCGCCCCGTCATGCAGCGTCTGGACCGGAAGACCGGGCCGCAAGACGCCGCCGTTGCCTTCGACGACCCCGATCCCGCCGACGACATTGTGGATCAGCTTGTTGCCGCCCCCGAAAAGCTGCGGGGCGACGGCCGAGCCGTAGTATTGCAGGCTGATCCAGGATGCGACGACGACGGGGGCAGTCAGGATCAGTTCCAGAGTGCCGAAGCCCTGGTCGGCCTGCCAGTTGTAGCTGTGCAGGAAGGCCCGGCCCTGCAGGTCGCGGCCCGCCGTCGCGGTCCGGGGCGCGGCAATGAAGGCGGCACAGCCCGCAAGACCCCATTCGGGCCGCACCTCGGCCCAGTCGGCAGCGCGCTTCGCCAGGGTCTCGCCCTTCGCCCCGGGCAGCCGAAGGGCGCGCTCGCCGCGGGTAAGTTTGCCAGCGGCCGTAAGCCAAGCTTCGGCTTGTGTCAGGTCGGCTGTGTGGTCGGCGGCGGGCGCGTCGCGGTAAAGCGTGACCTTGTCCGTGACCGTATCGTGCAAACCTGCGACGAACAGCGTGTCTTCGGGAAGCGTCAATCCCAGGGCAGGCAGACCGGCACGGGTTTCCGGGTCGTTCAGGAGCGCGGCAAGCAGACGGGACGAGACCTCGCCGGTCTGACCGCAGCAGGCGCCGCAGTGGTAGGCGCTTTCGTGTGGGTTGTTGGTCACCTGAGCCCCGTGGCCGATCAGCAGGACCAGCCGGGCGTGGCCCTCGGTCAAGCTCATGGCCCGAAGGATCGCCGCCGCCGTTTGCGCTTTTGCTTCCGCCGAAAGGCCACCCTCGATCTGCGGCAGCCGACCGGGGTGCAGGCCATTGCCGCCAAGGCCCAGGGCATCACGGACAAGCTTGCCGCCATAAACCGGGCCCGCTGCTTCGACGAAGGCGAAGGAGGATACCGCCGCCTGCCGGAACCGGCCCCAGGCGCGCTTGGCGCGAGCCTTGATGCGGGTCTCGGTCTCCACGCCGTCGTCGCCATGGCTGGTGGAGATCATGGCGGCATTCAGGAGCGCGGGCAGGTGGGCCTGAAGTTCATCGGTGCCCTCGGGGCGATGGGCGACGGGCAGGCCGAAAAAGCCCGCGAAGCCGATGGTCTCGATCTGGTCGCCCTGGGCTTCGAGCGCCCGGCGCAGGACTTCGGAGCGGACGTCGATGCAGAAGGCGGCCTGCAGGGCAGGGCGGCCAGTGCGCGGGGTGGGGCCAGACAGAAGCGCCGCAAGCTTGCGCTGGTGAGCACGTTCCGCCGCGTCCTGCAGGACAGCGTCCAGCGCCTGGTCGGGCGTGGGCAGGAGCGGCAGCGAGTGGGCGACCACTGTGGCCTGCCAGTCTGCCGCGATGGCGGGCGCGTGTGCGAGAAGCGCCTCTTCCCAGACCAGTCGGATCGCCAGAAGATCGGTCAGCGTGGCATCGGTCCCGCCTTGCAGTTCCGCCTGCCAAAGCAGCCAGCGCGCGTGCATCGGCCAGCCGCCCATGTCGACGATAAGCCTGTGGAATGCGGTTTCGGCCGCTTCACCCGTCAGTCCCAGCCGCTCGGCGGCGCGCAGGATGGCACGCTCGGCGGTGTCGGGGGCTTCGGAGACATGCGCGCAGAAGCCGGTCAGTCCGGCGATTTCCGGAGTAAGGTCATGGGTAGCCCATTCCCGCCATGCGGCATACGCGCTGTGGCCGGGCCGGGGTGTCCAGAGCGCCTGGCCACGGTCGAAGTAGCCCGCAGCCCACAGGCCGAAGCTGCGATCGATCACGGCAGGCCAGTCGGTTCCGGTCGCCTCCGCCGCGAGCTGTGCCACCGTGGGCAGAGCCTGCGGGGCGGCTGCCGGCGTCAGCATCCGCGTCCTCGCCCAAGCCAGATCGCGGGGCTTCACCGGGCAAGCCGAGGCGATCAGCGCGGCGGCAAGGTCATCGTCCGTGATCTCGCCCGCGGCGACTTTTGCCGCCAGCTCGGCGCGCGGTTGCGTCAGGGCGATTCCCGCCACCCGCGCCAGCCGGGCCGAAGTCTGGGCCAGATCCTCATGCGCCTGGCCGAGGAAGGGGTTTACAGCCACGGTGGCATCCAGCGGGAAGGCGGGCGGGATGGCGCGGGCGGCGGCTTCGGCGGCAAGCAGAAGCTGCGAGGACCGCGAGGGCGTGATTTCTGTGTGCTTCAAGAACATGGAAAACTCCATCGGTCAGGCTTTCGGAGCCGTCCGGAAGCCGCCGATCAGGCGGTCCAGCAGCGCGTTGAGGTAAAGGCCGTTGGCAAGATGCACCCGCAGCCCGGCGGTCGACGGGTGGTGCGCCCAGAGCGGGAACAGCGCCTGCGCAAAGGCGACCAAACCGAAGCTGAGGACGGCCAGCACGATCAGCGCCCATTCCAGCGGCCCGGCGACCGGGGCAGGGGGCAGCGAGGGACCCCAGATGGCCTGGGCTGCGACCTGGAAGCTGAAGTAGGCCAGCGCGGCCCCCAGTGAAGCGGCGGCGGTGCGCCGGGTCAGTGTTCCCGGTGCGGTATCGGCCAGACCTTGGGCGATCAGGTAGGAGACGCCGAAGATCAGGATGGTGCCAAGAGCCAGCGCCTGTGCCGATTTCTCTCCCAGAAGGGTCGTGAAGGCCGCAGCGACGGCGACGTAAAGCACCAGCGCGAGAGCGAAGGACCGGGCCACGGCCCAAAGGCCGGGAACAGCCACGGGGCCGGGCTTGCGCACCGCGTTCACCGCCTGGACGGCGCTTCCCGAGGAGAGGAACGCATGGGCCTTGTAAAGCGAGTGGGCGACGATGTGCAAAAGTGCCAGCGCCCAGAGCCCCAGCCCGCATTGCAGAAGCATGAAGCCCATCTGCGCCACGGTGGACCAGGCTAGTGCTGTTTTGACCGCGCTTTGTGTCAGCATGACCAGCGCCCCGAACAGCGCGGTGAAGCCGCCGATCATCACCAGCGCCGCCATCGCGCCGACGCTGTGCTGAACCAGTCCGGACAGCGTGATCAGAAGCACTCCGCCAGAGTTGATGATGCCCGCGTGCAGCAGGGCTGAGACGGGGGTCGGGGCCTCCATCACCTCGGTCAGCCAGCCGTGCAGCGGGAATGCGGCGGTCTTTAGGGCTGCGGCGAGGACTAGGAGGGCGACGGCAAGCTCGGCGAGCGGGGGCAAGGTCGGGAAGGCGGTCAGGGCTGCGATGTCGACGGTGCCAAGGCTTTGCCACAGGAGGAGCGAAGCGGCGATCAGTGCAATGTCGCCGGCGCCCCAGACGCGGATGAACTTGGCCGCGGCCCGCTGCGCCTCGGGTCGGTCGGGGTAGAAGAGGAGCAGGTTGCGCAGGATCAGCCCCGTGGCCAGGAAGCTGAGGATCAGGACCGGCAGGCTTGCGGCCTGGACCAGGAGCAGGACCGAGGCGATGGCGGCCAGGGTCAGCGCGTGGAAGCGGCCTTCCTGCGCCTCGCCGTCGAGATAACGGCGCGCAAAACGGGCGACGACCCAACCCACAAAAGCCACCAGCAACCCGAGCGTCACGCTGATGACGTCCAGCCTCACAAGCGCCAATCCGCCAAGCGTCAGCACCTGCGGTCCGGTCAGCCAGAGCTGGATCAGACCGGCTAGCGCCATGCCGATGGCTGCAAGAGTTGCCGCTTCAGCAAGCTGGGGCAGGCGTCCGGGACGACGACCAGAATTCGCAGCGAGGGGAATGGCGGCGCCCAGCACGAAGGCCGGTGCAAGGGAAAGAAGCGGCAAGGTGGTCATCGCGGTCTCCGAGCTTGGGCAGTTCGGGGCGATCTATCAGTTGCCAATCCTTCAAAAAATTACATATATTCACGCAGAACGTTCTGTTGGGTAGAATAATGGCACCATTGAACCTGCACCACTTGCGACTTTTCCGCGCTGTTGCCAGTGACGGAACCCTGACCGGGGCCGCACGAAGCCTGAACCTTTCGCAATCGGCGTTATCTAGCCAGATCAAGGCGTTGGAAGCCTCCTTGGGGCAGGATCTTTTTGAGCGCCGGGGAAGGGGGCTGGTCATTACCGAGGCCGGGCGCATTGCATTGGATCATGCCGAGGCGATCTTTCGCACCGCCGACGACCTGACGGCCACCCTGCGCGAAACCGGGAGGATGCGCCGTGCTTTGCGGGTGGGCGCATTGGCAACCCTGTCGCGCAATTTCCAGATGCAGTTCCTGCGGCCGTTGATCGGGCGGGCCGATGTCGAGGTCGTTCTGCGGTCCGGGTCGCTGGAGGAACTGCTGCGCGGTCTGGAAGGATTGGCGCTGGACGTGATCCTGACCAACGTCGCTCCGGCGCGGGATGCCACGAGCCACTGGCTTGTGCACCGACTGGACGAGCAGCTGGTCAGTCTGATCGGATCGCCTGCCCGGGTCGGCACAGTGCCGCCGCCGCTGCGGGACCTGCTGGCCCTGCATCCCCTGATCGTGCCCACCCGCGAAACCGGCTTGCGGGCCGCATTCGATGCCTTGGCCACCCGACTGGGCGTGACTCCGATCTTCGCCGCCGAAGTCGACGACATGGCGATGATCCGCCTTCTGGCACGCGCCGACGCCGGGCTTGCGATCATTCCGCCGATTGTCGTGCGCGACGAACTTCTGTCGGGCACCTTGGTCGAGGCTAGCCGGCTGGATGGCATCGGCGAGACGTTCTTCGCGGTGACGCGGACGCGTCGGTTTCCCAATCCCCTGCTTGTGGAGGTTCTGCCGGGTTGAAACGGAGATCATGCGTGGTTTGACAAGTTGGTGTCAGATTTACATGTTGCCCAGTTACGCCAAGTAGAACAGTGTGGGGCATGTCTGTTCTGACCGCAGTTCTGATCGCCGATGACCTGACCGGATCGCTGGATTCGGTCGCTCCCTTCGCGGCATTGGGGATGAAGTGTCTTACCGCGGTTTCGCTTGATGCCATTGGTCCGGCACTTGCCCTTGCGCCAGAGGTCCTGTCGGTCAACCTTGGCACGCGGGAGTTGCCTCCGGATGAAGCCCGCAGGCGGGCGGTGGCGGCGACGAGGGCGGTGATCGCGGCGGCGGGGCCGGACACGATCTGGATCAAGAAGATCGACTCGCGGCTCAAGGGACCGATCGCGGCTGAGGTGTCGGGGATGTCCGAAGTGCTGCAGTCTGCGCGCGTCCTGCTTTGCCCGGCCATTCCGGAGTTGGGTCGGGTCGTCGCTCAGGGCAGGCTGCGCGGGCATGGTATCGCTCAGGATCTGTCGGTGGCGGAAACGGTCGATCTGGATTTGCCCTGCATGGTGCCGGATGCGACCAGCGATGGCGACCTTGACCGGATTGGCGCCTTGATCCAGCCCGGAACACTCGTCGCGGCGGCGAAAGGCCTTGCTGCGGCCTTGGCGCGGCGGTTGTGCACTGGGCGAGTGCCAGTCCCCGCCCCTCTGCAGCCGGGCGCTATCGGCTTTGTCGTCGGCTCGCGCGATCCGGTCACGCTGGCGCAGGTTGCTGAGCTGCGGGCGGCAGGCGGGCCAAGGTTCATTGCAGCCCCGGACGGAGAGGTTGGGCCCATCGGCGCCCCCGGTGCCTTCATGATTCAGGCGACTACGGGTCCAGGGGCTGATGGGCCAGTGGTCGCTTCACGTCTTGCCAAGGGCGTGGTTCACAGGGTCGCGGATCTTGGGACTTTGGTGCTGGCCGGGGGCGAAACCGCTGCGGCCGTGCTGGACGCGGCCGGCATCCGGCTCTTGCAGGTCGTGGGGGACGTCCTGCCCGGCCTTCCTTTGTGCCGCGCCGTCGACGTGCCGGGTTTTCCCGATCTGATCACCAAGTCTGGCGGGTTCGGCCCGCCGGATACGTTTTTGCGGCTTTGGCAGGCCGCGCAAAGCCCGGAAGGCGTCCCATGACCGCGTACAAGCTTGCCGAAGCTTCGGATCCTCGTCCCGCCTCGGCGCCCCGTTCTGTGCTGCTTGCCGATGTCGTCCACGACCGAATGCGGCGGGCAATATCGGACGGCCAGTATCCGGATGGGGCGCGGCTTCCGGGCGAGAACGACCTTGCCCGCCAGTTCGAGGTCTCCCGACCGGTCATCCGCGCCGCGCTTAAGCGGCTGCGCGCCGAGGGGTTGGTGATCTCGCGGCAGGGGTCGGGCAGCTTTGTCGCCGCGCGGGGAGAGCCGAAGACCCTGGCCTTTCAGCCGGTCGAAACCATCGCGGACCTGCAGCGCTGCTACGAGTTTCGCCTGACCATCGAACCCGCCGCCGCCGCGATGGCCGCGATCCGGCGCAGTGAGGCGCAACTTGCTGAAATCTCGAAGTTCCTGGCGCTGTTGCGTGATGCCACCGAGCGCCGCAGCCACCGTGAGGACGCGGATTTCAGCTTTCACCTTGCCATCACGGCAGCGTCGAACAACCAGTATTTCGAGACCTCGATGCGCGCGCTGAAGGACCACATCGCCGTGGGCATGAAGTTCCACGGGTTATCCCTGCAAACGGTCCGCGGCGGGTTGGATCATGTGCTGGATGAGCATACGGCGATCTTCGACGCGATCCGCCTTGGACAGGCGGAAGCCGCGCGCGAGACGATGCTGCGACATGTCACGGGATCGCGAGACCGGCTGTTCGAAGGGCGCCTGCTGGACCTGTCGTCGCGCTAGAACGCGGCTCGGTAGATCGCTTCGACGTCGGAGACGCTCATGTCGCGCGGATTGTTGTCCATCAGGCGGCGAATGCCATGCGCCTCGGTTGCCCATCCGGCCAGTTGACCATCGGTCGCGCCATTCTCGGACAGGCGCATCTTCACTCCCAAGCGACCACACCAGCCGCCTGCCGCGCGTAGCAGATCGCCGGTCAGGCCCAGAAGCCCGGCCACTTTGGCAGTCTTTTCCGGGACGGCGGCGGCGTTGAAGGCCAGCACATGCGGGAAGATGATCGCGTTCGCCAAACCGTGGGGCAGCTTCAGCCGAGTGCCCAGCGGATAGGCCAGCGCATGACCGGCGGCGGTGTTGACCGGCCCGAGGCAGATCCCGCCGTAATAGGCCGCGAGGAGGAGCCCGGCCCGCGCCTCGGCGTCCGAGCCATCGGTGACGGCGCGGGGCAGGTAACGGGCGACCAACTCGATGCCCATCAGGGCGTAGTTGTCGATCAGCGGATGCGACTTCCGGCTGGTAAAGGCCTCGACGCAGTGCGCCATCGCGTCGATCCCGGTAGCTGCGGTCACGGCGGGGGGCAGGGACATGGTCAGCGCAGGGTCCATGGCGACCATGTCGGCCAGGAGGTGCGGGCTTTCGACGGCCACCTTCATCCCGGTCGATGTGTCCGTCACCAGCGCGCGGATGCCGGCCTCAGATCCGGTGCCTGCTGTCGTCGGCACCAGAACGAGCGCGTTCTGCCGCCCGGTCACCTTGTTCGGCCCGACGATGTCGGCCAGCACCTGGTCGCCGCGCAGCACGGTCACCAGCTTGGCAAGGTCCATCACCGATCCACCGCCGAAGCCGATGACGAGATCGGGTGTTGCCTCGCGCGCCGCGGCGACCGCAAGCGCGAGGTTGTCGCTGTCAGGCTCGGGCTTCACGCCGTCGAACACCGTGACCTGTCCCGGCAGGGCCAGTGACTGAACCCGCCCGGCCATCGACCGTTGCGTCAGCACGAGGATGCGCTGGAAGCCTTCGGCTTTTGCCCAACTGCCGACCTCGGCTGCGGTGCCGGTGCCGAACTCCACGCGTCGGGGCTGATGGATGCGCAGGGGGCGGGAGAGGTCGGTCATGCGGCAAGGTCCTTCACGCTGGCGCCAATGGCGGTCAGTCGGTCTTTCAGTTGGGTTAGCTCGTTGGGCGCAAGGCCCACCAAGGGTGGCCGCGTCCGGGTCCAGACGGCAGAGCCGTGGCGGAAGGCGACCATCGCCTTGATCGCGGGGATCTGGGTGTAGGAGTTCGAGAGGTCGCGGAAGGCGTTGATCCGGGCCTGTGCGGCCTCTACTTCGGCTTTGCGGGCAGGGTCAGCGTGGTGGCGGAAGACCGTCGCCAGGCTGTCGGCCACCAGGTTCGACGTCGCGGTAATGCAGCCTGCGCCGCCCTTGCCCATCAGCGGCAAAAGCAAAGGATCGGCCCCGGCGAAAACCGAGAAACCCGGGAAGCGGTCGATCATTGCCGTCATGTTCTCGATCTTGCCGGCCGAGTCCTTGATGCCCACCACGGTCTGCGGGAATGCCGTCACCAGACGCTCGATCAGGTCGTGGCTGATCGGCACGTGCGAGACTTGCGGGATGTGGTAGAGAATGACTTGAAGCCGGGTATCTGCAAGCGTTTCAATGACATGGGCGTATGCACGAAACAGACCCTCGTCGCTGACTCCCTTGTAGTAACTGGGTGGCAGCATGACGACACGAGTGACGCCCAGGGATAGCGCGTGGCGCGTGAGGTCGATGGTTTCCGGCAGGGCATTGACCCCGGTGCCGGGCATGAGGCGTTCCGGACCCACGGCAGTCGCCGCCGCTTCGAGGATCGTCTTCCGCTCGGTCAGCGAGAAGGAATTGGCCTCGCCCGTCGTCCCCAAAAGCGCGATCCCGTCGCATCCATCGGCTATCAGCGCCTTGGCATGGGCTGCCAGAGCCTCAAGGTCGGGTGAAAGGTCCGCGTTCACCGGGGTGGCCGAAGCGCAATAGACTCCGCTGATCATCTCGGGCTCCGGGTGGCGGCCATGCGGCGGGCATAGGCCAGCGCATGGTCCAGATTGACGTTTTTCGCGATGCCTTTGCCCGCGATGTCGAAAGCGGTGCCGTGGTCCACCGAGCAGCGGTCGATCGGCAAGCCGAGGCTGACATTTACAGCCGTGTCGAAGGCGACAAGCTTGATCGGGATGTGTCCCTGGTCGTGGTACTGCGCGACGATCAGGTCGAAGGCACCCTCGTAAGCGCGGTGAAAGACCGTATCCGCCGGGATCGGGCCATAAGCATCGATCCCTTCGGCCTGGGCGGCCGCGACGGCCGGGGCGATCTGGGTGTCATCCTCGTCACCGAACAGGCCGCCCTCGCCACAATGCGGGTTCAGGCCCGCCACGGCGATCCGCGGCGTGATACCGAGGCGGAGAAACTGCTGATGGCCTGCCCGGATCGTTGCCAGGATACGGTCGGTTCGCGCCCGGTCGATGGCCCCTTTCAGAGAGATATGGGTGGAGACGTGGATCACGTTCAACCGCTCGGACGTCAGCAGCATGAAGCTGGACTTCGACCCGGTCAGGCTTGCCAGCATGCCCGTGTGTCCGTCGTAGTGATGCCCGGCGGCGTTGAGCGCCGCCTTGTTGATGGGTGCGGTGACGATCCCCGCGATGTCGCCCTTTTCCGCCTGGCGCACGGCGGCCTCGATGAAGCGGAAACAGGCCTCGCCCCCACGCGGGTCGAGTTTGCCGAAAGGCATCATGCCGCCCGGAATATCGGTCTGGTGCAGGTCCAGAGAGGACACATCCAGCCCGGTCCCCAGCACCTTCTCGGCCGCCGCAAGACTGTCGGAATTGCCGAAGATGCGGTAGCCGCGCCGTGCCTCGGGCGTCATGGCAGCCATCGACTTCACGATGATCTCTGGGCCCACCCCGGCGGGGTCGCCCATGGTTATGCCGATTGGCGCGGTCATGCCGGTCCTTCCCAGTTCGTCCGTCCCGGTCCTGTTACCGCATGGCAGGCGACGTGGTGGCTTGGCACCACCTCGCGCCAGTCGGGAACCGTGGTCTTGCAGATGTCACGTGCCAAGGGGCAGCGCGGATGAAAGCGGCAGCCCGTGGGTGGGTTCAGCGGGCTTGGCACTTCGCCCACCAGCCGCTGGCGATTGCGCGGCGCGCGCGGGTTGGGTTCCGGCACGGCGGACAATAGCGCGCGGGTGTAGGGGTGCAGCGGTTCGGCGAAGAGGGCTTGCGACGGAGCCAGTTCGGCCAGCCGCCCCAGATACATCACACCTACCCGGTCGCTGATGTGGCGAACGACCGCAAGGTCATGTGCGATGAACAGATAGGTCAGCCCGTACTTTTCCTGCAGGTCAAGGAGCAGGTTCAGGATCTGCGCTTGCACCGAGACATCAAGGGCCGAGATCGCCTCGTCGCAGACGATGAAGCGGGGCTGACAGGCCAGAGCGCGGGCAATCGCCACCCGCTGACGCTGGCCGCCCGACAGTTCGTGCGGATAGCGGTTGGCAAAGCGGGGGGTCATGCCGACGTCTTCCAGAAGACGCGCCACACGGGCCGGGACTTCGCCCTTCGGGGCAAGGCCGTGGAAGCGGATCGGTTCGGCCAAGGCCTCACCGATGGTCATCCGTGGGTTCAGCGTCGAATAGGGGTCCTGGAACACGATCTGCAGATCGCGCCGGAAGGGGCGCATGGCGTCCTCATCCAGCCCTGCGATATCCTGTCCCTTGTAGCGCACCGACCCCGCGGAGGGCCGCTGCAGGTTCAGGATCGCGAACCCCGTCGTGGACTTGCCGCAACCCGACTCGCCGACCAGGGAAAGTGTTTCGCCTTCGACCACATCCACGCTGAAATCGTCCAGCGCGCGGACCACGGCCTGCTTTTCGCCGAATGCGCCGAGACGGATGTCATAGCGCTTTGCCAGTCCCCGAATTTCCAGCAAGGCGGTCATACGTTGGCCTCCAGCATTACCGGGCAGGCAACCTTGTGTCGCGCATTGCCAGGCACCGATTGCAGCTTCGGAACGGCCTCGCGGCAGGAGGGCAGGGCGAAGGCACAGCGTGGAGCGAAGGGGCAGCCCGGCGGGCGGCGTCCGGGTTCGGGAGGTGTCCCCGCAATCGACGGCAACCGCTCCATCGCGGCGCCCGCCAGTGTGGGCAACGAGCCTAGAAGCGCGCGGGTATAGGGGTGCGTGGGGCGGTCGAAGATCGCGTCCACCGGGGCATCTTCGACAACGGTTCCGGCATAGAGCACCGCAATGCGGTCCGCCAACCCAGCGATCAGCGCAAGGTCGTGGGTGATCCAGACCACCGACATCTTCAGCCGGTCCTTCAACTCGCGCACAAGGTCGACGATCTGCGCCTGGATGGTGACGTCCAGCGCGGTTGTGGGTTCGTCGGCAATCAAGAGCTTCGGGTTGCCCGCCAGCCCCATCGCGATCATCACCCGTTGGCGCATGCCGCCCGACAGTTCATGCGGCCAGGCGTTCGCGCGTTCTTCGGGTGCCGGTATGCCAACAAGGGCCAGCAGCTCGACCGCCCGGTCCTTTGCCTGAGCCCTGGTCAGGCCCTTCTGGTAGATCAGCGCCTCGGCGATCTGGTCGCCGATGCGGATCACGGGGTTCAGGCTGGTCATCGGGTCCTGGAAGATGAAGCCGATTTCCGAACCGCGGACCTTGCGGAGTTCCTTGGCCGAAAGCTTCAGCAAGTCCCGCCCACCGAACAGCGCCTGCCCTCCGGTCGCGCGGATGCGGTTTGGCAAAAGGCCCACCAGCGACAGCATGGTCAAGGATTTGCCGCAGCCGGATTCGCCGACGATGCCCAGGCTTTCGCCCTCCATCACTGCGAGGTCGATGCCATCCACCACCCGCGCGGGGCCGGTGTCGCGGGCGATGTCGATGGTCAGGCCCTTGATGTCCAAGAGGGTCATTTCTGCCCCTTCGGATTAAGTGCGTCGTTCAGACCGTCGCCAAGGAAGTTGAACGCGACCGTCACCACCGCCAGTACGGCAGCCGGTGCGGCAAGAAGGTGCGGATAGTTTGTCCAGACCCGCAAACCGTCGGAAATCATGTTGCCCCAGCTTGGCGTCGGTGGTGTGACCCCGACACCCAGAAACGAGAACGCACTTTCCAGCACCATCGCCGTGCCCAACCCCGCCGAGACCGCGACAATCAGCGGTCCCATTGCGTTTGGAAGGACATAGCGGGTCAGGATCAACCGGTTGGTCAGCCCCAGCGCCCGCGCCGCCGTCACATAGGGCCGCTGTCGCACTGACAGGACCTGCGCGCGGACGAGGCGGGCATAGGGAGGCCAGGTGATCAGCGCCATGGCCCCGAAGACCAGCACGAAGTCGACGATCTGAGTATTTCGGTAGATCGGGTTCAGCGTCTCCATGTAGCGCGCTTCCATCCAGAGGCTGATCGGCTGCTTGAGGCTGGCGTTGATCACGACGACCAGAAGGAGTTGCGGGACGGACATGGTGATGTCGGTGAACCACATGACGAAGCGGTCGAACCAACCGCCGTAGAAGCCCGCGATGGCGCCCAGGATGACGCCGATCAGAACGGCAATGATGGTCACCCCTACCGCCACCATGAAAGCCGTCCGCGCGCCATAGATCAGGCGGGACATGACGTCGCGGCCAAGGTCGTCGGTGCCCAGCCAATGCTGGCTTGAGGGCGGCTGGTTCCGCAGGTCCAGGTTCTGCGACAGGAAGTCGTAGGGCGATAGCCAAGGGCCGAAGACCGAGACGATCACCAGAGCGGCGATGATAGCCAGCCCCGCGACGGCCAGCTTGTTCCGCTTCAACCGCCGCCAGGCATCGCGCCAGAGGCTGGAGGGTTTGTCCTCGATGTCGATCATCGTCATCTCAGGACCCCTTCACGTCGGCGGCGCGGGGATCGAGGAGGGGATACAGAAGATCCACCAGCAGGTTTGATGCCATCACAAGGAAGGAGCCAATCAGCGTGACGGCCAGGATGACCGGGTAGTCGTTGTTGATCAGCGCCTGCACGGTCAGGCGGCCCAGTCCGGGAAGGCCGAAAACCAGTTCCACGAAGATGGCACCATTGACGATGGTGATCATGATCAGGCCCAGTTGCGTGACCACGGGGGTCAGGACGGGGCGCAGGATGTGGCGCAGGGCAACCATATGCTCTGGCACGCCCTTGGCACGGGCGGTGCGGACGTAATCCTCGCTGAGCACCTCGATCACCGCGGCCCGGGTCTGCCGCAGGATCAGCGCGATGGGCTGGAAAGACAGCACGATCAGCGGCAGGAGGATCTTGACGCTGAAGATACCACCCCAGCCATAGGGCACGGCGCCGTCGGGCAGGATCATCAGGAGGAGCACCATCAGCAAAGGGCCCGCCACGTAGGCTGGGATCGCCCATAAGGCAACCGCCGTGCCCAGGATGAAATAATCCAGCCGCGAGTTCTGCCGCATCCCGGCGATCATGCCCAAAGGCACGGCCACCAGCGCAGTCACCACGATGGTCATCAATCCCAAGGCTGCCGACACCGGGGCTGCCGCCGACACCATCGCCCAGACCGACCGGCCCGAGGTCAGCGAGTTGCCGAAGTTCCCCTGCATCAGGTTCCAGATGTAGCTGAAGAACTGCACAAGGAAGGGCCGGTCCAGTCCCGCCTCGGCCCGAATCGCCTCGATCTTGACGGGGTCATAGGCGACGTCGCCGGGCGCGCGGAGAAAGATCAACTTGATCGGGTCGCCCGCGCCATAGAACGCCAGCGCATACACGCCCAGCATCACCAGGAGCACCGAGGGCACCCAGACGATCAGACGGCGAAGGATATGGGCAAACATGCGGGCGCTTTCGGAGGCAAAAACGGGGCGGGGAAATCTTCCCCGCCCCGCCGTCATAGCGTCAGATCAGGAGATCGAGACATTCCAGGGCGCGAAGACCTGCCAGTCGAGGTTCTTTTCCATTCCCGACACGTTGGCGGTGGCCCAGCGGCTCATCGTCTGCTTGTACCAGGGGATGAACATGAAGTCGTCGCGGAAGATCCGCTGCGCTTCCTGCGCCTTGGCGCTCCGGTTCGGATCATCGGCGGGCAGGGCCAGCGCCTCGGCGATCAGGGCGTCGACAGCGTCGTTCTTGTAGCCGCCCATCTTGCCCTGCGCGTTGCCCGAGCCCGAAGCAATCGACCCGGCCAGGTAGCTTGCCGCATCCGGTACGCGCGTGCCCACGTCGTCGCGGAAGATCTGGATCGCGTTCTGGTCCGGTCCGGAATACTGGTCCTGCTGCGGCTTCATGTCCACCGCCGAAATCCCCAGCACCTGCCGCCACTGTTCGGCGATGTACTGCGCTGCAGCTTCGTTGGCCGGGGAGGAAATCCCGACGAACATCAGCTTCGGCAGCTTTTCCGGCCCGCCATAGGTGGATGCCGCCAGCGCCGCCTTCGCCGCCTCCGGATCATAGGGGAAGGGCGTGAAGGATGCGTCATCCTCACCCGGTACCGAGTTCATCACGGTATCCGTCTTCTGGTGCGGCCCGTCCGGGAAGCTGGCCTTGATCAGTCCGTCACGGTCTACGGCCAGGATCAGCGCCTCGCGAACCTTGGGGTCATCCATCGGCGCGCGGGACGCGTTGAACCAGAAATGCTGGCTGGTCGGAATGGTCGGCCCCGCCGCGAAATCTGCGCCAAGGTCCAGCACGATGGTCGAGGTAACCAGTTCAGTATGCGCCTGATACTTGCCGGATTTCAGCATCTCGGTCGCGGTCACGTTGTCTTCTACCGCAGTCAGTTCGATCCGCGCCAGTTTCGGTGCCGGGCCGAAGAAGTTCGGGTTTGGCACCCAGACGACCGCGCCCGAATCCAGATCGGCGCTTTCCATCATGAACGGGCCCGAAGTCGCGCCGTTGGCACCGAGGAACCAGTCCGCCACCTCATTGCCGTCGGCGCCGCGTGCGACCGAGACCTTGACGATCGGCGCAATGTGATTGGCCAGCCGCTGGTAGAAGATCGGGTCCGGCCCTGCCAGCGTCACCACCAACTCGCCTTCACCGGCGACGATGCCGGAGATATCCGTCGCCGTGCCGTCCTTGACGGCCGCGTAACCCGCAACGCCCGACAGCACTTGGTCGATGCGCTGGTTCTTGGTCGTCGGCATCGACGACAGCTCCCAGCTGCCTTTCACGTCCGCCGCCGTGATGGGTGAGCCATCGGCGAACTTGGCGTCGGGGCTGACCTTCAGCGTCCAGACGGAGAAATCGGCGTTCGGTGCCCATTCGGTCAGGACGTAGGGCTGGATCTCGCCCTTGTCGTTGAAATACATGGCACTCGCGTTCCAGAACGAGTTCCAGCGGAACGGCACGCCGCCGCCGCGCAGGGGCGACCAGTCCTGGTTGAAGGCGGGGTTGATCGCCTTCAGAACCTGGCCCTCTTGCGCCATCACGATTCGCGCGCCCGGTCCGAAGGCCGCCACCGCCACGGCAGAGCCGATCGCGAATTGCAGCAGGCCCCGGCGGCTGATGCCCGCCTTACTTTCTGTCAGTTCCATGTCTTCCTCCCAGAAGTGTCTCATGCCGTTGTCCGGCCCTCACGACTCGAGAGAAAGCAGATAGCCGGTGGACAAGCCTGTCAACTTGTTATTTTCAGCCTAACAAGTTGAAGGCGGGCTGTGCCATGACTGAATAAAGTCTGGGGAAATATAACCGTTATTTTCCCGTGTATTAGTGAAGTAAGCGATCAATCGCGCAGAATTCTGGGCTTGACAGATAACTTGGCAACTTGTGATCTCGCACCACCGAACCGCAGGGAGTTGCGATGTCTGCTTTCCCACAGCGCGAGCTGTCGACGTCCGAGATCGAGGCCGCAATGGATGGCCGGCTGCATGTCTCGTCTTCTGGCCGGGTGGATGCTTTCCTCCCCTCGCCGATGGTGCAGAACCATGCGGCCAACCTGCATGTTCTGCCAGATGGTCGCCTGGCCTGCGTCTGGTTCGGCGGCACGATGGAGGGGATGGGCGACATCTCGGTCTACATGTCCACGCTTGGGCCGGAAGGCTGGTCAGCGGCGCGGCGCCTGTCCGACGATCCAACCCGGTCCGAGCAGAACCCTGTCCTCTTTACCGCCCCCGATGGGGCGGTCTGGTTGTTCCACACCAGCCAGCTCGGCGGACGGCAGGACGAATGCGAGATCGTTGCCCGCGTATCGCACGACGGCGGCGAAAGCTTCGGCCCCACCCGGCGCATCGGCGAGTTTCGCGGGGTCTTTGTTCGCCAGCCGGTCCATTTTGCTCCAGCCGGGGAGTGGCTGCTTCCCGGGTTTCGCTGCGTGACACCGGCGGCGGGGCGCTGGACAGGTGACATCGACACTGCCGTGATGTTGGTTTCACAGGACGAAGGCCAGTCCTGGCGGGCGACCGAGGTCCCGGACAGTTTGGGCGCGGTGCACATGAACCCGGTTTCCCCACTGGCCGGAGCGATGCCAGCCTTCTACCGCGACCGCTATGCCCAATGGGTCAAGCGCAGCCTGTCCAGTGACGGTGGACTCAGCTGGTCCGCGCCGCAGCCGACCGATCTGCCGAATAACAACTCGTCGGTACAGGCCATTCGTCTGGCCGATGGCCGCATCGGCATGGTCCTCAACCCGATCAGCGCCGCAACGTCCGACGCCCGCCGTGCGTCGCTTTATGACGAGATTGAGGGCGAGGCCGAAGTGCAGGCCGTGACCGAAGGGCCAAAGGCGGTGTGGGGCGTGCCGAGGGCACCGATGACGCTGGCCATATCGTCCGACAACGGCGCGACGTTTCCTGTCCGGATCGACCTGGATCAGGGCACGGGCCATGCCCTGTCGAACAATTCGGCGGAGGGCGTCAACCGCGAGCTTTCCTACCCGTCGATCCTGCAGGACGGCGAGGGGCATCTGCACATCGCCTATACTTACCATCGCCGGGCCATCCGCTATGTCAGGATCAATCTTCCGGTTGATTGAGGACGGGTCTGCAGCAGAACGACCGTTGGCAGTGCCATGTGAGAGCGCCCTGATGCTGCCAAAACAACGTCACTTTAGGGGGCGCCGCTCGTTCCGGCCTCGGTGGGCTTCATCCATCGAGCCAGGAAGCAAAAGTTGCTGGTGAGGAGGTTGTTAACGTCTTCGTTGGTTGACCCAAACTCCTAGCCCCCTTGGGACCAGTTTGAACTGGTACCTTTTCAGCCATTTTCGAAGAACGTTGTTCCTCTGCATCTGTAGCTAGCAGAACCCACCCAACGCAGGATTTTCTGCGCTTGGAACGGCGGGGCGAGTAGTGAGTTATGCCCAGGGTTCGGATGTCCGACAGGATTGGCGCCAAGTCTTTCGGGTGCGCTTAGGGTTGCCACCACCGCCGCGTGGCACGCAGGGTATTATCCGATGGCTGAGGCTACCCCTGCGCTTGGATTTCCCGGCTCCAGAATGATCAGTTTGGTCAAAGCTATACCTTGTCTCCTCGGAAGATGTTCGTAGCATCTTCGTCCACCCCGGGCACAGAACTGACATTGGCCGGTTAAACCCTGGCGACATGCAAAGGTTGTCCTCCTATCGGGCTGCCGTACTCCCGGACGCTGCCGAGCGGTCCGACAACGACGGCGAAGGCCGGCCAAGAAAGGCACAAAGTATGGACGACGACTTCATGGCAGCAATGCGCCAAACGCTTAAGGCTGTGCGCGAAGGCAATCCGGCCAAGGCAACCCAGGTCATCCAGGGTGCTCTTTCACCTGCATTCCCAACTGCCGCGCCCGCAGCTGCCCAGAAGGCAGACCGCGCGACGGGGACCGCTCCGCGCAAATCGCGTGCCATGTCGCAAGTGCTTGCTGAGCTGGCAGCTCGCGTTCCAAAACGAGCACCCAATCTGCGACCGACCGTATTGGTAGCGGATCTGCCCGAACGTGCGACCTTCGAGCGCCGTCGGTATGAAGGGCCGCATGGGTCTCGGGAGTACCTTTTGTTCTGCCCGTCTGGTCAACAGCGGCCGATCCGCGGAGTCGTGATGATGCTCCACGGCTGCACCCAGACGCCCGATGACTTCGCGGTCGGGACGGGGATGAACCGGCTCGCCGATGACCACGACCTGATCGTCGTCTATCCAGAGCAGACCCGAGGCGACAACATGCAGCTTTGCTGGAACTGGTTCAGGCCGGGCGACCAGCGCAGCGACGGCGGAGAGGCCGCTCTGCTGGCGGGCCTTGGCGCTGCCGTCCTGGCCGAGCATGGCCTCGAGCCCGCCGGGCTATTCGTCGGCGGCCTTTCCGCTGGAGGCGCAATGGCTGCTCTTCTGGCCAACACCCATCCCCACCTGGTTACTGCTGCTGCCGTCCACTCGGGTCTTGCCCCCGGCTCGGCAAAGGACGTGGTCTCGGCCCTGGCCGCCATGCGTGGCGATGCCTCCGGTCGAGCGGAAGCCTTGACGGTTCCGTCGATCATCTTCCACGGCTCTGCCGACGCGACCGTTGCTCCGGTAAATGCCGGACGCCTGGCCGGTCCCCTCACCGCGACCACCGAACGGACCGGCACCGGACCCTCCCGCCGCTTCGACGTGCTGTCCGGACTGAACGCCTCCGGCCACCCGGTGGAAGTCTGGCGCATCAACGGCGCCGGTCACACCTGGTCCGGCGGCAAGGCCGAGGGAAGCTACACCGACCCGACGGGTCCTGACGCCTCCGCCGAGATGATCCGATTCTTCGTAGAAATCTTGGACAAAAGGAAAGGCTGAACCCGCCAGTCTAACACGGTAACCCATGTGCCGCCTGTTGACGGTCCGGACAGGCGGCCTGTTTCAGCGATCGACGACAAGCCCCAGCCACTATCTGGACAAGGCCTTTCCGAAAATTGCGGCCACGCGGCTCTGGGCTGCACGATAGTCGGCGAAATCCTTGGCAAAGGACTTGATCCCGAACTTCGTCGCCATCACTGCTGCGGCGAATTCGTCGGCGGTGGCCTGCAGCCCGTCAAGACTGTATCGCCCCTCTTCCACGCCAAGTTCGATCCAGCGCTGAATGTGGCGCGTAATCCGAGCGTGCGCCTCGATAACGGCAGCCTGAGAGAACGGACCATTCGCCGACAGGATCTCGTCAGCGTGGGGCGAGTTGAGCATCGCCTCCACGGCTTCCCCGTCGATGGCGTGGAATGTAGCCAGCAGCACTTCGGCTGCGGGGCCCGGCTGTGCAAGCACCCGTTCGACAGCCTTCTCGGAGGTCTCGAAATGGTTGCGCACCAACGCGTTGAAGATGTCTTCCTTTCCAGCGTAGTGCAAATAAAGCGCCGGGCGGGACATACCCGCACCGGCCGCGATGTCTGCCATTGAAGTCCGTCGCAGCCCATAGCGCGCAAAACATTCGAAGGCCGCGCGCAGGATCGCGGCTTCCTTCGGGTCGATCTGGGGGTCGTCGAGCACGGTCATGGGCGCAGGATACGGGAGCGACGACACCGCGTCAAACCAACCATTGACACATTGACATTATGAGTAAATATTGTCAGGAATGAGGAGCTCCAGATGTCTTTCACCCTCTCTGTAAACGGCGCCCTGCGCCAGGTCGACCTTCCCGGCGATGTCCCCCTGCTTTGGGCTCTGCGCGACGGTCTCGCGATGACCGGTACCAAGTTCGGTTGCGGTGTCGCCGCCTGTGGGGCCTGCACCGTGCTCATCGACGGCGAAGCGGTCCGGTCTTGCCAGGTCCCCCTCGCCGACGCTACCGGAAAGATCACGACCATCGAAGGGCTTGGTCAGCCCGGAGCCCTTGCCCCCGTGCAAGTGGCCTGGGTCAAGCACCAAGTGGCGCAATGTGGGTACTGCCAGTCCGGCCAGATCATGCAGGCAGCAGCTTTGCTGGCCCAGATCCCGGACCCGTCGGATCAGGACATCGACGAAGCGATGCAGGGCAACCTCTGCCGCTGTGGAACATATCCCCGTATCCGCGCCGCGATTCACGAGGCAGCACAGATGATAAAGGCTGGCTGACATGGCATCTTGGAAAACCATCACCCGTCGGTCGTTCATCGTCCTTGGTGCCTCCGTCGTGGGCGGGGCCGCCTTCGGAGCCTACAAGGTGGCTGAGGTCCCAGCCAATCCGCTGGTCCCTGTCCCGGGCTCCACCCCGCTCAACCCTTGGGTCATCATCAACGCCGACGGCATCACTGTCATCGCCCCCCGGGCCGAGATGGGGCAAGGCATTTCCACCACGCTCGCCGCCCTGGTGTCCGAAGAACTGGACGTCGCCTGGGAACAGGTCCGCGTCCTGCACGGGCCGCCCGCCCAAGCCTATTACAACGCAGGCTTCGTCGAACGGATGTCGAACGAGCCCGACTACCAGCTTTCGCTTCGGGAAAACTCTCACAACGCCATTTTGGCTGCCGTGCCGAAGATCTTCTCACTGCAGATGACCGGTGGCTCGACCGGCGCGATCGGTGGCTTCGTGCAGATGCGCCTCGCAGGGGCAGGCGCACGGGAGGCTTTGAAGGCTGCAGCGGCCAGGCGGCTTGGCGTCTTGCCTGAAACGCTCAAGACCGAAGGCGGCAAGGTCATCGGCGAACAGACCTTCACCTACGCCGAACTGGCTGCCGAGGCCGTGTCACTTGTGCCCGACGATGTCAGTTTGCGCGATCCGTCTACTTGGCGCTATGTCGGCAGGGCGATGCCGCGACTGGACATGGTGGCCAAGGCCACGGGGACCGAAACGTTCGGGATCGACATCATCCTTCCCGGAATGAAATTCGCTACCGTCCGGATGAACCCACGGCGGGGCGGAGCGATGACCAGTTTCGATCCGGCCGCCGCCCTGGCATTGCCGGGTGTGGACCAAGTAGTAGGACTGGGCAACGGCATTGCTCTCATTGCCAACAATACCTGGACTGCAATGCAGGCGGCCCAACTGGTGGATGTCCAATGGGGCGATGCGGATTATCCGGCCGATACCGCCGCCATGATGTCCCGCATCGAGGCCGCCTTCACGACAGAGCCTGACTCGCGGTTGCGTGACGACGGGGATGTCGAGGTCGAACTCGCCAAAGGCGACGTGGTCGAAGCCGAGTACCGCATTCCCTTCCTGGCTCATGCATCGATGGAGCCGCTGAACGCCACAGCCTGGGTCAAACCCGATGGCGCTGTCGAAGTCTGGTGTGGCAACCAGGCCCCGATCATGACCCGAGATGCGATCGCCGCTGCCCTTCGGATCGGGTCCGACAAGGTCACGCTGCATACGCCGGTCATGGGCGGTGGCTTCGGAGGCAGGACTGATCCGGTGGCCGCGGTGCTGGCCGCCCGCATCGCTGCTGCAATGCCGGACACCCCCGTCAAGCTGACCTATAGCCGCGAAGAGGACATGACGCAGGACTACTACCGTCCCGCCGCAATCGCCCGGCTGTCAGGGCGGAACGAGAACGGGAAGGCGACCGCGCTCTGGGGCCGGACCGCGGCGCCCTCGGCCACACAAAACGCGCTTTCGAGGCTGGTCGGCTTCGCGCCTCCCGGCCCCGATCGCGCGACCGTCGAAGGCGGGTTTGACCAGCCGTACGGTCTGCAACATTACCGCTACGATGGCCACCTTGCCGTCCTTACCGTGCCGCTTGGCTTCTGGCGGTCGGTCGGCAATTCGATGAACGCCTTTTTCCTTGAAAGCTTCATCGACGAACTGGCCCATGCGGCCAAGGCGGACCCGCTGGCCTTTCGACTGGACCTTATGCGGGATTCGCATGCCCCCTCGGCATTGCTTCTGGAGACCGTCCGGGACATGTCTGACTGGAACAGCCTGAAACGCCCTGGCTTCGGGCGCGGCGTCGCCTTCTGCTATTCCTTCGGCACCCCCGTCGCTCAGGTACTGGAGGTGCAGGACACCCCTGTCGGCATCAAGCTGACCCGCGCCTGGATTGCCTGCGATCCAGGCCTGGCCATGGACCCGGGCATCGTCGAAGCGCAGATGACAGGCGCCATGATCTACGGTCTCTCTGCCGCCGTGCAGGGCGCAATCACCTTTGCCGACCAGTCGGTCGTGGAACAGAACTTTCCTGACTATGAGCCGCTGCGTATGCACACCACGCCGCGGTTTGAGGTCAAGGTGCTCCAGAACAACGGCACGTTCGGACATATCGGCGGCGTTGGAGAGCCCGGCACGCCGCCGGCTGCGCCCGCCCTCGCAAATGCACTTTACGACCTGACCGGAACGCGCGCGCGGACGCTGCCGCTCAACCAACTGTTCGGTTTCACGTCCTAGTTGGTGGGAAACGGCCCTTAGCGGTCGTTCGGCACATGGTTGATCAACGGCAGCCACTCCACGACCGATCCGCGCTCAAGGACTGCCGCTCAGTGCACAAACACATCATGGTGGGCCAGAAGTGCAAAGCGGTTAAGCCGCCCCATGATCAGCCTTTGATTGCATCAACTACGACTTCCACCTCGATGCGGCCGATCCTTGCGACTTCATCTTCTACGAAAACTGGACGAGCCGCACTCGCCGCGTATCTTGCCATCCCGCATTTCCGTCAGCCGACCTTTTTGTACGAGTGGGCGGACTGAGGACCGCGCATCCGTCCTGCCTCAGCGCAGCCGGATGGCCCGGCGACCCAGCGCACTGATCGACACCGCCAGCAGGATGATCGCGCCGACCAGGACCTGCCGCACATAGCTGTCGACCTGCAGCTGGGTCAGCCCGTTGTCCATCACCCCCAGCGTGACCACGCCGGCGACGGTGGCCAGCACATTGGGCTGCCCGTCGCGCGTCGCCGTCATGCCAAGGAATACCGCCGCAATCGCAGTCAGCATCAACCCGTCACCTTGCACAGGATTGGCCGAGGCGACGCGCGAGGCATACATGATCCCTGCAAGCGCCGCTCCCATGCCGGTGAAGGCAAAGGCCGAAAGCCGCAGTTGCGCGACCTTGACCCCCGCCAGCCGCGCGGCGTCGGCATTTCCGCCGATAGCGTAAAGCCTGCGGCCGTAGATTGTATGCTCAAGCACGATCCAGACCAAAAGGGTCACCACCGCCGCAACCAACGTCAGGGCTGGCAGAACTACAAGATTGCCGCCCCAAGTCCCGAGGGGCAGCCCGGATCGCGCGAAATCGGCGAACTCCTGCGGAATATCGCGCCCGAAGATGGTCTTGCCACCCGAGACCAGGAAGGCTGCGCCGGAGAACATGGTCATGGTTGCCAGCGTGGCGACGAACGGAAGTATACCGATCAGACTGACCAGAACCCCATTGGCAATCCCGCCCAGCAGCCCGACGGCCAGCGCCACCGCGAGTGCCACCGGAACCGGCAATCCCTGTGCGAACAGCACCGCCGCGACCACCCCGGACAGGGAGGCCATCGCCCCCACCGACAGATCGAAGTCGCCCATCACCATGACCACCGTCATCGTCACGGCCACCACGATCAGCATCGAAAGCTGTTGGCTGATGTTAAGCCAGTTGCGCAAGGTCATGAAGGTGTCGGGAAGCGCAATCCAGAAGAAGACGACGATGGCTGCCATGCCGATCAACGACCCGTAATGCCGCAGGAACGATGCCATGGGTTCAGCTTTCCTTTTGGTAGCAGGCCGTCAGCAGGGCGGCCTCGGTCAGCCCGTCGGCGGGCAGGATCTGGGAAATCCGCCCGGCGTTCAGGATGGCGATCCGGTCCGACAAACCTATCAGCTCGGGCAGGTCGGAGGACGCGACGATGACCGCAGTCCCCCTCGCGGCAAGGTCGCGGATCAAAGTGTAGATGTCGAACTTGGCCCCGACATCGACACCCCGCGTCGGCTCGTCCAGCAGGAGGATCGCAGGGTCACCGGCCAGAGCGCGTGCGAAGAGGACCTTTTGCTGGTTGCCACCCGACAACTCGGCGATCGGCTGGTCGGGTCCCGATGCCTTCAACCGCACGTCCTGTGCCAGGCGGCGCACCAGCCCGGCCGTCTTGCGGCGCTGCACGAATCCCAGGCGCGACAGCCGTGCCAGATGCGGCAGCGCAATGGTCTCGGCCAGCGCTCGGCGCGGCATCACACCTTCGGTCCGCCGCTCGGGCGGGACATAGGCCAACCCTTGTGCCCACGCTCCAGCCGGGTTCGCCGCCAGCGGCACCCCGCGCAGTTGCAGATCACCCGCCCGCGTCACCGCACCGATCAGCGCGCGCAGCAAGACCTCCCGACCCGAGCCCGAAAGTCCGGCAACGCCCAGGATCTCGCCTTCCGCCACCGCGAAGGACAAGGGGCCCAGCCCCCCAGCCCGCAAGTCGCGGACCAAAAGCGCCGGGGGGCCAGACGTCGCCGTGTGGCGCGGAAAGAGGTCCGTCATGTCACGCCCGGTCATGTCGCGGATGATCTTGTCCCGGTTTGTCGCCGCGCGGTCACGGGTAGCCACATGCGCCCCGTCCCGCAGGACGGTGATGCGGTCGGCAAGCCGCATCACCTCGTCCATGCGGTGCGAAACGTAAAGGATCGCCGCCCCCGTCGCCTTCAGCGCGGCGATGGCCTTGAACAAGCGTTCCGCTTCAGCCCCGGACAGGGCGGCCGTCGGTTCGTCCATCACGTAGGCCCAGGGGGCATCCCCGTCGTCCAGCAAGGTGGCCGCAATCCGCACCAGCATCTGGTCGCCCGCTCCAAGCGACCCCATCACCGACCGCGCGTCGATGTGGGAGGCCCCCAGCTGCCCAAGTGCGTCCACTGCCGCCGTGCGAAGCTTGGTCCAGTGGACCAGCCCGAAGCGCTGCGGATAGGGCCGCGACAAGTGCATGTTCTCGGCCACGCTCAGCGCCGGGACCACGTGATTTTCCTGATGCAGGAACTGGAAGCCCGCCGTCTTGGCCAGGTCTGGTGATCCCAGCCGTAACAGCGCTCCGTCCAGCGTCACCTCGCCGGAATCAGCGCTTTCCAGCCCCGCAAGAATTCGGATAAGCGTGCTCTTCCCCGCCCCGTTCTCGCCCATCAGGGCGTGAACCTCGCCGCCGCGCAGCGACAGCGCAGCCCGGTCCAGCGCCCGCGCGGGACCGAAAGTCTTTACGATGCCCGACAGGCGCAATTCTGGCATGGGAGGGGGCAGTGGGGCGGCGCGAACCGCCCCGTCTGCCTTAGTCCTTGGCGTTGGAGCTGGTGATCAGCTTGGTCGGGACGTAGATCACGTTGGCTTTGAGCGTCTCTCCGCCCAGCACCCGCGCCACCGTGTCCGCCGTCGTGGAACCAATGCCCTGGAAGTCCTGTGCGACCGAGGCTTCGAAGTTTCCGTCCGCCGCGATGGCGTCCCGCGCCTGCGGGTTGGCGTCGATGCCGGTGATCACGATCCCTTCGCCCTGCCGCCCCGCCGCCTCGATGGCTTGCAGCGCCCCAAGCGCTGGCTGGTCCCAGGCCGCCCAGACCGCCTTGATGCTGCCGGGTTCAGGATTTGCGGCCAGGATCGCCTCCATCTTGGCGCGGCTGTCGGCAATGCCGCCGTCCGAGACATCGGGCGTCACGCGGTCCAGTACGGTGATGTCGGGATGGTTCTTGAAGACCGCATCCGCCACCGCGCCGCGCACCTGCACCGGCGGGAAGGCGTCAAAGACGAACATCACGACAGCGCCCGCGCCGCCGATGCGATTGGCCACATAGACCGAGGTTTCCGCCGCCATCGCATAGCCGTTCGAGGTGATGTTGGCCTTGATCCGCGGGTCAGCCCCAGCGTCCATCCCGAAGACCGGGATGTTCGCTGCCACCGCTGCATCCAGCCCCGCGCCCACCTGCGCCGGATCGACGTTCAGGACGATCGCATTTACGCCTTGCGCTGACACATCCTCCATCCGGCTGATAACCGCCGCGACGTCGCCGGCCGTGTCGATGATGTTCACTTCCCAGCCCAGTTCCTTGGCACGCGCCTGGAAGGCTTCGACGTAGAACTGCGTTCCGGGCTGCGACAGGTACGGCGTGATCACTGCGATCTTCTCGCCTTCAGCGAAAGCGGCGCTTCCAACAATTGCCACTGCGGTCGCCAGTGTCAGTCCTGCAATGCGCCAAAAACTGCGCCGTGTGATACCGGTCATTTTCAGTCCCTCCCCCTACAATTCCCGATCTTGCGGAGGAATGATTGTCAGGCCAGTCTTGCCGCGTCCAGAGGTTTTGCAAGCCTCGTTCGGACCCGTAACTTGGGGGAACCGTGTCCAACTTGCGTCTGATCGGAATCGATATCGGCACCACCTCGGTGAAGGCGGTGATGATCGACCTGTCAGGGCAGCGCATTGCCGAGTTCTCGGCCCGCTATCCGACGCAGAGGCCCGCCGCCGGCCAAGTTGAACAGGACCCCGAAGACTGGCTTCGGCTTGTCCGGGCCGCGCTGGAGCAGTTTGCCGATCATGGATCTGCGGCTGCCCTATGCCTGACGTCACAGGTGAATACGCATGTCTTCACCGACGCTGCGTTGAATGTCCTCCAACCCGCCATCGTCTGGCAGGATGGCCGGGCTGCCCAAGCAGGTGCGGCCCTGGATCGCTCCGTTTCCGCCGAGGACAAGATCGCCTGGCTTGGCGCGCCGATCCCGATCGATGCCAGCCACGCCCTTGCCCGAATGGCCTGGATGCAGGCTGCGCGCCCCGAGATATGGGACCGGACCGCTCATGTCCTCCTGCCGCGCGACTGGATTCTCGCGCGGCTGACGGGCGTCCTGCTGACGGACCCGATTTCGGCCGTGGGCCTGGTCACGCCCGCTTTCACTTATGCTGATGACTTGATCGCGGGCCTCAATGGCGCGGCGCGGCGTCTTGCACCGCTGGCCGACCCGTTCACAGTGGTGGGCCAGGTCAGCGCCTCTTGGCCCTTTGCGGGAACTCCCGTCGTGCTGGGCGTGATGGACGCCTGGGCCAGCCTTTTCGGGCTTGGCGTGGCGCAGGAGGGCGAGGCGTTCTATCTTTCCGGCACCTCGGAGGTGCTGGGCATCATATCGGGCGACCTTTTCCCCCAGCCGGGCATCATCACCTTTCCCGAGTGGCGCGGCCTTCGCCTGCACGCAGCCCCCACGCAATCAGGAGGCGCCTCGCTTGACTGGGCAGCGCGGCTCTTGGGACGCTCGACCCAGGACCTTGCCACAATGGCAATGTCCGTGACCGACGACGCCCCCTTGTTTCTGCCACACCTTCAGGGCGAACGGGCGCCGCTCTGGGATGCGGCATCGCGGGGCGGCTTTGCCGGTCTGACCGCCAGTCATGGCCCGGTGGAGATGGCGGCTGCGATCCTGGAAGGCGTCGCCTTCTCCGCCCGCCTGGCGTTCGAGGCGCTGGAGCGGTCGGCAGGCGCGCAGCCGGCGATGCTCCGGGCAGGCGGGGGTGGCTTTGCGTCGGACACTTGGGCGCAACTTCGCGCCGACGTGCTCGGTCGGCCCATCCAGCGGGTCGAAGGCAGCGACCCGGGTGCGATCGGCGCAGCCGTGATGGCGGGGGTCGGGACGGGTTCCCTGACCGATCTTGTCTCGGCTTCCAGAGCGCTTGTCCAAGTTGACCGGATTTTTACCCCGCGTCCGTCAGAAAGCACCCGTGCGGACACCCGCTATGCGCTGTGGCGCGACCTCTATGGGGCGCTGCGTCCGACCAACCACGCTCTGAGTGCCTTGGGATAAGGACATCGCCGCCAACGATGCCATTTGGGCCTGCGACTTTACGGTTCGTACCGACCAAACTTGCTTGATCTGTGACTGCCGAAGTCCTGCCCTTTTCCGCCGCTTGTCCAAATCTACCGGTGTGACCGGCCAAAGTTTGACCTCAGTCCCATCCTAAGAGCCGGCTTCTGGGCCTCTGGCGCCAAGCCCATCCCGCATAGCCCTTGTATACAACCGAAGAATTCGGCCGCTGGCGGATCGGGAGAAAGCTTTCGCTGGGTTAATTGGCGGAGAGGGTGGGATTCGAACCCACGGTAGGCGCAAACCTACAACGGTTTTCGAGACCGCCACGATCGACCACTCCGTCACCTCTCCGCGCTTCAGACGGTCGTCTATGTGGCGGGGTGGATAGCCGGGCCTCGGACGATGCGCAAGAGGCAATCCGCAGAAACAGCTGAGGTTCCCGGTGGTCCGATCACGGCCAGTTGCACCGCTGCGACTTGGCAAGTCGGGGCAGAGAGACTAGCTCTTCAAGTGTAGTCGCGGAAGGGTTCGCCGATGCTTCTGTCTCGCCTCGCGCTTGCAGCGCTTCTGGCCCTGGGCCAGCCTGTGCTGGCGCAGACGCCAGCAACCGATCCGGCTGCGGCAGTCCCGGCTGACCGGGTATCCGAGGTCATGCGACTGGCCGATCTCTTCCAGGTCTTGCGCGAAGAGGGGATCGCCTATGGGGCAGACCTGCAGGCGGACATGTTCCCAGCAGGCGGCGGGGCGGAGTGGACGGCCGAAGTCTCGGGGATCTACGACGCCGAACGCCTGCAATCTGCCTTTACAGCGGCGCTTCAGTCCCAGTTGTCTGCTCAGCCCGAAGCCCAGAAGGCGGTGATCGACTTCTTCGCCTCCGACCTTGGCCAGAAGATCGTCGGGCTGGAAATTGAAGCCCGCCGCGCCTTTCTGGACACCGCGACCGAGGAAGCCGCGCGTGTCGCAGCCGAAGACGCCGCCGCCGCCCGAGAGCCGAAGGTCGCCCTTGTCCGCCAGATGATCGAGTCCGGCGATCTGCTGGAAATGAATGTCGCCGGTGCGCTGTCCGGCAGTCTGGCGTTCATGACCGGCATGTCGGAGTCCGGGGCCTACGGGGCGATCCCGCAGGACCAGCTTCTGTCCGACGTCTGGGGGCAGGAAGACCAGGTCCGGGCCGACACGTCGACCTGGCTGAATGCCTATCTCGGCCTTGCTTACCATCCACTGACCGAGGCCGAGCTGCAAAGCTATGTCGAATTCTGGGAAAGCGATGCGGGCCAAAGGCTTAACGCCGCCCTCTTCAGCGCGTTCGACCAGGTGTTCCGCCAGGTTTCGCTGGACCTTGGCCGTGCCGCTGGACGCGCGATGCAGGGCCGCGATATCTGATCCCAGCTCCTTGACACGGCCCGGGCTTCGACGCATAAGCGCGCATCTCGGGCCAAGGGGCGACTCTCGGCCCGAGATGTTTTTGCAATGACGCCCTTCAGGGGCGCGCTGTCCGAGGCGGGGAAACCCCGTGAACGCCCGAGATGTCGGGGGCCAGAGGGCGCGGAGAGATGGAAGGAAAGACCCATGTTTGCGGTCCTCAAGACCGGTGGCAAGCAGTACAAGGTGCAGGCGGGTGACGTCCTGCGCGTTGAGAAGCTTGACGCTGTCGCTGGTGAAAAGATCCAGTTCAACGAAATCCTGATGGTTGGCACCACGATCGGTGTGCCGATGGTTGCAGGCGCGGCCGTCCAGGCCGAGGTCATCGACCAGATCAAGGGCGAGAAGACCATCCACTACGTCAAGCGCCGCCGGAAGCACTCCAGCCAGCGCACCAAGGGCCACCGCCAGCACCTGACGCTGGTGCGTGTGACCGAAGTGCTGGAAAACGGCGCTGACAAGTCGGGCGTCAAGGCCGCTGTCGGAACCGTCGCCGCGCGCCGTGTCGCCCATGAAGCCCCCGGTGCGGCCAAGCCCGCCGAGAAGGCCGAGAAACCGAAGCGTGCCGTCAAGGCCGCTGCAGCGCAGGAGTAAGACCCCATGGCACACAAGAAAGCAGGCGGTTCATCCCGCAACGGTCGCGACTCGGCCGGTCGTCGCCTGGGCATCAAGCTCTTCGGCGGTCAGGCTGCCATTCCCGGCAACATCATCTGCCGCCAGCGCGGAACCACCTGGTTCCCCGGTGAAGGCGTCGGAATGGGCACTGACCACACGATCTTCGCGAAGGTCGTGGGCCGCGTGACCTTCAAGAAAGGCCTGAAAGGTCGCACTTTCATTTCGGTTCTGCCCGCCCAGGAGGCAGCCGAGTAAGCCGAACCTTTACAATTGAATTGTAGATGGGGGATCGGTCGAAAGGCCGGTCCCCCTTCTCGTTTCCGGGGCCAAGCCGGGATTGTGGCGGACTGCCATGCCACGACCCTGAAAGGGCCAAACATTCGGGCGATTGCACGGTTAGCCGACAATCCCCACATGCGCTTCAAAGGAGGGAGCCATGATCCTGGAGAAGATCGCCACTCCGGTGGAAATCGCGACCGACCGTTTCACGCTTCGCCCCGTGCGAAAGTCTGATTCCGGGCTCTTTGCGCTTTACGCCGGCGACAAGCGCGTAGCCGAAGCGACCCAGGGCATCCCGCACCCCCTGCCGCCCGGTGCAGCCGAGGCATTCTGCACCCGTGCGATGAGCGCGGGGCTAGAGGAAGACATTTGGGTCATGGACGGCACCCTCTCGGGCCTGCCGGAAGTGCTGGGTGTGATCTCTCTGAAGAAGATGGACCGCAACCAGTCCGAGGTGGCCTTCTGGGTCGCGCCCGCCTTCTGGAACCACGGCATCGCCTCGGCGTCCGTGCAGGCGCTGGTCATGGCCAATCCCCAGAAGAACTGCACCATGTTCGCAGAGGCCTTTCAGGACAACCCGGGGTCGGCCCGGGTGCTGACCAACGCGGGCTTCCAGTACCTGGGCGATGCCGAGAGCTATTCCGTCGCGCGGGGGGCCAACGTCCCCACCTGGACCTACATCCGCAAGCTGGACTAGGGCGATGGCCCTTGCGCATCACCACCGGACAGCGCGCCTGACGCTGCGCCCCGTCGCCGCCTCGGACGAGGCGGCGGTGGTGATGGGGGTCGGCGACATTGCGGTGTCGGGGTGGTTGGCGGTCGTGCCGCATCCGTATTCCGCGGCCGATTTCCGGGCGTTCCTGACGACCTACGCAGTCGCTGGTGAAACCTTTGCGATTGACGATGAAGAAGGTTTTGCCGGGATCATGGGTGTGGAAGATGGTATCCTCGGCTATTGGATTGCGCCCCGTGCGCAGGGCAGGGGCTACGCCACCGAAACCGCCCGCTGCCTTGTGGCGGCGCATTTCGATGCCAGCGATACGCCGCTGGCGTCGGGTTGTTTCGAGGGTAACCAGAGGTCAGCCAAGGTATCGGCAAAGCTGGGGTTTGTGGAAGTTGGCCGGGACCTCAAGTACTGCCGGGCGCGCGATGCCGTCCTGCCGCATGTGATTATGAGGTTGACCCGCGAGGCCTTTGTCTGACGAACGGCTCCTCGTGCGACTTCGTCTTCTCGTCGCCAGGCGA
This sequence comes from Tabrizicola sp., assembly GCF_022842145.1. Taxonomy (GTDB): domain Bacteria; phylum Pseudomonadota; class Alphaproteobacteria; order Rhodobacterales; family Rhodobacteraceae; genus Tabrizicola. The sequence continues at coordinate 625,483 of NZ_JALHQD010000002.1, forward strand.
GAAGCGAAGCGTCCTCAAGAAGTGTCTTACCCCAAAGGCGCAAGAAGGGCCTTCAGAGCCACCAGGGGATCCTCGGCCCCCCAAATTTCTTCCCCAACCGCAAAGAAGTCGGTGACCGGTCCAAAGCGGGCCACCAATTCGGCGGTCAGCGCGCCCTCGGCGATGACGGGGACCTCGATGACCTCGGACCACCATTCGAAGACGTCGAACTCCACCTGGCTGCCGTCGCCCAGCGTGGTGGCGCCGATCGGTCCGAAGGCCACGTAATCCGCGCCCGCTTCGCCCGCCGACATGCCTTCGTGCCGGCTGGTTCCGCAGAAGGCCCCGACGATGGCGTCCGCGCCCAGGTCCTTGCGGGCCTTGCGGACCGTCCGGGCGCCGTCGGTAAGGTGGACGCCATCAAGACCCAGACGCTCGGCCAGGATGAGGTGGTTGTCGATCACCACCGGCACGTCGCGGGAATGGGCCGCCTCACGAGCGGCATCGGCAGCGCGCATCAGGGTGTCCTCGTCCTTCGTGGCAAGCGACAGCCGCAGGCAGGCGATCTCGGCCCCGTCAAGGACGCGACCCAGTCGTTCCGAAAACGTCTCGGGATCAAAGGTCGGGGGGGTGATCAGGGTGATCTGCGGGCGGTCGTCAGCGGCCATTTCGGGCTCCGGAATAGGTGTCGCGCTGCGTCTATCAGCCTTTCCGCGGCTTGGCTACCTTGGGCGGCAGGTCGCGGACGGTGGAAAGGGCAAGCGCCAGAAGGGCGGCGCGCTTGGCATCATCGGCGCTGTCCTCCGGCGAAAGCTGGACCATCGCCGCCATCACACGGTCGCCCATCAGCACCGGCGCCGCGCCGGGCAAGTCCAGTGCGGCGGCGTAGCGGTCCTTGCCGACCCGGTACATCGTTCCGCCCTGATGCACGCCGCAGATCATGTGGCCGTAGGTCAAGAAGCAAAGACCGCCGAACATCCTTGTTTCGGTGAAGGGTTCACCCGACAGGTCGTCACGTAGAAGCCGCGCCAGTCCGGGATCGAAGGTCACGGGGTTCTCCTTGCCCAAGGTCGCTTGCTAGAGGGCCGGGCCTAGCCTATCTCGCGGCGAGAGTTTCGCATAGGTGGCTGCATGACCCCCCCCCAGATCGTTCCGCCCGTCTTCATCCTGGTCCGGCCACAGATGGGTGAGAATATCGGGGCAGCCGCACGGGCGATGCTGAACTTCGGGCTGGAGCGGATGCGGGTCGTGGGACCTCGCGATGGCTGGCCGAACCCCAAGGCGGTGGCGATGGCCTCGGGCGCGGGGCGGCTTCTGGACCAGGCGCAGCTTTTCCCTGATCTTGCACCGGCCATTGCGGACTGTGACTTCGTCTTCGCCACCACCTCGCAGCGACGGGAGTTGGTCAAGGACGTGGTGACCCCCGAATACGCGATGGCGGTGGCCCGCGCGCTGGCGGCCGAGGGCAAGAAGGTGGGCGTGATGTTCGGCCCGGAGCGGGCCGGGCTGGAAAACGAGGACATCATCCGGGCGAATGCGACGGTCTCTGTCCCGGTCAATCCCGAGTTTCCGTCGCTGAACCTCGCCCAATGCGTGCTTCTGATGGGCTACGAATGGGGCCGCCAGGGCACGAGCACCCCGGCGGTCGTGCGCGAGATGGCCCGGACCGAGCTTGCCAACCGGGAAGAGGTCGAGCGGCTGGCCGACCATTTCGAGGAGCGGCTGGATGCGGCAGGGTTCTTCTTTCCCGAGACGAAGATCGAGGGAATGAAGTCCAACCTGCGGAACATGTGGGGGCGGCTGGGACTGACGCGGGCCGAGGTGCAGACCTTCCACGGGATGCTGCGGCAGATCGCTTTCAAGCTGAAAAAACAGGGCGATTGAAGAAGCGCCCACGGTGGTCGCTTTGATTTTATCATGTAACAACAGTGTTCTAGACGTGGCCGTTAAGGATTCGTAAAGCCTTTTGGCGACCACGGTCCTGGCGCGGAACCTCGGCTCCGCGCGGTGACCTGAGAACTGGTGCACACTCTTATCCCGCGACCCCCCACCAGCGGCCAACTCACATTCAGATGAACACATATGAAAAGTTAAATCAACGAGTCGTGCGACGGCCAACCGGCGTCAGGCTGCTTGGCCTGACCTGCGGGGCTTGGCCCCGGACCGCTGGCAGGGCATCATGGCCCAATAACAAGAGCAGATGGCGGGCAGGACATGCGACAGGCTGAAATCAAGGGTGGACAGACGCGGCGCGCGGCGCTGCTTTTGGGGGCGGCGGCTTTCCTGTCGGCCTGCATTTCGTCGGGCCGCACTGGCGGTGGTGGTGGATACCGGGCGCCGGACGCCGCTCCGCGTCCTGTTCCGAACGCGGGCTGGGATGCCTGGGTCGAGGGTTTCAAGGGTCGTGCGGTGTCGCGGGGGATTGCCTCGGGCACGGTCGATGCGGCGTTTCGGGGGGCAGGCTTCCTGCCCGAGGTGATCGAGCGGGACCGCAACCAGACCGAATTCAAGCGGTCGCTCGAAGATTACCTGAACATCGCCGCCTCGGAGGAGCGGGTGAGCCTTGGGCGGAAGAAGTATGCGCAATACGGCAGCACATTGCAGGCCCTTGAAAGCCGCTACGGCGTCGAGGGTCATGTCGTGGCCGCGGTCTGGGGGCTGGAAAGCTTTTTCGGGACGCGACGCGGAAATGTGCCGGTGATTTCGGCGCTGTCGACGCTGGCCTATGACGGGCGACGGGGCGAGTTCTTCGAAAGCCAGCTGGTGGCGGCGCTGAAGATCCTGCAGGCGGGCGACGTCTCGGCGTCCGGCATGGTCGGGAGCTGGGCGGGGGCGATGGGGCATACCCAGTTCATCCCGACCTCGTATCTTGCCTATGCGGTGGATTTCACCGGCGACGGGCGGCGCGACATCTGGGGCGAGGACCCGACGGACTCGCTGGCCTCGACGGCGGCTTACCTCAGCCGGTCGGGTTGGACGCGGGGCTTGCCCTGGGGGATGGAGGTCGTTCTCCCCTCGGGGTTCAACGCGGGCCTGCTTGGGCGCGGCAAAGGGCGGTCGGCGGCGGATTGGCAGGGGCTTGGCGTGCGCGCGGCGGACGGGCGGGCTCTGGCGGGCGGGTCGATCATCGCGGGCGGCAATGCGGGCGGGGCGCCGCATTTCCTGCTGACGCAGAACTTTGCGACGATCCTGCGCTACAACAATGCGCAGAACTACGCGATCGGGGTCGGTCATCTGTCGGACCGGATCCTGGGGCGGGGGGCGGTGCAGGCCTCGTTCGGGCCGGACGCAAGCGGCATGACGCAAGCGGATCGGCAGGAGTTGCAGCGGCTGCTGACCGCGCGGGGCTATGACACCGGCGGATCGGACGGGGTGATCGGAACGAAGACGCGCGAGGCGATCAGCGCCTATCAGGCGAGTGTGGGATTGCCAGTCACGGGGGAACCGTCGCTGGAGTTGCTGCGTCGTCTGCGTTGAGGGGCGGTGGGCGGATCGCCCACCCTACGAGAGGACCGGCATGGCGCATCGCATCTACGGGATGAGCGTGGCGAAGGTCTATCCAGCCTGGTTGGCCAAGGTCGAACGGAAGGGCCGGAGCCGGGAGGAACTGGATCAGGTGATCTTCTGGTTGACCGGCCATGACCCGGCCAGTCTGGCCGCGGCTTTGGACGCCGGCCCGTCGCTGGAGCGCTTCTTCGCCGAGGCGCCACGGATGAACCCATGCCGCGATCAGGTCACGGGAGTGATCTGCGGAGTCCGGATCGAGGAGATCGCCGAGCCGCTGATGCGCGAGATCCGCATCCTGGACAAGCTGGTGGACGAGCTGGCGAAGGGACGGCGGATGGCGAAGGTGCTGCGGCAGGGCTGACCGGGTGAAGGGTCAGTCGCGTTGGGCGGGTCTTCTGGTGGTCTGCGCGTTGCGAAGCTGTCGAACCGGGGCCGAGCCGAAGGTGCGCCCTACGCTTCCGCCTTGACATGGGCGGTCCGGATCACGCGTTCGCAGTGCTGGGCCAGCACCTTGCGGTTCTGGAACGCATCGACGGGGACCTCGGGGTGGAAGATTACCTCGACCCGCCCGTGGCGCGGGGTGGCGAGCATCTTGAGAAGGTGGGAGGCGAAGTCCATGTCGCCCCACCAGCCGTAGTGCCGCGGATCCTCGCCCTCCGGCGCATGGAAGACCACCGTTACCGGCTGGATGTGCATCGTGCGTTCAAGGGCGGGGGAGAAGAAGGCCTCGAAAAGCGTCGACTTGAACGGCAGGACACGGATCGCGTCGGTCGAGGTGCCTTCGGGGAAGAACAAGAGCCGGTGCCCGGCCTGCAGGCGCGATTCGAAGATGTCCTGCTGTTTCTTCGCCTCGGTCCCCTTGCGGGCGATGAAGACTGTTCCTGTCGCGCGGGCAAGCCAGCCGATGCCGGGCCAACCAGCAACCTCGGACTTGGCGACGAAGTAGATCGTCTGGGCTGCGTTCAGCACGAAGATGTCCAGCCAGGAAGAATGGTTTGCGACGATGGCGCCGGGCCGGATCATCGGGCGTCCGTGGACGGTCAGCGGCAGTCGCAGCAGGACCAGGGCGACACGGCAGACAGCCTTGGTGATGTGCGGCGTCACCGGGCGGGCCTGACCGAAAAGCGGCCACTCCACCAGCCGGACGACAAGCAGCAGGACCAGCCCGCCATAGGTCACCGAGCCGATCAGGGTGCCGCGCCAGAAGACCCGCAGCCAACCCAGGGGCGTGATCTTCAGCGGCGGCGGCGGACGCTCCTGCCAGCCGGTCATGTTCCGGCCTTTCGGATCAGGAACGCGCGGTGGCGGGCCGACATCTGGCCGGTGTCCATCACCAGACAGACGTCGGTGGTGTTGAAGGCGCGGTCGATCCAGGCACCGTCCCCGACATAGCCGCCAAGCCTGAGATAGGCCTTGATGAGGGCGGGAGTGGCCGCCATTGCGGCGCGGCGATCCACGCGATCGGCGGCGATCAGGTCCATCTCCTGCCGGCCCGGAGCCAAGGCACGCACGCGCAGTTCGGGCGGTGCGAGGTGGTGGTGGTGAAGCCAGGACAAGGGCTCGGCCAAGGCGGTGATGTCAGTGCCGTGGAACGAGGCCACGCCGAAAAGGATCTCGATCCCGCGCTCCAGAACGTATTCCGCCAGCCCGTTCCAGAGGTGGAACATGGCGGTGCCGCCGCGATGGTCGGCATGGACGCAGGAACGGCCAAGCTCCAGCAGCTTGCGCCGCGAGGCCAGAAGCGGAGTGAGGTCGTATTCGGTTTCCGAATAGAAGCGCCCGGCGGCAGCGCGGCGGTCGCACGGCAGGATGCGGTAGGCACCGATGACATGGGCGCGGGTGGCGGGGTCGATGCGGCGGTCGACTAGGATCAGATGATCGAAGACCGGGTCGAAGGCGTCGCGCTCCAGACCCTGGACATGGTCGACGAGGGGGCCGTCACCGCCAAGTTCCCGGACGAAGACCTCATAGCGCAAGGCCTGCGCTGCGGTCAGGTCCTCGGGCGTTGTGGCCAGCCGGACGGCGTAGGGGACAGCTTCGACGGTCATCGGCTTCGCGGCGGGGCTTCAGGCTGATCTGACTTAGACACCGGCTGGCGGCATTGCAACCATCCGACCGCCGTGCGAGGTCCACAGCAATTCCCGGTTGAGTTTCCTGACGAGATTCGCACTATGGGTGATCAGTTCCTGCCACCGGCATAAGGAAGACGCGCTTGCAGTCGATCACGACTTTACCGGTATGTTCAAAGTTCACTGTCACCTTGTTGTCGATGTTCGACTGTACCTGACCCAGACCCCAGTCAGGTTGTTCCGGGTGCCGCACCAGCATGCCCGGCTCTAGAAGTGCCGCCATTTCATGTCCTTTGCCCCGATAGGAAGATGCAAGACAAGCCCGACCTCGCAGCCCTGATAGCCTCGCGTATCTGTCACGACCTTATCAGCCCGATCGGGGCGATAGGCAACGGGGTGGAGCTTCTTGCGATGGAGTCCGGCGGTAGCCGGCCCGAGATGGCGCTGATTTCGGAGAGCGTGGCGAATGCCAATGCCCGCATCCGCTTCTTCCGCATCTGCTTTGGCCAGGCGTCCAGCGACCAACGGATGGCGCGGTCCGAGGTGGTCTCGATCCTGGGCGACCTGTCGCGCGGGGGGAGGGTCGGCTATGCCTGGACAAGTCCGACCGACCTGTCGCGACGCGAAGTGCGGCTGGTGTTCCTGCTGCTGCAGTGCCTGGAAAGCGCGCTTGCCTATGGCGGCAAGGTCAGCGTGATGCGTGGCGACAGCGGCTGGCAGGTCTTGGCCGAGGCGCCGCGGCTGAAGGTGGACCCCGCTTTGTGGGAGGTTCTGACGGAACCGCGGGCGCCGGCAGAAATCGGCGCTGCGCAGGTGCATTTCGCGCTGGTTCCGGATGAGCTGGCCCGGCAGGGCCGTCGGCTGATCACCAACATCGGCGAAACGACGATCCGGCTGACGTTCTGAGGCTGGTTGCGCCGCCGACTGTTCAGCGGGACGTCGCCGATTGGCGGAGGGGCGTTGGTTCGCTACGTGCTGCGAAAGCCGCGCTGACGCTGGACTGAACCTTGGGCGGGCTTATGTCCGGATCGTCCCATCACCCGTCACGAGATACTTGAAACTGCAGAGCTGTTCCGCCCCGACGGGACCCCGCGCGTGCATCTTGCCGGTGGCGATGCCGATTTCGGCGCCCATTCCGAACTCGCCACCGTCGGCGAACTGGGTGGAGGCGTTGCGCATCAGGATCGCGCTGTCCAGCCGGTCGAAGAAGCGCTGCGCGGTGGCGTCGTTATCGGTCAGGATCGCTTCGGTATGCTGGCTGCCGTATTTGCGGATGTGGGCGATGGCTTCGTCCACCCCGTCCACCAGCTTGGCGGCGATGATCATGTCCAGGAATTCGCGTCCGAAATCCTCGGGTTGCGCCTTGACCGTGCCGGGAACTTTCAGGAGTTCACCCTCGGTGCGAACCTCGACGCCCGCGTTCAGCAGATCCTCGATCAGCACGGCACCGTGCTTGGTGTAGAACTGCCAGTCGATCAGCAGGCACTCGGCCGAGCCGCAGATGCCGGTGCGGCGGGTCTTGGCGTTCAGAACGACGCGGCGGGCCTTCTCCAGGTCGGCGTCGCGGTCGGCGTAGACGTGGCAGATGCCTTCCAGGTGGGCGAAGACGGGCACCCGGGCCTCGCGTTGGACCAGGCCGACAAGGCCCTTGCCGCCGCGGGGAACGATGACGTCGATGTATTGCGTGGCCTGCAGCATCGCCGTCACCATCTCGCGGTCGCGGGTCGGGATGAACTGGATCGCGGTCAGGGGCAGGTTGGCGGATTTGAGGCCGTCCAGCATGCAGGAATGAATGGCCTCCGACGTCTCGAAGCTTTCCGAGCCGCCGCGCAGGATGACGGCGTTGCCGGATTTGAGGCAGAGGGCGCCGGCGTCGGCGGTCACGTTCGGACGGGATTCGTAGATCACGCCGACGACGCCAAGGGGGGTCGCAACGCGCTGGATGTGAAGGCCGTTGGGGCGGTCCCATTCGGCAAGGACGCGGCCCACAGGGTCCTTCTGCTCGGCGATCATGCGCAGCGCGTCGACGATGCCGTGCAGGCGGTGCTCGTCCAGCCGCAGGCGGTCGCGCATGGCAGGGGTGATGCCGCGCTGGTCGGCGGCATCGAGGTCCAGGACGTTTGCGTCAAGGATTTCCTGACGCCGCCGCCAGACGGCATCGGCGGCGGCGATGAGAGCGGCGGCCTTGCGTTCCGAGGAGGCGCAGGCAAGCTCGGCCGCAGCGGCGCGGGCCTTGGTTCCGATATCGGTCATCAGGTCGGTGAACTGGCCGTCCATTGTCTCGCTCCGTTTCCGTCCGGGGACCAAAATTCTTCAGTAAGAATTTTTGACAAATTCCTTACTTAAGGAATTTGGGTCCCCTAGACCACCATGTCGTCCCGATGCACCAGCGCCGCACGGCCCTGGTAGCCAAGGATCGCCTCGATCTCGCCCGACCGATGCCCGGCGATCTTGCGGGCCTCGGCGGACGTATAGCGCACCAGGCCCTTGCCGAGAACCACACCCTCAGGGCTCAGGATCGCCACCGGCTCGCCGCGCCCGAAGCTGCCCGTGACCTTCGTCACCCCCGCCGGGAGCAGGCTTTTCCCCGCTCTCAGCGCAGTCACGGCGCCTGCGTCCAGCACCAGTTCACCGCGTGGTTTCATCGCGTTGATCCAGCGTTTGCGGGCGACCTGCGGGTCGGCGGCCGAGACGAACCAGGTGCGGGTCGCGCCTTCCGCCAGCGCTTTCAGCGGGCGCAGGGTGGAGCCTTCCATGATCGCCATCGCGCAGCCGCCCGCAACGGCGGTCTTCGCGGCAAGAAGCTTGGTCTTCATCCCGCCCTTCGACATGCCCGAGATCGGATCCCCCGCCATCGCCTCAATCTCGGGGGTGATCTGCTCGACCACGTCAAAGCGGGTGGCGCCGGGGTCTTCCTTGGGGTTCGCCGTGTAGAAGCCGTCGACATCCGACAGCAGGATCAACTGGTCCGCGCCCACCGTGACGGCGATCTGGGCGGCCAGGCGGTCGTTGTCGCCAAAGCGGATCTCGTCGGTCGCGACCGTGTCGTTCTCGTTCACGATCGGAACCACGCCCAGACCCAGCAGGGTTTCCATCGTGGCGCGGGAGTTCAGGTAGCGGCGGCGGTCTTCGGTATCCTCCAGCGTGACCAGCACCTGCGCGGTGGTGATGCCGTGGGGGGCGAGAACCTCTTCATAGGCGCGGGCGAGGCGGATCTGGCCGACAGCGGCTGCGGCCTGGGATTGCTCCAGCGTCAGGACCCCGGTGCCCAGGTTCAGGACCTTGCGACCCAAGGCAATTGAGCCGGAGGAGACAAGGACGACATCAGTGCCGCGCGCCTTTGCTTCGACCACATCCAGCGCCAGGGCGGACAGCCAGTCGTGTTTCAACCCGGTCTTCCGGTCGACAAGAAGCGCCGAGCCGATCTTCACCACCAGCCGTTTGGCGTGCCGAATGTCCGGGGCCGCAAGACTGGCGGTCAGGGCTGCCACGGGCCTGTCTCCTTGACCGGTGCCTGGGCGGTGATGGTGGCGTAAATCGCGCGCAGCACCTCGGGCAGGCCCTTGCCTGAGACGCCAGAGATGACATGGACCGGGCCTCCGGACGCCTTTTCAAGCGCGCGGCGCCGGTCGCTGATCTGCTTGGCATCCATCGCGTCAGTCTTGTTCAAGGCCACGATCCGCGACTTGTCGCCAAGAAGGTCGGAATAGGCCTCAAGCTCGGTCACGATGGTGCGGTAGTCGGCCGTGATCGTCGAGGAGGTGCCGTCGACGAGGTGCAACAGGACCTTGCAGCGTTCGACGTGGGCCAGGAACTGGGTGCCAAGGCCACGGCCTTCCGATGCGCCCTCGATCAGACCGGGGATGTCGGCCATGACGAATTCGTGCTGGTCGATGCCGACGACGCCCAGGTTCGGGACCAGCGTGGTGAAGGGGTAATCGGCGATCTTTGGCCGGGCGTTCGACACGGCGGCAAGGAAGGTAGATTTCCCGGCGTTCGGCAGGCCGACCAGCCCTGCGTCGGCGATCAGCTTCAGGCGCAGCCAGATCGTGCGTTCGATGCCTTCCTGGCCCGGGTTCGCACGGGCGGGCGCGCGGTTGGTCGAGGACTTGAAGCGCAGGTTGCCCCAGCCGCCGTTGCCGCCCTGGGCCAGCAGGACGCGCTGCCCGACGCGGGTCAGGTCGGCCAGCACGGTTTCCTCGTCCTCGTCCAGGATCTCGGTGCCCAGTGGAACCTTCAACGTGATGTCGTCGCCGGTCTTGCCGGTTTTCTGGCTTCCCATGCCGGGCTGGCCGGACTTGGCAAAGAAATGCTGCTGGTAGCGGTAGTCGATCAGGGTGTTCAGCCCTTCGACCGCCTCGGCCCAGACCGAGCCGCCATGGCCGCCGTCGCCGCCATCGGGACCGCCGAATTCGACGAACTTCTCGCGCCGGAACGACACGCAGCCGGCCCCGCCGCCGCCAGAGCGGATATAGACGCGTGCGAGGTCGAGGAACTTCATGGCTCGGGCTTTCGGGCAGGGATCAAAACGCGGGGATACAGGAAGCGGACCGGATGCTCAAGCGGCGGGCGTGGCGGAGGCTCCTCGTTCGACTTTGTCGCCTCGTTGCGGGACCTGGGTCTCGACGACGAGTGACGAAGTCATCGAGAAGCGGTCTCGCCGCATTGCCGCAGGCCCCTTGAAGGCGAAGGAGGGCAGGCCTAGTGTCCGGGCCCTGACGAAAGGGTATCCGATGGCCACGAAGCGCAGCATTTTCGTAGAAGTTGGGGTCAAGTCTGTTACGGAGCCGGCTCCGGCGGGCGGGGGCATTGACGCCCGGCCAAAGGGCGCGCGGCGCGGCATCCGGCTTTGGCTTGTGGCGCTGTTCCTGCTGGTGGCCACGATGATCGCCGTGGGCGGCCTGACGCGGTTGACCGACAGCGGCCTGTCGATCACCGAGTGGCGGCCGGTTACCGGAGCCCTGCCGCCGATGGATGATGCGACCTGGGCTTCTGAGTTCCAGAAGTACCAGGCCATCCCGGAATACCAGTTGCAAAACAAGGGGATGAGCCTTGAGGACTTCAAGGTCATCTACTGGTGGGAATGGGGTCATCGCCAGCTTGGGCGCGTGATCGGGCTGGTCTGGTTCGTCGGCTTTGCAGGCTTTGCCGTGGCGCGGCAGATCCCGCCGGGCTGGACCGGACGGCTTCTGCTACTCGGCGCATTGGGCGGCGCGCAGGGGGCGATCGGCTGGTGGATGGTGTCCTCGGGCCTGTCGGGAGAGCGGCTGGACGTGGCCTCGTACCGGCTGGCGACGCATCTGGGACTTGCCTTCGTGATCCTGGGCTTCCTGGCCTGGTACGTCTTCCTGCTGGGCCGAACCGAGGCCGAACTGATGACCGCGCGGCGGGGCCGCGAGGCGAAGCTGTTCGGGCTTTCCACCGGCCTGATGCATTTCGCCTTCCTGCAGATCCTGCTCGGGGCGCTGGTTGCGGGGATTGACGCCGGACGTGCTTTCCCGACGTGGCCCTTGATGAACGGTCAGTTCTTCCCTGCGGATGCGTTCTATGTGCCGGACGGGCAGGGAGGCACGCTGCCGATCTGGCACGCGTTCTTCGAGAACCCGGGCCTCGTGCAGTTCATCCACCGGATGTCAGGGTATCTTCTCTTCGCGTTCGGCGTGGTGGTGTGGCTGCGGGGCCGCAAGTCCAGCTACCAGGCCACGCAGATGGCATTCCATCAGATGATGGCGATGATGGTATTGCAGATGGTCCTGGGGATCGCGACGGTCCTGACCGTGGCGCATGTCAATGTGGCGATCACCCACCAGATCGGGGCGGTGATCCTGTGGGTGCTGATCCTGCAGGCACGACATCTGTCGCAATACCCCGTGGCGGGGTCGATCCGGGAAGGCACGGCATGAGCGCGTTTGACGATCTGATGGCGTTCCAGCGCCAGACCGAGGCCCTGGCCCAGGTCGCGGGCCGCCTGGGGTGGGACCAGGAGACGATGATGCCGGAAGGCAGCGCCGGGCAACGGTCCGAGGAGATCGGCGCGCTGGAGGGCGTGCTGCATGCACGGCGGACGGATGCTCGGCTGGCCGATTGGTTGGCAGAGGCGGTGGCGCCGGATGCGGTGGGCGAGGCGCAGCTGCGGCAGATCCGGAGGTCCTATGCGCGGACGATGAAGGTTCCGGCCAAGCTTGCGGAGGAGATCGCGACGACGATGTCGCTGGCTCAGGGCGTCTGGGCCGAGTGCCGGGCGCGCGAGGACGTGGCGGGCTTCCTGCCGACGCTCCGCCGCGTGGTGGATCTGAAGCGGGCCGAGGGCGCGGCCTTGGCGGCAGGGGGCGATCCCTACGACGCCTTGGTCGACGATTACGAGCCGGGGATGACCGGGGCGGCAATTGCGGCGATGTTCGATGCGATGCGGCCGCGGTTGGTGGCCTTGCGGGGCAAGGTGCTTGGGGCTGCGGCTCCGAAAGGGATTGTCGGGACCTTCGGCACCGAGGATCAGATGGCGCTGAGCCGGGAGCTGGCGACGGCGTTCGGGTATGACTGGTCGCGGGGGCGGGTGGATCTTGCGGTGCATCCGTTCAGCTCCGGCAGCGGGCATGACGTGCGGATCACCACGCGGGTTTCGGAGACGGACCCCTTCAACTGCCTGTACTCGACGATCCACGAGGTCGGCCATGCAGCCTATGAGCAGGGGATCGATCCGGCCTACGCGCTGACCTCGATCGGGCAGGGCGTCTCGATGGGGGTGCATGAAAGCCAGAGCCGGTCTTATGAGAACCAGCTGGGGCGAAGCCGGGCCTTTACCGGTTGGCTGTTCCACCGGATGACGGAGGTCTTCGGGGATTTTGGCATCGCGGATTCGGACGGGTTCTACAAGGCGGTGAACCGGGTGCATCCGGGGTATATCCGGACGGAAGCCGACGAGGTGCACTACAACCTGCATGTGATGATGCGGTTCGATCTGGAGCGGGCCTTGATCAAGGGCGACCTGCAGGTCGAGGATCTGGAGGCGGCCTGGAATGAGCGGTTCCGGGCGGACTTCGGGGTAGCGGTGGACCGGCCGTCGAACGGGATGCTACAGGACGTGCACTGGTCCTGCGGACTCTTCGGCTACTTCCCGACCTACACCCTTGGGAACGTCTATGCGGGGTGTCTGGTGAAGGCCTTGCGGGCTGACCTGCCGGGGCTGGACGGCCAGATGGAGCGGGGCGACGTGTCGGCGGCGACGGGGTGGCTGCGGGAGCGGCTGCAGCGGCATGGGGGGCTGTATGAGCCCCGGGATGTCGTGCGGCGGGCCTGCGGGTTCGAGCCGTCGGAGGGGCCTCTGCTCGACTATCTGGAGGCTAAGTTCGGGGCGATCTACGGGGTCTGAGGGCCGGGGTGCCCACGCGTGGGCAGGTTCTGTGAGCCTTTGGTTTCAAGGGGTTGGCCGTGGGCGGTAGGAGTTTCTTAAGGTCTGGATTTCGGCGCTTCGGGGCGCTCGTCGTCGACTTCGTCGCTCCTCGCTTGAGTCGTACCGACGAGAAGCCGAAGGCGCACGAGGAGGTTACTGCGGGTAGGCCAGGAGCCGGCCAGTGAGGCTTGCCTCCGGCCAGCGGAAGAGGACCAGGTGCCAGCGCGACGGTTCGGACCGGGCGGTGTAGATCATCCCGTCCGCCCCGAAGGCGCGGGCGCGGTCGGAGACGGTCCAGCTGGAGGCCGGCAGGCCCTCGGCGCGCTGGGGCAGCCAGGGGATGGCGGCGAGGGCGGGGTCGATCTGCGCGGCCGTGCACTGGGCGGGGTCGCGCAGGTCGAGGACCTTGGTGGTCAGGCGCAGTTCGCAGATTACGCGGGGCGGGTCGGTGTCGCGGACGTAGGTCGCGATCGCATGTTCGGCCCAGTCGGGGCGGGGCGAGACGTAAAGCGTGGGCTGGCCGGAATGGTGAAAGCGGCCCTCGGGACTGACGGCGGGGGCCAGCGCCTGATCGGCCCGCGCGGCGGGCACGATGCGGTAGAACAAACCGTCAAGGTGGCTGAGGCCCATGCTGGCAGGCTTAGCGGCGGTCCCGCCCCCGGGCAAGGTCGTGCAGGGCTTGCGGGCGCCGTCGGGCTGTAGCAGTCAGGGCGGGCAGGGCCAAAGGCGGAAGCATCGTGACGGACACGCGGGCGGCAGACGGGGGCGGAATGGCGGTCTGGCTGCTGGCCTTGGGCCAGACGCTGATCTACGCGGGCTGCTACTATTCCTTTCCCGCGCTGCTGCCGGACCTTGAGGCCGCGACGGGCTGGACCAAGGGTGAGCTTGCGCTGGGGCCGACGCTGGCCTTCCTGATCATGGCGGGGCTGACGCCCTTTACCGGCCGACTGGTGGACCGGGGCCTTGGCGGCGAAATGCTCATCTGGCTGCCGGTGCTGTGCGCGCTTGGCGTTGCGGGCTTGGGGCTGGTCGGAAGCCTGACCGGCTGGCTGGCGCTTTGGGCGCTGATCGGCGTGGCGCAGGCGGGGAGCCTTTACGAGACCTGTTTTGCCTTTCTGACCCGGCGTCTGGGGGACGGCGCGCGGGCTGCGATCACCCGGGTGACGCTGGTCGCGGGTTTTGCCGGGACGCTGGCCTTTCCGCTGGGTCACTGGCTGGGGCAGGTGCTGGGCGGGCAGGGCGCGCTGGTGGTCTTTGCGGGACTTGTGCTGCTCGCAGCACCGCTGAACGCTGTCGCGGTGCGCCAGTTGCGCCAGCGCGAGCGGGCAGGCCAGGCCATCCCCCCAAGCCCGCCGGGCATGCTGCAGGTGGCGTTGAAGAAGCCAGCCTTCTGGATCATCTCCCTGGGCTTTCTTGCGGTTTATCTGAACCACGGCATCCTGATCACCTATGCGCTGATCCTGTTCGCGGACCGCGGTGCGGCGCCGGGGCTTGCGGCACTGGCGGCAGCCTGCATCGGTCCGGCGCAGGTCGCCGGGCGGCTGGTCCTGCTGGCGGCAGGCGCGCGGGTGACGACGACACAGGCGACGATGGCCTCGCTGGGCGGGGCGGTCCTCGCGGGGGTGCTGCTGTGGCTGGCCGGTCTGGCGCCCTGGCTGATCTTTGCCTTTGCGCTGGCGCAAGGCGCGGGGATCGGATTGACCTCGATCCTGCGGCCAGTGCTGATCGCCGAGATCCTGGGCCGTGAGGGATTTGGTGCGATCTCGGGTGCGGCGGCGGTGGCGCCGATCCTGGCTTCGGCGGCAGCGCCCTCGGTGGGGGCGGCGCTGCTGGCCTGGGGCGGGCCGGAACTGGTCTACGCGGTCTGCCTGGCGTTGGCGGTGACCGGGCTGGCCTTGATGGCGCTTCTGCTGCTGCGACGGAACCGGACGGACCGATAGGCCGGGTCAGGACTTTGGGCGTCGGTCGACAAAGGCCTGGATGCCTGCGTTGGTGTCCGGCAACAGGACGTTCTCGACCATGATGGCGCCGGCAACCGCATAGGCCTGGTCAACCGGCAGGCCAAGTTGCGCCTGGAACGCCCGTTTGCCCAGCCGAATCGCGGCGGGGTCCTTGGCGGCGATCTGGCGGGCAAGGGCCAGCGTCTCGGCCTCAAGCTGGTCCGGGGCGGCAAGGCGGTTCACCACGCCAAGCGCATGGGCGCGGGTAGCAGAGAGGAAATCCCCGGTCGTCAGCAGTTCGAACGCAGCACCGGGGGCCAGTCGCCGGGTGAGGGCCACTGCGGGGGTGGAACAGAAGAGGCCGAGGTTGATGCCGTTCACGCCGAAGCGGGCGGTTTCAGAGGCGACGATCAGGTCGCAGGAACAGGCAAGCTGGCAACCCGCGGCGGTGGCGACGCCCTGCACCTGTGCGATCACCGGCTGGGGCAGGGCGGCGACGTGCTGCATCACCCGGGAGCAGCGGTTGAAAAGGGTCTGGAAAGCGGAGCGGCCGTCGTCAGCATCGACGCGGTAGCCTTGCATCTCTTTCAGGTCATGGCCGGCGGAGAACGCCTTGCCCTCGGCGCCCAGGATGACCACGCGGACGCTTTCATCCTGCGCAAGGCTGGCCAGCGCCTCGTCCAGCGCCATGAGCATCTGGGTCGACAGGGCGTTCAGGGTCTGCGGCTGGGCCAGGGTGAGGGTGGCGATACCGTCCTGGTCGTGGCGGTGGATCAGGGGGTCGGTCATTGGATATCTCCGGGCATTGCATCTTGGCGGGACTTCACGCCAGTCTACGGGTCGGTCGGGATGAGGGAAAGAGAATGCAGCTTGCACTGGACGCGGCAGGGCTGACCGAGTTTCTGTACCGCGAGTTCGGCCAGGTGGCCGGGGACTTCGCGGTGGAGCGGGTCAAGGTGGACGGGCTTACGCTGCGGTTGAAAGTGGAAGAGAGGCATCTTCGGCCGGGTGGCACGGTCAGCGGGCCGAAGATCTTTGCCCTGGCCGATGTGGCGATGTATCTGGCGGTGCTGGCGCGGATCGGGCCGGTGGCCTTGGCGGTGACGACCAGCTCTGCCATCGACTTCATGCGCAAGCCTGTGGCAGGACGCGATCTTCTGGGCGAGGCGCGGCTTTTGAAGCTGGGACGAAGCCATGCCGTCGGGGATGTGCTGATCTTCAGCGAGGGATCGGCCGAGCCGGTCGCCCGGGCGAGCCTGACCTATTCGATCCCGCCGGTCGGCTAGGCTTTCGGCTTGAGGAACCGCCCCTCGATCCCGGCGCCGCTTTCGATGATCAGCGAAGTGGTCGTGACATCGGCACGGACGTCGGACGAGGCGCGCAGGGTGAAGCTTTCGCAGGATACCTTGCCGTCCAGCTTGCCTTTCACTTCGACGGTATGGGCGGTGACCGTGCCCTTCACCTTTCCCTCGTTCCCGATGATCAGGCCGTTGGCAGTGATGTTGCCGTCGATTTCGCCCAGGACCTCCACCGAGCCGGCGGAGGACACTTCGCCGGTGATCCGGAGATCCGCGCCGAGGACCGAGCGGGCCGAGTTGGTGCCGGGCGCAGAGGGGCGGGGCACGGACGGGGCTGAGGTCGGTTCGGAGGTCTTGGAGAACATCGCGTGATCCTTGGGCGAGCGGCCTTGGACGAAGGGCCTTGGGCAGGGGTTGGCTAGATAAGGAAGGATCGCGGTTGTCCGGTCAAGGGGCGGCGTGCGCGGAAGGCGGCTTTCCCCGTGGTCGATGTCGCAAGCGGGGCTGACAAGGTGGGGGCGGGATGGTCAGATCGGGCCGGGAATCAGGGGGTCTTTCCATGCAGGATGCGTTCTTTCAGCCGGTGTCGGGGTTCGACCTGCCGCGCTTTGCCGGGGTGCCGACCTTCATGCGGCTGCCGCATGTACCGTTCGACCATCCGCGGTTTCCGGAGGTGCAGATCGGCTTGATCGGCGCGCCCTGGGACGGGGGGACGACGAACCGGCCGGGTCCGCGCCACGGGCCGCGCCAGTTGCGGGACCTCTCGACGATGATCCGGGCGATGAACGGGGCGACCTGGGTGGCTCCGTTCGAGCTGGCGCGGTGTGCCGACCTTGGGGACGTGGCGCCGAATCCGGCCGACCTGATGGATTCGATGGCGCGGATGGAGGCGTTCTATTCGCGTGTGGTGGCGGCGGGGATCAGGCCGCTGACGGGGGGCGGGGACCATCTGTGCTCGCTTCCCATCCTGCGGGCGGTGGCGAAGGCGCGACCGGTGGGAATGATCCAGTTCGACAGCCATACCGACCTGAACGACATCTATTTCGGGACCTCGCGGTACAATCACGGAACGCCGTTCCGGCGGGCGGTGGAGGAGGGGCTCATCGACCCCAAGCGCTATTGCCTGATCGGCATCCGGGGCACGGCTTATGGCCGGGAGGACTGGGACTTTGCCGAAGCCAACGGTATCCGGATCATCCCCATCGCCGAGTTCCACGCGCGCGGGGCCGAGGATGTCATGGCCGAAGCGCGGGAGATCGTGGGGCAGGGGCCTACTTACGTAACCTATGACATCGACTTTGTGGACCCGACCTTTGCGCCGGGGACAGGAACGCCGGAGGTCGGGGGGCCGACCTCGTGGCAGGCCCTGCAGGTGGCGCGGGGCTTGCGCGGTCTGGATGTGGTGGGGGCGGACCTGGTCGAGGTCTCGCCTCCGTTCGATCAGTCGGGCGGCACGGCCTGGTTGGGGATCAGCCTGATGTTCGAGATGCTGTGCGTGATGGCCGAGATGATTTCGGGGCAGGCCGCGCGGGACTGAGGGCGGGACGCGGAGGCCAGCCCCGTCGCCAGTGGTTCTCGAACCAATGGCGCACCACTGGCCGCGGGATATTTGGACAAAGCAGAAAGGGGCGGCAATGCAGCCTGAGATGATCATCACCAATGCAAAGGTCCTGACGATGGACGAGCCGCGCCCTCGGGCCGAGGCGGTGGCCTTTGGCGGCGGGCGTATCCTGGCGGTGGGAAGTCGGGCCGAAGTGGAGGCCTTGGCGGGTCCGGGCGTGCGCGTGGTCGATGCGGGGGGGCGGACGCTGCTGCCCGGATTTGTCGAAAGTCACCTCCACCTGGTGCTGGGCGGCAACGAGCTGTCGCAGTTGCAGCTTGGCGGCGTGTCGGGGTTCGACGAGTTGGCGCGCCTCTTTCGGGCCTATGCCGCGAAGAACCCTGGACTGCCCCTGCTGATGGCGCAGGGGGCCGCATACGAGATTCTGGACCATCCGGTGACGCGGCATGACCTTGACCGGGTGATCGCCGATCGCCCCTTCGCGATGATGGCGCCGGACCATCACACCGTCTGGGCCAATACCGCGGCCTTGCAGGCGGCGGGCCTGCTGCAGGGGGCGGAGATGCCCGCTGGACATACTGTGGTCGTGGGCGCCGACGGGACAGCGAGTGGAGAGCTTCTGGAGTTTGAGGCGTTCAGTCCGGTGCTGGCACTGACCGGCGACCTGCATCTGCAACTGGGCATCGCCACGGGGGGCGAGCCGGACCCCTGGCCGGACGCCGCGCAACGCGCAAAGGACAAGGAGAAGATCGCCGCGGGTCTTCAGCACTGCGCGATGCACGGGATCACCAGCATGGTGAACATGGATGGCAACCGCTACACCTGTGTCCTCCTTAAAGAGATGGAAGCCGAAGGTCGCCTGACCGCCCGGGTCAAGGTGCCCTTCCATATGAAGCCGCATATGGAGCTGTCCGAATTGGACCGGGCGTCCGCGATGGCTGCGGAGTTCCGGGGCGACTGGGTCACAAGCGGTTTCGTGAAGATGTTCATGGACGGCGTCGTCGACAGCCGCACCGCCTATATGCTGCACCCCTATCCCGGCACGACCGAGACCGGCGCGCCCCTGTTCGAGCCGGAGCGGTTCAAGGCGATCTGCCAGGAGATATCGCGCCGGGACCTGCAGATCGCCGTGCATGCCATCGGCGACGGGGCAGTGCGGCAGACCATCGACGGCTACGAGGCGGCGGGTCGCCCCGACCTGCGCCACCGGATCGAGCATATCGAGCTGATCGACCGGGCGGATGTGCCACGGCTTGGGGCGCTGGGGATCACGGCATCCGTGCAACCGCCGCATCCGCCGGGGGCGATGGATTTTCCGATGTCGACGATGGCGCATGTGTTTCACAAGCACCGCTGGAAGGATGCTTACCTGACCAGGACGCTTGCCGACCACGGCGCGCACCTGGC
Organism: Tabrizicola sp.; assembly: GCF_022842145.1. GTDB lineage: Bacteria > Pseudomonadota > Alphaproteobacteria > Rhodobacterales > Rhodobacteraceae > Tabrizicola. The sequence continues at coordinate 644,634 of NZ_JALHQD010000002.1, forward strand.
CTTCGCCTCGGACTGGCCGGTGACGGATGTCAGCGTGATGCGCGGCATCCAGTCGGCGCTGACCCGGGTGCCCTATGATGGGGCAGGGGATGAACGCGTCGGGCTTATGGCGACTTTGCGGGCCTATACGGCCGGCGGAGCCTGGGCGGCCCACTGGGAAGGGCTGACCGGGCGACTGACACCGGGCCTTGCAGCCGATCTGGTGCTGATCGACGGGGATATCGAGGCGATTCCGGACAGGGAACTGGGCCGCACGGGAATCGCCCTGACGATCGCGGGCGGTACCGTGACCCACGATCCCGGCGGATTGCTCCGGCAGGCGGGGTAACGCCGAAGCCAAGTGCCTGATTTTACAGCGAAAGACGACGGTTCCGAAAAAATCGTCATCATTCCGTCATTTTCTGCTTGCGGGTCGGAGGAGCCAAGCCTAAATACCGCCTCACCGAAGCGGAAGGGAAGCGGGAACGCGGAACGGACGGGACGGGAAGCGGTGGCGCAGACCACGGCAAGACAATCTGGAGGCAAGACGGCAGGTACGCCAGGAGTT
>NZ_JALHQD010000003.1:0-406031 GCF_022842145.1 Tabrizicola sp.
AGCGCATGGTCGCGCCGGTTCCAGGGCAGGTCCTCGTTCGAGATCACCCCGGCCTCGCGCTCGGCCTTCGAGATGTTGCGGACCTGGCTGGTGCCGGTCTTGCCCGCCATGACCATCGTCGGATCGACGATGCGGCTGGACTTCGCCGTGCCGTGTTCGCCGTTCACCACCTCGTACATGCCCTTGCGCACGGCGGCGAGGTATTCGGGCGGGACCTCCAGCGGTAGTGCCTCCGGGGCGGGTAGTTCCTTGTCGCGGACCATGCGGACCAGACGCGGCGTCACGGCGCGACCGCTGGCGATGCGGGCGGTCATCACGGCCAGTTGCAGGGGCGAGCTCAGCACGTAGCCCTGCCCGATCGAGGCGTTGATCGTGTCACCGATCCGCCAGTCCTGCTTGTGGCGTTCCATCTTCCACTGCTTGTTCGGCATGATGCCGTCGGTGATCGCCGACATCGGCATGTCGTAACGCTGGCCCAGGCCAAGCCTGCGGCCCATGTCGGCGATCCTGTCGATGCCGACCTTCTGGGCGATGTCATAGTAATAGACGTCGCAGCTTTCCGACAGGCTGCGTTCCAGCCGGACCGTGCCGTGGCCCGCGCGTTTCCAGCAGTGGAAGCGGCGGCCGCCGAATTCGATGTAGCCGGGGCAGCTGACCTTGGTGTCGGCGTTGATGACCCCTGCCTCAAGAGCGGCGAGCGCGGTGACCATCTTGAAGGTGGACCCCGGCGGATAGGCGCCCGAGACGGTCTTGTTCGCCAGGGGCCGGTGGTCGTCCTCCATCAGGCCCTTGTAGTCGGTATGGCTGATACCGCGCACGAAGAGGTTCGGGTCGAAGGATGGGGCCGAGGCGCAGCACAGGACATCCCCGTTGGTCGTGTCGATCACCACGACGGCGGCGCTTTCCTCGCCCAGGCGCACCTGGGCAAAGTTCTGCAGGTCTGCGTCGATGGTCAGGCGAATGTCGGTGCCGGGGTCACCCTCCTGGCGTTCCAGTTCGCGCATGACGCGGCCGGCGGAGTTCACCTCGATCCGCTTGGTCCCGGCGTCGCCGCGCAGGGTGTCCTCCATCCACTTCTCGACACCGATCTTGCCGATCTGGAATTTCGGGATCTTCAGCAGGGGATCGGGGGCGTCCAGTTCTGCCAGGTCCTTGTCGCTGACCGGGCCGACGTAGCCGACGACATGGGCGAAATCGAAATCCAGGGGATAGCGGCGGGACTGGCCGACCTCGGGAACGACACCGGGCAAGGCGGGGGCGTTGACGGCAACCTTGGAGAAATCGTCCCAGCTCAGCCGTTCGGCCACGGTCACGGGGACGAAGGCCGACAGCGCGTCCACCTCTTCGATGGTGGCGCGCATCTCTTCGGCGGTCATCGGAATGATGCTGGCAAGACGCCGCATGACAAGATCGACGTCGCCCGCCGCCTCGCGCGTGATGACCACGCGGTAGTTCTGTTCGTTGCCCGCGATGATCTTGCCGTTGCGGTCCTGGATCAGGCCGCGGACCGGGGGGATCAGGCGGATGTTGATGCGGTTTTCCTCGGCGAGAAGCTTGAACTCGTCGGCCTGATCGACCTGAAGATAGCGCATCCGCACGCCCAGGACGGCGACCATCGCCGCCATCGCGCCGCCCAGCATCAGGGTACGGCGGTTGAGGGTGCGGTTGCTTTCCTCAGTGTCGCGGGCCGTGCGTCTCACAACCGTCTCCCGAAATTGTCCACTTCGCCGGTCGCGGGCTTCCGGAGGTCAAGCGCCAGCCGCGACAGGCCCACGACCACCGGGTAGACCGCGATCGACCACAGCACCTGCACGATGGCAAAGCCGAACGGGGCCTGCGGCACGAAGGCAATGCCCAGGGCCAGCCGGTACAGCAGCATCATGCCGAGCATGGCGCCCGAGACCAAGAGCCATTCCACCACGAAACTTAACTCCCGCGTGAGCGCGATGCGCCCGCGCAGGATTTCGGTCGCCAGGATCACCACGGCGGTCCAGAGGCCGGGGGGGCGCATCAGGATCAGGTCCTCGGCCAGGATGATGATCAGGATCAGCGGCATCGGCAGGAAATCGGGCCGCCGCACGATCCAGGCCATGATCACGCAGATCAGAAGATCGGGGCCGGGCAGCGCGCCGGGCGCATTGCCCAACGGCAGAAGCCGGATGAACAGCAGGACCAGCGCGATGGCCACGAAGAGCGCACGGAAGACCCACTGTTCCTGACGCCAGAAATCACCCATCGACGGCCTCCGGCGCGGGGCCTTCTGCGGCACCGGAACCGGCTTCCTCGACGTTGCCGCCCTCGGTCTCGACTGGCGGGGCACCCGCCGCGGCCTCGGCGGCCCCGGCCGAGGTGTCGGGCAGGGGCGCTGTGGCGGGCGGGGCGATCAGGCTGCCGGGATCGGTGATCGGTTCCAGGTTGTGGCTGCGCAGCACGCGCAGGAACTCCAGCCGCTGGTAATCCGCCGCCAGAACCACCCGCAGGCGCTTGTCGGTGCTAAGCGCCACCTGGCCGACCAGAAGACCGGCTGGAAAGACCTCGCCCTCGCCCGAGGTCACGACGCGGTCGCCGGGGCGGACCTCGTCGGTGTCCTCGATGAACTCCAGCGGCGGCAGGGGCGAGTTGTCGCCCGAGAGAAGCGCCTTCTGCCCCGAGGGCTGGATGGTGACGGGAATGCGGCTGTTGCTGTCGGTGACCAGGATCACCCGCGCGGTGCGTTCGCCCACGCCCGAGATGCGGCCCACAAGGCCGATCCCGTCCATCGTCGCCCAGCCGTCGCGGATGCCGTCGCGGGCGCCGACGTTCAGCAGGACCGACTGGCGGAAGGGGCTGCCGCTGTCGGCCATCACGACCCCGGTGACATGGGTCAGCTTGGGGTCAAGGCGCACATTGTTCAGGTCCAGGAGGCGGGCGTTCTTCTGTTCAAGCTGAAGCGCCGCCTCTTTCCAGGCCTTCATCTGCTGCAACTCGCGCTTCAGCTCCTGGTTCTGTTCGTAGATCCGGGTGTAGGACTGGAAATCGTCGACCATGCCCGCGACCATCGTGATCGGTCGCATCGCCCAGTCGAAGTTCGGCACCACCGCATCGATGATCGCGGCGCGGAAGCGTTCCACGCGCGGGGAATCGATCCGCCAGATCAGAAAGATCGCCAGCAGGAACAGCACCGCGATCCAGACCAGCAGACGGCGCAGCGGGCGCGAGTATTCCTCGGGGGCGGTGCGGTTCTTGGCCACGTGTCAAGCTTCCTTCGCCGCAGGGGCGCGCGCTCAGGTATCGTAGTCGATCACATGCCGAAGCTGCTTCTCGTATTCCAGCGCCTTGCCGGTGCCGAGGGCAACACAATTCAGTGACTCGTTGGCGACAGAGATCGACAGCCCGGTCTGTTCGCGCAAGGACAGGTCCAGCTCGCCCAGAAGCGCACCGCCCCCGGTCAGCATGACGCCCCGGTCGACGATGTCGGCGGCCAGGTCCGGCGGAGTGGCCTCCAGCGCCTGCATCACCGCGTCGCAGATCTGCTGCACGGGTTCGGCCAGCGCTTCCGCGACCTGGGCCTGGTTGATCTCGGTTTCCTTCGGGACGCCGTTCAGAAGGTCGCGGCCGCGGATGGTCATCGAGGAGCCGCGCCCGTCGTCCGGCATCCGCGCGGTGCCGATCGAGGTCTTGATGCGTTCGGCGGTGCTTTCGCCGATCAGAAGGTTCTGGTGGCGGCGCAGGTAGTTCACGATGGCTTCGTCCATCCGGTCGCCGCCGACGCGGACCGAGCGGGCATAGACGATGTCGCCCAGCGACAGGACGGCGACTTCGGTGGTGCCGCCGCCGATGTCGACGACCATGTTTCCGGTGGGTTCGGTGATCGGCATCCCCGCGCCGATGGCCGCCGCGATGGGTTCGGCGATCAGGCCCGCCCGCTTGGCGCCTGCAGAAAGCACCGACTGACGGATCGCCCGCTTTTCAACGGGGGTCGCGCCGTGCGGCACACAGACGATGATCTTGGGCTTACTGATCGTGGACCGCTTGTGCACCTTGCGGATGAAATGCTTGATCATCTCTTCCGCCGCTTCGAAGTCGGCGATCACCCCGTCGCGCATCGGACGGATCGCCGAGATGGTACCGGGGGTCCGGCCCAGCATCAGCTTCGCATCTTCACCCACCGCGAGGACCTGCTTCTTGCCGTCCTTGATGTGATAGGCCACCACCGAGGGTTCGTTCAGCACGATCCCCTTGCCACGGATGTAGACCAGCGTGTTCGCGGTCCCGAGGTCGATAGCCATGTCCGACGAAAACAGGCTTGGGAAGAAAGCCATGTGCAGTCCTTCAGGTAATAGATACGGCCCCGACTCGGGGGCACCGACGGGGCGCCTTCTTATAGTGGCATGGCGAGCAGAAGCGAAAGCCCCGCTGGAGGTACTCCGCGCACTTCCGCGTGCTTGAGGTAATGCGACTTAAATGGCAGAGGATCAGGCTGGATTTTCCGTCTTCCTTGCACTTTTACGATATGAGACCGTCAAGGCACCCAGGGACAGGATCAGGCAATGACAGGGACTGGACGCGTGGCGCTGGTGACGGGGGCGGGATCGCCCGGGGGAATCGGCTTTGCCACCGCGCGGGCGCTGGTGGCGGCGGGCGCGCGGGTTGCGATCAGCGCGACCTCGACGCGCATCCACGACCGCGCGGCGGAGTTGGGTTGCCTGGCGCATATCGCCGACCTGACCGACGCGGTGCAGGTGGCGGGCCTTGTGGCCGCGGTCGAGGCAACCCTGGGGCCGGTGGAAATCCTGGTGAACAATGCCGGCATGGTGCAGACCGGCAAGACGGTCAGCGACGGACGACTGGCCGAGATTGACGATGCCGCCTGGGCGCATCATCTGGCTTTGAACCTGAACACCACCTTCCACTGCTGCCGCTCTGTCCTGCCTGGAATGGCCGCGCGCGGGTTCGGCCGGATCGTCAACATCGCCTCGGTCACCGGACCCCTGGTCACTTTCGCGGGGGCGGCGGGCTATTCCACCGCCAAGGCCGCCGTGGCCGGCCTGACCCGGTCCATCGCGCTGGAATATGGGGTGCAGGGTGTCACCTGCAACGCGGTCCTGCCCGGCTGGATCGCCACCGAAAGCCAGACCGAGGAGGAAGCGCGGGCAGGTCTTGCAACCCCCTTGCGGCGGTCCGGCACGCCCGACGAAGTGGCGGCTTGTGCCGCCTTCCTTGCGTCGGATATGGCCTCATACGTCACGGGCGCGATGCTGGTGGTCGATGGCGGCAACGTGCTGCAGGACATGAAGGGCCAAGACCTATGACCGATTTCCTGCCTGGTGTTCCCGGCGATGCGGTGCTTGCCGCCCTTGGCCGCTCACCCGGCAACGAACTGGCCTCGGGCAAGTTTGACAGCCCGGAATCCTCCGCCGCGCTGGTGGCCAATGCCTTCGGCTGGTTTCTCGACCGGCCCAGGTCCATGCTTCCCCTTCCCGGCGTGCCGATGGGTCTGCCGGAGGCCCTGGAGATCGAGGCCGAGTTGCGCTTTCCCTGGAGCGGCGGACGCCACCCCTGGCTGGATGCGGCGATCACCACGCCCACCACGCTGGTCGGGATCGAAAGCAGACGCTACGAGCCGTTCCGGCCCGGCAAGGCCAACAGCTTTTCCGAAGCTTTCGACAGCCGGGACTGGGGCGCTGGCATGAGGCGGTATACGGCGATGCGGCAGGCCTTGGCGACGGGGCGGCAAAGCTACCGCTGCCTGGACGCCGTGCAATTGGTCAAGCACGCCTATGCGTTGCGGACCCAAAGCCTGAAGCGGGGCCTTGGCGCGGTGCTGGTCTATCTGCACGCGGCGCCTGCCACCTGGGCCAACGGCAAGCCGGTGTCCCGCGACGCCATCGCCCGGCATCAGGCCGAGATCGCCGATTTCGCCCGGGCGGTGAAAGGCGATAACGTCAGCTTTATCGCATTGCGCTGGGCCGACCTCCTGGCCGACTGGGCGAAGATCCCTGCGGTGGCCGCCCATGCTGCGGCGATCAGCGCAAGGTTCGGCCCGCTTTAGGCCAGATGCAAGGAGTTTGGCGCGGGCTAAGGTCAAGACCCGTGAACGCCCGCAGCCAAGTCATTGACTTCATAGGGATGGCCCCAGCCGCCACGCATGGCGCCGGGGGCCGGTTCCTCATTCGCCGTGGTAAGAGACGGTCTTCACATCCTCGCCCGGCGCGGTCTTCTGCCGCCGGATGATCAGCCGGTTCAGCGCGTTGATATAGGCCTTCGTCGAGGCCACGATCGTGTCGGTATCCGCCGACGAGCCGGTCACGATGCGCCCGTCCTCCTCCAGCCGGACCGAGACCGTCGCCTGCGCGTCGGTCCCCTCGGTCACCGCATGGACTTGATAGACCTGCAGCCGCGCCTTGTGGGGGAAGAGCATCTTCACACACATGAACGCCGCATCGACCGGCCCGTCGCCCGTGGCGTCGATGTGGTGGTCGACCCCGTCGATGGTCAGGATCATGTCGGCCTCTTGCGGGCCCTCGGTGCCGCAGACGACGCGCAGCTTCTTCAATTGCAGGTATTCGTAGGCGTCGTTGGTCTGCTCGTCGCTGACGAGGGCGATCAGGTCGTCGTCGTAGACTTCCTTCTTGCGGTCGGCCAGCGCCTTAAAGCGGACGAAGACGTCGTTCAACTGGTTGTCGGCGAGGTCGAAGCCCAGGTCCTTCAGCTTGGACCGCAGCGCCGCGCGGCCCGAGTGCTTGCCCATCGTCAGGTTCTTCTGGGTCAGCCCGATATCCTCGGGGCGCATGATCTCGAAGGTCTGGACGTTCTTCAGGACGCCGTCCTGATGGATGCCGGATTCATGCAGGAAGGCGTTCTTGCCGACGATGGCCTTGTTGAACTGGACCGGGAAGCCCGAAACCTGAGAGACGCGGCGGCTGAGGTTCATGATCTTGGTGGTGTCGATGCTGGTCTGGAACGGCAGGATGTCGTTGCGGACCCGCATGGCCATCACGACCTCTTCCAGCGCGGTGTTGCCCGCCCGCTCACCCAGACCGTTGATCGTGCATTCGATCTGCCGGGCACCGGCTTCAACGGCCGCCAGGGCGTTGGCGGTCGCCATGCCGAGGTCGTTGTGGCAGTGGGTGGCGAAGATGATCGTGTCGGCGCCGGGGACGCGCTCCAGAAGCATGCAAATGATCTTCGCCGATTCCATCGGGTAAGTGTAGCCGACGGTGTCGGGGATGTTGATCGTCGTCGCCCCCGCCTTGATCGCGATTTCCACCACGCGGCAGAGGTAGTCGTGCTCGGTCCGGGTCGCGTCCATCGGGGACCACTGGACGTTGTCACAGAGGTTTCTGGCGTGGGTCACCGTGTCGTGGATCCGCTCGGCCATCTGATCCATGTCGAGGTTCGGAATCGCCCGGTGGAGAGGCGAGGTGCCGATGAAGGTGTGGATGCGGGGGGATTTGGCGTGCTTCACTGCCTCCCAGCAGCGGTCGATGTCCTTGAAGTTCGCGCGGGCGAGGCCGCAGATGGTGCTGTTCTTGGCCCGGCGGGAGATTTCGGAGACGGCGGCGAAGTCGCCTTCGGAGGCGATGGGGAAGCCGGCCTCGATGATGTCGACCCCCATCTCGTCCAGGAGGGAAGCGATCTCCAGCTTTTCCTCGTGGGTCATGGTCGCGCCGGGGGACTGCTCTCCGTCGCGCAGGGTGGTGTCGAAGATGACGACTTTGGCTTGTTTGGCTGGATCGGGGGTCATTGGTCTGGTCCTTGTCTTAGCTGAGCGTGGGGGGCGCTGGTCACCTCTGAGCGGTCGCGCCCGGGGGCACGCTCAGAGGCGGCTAAGAAGCAGGAGACCAAGGGGCATCGTCGGGCGGAGCGCCCGGACGGTGGGGGAGATGTGGTGAGCCCTGATCATGGGGGGCGACTATACGGGGGAAATCCGGGAAGGGAAGGGGTTTTGTTGCGGGCGGGGGCCGGGAGGGGACCGCTAGGGACATCCGGTGCGTCCACAGCGGGAAAATCGGTAAGCCGTGGAGTTTACTGGAAAGATTGTGGACAGTCAGGTTTGTCATCGGGTCCGGGTGTAGCCACTATGCAGGATAAAGCTTCGCTGGCTCGTGATGACGAGAACAGATGGAACGCTTGACGAGAAACCGCGTTGGACAAAAGGGACCGTCCTCGACCTGACCGCGATTAGAATAGTTCTCTGCCGTGGTCATGTGCTACCAGTAAGGTTGACAGCTATCGGCCTGGGTTTTCGCGCGCGCAGTCCATTCGGAACCATGCGTGTACAACAGAGCATCAGGAGGAAGCGTCTTGCCACATACACTTCTCGAGCCCGCCGAGGCTGCGAGCACCTTGGCTGTGGTTGTTGCCTCCAACGAGCCGCTGCTTTTTCTGACCGAAGATCTGGTCGTCATCGCGGCAAGCAGTTCGTTCTGTCGGGCATTCGCCGTCGACCCGAAAACGGTCTTCGGACGTCATCTCAAGGATCTGGGACATGGCGAATGGAAGATGCCGAAACTTGTCTCCTTGCTGAAGACGACGGCCTCTGGAAGCGCTGAGGTCGAAGCTTACGAAATCGATCTTGTCAGACCGGACCAAGAGACGCGCAATCTGGTGATGCATGCCAAGGTTCTTGCCGATGGGCAGGACGGACCAGTGCGGCTTTTGCTGGCCATAACGGACGTTACGGTCGCGCGCGCCGAAGCGCGACACAAGGACGACCTGATCCGCGAAAAGGCAATCCTGGTGAAGGAGATCCAGCACCGGGTGGCAAACAGCCTGCAGATCATCGCCAGCGTGCTGATGCAGAGTGCCCGCCGCGTCCAGTCCGAAGAAGCGCGGGGCTACCTGCAAAGCGCGCATCACCGCGTGATGTCGATCGCAGCCGTGCAACGGCAGCTGTCCGGATCGGACGGCGACACCGTCGTGATGCGCGACTATCTGGTCCAGCTTGGGGAAAGCCTGAGTGCGTCCATGATCCCCGATCCGGAATGCCTGCGCCTGACCGTGACGGTGGATGACAGCGTCGTCCCGGCGGCGTTGTCGGTCAGCATGGGGCTGATCGTGACCGAACTGGTCATCAACGCGCTGAAGCATGCTTTCCCCGAAAAGCGGCAGGGCTTGATCGCCGTGGACTACCGGTCGGAGGGGACCGAGTGGACCCTCTCGGTGATCGACGACGGCGTCGGGATGGACACGGGCGAGAATGCTCCGAAGGCCGGGCTGGGGACGGGGATCGTCGAGGCTCTGACCCGCAACCTTGATGCCGGGATCGTGGTAAGCGATGCAGAGCCTGGTACTGCCGTCGTGATCAGTCATCGCGGGGCGAAGACGCAGAAGGAAGATCTTCCGCCCGCCGCCTAGGAACAACACCCTCGCAGCGCAGTTGAGTAGCATGGCCGCCCCGAGTGCCGCCGAAATAAGGTAAGAGTCATGAAGAACGACAGGGCGGTCGTGCTGGTGGTCGAGGACGACCCGCTGATCCGGATGGGAGCGGTCGATCTGGTTATGGCGGCCGGCTACGAGGCGCTGGAAGCGAGGGACGCCGACGCGGCGATCGCGATCCTGGAGATGCGGACAGACATCGATCTGGTCTTCACCGACGTGCAGATGCCGGGCACGATGGACGGGATCAAGCTGGCCCACTACATCCGCGAGCGCTGGCCTCCGGTGCGGATCATGGTCGCCTCGGGGGCCGCGATCCTGGCGGAGAGCGAACTGCCGATGGGGAGCCTGTTCTTCTCGAAACCCTACAATGACACCGCGATCACCGACACGATGGCCCGAATGCTGGCCAGCTGAGGCGCTGGTAGGGGCCGCAAGGGACTCCGTCGGGGTGCCCGCGCGTGGCGCGAATCGCAAATAGTTGATTTTATTGATGGATGCGGTGGGCGTTAGGGGTTTGTTAAGGGGTTGATGAGCGGAGTGCTCGTCCCGTCAAAGCCGGTACTCTTGCCGATGTCGATGAGGGGCGTGGAGGCGCCGAACGGGGCCTGCAAGGGACTCCGGTGTGTCCACGGTGGACGGTACGGGTTTTGCAAGCATGAGGGATAACAAGGGTATGCATAGATAATGCAACTATCCATTGCCCGGATGTTCAGAGGAAGACCTCGGGGATATCAACGCCGGTGTTCATGCGGGATTGCGTGTCCAACACCGATGTAGGAAGACAATCAAGTGGCAAGGGCGAAAGGCTCTCTGATATTGACGGAGGGAAGATCGGGGTCGAACTGGCTTATCTCTCTGACCAATGGAACTGGCTTTCTTGGCAACAGCGGTGAATGGTTTTCCAGCTGGTTCTTGCGGAACCCGATGCCGAAAAATCAGGAAGAACTGATAGAAAGAGTGTTGGCGAAGGCATCCACCAGTAATGGATACTTCTGCGTAAAAATCTTTCCGGCGCATGTTCACTTCGTCCAGATCAAGTTCGGCTTCGATCTGATCAAGTATTTCATGGACGAACATGACACCAATCTGGTTCGCCTGACCAGACGAGATCGCATTCGCCAAGCAATTTCGTACGCGCGGGGAATCCAGACAAACCAGTGGACTAAAAGCAATCCTAAAAGGGCAGAGGCAGAGTATGACTTTGACTTGATCTGCCGCTGCTATTTTCTTCTTTCACGGTCGGATGCCTACTGGAACGCCTATCTTGAACTGCGGCAACTTGAGCCTGACTGCTTCGTTTACGAAGATCTACTCGGAACGCCGGAAAAATTTGTTAACTGCATTTCCGATCACTGCGGACGTGCCGTCAGCAGTCTTCCGGAAAGCAAACATTCGATCCAGAGAGATGCGCGCACAGAGGAATGGCTGGCGCGGTTCGTCGAAGATGTCGGTCAAAGGGGAATAGTCGAGCCGTCGACGCCGACCAGGCATCCCCCAGGGACTGCTTCAAATCTGGTCCGGCTGTTCCGAGGCAAAGCACTAAAGCCCTATCCCTACACATTCTGAGGCGCTTTCCGGCGGTATATCCTGATGATCTGCTCCATAATAATCCCGACTAAGGACCGGCCAAAAAGCTTGCTCGCCGCGGTCAAGTCCGCACTGAATGCGTTGCCAGATGGCGGGGAAATCGTCGTCGTAGATGATGCGGGGTCAATCCCGGCCGTCGAGGCGCTTTCCGGTTTTATGAGCGAAAAGATCAAGGTCCTGAACAATCCCGGACCGCATGGTCCCTCACAAGCACGCAATTTCGGCATCTCGCAGTCCGGTGGGGAAGTCCTGTTCTTCCTTGATGATGATGACGAATTGATGCCGGACTATTGCAAGAGGGTACTGAATAGCGCGCGTCCGGCGCAATGCGCATACGGCCATTGTGCGCCTCTTCATATGGAACTTGACGGCCAGCCCACCTATCACGGAAGAAAACAGGCAACGGGCATCTATGGAGATGGGTCGGAATTGCATTTGCGGCTTGCCGGTATGGGAATGGGCTTCTGGATTCGCCGGGACGCCTTTATCCAGTCTGGTGGAATTGATGCCAGAATTCGGGTGAACGAAGATACGGAATTCTGTATCCGGTTGGCGTCGATGGGTCTTGAGTCCTACTACGACCGGGAGCCGGGTGTATTGCTGAGACACGACCCGACGAGAGCCGAGGGTGATAAAGCAAGCATCACTAAATCTGCGAATGCCTTGGAACGCGCACGGGGATTCGAGTATATTCTGTCGAAGCACTCAGAGTTCCTGATTGCTCATCCAAAGTTTAGGCGTCTTTTCCTGAGTCGCGTGGTGAAATACCGCAGCAGGGCCATGGCAATGGACGGTTTCGACGAGTTTTCCCGAACGGTGCGACCAGTTAGCGACAGACTGCTCATGTCATCGCTTGGACGTGCCTTCATTGCCTGCTCCATCTCTGTTCGAAGCCGCAGACAGATCGCAATCCAGGAATAGCGCACCAACTGGGGCTCACACCACCATATGCCGCACCCGCGCGCCCCACTCGATGGCCGCGGCGTGGAGGCGGTCGATCTTCAGCTCCTCCCGGACCTCCTCCAGCATGCGGAGCTCGACCTGGGAGTGGCGACCGTCCGCAGTGACCACGTCGCAGGCCAGGGCGTAGGCGGTCTCGTACAGACGCTCGGGCAGGGCCCCGCGGATCAGGCCGAAGAGGGCGTCGAGGCCGTCTTCCTCCTCGAACAGATCGAACACGATGCGGCTGACGCGGCGGATGCGGTCGGGGTCGTAGGTGGCGAAGGCGGGCATGTGGTTGACCATGCGGGTGATCGCCACCAGCTCGGCCGTTCGCATGTTCTGATCGGAGGCGGAGGTGGCGACCATGACGGCCACAAGGGCATCCTGGGGGGACATGGCGGATTCTGGCATGGTCGGCTCCTGGCTCAAGCGGTTGGCGGCAGATTATTGACGGGGGGGACGGGGGGCAATAGAGGACGGCTTCTACACAAGTTTGAGGCCTGCGACATGGGGTCTGCGGGCGGATCTGGAGATATGCGATGAGTGCCCTGCGGGATGCGGCGATGAATTCGAAGGCCTGGCCCTTTGAAGAGGCCCGCGCGGTGCTGAAACGCTATGGTGGCAAGGACCCGGCGAAGGGCTATGTCCTGTTCGAGACGGGCTACGGGCCGTCGGGCTTGCCGCATATCGGGACGTTCGGCGAAGTGGCGCGGACGACGATGATCCGGCGGGCGTTCGAGATCATCTCGGACATCCCGACGCGGCTGATCTGTTTTTCCGACGACGTGGACGGAATGCGGAAGGTGCCGGAGAACGTCCCGAACCAGGAGATGCTGCGGCAGTACATGCAGATGCCGCTGACCTCGGTTCCGGACCCCTATGGCGAGTTCGAGAGCTTTGGCCACCACAACAACGCGATGCTGCGGCGGTTTCTGGACACGTTTGGCTTCGAGTACGAGTTCATCTCGGCCACGGAGTTCTACAAGAGCGGGCGGTTTGACGACACGCTGCGGCTGTGTGCCGAGCGGTATGACGCGATCATGGCGATCATGCTGGCCAGTCTGCGCGAGGAGCGGCAGCAGACCTACAGCTGCTTCCTGCCGATCCACCCTGAGTCGGGCCGCGTCATGTATGTGCCGATGAAGCATGTCGATGCGGCGCGGGGCGAGATCACGTTTGACGACGAGACCGGGCGGGAGTGGACGGTGCCGGTCACGGGTGGCCATGTGAAGCTGCAGTGGAAGCCGGATTTCGGCGCGCGCTGGGCGGCGCTGGATGTGGACTTCGAGATGTACGGGAAGGACCACAGCACGAATACTCCGATCTACGACGGGATCTGCGAGGTGTTGGGGGGGCGGAAGCCGAACCACATGACTTATGAGCTGTTTCTGGATGACCAGGGGCAGAAGATTTCGAAGTCGAAGGGCAACGGCCTGACGATCGACGAGTGGCTGACCTATGCGGCCACCGAGAGCCTGTCCTACTTCATGTACCAAAAGCCGAAGACGGCGAAGCGGATGCATTTCGACGTGATCCCGCGGGCGGTGGATGAGTATCACCAGCAGTTGCGCGCCTATCCGACGCAGGATGTGGCGGGCCAGGTGAACAATCCGGTCTGGCATATCCATGGGGGCAAGCCTCCGGAGAGCCGGATGGTGGTCAGCTTTGGCATGCTGTTGAACCTGGCGAGCGTGTCGGGGGCGAAGGATGCGGGGGCGCTGTGGAAGTTCCTGAAGCGGTATGCCGCGGACGCTTCGCCCGAGACGCATCCGGATCTGGATGCGGCGGCGGGCTATGCGGTGCGGTATTTTGCCGACAAGATTGCTCCGACGCGGCAGTTCCGGTTGCCGGACGACCGGGAGCGGGCGGCGATGGAGGATCTGGTTGGTCGCCTGAAGGTCTGGGACGGGGCGACGGACGACGAGGCTTTGCAGTCGATGGTCTTTGCCGTGGGCAAGGACCACGGGTTCGAACCGCTGCGCGACTGGTTCAAGGCGCTGTACGAGGTGCTTCTGGGGGCGTCGGATGGGCCGCGTTTTGGCGGGTTCATTGCCTTGTATGGCGTGGACGAGACGGTGGTGCTGATGGAGCGGGCGCTGAAGGGCGAACTGGTCGCCTGAACGGAGGACCGGATGGGGCGCGAGGCGGAAGGGCATGCGGTCTGGCGCGGCCAGTCGGGTGCCGTGAAGGCCTATCTGGAGAGCGGTGGGATTACCCTGCGCGGCGAGGTGCGGGGTAGCTTGCCGCGGGCCGGGCTGACGGGGTGGCGGGTCGAGGGCGAGGACCTTTGCCTGCACTCCGATGGCGAGCCGCTGGTGCTGACGCTGGGAGCGACGGAGGCGGCGGCCTGGGTCAAGGCGCTGGAAAAGCCGGTGCCGTCGCTGGCGGCAAAGCTGGAGGTTTCAGCGACGGCGCGGGCCTGGGTGATCGGGGGGCCGCCACCTGAGGAGATCGCGGTGGCTGTGTCAGGGGCGACCGCGCCGGGATCGCAGGGTGCCGCGATGATCGTGGCTGTGCTAACGGGGCCGGGCGACTTGGAGGCGGCGCTGGCGGCCGGGCAGGCCAGCGGGCTGCGGGTCTGGTGCGTGCATGGCAAGGGCAAGGGTGCCGCCGTCGGCGATGCGGCGGTGCGGGCGGCCTTTCGCGGGGCGGGCTGGATGGACATCAAGACGAGCGCGGTGTCGGAAGGGTTCACGGCCACTCTGTATCGCCCGCCGGTCTAGCGGGCGGCTCGTCGGGGACTGCGTCCCTTCTCGCGTTCGGTAAGTCACGGCGGCGGCTCGTCATGCGCCTTCGTCTTTTCCTCGCGGCGGTGGCTCGTCGTTCGACTTCGTCTTCTCCTCGCGGGGGTGCTCCGACGAGGAGACGAAGTCGAACGAGGAGGCGTCCTACTGGAGGTGCGGCTTCAGGAAGGCCACCGTTTCGCCCACCATCTGGTCAAGCGTTTCCGGCCCGGTAAAGGCGTTGAAGACGTGGTCCATATCAGCGATCCACTTCGACTCTTCGCCCTCATGCGCGGCGAGGAAGGTGTCGACGGCGGCGGGCAGGACCGTGGTGTCCTTGGTGCCATGCGCGATGAACAGGGGACCGGCATAGGAGGCAAGTTCAGCCGGGGGGTCGAAGGTGGTGACGCCCTCGAAGAAGCCGCGCTTCAGCTCGACCACGGCACCCCAGGGCAGGGTGACGGGCAGGGCCGCGTCGCCCGCTTCGAGGCCCTTGGCAAGGGTCTCGGCCCCGACGATGCCGCCAAAGCTTTCCTCGGGGTTGGCCACGGCGGCCCAAAGGACCAGCGCGTCGGGCTTGTCGGACCGGCCCGCGACGGCGGTGGCGACAAGGCCGCCCTGGCTCCACCCGATGACGGCAAGACGCTGGCCGTCGACGGCGGCGTTGGCCTCCAGCCAGTCGATGGCGGCCAGTCCGTCGGCGACCTGGCCTTCGAAGGTGGTGTCGGCAAAGGCACCGGGGCTTTCGCCCGAGCCGCGGAAGTCGATCCGCAAGGAGGCGATGCCCTGTTCGGCCAGGAGGCGCGCGGTGCGGGAGAAGACGCCCTCGTCGGTCGTGGCGACGGGGAGTTCGTCGCGGACGCCGGTGAAGCCGTGGAAGAGGAGGACCACGGGCGCGGGGTCGCCGGCCGGGATTTCCAGGGTGCCGATCACCGGGCCAAGCGGCGTGTCGATAGTCACGGCTTCTTCGGACTGGGCGAAGGCAGGGGCGGCGAGCAAAGCAAGGCAGGCGGTCAGAACGCGCATCGAACTCTCCTTGGCTGGGTGCGGACAGGGAAGCGCGGCGGCGGCGGTTTCGTCAAGCGCCATCGCGGTTGCGGTTGACTTCGGGGCAGATGGCCTAGGTCGGTGGGAATGGGGATGTTCGACCGGGAGCGATTGCCGATGCGCAATGGTATCTATGCCGCCTTCTTTGCCACTGTTCTGGCCTTGCCTGCCGCCGCTCAGGAGGCGCCGATCCAGGACACGATCCGCAGCCAGATCGACGCCTTCCAGGCCGACGATTTTGGCCGCGCCTTCACCTTTGCCAGCCCCACGATCAAGGGGATGTTCGGCACGCCCGAGAATTTCGGCGCGATGGTGAAGCAGGGCTATCCGATGGTCTACCGTCCGGCAGAGGTCCAGATGATGGACCTGCGCGAAGTGGCGGGGAACCTGTGGCAGCGGGTTCGGATCACCGATCAGGCCGGGGCGGGCTGGTTTCTGGACTACATGATGGTCGAGACCGCCGAGGGCTGGCAGATCAATGCGGTGCAGATCCTGCCGGCGCCTGACGTCGGGGCCTGAGGCGGGCTGCCCGCTTTCCGGTCTGGTCCTTCCCGTGACGCCGGGGGGTGACGGTGCGTCCGCAAAGATCGCTTTTACATCTGAGTTTGCCGCCACCCCCTGACCCTGACCCCCTCGCCTGCGGGTGGGGGAACGCGTTTCGTCGGCCTCATCCGATGGCCGGGAGTGCACTTGTGTTGCGCAAAATGCCCGTCCGGCGCGCGGCACCCTGAGCCGCGGTTAAGGCTTCCTTGCTACCCCCTTGGCCCCATGACGGCGCGTTGTCCGGGGGGTCCTGGTGCATCGCGCGTGGCAGTGGCGCGAAGCGAGGCAAGGGAAACGAAGATGAACAAGGCTATCACTGACGGGCTGGTCCTGATGCCGCCGCCGTTCTCGGCAGGGCTCAATCTCTGGTCGCGCGAGGACGGGACGCCCGGTTCGGGCTCGTACCAGGGCCAGCCCAATGCGGCGCTGGTGACAAGCGACCAGGACTTCGGCGGCTGCCTGGAATTGCAGAAGACCGAGGCCACGCAGAAGCTGCGGTCCTTCGCGCAGACGCCAATCCAGCCGGGGCTGTACCTGCGGGTGACGGCGCGGGTGAAGGCGGTGGCGGGGAACCTGCCTTCCGTCCGGATCGCGGCCTGGGCGGGGGATGTCAGCGGGGTGAACGTGGTGGGCCTGCCGCAGACCGGGGCCTCGGTCGCGCTGACGGCTTACGGGCAGGTGGTGACGGTCAGCGCGATCATCTCGCCGGCCAGCCGCACGGGGGTGACGCTGCCCTGGTCGCTGCAGTCGGTCTACGCCCATGTCGGCCTGGACCTGACCGGCGCGAACGGGGGCGTGGTGCGGATCGACGACATCGAGGTCGAGGATGTCACCAACATCTTCATCCGCAAGCTGATGGACTGGGTCGATGTGCGCGACTATGGCGCCTTGGGGGACGGGACAACGAATGACGCGCCGGCCTTCCTTGCCGCCGATGCGGGGGCGCAGGGGCGCGAGATCCTGGTGCCGTCGGGGGTGTTCCGGCTGAACAGCGATGTCACGATCAACAGCCGCATCCGGTTCGAGGGGACGGTGTCGATGCCGTCGAACCGGCGGCTGGTGCTGACGCGGAACTATGACCTCAACACCTATGGCCAGGCCTTCGGGACCGAGTTGGAGGGGTTCCGCCGGGCGCTGCAGGCGCTGTTCTTCTTTACCGACTATGTCACGCTGGACCTGTCGGGTCGCCGGGTCGAGATCACCTCGCCCATCGACGTGGCGGCGCTGTCGGGCCTGACCAGCTTTACCGGGCGCCGGGGTGTCCGGAACGGCTCGCTCGTCGCCATCCCCGGGCCGGCCTGGACGACCGAGGAGTTCACGTCGATCGCCACCTATTCGACCGCCAACAACCTGACGCTGACCAACGTCGCTAACGTGGCGAACATCCCGGTCGGCGCGCTGGTGGTCGGGACGGGGGTGGGGCGCGAGGTCTATGTCTCGGGCAAGAACGTCAGCGCGGGGACCCTGTCGCTGAGCCAGCCGCTTTACGCGGCGGCGGGCACGCGGAGCTATACCTTCCGGCGGTTCAAGTACATGCTGGACCTGTCGGGCTTTCAGCTGATGTCGCGGTTCGAGCTGGAGGACCTGGAGTTCAACAACAACGGCACGGGATCGGCGGTGATGCTGCCGATGACGGGCAACACGCAGCGGTTTCTGTCCTGCACCTTCAACCGGCCGCAGGACCGGGGGATCACCTCTCCGGGCGAGGGCTGCCAGGGCATGTTCGTCGACATGTGCCAGTTCCTGTCGAACGAGCAAAGCGTGGCGGCGGTCGACCGCACCTCGATCTGCCTGAACATCAACGCCAACGACGTGAAGCTGCGCAACAACCGGATCGTGCGATTTGCGCATTTCGCGATCATCCACGGCTCGGCCCACCTGATCCATGCCAACCACTTCTTCCAGGGCGACAACACCGCGGCCGGTCTGCGGCGGGCGGGGCTGGTCTTCACGCAGACCAACGTGTCGACCGTGGTGACGGGGAACTACATCGACAACTGCTTCATCGAATGGGGCAACGAGCATGACAGTGAGCCGCAGGAGAATGGCGAGTTCTCGTTCGGCGGGCTGAACATCGTCGGCAACGTGTTCATCTCGTCCGATACCTCGGCCGCGTTCCGCTGGATCGTGGTCAAGCCCTACGGGCCGGGACATTTCCTGTCGGGCTTCTCGATCGTGTCGAACAGCTTCCGCAGCATCAGCGCCATCGTCGACCGGGTGGACATGGTGGACACCAGTTTCGCCTCGCTGGACTTCGCGCGGTCGCGCAACGTGCGGGTCGAGGGGAACAGCTTCAACAACGTGACCCAGTGGATCATCAACCCGGTGCAGGTGACGCATACCCAGAACACCGCCGCCGAGACCTGGAACGTCAGCGCGGGTGGCTTCGTGCCGTTCGGCGCGCGGATCCGGATGGTCGAGGCTGTGTCACCGGAGGGTATGATCACCAACGGGGCGGGGGCCGCGCGCTATGTCTTCCCGTATTCGGTGCCGGGGACGGGTGCGGGCGGCAACGAAGCGCAAGTGCGCTGGGGCGAAGCGGTGCGGGGCAAGGCGCTGGTCACCATGCGGATGGACGTTCCGGCCTGATTGGCGGGATGGCGGTGACGAGGCGGGCGGTCCTTCGGGGCCGCCCGCTTTCATTCACAGATCTTCGGGTGCCACGTGGAAGGCGCGCGCGAAGCCACCGTTCAGCAGGGCCGAGACGGGTGTCAGGCGCACGAACGCGAAGTCGGGCAGGTCGATGTAGAGCGTCGCCTTGGGGTTCCGCTCCAACCAGCGGGCGCGGAGGTTGGGGCGGTCCGGGTCGTCGGGTGCGACGAAGCTTGCGCGGGCGCGGACCATCAGGCGCGGGTGGGTGAGGGGATCGCCCTTGTCGCCAACCTCGCCCAGCATGAGGGCGCAGTCGGGCCGGTCGCGCAGAGCGCGGAAATGGGGGGCGAGGCCGGAGACAAGGGTCAGCATCCCCGCCTGCGGGTCGCGGGCAAAGGCGATGCGGCTGATCCCGGGGGTGCCGGTGTCCGGGTCCTCCCAGGCCAGGGCGGCGTGGCCCAGCGACAGAAGCTGACGGACGAGGGCGAGAGCGTCCTCGGTGGCGGGCTGGACGGGGTCGGGGCGGGTGGTCATGGAAGCTGTTGACAGTCCAAGGGCAGAGGAATCTTCTGGCGGCACCCGGGGCACGAGGACCAGCAACGACTGGCGAGCTCCGGCTAGGGCACCATCATGACCGACACCGCACGGGGCCACAATGGCCCGTCCGAGTTCCTGCCGAAGCTTCTGACCGTCTGGCGCGAGGGTTATGGGCTGGCCCATCTGCGCGCGGATGCACTGGCCGGGCTGACGGTGGCCATCGTGGCGCTGCCCTTGTCGATGGCCATCGCGATTGCCAGCGGCGTGGGGCCGGAACGGGGGCTTTACACGGCAATCGTGGGCGGGTTCCTGGTCAGCGCGCTGGGCGGGTCGCGCTATCAGGTTGGCGGCCCCGCGGGGGCGTTCATCGTGCTGGTCGCGGCCTGCGTGACGGCGACGGGGGTGCAGGGGCTGATCCTGGCGACGATTTTGTCGGGTCTGATCCTGATCGCGGCGGGGTTGCTGCGCCTGGGCACCTATATCCGCTACATCCCCTATCCGGTCACTGTGGGTTTCACCGCCGGGATCGCCGTCATCATCTTCGCCAGCCAGCTGCGCGAGATGTTCGGTCTGACCCTGCCCGGGACGGAACCCGGCGAGATCATCGAGAAGGTCCGCGCCCTGTGGGAGGCGCGGGGGACGGTGACCTGGGCCGCCGTGGTTGTGGCGGCACTGACGGCGGCGGTGATCCTGGGGCTGCGCCGGGTCAGGCCGCACTGGCCCGGGATGCTGATCGCGGTGGCGCTGGCTGCGGTCGTGGTGGCGGTCCTGACCTTGCCCGTGGCGACCATCGGCTCGCAGTTCGGAGCCTTGCCGCAGATGCTGCCCATGCCTGCGATGCCGGACCTCACGCTGTGGCAGCAGGCGCTGCCCTGGGCGGCGAGCTTTGCGCTTCTGGGGGCGATTGAGTCGCTCCTCTCCGCCGTGGTGGCCGACGGGATGTCGGGCGCGCGGCACCGGTCGAACGCCGAGCTGGTGGCGCAGGGGGTGGCGAACATCGGCTCGGGCTTGTTCGGCGGGTTCTGCGTGACGGGGACAATCGCGCGGACGGCGACCAACGTGCGGGCGGGAAGCAAGGGGCCGGTGTCGGGGATGCTGCATTCCCTGTTCCTCTTGGCCTTCCTGATGATCGCCGCACCGCTGGCCGCCTATATCCCGCTGGCGGCCCTTGCCGGAGTGCTGGCCGTCGTCGCCTGGGGCATGGCCGAACGGCACGAGTTCGCGGCGCTTCTGCGGTCCAGCCGGGGCGATGCGCTGGTGGTCCTGGCGACCTTCCTGCTGGTCGTCTTCCGCGACCTGACCGAAGGGATCGTTGTGGGCTTCGCGCTGGCGGGTCTGGTCTTCATCAAGCGCATGTCGGAAACCGCCGGGATGCGACCGCGCGCCGAGCAACTGGAGACGCCGCGGGCGGACCGCGTGGTCTATCACCTGGAGGGCCCGTATTTCTTCGGCGCCGCCGCGCAGCTTGGCGGCGTTCTTGACCAGATCGCCGAGGCGCCGCGCGCGCTGGTGCTGGAGATGTCGGGCGTGCCGTTGATCGACAGTTCGGGCGCGCGGGGGATGCACAGCCTGGCCGCCCGCGCGCGGCGGCGGGGTGGACGGCTTTACCTCGTCGGATTGAAGCCGGAGTTGCGCCGCCAGCTGGAAGCGCAGGGCTTGCGCGTGCCGGAAGTGCAGTACGCCGCCAGCCTGGCCGAGGTCGATGCCGCGCTGGACGCGCAACTGGACGGCGAATCACGTTGAACCCGGGCGTCACCGGACCGGTTCCGCTCACTTCACCAGAAATGCGTCCATCTTCACGGGGCCGTGAGCGGTAACGGGCCAGCGAAAGCAAGCACTTGGGCGACACAATTTTCACACATTTACTAAAATTACCGATCATCAGTTAATTAGTTTACAGAATTATCGATGAAAAATAGGGGGTTACGAAATTCTTTACGAAGTGGTAATCTTGGCGTGGGGAAGGCCTTCCTGACCTGTCCCACGTTGTTCCGGGGTGTTGGCCCACACCCCTCTCGGGAGGAGAGAAAATGACCGAAGCCGCCAAATCCATCTATCCGCCGTCGAACGACTTCGTGGCGAAAGCCCATGTCGACGCGAAGGCGTATGAGGCGCGCTATGCGGCCTCGGTCCAGGACCCGGAGGCGTTCTGGGGCGCCGAAGGATTGCGCCTGGACTGGATCAAGCCCTACACCCGCGTCAAGAACACCTCGTTCCAGCCGGGCAACGTGTCGATCAAGTGGTTCGAGGACGGGCATCTGAACGTCAGCGCCAACTGCATCGACCGCCACATGCTGACCCGCGCCGACCAGACCGCGATCATCTGGGAAGCCGATGATCCGAAGACTCCGTCCAAGCACATCACCTACCGCGAGCTTCTGGAGCAGACCTGCCGTCTGGCCAACGTGTTGAAGGCGCATGGCGTGACCAAGGGCGACCGGGTTGTCCTTTACATGCCGATGATCCCCGAGGCGGCTTACGCGATGCTGGCCTGCACCCGGATCGGGGCGGTGCACTCCATCGTCTTCGGGGGCTTCTCGCCGGACGCGCTGGCGAACCGGATCAACGATTGCGACGCCAAGCTGGTGATCACCGCCGACTGGGCGCCGCGGGCGGGCAAGAAGACCGGGTTGAAGGACAATACGGACAAGGCGCTGCTGCACTGTTCCGACAGGGTGCGCGTGCTTGTGGCCAAGCGCACCGGCGACCAGACGTCCTGGGTCGAGGGCCGGGACTTCGACCTGAACGCCGAGATGGCGGCGGCGAAGCCCTATTGCCCTTACGTCGAGGTCGGAGCGGAAGACCCGATGTTCATCCTGTACACCTCTGGCTCGACCGGCAAGCCGAAGGGCGTGGTGCATACCACCGGCGGATACCTCGTTTACGCCTCGATGACGCAGCAGATCACCTTCGACTACCATGACGGCGATGTGTTCTGGTGTACGGCGGACGTGGGTTGGGTCACGGGGCACAGCTACATCGTCTATGGGCCGCTCTCCAATGGCGCGACGACGCTGATGTTCGAAGGCGTGCCCAACTTCCCCGACGCGGGGCGGTTCTGGGAGGTTTGCGCCAAGCACAAGGTCAGCCAGTTCTACACCGCGCCGACGGCGATCCGGTCGCTGATGGGGCTGGGGACCGAGTGGGTCGAAAAGCACGACCTGTCGTCGCTGAAGCTGCTGGGGTCCGTGGGCGAGCCGATCAACCCGGAAGCCTGGGCCTGGTACAACACCCATGTCGGCAAGGGGAAGCTGCCGATCGTCGACACCTTCTGGCAGACCGAGACCGGGGGCCACATGCTGACGCCGCTGCCGGGTGCGATCCCGACCAAGCCGGGCTCGGCCACGGTGCCGTTCTTCGGAGTGCAGCCGGTGGTGCTGGATGCGGCCTCGGGGGCGATCCAGTCGGAAACCGAGACCGAGGGCGTCCTTTGCTTTGCCGACAGCTGGCCGGGACAGATGCGGACGCTCTGGGGTGACCACGCCCGCTTCGAAGAGGCCTACTTCAGCCAGTACAAGGGCTATTACTTCACCGGGGACGGCTGCCGCCGCGATGCGGATGGCTATTACTGGATCACGGGCCGCGTCGACGATGTGATCAACGTCTCGGGTCACCGGATGGGGACGGCGGAAGTCGAATCTGCGCTGGTGGCGCATGAGGCGGTGGCCGAGGCGGCCGTGGTGGGCTATCCGCACGACATCAAGGGGCAGGGCATCTATGCCTATGTGACCCTGATGAAGGGCGTCGAGCCGACCGAGGATCTGCGCAAGAAGCTGGAAGCCTGGGTGCGGAACGAGATCGGGCCGATTGCCAAGCCGGACCTGATCCAGTGGGCGCCGGGCCTGCCGAAGACCCGTTCGGGCAAGATCATGCGCCGCATCCTGCGCAAGATCGCCGAGAACGACTTTGGGGCGCTGGGTGACACCTCGACGCTGGCCGATCCGGCGGTGGTCGACGACCTGATCGCCAACCGCATGAACAAGGGCTGACCCGTGGGGCCGGTTCTGATCCTTCTTGGTCCCCCAGGCGCAGGCAAGGGCACGCAAGCGCGGATGCTGGAGGAGGACTTCGGTCTGATCCAGCTTTCGACCGGCGACCTTCTTCGCGCCGCTGTGGCAGCGGGGACCGAGGCGGGCAAACGCGCCAAGGCGGTGATGGAGTCTGGGCAACTGGTCTCCGACGACATCGTGCTGGCAGTGCTGAAGGACCGGATGGCCCAGCCCGACGTGGCGAAGGGCATCATTCTGGACGGCTTTCCCCGCACGGCGGGTCAGGCCGCGGCGCTGGACCAGTTGCTGGCCGAAGGCGGTGGGAAAGTCACTGCCGCCGTCAGCCTGGAGGTCGAGGACGCGGCGATGATCGCCCGCGTCTCGGGCCGCTATACCTGCGCCTCGTGCGGCGAAGGCTATCATGACGAGTTCAAGCAGCCCGCCACGGCGGGGACCTGCGACAAGTGTGGCGGCACGGCGTTCAAGCGCCGGGCCGACGACAACGCCGAAACCGTGCGGGCCAGGCTGCAAGCCTACCACGCCGAAACGGCACCGCTGATCGCGCATTACGACCGTCTGTCCGTTCTGGAACGGGTGCCGGCGATGGGGTCCATCGACGGTATCCGCACCATGCTGGCCGACATCGTGGGGCGCGTCTCGGCGTGATGGGAGGGGCCGCTCCCCTGGATCCCCCAGGGGTGCGGAAAACAAACAAGGGAGTTCACCTCATGGCAGACAAAACTTCTGCCAACGCCTATTGGGCAGCGAACATCAAGGTCATCACCATCTCGATGATCATCTGGTTCGTCTGTTCCTTCGGGCTTGGCATCCTGCTTCGGCCGGCACTTTCCGGGATCCATGTCGGCGGCGCCGACCTTGGCTTCTGGTTCGCGCAGAACGGCTCGATCTTCGTGTTCCTGATCCTGATCTTCGTCTACGCGAAGATCATGAACGGGATCGACCGCGCCCACGGCGTGGAAGAGTAAGGGGTCAGGGACAGATGGATCAGTTTACTCTCAACCTCATCGTCATCGGGGCATCCTTCGCGCTCTACTTCGGGATCGCGTTCTGGGCACGGGCCGGATCGACGGCGGAATTCTATGCCGCCAGCCAGGGTGTTCCCCCGGTCATGAACGGCATGGCGACGGCGGCCGACTGGATGTCGGCAGCGTCCTTCATCTCGATGGCGGGTCTCATCGCCTTCGGGGGCTACAACAACTCGGTCTTCCTGATGGGCTGGACCGGCGGCTACGTGCTGCTGGCACTTCTGCTGGCCCCTTACCTGCGCAAGTTCGGCAAGTTCACCGTGCCGGAATTCGTGGGCGACCGCTTCTATTCGACCACGGCCCGCATGGTCGCCGTTGTCTGCCTTCTGGTTATCTCGATCACCTACGTGATCGGGCAGATGGTCGGCGTCGGCGTGACCTTCGCGCGCTTCCTGGAAGTGTCGACCACGACGGGCCTTCTGATCGGTTCGGCCGTGGTGTTCGCCTATGCTGTGTTCGGCGGCATGAAGGGCATCACCTATACCCAGGTGGCGCAGTACATCGTGCTGATCATCGCCTACACCATCCCGGCGATCTTCATCTCGCTGAACCTGACCGGGCATTTCCTGCCGCAGCTTGGGTTCATCGGGGGCTACGCGCCGACCGGTGGCGAGACCTACTTCCTGGACAAGCTTGACCAGGTCGTGACCGACCTTGGCTTCACCGCCTATACTGCCGACACCACGAACATGCTGAACATGTTCCTTGTCACGATGTCGCTGATGATCGGGACCGCGGGTCTGCCGCACGTGATCATCCGCTTCTTCACCGTGCCGAAAGTGTCGGACGCCCGTATCTCGGCTGGCTGGGCGCTGGTCTTCATCGCGCTGCTTTACACCGTGGCTCCTGCCGTGGGTTCGATGGCGCGTCTGAACATCACCACCACCTTCTGGCCGGGTGCGATTGACGGCGAGACCTTCTCGAAGCCCGCGCTTTCGATCGCCGAGATCGACAGCAACCCGGACCTCACCTGGATCCGGAACTGGGAAAAGACCGGCCTTCTGGCGTTCTCTGACAAGAACGGCGACGGCATGATCCAGTACTTCAACGAGCCGAAGCCGCTGGTCGATGCGAACACCGCACTGGCCGCTGCGACCAAGGCACTGGCCGATGCTGCCGCCGACGCCGACAAGGCGCCGCTGGAAGCCGCGGTTGCCGAAGCCACCACCGCACGCGACGCGGTTCTGGCCGAAGCACAACTGGGTGGTCAGTCGCTGGCCGCACAGGGCATCGTCGGGAACGAACTGACCACGGTCAACAACGACATCATGGTTCTTGCGAACCCTGAGATCGCTGCTCTGCCGGGTTGGGTCATCGCCCTGGTCGCCGCCGGTGGTCTTGCCGCCGCGCTGTCGACCGCTGCGGGCCTGCTGTTGGCCATCTCTTCGGCCATCAGCCACGACCTGATCAAGGGTGCCTTGAACCCGAACATCAGCGAAAAGGGCGAGCTTCTGGCCGCGCGGATCTCGATGGCCTTCGCCATCGTGCTGGCGACCTGGCTTGGCTACAACCCGCCCGGCTTTGCCGCGCAGGTGGTGGCGCTGGCCTTCGGTCTGGCAGCCGCGACGATCTTCCCGGTGCTGATGATGGGTATCTTCTCGACCCGCGTTGGCAAGGAAGGCGCGATTGCCGGCATGATCGTCGGCCTGATCACGACCTCGGTCTACATCTTCCTGTTCCTGGGCTGGTTCTTCATCCCCGGCACGAACGTGTACCCGAACACGCCTGACGCCCACTGGTTCGGCATCTCGCCGGCAGCGTTCGGCCCGATCGGTGCGATCCTGAACGTCGCCACGGCCTACATCGTGTCGGCGATGACGAAGGCTCCGCCGCAGGAAGTGCAGGACCTGATCCAGTCGATCCGCGTGCCGAAAGGCGCCGGCAAGGCAACGGCTCACTAAGCACTCTGCGCCTCCGGGACTATTCCCGGGGGCGCACCTCCCTTACCGGAAACAGGATCATGGATCAGGACAGCACCACGCTTCTGGCCTTCCTGGAGACGGTGCACCCCTATGACAGCCTGCCGCGGGACGAGATGGCGCGGGTCGCCGCCTCTTTCAGCCGCAGACATTACGACGATGGCGCCGTGATCTATTCGGCCGGTCAGCCGATGACGGGCATCTATCTGATCCTGGGCGGATCGGTCGAGGTTCTGGAGCCTTCGGGCGGACTGGTCTCGCTTCTGGGTCCCCGCAACAGCTTTGGCGAACGCGGGCTGATGCGGGACGGGATCGCGGTGACGACCGCCCGGGCGACCGAGGGCGCCGAGATCCTGATGCTGCCCGAGTCCGAGTTCCGGCGGCTGATCGCGACTTATCCAGCTTTTGAACGGTTCTTCCATCGCGGTCGCCAGCACGAGAACCGCGAGGCCGACATCTCGACCCGCAAGGTCGGCGACCTGATCGCGCGGGCACCCATCGCGGTGCCACCCCAGACCTCGATCCGCGAGGCGGCGGCGAAGATGCGGGATGCGCATATCTCGTGCCTGGCGATCACCGAAGGGGACCGCCTGGTCGGCATCGTCACCGCGCGGGACTTTGTGAACAAGGTGCTGGCGCAGGGGTTGGACCCCGCAGCCCCGGTCAGCACGGTCATGGCCGCCAATCCGATGGTGCTGGGACCGGACAGCCTTGGCTCGGACGTGCTGAACCGGATGCTGGAACACCGGATCGGGCACCTGCCCGTGGTCGACGACGGCAAGCTGGTGGGCATGATCACCCAGACCGACCTCGTGCGCTTTCAGGCGGTGTCCTCGGCGCTGCTGGTGCGAGACGCGGCGACGGCGCAGACGGTGGCGGAACTGGCCGAAAACACCGCCCGTATCCCGCGCCTTCTGGTGCAACTCGTGGGCGGCGGGTCGGCGCATGAGGTCGTCACCCGGCTGATCACCGACATCGCCGACACGGTGACGCGGCGGTTGTTGGCGATGGCCGAAACGGAACTGGGACCTGCCCCCGTGCCTTACCTGTGGCTCGCCTGCGGGTCGCAGGGCCGGCAGGAGCAGACGGGGGTCAGCGACCAGGACAACTGCCTGATGATCGACGATGCCGCAACCGAGGCCGACATGGCCTATTTCGCCAAGCTCGCCCGGATCGTGAGCGATGGTCTCAACGCCTGCGGCTACGTCTACTGCCCCGGCGACATGATGGCCACCAACCCGCAGTGGTGCCAGCGGCTGTCCGTCTGGCGCGACTATTTCCGGAAATGGGTGACGACCCCCGACCCGATGGCGCAGATGCTGGCGTCGGTCATGTTCGACCTGCGCCCCATCGGCGGGACGGCCAGCCTGTACAGCGATCTTCAGGCCGAAGTGCTGCAGATGGCCGCGAAGAACTCGATCTTCGTGGCGCACCTGATTTCCAACAGCCTCAAGCACAACCCGCCGCTTGGCCTGCTGCGCGGCTTTGCCACGATCCGGTCGGGCGAGCACAAGAACCACATCGACCTGAAGATGAACGGCGTCGTGCCAGTGGTCGACCTGGGCCGGGTCTATGCGTTGATCGGCGAGACGCCTGCCGTCAACACCCGTGCCCGGCTGGAGGCTGCGGCCGAACTTGGGGTGATCAGCCCGAGTGGCGCGCGCGACCTGATCGAGGCCTACGACCTTATCGCCGAGAAACGTCTGGAACATCAGGCGCGGCGGGTGAAGGCGGGCGAGAAGCCTGACAACTTCATCGCGCCGTCGGAACTGTCGGATTTCGAACGGAGCCACCTGCGCGACGCCTTCGTTGTCGTGCGCACCATGCAATCCGCCGTGGGATCGTCCCGCGGCGCCAGGAGTTGATACACCCAAATGGCACTTGAACTCCTCGGCTCGTTCTTTGTCGCCCTGACGCTTGGCCTTCTGGTCTGGGCGCTGCGCAAACGCTTTGCCGCCATTCCCGGCTGGCTGACGCCGGTTTCGGCGGGCCTGGGCCTGATCGTCACCGCGATCTGGATGGAATACAGCTGGTTCGACCGCGTCTCTGGCGCATTGCCTACCCAGTTCCTGGTGACCAACGAGGAAACCACCGCCTCGCCCCTTCGGCCCTGGACCTATGTCGCACCCCTGGTGAACCGCTTCACTGCTCTGGACGGGTCGAAGCTTGCCCGACACCCCCAGCGCGGTGAACTGATCGTCGCTCCGGTCTTCGGCTTTGCCCGCTATCAGAACCCTCAGACCGCTTTGATGGTCTTCGATTGTGCCGGCAACCGCCGCGTTCCGGTGACCGAGGGCATGGCGATCGACGCAAGCGGCACGCTGACCGGCGCCGACTGGCTGGTGCTGGAAACCCCCGACGGCCTGCAACAGGCCGCCTGCAAGGAGGGCTAGGGATGGACCGCAAGCCGCGTATCCTTGTCGTCGAGGACGAGGACAACATCGCCGTAGCACTGGACTACCTGATGACGCGCGAGGGCTATGACCACGACCGCGTGGCAAGCGGCGCCGACGCTCTGCCGCGTATCCGGAGCACGCATCCCGACCTTGTCCTTCTGGACGTGATGTTGCCCGAGGTCTCGGGCTACGAGATCTGCGAAGGCATCCGCACCGACCCCTCGCTGGCGGACGTGAAGGTCCTGATGATGACCGCGCGCGGATCCACCATCGAACGGCGCAAGGGCCTTGCTCTCGGGGCGGACGGGTTCATCTCGAAACCCTTTGAGCTCAAGGACCTGCGCGACGAGGTGCGGCGACTTCTGGCACCCGGAGTTTAGCGGATGCTGACCGGGCTTTCGCTTCGCCTGCGGGTCTTCCTGATCTTCGCGGGCCTCGCGGCTGCGATCCTTGCCGCCACGGGCCTTGGTCTCTGGCTGGGCTACAGCCGCCTCGGCCAGCCCGGCGTCGGGCAGGGCTTTGTCCAGGCCGGGGTCCTGGCGGGCTTTGCCGCGCTGGGGCTGGTCGCGGCCGTGTGGTATCTTTTCGACCTCAACGTCGCGAAGCCGATCGAGACCCTCTCCGGTGCTCTCCGCGCCCGGGCCCACTCCGACGTCACCGCCGAGATGGACGCGGCCATCGCCCGCTACCTCGGCGACCTTGCCCCTGCCGCCCGGGCCGCCGCGCAAAGCCTGTCCGAGACAAGGTCAGCCCTGGCCGAAGCCGTCGCGCGTGAGACGTTGCGTCTGGGCTCGGAAAAGGCCCGGCTGGAGGCGCTGCTGTCCGATGTCCCGGTCGGCGTGGTCCTGTGTTCCGCCGATCACGCGCTGGTCTTCTATAATGGCCCCGCCGCCGACATCATCGGCACCAACCGGGGGCTTGAGGCGGGCCTTGACCGCAAGCTCTTCGACTACCTGCACGCCGCCCCGCTGCGGCTTGCCCATGAACGCCTGATTGCGACCGGCGACCCGGACGCGGTGTCCGATCTTCTGTGCACCACCACCAGTGGCGCCCGCGTGCTGGCCGTCCGGATGCGGCTTCTGGGCGACGGCGGCACACAAGGATACGTCCTGACCCTGCGCGACATCACCGGCGACATGGCGGTGGATGCGCGGCGCGAGGCGATGCTGGAAGCCGCGCTCGACAGCCTGCGCCGGCCCGCGGCGGCTTTGGCGACCCTGGTGGGGGTGATGCCCGGCGACGCCCTGCCCGCACCGATGCAAGGCGCGCTGAAGGACGAAGTCGCGCGGCTGAGCCAGGCGGTCACCCGCTTCGGCGCCGCACGGGACGAGGCGGCGTCCGAAGCCGGTGCCCTGCCACAGACCCGGGCCTTCGACCTCGCGCAGGGCCTTGCCGCCCGGCTGGGGGCACAAGACATCATGATCACCACCGAAACCGCCGATCTGATCCTGCGCTGCAACGGCTATGAGATCCTGACGCTGTTGGAGCACCTCGCCCGCCATCTGTCGGACCGCAGTCCCCTGCACCTGACCATCGAGGAAGAGGACACCGGCGCGACCATCCGCCTGTCCTGGACCGGCCCGCGCGTCGGCGTGGGCGAGTTGGACGGCTGGCTGGCCTTCCCCCTCACCGACGACAGCGACCGCCCGGCCCGCACGGTTCTGGCCGCCCATGCCACCGAGATCTGGCCCGAGATGCTGGCGGACGGCCGCCCCGCCCTGTGCCTGCCGATCCGCCAGGCCCGCCGCGCAGTGGCCCGCCCGAAGCCCGTTGCGCGCAAGGTGGTTTACGACTTCGACCTCCTTTCGCCCGCCCGCACCGACAGGCTGGCCGAGACGCGGCTTGACCGGTTGACCTACGTGGTCTTCGACAGCGAGACGACGGGCCTCAATCCGCGTCAGGGCGACGAAATCGTGCAGCTTGCCGCCGTCCGCATCGTCAACGGGCGGCGTGTCGAAGGGGAGGTCTTCGACACGCTGGTGAACCCCGGCCGCGCCATCCCGGCAGTTTCGACCGAGGTGCATGGCATCACCGACGCGATGGTCGCCGATGCGCCGGGGGTGGCCGACGTTGTCCGCCACTTCCACAAGTTCGCGGAAGGCGCCGTCCTGATCGCCCACAACGCGCCCTTCGACATGGAATTTCTGCGTCGCCTGGAAGGCCAGCTGGGCCTGACCTTCGACATGCCCGTTCTGGACACCGTGCTTCTCTCCGCCGTGGTCTACGGCCAGCACGAGGTCCACAGCCTGGACGCGCTGACCCATCGCCTTGGGATCACCATTCCCGAGGAAGACCGCCACACGGCCTTTGGTGACACCATCGCCACGGCGGATGCGTTCCTGAAGCTGATGCCGATGCTGGCCGGCCGCGGCCTTGATACCTTCGGCGCAGTGCTGACCGAGGTGCGCAAGCATGGGCGGCTCTTGAAGGACCTGAACTGACTGGCCCTTTCACATTTGCCCAAATATCCCACGGGGGTCCGGGGGTGTGAAACCCCCGGCGCCTGTCACCCCGCGAAGGGATCGACCGGATAGCTCACCCCCACCAGATACAAGCCCTGCGGCGGGCTGACGGGTCCGCAGGCCGCCCGGTTCCGCGCCTCCAGCGCCGCGCGCACGTCGCCGGGCGTCCAGGCCCCCGCTCCGACCCGTTCCAGAGTCCCGACGATGGAGCGCACCTGGTTGTGCAGGAACGACCGCGCGGCCAGGTCGAAGCGGTACTCGATGCCGCCGGGGTAGGGGTGTTCGCCGATCTCGATCCGGTCGAGGGTCTTCACCGGGCTTTTCGCCTGGCAGAGGGTCGACCGGAAGGTGGTGAAGTCGTGGTGTCCGATGAGTTCGGCCGCGCCTTCCCGCATCGCGCCCAGGTCCAGCGGGCTCAGCACCTGCCAGATCAGGCCCCTGTCATGCGTGACGGGCGCGCGGCGGGCGACCAGCCGGAATGTGTAGCGCCGCCCGGTGGCCGAGAAGCGGGCGTGGAAGTCCTCGGGCACCCGCGCGCAGGCCAGGATCGCCACCGGGTCCGGCCGCAGATGCGCGTTCAGCGCCGAGGCAAGCCGGAACGGGTCCCAGTCCTTTGCAAGGTCCACATGGGCCACCTGCGCCGTGGCGTGGACCCCGGCGTCGGTCCGACCGGCGGCGGCGATGGTGTGGGGGCCGGGCTCCAGCCTGCCAAGCGCCCGCTCCACCGCCTCCTGCACCGAGGCCAGGCCCTGCGCCTGCCGCTGCCAGCCCGCGAAGGGGCCGCCGTCATACTCGATCTGCAAGGCATAGCGGGGCATGGGTCTTCCCTACCCCGGAAGCGGGCCATCGCGCAATCCTTGCCAATTTCCGCACCCCCACAAGGAAGCCCATGAAAAGATTGGACATGCTTCCGCCGTCCGGCGTGGACAGGGCAGGAGTAGGGTGGGCAATACTGCCCACCCTCCCCACCCGCCTTCCATTCCCGCCCGGCCCATCCTATCTTGACCTCCGCGAAGGAAAAGGAACGAACCGTGGCATTCTCCGGGTTGACGGACGGGATCACCCGCGGGATCGAAGGCGTGGGGGCAGGGCTCTCGGAAAGCCTCTTCGACACCACCCTCCGACTGGGCGTGACCGGGCTTTCCCGCGCGGGCAAGACCGTCTTCATCACCGCCCTGGTCGCGAACCTCTTGAACCGGGGCCGGATGCCGCAGCTGCGCGCCCAGGCCCAGGGCCGCATCCAGGCAGTCTACCTGCAACCCCAGCCCGACGTCACGCTGCCGCGCTTCGATTACGAGGCCCACCTCGCCGCGATCACCGGCGACAGCCCCCGCTGGCCCGCCTCCACCCGCGCGATCTCTGAACTGCGCCTCTCGTTCCGGGTCCAGCCGGCCGGGATCCTCTCCTCCTGGCGCGGCCCCCGGACGCTCCACCTCGACATCGTCGACTATCCCGGGGAATGGCTTCTGGACCTGTCGCTTCTCGACCACAGCTACGAGGAGTGGTCGGAAAGCACGCTCGCCCGTCTCGAGAAACGCCCCGAGGCCTCGCCCTACCTTGCCCTAGCCCGCGCCGAGGATGGGGCACTAAGGCTGGACGAAGCCCGCGCCCGGCAACTGGCCGAGACCTTCACTGCCTATCTGACCGCCGCCCGGGATCTTGGCCGCGTCGATGTCACGCCCGGCCGGTTTCTCTTGCCGGGCGACCTTGCCGGGTCCCCCGTGCTGACCTTCGCCCCGCTGCCGAAGCCTGCCAGCACCGGCCGGACGAGCCTCTGGCGCGAGATGGAGCGGCGGTACGAGGCCTACAAGTCGAAGGTCGTGCGCCCCTTCTTCCGCGACCATTTCGCCAAGATCGACCGGCAGGTCGTGCTCGCCGACGTCCTGGGCGCGATCCACCAGGGACCCCGGGCGGTCGAGGATCTGCGGCGGGTGATGGCCGAGGTCCTGTCCAGCTTCCGGCCCGGGCGGAACACCTGGCTTTCCGGGATTTTCGGCGGGCGGCGCGTGGAGCGCATCCTCTTTGCGGCCACCAAGGCCGACCACCTGCACCACGAACAGCACCCCGCGCTGACCGCGATCACCGCCAGCCTCTTGGCCGAGGCCAGGCAGCGGGCCGACTTCTCGGGCGCCAGGACCGAGGCGATGTCGCTGGCGTCCCTGCGGGCCACGGTGGAGGAGGTCGTCACGCGGGACGGGGTCGAGGTTCCGGCAGTGCGGGGGGTGCTGCAATCGACGGGCAAGCCCGCGCTGATGTATCCCGGCGCCCTGCCGTCCGACCCGTCGCGGCTGTTGTCCCCCGCGCGTGAGGGGGCGACGGCCTGGCTGGACGCGGACTACAGCCTCATGACCTTCGCCCCCGCCCGGCTGACCCTGCGGCCCGGCGAAGGCCCGCCGCATATCCGGCTGGACCGTGCCGTCGAATTCCTGATCGGAGACCAGTTGTGAGCCGCCCGCCGAAGCCCTTCACCCAGGAGATGGAGGAGGTCGTCGATCCCTCGCTTGCCCCGCCGGTGCCGGACAGCCTGCCCGAGGGACAGGCGATGCAGGCGGTGGCGGCGCTGAGCCAGAAGCGCGGATCGGCCCTGGGGCGGTTCGCGGTCTGGGCTTTCGGAGCATTGTTCACCTTCACCCTGTCGGTCGCGGCCTATGACTTCGTTGTGGGGCTCCTGGCGCGGAATGTGGTGCTGGGATGGGCCGCATTCGCGCTGGTGGCGGTCGCTGTCCTGGCCGCGCTGGTGCTGGCCCTGCGCGAATGGGGGGCCTTCCTGCGGCTGGGGCGGCTGGACAGCTTGCGCGCGCGGGCGGTGGACGCGCGGGCTGCGGCGGACCTGAAGGCGGCGCGGCGGGTGGTCTCAGGCCTGGTGTCGCTTTACGCCGCGCGGGGCGATACCGCCTGGGGCCGGGCGCGGCTGGCCGAGCGGGAAGGCGAGGTGATGGATGCCGATGCCCTGCTGGCGCTGGCGGAGCGAGAGCTGTTGACCACGCTCGACGCCGAGGCGCGGCTGGTGATCGAGGCTGCTGCACGGCAGGTGGCGACGGTGACGGCGCTGGTGCCGCTGGCCCTGGCCGACGTGGCGACGGCGGCGGTGGCCAACCTGCGGATGATCCGGCGGATCGCCGAGATCTATGGCGGGCGGTCGGGGAGTTTCGGCAGTTTGAAGCTGCTGCGACGGGTGTTCGGCACGCTGGTGGCGGCGGGGGCAATGGCGCTGACCGATGACATGATCGGCTCGGTGGCGGGCGGCGGGGTGCTGTCGAAGCTCTCGCGCCGGTTCGGCGAGGGAGTAGTCAACGGCGCGCTGACGGCTCGGGTGGGGGTGGCGGCGATGGAATTGTGCCGGCCGATGCCCTTCGTCGCGCTGGAGCGGCCGGCAGTGTCGTCGCTGGTCAGCCGGGCGCTGGCGGGTCTGGTGTCGCGCGGCGAGCGGCGCCAGTCAGATTGAGCGCGTTCCGCGCAAGCCCTTTGTCTCGCCTATTTGCGCGCGAAGGGCGCGCAACCGGCTCGGGCGTGCCTCCGGCGGGGATATTTGGGTCCAGGTGAAAGGGCATTTTCGGGCCGCGGCCGCCGCTCTGGTGGCGCATCAGGGAGGCGGGGCAATCCAGTCGATCCAGCGGCCGTGGAAGTCGGCGCGTCCAAGGGGAATGGCTTCGTCGCCGGGCCAGAGGGTCAGGGTCAGGGCCGCGCCGGGGGAGAGGCCGTCGGCCTCCATCGACAGGCGGGCGATGGGGGTGGCCGCGCTGGCATCCTGCATCGCAGCAAGGGCCCGGGCCTGGGTTGCGGGTGGGAAGTATTGCCAGGCGACGGTGTGGACCACGAGGTGGAGGGCGCCGTCCGTCCGGGGGACAAATCGGGTTTCCAGCCAGTCGGCAGCATCGGCCCGGTCCACCTGCGGGCGGAGCCGGGCGGCAAGGTCCAGGGCCATGCGCGTGCGGGCCAGGCGCTCGGGCTGGTCGGGCCAGATGTAGGCCATGATGCGCAAAGCGTCTGTCACGGGATCAAGCGGGTTCAGGTCCACGCCCCGGCGCTCGAAAAGGATCGGGGATGCAGCGGGCGGCGGTGGACCGGTCCAGTCCGGTGCAAGCACCAGGGCGGGGTCGGCGGGGCCGAAGGTCCTGCCGCCGATGGACAGGGCGTAGTGGTCCCAGAGCAGGTTCAGTCCCACGCTTGCGCCGAGTTCGGAGAGGGCGAGGGGACGGCGGAACCGGGCCGTCAGCCAGTGGGCGGCCGCGATCAGCGGGGCGGAGCGGCGGACCTCGTTGGTCTGGGGCGGCGAGGAGAGCCAATCAAGGAGAAAGGCGGGATGCGCGCGGATCGCGGCCAGGGCGGCTTCGGTTACGTCGGCCGCCGGGTCGGCGTAGGCCCGGCCGAGGTCAGCGTCCTGCCCGGCCAGGACGAGAGCATGGAGCCCCCCGGCCAGCCGCAGCGGCAGGGCATAAGCGCGGGTGGTCTGGTGGCCCTGAAGGCCGAGGATATGGTCGGCGACGGGGTGTCCGGGTTGCAGCCGGTCGGCCAGACCGGACATCAGCCGCGCCATCAGCGGCGAACCCATCGCGGCGCAGTCCTCGGCCTGTTGGCGGAAGGTCTGCCGGATGGCGTTCACCGGAACTTGTCGAGAAGTTTCTGCATGGGAGAGCGGGCGTCCTCCACCGGCTTGGCCTCGAAGACCGGGGCCTCGGGGACCGGGGCCTCGGCCTTGTCCTTCGTGGTCGAGGATCGGGGCGGGGCGGTGCGCAGAGCCACGGCGTTCATGAACTTCTGTCCATCGCCTGCCGCAAGGACCTCGGCCCCTTCGGAAATGCCGCGGAGGAGGTCTTCGAGCCAATCCTGGTCGGCCTTGGCAAAGTCGTGCAGCACGTAGGAGGCCACGGCGTCCTTGTGGCCGGGGTGGCCGATGCCAAGGCGGACGCGGGCGTAGGCCTCGCCCAGATGGCCGTGGATCGAGCGGAGCCCATTGTGGCCGGCGTGCCCGCCGCCCTGTTTCAGGCGCAGTTTTCCGGGGGCGAGGTCAAGCTCGTCATGGAAGACGGTGAGGTCGGCGAGGGGCAGTTTCCAGAAGGCGACGGCGCCCTGGACCGACTGGCCGGAGAGGTTCATGAAGGTCTCGGGCTTGAGGAGTGCCACCTTCTCAGCGCCGAGGCGGCCTTCGGAGACAAGGCCCTGGAATGCCTTGCGCCAGGGGGTGAAGCCGTGGTCGGCGGCGATGCGGTCCAGCGCCATGAAGCCGATGTTGTGCCGGTTGCCCGCGTATTTCGCGCCGGGATTGCCGAGGCCGACCCAGAGTTTCACCTTTGCTCTCCCCTTGCGCGTTGGCTGCGATATAGCTGGGGCCGGGGTTTGAGACAACCAAGCGGGACCCGGATGCGCAGCTTCACCCTTCGCGGCCTGACGCTTTACCTGCCCGAGGCGGCGCTGAAGGGGAACCTGGAGCGGGCGCTGACCAGTGGCCGCTACGAAAACCACGAGGCGGATGCGCTTTTGCTGCACCTCATGCCGGGGGATCGGCTTCTGGACCTGGGCGCGGGGCTGGGGTTCATCTGCGCGCTGTCGGCGGGGGTGCTGGGGGAGGACGCGGTTCTGGGGGTCGAGGCGGGGCCGGACACGGTGAAGCTAGCCCGGCGGAACCTGACGGCGAACGGCTTTGCGGGCGTGAAGGTGATGCGCGGCGCGGTGGTGGCGACGGGCGAGGGCGAGGTGGAGTTCGGGCAGCGGCCTGCCTTCTGGGCCAGCGCATTGCAAGGGCCAGAGGGCTGGCCGGAGAATGCCGAGGTGATCCGGGTGCCTGCGCGGCCGATCGGGAAGCTGCTGGCCAAGTTCGCCCCGACGGTGATCTCCTGTGACATCGAGGGCGGCGAGCAGGGGGTGCTGACCCAGCCGCTGCCGGGGGTGCGACTGGTGGTGGTCGAGACGCATCCGCAGGTCTATGGGACCGAAGGGGTGGCGCGGATCGTCGCGGCACTGGAGGCGCAGGGGTTTGGTGCGGCCGAGGGTGCGAAGAAGGATACGCTGGTCTTCCGCCGGTCAAACAGCTCGGGAGCCGAGTGAACGGTTGTTGCGAAGCGCCGTTGTGTTGGGGGCGCGCGTGTGGCGCGGCGATTGCCGAAACGGCCACGGCGCTGCGCGCGAGTTTCTGGAGGAGAAGGCTCCTCGTGCGACTGCGTCTTCTCGTCGTGGCCTTCCGCGGGGAAGGATGACGTCATCGAGCAGCGGTGCCACAAAAGCAGACGGGGGACCCGAAGGCCCCCCGCTGTGTCAGAACAGTCTGCCCAATCAGGCGCTGGCTTCTTCTTCTTCTTCCGCCGCGGCGAGGCCAGCCGGAGCGGCGACGTTCGCGATGACGAAGTTGCGGGCGATCGTCGGCTTGACGCCGGCGGGCAGTTCCACATCGTCGATGTGGATGACGTCGCCGATCTTCTTGCCGGTCAGGTCGACCGTGATGTGATCGGGGATGTCGGCCGCGGTGACTTCCAGTTCGACTTCCGAGCGGACCACGGTCAGCGTGCCGCCACGCTTCAGGCCAGGCGACGCTTCGTGGTTGATGAAGGTCACGTGGATGAACAGCTCGATCCGGCTGTCGTCGTGGATGCGCATGAAGTCGACATGCGTCGGCATGTCCTTGACCACGTCGCGCTGGACGCCACGGCACACGACGTGCACGTCGGGCTGCCCTTCAACCTTGAGGTTGAACAGCGACTGCAGGAAGCGACCCTGCCGCAGCTTGGTCAGGAGGTAGTTGAATTTCATCTTGATCGCGACCGGCTCAGAGCCGTCGCCGTAGATGATGCCAGGTACGTAGCCGTCACGACGGGCTTGACGGGCGGCCCCCTTGCCTGTCCCCGTCCGTACCTCGGCCAGAAGATCGGTGATCTCGCGTGCCATAGGTTCTCTCCATATAAGTCCGCCATCCTCCAAGGGTGCATGGCGCGACCGGGGGGCATTAACGGAGAAAGCGCAGGAAGGGAAGGGGGAAGTTCGGCGGGGGGAGGAGTGACGTTGCAGAGGGTTGACCGTCGGTGAAGGCGGAAATCCTGGCGCTGGACGCAACGGGGGATGGTGCAATGGGCAAGTCATTGGGGACGCTGGATTAATGCGGTCGGTTTCGGTGCGGACCGGCGTCTGTAACGGGTATGTATCCCGTATTCCTTCCATGCATACGCACGGTCAGACGGGAGGCCGCTAACCTTGCCGCGCGAATCGCGGCGGTGGGATGCGGGTGTCGCTTTCGGAGGGCCGCTGGGTCGCCTCTGGGCTGGATGGAACCGTGTTGCCGGGATAGCTGTCGTTCTCTTGTCCTGGAGCCTTCCGCAATGATTTCCCTTCCCACCCTGGCGCATGCCCGTCCCGCCATCGGGGCCTTTGCGGCGATGGGGGTGTTGTGGGGCACCTTCGCGGCGGTCCTGCCGGACCTGAAGCTGATGCTGGGCGTGGACGAGGCGCAACTGGGACTTCTGATCTTCTGCACGCCCATTGCCGCGATCAGCGCGATGCTGGTGGCTCCGGCGTTCGGCGCGGCGATGGGGCGGGCGGCGCTGCCGCTGGCGGTTCTCTTGATGGCGCTGGCCTTCATGCTGCCGGGGCAGGCCTCGGTCTGGTGGCTCTTTCCGCTGGCGATGGCCTGTGCGGGGGCCGCGACGGGGCTGACGGATGTGCTGATGAACGCGCGGGTGGCGGCAATCGAGACCCAGCGCGGTCTGCATCTGATGAACCTCGCCCACGCGGCCTATTCGTTCGGATATGCCGGGGGTGCGATCCTGACCGGAGTGCTGCGGGGCGCGGGCTGGGGGCCCGACTGGGTGATGGGGACGATGGCGGCGGTGGGGGTCCTCTGCGCGACGCTGACCATCGAACGCGATGGGCGGATCGATGGGCTGCGCAAGCCCAAGGACGGGACCGCAGTGCCGCTGGGCCTAGTGCCGGTGCTGGGCGGCGGGATCGTGCTGATCGCCTTCATGACCGAGAACGCGGCCGAGAACTGGTCGGCCCTGCATATCGAGAAGACCCTTGGGGGCAGTCCCGAGGAAGGTGCGCTTGGCCCGGCCATGCTGGCCCTGACGATGGGCTTTGCACGATTGGGCGGGCAGTGGCTGGCGGGGCGGCTGGATGCGTTCACCATCTTGCGCAGCGGCGCGGTGATCGCGGCGGTGGGCGCGCTGGTCGTGGCGCAGGCCGCAAGTCCGCTGGTGGCTTATCTGGGCTTTTTCGTCATGGGCATCGGGGCCTCGGTCCTGGCGCCGACGGCGTTTTCGCTGGTCGGGCAGATGAGCCCGGACGAGGCCCGGGCGCGGGCCGTCGCGCGGGCGACCTTGCTGGGCTACTTCGGCTACTTTGTCGGGCCGCCGCTTCTGGGCGTGCTGGCCGGGACCTTCGGCCTGCGCTTCGCCTTTGTCTGGGCGGCCTGCCTTGTCGCGCTGGTCTTTGTCCTGGCCCCGATGCTGAAGCGTCAGCGGACCTGAATCTCCAGGAAACGCGGGCCTTCGTGCGGGGTGATCAGAAGCTCGCCCAGCTGGTCGGGGTCGGGGGGCACGCTGGCGAAGACCATGTCGCAGGCCATCGCGAAGTGCTCCATGTCCAGGGGCGAGGGGTGGCAGCCGATGATCTTGTCCACCTTGGCCTGGCGCAGCGCATCCTCGATCTCGCGGAAGCCGGCGTTGTTCCAGACGATGTAGGTGATGGGGAGCTTTTCGTCGACGGCGGTGCGGAGTTCTCCGGGCGAGAATTGCAGGCCGCCGTCGCCGATCAGGCAGACCACGGGCACGCCGGGTGCTGCGATGGCGGCACCGATGGCAGCCCCGGGTGCAAAGCCCAGTGCGCCGTAGCCGGTGGCGGCGTTGAACCAGCCGCGTGGGCGGTCATGGTCGTAGTAGAGGTTCGCGGCATAGACCGGCTGGGTGCTGTCGCCGACGATGATCGAGTTGGGCATGGCGTCGCGGATCACCTCGACCATGTCGAGCTGGCCCGGCATCGCCTCGCTTAGGCCAGCAATCTCGGCCCGGGCGGCTTGGCGGACAGCCTCGGCGCGGGCGGCGCCGTCGCGGTTGCCGCGGATGGTCATCGGTAGAAGTGCGGCCATCATCGCCCCGGCGTCGGCCTTGACCGGCATCTTGGCGGGGTGGCGGGCAAGCTGTTCGGCGCAGATGTCGATGCGGATCATGTCCGACAGGTTCGGCACGCGACCGTTGGCGTACATGTCATAGTCGGTCGGCCCAAGTTCGGTGCCAATGGCAAGGATCTGGTCGGCGTCGGCGATGAACTTCCGCACCGCAGTCAGGCTGGGCGAGGCTGGGATGGTCAGGCGGTGGCCGAACATCGCACCTCGGGCGTTGACGGTCTGGATGACCGGCGCGTCGAGGGATTCCGCCAGTTTCTGCAGCGGACCCTCGGCCCCACGGGTGCCACCACCGGCGAGGATGACGACACGTTCGGCGGCGTTCAGCGCGGCGGCGATGCTGCGCAGGCGACCCAGCGGTAGGGGCACGGCACTGGTTGATGTGACGGAGGGCGGCAGTTCGGGGCAGGGCTGGCCCATCATGTTGGTGGAGATCTGGATATGCGCCGGGCCGGGGCGACCGGCGGTCATGGCGGCAAAGGCGCGGTCCAGAACCTCGCCCAGTTTCTTGGGGTCGGTGACGGTCTCGGTGTGGCAAAGGGTGGCGACCATCGCGCCCTGGTCGGGAAGTTCGTGGAGCCGGCCGAGGCCCTTGCCGAGCGTATCGCTGCGGCCAAGGCCGGAGATCACCAGCATGGGCACCGAGTCCGCCTTGGCCTGTGCCATCGCGGTCAGCGTGTTGGTCAGGCCCGGACCGGTGATGACGAAGGCGGCGGCGGGCTTGCCCGAGACGCGGGCGTAGCCGTCGGCCATGAAGCCCGCGCCCTGTTCGTGGCGCGGGGTGACGTGGCGGATCTTGCCTTCGGCGGCGGCGAGGCCACGGTAAAGCTCGATGGTATGGACGCCGGGGATGCCGAAGACGGTGTCGATGCCGCGGGCGATCAGCCCCTCGACCAGACGGATGCCAACGGTGGTCATGCTGCGTTCCCCAGGATGCTGGCCGCATGGGCGGCGATACGGTTTGCGGCAAGCGCCGTGCGGTCGTCGGGCTGCGTGAGCGACAGGCGGAGCCAGCCGGAGAGCCCCGCGCCGAAGCTTTCGCCCGGCATCACCGCAACCTTCTGCCGGTCAAGAAGCGAGGCGGCGAAATCCTCGCCCGAGAGGCCCGTTGCGCGGACGTCGATCAGGGCGAACATGCCGGCCTCGGGGCGGTGGACGTAGAGGCCGTTCACGCCCGACAGCGCGTCGGCGATGATCCCCGCGCGGCGCGAGAACCGTTCGACCATTCCGCTGGCTACGGGCGAAGGTTCGGAAACTGCTATTTGGGTGGCGTCGGCAAGGAAGGGTTGCGAGCCAAAAAGCATGGTTTCTGAAAGTGGCAGCATCCGCGCGCAGAACTCGGCGGGGCCGACGCACCAGCCGGACCGGAAGCCGGGGGCGGCATGGGACTTCGAGATCGACGAGGCGACGATGGTGCGGTCGGCGAGGTCGGCGAAGTCCAGCGGTGAGGTGAAGGTCACGCCGGGGAAGACCATGTCCTCGTAGACCTCGTCGCAGAGGATCCAGAGGTCGTGGGCCTTGGCGAGGTCCCCCAGCGCGCGGATATCCTGCGGGCGCAGGACCGCGCCGGTGGGGTTGTGGGGCGAGTTCAGGAAGAGGACGCGGCTGCGCGGCGTGATCCGGGGGGCGACATCGGCGGCCTGCATCCGGAAACCGGTTTCGGGCGTCAGCGGGACCGGGACCACCTTGGCGCCGGTCTGGGCGATCAGGCCCTCGTAGGTCGCATACATCGGGTCGCCAAGCAGCACCTCGTCCCCGGCTTCGACCAGAGTTCGGAGAATTCCGTAAAGCACGGTCTGGGTGCCGGGCAGGCACATGATCTGGTCGCGGGTGATCTCGCGGCCGCGGCGGGCGGTGTAGCGGGCGGCGAGGGCGGCGACGAGGCCAGGCTCGCCGCGGCCGTTGGAATAGCCGGTGCGACCGGCCTGCATCGCGGCGCTTGCGGCCTCGATGAAGCGGGTGGGGGTGGGGACGTCGGGCTCGCCGATGGTGAATTCGATGATGTCCTCGCCCGCGGCCTTCATGGCGCGTGCGCGGGCGTGCAGTGCCCATTTGGCACCGCCAAGGCCGGAGAGGCGATCAGTGACGGAGGCGTATCTCATGGGGTGGTCTTTCCGAAGTCGGGGAGCATGGCTGTGTGATCGAGGAGGTTCAGCCCAAGGATGGCACTGATGGAGGACAGTCCGATGGTGATGACCTCGCCGGGGCCGAAGGTGCCGGGCAGAAGCGAGCCTTCGACCCAGAGCCCATCGATCAGCGCGTTGCAGGCGATCGCTTCGACGCGGGTCTGCCCCGGCTTCACCACGCGCGGAAGGGTTTCGATGAGTTGCTGCAGCGTGTCGCGGTAGGCGAGGTAGCTTGCTTCGTGCACGGCCATCAGGTCAGGATCGCTGCGCACCTTGTGCATGTAGCCCGCCCAAAGCACCACGGCGCCTGCGTCAAGGACCGGCGGGCGGAGAGAGGCGGCGATGAAGGCGGCAAGGCGTTCCTCGGGGCCGGCACCGACGCCTTCGATGGCATCGGCACCCTTGGCGGTCATCCCGTCCATCAGCGCGCGATAGGCGGCGCGCGACAGTTCGTCCTTGGACTGGAAGTAATGGCGGATGAGGCCCGGCGTGACCCCGGCCCGTTCGGCGATGGCCCGCACCG
This sequence comes from Tabrizicola sp., assembly GCF_022842145.1. Classification (GTDB taxonomy): domain Bacteria; phylum Pseudomonadota; class Alphaproteobacteria; order Rhodobacterales; family Rhodobacteraceae; genus Tabrizicola. The sequence goes on from NZ_JALHQD010000003.1 coordinate 42,902, forward strand.
TCGCGGCCTCGGGGCCGCCTTCGGCCACCAGTTCCTGCGTGGCCAAAATCAGCGCCGTGCGGCGACTTTCTTCGCTTTCGCGGCGGTAAAGGCGGCGGGCGGGTTGCATGGGGTCCGACTGTTATACGCGCGTATAATCGTGCGGAGGAGGTGGAAAGTCAACCGCTTACGTCTCGCGGTGGACGTCCTTGTGGATGATGACGTCGGCGTGGGGATAGGTGTCGAGGATGGCGCGGCGGAGGCTGGCACCGATGTCATGCGCTTGGCGCAGGGACTGGTCGCCGTCCAGCTCGATATGGAGATTGACGAAAATCCGGCTGCCGGCAGTGCGGGTCTTGAGGTCGTGGTAGCCGCGCACTCCGGGCCAGTCGGCGGCGATGCGGCCGATGCCCTCGATGATCGAGGGGTCGGCGGCGCGGTCCATCAGCGCGTCCCAGGCGTCCTTGCCGATGCGAAGCGCGCCGATGGCCATGACGGCAGCGGCAGCCATCGCCACGATGGCGTCAATCGAGCCGATGCCATAGCGACTGGACGCCCAGAGCGCCGCGATGGCCCCGAGGCTGGGCAGCAGGTCGCCAAGATAGTGCAGCCGGTCGGCGGCGACGACCTTGCTGCCGGTCTGCCGCGCGACCCGGCCCTGCCACCAGACCAGCGCGAGGGTAACCAGGATCGAGGCGACCATGACGACCAGCCCGCGACCTTCAGAGGCAAGCTGGTGCGGAGTGTCGGCGGTCAGGCGGTAGACGGCCGTCCAGCCGATCAGGCCCGCAGAGATGAGGATGAAGGCGGATTGCGCCAGAGCGGCAAGATCCTCGGCCGAGGTGTGGCCGAAGGCGTGGTCCTCGTCGGCGGGGCGGGCGGCGTAGATGATCGCGGCCGCTGCACCGAGCGACATCATCAGGTCCATGGCGGAATCGGCCAGCGAAGCGGCAATCGACAGGGCCCCGGTTTCGGCCAGCGCCCAAAGCTTCAGCGCGACCAGCAGGGCCGCCACGAGGACCGAGGCGAGCCCGGCCGACATCGCAAGGCGGAAGCCGCTCTTGGGATCATTCGACAAGTTCGTCGTCCTTCACACCCCAGATCGCCGTCTTGCGGATCCAGCCGCGGGTCCCCTCCAGCGAGACCCGGCACCAGGTCGGACTGCATTCCAGGATGCGGCCGATGACGCCAAGCTCGGCCTGCGCGACAACGGTGGAGCCGTCTTCCGGTGCGTCGTGGAGTTCGGCCATATCAAGTGTGACGAGCGCGCTGCGCACGCCTGACAAAAGCGAATAGTGGACCCAGCCGCCCGCGCCCTCGAAATCCTCGACCCGGCGCCAGTTCTCGAATTCGGCGGTGATCTTCAGGGGCATGCCGGCACGCGTGAAGACCCAGTCGATGCGGTGGGTCAGGCCGGGACCGCGGCGGGCGTTGCCCTCAGACCCTTTCAGCGACACGTAGCGCGGCAGGGGAAGATTCGTGACGCAACCGATATCGGGTTGGCACTGCTTTTCCGGCGGCTTGTCGGTCACCACGGGGGGGTCGGTTTCAGACGCGGCCGTGTCTTGCGCAAGAAGGGTCGTGCCCTGAAGAGCGCCCAGAAGTGCCAAAAGTCCGACCAACCGTTTCATCTTGCCGCCTTCCGGGATGCCGCGCAGGGCATCCGTGCCGTTACCGCTCACCGGGTCTTGTGCATTGCCCCGCTTGGTTGCACCTTGCCCCAAGGACGCCGGATTTGGAAGTCTCGGGGAGAGTGCAATGCCTGCCAGCCGCCTGACTGTGATCGTGACGCGACGGCTGCCCGAAGCCGTGGAAACACGGATGAAGGAGCTGTTCGACGTCGAGCTGCGCGATCCCGATGTTCCGATGACGCGCGAAGAGCTGGCCGAGGCGATGCGGCGGGCCGATGTTCTGGTGCCGACGATCACCGACACGATCGACGCGGGCCTTCTGGCGCAGGCTGGCGAGAAGCTGAAGCTGATCGCGAACTACGGCGCGGGGGTGGACCATATCGACGTGGCGACGGCGCGGCAGCGGGGGATCCTGGTCGCGAACACGCCGGGTGTGACGACGGAAGACACGGCCGATATGGTGATGGCGCTGCTTCTGGCCGTCACGCGGCGCATCCCGCAGGGGCTGCAAGTCATGCACTCCGGCTGGACCGGCTGGTCACCGATGGCGAATCTGGGCGGGCGTCTGGGTGGACGGCGGTTGGGTATCCTGGGGATGGGCCGGATCGGCCAGGCGGTGGCACGGCGGGCGCGGGCTTTCGGGTTGCAGGTGCACTACCACAACCGCAAGCGCGTCCGCCCCGAAGTCGAAGCCGAACTGGAAGCGACCTATTGGGAAAGCCTGGACCAGATGCTGGCGCGGATGGACATCGTTTCGGTGAACTGCCCGCACACGCCCTCGACCTTCCATCTTCTGAATGCGCGGCGGCTGAAGCTGATGAAGCCCTCGGCGGTCGTCGTGAACACCTCACGCGGGGAGGTGATTGACCAGAACGCCCTGACGCGCGCCCTGCGGTCCGGTGATCTGGCCGGGGCGGGGCTGGATGTCTACGAGCATGGCACGGATATCAATCCGCGACTTCTGGAACTGCCGAACGTGGTTCTCTTGCCGCACATGGGATCGGCCACCATCGAGGGGCGGATCGAGATGGGTGAGAAGGTCATCATCAACATCAAGACTTTTGCCGACGGCCACCGTCCACCGGATCAGGTGGTGCCGGGAATGTTCTAAAACACAACCTATAGGCGAGACTCGGCGGTTTTCTGTGGAGAAACCGTTTCTGGGCCGTGGGATTGATTGCTTGCCAACATTTCGCGCACTAAGGAATTTCGGCAGCTTTGCGGCACCTCCGTCGCGTGCCTGCGGATCAGGAGAATGCCATGTTGAATTCAATCAAGGCGGTGCTGGTGGCTGTCACTGCCCTGTCCGCGTCGACGGCCTATGCCGGCGGCCCGGTCATCATCGACGAGGAAGGCAACGACGAGCTGATCGTCGATAACCCGGGCAGCCGGATCGGCATTCTGCCGGTGCTTGGTGCGCTGGTCCTGGTGTGCCTGATCGCCTGCGGCGGTGGGGACGACGATCCGGCGACGGAGGGAGAGACTGGTCCCAAGGTGCCTTGACACGCCAGCGCTTCAGACCTGAGGGCCGCTATGACAAGGGTAGACGGGACGGCAGGTAATTGTCGTCCCGTCCACGTTGACACGCCAGTGGTGTGTCCCAACCGGAAAGCTCTTTGATCTGCGACGACCCGGCTTTGAGGCAGTCTGTTGCAATAAAGCCAAAGCTGCCGACTCATTCGTCACATTTTCACACGAATCCGTTGTGTCCACATCGGCTCTTGTCTTAGCGTCCGCATGTGAGTTCCCCCGGGATTGCCCGGTAAATTGAAAGGAAATGCCATGAAAAAGTTTCTTGCCCCGATGCTGGCGGCTACGATGATCTCCTCCGCTGCCTTCGCTGGTGGCCCGGTCGTCGTTGAAGAAGAGCCTGTCGTCGAAGCATCCTCGCCCCGTTCGGGCTGGATCGTTCCGGTTGTGGTCGGCCTGGTGCTGATCTGCGCCGTGGCTTGCGGCAACGACGACTGATCTTTCGACACCGCTACGTGTCGATTAACGGCAGCGCTTTGCGCTGCCGTTTCCACTTGGGCTGTCGGTTGGCGGCTCCAGCTTCTCGGCAGTGACTAGAAGGCCATCTGTGCGGGCCGGGCTCGTTCCGGGTTGAAGCGGTTTTCGTCACGTTGCAGACCTATGGTGCAACTTTGGCACAAGCATCAGGTGCAGGCTAAGCCGAACGCGTCCGTTTTCCATTTCATATTCATTTTGTGTTATATGGGCAGCAGGCCGGTTCAGCCGGCCAGACATACAAGGAAAAAGCCCATGACCAAGATTGCAGCAAGCATCCTTGCCCTGACCCTTGCCTTCACCCCCGTCGCCTATGCGGGCGGACCGGTTGTCGTTGAAGAAGAGGGAATGCCAGAAGTCGTTGCCGACAGCCCGCGTTCGGGCTGGATCGTGCCCGTGATCGTCGGTCTGGTGCTTGTCTGCGCCATCGCCTGCGGTGACGACGACGAAACTGCGCTGCAGTAAATCTGCTACGGTGCCCTTCGGCACGGCCCCCGCATCGCTTCCGGATGCGGGGGCCTTTTTCCATTTTACAGACCGTTGATCGGGACCTTCAGATAGCGCTTGCCGTCTTCATCGGGTGGCGGCAGGTCGCCGCCGCGCATGTTGACCTGCAGGGACGGTATGATCAGCTTCGGCATCGCGAGGGTCTTGTCCCGCGCGGTGCGCATTTCGACGAACTCCGCGCGCGTGCGGTCCCCGCCGACGTGGATGTTATGCGCGCGCTCTTCCCCCACGGTGGTTTCCCACCGGATGTCGCGGCCATTGGGGCCGTAGTCGTGGCACATGAAAAGCCGCATCTCGTCGGGCAATGACAGCACCTTCTGGATGCTGTCGTAAAGCTGACCGGCATCGCCGCCCGGGAAGTCCGCACGGGCCGAGCCGCCATCGGGCATGAAGAGCGTGTCGCCGACGAAGGCCGCGTCGCCCATGACATGCGTCATGCAGGCGGGGGTGTGGCCGGGCGTGTGCACGGCAAGGCAGGTCATCCCACCGATCCGGTAGCTGTCGCCGTCGTCAAACAGGCGGTCGAACTGGCTGCCGTCGCGCTGGAACTCGGTCCCCTCGTTGAAGACCTTGCCGAAGGTGTCCTGCACCACGGTGATGTTGCGGCCGATGCCGATCTTGCCGCCAAGCTGGCGCTGGATGTAAGGCGCGGCCGAAAGGTGGTCGGCGTGGACATGCGTCTCGATCAGCCATTCAAGCGTCAGGCCCGATTCCCGCACATGGGCGATCAGCTCGTCGGCGTGGTCGTAGGTGATGCGCCCGGCGGCATAGTCGATGTCCATGACTGAGTCGACGATGGCGCAGGCGGTCGAGTGCGGGTCCTTCACCACGTAGCTGATGGTGTTGGTGGCGGGATCGAAGAAACCTTTCACTTCGGGCTTTACGGACAGATCAACCTTGATGGTCATGCGAACCTCCGTTTGTCAGGCTGGCTTGCGCGCAGGAAAGCGGCCTTGCAGCACGCGAGCCACAAGAAGGCCGCCGATCAGGGCGGCCAGGAACAGGAACACGGTCGGATCTCCGGTGCCAAGCGCCGGAAGCGCGCCACCCGGGCAGAAGCCCGCGATCCCCCAGCCCACCCCGAAGGTGGCGGAGCCGAGGACGAGGCGGCGGTCGATTATGCGGGTGTCGGGCAACTGGAAACCCGGTGCCATCGCCGGGGCAGGGCGGCGGAAGACCAGCCGGTAGCCGGGGATCGCGACGCCAAGTGCGCCCGCCATGACGAAGGCCAGGCTTGGGTCCCAGGTGCCGGCGATGTCGAAGAAGTTCAGCACCTTGGCCGGGTTGATCATGCCGGAAATCGTGATTCCGAGACCGAAGACCAGGCCGATGGCGAAGGCGGACAGCAAGCGCATCACCAGCCCCCCAGCACATGTCGGATGACGAATACGGTGGCGATGGCGGTGGCCATGAACGAGGCCGTGGCCACCAGCGACCGGCGCGAGAAACGCGCGATGCCGCAGACCCCGTGGCCGGAGGTGCAACCGCCGCCGTAGCTGACGCCGACGCCGACGATCATCCCACCCAGGACGACGCCCCAGTTCGGGACCGGCAGATCGATCACCGGCAGCTCGCCCACAAGCACAAGCCAGACGAGCGGTCCGGCGGCCATTCCGGCGATGATCGCGGCCCGCAGCGACCAGTCGGTCGGATCATCGAACCGCAACAGACCGCCCAGGATGCCGGTAGCACCCAGGATCCGGCCATGTAACGCCATCAGAAGAACGGCTGCGAGGCCGATCAGGGCGCCTCCCCCCAGTGAAGCCCAGGGGGTAAAAGCTGTTTCCATGTAACCCTCAGATCCTGCAGGTGTTGATCCCCACCAGCCGGTAGAGCGGGCAGAAACCCACCGCGGCGGTGCCCAGCATGATGACACCAACTGCGGCCGCTGCCCAGACCATCCAGCCCGAGAACCAACCCAGAGCGAACGCTCCAGCCAGCGCAAGGATCCCGATCAGCGCGCGCAATGCCCGATCCGCCGTTCCAACATTTCGTCCCATGTCCAACTCTCCTTCTTTTGGATGAGGAGAGTTTCGCACGGCAGGCCAACGCCTGTCGGTGACTAGGTCACAGAGCGCGCCAATTGTTCCAGCCCGGTACGCTGGGCGATGCGGATCTCCCCCCGCGCGGTTTCCACCCAGCCCCGGCGCTGGAATTCGCCCAGGGTCCGGGAGATGACTTCGCGGGCGGTGCCGAGTTCGACCGCGAGGGCCTGGTGCGTGGCGTGGATGACTTCGTTCTGTTCCAGCGCCAGCAGGCGTTCGGCGAGGCGGACGTCGATGCGCTGGAAGACGATGTCATCGATCAGCGCGAAGAGATCGGCGATGCGGCGGGAATAGGCGCGGAAGACGAAGGTGCGGAACTGGACGGAACGGCCGGTCAGGTCGTCGAAGGCGGGGCGGGGGATGGCGACGGCCTCGACATCGGTCTCGGCGATGCCTTCGGCGGCATAGTCCTCGTCCGCCAGCATGCAGGCGGTGGTCAGGATGCAGCTTTCTCCGGCATGGACGCGGTAGAGAAACACTTCGCGCCCGGTGTCCGAGACCTGCTGGACGCGCACGCTTCCGGCCAGAAGCAGCAGCATGTTCTGCGCGTGCTGGCCGACTTCGAATACCCGGGTTCCGGCGGGCAGATGGACGACCCGGCTGCGCGTCTGCAGATCCGAGGCGATGTCGGCGGGCAGGGTGCGGAGTTCGGCGAAGCGCTGGGTCCAGGACATCTAGGCGCGAATCCGGGCCCCGGTCGGGTCGTAGATCGGGTCCAGCGTGACCTCGGCCGGGGTCTCTTCCCCCGCGATGACCAAAGCGTAGCGGCCCTGGTTCACCCAGTCGTGGGTGACACCCTGGTCGTTCCTGACGTAGCCGTAGCCGATGCTTTTCCCGATGCTGTAGCCGTAGCCGCCAGAGGTCAGGTAGCCCACGGGTTGGCCGTCGCGCAGAATGGTCTCGCGGCCGACCAGGACAGCCGTCGGGTCGGCGACGGTGAAGCCGGCGAAAAGCTTTGGCAGCGGCTGTGCCTGCCGCGCGATCAGCGCCTCGCGCCCGAGGAAGGGGAGGCCGGATTTCAGCTTGACCGCCCAGCCAAGGCCCGCCTCGAAGGGCGTGTCGTTCGGCGTGATGTCCGAGGACCAGGCGCGGTAGCCCTTTTCCAGCCGCAGGGATTCCAGCGCGCGGTAACCCACGGGTTTCAGCTGTGGATCGGCAGCCATCAGGGCGTCGTAGACGGTGCCGAGGGCGGCAATCGGGACGTGCAGCTCCCAGCCCAGTTCACCGACGTAGGTGACGCGGAGGGCGCGGACCGGGGTGCCTGCGATGGTGATCTCTCGGACCGACCCGAAGGGCAGGGCGGTGTCCGAGACGTCCGCCGAGGTAACCTGCGACAGGATGTCGCGTGCCCTGGGGCCCATCAGCGACAGCGTGCCCCAGTCTTCGGTGACGTCCTTGAACGTGGTGCCCTGGGCGGGCAGGTGGTCGGAGATCCAGCCGAAGTCATGGGTCCGAAAGCCGGTGCCGGTCACGATGTAGAAGTGGTTGTCGCTCAGCCTTGCGACGGTCAGGTCGCATTCGATCCCGCCGCGCGAGTTCAGAAGCTGGGTGTAGGTCAGCCGCCCCACGTCCCGCGCGACCCGGTTGGCGCAGATCGCCTCCAGCGCCTCGGCCGCCTTGGGGCCGGACAGTTCGTATTTGGCAAAAGAGGATTGGTCGAAGACCCCGGCGTGGGCGCGGACGTGCAGGTGTTCCTGCCCCACCGCGTCGAACCAGTTCTGGCGGCCCATCGAGTAGACATCCTTCGGCTCCACCCCCGGCGGGGCGAACCAGTTCGGGCGCTCCCACCCCAGTTTCGAGCCGAAGACCGCCCCAGCGGTCTTGAGACGGTCGTACAGCGGCGAGACGATGCGCGGGCGGCCCGAGGTGTATTCCTCATGCGGGAAGGCGACGGTGTAGTGCTTGCCGTAAGCCTCCAGCGTGCGTTCGGCGACCCAGGTGCGGTCGCGGTGGAGGCTGGAGAAGCGCCGGATGTCGACCGCCCAGAGATCCAGGGGGGCTTCGCCCTTCATCACCCATTCGGCCAAAACCCATCCCGCGCCGCCCCCGCTGGCAATGCCAAAGGCGTTGAAGCCCGCCCCCACATACATGTTCGCGCATTCCGGCGCCGGGCCGAGGATGAAGTTGCCGTCCGGCGTGAAGCTTTCCGCGCCGTTGATCATCTGTTTGACGCCGACCTCGGCCAGCGCGGGAATGCGGGCGATGGCCTGTTCCAGATGCTGGCCGAAATGATCGTAATCGTCGTCAAACAGCCGGAACTCCCAGTTCTCGGGGATGTCGCCGGTGACCCAGCCCTGCGGGTTCGGCTCGTAGCCGCCCATGACCAGACCGCCGACCTCTTCCTTGAAGTAGGTGCGGCGATCGGGATCGCGCAGGGTCGCTGCATCGAGGGAAAGGCCGGGGATCTTCTCGGTCACGATGTACTGGTGCTTCACGGGGTGCAGCGGCACCGCCACCCCGGCCATCGCACCGATCTGCCGGGCCCACATGCCACCGCAATTCACGACCGTCTCGCAGGCGATGTCGCCTTCGGTGGTCTCGACATGGGTGATCCTGTCGCCGGCGATCTTGAAGCCGGTGACCCGGACGCCTTCGACGATCTTTGCCCCATGCATCCGCGCGCCTTTGGCGAGGCTCTGCGTGATATCCGACGGGCTTGCCTGCCCGTCCGTGGGCAACCAGGAAGCACCGATCAGGTCCGAGGTGTCCATCAGTGGCCACATCCGCTTGACCTCGTCCGGGCCGATCAGATCCATCTCCATGCCGAAGCTTTTCGCCGTCGTGGCCAGGCGCCTGAATTCCGTCCAGCGGTCGGGCGTGGTGGCAAGACGCAGGCAGCCGGTCATTTTCCAGCCGGTATCAAGGCCCGTCTCGGCGGCCAGGCCCTTGTAGAGGTCGACCGAATACTTGAGCACCTTGGTGATCGAGGCCGAGGAGCGGAGTTGCCCGACAAGGCCTGCCGCATGCCAGGTCGACCCCGAGGTCACCTTTCCCTGCTCCAGCAGGATCACGTCGGCCTTGTGGTCGCGCGCAAGGTGGTAGGCGGTCGAGCAGCCGATGATCCCGCCGCCGATGACAACGATCTGGGCTTGTGCAGGAAGTGTCATTTCCGGGCATCCCTGTTGGCTTCAGCCGGTCCGAAAGCTTGCCGCGGCCCCGGCTTTCCGCGACAGGTTAGTGCGTGCCGGGGCGGAACAGAAGCCTTCTCTGCGGTCTGGCGCCTGTCACACCTTTCCACTTGCCCCCAACCTTTGCTGCCATTAAATCAGGGTCACGGAGGCGTGGCTGAGAGGCCGAAAGCACTCGGTTGCTAACTGAGCGTACGGGGAACCGTACCGTGGGTTCGAATCCCACCGCCTCCGCCACTTTCCTGGTGAAACCGTTTACGTCCAGCTGCGGCCGAGACTACTGCAGCGTCGGAACAACTTGAACAGGGCTGTATCGGTGAGGTCGCGACGCCCTCATCTGTCCTTATTCGTCGCAACTATTCCCCCGATTTTGACTAAAATGGTCAGGGACCAAACACGCTTTCGCCACGTTCTCCGGCGAATGACTAACCAGAGGTTAAGAAGCTGACCCTCTGCGATACATTAACGATTGGCATGTCAGGACGACAGAACTATGCACCCAGAGGAAGAAATCAACGGCGACCCCGCGATCCTACGGATCCAGGCACCCAGGCTCGATGCCAGCAAGGCGTCGGCGCTTCGCGAGGTTCTGGTCGATCTCATCGAGGGTGGTCAGCAGTCGATCGTCCTTGACCTTGAAATGGTTGAATTCATGGACAGCGCGGCGCTAAGTGCACTGATCACCGCGGTCAAGAAACTGGGTCCTTTGGGGACGATTTCGATAGCCTCTGCGCGCTTTCCTGTGGCACGCTTGTTCTCTATAACGAAGATGGATCGGGTATTTCCGATCACGGCAACGGTCGATGAGGCGGTCCAGCGCCTGGCCGCATGAATTGAGTGATTGAATGGCGGAAACGCGCTTCCGGGCTGTCAGTCGTGACCTGGAGGCGATCGGACCGGCCGCCGATGCCCTTCGCCATACCCTGCTTGACGTTCTCGACGAGGAAGGCCTGGCCTGTGTCGAACTGGCCGTCGTGGAGGCGCTGACAAATGCCGTCCGGTTCGGCACCTCGTCAACCGGGAAGCCGATTGACCTTTATCTGGAGATCGATGACCGAGATGTCGTCATCGAGATCGGGGACGAGACACAGCCCGATCCCGGCTTGTTCCACGGCGCAGGGCCCGACCGGCTGGATTTCGACCCCTCCGACCGGCAGAGCATCGCCGAAAGCGGACGCGGGTTGTCGCTGATGGTCGTCTCGATGGATGAGGTCTCGTTGCGCAGGGTGGGGGATCACCTGCGCCTTCGGATGGTGCGCCACCGCCCCTAGTTGGCGAAGGCCAGTGCGGCCGCAACGATGCCGGGCCGCCAGATGGGGCCAGCATTGCCCGCAAGCTCCCAGAGTTGGTCGGCGCGCCTGCGCCCCTCGTCGATGTCCAGCACTCCGGCCTCCACGGCATTGGACAGCGCCACCAGAAGCGAAGCGGCCGCCGCAGCATCTGCGGGAGAGGCCGCCAGCCGCGCCTCGGCTTGCCCAAGCGCCTCCGTCGCCTCGGCGGCGAGGCGCGCGTCCGTGGCAGCCACTCTGGCCCTTTGGACTGCCTCCTGCTCTCCTATGCTCAACCGCTCCAGATGGATGATCGCCACCGTCGACAAGGCCAGGGCCGCAATCCAGGCAATCTGGCTGCGCGCGCCGATCAGGGCTTCACTGAACTTCATGCTGGAACCGTTCCATGATGGGAAGGTCGAACTCCGGGTCTGGCTTCCAGACGGCGGCGAAAATGATGGGCATCAGCGACAGGATGTTGTTTACACCCCAAAGCGTGTTGGCGACCAGCCCGCCGATGGAATAGGTGCCCCCGCCCCCCAGATGCAGCGTCCAGGCCCAGATCAGCCCGGCGATCGACAACCCGACCACCAAGAGCTGCCATTTGACCAGCGACAGGAACCGACCTTCGCTGCGCTGCTTCGGGGTGACGGGGAAGGAAATCTTGCGCTTTCGTACCACCGCCCAGAGCGCCTGGATGTTCAGCGGGAACATCGCCAGATACCAGCGCCGCCCCGACATGGTCTTCGCCCCCCAGAAGCCCGCAAGCTGTGCCAGCTCGTTCAAGAGCAGGAAGGGAACGATGTGAAGAAGGAAGTCGATGGAATAGGTGGCGACCGGCACGAGGCCGGTGAACAGGAAGATCACCGGCCACAGCAGGAACACCACGTTCCACAGCGGCGAGAGATACGAATAGAAAGTCACCCCGTACATTATGCGCTGCGGCAGGGTCATGCCTTTCGCAAACAGCGGATTGTCGGTGCGCAGGATGTCCAGTGTCCCCCCGGCATACTTGAAGCGCTGGATCGTCCAGCTCAGCAGGTCGTTGGGCGAAACCATGCGCGAGACCACCACCGGGTGCTGAACCGATTTCCAGCCGCGCTCGCGGTCTTTGTGCAGCCGGATCGAAGTGTAGATGTCTTCGGAAACGTGCAGCATGAACGGGGTGAAATCCACCTCCTGAGCGGCGCTGACACGCGTGACCGTGGCCAGCCGCCTGTCGACCTCGGCTTCGCCGGTCAGCTGCCGGATTTCGTCCAGCTGCCGCTGGAACGAAACGTCGACATCCGTGGCCCAGGTGCGGAGCGCGACTTCCATGACGGCCTCTCGCCGGTGGACGGACCCGGCCCCGCAGCAAAAGGCTGCGTTCGCCCAGTTCCGGCGGCGCAGGATGAAGTCGTAGAAGAGTTGGGGGTCGTTGCCGAACGGGTCCTCGCCCAGGCGGACCGGCCCGATCAACGCCTCGGCGGCACGGCCGACGCCGCCCCCCACACGGCCGAAGCGGCGTGCCAGCATAACGGGCAAAGGCACGCCCGGGGGCACATCCCAGAACCATTGCGGGGTCTGCACCCAAGCCATGCGCGGGTCGCGGAAATAGCCAAGCGTCTCAGTCAGAAGGTGCGGCAGCGGGATCGTGTCGGCGTCACAGATCACGATCAGGTCGCCCGAGGTATGGTTCATCGCATTACGCAGGTTCCCGGCCTTGTAGCCGACATTGTCCGTTCGGGTGATGTAGTTCACCCCCTCCTCGCGCGCGACGTCGCCCATCGGCGGGCGGCGGCCGTCATCCAGCACATGGACCCTGACCTCTATCGGATGAGGATAGTCCAGCCGCTTTGCCGCCTGCAGGCCCTTGCGGACGATCTCGGGGTCTTCGTTGTAGGTGGCGAAGAACACGTCGATCACGAGTGGCCGCTCGGGCGTCAACGGGTCGCCGGTGATGTCGCGCAGCGAGTGCGGGGACGGGCCGGGCTGAGGCGACCGATCGGTCCAGATGTTGATCGTGAAAAGGATCAGCCCGATATAGGCCAACGTTTCGGCCACGACGAGCGGGAGCGAGAACCACAGTGCCGCGAAGTTCAGCGATTCCGTCCAGCGCCACCAGAGATACCAGGCGCCGAAGATCAGGCTGCAGGTTGCGAGGAACTGCCATAGCGCGTGGTGCAGCTGGGAATGTCTGCTGATCTGCCAGGGGACCTGGCGTTCAAAACGCGTCACGGATGCCTGGACAACAGGGCCATCACCAGAAGCGTTTTCGAAAAATGTCATTTTGCCAGTATTTCACGGTTCCGTGGAATCTGTCGAGAGCCACGCCGGGCGCAGGCCGCGATCGACAAGTAGCTGTGGTTTTAACTCCCAAGCAGAACGAGAAGCCATCTCGTGGCGGACTAAGAAGGCGCTGGTGTCAAAGGCAACGGGGGAGAAGCTGGGCAGCCCGACCGGGGTCAAGGCCTTGCGAGTGTGGCACTGCGGGTTGCTGTTGCCGTTAATTCCGCGGCTTTTCCGGCGGCGTTGGCGCCAGTGTGCGCAGAGGGCCGGGCTGCCGGGCACTCAGCGGTCCGGGCGATTGCCGCGAAGTTGACGGCGCGAGGATCAGGACGCAGAGGGAAAAGCCTGGGCCCGCAGAATTTGTGCGCGGGCCCGTTGGATCGGCTCTACCTCAAAGACCGTATTGCTCGCGGGCGTAATCGCCCAGACCCACGGCATCGAGTTTGGCCAGCGGTGCCAGGAATGTCACCTGGATAACGCCCGGAGCGCGCCCGATCTCGATTGCACCATTCACTGTGGCGCGGTTGCGTACCTCGGCCACGGTCATGCCCAAGAGCTTGGCCGCGCGTGCCAGCCCGTTTTCGATGGCAAGATTCAGGTTGGCGGCCGTACCGATCACGCTGATCGGAGCCAAGGGTTCGATCGCGGCGACGCCCCATTTAGACGCCAGCCGTTGCCCCTTGGCCTTTTCGGCTGCCGTGAAGGGCCGGGCCATTGGCGGCAGGTCCTCTTCCAGAGGGAACAGGACGGGCCCATCAAGCGGATAGTTTTTCACCACCTCGATCTGCAATGTCACGCTGCCCGCGACATCCATCGTGTGCCCGGCAATCTCGCCGTCGCCCTGGCCGGCGTGCATGTCGCCCATGTAGACACCTGCGCCCCGGACCTTCACCGGGCAGACGAGGATGGCGCCCGCGCGCACGGCGTCGATGTCCATGTGACCGTCGGTCTTGTGCTGGGCCAGTTGCTCGGCGGTGATGGCGTATTCGTGCGGAGCGCCGACGAGGAAGGACCCGAAGTCACCCGCATTATGGCTGTCGGGCATTGCCATCGACGGGCAGGTGCCAAGCTGGCCCATGAAGGGGCGCATCCGCACCAGCGTGCCGGGCATATCCGAGGGCGCGAAGGTCAGGATCGAGTGCTGGCGGCTTTGGTCGGGCAGGGCGGAATAGTGGTTGGCATCGCGGGCAATGGTCTCTGCGGCAGCCTGTGGGAGGGTCAAGCCGACGGAGCGTGTCTCGTCGAAGGTGACAGTGTAGCCGTGCACGATGGCAAAAGGGGTCACCGCATTGCCGCAGGTGTTGCACTTGACGGCTTGCTGGCCGATCCCCTCGACATGGGTTTCCGGCCAGACCGTGTCGCAGACCGGACAGCGACCGGCAACATAGGGGTCGCCGAGGCAAAAGCCTTCGGGCGAGGAATCGTGCCCCGAGGCCGTGGCAATCGAGGTGACCGTGATGTCGCGGATGCGGATGGCAACGCCGTCGCCGACCTCGGCCCCGTCGACGTAGACTGGGCGCGTCACCTCATGCCCGCCACGCAGGGACGGCGTGATCATCGGGCCCCAGCAGCCGGGGGCGGTATTGGCGATGATCGTGCCGCCGTTTTCCACCGGGCCAAGCATCGGCGCATCAGGGTCCAGCACACTGTTGGTGAATTCCGACACCACGATGCTGCGGCGTGACGGTGTGTTGCTGCCATCCGGCATGGTCATCCCCCTGAATTTTATGTTTCTTGGACTGATAGCTAGGGCGGCGTTGGCACCCAGCAAGCCTTGCGCGTGAATGCCGACGCCCCGACGGAATTCATCCGCCGGGGCCGCCGTTTCGCAGGGCGGTTACAGCCCGATGTACTTCTTCGCGATACCGGTCCCGATGGTGTATTTCGGGTCCACCATATTGCCCAGCCGGGCCTTGCCGACCATGGTCAGCAGCATGTAGGCCTCGTCCTGCCCCATTCCGGTTTCCTGGTCGATCCAGCGCACCAACTCGCGGTAGGCGATGCGCGCGGCATCCTCCAGCGGGCGGGCGCTGCCGATGGTCATGATCGTGGTCTCGGTCTCTAGCCGCGGCCAGCCGATGGTGTGGCCCTTGATCAGATCGACCTGCAACTGCACCGTGGCGGGCATTTCCATCGCCACGCCGCACAATTCGCCGTCGCCCTGAATGGCGTGGCAATCACCAAGGTAGAGCAGTGCACCGGCAATGTTCACCGGCAGGTAGATGATCGACCCCGGCCCCACGTCGGGAAGGTCCATATTGCCGCCGTAGTAGTCGGGAACGAGGGAAGAGATCGCCTCGATCTCGGGGCTGGTGCCGATGGTGCCGATGAAGGGCTCGTAGGGCAGGGTGATCTTGTCGGACCAGTAGACCCCGTCTTCGTCCAGGCGCACCTTCTTGACCTTTTCCGGCAAGGGCGCGTTCAGCATCGCGGTCTGACCCGTTGCCACCAGCCCGCCAAACTCCGGCAGAAGGCAGGTCGTGCCCACCGGTTGCGGCCCGCGCGGCTTGATCGAGATGATTCTGACCGCGAGGCAATCACCCTTCTCGGCGCCGCGCACGAAGATCGGGCCGGTCTGCGGGTTCAGGAACGGAAAGTTCAGGATCTCGGACGGTCGGTCGCTTTCCGAAGTGATCTTGCCCTCGAAGGCGTCGTGGGTTTCCACCGTCACCACCGCGCCGGGGTCCACCTCCAGCACGGGTTTGACGTAAGGACCATAGACGTAATGGAACGCCCCCTGATCCTTGATCCCGATGAAGTGGCTCTTGCCGGGTTTCCCCTGCGACACGCCCTTTTTCGTCATTACCGAGGCATCAAACCAGCTCATGCCCAGTCTCCCTTCTGATGCGATGTTCCTACAATGCCAGCCATTTCTTCACCTTCTCACGATCCTTGATGTCCTCCGGACCGACCTCGGCAATGATGCGGCCCTTGTCGATGACAAAGCCGCGCTGGGCGAGGTTGACGATCAGGTCGAGGTTCTGTTCGACGAACAGCACCGTCAGCCCGGTTTCCGCGTTCAACCGCTTGATGTTGCGGGCGATGTCCTTGACGATCGAGGGCTGAATGCCCTCGGACGGTTCATCCAGCAGCATCAGGTCGGGTCCGCCCACCATGGCCCGCCCGATGGCAAGCTGCTGCTGCTGCCCGCCGGACAGAGTTCCTGCGGCCTGGCGTGCGCGCTCTTTCAAGATCGGGAAGAACTCGTAGACCTTGTCGTAATCCGGAGTGCCGCCGCGCCGTGCCGTTTCGCCCACCAGCAGATTTTCCCGCACGGTCAGGCGGGGGAACACGTCGCGCCCTTGCGGGATATAGCCGATGCCCATCCGTGCGCGGGCCTGTGCAGTGACCTTGTTGACCACCTGCCCGGCAAATTCGATCTGACCCGCCCCGACCGGCAACAGCCCGATCAGCGTGCGCATCAGCGTGCTTTTGCCCACCCCGTTGCGACCGATCACGGCGACGATCTCGCCCTTGCCGACGCGCAGGGAAACGCCTTGCAGCACCGGCTCGCCGCCATATCCTGCGCGCAGATCGGTGACCTTCAGCATGTCACTCATCAGACGCCCCCAGATAGATGTCGGCCACGCCGGGGTGCGAGATGATTTCCTGCACCGACCCTTGCGCAAAGATCTCGCCGAAATGCAGCACTGTCACCCGGTCGGCGATCTGCTGCACGAAGGACATGTCATGCTCGACCGCCAGGATGGTCACGCCCTGAGCGTTCAGGGTGCGCAGCATTTCCCCGGTCTGGCGGGTTTCTTCGGGCGACATGCCGGCTGTCGGTTCATCCAGCAAGAGAAGCTGCGGTTCCACCCCGACCGCCATGCCAATCTCCAGCCATTGCTGACGCCCATGCGACAGGGTGCCTGCGGCCTTTTCCTCCAGCCCTTCCAGCCCGGCGAAGGCCAGAACGCGCTGGATTGTCGCCTCCAGATCATGGCCGTGCAGGTGGTGCTGGAACGAAATCACCAGGTTCTGCCGCACGCTCAGATCCTTGAAGATGCCGGGCACCTGGAACTTGACGCTCATCCCCTTGCGGATGCGGGCGAAGGAGGGCAGGCGGGTCACGTCTTCATCCTTGAACAGGATGCTGCCGCTGTCGGGCCGGTGTGCCCCAAGGATCAGCCGGAAAAGCGAGGATTTTCCCGCGCCGTTCGGTCCGATCAGGCAATGGATTTCGCCGGGTTCGATGCCGAAGTCGATGTTGCGCGCGACATGCACACCGCCAAAGCGTTTGTTCAGGCCCTTTGTCTGCAGGATCATGACCGGCCTCCCGCAGATGTCAGCCGCGCGGAGATCCAGCGCATCAGCGACAGCACGATCCCTTCGGGTGCGAACAGCACGGTTAGGACAAGGATCACCCCCATCACCACGATGGCATACTGGCTGCCGTAGATGGTCAGCCATTGGTACAGGAAGATCATCACCAGTGTGCCGATCAGCGTGGCCGTCACATCCTTGCGCCCGCCAAAGGCCACCCAGATCACCGGCAGCGCGGCGGCCGTGATGCTCATGGAACTGGGGGTGATATACTGGCCCCAGGCAGTGTAGAGCACCCCGGATAGGCCGGCCAGGGCGCCACCCAGCACAAAGCCCAGAAGCTGATAGCGGCGCACGTCATAGCCCAGCATCTCGGCCCGTTCGGGGTTTTCGCGGATCGCCACCAGAACGTTGCCAAAGGGCGCGTTCAACAGCATCCGCAGGCCGAGATAGACCACCAGCATCAGGCCCAGAAGCACGTAATAAAGCGCGATGTCGGCATAAAGCAGCACGTCGCCCCCCGGCCAGGGGATGGTCAGCGGCGGCATGCCGGACATGCCGTTGAACCCGTTCAGGCGCGCGGCGCCGATCGCCCATTCCGGCCCCGCCGTCTGCGCCATGAACGCCTGGAACACCAGTGTGACCGACAGGGTGACGATGCCGATGAACACCCCCTGCACCCGGCCGTAGAACATGAAGTAGCCCAGCACCACTGCCAGAAGTGCGGCAAGGCCGACAGACAGGAGCAGCGCAAGCAGGGTAAACCCGTAGGCCGCGCCAAAGTTCAGCGTCAGGACGCCATACCCATAGCCCGCCAGCCCGAAGAACGCGGTCTGACCAAAGGACAGCGACCCGGCATAGCCCCAGATCACCCCCAGCCCCATGGCCATAAAGGTCCAGACGAGGAAGTACGCGGTATTGCCGACCGTCCAGCCATCGACGAACAGCGGGTAGATCACCGCCGCCAGCACGGCCAGCGCCAAGGTCAGCCAGAACCCCTTTCCGCGCCCCATGGTCTGCGGGCCTTCCAGCCGCGACAGCCACAGCGCCAGCGTGTTGCGCTGTTGTTTCGGTGTCGCGTCAATCAGCGACGGTCCGCGGCTTACGTCCGGATGTGCCTCGCGTCCAGTCATTTGCGGCCTCCGAGTATCCAGCCCGACAATCCGCCCGGCAGCAACCGTATGACGATGATGACTGTGATCAGAAGGCCGATCTGGCCGAAGAGCTGGCCCTGCCATGCGGTCATGCCCGACCGGATCACGGCCAGGATGGCTGCCGCCGGAGCCGCTCCGAGGAAGATGTCGCCGCCGCCGATAACCACGGTGACAAAGCTTTCGACCATGAAGGTCGCGCCCATGGTCGGAACCAGGGTCATCGTCGGCGCATAAAGCCCGCCCGCCAATCCGGCCAGTGCCGCCCCAAGCCCGAAGGTCAGCGTGTAGACCTTGCCCGTGTCCACCCCGGTCGCCTGCGCCATGCGCGGCAGCTGGATCGTGGCCCGCGCAATCACCCCGGCGCGGGTGTGGTAGAACAGCAGATAGAGCCCCACCAGCAGCAGCACCGCGATGCCCATCAGCACCACGCGGTAGGTCGAATAAGAGAACCCGCCGACAGTGAAGCTGCCCAGCGGCGTGCCGACGCCTTGCATCGTGGACCCCAGCACGATCAGGACACCTTGCGTCGCGATCATGCTGAGCCCCCAGGTGGCGACGATGGAATCCAGCGGTCGGTGATAGAGGTGCCGGATGATCGTCCGCTCCAGCACCATCCCGATCACGCCCGCCACCAGCGATCCGCCCAGAATCGCCAGGGGCAATGGGAGGCCCATCTGGGCAAGGCTCACCGTCGTGTAGGCCCCGCACATGATGAACTCACCATGCGCCAGATTGATGACCCCCATCATCCCGAAGATGATGGCCAGCCCCATCGACGCGATCACCAGAAAGGCAAAGGCGTCGCCGAACTGGAAAAGGAACGAGAACATCGTCGATAGCACCGCTGTCTCCTTGTCGAAGTCCGCAGCATCAACGCCGCGCTTGAAGGGAAGGAACCGGGGGCGCTGCCGCCCCCGGAAGGTCCGTGCTTACTCCTGCGGCGGAGGGCTGGACGGCGTGTATTGCGCGCTTGGGTCGTTCTTGGTCAGGTCGCAGCCAGCTTCACCCAGCCAGTAGGGCGCGATGTTTTCCCAGACGGTGGGAAAGCTGATGCTGTGATCGGCTTCGACCTTGGCCAGGAAGATGGTGTGCGACATGTGCTGGCTTTTGGGGTCCAGGCAGACCTTGCCCGACGGCCCGTCAAAGCAGACATCCCCCTTGGCGATTTCGGCGCGCAGGGCCGCATGGTCGGTCGACCCGGCGCGTTCCACCATCAGCTTGTAGAGGTTCATCGCGATGTAGGAGTTCGCGGCTTCCTGGTTGATGTAGGGTTCATCCGGAAAGCGGGCGCGGAACTTTTCGACAAAGGCTTTGGCAGCCGGCGTGTCGACTTCCTCGATGAAGTTGGTGGTGACGTACATGTCCTTCAGGCTGGGGGGCGTAAAGCGCTTGTGCTCATACCCTTGGCCCACGTTGACCGACGAGGCCATCGGCAGGTTCACGTTGGCTGCCGCCGCCTGTTCGTAATAGGACGCCTGCGCCGCGCCGACCAGAAGGGTCACCACGAAGCCTGGCTTGGCGGCCTGGATGTTCTGGATCGACTGGCCGAACTGCGACACGCCCAGCGGGATGAACTCTTCGCCCACCATGGTGCCGCCGTTCTCTTCGACGATCTGGCGCACCCATTCGGCCGAGATCTGGCCGAAATTGTAGTCGGCCGCCAGCGTGTAGACGTTCTTGCCGTACTTCTCCATCATCCAAGGGATCAGGGTCGAGAACTGCTGTTCCGGCACCGCGCCCGTGACGATCATGTTGGCGTCGCAGACACCGCCTTCGTACTGGTTGTTGTAGAAGGCCAGACCATCGAACTGGTTGACGATGGGGCGGTAAGCTTCGCGCGAGGCGGACGAGAACCCAGCGAAGACCACATCCACCTGGTCGCTTTGCAACACGCGGCGCATGAACTCCTGATAGCGGGTGTTGTCGGACTGGGTGTCATAGACCACCAGCTCGATCGGACGGCCACCGATGCCCCCGGCCGCGTTGATCTCCTCGGCGGCAAGGGTGATCGCGTTCACCTTGACCATCGTCGCCGCTGCAAAATCCCCCGATTGATCCTCAAGGACGCCGATCTTGATGGCGTCTTGCGCCATGCCGACCGACGCCGTCAGGGCGGCAGTGGCCACCCCAAGGCGCATGGCCTTTACGAACTGACTTCCACTGGGCATAGTACACCTCCTTGTTATGGTTGTTTGGTTTTCCGCTCATGCGCTGCTGTGCCGGCGAGACGCATGGAGGACGTTGACGCGGCCAGTAACTCGGCCGCGAATTCTTCTATCGAGATGCGTTTGGCCATGCTGGCCACACGCATCTTTCGATAGGCCTCATCATCTGAAACGTCTTCTTCGTTCATGATTTTGAGGATGGCCTTGACCACTGCCCGACGGCCCTCGGCGCGACGGGCAAGGTTGTCACGGTCCATCAGCTCGCGTTGGCGGATGGAGTGTTCGTTGAAGGCCAGAAACAGGGCCGTGAAGATGCCGGTGGCGCGAACCGGCTTCATCAGCACCGAAGCTGCCCGGTGGCGCACCACGCGAGCCAGACGGCTTGGAGCTTCCATCCCGATAAGGGCGATGTGCGGAACATCCGAATCCAGCACAATGAAGTCCTGATCGGCATCGACAAAGACCACATCCTGCAGTCCTGCGACGAAATCGGTGGCATCGGGGTCGCGTTCGGAAACCGAAAGTCCCAAGCGTTCCAGTGTGCGCACGAGAACCACGCGGTTCTGATCTTCGGGCAGGGCCACCCAAGCCCGCGCGCCGCGGAAGTTCGACCGGATCTGTGAGGTCATGATACCACCCGCAGCATCTTTTCGCCACTCAGCGCTGCCCGCGCCAAAGGTTCCCAGACCAGATAGGGATCGGGCCGGACCAGTTTGTTGCTGCTGTGCAGGATCTCGAACGTGCCATCGACGCGCGACCGGCCGATGCGGGGCCAAAGGAAGCAATGGCGGTTATCGGGGTCGATCTGCACCGAGCCCTGCGGCGCCTCGAAGGAAACCGAGTTCAGTGCCGCCAGCACGGCCTTCGGGTCCGCGCTCCCGGCGCGCTTGATGGCACGGGCAAGCATGTGAACAGCGATGTAGCTGGCTTCGGCATCGGCCGAGGTCGGGCCAGCGCCGGGATAGTGCTGTTCCCATGCAGCAAGAAACCTGAGGTTGGCCTCGGTCTCGACAGAGGAGAAATAGACGCTGGACGAAATATGGCCGTCACAGGCATCGCCGATCAGCGGCAGTTCGAACTCAGCCAGACTGCAGCTTAGCACCGGCAGATCGCGAGGTTGCTCCAGACCGGCTTCGCTGCACTTGCGGCGGAGGCATCGAATGAAGCTGTAGGCTGATTCGCCGATCAGGGTGGAAAAGATGAAATCCGGCCGATGCCTCAGGATCAGATCCACGATCTCGTCGACGTCCAACTCGTCAACCGGCAAGTAGCGCTCACCGAGCACCTGCCCGCCGTTGCGGCCAAGGATCTCGCGCATGATGCGGTTGTTTTCCCAGGCCCAGATGTAGTTCGACCCGACCATGAAGGCCCGGCGCCCGCCTTCGGACAGAATGTAATGGGTCAGTGGAACGACGTGCTGGTTGGGGGCTGCGCCGGTGTAGACGATGTTTTCGCTCGTCTCGAAGCCTTCATAGTGCGACGGATACCACAGCACGGCGTCCAGCTTTTCAAACACCGGAAGCACTTCCTTGCGGCTGGACGAAGTATAGCAACCCACCACATGGGTCAGGCCGGGCACCGCCAGCAACGCCTGCGCGCAAGCCACATAGCGATCATTCCGGCCGCCTGGATCTACCGTGTGCACTTCGAAGCCGAAGTCATAGGCCGGATCGGAGGCAATTTCGCTGACCGCGAGCTGCGCCCCGCGCAACATCGTCGTGCCGACTGCAGCGTAGGGGCCTTCCTGCGAGAACATCAGCCCCAGGGGAACAGCTGTCGTACCCAATTGCATCTCCAAAGCAGACAAACCCCATGCGCATCTGCGCTTGGGGCAACGTTGCCATCCGGCCATTTCGGTATGAGTAATGTGAGACTGCGGCTCTCTCGCCATTGAGATCAAGCGCCACAACCCCAACGATACACGCACCGCCGATTCCGTCAAGAAATGATCTGGCCTGCGTCATGTCTGCGCTTGTATTCCCCGGCAGCGACTGAGGGTGCCAACGGATTAGGCGGCGCAACGGGGGGCTCGGCGCGATTTCGGGCGGTGCGCAGAATAGCTCTGGGCGTTTCGGTCTGGCTCGGTCCATCGCTGCCTTGCGGTGCTTCCCATGCAGTGCGGCTAGGCCCTGCGCCAGGGCGGCATGCGCCGAATGAAAGCGTGTCTCCACGCCAAGAGCCTGGCGCTCGACCAGGCTGTCGGCTCGGAAATCCAGCAGACCGCTCTGGAGGTGCGTCCTGCCCCAGCTACGGGGGATGACTGAAAACCTGCCAGTTCCGGTTGAAGGCTGTAACCTCCCCCGAGAGCTTTACCTTATGATGCTCGGGGCTTCCTTTGGGAAAACTGTCGCAGTCCTGTGATCTCTCCGTCGCTCCATTGTAGGGATCGCCTGCTAGCCGTCCGTCAGCACAGCTGAAAGGACGCCCCTAAATGAAACCGCTTCTCGCTTCTGGCCTCATAGCCCTCGCGCTTGCCACGACACCCGCTGCCTCTGCTCAGGAGACCATCCGCTTCGCCGTCACCGACATCGACGGGATGGAAGCGCTGCAGCGTGAGATGGGGCCGTTCAAGGCGGCCTTCGAAGCAGCCTCGGGTCTGACGGTGGAGTTCTTCCCAGTCTCCGGCCGCACGGTCGCAGTTGAGGCGATGGCCGCGGACCAGATCGACTTCGTGCTGACCGGTCCGGCGGAATACGTGGTGTTCAACGCGCGCCTCGAAGCCCAGCCCGTTGTGACCTGGGTGCGCCCCGACTATTACTCGACCGTCGTCGTGCTGGAAGACAGCCCGGTCAGGACACCCGATGACCTGAAGGGCCAGATGATCTCGTTCGGCGAGATCGGGTCGACCTCGCAGCACCTGGGGCCAGTGGACCTGCTGGCCAAGGCCGGCCTGACCTATGCTGTCGACTACCAACCCGTCTTCCTGAACCGCAACGTCGCGGTCGAGGCGCTGATCAAGGGCGAAATCGCCGGGATCGGCCTGAACCGCACCCATATCGACAGCATCACCGAGAAGTTCCCGGACCAGCAGTTCCGCGTTCTGGTGAAGGGCGAGCAGCTTCCAGACGACATCCTTCTCGCCTCGCCAAAGGTAGCCCCCGAAGTGGTGGATACGGTCCGCAAGACCTTCGCCGACAATAACGACGCGATCCTGGCGGCGCTGACCTCCACCGAGGAGAACGCCAAGTACGTCGGCGGAAAGTTCAATGCCTCGGTGACCAACTCGGACTATGATGTGGTCCGCAAGATGTTCGAGAATATCGGCATCACCGAGTTCACCGAATTCGTCGGCGAGTGATCCCAGGATGAACGCGCCTCTCCCCCCGCAGGCGCTGGCCGGTTCTGCCTTGGCAGAGCCGGTCCTTTCTGTCGCCGCCCTGACCAAACACTTTCCCGACCGCCCGGTCCTGCGCGGGGTCGACTTCGCCCTTGCGCCCGGTCAAGCCACCGCGCTGATCGGGGCAAACGGGTCGGGCAAATCCACGCTCCTCCGCTGCCTTGTCCGGCTGATCGAGCCGACCTCGGGCCAAGTCCGGATGCTCGGCCGCGACGTCCCCGCGCTTGTGCCCCGCGCGCTTCGCCAGTTCCGGGCCGAGGTCGGCATCGTCTGGCAGCGTCACAACCTCGTCCCCCGCCTCTCGGCGTTGTCGAATGTCATCCACGGCGTACAGGCCCGAATGTCCTGCCCCCGCGCCTGGGCTCAATCGCTTGCCCCCGCCGCCGTCCGCGACGAGGCGATGACCTGCCTTGACCGCGTGGGCCTTGCCGACCGCGCGCTTGTCCGGGTGGACAGTCTGTCCGGTGGCCAGCAGCAGCGCGTCGCCATTGCCCGGATGCTGATGCAGCGCCCCCGCTTCATCCTTGCGGATGAGCCCGACGCCAGCCTTGACCCGCAAACCGGCGAGGAGGTGATGTCTCTTCTCCTCAACCTTGTCCGCGACGATGGCTTGTCGCTTCTGGTGATCTCGCACCGGCTTGAGCACACGCTGCGCTTTTCCGACCGCATCCTGGGCCTCGCGAACGGCCGCATTGCCCTCGACACTGCCACTGCCCGCGCCAACGCCACCGGCCTGCGCCAGTTCTTCGACGAGGCCGCATGACCCCGCTCGCCCCCGCCCGCTTCCAGCACCGCAGCCTCGTGGAATACGTGGCCCTCCTCGCCGTGCTCGCATTGGTCGCCACTTCGCTTGCTGCCACCGCGCCCGCGCTGGACAAGCTCGGTTCCGGCGTCGCCCGGCTCTTCTCGCCCTCGGGGATGCTGACCCAGATGTTCCCCCCGGACTTCACCCGGATCGTGCCGATCGGTTGGAAGCTTCTGGAGACCCTGCAGATGGCTGTCGCCGGCTGCTTCCTTGGCCTCCTTCTCGCGCTGCCCTTCGCCATCCTCGCCACCGACCGCCTGTCACCTCATCCGCTGGTCCGCCACGCCGCGCGCGCGATCATCGCGCTCTTCCGCACCGTCCCGGATCTCGTCTGGGCGATCATCTTCATCATCATCGTCGGCCTCGGCCCCGCCGCCGGGGTCATGGCGATCATGGTCGACAAGATCGGCTTCGCCGGCCGCTTCTTCGCCGAGGCGATGGAGGAGACGGACCCTGGCCCGCAGGACGCCCTCCGCGCCATCGGCGCGAGCCGACTTGGCATCATCGGGTCCGCCGTGATCCCCGCCTGCCTGCCATCGTTCACCGCCACCTCGCTTTTCGCCCTTGAGAAATCGGTGCGCGGAAGCGCTGCCCTGGGCCTTGTCGGGGCCGGGGGAATCGGGGTCGACCTCAAGGTCGCCTTCGACCTTTTCAACTACGACGAGGCCCTCGCGATCATCCTGATGATGCTCGCTCTCGTCATCGCCGTCGAGCAGGGCTCGGGCTGGATCCGCAGGAAGCTGATATGAATCACATGCTCACCGACACCGCGCATCTCTACTGGAACGCCGAGTGGCAGAAGGCCGACCGCTCCAGCCCCTGGGCGATGCCGGAACCCTGGGCCATCGACCATGCCAGCACGCTGACTGCCGTTTCCCGCATCCTAGACCTGGGCGCCGGAATCGGCCGCCATGCGCTTGCTTTCGCGGAAGCGGGCCACCGGGTCACCGCACTGGACGCCTCGGAGGCCGCGACGGCCGCTGTCGCAGCCGCAGCCTTCGCCAAGGGCCTGACGCTTGATACCGTGCAGGCCCCCATGACTGACCTGCCGTTCGCGGCCGCGAGCTTCGACCATGTCCTGGCCTGGAACGTGATCTACCACGGCGATGAAAGCGTCGTCCGCCGAACGATGTCCGAAGTCGCCCGCGTCCTGCGCCCCGGCGGCACGTTCATGGCCACCATGCTTTCGGCCCGCCGCCTGCCGGTTGAACAGGCCATGGCCAAGGGGCGCGAGATCAGTCGCAACACCTGGGTGTTCGAGGGCGAGGGCGACAAGATTCACCCGCATTACTTCTGCACCGCGCCCGACCTTTTGGCGCTGATGTGGGGCTTCGAGGTCTTCACCCTCTTCGACCGGCCGCATGAAAAGCCCGGCTCCTGGCACTGGCACCTTCTGGCGGAACGTCTCGCATGACCGCCGAATTGATCGAAGGTGCCCGCGTCATCCTGGACGACCGGGTGGAGACTGCTTCGGTCCGCATCGAAGCGGGCCGCATCACCGGCGTCGACGTGGCCCGCGACGGGGCGACGGTGATCCCAGCGCGCGGTCTGACTCTGGCCCCCGCCTTCGTCGACATCCACGGCGACGCCTTCGAGCGTCAGATCATGCCACGCCCGGGCGTCATGGTCGCGGTGGAAACCGCGCTTCTGGAAACGGACCGCCAGCTTGCCGCGAACGGCATTGCAACCGCCTACCATGCGCTTACCCTCTCCTGGGAACCCGGCCTCCGTTCGGTCGAGACCGGCTGGCAGGTCCTTCGTGCGCTGGAGGCACTGCGTCCCCGCCTTACCGCGGAGAACCGCCTGCAACTCCGGTGGGAGACCTTCTGTTCCGAGGCCGAGCCGCTGATCGCCCACGCGCTTGCCGGCCCCGACCGCCCGGCGCTGGCATTCAACGACCACACCACCGCGATGCTGCTGCACCCGGACTTGGCGCTGCAGGACCGGCCGTTCGACCAGGTTCCGGACTACCCGATAACCCCATTCGACGCCCCGCGCTTCCTGAAGAAGATGGCCGACCAGGCCCGACGCGCCCATGTCTCGCCCGACGACTACGTCACCCTCCTGACCACCGTCTGGCAGCGCCGGGCGGAGGTCCCCGCGCATATCGACCGCATGGCCGCGCTTGCCCGGTCGCACAAGGTTCCGATGCTGTCCCACGACGACAGCCAGGCCGAAACTCGCGCCTACTACCGGCAGCTTGGCGCCACGGTGGCCGAGTTCCCGATGCATGACCGCGTCTTCTTCGCTGCGCGAGAGGCCGGAGACGCAATCGTCCTCGGCGCGCCGAATGCGATGCGCGGCGGCAGCCATCTCGGCAGCCCGGGGGCCGCGCAGATGATCGAGCGGGGACTCTGCGACATCCTTGCCTCCGACTACTACTACCCCGCAATGCTGGGCGCGATGGTGCGGCTGCACGCCGACCGGGTGGCGCCCTTGCCGGCGCTGTGGAAGCTTGTTTCGCTGAACCCCGCCCGCGCGATGGGCCTTAGCGACCGGGGCCGCATTGCCACCGGCCAGCGCGCCGACCTCCTTCTGCTCGACTGGCCCGAAGGCCAGGCCCCGGCACCCTTGCGCACCTGGGTTGCTGGCCGCCCCGGCTACGCGGCCTTGCCACTGACACCCCACCCCGAACCCGCCCTTTAGCGAGGCCAAGATGTTCGACGCACTTGCCAACTTCGACACGCTTCCCGCTGCGCCTCAAGTCGACTTCACCTATTCCCACCCCGGCCAGTCGCGGTTTCGCCGCAGCCTGATCCGGGCGGTCGAGACGCTGACCGGCCAGCCGAAGCTGCGGCGGCTCTACCTGGACTGGGCTTGGGGCGAAAGCCTGCCCGGCGTGCCCGTCTTTTCCGCGGCGCTCCGCCAGTTGCGGATCGCCCCGCGCATCGCCGCCGGGGCCGAACACCTGAAGGCAGTCCCCGCGACCGGGGGGCTCCTTTTGGTCGCGAACCACCCCTTCGGCGTGGTGGACGGGCTGACCATCGGCCACCTGGGGATGCAGCTGCGCGGCAACGTCCGCATCCTGACGAACAGCCTCCTGTGCCGGGTGCCCGAAGTTGATCCCTATCTGCTCCCCGTCGATTTCTCCGGCACGTCTGAAGCGCGGCGCCTGACCGCCGAGACGCGACGTCGTGCAGCCGAGCTTCTCGCCGCGGGCAAGGTGGTGGCGGTTTTTCCGGCGGGTGGAGTGGCGACGGCAAACAAGCCGCTTACGGGGCGCGCCGTGGATGCGCCCTGGCATCCGTTCGTCGGGCGTTTGGCCACGATCCCCGGCGTGACAACGCTGCCCGTGCATTTCTCCGGCCAGAACTCGCGCCTGTTCCAGATCGCGAGCCATACCTCCTACCCGCTGCGCGTCGCGCTGATCTTCCATGAAACCCGCCGCCGCATGGGCCGCCCGGTGGACCTGCGCGTCGGTTCGCCGGTCTCGGCCACGGACCTCGCGTCCCTCGACCGCGACCAGATCGCCGCCGACCTCCGCCGCCGCTGCATGGCTTTGGCCGTGCCTGCACTCATGGACCCGGACGAGACCTACGTCTGGCCCCGCCACATCAAGTGGTAGCGTCACACAAGCTTCATTCAGCCTTCGACTGCCTGTCACATCCGCCCACTAGGACGGTCCCAGACCAAAGCGAAGGGACCACCGATGCTGGACGTGGCAAACGTGACGCGGCTGTTCGGCCAGAAGGCCGCCGTCGACAACATCAGCTTCCAGATCGACCGCCCTGCCTTCGTGGGCATCATCGGCCGCTCCGGCGCGGGGAAATCTACCTTCCTGCGGATGATGAACCGGCTTCTGGACGCGACCTCGGGCGAGATCCGGGTGGACGGCCGCAACGTCCTTGCACTCAAGGGTCCGGAGGCCCGCGCCTGGCAGTCGCACTGCGCGATGATCTTCCAGCAGTTCAACCTGGTGCCCCGGATGGACGTCGCATCGAACGTCCTCCACGGCATCCTGAACCGTCGTTCCACGTTGCAGACGATGTTCAATCTCTGGCCCCGCGCCGACATCCTGAGGGCGCTCGAAATTCTCGACCGCCTCGGCATCAGCGAACAGGCCCCCAAACGCGCCGAGGCCCTGTCCGGCGGACAGCAGCAGCGTGTCGCCATCGCCCGCGCCCTGATGCAGGACCCTAAGATCATCCTCGCGGATGAGCCCATCGCCAGCCTCGACCCGATGAACGCGCAGGTCGTCATGGACACGCTGAAGCGGATCAACGTCGAGGATGGCCGCATGGTTATCGCGAACCTCCACACCCTCGACACCGCCCGGCGCTACTGCGACCGCGTCATCGGTATGCGTGATGGCCGCATCGTCTTTGACGGCACGCCCGACCAGCTGTCCACCGGCGTCGCCCGCGAGATCTACGGCGCAGACGCCAGCTTCAACGAGGCCGCCACGTCGACCTCGATCCCCACCGACACCAGCCCGGACCGCTCTTACGCGGACCTGATGCTGTCGTAGCCCACCCCCAAGTTTTCCCGGCCACGTTTGGCCACAACCTTCATGGAGACCCCATGCAAAAGCTGCTCACTGCAACTGCCCTTGTTTCGCTGATCGCCACTGCGGCGACCGCCCAGGAAATCAAGGAATTCAACATCGGCATCCTTGGCGGCGAGAACGCCCAGGACCGCTTGACCTCGAACGAATGCTTCCGCGCCAAGATCGAGGCCGAGCTTGGCGTTCCGGTCAAGATCTTCACCCCTGCCGACTATGACGGCGTGATCCAGGGCCTGCTTGGCGGCACGCTGGACTATGCCTGGCTTGGCGCCTCGGCCTACGCCAAGGTCTACCTGACCGACCCGGAGGCCGTCGAACTGAAGCTGACAAAGCAGAACACTGACGGCTCTACCGGCTACTACTCCATCGCTTTCGCGCGCAAGGACGCCGGCATCACCTCGATCGAGGACGCCAAGGGCAAGACCTTTGCCTTCGCCGACCCGAACTCGACCTCGGGTTATCTGGTCCCCGGTGCCGAACTGGCGGCCAAGTATGGCGACCTGAAGACCTACTTCTCGGAAGTGAAGATGTCCGGCGGGCATGAACAGACCATCGTCGGTGTTGCAAACGGCGACTTCGACGCGGGCGTGTCCTGGGCCGACGGCTTGGGCAACTGGGAAGATGGCTACACCAACGGCGCGTTCCGCAAGGCCGCCGATGCGGGGTTGGTCGACATGTCGAACCTGGTGGAAATCTGGCGCTCGGCGCTGATCCCGGAAGGCCCGATGGTCGTTCGCAAGGCCCTGCCGCAGGAGGTGAAGGACAAGGTCACCCAGTTGACCGACGACCTGTGGCAAACCGACCCGGAATGCGCCTATGCCGTCGCGGCTGGCGAAGCCAAGGACTTCGTCCCGGTTGAACAGTCGGCCTACGAGGGCATCCTGGCCGCCCGCAAGATGCAGGAAGGCATGTAAGCTTTCATGACGTGTCGCCGGCCCCCCACCATGGGGGGCCGGCATTTTCATATCCGGATGATCTCATGGTTGACGCTGCCTTCGGTCCGGCCCCCGGCCCGCGCCCCAATCTTGCCGACCCGCGCGAAGCCTACCTGGAAATGGTGCGCCGCAAGCGGATGTATGGCGGTATCCTCTTGGTGGTGTTCGTCGCGCTCATGGCCTCGGGCTGGTCCGTGGCCGAGGATCGCAACGCCGGCGGGTTCCTGAACGGCCTGCACCAGGTTTTCGACTTCCCGTCCGAGGTGCTGAGCGAGGCATGGGAGAAGCGCGCGCTGCTGCCTGCGATCTTCGTCGCACATGTTCCCGCGCTGATCGAGACGCTGAACATCGCCGCTGTCGCCACCCTTCTGGGCGCGTTGGCTGCAATGGCACTGTCGCTTCTGGCGACGCGCGGCCTCGCTCGCTGGCCGCGCGCAATCCCTCTCTTTCGCCGCACGATGGACGCCTTGCGGGCCATCCCCGAGATCGTGATTGCGCTAGTGCTGATCTACATCCTTGGCGGTGGCCCGGTCCCCGCCGTCATCGCCATTGCGCTGCACACCGGTGGTGCCTTGGGCAAGCTCTTCTCCGAGGTCGCTGAGAACGCCGACCTCAAACCGGTCGAGGGACTCGCCTCGGTCGGCGCCAACTGGTCGCAGCGCATGTGGCTTGGGGTGATCCCGCAGGTCGCTCCGAACTGGCTGAGCTATGCCCTCCTTCGCTTCGAGATCAACGTGCGCGCCTCGGCCATCCTGGGCTTTGTCGGCGAAGGCGGCATTGGCCATGATCTGAAACTAGCGATGCAGTGGGGGCAGGGGCGTTATGACGAGGTGGTGGCGATCTTTGCGCTGCTCTTCCTAGCCATCGTGGTCATCGACCGGGTGTCCGACCATTATCGGAACAAGCTGGTGAAGGGGACCTGACGCCATGACCGCAACGATTTCCCCCACGCTGGCCGACAGTGTCACGCGCAGCTTTGCCATCCGACGCCGGATGGCCTTCGCCATCCCCACGGGGATCCTGGCTTATCTCGTCTACGCCGCAATCAGCTTTGACCTTGCGGGCCTCGCGCAGCGCGCCCGCTTCGACAACGCCGCGATCCTGCTGTCCGACTTCTGGTCTCACAAGACCCATGTCACCCGCGACAACCGCTCTGGCGGCGTCACCGTCGCCATCGAGGGTGAGAACAAGGGCACCTATCCCGAAGGCATGCTGCCGGACTGGGTCACCGTCACCGGCAAGGTCGCGCACATCGACCTTGGTGAAGGCCATATCGTCACCTACGACGAGAAGGGCGCGCGTTATGTTGTGCCCGGCTACGGCACCATCGACATCCGCCCCGTGGGCGGCAAGCCAGTCATGACCGCTCCAGAGCCGATCCCGGATTGGATTTCTGTAGCCGAAAACAAAGTTTCGATCACCACCACGGCGGGCAGGTTCAGCTACTCCCGCTCCAAGGTTGAGACGTTCAAATACGAGCCGGGCTGGGAGCTGTGGGCCTTTACCCTCGACAGCCCGTTCTACGGCAAGTCCATTGGTGAGCTTGTAGGTCTGGCCACTACCGCCGACCGGATCGACCCGGCCCGGTCGAACCTGGGCTACATGGTGGCCGAGTTCTGGACCAACAAGATGTGGCGGCACGGGGACGTGGCCTGGGCGATCTTCGAGACGATCCTGATGGCCTTTCTTGGCACGATGACCGCAGCACTGGTGGCCTTGCCGCTGGGCTTCCTGGCCGCCCGCAACTTCAACCCGCTTGGTCCGTTACGATTTGCTGCCCGCCGTGTGTTCGACTTCATCCGCGGGGTGGACGGGTTGATCTGGACCATCATTCTGAGCCGCGCCTTCGGACCGGGGCCGATGACCGGGGCCATCGCCATCGCGATCACCGATGTCGGCACATTCGGCAAGACCTTCTCGGAGGCGCTGGAGAACATCGACGAGAAACAGGTCGAGGGCATCCAGTCCACTGGTGCCAACAGCCTGCAGCGCGCCCGCTTCGGGGTGATTCCGCAGATCACGCCGGTCCTGCTGTCGCAGGTGCTTTACTACCTGGAATCCAACACCCGCAGCGCCACGGTGATCGGGGCCATCGTCGGCGGGGGAATCGGGCTGTTGCTGACCCAGGCGATCATCACGCAGAAGGACTGGGAAGAGGTCGCCTATTACATGGTCCTGATCGTGTTGATGGTCATGCTGATGGACAGCCTTTCGGGCTGGCTGCGGCGCAAGCTCATCAAGGGCACCTGACGTGCCAAAGCTTTCCGCCACTCAACCCGTCGTTCATCCTGGCTGCCAGATCGTCAACTCCGACTTCGGCGCCTGGTGCGAGGTGGGGGAGGGGTCGCGCGTGCTGAACTCGACCTTCGAGGACTACGCCTATTGTGACAGGCTGTCGGACATTGCCAACACCACGGTCGGAAAATTTGCCAACATCGCCGCGCTGACGCGGATCGGTCCGACCGACCACCCGATGGCGAACGCAAGCCTGCACCACTTCCTCTATCGCTCCACCTCATACTGGGACGACATCCCCAACGACGCGGAGTTCATGGCCCACCGCGCCAGCCGCCGGACGGTGATCGGACCGGACACCTGGCTTGGCCACGGAGTGATTGTGAAGCCAGAAGTAACCATCGGCGCCGGAGCCGTCATCGCGTCGGGGGCGGTGGTGACGAAGGACGTGCCGCCCTACATGATCATGGCTGGCATCCCCGCAGAGCCCCTGCGCCCCCGCTTTGCGCCCGGCATCGCTGATCGGCTGATGGCGCTGGCCTGGTGGGACTGGTCGCATGACCGGCTACGGGCCGCTCTGATGGACTTTCGATCGCTGAAAGCTGAAGCTTTCCTGGAGAAGTATCAGGGCTGATCCGCCACTGTCAGCGTAACCCTTTCCCCGGCGAACCAGGTCAGCCCATGTTCGACCGGACCGCCCGCCGGGTCCACGTTCACCGCCACTGTCCGCAGCACCGGCGCCCCCGACCTCACGGCAAGCGCCACGGCCAGCACCGGATCGGCAAGCTGAGCCGTAAGTCGCGTCTCGGCGCGGGTGTAATCTGGCAGGCCCGATGCCGCCAGCGACCGGGTGATCGACCCGGTCTCCCGGATCACCGCCAGCAAATCGGGAAACCGGCTGGCCGGGAAGACCGAGCGGAACGCGGCGATCGGTTGGCCATCGGCCAGTGACACACCTTCCACGACATGCACCGCATCGCCCGGGTGCAGCCGCAAGGCCCGCGCCTCTTCGGCATCGCAAGGTCGCGTCTCGGTCCGGCTGATCCGGCGTGAGGGGGTCTGGCCCGCCGCAAGCACGTTCTGGTGAAAGCGCACCCGGCGGCCCAGGGGATAGTCCGTCGGGCGCTGTTCGACAAACACCCCAGCCCCTTGACGCGACCGGACCAGACCTCGTTCTGCCAGCGCCGCAAGGGCATGCCGGACGGTGTGGCGGTTAACCCCGAAGCGGGTGGCCAATGCGGCCTCCGTCGGAAGCCTGTCGCCGGGGCGGTAGTGGCCCGAGCCGATCTCGGCCGTCAGGGTCGCGGCGATGGCGGACCAGAGGGGATCTTTCAACTTCTTCTCCTGTCATGAAAATTTCACAAGTCTTCGATTGGCCGCGGGCCAGCCGTCAGGTAAGATTTGTATAGTTGTATAGATAGCTAGACAACCCCCCAAACCTGTCGAGACGCCGATGACACTTGCCTCTCTCCCTGACCGCAAGACGTGGATGGCGGTGCTTGCCAAGGCGCCACCTGCGCGTCTAGCTGACCTGCTGCCGGACCTGCCGACCCATACTGTACTTCGCCAGCCCGAGATCGGTGCGGTGATGGTGCGGGGCCGGGTGGGGGCCACGGGTGCGGCCTTCAATCTGGGTGAGATGACCGTCACCCGCGCCTCGGTCCGGTTGGCGACGGGCGAGGTTGGACATGCCTGGGTGCAGGGCCGGGACAAGGGTCATGCGCTGCGGGCGGCGGCAGTGGACGCGCTGATGCAAGGCGATCTGGCGGCTGATCTGGCCGCGCGGGTTCTGCAGCCTTTGGCATCGGATGCCCAGGCCCGCCGGGCTGTCCGCGCGGCGAAGGCGGCGGGCACCAAGGTCGATTTCTTCACCATGGTCCGGGGAGAGGACAAATGATCGCTGACGCACTTGAAGGCGGCTTCACCGAGGCCCCTGTGCAATCCGCGCGCGCCTTCCGCGAAATCCTTGAGGCCATGGCACGCCCCGGCTGGATACGCCGCGTTCAGGGTGCCGCGCCGCCCGTGCCTCTGTCGGTTGCGGCGGGGGTGGCTTTGCTGGTCCTGACCGACCCGACCACGCGCTTGCACCTTGCGGGTGCGGCCGACTGCCCGGCCGTCCGCGACTGGGTGGCCTTTCACATTGGTGCGCCGCTCTCGTGCGCCGAGGATGCAGATTTTGCGGTCGGAACCTGGCAGGCCCTGCAACCCATCCACCGCTTCAAGATCGGCCAGCCCGACTACCCTGACCGCTCGGCCACGCTGATCGTCGAGGTCGACCGGCTGGCGAACCACGGCGCCGCCCTGACCGGGCCAGGGATCGAGACCGCAGCCTGGCTGAACCTGCCGGAAACCGCGGCCTTTCGCGCAAACCGGGCGCTGTTCCCGTTGGGCTTCGACACCCTTTTCACCGTCGGCGACCAGATAGCAGGTCTGCCCCGATCCACCCGCGTGGAGGCGATCTGATGTATGTGGCCGTCAAGGGTGGCGAACGCGCCATCGACAATGCGCACCAGTGGCTGGCGGAAGAGCGGCGGGGTGACCCGGCGGTGCCGGAACTCACCATCCCGCAGATCCGGGAACAGATGCGGTTGGCGGTCAACCGGGTGATGGCCGAGGGCTCGCTTTACGACCCCGACCTTGCGGCGCTTGCGATCAAGCAGGCGCGGGGCGACCTGATCGAGGCGGTCTTCCTGATCCGGGCCTATCGGACCACCTTGCCTCGATTCGCTGGTTCAAGCCCCGTCGATACAGGCGCGATGGCGGTGGACCGGCGCATCAGCGCGACTTTCAAGGACCTTCCCGGCGGGCAGGTTCTGGGGCCGACCTTCGACTATACGCACCGACTTTTGGACTTTGCACTGATGGCCGAAGGCGCAGCGGTCGACACTCAAACGCCGCTTGGGGAGGAGGGCGGGGGTGACAGGGAAACCCGCGTTCCACATGTCACCAGCTTCCTCAACCGCGACGGGTTGATCGAGACAGCAGATCCCTCCGACGCCACGCCGCCCGACCTGACGCGCGAGCCGATGGAGCGTCCCGCCGACCGCGCGCTGCGGCTGCAGGCGCTGACGCGGGGCGATGAGGGGTTCGTGCTGTCGATGGCCTACTCTACCCAGCGCGGCTATGGGCGCACCCATGCCTTTGTCGGTGAACTTCGCATCGGCACTGTGCTTGTCGAGGTCGATATCCCGGAACTGGGTTTCGCTGTCGAGATCGGCGAGATCGAGCTGACGGAATGCGAGACGGTGAACCAGTTCAAGGGCTCCCGCACCGAGCCGCCACAGTTCACCCGGGGCTACGGTCTTGTCATGGGCCAGTCTGAACGCAAGGCCATCGCGATGAGCCTTGTCGACCGCGCGCTACGTTGGCAAGAGCTGGGCGAGGACTTCACCGGCGCCCCTGCCCAGGACGAGGAATTCGTCCTGATGCACTGCGACAACATCCAGGCCACCGGGTTCCTGGAGCACATCAAATTGCCGCACTACGTCGACTTCCAGGCCGAGCTGGAGCTGGTCCGCAAGCTGCGGGCCGAGGCCATGGCGCTGCAGGAGGCGGCGGAATGACCTACCGCCACCACAGGGGCGCGAAGCCCAGGACCGCGACGCCGACACACATCCAGGCGATGGTCGAGATGTCCATGATGCACACTCCTTTCGGAGGCAATTCCCATGCTTGACGCCGGTTCCCACGCGGACGCCTACAACTTCGCCTACCTTGACGAGCAGACCAAGCGGATGATCCGACGCGCGATCCTGAAGGGGATCGCGGTGCCGGGCTATCAGGTCCCCTTCGCCAGCCGCGAGATGCCGATGCCTTATGGCTGGGGCACCGGCGGGGTGCAGGTGACGGCCGCCTGCCTTGTCCCCGAGGACCGGCTGAAGGTCATCGACCAGGGCGCCGACGACACCACCAACGCCGTCAGCATCCGCCGTTTCTTCCAGCGCACGGCTGGTGTCGCGGTAACCGAGTCCACCCCAGAGGCGACTTTGATCCAGACCCGCCACCGCATCCCCGAGACGCCGATGACCGAGGGGCAGATCCTGGTCTACCAGGTCCCGATCCCGGAACCCTTACGCTTCCTTGAACCGCGCGAGACCGAGACGCGGAAGATGCACGAGCTGGAGGAATACGGGCTGATGCACGTGAAGTTGTATGAGGACATCGCTCGGCACGGCCAGATTGCGACGTCCTACGCCTATCCGGTGAAGGTCGAGGGGCGCTATGTAATGGACCCCTCGCCGATCCCCAAGTTCGACAACCCCAAGCTTTCCGGCAACCCGGCGATCCAGCTGTTTGGGGCGGGCCGCGAACAGCGGATCTATGCGTTGCCGCCCTGGACCGAGGCGGTAAGTCTCGACTTCGACGACCACCCGTTCGAGACCTCGAAAGCCCCGCATGACTGTGACCTTTGCGGGGCCAGGGCCAGCTACCTGGACGAGGTGATCACCGACGATCAGGGCGGGCGGATGTTCGTCTGTTCGGACACCGATTTCTGCGCCGGACGGCGGGCGGAAGGACATGTCGGACGGCTGGGAGAAGCGGCATGACCCTGCACAGCACCGACTTCCCGCAGAAGATGCGTGACCCGGACCAGCCGCTGTTGACCGTCGAGAACCTTACGAAGCGCTACGGCGCCCGCATCGGCTGCGCGGATGTGTCTTTCGACCTTTATCCCGGCGAGGTGCTTGGGATTGTGGGCGAAAGCGGGTCCGGAAAGTCGACGCTGCTTTCCTGCCTCGCGGGCCACCAGCGCGCGGACCTCGGTCGGATCGCCTATGACGGGCGCGACGTGCTGGCGATGTCCGAGACGGATCGGCGGCGGCTTGGCCGCACCGACTGGGCCTATGTCCACCAAAACCCGCGCGACGGGTTGCGGATGGGAGTCAGCGCGGGCGGAAATGTGGGCGAGCGGTTGATGGCCGTGGGAGCGCGGCATTACGGCCAGATTCGGGGCAAGGCGGTGGACTGGCTGGGACGGGTCGAGATCGCTGCGGACCGGGTGGATGACCGCCCCTCGTCCTTTTCGGGCGGGATGCAGCAACGGTTGCAGATCGCGCGGAACCTGGTGACCTCGCCCCGGCTGGTGTTCATGGACGAACCCACGGGCGGCCTTGATGTCAGTGTGCAGGCGCGGCTTCTGGACCTGTTGCGCGGGCTGGTGCGTGACATGGGACTTTCCGTCATCATCGTGACCCACGACCTGGCTGTCGTCCGACTGCTGGCGCATCGGCTGATGGTGATGAAATCCGGCCGTGTGGTGGAGCAGGGCCTGACTGATCAGGTCCTCGACGACCCGCAGCACGCCTATACCCAGCTTCTTGTCTCGTCCGTCTTGCAGGTGTAAGTTAATGATCTGTATAGAAAACCTGTCAAAGTCCTTCACCCTGCACAACCAGGGCGGCGCGGTGATCCCGGTCATGGGCGGCGCTTCGCTGACCGTCAGCCCCGGAGAATGCGTGGGCCTCACCGGGCAATCTGGCGCCGGGAAATCCACGCTGATGCGGATGGTCTACGGCAACTACCTCACCGCTGGCGGTAGCTTGATCGTGGGCGGCACCGACGTCGCCACCGCCGAGCCGCGCGAGATCATCGCGCTCCGCCGTCACACGCTTGGCTACGTCAGCCAATTCCTCCGCGTCGTCCCCCGCGTGCCCACGTTGGATGTGGTGGCCGAGCCGCTGCTGGCTTTGGGCAACCCGGCCGATGAGGCTCGCGACCGCGCGGCCAGCCTTCTGAAGCGCCTGAACATCCCTGAACGGCTCTGGGCCCTGTCGCCGACCACCTTCTCGGGCGGGGAACAACAGCGGGTCAACATCGCGCGCGGCTTCGCCCATGCCTATCCGGCACTTCTTCTGGACGAACCCACCGCCAGCCTCGACGCCACCAACCGTGAGGTGGTGCTGACGTTGATTGAAGAGGCCAAGGTACGGGGCGCGGCGATCCTGGGCATCTTCCACGATGAAGGTGCCCGTTCCTGGGTCTGCGACCGGCTGGTGGA
Organism: Tabrizicola sp.; assembly: GCF_022842145.1. GTDB lineage: Bacteria > Pseudomonadota > Alphaproteobacteria > Rhodobacterales > Rhodobacteraceae > Tabrizicola. The sequence continues at coordinate 81,128 of NZ_JALHQD010000003.1, forward strand.
TGTGACCGGCTTCACACCACGGGCAGCGGCATGATCTTTGCCATCGTCGGACCCTCTGGCGCGGGGAAGGATACGCTGATCCGGGGCGCGCTGGCCGCCCGACCCGGCCTTCGTCTCGTCCGACGCGTCATCACCCGTCCGACCGAAGCCGGCGGCGAGGATTTCGAGGGCGTCACCCCCGAGGAATTCGCAAACCGCACGACCCATGGCGATTTCGCCCTGACCTGGCAGGCCCATGGCCTATCCTACGGCATCCCGAAAGCCCAGGTCACTGGCCCCGGCGACGTGATCTTCAATGGCAGCCGCGCCGCTTTGCCCGAGGCCGCCCGGGTCTTCCCCGGCCTCCGCGTGATCCTTGTAAGCGCGCCAGACCTCATCCTCGCCGCGCGCCTGGCCGCCCGGGGCCGCGAGACGGCGGAGGATATCCGCGAGCGGCTCTCCCGTGCCGCTTTCGTCATGCCCGAGGGGATCACCTTCCAGACCGTGGTGAACGACGCCAGCCCCGAAATCGGAACGGCCCGCCTTCTGGCCGTGCTTCAGCCGGAGAGGGCGTAACGGTGGAGCAGATGGAAACGGCCGGACCGGTCCTCGCCGAAGAGGCACAGGTCCTCGATCACGAAGGGATGCGGCAGGACCGGGGCGAAGTAGTCCTCCAGCGCGGCGCGGACGGGTTCGGGCTGGTCCAACCGGTCGGTAAGCGTCAGGTGGAAGCGAAACTCTTCCATGACAAGCGGATAGCCCCAGCGGTCCAGAAGCTCGCGCTGGCGCGGCGAGAGGCGGTCGGGTCGGCGACGGGCGATCTCGGTCTCGGTCAGAGGGGCGCGCAGCGCGTCCGTCCCTTCGACCACGGCCGCGCCCAGTTTCAACAGCGCCGCCTCGCATCCCGTGGGCGTCAGGGCGACGAAACCGTGCAGTGTTTCGACCTGAAGCCCGTCGCAGACCACCGGCGCAAGCCGCGCGGCGAGGTCCGAAACCATGCCGCGGATCGTCTCCTCACCCTCACCCGCCGCCGGGCGGAACGGCGCCCGGATCGTGCCGTGGAAGCCGTAGCGGCGCGGCTCAGCAGTGATGTCGCGGGGATCGCCGATCCCCGGCAGCACCGGCTGCGGCAGTTCTCGGCCATTGCCGGGCTCGTGGCCAAGCCACTCGTTCGCCCGGAAGGCAAAGGCCCCCTCGCGCGGGGCGTAGTAGACGGCATAGCGCTGCATCTGGTCCATGCGGGCCGGGTTAGACGGCTTTTGTCACACGGGTGTGACGGGGCCATGTCACCAGACGCCGGCGCAGTTCCGACCGCAAGACCCAAGAGGACACCATGACCCGCGAAACCATTCTGGCCAATGCCACCCTTGTCCTGCCGGACCAGACTCTGCGCGGACAGGTCCGGATCGTCGACGGCAGGATCGCGGACATCGCCGAAGGCCAGGGCGTTCCCGCCGGGGCCGAAGACTGCGGCGGTGATCTGGTCATGCCCGGCCTGATCGAGCTGCACACCGACAACCTGGAACGCCACATCGAGCCGCGCCCCCAGGTCGACTGGCCCCATGCCGCCGCCATCATCGCACATGACGCGGAACTGGCGAGCGTCGGGATCACGACGGTCTTCGATGCCCTGCGTGTCGGCTCCGTGGTCTCCAACGCCAAGGCCAACTACGGGGAATACGCCCGCTCGCTGGCCGACGAGATTCTCGGACTCCGGGCCGGGGGTGCGCTGAAGATCAGCCATTTACTGCACCTGCGGGCCGAGGTCTGCTCGGAAACCCTGGTCGAGGAGCTGGACAAGTTCGGCCCCGAGGACCGGATCGGCATCGTCAGCCTGATGGACCACACGCCGGGCGAGCGGCAGTTCCGCGACCTGACGCAACTGCGCAAGTATGTCATGGGCAAGCACGGCATCAACGAGGCCGAGTTTGAAACGCATGTGGCGACGCAGAAGGCGCTTTCCGCCCGCCACGGTGCAGCGCACGAAGCCGCCGCCGTCGCCGCCGCCCGCCGCTACGGCGCGGTGCTGGCCAGCCATGACGACACCGACATCAGCCACGTCGCCCGCTCGGCCCAACACGGCGCGCATTTCGCGGAGTTCCCCACCACGCTCGAGGCCGCCCGGGCCTGCAACGACTACGGTATCAAGGTGATGATGGGTGCGCCCAACCTCATCCGTGGCGGCAGCCATTCCGGCAACGTCGCCGCCGCGGACCTTGCCGAGGCCACACTTCTGGACATCGTCTCCTCCGACTACGTGCCATCGTCCCTTCTCTCGGCGGCGCTGATGCTGGGGGACCTTTGGGGGGATGTATCGCGCGGGATCGCCACGGTCACGAAGGCCCCCGCCGAGGCTGTGGGGCTGTCGGACCGGGGAACGATCAGGCTTGAAGCGCGGGCCGACCTGGTCCGGGTCGCGCGGGTCGGCACGGCAGGAGCCTTGCGTGGCGTATGGGTGCAGGGGCAACGAGTGGCCTGATTTTCGCCGGACGTGAAGAAGCGGATCAGGGGCTGCATACCGTCTTGCCCACCTGCGGCCGCCCCAGCTTGCCATTGCGCGTGTCATCAAACCTTCACTGGACGCACATCCATATTTCCGGCATTCAGGAAATATGGATCAGAATTTTGCAATCTCGGCCTTTGCCACGCTCGGCCATCCCGGCCGGTTGTCGGTCTTCCGACTGCTGATGCGCTTCGCCCCGCAAGGGGTGCGGCCGACCGAGATTGCTGAAGCGCTGGGGCTGAAGCAGAACACGCTGTCGCACCATCTCGCCGACCTCACCGCCGCGGGGCTGGTCACGGTAAAGCGGCACGGGCGTTCGCTGTTCTACGCGGTCAATCTGGAGGTGACCGAGGCCCTGATCGGTTACCTCGCACTGGATGTGGGTCGCGCCAGACCTGATCTTCTTGCCCCCCTGATCATTGCCCGAAAGGACGCCGCCATGCGCGACACCGATTTCGACGTTCTCTTCATCTGCTCGGGCAACTCGGCCCGCTCGATCTTCTCCGAGGCGCTGTTGCGCGATCTTGGCCGCGGCAGGTTCCAGGCGTTCTCGGCCGGGACTCGGCCGAACACCGAGTTGAACCCCTTCGCGCTGGAGGTGCTGCGGCGCAACGGTCACGACACCAGCGGTTTGCGCGCCAAGCACATCTCGGAGTTCCAGCAACCGGGGTCCATCGTCATGGATTTCGTCTTCACGGTCTGCGACACGGCTGCGGCCGAAGAATGCCCGCCTTGGCCCGGCCAGCCAATCACCGGCCACTGGGGCCTGCCCGATCCGGTCAAGGCGACGGGCACCGATGCCGAGAAGGCGCTGGTCTTCGCTCAGACCTACACGGCCCTGCGCCGGCGCATCATGGCGTTTGTCGAACTTCCCTTCGACTCGCTTAGTCGGATGTCCCTCCAGTCCGGCGTCGATGCTATCGGCAGCGACACCGAAGCAAAGGCGTAGCCCATGACCCGCATCGCACTGAATGGCCTTGGCCGGATCGGAAAGCTTGTCCTGCGCGACCTGATCGACACCGGCGCCGGGGGCGAGATCGTTCTGCTGAACGATCCGGTGGGCGACGCCGAGCAGCACGCGCTTCTGATGGAGTTCGACAGTGTTCACGGTCGCTGGCGGAGGCCCGTTGCCGCGGGGCAGGGCGCTCTGGTGCTGGGCGGAAAGTCCATCCGCCTGAAGCATGAGAAGACCATCGACGCATTGCCATTGGCGGAGTTGGGGGTCGATCTGGTCATCGACTGCACCGGTGTCTTCAAGACCGCCGCCAAGGTCGCGCCCTACTATGCCGCCGGGGTGAAGAAGGTCGTCGTCTCGGCGCCGGTCAAGGACGGCGGCGCGCTGAACCTTGTCTACGGGGTGAACCATGACCTTTACGATGGTTCGCAGACGTTGATCACAGCGGCGTCCTGCACCACCAACTGCCTGGCTCCGGTGGTCAAGGTGATCCACGAGGCGCTGGGAATCCGCCACGGGTCGATCACCACGATCCACGACGTGACGAATACCCAGACCATCGTCGATCGCCCCGCCAAGGACATGCGACGGGCACGGTCGGCCCTGATGAACCTTATCCCGACCACGACCGGGTCTGCCACCGCGATCACGCTGATCTACCCGGAGCTCAAGGGTCGGCTCAACGGCCATGCCGTTCGGGTGCCGCTGCTGAACGCCTCGCTGACCGACTGCGTCTTCGAGGTCGAGCGTCCGACCACGGTCGAGGAGGTCAACGCCCTTTTCGCTTCGGCGGCCGAAGGTCCGCTGAGGGGCATCCTCGGCTACGAGACGCGGCCGCTGGTGTCCTGCGACTTCACCAACGACCCCCGGTCCGCGATCATCGACGGCCCCTCGACCATGGTCACCAACGACACGCAGGTGAAGATCTACGCCTGGTATGACAATGAATGGGGCTATGCCTGCCGCCTGTCCGACATCGTGCGGATGGTCGCGGGGTCGCTGTGAGCATCGGGAACCCGCTGCGCGCCTATGCGGCGGTAACGGCCGCCTACTGGGCCTTCATGCTGTCGGATGGCGCGCTGCGGATGCTGGTGCTGCTGCATTTCAACGGGCTGGGCTTCACCCCGGTTCAGCTGGCCTGGCTCTTCCTGCTGTATGAGGTCGCGGGGATCGTGACCAACCTCGCCGCAGGCTGGCTGGCGGCCCGGTTCGGCTTGGCGGCAACGCTTTATGGTGGGCTGGCGTTGCAGATCGGCGCGCTGATTGCGCTGGCACAGCTTGATCCGGGCTGGAGCGTTGCGGCCTCGGTCGCCTTCGTCATGGCGGTGCAGGGGGTATCGGGCGTGGCCAAGGATCTGGCCAAGATGTCCTCGAAATCCGCCGTCAAACTCTTGGCGCCGGAAGGGGACGGCGGCCTTTTCCGATGGGTCGCCGTGCTGACGGGATCGAAGAACGCGGTCAAGGGACTGGGCTTCTTTCTTGGCGCGGCGCTGCTGGCACTGGCCGGGTTCCACGCGGCGGTCTGGGGCATGGCGGCTGTGCTGGCGGTAATTCTGACGGCGGTGGTCCTGTTTCTGCCAGCGGGTCTGCCCGGCCGCATGAAGTCGGACGAGGCCTGGGGTGGCTGGCGGTCGAAGGACAAGCGCGTGAACCGCCTTAGCCTTGCCCGCCTGTTTTTGTTCGGGGCACGCGACGTCTGGTTCGTGGTGGGCATTCCGGTCTACTTCCAGGCCGTGCTTTCCGATGGCACGCCCGAAGGTCGGCGAGAGGCGTTCTTCCTGATCGGTGGCTTCCTCGCGCTCTGGATCATAGCCTATGGTGCAGTCCAGGCCTTGGCGCCGCTTCTGCTGGGGCCGAAGGCGCAGCCAGAAGCGGCGATCACCCGCAAGGCGGTCCGCTGGGCAGGTCTCCTGGTACCGATCCCTTTCTTGCTGGCAGGGGCGGCGTGGCTGGCAGAGGAGCCGGCCCCGTGGCTGACCGCAACGCTCATTGGCGGCCTTCTGGTTTTCGGTTTCGTCTTCGCGGTCAACTCCTCGGTCCATTCCTACCTGATCCTCGCCTATGGATCGACCGAGCGGATCACGCGCGATGTGGGCTTCTACTACATGGCCAACGCGACGGGCCGTCTGATCGGCACCCTGCTCTCGGGCCTCAGTTACCAGATGGGTGGCCTGCCGCTCTGCCTCGCGACCGCGGGCCTCATGGCGCTTGCCAGCTGGCTAGCGGCCCGGCGTTTGGTGTTCACCTGATCTGTGGCGGAACCTCGGTGTTCGAGGCCAAAAAGCAGTGATTGATCCAAATCATCTAAGCCTTCGGACAACCCTGCCATTCTGTTGGACACGCGAACATGAGGCTTGCCGTGGCCCGCTTACCTGTCCTTCAGGACCCGACGCGCTATCGCAGGTGCGGGGACGGGATAGCTTCGACAAGCCCCGAACAACCGGGCGGAGGAAGCGGCAGCGCGTGATGCTGAAGTGCGCCGGAAGGAACCAACTGGACCTTTGCGCGATTGAACTGCTCGTAGACCGCGCGCGACAGGGGTATGTCAGTTCTTCGGTTGGCCGCGTGCACAAGGCTTGCTGCTTGCGCTCATCGCGGAGGTTCTGGCTGCCCCTTCCAACGGTTGCTGAAACGGCCGAAACGCGTTGCCAACGGCGCACGGAAGCGCTCATGATTGCCGATAAAACAGGATGTGGGCCAGATGATCCCGCAGTTTTCAAAGAGGTGAAGCGATGACATATACGATCAATCGCAAGATCGACGGGATCACGATGCAGGAGGCCGACAGCCGAACCCGCGCCGCTCTTTCGGCACAGGGCTTCGGCGTCCTGACCGAGATCGACGTCACAGGCACCATGAAGAAGAAGCTTGATGTGGAGATGCCGGGATATCGCATCCTGGGTGCCTGCAATCCCGGGATGGCCTACAAGGCGATCGGGATGGAGCCTCGCGTGGGGGCCATGCTGCCCTGCAACGTCATCCTGCGCGAAGTCGACGGCGGCATCGAAGTCAGCGCCATCGATCCGGTCGCCTCGATGCAGTCGATCCAGAATGCCGAGCTCCATGCAGTGGCAGGTCAGGTCCGCGACCTGCTGCAAAAGGCAGTGGATGCGGTCTGAAAGGATGCGGGCTGGGTCAGGTCGGCCCGGACTTTTCTTCCGCGGAGCGTGACCGCGGCCGACACGGTTCTGGGTAGGCTTGACCGACATCAAGGTCTGGTTCGATCTGCCATGCCAAGGCTGCCTTAGTCGCCCGAAGAAGTTAGGACTTCATGACATGCCCGAAACCACTGACGGCGCCCGCCTGCCCCTGGAACTCGGTGCAGGCACTTCCGAGGGCATACCCGGCAAGCAGAGCCGCTTTCGGCGCCGCTACCTCTTGGTTCTTCTGATTCCCGTCATCATGTTTTCCGGCGCGGTCATCGGAATGTACTTCCAGCCGCCTCTGCTGCGCGCGTTCTACAGCCTGACCGGACTGCAGCCGGGTGGTGGGGCGGAGACTCCGATCGCCCTGCCTCCGAATGTCGAACTGCCGCCGCGGATGGCAGAAACCATGCTGCCAAGCGACGTGATCGGTCTGGCCCGCCTGATGCCCAACGGTGACGTGTCGGTCGTGGCTGCCCCCTATGGCGCGGGTGACGCGCGGATCGCGGACATCCTGGTCTCGGTCGGCCAGATCGTAAAAAAGGGGGACGTCCTGGCACGCCTCGACAACGCCTCCGCCCTTCAAGGCGCTGTCCTGACGGCTGAGGCGAACCTTGCCGTCCGTGAGGCCGCACTTCTGCAGACACGTGCCGCCGTGCAGGCCAGCCGGGACGAGGCGCAAGCCGTGCTGGATCAGGCTCTTGCTGCAGCTGCCGAGGCGGCGACCGGCCTGAAACGCGCCGATGACCTGTTCCAACGCGACGTCGCCACCCAGGAAACCTTGGATGCCGCCCGCACGGCCGCTGAAAGCGCGCGACTGGCCGTGACCCGCGCCGAGGCGACATTGGCGCGCTTTTCGTCTGTCGCCCGGGACGAACAACCCGACATCGTGGTGGCCCAGCGAAATGTCGAGGCAAGCAAGGCCGATGTCGCCCGCGCCAAGCTGGATCTGCAGCGTGCCGTCGTCGTGGCGCCGAGTAGCGGTGCGATCCTCGACATCCACGCGACACCCGGTTCCCGCCCGCCTGCCGACGGTATCATGGAGATGGGCGACACGGACCAGATGATGGCCGAAGTGGAAATCTGGCAGGATCGCATCGCCAAGGTAGTCATTGGCCAGCCGGTGGAACTCGTTTCCTCCGCGCTCGACAAGACCTTGCAGGGCAGGGTCGATTCCATCGGCCTGACCGTGGGCCGTCAGGGGCTGATCTCGGACGATGCAGCCGAAAACAAGGATGCGCGGGTGATCCGCGTTTTGGTGGCGCTTGATCAACCTTCCTCTGCCGTTGCCGCCCGCTTCACCAACCTTGAAGTTATCGCCCGGATCGATACCTCGGGCACCGAGCCGGACACGGGTGCTGCACCGTGACGCGTCTTCTACAGCGCCTCCTTGGCCGCTTGCCGATCGGCTGGCTACAGCTGACCCACAACCGGACGCGCTTTGCTGCCGCCTTGGTCGGCGTGGCCTTCGCCAATGTCTTGGTCTTTGTCCAATTGGGCATCATGAACTCGATGGGGACCGCCACCTTGCGTCCCTACGAGTTCTTTTCCGCCGATGTAATGATCTCGGCAACCGACGCGAACGCGCTGAACGATGGCGGCAATGTCGCGCGCCAGTGGCTTTTGCAGGCGATGGCCGATCCGGACGTGACCGACGGGGCGGGTCTTTTCATCGGCAACGTGCCTTGGGATCGTGGGGATGCCGATATCAGCCTGACGACGTTTGGTGTCGATCCCGCAAGACCGGGCTTCATCGCGCCGGAAATCGCGGGAGAAATATCGCTGCTTGAAGTGCAGGATGCCGTGCTTGTTGATCGCCTTGCCCGAGGCCTGACCCGCGAAGAGGCCGCCGCAATCCGTCCCCAGTCACCGATTGCCTTCGAGACGCAGGGCCGCACCCTGACCGCCTATTCTACCTTTTCCGGCGGAGGTGGCTTCGGGGGGGATGGTTACATGATCGTGTCGGATCAGACCTTCCTGTCGCTCTTTCCGGCGCGAAGGTCCACTGCTCCCGACCATATCCTGCTGCGGCTCCGCCCCGGCGCTGACGTCGCGGCGACTGTCCTGCGCTTGCGCGAGTTGATCTCCGACCCGGCTCTGCGCATCCGCAGCTATGCCGATGCCGCGCAAGAGGAACTGACCTATCAGCAGACCAAGCGCCCGACGGGGATCATCTTTGGCTTCGGCGTCCTGATCGGCGTTCTGGTGGGGCTGGTGATCGTCTATCAGGTCCTGTCGACGGACGTGGCCGACCATTTGCGCGAGTATGCGACCTTCAAGGCTATGGGCTATGGCCAGCGGTTCTTCATGGGCATAGTTCTCGAAGAGGCGCTCATCCTGGGCATTATCGGCTTCCTGCCGGGATTCGCCGTCGGTGCGACGATCCTGACCCTGATGGCAAAGGTGACCACGCTGCCTCTCGCGATCACCCCGTCGATGGCGGTGACTGTCTTCGTCGGAACGGTTGTCTTTTCGGTGCTGTCCGGCATCATCGCCACCCGCCGCCTGGCCGCCGCCGATCCGGCGGACCTGTTCTGAGGCAGTGATGGACACAGAACCCGTCGTCGAGATTGAGGGGCTGAACCACTGGTTCGGTGAAGGGTCAGCCCGCAAGCAGGCCCTGTTCGACATAGACTTGATCTTGGAACGCGGCAGCTTCACCGTTCTGATGGGGCCGTCAGGGTCGGGAAAGACCACGCTCTTGACCCTGATCGGTTGCCTGCGCTCGGTCCAGAACGGAACGCTTCGCCTGCTTGGGCAGAACCTCAACGGGGCAGACGAAGCGCTGCTTACTGCCATGCGGCGCAAGCTGGGCTTCATCTTTCAGGCCCACAATCTTCACGAAAGCCTGACGTCGCGACAGAATGTGATGATCGGGGCAAAGGTCCATTCTGGCGTTGCTGACAGTATGGCAGACAGTGCCGCCAAGCACGTTTTGGGACTGGTGGGCCTGGCGGATCGGGTCGACTACTTGCCCGCGAACCTGTCGGGCGGGCAGAAGCAGCGCGTGGCCGTGGCCCGGGCGCTTGTGGGTAACCCGGAACTGCTTCTGGCCGACGAACCGACAGCCGCGCTCGACAAAGACAGCGCGTCCGAGGTCATCGACCTTCTGAAACGGATTGGCGCGTCGCGGGGGATGACGACGCTTCTTGTCACTCATGATAGCCGCATTCTGGATCGTGCCGACCGCATCCTGACCTTGGAGGACGGAAGGATTGTCGCGGATAAGCCCTAGAGTCGTTCGTTTCCGGTTCGGGCCAGCGGTCCGAAAGCAGATGGCTCATCCCTAGGCAGCCACCTTGCCTGAACAGACTGCATCGAGGTCAGGAACCAAACAGCTCTCGCTCGCGTTTGATGTTGCACAACTCAGATCGCGGAGACTGCCTTGCCGGACAATCCGATTAGAACCGTCATAGTCCCTGCCGCTGGCAAGGGGACTCGGCTTTTGCCTGCAACGAAGGTGACCGCCAAGGAACTTTTGCCGGTATACGATCGCGTCGTGCTGGATTTTGCGATCGCCGAAGCGGTCGGCCTCGGTGCACAGCGTATCGTAGTTGTGATCAGCCCGGAAAAGACGTCCATCAAGGACTATCTCTTCAACCAACCTACCGTCCGAGCGCTCGACGCGTCGACCCGAGCTCTTCCGGAACTGGTTTTCGTGTCGCAGGATCAGCCTCGTGGACTTGGTCACGCTGTTCTGTGCTGCAAGGACGTGGTCTTGCCTGGGGCCGTCGCGGTGCTGCTGCCGGATGACCTTGTCTTCGGCTCGAACTGTCTGGTCGAGATGGCCGAGAATTATACTGGTGGAAACATGGTCGCGGCCATGCAAGTCCGACCAGAAGAGACGTCCCAGTACGGGATCTTTCGCCTTCGCGGTTCACAGAAGGGCAATTGCTTCCCCGCCTCGGGAATGGTGGAAAAGCCTTCCGCAGGAAAAGCGCCCTCGGCACTGGCGGCAGTCGGGCGCTACATCCTGGACCCCGCGATCTTCGCTGCTTTGGAACGCACTGTTCCAGGCAAGGGCGGTGAGGTGCAGCTGACGGATGCGATTGCATCCTTGTCCGAAACCACTCCGATCGTGGCGTTCAAATTTAGCGGCACCCGGCATGACTGCGGCAACCACGATGGCCTGCTCGCAGCTTCCGTTGCCCGCAAAGCGATCTCCCGGCAGGAACTTGCCGCAGTCCCGGGCGCAGCATCCTATTCCGATACACCCGCCTCTGTTGTTCGTGCTATGATGACTCACGTTAAGGCTCTGGGCCAGACCGCCTATGGCGCTGGCAAGACGCCCTCAGCCGATACTCAGTGAATTGATGCCAATACTGCGGGCCCACGCTGGCCCGTCATACGTGTTTACGAGCATTGCGGATTCAAACAGACGTGAGGACACGGGGTCTTTTGCCGATGTCCGAGCCGTCTTTGTTCTGGGCACTGCCATGACCGGAAAGGATGAGCTGATGAAATGGGAGCAGATCGAAACCAAGTGGGCGGCGATGACGCGCCGCATCCGCGCCGACTACGCGGTTGACCGCGTCGAACCGACGGGCAGAGCCCTGCGCGCTCGGCCGGGTCGTGACACCCTTGCGGCAAACCTCACCGACAGCATCACTGCGTCGAATACAGCATCCGAGCGCAAGTCCTCTGCCAAGTGACAGGGTGGAAAGACGTAAGTCGTACGCTGCAGTCCCTGATTGGTGCGCGCGTCGCTTCCCCTGGAGTCTGGTTGGACAGCGCGCCGATCAGGGCAGACCTGTTCGGCACGGAGCGGCTTGAGCATCATGCCCAAAGCCTTGCGGCTGCCCAACCTGTCCAGAGCGGCGCGCCGCTGCGTGTGCAGCCGCTCAGTCGCCGCGTAAAGGAAAACGCCGATATCCTTCTGGCCGCGTACCGCACCTGCGGCGAGGCGTTGCAAGCGGGTGAAGTCATTTCGCCCGCAGCGGAATGGCTGTTGGACAACTTCCACCTTGTTGAACAGCAGTTGCGACAGATTCGCGACGACCTGCCGCCCGGATACTATCGTCAGCTACCCAAGCTTTCCCAAGGTCCGTTCGCAGGATATCCCCGTGTCTTCGGGCTGACCTGGGCCTATGTGGCGCACACCGACAGCCTGATCTCCCCTTCGGTCCTCGCGGGATTTGTCCGCGCCTACCAGCAGGTTCAGCCGCTGATGATCGGCGAATTGTGGGCGGTGGCGATCACGCTGCGCATCGTTCTGGTCGAGAACATGCGGCGCTTGGCGGTCCAGATCGTCGACGGACACGCCCTGCGCCAGCAGGCCGACGCCATGGTCGATGCCGTGCTTGCCGCAACCAAGACACCCGGCCAGACCGTATTCTCCACCCTGCAAGAGGTCGCGGCTCCGTTCCAGACGGAACCGCTGCCGGATATCGTTGCAAGTCAGATCGCAAAGCGTCTGCGCGGCATGGACCCGCTGCAAACGCCCCTCCTCGCCTGGTTGGAAGAGCGGCTGGCTGCGCAGGGCACCTCCGTCGACGAGGTGATCGCCAGCACCCAGACCCGACTTGGCGCGTCGAACGTGACGATGCGGAACATCGTTACCTCGATGCGCCTCGCTTCGGAAATGGACTGGGCAGATTTCTTCGAGGACGTCAGTCTGGTCGAGGCCAGGCTTCGGGGAAACCCGACCTATGCTGCGATGGATTTCGCGACCCGGAACAGTTACCGGACCGAGATCGAAATCCTGTCCAAGAACGCCTCTTTGACCGAAGATGAGGTCGCGGACAGGGCGCTGGTCCTGGCAAGTGCAGGGAAGCAGCCCCACAAGCGGGACCCGGGTTACTGGCTGATCGGCGACGGGCGTGCAGAACTGGAGGCCGCGACCCAGTACCGGCCGCCGCATTTGCAGACGTTGGTCCGCCGGGTTGGAAGCATCGGCCTTGCGGGTTACTTGGCCGCGATTGCAGTCACGACCGGGTTGGTCCTGTTTTTGACCCTGACTTTCATGGCTGCCGCGGGGACCGGCCCCATTGTGCTTTTCGTCTTGGCGATTGTCGGGGCGGTGCCGGCTTCGGAATTGGCGACAGCAATCGTCAACACAGTGATAACCCGCTCGGTGCCGCCGAAGCTCCTGCCCGGCCTGGACCTTGCGAAGAGCATCCCGCCCCATCTGCGTACCCTTGTGGCGGTGCCGGTCCTCTTGCGCCAAGTCGATGACATCGCGGACGAAATCGAGCGGCTGGAGGTCCATCATCTGTCGAGCACCGGGGGCGCGGTCCATTATGCCTTGTTGTCTGACGGGCCGGACTCGGACACCGAAACGACCGCCGAAGATGAGCGCCTGATCACCGTGGCAACCGAAGCAATGGCGCGGTTGAACGAGCGATATCCGGGCGAGGACGGTGATCGCTTTCACTTCCTGCATCGCCGAAGGCTGTGGAACGCAGCCGAAGGCGTCTGGATGGGATGGGAGCGCAAGCGCGGCAAGCTTGCGGAACTGAACCGCCTTTTGCGGGGCGCGACCGATACCAGCTACTCCATCGTCAGCAGTCCGCTGCCGACCGACATCCGCTATGTCATCACCCTGGACGCCGACACCCGACTGCTGCGCGGAACTGTGGCGCAGATGGTCGGAAAGATCGCCCATCCCCTGAACCGCGCCCGGTTTGATCCCGATACCCAGCGCGTGACCGGCGGCTATGGCATCCTGCAACCGCGGGTCAGTCCATCGCTGCCAGGACAGGACCGTTCGATTTATCAGGGCCTCTTCTCCAGCCCCGGCGGTATCGAACCCTATGCAGCCGCCGCGTCCGACCTCTACCAGGACCTCTTTGGTGAGGGCACGTTCACCGGAAAGGGCATTTACGACGTCGATGCCTTCGAAGCCGCACTGCAAGGGCGCGTGTCCGAGAACACGCTTCTCAGCCACGACCTGTTCGAAGGTGTCTTTGCCCGGGCCGGGCTTGCGTCGGACATCGAGGTGGTCGAGGACTATCCTGCGCGCTACGACGTCGACATCCGCCGCCAGCATCGCTGGACGCGGGGCGACTGGCAGTTGCTGCCCTGGATCTTCGGAACCCGCCGGCAGGACCGGGGAGGCCTTCCAACGCTGGGGCGCTGGAAGATGATCGACAACCTGCGCCGGTCGCTTCTGGCACCGTTCATGGTGGCGTCCCTGTTTGCCGGCTGGATGTTGCCCTGGCCTCAGGCCCTGTCGTGGACTCTGCTGACCGTGACCATGCTAGGCCTGCCGCGTCTTCTGTCGCTGCCGTTTGGCTTCTTCCCTACCCGCGCCGGCGTGACGCTCAGCAGCCATTTCGCGGCCCTCAGGTCGGACACCCTGACTGCCCTTGGCCAGATTGCGGTCAGCCTGACGCTTCTGGCCGACACGGCCGCCACGATGCTGGATGCTGTCGTGCGAACCATCTGGCGCCTGCGGGTGTCACGCCGGAACCTTCTGGAATGGATGACCGCTGCACAGGTCGGCGGCAACGCTCTGCCCAGCCTGCCACAGCAATACATTGCGATGTCGCCCGGGTTGGCCCTGGGCCTTGCCGCCAGTGGCTTGGCGTGGACCCTGAACCCCGAAGTCTGGCCATTGCCGCTTGCGTTCGGTCTGGCCTGGCTTTTGGCGCCCGCCGTTTCGCGCGCGATCAGCCTGCCGCGCAAGGTGACGGCGATCTCGTCCCTTACCGCGCTTCAGGCGCAGGAACTGCGGCTGATCGGGCGGCGGACCTGGCGGTATTTCGAGACTTTCGTGACGCCGGAAGAGAACTTCCTTCCGCCGGACAACTTCCAGGAAATTCCGCGCCCCGTTGTCGCGACCCGGACCTCGCCCACCAACATCGGGCTTTACCTTCTCTCCACCGTCGCGGCCCACGACATGGGCTGGATCGGCCAGCGGGCCGCGTTGCAACGGATGCTGGACACCCTGCACACCATCCAGCGCATGCCGCGGTTTCGCGGCCATCTCTACAACTGGCACGACACCCGCGACCTGCGTGTCCTTGAACCGGCCTATGTCTCCTCCGTGGACAGCGGCAACCTTGCCGGTCACCTGATCGCCGTGGCCCAGGCCTGCCGCGCTTGGGCAAACGAGCCGGTGCAGGACGACCGTGTCGTGCGCCAAGCGATGGCGGATTGCGCGCTTATCGCCAAGCGGTCGCTGGGGTCACATGCAGAGGATCTGGACCTGGTCCGGGCGCTTGCTGATGTCACCGCCCTGGCGGCTGATCCGGGCAACCCGTTAGCTTCGCTGACTGTCCCGATGGAAGGTGCGCTTGCAATGACGGGCGATGCGCTTTCGGAAGCCAAGGTCTGGACTACGGCCATGCAGACCGCGCTGACCGATCATCTTGCAGACCTTGCCAACCCGTCAGAGCCAACTCTCCTGCAGGAAGTCGAAGCGCTTTGCCGCATTCTGGCCCTGGAAATGGATTTCAACTTCCTGCTGGAGCCAGACAAGAAGCTTTTGTCCATTGGCTTTTCGGTGTCATCCAACAGGCTTGATACCAACTGCTACGATCTTCTCGCCTCGGAGGCACGGCTTGCCAGTCTTTTCGCCATTGCCAAGGGCGACGTCGAGACGCGGCACTGGTTCCGGCTGGGACGGCCCGCAACGCCCATCGGATCAGGCTCAGCGCTGATCTCATGGTCGGGCAGCATGTTCGAGTACCTGATGCCCTCGCTTGTGATGCGTGCGCCGACCGGGTCGGTTCTTGAACAGACCACCCGCCTGATCGTGTCCCGCCAGCAAGGCTACGCGGCCGCTCTTGGAATTCCGTGGGGGATTTCGGAATCCTCCTACAATGCCCGCGATCTGGAGATGACCTATCAATACTCCAACTTCGGCGTCCCGGGACTGGGTCTGAAGCGTGGTCTTAGCGAAAACCGCGTGATCGCGCCCTATGCCACGGGCCTTGCCGCGATGGTGGACCCGGTGGCCGCAGTCGAGAACTATGCCCGCCTTGCAGCCCTCGGGGCCGAAGGACGTTTCGGCTTTTACGAAGCGGTCGACTTCACGCCTGCGCGCCTCCCTTCCAACGAGCAGCAGGCCATCGTCCGCAGCTTCATGGCGCACCACCAGGGCATGACCATCGTTGCCATTGCCAACACGCTGCAAGACGGCCGGTTGCGCGACCGCTTCCATGCCGAGCCGATGATACAGGGTGCCGAGCTTCTGCTGCAGGAGCGCATTCCGCGCGACGTCGGCAGCGCCCCACCGCGGGCGACCGAGGTGCTGGTGGCCCCCGTCGAACAGGTCGATGCGCCGGCCGTGCGAACTTTCGAAGGTCCCGCTACGGAACTGCCAACGTCGCATCTGCTGTCCAACGGCAATTATGGCGTGATGCTGACGCCCGCTGGCGAGGGCTTCAGCCGCTGGCGGGAGATGGCCGTCACGCGGTGGCGGGACGAGGCCGCCCAGCCCGCACTTGGGGCTTTTGTCTTCCTGCGCGACCGCGACCGCGGTGAACTCTGGTCGTCCGGCGTTCAGCCCACCCGGTCGGCCGCAGATCTGCGTCGCGCGGTCTTCTGCGAACACCATGCGGCATTCACCCATCGGACAGCGCGACTGACCACGACGACAGAAGTCGTCGTCTCGGCCGAGGATGACGCCGAGGCGCGTCGGGTCACCCTGACCAACAGTGGTCGCCAGGCGCGGAACATAGACGTGACGTCCTACGCCGAACTTGTGCTGGCCCCGCCCGCCGCCGACCAGGCCCACCCGGCGTTTTCCAAGATGTTTGTGGTGACGGACTACCTGCCGGAACTGGGCGTCATCATTGCCACCCGACGTCGCCGCTCTCCCCATGATCCCGAGGTCTGGGCGGCGCATATCGCTGTGGTCGAAGGCGAAGAGACCGCGCCGATCCAGTTCGAGACCGACCGCGCGCGCTTCATCGGGCGGGGGCGGACCATTGCCACGGCGGCAGCGGTCGATCAGCCGCTGTCTGGCACCACCGGCACCGTCCTGGACCCGATCTTCTCGATCCGCCGCAGCGTCCGGGTTCCAGCGGGCGGTACGGCGCGCGTCACCTTCTGGACCATGGTGGCCGACACGCCCGACGCGCTTCTGGACCTCGTGGACCGCCACCGGGATGCCTCTGCCTTCGCGCGTGCAGCGACCTTGGCCTGGACCCAGGCGCAGGTTCAGCTCCGCCATCTTGGCATCACGCATGCCGACGCCGCCGACTATCAGACGCTGGGCGGGATGGTGATGCGCAATGATGCACGGCTGCGCGCCAGGCCAGCTCAGATCATCGCAGGCGCCGCGCCGCAATCTGCACTTTGGTCGCTGGGGATCTCGGGCGATCTGCCGATCGTGCTGCTGCAGATCGAGGACATCGAGGACATCTCCGTCCTGCACGAAGCGATAAGAGCGCATGAGTATTGGCAGATGCGCCAGCTTGCGGTCGATCTGGTCGTGCTGAATGACCGCACTTCCTCTTATGTGCAGGACCTTCAGATTGCGATCGACGCTGCCGTCCGTTCGGCCCGGTCACGTCCACAGGCGCCGGGCATCCACGCCCCGGTTAAGGGGACGATCCATGCGCTGCGGACCGATCTCTTGCACGGCGGCGCACGGGCACATCTCTTCGCAGCGGCGCGCGTCATCCTGGTGGCCAGCCAGGGCGACCTTGCCAGCCAGCTTGCGCGGATATCGTCGTTGCCGGTGACCGAGACTCTGGTCCCGCCAGCCCCCGTCCTTACCGCGCCGTCGCCCAGACTGGACCTGCCGCAGCTCGAATTCTTCAACGGCACCGGCGGGTTCGCCCGGGACGGGCGCGAATATGTGACCATCCTGCAGGCCGGGCAGACCACGCCCGCGCCCTGGATAAACGTGATCTCCAATCCGACTTTCGGCTTTCAGGTCTCGGCCGAGGGCAGCGGCCACGTCTGGTCGGAAAACAGCCGCGAGAACCAGCTTACTCCATGGTCGAACGATCCTGTCACTGACCCGCCGGGCGAAGCGCTCTATGTGCAGGACGTCGAGACCGGCAAGATCTGGACGCCCACCGCTCTGCCAGTTCGCGACGGCGGCACCTATGTCGCGCGTCACGGCTTCGGCTACTCCCGCTTCCAGCATGCGGCTGAAGGCATCGACGCCGATCTGGTGCAGTTCGTGCCGCTGGAAGCACCTGCAAAGATCAGCCGCCTGACGCTGCGCAACACCGGCACGACGACGCGGACCCTGTCGGTGACCGCCTACGCCGAATGGGTCCTGGGTACCTCCCGTGGCGCGACGGCCCCCTACATCGTGACCCACCCCGATCCCGAGACCGGGGCTATCCTGGCGCAGAACACCTTCAGCACGGCCTTTCCCGGCCGCATCGCCTTTGCGGACTTCGGCGACGGGGTCAGCAGCTTTACGGCCGACCGGGTCGAGTTCTTCGGGGTTGCCGGCTCGCTGGCCTTTCCGGCGGGTCTTCGCACAACCCGCCTTTCCGGTCGAACCGGCCCCGCCCTGGACCCCTGCGCCGCCCTCCAGCGCCGTGTGACGCTTCCTCCCGGCGAGACGGTCTCGCTGACCTTCCTTATCGGGCAATCGGACAGTGCCTCCGAAGCCAGCGCGCTGATCCGGCGCCTCCGCGCAGCCGACGCCGACGCGCTGCTGGCCGAAGTGGAGGATCACTGGTCGGCGCTGCTGGGCACAGTACAGGTGACATCGCCCGACCGCGCAATGGACATTCTTCTGAACGGCTGGCTGATGTATCAGACCCTGGCGTGCCGCATCTGGGCGCGGGCGGGGTTCTATCAGGCCAGCGGAGCCTACGGCTTCCGCGACCAGCTGCAGGACGGGATGGCCCTGACCTTTGCCCGGCCGGAAATGACGCGCGCCCACCTCTTGCGAGCCGCCCGTCGCCAGTTCCCCGAAGGAGACGTACAGCACTGGTGGCTGCCCCATTCCGGCCAGGGCGTGCGAACCCGCATCTCGGATGACCGGATCTGGTTGGGATACGGCGTCGCGCGTTACGTTGCAGTGTCAGGCGATGCGAAGATCCTAGACGAAGACCTTCCGTTCCTGAGCGGCCCCCCGGTGCCAGACGGAGCTCACGACGACTTTGCCCAGCCGCAGCAGTCCGACGAAACGGCATCCCTCTTCGAACATTGCGCCCGAGGTTTGGACCAGGCGATTCAGCTCACGGGCGACAACGGCATGCCGCTGATCGGGACCGGCGACTGGAACGACGGCATGAACCGCGTGGGCGAAGGTGGCAAGGGCACCAGCGTCTGGCTGGGCTGGCTTCTGATCGCCACAATCGACCTCCTCGCTCCGCTGGCCGACGCTCGTGACCCAGACCGCGCCGCCCGTTGGCGCGCGCACCGGAACTCTGTCCTTCTTGCCATAGAAACCCACGGCTGGGACGGCGAGTGGTACCGCCGCGGCACCTTCGACGACGGAACGCTCCTCGGATCGGCAAGTTCGGACGAATGCCGGATCGACAGCATAGCCCAATCCTGGGCCGTCCTTTCCCAGGCGGCCGACCCGGACCGCGCGCGGCAGGCGATGGCTTCGATGACCGCCCACCTGGTTCGCTTCGACCCCGGCCTCGCGCTTCTCTTCGCTCCGCCCTTCGACCGGACGCCGCTTGATCCCGGCTACATCAAGGGCTACCCTCCGGGTCTGCGCGAAAATGGCGGTCAGTACAGCCACGCGGCAATGTGGGCGGTCCTTGCCCAGGCGAAACTGGGCGATGGCAATGCAGCCCATGCGCTGTTTGCCATGTTGAACCCGATCAACCACTCCCTGAACCCGGCCGACACCGACCGCTACAAGGTTGAACCCTATGTCGTTGCGGCGGACGTCTATTCAACGCCCCCGCATTCGGGCCGCGGTGGCTGGACGTGGTACACCGGCTCTGCCGGCTGGATGTATCGCGCTGGCATCGAGGGGATCGTTGGTCTCACCCGCAAAGGGGATAGGCTCTCGCTCAATCCCTGCCTGCCCAGTTCGTGGCCGGAACTGACGGTCAGGATAGCCTTGGGACAGGCGCGCTATGCCATTTCCATCCGGAACCCGGACGGCGCCACGAACGGTATTCTGTCTGCCGACCTTGACGGAACCCCTATGTCACCCTCGGTCGGCGGTCTGGATTTTCCGCTGGAGGATGGAGATCATGAACTTACAATCGTTCTCGGGACTGCTGTGGAATGAATCAGTAATCTCAGTCCTATGCCCTGGCACGCGACCCTCAGTGGGGGAGGTACCTTCCGTCTCGGCGAAACGTCAGACCACCCCGGATGAGCGCAACTGTTTTGCTGGCAATGTCCCCATATTCGCCTGCTTGTTACCGCCAATGCGTACATTTCCTACTGGATTTTGCGTTCGGGAATGACGCGTCGTTAGCCCTGCCTCAGTTGGCTTCGGACGACCACGGGAAGTTGACGTAGTTCGCGCGGGTGGAATAGCAGATGTTGCCGTACATCTTCAGATAGCTGTCGCGGCGCGCTGGGTCGTTGTAGACGCTTCCGGGGTCGGCCAGATCGGCCTCGTAGGCGGCTAGGTTTTCGGCCGTCAGCGCGCGGGGCAGGATGTCCATCGCCTGAGGTATCTGCTTGCCGTCCAGCCAGTCGGCGGCGTGCTGGCCCATCGCGTAGCCGAAAACCGGAGAATTCAGGCTGATGCTTGCCTTGTAAGGCCCGCCGGCGCGAATTTCGGCCACCGCCTCTGGCTCGCCGTCGATCCCGCCCAGGAACTGGTCAGGCCGGTCCTTGCCCGCTTCGCGCAGCGCCTGCAGGGCGCCAAGCACGACCCCGTCTGCGCCCAGGATCACGTCGACATCGGGGTGGGCGATCAGGATCGTTCGCATCGTCGCAAGCCCGCCCTCCTTGCCGACCGGGTTCGGCGAGATGTCGGCGACGATGCGCACCGCGGGCAGCTCGGCCAGGGCGTCGCGGATGGCGGTGAAGCGGGGGGTCAGGAACTGGATGCTGTCCTGCGTCAGAAGCACGACATTCGCGCGGCCATCGAGGTTGGTTCTGATATACTCCACCGCGAGGTCGGCAAGCTCTTTCCCGGTCCGGTATTGCGGCGCGTTCAGAAGCGACGTGGCGGGGGGCGCGACGATGGTGCCGACATAGGCGCCCGACGCGATCAGGGCGTGTAGACCGGGGGCCTGCGTGCCGGGGTCGACCGGCGAGACGACGATGGCCCCGACACGGTCGGAGCGGAACGCGTCAAGCTGGTCCAGCATCACGGCGCTGTCGTTGTCGGCCAGAGCCACGACATAGTCGATCCCGCGGTCCCTGGCGGCAAGCGACAGCCCGTGGTCGATGCCGGTCACGAACTCCCGGTCGTTGTCCTTGGCGAAGGCGAGAACGCGGTCAAGCCCCACCGGCCGCTCGCAGGCGGCAGCATTGGCGTCGAACGGCGGGAACACGGTCGAAACGGTAATGCCCTGCGCCGCGTCTTGCGCGAAGGCGATGGGTGCCAAGGCCGTCAGGACACTGGCGAGGATCCCCAGCCTGACCGTTGATGCTTGCATTCTGGCCTCCCACCTTCAATTCCGCAGCGGAAACGTCAGCCGCGCCGCCGTGCCCGGTGCGCGGTCCATGTATTCCATTTCGGCATTCATCGACGTCGCCATCGCCTTGATGATCCGGGTTCCAAGCCCCGTGCCCTTTGGAGCCGCCTCGCGCCCGATGCCCGCGTCTTCCACGGTCAATTCGGCACTGCTGGTGCCGAGGGCGCGGAGGCGGACGAAAATCTGGCCATCGCGTCTGGGGTAGGCGTATTTGAAGGCGTTGGTGACAAGTTCGGTGACGATGATCCCGAGGTTGATCGTGTCGTCGGTCACAAGGCGTATCGGTTCAAGATCGGTCAGCAACTGGGTGCCGCTGCCCTCGGCCTGCATCGAAAGTCCAAGGTTTTGCAGCAAACCGTCGAGATATTCGCTGAGATCGACGTGGCGCACGTCGCTGGAGGAATAGAGGCTCTTGTGCACCGAAGCGATCGCAAAGATCCGCGCTTTCGTTTCGGCAAGCGCGTCCTTGGCCACCTGGTCAGTCAGAAGGTTCGCCTGCATGCTGACCAGTGTGGACACCAGCGTCAGGCTGTTGCTGACGCGGTGATTGACCTCGGCCAGAAGCATTTCGGCCCGGTCGCGTGCCAGACGCACCTCGGCCTCGGCGGCCTCCTTGGCGGCGACAAGCTGCGCTTTGACAATCGCCTGGCTGAGGGCCGACCCAAGAAGGGTGAGAAAGTCGTCGCCGATCGTCTTCGGGATGAAATCGCTGGCCCCGGCCTTGAGGGCCGCCACGCCGACATTCGGTTCGGACGACCCGGTGACGTAGACCACCGGCGGGGTCCCGGTCTGGCCCGCCAGCCGGTCGAGGAAATCAAGCCCGGTTCCGGAGGGCAGGTAGTGGTCCAGCGCCACGACGTCGAAGGGCTGCGACGCGATCATGTCCAGCGCGGCATCGGCTGTGGACGCAAGATCGACCGTGAACCCTTGCCGTCCCAGCGCCTTCTGGATCAGCCGGGCCAGGGCCTTGTCGTCATCCACGTAAAGCACACGGAGAAGCGGTGCTGCGTCACCATCCGGGCTCATGTCGTCTCGGGGATCTGAACGACCGAGAAGAACAGGCCAAGCTGCCGGATGGCGTTGGCGAAGCCTTCGTAGCTGACCGGCTTGGTGACGTAGAAGTTGGCGCCGTGGTCATAGCAGCGGCGGATTTCCACGGCGTCATCGGTCGTGGTCAACACCACCACCGGCACACATTTCAGGTGCTCGTTCGTCTTGATCCGGCCCAGGATATCCATGCCCGACATGTCCGGCAGGTTCAGGTCCAACAGCACCAGAAGCTGGCGACCGATGTTCACCTTGCCGCTGCCATCTTCGCCCAGCAGGAATTTCAGCGCACTCGCGCCGTCGACGAAAGCCAGGATGTCGTTGTTGATCGCCGCGCGCCTGATGTTCTTTTCGATCAGTCGGGCGTGGCCCTCGTCGTCTTCAATCATCACTATTGTTACGGGAGAGACTGTCTGGTTCATGAGCGCTCCACGTCGCCCGGGGTCGGACGTAACGGCAAAGTTACGGTGAAAATGGACCCGGCGTCGAGAGTGGAAGTGGCGTCGATGGTGCCTCCCATCCGGCGCACCAGGGCCTTCACGAAGGCAAGTCCCATCCCTTCGCCGGGCTGGTCCAGGACGCCGGACCTGCGGAAGGGTTCGAAGATCCGCTCCATGTCCTGCGCGGCGATCCCGCGACCGTTGTCCTGCACAGCAAGGGCCACCTTGCCGTCAGGCAGCGCAGAGGCCCGCACCGAGATCGTGAGCGGGCGATCGGCGCTGCGATACTTCACCGCGTTGTCCAGAAGATTGCCGATGATCTGCTCCAGTCCCACGCGGTCCACCTCTATCGTCGGGACGCCGACCTCAAGCGTGATGGTGCCCCCGTCCTGCTGGACCTGATGCTGGACCGCTGCGGTGGCAGAGGAAAGCGATTGGGCAAGGTCCACCTCTTCCGGCCTGAGTGCGCGGCGACCCTCGCGCGACAGTTTCAGGATGGATTTGATCAGCTGGTCCATCGTTCTGGTGGACGAGCGGATGAACCGGATCGCTTCGGGCAGATCCTCGCTTGCCGCCAGGCGCGCCTCTATCTTCGCGGCGCTGACGGGCTCGGAGGTATCTGCCTCGACAGCCGAAACCAGCTTTTCGATGCCCATTTCCAGTTCGCTGGTGAAGCCCATGATGTTCACCAACGGGGCGCGAAGGTCATGGGTGACGATATAGGCAAACCGCTGGATTTCATGGTTGGCCTGCTGGAGATCGGCGGTCCGGGCGGCGATCCGCGCCTCGAGGCTGGCGTTGAGCGCCGCGAGATCGCCGTGTGCCAGGGAAAGCGCCCGGCTGTGCCGCAGCACCGAAGCGATGGCAAATCCGACCACGGCCACGATGATCAGACCGCCAACGCTGGTGACCAGCCGCAGCCAGGCGGCGTTTGTGCGCTGTTCTGCTGCCCCGTCGGCTGCCGCATCCTCGGCGGCCCAGATCAGCCCGGAGAGGAAGATGTTGGCCTCGTCCATCAAGGCCTTGTCGCGCGACATGCGGAAGTTCGACATCACCTCGTCGTCACGCATGGCACGTTTCAATGCGATGCTGTCTTTGAGTTCGGTCAGTTTTTCAGAGGATATCGTGCGAAGCTTTTCGACCAGCGGCTTTGCTTCGGGGTTGTCAGCCGTCGCCTGATCCAGTGCCTCGAACCAGCGGGTCGCCTGCCGGGCGGCGGTTTCGAACGGGGCGAGGTAGACCTCGTTGCCTGAATAGATGAAGCCGCGATGACTGGATTCGGCGGCGAGAAGCGCGTTGCGCAGTTCCACCGCCGCCATCCGCTGATCGCGCGCGTTCGTCGCGCGTTCAAAATACTCCTGCGAGCGTTCGGCGAGGATCAAGGTCATCACGACGATGACCGCCAGCACCGCGAAGCCGACCGCCAGAAAGACGATCGGACGGACGGTCACGCGGCGAGGAAGTGCCGTGGCGGGACCTGGGCTGGTCATGCGTCGCGCGCGGGAAAAGCGGGGTTCATTCTGTTTCCTGCCGAATGAGTTTTCGAGGCGGGGCAGGCATCGACGAAGCCTGGGACGCGCAGAACCAACGCAACACCGGCCCGATCATGACATGCGGACGGCAATTATCAACCCGCCAGCGGCCTTTTGCGGCTTCTGCCCTGAAGGTGAAACTTCTCGCCGCCGCGGTTCGTAGCTTCCGTACTCAACAACAGGAGTGAGCAAGATGCAGAAGTTTTTCGCCGTCACGATGCTGGGCCTGCTGGCCACGGGTGCCTTCGCAAAAGGGCATGACCAGGGATCGACCGAGGTTCCCGGCGCAGATACCGGGACCGAAACGGTCGCCGCCTCGCATGCCCTGGGTGGCATCAAGGGCAACCGTCCGGACGACAAGGGGCCGACCGACAGCCCGGCCGTGGTCAACGCCGGTCGCTAAGTGACAAGGGGCCCGGCGGCAGTGTCGCCGGACCCCGCTCGTCGCGCCAGCATTCATGGGGAAATGAGATGCAGTTTCGGTCACTGATCCTGGCGTGCGGGATTCTGGTCGCGGCAGAAGCCTCGGCGCATGAATTCTGGATCGAACCCGATAGCGGGACGACGGCCCATGTCCGGGTCGGACAGATGCTGGTCGGTGAGCCGCTTCCGTTTCTTGACCGCATCATCCGCTCGGCGCGGCACTATTCCCCCGACGGCGTCCAAGAGCTTGAAGGCCGTCAGGGAGACATCCCGGCCCTGTCCGTCGATCTGACCGCGCCGGGCCTGCATCTGATCACCGTGGAGACGGCTCCGGCCTATGTCGTCTTCGAAGATCTGGCCGAGTTCCGGGACTATCTCGATTACGAAGGCTTGGGGCGGGTGATGGACGAACACCGCTCGCGCGGGGCGCCGGACCGTGAGATTGCAGAGGGATATCTACGCTACGCCAGAACCTTGTCTGCGGCCGGCCCGGCAAAGGGGCTTGGTGCGGACGCGCCACGGGGGCTTCGCTACGAACTGGTGGCCGCAACCTCCCCATTCATTGCGGGGGCGCAGACGGTCGAGGTGCACCTGCTTTGGGAGGGTCAGCCTCAAGCCGATACGCAGGTCTCGGTCTTCCACCGGCCCGAAGCCGATCCGGCAACTGTGACGCGCGCGCTTCTGACCAGCGATGCCGACGGCCGGGTGGTCGCAGGACTGAACGGACCCGGCCTTTATCTGTTCAACGCCGTGCACATGATTGCGGCCGAGGGACCCGGCAGCGTCGTCTGGCAAAGCCACTGGGCCAGCCTGAGCTTTCAGCTTGGCGCGAAGGGGCAACCGGAATGAGGCCGCTTGACCCCCGCCGGCATCGCCAGCTGTTGGCCGTGCTGGCCATGCTTGCGCTCTCGTTTCTTCCACATCCGGCGCGCGCGCATGAAGTGCTGCCCGCAATCGCAAGTTTCTCCGTCAAAGACGGAACGCTTAAGCTTGCCATCCGGGCCGACATCGACGCGATCATGGCCGGTCTTGATCTGTCGTCGGAGGAAGAGGGCGCGCCCGGTCCGGAGGACGGGACCTATGATGCCCTGCGCGTCCGGCCCGCCAGCGAGATCGCGGTCAGGTTTCGGACGTTTTGGCCCGGCATGGCGGATCAAGTCCGCATCCTGGTCGATGGGGTGAACCGGATGCCCGTCCTGACCTCGGTGGTGCCGCCGGAAAGCGATGTCCAGGGGCTGTCCCGCAGCTTCACGGTGAACCTGGTTGTGGACCTGCCACTGGGGGCCAGAACCGTCAGCATCGGCTGGGCGGAGCCGCTTGGCCCCCTTGTCCTGCGGCAGAACGGCGTCGAAAGCCCTTACGACGGCTACCTGGAGCCAGGCCAAACCAGCCCGCCGGTTGCGCTTGCAGGCGGGGATGCCCAAGGCGGCTGGTCGACCTTTGCGGTTTATGTTCCGGTGGGATTTCAGCACATCGTCCCGCTGGGCCTTGACCATATCCTGTTCGTCCTGGGGCTGTTCCTGTTCGACACGCGGCTCCGCCCTTTGCTGCTGCAGATCAGTGCCTTCACCGCAGCGCATACCCTGACCCTTGCCGCGGCCGCGGCGGAGGTGATCACCATTCCCGCCAGCGTGGTCGAGCCGGCAATCGCGGCATCCATCGTCTTTGTGGCTGTCGAAAACATCTTCGGCAAAGGCAGAAGCGCGCTGCGGCTTCCGCTGGTCTTTCTGTTCGGCCTTCTGCACGGCCTGGGGTTCGCCTCGGTCCTTGCAGAGTTCGGGCTTCCGGAGACCGGATTTCTGGCTGCCCTTCTGGGCTTCAATCTTGGGGTCGAGATCGGGCAACTGGCCGTGGTGGGCGCTGCGTTTCTGTGCGTCAGCCTGTGGTTCAGACGGCACGCGCTGTACCGCGCGGTGGTGGTCGTTCCCGGCTCGGTCGTGATCGGGCTGACCGGGGCAGTCTGGTTCGTGCAGAGGCTGACCTAGGCTGGCGGGTCGAGAGAAGGCACTTCAGATTCCTCCAGTAAGGTTGAGCCGACATTGACGTTTGGCAGCTTCAATCGGGCTGCCGATGCGTCTACCGACTTTTGGCGCCAGCGATGCGTCCGTAGGCAGGTCTGATGCGGCGAACCGACGCTCCCCCACTAGAATTCCCCCGGATGCGCGCCATCTGCAGCGGGTACTTGCCATAATCGGTTGGCAAAGGAGCGACGGTAACGATGGACACACTTCTGCTTTCCCGCATCCAGTTCGGGGCAAACATCTCGTTCCACATCCTCTTTCCCACCATCACAATCGCCTTGGGCTGGGTGCTTCTGTTCTTCAAGTTGCGCTTCAACGCGACCGGCGACCGCAAGTGGGCCGAGGCCTACATGTTCTGGGTCAAGGTCTTCGCGCTGTCCTTCGCGCTTGGCGTGGTGTCGGGCATCACCATGTCCTTCCAGTTCGGCACCAACTGGCCGGGCTTCATGGAGACGGTCGGCAACGTCGCCGGGCCGCTTCTGGCCTACGAGGTGCTGACCGCCTTCTTCCTTGAGGCGGTCTTCCTCGGGATCATGCTGTTCGGTGCCAGCCGCGTGCCGGGCTGGCTGCACACGCTTGCCACCGGCCTGGTCGCGTTCGGTACAACAATGTCGGCGTTCTGGATCCTGGTCCTGAACAGCTGGATGCACACCCCGCAAGGCTATGAGCTGCGTGACGGCATCGTCTACGCCACCGACTGGTGGGCGATCATCTTCAACCCCTCGATGCCCTACCGTCTGGGCCACATGCTGTTGGCCAGTGGCCTGACCGTGGCCTTCCTGCTGGCCGGTATCAGCGCGCTGCGCCTGTTGATGAAAGACCGCAGCGCCAGCGTGCGCTCGACCTTCCGGGTTGGCGTGATCCTGGGAGCCGTCCTGATCCCGCTGCAGATCCTGATGGGCGACATGCACGGGTTGAACACGCTGGAGCATCAGCCGCAGAAGGTTGCCGCGATGGAGGGCAACTGGGAGACCCAAGGCAACGTCCCGCTTCTGCTGTTTGCCCTGCCCGACCAGGAGGCGCGGACCAACCATTTCGAGATCGGTATCCCCAGCCTGGCCTCGATCATCCTCAAGCACGATCCTGCGGGCGTCGTGCCCGGCCTGAACGATTTCGTCACCGCCGAGGGCGAGGTGATGCACCCCCCCGTGGCCCCGGTGTTCTGGTCGTTCCGGATCATGGTGGGTGTGGGCATGCTGATGCTGCTGGCCAGTTGGACGGGTGCCTTCCTTTTGTGGCGGCGCGGGGTGGACGCGATGCCGCGGCTTTACCTTTACGGGATGTCGGGGTTGGCCTTCTCGGGCTGGATCGCCACGCTGGCGGGCTGGTACACCACCGAAATCGGGCGCCAGCCCTGGCTGGTGCAGGGGGTCCTCAGCACCAAGGCCGCCGTGGCCGACGTGCCCGCACCGATGGTGCTGACGACGCTCCTGGTCTACCTGGCCGTCTATGCCGCGCTGATCCTGGCCTACATGGGGGTCATCACCTACATGGCCCGCAAGGCGGCCCGGGGTGAACCTTTGCCCAAGGACGAGCGGGTGAAGGGCGGCGAAGCCATGGCCGTTCCAGCGGAGTAGGATGATGTTCGCCACCCTTGATCTGCCGTTCATCTTCGCCGCCCTTCTGGGCCTGTCGATCCTGATCTACGTCGTCCTCGACGGCTTCGACCTTGGCGTCGGCATCCTGTTCCCCTTCGCCACCCCGGAGGAACGCGACACGATGGTTGCCAGCATCGGCCCGTTCTGGGACGCGAACGAGACCTGGCTTGTCCTTGCCATCGGGCTTCTCCTCGTCGCCTTTCCGGTGGCACATGGCGCGATCCTGACGCAGCTATACCTGCCCGTGGCCGTCATGCTGTTCGGCCTTATCCTGCGCGGCGTGGCGTTCGAGTTTCGCGCGAAGGCTCCCCTCAAGCACAAGCGCGCGTGGGATGGCGCCTTCTTTACCGGCAGCCTGATGACCGGCCTGTCGCAGGGCTTCATGCTGGGGCTGTACATCATGGGCCTGAGCTACACCTGGTGGCACGTCGGCTTTGCCTTGATTACGGCGGTCTTCCTGACCGTGGCCTACAGCTTCATCGGCGCGACCTGGCTGATCGCCAAGACGGAAGGCCCGTTGCAGAAAAAGGCCGTGGAGTGGTCGCAGGGCGGCATCTGGGGCGTCGTGCTGGGGATGGGCGCGATCTCGATGGCAACGCCTTTCGTCTCCCAGCGCATCTTTGACAAATGGTTCGGCCTGCCGCAGATGCTGTACCTTTCGCCGCTGCCAGCCGTCTCGGCGCTGACGATCGGCCTGATCTGGTGGAAGCTCCGCCGCCTGCCGATGGAAGGCGACCGCTTCGCCTGGATTCCCTTTGTCGCAACGATCGCGTTATTCGTCCTGGGCTTTGCGGGAATGGCCTACAGCTTCTTTCCCTTCATCGTGCCCGAGGCGATCACCATCTACGAAGCCGCAAGCGCACCCGAGTCGCTCGCGATCATCCTGGTCGGCACCCTGATCGTGCTGCCGACCATCCTGGCCTATTCCATCCTCAGCTACTGGATCTTCCGCGGCAAGGCGACGGCGCTTCGGTATGACTGACCGCTAGCGATCGGCGTGGCTCTGCAGCGTCTTCCAAGCCAACGGCTTGTCCGGACCTGCGGAAACCAGGCTACTCGCCCCGCGGGAAACGCTTCTGCTCTTCCAGCACGTTCAGGTCCATGTGGTTGCGCATGTAGCGTTCGCTGGCGGCGCGCAGCGGCTGGTGGTCCCAGGGGAAGTAGGCGCCGTTGCGCAAAGCCTCGTAGACCACCCAGCGCCGGGCCTGGCTTTCGCGGACCTGGGCGTCGTAGGCGGCAAGGTCCCAGCGGGCGTCCGCAAGGGTGCGGAAGTGGGCCAGGATTTCGCCGGCGCGCGGGTCTGTGGCCAGGTTCCTCGTCTCCAGCGGATCGTTCGCCACGTCGAAGAGCTGTTCCGGGTCGGCGGGGCAGCGGATGTACTTCCACGCGCCTTCGCGCAGGGCGACCATCGGCGTGATCGTACCCTCGGCGGCGTATTCCATTGCGACGGGCGGGCGGGAGGAGCCGTTGGCGACCGGGATCAGGTTGACGCCTTCAGTCCAGGGCGCAACTTCAGCCATCGAGATACCGGCCAGCGCGGCAAGCGTGGGGGCAAGGTCGATGGAGGAAACGGGGGTTTCCACCACGCCCGCAGGCATCTCGGGCGCGGCGATCATCAGGGGAACGCGGGCCGAACCTTCAAAGAAGTTCATCTTGAACCACAGGCCCTTTTCCCCAAGCATCTCGCCGTGGTCAGAGAGGAAGACGATGTGCGCCTCCTGCCGCGTTGCCTCCAGCACCGCGAGGATCTCGCCGATCTTGTCGTCGATGTAGCTGATGTTCGCGAAATAGGCCTGTTTCGCGCGGCGGATGTGGTCGGGGGTTATCTCCATCCCCCGCCAGTCGCAGGCGTCCATCAGGCGTTGGGAGTGGGGGTCCATGTCGTCGTAGGCCACCGGCCCGGGCGGCTCGCATTCCGGGGCACCGTCGTAAAGCTCCCAGTATTTGCGGCGGGCGACGAAGGGGTCGTGCGGGTGGGTGAAGCTGACGGTCAGCGCCCAGGGGCGGGGGTCGAGGCCGCGGGAAAGGTCGTAAAGCTTCTGGATGGCCTGGTGCGCGACGTCGTCGTCGTATTCGTACTGGTTGGTGATCTCGGCCACGCCCGCGCCGGTGACCGAGCCAAGGTTGTGGTACCACCAGTCGATCCGTTCGCCGGGCTTGCGGTAGTCCGGGGTCCAGCCGAAATCGGCGGGGTAGATGTCGGTGGTCAGGCGTTCCTCGAACCCGTGCATCTGATCGGGGCCGACGAAATGCATCTTGCCGGAAAGCGTCGTCTGATAGCCCGCCCGGCGCAGGTGGTGCGCGTAGGTCGGGATGTCCGAGGCAAACTCGGCGGCGTTGTCATAGACCCGGGTGCGCGAGGGAAGCTGGCCCGACATGAAGCTGGCCCGTGCCGGGGCGCACAGCGGCGAGGCGGTGTAGCAGTTCCGGAACCGGGCGGAACGGGCAGCAAGCCGCTTCAGGTTCGGCGTGTGCAGGAAGTCTGCCGGGCCATCGGGGAAGAGCGTGCCGTTCAGTTGGTCGACCATCAGGATCAGAAGATTGGGTTTGCTCATCTGGTCGTCCTTCCTTGCATTCGATTGCATGTCTAGTCGGCCGGGGCAGGCCGTCTGGCCCCCGACCGACAGACCCTTGTCGAAAGCGTCATTCCGGCTGGGTGCCGCCCGTCGCCTCGGTCACCTGATCCGCCGCCGCCCGCACCAGCGCGCCGATCCGGGTCGCGTCGGAAAGCCCCATCCGGAACGCGGGACCCGAGACGGAAAGACCCGCCACTGGCTCGCCATGCGCGTTGAAGATGGGGGCCGCGACGCAGCGCATCCCCTCGGCGCGTTCCTGGTCGTCGATGGAAAAGCCCCGGTCGCGTGTGCGGGAGAGGTCGCGGAGGAGGGCGCTGTCGCTGGTAAGCGTGAGCGAAGTGAACTTCTCCAACCCCTTGCGGTCCAGGATGCCGCGGGTCTTCTCCTCGGGGTACCAGGCCAGCAGCGCCTTGCCGATCCCGCTGGAGTGCATCGGCGCACGGGTGCCGGGCGGGAAGAAGGCGCGGATCGCCTCGTAGGTTTCGACCTGGGCCACGAAGAAGACCTCGTCCTTGACCTCGATCCCCAGGTTCGCGGTTTCACCCGTCTCGCGCATCAGCTGGTCCATCGGCTGGCGGGCGCGTTCAACGACCTTGGTGCGGCGCAGGAAGGCGGAACCCACGCGGAAGGCACCGGGGCCGATGTGCCAGAACTGGCCGGGCTCATCGACCTCGACCATGCCGTGGCCCTGCAGGGTGACGAGGGCGCGGAAGACGGTGGCGATGGCCTCGCCGGTGTCCTCGGCGATTTCCGAAAGCGTCCGGCCGGGGTGCATGGCGACATGGGTCAGGATGTCCATGCCCCGGTCCAGCGCCTGGACCGTGTTCTGGTCGGTCTTGTCGTTGAACGCCTTCGGGCGGCCGCGGGGTTTCTGGGTCATCGGGGCCTCCTGTCAGGGTGAAAAAGCGCAAGCTATTGACTGGAATAGGGAATAGCATGACTTCATGCCAATGAAAAATCTTTTCGAAAAAATTGCGCGCATTGGTCGCGGGGCGTAGCTTTTGTGGACGATCTTTCAGGGAGTTGCCCGATGTCCATGCAGAACCCCGTCTTCATCCCGGGCCCGACCAATATCCCGGATTCGGTTCGCAAGGCCTGCGACATGGCCACTCTGGACCACCGCTCGCCCGCCTTTGCGCGGCTCTTCAAGCCTGCCGTCGAAGGCGTGCGTCGGGTGCTCAGGATGGATCAGGGCGAGGTCATCGTGATCCCCTCGACCGGGACCGGCGGCTGGGAAGCGGCGGTGACGAACACCTTGTCTCCCGGCGACACGGTGCTTGCGGCGCGGTTCGGCATGTTCAGCCACCGCTGGATCGACCTCTGCCAGCGCCACGGATTGAACGTCCAGATCATCGAGACGCCCTGGGGGCAGGGTGCCCCACTGGCAGCCATTGAAGCCGCGTTGAAGGCCGACGTTGCGGGCAAGATCAAGGCGGTGCTTGCCACCCACAACGAGACGGCGACAGGCGTGAAGTCCGACATCGCCGGCATCCGCACCGCGATGGATGCGGCGGGGCATGGGGCGATGCTCTTCGTGGACGGCGTGTCCTCCATCGCCTCGATGCCGTTCGACTTTACCGGTTGGGGTGTGGATATCGCCGTGGCGGGCAGCCAGAAAGGCTTCATGCTGCCAGCGGGCCTGGCGATCCTTGGCGTCTCGCCCAAGGCCATCGCGGCGATGGAGACTGCCACGCTTCCCCGAACCTTCTTCGATTTCAAGGACATGCTCGCCTCCTACGCCCGTGGCGGCTATCCTTACACCCCCGCCGTGGGCCTGATCGCGGGCCTCGCGCATTCCATCGACCTTCTGGAGGCCGAGGGGCTGGAGAGCGTCTACGCCCGCCACCACCGCCTCGCCGAGGGCGTCCGCCGCGCCGTCTTCGCCTGGGGAATGGAGCCCTATGCGGCCTCGCTCGACCTTTATTCCGACACGGTGACGGCGGTGAAGGTTCCCCAAGGCTGCGATGGCACCGCGCTGGTCCAGCTTGCGGCGACGAAATACGGCATGGCCTTCGGCGTGGGCCTGGGTGAGGTCGCGGGCAAGGTGTTCCGCATCGGCCACCTTGGGATGCTGACCGAAGCGATGCTGCTCTCGGGCCTTTGCGTCGCCGAGATGTGCATGGCCGATCTGGGCTGGCCGGTGAAGCTGGGCTCGGGCGTGGCGGCAGCGCAGGAGTATTATCGCGGCACGGTCCCGGCGATGGCGCTGGCGGCGGAGTGAAGAACCAAAATCCTTGAGCAAGGATTTTGACAAATTTCTTGCTCAAGAAATTTGGGTCCCAGCGGAAAGGGCAGGACATGAAGGACAACGGTTTGCTGATCCCCACCTACGACGACATGCTGGCCGCGCATGAGCGCATCCGTCCGCATATCCGGCAGACCCCGGTGCGCACCTCGGACTACCTGAACGAGCTTGCGGGTTGCGAGTTGTTCTTCAAATGCGAGAACTTCCAGGAGCCCGGCGCGTTCAAGGTCCGCGGCGCCACCAACGCCGTCTTCGGACTGACCGATGAACAGGCAAAACTGGGCGTCGCCACCCATTCCTCGGGCAACCACGCGTCGTGCCTGAGCTATGCCGCCATGCTGCGCGGCATCCCCTGCAACGTCGTCATGCCCCGCACCGCACCGCAGGCCAAGAAGGACACCGTCCGCCGGTATGGTGGTGTCATCACCGAATGCGAACCTTCGACCTCCTCCCGCGAGGCGACCTTCGCCGAGGTGCAGGCCCGGACCGGCGGCGACTTCGTTCACCCCTACAACGACCCCCGCGTGATCGCCGGCCAAGGCACCTGCTCGCGGGAATTCATGGAGCAGACCGGCGGCTTGGACATGGTCGTCGCCCCGATCGGTGGCGGCGGAATGATCTCGGGCACCTGCCTGACGCTCTCCACCCTCGCTCCGGAAACCCAAGTGATCGCCGCCGAGCCGGAACAGGCCGACGACGCCTACCGCAGCTTCAAGGCCGGCCATATCATCGCCGATGACGCGCCGAAGACCATTGCCGACGGCCTCTTGGTGCCGCTGAAGGACCTGACCTGGCACTTCGTCTCGAACCACGTCTCCGAGATCTACACGGCTTCTGAACAGGAGATAATCGACGCGATGAAGCTGACCTGGAAGCACCTGCGGGTGGTGATGGAACCATCCAGCGCCGTGCCGTTGGCCGTGGTCCTGAAGAACCCGCAAGCATTCAAGGGCAAGCGGGTCGGCATCATCATTACCGGCGGCAACGTCGATCTGGACAAACTCCCCTGGATGAAAGGCTAATCCCATGAACAAGCAGACGAATTTCCAGGGCCTGGAAGTCGGCTACGATATCCCGGCACTTCCGGGGATGGACGAGGCCGACATCCAGACGCCCTGCCTGCTCCTCGACCTCGACGCGCTGGAGCGGAACATCAAGAAGATGGGCGACTATGCCCGCGCCCACGGCATGCGTCACCGGGTGCACGGCAAGATGCACAAGTCGGTCGATGTGGCCTTGCTGCAGGAGCGGCTGGGCGGCTCCGTCGGTGTCTGCTGCCAGAAGGTGTCCGAGGCCGAGGTCTTCGCCCGTGGCGGGATCAAGGATGTGCTGGTCAGCAATCAGGTCCGCGACCCGGCGAAGATCGACCGCCTTGCGCGCCTGCCGAAGCTTGGCGCGCGGACGATCTGCTGCGTGGACATGCTGGACAACGTGGCCGACCTTTCGGCGGCCGCCGTGAAGAACGGCACCACCATCGAATGCCTGGTCGAGATCGATTGCGGTGCCGGGCGCTGTGGCGTCAAGACCACGCCGGACGTCGTGGCGCTTGCCAAGGCCATCGACGCGGCACCCGGCCTCAAGTTCTCGGGCATCCAGGCCTACCAGGGCGCGATGCAGCACATGGACGCTTTCGCCGACCGCAAGGCGAAGATCGACCTTGCCGTGGCCCAGGTGAAGGACGCGGTGGACGCGCTGAAGGCCGAAGGGATCGCCTGCGACATCGTCGGCGGTGGCGGCACCGGGAGCTACTACTTCGAAAGCACGTCAGGGGTTTACAACGAGCTTCAGTGTGGCTCCTACGCCTTCATGGACGCCGACTATGGCCGGATCCTCGACAAGGACGGCAACCGGATCGACCAGGGGGAATGGGAAAACGCGCTGTTCATCCTGACCAGCGTGATGAGCCATGCAAAGGCCGACAAAGCCATCGTCGATGCGGGCCTGAAGGCCCAGTCGGTCGACTCGGGTCTGCCGGTGATCTACGGGCGCACGGACGTGAAGTACGTCAAGTGCAGCGATGAACATGGCGTCGTTGAGGACCCGCAAGGCGTGCTCAAGGTCAACGACAAGCTGAAGCTGGTTCCTGGCCACTGCGACCCGACCTGCAACGTGCACGACTGGTATGTCGGCGTGCGGAACGGCAAGGTCGAAGTGGTCTGGCCCGTCTCGGCGCGCGGCAAGGCTTACTAAGCCTTTCATCTTGGACCAAACATCCCACTGGCGTCGCCAGCGGTGCGCCATTGGTTCAAGAGCCGCTGGCGACGGGGTGTGAAACCGCCGCTCCCACGCTTGCCGCAAAGGACCAACAGATGCTCATCGTCCCCGAGGCCCTGATCGCCTCCCTCGTCACCCCAGAAGACGCCTTCCGCGCTGTCGAGGCCTGCTTAGCCGCCATGGCGCGGGGCGATGCCTACAACTTCCCCGTCGTGCGGGAGGCCTTGGGCGAGGGTCGTCAATACGGCTTCAAGTCCGGTCTTGACCGCGCCGGTGGTCAGCTTGGGGTGAAGGCGGGGGGATACTTTCCCGGCAATGCGGCCAAGGGCATGATCAACCACCAGTCCTCGGTCTTCCTTTTCGATCCCGACACCGGACGGCCGGTGGCGATGGTGGGGGGCAACCTACTGACCGCGCTGCGGACGGCGGCGGCATCGGCAATTGCAATCGACCGGCTTGCCGCGCCGCATGCGCATGTGCTGGGCATTGTCGGTGCAGGTCATCAGGCGGGCTTCCAGCTTCGCGCGGCCGCCCGGGTCCGGCGCTTCGAACGGGTGATCGCCTGGAACCTGCACCCGGATATGCTGCCGAAGCTTGGAGCCGTCGCCGCCGAATTGGGTCTGCCGTTCGAGGCGGTGGACCTGCCCCGGATGCGCGAGGCCGAGGTGATCGTGACCATCACCTCGTCGCCCGCCGCCAGCCTGCTGGCCGGGCATGTCTCTCCAGGCACGCACCTGAGCTGCATGGGTACCGATACGAAAGGCAAGCAGGAGGTCGATCCCGCGCTGGTCGCCAAGGCTGCGGTCTTCACCGATGAGGTGGCGCAATCGGTGACCATCGGCGAGGCCCAGCACGCGGTCGCCGCAGGCTTGCTGGACGCATCGGCGATCATGCCGCTGGGCGATGTCCTGATCGGGCAGCACCCGGGGCGGCGGTCGGAGGGGGAGATCACACTCTTCGACGGCACCGGCGTCGGTCTGCAGGACCTTGCCGTTGCGGCAGTCGCGGTGGAGCGGGCGCGGGAGCGGGGGCTGGGGATCGAGGTCGGGGTCTGACCGGGGCCGGAGTTCAGGAAACTCCGGCGGCGGCGTCCCGGGGGAATTGTGCGGGGAACAAGAACCCCGTTGAAGCCCTGCGGCGCCCGTGGTGAGACTGCGGCGGGCAGGGCAGGGGCAGCTGGATGCGGGTCTTCATCAACGGGTTCGGGCGGATCGGGCGGTCGGTGCTGCGGGCCTATCTCTTGGCCCCGGAGACCTGGCCGGGATTGGAGATCGTCGGGATCAACGACATCGCCGCCCCCGAGATGTGCGCCTATCTCTTCGAGTATGACAGCGTCTTCGGGCCGTGGCGCGGGTCGGTCGTGCTGGAAGCCGGGGCGCTGGTCGTCGGTGGACGGCGGGTGCCGTTGCACCGGACAGCTGACCTCTCGGCCCTTGATCTGGCGGATGTCGATCTGGTCATGGAATGCACCGGCCGGGCCGAGGCGCGGGGGGTGGCCGAGCGCGGCTTGCTGGCAGGCGCCGCGCGGGTGCTGGTGTCGGGGCCGTCCTCGGCGGTGGATGTGACGGTGGTGCTCGGGGCGAACGACGGGGTGCTTGCGGGGCAGAAGATCGTTTCGAACGCGTCCTGCACCACCAACGCGCTGGCTCCGCTGGCGCGGTTGATCCATGAAAGGTGGGGGATCGTCACCGGGTCGATGACGACCGTCCACTGCTATACCGGCAGCCAGCCGACGGTGGATGCGCCTGCCGCCGACTATCCGCGCAGCCGGGCGGCGGCCTTGTCGATGGTGCCGACCACGACCTCGGCGGCGCGGCTCCTGGACGGGGTGCTGCCCCAGATCGCGGGGCGGGTCGTGGCGCAGGCGGTGCGGGTGCCGGTCGCCAGCGTGTCCTGCGTGGACTTCCATCTGGTGACGGAACGCCGGCCTTCGGTGGAGGAGGTGAACCTGGCTTTCCGGACGGCAGGGGGGGTGATCGGGGCGACGGACCGGCCACTGGTTTCGACCGACCTCAGGGCGCGGCCGGAGTCGGTGGTGATGGCCTGCCCGGAGACGAAGGTCTCGGCGGGGGGGATGCTGCGGGTCTTCGGGTGGTACGACAACGAGTGGGGATTTTCCAACCGGATGCTGGACATGGCCCTGCGCATGGGATGAGTGCCCACGCGTGGCGGCCTTTTCAGCCCGAGCGATTTCAAGCACTTGAGCGCGGGCGTTAGGGATTTGGCAAGGATTGCCCGCAGGCCGGCTTTCTGGTGAAACCGGCAGTCCGACGAAAAGACGCCGTCGGACGACAAGGGTTCAGAGCGGCTTGACCAGCAGAATCCATTCCGTCGCGTCGACCTGCCAGTCGTCCTTGACCACGGGGCGGCGCGCAACTTCGCGGTAACCCTTGGCGCGGTAGAGGCGCAGCGCGTCGTGATGGGTGTCTTCGGCGATCAGGCTGATCGTGGAGCGGCCAGCCTGGCGTGCCACCACCTCGGCATGGGCAAGAAGGGCCGAGCCGCAGCCCTTGCCCCGGGCTTCGGGATAGGTCGCAAGGACGTTCAGATACCAGGACCCCGGCGCCAATCCTTCCAGCTGCAGAAGGGGCACGAAGATCGAAGGCGTGCCGGGCTCGATCGGCTCGGGCTCAAGCGCGGCAGGGTAGCCAAGGAGGCAGGCTGCCACCTGACCGTCCACCTCGGCCAGCCAGGCATTGCGGTAGGAGAAGTTCCCGGTGTCCCGCGCGGCGCGTTCGCGGCCGTAGTCGAGGGGGTCCACCCCCGGCGCGGCGGACTTCTTCCAGAAATGCAGGGACAGCTCATCCGCCGCCATGTTGGTGAAGCGCACCAGATGGTCGGCGTCACTGGCTTTCGCGTCGCGGATCAGCATGGGGAACCCTCCTTTGGCCTGTTCCCAGGATGAACCAGACCGGCCGCCATCCTGCAAGGCGGAAACCGACGGGACTTGGCGACTCCCGGCACTTGCCA
Organism: Tabrizicola sp.; assembly: GCF_022842145.1. GTDB lineage: Bacteria > Pseudomonadota > Alphaproteobacteria > Rhodobacterales > Rhodobacteraceae > Tabrizicola. The sequence goes on from NZ_JALHQD010000003.1 coordinate 119,257, forward strand.
TGCTTCTGGCCCGGTCCTACCAAGGTGCAAAAGCGGTCCTTTCTTGGATCACATCAGGGAGTGCAGCACATGACCGACACCGTATTCCGGTTTCCCGCCCCCGGACCCGAGCCGATGGTCACCGACCTGGAAGGCTGGGTGAAGATCGAGGGCGCGCCGTCGATGAAGACCTGGATCCAGCACACCTCGGCCGATGGCAGCGTCATCAGCGGGACCTGGGAAGCGACGGTCGGAAGCTGGCACGCGTCCTACAAGTTCTACGAATTCGTCCACCTGATCGAAGGCCAGATCACGATCACCCCGGACGGCGGTGCGCCCGTGACCCTGCGGCCGGGCGATGCCTTCGTGGTGGAGCCGACCTTCAAGGGGACCTGGAAGGTCGAAGCCCCGGTCCGCAAGCACTTCTGCATCAAGCTGAAGTAGTCGGGTCGGCTGGCGGCGGTGAGCCTTGGCGGCGGCCACTGAACGATGTCAGGGGTCTTTGGCCGGGCAAGCGGTCGCTCTGCGGACCACTGGAACGCGTGGCAAGGAATCGTCCACCGGGCCAGGGTTTTCCCGGTGGACGACCGACGGCCTCAAGCCTTGGGAATCACGAACTTGATCGTCTTGTTTCCCGGAATGAGGCCGCTGTAGTCCTCCAGGCAACCATTGAAGGTATGGTTGGCCGGAATCTGAACCTCGCCTTCGGCGTGGAAGCTGGTGCCCTTGTGCTCGACGGTGGAGGACGAGCTGCTGGCGGCCACGTGAATGTCGCCGTTGACGATCAGCGCGACGTTGGAGGCGGTGAAGTCGGAGCTGACACTGATGCCGCTCATGGTCATGATGTAGACCTTGCGGGAGACGTCGCAGTTGCGCAGCGGGTCGCCCACGATTGCCCCCGACGCCGCTTTCAGCACCGAGGAGGTGGAGACCCGCGTGCTGATGGCCAGCGTCGCATCGATCCGGGCATTGCTGCCGACATCGAAGCCGCAGTCGGTGATCAGCACGACCTGCCGCACCGTCTCGGCCGTGCTGGTCGTGAGGGTGGGGTCCTTGCGGTCGAGGCTGCCGCCGATCGAGATCCAGGTCGCCGGTCCGTTGCCACGGTCGCGGCAGTCGACGTTGTAGACCAGTCCGGTCGGCAGGTTGCCCTTGGTGAGGACCATGAGGTCATTGTATTGCGCGGCGGTCAGGCTGACGACCGATCCCTTCACCAGCTTCGCGGCGGCACCGTTGTTCATGATGCGCGCGTCGACCAGGGGCTTGCGGTCCGCAGCCAGGGTCTTGTCGGCGAAGAACTGGGACTTGAGGTCGGAGGTGGACGCCAGCATTGCCGCGCGGACCAGCGCGATGTGATCGGCGACCGGCATCATGTTCAGGTTCATCTCGAACTTGGCGTTCTCGACTCCCGGGTTGGCGGCGTCGAAGCATTTGGTGCCACAGTCGGCCAGGTTCGGCATCGACAGGCCCGCGCCTTCCTGGAAGTAGTTGGTCTGCGGCATCCAGACTTCTTCCTGGCTGTGCACGCAGTAGCTGCCGCCAATGGTGTTGCCCGAGGTCAGCGTGACCCGCCCCTTGGCGTAGATGCCGTCGGACGAGTTGCAATTGCCGGGCTTGCCGTAATAGGCGACGCTGGTCACCGAGAACTCGAACTTCTTCACACCCGCAAAGCGCAGAAGCGAGGTGGAGACCGGGTTGCCGACCGAACTGTCGCGGTGCAGCGTGACCTTCACGGCATTGGCTTCGCCCGCGATGATGGTGCGGGTCTTGGGATCGAAACGGACAAGCTCGACGTCGCTTGCGCCCAGGTTCGTCTTGCCGATCAGGCCGGCCGGGGCGTTCGTTTCGGCGGCGGCAAGGGCCGCGGTCCGGATGTCGAGCGGCAGTTTCTTTTCCGCCAGCGCGACGACGCCTGCATGTGCCGCCGCGTCGGCCGCGACGGAGATGAATTCCTTTTGCCGATGGACGTTGGTCACGTCGATCGCCAGGCCGAGGAACATGCAGAACACCGCCAGCGCAACCAGTGCGTAGGCAGAGATGCTGCCGTCTTCCTGCGACAGGATATCGGCGGGGCGGCGGGGCGTTTGCGGGACCATGATCAGACAGGCTCCATGCTGGTGATGGCGCGGGCGACAAGCTTGTCGCCGACCGCAATGGGGATGATCCCGAAGGGCGCGGTGGACCGCGAGTCGGTGGTCAGGCGCACGATCACGTGGTCGATCTCGATGATGACCTCGGCCGTCGCCGGTGAGGACGGGGTGCTGGCGTAGGCTTCCGCGTAGGACTTTGCCTCGTCGGCGGTCATCGCGTGGCGCGAAACAATCCGGGCGGTGTCCCGCGAGACATTCATCAACGAGGTGTGCCGCAGGAACAGCATGCTGGCATCCACGACCAGCAGGAGAAGCGTGGTGAAAAGCGGGAAAAGTATGACGAATTCGACGGTTGCCGTGCCGTCCGCATCTTGCAGGAACGACCGAAGGCTTCTGCGACGACGATGAGTTTCGTTGCCGACCATTGCTACACCCATTTCAAAGAATTTCTTTGGAGACGTTGAACTCGAATCGCACGCAACCACAGATTTAGTACTGTGCAGGAATCGAGCTTAATCGGCGAAAAACCGCCCATTCATATTCGGTTAATAAATTGTCCTGGTGGAAGGGCGGCTGGGGTCAGTCCAGGCCGTCATCGGGGATGTTCAGAACAGTCCCGCAGGCCTTGCAATGCACGGCATCGTGGTCGTGGCGGCGCAGTCCGCAGACCGGGCAGGGGAAATGCGCCTTGGGGGGCCGCAGCACGACCTGCACCAGCCGCAGGAAAAGGCTGATGCCGAAGATCATGATCACCACGGCCAGAAGCCGGCCGCCGCTGCCGACCATCGTGATGTCGCCGAAGCCGGTCGTGGTGAGGGTGGTCACGGTGAAGTAAAGCGCATCGACGTAGTTGCGGATGTCTTCGTTGCTGCCGACCTGGGTCTGGTAGACGAGGGCGGTCATCATGAAGATGAAGATCATCAGGTTCAGCGCGGCGCGGATTGCGGTCTCGTGCCGACGAAAGCCGCGGATGTCGTCGCGCAGCTGGTCCAGCGTCTGGGGGGAGTGGAAGACCCGGTAGAGCCGCAGGACGCGCAGGAAGGCGAGCCCCTCGCCCCAGATCGGGAAGAGGAGCGAGATGATCACCAGGACGTCGGCAAGACCCCAGAAGCTGACCAGATCCTTCAAGGGGCGGCGCGAGATCGAGAGCCGGGCCATGAAATCGGCAAGGAAGACCACGCCGATGGCGACGTCGATCTGGATGTGCTGCGGCCCGCGTTCGAAGAAGGACGAGGTGATAAGCCAGGCCACGGTCAGCAGGTCGAAGGCCAGAAGCGCATAGCGGAAGCGGTCGCCGGTCGGGCCTTCGCCTTCGTAGAGCGTCCGGAGGCGGGCGCGGAGGGTGGCTTCGGTCATGCGGGTCCTAACGTGGGGCGGGTTGACCAAGACTAGCGGGGCCAGTGCGGTCTGTCAGGGGGAAAGCGGGCGGAGCGGTGCCAGCGGAAATAGGGTCCGCAGAAGCGGTCCCGCCCGGTTCAAGGCCGCCGGCGGGATCAAGTCCCGGTCCAGCGCAGGCCGGACCGGGCTACCCTTTCGCTCAGGGGGCGTCGAGGAAGGGCAGGATGCGGGCTGCGACCTGGTCCGGGATCTCCCAGAACATGTTGTGGCCAAAGCCCGGATAGGCCTGGTACTCGGCCTTGGGATAGGCGGTGCGGACAGCGTCCTGGCTGGCCGCGTCGAAGAAGCCGTCCTGATCCCCCCAGAGGATCAGAACCGGCTGCGTGACCCTGGGGGCGACCTTGCCCAGGTCCATCGCGGTCAGGCCCTGAAGGACGCCCATCCAGGCCGCACGCGGGGTGGCGGCACTTTCGGCCCGCTCGCGGTCGATGAAATCCGCGGGGACGGGGTTGGGGTTCCAGTACCAGTCCAGCATGAACTGGCTTTGCGGATCGATGGTGTCGGGAAGACCGGGGACATTGGCCCAAAGCCAGTCGGTCGCGGCGGCAGGCATCTCGACCGCTGTGGAGATGAGGACCTATCTGCGGACCTTTTCGGGGTGCCAGGCCGCGAGGGTGGCGGCGGTGACCGAGCCCATCGAGTGACCGATCACGTCGGCGCTGGTCAGCCCCAGCGCATCCATCGCCAGCGCCACGTCATGTGCCAGGCTGTCGGGGCCGTAGCAGCAGGCGGGAGCGGCCGTGCCGCCGTGGCCGCGCAGGTCGAGCATGATGAGCCTGCGGTCGGCGAGATGCGGGGCCAGAAGCGACCAGCTGCGCGAGTTGTCGGTGTAGCCGTGCAACAAGATCGTCGGCGGACCTGCCGGATCACCGGCCTCGACATAGGTCATCGCCAACCCGTCGGCCGTGGTCAGGCTTTGGCGTGCGCTGGGCCAGGTTTCCTGACTGGGCAGTTCGGCCAAGGCGGCGAAGGGGAAAAGGCAAAGGGCAAGCGTGGCGAGGCGGATCATCGGCGGTTCCTTCGCTGGGATGAAACAAGCCTAGACGACAGCACGCCCATGCCACAATGCAGAAAGGCGCGGGGCCACCCGGGTCCCGCGCCCTTGGTCATCGCACGTCGATCAGTGGTCGGCCTTCGAGGCGGCAGCCTTGATCGCGTCGGTCTGATCCTCGGTGCCGTTGAAGAAGGCATTCAGGATCACGGCGGTGATCGAGGCGAGAAGGATGCCGCTTTCGATCAGCGGGTGGATGTCATGCGGCATCCACTGCTTGAAGTTCGGGGCGACCAGCGGGATCATCCCCATGCCGATGGACACCGCGACCACGAAAAGGTTGTTGCGGTTCTTGGCGAAGTCCACCCCCGCAAGGATGCGGATGCCGGTGGCGGCGACCATGCCGAACATCACGAGGCCGGCGCCGCCGAGGACCATTGTCGGGACGGATTCCACCAGCGCGCCCATCTTCGGCATCAGTCCAAGGACGATCAGGATGATCCCGCCCGCGACGCAGACAAACCGGCTGCGGACCCCGGTCACGCCGACCAGACCCACGTTCTGGCTGAACGAGGTGTAGGGGAAGGTGTTGAAGATGCCGCCGATCAGGGTGCCAAGGCCGTCGGTCCTGAGGCCAGCCGAGAGCATCGGCCGGGTGACGGGCTTGCCGGTCATGTCGCCCAGGGCGAGGAACATGCCGGTGGATTCGATCATCACCACGATCATCACCAGGGTCATGGTGATGATCATCACGAGGTCGAACGTCGGCATGCCGAAGTGGAAGGGCGTGATCAGGCCGAACCAGTCAGCCTCGCCCACCTTGCCGAAGTTCATCTTGCCAAGCGCCACGGCGACGACGGCGCCGATGATGATGCCAAGCAGGACCGAGATGTTGGAGACGAAGCCCTTCGCGAAGCGGGCGATAAGCAGGATCGAGATCAGGACGATCGCCGAGATGCCGATGTTGCCCAAGGGTGCGTAGCCCGGGTTCATCATCGTCGCGGCGGGGGCGAACTTCGGCGGCAGTTCGGTCACGCCGGTGACGGTGCCTGCGGCAGCGCCCTCGGTCACGGCCTTCAGCCAGTCCGCGTGCGCCGGGTCGACGATCATCGGCGCGGTGGGGCCGACGGGGTTGCCGAAGATCCAGTTGATCCCGATCCGCATCAGGCTGACGCCGATCACAAGAATGATCGTGCCGGTGACGACGGGCGGAAAGAAGCGAAGGAGACGGCTGACGATGGGCGCGATCAGGATCGAGATCACCCCGGCGGCGATGATCGCGCCGAAGATGGCGCGGGCGCCTTCCGATCCGCCATTGGCGTTGGCCATCGCGACCATCGGGCCGACGGCGGCGAAGGTCACGCCCATCATGACGGGCAGTTTGATCCCGAACCACTGGGTTGCACCCATCGACTGGATCAGGGTGACAAGGCCGCAGACGAAGAGGTCGGCCGAGATCAGGAAGGCGACGTCGGCGGGCTCCAGTTTCAGGGCGCGGCCGACGATCAGGGGCACGGCGACGGCGCCGGCGTACATGACTAGGACGTGCTGCAGGCCAAGCGTGAAAAGCTTTGGCGGTGGCAGCATCTCGTCCACGGGATGCGTGGTGGTCATTCGGTTACTGTCCTTTTCCCTTGGGGCTTGTTGGTATTCTCGCCGTCTGCGCATTGCCCCTGCCTGCGCTCCGGTTAGGACGCCCCCCGGGTTCAGGGGGCGAGGACCGTCCACGGTTCGGTGTAACGGTGTTCTTCTAGGTTCGGCGTCGGGCCGATCCGGTCCACGACGGCGAAGAGGCCGGGCGCGTGGAGCGGGGTGAGGACCCCGTGCCAGGTGCCGCGGTGCAGGTTGATGCCCTGCGCGCCGCTGGTGAGGAAAGCTTGCGGCGTGGCCTCGGGGCCGGTGGCGACGATGACGAGGAACGGGTGATCGGTCATCGGCAGGAAGGCCTGTGAGGCCTCGGGGTGGCGTTCGATCAGGTCGAAGCTGTAGGGCAGCGCGCGGGGTTGGGCCTGGAAGATCGAGATGCCGGCGCGGGCCCCGCCGTCCTGCGGCCCGAAGTCGAGCGTCGCGCGGTCGTGGTGGCGCTGGCAGAGGCCGGCGTTGATCAGGCGGAAGTCTCCGGTCGCGTCCAGGACGTCGCCGAAGGGGGCGAAGGCTTCGGCGGTCAGGGGGAAGGGGCGGAGGGTTCTCATGCGTGGCACCGCTTGGCCGCCGTGGGAGCGAGGGGTTTCACACCCCTCGCGCTCCCCGTGGGATATTTGTGGACAGATGAACGCATCAGCGAAGGGGGCCAAAGGCGCCGGGGCCGCGCAGTTTGGCGTGGCGGTTGACGTCCTTGTAGAGAAGGTAGCGGAAGGGGCCCGGGCCAGCGGCGTAGCAGGCCTGCGGGCAGTAGGCGCGCAGCCACATGAAGTCGCCGGCCTCCACTTCGACCCAGTCCTGGTTCAGCTTGTAGGCGGCCTTGCCTTCCAGGACATAGAGGCCGTGTTCCATCACGTGGGTTTCCTCGAACGGGATCACGCCGCCGGGCTGGAGGGTCACGATGTTCACATGCGCGTCGTGGCGCAGGTCGTCGGGTTCGACGAAGCGGGTGGTGCCCCAGCGGTTCTGGGTGTCGGGCATCCATCGGACGGGGACATCGCGTTCGTTGATGACCAGCACCTCGGGCGCGGGGATGCCGGGGGCGGGCTCGTAGATCTTGCGCAGCCAGTGGAAGCGGCTGGGCTGGCTGCCTTCGGCAAGGAGGGTCCAGGGGGTGCCGGCGGGGATGTAGGCGTAGGAGCCTTCCTCCATCTCGTATCCGGTGCCGTCGATGGTGAGGGTCGCGAGGCCACCCGTGAAGAAAAGCCAGTGTTCCGCGCCAGTTTCGGCGTCGGGGGCGTCGGAGCCGCCGCCGGGGGCGACCTCCATCACGTATTGGCTGAAGGTTTCGGCAAAGCCGGACATCGGGCGGGCGATCAGCCAGAGCTTGGTCTTGGTCCAGCCGGGCAGGAAGCTGGTGACGATGTCGGAAAAGCAGCCCTTGGGGATCACGCAGTAGCTGCCGGTGAAGACGGCGCGCTGGGTCATCAGGGCGGATTGGGGCGGCAGGCCGCCGGGGGGCGTGTAATAGGTGCTCACGGCAGTTGGTCCTTCAGGCGCAGTTCGGCGATGCGTTCCACCTGGCGGCAGGCGGTGGCGAATTCGGTCGGGGTGTCGTTGTCGATGCGGGTCTGGAAGGCCTGCAGGATGGTGTCCTTGGAGTTGTCGCGGACGGCGATGATGAACGGAAAGCCGTGCTTGGCGACATAGGTTTCGTTCAGGCGCTGGAAGCTGGTGCGTTCATCGTCCGTGAGTGCGTCGAGGGCGGCGCTGGCCTGTTCGGCCGTGCTTTCCGGCGTGAGACGCTTGGCTGCGGCCAGTTTGCCCGCAAGGTCGGGGTGGGCTTTCAGGACCTTGAGCCGTTCGTCGGGCGAGGCCGACCGGAAGATGCGGGCCAGCGCGTTGTGCAGGCCCGTGGCGCTGTCATGGGCGGGCCCGAGTTCCAGGTCGAAGGCGCGGTCGGCGATCCAGGGGGAATGTTCGAAAATGGAGCCGAACCGTTCGACGAACCTTTCGCGCGACATCTGGCTTGGGCGTTCGTAGCGCTTGTGCGGATGGGTCTTTTTCCAATGTTCGGCAATCTCGATCCGACGAGGAAACCAGACGCCGCTGTGGGATTTTGCATAGTCGAGAAAACGCTTCAGCCCGGCGATCTTGCCGGGGCGTCCGATCAGGCGGCAGTGGAGGCCGATGGAGAACATCTTGGCCGCACCCGCCTCGCCCTCGGCATAAAGCGTGTCGAAGCTGTCCTTGAGATACTGGTAGAACTGCTCGCCCGTGATGTAGCCGGGTGCCGTGGCGAAGCGCATGTCGTTGGCTTCGAGGGTATAGGGGATCACCAGCTGGTCGTGGTCGCCGTACTCGCGCCAGTAGGGCAGGTCGTCGTCATAGGTGTCCGAGATCCAGGCAAGGCCCTGCGTCTCGGCCGTCAGGCGCACCGTGTTCATCGAGCAGCGGCCGGTGTACCAGCCCTGGGGCGGAGAGCCGACGACTTCTTCGTGCAGGCGGAAGCTTTCGGCGATCTGGGCGGCTTCCTCGGCCTCGGACATGTCGCGGTGGTCGACCCATTTGAGGCCGTGGCTGGCGATCTCCCAGCCCGCGGCCTTCATCGCGGCGACCTGTTCGGGGTTGCGGGCCAAGGCCGAGGTCACGCCGTAGATCGTGACGGGAATATCCATGCCGGTGAACAGGCGATGCAGCCGCCAGAACCCGGCGCGGGCACCGTAATCGTAGATCGACTCCATGTTCCAGTGGCGCTGGCCGGGCCAGGGGGCGGCCCCGGCGATGTCGGACAGGAACGCCTCGGACTGGGCGTCGCCGTGCAGGACATTGTTCTCGCCGCCCTCCTCGTAGTTCAGGACGATGGACACGGCGATCTTCGCCCCGCCCGGCCAGCGGGCGTCGGGGGGAGTGGGGCCGTGGCCTCGGAAGTCGCGGGGATAACGGTTCACGGGAGCGTCTCCTTCTTGTCGGCGAGACTACGGAGTTTTCTGGAAGATATTTTCAGGATTTCACGGAAAGTCATATGCAGACATCGCCGGGTCGCGCCGAGGCCGCATTCGTGGTCAGATAGGGGGCAAAGCGATGGAGGATGATCAATGGGACGGCTGTCGACGCATGTGCTGGACACTGCCAAGGGCAAGCCCGCGGCGGGGGTGAGGATCATGCTTTACCGGATTTCCGGACAAAGTCATCGCAAGGTGAAGGACGTGGTCACCAACGCCGACGGCCGCACCGACGGGCCGCTTCTGGAGGGAGAGGCGCTGGAGGCGGGGACCTACGAGCTGGTCTTCTGTGCCGGAGATTACCTGCGCCAGAGTGGGCAGGCGGGCGAAGGTGTTCTTTTCCTTGACGAAATCCCGATCCGCTTTGGTGTGCCCAATGCCGACCAGCACTATCATGTGCCGCTCTTGATCTCGCCATTCGGCTATTCGACCTATCGGGGGTCCTGACCCGGATCATTTGCCCATAAAAGGTGCGAAAAGCGTCCCTTGCGTAATGGCGGCGACAGGTCTTATGTGACTGGGCAATTTTTTTGGCTTCAGGGAGAACCGCATGTTTCGGATGAAGACTTATTTGGCCGCCCCGGCCGTCGCGATTTTGATGAGCGGGACCGCGCATGCCGCATTGACCGCCGACCAGGTTTGGCAATCGTGGAAAGACGCAGGGTCGATGGTCGGTCTGACCATTTCGGCGGCGACCGAAAACAATTCGGGCGGCATTCTGACGCTGAACGGCGTGTCGATCGGTGCTGAGGGGATGCCGGGCCTGACGATTTCGGACCTGACCCTGACCGAGCAGGCGGACGGGTCGGTGGAAATCGTTCCGGGTGCCGAGATCGGCGCATCGATGACCGGCGAGGCCGAAGGTTCGGTCAAGGTGACGCATGACGGCCTGACGATCCTGGCGCGCGAAGCCGAAGGCGGGCTGGCCTATGACTATTCGGCGGCGGCGCTGGATGTGGTCTATGACAGCAGCTATCCCGGCGTGTCCTTCGACGGATCGGAAGCCCCGACGGTGACCGCTGCCGGTGACGTGAAATTCGCCAACCTGTCGGGCACCTATTCCGACACCCCCGGCGCCAACCGGACCTTCGGCTGGTCGCTGGTTGCGGACACTCTGGCCTACAACACATCGTCGGACGATCCGGGGATGGAGATGAAGACGGTCTCGACCAGCTCGACCGATGGCATCGACATGTCGCTGACCTTCGCGCTGCCCTCGACGATCGCGCTGACGGCCATCGCGTCGCCCGCCGACTTCACCACGGCCCTGAACGAAGGGCTGAGCTTCACGCTGGCCACCAAGCAGGGCGCATCTTCCGGCACGATGAAGCAGGAAAGCGCCTTCATGCCGATGGACCTGGTGATGAACGCCGGTGGCGGTGAAGGCTCGGTGGTGTTCAACAAGGACACGTTCTCGATCAAGTCCACGGCGGAGGGCCTGGATATCTCGTCGGGCCCGGGGATGATGCCGGTGCCGCTGCAGGTGACCTCGGGGCCGATGCAGTTCGACCTGACGACGCCGGTCATCGCGACCGAAGCGGCGGGCGATTACGCGATCCTGTTGAAGCTTTCGGACTTCAGCCTGAACGAGGAAGCCTGGGCGATGTTCGACCCGAACGGCGCGCTGCCGCGTGATGCGGCGCAGATCGCCATCGACATCTCGGGCAAGACCACGATGGATCTCGGCGCGCTGGTGGCGGCGGAGGAGAGCGGGGTTCCCTACACTCCGGCGCCGGAAAGCCTGAACATCACCGAACTGGGCGTGCAGGTTGCGGGTGCGGCTCTGGCGGCGACCGGGGCCTTCACCTTCGACAACTCGATGGGCATCCCGATGCCGCTGGGCGAGGCGAACGTGACCGTGACCGGTGCCAACGCGCTGATCGACGGGCTGATCGCCACCGGCCTGATCAGCGAGGACGACGCGATGGGCGCCCGGATGATGATGGGGATGTTCATGGTGCCTGGCGCCAATGCCGACGAGCTGACCTCGAAGATCGAAGCCAAGGAAGGCATGCAGATCCTGGTGAACGGTCAGCCGCTGCCGATGTAAGGCTTGGACGGTTTTGAAGATCAAGGGCGGGGCTTCGGTCCCGCCCTTTTCCTATGCGGCGGTGGGCGGATCGCCCACCCTACGTTTGCAGAAGGCGGCGCAGGTCGTCGCGGATCTGCCCGGCCATGTAATCGGTGAAGAGCTGGACCTTGGGGTCCTTCAGGCGACGGTGCTGGCTTAGCGCCGAAAGCTGGATCGGAAGCGGCGGCGTGGCGGTGGCGACAGGGACCAGACGGCCTTCGCGCAGGTCATCGGCGACCTCGAAAAGCGGCTTCAGCACGATCCCGCGTCCATCCAGCGCCCAGCCGGTCAGCACATCGCCGTCATCGGATTCGAACGGCCCGGTGATCTCGAACCGGCGGGGGCCCTCGGCGGTCTGCAGGGTCCACTGGAATTCCTTGGCACCGGGGAAGCGGAGGTTCAGGCAGTCATGCTTGTCGCGCACCAGCGCCTCGCCGTCGGCGGGTATCCCGCGCCGGGCGATATAGGCGGGGGCGGCGCACAGAAGGCGCGGGCAGTCGGCGATGGTGCGGACCTTGAGGGTGGAGTCCTCCAGGAGGCCGAGGTGGAAGGCGACATCGATCCCTTCCGCGACCACGTCGATGCCGCGGTCGGACAGGCGCAGGCGGACGTCGATCTGGGGATACTGATCCTTGAAGGCGGGGACGCGCGGCGCGATGAGGCGGCGGCCGATCCCCAGGGGGGCTGCGACAAAGATCGTGCCGCGCGGGTTTTGCGTGACGTCCATCACGGCGGCTTCGGCGTCGTCGATGGCTTCCAGCACCCGCCGGGCCCCGTCATAGAATATGCGGCCGTTCTCGGTCGGTTGCAGGCTGCGGGTGGTGCGGCTGAAGAGACGCACCCCAAGGTGCTTTTCCAGTTCCGAGATCCGGGCCGAGGCGACGGCGGGCGAAGTGCGCTGATCGCGGGCGGCGGCGGACATGCTGCCCAATTCGTAGACGCGGACGAACATGCGGATGTTGTTCACATATGACATGCAGGGGCCATTCTTCGTCCGTGCTTGAAAGTGATGCGGGCTTTCTATGGATTAACAGAAAGGTGCCGCGCAGGATAGCGTTTCGGAAACCGGGGGAGGCGCAACGATGTACGACTGGGTCGTCTTGTGGGAATGGGTCGAGATCGCGGCACGCTGGCTGCATGTGATCACCGCCATCGCCTGGATCGGATCAAGCTTCTACTTCATCGCGCTGGACCTGGGCTTGCACCGGGACCGGAACCTGGCATCCGGTGCGGATGGCGAGGAATGGCAGGTCCATGGCGGAGGATTCTACCACATCCAGAAATACCTCGTGGCCCCGGGCTCGATGCCCGACCACCTCGTGTGGTTCAAATGGGAAAGCTATGCGACCTGGCTGTCGGGCTTCGCCATGCTGGTCCTCGTCTACTATCTCGGGGCCGAGCTTTACCTGGTCGATCCGACGGTGATGGAACTGGAGGTCTGGCAGGCCGTGGCGATCTCGCTTGCGTCGCTGGCCTTTGGCTGGGTGGCCTACAACACGCTGTGCAAGGTCTTCGTGAACGCGGATCAGAACGTGCTGATGGTGGCCTTGTTCGTGGTGCTGGTGGGGATGAGCTGGTTTTACACGCAGGTCTTCAGCGGCCGGGCGGCGATGCTGCATCTGGGGGCCTTCACGGCGTCGATCATGTCGGGGAACGTGTTCTTCATCATCATGCCGAACCAGCGCATCGTGGTCGCCGACCTGAAGGCGGGGCGGAAGCCAGACCCGAAGTACGGCAAGATCGCGAAGCAGCGGTCGACCCACAACAACTACCTCACGCTGCCCGTCGTCTTCCTGATGCTGTCGAACCATTACCCGCTGGTCTTTGCGACCGAGTGGAACTGGGTCATCGCGAGCCTTGTCTTCCTGATGGGCGTTACGATCCGGCACTGGTTCAACTCCCAGCATGCCCGCAAGGGCAACCCGCACTGGACATGGTTCGCCACCGTGCTTCTGTTCCTGGCCATCGCCTGGCTTTCGACCGCACCAATGCGGACCGTCGAAGGCGAAGCCAAGCTGCAGGGCGCGGCGCTGGTCTATGCCTCGGCCGAGGGGTTCGAGGATGTCGTCGGGATCGTGCGGGGCCGCTGTTCCATGTGCCACGCGGCGGAACCGGGGTGGGAGGGCCTCCACTGGGCGCCCAAGGGCGTGGTGCTGGAGACCGAGGCTCAGATCGCGCATGAGGCGCGGCGGATCTACCTGCAGGCAGGCGTAACCCATGCGATGCCGCCGGGGAACCTGAGCTACATGGAGCCAGAGGAGCGCGCGGCGATTGTGGAGTGGTTCCGACGGGCGGGGTCGGACGACCCGGTCTGATTTCGCGCAAGCGCCGATTTCTTCGAAGAAATCGGACCCGAGCCTTTGAAGGCTCCGTTGCGGAGTTTTCGAAAACGCCGCTTTCGCGCCGGCATGTGGTTCAGGCCTCGGACCGTCCGTCGCTTTCGCGGTTCTTCTCGTAGTGACGCATGCCGGGAAACTCTGGCAGCCAGCCTTCACGGCGGATGGTCCACAGCTCGTAAGTCGGGCGGAACTGGTCGGGTGCGTCCAGCGCGCCAAGGTTGATCCCGATCTCGTCGCCGATATGCGCAAAGACTGGCGAGCCGCAGACAGGGCAGAAGCTGCGATCTCGGTAGTGGCGCACTTCGCCGGTGATGGTCACGGCAGTTTCAGGAAAGATCGCAGAGGCGTGGAAAAGGGCGCCATGGTTCTTGCGGCAGTCCAGGCAGTGGCAGATGCCGACGCGGTAGGGCGCTCCCGTGGCCGAAAACCGAAGCGCCCCGCAAAGACAGCCGCCCGTGACTGCGTCCATCTCAGTCCCCCAGCTTGGCGTGAACCTCGTCGAGGTCAACCGGACCCTTCGGCAGCTTGTTCCCCGGGTTCTCGAAATCATAGCGGAAAAGCTGGAAATCCCGTTTGTAGATTTCCCACATGAGATGCATCGAGAGATCGTCGAAATAGGCCTCGACCGGATGGGCGCGTTTCGGGCCGTGGCCTTCGCTTTCGTTGAAGCGGGGAATTGCGGCAAGATCGACGGGGTGTTTCACCTGGATATTGTCCAGCACGACCTGCATGCCGGGATTGAAATCCTCGGTGAAGAAGATGTGGTTGTAGCGCCCGCCATTGACGATGAAGGTCGAGACATGGCCCGCCATTGCCGACCAGTGGATGTCCGGCTCCATCGGCTTTTTCCAGCGGATCGTGTCGCGGGCGAACAAGAGGAAGCGGCGGAAGCTGGCGATCTGGTCGAACTCCTGCTTGCCGTCGTCGCCGCCAACCTCGATCCCGTATTTCTGCACCAGAAGCGGCACGAGGTTGCCGCGGTAGCGCTTGCCGTTCCTTTGGATGCCGCAAATCTTGTCGAAGAAGGACGACATGATGCGGGTGTAGGGGTTGCGGACGCAGGTGAAGGCAAAGACCTGGCGGGCGCGCACGGTGCGTTCGATCACCGGCTGGCTGGCATCCAGCGCCCATTTGTGCAGGCCCGTCGTCGCATCATGGATGTCGCCGTCGAAGAAGCGGCCGTGGTCGGAGTAGTACATGATCTGCCCGATGGTCGAGCAGGCGCATTTCGGCACCACCCGGTAGACGACGCTTTCGCTTTCCGTCATCCAGGTTCCGGGAAACCCCATTGCGCAATACCCTCTCCAACTGCAAATACCACGGAGTGATGCGTGATATCCTATTGCGGCAATCAAGCAGACATATTCGGGCTTTTCAAGGAACCACGGGCCGGTTTAGTCAGGTCGGGTGCGTTCCAGACAGAATGGTCCTGAAGTAATGACGCAGATCGCCTTCATTCTTCTGTGCCACAAGGACCCCGAAGGGATCATCGCGCAAACGCTGCGCCTGACGGCAGCGGGGGATTGCGTCGCGATCCATTTCGACGCGCGGTCGAAGACATCGGACTATGCCCGCATCCGTTCGGCGCTGGAGGCCAATCCGCAGGTGACCTTCGCGCGTCGGCGGATCAAGTGCGGCTGGGGAGAGTGGAGCCTTGTCGCGGCCACGCTGGAGGCCCTGCGCGCCGCGGTCGACGCGTTTCCGGGGGCCACGCATTTCTACATGCTGTCGGGCGACTGCATGCCGATCAAGACGGCGGAATACATCCACGCCGCGCTGGAGCGTGAAGAGGCCGACCATATCGAAAGCTTCGACTTCTTCGGCTCGGGCTGGATCAAGACCGGCATCCAGGAAGAACGTCTGACGTATCGGCACTGGTTCAACGAACGGCGCCGCAAGAAGCTGTTCTACGCGTCGATCGAGGTGCAGAAGAAGCTGGGCCTCGCGCGCAAGGTGCCCGAGGACCTGAAGATCCGGATCGGCAGCCAATGGTGGTGCCTGCGCCGCCGCACGGTCGAGGCGGTGCTGGAGTTCATCGCGCGGCGGCCGGATGTGCGGCGCTTTTTCATGACGACCTGGATTCCGGACGAGACCTTCTTTCAGACCCTCGTCGCGCATCTGGTGCCCGACCGGGAGATCCGCGCGCGGACGCTGACGTTCCTCATGTTCACCGACTACGGGATGCCGGTGACCTTTTACGACGATCATTTCGACATGCTGATCGCGCAGGGCTTTCTCTTTGCGCGCAAGATCAGCCCCGATGCCAGGCACCTGAAAGAGCGGCTGGGCGCGCTTTATGCCGAGACCGGGCGGGAGTTCGCGATTTCCGACGACGGGCGGCAGCAGTTCGCCTTCCTGACCGGGCGCGGGCGCGAGGGACGGCGCTTTGCGCAGCGGTTCTGGGAGGCGGAGGCCAGCCTTGGCCGCGACCGGACGCTTCTGGT
Organism: Tabrizicola sp.; assembly: GCF_022842145.1. Lineage (GTDB taxonomy): Bacteria > Pseudomonadota > Alphaproteobacteria > Rhodobacterales > Rhodobacteraceae > Tabrizicola. The sequence continues at coordinate 135,155 of NZ_JALHQD010000003.1, forward strand.
GGTGGCCTGCAAGAAATGGCACGTCGCCAAGCGGCTGGTCGAACGGGTGCGCGGGCTGACCGGGCTGCCGGCGGTTGATTACCTCTTCAACGAGGTGGCCACGCCGCTGCCGGACCTGGGCGGCATCCAGAGTTCCATCGACAAGCGGATGCGGCACCGCCGGGCGCTGGTGCGGATGTTGTTCGAACATTGGGGCACGGACCGGCTGGTGCTATGCGTCGATCCCGGCAGTATCGAGCTGATCCAGGATTTCCGGCAGGACCGGTCGCGGATGCGGCTTTTGGAGATCGAGTGCGATTTCACCGACGATTACCTGCGCGGGCATGCCCGTCGGGTGGGTCTGGCCAGTCCCGACACACCGTTGGCATCGATGGAGCTTTTGCTGCCGACGATCCGTCATGACGTGAAGTTTGAAAGCGACCGGTTGCGCGACGTGGACTTTTCCGGCCATTACCGGATGCGACAGGTCGCAGGCGTGGTCGAGAACGCCGCGGCGCTGGCCGAATTTCTGGGCGTCCCGGCCGAGCAGGCGCAGGAGATTGCCGCAACCGACTATCTATTCGTGGATTGACCGACATGAGCTGGAACTATGACCCGACCAACATCTTCGCCCGCATCCTGCGGGGCGAGATCCCGAACAAGACGGTGATGGAGACGCCGCACACGCTGGTGTTCCATGACATCCATCCTCAGGCTCCGGTCCATGTGCTGGCGATTCCGAAGGGCGCCTATGTCAGCCTGGACCATTTCGGGGCCGAAGCCCCGGCCGAGGAGTTGGTGGATTTCCACCGCACGGTCGCCAAGGTCTGCGCGATCCTGGGGTTGACGGGGGACGAGGGGTTCCGGGCGATCACCAATGCGGGCGCGCACGGAATGCAGGAGGTGCCGCATTATCACCTGCACATCCTGGGCGGCCGCGTCCTGGGCCGGATGGTCGAGCGGGACTGATCCCGCAAGGATCGGGTCGTCAGGTCCGTTCAAGGCGGGCATCTTCCGGGGAAAGCGGAGGATGACATGCGGTTTCAGGCGATACCCACGGAAATTGTCCGGGCCTACCAGGCCGGCGGAGCTGATGCCAACGGGCAGGTGCCCGAACGGGGGGTGTCGGACGGGGGCGGGAACCCCTGTCGGCATTGTCTGGGGATGATCCCGAAAGGGGCCGGAATGCTGGTGCTGGCGCATCGGCCCTTCCCCAGCCTTCAGCCCTATGCCGAGGTCGGGCCGATCTTCCTTTGTGCCGAGGTCTGCGACGCGGGGGGAGGGCAGGCGCTGCCGGCGATCCTGGCGTCGCCGGATTACATCGTCCGGGGTTACGGCGCGGACGACCGGATCGTCTATGGCACGGGCGGTGTGGTGGCGACCGCGTCGATCCCGGGGCGTGCGGAAGAACTTTTCGCGGATGCGAGGGTGACTTACCTGCATGTCCGGTCGGCGCGGAACAATTGCTATCAATGCCGGATCGACCGCTAGAGCGGGGCGGTTTTCGAATGGAGCGACTTGCGTCGCAAGCCTTTTCTCTCGGCCCTGCGCGTGAAGAACGCGCAGGGCCGAGGCTGATGGGGCGCTGCCCCAAGCCCCGGGATATTTGGAGCCAGGTGAAAGGGTTCGGGTCAGGACGGCGGGTTGGCCGCGTCCCAGGCCTTCAGCCAGCGTTTGGGGGCGGCGTCGCGCCACTGCTGGATCAGGCGCGCGCGCGCCCAGCCTTCGTCGATCTTTCCGGCGCGGACGAGGATCAGGTTGTGCGGGGCGTAATGCGGGTGAAGCGTAAAGGTGTCGGGGTCGGCGGCGATGAGCATCTCGCGTTCATCCCGGGCGGCCTTGAAGACGGCGGCATCCACATAAGGCGACCACCAGCACCACATCCTGCCATGCGCCTTCAGGCATTCGTTGCCCCAGGGGTGGTCGATGGTGACCTCGGGCAGGTTCAGGGCGAGGGCGAAGATCTTGAGGGCGGGCCAGGTGTGGATCAATGGAACCTCTCTCCCTTTTCCAGCATGGCGAGATAGTCGGCCATGCGCTTGGCGCGGGTTTCGGGGCGTTTGGCGGTGGTCAGGCGGTAGTAGAGGGCGAAGCGGTTCTGGGCGTTCAGCGTGGCGTAGGTCGCCTTTGCGGCGGGGTTGCCCTCCAGTGCCGCAAGGAAATCGGCGGGGACCTGGGCGGTCTTCCCGCCGGCGTAGGCATTGTCCCAGCGGCCATCCGCCTTGGCGGCATCGACCTGGGCCTGGCCTGCGGGGGCCATGCGGCCATCGGCGATCAGCTTTTCGGCATGGGCGCGGTTCTTCTGGCTCCAGGAGGAGCGGGGTTTGCGCGGGGTGAAGCGTTGCAGCCAGTGGTCAGGGCCGCCGGGGCGTTTGACGCCGTCGATCCAGCCGAAGGCGAGGGCTTCGACGACCGCTTCCTCCCAGGTTATCGAGGGGGTGCCGCTAGCCTTCTTGTAAAGCTTCAGCGTCACTTCGGTCCGGGCGGCGTGGTTCGCGTTAAGCCAGGCGCGCCAGTCTGCGGGAGTGGCAAAGGGGAGCGGCTCGTCGGTCAATGCGCCTCGGCCCAGTTGCGTCCCTTTCCGGCCTCCACCGCGAGGTGGACGTTCAGGGTGACGGCGGGGGCGGAGGCGGTTTCCATCACCTCTTTGGCGATGGGGATCAGGCGGTCGGCATCGGCCTCGGCCACTTCGAACAGAAGTTCGTCGTGGACCTGCAGGAGCATCTTCGCGTCGAGGCCCTTGATCGCCGCGGGCATCCGGATCATCGCGCGGCGGATGACATCGGCGGCGGTGCCCTGGATGGGCGCGTTGATCGCGGCGCGTTTGGCGAAGCCCGCGCCGGGGCCTTTGGCGTTGATCTCGGGAGTATTGATCTTGCGGCCAAAGAGGGTTTGGACGTGGCCGTTGGCTTGGGCGAACTTCACCGTGTCGGTCATGTAGCCGCGGATGCCGGGGAAGCGTTCGAAGTAGCGGTCGATGAAGCCCTGCGCCTCGGCGCGGGGGATGCGCAGGTTGCGGGCAAGGCCGAAGCCCGAGATGCCGTAGATCACCCCGAAGTTGATCGCCTTGGCCTTGCGGCGGATGTCGCTGGTCATCTGGTCGAGGGGGACGTTGAACATCTCGGAGGCTGTCAGGGCGTGGATGTCGATGCCGTCCTCGAAAGCCTGCCGCAGTTCGGGGATTTCGGCAATGTGGGCGAGGATGCGAAGCTCGATCTGGCTGTAGTCGAGGCTGACGAGGATGCGGCCCGGCGGGGCCACGAAGGCCTCGCGGATGCGGCGGCCTTCGTCGGTGCGCACGGGGATGTTCTGCAGGTTCGGGTCGGTCGAGGCCAGCCGCCCGGTGTTGGCCCCCGCGATGGAGTAGGAGGTGTGGACGCGGCCCGTGTCGGGGTTGATCGCCAGTTGCAGCGCATCGGTGTAGGTGGATTTCAGCTTGGCGATCTGCCGCCAATCCAGGATACGGGCCGCCAGTTGTGCGCCCTGGGGGTGGGTTTCCAGCGTGGTGATGTCTTCCAGGATGTCCGCGCCGGTGGCGTAGGCGTCGGTCTTGCCCTTGGTGCCGCCGGGGATTTGCAGCCGGTCGAACAGGATCTCGCCCAGCTGTTTTGGTGAGCCGACGTTGAACTTCTCGCCGGCGACCTGGTGGATCTCTTCCTCCAGCTGCACCAGCTTTTGGGCGAAGGCGTTGGACATCATCCGCAGGACCTCGCGGTCGACCTGGATGCCGGCCATCTCCATATCGGCCAGCACCGGGACCAGAGGGCGCTCCAGCGTTTCGTAGACTGTGGTCACCTTCGCGCGGTGCAGTTGCGGCTTGAAGCGCTGCCAGAGGCGCAGGGTGACGTCGGCGTCTTCGGCGGCGTAGCAGACGGCTTCCGGGATGCCGACCTTGTCGAAGGTGACCTGTGACTTGCCCGAGCCGAGGAGCGTCTTGATCGGGATCGGGGCGTGGCCGAGATAGCGGTCGGAAAGTTCGTCCATGCCGTGATTGTGCAGGCCCGCGTGCATGGCATAGGACATCAGCATGGTGTCGTCGAAGGGGGCGATGCGGACGCCAAGGCGCGCGAAGATCTTCCAGTCGTATTTCATGTTCTGGCCGATCTTCAGGATCGACGGGTCTTCCAGAACCGGCCTTAGCGCGTTTAGCGTTTCGGTCACGGTCAGCTGGTCGGGGGCGAGCGCGGTGGCCCCGAACAGGTCGCCGCCGCCGGTGGTGTGGGAAAGCGGGATGTAGGCAGCCTTGCCCGCGTCCACCGCCAGGGAGATGCCCACGAGTTCGGCGCGCATGTCGTCGAGGCTGGTGGTTTCGGTGTCGATGGCGACGTGGCCGACCTCGCGGATGCGGTCTGTCCAGCGGGCAAGGGTGGGCAGGTCGCGGATGCATTCGTAGGCGTTGGTGTCGAAGGGCAACTGCTCCTCGTGCGCCTGCGGCTTCTCCTCGCTGGGCGTGGCGACCTGAAGCTGGGTGGTTTCGGGCAGGGACGGCCGGGCGATGCCCAGCTTGTCGGCCACGCGCTTCGTCAGGGTGCGGAATTCCATCCGGGTGAGGAAATCCATGATCTTCTCGGGTTCGGGCAGGCGGATTTCCAGGTCGTCCAGCGTCACGTCCAGGGGGGTGTCGCAGTCCAGCGTCACCAATTGGCGCGAGATGCGGATCTGCTCGGCGTTGTCGATCAGGGCCTCGCGGCGTTTGGGCTGCTTGATCTCGCCCGCGCGGGCGAGAAGCGTGTCGAGATCGCCGTATTCGTTGATGAGAAGGGCTGCGGTCTTGAGCCCGATACCGGGTGCGCCGGGGACGTTGTCGACGCTGTCACCTGCAAGGGACTGCACGTCGATCACGCGTTCTGGGCCGACGCCGAACTTTTCCATCACCTCGTCGGGGCCGATGGCGCGGGATTTCATCGGGTCGAACATGTCGACGCCGGGGCGGATCAGCTGCATCAGGTCCTTGTCCGAGGAGATGATGGTGCAACTGCCCCCCGCCTCGACCGCGCGGCAGGAGAGGGCGGCGATGATGTCGTCGGCCTCGTAGCCTTCGGTCTCCAGGCAGGCGACGTTGAAGGCGCGGGTGGCCTCGCGGGTCAGCGGGAATTGCGGGCGCAGGTCTTCGGGCAGGTCGGGGCGGTTGGCCTTGTACTTGTCGTAGATCACATTGCGGAAGGTTGTCGCTGAGTGGTCGAAAACCACGGCCAGATGGGTCGCTGCCTTGCCGTTCGACGCGGCGCGGGAAAGCTCGTTCCACAGGATGTTGCAGAAGCCCGCGACGGCGCCGACGGGCAGGCCGTCCGACTTGCGGGTCAGGGGCGGCAGCGCGTGGTAGGCGCGGAAAATGTAGGCCGAGCCGTCGATGAGGTGCAGGTGGTGGCCGGTGCCGAAGGTCATGGGTAGGTCTCCCGAGTCTGGTCGGAAGTATTGGCAGAAGGCGCGGGGAAGGGCTACCCGGTTTGGCCGGATAGGTGCCGGTTGAGCGAGAGGGTGACCGACCAGTTGGCGGGGGTCCAAAGGCCGAAGGGGATGCCGGCGGCGCGCAATGTCTCGCCCAGCCAGACGTTGCAGGTGCGCAAGAGGTGAAAGTGGCCCCGGCCGGGGAAGAACGCGTCGGAGCCGGTGAAACCGGGGTGGTCCAGCTTCGTTTCGCTGGCGATGGCGGCGGCAGTTTCGGTGAGAAGCGCCTGGAATTGCGCATCGGAAAGCTGGAGGAAGCGCAGGTTCGGAAGCGGCGGCAGAGGACCCAGGGCGTCGAGCCGCACGACCGCATCGTCTCCGGTGGCGGCGGTCAGGACCGCGCTGGCGGTGATGTCGGCGTAGGTCCCGGCGGTGGTGTAGAAGGCGGCGGACCCCCAGCCGAAGACCAGCCACGCGGCCTCGGGGTGGTTCAGGGGCACCCCGGCGGCCTCGGCAAAGGCGAAGCGGGCGCGGGTTTCCGGCGTCAGGGGGAAGAGGATGTCAGTGTGGATGGGGCCCTGCAGGAGGCCGATGCTGTGGACCTGCGGACCGGAGAGGTCGGAGCTTGCGCCGGGGATCAGCGGCAGGATCACCGAGGCGGCAAGGTAAAGGACCGGCAGCGCCAGGGTCAGGAGGGTCAGACGTAGGGCGCGGCGCATCAAGTTTCCCGGAATTGCATCAGACGCGATGCTGACATGGGATGAGCGCGGGTAAAAGGTGAGGGAGTCCGTAATGCGGACAGTCGGGTTCGTGGTCGGTGGCCTGGGGCCGGGGGCGGCCTTGCCTTGCTGCTATCCTTGCCGCAGTCCCCGATGTCCCGGGCCGTGGACCCGCATGGGATGCACCTGATCGGCGTCCTGTTCGTCTCCGGCCCGCTGGGGCGGCTCTGGGGCTGGTGACGGGCCTTGTGCTGGCGCGGGTCACGCGGCGCTAGGGGCTTGACGGACCGTCCGCCGCGACGCATGTTCGCCCCATGCTGCACCTGATGATCCCTGTCTCGTTTTATTGGACCTGCGCCACATAGGCGGCAGGGCAGCGTTTCACGACCGAAACCAACTCCCACGAAGCCGCCCGCGAGGGTTCGGCCAGTTGGTTCACAGGTTCCCCCTCGCCGGGCCCCCCGCGAAGGAAACCGAAGATGCCTACCCCCAATGTCACTGTCCGGCTTGCGACGCCGGATGACCTGCCAGAAACCCACCGGATGATCATCGCGCTGACGGCGCAGTTCGGCGGTGCGGCAACCATCACGCCGCCGATGCTGGCGCGGATCGTCGAGGGCCGCGCCTCGCGGGTCTTGGTCGCCCACCTGACCGACAGCCCGCAGCGTCACCCGGTCGGCTTCGCGCTGCTCCTGGTCGGGCGGAACATGGTGGCGGGGGCGGAGTGGGGGTTCGTCGAGCAGCTGTATGTGCAGGAACCGGACCGCAAGCGCGGCATCGGGCGCGCGCTTCTGACTGCGGCGCGCGAAACTGCGGCCAAGGCCGGGTGTCAGGGCATGACGGTCAGCTCGAAGCCCGAGACGAACAGCTCGGCGCTGGCCTGGCGCGCGCTGGGCGTGGACAGCCTTGAGCCGCGCTTTGCGGCCGAGTGACGCCCGGTGCCGGTGACTGGTACCCGTGACTAATGGTCGTCGTGAGCGTGGTCGCGGTCGATCACGTAGCGCTTGTCGCAGTAGCCGCATTCGACCCAGCCGGTGTCATCCGGGATCGTCAACCAAACACGGGGGTGCCCAAGCGCGCCCTCGCCACCGTCGCAGGCCACTTTCCAGGTGGTGACGGTCTGGGTCTCGGGGGCTTCGGTCGGCATGGGCAGGGTCCTTTGCAAGTCCGCACCGTCTTTTAGCGGCGGAGGGGGCGGCGGCACAAGGGGGATGCGGGACCCTGTGGCGCTGAACCACGCCTCTCCCCCGCCAAGATGGTCTTGACAGAATCTGTCCGTTTGTGACATCGATGTCATGACACCGATGTCATGCCCCTGGGCGGACGTTGGCCACAGCTGGCGCGGGCTTCGGGGGGAGGCACATGTCGACCATTTATGATGTGGCGCGCCGTGCTGGCGTGTCGCCGAAAACGGTCAGCCGGGTGCTGAACTCGGACGGTCCCGTCGGCGAAAAGACCCGCGAGGCGGTGGAAGCCGCGATGCGCGAACTGGGCTATGTGCGGTCCAACGCGGCGCGGATGATGCGGGCGCAAAAGTCCGGGATCATCGGGCTGATCACCGGCGCGATTTCCACCAAGAACCAGCCTTCAACGCAGCAGGGCCTGCCTGACCTGTATATCGTGCAGGGCATCCAGCGGGCGCTGGAATCCTCGGGCATGACGGTGATGATCGCCGATACGGCAGGCCGCAATGACCGCGTGCCGCACCTGATCGACACCTTCCTGTCGCACCGGGTCGAGGGGCTGATCCATGTCGCGGAATACCACCAGGAAGTGAACCTGCCGCGGCTGCCGGACGACACGCCGCTGGTGCTGGCCAACTGCTTCGATGCGCACGGGACACCGTCGGTTGTCCCGGACGACCGGCGGCTGCAGCGCGACCTCGTGCGCCGTCTGATCGCCGCGGGCCATCGCCGGATCGCCTATCTGTCGCTGCGCCCCGACATGGTCGCGGGCCGCCTGCGCCCGCAGGGCTACCGCGAGGCACTGGAAGAGGCGGGGCTGCCGTTTGATCCCGCCCTGCTTCAGCACGTCGACTTCGACCAGTTCGAGATCGGCCCGCAGCTTCTGTGGGACACCATCGACCGGATGCTGCATCTGGACCAGCCTCCGACCGTGATCTGCAGCGGCAACGACCAGATGGCGATGATGGTCTACGGCATCCTGCGCAGCATGGGCCGGAAGATGCCGGACGAGATCGGCGTCGCGGGCTTCGACAATTACCGCGCCATCGCCGAGACGCTGTATCCGCCGCTGACCACGGTGGACCTACCCTACAACGCGATCGGCGTGCGTGCCGGCGAGCGTCTCATGCAACTGATTTCCGGCGTGGGCCGGGATGACCACAGCCCGGTCCTGGTGGCCGGTCCTGTGCACTGGCGCGGCTCGGTCACCGAGCTGCGCCCCGAAAACGTGATAAGTTTCAAAACCCTCAGGGAGGAAAAGCAATGAAGATGTTCACCTTCGCGGCCTCGGCCGCGATCCTGGCGTGGGGGTCTGCCGCCCAGGCGCAGCAGACCTTGTCGATGTGGTACCACGGTGCCGGCAACGAGGTCGAAAGCAAGATCATCAATCAGATCATCGCCGACTTCAACGCGAGCCAAGCCGACTGGAAAGTGGAACTGCAAAGCTTCCCGCAAGCCGCCTACAACGACTCGGTCGTCGCGGGCGCGCTGGCCGGCAACCTGCCGGACATCCTGGACGTCGACGGTCCGGTGATGCCGAACTGGGCCTGGGCTGGCTACATGCAGCCGCTGCAGATCGACGAAGCCAAGATCGAGGCCTTCCTGCCCGGCCCCAAGGGCTATTGGGATGGCAAGCTTTACTCGATCGGGCTTTGGGACGCTGCGGTCGCCCTGGTGACCCGTCAGGCCTACCTGGACGAACTGGGACTGCGCACGCCCACGCTGGAGCAGCCCTGGACCAAGGACGAATTCATGGCCGCGCTGGACGCCGCCAAGGCTTCGGGCAAGTTCGAATACGCCTTCGATCCCGGCATGGCCTGGACCGGCGAATGGTATCCCTACGCCTTCTCGCCCTTCCTGCAGTCGTTCGGTGGCGACATCGTTGACCGCACGACCTACAAGACCGCGGAAGGTGCGCTGAACGGCGAGGCCGCAATGGCCTTCGGCGAATGGTGGCAGGGTCTGTTCAAGAACGGCTATGCCGCTGCGACCCAGGACCCGGCTGACCGGGACGGCGGCTTTGCGGCTGGCAAGTATGCCTTCTCGTGGAACGGCAACTGGGCGGCGCTGAACACGCTGAAAGCCTTCCCGGACACCGTCTTCCTGCCCGCGCCCGACTTCGGCAACGGTCCCAAGATCGGTGCCGCCAGCTGGCAGTTCGGCATCTCGGCATCCTCGAAGCATCCCGAGGGTGCGTCCGCCTTCATCGAGTTCGCGCTCCAGGACAAGTATCTGGCCGACTTCTCGAACGGCATCGGCCTGATCCCGGCGACCAAGACCGCCGCGGCGATGACCGAGAACTACAAGGACGGCGGCCCGATGGCGGTGTTCTTCGGGCTGACCGAGGGTCAGGCGCTGGTTCGTCCGGTGACCCCGGGCTACGTGGTCCAGGCCAAGGTGTTTGAAAAGGCGCTGGCCGATATCGCCAACGGTGCCGACGTGGCGGCGACGCTGGACGCGGCTGTCGACGAGATCAACGCCGACATCGAAAAGAACGGCGGCTACGGCCACTAAGGCCGGCGGCCCCGGTCTTGGGATCGGGGCCGGGTTCTCCCCAGAACCTCGGTTGGCGGCGTCGCCGCCAACCGTCTTTCCCCTTCACGTATCGAGGCGATCATGGCGTCGAAGTTCACCGTGTCCAACGGGACGGGCTGGCTGATGGCGGGACCTGCGGTCCTTCTGATCGCCGGGTTCGTGATCCTGCCGTTCTTCCTGGCCTTTGCCTTTTCCTTCACCAACCAGCGCCTGATCTCGCCCAACGCGACCGAGTTCGTGGGCCTCGCCAATTACCGCCAGCTTCTCGACGTCACCACCGTGACGCTGGAGCCGGTCCGTGACGATGCGGGCGCCATCGTGATCAAGGACGGCGCGCCGGAATACCCCTCGCTGCGCACCCTGACGCGCAATAACCCCGACCGCCCGGACCTTGCCGGCATGCGGGAGTGGTTCAGCTTTTCCCTTGGCGGCGAGGATCGGACCTATGTCCTTGCCCGCGACGTCGTCTTCATGACGGCGGTCATCAACACCTTCATCTTCGTGCTGATCGTCGCTCCCGTGCAGGCGGGCGTTGCCTTGGGCCTCGCGCTCCTGATCAACCAGCGCCTGCGCGGCATCAACGTCTTCCGGGCGATCTACTTCATGCCGGTCGTCGTCTCGATCGTGGTGGTCTCGCTTCTGTGGCGGCTGATCTATGACGGCCAGTCGGGCCTTCTGAACAACCTTCTGGGGGCGATCAGCTTCGGCATGATCCCGCCCGTCGACTGGCTGGGCAACCCCTCCACCGCGCTGGGGGCGATCATCGCCATGTCGATCTGGCAGGCCGTCGGCTTTCACATGGTGATCTGGCTTTCGGGCCTGCAGACCATCAGCCCCACCCTGTACGAGGCCGCCGCCATCGAGGGCGCGTCCAAGTGGCAGGTCTTCCGCTACATCACCTGGCCCGGCCTGCGAAACACCGCGGTCCTGATCCTGATCGTCATTACCATGCAAGCCTTCGGCCTTTTCGCCCAGATCGACGTCATGACCAACGGAGGCCCGCTGGACAGCACCCAGACCATCGTCTTCCAGGCCATCGAACGCGGCTACGGCAAGCAGGACATCTCGGGCGGATCGGCGATCTCGGTGATCCTCTTCGTGATCGTGCTGTCGATTTCCCTGATCCAACGCTGGCTGACGCGGGAGAAGACCTGATGTCCATGATAGCTGCCGACAACCGTGGCCTGCGCCTTGTGACGCGCTATGCTGTCCTGATCTTGATCGCGATCATCTTCATCTTCCCGCTGGTCTTCATGCTGATGTCCAGCCTGAAACCCGACCAGCAGCTTCTGCAGGACTCGGGCAACCTCCGCGCCTTCCTTCCGGTGGGCGACATCAGCCTGCAGAACTATACCGACGCCTTCCAGCGCGCGCCTGTGGCGACCTTCGTCTTCAATTCGGTCCTTGTGACCGGAGTTACCGTCGCGCTGTCGCTTCTCCTTTGCTCTGCCGCCGGGTTCGCCTTCGTCTTCGTCCGCTGGAAGGGCCGCGACACGCTGCTGGCGCTTCTCCTTGCGACGCTGATCCTGCCGTTCGAGACCATCGCCATCCCGCTTCTGATGATGGTGGCACACCTGCCCTGGGTCGGGTTCGACGGGGTCAGCTGGGGCTGGCTCAACAGCTACCGCGTCCAGATCATTCCCTTCATCGCCGACGGCCTGACGGTCTTCCTGTTCGTCCAGTACTTCAAGGACCTGCCCGGCGAACTGATCGAGGCCGCAAGGGTCGAAGGCGCCTCCTGGTGGCAGATCTACCGCAAGATCGTGATGCCGCTGTCCGGTCCGATCTTCGCCACGGCGGCGATCCTCAAGTTTCTTGTCATGTACAACCAGTATCTCTGGCCGCTTATGGTCACCCAGGAGGAAGGCTACCGCCCGGTCATGGTCGGTCTGCAGTACTTCTTCCAGCTCAACGTCGCCTGGGGCGAGGTCATGGCCTACCTGAGCATGATCACAGTCCCCGTCCTCGCCTTCTATCTTTACCTGCAGAAAGCCTTCATCGCGTCGATCGCCTCGACCGGCGTGAAAGGCTAAGGAGTCCGAACATGTCCTTCAAACTTACCGACCGCTGGCTCTGGGACAGCTGGTACATCCAGGATGGCGACATCTGGCACGGCTATTTCTTGCAAGCGCCGAAGTCGCTGATCGACCCCGACGCCCGCCACATGAACGCGACCCAGCGCCATGCGGTGTCCAAGGACCTGACCAACTGGACCGACATGGGAACCACGTTCGAGCCGCAGCGCAATGGCGCGGCCTGGGACGACAGCACGACCTGGACCGGATCGGTGGTCAAGGGCGACGACGGACTATGGCACCTGTTCTACACGGGCACCCAGAAGTCCGAGCAGTCGATGTACCAGCGCGTCGGCCACGCCACCTCGAAGGACCTGCACAACTGGACCCGCGTCGGGGACGGGCTGGCGCTGGACCTGACCGGCCCGAACGCCGACTGCTACGAGAAGGACCACGTGATCGGCCACTGGCACGACCGGGCGATGCGCGACCCCTGGGTCATGCGCGACCCGGACGGCGGCTGGCTGATGTACTTCACCGCCCGCGTGCCCGGCGTGCCGGAGCCGAACGCCGGCGGGGCCATCGGCTTTGCCACCTCTCCCGATCTGACGACCTGGACCCTGCAACCCCCGGTCTTCCACGGCGGCTTTGGCCAGCTGGAGGTGCCGCAGGTCTTTCAGGTCGGGCAGCACTGGTACTGCCTGTTCTGCACCTCCTCGGTCCACTGGTCCGACCAGTACCGCCGCGACAACCCGGAAACACCCGTCACCGGCACTCATTACCTGATCGCCGACCACCCGCGCGGCCCCTGGCGCATCGCCCCCGGTCCCTTCCTGGACGGGGCCGAGCCCTGCCGCCGCTACGCCGCCCGCATCGCCCTTGGCCCGCAGGGGCTGGTGATCCTGGGCTTTGCCGACAGCGGCAAGGCGACCTTCGGCGGCTACATCATGGACCCCGAGCCGGTGACCATCGGCCCGGACGGACTTCTGCACGTTGAAACCCTCGCACAGGCGGCGGAGTAGCACATGGCACGGATTTCCCTCAAGAACCTGAAGAAAAGCTACGGGTCGACCCATGTGATCAAGGGTGTCGACATCGAGATCGACGACGGCGAGTTCTGCGTCTTCGTCGGCCCCTCGGGCTGCGGGAAATCCACCCTTCTGCGCATGATCGCGGGGTTGGAGGACATCTCCTCGGGCGAATTGCAGATCGGGGAAAAGGTCGTGAACGAACTGCCGCCCGCACAGCGCGGCGTGGCGATGGTGTTCCAGTCCTACGCGATCTTCCCGCATATGACGGTGCGCGAGAACGTGGCCTTCGGCCTGACGATCTCGGGCGCGTCGAAGGAAGAAAAGGACGCCAAGGTCGCCGAGGCCGCGCGCATCCTGCAGATGGAGCATCTTCTGGACCGCCGCCCCAGCCAGCTGTCCGGCGGCCAGCGCCAGCGCGTCGCCATCGGTCGCGCCATCGTGCGCAAGCCGCAGGTGTTCCTGTTCGACGAGCCCCTGTCCAACCTTGACGCTGCCCTGCGGATGGACATGCGGATGGAGATCGGCAAGCTCCACCAGCAGCTTGGCGCCACGATGGTCTACGTGACCCACGACCAGGTCGAGGCGATGACGCTGGCCGACAAGATCGTTGTTTTGAAAGACGGTCAGGTCATGCAGATCGGCGCGCCGATGGACCTCTACCACGATCCGGCGAACCTGTTCGTGGCAGGTTTCCTGGGTGCGCCGTCGATGAACTTCCTGAAGGTCAAGGTGCAGGGCGTCAACGGTGGCAAGGTGCTGGTGTCGAACGGTGCCTTGGACCCGGTCGAGGTTTCAGGCAAACGCGCGCTCTTCAAGGTTGGCGACGAGGCCATCCTGGGCCTGCGGCCGCAGTATCTGGCGGTGGCGCAAGGGGCAGGGCGCTTGCATGGCGCGGTGGCACTGACCGAACGACTGGGGGCCGAGACGGTGGTGGAGATCGCGCTCAAGGACGGCAATCCGCTGATCGCGGCCCTGTCGCAGGATGCCGTCTTCGATATCGGCGCGCAGATGAACCTGGATTTTGACCCGGACAAGGCGCATCTTTTCCCGAACGAGCCGGGTGCCGGAAGCGTTAACAAACACTGAACGCCGGCACCCAAGTCCTTGAAAGGCAACGCATTGAAACCTGCCCGCACGCGGGCAGGTCTGCGGATCGCCCTCGTCAGCCCATCGCCTGCCGCACCGCCGCCGCCCACTGATCCCGCAGTCCGGCCCGGACTTCTGTCGACATTGCCGGGGTCAGAACGGTCCCGCCCTCGGGCAGGGTCAGGCTGACCCCCAGCCCGGCCATCGCCATCGCCGCCGCCCCGAAGGCCCCGATCTCCTCGATTCCCGAGACCAGGACAGGCCGACCGATCAGGTCCGCCTGAAGCTGCATCAGGAACCCGTTCCCCGAAGCCCCCCCATCCGCCCGCAGCTCCGCCAAGGGCTGCCCGACATCCGCCTCCATCGCCTGAAGGACGTCCGCGATCTGCTGGGCAATCGCCTCGAAGGTCGCCCGGGCCAGGTGGGCCGGCGTGGTCCCGTGGGTCATGCCCGCGACGATCCCCCGCGCCCCGTCGTTCCAGTGCGGCGCCCCAAGGCCAGCCAGGGCCGGAACGAAGGTCACGCCCCCCGCGTCCGGAACGGTCTGGGCCAGATCCGACAACGCGGCGGCATCCTTCAATCCCAGTAGCCCCGCCATGAACGCCGCCGCCTGCGCTGAGACGGTGATGTTGCCCTCCAGCGCATGGGCCGTCCCGTTCCGGTCGGTCCAGGCGATGGTCCCGGAAAGTCCGTGACGGGAGGCAGTCCGGACCGGGGTCAGGGTCATCAGCGAGGATCCGGTTCCATAGGTCGCCTTCACCGCCCCCGGCGCGCGGATGCCGTGGCCATAGAGGGCGGCATGGCTGTCCCCCATCATGGCCTGGATCGGGACGCCTTCGGGCAGGGCGGTGGCACCTGCGGCGGTGGTGCCGAACCGGCTGTCTGACGGCAGCGGGACTGGCAGGCAGTCAACCGGGGCCCCGAAGATCGCGCCGAGGTCGGCAGAGAAGGTCAGACTGCGGGTGTCGAACAACTGCGTCCGGCTGGCGTTGGAATGGTCGGTCGCAAAACTTGCGCCCCCGGTCAGGTTCCAGAGAAGCCAGGCATCCACGGTCCCCGCGCGCAGGCGGCCTTCCGCATGCAGTGGAGCGGCGGAGGGAACGTTCCGCAGCACCCAGGCCAGTTTCGAAGCCGGGAAAAGCGGGTTGATGCCAAGGCCCGTCGCGGCGACTACGGCGGGGTCGTGTCCAGTCGAGACAAGCGCCGCGCAGTCCTCGGCGGTGCGGCGGCATTGCCAGATCGGGGCGGGGCAGATCGGCTTGCTGGTGGCGCTGTCCCAAAGGACCAGCGTCTCGCGCTGGTTGGCGATGGCGATGGCGTCCGGGGTTCCAGCCTGCCCGACGATCTTCGCGATGACCTGCTGGACCGAGGCCCAGATGTCGGACGCGGATTGCTCGGCCCAACCAAGGTGGGGGTAGCTGGTGGTCAGGGGCGCCGCGGCGCGGGCGAGGATGCTGCCGGTCTGGTCAATCAGCAGCGCCTTGGTGTTCGTGGTGCCCTGGTCGATGGCGAGGACACGCATCGCTCAGGCCTTGCGGGCAAGCGCGCGGTGGGCGGCGGCGGCGATGCCCTCGGGGCTCAGGCCGTATTCCTGGAAGAGCCAGTCGGTAGAGCCGGTGGGCAGGAAGCCGGGAAAGCCGACGCGTTCGACGGGGACGGGCTTGTTCGCGGACGTGAACTCGGCCACCGCGCCGCCGAGGCCGCCGCGAATGGAGGCCTCCTCGACCGTCACGATCGCGCCGGTCGCGGCGGCGGCGTGGAGAGCGGCTTCGTCCAGCGGGTTGATGGTGGAGAAGTTCAGGACGCGGGCCTGGATGCCTTCGGCCTTGAGGAGGTCGGCCGCGGAAGCGGCAAGGTGGACGGTGGTGCCGCAAGCGATGATCGCAAGGTCGGACCCCTCGTGCACGATTTCGGCATGGCCGGGGCGGAACTGGCGGTCGGGGATATTGAGGTCAGGGACCGGCATCCGGGACAGGCGCAGGTAGACCGGTCCTTCGTGCCGCGCGGCCCACTTCACCGCTTCCGCGGTTTCCCAGGCGTCGGCGGGGACGATGATGGTGAGGTTCGTCAGCGGCCGCAGCCAGGCGAAATCCTCGATGGAGTGGTGGGTGGCGCCAAGCTCTCCGTAGGCGATGCCGGAGGACTGGCCGACGAGCTTCACGTTGAAGCTGGAATAGGCGATGTCGGCCTTGACCTGTTCCAGCGCACGCCCGGTCAGAAAGCAGGAGGCGGCGGAGACAAAGGGAATGCGGCCGCCGTTGGCAAGGCCCGCGCCCACGCCGACCATCACCTGTTCGGCGATGCCGACGTTGATCAGGCGGTCGGGGAACTTCTTCTGGAAGCTGTTCAGCTTGGACGATCCGACGGAGTCGTTGACGACGGCAACGATGCGGGGGTCGGCTTCGGCCAGTTGTTCCAGTGTGGCAACCCAGGCGTTGCGGCAGTCCTGGAAGCCGGCGGCGGTGGGGGCGGCGGTTGCCATCAGACCAATTCCTTCATCGCTTGTTCGTACTGCGCGGCATTGGGAACTCCGTGGTGCCAGGAGGCGACACCTTCCATGAAGGAGACGCCTTTGCCCTTGGTGGTGTTGGCGATCACGCAGCGCGGTTTGGTGCCCGGAGACGCGCCAAGCACGGCCAAGAGGGCGGCATGGTCGTGGCCGTCGACCTCTTGCACGTCGAAGCCAAAGGCGCGGTACTTGTCGTCCAGGGGGTCGAGGCCCGAGGTTTCCTCGGTTCCGGCGCCCTGTTGCAGGCGATTGCGGTCGATGATCAGGGTCAGGTTCGCCAGCTTGCGGTGGCCCGCGACCATCGCGGCCTCCCAGTTCGAGCCTTCCTGCTGCTCGCCGTCGCCGGTCAGGACAAAGGTGCGGTAGCTGGCGCCGGTGATCTGGCCCGCGATGGCGATGCCGGTGGCGACGGGGAAGCCGTGGCCGAGGGGGCCGGTGTTGGTTTCCACCCCTGGCAGGTAGTTGCGGTTCGGGTGGCCGTTCAGAAGCGACTTTGGCTGCATGTAGGTGGGAAGCCAGTCCTCGGGGAAGTATCCCGCCGCGCAGAGGGCGGAATAGAGCGCGCCGGTGGCGTGGCCCTTGGACATGACGAAACGGTCACGCTCGGGCATGTCGGGGCGGGTGGGGTCATAGTTCAGCACGCCGAAGTAAAGCGTGGCGAGGATGTCCATCGCCGAGAAGTCGCCGCCGGGGTGCCCAAGCTGGGCGCGGTGGACCATCGTGAAGGCGGTCCGGCGCATCCAGAGCGCCTTGTCCCGGATCAAGGGGAGCTTGTCGTTTGTCAGCATGTTTTCAGAACCGGTTCGGGAGGAAAAGTTGCGGCTCGGGTTCGCCGCCGTGGTGGTAGATCGGCCAGCCGAGGTAGCGGGTGACGGCCTCGTTCACCACATCGGCGTGGTGGCCGCGGACCATCGCGACGTGGTGTTCGAAGCCGTTTTGCGTCACGAACTTCAGAAGTTTGCGGAGGCCTTGCACGCGCGTGGTGGCGATGCCGCCGTCCATGCCGAAGGGGTGGTCGGTGAACTCGCCCTGCCCAAGGTAGCACTTCACCGTGCCGCGCCGGTCGTCGGTGGAGAGGCGGAAGTAGGTCATCGGGCCGGGTTTGACCTTGCCCTTGACCGCACCGAAGCATTTCGACCGGCCGATGCTTTCGCCCAGCACATCCAGTTCGCCCACCTCGGGTGTGTCGCCGATGAAGGTTTTCGGGAAGTTGCCGCAATGGGTGCAGACGCAGAGGTCTTCCTCGTAGGCGTAGTTGTTGTTCCAGTCGAGGATAGCGGGCGGCGCGCCGGAGGCCAGCGCGAGGGTGTACATGGAGAGCGCGCCGATGATGTCGACCTCGCAGGCCGAGGGCATCAGGTCTTCGCCCATCATCGACATGGTCAGGCAGGTGGCACAGCCGAAGTTGTCCTGCAGGGACCGCCAGCACTGGATGGCCGAGGCGTCGCAGCCGTTCTCGGCGATCCAGCGGTTGACGGCGAGGGTCCAGCGGGCTTGTTTCTCGATCTGGGCGGGCTGGATGTGGGCCGGGATGTTACCGTAGGTCTTGACCTTCTGAAGGGTGGTCAGAAGGGCCGGATCGTCGGGCTGGATTGCGGAGGCGGCCCCCATCATTTCGCTGAGGTCGACGGTCACGACAGTGACGCCAGCCGCTTGCAGCAGTTTTTCACTGTAGCGCATGGTCTGGAACGCGCCGGTCCGTGCCCCGATGGAGCCGAGGCGGGCGTTGCGCAGGCCCTTCACGGTGCGGCAGACCCGGGCGAAACGGTCTAAGTCGCGGCCGAATTCCTCACCCCAGGTGTCGCAGGTGTGGCTCGTCGTCTCGGTGAACGGGACGCCGTACTGCCAGAAGTTGTTGGTCACGCTGATCTTGCCGCAGAACGCGTCGCGGCGTTCGGAAACGGAAACCTTCGCGACCTCGTCGTTGGACGCCTGCAAGAGGATGGGCACGTTCAGACGGGCGCGGTTGACAAGTTCGGCGACGGCGATCTCGTCGCCGAAGTTCGGCAGGCAGATCACCAGCCCGTCGATCTTGTCGGCATTCGCCTTGAAATGGGCTGCGTAAAGGTCGGCATCGGCGATGGATTGCACGGCACCGTTGGCGGTCGCCTCGAAGGGCAGGATGACCGCGTCGATGTTCAGCTTTGCCAATTGCGCCAGCACGTCATCGCGCGCGGCCTTGCAGGGGGCCGGGCTGAAGAAGGCGCGGCTGCCGATGACGACGCCAAGACTGATCCGGCGCTGGAAGATGGTGGACATGGTTCCCCTCCGCGGCCTGTGTTCGATACTCACAAGCTGTTTCGAATAGTTTCGATTGATGTGTTTTTATCTCGACTGATCCATTTGCACAAGCGCAGAAACCGGACGCAGCCCTGTCCACGGATGTTCGCCTGAGAAAACCGATGCGGCAAGCTAAATGATCGAAAGCAATAGAAAGCAATTGACAATGATATGAGCGGACCGGATGCATGTATCCCAGCGAATCGAATCTTATCGATATCGTTTGAAAGGGAGGACGAAATGAATCTGAACCGCCGCCTCTTCGTAGGCAGCCTGACGGCTGCTGTCTCGGGCATCCTGCCGACGCTGTCTTTTGCGCAAGCCAAGGGCATCATCGCGATCATCACCCCCAGCCATGACAACCCGTTCTTCAAGGCCGAAGCCGATGGGGCCGCCGCAAAGGCCGCCGAACTGGGCTACGAAGTCATGGTGCTGGTGCACGACGACGACGCCAACAAGCAGAACGAACTGTTCGACAGCGCCATCGCCGCGGGCGTCAAGGCGATCATCCTGGACAACGCGGGCGCCGATGCTTCCGTGGCCGCCGTCCAGAAGGCCAAGGATGCGGGCATCCCGTCCTTCCTGATCGACCGCGAGATCACCGCGACCGGCGTGGCCGTCAGCCAGATCGTGTCGAACAACTACCAGGGCGCGCAGCTGGGCGCCGAGGAGTTCGTCAAGCTGATGGGCGAAACGGGAGAGTATGCCGAGCTGGTCGGCAAGGAATCCGACACCAACGCGGGCATCCGGTCCAAGGGCTATGCCGACGTGATCTCGCAGTACCCGGACCTGAAATCAGTGGCGCGTCAGACCGCCAACTGGTCGCAGACCGAGGCCTATACGGTCATGGAATCGATGCTGCAGGCGAACCCGGGCATCAAGGGTGTGATCTCGGGCAACGACACGATGGCGATGGGTGCCTGGGCCGCGCTTGAGGCTGCGGGCCGGACCGACGTGATCGTCGTGGGCTTTGACGGCTCGAACGACGTGCGCGACAGCATCCTGAAGGGCGGCATCAAGGCCACCGTCCTGCAGCCCGCCTACGCTCAGGCGCAGATGGCCGTCGAGCAGGCGGACAAGTTCCTGGCCGAAGGCGCGACCGGCGTGGACGAAAAGCAGCTGATGGACTGCGTTCTGGTGAATGCGGACAATGCCGCAAAGCTGGAAACCTTCGCGCTGACCGCCTGAACCTGACGGACCGACGACCCGGCGCGCGCGAGATCGTCGCGCGCCGGTGTTTCCATTGGAAGACCGCCATGAAATCCCATGTTGTCGCGCTGTGCCTGATGGCCGCGCTGGCCCTGCCGGGCTGCAAGATCGTCAAGACCGTCGCCGAGGGCGAGGGCGCTGCTGCCGTCGCCGGTGAGGCCGGGGATGACGCCCGGATCGCGGCGCTGCTGGACAAGACCTATGACGCCGAGCTTCTGCCGCTGCTCGCCAAGGCTTTGCCGGTAGCTGACCTGCGCGCGGCCTTGGCCGGAGGGCTGGAGGCTGCCGGGGCGGCGCACGGCAACAAGGGGTCGGGCGAGGGTGCGGCGTGGAATTTCGCGGTGAAGGGCGAGGGGAAGGTGGTCGAGGCCAACCTCACCTCCCGCGCGCGCAAGGCGATGGTGGATACGGACGGCGATGGTGCCGCGGACGTGATGCTGCAACTGGGTCCGGTGATCAAGGGATCATCGCTGAGGGATGTGGCACCATTCTACCGCTTCGGAGATTTCCGCGACCAGATCGAATTCGCCAAGCTGGCCCGGGCGCTGAATGACCGGGCTTCGACCGCTCTGGTGGTGCCGGAGGGTGAACTGGTCGGCAAGTCCGTCAGCTTCGCCGGAACAGTGGACCTGAAGGCGGTCGGGGACGCCTGGCTGGTGACGGTCGTGACCTTTGCGGTCGCACCATGACCGACCATCCGATCGGCCTGACCATCCGGGGCGGCGTGAAGGTCTACCCCGGCACCCGCGCCTTGAAGGGCGTGGATTTCGACCTGCGGATGGGGGCGGTGAATGTCCTCGTGGGTGAGAACGGGGCGGGGAAGTCCACCCTGATGAAGGTGATCGCCGGGGTCGAGACGCTGACCGAGGGCCGGATCGAGATGGAGGGCCGCGAGGTCCACTTCCGGTCGAAGGGCGACGCGGTGAAGGCGGGGATCGGGATCGTCTTTCAGGAGCTGAACCTGTTTCCAAACCTGACAGTGGCCGAGAACATCTTCATCGGCCACGAGCCGGTCCGTGCGGGCGTGGACATCGACCAGGCCGCTCAGGCAAACGCGACGGCAGCCCTCATGCGACGGCTGGAGCAGGACATCACGCCGGACACTCCGCTGGACCATCTGCGGGTCGGGCAGCAGCAGATCGTGGAGATTGCCAAGGCGCTGTCTCAGGACGCGCGGATATTGATCCTGGACGAACCGACCAGTGCGCTTTCGGCGGCAGAGGTCGAGGTGCTGTTCCGGGTGATCGCCGAACTGAAGGCTCAGGGCGTGGGGATCGTCTACATCAGTCACCGGCTGGATGAGCTGATCCGCGTCGGCGACTATATCACCGTCCTGCGGGATGGCGAGATCACCGGGTCGCGGGCGATGGCGGGGGTGGATATCCCCTGGATCGTTCGGGCGATGATCGGGGAGAAGACCAAGGAATTCCCGCGCACCACGGCTGCGGCCTTCGGGGACGAGGTGTTCCGGGCCGAGGACGTGACGCTGCCCCGCGCGGGCGGGGGCTTTGCGGTGGACCATGTCAACCTCTCGGTCCGCAAGGGCGAGATCGTCGGGCTTTACGGGCTGATGGGCGCGGGCCGGACCGAGTTTCTGGAATGCGTGATGGCGCAGCACCCGGCCTCGCGCGGCAGGATGTTTGTCGAAGGCGCTCCGCTGGTCGAACGCGACGTGGCGGGCCGGATTGCGCGGGGGATCGCGCTGATCCCGGAAGACCGCAAGCGTGACGGGCTGGTGCAGATCATGGCGATCCGCGAAAATCTGACGCTGTCCTCGCTGGGGCTGTTCACACGGCTGATGCACCTGGACCTGAAGGCCGAGGCGGCCAAGGCGATGGAGTTCGTGAAGCGGCTGACGATCAAGGTCGCCAGCCCCGAGAACCCGGTTTCCAGCCTGTCGGGCGGCAACCAGCAGAAGGTGGTCATCGGCAAGGCGCTGATGACCTCGCCGAAGATCCTCTTGATGGATGAGCCCAGCCGAGGGATCGACATCGGCGCCAAGGCCGAGGTGTTCCGCACGATGCGCGACCTTGCGGCGCAGGGCCTCGGCATTCTTTTCGTGACCTCTGACCTGGACGAGGTGCTGGCGCTGTCGGACCGCATCCTTGTCATGGCGAACGGGCGGATTTCCGGGGAATTCCCGGCCGGCACCGAAGCCGCCACTGTGATCGCCGCCGCGACGCCGAGTTTCAAGAAGGACCAAGCCGCATGACCGCTTCCATCGCCTCACCCCAGCAGAACTGGCTGCTTCTGGTCCTGCGCTTGCGGACCTTTGTCGCTCTCCTGCTCGTGCTGGCCTATTTCAGCGTCATGGCGCCCAACTTCCTGAGTGCGGCGAACGCGGTGATCGTGTCGAAGCACGTGGCGCTGAATGCATTCCTGGCGATCGGGATGACATTCGTCATCATCACCGGGGGGATCGACCTGTCGGTCGGCTCCATCGTCGGGCTCTGCGCGATGGTGGCCGGGTGGCTGGTGCTGAACGGGGTCGACCTTGGGATCGGCTATTCGGTCTGGTTCAACACCTGGGAGATCGTCGGGATCACGCTTCTGGTCGGTGTCGGCGTGGGGCTGGTCAACGGGTTGCTGATCACCCGGCTGAACGTGGCCCCCTTCATCGCCACCTTGGGCACGCTTTACATCGCGCGGGGGGCGGCGCTGCTGTCGTCCGAAGGGCGGACCTTTCCGAACCTGTCGGGGACCGCCGAGATGGGGACCGCGAGCTTTCCCGTGATCGGGACGGGAAACCTGCTGGGCCTGCCGGTGATGATCTGGCTTCTGGTCGCGGTGGCGCTGGGGGCGCATTACGTCTCGCGCCGGACACCTTTGGGGCGGCACATCTATGCGGTCGGCGGGAACGAGCGGGGGGCGGCGCTTTCCGGGGTCAAGGTCGACCGGGTGAAGCTGTTCGTCTACATGTTCTCGGGCTTCTGCGCGGGGCTGGTGGGGATCATCATCGCCAGCCAATTGCAGGCCGCGCATCCCGCGACGGGGGAGACGTTCGAGCTGAACGCCATCGCGGCGGCGGTCTTGGGCGGAACCTCGATGTCGGGCGGGCGGGGGCGCATCTTCGGGACGATCATCGGTGCCTTCGTCATCGGCATCCTGTCCGACGGGCTGATCATGATGGGCGTGTCCAGTTTCTGGCAGACGGTGATCAAGGGCGTCGTCATCGTGCTGGCGGTGGTGATCGACCAGGCGCAAAGCCGGTTGCAGGCGCGGGTGGCGCTGGCGCAGGAGGCTGCGGTGGGCCGTTGAGGCCGTTGGTTTTTCGGTTCCGTTCGATTACGGTAGGGTTCGTTCACCTTCACTTCGGGGACCTCATTTGCTGAAACAGAAAATCGAGGCTGCCCGACAGGACCCGGTGACAGGCCTTCTGTCCGAGCCGCGCAGACGGCGGATTCTGGATTGGATTCAAGAGGAAGGCAGCGCCCGCGTGCGTGACCTTGCGGTGGCATTCCAGGTGTCCGAGGCCACGATCCGGCAGGACCTTGAACGGTTGGAAACCGAAGGCCAAATCACCCGCGAACATGGCGGGGCCTTCCTGAACACGGTGCCGGCGCAGGTCGGCACGATGACGCTGCACCACCAGGACAACATGGAAGAGAAGCGCCGGATCGGGGCGATGGCGGCGGACCTGGTAAAGGACGGCGAGACGATCATTCTGGATGCGGGCACGACGACGACGGAAATCGCGCTGCGGCTGGTGTCGCGCAAGAACCTTACGGTGATCACCAACGCACTGAACATCGCGATCATCCTGGGCGCGGTTCCGGGGAATGCGGTCCATATGCCGGGGGGCCAGTTCAAGGCTCCGACCTTGTCGCTGTCCGGCGACAAATCGGTGGAATACTTCCGCAACATCTTTGCGGGAAAGCTGTTCCTGGCCACGGCAGGGGTCGCGCTGGATGCCGGGCTGACCTATCCGTCCTTCGCCGACCTTCAGCTGAAGGAGGCGATGATCAAGGCGGCGTCGCGCGTCTACCTGGTTGCCGACAGCACCAAGATCAACAAGTCCAGCTTCACCCGTCTGGGATCGCTGGAAATGATCCACTCCTTCGTCACCGACAGCGGGATTTCCGAGGCGGATGCGAATGCTTTCCGCGCGCGCGGGATCGAGATGCTGATCGCCTGAAGGTGCTCTTCGCGGGCCGCTCGTCGATGACTGCGTCACTCCTCGCTGTGGTCAGAGCCCACCGACCGCCGAAGAAAGCCGGAAGCTGATTGCTTCGGCGATGTGCGGTTTGCGGACCGCAGCGCTTTCATCAAGATCGGCGATGGTGCGGGCTACGCGCAGGACGCGGTGATAGCCGCGGGCGGACAGCCCCATCCGCTCGGCCACGCGGGAGATGAGCGCCTTGCCCTCCGCGTCGGGGGCGGCGTGCTCTTCAAGAGCTGAGCCTTCCAGATCCGCGTTGACGCGAAGCCCGGGCGCCTCGGTGAAGCGGGCGGTCTGGCGGTCGCGGGCGGCGGCGACGCGTGCGGCGATGGTGGCAGAGCTTTCGCCCGATGCCGGCAAGTCCAGGTCGGCAAAAGCGACGGGGGGCACCTCGACCCGCAGGTCGAAGCGGTCGATCAGAGGGCCGGAAATGCGGCCCAGATAATCCTCGCCACAGATCGGCGCGCGGCCGCAGGCGCGGTTCGGGTCTGACAGGTAGCCGCATTTGCAGGGGTTCGCGGCGGCGATCAGGAGGAACCGGCAGGGGTAGCGGATATGGGCGTTGGCGCGGGCGACCATGACGGTCCCGGTCTCGATCGGCTGGCGGAGCGTGTCTAGGACGGTGCGGGGAAATTCGGGAAACTCGTCCAGAAAGAGGACGCCGTTGTGGGCGAGGGAAATCTCGCCCGGTTTCGCGCCGCGCCCGCCGCCGACGATCGCGGCCATCGATGCGGTATGGTGCGGCTCGCGGAACGGGCGGTCACGCGAGATGCCGCCTTCGGTCAAGAGGCCCGCAAGCGAATGGATCATCGAGGTTTCCAGCGCCTCGGGCGCGGAGAGCGGAGGCAGGATGCCGGGCAGACGGGCCGCCAGCATGGATTTCCCGGAGCCGGGGGTCCCGACCATGAAGAGATGATGCCGCCCGGCGGCGGCGATTTCGAGCGCCCGCTTGGCGCGCTCCTGGCCCTTCACTTCGCGGAAGTCGCGGGGGCTTGCGGTGCGCGTGACCTCGCCGGCTTCGGCAGGCACGAGGGGGGTACGACCAGTGTAATGGTGGAGCACCTCTTCGAGCGAAGCGGCGGCAAGAACCTGCGTCGCACCGACCCAGGCGGCTTCGGCCCCGCAGGCCTTGGGACAAAGAAGGGCGCGGTCCTCCACTGCGGCGGCCATCGCTGCCGGCAGCGCCCCGGCGACCGGGACAAGGCGGCCGTCGAGCGAAAGTTCCCCCAAGGCGACGGTGCCCTCGACGTCCTCGCGCGGGATGATTTCCAGCGCCGCAAGAAGCGCGACGGCGATGGGGAGATCGAAGTGCGAACCCTCCTTGGGCAGGTCGGCGGGCGAAAGATTGACGGTAATCCGCTTGGCCGGCAGCGCGATCGACAGGGCCTGCAGGGCGGCACGGACACGTTCCTTCGCCTCGGTCACCGCCTTGTCGGGCAGGCCCACGAGGGTGAAGGAAGGCGAGCCCGGGGAGACAGCGCATTGCACCTCGACCAGCCGGGCGTCGACCCCTTCGAAGGCGACGGTATAGGCGCGGGCAGTCATGCGGCGCGCCGGTGGGTGGGGGCGGTTCTTGCAAGGAGCGCGTGCCGCGCAAGGCTTTTATCTCGCCTCTGCGCGCGAAGGGCGCACAGAGGCTCGGCCGCGACAGGGTTTGCGCGACCCGATGGCGCTAACCCTGTCGCGCCTCCGGCGGGGATACTTGGGCAAAAGTGAAAGGCCTGGGCCCTCGTCCCGGCTAAGTTTTGTATCCCGCGACTTTCCTGCATTCCGCCCCACCCGATTCACCTTGGTTAACGGGTAGGGTGAAATGGTTTACGAGTGGTAAAGGGCCATGAACTTCGGCCAGGCTTCGGCATCGGCGATGGTCTTGTCGCGGCAGAAGGCGTTGCAGAAACCGTAGCGGCGACCATAGAGCTCCAGCGCATGGGTGACCGGCTTGCCGGAATAGGGGCAAGTCGCGTTCACCGTATCGGAACAGTCGGCAGCCCTGGCCGGCAGAGGGACCGGGCCCGGCCAGTCGCGGCGCGGATAGTCGCGGCGGTAGAACTCCTGATCCGCGCCATCGACCAGGCCCATCGCGCGCCAGCGGCGAAAGCTGGGATGCGCGAGGTGGGCGTTTACATAGACCGTCGCGCTGGCATCGACGGGCAGGTTGTAGGTGGCGATCCGGGTGGCGACGGGGGCGAAGAAGGCATCCGCGGCGGAATAGGCACCGCAGAGCCAGGGCGTGGTGGATTTCGTCGTCTCGCGCGCCCAGGACCACAGGGTTTCCAGGCGGCGGAGGTCGGCCAGCACTTCGGGCGGCGGCTGGCAATCGGTGTAGCTGACGCGCAGGTTCATCGGGCAGTAGGACCGCAGCGCGGTGAAGCCCGCGTGCATCTCGGCGGCCAGGACCCGGGCGGTGGCGCGGGCATGGGGGTCGGCGGGCCAGATCCCGGCCTCCGGGTGGCGGGTGGCCAGTTCCTCGGCGATGGCAATGGTCTCGGGGATGACGGACCCATCAGGCGTGCGCATCGTCGGAGCGGTCTTCGCCGGAAAGAAGTCGCGCAGGACGGTGGCAAGTTCATCGGTATAGAGCCGGGCCGAGAGGGTGCGCACGGGGATGTCGAACGCATCGAAAAGCAGCCAGCCGCGCAAGGACCAGCTGGAATAGGCCCGGTCGCCGATCACGAGATCATAGGTCATGGAGGGTGTCCTTTTTCCCCAATGAAGCGCAGGCCGACGGGAAAGGGAAACGCTGATTTGTGCGGGGGGGCATCACGGACGGTGATTGACCGAATGGACTGTCGGCGGGGCGATGGTCAGGCAGGTGACCGAAAGATTGTCGATCTTGTGCGCAAAGACCTCGGGGGCGGTCATGCGGCCGGCGCGTTGCACGGCAGCGAGGATCGGGCCGAAATGGGCCACGACGATCAGGTCGGCGCTGTGACCGTCCAGGCGGTCCAGCGCGGCCCAGCTGCGCGCGGTCAGGTCGTTCCAGCTTTCCCCCTCGGGCGGGCGGACGTCGCCGGGCGTTTCCCAGAAGGCGCGGATCAGGTCGGGTGTTTCCGCCTCGACCTCGGCAAAGCCGCGGCTTTCCCACTGGCCGAAGTGGATCTCGCGCAATCCCGGATCATGGGGCAGGCGGGGACGCGGGCCAAGGGCATCCGCAGTGGCGATGGCGCGGGAGAGATCCGAGGAGATCACCGGGGCATCGGCTGGAAGGTGGTCGGAAAGCCGGGCCAGTGCGGCATGGTCCGACAGGTCTGCGGGCAGATCGGTCCAGCCGATCATCGCTTTCGCATGGGTGGGGCCGTGGCGGACAAGCCAGAAGCGGGTCATGAAGATCTCGGAGTCAGGAAAGTTGCGGGCGTAGGGTGGGCAATCCTGCCCACCTTGTGTCAGGGGAGCGTGCCCTTCAGCACCAAGGGCAGGCCCGCGATCACGGTGACCACGAGGTCTGCGGCGGTTGCAACCCGCCGGTTCAGGCGGCCTTGTTCATCGCGGAAGCGCCGGGCCAGCGCATTCTCGGGAACAATGCCCCAGCCTGTCTCGTTGGTAACCACGACGACGGGTGCCTTGCAACTGGCAAGCGCGAGGATCAGCCCATCGGCCTCGGTCGCAAGGTCGTGGTCGGCAAGCAAGTGGTTCGTCAGCCAAAGCGTGGCGCAATCGACAAGGACGGCTTCGTCGGGCCTGGCCTCGGCCAGGGCGGCGGGAAGATCGAGGGGCGCTTCGACCGTGGTCCAGGCGGCGCCCCGGTCCTGACGGTGCTGGGCAATGCGCTCGCGCATCTCGTCGTCCCAGGCCTCGGCGGTGGCGATGTAGCGGCGGGGGCGGCTGGTGGCAGTAATCAGGCGCTCGGCAAAGGAGGATTTCCCCGACCGGGCGCCGCCGATGACAAGAGTAAGGGGCGGAAGTGATCCGGTCACGGAATTGCCTCGTAGAAGTTTCAAGAACAGGCGGAACCGCCGCGGCACGACAATCTGGAGGTGGTCATGGCACTAGACGGATATAGCGATCACGGCGTGTCGCGCCAAGCGATGAAGGCCGAACTTCTGGACGCGGAGACCGAGCTGCGTCTGGCCCGCGCCTGGCGCGACCATCGGGATGAGCGGGCGCTGCACCGGCTGATCACCGCCTACATGCGGTTGGCGATCAGCATGGCGTCGAAATTCCGCCGCTATGGCGCTCCGATGAACGATCTGATCCAGGAAGCTTCGCTGGGCCTGATGAAGGCGGCCGACAAATTCGACCCCGAACGCGGCGTGCGGTTTTCGACCTATGCGGTCTGGTGGATCAAGGCGTCGATCCAGGATTACGTGATGCGCAACTGGTCGATGGTGCGGACGGGTTCGACCTCCAGCCAGAAGGCGCTGTTCTTCAATCTGCGCCGGGTGCAGGCCAAGCTGGAGCGCGAGGCATCCCAGCGCGGCGAGGTGCTGGATCAGCACCAGCTGCGCCAGATGGTAGCGGCTGAAGTCGGCGTGCCGGTCCACGACGTCGAGATGATGGAGGGTCGGCTTTCGGGCAGCGACTATTCGCTGAACGCGACCCAGTCCTCGGACGAGGATGGCCGGGAATGGATCGACGCGCTTGAGGATGATGGCGTGCAGGCCGCCGAAGCGGTCGAGGGCGCCCATGACGGCGCGCGGTTGCGGGACTGGCTGGTCAAGGCCATGCAGGGCCTGAACCCCCGCGAGCGCTACATCGTCGCGGAACGGAAGCTGAAGGACGAGGGCCGGACGCTGGAGAGCCTGGGCGAAGAGCTGGGTCTGTCGAAGGAACGTGTGCGCCAGCTGGAAGCTGCGGCCTTCGCCAAGATGCGCAAAAGCCTGGAAGGCCAGTCCCACGAGGTGCGGCACTTTCTGGTTTAGGTCGATGCAGTTTTCAACCGTCCCGGCTTGACCGAAGCTCCCGACTGGTGGGACCATCGGATCAAGAACGGGGACTACGATGCAAGTCACCAGACCGCCCAAGCTTACTCCAGACCATATCGCCCGCGTCCATCGCGCTATCGTGGATGCCGGTCCCGCCCCGGGTGTGGAGCAGCAGACCGATGCCGATTATGCCGATTGGGTCGCGCGGATCTTGCGCGACCATCCCGCCTTGGGCCGACCGATCCAGCTTTTTGCCTATGGCTCGTTGATCTGGAAACCCGAGCTGGAGCATCGCGCCGAGCGGCCCGCCGTGGCGCGGGGCTGGCACCGGGCCTTCTGTCTGCGCACACACCGCTTTCGGGGCACTCCCGACCGGCCCGGCTTGATGATGGCGCTGGACCGGGGCGGGCAATGCCGGGGCGTGATCTACGAACTGCCGCCCGAGGACCCCGCGACGCAGCTGGACCGGCTGTTCCGGCGCGAGTTCACCGTGAAGCCGATAAACTCGATGCCGCGCTGGCTGACAGTGCAGACGCCGGATGGTCCGTTGCAGGCGCTGGGCTTCGTGATGAACCGCGCCTCGCCCTACTACGCCCGTCGCCTGCCCCCCGAGGAGGTGGCCCGGACGCTGGCCCGCGCCTGCGGCCATTGGGGGACCGGGGCGGAGTATCTTCTGAACACGGTCACGCAACTGGACGCACGTGGCATCCGCGACGCGGGCCTGTGGCGGCTGCAGGCGCTGGTGGCCGAGGAGATCGACCGGATGGCTGCACCTTGAGTTTGCCGGGGTCCACCCCTACACCTTGAGGCAGGCCTTGAAGGGGAACCTGCCGATGTTGGCTGGCAAGCGGATACTTCTGATCATCGGCGGCGGGATCGCGGCCTACAAGGCGCTGGAGCTGATCCGGCTGATCCAGAAGGCGGGCGGCTCGGTCACGCCGGTGCTGACCCGCGCAGGGTCCGAGTTCGTGACGCCGCTGTCGGTGGGGGCGCTGGCGAAGTCGAAGGTGCACGAAGCGCTGTTCGACCTGACCTCCGAGGCCGAGATGGGGCATATCGAGCTTAGCCGTTCGGCTGACCTCCTGGTGGTGGCCCCCGCGACGGCGGACCTGATGGCGAAGATGGCATCGGGGCGGGCGGACGATCTGGCCTCGACCCTGCTTCTGGCGACGGACAAGCGGGTGCTGGTGGCCCCGGCGATGAATGTGCGGATGTGGCAGCATCCGGCGACGCAGCGGAACCTTGGCGTCCTGCGGTCGGATGGGGTGCTGATGGTTGGCCCCGACGAAGGCGAGATGGCCTGCGGCGAGTATGGGCCGGGGCGGATGGCGGAACCGGCGGTCATCGTTCAGGCGATTTCGCAGGCGCTTGGCGGGGGACCTTTGGCGGGAAAGCATGTGATCGTCACCTCGGGCCCGACACATGAACCCATCGACCCGGTGCGATATATCGCCAACCGCTCGTCGGGCGCGCAGGGCGCGGCGCTGGCGGCGGCGCTTCGGGACCTTGGCGCGCAGGTGACTTTCGTCACGGGGCCGGCAGTGGTGCCGCCTCCTGCCGGGGTCGAGATCGTCCGGGTGGAAACCGCGCGGGAAATGGCGGTCGCCGTCGAAGCGGCGCTGCCCGCCGATGCGGCGGTGATGGCAGCGGCGGTGGCGGATTGGCGGGTGGCAAATGCCTCGGGTCAGAAGCTGAAGAAGGACGGCTCGGGCAAGGCCCCCGCGCTGGAGTTCGCCGAGAACCCGGACATTCTGGCGGCGGTCTCGAAGGGCGCAAGGCGGCCGCGGCTGGTCGTGGGTTTTGCGGCCGAGACGGTGGATGTGGTGGCCCACGCCACCGCCAAGCGGGCCCGCAAGGGCTGCGACTGGATCGTCGCCAACGACGTCTCGCCCGCAACGGGCATCATGGGAGGGTCGGAGAACGCGGTCACGCTGATCTCGGACACAGGGGCCGAGACCTGGCCCCGGATGGGCAAGGACGAGGTCGCGCGGAAGCTGGCGGCGCGGATTGCCGAGGCGCTGCGCTAGGGGCTTCGTGCGGAGCCTCCGGCTGGGATATTTGGACAAAGATGAAAGGCGGGGCGATGGGACCGGTGGTGCAGGTGCTGTGGGAGGATTGGGCCGACCGGAGCCTGCCCTTGCCCGCCTATCAGACGGCGGGCGCGGCAGGGGCGGACCTCTGCGCGAACTTCCCCGAGGCTGGGCGCGAGGCGGGGTTGACGCTGGCACCGATGGGGCGGGCGATCTGCCCCACGGGCGTGCGCGTCGCGATCCCGGAGGGCTATGAGATGCAGGTCCGCCCCCGGTCCGGGCTGGCGTCGAAGCATGGGATCACGCTTCCCAATACGCCGGGCACCATCGACAGTGATTACCGGGGGCCGCTCGGGGTGTCCCTGATCAACCTGGGGACCGAGCCATATACGGTGCGGCACGGGGACCGGGTGGCTCAGGTGGTCGTCGCGCCGGTGGTGCAGGTTGGGTTCGCGGTGGTGGACGCGCTGGACGAGACAGAGCGGGGCGCGGGCGGGTTCGGGTCGACCGGGTTGCGCTCGTGATCGGGCTGCTGGGTTTCGTCGGGCTCTGGGCGGTCGGGCGCTGGCGGAACTGGGGGACGCGGTGGTGGTGGCTGGCGGCGGGCTGGTGGGTGATCCTGATGGTCGCCCATCTGCCGATACCGGTGGAGAACCCCGTGGCGCGGGTCGTCGGTGGTGATTTCAGGGGCTGGACGGTGTTCGGCCTGCTGGCGGCGGTCGTGCTGGGCTACCGCGAGGTGCTGCGGGCCGTGCGGCGGCGGAAGGTCGAGGAGCCGGTGGCCGCGCCTGTGGTGGGGACCTTCCGCGAGGTCGAGCTGGACCGCTATGCCCGCCACATCATCCTGCGCGAGATCGGGGGGCCAGGGCAGAAACGGTTGAAGGCGGCGCGCGTGCTGGTCGTGGGGGCGGGGGGGCTGGGGTCTCCGGTCCTGCTCTATCTCGCGGCGGCGGGGGTGGGGGTGATCGGGGTGATCGATGACGACGTGGTGGAGGGGTCGAACCTGCAGCGGCAGGTGATCCACACCGACGGGCGGATCGGGATGCCGAAGGTTTTTTCCGCCGAGGTCGCGATGCGGGCCTTGAACCCGTTCATCGAGGTGCGGCCCTATCATCGGCGGCTGACCGAGGAGATCGCGGTGGACCTGGTTCGCGCGTTCGATCTGGTGCTGGACGGGACCGACGATTTCGACACGCGCTACCTGGTCAACCGGGCCTGTGTGGCGGCGGGGGTTCCTCTGATCAGCGGGGCGATCACGCAGTGGGAGGGGCAGGTCAGCCTCTTCGACCCGGCGAAAGGAGGGCCGTGCTATGCCTGCGTCTTCCCGGTGAAGCCTGCTCCTGGTCTGGTGCCGACCTGTGCCGAGGCGGGGGTGGCGGCGCCCTTGCCGGGGGTCATCGGGGCGATGATGGCGATGGAGGCGGTGAAGTGGGTCACGGGGGCCGGTGAGGGGCTGGCGGGGCGGCTGATGATCCACGATGCCCTCTATATGGAGACCCGGGTGATCGGGGTGAAGAAGCGGGCGGATTGTGAGGTCTGCGGGGGGGCGCATTGAGGGGTGCCCACGCGTGGACAGGTTTTTCGGTCTTTTGGAATCAAGGGGTTGAGTGTGGGCGTTTACGTTGCGTTAGGGATTAGGGTGAGTGGTTTGGAGGGCCTTAGGCGTGGTCGCGGGGTTGGGGCGGGATTGAAATTGAGCGCTGACGCGCGCCTTTTGTCTCGCCTCTGGCCTGCGGCCAACCGGCTCCGGAGAGCCTCCGGCGGGGATATTTGGGGCCAGGTGAAAGGCGGGGTTTTAGGGTACGGTGAACTGTGAGGTCTGAAGTGTGATGCGTATCCCAAAGCCGATCCTGTGGGCTGCAGGTCTTGTGCTTGGCGTCTGGTTTCTTTGGCGGATCGCCTATCCGGCATTCGACTGGCATCAGAAGCTGACGCTGGTCGTGGAAACGCCTTCGGGCGAAGTCACCGGGTCCTCGGTCAGTTCGATGCGGGTGACGATGAGGCCTGGTTTGTTCATGGACTCCCCCAGCATTGGCGTCGCGTTTTTCGGCGAGGCAGCTTTCGTCGAGGTCGCGGCGGGCCGCTATCTGTTTGCGCTGGTCAGCAATGGCGCCGGTTGGGCGAGCGACACCTTTGCGCCGATCGCAGTGGAGCGGAACTTCACTTCACGGATGCGCTTGATCGAGGCAAGCAGAGGCGATCCGGCGAAGGATATCCCCAGGGACCGGTGGCCGATGCTGGTGACGTTCGAGGACATTACCAAGCCGGAGACGGTGCGGGAGGTGGAACCGGAGGACCTTGCGGCGGTGTTTGGCGAGGGGGTGCGGTTGCAGGCGGTGAGGCTGGAGATCACGGAGGAGGCGGTGACGGAGGGGGCGTTGGATGCGCTTTTGCCGTGGCTTGAGACTTACCCGGAAGCCGCGCTGCTGCCAAAGATTGATCCGAATGACTGGTCTTTGAGGGCGACTTTACGCCACGGGGATTTCATCCGGCGACCGTAATTGGATGCGTTGGAATGGTGCGCTGTAGCGCACCCTACGATATCGCAGGGATTTCGGGGGCGAGGAGGTCGGCCAGGTCGAGGAGGATGTGCTCGTTCCCGCGGTCGGCGAGGGCCTGGATGCCGATGGGGTGCGTAGCGGTGCGGCTGGTGGTGAGGGCGAGGCCGGGTAGGCCCATGAAGGGCGGGGCGATCTGGGGCATTTGCGCCACGATCACCTTGGCGAAGGCGTTGGGGCTGCTGGTGTCGTAGTGATCGGGGAAGGGGAGTGCGCCCGAGACGGGGGTCAGGAGGACCGGCCAGTCGGTGAAGAAGGCGCGCCAGAGGCGGGCGAGGCGGGCGCGGGATTGAAGCGCGCGCATGAAGCTTTCGAGGGTGGGCGCGGGGGCGAGTCTGGTGAGTTCGCCGTGGACGAAGCTCGCGTCGGGGTCGGCCTCGCGGGCGATGGCGTCGGCGCCACCCAGGCCGAATTCGGAGAGCCAGAGGGTGAGTTGCAGCTCCATCGCCTCGCGAAAGGGCGGCAGGGTCGGGGTGCCGATGTCCCAGCCCTGGGCTTCTAGGGTCTTGGCGGCTTCGGTGAGGGCGGCCTGGATCGCGGGGTCGGTTTGCAACCCGTCGGGGGTAAGGGCAAGGGCGGCGCGTTTGGGGTAGGGCGCGGGGGAGTAGGCGGTGTGCCAGGGGTCGCGCGGGTCGGGCTGGGAGAGGGCCTGTAGCCCTAGGCGCAGGTCGGCGGCCGAGCGGGCGAGGGGGCCGGAGGTGGCCATGAGTTGCCCGCCGATCAACCTGTCACCGGCGGTGGCGTTGAAGGCGGGGACGCGGCCGAGGCCGGGGCGCAGGCCGTGGATGCCGCAGGCATAGGCCGGGTAGCGGATCGATCCTGCGATGTCGGTGCCGTGGGCGATGGCCCCGAGACCGGCGGCGGTGGCGGAGGCGGCGCCTCCGGACGATCCGCCGGGGGTGAGGGCGGGGAAGGCGGGGTTCTTCGTGGCACCGTGGAGCGCGTTGCGGGTGAACCAGCGCAAGCTGAAGGCGGGCGTGTTGGTGCGGCCGACGATCACCGCCCCGGCGCGGCGGAGGTTGGCGACGGGCGGGCTGTCCTCGGTGGCGACAAGGTCGGACTGGATGCGCAGGCCGTTCGTGGTGGCCTGGCCCTGCTGGTCGATGTTGACCTTCACGGTGACGGGGACGCCGGCGAGGGGGCCGGGGTCCTCACCGCGCGCAAGGGCTGCGTCGATGGACTGGGCGGCGGCCAGCGCTTGGTCATCCATGCGTTGCACGATGGCGTTGAGGCCGGGGTTCAGCCGGTCGATGCGGGCGAGGGTGGCCTGTGCAGCCTCGACTGCGGAAAGCTCGCGGTTGCGGATCAGGCGGGCGAGGGCTGAAGCGGTGAGGGTGGCGGGGTCCATGAACGCTCCTTCGTCAGGGCGCAGGGTGGACCGGATCGCCGGGCTTGGGAAGGGGGAGGGTGGGCGATGCGCCCACCCTACGCGGGTGCGGTGCAGGACGCCGCGCCGGCGGGTGGGCGCAAGGGTAGGGTGGGCAATGCGCCCACCGTCGCTAGCCGATCCGGTAGCTTGACGCGGTGACGCCGCCGAACAGGCCGGTGTCGTGATAGACCATCTCTGCCGTCTCGCCTTCGGCCGCGCCAAGGGCAGCGAAGAGGGGGACGAAGTGGTCTTCCTCCTTGTGGCAGGTGCGCGCGTAGGGGGCGTCCTCCCAGTGGATCAGGCGGTTGGTGCGGTCTTCCGGTGCGGCGGCCATCGTCTGGGCCAGCCAGGCGTCGAAGGCGTCGGAGGGGACCTTCGCCCCCGGTCCGAAGAGGCGCAGGTTGTGGTAGGAGAGGCCGGAGCCGACGATGAGGACACCCTCGTCGCGCAGGGGTGCGAGGGCTCGGCCAAGGGCGAAGTGTTCGGCGGGGGAGTAGCCCTTGCGGAGCGAAACCTGGAAGAGCGGCACGCTGGCGTCGGGGTACATGACGAAGGCGGGCACGAAAGTGCCATGATCATAGCCCTGTTCGGGGTCCAGCCGGACCGGCAGGCCCGCGGCGGCGATCAGGTCATGCGCCCTTTGCGCAAGGTCGGGCGCGCCGGGGGCCTTGTACTGGATCTGGAAGGTCTCGGGGGGAAAGCCGGAGTAGTCGTAGACCATCGGCGGGTGGGCCGAGGACATGACGGCGAATCTTGCGTCCTCCCAGTGACCCGAGATCATCAGGATCGCCTTGGGGCGTTCGGGCAGGTCCTTGACCATCTGGACGAAGCTGGCCTCCAGGTTTTTGAACATGGCGCGCCAGTCGGGCATCCAGGGCCAGGGGCCGCCGCCGTGGCTGATGAAATAGGTGGGCATGCGGGTCATTGCAGTCTCCATCGCCGGTTGGAAGGAAGATGGGGGATCGGGGCGGGCCGCGCAATTCCGCGCGCGGGGCGGGCTGGCGTGCGCGGATGCACAGGGCCGCGTCGCGCCTTGCATCGGCAGGGGACCGTGGCATAGTCGGGATTTGATCAATCAGCCCCGGAGACTGACCGATGAAACTGACCGCTGCTGCCCTGCTTGGCCTTGCTTCCCTGACCCTGCCTGCCCTGGCGCAGGACCTGCCGGACCTTGGCGGCCGCGAGGTCGTCGTCGTGACCGAGAACGCCTATCCGCCGCTGCAGTTCCTTGACAAGGATGGCGCCGCCGTGGGCTGGGAATATGACGCGATGGCCGAGATCGCCAAGCGGCTGAACATCACCGTGAAATATGAGAACACCAGCTGGGATGCGATGATCCCGGCGGTGTCGGAAGGCCAGTACGATCTTGGCATGACCGGGATCACCATCAAGGACGAGCGCAAGGAGAAAGTGGACTTCTCGGAGCCCTACATGCGGTCGGAAATGCTTATGATCGTGCGCGGCGACGAGGAACGCTTTACCGATGCGGCGTCCTTTGCGGCGATCCCGGAGCTGCTGGTCTCGGCCCAGCCCGGCACATCCCCCTTCTATGCGGCGATCTACAATATCCTGGACGGCAACGAGGAGAACCCTCGGGTCATCAAGTTCGAGACCTTCGGGGCCGGGCTTGAGGCGCTGAAGTCGGGCGATGTGGACCTGACGCTGTCGGATTCGACGGCGGCGAACGGCTATGTGCAGGCGTCGAATGGAGGGCTGAAGATCATCGGCGAGCCGCTGGCGTCCGAGGATTTCGGGTTCATCTTCCCCAAGGGGTCGGACCTGGTCGCGCCCGTGAACGCGGCGATTGCGTCGATGAAGGCGGACGGCACGCTGGACGGGCTGAACCAGAAGTGGTTCGTCGAGTACAAGATGGGTGAGTGAAGGGCGGCCCCCGGTCCCGAGGCCGGGGGCAACCTGATGGCCCCGAACGCCGATCCGGACAAGGACTTTCCCTGGTGGCTGGTGATCCTCGTGGTCAGCGGCCTTTGGCTTTTGTACGAGATGCTGGCGGATGAGGTCTATGCCTCGGCGCTGCGGGTGTTGTCGAAGGGGCTGGTCATCACGCTGACCGTCGCGGTGGTGGCCTACCTGGGCGCCTGCGCCATCGGGCTGGGGCTCGCGATGATGGGGCTGTCGCGGTATCTGGTCCTGCGGCAGGTGGCGCGGTTCTACATCGAGGTGATGCGGGGCGTGCCGATCATCGTCCTTCTGCTGTACGTGGCCTTCGTGCTGGTGCCGGGCGTGGTCGCGGGGGTGAATGCGCTGGCGGGCGACGAGATCATGCGGACCCGCGATGTGCCGTTGCTGTGGCGAGCGGTGCTGGCCCTGATGCTGGCCTATTCCGCTTTTCTGGCCGAGATCTTCCGGGCCGGGCTGCAGGCTGTGGACAAGGGCCAGATCGAGGCGGCGCAGTCCCTGGGTCTGAACGGCTGGCAAAGGTTCCGGCATGTTCGATTTCCACAGGCTTTTAGGCTGATCCTGCCGCCCTTGGGCAATGATTTTGTGGCAATGGTGAAAGACAGCTCGCTGGTGGCGGTGCTGGGAATCTCGGACGTCGCGCAACTGGCCAAGGTCACGGCGGCCGGAAACTTCCGATATTTCGAGACCTACAACGTGGCCGCATTCCTGTACCTGGTGATGACCATCGGACTGAGCCTGGTGTTGCGGCGGTTCGAGGCCCGGATGCGGTCGCGCGGGCGGGACGGTTCGTGAGCGGAGCGGCATTCGCCGCAAGTCCTTTGTCTCGTCGTCGGGCTTCGCCTCCTCCTCGGTCGCTGGGGGTTTTCCACCCCCAGACCCCCGGAGGATATTTGGGCAAATGTGAAAGGCCATGGGTGGACCTCGTCCGGACGCGCGCCTAGCTTGGCGGGCAAAGGAGATTTGCGATGAACGTGCTTCTGGAAAAGTGGGAAACTCCGTTCGGACTGCCTCCGTTTGCGGCGATCCGGGACGAGGACTTCGGTCCGGCCTTTGACGAGGCTTTGGCGCGGGCACGGGCGAACATCGCGGCAATTGCGGAGGGTCCGGGGACAACCTTCACTGAGGTGATCGAGGCGCTGGAGCTGGCCGAGGGCGACCTCGACCGGGTGGCCGGGGTGTTCTACAATCTGGCGGGTGCCGACAGTACCGAGGCGCGCGAGGCACTGATGCGGGAACTGGCGCCGAAAATGAGCGCTTTCTCCAGCGAGGTCACCAACAACAAGGCGCTTTGGGCGAAGATCGACGCCTTGTGGCAGGGGCGCGAAGCCTTGGGTCTGACGCCCGAACAGGGGCGGGTGCTGGAGCTATACCGGCAGATGTTCGTGCGGTCCGGCGCGGCGCTGGAGGGGGCGGCGGCAGAGCGGCTGACAGCGGTCAAGTCGCGGCTGGCGGTGCTGGGGACGGCGTTCGGGCAGAACCTGCTGGCCGATGAGCGGTCATGGTTCATGGAATTGGCGGAGGCCGATTTCACAGCCCTGCCGGGCTTCGTCCAGGACGCGGCCAAGGCGGCGGGAGCGGAAAAGGGCACCGGGCCGGTGGTGACGCTGAACCGGTCGCTGATCGTGCCGGTCCTGCAGTTTTCCCCGAACCGTGCCCTGCGCGAGAAGGCCTATGAGGCCTGGGTCGCGCGCGGGGCCAATGGGGGCGAGACGGACAACCGGGCGGTTGCGGCGGAAATCCTGGCTTTGCGGCACGAGCGGGCGCAGCTTCTCGGCTATGCCGACTTTGCCGCCTTCAAGCTGGAGCCGGAGATGGCGAAGACTCCGGCTGCGGTGCGCGACCTCTTGATGCGGGTCTGGCAGCCGGCGCGGGGCAAGGCGCTGGCGGATGCGGCGGTGCTGGAGGCGATGCTGAAAGCGGACGGGCATCCGGGGCCGCTGGAGCCCTGGGACTGGCGCTATTACAGCGAGAAGCGTCGCCGCGCCGAGCATGATCTGGATGAGGCGGTCCTGAAGCCATACCTGTCGCTGGACGCCATGCTGGGAGCGATGTTCGACTGTTCGACCCGGCTTTTCGGGCTGGAATTCCGCGAGATTGCGGGTCCGTTCTATCACCCCGACGTGCGGGGGTGGGAGGTGACCCGCGGCGGCAACCACGTCGCGGTCTTCCTGGGCGACTACTTCGCGCGGGGATCGAAGCGGTCGGGGGCCTGGTGTTCGGCGATGCGGTCGCAGCGCAAGCTGGGCGGCGAGCAGCGGCCCATCGTGGTGAACGTGTGCAACTTCGCCAAGGGCGATCCGTGCCTTCTGTCCTATGACGACGCGCGGACATTGTTCCACGAATTCGGCCATGCGCTGCATCAGATGCTGTCCGACGTGACGTATGGCTTCATCAGCGGGACCTCCGTGGCGCGCGATTTCGTGGAACTACCGAGCCAGCTTTACGAGCATTGGCTGGAGGTGCCCTCGGTCCTTGAGGCGCATGCGCGGCACCATGTGACCGGCGAGCCCATGCCCGCCGACATGCTGAAGCGGCTTCTGGATGCCGGGACCTACGACCAGGGCTTTGCCACGGTGGAGTTCGTCGCAAGCGCGATGGTGGACCTGGAGTTCCACACCGGCGCGCCGTCCGCGGATCCCTTGCAGAAGCAGGCGGAGGTGCTGGAGGCCCTGGGGATGCCGCGCGCGATCCGGATGCGCCATGCGACGCCGCATTTCGCGCATGTGTTCAGCGGCGACGGCTATTCCAGCGGGTACTACAGCTATATGTGGTCCGAAGTGATGGACGCCGACGCCTTCGCGGCCTTCGAGGAGGCGGGTGATGCGTTTGATCCGGCCACGGCGGCGCGGCTGGAGAAGTTCATCCTGTCGGCGGGCGGCTCTGAAGATGCCGAGGCTCTGTACCTGAAATTCCGGGGCCGGATGCCGGGCGTGGAACCGTTGCTGAAGGGCCGGGGTTTGCTTGAGCCGGCGTGACGCCGGGTGACGGGAGAGCTTGCTTGGACATCTTTCACAGCTGGGACCTCGATGCGGCCCTGTCGAACCTGATCACCCTGGGGGTGGCCTATCTGCTGGCGCTGCCCATCGGCTGGAACCGGGAGCGGGAGGAACGCAGCGCCGGGCTGCGGACCTTTCCCCTGGTTGCCATCGCATCCTGCGGCTTCGTCATGGTGGCGCTGGACGTGATCGGGCCGAACTCGGGCGAGCATTCGCGTATCCTGGAAGGCCTGATGACCGGGATCGGCTTCATTGGCGGGGGCGCCATCCTGAAGCAGGGCGACCAGGCCAGGGGTACGGCGACGGCGGCAAGCCTCTGGGCCACCGGGGCCATCGGCGCGGCCGTGGGGTATGGGCAACTGGACATTGCGGTGATCCTCAGCCTGGTCACGGTGCTGACGCTGATCCTGCTTACTCCGCTGCGCAGGGTCGTGCAGGACCGCGGCGAATTCGACCGGGAGGAGTCCTAGCGGCGCAGGCTGCCCGGCGGCTGGCCGAAGCGGGCGCGAAAGGCGCGGGACAGGGTGGATGGGCTGGAGAATCCGGTGCGGAGCGCGACCTCGGCGACGGGGTGGCGGGTGTCGGTCAGCATCCGGCGCGCGGCCTGCAAGCGAAGATCCAGGGCATGGGCGGCGGGCGTGGTTCCCAGCGCGGTCCGGAACAGCGTTTCCAGGCGGCGCGGGGAAACGCCGACCGCATTGGCAGTGGTGGCCGCAGGTTCCGGGGCGTCAATCCGCGCCTCCATCCGAGCAAGTGCCTGGGCCACGCGCGGGTCGAGGGTCGGGTCCTGTGCGTCCGCGATCTGCGGCTCGTGGCCGTGGCGGACCGTGGCCAGGAAGCTGGCGGCGACCTGACGCGCAAGGGCGGCACCGTGGCGGGCGCGGATCAGGTGCAGCATGAAATCGGCGGCCGGTGCTGCGCCTGCAATGGTCACCCGGTTGCGGTCGATGACGAAGCGGTCGGGCACGACATCGACATGCGGATGGGCGGCGGCGAGGTCCTCGAGATCCTCCCAGTGGACGGTGGCGCGGTGGCCGTCGAGGAGACCGGCGCGGGCCAGGACCCAGGGGGCGGCGTCGATGCCACCGACGAGCGCGAAGCGGGGCGCGATGCGGCGAAGGTCGCGGATCAGCGGGCGCGTCGCGACCTCGGCCAGACGGTAGCCGGCGATGACGATCAGGGCGTCGGCACCGGTGGCGTGGGAGAGGGGGCCGGAGGAAGGAAGCTCGATCCCGCAGGTCAGGGGCACGGGTGCGCCGTCGGGCGAGACGACGCGCCAGCGGTAAGCTTCGTGGCCGAGTTGGCGGTTGGCGTTGCGCAAGGGGTCAAGGGCCGAGGCGACCTCCAGTATCGAGGCCTGCGGCAGGACCAGAAGCGCGATGGTCAGGGGATCGCGCGCGGGTTGGAAGATGGCACTTTCCGTCATGAAGATTTCGTAAAACGCAAAGCGTGGGCTGGCAAGGGGGCTATGGTGTGGGGAAAGCCTTTGGAGGGAACCCGATGCCGCTCAACATGAACAAGGAAGTCTTCATCACCTGCGCGGTGACCGGTTCCGGTGGCACGCAGGACCGGTCCCCCCATGTTCCGCGCAGCCCCAAGCAGATCGCCGAAAGCGCCATCGCGGCGGCCAAGGCGGGCGCGGCGGTGGTGCATTGCCATGTGCGCGACCCCGAGACGGGCAAGCCGTCCCGCAAGCTGGAATACTACCGCGAGGTCACCGACCGCATCCGCGACAGCGACACCGACGTGGTGCTGAACCTGACCGCCGGGATGGGCGGCGACATGTATTTCGACGATACCGAAACGATGACGACGATGGCCGCAAGGTCCGACATGTGCGGTGCCGAAGAGCGGGTGGCGCATATCGTCGAATGCCGCCCGGAAATCTGCACGCTGGACTGCGGCACAATGAACTTCAACGAGGCCGACTACGTGATGGTCAACACGCCCGGCATGCTGCGCGACATGGCGAAGCGGATGACGGCGGCGGGTGTCAGGATCGAGATCGAGGCTTTCGACACTGGCCATCTGTGGCTGGCGAAAGAGCTGGTGAAGGAGGGCGTGATCCCGGAACCCGTGCTGGTGCAGCTTTGCATGGGCGTACCGTGGGGTGCCCCGGACGACCTGAACACCTTCATGGCGATGGTGAACAACGTCCCCGCCGGCTGGCATTTCAGCGCCTTTGGACTGGGCCGCAACGAGATGGCCTATGTCGCCGCGGCCACGATTGCGGGCGGCAACGTGCGGGTCGGGTTGGAGGACAACCTCTGGCTGGAAAAGGGCGTCCTTGCGACCAACGCCCAGCTGGTGGAACGTGCGGCGACCATCGTCGAGAACCTGGGTGCGCGGGTGATCACCCCCGCCGAGGTCCGGGCGCGGCTGAAGCTGGAAAAGCGGGCGCCGGTCACGAAATGATCGGCCTTGGACGTCCTGCTGACCGTGCTGGCGATCATGGCGGCTGGGTACGTCACCCCCGTCCTGATGCCCAACTGGCGCTGGCTGGCGGGGCTTGCGGCACTTGGGGCAGTGGCCGGACTTGCGCTGTGGTTCGGCTGGGTCGAACGTCAGACCGACGGGCTTGGGGCGGGGGTGGCGGCGCTGCTCGTCCTTTCGGTCGCGGGGGTTTTCACGCTGGGCCTTGCGGTCCGCGCGCTGGTGCTGTGGCGCGGATGGACCGGGGGCCGGGCAGCCGTGGCCACGGTGCTGGGGGCGCTTATCTGGTTGGGCGCGATCTTCTGGATGATCTGGACAAGCTAAGCCGCAAAGGCAGGGGGTAAGGATGGACAAGGTCAAGTTCACGGCGATGAAGGACGGCGATGCCGCCGATTACGCCATGCTGGACGTGCATGAGCGGGACTATGCCGCGGGGACGGCGGATCGGCTGCTGACGGCACTGGTCGAGCTGGATGAAAGCCTGTCGGGCTATCAGGTCACCCGGCTGGGCCATTCCTTGCAGGCGGCGACCCGCGCCTGGCGGGCAGGGGCGGATACCGACTGGGTGGTCGCGGCCCTGCTGCATGACATCGGCGACATCTATGCGCCCTACAATCACGACGAATACGCCGCCGCGATCCTGAAGCCCTTCGTCCGGGAACAGGTGACCTGGGTGGTGGAAAAGCACGGCGATTTCCAGCGGCTCTACTACGCCCACCACGTTGGCGGGAACCAGCATGCCCGCGACCGTTTCAAGGGCCATGCCTATTATGACGACTGCGCCCAGTTCTGCGAAGCCTGGGACCAGTCCAGCTTCGATCCCGCCTATCCGATGATGTCGGTCGCAGACTTCGCGCCCCTGGTGCGCGAGGTCTTTGCCCGCAAGGCCTATGATCCGGCCGTGATCCGGTCCGGTGAGCGGGTGCCGCTGACCGACCCCGCCCTTGCGGCCGGGCGGGCTGGATGAGGTCGTTCGCGCTGATCGCGGCGCTGGCGCTGTCGGCCTGTACCCCGGAGCCGGTCTGGGTCACGCCGGCCGGGGTGTCTTTGGGGGTGGTCGACTGCGACAGCCCGGCGCCTCTGGTGAGCGGCAAACGGGTTGAGGTGTGCCTCGCCCGTGCCATAGCCCAGACGCCGGTCGAGATCGCGCGGTGCGAAAGGGATGGCGGGCGGGTCGGACCGATCTCGCCCATCGATGACAGGTTTGCCTGCACCTACCGCAAGCCGGGGGCGGGGGTGTGAGGACATGATAGGGGACGGAAAGATGAACAGGAAAGCGGCAATCATCGGGGGCGGAGTGATCGGCGGCGGTTGGGCCGCGCGGTTCCTGCTGAACGGCTGGGATGTTGGCGTCTTCGACCCCGACCCCGAAGCCGAGCGGAAGATTGCGGCGGTGATGTCGAATGCACGGGCCGCGCTGCCTGCGCTGTCGGACGTCCCGATGCCGCCGGAGGGGAAGCTGACCTTCCACGGCACCATCGGCGAGGCGGTCGAGGGCGCGGAATATGTGCAGGAGTCGGTCAGCGAGCGGATCGAGCTGAAGCACAAGGTCTATGCCCAGTTGCAACAGGCCAATCCGGGCGTGCTGATCGGGTCCTCGACCAGCGGGTTCAAGGCCAGCGACCTGCAGAAAGGGTCGCCCGCGCCGCAGAACATCATCGTCGCGCATCCGTTCAACCCGGTCTACCTGCTTCCCTTGTCCGAGGTGTCGGGATCGGACCGGAACCCGGTCGAGGTGGTGGAAAAGACCGTGCAGATCATGAAGGACATCGGGATGTTCCCCCTGGTGATCCGGCACGAGATCGACGCCTTCATCGGCAACCGCTTTCTGGAAGCCGTCTGGCGCGAGGCGTTGTGGATGCTGAAGGACGGCATCGCCACCACCGAGGAGATCGACGAGGCGATCCGCATGGGCTTTGGCCTGCGCTGGGGGCAAATGGGCCTTTTCGAGACCTACCGAATTGCGGGCGGCGAGGCGGGGATGCGGCACTTCATGGCGCAGTTCGGCCCGGCGCTGAAATGGCCCTGGACCAAGCTGATGGATGTGCCCGAGTTCAACGAGGAACTGGTGGACCTGGTGGCCAACCAGTCCGACGCGCAGTCCGGG
This sequence comes from Tabrizicola sp., assembly GCF_022842145.1. Classification (GTDB taxonomy): domain Bacteria; phylum Pseudomonadota; class Alphaproteobacteria; order Rhodobacterales; family Rhodobacteraceae; genus Tabrizicola. The sequence goes on from NZ_JALHQD010000003.1 coordinate 179,524, forward strand.
ATGTACACGATCCGCGAGCTGGAGCGCATCCGCGACCGGAACCTCGTGGGGTTCTTGCGGTCGCTCAAGGATCGGAACTGGGGCGCGGGCAAGGTCCTGAAGGAACATGACGAACGCCGCGCCGCCGCCTTCCTCGCGCAGATGCAGACGGGCCTCGACACCTCGGCGAAGCCGGCGCCGCTGGTGATGTGGCAGGGCCAGGTCCTGCCGGGCTGGATCGACTACAATGGCCACATGACCGAGAGCCGCTACCTCTTCGCCTGCTCGGAAACCGTCGACAACTTCCTGCGGATGATCGGCGCAGGCATGGATTACGTCGAAGCCGGTCACAGCTACTACGCCGCCGAAACCCATATCCGCCACCTGGCCGAAGCCAAGCTCGGCGACCAGATCCGTGGCGAGTTGCAGATGATCAGCGCCGACGAGAAGCGCTTCCGCCACTCCGTGCGGCTCATGGTCGGCGACACCTGCGTCGCCACGGTGGAGCAGCTCTACCTCCACGTCGACATGAAGGTCGGCAAGTCCGTTCCGGCCGCGCCCGAGGTCTGGAAGAAACTGGAGACACTGGCGAATGCCCACGCCGAACTGCCCATGCCGGATGGCGCGGGCCGGGCGGTCGGGCAAAAGAAGGGATAAGCGATGGATTTCGGACTGACCGAAGAACAGCGGATGATCGTCGACACGACGCGGGCCTTCGTGGAGACCGAGCTTTATCCGCACGAACTTGCGGTGGAACGCACGGGCGTCCTGCCGGTCGAGCTGATCCGCGAGATCCAGCAAAAGGCCATCGCCGCGGGGCTTTACGCGGCCAACATGCCGGTCGAGGTCGGCGGCGCGGGGCTCGATACCTTGTCGTGGCTGCTTTACGAAAAGGAACTGGGCCGGGCGAACTATGCGCTGCACTGGACCTGCGTGGCGCGGCCGTCGAACATCCTGCTGGCGGGTAATGCCGAGCAGCGGGAGCGGTATCTGATGCCCTGCATCCGGGGAGAGACCTGGGATTGCCTGGCGATGACCGAACCCGGCGCGGGGTCGGATCTGCGGGGGATGAAGGCCTCGGCCCGCCCGGACGGCGGCGATTGGGTGCTGAACGGGACGAAGCATTTCATCAGCCACGCCGATCTGGCGGGGTTTGCGATCGTGTTCATGGCAACCGGAGAGGAACAGACGTCGCGCGGCCCGAAAAAGCTGATCACGGCGTTCTTCGTCGACAAGGGAACGCCCGGGTTCACTGTGCGCGAGGGGTATCGGAACGTCAGCCACCGGGGCTACACGAACGCGGTGCTGGAGTTCGACGATTGCCGGGTGCCTGCGGCGAACGTGCTGGGGGAGGTCCACAAGGGCTTCGAGGTGGCGAATTCCTGGCTGGGTGCGACCCGGTTGCAGGTGGCTTCGACCTGCCTTGGCCGGGCGGAGCGGGCCTTGGGTCACGCGATTGCCTATGCGGCAGAGCGCAAGCAGTTCGGGCAGGCGATCGGCAAGTTCCAGGGGGTGTCGTTCAAGCTGGCCGACATGGCGATGGAGCTGAAGGCGGCCGAGCTTCTAACGCGGGAAGCCGCGTGGAAATACGACCAGGGGACGGTGACCGAGGCCGACATGTCGATGGCCAAGCTGAAGGCGACCGAAGTGCTGGCCATGGTCGCGGATGAGGCGATCCAGATTCATGGCGGCATGGGGCTGATGGACGAGCTGCCTCTGGAGCGGATCTGGCGGGACTCACGCGTGGAGCGGATCTGGGAGGGTACCTCGGAAATCCAGCGGCACATCATCAGTCGCGAATTGCTGAGGGCGGTCGGGGGCTGAGCCGTCGGCAGCGGGGGTTTCACACCCCCGCACCCCCGTGGGATATTTGAGGACAGATGAAAGGGTTTGTTAACCTTGGCCTGCAAGAGTGATCGGGCGGTACAGGCGGGGACGCCGATGACCGCGACAGGTGAAATCCTGCCTCGGCCCGCCGGGGCAGGGAGCCATTCCCTCCATTTCATCTGTCTGAAAATATCCCGGGGGTCCGGGGGCAGCGCCCCCGGCGGATCCGGCCGGGCCGGAGGCCGCAAATGACGCGCCTTGACCGCCTGCTTCGCCCGCGCCACATCGCCGTACTTGGTGCCGGCTGGGCGCTGAATGTCATCGAGCAGTGCGCCAAGATGGGCTTCAAGGGCCCGGTCTGGCCGGTGCATCCGACCAAGTCCGAGATCGGCGGGCTGAGGGCTTATGCCTCGCTCGCCGACCTGCCAGAGCCACCCGACGCGGTCTTCATCGGGGTGAACCGCTTTGCCACCATTGATGTGGTGGCCGAGCTGGCCGCGATGGGGGCGGGGGGGGCGATCTGTTTCGCCTCGGGCTGGACCGAGGCGGGGGAGCCGGGGCTGCAGGACAAGCTGGTCGCTGCGGCGGGGGAGATGCCGATCCTCGGCCCGAACTGCTATGGGGTGATCAACTACCTTGACGGCGCGCTGCTCTGGCCGGATCAGCATGGCGGGGTTCCGGTTTCCAGCGGGGTGGCGCTGGTCAGCCAGTCGTCCAACATCGTGATCAATCTTGGCATGCAGCAGCGCGGCCTGCCGGTCGCCTATGTCGCCTGTCTGGGTAATGCGGCCGTGGTGGGTCTGGCCGAACTGACCGGCGCCCTGTTGGACGATCCGCGGGTTACGGCCGTCGGCCTATACATCGAGGGGATCGATGACGCCCCGGCCTTTGCCGCTTTGGCCGAGAAGGCGCGGGCGATGGGCAAGGGGGTTGTCGCGATCAAGTCCGGGAAGACCGAGCTTTCGCGGACCGCTGCGGCCTCGCACACGGCCTCGCTGGCGGGCGGGGGGGCGGCGTCCAGCGCCTTTCTGCGCCAGATCGGGGTGGCGGAAGTGGACAGCCCATCCGAACTGGTCGAGGCCCTGAAGATCTTTCATGTCCACGGGCCGCAGATCGGGCGGCGGCTGTGTTCGCTGTCCTGTTCCGGCGGCGAGGCGGGGCTGGTTGCGGATCTGGCCGCACCTTTCGGGCTCGCGTTTCCGCCGGTGCCGCAGGCGACGCATGACCGGTTGTTTGCCGTGCTGGGAGAGATCCCCACGATCTCCAACCCCTTGGATTACCATACCTTCATCTGGGGCGATGGCCCCAAGACCACCGAGGTTTTCACCGCGATGCTGGAGGCCTATGACGCCGGCATCTACATCATTGACGCCCCCCGGGACGATCGCTGCGATCCGTCGGGCTATGATCCCGCCTTCCGCGCCATCATCGATGCGCAGAAGGCGACCGGGAAAATCGCTTTTCCGGTCGCCTCGATGGCCGAGAACTTCGGCGAAGGCCGGGTGCAGTCTATGATGGCGGAAGGCGTCTGCGCGCTTCTGGGGCTGGAGACGGCGCTGGCGGCGATCCGTGCGGCCCAGACCGCTCCGGGTGTTGCGGGATGGCGGCCGGTGGTGGCGCTGCCCCCCCGCGAGACGCGGATGCTGTCGGAGGCGGAGGGGAAGGCTTTGCTTGCGGCGGCGGGTGTCGCGGTGCCGGGCTCTGTCACCGGGGCGACGATTGCCGAGGTCGCGGGGAGGGTGCGTTTCGGCGCGCCCTATGTGCTGAAGGGCCTTGGCTTTTCGCACAAGACCGAGGCCGGTGCGGTGCGTCTGGGGCTTGCCGCGCTGGAGGGGCAGGCCGAGATGCCGGGTGCGACCGGGTATCTGGTCGAGGAGATGGTGACCGGGGCGGTGGCCGAGGTGCTGATCGGCCTGCGGCGCGACCCGGTCTACGGGGTGACGCTGACGCTGGGCATGGGCGGGGTGACGGCCGAGGTGCTGGCGGACACGGTGACGATGGTGCTGCCGGTGAGCGAGGCTCATGTTCTGGAAGCGGCGCGGGGCTTGCGGCTTTGGCCCTTGCTGGATGGATACCGGGGGCGGGCGAAGGCGGACATGGTGGCGGTCGCGGCAATGGCGGTGCGGCTGGAGGCGCTGATGCTGGCGGACGAGGGTCTGGAAGAGATAGAAATCAATCCGGTCATGGTGCGCGAACAGGGCGCCGTGGCGGTGGATGCGTTGGTCAGGAGGATATGATGGCGATGCAAATGCGGTCCGAGGGGCCGATACTTACGCGGCGGGAAGGGGCGATCCTGGAAGTCACGCTCGACGCGCCGAAGGCGAATGCGATCAGCCTCAAGACCAGCCGTGTGATGGGGCTGGTGTTCCGGGATTTCCGCGATGACGACAGTTTGCGGGTCTGCATCCTGCGCGCGGCGGGGGAGAAGTTCTTCTGCCCCGGTTGGGACCTGAAGGCGGCGGCCGAGGGCGATGCGGTGGACGGCGACTACGGCGTAGGCGGTTTCGGCGGGTTGCAGGAGTTGCCGAACCTCAACAAGCCGGTGATTGCCGCGGTGCAGGGCATCTGCTGCGGTGGCGGGCTGGAACTGGCGCTGTCGGCGGACCTGATCCTGTGTTCCACCAACGCGACCTTCGCCTTGCCGGAAATCCGGTCTGGCACCGTGGCGGACGCGGCCAGCATCAAGCTGCCCAAGCGCATTCCGTATCACGTGGCGATGGACCTGCTTCTTACGGGGCGCTGGTTCGATGCCGAGGAGGCGCATCGCTGGGGCCTGATCAAGGAGATCTGCGCGCCGGACGAGTTGCTGGGCAAGGCCTGGGACCTGGCGCGGCTTTTGGAAAGCGGGCCGCCGCTGGTCTATGCGGCGATCAAGGAAGTGGTCCGCGAAGCGGAGGCTATGCGCTTCCAGGACGCGCTGAACCGGGTCACCAAGCGGCAGATGCCGACGGTGGACCGGCTTTATTCGTCCGAGGACCAGCTGGAGGGGGCGAAGGCGTTTGCGGAGAAGCGAGAGCCGGTCTGGAAGGGGAAGTAAAGCGGCGTGCTGGACACGCACACTTACCGTGCCTAGCCTATGAAAAGGCTGCGGAGAATGTCCGGAATGAAGAAAGTTGCTCTGGTCACGGGTGGTTCGCGTGGGATCGGGCGGGCAATTGCGCTTGATCTGGCGCGTGATCACCATGTGGCGATCACATGGCTGACGTCCGAACCTGCCGAGTTTTCGGACAGCATCCTGATAATCAGGGCCGATCTGACCAACGCCAACGTTGGGTCAGAAATCATGGAACAGGTTATGGCGCGGTTTGGCCGTCTTGACGTTATCATCAACAATGCCGGTGCCGTTGCCCCTTCTGCGCCTGACAGCTTTGATGTCAGTGCCTTGCGTGCCATGCTTGACATCAACCTGCTGGCCCCGGGAATGTTGCTTGCTGCCGCTCTGCCGCACCTGAGATCCGGTTCATCAATCGTCAACATCTCTTCAGGAAATGCAGTTTTGCCGCCACGCGGGGCCGCGATCTATGGCGCTAGCAAGGCAGCGCTGAACTTGTGGACGCGTGGGATGGCCAAAGAGCTTGGTCCTCGGGGAATTCGGGTGAATGCGGTGGCTCCGGGCGCCACCAACCTGCCTGAAGCGCCGCGTTCGCCTGAACTCACACAGCTTTTCGTCAATGACACTGCACTTGGTCGCATTGGAACACCGCTGGACGTTGCCCGCGCCGTCCGGTTCCTGGCTGGCGATGAGGCCGGATTCATCACTGGTCAAGTACTTGAGGTCTCGGGCGGATACCGCCTTTGACGCCCACCGAATTCGGGAGCCAACCATGCCCAACCACGACTACACTACCCGCATCCTTTGGACTGGCAACCGGGGCGAGGGGACGGCGCATTACAAGGGGTATGACCGGACCTGGGACATCGCGGTGCCGGGGAAGGCTGTCGTGCACTGCTCGAACGACCCGCTTCTGGGCGGTGATCCGGGCAAGATGAACCCGGAGGACCTTCTGTTGTCCGCGCTCTCGGCCTGCCACATGCTTTGGTACCTGCACTATGCCGCGGATGCGGGGATCGTGGTGACGTCCTACACCGATGCGCCGGTCGGGGTCGGCGAGGTCGGGCGCGGTGGGGCGGGGCGGTTCGTGAAGGTGACGCTGCGGCCGCATGTCGGGGTGGCTCCGGGAACTGATCTTGTGGCGGCGGAGGCGGTCCACCACCGGATCCACGAGGTCTGCTTCATCGCGCGGTCGGTGAATTTCCCGGTGGACTATGCTCCGACTTTCGAGATCGCGTCCTGAAACAGGCTGCGGTTATCAAATGGAGCGCCTTGCGGCGCGAAGTCCCTTTGTCTCGGCTTCGCGCGTGAAGGACGCGCGAAACCTCGGGCGGCCTCCGGCGGGGATATTTGCTGCCAGGTGAAAGGTTCTTGTGAGTTGGGCGACATCCCGTGTCGCGAACAAACATTCCGCCGCACTGAAGGCGCTTAGGTTGACGCTCAAAACGCCCGGGGGCCTGGATGGACGAGACCGATTACATCATCGTGGGCGCGGGGTCGGCGGGCTGCGTGCTGGCGGACCGCTTGACCGCCTCTGGCAGGCACAAGGTCACGGTGCTGGAGGCGGGCGGGTCGGATCGGCGGTTCTATGTGCAACTGCCGCTGGGCTATGGAAAGCTGTTCTACGACCCCTCGGTGAACTGGCTTTACAAGACCGAGCCGGACCCCGGGCTGGCGGGCGCGCGGGACCATTGGCCGCGGGGCAAGGTCCTGGGCGGGTCGTCCAGCATCAACGCGATGGTCTGGATCCGGGGCCACCGGGCAGATTACGAGGATTGGGGCCGCGACAATCCCGGTTGGGGCTGGGACGAGTGCCTCGCGGCCTACCGTGCGCTGGAGGACAACGAGGCGGGCGGCGATGAATGGCGCGGCGCGGGTGGGCCGCTTTTCATCTCGGCCAACCGCTCGGGTCTGCACCCGCTGGTGAAATCCTACGTCGCGGCCTGCGGCGAGAGCGGCTTGGCGGAGAACCCGGATTTCAATGGCGCCGTGCAGGAGGGTGCCGGGATCTACCAGATGACGATCCGGAATGCGCGGCGGAACTCGGCGGCGCGGGCCTTCCTGCGTCCGGCCATGAAACGGCCGAACCTGCGGGTGATCACCGGGGCGCTCGCGACGAAGGTGGTCATCGAGGGCGGTCGGGCGGTCGGCGTCGAATACCGGCAGGGCAACGCGATCCGGGTGCTGCGCGCGAGGGCCGAGGTGATCCTGGCAGGGGGGGCGATCAACTCGCCGCAGCTTTTGCAGCTTTCGGGGATCGGGCCGGGGGGGCTGTTGCAGGGGTTGGGCATTCCGGTCGTCCGGGACAACGCGAACGTCGGCGATCACCTCAGCGACCATCAGGGCATCAACTATACCTGGTCGATGAAAGTGCCGACCTACAATGACGAGCTTCGGCCTTGGTGGGGCAAGCTTCGGGCCGGTCTGCAGTACTTCATCGGCGGCGGGGGACCGCTGGCCAAGTCGATCAATCATGGCGGCGGCTTTTTCCGGACCCGGGCGGACATGGACCGGCCGAACATGCAATTGTACTTCCAGGCGTTCTCGACGCTGGTGCCGCGCGACGGAGAGCGGCCGATCCTGAACCCGGACCCCTGGTCGGGCATGTCGATCGGGCTGTCGAACTGCCGCCCGACCAGCCGGGGGCATATCCGGCTGCGAACCGCGCTGGCCGAGGATCATCCGGTGATCACGGCAAACGCGTTTTCCACCAACAACGACGTCGAAGAGATGCTGGCGGCGGTCAAGCACCTGCGCCACATCGCGGCCCAACCGGCGCTTTCGCGGCTTATCAAGGAAGAGTTGCGCCCCGGACCGGAGGTCGTGACCGACGAGGCGCTGATCGCCGACTTCCGCGCGCGGTCGGGAACGGTCTATCATCCAAGCTGCACCTGCCGGATGGGGCGGGATGCGGCAGGGTCGGTCGTGGACGCCGGCCTGAAGGTGCATGGGGTCGGCGGTCTGCGGGTGATCGACGCCAGCGCCTTCCCGAACATCATCGCCGGGAACACGAACGCTCCGGCGATGCTGATGGGCTGGAAGGGCGCGGAACAGGTGCTGGCCGACGCGCGGTGATCGTGGCGGCACCCTGATCCTGCGGGCGGTGGGCGAACCTGCCTTGCGGCAGAACCACCCACCCTACGCCCGTGCGTCAGGCCGAGCCGCCGATCAGGACGCCACGCGACTTCAGTGCGGCAAGCCAGCCGAGACCCTGGGCCGTGCCCTTGGCCGGGCGATATTCGGCGGCGATCCAGACCGGCGGGCCGCCATTGTCGATGGCATCGCAGAGGTCGGGCAGTGAGAACCCGCCGCCGCCCGGCTCGTTCCGGCCCGGAAAGCCCGCGATCTGGACGTGGTTGATGTGGTGGCGGTGGGCGGTCCAGACAGCGCCTGCATCGCCGTGGAGGCGCGCCGCGTGCCAGACGTCGTACTGGATGCCGATCCGGGGATCGGCGATGTCGTCCAGGATGCGGGCGGCCTGGTCGTAGTCGTTCAGGAAGTAGCCCGGCATGTCGTCAGGGTTCAGGGGTTCGAGGCAGAGCGTCAGATCCGGTGCCTCGGCCAAGGCCCAGGTCAGGTTTTCCGCGTAGCATTGTTCGGCCTGCGGGCCCTTGGCGACCCCGGCCATCACGTGCACGCGCGCCGCGCCCAGCCGGGTCGCGTACTCGGCCGCGCGCAGGAAACTGTCGCGGAACCGCAGTTCCATCCCCGGCACGGCAGCAAAACCCCGGTCGCCCGAGGCCCAGTCGCCGGGGGGTGTGTTGATCAGCGCCAGCGGCAGACCGTTCAGCGCCCGCTCCCAGTCGGCCATCGGCTGGTCATAGGGAAACAGCACCTCGACCCCGTCAAAGCCGCAGCGCGCCGCCCAGTCGGGGCGGTCAAGGGTGGGGACTTCGGTGAAGAGGAAGGTCAGGTTCGCGGCAAAGCGGGGCATGGGTGATCAGGGCAATTCCGACGAGGGGATAACCGGGAAAAACTGCCCCGAGGACCATATTCCGAACCACTTATGCCCGTCATGCACCTCATGGCAACCCAGATCGACCAGCCGGTAGAAGGATTTCCGGTCGATCAGCGCCCAAAGATTGCTGCGGACAAGGATATAGGGCGCAGGTTCGCCGCTGACCGGGTCCCGTTCGACCCGCAAGGGATGGTCGGGACCAAGGGTCGCCGTGTCCTCGGTCTTCGTGGTGAAGGTCAGGGTCTGGGCCTGGCCCTGGCCGGAGACGTCGAAGTCGGTGGCCAGAAGCGGGGCGTCATCGACGGTGATGCCGACCTTCTCGACCGGAGTGACCAGGAAGTAATCATCGCCTTCCCGTTTCAGGATCGAGGAGAACAGCTTGACCAGCGGTGCCCGGCCGATTGGCGTGCCGAGGTAGAACCAGGTCCCGTCGCGGGCGATGCGGATGTCGAGGTCGCCGCAGAAGGGCGGGTTCCACAGGTGGACGGGGGGAGGGCCCTTGGTGCCGGCTGCCTTGGCGGCGGCGGCAAGCGTGTCGGCATCTGGTTTCGGAGGTGTCTGCATGGGCGCGCACTCTAGCGGGGATGGGGGCTTGTGCAACGGTGGCTTTGGGGCCGAGGTTCCGACGCCGGGTTGACAGGGGTGCCTGCGCCCCGCCTGATGCCGCACATGGCCCCATTTCATCTGACGCCGCAAACTCTGGTCGGGCGCCGCTTCGGCCCCGACACCTTCGACGGCATCCGCATCGCGCTGATGGGCTTCTGCCCGCCCCCGGCAGCCTTCGGGCGCTATCCGCGCGACCGCACCCGGGACCAGCATTTCATCCATCTGGCGCCCGAAAGTGTCCGGATCGTCACGCATGGCGGGCTGCCGGTCCTGTCGCTGTCGCATGTCTACGGCGGGCCGGTCGCCTCGGCGACGGTGGAAGAGCTGGCCTGGTACGGGATCGAGCATGTGCTGGCCTACGGGCTGGCCGGGGGGCTTGGCGTGGGCGCCGCGACGGGCGAAACGCTGGGGATGGGTGCCTTTTATCTGGTGCAGGACGCGCTGGCACGGGACGGGACCACTCCGCATTATTCCGAGGCTTCGGTCATTCCGGCCGACCCGGGGCTTGTGGAACAGGTCCGCGTGGCCTGGACCGGGCCGGACCCGATCCTGCCGGTCCGCGCCGCGACCAATGACGCGATCTACCGGGAAAGCGATGCGATGCTGGACCGGTTTCGGGCAGGCGGCTGCCATGTGGTCAACCTCGACTCCGCGCATCTTTATGCGGCTAGTCTGGTGAACAGCGCCGGGCGGCGATTGCGGACCGTCCAGTGCGGGGTGGTGTCGGATGTGGTCGAACGCGACGGCAGTTTGCTAAGCGCGTTGGCCGAAATGCTGGCGAAGGGTGCGACGGGGGTGAACCCGCTGGACAAGACCGGCGAGATCGTCCGGTTCTACATCGAGACCCTGTCGCGCCGGCTGATCGACAAAATTCCTTGAGCAAGAAGCTTGGAAATCTCCTTGCTTCAGGAATTTGGCTCCCCGCTGACGCCGCTCTCACGATCATTTGTGTCAAGTCGCCTTTTGCCATTTGTGCCCGCCGGGATACTTCGCTTTAGTGGCGGGGATAGACCCTGAAGGGAGCTGAATTCATGGCCGACACCAAGGCGCTGGTCGCGGAAATCGAGACGCTGGGCGCGACGCTGGGACAGGCGAAGGCCTCGATCAACCGGCGGTTCATCGGGCAGGAGAAGGTCGTGGACCTTGTGCTGGCCTCGATGCTGTGTGGCGGCCACGCGCTGCTGGTCGGCCTGCCGGGACTGGGCAAGACGCGGCTGGTGGATACCCTGGGCACGGTGATGGGCCTGAAGGCCAACCGCATCCAGTTCACCCCGGACCTGATGCCCGCCGATATCCTGGGGTCCGAAGTGCTGGAAACCTCGGGCGAGGGGGGCCGCGCGTTCCGCTTCGTGGAAGGTCCGATCTTCTGCCAGCTTTTGATGGCCGACGAGATCAACCGCGCCTCGCCCCGGACGCAGTCGGCGCTTCTGCAGGCGATGCAGGAAAAAGAGGTCACCATCGCGGGCCAGCACCGGCCCCTGGGCCGGCCGTTCCACGTCCTTGCGACCCAGAACCCGATCGAACAGGAAGGCACCTATCCGCTGCCCGAAGCGCAGCTTGACCGCTTCCTGGTGCAGGTGGACGTCGAATACCCGACCCGCCAGACCGAGCGTGACATCCTGATCGCCACGACGGGTGCCGAAGAGGCCGAGGCGCATCAGGTCTTCACCACCGCCGAGCTGATCAACGCACAGGGCGTCATCCGCCGCATGCCGGTCGGCGAACAGGTGGTCGAGGCGATCCTTGACCTGGTGCGTGCCTGCCGTCCGGGGGAACCCGAGGGGCGGGACCTGGCCGACTCGCTCAGCTGGGGTCCCGGCCCCCGCGCCGCGCAGGCGCTGATGCTGACGGTCCGCGCGCGGGCGCTTCTGGACGGGCGGCTTGCGCCGTCGATCAGCGATGTGGCCGATCTGGCGCAGGCGGTGCTGGTGCACCGGATGGCGCTGTCCTTCGCCGCGCGCGCCCGGGGCGAGACGCTGGCCGGGATCATCTCTCGCGTGACGGCCAAGACCCTGCGTCTAGAGGCGGCGGCGTGAGTGTAGCCCCCCAGGCACGGGACGGCGACCTGCGCTCGCGCGCCGAGGCACTGGGTCAGACCCTGCCGCCCCTGCTGGCCGAGGCCGAGATGCTGGCCTCGACCGTGATGATGGGCGAACACGGGCGGCGCAGGGCAGGGCTGGGGGATGAGTTCTGGCAATACCGCCCGGCCCACCAGGGTGATTCCGCGCGGATGATCGACTGGCGGCGCTCGGCCCGGTCGGACGCCCATTTCGTGCGGGAACGCGAATGGCAGGCGGCGCAGTCGGTGACGATCTGGGTCGACCCGGCCAAGTCGATGAGCTTTACCGGCGACAAGTCCCGCGCGCCCAAGGCGGACCGGGCCAAGCTTCTGGGCCTCGCGCTGGCGGTCCTTCTCTTGCGCGGTGGCGAGAGGGTGGGCCTTGCGGGGCTGGCCGCGCCCCGCTCGGGGCGGGCGCAGCTGTTGCGGCTGGCCGCGCGGCTTTCGGGTGAGGCGGCGGATCAGGATTTCGGCGCGCCGGAAACCGAAGGCATGGTCAGCCACGGCCGCGGGGTGTTTCTGTCCGACTTCCTGGGCGACCTTTCTGGCATCGAGGCGGGCCTTGCCCGCGCCGCCGACCGTGGGGTGAAGGGGGTCCTGATCCAGGTCCTCGACCCGGCGGAAGAGGAGTTTCCCTTCGACGGCCGCACGATCTTTGAATCGATGGGTGGCACCATGCGCCACGAGACCCAGCAGGCCGGAGAGTTGCGGACCCGCTATCTGGCGCGTCTTGCCGAACGGAAGGACCGTCTGGCGACGCTGGCCCGCGCCGTGGGCTGGCACTTCTCCACGCACCACACCGGCGCGCCCGCGCAATCGGCGCTGCTTTGGGCCTATGTCGCGCTGCAGGGGGGGCGGTAGATGTTCACCCTCGGCCCTCTGGGTTTTGCGGCCCCCTGGCTGTTGGTGGCGCTGATCGCGCTGCCGGTGCTGTGGCTGCTGCTGCGCGCCGTGCCGCCCGCGCCGATCCGGCGTCGGTTTCCCGGCGTGGCGCTGCTTCTGGGCCTGAAGGACGAGGAGGCCGAGACCGACAAGACGCCGTGGTGGCTGCTTCTTCTGCGCACGCTGGCCATCGCGGCCGTCATCATCGGCTTTGCCGGGCCGGTCCTGAACCCAGACGACCGCGCACCGGGAACGGGGCCGATGCTCATCGTGGTCGACGGTGGCTGGGCCGATGCCCGCGACTGGCCGCAGCGCCTCGAGAAGATCGAGGCGCTGGTCGAAGAGGCCGGGGTGCAGGGCCGTCCCGTGGCGCTGTTGCGGCTGACCGACGCGCCGGGCGTGGTCGAGTTCCAGACCTCCGAGGCCTGGGCTGGCCGGGCCGCGGGTCTGCAGCCGCAGGCCTGGGCCCCCGCCGACTTTGCCGAGTGGGCCGAGGTCCTGCCGGACGGGGATTTCGAGACGACCTGGCTGTCCGACGGCTTGGACCATGACGGGCGCGACGCGCTTCTGTCGGCACTTCAGTCGCGCGGCGACGTGCGGGTGATCGAGAACATCCGCGCGGTTTATGGCCTGCACCCCGCACGCTTCGAGGACGGCAATGTGGTCGTCGCGGCCAGCCGGATGCCTGCGGGCGACGCGGGCTCGGTCGAGGTGGTGGCGCAAGGTCCGGACCCTTCGGGGATCGAGCGTGACCTGGGACGCGTGACGCTGGCCTTCGAAAGCGGCGCTGCACAAGCCGAAGCCGCGATGGACCTGCCGCCAGAACTGCGTAACCGGATCACGCGCTTCGTTCTGGAAGGCGCGCGGACGGCGGGGTCGGTCAGCCTGGCCGACGACAGCCTCAAGCGCCGGAAGATCGCGCTGATCCAAAGCGGCGCGGACGAGGAAACCCTGCAGCTTCTCTCGCCGCTGCACTACCTGCGCCAGGCGCTTGCACCGACGGCGGACATCATCGAGGGCAACCTGAAGGACACGCTGCTGGCCAACCCGGACGTGGTGGTCCTGGCCGATGTGGCCGAGATCGCCGGCCCGGAACGTGACGCCCTGCTGGAGTGGGTGGACAAGGGCGGCCTGCTCCTGCGTTTCGCCGGCCCGGTGCTGGCAGCCAGTGACGTGAGCCGCATCGACGAGGACCCGCTGCTGCCGGTCCGCCTGCGCGAAGGCGGCCGGACAGTGGGCGGCGCGATGAGCTGGGGTGAACCGAAGGCCCTGGCCCCGTTCCCCGAAGGCTCGCCCTTCTTCGGACTGACCGCGCCCCCCGATGTCGTGGTGCGCGAACAGGTGCTGGCGCAGCCCGACCCCGACCTGACCGAACGCACCATTGCCGCGCTGGACGACGGCACGCCCCTGATGACCCGCAAGGTGATCGGCGGCGGGCAGGTGGTGCTGGTGCACGTCACCGCCAACGCCGAATGGTCCTCGCTCCCCCTCTCGGGCCTGTTCGTGCAGATGCTGGAGCGGCTGGCAGTGTCGACCAAACCGGCCCAGCCGGAAGCCGCGGACCTGTCCGGCCAGACCTGGGTGCCGGAAGTGGTGCTGGACGCCTATGGCGCGGCGACGGACGCCGGCGAACTTCCGGGCGTCGAGGGCGAGGCGCTGGCCGAAGCCATCGCGCAGGGCCCGTCGCTGGCCTTCCAGCCCGGGCTTTATGCCGGGGCCGACCGCCGGGTGGCGCTGAACGTCCTGGGCGACGAGACGACGCTGGAGCCTGCGGTCTGGCCGCAAGGCGTCCCCGTCGACCGGCTGGAGGCGCGGGCCGTGCAGGCGCTGAAGGGCGACTTCCTGACCTTTGCGGCGGTCCTGCTGCTTCTGGACGTGCTGGCGGCGCTTTGGCTGGCGGGCCGGTTGCGCGGCCTTGCGCGCGGGACGGCCGCTGTCCTGGCGCTGGCGCTGCTGGTGGCCACCCCGCGCGAAGCGCAGGCGCAGGACACCCCCGGGCCGAACGACGACTTCGCCGTGCAGGCGACCTCCTCCGTTGTCCTTGCCTATGTGCAGACCGGCGACCCGCAGATCGACGAGCTGTCTCGGCAGGGTCTTCTGGGCCTTTCCGACAAGCTGTGGCAACGCACCTCGATCGAGCCGCTGATGCCGATGGCGGTGGACATCGAAAAGGACGAACTGGCGTTCTTCCCCTTCCTCTACTGGCCGATCTCGACCGCAGCCGCCGAACCTTCGGATGCAGCCTATGCCAAGCTGAACCAGTATCTGCGGACCGGGGGGATGATCCTCTTTGACACCCGCGACGCCGATCTTGCCGGTTTTGGCGGCGGCACCACACCTGAGGGGCAGACGCTTCAGGTGATCGCCTCTGGCCTGGACATCCCGCCGTTGGAGCAGATCCCGCTCGACCACGTCCTGACCCGCACCTTCTATCTTCTGCAGGACTTTCCCGGCCGCCATCAGGGCGGGCAGCTTTGGGTCGAGGCCGCACCGAATGCCGAGGCCGAGGCCGCCGAGGGGATGCCGTTCCGCAACCTCAACGACGGGGTGACGCCGGTGGTGATCGGCGGGGCGGACTGGGCCTCGGCCTGGGCGACGGATGACATGGGCGTGCCACTGGTCCCGATCGGGCGCGGCTTTGCCGGCGAACAGCAGCGCGAGATCGCCTACCGCTTTGGCATCAACCTCATCATGCATGTGCTGACCGGCAACTACAAATCCGACCAGGTCCATGTCCCGGCACTTCTGGAAAGGCTGGGCCAATGACCGCCTCTGTCGTCTTCGCGCCGCTGGTTTCGATGTGGCTGGTCTATGCCCTGGCCGCCGCTGCTGTGCTTGTGGTGGGTCTGGCGCTGTGGCGCGGGCTTTCGGGCTGGTGGATCCGCGCGCTGGCCCTTGGCGCGCTGGTCCTGGCCCTTGCAAACCCCGCCTTGCAGGAGGAGGAACGCCAGAACCTCTCGGACATCGTGATCCTGGTGGTCGACGAAAGCGCCAGCCAGTCGCTGGGTGACCGCGCCTCGCAGACCGAGGCTGCCATCGCTTCGGTCCAGGCCGAGATCGCGCAGATGCCGAACACGGAACTCCGCATCCACCGCGTCGGTGACGGGGACGAGGATGCCGGGACGCTGGCCATGACCGCCCTCGCCGAAGCCCTTGCCGAGGAACCCCGCGCGCGGGTGGCGGGCGCGATCCTTCTGACCGACGGTCGGGTCCACGACCTTGGCGTCGTCCCGAACCTGCCCGCGCCGCTGCAGGTCCTGCTGACGGGCCGCGAGGCCGATTGGGACCGCCGCATCGTCGTCAAGAACGCCCCCGCCTTCGCCATCATCGGCGAAGAGTTCCAGCTTGAGCTGCGCGTCGAGGACATCGGCGCCGCCCCGGCCCTGGGAGCCGAGGTCGAGCTGACCATCGCGATCGACACCGAGGAACCCGCGACCTACACCGTGCCCCTGAACGAGGATCTCGAACTGCCGGTGACGCTGCCGCATGGCGGGGCGAACGTGTTGCAATTCTCGGTCAAGCCGGTCGAAGGCGAGATCACCGACCGCAACAATGCCTCCGCCGTGCAGATCAACGGGGTGCGCGACCGGCTGCGGGTGCTTCTGATCAGTGGCGAACCCCACGCCGGGGAACGCGTCTGGCGCAACTTGTTGAAATCCGACGCGGCGGTGGATCTGGTCCACTTCACCATCCTGCGCCCCCCGGAAAAGCAGGACGGCGTGCCGGTCGACGAGCTTTCCCTCATCGCCTTCCCGACCCGCGAGCTGTTCGTCGAGAAGATCGAGGAATTCGACCTGATCATCTTCGACCGCTACCGGATGCGGGGCATCCTGCCGATGTCCTATATCGAGAATATTGTCACCTATGTCCGGGGTGGCGGCACCGTCCTTGTGGCAGCGGGGCCGGAGTTTGGCGCGGTGGACAGCCTTTACCGCTCGCCACTGGCCGAAATCCTGCCGGTCGCGCCGACCGCGCAGGTGATCGAAGAGGGGTACCGCCCTGCGCTGACCGAGCTTGGCCGCCGCCATCCCGTCACCGAGGGGCTTGAGGCCGAGGCCCCCGAAGGCGGCTGGGGCCGCTGGTTCCGGCTGATCGAGGTCGAGCAGGTCGATGGTCAGGTGCTGATGTCGGGTCCGGGTGACCGGCCGCTTCTGGTCCTGAACCGGGTCGATGCGGGTCGGGTCGCGGTGCTTGCCTCGGACCACGCCTGGCTTTGGGGCCGCGGGTATGAAGGTGGCGGCCCGCAGCTGGAACTGCTGCGCCGGCTGGCGCACTGGATGCTGAAGGAACCCGAGCTTGAGGAAGAGACGCTGACCGCCGAGGTCAAGGGCGAGGCGATGACCATCATCCGCCGGACCCTGGCCGAGGAAGACCCGGGCCCCGTCACGATCATCGGTCCTGACGGCACGACGAGCGAACTTGCCATGCCGCTGGCCGCGCCGGGCCGCTATGAGGCCGTTTTCCAGGCCCCGGTGCTGGGGCTTTATCGGCTGGAACAGGGCGCGTTGACCCGCGTGATCGCCGTTGGCCCCGCGCAGCCGCGCGAGTTTGTCGAGACCATCGCCTCGGGCGCCGACCTGGCACCCTTGGCTGATACGACCCGAGGCGGCGTCACCCGGCTGGAACCCGGCAACCCCGATATCCGCACGGTCGCCGAGGGCCGCCTTGCCGTCGGCCGCGGCTGGATCGGCATCACCCCGCGCGAGGCCTACCTTACGACTGAGGTGAACGTCGTGCCCTTCCTGCCCGCCTGGGCCTGGCTGCTGATCGCTGCCGGCCTCGCCGTGGTCGCCTGGCTGGTCGAGGGCCGCAAGGGCGCGAAGGCGGCCTGACCGGACGCTCGTCCCTTCCTTCGGTCGGCCCTCGCTGACGCCAGCGAAGAGCGACCGAAGGAAGCGATGAGCGTTGCCTGCAGAGCCCGGCCTTGGCGCGAATCGCTCCGCTTGCCATCCTGTCCGCATTTGAGAGCGGAGGGATTTGGGATGACGGACGTCGATGTCGTGATCGTGGGCGCTGGCTGCGCCGGTCTGGCCGCCGCCAAGCGGCTTCGGGCGGCGGGGCTGACCTTCCGTGTCGTCGAGGCGATGGACCGCATCGGCGGGCGCGCCCTGACCACCACCACCGACTTCGGCCTGCCCTTCGACATCGGCTGTGCCTGGCTGCATGCCGCCGACCGAAATCCCTTCTTCCCCGAAGCCGTCGCGGCAGACTGGACCCTCCAGCACCATGACATGGCCCTCGACCACCTCTGGTTCGGCCGCCGGAAAGCGACGGACGCCGAGATGGAGCGCGAGAAGCGTGCCGAGGCCGAGCTTGCCGCCTGCATCGAACGCCACAGGGGATCAAGCGACCGGCTCTCTGCCCTGGTCGAGGCCTGCCACGGTCTGCGGGTCAGCGCGACCTTTGCCGGGCCGATGGACTTCGGCGCGGATGATGACGAGATCAGCGTTACCGACTACCGCGCGGCGGCGGACCTTGATCCGAACTACTTCACCAGGGAAGGCTTCGGCGCGCTGATCCACCGCTGGGGCGCGGACGTGCCGGTCACGCTGGGCACGCCGGTCAAGCGCATCCGTTGGGATGGACCGGGGGTCGAGGTCGAAACGGCGCAGGGGACGATCCGGGCAGAGGCGGTCATCGTCACCGTCTCGACCGGGGTGCTGGCCTTCGAGGACATCGCCTTCACTCCCGACCTTCCCGACAGCCATCTGGAAGCGATCTGCGACCTGCCGATGGGGCTTCTGACCAAGATCCCGGTGAAGATCGAAGGCACGCGCCTCGGCCTGAAGCCTTTCGACGACGTGCTGATCGAACGCCACGCCCGCCACGACCTGTACTTCCTGGCCTTCCCCTTCGACACCGACCTCATGGTTGGTTTTGTCGGCGGCGACTTTGCCTGGGAGATGGAGGCGGCTGGACGTGCGGCAGCTGTCGATTTCGTCACCGACCGGCTGGTGGACATCTTCGGTTCGGATGTGCGCAAAGCCGTCGCTCATGGCAGCATGACCAACTGGTCGGCCGAACGTCATGTCCGGGGCGCCTATGCCGCCGCCCGTCCTGGGAAGGCCCATGCCCGTGAAGTGCTGAAGGATCCGGTGGGCGAAAGGATCTGGTTCGCGGGCGAAGCGCTGGCGGGTAGCCTGAAGCAGACCGCCGCCGGGGCGCGGTTGTCTGGCGAGGCGGTGGCGGGGCAGGTGGCGCTATGGCTCTCGCATCAGGATGACGCGGCGTGAGTGGCTGGCAAACTCGCGCCGTAGCAGGATGCCGGTGGCCAGTACCGTCCCCGTCAGGAGCCCCCAGGGGCCAAGCAGCCAGCCAAGCGCGGCGAGGGCGAAGTAGATCGACTTCAGGCCCCGGTTGAAGCTGCGCGCGGCCGTGATGTTGATCTCGGCCGCCTGGCCCGCGCGGTGAAAGGCGAGGCGGTCTTCCGGGTCGTTCGGGACGGCGGCCATCAGGATCGAACAATAGCCGAAGAGGCGATGCGCCCAGACGAACTTCAGCAGCGCATTGGCGAGAAACCCGATCACCGGCAGCATCTTGAGGGCCACGTCCGGCCCGGTCCCGGCCAGGGGCAGCTCGTCCGTCAGCCTTTGCACCGCCGCCGCATTGCCGATCAGCGCCACGCCACCCCCGATGGCGATCATGCAGGCACTGGCGAAGAACGCCGTCCCCTGCCGCAAGCTGTCGATCAGCGTCGCGTCGAAGATCCGGGGCTGTCGCGTGACGAAAGTCCGCATCCAGTCGCGGCGATACTCCTCCATCAGGACCGAGACCGAGGGCCGGCTTTGGGTCGGATGCTCGCTCAGCCAGCCCGAGATCAGCCAGGCCAGGACCAGCCCCGCCAACAGGAGGAGGTCAAATGTCGGAAGGCTGCCAAGGTCCATTGTCATGGCTGAACACTAGGGGCGGGGTTTTTCCTTGTCAGCAGGTGAAATTGGTTATATTTCTTTACCAGTCAGCGGGAGGTTGCCAATGGACATGCCAGCGCCGGACCTTGGGGTCATCTCGCGGAAAGCCCGCATCGTGGCGCGGTTGCGCGCGATCCTGCCCGCCGACGCGGTGATCGACGCGCTGGAGGAGTTGCGCGTCTACGAATGCGATGCGCTGACCGCCTACCGCTGCCCGCCTCTGGCCGCTGTCCTCCCGCGGACGACCGAAGAGGTCAGCGCCGTGCTGCGGGTCTGCTGGGAAGAAGGCGTGCCGGTGGTGCCGCGCGGATCGGGGACCAGCCTCGCCGGGGGCGCGATGCCGACGGCGGATTCGGTGATCCTGGGGGTCGCGCGGATGAATGCGGTGATCGAGACGGATTACGAGAACCGCTTCATCCGGGTGCAATCGGGCCGGACCAACCTGTCGGTCAGCGGCGCGGTGGAGGCGGAAGGGTTCTTCTACGCGCCCGATCCCTCCAGCCAGCTGGCCTGCGCCATTGCCGGAAACATCGCGATGAACTCCGGCGGGGCGCATTGCCTGAAATACGGCGTCACGACCAACAACCTGCTGGGCGTGACCCTGGTCAAGATGGACGGAACTGTAGTGACACTCGGCGGACCCTGGGGCGATCCGTCGGGGCTGGACCTGCTGGGCGTCGTCTGCGGGTCCGAGGGACAGCTTGGCGTGGTGACCGAGGCCTGGCTGCGCATCCTGCCGAAGCCCGAAGGCGCGCGGCCGGTGCTGGTGGGCTTCAACTCGAACGAGGTCGCCGGGGCCTGCGTGGCCGACATCATCCGGGCGGGAATCCTGCCTGTCGCCATCGAGTTCATGGACCGACCCTGCATCCGCGCCACCGAGGCCTTCGCCAAGGCCGGCTACCCGGATTGCGAGGCGCTTCTCATCATCGAGGTGGAGGGGTCGGACGCCGAGATCAGCGAACAGCTTGCCCGCATCCGTCAGATCGCCCTTGCGCATGAGCCGGTGGAGTTCCGCGAAGCCGCCGACGAGGACCAGGCCAAGCGCATCTGGCTGGGACGGAAATCGGCCTTCGGGGCGATGGGACAGATCAACGACTACATGTGCCTTGACGGCACGATCCCGGTCTCCTCGCTGGCGCATGTCCTGAAGCGGATCGGCGAGATGAGCCGCGAGTTCGGGCTGGATGTCGGCAACGTCTTCCACGCGGGCGACGGCAACATGCACCCGCTGATCCTGTTCGACGCGAACAAGCCCGGCGATCTGGAACGTTGCGAGGCCTTCGGGGCCGAAATCCTGAAGCTTTGCGTCGAAGTCGGGGGCTGCCTGACGGGCGAGCATGGCGTCGGGATCGAAAAGCGCGACCTGATGGCGGTGCAGTTCGCGCCCGAGGACATGGAAGCGCAGATGCGGGTGAAGGACGTGTTCGATCCGAAATGGCTGCTGAACCCGGCGAAGGTGTTTCCGCTGGGTATCAGTGCCGTAAGGCGCGCGGGTTGACCGCCGGGGGCCAGCCCCCGGACCCCCGGGATATTTGTGCAAAGATGAAAGGCAGGTCGATGCGGCCGACGAGCGAAGCGGAACTGGCGGAAGCCGTGGCAGGTGCCTCCGGGCCGCTTCTGGTGCGGGGCGGCGGCACGCGGACGCTGGGCCATGCCGTGGGCGAGGTGCTGGAAACCGGCGGCCTGTCGGGGGTGGAGCTTTACGAACCCGGAGCCCTGACGCTGGTGGTGAGGGCCGGGACGGCACTGGCCGAGGTGACGCAGGTGCTGGCAGGCGAACGCCAGCGGCTGGCGTTCGAGGTGCCGGACTTGCGCGGGCTTCTGGGCCGCGAGGGCGTGTCGACCATCGGGGGTGTGGTGGCGTCAAACGCCTCGGGCCCGCGGCGGGTGCAGGTCGGGGCCTGCCGGGATGCGCTTTTGGGCGTGCGCTTCGTCGACGGGGCCGGGACGGTGGTGAAGAATGGCGGGCGAGTGATGAAGAACGTCACCGGCTATGATCTGGTAAAGCTTCTGGCCGGCAGCCGGGGGACTCTGGGCGTGCTGAGCGAGGTCAGCTTCAAGGTGCAGGCCCAGCCCGAGGCCGAGGCGACGCTGATGGTCGAGGGGCTTGATGACGTGGCGGGGCTTGCGGCGCTGCGTGCGGCCCTGGGATCGCCGTTTGATGTCTCGGGGGCGGCGCGGCACGGGGGGCGGAGCCTGATCCGCGTCGAGGGGATGGCGGGATCGGTGGGGTATCGGGTTCGCGAATTGACAGCGCGGATCGGCGGCGAGATTTCGGTGGTCGAGGGCGAGGCTTCGGCGGCGCTTTGGCGGCAGGTGCGGGACGTGGTGCCCTTCCACACTCGCACGGGCGACGTCTGGCGGATTGCGACCCTTCCCACGGTGGCCGCCATGATCGTGGAGCAGCTGAAGGGCGAGGCAGTCTGGGACTGGGGCGGTGGGCTGATCTGGCTTTTGCTGGACCCCGGCCGGGGCGCTGACGTCGCGGCGGCCATCGCGGGGCGCGGACATGCCACGCTGGTCCGGGGGCAGGGCGCGCCCGCCTTCCCACCGGAGGCGCCGGAGGTTGCGGCGCTGGTCGCGGGCGTGAAGGCGAAGTTCGATCCGCGCGGAATACTCAATGCCGGGATGATGGGCTGATGCAGACGAACTTCACCGCCGAACAGTTGACCGACCCCGGCATCCAGCGGGCGAACGAGATCCTGCGCTCTTGCGTGCATTGCGGCTTCTGCACCGCGACCTGCCCGACCTATCAGGTGCTGGGCGACGAGCTCGACAGTCCCCGGGGCCGCATCTATCTGATCAAGGACATGCTGGAGGCGGGCCGCCCGGCGGATGAGAAGACCGTCAAGCACATCGACCGCTGCCTGTCCTGCCTCGCCTGCATGACCACCTGTCCCTCGGGCGTGCATTACATGCACCTCGTCGACCACGCCCGGGCGCATATCGAGAAGACCTACAAGCGCCCCCTGATGGACCGGGTCCTGCGCGCCGTTCTGGCGCGGGTGATCCCCTATCCGGGCCGCTTCAGGCTGGCGCTGCTGGCGGCCAAGATCGGCAGGCCCTTTGCCTGGATGATCCCCGACGCGCGGGTTCAGGCGATGCTGCGGATGGCCCCGAAGACGATCCCCCCGGTCAGCCGCAACGATGACCCGCAGGTCTTCCCGGCGCAAGGCGAACGGCGGATGCGAGTCGCGTTGATGACGGGCTGCGCTCAAAAGGCGCTGAACACCGACATCAACGACGCCACCATCCGGCTTTTGCGGCGGCTGGGCTGCGAGGTCGTCGTGGCGAAGGGCCAGGGCTGCTGCGGGGCCCTGACGCATCACATGGGCAAGGAGGACCTGTCCCATGCCTCCGCCGCCGCCAATATCCGCTCCTGGATAGCCGAGAAGCGGGCAGGGGGGCTGGATGCCATCGTCATCAACACCTCGGGCTGTGGGACGACGGTGAAGGACTACGGCCACATGTTCCGCACCGACCCCTTGGCCGAAGATGCAGCGACCGTGGCCGGATTGGCCAAGGATATCAGCGAAGTGCTGGTCACACTTGGCCTGCCGCAAGGTGCGCCCAAGGGGTTGCGGGTCGCCTATCATGCGGCCTGCAGCCTGCAGCACGGCCAGCAGATCAAGACCGCACCCAAAGACCTGCTGAAACGCGCCGGTTTCGAGGTGGTGGAGCCCGCCGACAGCCACCTCTGCTGTGGCAGCGCGGGCACGTACAACCTCCTCCAGCCCGAAATCAGCGCCGATCTCAAGCGCCGCAAGGTCCGGACGCTGGAGGCAAAAGCCCCCCAGGTCATCGCTGCGGGCAACATCGGCTGCATGATGCAGATCGGGTCCGGGACCACCGTTCCGGTCGTCCATACCGTCGAACTTCTCGATTGGGCCACAGGGGGGCCGAAACCGCGCGCGCTGGAGACGTGAGGGGCTTGCGCTGATCGCCGCAAATCCGCCAAAGTCCGCAGATAGCTCTGCACCCGCGCGGAAAGGGGAGGTTCCATGCGTCACCTGATCCCCGGACTTCTGGCGGCGGGGCTGGCCCTTGCAGGCATGGCCCAGGCGCAGGCTCTCGACGACGGCATGGTCAAGCTGGAAACGGCGGACGATTCGCGCGGTTGGGATGCCGTCGGCAAACTGGTCATGGGCAAGCAGGGGTTCTGCACCGGCGCCCTGATCGGCCCGCAACTGGTGCTGACCGCCGCGCATTGCCTTTACGACAAGACCACCGGGGTCCAGATGCGGCCCGAGGAGATGGAATTCCAGGCCGGCTTCCGAAATGGCCGCGCCGTGGCCTACCGCAGTGTCAGCCGCGCGGTGACGCATCCGGACTACCGCTATGGGGCGACGGACAAGATGGACCGGGTCAGCGGCGACCTGGCACTTCTGGAACTCAGCCAGCCGATCCGCCTGCCCTCGCTTGAACCTTTCGAGACCGGGGCCTCTCCGGTCCAGGGCGACGCGGTGGATGTCGTGTCCTATGCGCAATACCGCGAGGAAGCGCCGACGATCCAGCAAGCCTGCGAAGTCCTCGCCGACGAACGCAAGGCCCTGATCCTGACCTGCAGCGTTGATTTCGGCTCGTCCGGCGCGCCGGTCTTCACCTTCGTGGATGGGGTCGCCCGCGTGGTATCGGTGATCTCGGCCAAGGCCGAGGTCGATGGCCGCAAGGTCTCGGTCGCCGTTCCGCTGGCCGAGGCGCTGGTCGCCTTGCGCGCCGCGTTGGAAGACAGCCGGGCAGACTCCTTTGCGGGGGCCAAGAAGGTCACCGTGCTTTCGGGCGGCACCGGGGCGGGTGCCAAGTTCGTGCGGCCATGAGGGCGCTGCTGGCCGTGCTGCTGCTTGCCGGCCCTGCGGTGGCGCAAGAGAACTCCGGCCTGGCCGAACTGGTCACGCGGGAAGAGCTGCGCGGCTTCGAGCCCGTCGGTCGTGTCGACATCGAGAACGGCGGTTTCTGCACCGGAACGCTGATTGCCCCCGACCTGGTGCTGACCGCCGCGCATTGCGCGATGGAGCCGGGCGGCCCCATAGCCGCCGACCGGATCACCTTTCGTGCCGGACTTGCCTACGGGACTGCTCTGGTCGAAGCGCAGGTCCTGCGCACGGTCGTCGACCCGGCCTACCGCCCCGTCGATCCCGCGCCGCCCGAGATCATTGAGCGCGACGTGGCCCTGTTGCAACTGGCCGAACCGATCCCCAGCGCGCTGATCTCGCCCTATGCCGTGGCGCGGCCCACGTCCGGCGACGAGGTCAGCGTGGTGTCCTACGCCCAGGGCCGGGAAGAGGCGCTGTCCTGGCAGCGCGTCTGCCATGTGGTCGGGCGCGAAGGGCGGCTGATTGCCTTCGACTGCGAGGTCAGCTTCGGCTCGTCGGGGGCGCCGGTGCTGGATCGGTCCGGATACCGGCCAAGGATCGTCTCGATCGTCTCGGCCGGGGGCGAATATGAGGGCGAGGCGGTTTCTTTCGGCATGGAACTGCCCGCACAGGTGGACTGGCTGAAGGCCGCGCTCCGCCGGGGCGAGGTGACCAGCGAGGCAACGGCCCCAGCGGCTGCAGAGGGCGGGGCGTCCCCCTCGGCAATGCCGGGCAAGCCTGCAAAGCGCATCGTCCTTCAGGGCGAGGATGCAACCCGCCGCAGTGGCGCGCGCTTCGTCTCGCCCTAGGCGTCTTGAAACCGGATTTGCCGCTTCCTACCTGAGGGACATCCGGGTGCCATGACGGGCCCGGGCAACTGCCTTGCCCCGTTCCGGGGAAGGCCCCTGACATCGCTTCCAGGAGGATGACAATGCGCAACCTTGATTTCGCACCGCTGTACCGTGCCACCGTCGGCTTTGACCGGATCGCCGATCTGATGGACCGCGTTCTGACCACCGATGTGGCCCAGCCGACCTACCCGCCCTACAACATCGAAAAGACCGCCGAGGATGCCTATCGCATCTCGATCGCCGTTGCCGGGTTCACCCCCGACGATCTTTCGGTCGAGGTCAAGGACGGCTCGCTTTTCGTCACCGCCCGCAAGGCGGCGGAGGAGACCGGCCGCACTTACCTGCACCGCGGGATCGCCACCCGCGCGTTCGAGCGCCGCTTTGCCCTGGCCGACCACGTTCGCGTGGCGGGTGCCGTGCATGAGCATGGGATGCTTCACATCGACCTCGTCCGCGAAGTCCCCGAGGCGATGAAGCCCCGTCGGATCGAGATCGCCCGTACCCACGGCGCGACCAATGTGATCGAGGCGAAGCCCGAGCAGGTCAACTAGGACCGCGACAGCGGCAGCTTTTCCGAAGCCCGGGTTTGCGCCCGGGCTTCTTTCGTTTGTGCGCTTATGGGCCGACGGACTGCCACTGAACTGGCCGGTACTCGTGGCACTCGTCCGCTTCGCTTGGGCGCGGCTTCCAGAAAGAACGCGCTTTGAAGGTTGCGCACGCCTGTCCGGCGACGGATGAAGGGCCAAAGGAAAGGCCCGTCCCATGTCCGACCAGAAGTTGCCCCCCGACCAGATGCAGCCCGCCACTCGGGCGCTGGATGCGGGCCTGGCCCCCGATCCGGTCACCGGGGCCATCGCGCCGAACCTCGTCGCCTCTGTCAACAACACCTTCACCCCCGGCACCGCAGGCTTTTCCGCCGAAGGCGCCGACCTGACCGAACAGCCCTACCTCTACGCCCGCTGGACCAACCCCACTGTCCGGGCGCTGGAGGAACGGCTCGCGGGCCTGGAAGGGGCCGAGGATGCGCTGGCCACCGCGACCGGCGTCGCCGCTGCCGCCGCGGTCTTCCTGACCTTCCTCAACGCCGGAGACCACCTGATCGTCTCCGAGGTCTGCTATGCGGGGGTCTATGAACTCGCGACCCGCATCCTTCCCGATCTTGGCATCGCGGTCACCCCTTGCGATCTGACCGACCCCGCCGCCGTCCGCGCCGCAGTGCGCCCCACGACGCGGCTGATCCACGCCGAGACGCCCTGCAACCCGATCTTGCGGCTGACCGACCTTGCGGCCCTGAGCGCCGTCGCCCGCGAGGCCGGGGTCCTCCTCTCGGTCGACAGCACCCTCGCGACCCCGGTGATCACCCGCCCGCTGGACCACGGAGTCGACCTGGTGATCCACTCGCTGACCAAGTTCATGAACGGCCACGGCGATGCACTGGGCGGGGCCGTTATTGGCCGCAAGGACCTGATCTCCCGCATCCGCTCGCGCGCCGGGGTCTACCTGGGCGCGACGCTTTCGGCGCAGAACGCCTGGCTGATCCTGCGTGGCCTCGATACCCTTTACCCCCGGCTGCGGATGGCCAGTCAGACAGCTTCGGAACTGACCGGCTGGCTTGCCCGCCACCCCGCCATCGCCCGCGTCACCTGGCCGGGGGCCGATGATCACCCCCAGCGCGAGATTGCCCGGCGACAGATGGCCCTTGGCGGCGCGATGATCGCCTTCCAGACCCGGCAGGACCCCGCAACCCTCGCGGCCCGCATGGCCGACCGCTTCCGCATCATCCACTACGCCTTCTCGCTGGGCCACCAACGTTCGATCTGCGTGCATATCGGCACCGACGAGATCCAGCGCAGCACCTTCCGGATGGAGGGCGCTGCACTGTCGCGTTGGAAAGATTGGGCGGGCGAGGGCGTCTTCCGCCTCTCGGTCGGCCTGGAAGATCCCGCCGACCTGATTGCCGACCTCTCCCGCGTCCTCGACTGACCGCTCCTCGTTGACTTCGTCACTCGTCGCTGACCCGCGACGAGGAGACGAAGTCGAACGAGGAGCATTCCTTATAAGCCGTCAGTTCGCCGACAGGCTCTCGGCCAGCCGCATCAGGTTCACCGCCTCGATCCGGTAGCCGAAGGCATCCTCGCCCCGGTTCGCCACGGCCAGCTCAATCGCCTGATCCCAGCCCCAGTCGCCCAGGTAGACGGAACCCTGCAACAGCTGCCCGAAGCCCGCGACAGCCGCTGCAAACCGCGTCTCGGTAGAGGCCGCTTCCGCTCCGGTAATCGGCGTCTCGACCAGAGTGGACGCATCCTCACCCGGAGCCTTCCAGCGCAGCCGGAGGAAGCCAAGCTCGCTTGCCTTGCTTTTTTCCACGGCCCCGCCATAGCGCAGCGGGTCGTTCAGCAGCTCATCCGACCCCGGAGCGGTCACCTCGTAGATCGCCGTGACCTGCGTCCCGGCCCCGATCTCGCCCGCGTCCACGGCGTCGTTGTTGAAATCCTCACGCCGCAGCGCGCGGGTTTCATAGCCGATCAGCCGGTATTCCGCGACGGCGGCGGGGTTCCATTCGACCTGGATCTTCACATCGTCCGCGATGGGGAAGAGGGCTCCAGTCAACTGGTCGACCAGCACCTTCCGCGCCTCGGACAGGGTGTCGATATAGGCCGCCGTCCCGTTCCCGTTCTGCGCCAGCGACTGCATCACCGCGTCGTCCAGGTTCCCGCGTCCGAAGCCCAGCACCGACAGGTAGGTCCCGGTCTTGCGCTGCTTGGCCACGTAAGCCTCCAGCCCGTCGGGATCGCTGACCCCCACGTTGAAGTCCCCATCCGTCGCCAGCAGGATCCGCGTGACCTCGCCCTCGGCCTTCATCCCCTCGGCCACCCGATAGGCCAGTTCCAGCCCCTCGGCCCCCGCCGTGGACCCGCCCGCCATCAGGGCCTCCAGCGACGACAGGATCGCCGCGCGGTCCTTGGCAGCCGTCGGCGGCAGTACCAGCCCCGCCGATCCGGCATAGGTGACGATCGACACCTGATCCTCGGGCCGCAGTTCAGCCAGCATCAGCGACAGCGACTGCTTCAGAAGCGGCAGCTTGTTGGCATCCTCCATCGACCCCGAAGTGTCGATCAGGAACACCAGGTTCAACGGAGGCCTTGTGGCCACTTCGGGCAAGGCCCCCTGGATGCCGATGGTCACGAGCCGGGTGCCGGGGTTCCAGGGCGTCGGCATCACGGAAATCGTCGAGGCAAAGGCCGCCTCCCCCTCGGGCGCCGCATAGGCGTAGGGGAAATAGTTCACCATTTCCTCGATCCGCACCTGATCCGGCGTCGGCAGGAAGCCCCCGGTCAGCGAGGACCGCACCACGGCATAGGACGCGGTATCCACGTCGATGGAGAAGGTCGAGACCGGCTCTTCGGCCGTCACCGTCACCGGGTTTGGGGCCTCGTTGGCATAGGCTTCGGTGTTCTCGACCGGCGGCGCCAAGGCATCCGGGGCAGGGGCGGTGACATATCCCACCGTCCCGTCCAGCGCCGGTGCTTCGGCGCGCAACCGCATCTCTGTACTGGCCATCTCCTCGGCGGGCGACGCGGGCAGGGCTTCCATCTCGGCCATCGGGGCTTCGACCAGCGGTTCGGCCATTGCAGACGAGGCCGCGTCACCCTCGATTGTCCGGCCCACGTCGTCCGCCGCGACCTTGGCCTCGGGAGCCTGGGCGATCACCACCGCGCCGGGCTGGATACCGGCGTCTTCGGTCACGGCAGTGCCCTCTCCACCGGTCGGCGCGGCCGTGGTCGCGGGGGCGGCCTCGGGCGACACCACGGATTCGGTCTTCCGGGCCACCGGAGTTTCGACAACCACGGAGGGCTTGCCGATCCGCAGATCGGCGACCGGCAGGATCACCGCGACACCGATGATCAGCGCCGCGACCGAGGTGGTGGCAGCAAGGGCAGGGCGGGAGGTCAGGTAGTGGAACATGCGACGTACTCCGTTCAGGGGGGCCGCGCGGGGGCGGTCCTCACTGGAACGGGCGGGACCGGTCGATCCTTGGAAGGAGTCGTCCAGCCGGTCAAAATTTTCTATCGCAAGCTGCATCGCCCGCGCCTTCGCCTCCCCATCCGGGGCCGGTGCGGCCGTCAGCGCGCGGCGGAGGTCGTCAAGATCGTCGGTCATCTGGCGTCCTCCTTTGCCTTGGCCCGCAGGCGTTTCTTCACTTCGCTCATCCGCCAGGCGATTGTCCCTTCGGAGACACCCAGCACAACCCCCGCCTCGCCCTGGGTCATCTCTTCGCCCAGCACCAGCGCCACGGTATCCCGCAATTCCGGCGACAGCTGGGTCATCGCCTGTGCCAGCCAATCCGATGCCTCGGCCTGCACCGCGATCTCGTCCTGCCGCGCGATCTCCCAGTCACCCCAGCCCTGCGAGGCGCGCGCCCGGGTCGCTTGCCGCCGCCGCAGGTCATGCGCCGCGTTCACGACGACGCGGTAAAGCCAGGTGGTGAACTTCGCCTCGCCGCGCCAGTTTCGCAGCTTGGCGGGCAGGGCCGCACAGATGTCCTGCGTCAGATCCTCGGCCTCGGCTTTCGATCCCGTCAGCCGCCAGGCAAGCCCGTGGACGCGGTCGTAGTGCCGCCCGACCAACGTCGCAAAGGCCGCCCGGTCGCCCTGGGCAGCAGCATTGGCCAGCATCTCGTCGGGCGTGTCCATCAGCATCACTTACACAAGACGCGGGCCGAACGGCAATCCTTGGCCCCGGTCAGGAAAACCTGCATCGGGAAATCCTTTGCGCGGGTGCCGCCACCGGCTACCCTGCGGGAAATTCACTGTCCGGGTTCCCGATGCGTCTGTTTTCCCTGGTTCTGGCCCTTTGCCTTTTCGCCCCGCCGCTTGCCGCCCAGACCCTCGCGATCGCCGAGGACCCCGCCTGGGCCGACATCGAACCCATTCCCGAAGGCGACGCCTCCCTCCGCGCCGAAGTCGAGGAGGGGCAGTTCTTCCTGCTCTCCGACCACCAGATCCGCTGGGACGGCGAGGTGAAACAGTCCTGGAACCGCATCGCCACCGAGGTGACCGACCGCGCGGGGTTGGAGGAGCTGGCGACGATCCAGGTCGATTTCGATCCCGCCCGCGACGTAGCCAGCCTGACCCGGCTGAGGATCCACCGCGGCGGGCAGGTGATCGACCTCAAGCCCACCATCTCGCCCCAGGTCTACCGCCGCGAGACGCGGCTGGAGGAGGGGATCATCGACGGCACCCTTACCGCCGTTGTGCAGGTCCCGGACCTGCGGGTGGGTGACGTGCTGGAACAGGCGACGCTGCTGGAAAGCCGACCTCTCGTCGGCGGGTCCGAACGCAGCGGGTCGGTCTGGCTGGAATGGTCCACGCCCGTCGTTCTGTCGCGCACGCTTCTGACCTGGCCCAAGGACCTTGCGCTGGAACTGGGTCCCATGCCGGACCGAGTGGGCTACAGCACCACCGACATGGGCGACGGGACCATCCGCCACGAATGGCGACGGCAGAACCACATCCCGCCGCTGGAAGAAGAAGGCGTGCCGAACGAGGTCATCGGGGATGCGCTCCTTCGCTTCTCGGACAGCCGCGACTGGACGCATCTGACACAGGCCCTGGTGCCGCACTACACGCGCGACTACCCCCTGCCGCCGGATTGGGAGCCGAAGGTCGACGCCATCGCCCGCGATCACGCAACACCCGCCGACCGCGCCTATGCGGCGCTGCGCCTGGTGCAGGACGAGCTTCGCTATGTCTCGCTGTCGGTAGGTGCCGGGGGCTACTTCGCCCGCACCCCGGCCGAGGCGATTGCCGCGGGCTTCGGCGACTGCAAGGACAAGTCGCTCCTGTTGCGCGTGATCCTCTCGCGCCTCGGGATTGAGGCCGCCGTTGCGCTGACCGACCTGGATGCGGGCTACAGCCTGCCCGATGAGCTGCCGACGCCCTACGTTTTCAACCACATGATCCTGCGCGCCACGCTGGGCGGCAAGCCGGTCTGGATGGACCCGACCGGCTCGCACGAGGCCGGGGGACAGGACACTGCGACGACGCCCGACTACGGCTATGCGCTTGCCGTGACCGACGGCCCCGCGGCGCTGGAGCGGATGGCGGTCACCCCCGACGTCACCTGGGTGGTCGAGGTGCGCGAGGACTATGTCTTCTCGCTGTTTGGCGTGGTCCTCAAGGTCGAAACCCGCCACCGCAGGGGTTCAGCAGATTCGGCGCGGGCGCGCTGGGCGACGACGCCGGTCTCGCAGATCGGGCGCGATTTCCTGGGTTACTACGAAGACCGCTACCCCGGGCTTCAGATGGCAGACCCACCCCGGATGGTGGATGACCGGGAAGCGAATCTGGTGACGGTAAGTGAAAGCTATTTCCTGCCCTCTCTGGCGCTGAACCGGAACGGCCTCGGACAGGACTTCGTCTTTGCCCCCGAAGGTATGGCCGACGCTTTCCCCGACCGGATCGTCCAGCCACGCCGCCTGCCGCTTTACATCGGCGGCCCCTGGAGAGCGACGCATGAAGTGCGTGTCCAAAACGCCCCGATCGAGTTCATCGCACCCGACCCCGTGACGATCAGCAACCAGGCCTTCGACTTCGATCTGGCGACCAAGGCCGACGGCAGCGACATGGTCCTGCGCTGGAGCTACACGCCCAAGATGCGCTCGGTCCCACCGGAACAGGCGGCGGCGATCATGGCCGACATCCAGGCCCTGCGCGACGCCATCTGGTTCTCCTGGGACCTGACCCCCGAATAGATGAAAGATATCCGGCCCGGGTTGGGGGGAACCCGGGCCAGAGCCGACGACGGACCCCTTGGGGACTAGAACAGCAGCCCGTCGTAGACGCCGTAAGCCTTGGCCGTGGTCGACAGCGATGTGCCTTCGTCACGGGCATAGGCGGTGATCGCATTGTAGGTGCCGGGGCCGAACGACCCGTCGATCCCGCCGCGGTAGTAGCCCCAGGCGCGCAGGTTGCGCTGGATCGCCTTGCGCTCGCGGGCCGAATAACTTTGGAAAGCCCGCGCCGCCGGGGTCGCGTAGATCGAGGTCGTGTGCCGCGGCTCGACATAGGTGTGGCGCGGCTCGACGAAGGTCGGGGCCGGGGCGACATAGACCGGGGCCGCTCCCATCCGGGCACGGCGGTTCTTCAGAATTTCGTCGACGATCACCGCGGTGGCGACACCGGCGACAAAGCCCTGTTCCTTCTCACCCCAGGCCAGCGCAGGCGTGGCGGGAACGGCGGCGATGGTCAGCGCGGTCAGGCCGGCAATCACTGTGGCCTTGGCGTTCATGACAGAGAGCAGCATGTCGTGTCCTTTCGTGGCTCCCGGGGCAGTCCGGGGTTCGATGCCATTGGTTATGGGCACCGCGGCCACGCTAGGCAAAATCAGCCGTGCGTTAGGGGAAAACGCCGGTCTGCTATCGGATAGCTTTCGCAAGATCAGGGGGTTAGGTCAGATCGACCCACTGCGCAGCAGCGCGGAAAGGCGTCCTAAACCTTCCTCCAACCGAGCTTCCGGCCCGCCACCGGCCCCGATGCGGATATGCTGCGGCAGCCCGTAAGCCGATCCGGGCAAGAGGAAGGTCCGGTACGGCGGCTGCAGCAGGGCCCGCGCCAGCGATTCTCCGTCCGTCCCCGTGACGCGCGCAAGACCGATCAGCCCCGCCTCGGGCCGGTGCCAGCTTAACCGGGGTTCCCCTACGACAAAGGCCTCCAGCCGGTCCAGCGTGGCCGCGCCTTCGGCCCGCGCCCGGCCAAGAGCCTCGGCCAGCCGCTGGGGCCGCAGCGCCACTTCGGCGATGTGCTCACCCAGGACATTCATGATCTCCGACCCGTTCTCGCGCAGGATCATCGCGTCGCGGATCACCTCTGCCGACTGGCAGATCATCCATCCGGTCCGCAACCCTTGCAGCCCCAGCGCCTTCGAGACCGAGCCCGTGGTGATCCCGTAGGGCGTCATCCCGGCGATCGAGGGGGGCCGCGGACCCGCCCACTCCAGCCCGGCATAGACCTCGTCCACCACCAGCCAGATGCCGTGCCTGTCCGCCAAGGCAGCAAGCGCGCGCAGGTCCGCTTCGGGGATAAGCCGCCCGGTGGGGTTGTTCGGGTTGGTCAGGAAGATCATCCGCGTCTTTGGCGTGATCGCCTTTTCCACCGCCTCGGGGTCCAGCCACCAGCCGCGCGCCTCGTCCCGCGCCACCTCGACCAGCCGGACGCCGATGGCCTTGGCCATTACCCCGGCCTGCGGCCAGCCCGGCGCTTCCGTGATGATCTCGTCCCCGGCGGTCAAAATCTGGCGGAACAGAAGATAATTCGCCTCCGCCGCCCCCGCTGTGATCAACACGCTGTCCAGCGGCAGGTCCAAGCCCGCCTGCTCCAGCACCCGCTGCCGCAAAGCGGGCAAGCCAAGGAAACTCTTGCCATTCCAGTCCAGCGACAGTTCGGGGTCAAGGTCCGCCAGGAAGTCCTTCAGCCTCGGCGACCGCGCCAGCGAAAAGCCGATGAAACACTCCGGCGGTTCCTGCGCCGTCGTCTCCAAGAGGTAGTCGAACAGCTTGTGGATCGTGACCTTCATTGCCCCTCCCGGCACCCCGGACTTTTTGAAAAGTCCGCCCCGGAGCCTTCAAAGGCTCCGTCCCGATTTCTTTCAAGAAATCGGCCTCCTACCGCACGTCGCGCCCCTGGTTCAGGATGATCACGTTCCCCGATGACACATCCCCCGCAGGCGAGATCAGGAACCCCACCCAGTTCGCAATCTCCTCGGGCTGCATCGCCCGCCCATGCGGCATGGCGCTGATCGCCTTCGCCAGCACCTCCTCGGTCAGCACATTGAAAAGGGGCGTCTCGGTCATCGCCGGGGCAATCGAGTTAACCGCGATCTTCTCGCGCGCATAGCGCCGGGCGAGGTCCTTGGTCAGCGTGTCCATCGCCGCCTTCGAAGCGCGGTAGTGCGGCGGGTCGAAGACGTCGAAATTGTAGGCCCCATTGGACGAGATATTGACGATCTTCCGCACCCCCGGCCGCCCCGCCATCGCCTTCACCGCGCCCTGGCAGCAGTGGAAGCATGAAGAGAAGTTGATCGCCATCTGCCGATCCAGCTCGCTGGCCGGAATGTCCGGAAAGTCCGACATGAAACAGGTCCCGGCGTTGTTCACCAGCGCGTCCACGCCCCCGAACCGCGCGGTCAGCCGGTCGAAAAGGTCCGCAATGGCGTCGGCATCCGTCAGGTCCACCGCCTCGGCCACGAACCCGTCGCGGTCCGCCGCCATTGTCAGCAGTGCCGCCCCGTCGATGTCGACGCCCACCACCGTCAATCCGTCGGCCAGCAAACGGTCGGTGAAGGCGCGGCCCAGCCCGCCTGCGGCCCCGGTGACGACGGCGATACGGGTGGTCATGTCTGCGCTCCCTGCGATGAAGCGGCCAGCCTAGGCGAAGCCCGAGGCCGGCTCAATCCATCCCGGTGCGTTGTCAGGGTGCTTTCGGCAAAGCGTCGAAATCCGCGGCGGAGTGGCGCTCGGGAAGCTTCTCCCACTCCTCCCCCCAGGAGCGGTTGACCATCCGCCCGCGCACGACCCCCGGTCGCGCGTCGATGCGCTTGGCCCAGGCGAGAACGTGGGTGTAGCTCTCCACATCCAGGAACTCGGCCGCGTTGTAGGCCCGGCCCAGCACCAGGTTGCCGTACCAGGCAAAGATCGCCATGTCGGCCAGGGAATACTCCCCGGCCATCCATTCGTTCGTCGCCAGATGCTGGTCCAGCACGTCCAGCTGCCGCTTCGATTCCATCGCATAGCGGTTGATCGCGTATTCGATCTTCACCGGCGCATAAGCATAGAAATGCCCGAAGCCGCCGCCGAGGAAGGGGGCGGAGCCCATCTGCCAGAACAGCCAGCTGAACATCTCGGTCCGCTGCGAGGCATCCTTCGGGATGAACGCGCCCCCGAACTTTTCCGCCAGATACAGCATGATCGACGCGGACTCGAAGACCCGCTGCCCGGTGCCATGATCCATCAGCGCCGGGATCTTCGAATTCGGGTTCACCGCCACGAAGCCCGACCCGAACTGGTCGCCCTTGCCGATGTCGATCAGCCAGGCGTCGTATTCCGCATCAGAGCCCGCTTCCAGCAGCTCCTCCAGCAGGATGGTCGCCTTCACCCCGTTCGGAGTCGCCAGCGAGTAAAGCTGCAAGGGATGCTTGCCGACCGGCAATTCCTTGTCGTGCGTGGCGCCTGCGATCGGACGGTTGATGCTGGCGAAGGTACCGCCCGAGGGCTGCTCCCATTTCCAGACCTTCGGCGGGGTATAGTCATCGGACATCAGAAAACCCTTCGCGTTGCGGATCGAACAGCAAAGCTAGTGCATCCCCCCGCCCCCTGCCAGAGGTCCGGACCTGCGGGACAGGACTGCCGGAATGCACAGTGCATGAAAAAGGGCGACCCGAAGGCCGCCCTTTGCACCGATTCCCACCCGTCAGATCGACAGGCAGATGTACTTCAGCTCCATGTAGTCATCCAGCCCATGACGCGAGCCTTCGCGGCCCAGGCCCGATTGCTTGACGCCGCCGAACGGCGCCATTTCGTTCGAGATCAGGCCGGTGTTCACGCCCACCATCCCGTATTCCAGCGCCTCCTGGACCCGGGTGATCCGCCCGATGTCGCGCGCGTAGAAGTACGAGGCCAGCCCGAAGATCGTCGCGTTGGCAAGCTCGATCACCTCTTCCTCGGTGTCGAACTTGAAGAGGGGGGCCAGCGGGCCGAAGGTTTCCTCGTTGGCAACCTTCATGTCGGGTTTCACGCCGGTCACGACCGTCGGCTGGAAGAAGGTGCCGCCCAGTTCATGCCGCTTGCCGCCGGTCACGATCTTGCCGCCGCCCGCCAGTACGTCGGCGATATGCTCCTCGACCTTGTCCACCGCCGAGGCGTTGATCAGCGGGCCGGTGGTGACGCCGGCCTTGAGGCCATCGCCGATGGAAAGCTTCTCGACAGCCACCGCCAGCTTCTTGGCAAAGGCGTCATAGACCCCGGCCTGCACGTAGATCCGGTTCGCGCAGACGCAGGTCTGGCCGTTGTTGCGGAACTTCGAGATCATCGCACCCTCGACCGCCGCATCCAGATCGGCGTCGTCAAAGACGATGAAGGGCGCGTTGCCGCCCAGTTCCATGCTGCATTTCAGGATCTGGTCGGCGGCCTGCTTCAGAAGGATGCGTCCCACTTCGGTGGACCCGGTAAAGGTCAGCTTGCGGATCAGCGGGTTCTCGCAGAACTCCTTGCCGATGTCCGACGACCGCTTCGAGGTGATGACCGAGAACAGCCCCTTCGGAACCCCGGCGCGTTCTGCCAGCAAGGCCAGCGCCAAGGCCGACAGCGGAGTCTCGGCCGCTGGGCGCGCCACGAAGCCGCAGCCCGCAGCCAGTGCCGGGGCCACCTTCCGCGCGATCATCGCGTTGGGGAAGTTCCACGGCGTGATCGACGCCGCCACGCCAATCGGCTGCTTCAGCACCTGGATGCGCTTGTCGCGCTGGTGGCCGGGAATGATCTCGCCGTAGGTGCGCTTGGCTTCCTCGCCGTAGAACTCGATGTAGCTGGAGCCATAGGCGATCTCGCCCTTGGCTTCGGCCAGCGGCTTGCCCATCTCGGCGGTCAGGATCGTGGCCAGGTCATCCTGGTTCGCCATGCACATGTCGAACCACTTGCGCAGCACCTGCGCGCGTTCCTTGGCCGTGCGCGAAGCCCATTCGCGGTGCGCGGCATGGGCGGCCTTGATCGCCCGTGCCGTCTCGGCCCGGCCAAGGTTCGGCAGTTCGCAGATCACGTCGCCGCGGGCGGGGTTGGTCACCGGGAAGGTGGTGCCATCATCGGCGGCGACCCACTCACCGGCGACATAGGACTTGGTCACCAGAAGCGAGGGGTCTTTCAGAAGAGACGCAAGGTCGGTCACGGAATCGAGCATGGGGGCCTCCATTTGTTACCCGAAGGCCTGCCACGCGAGGGGGCGGATGTCCAGTTTTCCGGGCCGCGTCAGGCCAAGGTTTGATCAAATCCCCGGCAAGCTGGACTTGTCACCCCGGAGTTTTCGAAAACTCCGGACCGGAGCCTTCAAAGGCTCCGTCGCGATTTCTTCGAAGAAATCGCCTTTCCCTTACCCGTTGGCGTGCATCCGCTCGATATAGGCGCGCATTTCCTCGGCCTCGTGCCGGGCCTCGCGCAGGCCTTCCATCGCGGCTTTCAGCTCGGCCTCGGTCTGGCTGATGTGGTTCATCAACTCGGCCTCACGCTGCTCCAGATAGGCCAGGGCCTGATCCCGCAACTCTTCGGCCTCGTGCAGGGATTGCGCCAGCTTGTCCATCTCGGCCATGTCGCCGCCCTGGACCCGGGTGAAGCGGTGAAGGACCCAGTGGGTGAACCAGCCCATCGCAAAGGCGACCAGAAGGATGATGGCGGTGGCAACGACAAATTCGGTACGGTTCATTCTTCAGCCTTCAGGCCTTCAGGGCGCGCCTTGGGCGCAATGGTCTTTTCGGTCGGCGCAAGCGAGGGGCTGGTGTCCCCCGAGAAATCCGGGCCTTCAGCAGCCGCCGCCGGGGCGGAGGCGTCAGCCGGGGCAGGGCTGTTGTCCGCCGGGACAGGCTCGCCCTGGGCAGGCTCCACATCTGTTTCGGTCGCGGCAGTCCCGTCGGTTTCAGTCCCCGTTTCAGGCTCTGCCTGGGGCGCCGCTGTCGCGCCGATCAGCAGGAACTCGATCCGCCGGTTGGCCTCGCGACCCGTTTCCGACCCGTTGTCGGCAATCGGCTGGGCCTCGCCATAGCCCACCGCCGTCATGCCCGAGACATCGACGCGGCGGCCCTGCAAGGCCAGGAGCACGGCCTCGGCCCGCGCCTGGCTCAGCGCCTTGTTGCCGCCTTCCGAGCCTTGGCTGTCGGTATGCCCGCTGATCTCCATCCGCATCGCCGGGCAGTTCGACAGGATGCCCGCAAGCTCTTCCAGCACCGGGCGGGCTGTCGTGGCGATTTCGGCCGAGGCGGGCGTGAAGGTGATCTTCGTCCGCGCGATGACCGCGTTCACGTCCGCCGCACATTCCTCGGGGGTGGGCAGCGCGGCCAGCGGATCCAGCGCCTCGTCATAGCGGACATTGACGCGGAAGGTCTGCCCCTGGCCCAATGCGTCCGACAGGATCTGCGTGATCCGGCCCCGCGTCGCGGTGGACCCGGTCACGCCCGACACCTCGACCAGATCGGCGCGCACCAGAAGCTTGCCATGCTCGACCTGCGACAGCGCCTTCAGCCCGCCCAGCACCCGCACGGGCCAGCCGTCGGGCAGCGTTTCGTCCAGCCGCGTCGCGGTCAGGACCTGCGCGCCCGAAAAGGCCGACTTGGCAAAGGCATCCACGGCCTGGCGCTGCATCTCGTCGGTCAGCCGCCCGCGCAACTCGACCCGGCCGTCCTCAAGGTAGACCGCCGTGAACTCGGCCGGACCCTGCGTCGCGGTTTCCTTCTTTTCCAGCGTCGAGGTCAGCGAAAACACGTCGGGCAGCCCGGTCTCCAGCTCGCCCACCACCTTGTCGAAGGCGGCCTGCTCCACGTCGCTGCCCGCCAGCAGGGTGACATCCGCATCGGAAAAGGTGATCGATCCCGACCCCAGTTCCGTTACCGCGGCGATGCCCAGGCCCACGGCCTCGGCCCAGCGGGTGGTCGGCACGCCCAGGCCCACCTGGCAGACCGGAGCGCCCTCGACCTCTGCGGTTGCCGCTGCCCGCAGGATCTGCGCCCGCGCCCGGTCGGTGTCCGCCGAACAGCTGTCGAACCGCGCGCCCTCGGCATCCTTGACGAAGCGCAAGGTGAAGGGCGTGATGACCGGCCGCGGGGCCGAGATGTCCAGCACCAGTTGCACCCGCGCCGGAGCCAACCCGCGCAACTCGGTCTCCAGCCGCCGCTTCTGGGCCTCGCTGTCAGCGATGGCCTTGACCTCGACCCGGTCCGCCTTGACCGAGACCTTGGACAATTCCAGCCGCTCCAGCGCCGCCAGGCCGAAGGCCAGCGCCTCGTTCCAGTTCGCGGGGGCCGGGTAATCCGCCGTCTCCAGCATGTCGGGCAGTTCGGTGCCCTGCGCCAGCGCGGCCGCGGCCTCGGACAGACTGGCCTCAGTCATGCCGCCCTCGCCAGGGTTCTCCGGGATCAGGCCGCTCAGCTGCACCTCGTCCTCGGTGCGCAGCATCTCGACGGAAAACTTCGGCGCCTCGATGGCCGAGGTCGGCGCCACGTCCAGCCCATCGCGGATGCGCGAGGTATCGATCAGCGCGCCCACCATGTTCACCGCCCGAAACCGGTCTGCCTCCCGCGGTGCGGTTCCGGTCAGGCGGACCTGCAGGCCGTCGGTGGCGACGGTGATCCAGTCGATCCCGGCCTCGGCCAGCTTGGCGGTGACGACCTTCTGGGTCCGCGATTCGATCACCAGGGCCGCCCCATAGGCGACCGAGATCGTCACCCCCGCCGCCAGCAGGAATGCCAGAAGCGCAAGAGTGTTGGCGGACAGCTTGGCGATGCGGGTCAGCAACAGGACCTTCCGGAAGACTCGGGCGACCCCCGCTTCCTAGGGGTTTGACGTCAAAGGTTCAACCAAGCCATGCGGCGACGGCAAGAAACGGCAGGGGGATCAGCCCCGCATCGCGGTTCGCACGAAACACGAGGAGGCAGGACGCAGGATCGTCCAGGTCCAGCCGCCGCATCTGCCAGCCGATGTGCAAGCCCATCGCCCAGACGCCCCCCAGGGCCACGACGAAGGCCAGCGGCCGCTGCGCCTCGGCATGGGCGAGGACCACCGCCGTGGCGAAAAGGACCAGCGTCAGCGCGGCAAAGCCCCACAGCCAGCCCCGGCTCTTGTCGCCGAAAAGCCGTGCCGTCGACTTGACCCCGATCAGCGCATCGTCCTCGCGGTCCTGATGCGCATAGATCGTGTCGTAGTGGAGGGTCCAGGCGATCCCCGCGGCGTACAGCGCCACTGCTGCCGGAGGCACGGTCCCCGCATGGGCCGCCCAGGCCAGAAGCGCGCCCCAGTTGAACGCCAGCCCCAGGAAGACCTGCGGCCACCAGGTGAACCGCTTGGCAAAGGGGTAAACCGCCACCAGCGCAAGGCTTGCGACGCCCAACCCCACCGCCAGCCAGTTGTAACTGAACAGGATGCCAGCTGCCAAAAGCGCCTGCACCACCATCCATCCCAGAGCCGCCTTCACCGTCACCTGCCCCGAGGGGAGCGGGCGCGACCGCGTCCGCGCCACCTGCGCGTCGATGTCGCGGTCGGTGACATCGTTCCAGGTGCAACCCGCGCCCCGCATCAGGAACGCGCCCACACCGCAGGACAGCGCCAGCCACAGATCCCACCCCCGAAACCCGCTGACACCCCCCGCGAGGGCAATCGCCCAAAGACAGGGGATCAACAGCAGCCAGGTCCCGATCGGCCGGTCCGCTCGGCTCAGCCGCAGGTAGGGTCGCGCCGGGACCGGAGCATAAAGGTCCACCCAGTTCGCCTTTGGCGCGTCCGCCACCTGACCCACAGGTTCGGCCTCTGGCATTTCCGGCGCTTGGGTCATAGGTTCTGGCTCATGGATGCGAAGATCAGGCTCTATGTAGATCAGCCGCTTGCCCCGGGGCAAGCCGTGCGCCTTTCCCCGGACCAGGCCCACTACCTGACCGGAGTCATGCGCCTGACCGCCGGTGCCGCCATCCTCCTCTTCAACGGCCGCGACGGAGAATGGCGGGCCACCTTGGCCGACGCCAGCAAACGCGGCGCCGTTGCCCTCTGTGACATGCAGACCCGACCGCTCCGGCTTCCCCCCGACCTCTGGCTCCTCTTTGCACCGATCAAGAAGGCCCGCACCGATTTCATCGTGGAAAAGGCCGTCGAGCTTGGCGCGGCCCGCATCCTGCCCGTCCAGACCCGCCACACGAATGCCGACCGCATCCGCCAGGACCGCCTGCAAGCCCACGCCCTGGAAGCCGCCGAGCAATGCGGCGCGACCTGTGTCCCCGAGGTCGCCGAGCTGATCGCCCTCGACAAGCTCCTTGCGAAATGGCCCGAGGACCGCCGCCTTTACTGGTGCGACGAAACCGCCCTTGGCCAGCCCGCGACGATCACCCCCACCCAAGGCCCCGCTGCCATCCTCATCGGCCCCGAAGGCGGCTTCTCCGCGGACGAGGCCGCCAAGCTTCGCGCCCGCTCCAACGTCACGCCCCTGTCCCTCGGCCCCCGCATCCTGCGCGCCGACACCGCCGCCGTCGCCGCCCTCACCCTCTGGCAGGCCGCCTGCGGAGACTGGCGATGAGCTTCATCCGCCCCGAACTTCTGGACGCCGCCCACCGCTGGCGCGAGGTGATTGCGGGCGGGACCCTTGCCGCCCTCGGCACCTGGACGGCCTGGCAGGGCGGCTACTTCCTGACCCCCCTTGGCCTCTCTCTCCTTGCCCTCGGCACCGCCTGGGCGCTGACCGCCTGGCGTCGCCTCCGCTTCCAGCAGGACGGCGAAGCCCCCGGCATCGTGCGCGTCACCGAGGCCCAGGTGGCCTATTACGGCCCTCGCGTCGGCGGCTTTGTCGGCCTGCCCGAACTGTCAGAGATCCGTCTCCTCACCCTGCGCGGTCGCCGGATCTGGAAGCTGAAGCAGGGCGACGGCCAGCTTCTGCATATCCCGGTGGAATCTGATGGGGCCGAGGCGCTGTTTGACGCCTTTGCCACGCTCCCTGGCATCGACATGGCCGCCCTCGTCGCCGCCCTGGGTTCGGACGCGGCGCCCTCGGACAGCCGCGTCGTCGCTCTGGCCGAGGTCGACCGCCTGCTCTGGGCCCGCAAGGGCCCGGGCGTCGTGGTCCGCTAGTCCGGCGCACGCCAAGCAGGATTTCTGTTCAAATCCTAACAGTAGTTTAATCCGCCAGGCCAAGTGGTTGATTTCAAAGGGGATGGAATTCGCACCACGCTGGGCGGCCCCCGCCAGACCCCCCGTCAGACCCCGCGACCCCCCTTGACTTGGCCACCGCCCCGCGACACCTCTTGCCATCCGGATCCCCAGGGACCGGCCCAGCCGAAACAGCCAGAAGTCCCGGAGCCCGTCCCCATGTCCATCCCACAGTCCGGCGGCGGCCTCATCGAAAGCTTCGACCAGCTTGCTGCCTATATGGAGGCCGGCTGCAAACCCGCCGCCGACTGGCGCATCGGGGCCGAGCACGAGAAATTCGGCTGGCTGACCGACACCCGCCAGCCGCTGCCCTATGCCGGCGACCGCTCCATCTCGGCCATCTTCGCCGCCCTGGAGACCCGCTTCGGCTGGACCCCGGTCCGCGAGGGCGACAACGTGATCGGCCTGACCCGGAACGGCGCGAACGTCAGCCTGGAACCCGGCGGCCAGTTCGAGCTTTCCGGCGCGCCCCTCGCCTCCTCCCTCGACGTGGGGGCCGAACTGCAGAACCACCTCGACGAGGTCCGCCAGATCGCCGACCCGATGGGCGTCCGCTTCATGGGCATCGGTGCCGCGCCGGAATGGACGCATGACCAGATGCCGGTGATGCCCAAGGGCCGCTACCGGCTGATGACCGACTACATGGGCCGCGTCGGCACCCACGGCACGCAGATGATGTACCGGACCTGCACCGTGCAGGTGAACCTTGATTACGGCTCCGAGGCCGACTTCGTGAAGAAGATGCGCGTGGCGCTGGCCCTGCAGCCCGTGGCGACGGCGCTGTTCGCCTCATCGCCCTTCTTCGAGGGCAAGCCCAACCACCACCGCAGCTGGAGGAGCCGCATCTGGCGCGGGCTGGACGACAGCCGGACCGGGATGCTCCCCTTCGCCTTCGACCGCGAGATGGGCTTCCAGGCCTATGTCGATTGGGTCCTCGACGTGCCGATGTACTTCGTCTACCGCGACGGGAAATACATCAACGCACTCGGCCAGTCGTTCCGGGACTTCCTGAAGGGCCAGCTTCCCGCACTGCCGGGCGAGAAGCCCACGCTTTCGGACTGGGCCGACCACATGACCACCGTCTTCCCCGAAGCGCGGGCGAAGAAGTTCATCGAGATGCGCGGCGCGGACTGCGGCGACCAGGCCCATATCGCGGCTCTGCCCGCGTTCTGGGTGGGCCTGATGTACGACCAGACCGCACTGGATTCAGCTTGGGACCTGGTCAAGGGCCTCGACCAGGAAACCCGCGAGGGGCTGCGCGTCGCGGCCTCCGTCACGTCCCTGCAGGGCGAGGCGGGTGGCGTGAAGCTTCTGGACCTTGCCCGCGCCGCCGTGGGCCTGTCCCACGCCGGTCTGGTCACCCGTGGCCTGGGCGAGGAGGTGCAGCTTCTGCCTCTCGTCGAAAGCCTCAAGACAGGCCGTGTGCAGGCCGACAAATGGCTGGACCTTTACAACGGCGCCTGGGGCCAGAGCCTGACCCCGCTTTACGAGGCCGCCTCGCTTTAAGGAAGACCGATGCGCACCGAATACGACAGCGAATTGGAAGAGCGTCTGGTGCGCTACTGCGCCATCGACAGCCAAAGCGACGAGGACAGCAAGACCGCCCCCAGCACGGCGCGGCAGTTCGACATGCTGAACCTCCTGGTCGAGGAGTTGCGCGGGATCGGCGCGCAGGACGTCACGCTGACCGAGTATGGCACGGTCCTTGCGACAGTTCCGGCGACGGCGAATGGGCCGACCATCGGTTTTCTCGCCCACGTCGACACCGCGCCCGCCTTCAACGCCACCGGCGTCAAGCCGCGGGTGATCCGGGGTTACAACGGCGGGCCGATCCGCTTTCCCGACGCACACGACCTGGACCTGTCGCCTGAAGTCTCGCCCTATCTTGGCACGCGGCTTGGTCATGACATCGTGACCGCTTCGGGGACCACGCTGCTGGGTGCCGACGACAAGTCGGGGGTCGCCGTCATCATGACCGCTGCACGCCACCTGATCGCCAACTCCGACATCCCGCACGGGAAGATCCGGATCGCCTTCACCACGGACGAGGAGATCGGCCGCGGCGTCAATCCCCGGCTTGCCAAGGACATTGCCGCCGACTTCGCCTACACGCTGGATGGCGGGGCGGCGGGCGAAATCGAATATGAAAGCTTCTCGGCCGACGGCGCCGTGGTGCGGATCGAAGGCGTCTCTGTCCACCCGGGCACGGCCAAGGACAAGCTGGTCAACGCGCTGCATCTCGGTGCCAAGATCA
The DNA here is from genome assembly GCF_022842145.1 of Tabrizicola sp. Taxonomy (GTDB): domain Bacteria; phylum Pseudomonadota; class Alphaproteobacteria; order Rhodobacterales; family Rhodobacteraceae; genus Tabrizicola. The sequence goes on from NZ_JALHQD010000003.1 coordinate 223,689, forward strand.
TCGCAACCCTGCCGCAGGTGCGGATGACGCCCGAGACGACCGAAGACCGCGAGGGCTTCATCATGGTCTACGAGATGCGCGGTACGGCGGCGGACTGCGAGGTTCGCCTGATCCTGCGCGATTTCGAACGCGACGGGCTGGAGGCCAAGGGGGCGCTTCTCCGTCAGGTCTGCGATGCGGTGGCCGCGACCGAACCGCGGGCCAAGCTCACCTGCGAGATCCGGCCGCAGTACCGCAACATGCGCTACTGGCTGGAAAAGGACATGGCCCCGGTCGAACTGGCGCAGGCCGCCTGCCGCGATCTGGGGGTGGAGCCGCGGTCGGTTCCGATCCGCGGTGGCACCGACGGCTCGCGCCTGACCGAGATGGGGGTGCCCTGTCCGAACCTCTTCACCGGCATGCAGGAACTGCACGGGCCGCGCGAATGGATCTCGGTGCAGGACATGGCGCTGTCGACGCGGCTGGTCCTGCGGCTTGTGGAACGCGCGGCCGAGAAGGGTTGACCGGCAAAGGTTGCTGAACGGTTAACGTCCGCAGCCAAGCCTTTGATTTCATTGGCGACCAAAACCGCGCTACGCGTGGCGGTCAGGCCTTCTTCTGCCCGATCCGCGGCTCGGTCCCGGCCTTGATCCGCTTCAGATTTTCGGAATGCCGGACATAGATCAGCACGGTCAGGACCAGCGACAGCAACAGAAGGCTGCCGTCGGTCAGCAGCGCGATCCACAGGCCCGAGCTTGCCGCTGCAACCAAGGCCGCGATTGAGGAGACCCGCCCGATGGCGGCCGTCACCAGCCAGGTCAGGCAGACCGCGGCCCCCACGACCCAGTTCAGGGCCAAGAGCAGCCCCAAGAAGGTCGCCACCCCCTTGCCGCCCTTGAAGCCCAACCAGACCGGAAAGAGGTGCCCCAGAAACGCCGCCAGTCCCGCCACCTGCGCCGCATCCTCGGCGATCAGCCAGCGGGCCAGCAGTACCGCCAGCGCGCCCTTGCCCCCATCCAGAAGCAGCGTTGCCAGGGCGGCCCGCTTGTTCCCGGTCCGCAGCACGTTCGTAGCCCCGATGTTCCCCGACCCGATCTGCCGCAGGTCGCCAAGGCCCATCCCCCGCGTCACGAGAATGCCGAACGGGATCGACCCCAGCAGGTAGCCCAGCACGGCGGTCAGCAGGAGCATCCCCTGCGAGGTCACAAGTTCAGGCATCGCTTACTCTTCGGCTGCAAAAACGCGGGTCCCGCCGACCCAGGTCGCAAGCACCTTACCCTCCATCCGCGCGCCGTCAAACGGGGTGTTCTTCGACTTCGAGCGCAGGCGGAAGCGGTCCATCAGGAAGGGCGCGTCGGGGTCGAAAAGCACAAGGTCGGCCGGCGCGCCCAGCGAGAGCCGACCTTGCGGCAGCCCAAGGCGGTTCGCGGGGTTCAGGGCCATCGCCCGGAAGAGGGCCGGCAAGTCCAGATGCCCGGCGTGGTAAAGCCGCATCGCGGCGGGCAGGAAGCTTTCCAGCGCCACAGCTCCGGGGGCCGCGTCCTCGAAAGGCAGGCGCTTGGACTCCTCGTCGGCCGGGGTGTGCATGGAACAGATGATGTCGATCGTCCCATCCGCCACCGCCGCGACCATCGCCAGCCGGTCCTGTTCCGACCGCAGGGGCGGCGTGAACTTGAAGAATGTCCGGTAGTCGCCCACGTCGAATTCGTTCAGCGTCAGGTGGTGGATCGAGGTCCCCGCCGTCACGTCCAGTCCCGAGGCCTTGGCGCGGGCCAGCGCGGGCAGCGACTTCGCCGTCGTGATCTGGTCGGCGTGGTAGCGCACGCCCGTCATCTCGACCAGCGCGAGGTCGCGTTCCAGCCCCATCCGCTCGGCCATCGGCGAAACCGCCGGGATGCCCCGCAAGGAGGCGAACTTGCCGGACGTCGCCGAGGCCCCCTGAGACAGGCCGGGGTCCTGCGGGTGGCCCACGACCAGCGCGCCCAGCGAACGGGCGTAGGTCATCGCGCGGGCCAGAGCCTTCGCTTCGGTCGAGACGCGGTAGACGTCGGAAAAGGCAATCGCGCCGGCATCGCGCAGAAAGCCGATCTCGGTCATCTCGCGCCCCTCGCGGGACTTCGTCAGCGCGGCCATGTGGCGGATGCGGACCGGAGCTTCGGTGGCGCGGCGCGTCACGAACTCCAGCACTTCGGGCGTGTCGATGGCGGGGTGTGTATCGGGCCGGGCGATGATGGTGGTGACGCCACCAGCTGCAGCAGCCGCCCCGGCCGAGCCAAAGCTTTCGCGGTGTCGCTCACCCGGCTCACCGATCTTGACGCCCAGATCGACGATCCCGGGTGCCAGGCATTTGCAGCCGCAGTCCACCACGTTGGCGCCTTTCGGGGCCTTCTCGTCGCGGGCCAGGATCAGCCCGTCCTTGACGGTCAGGCTGCCGAGGACATCCGTGCCCGCCTCCGGGTCGATCAGGCGGGCGTTGGTGAAATGGATCGTGGTCATGGGCTGTCCGTCCAGTGGTCCGGCCCGATATGCGACGGCACGGAGGGCTTGTCCACCGGAACTCACCCCAAGGCCAGCCAGAGCGCGACCAGCGCCACCAGCGCCAGCGCCAACCCCAGAAGGATGAACGCAGCCGTCGGGCGCTGCGGTGGCGGGGCGGGAAGCGGCGGCGGGGCCAGCACGCCTTCGCTGGTGGCGGTGGGCAGCGGTTCGAAATGCACCGGCGGGCGGTCTTCGCGGTAGGTCCCGATCAGCTGAAGCCGGGGATCAAGCGTCAGGACCACCTCGCGTCCGTGCAGCGCCTTGGACAGAAGGATCAGGACCGGGCCCTGGACGGCCTGAAGCCTGCCCCGATCAGCGGCGAGGGCCTCCTCCGGCACGCCCAACCCCTCGGTCAGGTATCCCGCGAGGCCGATATCCGAAAGGTCCGCCACGTCGAACAGTTCGACATGCGCGGGGTCGAGGTCGGGGTCTCCCAGAAGCGCCGGGACAAGCCGGGCCTTGTCGCGCTGAAGGTCTTCCTCGGTCAGCGCGGCCTGGAAGACGCGGACGCCCAGATGGTCGAGGGCGGGGACGGTCAGCCTGGTCACGTCCGGCCTCCGGTGATGCGGGTGGCGGTGGCGGTCGGGTCGGCCTGGTACTTGATGAGGTGGCGGTCGCCGGCAGAGGTGGTGACCTGCACAGCCCCCAGAAAGGCCCGCGCGCCCTTGATCTGCGCCCGCGGGATCGCCCGTCCCCCGGGACCTAGCAAGCGGCGGTCGGTCAGCCGCCAGGTCTCGGACAGCGCCTCGGACGCCAGGTAGGCCGCGCGGAGGCCGATGGCGATGACCGCGCCGAAGGGCCCGGCGACGGGGTAGGGGTTGCCCTGCCAGACCAGGAACAGGCCCGCGGCGGCCCCAAGGACCACGGCCATGATCAGATGCCCGCGCCAGTATGCCATGCGGTCGGCTTTGAACTCGGCCACCACCGTCTCGCCGTCTTGCAAGGGGGCGGCATGACCGTGGATGCTGTCAGGTTCGATCCGGGCCATCAGGCGATCCAGACGATGACGATGGTGAAGACGGCGATGAAGATCAGGACGGCGGTGGCCACCATGCCCCCCTGGCGCATCTCGGCTTTCGTGGGTTTGCGGTCGGGGTCGGGGGTCATGCGGTTTTGCCCTGCAGGTCGCGGATCATCCCGAACACCTTATCCGCCTCGGCGATGTTTTCGAAGCCCGCTTTCGTGGTGCCAAGGTCACCGTCCGAGTCGCGTTCCAGCCGTGCGTGCAGCCAGACGGTCCCGGCGCGTCGGCCCGGTTCCAGTTCCAGCGCGGTGGTGGGCAGGATCGGATAGACCTTGAGGCTGGGGAAGCGCCCTTGCCGGACGACGTAGGCCGCGCGGTTGGTCAGGGCATAGCGGACGTCGCGGAAGGCGGTGCGGGCTGCGATCAGCGGGCCGAAGACAAGGAAGGCCCCGAAGCTGCCAAAGGTCAGGGCAAAGGCAGCGGTGAAAAGTGCAAGGCCCGCGTCGGACATGGTTGCGGATTTGTGGAGTTGCATCAGGCCGTAAAAGAAGAGGCCAACGCCGATGATGAGGAACGGCAGGCCGAAGAGCATAAGAAAGACCGTCGCCCCGCGCCGGTGGAAGCCGGGGACTGGTGAGCCAACCCAGAGCACGGTTTCGCCGGGGTGGAGGGGGAGGGTGATCAAGGAAAGGATCCTTGGCTGTCTGCACGATCCAGACTGCGACCACCGTTGCTCTGCCAGCCTTTGGAGACGACGATCAGACGGGCGATATCATCGTCGCGCAAGGACAAGAACACGATCGGCCCAAAAGCGATCGAGCCGAACCACTTTTTGACGCCAAGTCTATGCTTCGGGAGACCTGATAACTTGGCGGACTGGAATCTGTCGAACGGATTGGAACGCAGCTTTAGCGCCTGCGACTCAGTCACGCCGTAGAACTCACGGAGCAGACCGGTCGCATGCAGAATGCAGCTCATCCAGAGAAGCGGAATGTAAAGGGCGGCAGCCACAAGCCCAAGCCAAGGCCAAAAATAGAACTTGCGGCAGAGTTTGCTCATCTGATTGCCGCACAGATCAGTGGGGGTGATGCCCTTGAAGAAGAAGTAGAGGCCTACCGAGCCGATCAAAAGCATCAGTCCAGTCCGAAACGAGTTTCGCAGGATCAGTCGCGAAAGCTGCGGTGAACCCGTCCAGATCAGCTGCTCGGTCTTGGGCAGAAACCGCTTCAAGTGCTCGCGCTGCACATCGGCATGCACGTCCCTGCCGTCAACCGGCGAAACGTTGCCCTCGCTCACGCCATCATCCCCACGATCTTCCTTCCCCGCTCGGCCCGTAGGTTCCGGGACAGCAGGTCCATGCAGGCCATGCGGACCGCCACACCCATCTCGACCTGATCCTGGATCACCGACCGGTTGATGTCGTCGGCGAGATCGCCGTCGATCTCCACCCCCCGGTTCATCGGGCCGGGGTGCATCACGATGGCCTCGGGCGAGGCGTAGGCCAGCTTTTCGGCGTCCAGACCGTAGCGGTGGTAGTATTCGCGTTCCGAGGGGATGAACCCCCCGTCCATCCGTTCCTTCTGCAGGCGCAGCATCATCACCACGTCCGCGCCCTTCAGCCCTTCGCGCATGTCGTCGAAAAGCTCGCAGCCAAAGTCCTCGACGCCCGAGGGCATCAGCGTCGGCGGCGCGATCAGGCGCAGGCGGTTTTCCATCTTGCCCAGGAGGATCAGGTTCGACCGGGCGACGCGCGAATGGGCGATGTCGCCGCAGATCGCAATCGTCAGCCGCTGGATGCGGCCCTTGGCGCGGCGGATGGTGAGCGCGTCAAGGAGGGCCTGGGTGGGGTGCTCATGCCGCCCGTCGCCCGCATTCAGGACGGCGCAATCCACCTTCTGGGCCAGCAGGTTGACGGCCCCGCTTGCCCCATGCCGGACAACCAGCAGGTCCGGGTGCATCGCGTTCAGCGTCATCGCGGTGTCGATCAGCGTCTCGCCCTTCTTCACCGACGAGTTCGCCACGGACATGTTCATCACGTCCGCCCCAAGCCGCTTTCCGGCCAGTTCGAAGGAGGACTGCGTGCGGGTCGAATTCTCGAAGAAGAGGTTGATCTGCGTCATTCCCGCCAGCACGTCGGACTGCTTCACCGTGCGGCGGTTCAGGTCGACATAGCGGTCGGCAAGGTCAAGGACGGTGGTGATCTCCAGGGGGGCAAGATGCTCGATCCCCAGAAGATGGCGGGCGCGGAAGGCCATGGTCGTCCCCTTGTCCGGTTTCCCCCTCTATCGCAAAGGCCGGGGGGCGGGGCAAGCTTCAGGATACGGGACAGGGCCCGCCGGCGTAGGAGTAATAGCTTCGGAACCCATTGGATCGGTAGGACCAGCGATAGTCGCGCTGGCCGCCGTCGTTCATCACGGTCAGGACAAGGTTTGGACGCCGCCACTCAGCCATTGGCAGGGTGAGAAGGCGCAGCTGGTCGGAGGTGGGGGTGCTGCCCTCGGGCGTGCGCAGGCAGCGGGACGCGCCGGGCAGGATTGTCTCGGCGCGGGAGAGGATGATCTGGGGATAGGTGACGCCTCCGACCAGCGTCAGGCACAGCAGCGTCGCGGAGGCAGTAACCGCCAGGCATCGCCGGCGAAGCGGCAGGCGCATGGCCGCATAGACCGCGACTGAGGCAAGGCCCGCCACGGCCAGGTGCAAGGCCAGACCCCCGGGAAGCCCGCGCAGTGCGGCGGCCAACAGGAGCGTGGCAACCACACCGGCCAGAAGCCCGTAGACCGCTGCGAGGATGTAGTCGGGTGCCAGGATGTCCCTGGAAAGGGCCGACCAGTCCAGGGGGGCCTTGGCCAGGGTCCAGAAGGCCCGGGCCGCGACACCAAGGGTGGCAAAGCCGAAGACCCACCAGAGCAGAAGGTCCTGCAGTCCATGAAAGATATCCTGGTCAAGATACGGGGTGATCGGCGTCAGCGCCTTGGACCAGACCAGTGGAAGCGCAGCCGCGGCCCAGGCGCGCAGGCCCCAGTTCAGCGGCATCAGGAAAACGGCAATCGCCAGCAGGACGAAGGGAAGAACGGTCACAGGCACGGTTCTTGATCACTTCCGCTTCAGATGTTCTTCCAGGCGCGGCATGATCTCGACGAAGTTGCAGGGGCGGTGGCGGCTGTCGAGTTGGGGTTTCAGGATCTCGTCCCAGGCATCGCGGCAGGCGCCGGGAGAGCCGGGAAGCGCGAAAAGATAGGTGCCGCCCGCAACGCCCCCGGTGGCCCGGCTTTGCACGGCGCTGGTGCCGATCTTCTGCATCGAGACGTTCGTGAAGACGGTGCCGAAGGCCTCGATTTCCTTCTCGTAGACCTCGCGGTGGGCTTCCACGGTGACATCGCGGCCGGTCAGGCCGGTGCCGCCGGTGGTCAGGATCACATCGACCTCGGGGTCGGCGATCCACTGGCGCAGGCGGGTGACGATGGCCGGTCGGTCGTCCTGGACGATGCCGCGGTCGGCCAGCACATGCCCGGCCTCTGTGAGGCGGGCGACCAGCGTATCGCCGGACTTGTCCGTCTCGGGCGTACGGGTGTCGCTGACGGTCAGGACAGCGATGCGGACCGGGTGGAAGAGCAGGGTGTCGTCGATCCGGGACATGTCAGCTCCTTGGCATCAGGGCCAGCCGCAAGGCCAGCGCGCCGAAGATGGTGGCGCTGATCCTTGCCAGCCATTTCGACAGGCCTGCGGATCGGGCGACGCGCTGGCCGATGGACCCGGCGAAAAGTCCGACCGCGCCGTTGACCACCAGGCCCCCGAACGAGAAGACGAGGCCCAGCGTCAGGAACTGCGGCGGGATCGGACGCGACGGATCGACGAACTGCGGCAGGAAGGCGAGGATGAAAAGGATCACCTTGGGGTTCAGGAGGTTGACCAGAAGCCCCTGCCAGAACGCCCGCCCGGCAGTGCTGGGGGAAACCTGGACCTTCGCCGCAAAGGGCGAGGCGCGGAGCGCCCCGACAGCAAGCCAGAGAAGATAGCCGACCCCCAACCAGCGGATCGCCTCGAAGGCCGCCGGGTGTGTCGCCAGCAGTGCGCCAAGGCCAAGCGCGGCCAGAAGGGTGTGCACCATCCCGCCAAGTGCGATGCCGAAGTTGGCAGCCATCGCGGCGCGGCGGCCGGATTTCAGACCCTGACCCAGGCAGAACATCATGTCCGCACCCGGTGTCAGGTTCAGCGCCAGACCGGCGGGGATGAAAGCCAGAAGGGTGAGCGTCTCGACCGGGAGCATCAGCGCAGCCGTGCCTGAAGCGACAGAAGGTCGGCCCAGGCCTCGCGCTTGGCGCTTGGGTTGCGCAAGAGATAGGCCGGGTGCGCCATGGGCAGGAGCGGCTTTCTTAGCGCTTGGGACCATGTACCTCGAGCGCGCAGGATCCCTTTGCCGCCGGTCAGGGCGAAGAGGGAGGTGTTGCCCACGACCACGATCACCTGCGGATCGACAAGGGCAATGTGACGCTCGACGAAGGGCAGCATCATCGCGATTTCCGCCGGTTCGGGATCGCGGTTGCCGGGGGGCCGCCAGGGCAGGACGTTGGTGATGTAGACGGCCGACCGCGCATCCGGGCTGGTGCGCGACAGGCCGATGGCCGCGAACATTCGGTCCAGAAGTTGCCCCGCACGCCCGACGAAGGGACGTCCCTCGCGGTCTTCTTCCGCGCCGGGAGCCTCACCCAGGATCAGCACCCGCGCCTTGGGATTGCCGTCCGCAAAGACGGTGTTCCGCGCGCCCTTCTTCAAATCGCACAGGTCGAAGGATGCCATCGCCGCGCTCAGATCCTCCAGGGTCGTCGACCGTTCGGCAGCGGCCCGAGCGGCGGCGACGGGGTCAGCTGCGGTGGTCGACGCCTGCGGGACAGCTGCCGCAGGAGCCTTTTGCGCCAATGGCTTGGGGGCCTCGGCTGCCAGATCGTAGCGGTTGACGGGGGCATCCAGGATTGTCTCGTCCGCGCCTGCCTCGACCTGCCAGGCAAGGGCGGCAAGGGCGGCGTGCCAGTCGTCTGCGATGTCCGCGGCGATTCCCATGCAAGGACACTAGGGCCGCACCGTCCCCGTCACAAGCCGACGGCTTAGGGAGCGGGGCAGCCCTTGACCTCGACCGCGCCGTTGGCGGCCAGGATCGTCAGGGTGATGCCCGAGCGGTCCAACGCGAAGGGCGCGCCGCTGGGCGGGACCAGTTCGGTCATGCTGATCAACTCGCCCCCACGCCGTTCGGTGACGGCCTCGGCAATCCAGACCTGACGGTCGGCCGTCTCGAAGGCGACGACTTCGGGTCGGCCCGGGTCCGGCATCCGGACGGTGGCCGTCAGGCGCAGGCCATCGGCAATCGGATCGACGGAACAGGTGACTTCGGTCACGCCGGCCTCGCCCGCTGTGGCGGCGCGCTTTGCCAGGGCTGTCCGGATTTCGGGGTCCGAAGCGCCGGGCGGGGCGAGGTCGGAGGTGAGCGAAAGGCTGGCCGGAAGGCAGATCTCGTCACAGACCCCAAGCTCGACCGCCACCGACAGACGCATCGGGCGCGCGGGGTCCTTCGGCATGATTTCCACTGGCAGAACAAGGTGATCGTGGTAGCCGATCGTCTGCATCCCGTTCAGCTCGAAGACGCTCGGGGCGGGCCAGTGGATGGTCACGGACTTGACGTTCTCGGACCTCGACCAATCGAAACTGGGGGGGATGCCTGCATCGCCGGGGCTGCGCCAGTAGGTCTTCCAGCCGGGAGCAAGCTGCATCTCCACCGCCGCCATGTGCGCGCCGTTTTCCATTTGCCATCCGGGCCTTAGCTGGGCCGACAGGACGTCGTCCTGCGTGGTGGCAAGGGCGGGGGCGGCAAGGAGGGCAAGGGTGGCGGTGTATCTGATCATGTGGGAACAATAGGAAAAGCCGGGCGGTTGGGAAATCACTTTGCGGCGAAGCGGCGTGAGCGTGACGTTTTCGCCATTGTCTCGGCGCGGCGCGGCGTTATCTTTCAATGACTTGCACAGGGGGTTCCGATGGACCTTTCCGGACAGATCCTGATTGCCATGCCCGGCATGGCCGACCCCCGGTTCGAACGGAGCGTGGTGCTGATCTGCGCGCATTCGGACGAGGGGGCGATGGGGTTGATCGTCAACAAGCCATTGGAAGAACTCAGTTTTTCCGGGCTTCTGGAGCATCTGAACATTCCCGTTGCACCCATGGGCCGCGAGATCAGCGTGCATTTCGGCGGGCCGGTGGAGCGGGGGCGGGGGTTCGTCCTGCACTCCACCGACTGGGAGCGGGGCGGGGCCGAGGGCACCATGGCGGTGCCGGGGGGTCTGGAGATGACCGCGACGATCAACGTGCTGGAGGCTTTGGCTGCGGGCGGCGGGCCGGGCAAGGCCTTGCTGGCGCTGGGATATTCCGGCTGGGGGCCGGGGCAGCTGGAGGCCGAGATCGGGCGGAACGACTGGCTGACCTGTGACGCCGCAGAGGGGTTGCTGTTTGCCGCGGACGACGCGACCAAATGGTCGGCGGCGCTGCGGGGGATGGGGATCGATCCTTTGACCCTGAGTGCGGCGGCGGGGCGAGCCTGAGGCTAGCCAAGGGACGCCGGTAAGGGGTTGGGAACGCTGGGTTAATCCGGGGATTTGGGGTGGGACGGGGGTATTCATCCCGTATTCTTTGCGTATGCATTCCGTGCATACGCGCGGGCATGGGGTGCGGCGTTAACCTTGGGGGCGAATCGGGTGTGGACTGCTTGTATTAAGCAATTGAATGCTCGATGGGTGGCTGCTTTAATTCGGCTCACGCAGGCGGTTGAGAATCGTGGAAGTTAGCTCAGCTATCGAGTCAGTGTCGAATGACTCCTTAGAGGCAAACGAGAAATCATCAAAGAATGCCAGCGTCAGCAGGAAGCATTTCTTGTCAATGTCCAATGGACCATTGTTTGGTTCATTCAACCCCAAGACAAAGGTTCTGCCAGCAGAGGTTGTGAAGCTCTGGACGAAGCACTCATCAGAATCGGAGGGGAACGCCGTTATGTCGTTTCTGACACCCTCGGAAAACATGTCTAATAGACGCGGATCAATCTTTTTGTCCTTTATCAATCCGGAGATCGAAACAAATACAAAATTGGCTTTGTTAGCATCCTGCAAGAAAAATGCTTCGAGATTCCGCAGCGCATATGTGTAGCCAATTGCTGAAGAAAATCCCGCGAGTTCTTCGTCTTCAACATAGAATACAGGCTGGAAGACTTTCACTTGGTCCGCCAGGCACTGTGTCCCACAAAGTAAAAGTCCGGCAAGATATGCGGTTTGCTTCGCCCAACTGAGTACAAATGACGGGATCACGCAATCACTCCCATTTAGCCCAAGCAGCGTAGGGTGCGCTACAGCGCACCGTCGGATGGGCGGAACGGTGCGCTGTAGCGCACCGTACAGTCACAACGGCTTCGTGTCTTTCGCACGATCGGACTTCGGCGTTCTTGCGCGTTCTCGATAGGTATCAAAGATCGTTGCGACCACGATCAGGGCCGGAGCAATGTAGAGAAGTAGGTTAAATCGCTGTGCTAGAAATCCATCCCGAGAAGCTGGCCAGAGGAAGTTGAGCAATACAACCAACACATAGAGTGCCGATGCAAAGGCGAAGGCTTTTGCGGATTTGGATCTAATCCACGACCGCATTATTTGGTCCAATCGTGCGATTTTGGCTCGTAGGGTGCGCTACAGCGCACCGTCGGGTGGTGCGCTGTAGCGCACCCTACGATGGGGGTGGCGGCGGCTCTGTCACTCCCCATAGGGCACCCAGACTGTCTTGATCTCCGTCGCCTGGGCCAGGAACGAGCGGCCTTCGGAGGTGGGGGAGAGCCAGTCGCGCGCCCTGCCGTGGTTGACCCAGGTGCGTTTGAGGTTTCCGGCGGCCTCGCGCTCGATCAGGGCGGATAGGGGGTGGGAGGAGAAGCTCCACACGGCATCCACGTCCATGTGGCCGGCGAGGGATTTGGCGAGGTCGGGTGCGGGGCCGGTGACGATGTTGACGACCCCTGCCGGGACGTCGGAGGTGTCGAGGACCTGGTAGAAGTCGTTGGCGGAGAGGGGGGCGGCACCGGGGACGAGGACGCAGGTGTTGCCCATCGCGATGGCGGGGGCCATGAGGGAGATGAGGCCGAGGAGGGGGGCCTCATCCGGGAGCAGCGCGCCGATCACGCCGACGGGTTCGTTCATCGCAAGGGCGATGCCGCGGATGGGGACGGATTTGGCGGACCCGTCGTATTTGTCGGCCCAGGCGGCGTAGGTGAAGAGGCGCTGTATGGAGGCGTCGACTTCCTGTTGGCCGGGTTTGCCGGTGAGGTCTTGGAGGCGTTGGGCGAACTCGGTGGCCCGGGCGGAGAGGTTTTCGGCGATGAAGTAGAGGACCTGGGCGCGGTTGTAGGCGGTGGTTTTCGCCCAGCCTTTGGCGGCGTGGGCGGCCTCGACCGCGTTGCGGATGTCTTTGCGGTTTCCGATGCCGACATGGCCGAGGAGTTTGCCCTTGGGGCCGTAGATGGGCTGGGAGTAGCCGGAGTCGGGGCGGGCCTGTTTGCCGCCGATGTACATCTTGGCGGTGCGGTCGAGGGTGTCGGTTTGGGGGTCTTGCGGCACCGGGATGGGTTGCGCGGGTTTCAGGGCGGCGGGTTTGAGGCTGGGTTTGAGGTAGGCCATCAGACCCTCCCATCCGCCTTCGCGCCCGAAGCCGGATTCGCGGACGCCGCCGAAGCCTGCGGCGGCGTCGAAGAGGTTGGTGGCGTTGACCCAGACGACCCCGGCTTTCAGTTTCGGGGCGATGTCGAGGGCGAGGTTGATGTTCTCGGTCCAGAGCGTCGCGGCGAGGCCGTATTTGGTGTTGTTGGCGAGTTGGACGGCTTCTTCGGGCGTGCGGAAGGTCATGGCGACGAGGACGGGGCCAAAGATTTCCTCTTGCATGAGGGGGGAAGCGGTGCCGAGGCCGGTGATGAGGGTGGGGCGGTAGAAGGAGCCTGTGCTGGGGAGGGGGCAGGGGGCCTGGTAGTGGTCGCCCTCGGGGTTTTCTTTGACCAGTCGCGTGATGGTGTCGAGCTGGATCGGGTCGACGATGGCGCCGATGTCGATGGCCTTGTCGAGGGGGTCTCCGACGCGGAGGCCGTCCATTCGGCGTTTGAGTTTGTCGTAGAAGCGGGGGGCGATGCCTTCCTGGACGAGGAGGCGGGAGCCGGCGCAGCAGACCTGGCCCTGGTTGAACCAGATCGCGTCGACGAGGCCTTCGATGGCGCTGTCGAGGTCGGCGTCGTCGAAGACGATGTAGGGGGATTTGCCGCCGAGTTCCAAGGTGAGGGCCTTGCCGGTGCCTGCTGTCGCCTCGCGGATGCGTTTGCCGACGGAGGTGGAGCCGGTGAAGGCGATCTTGTCGACTTGGGCGTCCACGAGGGCCGCGCCGGTGGTGCCGTCGCCGGTGACGATGTTGAGGACGCCTTTCGGGAGGCCCGCCTCGCGGGAGATGTCGGCGAAGAGGAGGGCGGTGAGGGGGGTGTACTCGGCGGGTTTGAGGACGACGGTGTTTCCGGCGGCGAGGGCCGGGGCGACCTTCCAGGCGAGCATGAGGAGGGGGAAGTTCCAGGGGATGATCGCGCCGCAAACGCCGAGGGGCGTGAGGTCGGGGTGTTCGGAGGGGAGCAGTTGCGCTAGGCCGGCGTGATAGGAGAAGTGGCGGGCGACGAGGGGGATGTCGATGTCGCGGGATTCGCGGATGGGTTTGCCGTTGTCGAGGGTTTCGAGTGTGGCGAGGAGGCGGGAGTGTTTTTGCGTCAGTCTTGCCAGCGCGTAGAGGTATTGCGCGCGTTTGTGGGCGGGGAGGGCGGCCCAGCCTGGTTGGGCGCGGCGGGCGGCTTTTACCGCCGCTGCCACGTCGGCTTCGGTGCCTTGGGTGACCTGAGCGAGGGGTTTGCCGGTCGCGGGGTTGGCGGTGGTGAAGGTCTCACCCGGCTTGGTGAAAGTGCCGTCGATGTAGTGGCCGAAGGTGCCGTTGTGCTTGGCGATCCAGGCGAGGGCCTCGGACGCGGACTCGGGGGCGGGGCCGTAGGCCATGCTGTCGAAGATTTCCTTGATGGTCATGGGAGGGTCCTCAGCTGCATGGGGGCGGGCTTTTGTTTGGCCTGCGCCTCCGGCGGGGATATTTGGGCAAAGATGAAAGGCTGGGCGCCGGGCATTGTCAGCCCATCGCGTGGCGGAAGCCGGCGGAGTAGTGACCGGTGAGGTGGTGTTCGAGCTGGCGTTCGATGTCGCCGAGGAGGCTGGAGGCGCCGAAGCGGAAGAGGTCGGGCTGCAGCCAGGGGTGGCCGAGTTCGTCCTTCATGAGGCTGAGGTAGACGAGGGCGTCCTTGGCCTTGGCGATTCCTCCCGCCGGTTTGTAGCCGACCTTGAAGCCGGTGCGCTCCTGGTAGTCGCGGATGCAGCGGATCATGGTGAAGGAGACGGGGAGGGTGGCGTTGACGCCTTCCTTGCCGGTGGAGGTCTTGATGAAATCGGCGCCGCCCATCATGCAGATGAGGCTGGCGCGGGCGACGTTGCGGAGGGTGCCGAGTTCGCCGGTGGCGAGGATCGCCTTGACGTGGGCGTCGCCGCAGGCTTCGCGCATGTCGCGCATCTCGTCGTAGAGGGCCTGCCAGTTCTGCGTCAGGACGTGGCGGCGGGAGATGACGATGTCGATTTCCTTGGCCCCGGCCTTCACGCTTTCGCCGATCTCGGCGATGCGAAGCTTGTAGGGCGAGAGGCCAGCGGGGAAGCCGGTGGAGACGGCGGCGACGGGGATAGAGGTGCCTTCCAGGGCGCGGACGGCGTGTTCGACCATCTCGTGGTAGACGCAGACGGCACCCACCGTGAGACCCTGCATGCCGAGCTTTTCCAGCATCCAGGGCGCGACGGGCTGGCGGGCCTTGGCGCAGAGGCGCTGGACGCGGCCGGCGGTGTCGTCGCCAGAAAGGGTGGTGAGGTCGATGAGCGAGATCGCCTTCAAAAGCCAGGCGGCCTGGTAGTCCTTCTTCACCGAGCGGCGGCCGGGCAGGGTGGCAGCGCGGCGTTCGATGGCCGAGGTGTTGGCCTGGACCGAGGCGACCCAGTCGAGGTCCAGCGCCATGCCGGGGTTCCGGGCATGGGTGACCTGCGGCAGGAGGCCCGCTTGGGCCGGAGACAGGGTGTTCATCGGACCTCCCCCAAGGTGTCGCGGCGACGATGCCATGTGGGGCGCGGTCGGGCAAGGGGCGGGCTGGCGGATTTCTGACCGGATGGTCAAATATCAGGGATCAGAGTGTTCGGGCGCGAGTGTCGCCCAGGGCTTCCCGGTGCCAGTGTCGGGAAGGTTTGCATCCGCTTCGCCGCGCAGGATCAGGGTCTTGGCGAGAAACAGGGCCGAGACCGGCGCGGTCAGGAGAAGGAAGAGGGTGATGAGAAGCTCTTGCCAGCTGATCTGACTCTGGCTGAGAAGGTCCAGCGCCGAGACCAGCAACGCCGCACCCACGCCGATCGTGGTGGCCTTGGTCGGGGCGTGCAGGCGCTGCATCGGACGGGGCAGGCGGAGAAGTCCGTAGGAGCCGACGAGCGCGAAGATGCCGCCTCCGACCAGGACGGCGGAGAGGGCGAGGTCGAGGGCCGTGTCCAGAACGGGCGTCATTCGATGATGTTCCCGCGCAGAAGGTAGCGGCAGTAGGCGACGGTGCCGACGAAGCTGGTGAGCGCGAAGAGAACGGCGACTTCAAGGTAAAGCCCGGTACCGCCCCAGATGCCATAAAGGACGACAAGCGCGATGGCGTTTATTGTCATGGTGTCGAGGACCAGCACCCGGTCAGTCACGGTCGGCGCGGTGAACAGCCGCCAGAGGTTCATCGCAAAGGCGAGCGTCAGGCAGCCGAGGAAGAACTGAAGCGCATAGGGCAGGATCATTCGAAAATCCTTTGCAGCCGGGATTCGTAGCGGGCCTTGATGTCGTCGCGCACGGCGTCGGGGTCGGGGGCATGGAGCGCGTGGACCAAAAGCGCACGGCCGCAGGCGGAGGTGTCGGCGGTCAGGGTGCCGGGGGTCATGGTGATGGTTCCGGCCAGAAGGCTGATCGCCTCGGGCGATTTCAGGTCCAGGGGCACCGTGATCCAGGCCGACTGGATCTTTGCGCGCGGCATGAAAAGGACGATGCGGGCGACCTGGAAGTTGGCGACGATCACGTCCCAAAGGACAAGGAGCGCGTAAGCGGCAAGAGCGAAGGGGCGCTTGACGCGGGGGCGGTCGGGCCACCAGGCCGAGGTCAGGAGCGGGATGATCGTCGCCAGGATGATCGCCATGACGAGACTGCCGAGCTTCCACTGGTTCACCAGGAGGAACCAGAGCACGACAAGGGTCAACGACAGGTAGGGATGCGGGAAAACGCGTCTCATGGCGCGACCTTAAGCCGGTTGGCGGCGATGTAGGCGGCGGGATCGTGCAGCGAGGCGGCGGTGGCGTCCAGCCAGCCGGTGACAGGTCCCGCGGCGAGGGTCAGCAGGACCAGGCCGGCAAGGAGGGCGAAGGTTGCGGTCAGCGCCAGGGGTTCATGCGGGGCGGGATCGGCGGGGGCGCCAGTCTCGGAGGGTTTCCAGAACAGGAGCGAGCCCGCGCGCGCGAGGCCAAGCAGCATCAGGAAGGAGGACACCAGGACGGCGGGCCAGATCGCGAAGGCCTGATCGCGCCAGGCGTCCAGGATCAGAAGCTTGCCGATGAAGCCGGACAGGGGCGGCATGCCGGCAAGCGCAACCGCGGCGGCGAGAAACAGCGAAGCGATGAGGCCGTTCTGGGCGACGGGGGCTGGGCTGGTGAGATCCAGATGCGCGCGGCGCCGCGAGACGAGGTCGGCCACAAGGAAGATCAGCGCCGTCGCCAGCGTCGAATGCAGGATGTAGTAAAGCGCGGCGCTGGTGCCCTCCGGCGTCATGTGCGCGATGGCGAGAAAGGCCGTGCCCATCGAGGCGATTGCCGCAAAGGCCGCAAGGCGCGGCAGGGTCGTTGCGCCAAGGATGCCAAGTGCGCCGATCGCCAGTGTCACAAGTGCTGCAGGCAGGAGGAAGGCCGGGATCAGCGTTCCGGTCGCGGGCAGATCGGTCGGGAAGACGAGGATGGTGAAGCGCAGGGTAGCGTAGGCGCCGACCTTGGTCATGATCGCGAAGAGGGCCGCGACTACTCCTGGCGCGTTGGCATAGGTGCCGGGAAGCCAGAACTGCAGCGGCACCAGCGCGCCCTTGATCGCGAAGACGAGGATCAGCATCACGGCCGCGACGCGGAGGAGGGCTGCGTCGCCCTCGGGCAAGGTCGGCAATTTCATCGCGAGGTCGGCCATGTTGAGCGTGCCGGTGACGCCGTAGAGGAGGGCGAGCGCGATCAGGAAAAGCGACGATCCGACCAGGTTGAAGGCGATGTACTGGATGCCCGCGCGGGTGCGGCGGTCGCCGCCGCCGTGGATCATCAGCCCGTAGGAGGCGATGAGCAGGACCTCGAAGAAGACGAAAAGGTTGAAGGCGTCGCCGGTCAGGAAGGCCCCTGCGACGCCCATCAGGAGAAAGTGGAGGAGCGGGTGGAAATGCGCGCCCTTCGCGTCCCAGCCCGAGCCGATGGCGTAAAGCGCGGTGATGAGGGCGAGGAAGGCCAGAAGCGCGACCATCAGGGCGGAGAGGCGGTCGAGGACCAGGACGATACCGAAGGGGGCGGGCCAGTCGCCCAGGAAATAGGCTTCGGGTCCGTTCTGGGTGGCGGACCACAGAAGCGCCAGGGCTATGGCGTTCAGCGCCAGGATCGCGGCCAGGCTGGCGATGCGTTGCAGGCCAAGGTGGCCGCGCAGGGCCAGCACCATCAGCGCGGCGATGAAGGCGGGCAGGACGACGGGGGCGATGATCCAGTGGGTCATGCCTGGTCCTCGTCCAGGTCGATGCGGTCGTGGCCGGCCTGCAGGTGGCCGCCGATGGCCATGATCATGATGACGGCGGTCATCCCGAACGAGATGACGATGGCGGTCAGGACAAGGGCCTGTGGCAGGGGGTCGGCGGGGGTGTCGATGGTCCCGACGATGGGGGCGGCGTTCACGGCAAGGCGGCCGGAGACGAAGATGAAGACGTTGACGGCGTAGCTGAGGAAGGTGAGCCCCAGGATCACCGGGAAGGTCCGCAGGCGCAGCATCAGATAGATACCCACGGCGGTCAGAAGGCCGATGGCCGAGGCGAGAAGGGCTTCCATCAGCGGGCCTCCTCTAGGTCGTGGGCGGTGGTGTTTGGGCCTTCGCCGGTCCGCAGGGCCAGGCGCGACAGCGAGGCCAGCGCCAGAAGGACGGCGCCGAGGACGCAGAGGAAGACGCCAAGGTCGAAGATCGCGGCGGTGGCGAGTTCGAATTCCTCCAGCGGCTCAAGGTGCACGTAGGCGAAGCCCGAGGTGAGGAAAGGCAGGCCGAAAGCCCAGGCGCCGACGCCGGAAAGCGCGGCGATCAGGACTCCCCAGCCGATCAGGACGTGATGATCGTAGCGCTGGCGGGAGTGGCTCCAGTCATAGCCCGAGGCCATGTACTGCATCAGGTAGGCGATGGAGAAGACGAGGCCCGCCACGAAGCCGCCACCGGGCAGGTTGTGGCCGCGCAGGTAGATGTAGACGCCGACCATCATCGCCATCGGCAGAAGAAGGCGGGTGGCGACGACCAGCATCATCGGGTGGCGGTCGGCGGCTTCGACCGACTTCGGAAGCGTGCCGAGGCGTGCGGTGACGGCGGGGTCGCGCAGCAGCGCCTCGGAGAGCGCGTAGATCACCAGGGCGGCGATGCCGAGGACGATGATCTCGCCGAAGGTGTCATAACCGCGGAAGTCGACGATGATGGTGTTGACGGCGTTGGTGCCGCCAGCACCGGGCTTCGATTGCGCCCAGTGGAAGGCCGAGATCGGATCGAAGGCCGGGGCACGGGTCATCATGGCATAGGCGAGCCCGCCGATGCCGAGGCCCGCGATCCCGGCAATGCCTGCGTCGCGCAGGCGGCGGCTCCGGCGGCTTTCGACGGGCGTCTCTTTCGGCAGGAAGTTCAGCGCGAGGAGCATCAGAAGCAGGGTCACGACCTCGACCGAAAGCTGGGTCAGGGCCAGGTCAGGCGCCGAGAAGAAGGCGAAGAGCGGCGCGATGAGAAGGCCGACAACGCCGGTCAGGATCAGGGCGACCAGGCGGTTGCGGTGGAGGAACGGGGTCGCAACAGCGGCGATGACCAGCACCAGCCAGAGGCCCAGGACGACCGGGTCGACGGGCAGCATGGCCCGGGTTCCCGGCACGTGCGGCGTCGCGGTCAGGAAGGCAAAAAGGGACAGTATGGCGGTGGTCAGCACGGCAAGGACCATGCTGCGGCTGAAGCGGCCGTTGTGCAGTATCCCAGTGATGGTGCGGGAGGCCTGGGCAAGGGACTCGACCACGCCGTCGAAGATGCGTTTCGCCTCGGGGCGCGGGGTGGCGTCCCACAGGGCGCGGAGCCGCGGATAGGCACCCAGCAACACCAGGCCACCACCGACGGCCGCCAGCGACATCCAGAGCGCGGCGGCTTCCAGTCCGTGCCAGTGATAGATGTTGGTGAAGATGCCGCGGCCCGTGGTGGCCGAGGCCGCCGGGTTCAGCAGCCAACCCAGCATCAGGTTCGGCATGAGGCCCACCAGCACGACCAGCACCGCCAGCAGTCCTGGGGCCGCCCAGAGCCCGAAGGCCGGATCATGCGGCTTATGCGGATAGTCGTCCCGCACTGGGCCGAGGAAGCCGTGCACGAGGAAGCGGAACGAATAAGCGACCGAGAGAAGCGCGCCGAGGGTGGCGAGGATGCCGATCATCCAGGGGTTCGGCCAGCCGACATGCGCGGCCTCCTCCAGCATCATTTCCTTGGACAGGAACCCGTTCAAGGGCGGGATGCCTGCCATGGACAGCGAGGCGATGGCGGCGATGGCGAAGGTCACCGGCATGAGGGTGCGCAGGCCGCCCAGGCGCCGAAGGTCGCGGGTGTGCGTCTCGTGGTCGACGATCCCGGCCGTCATGAAAAGCGCTGCCTTGAAGACGGCGTGGTTCAGGATATGGAAAATCGCCACCGTCGCGGCCTCGGGTGTCCCGAAGCCCAGAAGCATGGTGATCAGGCCCAGGTGGCTGACGGTCGAGAAGGCCAGGAGGGCCTTCAGGTCGTCCTTGTAGAGCGCGATCTTGGCGGCCATCACCATCGTGATGAGGCCGACCGACGTGACGATCACGAACCACTCGAAGGTGCCCGACAGGACTGGCCACATCCGCGCCATCAGGAAGATCCCGGCTTTCACCATCGTGGCCGAGTGCAGATAGGCCGAAACCGGCGTCGGTGCGGCCATCGCGTGCGGCAGCCAGAAGTGGAAGGGGAACTGCGCCGATTTGGTGAAGGCCCCGATCAGGATCAGGATCAGCGCAGGCAGGTAGTAGGGCGAGGCCTGGATGATGTCCTTGTTCTGCAGGATCACCGTCAGGTCGTAACTGCCCGCGATCTGGCCCAGGATCAGCATGCCCGCGATCATTGCCAACCCGCCGCCGCCCGTCACCGCCAGCGCCATCCGCGCGCCCTGCCGTCCTTCATGCAGGTGCTTCCAGTAGCCGATCAGCAGGAAGGAGGAGAGCGAGGTCAGTTCCCAGAAGATCAGGAGGAGGAGGATGTTGTCACTGAGAACGATCCCGACCATCGCGCCCTGGAAGAGCAGAAGGTAGGTGAAGAACTGACCCATCGGGTCGGACTTCGCGAGGTAGAAGCGGGCGTAGAGGATGATCAGCAGACCGATCCCCAGGATCAGGCCGGCGAACATCAGGCCCAGGCCATCGAGGAAGAAGTTGGCGTTCAGGCCAAGCGCGGGCAGCCATTCGATCCGGGTCTGCACCACCTCGCCGCGCAGGACAGCGGGGGCCTGCAGGGCCAGAAGGACGAGAGCGAGAAGCGTCACCGATCCCGTGGCGGCGGCGCAGGCATTGCGTCCCGCACGGATCATCAGGCCGGGAAGGAGCGCACCAAGGAAGGGAAGCGCCGCGATCAGGGCTAGGGACATGCGGTGCGGGTTCCTCGTCGTGGCGGCTGCTTGTTCGCTATCGGTCGCGTCGCGGCGGGTTTCCAATGATTTTGGTCACTGCGTCAAGGGTTGCAAGCCCCTTGCGGCGCACCACCGCAGTTTTTCGACGGGATTTCAACCGGGGAACCGTCCTCGGGGGCGCCGAACCGACCTCGGCCGGGCTGCCGCGGACGAAATGCAAGGGGGATTTGGCCCGGGTCGAGTTGGGTGGCAGCCCTGGATGGGGCTGCCACGCGAAGGTCAGGCGACCTCGGTCACGCCTTCGGGCACTTTCGCACCGGTCATGAAGGCCACGGCGTCGGACATCGAGTAATCCTGCGGCTTGATCACGCAGAGCCGGCGGCCAAGGCGGTGGATGTGGATGCGGTCGGCGACCTCGAACACGTGGGGCATGTTGTGGCTGATCAGGATGATCGGGATGCCCCGGCTGCGGACGTCGCGGATCAGTTCCAGCACCCGGCGGCTTTCCTTGACCCCCAGAGCGGCGGTGGGTTCGTCCAGGATCACGACCTTCGAGCCGAAGGCGGCGGCACGGGCCACGGCCACGCCCTGACGCTGGCCGCCCGAGAGGGTTTCCACCGCCTGGTTGATGTTCTGGATCGTCATCAGGCCCAGTTCGTTCAGCTTTTCCCGCGCGAAGGCCTGCATCTTCTGCCGGTCCAGCTGGCGGAAGACCGTGCCCATGATGCCGGGTTTGCGGATCTCGCGGCCCATGAACATGTTGTCGGCGATGGAGAGGGCGGGGGACATGGCGAGGGTCTGGTAGACCGTCTCGATCCCGGCGTTGCGCGCCTCGATGGGCGTGCGGAACTGGATCTGCTGGCCTTCCAGCCGGATCTCGCCATCGTCGGGGATCACCGCGCCCGAGATCGCCTTGATGAGCGTGGACTTCCCCGCGCCGTTGTCGCCGATGACGGCCAGGATCTCGCCCGGCATCAGCTCGAAGTCGCAGTTGTCCAGCGCGGTGACCTTGCCGTAGCGCTTCACCAGCCCGCGTGCGGTCAGAATGGGTTCCATGATGTCCTCCTCAGGCCGATACCTTGCGGATCCACTGGTCGACCGCGACGGCGGCGATGATCAGCACGCCGGTCAGCAGAACCTTCCATTGCGGGTCCGCGTTCATCATGTTCAGGCCCATCGACATGATGCCGACGATGAGCGTGCCGAAGAGCACCCCCAGGATCGAGCCGCGTCCCCCGAAGAGCGAGATGCCCCCGATCACGGTCGCGGTGATGGCCTGCAGGTTGAAGTCGGTGACCACGGTCGACGGCGAAATCGAGCCGTTGCGGCCGATGGACACCCAGGCGGCAAGGCCCGCGATGACCCCCGCCAGAGTGTAGACCCCGATCAGGACCTTCTTGGTGCTGATCCCCGCAAGTTCGGCGGCATCCGAGTCGTCGCCCACCGCATAGATGTGGCGGCCGAAGGCGGTGTGGTTCAGCATGAACCACAGCGCGACATAAAGCGCGATCATCGCGACGACACCGTAGGTCACTACGGCGGGTCCGACGCGGAAGTTCTGGCCGAAGATGTGCAGAAGCTGGGTCTGGGCGGTCAGGTCGGCCTCGCGCATCGTGGCGTTCTCGGAATAGATCAGGCAGATCGCCATGATGATGTTCCAGGTGCCTAGCGTCACGATGAACGGAGGCAGCCTGAGGCGGGCCACGAGATTGCCGTTCACGAAGCCCCAGAGGGCGGCCACCACGAAGCCCGCGATCAGTGCAAGGACTGCCGGGACAGCGAAGTCGCCGGGCGAGCCGTCGCTCAGCACCCAGTTGCCCATCACCACGAAGGAAAAGACCATGATCACGCCGATGGCGAGGTCGATGCCCGCGGTCAGCACGACCAGCGTCTGGGCCGCGGCCAGGATGCCGACGACGGCGACCTGCTGCATGACCAGCGTCAGTGTGTAGGCGCTGAAGAACCGGTCGCCCGCGAAGATGCCGAAGAAGGCGATCAGCCCGATCAGCACGATCAGCGGCACCAGCGCCGGATTGCCGTGCAGCAGGTGCTGCAGCTTGGACAGGGCCGACTTCCGTTCCTCGAAGTGGGCGACGGTCTGGTCCGCGCCCTTGCTGGCGCTTTCGAAGTCCTGTGATTGGGTCATGCCTCTGGTCCCCTCCCCATTGGTCCTGTTCATCCTGCCTCAACCTGCGGCTTGAAGAAAGGGCGGCACGTGGCCGCCCTTTCCGTTCCCTGCCGTTACCGGCGGGTCATGCCTTGGTCAGGTCTCAACCCCAGCAGAGCTCGGTGCCCTTGGTGGTGTCGATCGAGGTCACGCCTTCGGCTGGCTTGTCGGTGACAAGCGCCACACCGGTGTCGAAGAAGGCCTTGCCTTCGGTCGGAGCCGGCTTGGATCCGTCAGCGGCGAACTTGGCGATGGCTTCCACGCCCAGAGCCGCCATTGCCAGCGGGTACTGCTGCGAGGTGGCGCCGATCACGCCGTCCTTGACCGAGGCAACGCCCGGGCAGCCGCCGTCGACCGAAACGATCAGGACCTGGCTTTCCATGCCCACGGCCTTCAGCGCCTGGTAGGCGCCCACGGCTGCGGGTTCGTTGATGGTGTGGACGACGTTGATGCCCGGGTCCTTCTGGAGAAGGTTCTCCATCGCCTTGCGGCCACCCTCTTCGTTGCCGTTGGTCACGTCATGCCCGACGATGCGCGCATCATCCTCGTCGCCGATGTCGTTGGCGTCCTTCACGTCGATCCCGAAGCCCATCATGAAGCCCTGGTTGCGCAGGACGTCGACGGTCGGCTCGGACGGGGTCAGGTTCAGGAAGGCGATCTTGGCGTTGGCGGCTTCCGCACCCAGGGTCGCTGCAGCCCAGGCGCCGATCAGGCGGCCGGCTTCCAGGTTGTCGGTGGCGAAGGTCGCGTCGGCAGCGTCAGCCGGATCAAGGGGCGTGTCCAGCGCGATGACAAGGAGGCCTGCTTCGCGGGCCTTTGCCAGCGGTCCGGTGATCGCCTTGGTGTCCGAAGCGGCGATCAGGATGCCCTTGGCGCCGTCGGCGATGCAGCTTTCCACCGCAGCCACCTGGCTGTCATGGTCGCCGTCAACCTTGCCGGCGTAGGACTTCAGGGTCACGCCAAGCTCGGCGGCCTTGGCTTCGGCGCCTTCCTTCATCTTCACGAAGAAGGGGTTGGTGTCGGTCTTGGTGATCAGGCAGGCCGAGACGCCGTCCTGTGCAGAGGCGAAGCCAGCCGACAGGGCCAGCGCGCCCGCGCCCAGCAGGGCTTTGGTGATGATCTTCATGGTCTTCCTCCCAAGGTGGGGGCAGTTTCGCCCCCGTTTCGAAATTCGTGCACCGGGCCGTGAAGCCCTGCGACGGAGGACAAGAAAGCTGATTCCCTGCCTTGCGTCAAGATAATTAAATCACTCTGATTTATTATTGACAGCAGCGGCTTCCGGTCGCAGTCTGCGCCATGAAAGACCGGGGCGATCGCCTCCGTCGCGCCGTACCCGGGAGGAGGGGGAGGCCATGCTGATCGGTATACCGCCCCTCTTGGGGCCCGACTTTCTTGCGGTTCTGCGCGGCATGGGCCACGGGGACGAGCTTGCCATTGTGGATGGCAACTATCCAGCCGTTGACCACGCACGTCGGCTGGTCCGCGCCGATGGGCACGGGCTTCTGGCCGTGGTCGGGGCGGTGCTGACGGTGATGCCGCTGGATATGGCTGTCCCGGCAGCACTGTTCCGCGCCAGTCTGAACAATGACCCCGCCCAGTCGGGTGACATCCACCGCAGGATCGACGCCCTCTTTGCGCGGATGGCTCCGGGACTGGCCGTGGTGCCTTTGTCGGGCGAGGCGCTCTATCCGCGCATCCGGGCGGCACATGCGATCGTGGCGACCAGCGAGACGGCGCTGTTCGCGAACGTGATCCTCCGCAAGGGGGTTATCGGTCCGGCGGGCTGATCGCATGCAGGACGTCTCGCCCAACTCGCTGGAGGTTCTGCGCGGCACCAATCAGTCGGGCATGCGCGACCACAACGAACGTCTGGTCCTGTCGCTGGTCCGGCGGCATGGGGCGCTGGCGAAGTCCGACATCGCGCGGATGACGGGGCTCTCGGCGCAGACGGTCAGCGTGATCATGCGGGGGCTGGAGCAGGACGGGCTTCTGGAACGTGGCCAGCCGGTGCGGGGCAAGGTGGGGCAACCCTCGGTCCCGATGTCGCTGGCCGCCGAAGGGGCGTTCTTTCTGGGGCTGAAGGTTGGGCGACGGTCGGCGGACCTTGTGCTGACCGATTTCCGGGGTCGGCTGCGGGCGGCGCGGCGGAAGGTCTATCGCTATCCCACGCCGGACACGGTGGTCGGCTTCGTGCGTGAGGCGGCTCCGGCGCTGGCGAGGGAGTTGCCGGTTGCGCTGCGAAGCCGGGTGATGGGGATGGGCGTGGCGATGCCGTTCCAGCTGTGGAACTGGGTGTCGATCATCGGCGCGCCGCAGTCCGAAATGGACGCGTGGCGGACCCGCGATCTGGCGGCAGAGCTGGGGGCCGCCACGGGCCTGCCGGTCTATGTCCAGAACGACGCGACCTCGGCCTGCGGGGCGGAGCTGATCTTCGGGACGGGGGAGCGGCCGAAGGACTTCCTCTATTTCTACTTCGGGACCTTCATCGGGGGTGGGCTGGTGATGAACGGCCAGCTGTTCCTGGGGCGGACCGGCAACGCGGCGGCGGTGGGGTCGATCCAGGTACCCGCGCCGGGCGGGGGAACACGTCGGCTGATCGACCTGGCCTCGATGTCGGTGCTGGCCGAGGCGATGGAGGCGGCGGGCGAGGGGTCGGACCACCTCTGGTCGCAGCACGATCGCTGGGAGGTCTCGGAGAGGGTACTGTCGGCTTGGCTGAATCAGGCGGCAGGGGCGCTGGCCCATGCCACGCTGGCGGCGGCGGCGCTGCTGGAGATCGAGGCGGTGCTGATCGACGGGTGGATGCCTTTGGGGGTGCGGGCCGAACTGGTGCGGCGGACCCGGGGGGCGTTGCTGGGGCTGGACCTTGCCGGGATCGAGCCGCCGTTGATCCGGGAGGGGACGGTGGGGGCGGACGCCCGGGCTCTGGGGGCCGCAGCGATTCCGTTGTCGCAGAGGTATCTGATCGACCAGAACGCGGCCGTGCGGGAGGGGTAGTGCCCGCGTGTGGGCAGGGGTGCGGGGTTTTTGGATTCAAGGGGTTGGGTGTGGGCGTTTACGGTTTGGTAACGGGTGCCCCCCCACCCCAGCCCTCCCCCACGGAGGGGTGTGCGTTTGGCTGGCATTGGTGTGGGGGCCGCAAGGGAGCCCCCTCTGGCGGGCGGCCGGGGGTTTCACACCCCCGGACCCCCGTGGGATATTTGAGAACAGGCAAGAGTCGAGACAGTGTGGGGGCTGCAAGCTTATTTCATGCCCTCCAGATCAACTCTGTATCCTTGTTAGTCCGCATTATATGAATCTGGTTGATCCCGGACTTGTTGATCCTGTCGGCGGCGCGCCTAAAGTTCTGTTCATAGTTGGGCGGCGGAAGTATTGTCGCAATCTCGCGTCCAACTCTAGTAAATTGAATATTCTTCCAGCTTGACTTACTGTCGATAGAGAAAAGAATTAAAATGGAAATGTCTTCCGCTCTAAACGGGCTCCAAGCTGAGAATCCTTGGAAGACAGGATTGAACGGAGGCAAGTACTGTACAGAAGTGGTTGGGGCCATTAATCCCGCTTCTGCAAGCCTCATCCAACGAGAGTAGCCCGACCCACGGTCGAACTCTTCGGAGTAATCAACGGCTTCACCGACGCTTAGCTCCCAAACTGAGCTAAAATCTTGAGCGATTTCCTGACTGAGTTCAGAAACTGCTCTGAGCGTTGAAGCGCTGAATGCACCGGGTTGTCTTACCTCACCAGCGAGAATTCGTCCAAACAAGTCTTGAAGTCGTTCCGATGAGGCATCTTCTGCGAAACGACTGAATGTATTGAGCCAGTCTTGATCTACGTCCGACTTGGGCACTGCTGAGTCAGCATTGCTAGCGATTTGGTCTGCAGCAGCCTTGGCGATTCTTACTCGGTTTTCTGCTTTCCGGATTGCTTCGGGTAAGTAGACTTCCGCAGCCGCTTGAATCAACGATGGGTCTTCCGAGCACTTTTCTGCTACTGCCTTAGCTAAGGCCTGCGCAACAAGCGAAGTTGCAGCTGTTCGGTCTTCTACGCTCTGTGCTTTCTGGTGAAGCCATGCCGCTGGTATGCTCGTCAATCCGCCCAATAAAGTGCTTATGCTTTTGAAGAAGGATTTCTTGACGGGTTCAGGAACACCACTAACAGCTTCCGTGAGTGCCCCAAAAACACCCTTATCGTCGTTCGTCACATCAGTTTCTCCGTAGCGCTATTTGCCTTAGGCTGAGCACCTTTCAGATAAAACCACAAGTGAAACCAAGGCAGGCGTTTCACCCCCTCGCCAAATCCTCAAACAGCCGGGCCACTCCCTCCGCGCCCGGATCGTTGTGGCCCTTGAGTTTGTCGGCGGCGAGGTAGCTGGCTCGGCCTGCCTTGGCACGGGTCATTTGGGCCGTCGCGTTGGCGCCCTCGCGGGCGGCTTTTGCCGCCGCTTGGACGCCTTGAGGCAGGGCGGCGAGGGCGGGGGCTAGCGCGTCGATCATGGTGCGGTGGCCGGGGGCGGCGCCTCCCACTTGCATCACGCGGTCGAGGCCTGCAGTGAGGGCTCCGATCCAGGTTTTGCCGGAGGCCGAGGCGTCGCCTGCGGCGGCGAAGAAGATGGCGAGGAGGACCCCCGAGGAGCCTCCCATCGTCTGGCTCAACTCCATGCCGATGGCGCGGTAAAGCTGCGTCGGGTCGGCGAGGGGGAGGCGGTCGAGGGCGCTGAGAAGGGCGCGGGCGGCCCCGGAAAGGGTGCTGCCGGTGTCGCCGTCTCCCGACTTGGCGTCGAGGAGGTTCAGGTCGGATTCGATGGCGATGAGGGCTTTGCAGCAGCGTTCAATCAGGGCGCGGCGGGCGGGGTGGGCGCTGGGGACGGGCTGGATCGGTGCGAGGCCGTCGGGGAGTGGCCTTACGGCGACCGCTCCGAACGGGGAGAGGCCGGGCCAGGCATGGGGAGAGACGGGGGCAGCGAGGCTGGTCACTTGCGCGTGGTCGACCGGGAGGAGCGAGACGGAAAAGCCGTGCATGTCGAGCGAGGTCATCAGGGGGGCGGGGCCGATCATCCATTTGACGCGTCCCCCGAGGGGGGAGCGGGCGAGTTCTTCGGCGAGTACGGACATCTCTAGCGGCGTGGTGGAGCCGAGGTTGTTGAGAAGCGCCACATGGTCGCCGGGGCCGGTGTGGGGCAGGAGTTTTTCGGAGACCATCTGCATGGCCGAACGAGCGCCGGAGAAGTCGACCTGTTCGATCCCGGCCTCACCGTGGATGCCGAGGCCAAGCTCGGCCATGCCCGAGGCGATGCGGTCTTCCTTGGGCGAGCCGGGGACGGTGCAGGTGTCCAGCGACATGCCGATGGAGATCGCGCCCTTGATGGTGGCGGTGGCGGCGGCAGTGATGGTGTCGAGGTCGGCGCCGGATTCGGCCATCGCCCCGGCAATCTTGTGGACGAAGAGGGTTCCGGCGACGCCCCTTGCCTGCGGCAGGTCGGGAAGGGCGATGTCGTCGTCGACGATGACCATGCTGACCTTGAGGCCGAAGGCGCGGGCGCGCTCGGCCGCGAGGCCGAAGTTCAGCCGGTCGCCGGTGTAGTTCTTCACGATCAGGAGGCAGCCTGCCTTGCCGGTGACGGCGAGGATGCCGGCGAGGACCGCGTCGACGGAGGGGGAGGCGAAGACATCACCGCAGACGGCGGCGGTGAGCATTCCTTGGCCGACGAACCCGGCGTGGCTGGGTTCATGCCCGGAGCCGCCGCCTGATACCAGTGCCACCTTTGAGCGGTCCCAGTCGGTGCGGACGACGACGCGGATATGGGGGTAGCCGTCGAGGCGGGCGAGCTTGCCTCCGCTGGTTCTGAGAAGGCCGTCGATGGCTTCGGTGATGAGGCTCTCACGGGAGTTCATGAACTGTTTCATGGGGTTGGCCTTTCAGATGCGGGCGACTGGATACGGTTTCCGGCGGCGTCGAACCAGAGGGGGTTGTGCGGGCGGATGTGGAGGGTTTCGCCGGGTTTCAGGGCGGTGTGGGGTTCGGTCAGGGTGATGAGGCTGTGGGGGCCGAGGGCAAGGTGCAGGCGGGTCTGGTCGCCGAGGTGTTCCACCCGCGTGATGGTGGCGGGTTGGCCGTCGCCGGTGTGGATGTGTTCGGGTCTTAGGCCGATCTGCGCGGCGTTCGGGGGCGCGCCGGGGAAGGCGGCGGCGGGCAGGAGGTTGATGTGCGGCTGGCCGAGGCGGGAGGCGACGTAGGTCGAGACGGGCTCCTCGTAGATCTGGCGGGGGGTGCCGAACTGGACGAGGCGGCCGTGGTCGAGGACGCCGACGTGGGTGGCCATGGTCATCGCCTCGATCTGGTCGTGGGTCACGTAGAGGAAGGTGGCGCCCATGTCGGCGTGGATGCGCTTGAGCTCGATCCGGAGGTCGGCGCGGAGTTTGGCGTCGAGGGAGGACAGGGGTTCGTCCATCAGGTAGATGCGGGGGTTGCGGACCAGCGCGCGGCCGATGGAGACGCGCTGCATCTCGCCCCCCGACAGGGCCGTGGCCTTGTTGTCGAGCTTGTGGGGGATGCGGAGGACTTCGGCCACTTCGGCGACGCGTTTGGCGATCTGCGGTTCGGGCATCGCGATCATCGGGGAGCGGAGCGGGAAGGCGAGGTTCTCGCGGACGGTGAGGTGGGGGTAGAGGGAGTATTGCTGGAAGACCATCGCCACGTCGCGCTGGGCGGGGGTGTCTTGCAGGACGGATTGGCCGCCGATGCGGATGTCACCGGCGTCGGGTTTGTCGAGGCCGGCGATGAGGCGGAGGGTCGTGGTTTTGCCGGCTCCGGTGGGGCCGAGGAGGACGACGAAGGCGCCTGTCGGAATGGTGAGGGAGACGTTCTGCAGGGCCTGGGTGGCGCCGTAGGATTTGGACAGGTTGGAGAGCGTGACCTCAGCCATGATGGACCCCGGCGTTTGCGGCGGTGCGGAGGGCACGGCCGCTGGTGGCGTCGAAGAGCGCGAGGCGGGGGGCGTTGAGGGCGAGGCCGGTGAGGGCTCCGGCGGTGGCCGGAAGGGCGGAGGAGGTGCGGGACTTCACGGTGCCGAAGGGGGTGGAGAGGGTGACGATCTGGGTGGTGCCGAGGTATTCGACGGCCTCGATCCGGCCGCGGAGGGGGGCGGTGTCGGAGAGGGCGACGTGTTCGGGGCGCACGCCGAGGACCAATGCGCCTGAGGCGGGTTCGTGGAGTTGGGGGAGAGGGGTGGGGATGTCGCCGAGGGCGATGGTCTCGGCCCCGGCGGCGGCGGTGCCTTCGAAGCGGAGGAAGTTCATCGAGGGGCTGCCGATGAAGTCGGCGACGAAGAGGGTGGCGGGGTGGTCGTAGATGTCCTGCGGGGTGCCGAACTGTTCGACGACGCCGTGGTTCATGACGACGATCTTGTCGCCCATCTGCATCGCTTCCAGCTGGTCGTGGGTGACGTAGACGGTGGTGGCGTGCATGCGGTCGTGCAACGCGCGAAGCTCTTCGGCCATGATCTCGCGGAATTCGGCGTCGAGGGCACCGAGGGGTTCGTCCATCATGAAGGCCTTGGGGTTGCGGACGATGGCGCGGCCTAGGGCGACGCGCTGACGGTCGCCTCCGGAAAGGCCGCCGACGGGGCTGTCGAGCATGTGGTCGATGCGGAGGATCTTGGCGACCTCGGCCACCTTCTGCGCGACCTGGGCCTTCGGGACGCCCTGGCTGACCAGCGGATAGGCGATGTTCTTGCGGACGTTCATGTGCGGGTAAAGCGCGAACATCTGGAAGACCATCGCGATGTCGCGCTGACTGGCGGGGCGCTGGGAGACGTCTTCGCCGTCGATCAGGATTTCGCCGGAGGTCGGAAGCTCCAGCCCGGCGATCATGCGCAGGGTGGTGGTCTTGCCGCAGCCGGACGGGCCGAGGAGCATGAAGAACTCGCCGTCCTTGATGGTGAAGGACGAGCCCTTCACGGCGGTGAAGGCGCCGAATTCCTTGCGGAGGTTTCTGATGACGATCTCGGCCAAGGCTTACTCCGGGAAATGCGAGACGATGATGAACATCACCGTGCCGGTCAGGGTCACAAGGAAGGACCAGGTGTAGGCCCAGAGGAAGAAGGGTTGCATCAGCATCACCACGCCCAAGGCGATCAGGATGGTCGCCAGCATCTCCCACGGGCCACGGCGGAGGCGGAGGAGGCCGGAAAGGAAGGTGGTCATGGGATCCTCATGCTCGCTTCTGCCTCTGACCAGAGTCGGGAGACGATCTGGGCGGCAGGTTCTACCTGGGTGATCGCACCGACGCCGGTCCCTGCGTACAGCACGGCAGAGAGGAGCGCGCCCTCGGCACCGCGGTTGGGGGGCGTGTCAGAATAGCGGGCGATTGCCTCGGTCCCGTGGCGGTAGAGGATTTCGCCTTCGCCGGGGCGCGTGCCGGCGAGGGGACACCCGGCAGCCTCCCATGCGGCGAGGGTGTCGTTGCGCAGGGCACGGTGCGCGGCATTCCAGCCGCCGTCGAAGCAGAGCGTGTAAGCGGCGTCCCCATCGGTCGCAGCTATGATGGCCTGCTTGTAGACGTCATGGGCGCCGGATTCGGTGGAGGCGACGAACCGGGTGCCCATCATAACGCCCGCCGCGCCCTGCGTTATGGCATGAGCTATGGAGGAGCCGGTCGCGATGCCGCCTGCGGCGATGACGGGAAGGTCACCGGCTTCGTTCAAGACCTGGGGCAGGAGGGAAGCGAGCGGTGTGCTTGACTGGACATGGCCCCCGGCCTCGATGCCTTGTGCGATCAGGAAATCCACCCCAGCGTCGCGGGCCGCGCGGGCACCCAGCGGGTGGCCGACCTGAACGCCTACTTTGACCCCTGCGGAGCGGGCCCGGGCAATTCGGGCGGGATCGACGCCCCAGCTGAACGTTACGAGGGGCACTCCGGCGTCGAGTGCGGCATCAAACGCTTCGCACGGGAAATGCAGGACAAAGTTGGCGAAGAAGGGGTTGCCGTCTGCCTTGGCTTTGGTGGCGGCGATGGCTTGCGTTGCGGCGTCCGGGGTCGACCATGACAGGGCAAGGCCGCCAAGGCCACCGGCGCGCGCCACTGCGGATGCCAGCGGTGTGATCGCGCAAGAGCCTATGGGGGCCTGCACTATGGGAAGCCGCTGCCCGGTGAGCGACAGGAAGCGCCGGACCTGGGGTGAGTCGATGAGCATCATTTTCGCACCGCTCCGAAGGTGATCCCGCGCAGAAGGTGTTTGCGCAGAAGGATGGTGAAGATCATCACGGGGAGAAGGAAGAGGGTCGCCCCGGCGGCCACGGCGGGCCAGTCCTGGCCGCCGACGCCGATGATCGTGGGGATGAAGGGCGGGGCGGTCTGGGCGTTGCCGCTCGTGAGCAGGACGGCGAAGGCGTATTCGTTCCAGGCGAAGATCAGGCAGAAGATCGCGGTGGAGGCGATGCCGGTGGCGGCTTGCGGCAGGACGACTTTGCGGAAGGCCTGGAAGCGGGTGTAGCCGTCGATCAGGGCGGCCTCTTCGTATTCGCGGGGGATCTCGTCGATGAAGCCTTTCAGGAGCCAGACCGCGAGGGAGATGTTCACCCCGGTGTAGAGGAGGATCATCCCGAGATGCGTGTCCGAAAGGCCAAGCTCGCGGTACATGAGGTAGATCGGGATCGCGACAGCGATGGGGGGCATCATCCGGGTCGAGAGGATGAAGAAGAGGAGGTCGTCCTTGAGCGGGACCTTGAAGCGGCTGAACGCATAGGCGGCCAGCGTGCCTAGGATGATCGAAAGCGCGGTCGAGCCGAAGCCGATGATGACCGAGTTCAGGAAGCGTTCGCCAAAGCGGGAGGGGCCGGTGATGATGGTGCCCTGGCGGCGGGCGATTTCCTCCATGATCCCGTCGGGGGGCGGGAGGGTTTCAAGCTCGGACACGGCAGGGCGGGTGCGGGTGGTGAAAAGGTTCACGTAGCCTTCGACCGTGGGGTCGAAGAACACCTTTGGCGGATAGGAGATCGAGTCGGGGCCGGTCTTGAAGCTGGTGGAGATGATCCACACCAGCGGCAGGAGGGTGATGATCGTGTAAAGCGTGACCAGAATGCCCGCGCCCCATTTCGAGGCCTTGGAAGGTTCGGTGACGGAATAGGCGCTCATCGGTGCGCTCCTTCTTGGGCTTGGTGCCCCCCCACCCCAGCCCTCCCCCACGCGGGGGGAGGGAGGATCCTGGCAGCGCCTGTTGCGCCCAAGGGCCGGGCCGGGGCGGCTCCCCTCCCCCCGGTGGGGAGGGGTTGGAGGTGGGGGGCTGACATATGGGGCATCACCGCTCCTTCACCTTGTTGAGGGCCTTCACGTAGATCGAGGCGAGGCCGAAGACGGTGACGAAGAGGATGATGGCGTAGGCACTGGAGTAGCCGGTGCGCCATTTCTCGAAGGCTTCGCGCTTGAGGTCGATCGACGTGAGGAGGGTTTCGTCGCCGGGGCCGCCGCCGGTCAGGAGGTTGACCATGTCGAACATCTTGAAGTTCTCGATGCCGCGGAAGAGGACGGCCAGCATCAGGAAGGGCAGGACCATCGGCACGGTGATCGTCCAGAACTGCCGCCATTTGGACGCGCGGTCGACCTCGGCGGCCTCGTAGATGTAGTCGGGGATCGACCTGAGGCCCGCCAGGCAGATCAGCATCACGAAGGGCGTCCACATCCAGGTGTCGACGATGATGATCGACCAGGGGGCGAGGCCGCCGGGGCCGAGCATCGAGAAGCTGGCGGCGGGGATGCCGGTGAAGAATTCGACGATGTAGTTCACCATCCCGATCTGCGGCTGGTAGAGGAAGGTCCAGAAGTTGCCGACCACGGCGGGCGACAGCATCATCGGCACGACGATGAGGGTCGTCAGCAGGTCGTTGCCCTTGAACTTGCGGTTGATGAGCCAGGCCAGGGTGAAGCCGATCACGACCTGGAAGAACAGCGTCCAGATCAGGAAATGCGCCGTGGTGGTCATGTTCGACCAGATATCCTCGTCGGTGAGGATGCGTTCGTAATTGCGCAGGCCGACCCATTTGACTTCGGCATTGGGCTTGTTGGCGGCGTAGTTGGTGAAGGACAGGCGGATGGTCCAGATCAGCGGAAAGATGTTGATCGCGAGGAGAAGGAAGATCGTGGGGGCCACGAAGATCCAGGCGATGGCGCGGTCCGACAGGCCCCGGACCTTGCGCGCAAGGGTCGGCGGGGTGGCCTGGGCCGCGAGGTCGATGGGGTTTGCCATGATCTGATTCCGTCGGGAAATGCGCGCCAAGCCTACCCCCTTGCAGCCGCAATGAGGGAAGTTCCTGGAGGTTGCCCCCCTCCCGTTGCGGGGAGAGGGGCGGGACGTGGGGTCTTAGAGCTTGCCTTCGTCCATGAAGACTTCGGTCCAGTCTTCGATCAGGCCGTCCAGCGCCTCTTTCGCGGTGCCGTTGCCGGCGACGACGTAGTCATGGATGCGGGACTGCGATGCCTGGAGGAGCGAGGCGTAGGAGGGCTCGGCCCAGAAGTCCTTCACGATGGCCATCGAGTCCAGGAAGGTTTGCGCATAGGGCTGGCTGGTGGCGAAGGACGGGTCTTCCACCACGGCGCGCAGGCAGGAGAAGCCACCCATCGTCCACCATTTCTGCTGCACGTCCTGTTGGGCGAACCATTTGATGTAGGCCAGCGCCCCGTCCATGTTGTCGGTATTGGCGACGACCGAGATGCCCTGACCGCCAAGCTGGGCGAAACGCTCGCCGTTGGGGCCGGCGGGGTTCACCAGATAGCCGGTCTTGCCGCCGCCGACGTTGGGGTCGACCTCGAAGCCGGGCCAGGTGAAGGCGAAGTTCATCTGCATCGCGACCTGGCCGGATTTGTAGGCGTCGATGCCTTCGCCCATGTAGGTGTTCGAGGTGCCGGGGGCGACGCAGCAATCGTAGAGCGACTTGTAGAACTCCAGCCCCGCGACGGCGCCTTCGGAGTTCACGAAGCCTTCCATGTCATAGGGCTTGTCGGGGTTGTCGTATTTGAAGCCGAAGGAATACAGGACGTCCATCGCGCCCATCGTGATGCCTTCCGACCCACGCTCGGTGTAGATCGAGGCGCCGTAGATCGTCTTGCCGTCGATCTCGCGACCCTGGAAGAATTCGGCGACTTCCTTGAGTTCGGCGAAGGTGGCGGGGGGCGTCAGGTCGCGGCCGGTCTTTTCCTTGAAGGCGGCCATGATGTCCGGACGCTCGAACCAGTCCTTGCGATAGGTCCAGCCGACGACGTCACCGAAGGCGGGCAGCGACCAGTAGTTCGGGGTGTTCTTCGGCCATTCGGAATAGCCGGTCACGGTGGCGGGGACGAAGGCGTCCATCGAGATGCCTTCCTTGTCGAAGAATTCGTTCAGCTTGAGGTACCAGCCGTTTTCGGCCGCGCCCCCGATCCACTGGCTGTCGCCGATCATCAGGTCGCAAAGCTGTCCGCCCGAATTCAGTTCGTTCAGCATGCGGTCGGCGAAGTTGGGCCACGGCACGAATTCGAAGTTCATCTTGGTGCCAGACTGGGCCTCGAAGTCCTTGCTGAGTTCGACGAGCGCGTTCGCCGGGTCCCAGGCGGCCCAGCAGAGGGTCAGTTCGTTGGCTTGCGCATTGGCCTGGGATGCCCAGGCGAGGGCAATAGCCGCCGATGCGGCCAGAGAAGTCCGTGTCATGCATTCCTCCCGGTGGTTGAGTTTGGACCCGTGCGGATGCCGGGCCTTCTTCGGATTGCAGGGACCATAGTCACCGGTGTGCGGGCCTGTAAAGGAAATTTGAGGAACGTACCTCAGAAAATCTCCGCGGCATTGTTCAAAGCGATTTGACCGGTGGATCAGGCGACGGCGCTGGTGGGCTAGATTGCCGAATCGGCCGCGGCGGGAAGGTTCTCGCGCAGGACGATTTCGATTCGGATCTGCTCTTGGCCCTCGTCCAGCGGCAGGTTGTCGGCCTTGGCGCGCAGGACGCGCAGGGTGGAGCGGGCGAGGTGGCCGAGGTTCTGGGTGATGACGGCGGTGATTTCGCCGGAAGAGAGGGCTTGCCGGGAATGCGGGGTCAGCTCGTGGCAGATGACGGTCAGTTTTCCAGAAAGACCAAGTTCGCCAATTACTTGAGTCAAGGCCCGGTGGCCGTCCCCCATCGCGTAGATGCCGCGGATTCCGGGGGTGTTGGCCAAGCGCTCGGCCACGGCGAGCCGTAGAAGCCGGCTGGAACCATGGGTCTCCAGCGAGGGGAGGGGCTCGACCGCAGGAAAGTCGCGCAAG
Organism: Tabrizicola sp.; assembly: GCF_022842145.1. GTDB lineage: Bacteria > Pseudomonadota > Alphaproteobacteria > Rhodobacterales > Rhodobacteraceae > Tabrizicola. The sequence continues at coordinate 259,660 of NZ_JALHQD010000003.1, forward strand.
AGCACTTCGTCGAACCCTCGGCGGCGTTCGATCATGTCGCGGGCGAGAAGCGAAGAGCCAAGGACCAGGACCTGCCCGGTCGTCCCGAGAAACCGGCCCATCAGCACCCCGGCGGTCCGACCGGCTGCACGGTTGTCGACGCCGATGAAGTGGTCGCGTCCGGTCGTGGGCAGGTCCGAGACAAGCGCCACCACGGGAACGCCCTTGGTCCGCAAGGAGCGCACCGCGTCGCGCAGGACCGGGGTTTCCGGCGCCATCAGCGCCACGCCGGCATAGCCACGCCCCGGCATGCCGGCCAGGAGTGCTGCCAGCGCGTGTGGGTCTTCGGCAGGAAAGCGGTGCAGGACAAGCTCTACCCGGCTGGTGGCTGCGGCCTGGCCCGCCTCTTGCAGGGCTGCCGCAAGTGATTGAATGAATTGGCTTTCCGTGTCGGGCAATATCGCGGCCATCCGGTAGGTCCGGCTGCGTGCGAGGTTCGCTGCGGTCAGGTCACGGACGTAGCCCAGCCGTGCAATGGCGTCGTTGACCGCGGTGACGGTCTTTTCCCGCACCCCTGGACGGGCGTTCAGAACCCGGTCGACGGTGGCCAGACTGACGCCTGCCTCCCGCGCGATGTCGTTCACAGTGGGCCGCAACAACGCTCTCCAGTTCTTTCGGCGACTATCCGACGGCCCCTGAGGTACGTCAATCACGAAACCGGCGGCGCGGGTGCCGATTCCGCTTCAACTCGGGCCTCTCTCCGGTGCATCCTGTGGCCCGATGGGGGAGGATACCAATGCGCACTTTGCTTCTTTTCGGCGACAGCAATACTCACGGCACGATGCCTTTGCCAGACCTTGGCTTCGGCGGTCGTTTCGACCGGGACGAGCGCTGGGCCGGTCGGCTGGCAAAGCTTTTGCCCGATTGGGACGTGATCGCCGAGGGTCATCCGGGCCGCACCACGGTGCATGACGACCCGGTGGAAGGCGCACACCGGAATGGGTTGACCGTGCTGCCCGCGCTTCTGGAGAGCCACAAGGCGGTGGATGTGGTCCTGATCATGCTGGGGACCAATGACCTGAAAGAGCGGTTTTCGGTGAACGCCTGCGACGTCGCCCTTTCGCTGGAGCGGCTGGTGCGGGTGATCCTCGCCTCGGGCGCGGGGCCGGGGAATGGGGCGCCGGGGGTGCTGCTGGTCGCGCCGCCGCCGATCCTGGAGGTCGGCTGTCTGGCGGGCATGTTCGCCGGTGGGGCGGCGAAATCGGCAGCCCTGGCGGCAGAAATCGAGGCCGCGGCCAAGCGCGTCGGCGTGCCGTTCCTGGATGCGGGCAAGGTTGTGCAGGTGTCTTTGGTGGACGGGATCCACTACGATGCCGCGGCGAACCCGGCGCTGGCCGAGGCTTTTGCGGCAGCGATCAGGGCGCATTTCCCCGCATGATGGCGGTTTTCGGCTGGATCGGCGCGGGTTCGGGGCGCAACATCACGGCAGGAGGTGCCCTATGACCCAGCACGACCCCTCGCTTGCCATTGCCGAACTGCGCGCCAATGTCTCGGTGCCCTTCGAACGGGCGCGGGCGATGCCGAAGTCGGTCTACACCTCGCCGGATTTCGCCAAGGCCGAGGAGGAGCACATCTTCGCGCAGGAGTGGCTGTGCGCGGGGCGGGCGGATGCCTTGCCGAACCCCGGCGATTATCTGACGATGACGATATCCGGTGAGCCGGTGATCATCCTGCGCGACCGCGAAGGCGTCTTGCGCGGGATGTCCAACGTCTGCCGCCACCGGATGAGCACTTTGCTGGAAGGCCGGGGGAATGTGCGGTCGATCGTCTGCCCGTACCACGCCTGGACTTACAACCTGGATGGCTCGCTTAGGGGCGCCCCGGCGATGGCGCGCAATGATGCGTTCTGCAAGGAGGACGTGAAGCTGCCGTCGGTCCGGGTCGAGGATTGGCAGGGCTGGATCATGGTGACGCTTTCGCCGGACGCGCCGCCGGTGGCGGAGCGGTTGGCGGGGGTGGACCGGCTGGTCGGGCATCTGCCGATGGCGGGCTACCGCGAGGTCTTCCGCGAGGAGTTCCGCTGGGACACCAACTGGAAGGTGCTCGCCGAGAATTTCATGGAAAGCTACCACCTGCCGGTCTGCCATGCGGGGACCATCGGCGGGGCCTCGGACCTGAACAAGATGGAATGTCCCGAGGGGGAAGCGGCGTTCAACTACCACTGGATCGTGAAGAACGACCTGGTGCCGCTGGCCCTTGCGCATCCGTCGAACACGGTCTTGCAGGGCGATGACCGGCGGATCACCTGGCTGCTGGCGATCTACCCCGCGCTTCTGATCACCCTGACGCCGGGATATTTCTGGTACCTGTCGCTGACGCCGGATGGGCCTGGCTCGGTCCGCGTGCTGTTTGGCGGCGGGATGAGTGCGGAATGGATGGCGGACCCTGGAGCGGAGGCGCATCTCGCATCGGTCAAGGCGCTTCTGGACGACGTGAATGTCGAGGACAAGGGCTGCGTCGAGAAGGTGTGGCAGGGGCTGTGCGCGGGGATGTCGTCGCCGGGACCGCTGAGCCATCTGGAGCGGCCGAACTACGATTTTGCCCGCTATATCGCCAGCCGGATGCCATAGGGGTTGACCCTGCCGCCCGGCGCGTCACCTATCCGCGCATGACTCAACATGCCCTGATCGTGGCCCACGGCCAGCCCTCCGACCCTCGCCCTGCCGGGGCCGCGCTGGAGGCTTTGGCGGCGCAGGTTCAGGCGCTGATGCCCGGCTGGTCGGTCGGTGCGGCGACGCTGGCCGAGGAGGGCGCGATTGCGCGGGCGGTCGGGGGACGACCGGGGGGCGTGGTCTTCCCGATGTTCATGACGGGGGGCTGGTTCACCCGCGTGCAGATCCCGAAGAAGCTGGTGGAGGCGGGTGCAGCGGGCTGGGTGGTGCTGGAGCCATTCGGCTGCGACCCGCTGGTGCACGACCTGTGTGTGACGCTGGTGCGCGAGGCGGGGGCGGGCGAGGTGATCCTTGCGGCGCACGGGTCGTTCAAGTCCTCGGTTCCGTCGGACATTGCGCGGCACGTGGCGGGGCGGATTGCGGCGGAGACGCGGGCCGAGGTTGCGGCAGGCTTCATCGACCAGGAGCCGCAATTGGCCTCGCTGACCGGGCGGGCGGGGGTCTGCCTGCCGTTCTTCGCGGCCGAGGGTGGGCATGTGAGCGACGACATCCCGGCGGCGTTGGCGCAGGCGGGGTTCGCGGGGCGCATCCTGCCGCCGGTGGGGCTGGATGGCCGCGTGCCGGGGATCATCGCGGCTGCGATTGCGCGGGGCGTGCCGGTCTGTGCCGAGGCCTGCCGATGGGCGCGGTGAGCCGGATCCTTTGAAGGATCCGGTCCGATTTCTTTGAAGAAATTGGCGCCCGGTGTCAGACCGTGTGCAGGTAGAGGTCGAAGTCGACTTCGCTGACCGTCCGCATCACGCGCCCGTATTCGGCAGCCATGATCGCGGTGAAGGTGCGGTGCATGTCTTCCCCCAGCGCGTCCTTCAGGAAATCTGACCGCTTGGCCGCGTCGATGGCGGATTTCCAGTCGGTCGGGATCGCGGCGCTGCCTTCGTCCTCATAGCCGTTGCCGGTGGTTTCCGGGCCGGGGTCGATCTTTTCGTGCATGCCCTTGCGGACACCGGCCAGCACCGTGGCCGCGACCAGATAGGGGTTCGCGTCCACGCCCGCGGGGCGGTGTTCGATCCGGCGGGCCTTGATGTCACCGGCCGGGATGCGCAGCGCGACGGAGCGGTTGTTGACGCCCCAGGTCGGGCTGACGGGCGCGTAGGACTGGCTGGCGAAGCGGCGCCAGGAGTTGGCATGGGGGGCGAAGACCAGCATCGACTCGGCCATCGTCTGCTTCAACCCGCCAAGGGCATGGAGGATGGTGGGGTTCCACTGGCCCTCGTTTTTCTCGATGAAGACGTTGTGGCCCGTGTCGTCCAAGAGCGAGACGTGGAAGTGCATGCCCGAACCGGCGTAGTTCTCGTTCGGCTTGGCCATGAAGCAGGCGACGACGCCATGCGCGCGGGCCTGTGCGCGGACGATGCGCTTGAGGCGCATCAGGTCGTCGGCGGCCTGCATCACGTTTTCCCGGTAGTGCAGGGTGAGTTCGTACTGGCCGGGCGCGTATTCGGAAATCAGGGTTTCGGCCTTGATGCCGGCCTTTGCCGCGCCGGCGTAGATGTCGCTGAAAAGGGGCAGCATCCCGTGCAGGTGGTCCACCGAATAGACCTCGGTCTTGCGGGACGAGCGGCGGTCAAGGACGTCGCGGGCGGGCTGCATCTTGCCGTCCGGGCCGCGTTCGGGGTCGAGGAGGAAGAATTCGAGTTCGAAGGCTCCCGCCGGGTGTAGGCCTTCGGCGGCCAGCGCGTCCACCTGCCGCTGCAGCGCGTGGCGGGGGTCGCTGGTCATTGCCAAGCCGTCGAGCATGTACATCGACATGAACACCTCGCCGCGCGGGGGGGTGGTGTTGTGCAGGGGCTTCAGCGTGCCGGGGATCGGCCAGGCGCGCAGGTCGCCGTCGCCCTGGTCCCAGATCAGGCCGGTTTCGTGCACATCCTCGCCACAGATGTCGAGGCCGAGGATGGAGATAGGGAGGTGGCGGCCATTGTTGTAAAAAGACAAAAGCTCATGCCGCCGGATGATCTTTCCCCGGCCGATGCCGTTGGCGTCATGCAGGATAATGTCAAATGCTTCGATGTCCGGATGCGCGGCGAGGAAGGCTTCCGCCTCGGCTGCGGTGGAACCGGAGGGGCTGGTCTGGGGCATGGGTCAGGCCTTGAAGAGTTCGGTGAGGATGGCGTCGAAGCTGGCGATCAGTCGGTCGACCTGGGCCTTCTTCGTCGCGGGGCTGATCAGCATCATGTTGTGGAACGGCGCAATAAGCGTGCCGCGGTTGATGAGCCCGGTGTGGATCGCGGCCTCGACCCGAGGCTGGTGGGCATGGCCCGCTTGCGTGCCGTTCTTCAGCGGGCCGGGGGCGCAGATGAATTCCACTCGCGCGCCGACGCGGACGACGTGCCAGGGGGCACGGTGGGTGTCGATGCTGCGGGCCAGGCCGTGGGAGAGGCGTTCGGCCAGCTTCTCCATATGGGCGTAGTTGTCCGGGGTCATCACCTGCGACAGGGTGGCGACGAGGCAGGCGAATTGCATCGGGTTGGCGGAGAGGGTCGTGCCCATGCCGGTGCGGCCGGGCTCGCGTCTGGCATCCGCGTCCGCGTACCGCTTCGCGGTGTCGTCGGTCAGGCCCCAGACGGCGGTGGGCATCCCGCCCGCCACGCATTTGCCGACGACGAAGATGTCGGGGCGGAGGGAATGTACCCGCGTGTAGCCGCCAAGGCCGGAGGAGATGGTGTGCGTCTCGTCGATGATGAGAAGCGCGCCGTATTTCAGGGAAAGCTGGCGGAGGCCGTCGTGGAAGCCCGCGTCGGGCAGGACCATGCAGGAGTTGGTCATCACCGGCTCGGTCAGGATCGCGGCGACGTCGCCTTGGGCAAGCGCCGCTTCGACGCTGGCGAGGTCGTTGAACTCCGCGCAGACGGCGGTTTGGGTGAGGTCGTTCACCTGGCCGAGAAGGCCGGGGGAGTTGACCGTCTTGCCGTTCTCCAGGGAGACGAAGGTGTCGTCCACCGTGCCGTGGTAGCAGCCGTTGAAGACGAGGACCTTGGGCTTGCCGGTGATCGCGCGGGCAACGCGGAGGGCGAAGCGGTTGGCGTCGGTCGCGGTGGTGGCGATTTGCCAGCGGAAGGGGCCGAAGCGGTCGGTCAGAAGGCGCCCGGCCTCCAGCGCGGCTTCGGTCGGCAGCATGTAGGTCAGGCCGCGGCGGGCTTGGTGGCGGATGGCTTTCGCCACGGGCGGCGGGGAGTGGCCGAACATCGACCCGGTGTCGCCAAGGCAGAAGTCGTCAAGCTTGATGCCGTCGATATCCTCGATCCGGGCGCCTTGGGCTTTGGCCACCAGCGGCAGGTGCGGCATGGGCCAGTCGGCCATCCAGTGCATCGGCACGCCGCCAAGGAAGTTACCCGCGCCCTTTTCCAGATATTTCAAGGATTTGGGGCGGGCCTTGGCGTAGGTCTCGGCTTCGCGGCGGGCGAAGGCGGCAAGGCGGTCGATCGAAATACCGGCGATGGTTTCATGAGACATGGCAGGCCCCGGGAACTGTCGCTGCGTTTATGCCGGAATTTGATCAAATAGCAAGCGGGGGCGCGTCGTTCGTCTTCGACTTCTCCTCGCCTGGCGTTCAGCGAGGAGCGACGAAGTCGACGACGAGCCGGGGGTCAGGCCCAGCGACCCTCGAAATCTTCGGGCACCAGAAGGTTGTGGCGGCCCATGTTCCGGACATCCCGCTCACCGCAGAGCGCCATCGTGATGTCCATTTCCTTCCGGATGACCTCCAGCGCCTTGGTCACGCCCGCCTCACCCATGGCCCCCAGGCCGTGGATATAGGCGCGGCCGATCATCGTGCCCTTGGCCCCCAGGGACAGCGCCTTCAACACGTCCTGGCCGGAACGGATGCCGCCATCCATCCAGACTTCGGTCCGGTCGCCGATGGCGCGGACGATGGAGGGGAGCATGCGGATCGAGGACAGCGCGCCGTCCAGCTGCCGTCCGCCGTGGTTCGACACGATCACCGCGTCGGCCCCGACATCGGCGGCCATTTTCGCGTCTTCGGCGTCGAGCACGCCCTTCAGGATGAAGGTGCCCTTCCACTTGTCGCGAAGGCGGGCGACCTTGCCCCAGTCAAGCTTGGGGTCGAACTGTTCGTTCGCCCAGGCGGCCAGGTTCGACAGGTCCTTCACGCCCTTCACATGGCCCACGACGTTGCGAAAGCTGCGACGCGGGGTCTTCAGCATCCCCAGCGACCAGCGCGGTTTCATCGCCATGTTGATCAGGTTCGGAATCGTGATTCGGGGCGGAGAGGTCAGGCCGTTCTTCAGGTCCTTGTGGCGCTGGCCCAGCAACTGGAGATCCAACGTCACGACCAGCGCCGAGCACTTCGCGGCCCGCGCGCGCTCAATGATGGCATCGACGAAATCCTCGTCGCGCATCACGTAGATCTGGAACCAGAAGGGGTCGGGGCTGTGCGCCGCCACGTCCTCGATCGAACAGATCGACATGGTGGACAACGTATAGGGCACCCCGGCCTTGGCAGCGGCGCGGGCGGCGTGGATCTCGCCATCGGGGTGCTGCATCCCGGTCGAGCCGACCGGGGCAAGTGCCACGGGCATCGAGACTTTCTGGCCGGCCATCGTGCTTTCCAGGGTCCGCCCTGTCAGATCGCGGGCGACGCGCTGGCGAAAGCGGATCTGCGCGAAGTCCGAGGTGTTCTCTCGGAAGGTCTGTTCGGTGTAGCTGCCGCTTTCGCAGTAGTCCCAGAACATCTGCGGCGTGCGCTTCTGGTGCAGGCGCTTCAGGTCCTCGATGCAGGTGATGACGGGCATTTGGGTCCCCCAGATTGGTCATCTTTGGTTACCAATCCACAGGCGTGGGTGCAATCAAAATGCGGACTTGCATTTGGTGCGATATCGTATCAGATAGTCCGAAATCGTATCAGATGGAGATCGAACATGACATTGTCCCGCCGCAAGACGCTTGCCCTGCTTGGAGGTGGCGTCATCCTTGCCGCCACCGGCGCGTTGGGGTCCATTGCCACTCGGAAGCCCCGCACGGCGCTGCTGCCCTGGGGGCAGGCGGGGCAGGGTGAGGACGCGCGGCATCGCGCTTTGTCCTGGGCGCTGCTGGCGCCGAACCCGCACAATCGCCAGCCCTGGCTGGTCGACTTGCGCGAAGCGGGGGTGGTCACGCTTTACGTCGATACCGCGAAGCTGCTGCCCCACACGGACCCCTTCAACCGGCAAATTACCATCGGCCTCGGCTGCTTTCTGGAGCTGATGCGGATGGCGGCCAGCCATGACGGCCAGCGGGTGGAGATCACGCCCTTCCCGCAAGGGTACGACGACCGCGCTCTGGACGCCCGTCCCGTGGCCCGTGCGGTATTCACGCCCGATCCCTCGGTCTCGCCCGACCCGCTTTTCGTCCATGCCTTGGACCGCCGGTCGAACAAGGAACCCTACGACACTGCCCGCCCCTTGCCTGATGGCACGCTGGAGAAGCTGGCCGTTGGCACCACCGCCCGCTTCGGCGGGACCCTGGATCCCAAGGAGGTCGCGGATTGGCGCGCCTTCACGCGAGAGGCGCTGCGGATCGAGATCGAGACGCCGCGCACCTACAAGGAGTCGGTCGACCTGTTCCGGATCGGCCGCGCCGAGGTGGATGCGAACCCCGACGGGATCGACTTCACCGGGCCCCTGTTTGAAGTGCTGGGGGCAACCGGGCTCATGACGCGGGACTCTGTGCTGGACACCTCCTCGCAGGCTTATCAGGCGGGGTTGGATGCGGTCTATGCCAATACCGATACGGCGATGGGCCATGTCTGGCTGGTGACGCCCGGCAACGCGCGCATCGACCAGATCGCCACGGGCGCGGATTGGCTGCGTGTGAACCTGGCGGCGACGGCGGCGGGGGTGGCGTTCCAGCCGCTGAGCCAGGCCTTGCAGGAGTATCCCGAGATGGCGGCGCTTCATGCGGACCTGCACGCGAGGCTTGCACCGACCGGCGGGACGGTCCAGATGTTGGCGCGTATCGGCTATGGTCCGACAGTGGAGCCCAGCCCGCGCTGGCCTTTGGAAGCAAAGATCCTGGATGCCTGAAACCCCGGAAGACACCTTCAACGCGTTTTTCCTGGAGGTTGGAATCCTGGCCCAACTGAGCCGCGCCCTGTTCGAGGCGCGGCTGCCCCCCGGCTTTACCCTGCCGCAGTTCACGGTGCTGAACCACCTGGTCCGGGTGAGGGATGGCCGCACGCCGCTGGACCTTGCGCGGGCGTTTCAGGTGCCGAAGACCTCGATGACCCACAGTCTTGCCGTGCTGGAGCGGCACGGACTGGTCGAGATGCGGCCGAACGCCAAGGACGGGCGGTCGAAATGCGTGTTCATCACCGAAACCGGGCGGGCGTTTCGGCAAAAGGCGCTGGAGGCGATCACGCCCGACATGGCCGCCCTTGCCGCCCGCTTCCCCGCCGCCCGGCTGGCCGAAGCCCTGCCGGTTCTGACCGACCTGCGGCAGATCATGGACGCGATGCGCGACGTCTAGCTGTCGATCACCTGACGCAGAAGTGCATCAAGCTGATCGAAGGCCGCACTGCCCAGCTTTTCCCGCCACCGCGTCTCGATTTCAGCCTTGATCCGGTCGGCATCGCGCATCGCCGCCTCGCCCTGCGGCGTCAGACGGACCCAGCGGGCGCGGGCGTCGGTGGGGTCGGGTCCGCGCATCAGGATGCCGTCGGCCACCAGTTCGTCGACGAATTGCTGCACCGCCTGCTTGGTCAGCCGTGCGCGGTCCACCAGATCGCCCTGCCGCAGGCCCTTGGGTCCGATGTGCACCATCAGGTTGCCCCGCGCCTGCCCGAACCAGGCATGACCTGCCGCCACCATCGCCTCGGTGAAGTCCTTGCGCCAGACCTGCGATGCCCGCCAGAGGGTCCAGCCGATGTGGTCGGGCAGTTCGGACATTGCGGCTCCGGTAGTCAAGCTACTTGACAAGTTCGGTGGGGCTGGGCATTAGTCAAGCTACTAGACCAATTGCGGTCGGTTGCCAAGCGCTGGGCAATCCCGGCGGAAAAAGGATTTCGCGATGAGAGTTCTTGAGACAGACGTGTTGGAGGTTCTGCTGCCGGGTTTCACCCATCACATCGACATCGGCCAGGACACCGATGCGAAGATGAGCTTCGGCGCGGGCGGGTTGGCCCAGATGGTGCTGCCGGGCAAGCCGCCGATGAACGGTGAGTGGACGCCGCGTCCGGACGGCTATCAGGTCGCTTGGACGAACGGGCCTGTCGGCGCCTGGAAGATCGGGCACGAGGCCGGGCGGCTGACCTACATCGACCCCACGGGCCGCGAGGTCGGCACGGTCACCCGGATCGAACCGATCCAGCCCTGGAATTGAAGCATCGAGCGGGGCCGCGCAGGGCCCCGCCCCTCAGGCCGAATGTGCGCCGTCGGCCAGCGCCTTGACCTTGGCCAGCACATCGGCCACCGGAACGCCCGCGCCGATGTCCTTGACGATGGCGGACCCCACGACGCAGCCATCCGCCACACTGGCAATGTTGCGCGCCTGTTCGGGCGTGTTGATGCCGAATCCGACGATGATCGGCAGATCGGTCGAGCGCTTGATGCGCGCAACTTCGGGCGCCACATCGGTGGCCACGGCTGCGGCCGCTCCGGTGATCCCGGTGACCGAGACGTAGTAGACGAAGCCCGACGTGTTCTGCAGCACTTTCGGCAGGCGCTTGGCGTCGGTGGTCGGAGTCGCGAGGCGGATGAAGTTGAGGCCCGCCTTCTGCGCCGGGATGCAGAGCTCGTCATCCTCCTCGGGCGGCAGGTCGACGACGATCAGGCCGTCGATCCCGGCCTCGGTCGCGTCGGTCAGGAAGCGGTCGACGCCGCGGGAATAGATCGGGTTGTAGTAGCCCATCAGGACGATGGGGGTCTTGCTGTCGCCCTTGCGGAAGGCGCGGACCAAGTTCAGGACCTTGTCCATCGTCATGCCGCCTTCCAGCGCGCGCTGGCCGGCCGCCTGGATCGTCGGGCCGTCAGCCATCGGGTCAGTGAAGGGCATCCCCAGTTCGATCACATCGACACCGGCAGCGGGCAGGCCCTGCATCACGGCAAGGCTCGTCGCCTCGTCGGGATCGCCGCCCATGATATAGGCGACGAAGGCCTTCTTCCCCTCGGCCTTCAGCCGCGCGAAGGTGTCGTCGATCCGTGTCATGGCTGTCCCCCCTGAAGCAGTGACCCCGGATGTGCCACGGGCACACCCGGGAAATCAATGGGGGTTGGGCCCTAGAGCGGGCCGTTGTTCCGGCTCACTCCTGGATCGACTGCAGATACATCGCCAGCGACAGGATCCGGCCCCGAACCTCGACCACCGAGCTGTAGTCGCTGCCGCCGGTCACCGAGCTTGCGGAGTAGAGGCTGCCGAAGACCGGCATCGGCCCGCCGTGTGCCCGAACCCCCGTGCGCCCGTCGATGATCTGGATAACGTCGAGCATCGGGAACACGCCGTCGTTTGCCGCCGCCAAGCCGGTCAGGGCCGGGGTTTCAATGTTGAGCAGCTGGCTCAGCTCTCCGCCACTTTTGCCGCTGGCGCCGTGGCAGCCGGAACAGGATTCCTGATAAAGCCGCGCGCCGACGTCCGTCTCGTCGGCCAGAGCGGGCGACAGGGCGGACAAAGCGATGGCGAGCGCGGGCAGTGCTTGCTTGAACATGTCTTTTCTCCTGCGGTTTTGGTCAGCGCGAGGTATTCGCGGCGAACAGTCCAAGGTTTGGCGATGCGGGAGAATGGCCGCCATGACGCAGGTCATTTGGTGATATGAAGATATGAAAACATTTCCGGAGGACTTTGGCGCTGGGGCAAGTCGGTGCAGCTTGATCCCGGCCCGCCCTGCCCGTAGAAGGCCTCGGATCGCCAATGGAGGGTCGCATGGGTTTCAGGATGGGCATTGTCGGACTGCCGAACGTGGGCAAGTCCACCCTCTTCAACGCGCTGACCCGCACGGCGGCGGCGCAGGCGGCGAACTTTCCGTTCTGCACCATCGAGCCGAACGTGGGAGAGGTCTCGGTTCCCGACCCGCGGCTGGACAAACTGGCCGCCATCGCCGGGTCGAAGCAGATCATCCCGACGCGGATGACCTTCGTCGACATCGCGGGGCTGGTCCGGGGTGCCTCGAAGGGGGAGGGGCTGGGCAATCAGTTCCTGGCCAACATCCGCGAATGCGATGCCATCGCCCATGTGCTGCGCTGTTTTGAAGACGGGGACATCACCCATGTCGAGGGCCGGATCGACCCGGTGGCCGATGCCGAGACGATCGAGACCGAACTGATGCTGGCGGACCTTGAATCGGTCGAGCGCCGGCTGACCGCGCTGGGCAAGAAGCTGCGGGGCGGGGATCAGGACACGCTGGACCAGGACCGTCTCTTGCGCGCGGCTCTGGCGGCGCTGGAGGCCGGGAAACCCGCACGCACGCTGAAAATCGCCGAGGACGACCGCAAGCAGTGGCGGATGTTGCAGCTTCTGACCGCGAAGCCGGTGCTGTATGTCTGCAACGTCGAGGAGGCCTTGGCGGCTTCGGGGAATTCGCAGTCAGCCCGGGTGGCGGAGATGGCGGCGGCGCAGGGCGCGGCGTCGGTGGTGATCTCGGCCCGGATCGAGGAGGAGCTGGCGCAGCTTCCCGAGGACGAGGCGGCGATGTTCCTGGAGGAGATGGGGCTGCACGAAGCCGGGCTGGATCGCCTTATCAAGGCGGGCTACGCGCTGCTGGGATTGCAGACCTACTTCACCGTGGGGCCGAAGGAAGCGCGGGCCTGGACGATCACCAAGGGAACGCTCGCGCCGCAGGCGGCGGGGGTGATCCACGGGGACTTCGAGAAGGGGTTCATCCGGGCCGAGACGGTCGCCTACGACGACTACATCGCCGGGAACGGCGAGGCGGGGGCCAAGGAAGCGGGCAAGTTCCGGGTCGAGGGGAAGACCTACGAGGTGAAGGACGGGGACGTGCTGCACTTCCTCTTCAACGGCTGAGCGCCACGCGTGGGCGAGTTTTCGGGGCCAGCGATTTCAAGGGGTTGGCTGCGGGCATTAGGGGTTTGTTAGGGGGTTGGGGAGTCGGGTGAACTCCGGCCTACGCGGTTGCCGGGTGACCGAGCCTGGCTAACCTTGTCTTAACCGCCGGCTGGCAAGGTGGGGACAAGAGAGTCGGGGCAAGCCCCGACCTACAATCCGAAGTCGGGGCCGGTAGGCGTGTGGGACGCTCGTCGATGACTTCGTCACTCCTCGCCGGCGGGATCAACCGACGAGGAGACGAGGTCGAACGAGGAGGCCCGTGGTTCAGACCCCCGCCGGGTTGTCCACTTCGCCGCCCATCTCTTTCAGGTCCTGATAGCGGTCGCCGATGCGGTGGTGGGGGCGGCCTCCGAGGGAGGCACCCAAAGCGATGACCAGTTCGTCGTGGCCGGGGGCGTCGGGGATACTGAACTGGACGGTCAGATAGTGCGAGCGGCGGCCGGCGTCGTGTTTGTCCATCAGGGGGATCTGGATCTGCGTGTTGGCCGGGCCGCGGGTGTTGGTGAAACCGAGGTAGGTCTTGGCGCCCACCGCCTCACGGTAGAAGTTGCCGAACCGCAGGGTGTGGATCAGGGCGGAGCAGTGTTCCAGCTCGCAGGCCGTGCCGCAGAGGGCGGCCTTGCCGTAGCCCTCGATCTTGTCGCCGCCGCCGGCAAGGCGGATCAGGCGGTCGGTGAGGAGTTGGCCCAAGGCGGGGCCCATGCGGCCGATTTCGGGTCCCAGGTCCTGCACGAAGCCGCGGCCGTACCAGGGGTTCGTCACCACGGCGGCGACGGCGATCATGCGCAGGGGCGGGGTGCAGGCGTGGCCGCCGTCGGAGACGGTATCCTCGTCATAGGTGACAAGCTTGCGGAGTTCGGGGAGGGTTTGCGTGAGGGACATGGGTGGGTTCCTTTCTCAGGCGCCGATCTGGCGGGTTTGGCCCGTGGATTCGGTGCCGTGGTAGATGGAGAAGCTGCCGTTCCGGAAATCGTCGGCATAGCGTGCCAGCATCTGCGCCTCGGCCGGATTGGCGACCTGCGCCTGCGCAAGGTCGGCCAGGGGCACGATGCGGAAGCCCGGCGGCAGGGTTCCGGAGACCTGGCCGTGGTAATAGACCGCGTGGCCGCCCGTCGTGCGGTCGTCGAAGGTGGCGTAGACGAAGTCGATTTCCGGGCTGAGGCCGAGGGACGCGAGCTTGGCGGTCAGGCTGTCGAGCGTGGGTTCCGGCGCGAGGGGCAGGCGGAGCTGGCCGCCCTCGTCCCTGAGAAGCACACCGTTGTTGCAGGCCAGCACCGCGCCAAGGCGGCTGCCCTTGGTCGCGGCGGCGGCTTCGGCGAGGTCCTTCTCGATGCCGATGGAGAAGTAGTTGCCACGGAAGTAGCCCAGCGGTTGGCCTTCGGCGGCGGCGAAGTGCTCGACGCGGCCGATCAGGATCAGGTGGTCGCCGGCGTCGACAAGCTGGTGGCGGGCACAGGTGAACTGGGCGAGCGCGCCGTCGACGAGCGGCATGTCGGCCGGGCCGGGGCTCCAGGCGCAGTGGTCGAACTTGTCGGGCGCGCGGGAGGCGAAGAGGCCGGAGACGGCCTTTTGGTCCTGGGCCAGGATGTTGACGGCGAAGTGGGGCGCCTCGGCGAAGACCTCGGCAGAATGGGCGGTCTTGGCGAGGCAGACGAGGAGGAGGGCCGGGTCGAGGGAGACCGAGGTGAAGCTGTTTGCGGTGAAGCCCCGGGGCGTGCCGTCGGGCTGGCGGGTGGTGATGACGGTGACGCCGGTGGCGAAGGCGCCGAAGGCGTTGCGGAGGGCCTTGGGGTCGTGGGTCATCGCAGCACCTCGGTCAGGAAGTCGACCACGGGTCGGTTCACGGCCGGTGGGTCCTCGGCCAGCGCCATGTGACGCAGGCCCTTCAGGATGACAAGCCGCGCGCGGGGGATTTCGGTGGCGATGGCGATGCTCATCTCGGGCGAGTTGCCGTGATCCTCGTCGCCGGTGAGGACGAGGGTGGGCAGGGTGAGGGGCGGGGTGGGGGCGACGATCTCGTCCACGCCATGCGCGAGGATGCGGTAGAGTTTGACGTAGACCTCACGCTGGTTGGCGAGGATCCACTGGCGGGTCAGGTCCATCAGGTCGGGGCGGGAGGCCTGGGCGGCCTCGGTGTACCAGCGTTGCAGGGCAAGCTCGACGGTGGCTTCGGGGCCCTGCTCTTCGGCCTGTGTCACGCGGAAAAGGATGGCGGCTTGCTGCTTTTCGGTCCGCTTGTAGGCGGAGTGGAGGATCACGAGGGCCGTGGTGCGGTCGCGGTGGTCCTGCGCGAAGCGGCGGGCGATCATGCCGCCGAGGGAGAAACCGACGATGGCGGCGTGGTCGATTTCCAGGTGGTCGAGGAGGTGCGCCAGTTGGTCGGCAAGGTCCTTGAGAGTGGGCTGGCCCTCGGGCGGGGCGGTCTGCCCGTGGCCGATCAGGTCGTAGGTCAGGACGCGGAATTTCGACAGGTCGGGCAGGAGCCACTGCCAGACAGCGCGGGTCAGGCCGAGGCCGTGGATCAGGACGACGGTGGGGGCGTCCTCGGGGCCGGTCAGGTCGTAGGTGGTGCCGTTGAAGATCATGGGCGGGGCTTCCAGGCGATGACTTCGACCTCGACGCGGATGTCGACGAGGAAGTCGCTGACAAGGGCGGAGCGGGCGGGCGGGTTCGACGGGAAGTACGCGCCGTAGACCGCATTGAAGCCGGGGAAGTCGGCGCGGTCCTTCAGCCAGACCATCGTCTTCACCACGTCGTCGCGGGTGCAGCCGGCTTCCGCAAGCGTCTCGGTGATCCGGTCGAGGCAGGCGCGGGTCTGGTCCTCGATCGTGCCGGTGGTCAGGACTGCGCCGCCCACCATCGGGACCTGGCCGGTCAGGAAGACGAAGTCGCCCGCGCGGACGGCTTTCGACAGCGAAAGCTGCCGGCCGTTGATGACGAGGGGGCCGCCGATGATTTCCTTGGGCATTGGGTCCTCCGTGGGGGTCCGGTTTGCCATTGCCGGTGCGGGGTGGGTTTCGAATTTTCGTCAGGCGGTGGCGAAAAATCGGAAACGTGACGGGTTCGATGGCCGCATGACTGGGAAGGATCACGGGGCAGTTCAGCCGTGAAGTCACCTGCGAAGATCACTGGGGAGCGGCATGGACGAGATCAGGCACTGCCGAATGCTGATTGACGGAGAGTGGGTTTCCGCTTCCGACGGGGCAGTTTTTCCCAGCGTCTCGCCGGTGACGGGCAAGGTCTGGGCCGAAGTGCCGGAGGCGACTGGCAGGGACGTGGACCGGGCGGTGCGGGCGGCGGACCGGGCGTTGAGCGGGCCCTGGGGGGCGATGACGCCTTCGGCCCGCGGCAAGTGCCTGCGCAGGCTGGGGGATCTCTTGGCGGAAGCGTCGGAGGAGCTGGGGCGGGCGGAGACGCTGGATACCGGCAAGATGCTGAAGGAAACGCGCTGGCAGGCGAAATACATCGCGGAGTTCTTCCATTTCTATGCCGGGGCGGCGGACAAGCTGTCGGGCGAGGTGCTGCCAATCGACAAGCCGGACATGCTGGTCTTTACCAACCGCGAACCGCTGGGCGTGGTGGCGGCGGTGGTGCCGTGGAACTCGCAGCTGTTTCTCTCGGCGGTAAAGCTGGGGCCGGCGCTGGCGGCGGGGAATACGGTGGTCTTGAAGGTGTCGGAGCATGCTTCGGTGCCGATGCTGGAGTTCGGGAAGTTGATCGAGGCGGCGGGGTTCCCGGCCGGTGTGGTGAACATCATCAGCGGGCATGGCGAGGTGGGGCGGGTGCTGACCTCTCATCCCCTGGTCGCGCGGATTGCGTTCACGGGTGGGCCGGAGACGGCGCGGCATATCGTGCGGAATTCGGCGGAGAATTTCGCGGAGGTGTCGCTGGAGCTGGGCGGCAAGTCGCCCTTCGTGGTCTTCGAGGATGCCGACCTGGAAAGCGCAGTGAATGGCTGCGTGGCGGGGATCTTCGGCGCGACGGGTCAAAGCTGCGTCGCGGGGTCGCGGTTGATCGTGCATGAGGCGGTGGCTGACGAGTTTCTGGCGCGGCTGGTGGCGGCGGCGCGGGCGATCCGGATCGGGGACCCACTGGAGGACGAGACGCAGATGGGGCCTTTGTGCACCGACGCGCAGGTGCGACACATCGAGGCGCAAGTGGCTTTGGCGGTGACGGAAGGGGCGAAGGTCCTGACCGGGGGCAAGCAGCCCGCGCTGGGGGGGACCTATTATGAGCCGACGATTGTTGACTGCCCCTCGGCGGACCTGACCATCGTGGATACGGAGCTGTTCGGGCCGGTGCTGTCGGTCCTGCGGTTCAGGGACGAGGCGGAAGCTGTCGCGCTGGCGAACCGGTCGGAGCACGGCCTTGCGGCGGGGGTTTTCACGCTGAACGGCGCGCGGCAGATGCGGGTGGCGAAGGCCATCCGCGCCGGGATCGTCTGGGTCAACACCTACCGCGCCGTGTCGCCCATTGCGGCCTTCGGCGGCGTCAAGGGCTCGGGCTACGGGCGCGAAAGCGGCTTTCAGGCCATGTACGACTACACCCGGCCCAAGACGATCTGGGTCAACACCTCATCCGAGCCCATCGCCAACCCCTTCGTGATGCGCTGATTTCTTTGGGAGACTGAAATGAAGTTTCATCTGGCGATCAACATGGAGCGGATCGACGACTCGCTGAACATGAAGGATGTGGCCAAGCACACGCTGGAGATGGTGCAGATGGCCGATCAGGGCGGCTTTCGCATCGCCTGGGCGGCGGAACATCACGCGCTGGAGATGACCATCGCGCCGAACCCGTTTTCGATCCTGACCTGGTGGGCGGAGCATACTAGCGACATCCGTCTGGGGACGGCCGTCATCGCGGCGCCCTACTGGCATCCGATCAAGGCGGCGGGGGAGGCGGCGTTTGTCGACCTCATCTCAGGCGGGCGGCTGGAGTTCGGCATCGGCTCGGGCGCCTATCAGCGCGAGTTCGACCGGATGCGGCCGGGGCTGAAGCAGACCGACGCCTGGCGCTACATGCAGGAGATGCTGCCGGTGATCCGGGCGCTGTGGCAGGGCGATTACGCGCATGAGGGAGAGCAATGGTCGTTCCCGGCCTCGACCTCGGTGCCGAAGCCGGTGCAGGCCGAGGTCCCGGTCTGGGTCGCGGCGCGGGCGCCGATCACCTATGACTATGCGGTCAAGCATGGCTGCAACATCCAGTCCTGGCCACTGACCCGCGACATGGGCGAGGCGCAGCTTTACATGGACCGGATGGCCGAGGCGCTGGCGAACAATCCGGGCAAGAAGCGGCCGGTGATGGCGATGATGCGGCACACGGCGGTCTATGACCGCAAGGAGGACTGGATGGTCCCGGTGCGCGCGGCGCAGCGGCAGCTCAGCCAGTTCGAGAACCTGTTCAAGAACATGGGCGACGTGGAGAACGGCTTTCCGAAGTCGATCCCCTTCGATCAGCTGGGCAACCGGGCGGAGTATGATCCGGAGATGCTGAACCGGAACCTGATGTTCGGGACACCCGACGAGGTAATCGCCAAGCTGAAGCTCTATGAGGCGATCGGGGTGGATGAGTTCATCTATTACGCCTCGCTGGGCCTGGGGCTGGCAGAGCAGAAACGGTCGATGGAGCTGTTCTGCAAGGAGGTCATTCCGGCGTTCTCGTAATCGCCGCTCGTCGATGACTGCGTCACTCCTCGCTCGCGTGCTCCGACGAGGAGACGACGTCGAACGAGGAGGATTTGTCCCGGACCGCGCGGGCGGTGCGGTGTTGCAGGGTTTCCAGATAGCTGGTGAGAGTGCCGGGCCAGGACGGCGTCGCTTCGGACGGGCGCCAGCCCTGGCGGTAGTCGCTGGGGCGGCGGTCGAAGCATTTGCGGAAGGCGGACGCGAAGTGGCTGAGGGCGTTGAAGCCGGTGGCCGTGGCGATTTCGCGGACCGTCAGCTTGGTGGCGATCAAGAGGACGCGGGCATGCTGCAACCGGACGAGCGTGCCGAACTGCACGACAGAGCAGCCGAGGCCGCGGTGGAACTGGCGTTCAAGCTGGCGTTGGGAAAGGCCGAGGCGTTGGGCGATCTCGGGGATGGGGAGCGGGTCGGCGATGTTCGCCTCGATCAGGGCGATGGCTTTTTGCAGGGTCGGTGAGAACTGGTCGGTCCCCTGACCAAGGGTGCGGCGCTGGGGGGCCTCGGGCGGGCGCATCGGCTGGTGCAGCATCTGGTCGGCGACCTCGCCTGCCATGCCGTCGCCGTGCTGGCGGGCGATCTGGCGGAGCATGAAGTCCGCCCCGCCGAGGCCACCGGCGCAAGAGAGGATGGGGCCGTCGAGGGTGTAGAGCTGTTCGAGGAGGGGCACGTCGGGGTAGCGCTCCTGAAAGCCGGGGGCCCAGGACCAGTGGGTCGCGATGGGAGTGGCGGTCAGGAGGCCGGCCTTCGCCAGAAGGTAGCAGCCGAGTTCCACCGCGCAGAGGCGGGCGCCCTCGCGCGACTGGCGGCGGAGCCAGGCGGCGAGGTCGCGGTTCGTGTAGTCCTCCGCCCCCCAGGAGGCGAGGGCGCAGATGAGCTCGCCCCGGCGGGGCCGGTCGGAGAGGGGCTGGGCGGTGATGGAGAGGCCGTTCGAGGCGGGGATCTCGGCGCCGTCGGGGGAGAGGATCTCCCATTGATAGAGTGGCTCGGGGGCGAGGTAGTTGGCGACCCTCAGGGGCTCGATCAGGGAGATCAGGGTCGCCATGTTGAAGCGGGGGACGATGACGAAGGTGACCCGCGTCACCGGGGCGACGGGGGTCCGCAGGGCGGGGGTGGAGATGCGGTTTTCCGTCATGCCAAGCAGGATAGCCGTCGGAATACCGGCAGGGAAGGGCGGTGAGCGCCACGCTGGACAGGTTTTGCGGCCCTTGGAAACCAAGGGCCTGGCCGTGGACGTTCAGGGCGGGTTAACCCTGCGCCGTCAGTACCACATGTCCTGCATCGACTCCTTGCGGCGGGTCATAAAGTCCTGCAGGGCCTCGTCGGTGCCTGCATCCAGCGGGGGGGCCTCATACTCGCGCAGGATCTTCTTCCAGCGGGTGTTGGCGCGCTGGGCGTAGTCGATGCCGCCCTGTTCGTCCCAGGTCTCCCACGGCTGGTTGTCGTCCAAAGCCGAGTCCCAGTAGGCGGTTTCATAGTGTTTCAGCGTGTGCTGGGTCGAGAAGAGGTGCTGGCCGGGGCCGAGTTCATTCAGGGCGTCAAAGGCAAGGGTGTCCTCATTCACCTGCATCCCGTCCAGGTAAGCGTGGAGCGCGCCGCAGATGTCGGTGTCCATCACGACCTTTTCGTAGGACATGGACAGAAGGCCGTCGAGGAAACCCGCGGAATGGAGGACGTAGTTCGCGCCACCCTGAACAGCGGACATCATCGACATCATGCTTTGCCACATGGCCTGACCGTCCGGCAGCTTGGAGGTCGAGAAGTTCCCGGCACAGCGCAGGGGCAGGTTCAGGCGGCGGGCAAGCTGGCCCATCGCAAGGGAGCCGATGGCGGGTTCGGGCGTGCCGAAGGTGGGCGAGCCGGTTTTCAGCGACATCGATGAGAAGAACGAGGCGAGGATCACCGGGGCGCCGGGGCGGGTCAGTTGGGCCAGGGCGCAGGAGGCCATCGATTCGGCGAGGCCCTGGGCGACCATCCCGGCGATGGTCAGGGGGGCGACGGCCCCGCCGAGGAGGAAGGGCAGGTGGATGGAGCCCTGGTTCGCGGCGGCGTAGGTGCGGATGCCGGCGGCGGTGACGCCGTCGATCACCAGCGGCGAGGTGGTGTTGAAGTTGCCCATCACGACGCAGTTCTGGTCGGTGAAGGCCTCGCCGAACAGGATGCGGGCCATCTCCACGCTGTCGGCGGCGCGGTCGGGCGCGGTGATGGAACCGAGGAAGCCGCGGTCGGAATAGCGGATGTGGCTGTAGACCATGTCGAGGTGGCGCTTGTTCACCGGGACGTCGGTGGGTTCACACACCGTGCCGCCGGAGTGGTGGAGCCAGGGCGAGGACTGGGCGAGTTTGATGAAATTCTGGAAGTCCTCGATCGTGCCGTAGCGGCGGCCACGGTCGAGGTCCATCACGAAGGGCGAGCCGTAGGAGGGCGCGAAGACGACGTTGTTCCCGCCGATCTGGACGTTGTTGGCCGGGTTCCGCGCGTGCTGGGTGAATACGGGGGGGGCGGTCTTCAGGATTTCGCGCAGCATGGTCGGCGGGAACTTGATCCGCCAGATGTTCTGGGTGGTCTCGGTCACCTCGGCGCCGGCGGCCTTGTAAAGCTGCATCGCCTCGACGTCGTCGCGCAACTCGATGCCGATCTCGGCCAGGATGCGGTCGGCGGTGGCTTCGATCTTCGACAGGCTTTCGTCGGACAGGATGTCGTAGGTCGGGATGCCGCGGACGATGTAGGGGCGGCTGACGCCTGCCTCGACGCCGACGCGGGCGTCGCGCATCTTCTGCCGCCCGCCGCGCTGCCGCTTTTCCGGGATGTCGCCGTCCGCCATGATCTTCGTCCTTCGATAAGCCAGGCTTCGATAAGTCGGGGCCATGTTAACCGGCGCGAGGGGCGGCGTGACGCTGGAAAAGCCTGATAGAGTTGATAAGCTGGGTTTATGGAAACCCTGCGCAGTTTGGTGCCGTCGATCAACGCCCTTGTCGTCTTCGAGGCGGCGGGGCGGCATGGCAGCTTCACGGCGGCGGCGCGGGAATTGCGGATGACGCAGGCGGCGGTGTCCTATGCGATCCACCGGCTGGAGGAGCATCTGGGGACGGCGCTGTTCCTGCGTGAGCATCGGCGGGTGCGGCTTTCGGCGGCGGGGGCGCGGTTTCATGCCGACGTGGCGATCGGGCTGTCGCATATCCAACGCTCTGCCCGTGATCTGCGGACGGCGGCAGAAGGGCATGTGACGCTGTCCTGCTCGACCGCCTTTGCGGCCTTCTGGATGGTGCCCCGGATGGCGCAGCTGCGCGCGGACCTGCCGCAGATCGACCTGCGCATCCAGACCGGGGACCACGATCTGGACCTGGTGGGCGAGGGGATTCCGCTGGGCGTCAGGGGCGGCAATCCGGCGGACTGGCCGCAATATGCGGCGGTGCCGCTGGCGGCGGAGGAGATCTGGCCGGTCTGCGGGGCGTCTTATCTGGCGGGGCGGGAGCGGCCGTCCGGCCCGGAAGAGTTGCTGGGCCATCAGCTGATCCACCTGGAGGAGCCGTTCCGGCAGGCGGCGACCTGGCGGGACTGGTTTGCTTCCGTGGGGGTCGAGGGGCGGCGGGTGCCGAAGGGCTTGCAGATCAACGATTATGTGCTGGTGGTGCAGTCGGTGATTGCCGGGCAGGGCGTGGCGCTGGGCTGGCGGCATCTGGTGGAGGGGCTGGTGGGGCAGGGTGTGCTGGTGCGGCTGACGGACCATGCGCTGGTGACGGGGATGGACTTCCACGTCATCTGGCCGCGCGAGGCGACGCTGGCCCGCCCGGCGCTGGAGGTGCGGGACTGGCTGCTGGCGCAGGCGCGGGGTTAGCGGTCTGAGAGGGCGTGGGTGAGGCAGGCGCCGGTCTCGAAGTATGCGGCCTGGACGGCGGGGGCGGTCTCTCGGTGCTGATGGACCGGGGCGAGGGGCAGGGGGTCTTCGCTGCCGGTCAGAAGCGCGCGGGCGGTTTCGGTGCCGAAGACGGTGCCGGGGCCGATGCCGCGGCCGGAGTAGCCGAAGATCGCATAGGCCTCGGGTCCGAAGGCGACGATCTTGGGGATATGGTCGCCGGTCATGGCGATGCGGCCGCTCCAGCCGTGGGTGAGAGGGATGTCTTTCAGCGCGGGGTAAAGGGCGGCAAGCTTGCGGCGCGCCCAGGCGGCGTGGAGGCTAGCGCCGGGGCCGGTGCCGTTGCCGATGCCGCCGATGATGAGCCGCCCGGCGTGGTCGCGGCGGACCGAGGACATGACGAGCGCGGTGTCCCAGCAGCCTTCTTTGCCGGGGAGGATGCTGTCGAGGAGGGCGGGGGGCAGGGGGTCGGTGGCATATTGGCAGTAGTGGACCGGAACGAAGGCGGGCTGGAAGGCCGGGCCGAGGGTCTGGTGGTAGGCGTTGGTCGCGACCAGCAGGCGGCGGGCGCTCAGTGTGTGGGGGCCGGAGGTGATGTGCCAGAGGTCGGCCTGGCGGGTGACGGAGTGGACGGGGCTTTTCTCGTGCAGATGCGCCTTGGCTTCTGTGGCGGCGCGGGCCAGTCCGCTTACGTAAGCGAGCGGCTGGATCGTCCCGGCGCGGGGATCGAAGAGCGCGCCGTGGAAGGCGGTGGAGCCGGTGCGGCGGGTGGTTTCCGTGGCGTCGAGGAGGTCCAGCGGCGCGCCCATCGCGCGGCCCTGGCGGTGGCGGTCGGTCAGGTCGGCCATCCCCTTCGGCGCGTGGGCGAGATGGAGGGTGCCGTTGCGGGTGGGCTCGCAATCGATGGCCTCGCGCTCGATCAGGGCGAAGACGCGGGACGGGGCCTCGGCGAGGGTGGTGAGGAGTTTGGTGCCCTGGGCCTCTCCCATCTGGGCGCGGACGGTGTCGGGGGGGAGCCAGAGGCCTGCGTTCACCAGCCCGACGTTGCGGCCCGATCCGCCGTGGCCGATGGTTTCCGCCTCTAGCAGGCAGACGGATGCGCCGTCGCGCGCGGCCTGAAGTGCCGCGGCGCATCCGGTGAAGCCGCCGCCGATGATGGCGAGGTCCACCGTGCGGTCGGCGTCCAAAGGCGGGGCGGCGAAGGTTTCCCTTGCGGTGGTGCGCCAGAGGTTCTCAGAGGTCAAAGCGGACCCCTTGGGCCAGCGGCAGGCTGGTCGAGTAGTTCACGGTCGAGGTCTGCCGCCGCATGTAGCCCTTCCAGGCGTCCGAGCCGCTTTCGCGCCCGCCGCCGGTTTCCTTCTCGCCCCCAAAAGCCCCGCCGATTTCCGCGCCCGAGGGGCCGATGTTGACGTTGGCGATGCCGCAGTCGGACCCCGCGGCGGAGAGGAAGGTCTCGGCCTCGCGCAGGTTCAGGGTGAAGATGCAGGAGGAGAGGCCCTGGGGGACGTCGTTCTGGAGTGCGATCGCGTCGTCGAAGTGATCGTAGGTCAGGACGTAAAGGATGGGCGCGAAGGTTTCCTCGCGGACGGTGGCGGTCTGGGCGGGCATCTCGACGAGGGCGGGGGTGACATAGGCGCCGGCGGGGACTCCTTCGGTGACGGGCTGGCCGCCGTGGACCACGCCACCCTCGGCGCGGGCGCGGTCGAGTTGGGCGAGCATCCGGTCGCGGGCGGCCTGGTCGACGAGGGGGCCGATCAGGGTGCCTTCGGCGCGTGGGTCGCCGATGGGGAGGCTCGCGTAGGCCTTGGTCAGGCGGGCCACCAGGTCGTCGCGGATGGAGCGGTGGACGATCAGGCGGCGGAGCGAGGTGCAGCGCTGGCCCGCGGTGCCGACGGCGCCGAAGACGATGGCGCGGACGGCCATGTCGAGGTCGGCGGAGGGGGCGACGATCATCGCGTTGTTGCCGCCGAGTTCAAGGATCGGGCGGCCCCAGCGGGCGGCGACCTTGGGGCCGACGATGCCGCCCATGCGGGTCGATCCGGTGGCCGAGAGGACGGGGACGTCGGGGCTGTCGACGAGGGCCGCGCCGATGTCGGGGCCACCGATGACGAGTTGGCAGAGGCCCTCCGGCGCGTCGCCGAAGCGGGCCAGCGCACGGTCCATGATCCGCATGGTGGCCAGCGCGGTGAGCGGGGTCTTTTCCGACGGCTTCCAGATCACCGGGTTGCCGCACACGAGGGCGAGGGCCGCGTTCCACGACCAGACGGCGACGGGGAAGTTGAAGGCGCTGATGACGCCGACGGGTCCGATCGGGTGCCAGGTTTCGGCCATGCGGTGGCCGGGGCGTTCGGAGGCGATGGTCAACCCGTAAAGCTGGCGGGAAAGGCCCACGGCGAAGTCGCAGATGTCGATCATCTCCTGCACTTCGCCAAGGCCTTCGGAGGTGATCTTGCCGACCTCCAGTGTCACGAGGGCGCCAAGGTCGGCCTTGGCGGCGCGAAGTTCTTCGCCGAGGAGGCGGACGAGTTCGCCCCGCCGCGGGGCGGGGACGGTGCGCCACTGGGCGAAGGCGGATTTGGCGCGGGCGATGATGGTGGGCATCTCGGAGGCGGGGGTTTCGTGGACCCGCGCGAGCTCGGCGCCGTCGATGGGGGAGCGGACGGCGAGGGTGCCTCCGGTCAGGTCGGCCGGGCTCAGGCCTGCGGCGGAAAGTGTGGCGGAATGGGTCATGTCTTGGCTCCTTCATGGGTCGCAAGGGCGCGCTGATCGGGCAGCCCCATTGCGACCAGCATCGGCCTTGCGGCCTGTTGGGTCTGGAAATCGGATTTGCTGCCCATCCCGCGCCACTCAGCCAGGATCAGGGATTGGGCGACGGCCCCGCCCAGCGTGGTGCCGGGGCCGGTGACGATGAAAAGGTCGGGGGCGAATTCGTGGGCGGCGGTGCGGATGGCGGCGGTGAAGTCGTAGGTCTGGGTCACCTGATGGCCGAGGGTGTAGGCGTGGAGGGTTTGCGGGTCCACCGTGCCGGGCCACCAGATCGCGCCGCGCCCGTCGATCAGGGGGAGGTGCGGTTGGGTGAGAAGGCTAGGGGGCAGGGCCGCGCGGCCTTGCGCGGCGACGGGGGCTTGCAGGGCGGTGTGGAAGGCGGCGTGGTTGCCGAGGCGCATCGGGAAGCGGGTTTGCACGGGGTCGACCGAGGATTCGAACGCCTTCAGACCGGCCTCGTTCCCGGCGATCACCAGAAGGCCGCCGAGGTCGATGGAGAGGGCGAGGACGTGGTCGCGGCGGGTGGCGATGTCGTCCACCAGCGCGAGGATGGCGGCCTTGCGGGTGGGGCGGGGGACCCAGTCCTCGTCGACCCAAGGGTAGACGGTCTGCCCGCCGATCAGGGCGGATTGCATCAGGCTGCCCATTGTGTTGGCGATGGTGAAGCCGTCCTCGGGCGTCACCGCCCCGGCGCAGGCAAGGGCCGAGTACCAGCCCATCGAATTGCCGGTGACGGCGACGACGTCGATGCCTTGGCGGTCGAGCGAGAGGAAGTCGCCGAGTGTGGCGGCGTAGATCAGGGCGCTGGCATTGTCGCCGCGGGTGTGGCGGGCGAGAGTGAAGCGGTCGGCGCTGTCGAGGGCGGTGAGGGTGTCCTGGCCCTCGGCGGTGCGAAGGGCGTCGAAGCGGGAGAGGAGGCTTGCGTCGGGGAAGTGACGGGAGAGGTAGCCGAGTTCGGTCGCGTTGTAGGTGCCGCGACCGGGGCAGATGACGACGGCGGTCTTGCGGGTCATTTGGCACCTGTCAGGGCGCGGGCGGTGGCGAGGATCTGGTCTTTCGAGGGCATGGTGGCCGCATAGGCGGGGCCGGTGGCGATGAAGCTGTCTTCGGCGGTCAGGCGGGCGAGGGGGGTGCCGGGGGCCGCCTCGTGGAAGTGGGCCATCAGGCCTTCCGCCACGCCGCCGGTATGGCGGGTCTCGTCGACGATCAGGATGTGTTTGCAGCCTTTGACGGCTGCGGTCAGGGCCTGTTTCGGGAGCGGAGAGAGCCAGCGGGTGTCGATGATCCGGGTCTTGAGGCCTGCCGCCTCCAGTTCGGGCCGAGCCTGGTGAGAGAGGTAGCAGCCGTTGCCGAAGGTGACGATGGCGAGGTCGGTGCCCTCGCCGTCGATGCCGACTTCGCCGAGACGGATCGACTTTGACGGATCGGGGTAACGTCGCATCCAGCCGCCGTCCTTGTCGGCGTGAAGGTCGCGCATCGGGTAAAGTGCGATGGGCTCGACGAAGACGACGACGCGCTGTTCCTCGCGCGCGAGACGCACGCATTCGCGCAGCATCATCGCGGCGTCGGCACCGTTCGAGGGGACGGCAAGAAGCACGCCGGGGATATCGCGCAGGACGGCCAGCGAGTTGTCGTTGTGGAAATGCCCGCCGAAACCCTTCTGGTAGCCAAGGCCCGCGATGCGGATGACCATCGGGTTGGTGAACTGGCCATTGGAGAAGAAGGGCAGCGTCGCAGCCTCGCCCCGGATCTGATCTTCGGCATTGTGGACGTAGGCGAGGAACTGGATTTCCGGCATCGGTACGAAGCCATTCTGCGCCATGCCGATGGCGAGGCCGAGGATGGATTGTTCGTCGAGGAGAGTGTCGATCATCCGGTCGGGGCCGAAGCGCTGGGTCAGCTTCTGGGTGACGCCGTAGACGCCGCCCTTGCGGCCCACATCCTCGCCCATCATCACGATCTCGGGGTGGGTCAGCATCAGGTCGGTCAGCGCCCAGTTGATGAGGCGGGACATGATTTGCGGCTCCGCCATTGCCTTTAGGTCGGCGCCGAAGGCCTGTTCGCGGGCCTGTGGTGACGGGCCGTTCGTTGGGCGGTTGTCGCGGCGGGGCGGGATGATGGCGGACATCACCTCGGGTGCGGTCTTCAGGCGGGGGCGGGTGACGGCCTCGGCCGCGACGCGGGCGATGCGGTCGGCGGTGTCCTGGTAGATGGCCAGCGCCTGGTCGGGGGTCAGGGCACCGGCCTGGTCCAGCAGGCGGACGGAGTGGAGGAGGGGGTCGTTGGCTTCCTCGGCCTCCACCTCCTCACGGGGGAGGTAGGTCGTGGGCATGTCGGCCCCGGCGTGGCCGTAAAGGCGGATGGTGCGGACGTGGAGGAAGGCGGGTTTCTTCCGGGTGCGGACGTAGTCGGCTGCGGCCAGCGCGGTGGCGTAGGTGTCGTAGATGTCCAGCCCGTCGCAGACGAAGTATTTCAGGCCGGGGCGATTGGCGAAGGTGGCGGCGATCCAGCCGGTCGGGGTCCTGGTGGAGATGCCGATGCCGTTGTCCTCGCAACAGAAGAGGAGGGGGAGGGGGACGGACTGGTAGCTGGTCCACTGCGCGGTGTTGAAGGCGCCTTGTGCGGTGGAGTGGTTGGCCGAGGCGTCGCCGAAGCTGCAATAGGCGATGGCGTCGTCGGGGAGGATGGCGTGTTCGGGGCGGTGGCGGCGGGCGGCGGCATTGGCATACGCGGCGCCGACGGCCTTTGGCAGGTGGCTGGCGATGGTCGAGGTCTGCGGCGGGATCATCAGCGGGCGGCTGCCAAGGACCTTGTGCCTGCCGCCGGAGATCGGGTCCTCGGACGACGAGGCGAAGGAGAGAAGCATGTCGCGGGCGATGGTCTGGCCGGGGACCTGTTCGGCCCGCGCGATCTGGAAGGCGGCGTCGCGGTAGTGGAGGAAGGCGATGTCGGTGGGGCGCAGGGCGGCGGCGACGGCGGCAAGGCCTTCGTGGCCCGAGGAGCCGATGGTGTAGAAGCCTTGCCCCGCGCGCTGCATGGCGCGGCTTTGGCGGTCCAAAGCGCGGCTGAGGCAGGCGGAGCGGTAGAGAGAGACGGCAAGCGTCGGGGGCAGCGGGCCGGATGGGGCACGGCCGGGGGGCAGGTCGCGGGCGGCGACACGGCGCAGGAAGTTGTCGTGGACGATGTCGCAGCGGTCCATCAGCGCGCCTTTCGCAGGGCCGGTCGCACCGACTGCAAATGTTGCGCTCCGCGCTGAAACGCGGGATCGGCGAACCGCTTGGGCATGGTGATCTTTCCTGGCATTCCGGACTGCTGCTCCAGTCTATCTGGCCAGCGCCACGAAAATGAGCGACATGTTGGTCACTATCCTGGAGAAAAACTCACATGATTGCACCGCGCCGGTTCCTGCCCTCGATCAGTTCGCTTCTGGCGCTGGAGGCCGTCGACCGGCTTGGGAGTGCCACTGCCGCCGCCGAGGAACTGGCGCTGACCCATTCCGCGGTCAGCAGACAGCTGAAGACATTGCAGGACCAGATCGGCGTCACGCTGATGCGGCGCGAAGGCAAGGGTCTGGCGCTGACGCCGACCGGGGTCGACTATGCGGCGTCGGTCAGGGATTATCTGCAGGACCTGGCGCGGGCGGGCCTGAAGATCCGCGCGGCGGGCGAACAGTCAAGCCTGAACATCGCGGTCCTGCCGGCCTTCGGGACGCATTGGCTCTTGCCCCGGCTGCGGCAGTTCACGGCGGACAATCCCGACATCATCATCAACTTCGGGACCCGACTGTCGGCCTTCGACTTCACGCGCGAGCCGTTCGATGCGGCGATCCACTTTGGCGGCGCGGACTGGCCGGGGGTCAGCAGCCTGGAGCTGGCCCGTGAGCGGGTGATCCCGGCCTGCGCGCCGGACCTGGTGCCGGAAGATCCGGCCACTCCGCAGGACCTGCTGGCGCTGCCGCTTTTGCACCTGGAAAGCCGGCCCGGTGCCTGGGAGGACTGGTTCGCCCGCCAAGGCTGCCCGGCCGGTCACCTGCGCGGGATGCTGTTCGACCAGTTTGCCCAGATGGCCGAGGCGGCGGCGCTGGGCTTCGGGGTGGCGCTGCTGCCGGCGTTTCTGGCCGAGGCCGAGTTCAAGTCGGGTCGTCTGCGTCCGGCGATCGACCGTTATACCGAGGTCGACGGTGCCTATCACATGGTCTGGCCGCAGTTGCGCCCGCCCAGCCGGTCGCTGGCGAAGCTGTTGAAATGGCTGCAATCCCAGGCGGGCGGATGATCTGAGGCGGCGCGGTGCCACCGGCCAAAGCGAGGCCTCAGGCAGAGATGAACTCCCGCACGAAGGGGCTCGCGGGGCGGGCGCGGATGTCCTGCGGCTTGCCGATCTGTTCGATCTTTCCCATCGACATGACCACCACCAGATCGGCGAGTTCCATCGCCTCTTCCTGATCGTGGGTCACGAAAACGGTGGTCAGGCCGGTGGTGTCATGGATGTCGCGCAGGCCCTGGCGAAGTTCCTTGCGGACCTTGGCGTCGAGCGCGCCAAAGGGTTCGTCCAGCAGCAGCATCCGGGGTTCGATCGCAAGGGCGCGGGCAAGGGCCACGCGCTGGCGCTGGCCGCCCGAAAGCTGGCTGGGATAGCGCGCGCCGATGTCGGGAAGCTGGATCAGCTCCAGGAGTTTGGTCACGCGGCGGGCGATCTCGGCCCTGGTCGGGCGCGAGGCGCGGGGGCGGGCGTTCAGGCCGTAGGCGATGTTGTCGAAGACCGTCATGTGGCGAAAGAGGGCGTAGGACTGGAAGACGAAGCCCGCGCGCCGTTCCTGGACGGTCAGGCCGGTGGCATCCTGTCCGTCGAAGAGGACGCGGCCCGAGGTGGGAAATTCAAGCCCGCCAAGGATGCGCAAGAGCGTCGTCTTGCCGGACCCCGATGGGCCGAGGAGAGCCACCAGCGCGCCCGAGGGAATGGCAAGTGACACCGGCTGCAGGGCCGCGGTGCTGCCGAAGGCTTTGGAAATCTCGTCGATCTCGATGTGCATGGGGAGCCTCCTAGTGGCGATGGGTCGCGGCAAGCTGGTCGGCATGGCGCAGTTCCAGAAGTGTCTTGAGGAGAAGCGTGACCAGCGCGAGCAGCGTCAGGACCGCGGCCAGGCTGAAGGCCGCGACGGCGAGGTATTCCTGGTAAAGCATCTCGATCGTGGTCGGGATCGTCGCCGTCTCGCCGCGAATCTTGCCCGAAACGACGGCGACAGCACCGAATTCACCCATCGCGCGGGCGTTGCAGAGAAGGACGCCGTACAGGAGCGCCCAGCGGATGTTGGGCAGCGTCACGGTCCAGAACACCCGCCAGCCCGAGGCGCCAAGGGTCAGGGCGACCTCTTCCTCGGCGCGACCCTGTTCGATCATCACCGGGATCAGCTCGCGCGCGACGAAGGGGAAGGTCACGAACATGGTGGCCAGGATGATGCCGGGCAGGGCGAAGACGACGGGAAAGCCGTTGGCCACCAGCCAGCCGCCGATCAGGCTGTTGGTGCCGAACATCAGCACGATGCACAGGCCCGCGACGACGGGCGAGACGCTGAACGGCAGGTCGATCAGCGTGATCAGGAAGGCTTTGCCGCGAAAGTCGAACTTGGTGATGAACCAGGCCGCCGCGACGCCGAAAATGGCGTTCAGCGGGACCGAGATCGCGGCGATGGTCAGGGTGAGACGGATCGCGTCACGGGCGTCCGGCGAGGCCAGGCTTTGCAGCGATGCCCCGACCCCGTCGGCCAGCGCCTCGATGAAGACCGCGACAAGGGGCGCGAAGACGAGGATGGTCAGACCAACGCAGGCGACGGCGATCAGCGTCAGGCGGGCGGCGGGGCTTTCCTGGGTCGCCGGGCGAAATCGGGGACGGGCCTCTGTGCGGGTTGCGTCAGACATAGCCAATCCTCCTGCGGCTCCAGACCTGGATGAGGTTGATCACGAGAAGCATGGCGAAGCTGATCAGAAGCATGGCGATGCCGATGGCGGCGGCCGCGTCATAGTCGAATTCCTCCAGCTGGATGATGATGAGGAGGGGCGCGATTTCGGTCACCAGCGGGATGTTTCCGGCGATGAAGATGACCGATCCGTATTCTCCGACCGCCCGTGCCAGTGCCAGGGCAAAGCCGGTCAGCGCGGCGGGGGTGAGCATCGGCAGGATGACGTGGCGCAGCGTGTAAAGGCGCGAGGCCCCCAGCGTGGCCGAGGCTTCCTCGACCTCGCGCTCGATCTCTTCGATGACGGGCTGGACGGTGCGGGTGACGAAGGGCAGGCCGACGAAGACGAGGGCGATGAAGATGCCCCACTGCGTGTAGGCGATCTTCCAGCCGATCTCGGCTGCGAGAGCTCCGAACGCGCCGTTCGGGGCGTAAAGCGCAGTCAGGGAGATCCCGGCGACGGCGGTGGGCAGGGCGAAGGGCAGATCGACGGCCGCGTCCAGGAGGCGGCGGCCGGGGAAGCGGTAGCGGACCAGGACCCAGGCCAGAAGGACGCCGAAGACAAGGTTGAAGAGCGCGGCAAAGAGCGACAGGCGGAACGAAAGCTCCAGCGCCGCCCAGACGCGTTCGCGGTTCACCGTGTCCCAGATCCCTGCCAGACCGTAGTTGGCGCCCTTCAGAAGAAGGGCGCCGATGGGCAGCAGGACGACAAGCGACAGCATCGTCAGGGTGATCCCCATGCTGAGGCCGAGACCGGGCATGGGGGAGCGGTGGATGAGGGGTCTGCCCATTGGTCGGATGCTCACTTCGGCACGTAGATCTGGTCGAAGATCCCGCCGTCGCCGAAGTGTTCCGGCTGCACCTTGGCCCAGCCGCCGAAGCTGGCGATGTCAACCAGTTCAAGCTGCGGGAAGCGGGCGACATCCTCGGGCGCGGCCTTGGAGGTATCCCAGGCGCGGTAGAAGTGCTTGAAGGCCAAGGCCTGCCCTTCGGGCGAGTAGAGGTAGTTCAGGTAGGCCTCGGCCAGCTTGCGCTGGTCATCGGTCTTGATATTGCCTTCGACGAGCGCGACCGGCGGTTCGGCAAGGACGCTGACCGAGGGGACCACGATGTCGAACTGATCCTCGCCGATCTCTTTCAGCGCGAGATAGGCCTCGTTCTCCCAGGCCAGAAGCACGTCACCGATGCCGCGCTGGGCGAAGGTGGTCGTCGACCCGCGCGCGCCGTTGTCCAGGACGGGGACGTTGCGGTAAAGGGAGCCCACGAATTCCTTCGGGTCGCGGCCGTTCTTTTCGGCCCAGGCCCAGGCGGCCAGGTAGTTCCACCGCGCCCCGCCGCTGGTCTTGGGGTTCGGCGTGATCACCTGTACGCCTTCGGCCACCAGATCGCCCCAGTCCTTGATGCCCCTGGGGTTCCCCTCGCGGACGAGGAAGACGATCGTGCTGGTATAGGGCGAAGAGTTGTTGGGCAGTTTCGACTGCCAGTCGGCGGGCAGCCTCCCGGCTTCGGCGATCTTGTCGATGTCGCTGGCCAGGGCCAGCGTCACGACCTGCGCTGCAAGGCCGTCGATCACCGCGCGGGCCTGGCTGCCGGAGCCGCCGTGGCTGACCTCGATCTCGGGGGCGGGGTTGCCTTGGGCGGTCCAGTAGGCGGCGAAGGCTTCGTTCAACTCGCGGTAAAGTTCGCGCGTCGGGTCGTAGCTGACATTGAGCAGCGTCTCGGCCTGGACCGTGGACGGCGCCGCGCCAAGGCCGAGCGTGGCGAGTGCGGTCGCGGCCAGGAGGCTGCGCAGACGGCTGAAGCGCCAGTGGCGCAGTGCCTTGGGGGCCTGATCGACCAGGCTGTGGGGGAACGCGGCTGCGGTCATCGTCCATCTCCTTCGCGTGGCGGCGAGGTCCATGTGGCCTGCCGATGCCTAAATAACGACAGGGATGGTCGAGTATTGCAAAGGAAAATTCACGCTAAAGTCAGTCGTGCTTATAGAAAAACGTTCTCCGCGCGCCTTGAGGGGTGCCGCCGCGTATTACTCTGTGTAATGAATGCTTTAGGCGCCCGGCGTGCCGGCCAGTAGCTGGTCCGCCACCTCTGTGGACCGCAGCATGTCCTGCAAGGTCAGCGAGTCGATCATCACCAGATAGGACCAGAACACTTCGGCAAAGACCTTGCGGATCCGGCAGGTGGCTTCGTCGGCGCAGTCCTCGCAGCGCTGATAGTGCCGGCGCGACAGGCAGGGCAGGGGCGCAATCGGCCCGTCGATCGTGCGGAGGAGTTCGGAGATCGAAATCTCGTACGGCTTGCGGACCAGCACATAGCCGCCCGACCGCCCCCGGATCGACGCGATCACACCCGCGTTGCGCACCTCGAGCAGGATATGTTCCAGAAAGCGCTTCGGGGTGTCCGACCGGCGGGCGATCTCTTCGATCGTCAGCGGCTCGGGCTGTCCCTTGGCGGCTTCGTCTGCCAGGGCCAAAAGCGCCTTCAGGGCATATTTCATCTTCTGAGTGATCATGTGGAAGAGTTACGCGCCGCATTATCCAGAATCAACATCGCCTTGCTGCAGGGGTGGCCGGACCGCCGCGACTGCCCCGAAATTCTGCCTGGAGGATGGTCGAAAACAGGCGGTGGGCCTTTCGCCGGTATACACGATAAAGCTAGTAGACATTAAATCGATATGGTGCATGCTGGACGGCGGACCCGCACTGCCACAAGGAAGGGATCACCGGATGACCGGCCTTGACCTGATCGACCGCAAGATCGTTGCCGAGCTGATGCGCGATGCGACGCTGCCTATCGCCCAGATCGCCGACAAGGCGGGCCTGTCGCAGACGCCATGCTGGAAGCGCATCCAGAAGCTGGAGGCGCTGGGGGTTCTGACCGGGCGCGTCGCGCTGGCTGATCCCGCCAAGCTGGGCTTCGGCCTGACCATCTTTGTCGGCATCGAGGCGCCCGACCATTCCCCCGACTGGCGCGAGGCCTTTGCCCGAGCGGTCGACAGCATTCCCGAGATCATGGAAGTCTACCGGATGGCGGGAGAGCTGGACTATCTGTTGCGGATCGCGGTAGCCGACATGGCCGCCTATGACGCGCTTTACAAGCGGCTGACCGACGCGGTGCCGATCAAGAACGTGACCTCGCATTTCGCGATGGAGCGGATGAAGTTCACCACCGCCTACCCGGTCGATACGAAAAGCAGGTGAGGCGTCGATGCCGGGGCTTGGCCGGATCGTGTGAACCCCCAGATGCGAGACAGGATTTCCAACCTGCTTGAACGGGTGCCTGCCGGATACGCTGCTTGACACCCTCCGTCGCGACCCCTATCGACACCGGCCCTGCGGACCACAAGGAATACGAGCATGGCTGAACGAGCACTCGGGCTTGGGGTCGACTTCGGCACGTCAAATACCGCGGCAGGCTACATGTCCGACGGCAGGCCGCGTCTCATCCAGTTCGCGTCGGGCCGGACCACGATCCCGACGACCTTCTTCTTCGACTATGACGCGCGCGAGATGCTGATCGGCGAACCGGCCAACCAGGCGCTCCTCGAGGGTGTCGAAGGGCGCTTCATGCGGGCATTGAAGCGCGTGTTGGGCACCAGCCTCATGCATGAGCGCCGACAGATCCTGAACGAGCGGGTGACCTTCGTCGAGATCATCAGCCGCTTTCTGGCGCAGGTGAAGGCGCGGGCCGAGGCCGAGGCTGGCGTGATCTTCGACCGCGTCGTGTCGGGGCGGCCCGTGGTGTTTCATGGCGTCGGCGATCCCCGGGAAGCCGCAGCCGAGGCGGATCTGCGTGCCTGCTATCTGGCGGCGGGCTTCCGTGACGTGGAGTTCATGCCCGAGCCGCAGGCTGCCGCCATCGCCAGCGGCGCGCTGGAGCAAAGCGCATCCATCGGCCTGATCGTCGATGTGGGCGGCGGCACGTCGGACTTCTCGCTGTTCCGGTCCGGTCGGGAGGGGGTGACCATCCTTGCCAATCACGGTGTCCGCATTGGCGGGACGGATTTCGACCGCTCCATCAGCATCGACCGGGTGATGCCGCTTCTGGGCAAGGGCACCGAGTTGCGCAAGATCATGGGACCCGGCAGTTCGCCCACCCCGAATGCCATCTTCAACGATCTGGCGACCTGGGAGTTGATCCCGTTCCTTTACACGCCGCAGAACCGACGGTTGGCAACGGAAATGGCGCGGCTGGCGCATCAGCCGGACAAGCTTTCCCGCCTGGCGAAGGTTCTGGAAGACGAGTTGGGGCACGAGATGAGCTTTGCGGTGGAGCGCGGCAAGATCGCGGCCAACGGCGGCGCGGAGCGGGCTGCCATCCTGCTTGACCAGATAGAGCCCGGCCTGGCGGTCCCCCTGTCGGCAGAAGCCTTGGGCGCAAGCCTGGTGCAGCATGCCGACGCGCTGGCCGAGGGCTCGCGCGAGACCTTGAGGATTGCGGGCATGGATGTCACCCGCGTCGAGAAGGTGGTTTACGTCGGCGGCTCCAGCCTGATGTCGATGGTCTCGCAGACCATGAAGGAACAATTTCCTCAGGCCGCCCACGCGTTCAGCGATGTCTTCACGGCAGTTGCAGATGGGCTTGCCATCGCTGCAGGTGCACCGCGTTGACTTGTCGCGGAAGCGCGGTGCCGGGTCTCATGCGGTAGGCCGGGCCCGTCAGGGGCCGAAGGGTTCGCCGAGCGACGCCACGCCGTTGACCTTGAGCAGTCGCTTGTTCGACGTGATGATGCCGAGGACAACGATGGTGACGATGTAGGGCAGGCTCGACAACAGCTGTGACGGCACCGCCCAACCCTCCGTCTGCGCGACAAGGCTGGCCAGCGACAGCGCGCCGAAGAGCAGGGCTCCGAAGAATATCCGGCCGGTAAGCCAGATGCCGAACACCACCAGCGCCAAGGCGATCCATCCGCGTCCGGCGATCATTCCGTCGGCCCAGAGCGGGGTATAGACCGTGGCGGCATAGGCCCCGGCAAAGCCAGCCATCGCCCCGCCGAACACCACCGCCCCAAGCCGCAGCGCGGTGACCCGGTAGCCGATGGCGCGCGCGGCGGCGGGGTTCTCGCCGATGGCGCGCAGGATTAGGCCCAGGCGCGAATAGCGGAACATCGCCCAGATCGCCGCGGTCGCGATGAGCGACAGCCAGACGATGATGTCCTGGCTGAACATGCCTCCCACCACCGGCAGGTCCGACAGGCCGGGAAAGGCCAGCTTTGGCAGGCCGGTGATCGTCAGACTTTCGTAGGAATTGCCGACCAGCGACGACAGGCCCTGGCCAAGGATGCCGACGGCCAGGCCAACCGCGACCTGATTGGCGCGCAGTCCCAGCGCCAGACCCGCAAAGACCAGTGCCAGCCCGACCCCCACCAGGCCCGCCGCTAGAAAGGCCGCGACATGGCCGCCGCCCTCGTAGACCACGATGAAACCGATCGCGGCGCCAAGGGCCATCATCCCTTCCAGCCCGAGGTTCAGCACCCCGGCCCGCTCCACCACCAACTCGCCCAGTGCGGCAAGCAGAAACGGAGTGGCCGCCGCCAGCATTCCGGCCAGGATGAATTCGATCCCGCTCATGCCGGTGCTCCTCCTGTCCGGACGAGGCGGAAGCGGACGAAGGTTATGGCGGCAAGATAGAAGACCAGGAGACTGCCCTGAAACACCCGGACGGCTGCAACGGGCAAGTCGGCGGAGACCATTGCGTTGTCGCCACCGATGTAGAGCGCCGCCATCAGGAAGGATGACGCGACGATGCCCAGGGGATGCAGCCCGCCCAGATAGGCCACGATGATGGCCGCATAGCCGTATCCCGTTGAGATAGACCGTTGCAGCTGCCCGATTGGGCCGGCGACTTCGGCAGCACCGGCCAGCCCGGCCGCAAAGCCGCCGATCAGCAGCGAGAGCCAGATCGCGCGGGACTGCGAAAAACCGGCATAGGTCGCGGCCTTGGGGGCAAGACCGCCGACCAGGAACTGATAGCAGCCGAAACTGCGCTGCATGTAGATCCAGGCCAGAAGTGCCGCCAGAAAGGCCAGCAAAAGCGAGACATTGACCCGCGTGCCGGGAAACAGGATCGGGATCATCGCATCATACTGGAACATGACGGACTGCGGGAAATTGAAGCCCATCGGGTCCTTCCACGGACCAAGGAGCAGGTAGTTCAGCAGCTGGACGGCAATCAGGCTCATCATCAGGGTGACGAGGATTTCGTTCGCGTTCAGCCTGACGCGCCAGAAGGCCGGAACAACCGCCCACAGCGCCCCGCCGATGGCCCCCATCACCAGCATCGCAGGCCAGATCCAGCCGCCCGTCGCCTGTGGGAAATAGACCGGGATGGCCGAGGCGAAGATCGCGCCCAGAATGAATTGGCCTTCGGCCCCGATGTTGAAGACCTTGGCCCGGAACCCGATTGCCAGCCCTTGGGCAATCAGCAGAAGCGGCGCGGTCTTCAACAGGACTTCGGAAAAGCCGGACCATGTCATGAAGGGTTCCAGCAGCAGGGCATAGAAGACTGCGCCCGGGTCCTTCCCCATCGCCACGAACAGGATCAGGTTCGACAGGATGGCCGCAAACAGCGCCAGAAGCGGGGCTGCCACAGCCATGCGCCGCGAGGCGCGGTCCCGGCGGACAAGGCGGATCACGCGACCACCGAAGCTGAGCCGATCATCCAGCGACCGATCTCTTCCGGCCTTGTGCTGCGCGGGTCAAGGCTGGGGGACAGTGACCCCTTGTGCAGAACCTGGATGCGGTCGCAAATTTCGAACAACTCTTCCAACTCCTCCGAGATGACCAGAACCGCGACGCCGGCATTTCGCATCTTGACCAGCCTGTGCCGGATCGCGGTCGCAGCGCCGATATCCACGCCCCAGGTCGGCTGGGCGACAAACAGGAGGCGCGGGTT
Organism: Tabrizicola sp.; assembly: GCF_022842145.1. Taxonomy (GTDB): domain Bacteria; phylum Pseudomonadota; class Alphaproteobacteria; order Rhodobacterales; family Rhodobacteraceae; genus Tabrizicola. The sequence continues at coordinate 297,508 of NZ_JALHQD010000003.1, forward strand.
CAGCGAAATCTCGCGCCCCATGATGAATTTCTGCAGGTTCCCGCCCGAAAGCGATCCCGCCTCGGCCTCGGGACCCGAGGTGCGGACGTCGAAATCCGCGATGCAGGCGGCGGTGAACCTGGCTTCGGCCTGACGGTCGATAAGGCCGCGCTTCAAGAGGCCCAGGGGGTGGGCCGTCAGAAGGCTGTTGTCGGCCAGAGTCATGTCCGGCACAGCACCGCGGCCAAGGCGTTCTTCGGGGACAAAGGCAAGGCCCAGAGCCCGACGCGCCGCAGGTCCAAGGTGGCCGACCGGCTTGTCCATCATGCGGATTTCATCGCGCCGTGATGCAGGCAGAAGCGTTTCGCCGGAGATAAGGCGCGACATTTCGGCCTGTCCATTGCCCGAAATGCCCGCGATCCCCAGAATCTCTCCCGCGTGCAGGCGCAGGGATACCCCCGCCAGAGTGACCCCGAACGGATCGTCTGGTTGATGGTCCAGGGCCGTCAGTTCCAACCGCATCTCACCCTTCGGCATGGGGGCCAGATGCAGGGGCGCGGGCATGTCGCGCCCGATCATCATGCGGGCAAGATCGTGGCTATCGTGGTCGCGCGGATCGACATCCCCGGTGACCCTCCCGCCCCGCAGGATCGTGGCGCGGTCACAAAGCGCGCGAATTTCATCCAGCTTGTGCGAAATGAACAGGATCGACACACCGCCGTCGCGCAGACGGCGCAAGGTCTCGAACAGCAGACCCACGGCTTGGGGCGGTAGAACGCTGGTCGGCTCGTCCAGGATCAGAAGGCGGGGTTCGGTCAGCAGACACCGGATGATCTCCACCCGTTGCCGTTCGCCCACCGACAGCGCGTGGACATGGGCGAAGGGGTCGACCACCAGCCCGAAGTCCTGCCCCAAGGCCCGGATGCGGGCGGCGAGGTCGACCTTTGACCCCGGAACGATCAGCGAGATGTTCTCCACCACAGTCAGGGTTTCAAACAGCGAAAAGTGCTGGAACACCATGCCGATGCCAAGGCGCCGCGCCTCGGCGGGCGAGGTCAGATGAACGGGTTCGCCGTTCCAGTGCATCTCGCCTTCGTCGGGGCGCTCTACTCCGTAGATCAGCTTCATCAAGGTCGATTTGCCCGCGCCGTTCTCGCCCAGGATCGCGTGGATGGACCCTGCGGCCACGTCCAGATCGATGGCGGAATTCGCCACGGTCTGGCCGTAGGTCTTGGTCATCTTGCGAAGAGAGAGCAGCGGCGCGGGCATGGGGATTACTGCGGCAACGGCGTCGTGACGCCTTTGACGTGCCAATCCATGGCGATGATGTCAGCGTCTGCCAGGGCAACGCCTGCAGCCACACCTTCGCTGTCATCGGCCTTGGTGATCGGCCCGGTGAACGGGTTGAAGCTGCCATCAGCGATTTTGGCCTCGGCCTCGGTGATCCTGGTCATCACCTCGGCGGGGATGTCGGAACTCCAATCCACCACGGCGACGACCTTGTCGGCCACGCCGAGGAAGGCATTCGCGCCCACGAAACTGCCCGCGACATGGGCATCGACCGAGGCCTTGAAGAAGGGCGACCAATCCGTGGCCACGCAGCCAAGATACTTGGTCGGCGCGTATTTCTTCATCGACGAGTTCAGGTTGAAGGCGTGGACACCCGCCTCTTCGCAGGCTGCGATGACCGAGGGCGTGTCCTGCGCGTTCGAGAAGATCACGTCGCAGCCCTGCGCGATCAGGGCCTTGGCGGCTTCCTGTTCCTTGGCGGGGTCGAACCAGGTGTTGACCCAGACCACCGACACTTCGACAGCCGGGTTCACGGCCTGGGCGCCCAGCGTGAAGGCATTGACCGAGGTGATCAGTTCGGGAATGGCGAAGGCCGACACCGAGCCAAGCTTGCCGGTTTTCGACACGGCCGCCGCGGCCATGCCCAGAAGATAGGTGCCCTGGAAGTATTTCGCCGCGAAGGGCGAGAAGTTCGGGGCGACCATGAAGCCCGAGGCATGGAGCACGGTGACCGACGGGTCACGCTTGGCGATCTGCATCGCACCGTTCTGATAGCCGAAGGACCCGGCGATCAGCACCTTGTTTCCGTCGGCCACGGCCTTGTTCATGATGCGGTCGGCGTCGGGGCCTTCGGCGATGTTTTCCAGAATGGTGAAGGTCACGGCGTCCCCATAGGCCGCCTTGATCGGGTCGAGCCCTAGGGCCAGCGTGTGCGACCAGCCGACGTCGCCCAGCGGCGAGGGCAGGACGAGTGCGATGCCGAGCGGCTCGGCGGCGCTGGCCCCCCGCGCAGAGATGGCCGCAGCGATGGCGGCAAAGGCCGAGGTCTGAAGGAAGGTCCGTCTGGCGATCATGGTTGTGTCTCCTGTTGGGTGTTTTTCACGCGTCTATTGTGGCCAGCGCGGCTTCCGCCTCGGCAGCCATTTCTGCTTCGTCGAGGCCCGGGAATTCCCCCTTGGCCCAAATGATGCGTCCGTTGACCATGGTCAGGTCGGTCGGCATGCCGATGCCCACCTTGGCGATCAGGCTGGCCGGGTCGTGGCGGGTGCCGACGTAATCCATCCGGCGGGTGTCGATGGCGAACAGGTCCGCAGCCATGCCGGGGGCGAGACGACCGATGTCCTTGCGGCCCAGAAGGGACGCGCCGCCCGTGGTGGCATAGCCCAGAAAGTCACGCGGTTCCGGCACGGGATGGGCGCGCTTTGATGCCACAAGGCATTGCAACATGTAGGCCGAGTGGATGCAGTGCATCAGATTCGAGTTGTCGTTCGAGGCCGCCCCGTCGCAGCCCAGACCCAGCCGCACGCCATGCGCCGCCATCGCGGGGATGTCGGTCACCTCGGCCCCGACCAGATAGACCGGCTCCGGGCAATGCGACACGCCGGTGCCCGAGGCCGCCATCTGGCGGAGTTCGGTGTCCGTCAACTCCCAGCAATGGGCGTAGAAGGTGTCGGGTCCGGCAAAGCCGATCTGTTCCAGATAGTCCACCGTCCGCATCCCGTGGCGGGAGGCGATCACCGGGCTTTCGCCTTCACCGACATGGGTGTGCAGGAACACGCGCTTGTCTCGGGCAAGGGCCACGGATTCGACGAAGGTTTCCCGGTAGCAGTTCACCGGCTGGCAGGGGGACACCACCACTCGCGCCATGCTGAAGGGGTTCGGATCGTGGTAGGTGTCAATCAGCCGCGCGCAATCGGCGATGAATTCGTCGGTCGATTCCAGCATCTCGTCCGGGATGGTCGACCCTTCTGACTTGGGCAGGGTATTGCCGCCGCGCCCGGCATGAAAGCGCAGCCCGATCTTCGCCGCGGCTTCGAACTGGCGGTCGACGATCCGTTTTCCGGCATGGCGCGGAAAGTTGTACTGATGGTCGAAGGCCGTGGTGCAGCCGTGCTTGGCCAGTTCCGCCATCGCGGTGACCGAAGAGTGGTAGAAGCAATCCTCGGTCAGGCGCGAGAAGATCGGGTAGATCAGGTCCAGCCATTCGATCACCGACAGCTTGGTCCAGTCCAGATCGGCGCGGTTGCGCACGAAGGTCTGGAAGAAGTGGTGATGGGTGTTCACGAGGCCAGGGTAAAGGAACCAGCCCCGCGCGTCGATGACGTCGGTGCCGGGCGGGGGGACAAGGTTCTTGCCGATGGCGGTGATCTTCGGCCCCTCGACCAGAAGGTCCACATCGCGCAGCACGGTCTGCGGGTCGCAAACGACGGCGGCACAGCCTTTGAAGAGATGGGCGGTCATTGGCTGGTGCCCGTGGGTTCGGGCTTCAATTCATGCAGGCGGTGGATGCCCGGCATTTCGATGAACCGCGGCAGGGCGCGCAGGAACCGGGTCCACAGGCGGATCGTCGGGTAGGGATCGGTCGAGATGCCGCCATCCGGGGCCAGCATGGGATGCGGGAAACAGGCGATATCTGCCAGCGTGGGCCGGTCTCCCGCCAGAAACGCATCGCCGCGCAACCGCGCCTCGATCAGGGCACTCTCCAGTTCGCGCAGGGCGGCGACACCGGCCTTGCGGCAGGCGTCGATGTCGGCGGGCTTTTGCAGCATGTCATGGGTCCGTGCCTTGCCGATGCTGGCCGACAGCCGGTGCCCGAACGCCAGCCACTGCGCCACGCGCGCCCGCATGACCGGGGTGTCATCGCCCAGCCAGTCCGGCCCGTGGCTTGCGGCCACATAGGTCAGGATCGCAGCGGATTCCGTCAAGATCAGGTCGCCGTCTTCCAGAACGGGGATCGTGCCCGCCGGATTGATCCGAAGGAAGGCTGCACTGCGGTGTTCCCCGCCCGGGTGAAAGTCGACCGCACGCAGGTCAAGCCGTGCGCCCACCAGCGCGGCCAGAAGCCGAACCTTGTAGCAGTCCGGGCTGAGGACGTAGTCGTACAGGATCATGCCGCCACCAATTGCGCGCCATAGGTGTAGCCGCGCCGCTTCAGCCAGCGCCGATAGGCGATTGAGGTGAGGTCGGCCCGCGTCGGAATCTCCAGCCCCGGGTCCAGCGGCAACAGGCTGGGCTGCTGATTTTCCAGTATCGAGCGGTCCTGCAGGAAGATCGTCTGCTGGAAATGGATCAGGTCGGTCAGCGGTGTCGTGTCGTCAAACAACGCCATCCACGGCCAGACTTCGCAGAGCGTCTCGGTCAGGGGCTGCACGAAAAGGGTGATCACGTCCCATTCACCGGGACGCGGCGGGCAGGTCTTGTACAGCACCGAGACGGTGGGCGCAGGCACCCGGTACATGTATTCGGTGGTGATCCCGCCGGCCGCCGATTTCGCCGCTTGCGGCTGATAGAACTGCACTTTTGTCGCCCAGACCTCATCCACCTCGTCGCGGATGGCCACGTCGTAGCGGCCCACCTCGGTATGCGGCTCGGCGCCCAGGATATCGGTGTGCACGAAGGGGAAATGCGCGATGTCGAGGAAGTTCTCGACCGCGCGCAGGGGTGAGCATTTGACGCGGACCAGACCGACATCGACCAGACGCCGTCCGGGCTGGTCCGCTTCCGGAATGTCGAACAGCGGCCGCGCAGGAACACCTGGACAGGTCCAGACATGGCCATAGCGGGCCTGTGATGGCAGCACCCGGTTGGACGCAGTGACCAGCGGCTGGTCGTCCTGCAGCGTCACGCGGATCGGTTCACCCAACAGGAGCGTGTCGCGGGCCCCGTGGTGCAACTGGCTGACCAAGGCCACCGGATACCATTCGTCGCGGACGGGGTCGGTCATGCGAACGCCTCCTCTGCCCGCCGCCGCAAGCCTTCGAGCCCGCGCGACACCTCTATCTGGGCGGAAGGGGAGGCCGTGGCCTCTGCCAGGGCGTGAAGCGCAAAGCGGCCCTGGGGCAGGGGCTGCACGAGGATCGTCACCATCATGCCAGACAGCTGGCCACGCGCGACCGGACCGGACACCGAAAAGCCGGCAGCGTCCCAGTCCACCGCCGCCTCGACGGTAAGCGACCGCAGGGGCGTTCCTTCGACGGTGGGCGGCAGGGCATCGGTGGCTTGCGTTACAACCCAGACCACGCCGCCGCTCTCCATCGCGTGGAAGACCGGCACCCGGATCGCTTCGGGCGGAACAAGGTCCGGATGGGCCGGAATTCGCAGGCAGTGGCCATCGGAGCCATAGCTCCAGCCGTGGTAGATGCAGGACAGCGCCTCGCCCCGTACGAAGCCGTGCGACAGGCGCATGCCACGGTGCGGGCAACGGTCGGCCCAGGCCGCCAGACGGCCCGTTGCACTGCGCCACAGCGCCAGTTGGGTCCCGTCGACACAGACGGGCATCACACACAATCGCGGAAGGTCACGCGCCAGCGCAACGGGAGTCCAGGCAGCAGTCATTCGTTCGGTTTCCGTCAAACGGCCTTCGGGTCACGCTATGCCGACTACGGATGACTGTCCTGCCGGGACGGGTGGCCGGGGCGGTCGCCAAAAGGAATCGGGCGTCATGCCTGATTGTTAGACGGGACCGCCCAATAAGTAACCAAATTGTGAGGGGCAAAAGGTCAGGGGACGTCCGCATTCTCCAGCCGCTGCCGGGCGATCGCTTCGACCCAGACGTCGATCGGACCCAGGGAAACGCCCAGTTCCATTGCGTCGATCAGGTCAGCCGGCCCGCTCAGGGTGATTTCCACTTGCCCGTCGGCCCGCCGCACGGGAACCCCGCGAAGCCCAAGGCGCTGCATGTGCCGGACGATCCAGGGCAGGAAGCTTTCGGCCTCCAGATCGCCCTCGATGGTGAACCGTTCGACCGCCAAGGCGCCACTCTCCGTCTGCAAGGCAAAGCATGGCAGCAATAGCTTCCGGAGCAAGGAGCTTCCAGAGCCGGCTTGCTGGACATGAACCGACGCGCCTTCGCGGCGGCGTCAGGTCGGCTTCAGGTTTCCCGGAACGATCTGCGGAAATAGTCGGTGAACGGTTTGACCAGATAAGACAGCGGCGTGCGGTCGCCGGTGCGGATGAACGCGTCCACCGGCATGCCCGGAATGATCTCGATGTCACCGTCTTGCAGGTTTCGGTCGTCGATCGAAACTTCCGCACGGTAGTAGGTCATACCGGTTCGTTCGTCGGTCAAGGCATCCGCCGACACCAGATTAACGCGACCGGTCACCTCTGGCGTCGTGCGCGCGGCAAGGGAGAGAAATGCCAGACGCACCTCCTGCCCAAGGCGCACCTCGTCGACATGCGTGGCCGGAACACGAACGGCAACCAGGAGAGGGCGGTCTTGCGGGACGATGAACATCAGCGGATCGGCTGACTTGATCACGGACTGCGGACTGGTCACCCGCAGGCCGAAGACGATACCTGCCGCCGGCGCGCGGATGTCCAGACGTCCGATACGCTCGGCCAAGGCGCGGTGCCGTTCAGAAAGTTCAAGCTCGCGCGCGGCAATATCGCGCAGTTCAAGCTCGGCCCCTTCGCGCAGCTGCGTGGCAAGGCCACGGATCTCGATCTCGATCTCGGTGATGCGGCTTGCAGCCTCGGCCTGGGCGGCGGTCAGCTCTCCGACGCGGCCACGCTGTTGAGCCAGTTCCCGTTCTATCTCGGACACCCGCGCGGCTTGGGTCAGGCCTTTTGCCAGCAAGTCGCGCTGGGCCTTCAGGTCGGCGGCAAGGAGTGCCACCTGGATGTCCACGGCCTTCTGCTGCGCCTCGATCCCGTCCAGCTGATTGCCGATCTGCCCGATCCGCTTTCGGCGTTGGTCCGTCGACTGCTCCAGCGTCTCGCGATGGGCGGCAAAAAGGCTTGCCTGCCCATCGACCAGTTCGGTGACGTCCTGGCGGAGCGAGGCCGCCTGCACGAGGTTGGCAGGAAAGGTCACGGCTGGCGCATCATCGCGCTCTGCCTCCAGCCGCGCGCGGCGCGCACTGACTTCATGCAACTGGTTCTCGACGATGGTCAGTTCGGACTGCAGTTGGCTTCCATCAAGCCGCAGAAGCACATCGCCCGGACGGACCTCGGCTCCCTCCTCGACAAGAACTTCGGTTACCACACCGCCGTCGACATGCTGCACAACCTGACGGCTATGGGCGACCTCGATCTGTCCCGGGGCGATGATGGCACCGGAAACGGTTGTCAGCACGGACCAGGCGCCCAGCCCCCCACCCAGCAGGGCCAGGGTCAGGAATCCCGCGAACAAGGGTCCCCGTGCAGACCATTTGATGACCTGTCCGCTCATGACGCACCCACGGCTGGTTTGAGGATCTCGGTGTGATTGCGGACAAGTTCGCGCAGGACCTGGTCCCGCGGGCCAAATCCCTTGCGAACACCGTCTTCCAGAACCAGGAGAAGGTCGCATTCCTGGATCGCCGCCGGGCGGTGCGCCATGATCAGGACGGACTTTCCTTCGGCTTTCATCGCCCGGATTGCCGCATTCATGGCAGCCGAGCCGTCGTTGTCGAGATTGGAGTTCGGCTCGTCGAGGATAAGGAGGACCGGATCGCCATAGAGCGCCCGCGCAAGTCCGATCCGCTGGATCTGGCCGCCCGAGAGCCTGCTGCCCGCCGCCGAGACGCGGGTATCGTAGCCATCGGGCAACTTCAAGATCATGGAGTGCGCATCGGCTTTCTTGGCAGCCGCAACGACGCGTTCGCTATCCGGCTCTGGATCAAGCCGGGCGATGTTGTCGGCAATCGTGCCGTCGAAGAGCGTGATCCGCTGCGGGAGGTAGCCAAGAAGCCGGCCAAGGGTGTCGGGGTCGTACTGATCCAGCGTTGCCCCATCCAGGCGGATCTTCCCGGCCAGCGGCCGCCAGACCCCCGTCAGGGCCCGCGCCAGCGTCGACTTTCCGGCCCCGGAAGCGCCGATGACACCGATGGCCTGCCCCGGCTCCAGCCGGAAGCTGAGCATCCGCAGAATGGCACCGGGTTCGCCCGGCGCGCCGACACTCAGGCTTTCCACGTCCAGAAGGGCGCGCGGTCGCGGCAGAGCAGTCCGGGGAACCGACTGCGGAACCCGGGACAGCAGCATCGACAGCCGCTTCCACGCCTCGTGAGCGCGTTGCGCCAGGGACCACTGGCCGACGATTGTCTCGATCGGGGCCAAGGCCCGGCCCATGAGGATTGAGCTTGCGATCATCGCCCCCGAGGTGAGTTCGCCCTGCAGGACCAGCCAGGCGCCCATTCCAAGCATCGCCGACTGCAGGAACAGGCGGAAGGTCTTGGTGATGGAGCCGAAGATCCCGATGACCCCGGCGGCCGCGATCGCCTTCTGCAGGGCCACACGCCGCGACACTTGCCAGCGGTCGAACCCGGCACCGGACATCCCGAGCGCCTGCATGGTTTCGGCCTCGGACTTCAGCTGGTCGGAAAACCGTTCGGATTGCACGGACGCCTGACCCGCCTCGATCTGCGCGCCGCGCGACAGGATCTGGTTCAGCAAGGTCAGGCAGACCAGCAAAGCACCACCGCCAAAAGCAAGCCAGCCCAGGAAAGGATGGAAGATGAAGACCGCGGCACAGAAGAAGGGCGCCCAGGGCAAATCCATCAGCGCCAGCACGACCGGGGAGGCCAGGAAGGACCGGACCGCCTCCAGATCCCGCTGCGCGACGACGGCGGCCGCGTCATTCGGCGCAAGGGCCGAGACCTGCAACGAGGCGCTGAACACGCGCCGGTCCAGACGGTCCTGAAACCGTGCGCCCACAATCGCCATAACCCTGGTGCGGGTGAACTCGAGCACCCCCATGGCCAGAAAGAGGCCGACCATGAGGACCGTAAGCGCGACCAGCGTCTCCTCGGATCGGCTGCCCAGAACCCGGTCATAGACCTGCAGCATGTAAAGCGGCCCGGTCAGCATCAGGGCGTTCACGACAAGGCTGAACAGGATCGCCGACCAGATCAGGCCAACCGCCTCGCTTCGTGCGGCGCGAAGCTCTCTGGCGCCGTGCGCCGCTGTGTTGTTGTCCAAAATGGATCACCGAATGGTTGTGGGCATGGTTCCTCTGCACCGCGCTTTTGGCCGGGTGCATCGGGGGTGACGCTGCGCGAAACTGATCGGGCGAGGGCTCTCTCGCTGGTCGGAACCCGAGTCGCAACCGCCCGGACGCCCGGCCGGGGCATTGCAGCAACATCCCGGCCGAAACCTGCCTACAACCTGAGGTTGAGCATGGTCAAGTGCCTTAACACGCAGTATGGGGTTCTGGTTCCGTAGCGAATGAAATATTTTTCTTCAGCCGAAGACGCCGCTATCCGACGCCTGGTCCGACCCGCGTTCCAAGCTGTCGACAGCGTCGGCGCGCAACGCCGCCGGCGCGACCCGCCGAGCCTCCGGTTGATCCCGTGTCGTGCCACCTGCGGGTGGCCTGTGTACGCATGCCCAGTTCGGGCCTCACACCAATCAGGATTACTAAAGTGTCATACAATGCCTCGCCCCCGGCGATTCCGCCGGGTCTGTTCCGCGCTGCCTTCTTTTCGCTGATCTCGCCTGTGCGCGGTCTGTCGTCCGCCACCCGTGGTGACCATTCGGCCCTGGTGGCCCAGCCATGATCGTCACGCTTGGTACGACGGCTGCACAGTTGCAGAACCTGATCAACACCGCAGCGGCGGGAACGACGCTTCAACTTGAAGCGGGGCATTACAAGTTTGACCGCACCATAGTGGTGGACCGGGACGACATCACGGTCGTCGGGGCGGGGTCGGGCAAGACCTTCATCGATGTGCCGTCCGGCCTGGGAGAAGAAGCTTTCCAGATCGGCAGCGGCTCCAGAACGGGCGCCTACAAGCTGAGCAGCGACGTGGCGGAAGGCGGTCAGGTCATGACGCTGTCCGGCTCTCACAGCTTCGTCGCGGGCGACTATGTCTATCTGTCACGCGAAAGCACTGCCGCGTTCTACCAGGAGATCGGCGATACGACCTGGGCCAGGACCGACGTGCCCCTGCGCACCTCGATCGTGAAGGTCGCCGCGGTGGACGGCGCGAAGATCACCCTCGCGTCGGGTGTGCACTTCGATTTCACGGTCGGCGAAACGACGATCAGCGAAATCAGCATGGCCGAAAGGGTGAAGGTCGGCGGCTTCACCGTGGATTACGGTCTCGTCCCGGCGAATCCGTCCAGTTTCACGAACACGCTCAGCGCCTACGACCGCAACGCGGTGATCGAGGCGGATGGAACGGCTGGGCTGGTTCTCTTCGACATCACCTCGCACGACGTGCCCTCGCTGGGGGTCAACATCGCCAGCAGCACGAATGCAAAAGTCGACACCATCACGATGACCGGCGCGCACAACAAGGCGGACGGCGGCAATGGCTACGCCCTGCAGATCCGCGATGTCTATGACAGCAGCTTTACCAATCTTCACGACCAGGACATGCGGCATTCCGTGGTCTTCGCGTCGTGGACCTCGGCCGCCGGGAACTTTGTGCACGTGGCGCAGACCGACCGGGACATCAATTTCCACGGCGGGCGGGATCACGGCAACGTCGTGGTGGTCGACCGGTCGCTCAGGGATGCGAATTCCGACATCATCTCGCCGACGCTGTTCGTGAACACCGCAGGCACGCATTACGGCTCGGTCACGGATGCCACGGCCAACAAGGTGACCTTCGGGACCGTGGAAGGCACCCGGTTGGCCGATGTCGTGACTGGCTACGACAGCGGTTCGCGACTGGACGGCAAGGGCGGCAATGACAGCCTGACAGGCGGTGCAGGCAACGACATGCTGATCGGTGGATCGGGAAATGATACGCTGAAGGGCATGGCAGGCGTGGACATCGCCAAATACTCCGGCAATCACGCCAACTTCACCATAACGGCCAAGGGCGGCGGCACTTTCGAGGTCCATGACAGGGTGGGCAACCAGGCGCTTGATCTGGTCTCATCGGTCGAGTGGCTGGTGTTCGACGACAAGGTGCTGGACCTGCGCGACATGTCGGTCAAGGCGCTTTCCGCGGTCAATGGAGTCTTCAGCGGAGCGGGGACCTGGCAGGCCGCGAGCATTGCGCCCGAACCGGCGCTGACGCTTGCCGGCACGACGTCCAACGACGTCTTCACCGTCTCCAGCAGCAGCACCATCGTGGCAGGATTGGCCGGGTGCGATACGGTTCGGTCTTCGGCAAGCTTCACGATGTCGACGGACGTCGAGAAACTGGAACTGACCGGAACCGCCGCCATCAACGGCACCGGTAACTTGAATGCCGATATCATGACCGGCAACTCCGCCGCCAATATCCTGAGCGGTATGGCGGGGGCTGACAGACTGACCGGGAACGACGGCAACGATACCCTGCTTGGCGGGGCTGGCGATGATCTGCTTTTCGGCTGCGCAGGCAATGACCGGTTGGACGGCGGTGCGGGGCAAGACAGGCTGACCGGCGGGGCAGGGGCTGACGTGTTCGTCTTCGCGCTGGCCTCGGACACCGCGCGCGCAAAAAGCGACAAGGTGCTGGATTTCCAGACCGGGGTGGACAAGATCGACCTGTCGGCGATCGACGCCGATACCTCTGTTGCGGGCGATCAGGCCTTTGTCTTCGGATCATCCGCCGCCGGTGTTGCCTCGCTTTGGATGAGCAGCGGTTACATCTTCGGCGATACCAACAATGACGGCACGGCAGATCTCGCGATCTATGTGACGGGAACCGTGGCGCAAACAGACTTCCTCTTCTGACCGCAAGTCGTTCATTTGCTGGCCTTCAAGCCGAATAAAAAGCTGCGGACCAAGCAGCTTTTGACCGGCTGGCCGGGCGAAGGTGGGTCGGATGCGGTTGGTGCTGAGTGACGAACTTCAGTGTGTTGCCCGACCCCCGAACACCACTCTCCTCACCCTCCTCACCCTCCGTGACCATCAACGAGGCGAAAGCTGCGCGCGAGGAGCGAAGGCGGATAACCGCGACAGCGGCGCTGAACAGTTTCGGTTACCAATCCTTGATCGGCTGCCGCTCTTGGGGCGCGGTGATCCGGATGTGGTATCGTCTGGCCGAGAAGTAGCGCAGGCGGCGGACCATCTCACCCTCATTCCGGCATGGAAACTGACGCCACACTGGCATCACGGCCTGCGGATAGAGTTCTTCTTTAGATCAAGGCGATAGATGGTGCTGCAAGAGAGGATTGAAGTTTCCCTTCTCCACACGGATCTCCCCGTATGTCATTGTTTTATATTAATTATCCAAAATCTGTGCTAGCTCGACCTGACAAGAAGACTAGCACAAACACTAGCACAACCGTGTCCGCTCTAAGCTCATCTCCGACACCGAAATCAGTCACACGGCAAGTACGTGTCGAAACACTTCAGCGTTGACACCAACCCAGAGGGGACATGACGCGAGGAGGCCACAAAAAGGCAAGCTCAGCTTTGGACGTTGTCGCAGCTCCGCGCTTGACGGTCCTTTTTTTTATTGTACGTAATACTCTGTCTGGTGGCTGCATACAACAAACGACATGTCTAAAATGCCGAGGGCTAGATTATGTAACCGCTCGAGGATGACTTCTTTGATTTGACTCGGAAGAACGATATACCGTCGTAGGTAAGAGTTTTTGAGTCCCTAAAGATAGTCATCACAACACAATCCGTAGTCCCTACAAAACCATCAGCAACGGAGTATGCAATTACACGGCAATTCCCCGCTATATCCGGCGAACGATCTAGGTCTCTTCTGTCCATCAGGTTGATCAGAACGACGAACTGCCTATCATTGATGACGTACTTTGAATGCTCTCCTTGCTTGGACCTACCACCACCGCCGGAACGCCAACGGGAGATTCTAGATTGCAGTTTCGCCAATGCCGGTGGGGGCTGATTCATAATTGTGAATAGAATATCAAACTTATGTCGATCAATTGACGGGTGGCCAGCGTACACTTCATCGGAGATCAACTTCCACCTTGGGGGTAGTGAGACACCCACCAAAGCCGAATTTGCACGATCCTCCCTTGGAATCTTAGTGGTACGAACAAGATCGTCGGCCTGAAAAAGTAATACAGTTTGATCACGCGTGCCTTCTCCAAGCACACAAAATCCATTGGTTAAGTACATCGACAGAAGATCTTGCTCATCACCAATAAAGTCCAAGACCTCTTCGAGTGTGTAACGTCTACTTAGATAGTGGCCGAATGAAACTTCGCTATCGAGATACTTTGATATCATGAACAGCTCACCCAAAGATATTGAAGGAGCCCACTTCGTCGTGCTATCAATCATACCTAGGCGCTCGAAGAATCTCCGCCCCGCTGTGAGGGAAGCGAGCCCTTCAATCGTAATGCCAAAGCGATAGACTGCCTTTGGCTTGGTTAGGTCGATTAGAACGGGCTTGCCCGTCGTTTTCTCCCATAGACTAGCACGGGGACCATACTCGTTAAGGTACGCTTGCATCCTCATGGACTGTTCTGCAGGTTCAACAAAAAGCTCGCGAAGTGTCTTCTTTAATGCCTCTGGGCCACCTCTTCGTGCTGGTTCTCTAATCTTTCCAGACTTTGCCTCAAATATGAAGATTTGATTTCCAAGTATGGCAACGGTGTCGTGCTCGTAGATTTTCCCGTCTGTCGGATCCTTCCATTGCAGTGAGCGTATAACGGTTGCTGACGGCAATGCTTTGCTCACCACTTCGAAAATGAGTTCTTCGAGTGCTTCCGCACGCGCGTCAGAGAGCGCTGCTGCAGTCAGTCGATCCTCAGGTATAAGGCTCTCAATAATTCTAAATGGGAATGCGAAGGGTATCTGAGGCAAGGCCGTAAAGTATTTGCTTGAAGCGGTTTCAATGAATGGTCTGTTCCAAACAGGGTTGTTCATAAACAAGTGCTCAAAGGACTGGTCGAAAAGGTCTCCGGGCCTGTGCGACAGAGCTTTGAAGGTGTCCTTCTCTAGTTCGGATAACCCTTCGGAATTTATTGTAAATATCCATTCGTGGGAAATCTCAGTAAGCTGAAATGCAAGGTTTCTAAGTGTCTCTAAATCCGTCCTCTCGCTGTCGACACGCTTCCAAGTCTTGGCCGCCAGTGGACATACGTCTACGTAGAAATCGACAATACCTTGAACCGCTTCTTTGGTAGTTGCCTCAAGGAGGGCTTGCACTTTGTCATAGTGGTCGCCTAGGCGGACGGCGATCTTGTCCACTTCTTTAACTATCGAGCGAAAGCGCGCCCTCAGTTCACTGAACTCTTTCGTCTTTTGGTCGAACTTCGTTGCTATTCTGTCAACGACTATGAGGCAGACTTCGCGATCAAAGATGAAGCGGTAATGCAGTGTTTGAGCGCGTGTTCTATTAGCTAGTTCAGAGAACGGATCAGTGCGGTCTGCCTTCTGCTTTCCTATGAAAGACTCAAGAGTTGCTTCGGCTGCTTTCCATGTTCTAAGCAAGCTATGCGGTGATGGTGGAATGCGACGACTCGTCTGAAGCTGCATCAAGAATGTTGCTTGAAGAATTTCAAGTGCGGCAAGGGGGACCGTGGTCGGCCCGCTCTTCTTCGCAGATCCTTCTAGAGTGCACTGAGTAGCGGTTCGAGATAAGAGACTGATAGGATCATGAATCCGTATAGCCGTCTCAATAGTAGACCTATTTTCTTGGAATTCATTTTCCCAGTTCGCAGGTTCAGTTACGTCGCCTGTCTCAGCACCAAAATCCCTAAGCATCTCGTAGCCGTGGAGATAGATTTTGGAGTTTCCCAGTTTTTTCATTCTCTTTCTCTCGATCGTTTAATGCAGCTTTTCTATTGCAAAAAGCTACTGCAGAAACTCCGAATATTGGAGCCAGAAGGGAACTACTGCACGGACTGCTGTGAACCTTGTAGATGGGTTCACAGAACGTAATCATGGAGAGCGCTGAGAATGGCGTCTCGGAACATAGCTGAAACTATGGTAGGTACCGTCCGCCTTTTAGGCCCGGAGCAACTCTCAGCAGTCTCAAATTCGGCTTGACGCCCGAAGTTGTAAAGTGGGTTGCACGCCAGTGCACGATTTTTTTTATGTCTCAAGCGCAAGGTTGGCATTCCTTGAGAAGCCGGTTGACTTCGACTTGGGGCTCAAAATGTTGCTATGCAACCCGTTTGCAGCAACTGCTGACTGTTTCCGGCCCGACCCCATACCCCCAGATGGGTCCCCCCAGATCCTCGTGAGAAGCGTCACAGCACAGATGATCGGTCGAGCAGTCTGGCCTGTACGTTCGCGACGGTCGCAGCATGCCACACGCCGCCGCGCGCCGTCTTGATGCCACGGCGATTCAATTCGCCTGCGATCTTGTGCAGGGTGGTGTGTCCGGCTGCCCGCACGTCTGCCAGTATCTCCATAAGATCAGCCGCAAAGGCGTCAGCCTTGGCTTTCCTAGCTTTGTTAGAGGCCGCGTTACCCTTGCCTGCCCGCCGCAGGGCAGCCGCGCCATTGGGGTTGCCTAAGCGCGTTCCACGGGCCTTTGCAGCTTGCAGAGCGGCAACGGTTCTGGCGCTGATTGCGCGCGCCTCCTCTTCGGCAATAATGCTTTTGATGCCGATAGTTAACGGCGTCGTGTGTTGATCGTCGCAACATACGAAGTCTACGCCTGAGTCGCGTAGGTTTAAGAGGAAGGCAGCGTTTCTTCCCAGCCTGTCGAGCTTCGCAATGACCAAGCGCGAGCCGGTCACGCGGGCTTGTCGCAGCGCCTTCGCCAGTTCCGGGCGGGAGTTGTTCCGGCCCGACTCCACCTCCACAAAGCTGCCCATAATGGTGGCATGGTGTTGGGCCGCCTAAGCGGCAATAGCGGACTTCTGAGCGTCCAACCCGAGTCCAGAGTCTGCCTGTGACTGCATGCTGACTCTGATGTAGCTGACGACTTTCATGGTTCGGGGCCGCTTCAGGTTTGGCGTAATGTCCGTTAGGCCGTTTTATACACTCCACCAGCATGATTCGCGAGTCGTTTCAATAGCTTCCGTGAAAATGGGCCGCGATTTTGCGGCGGTGCGCCCAATTATGCAACCGTACAAGAAAAGTTGCTGTAACGCAGGTCGAGGGCGGCTGCGGGGGTATCCAGCTGGGCGGGGGGGGGGTGGCGTTTCTTGGCTGTTCAAGAATCTTCGGATGGTTTACACTTGACATGAACACAACAAGAACAAATATGCGGGCAGTGACCAACGATGACCGGAAGCAGGTGGGTGAAGGCACTTGGCTACATCGCGGCGTTCGTAGGGGGGTTGGTGGCATGGTACTTCTTGTCTGCGATGGGGTTCTTTTACAGCGGTGATCTACCCACCCCTGTATTTCCGGCTGACAACAGCGTTGCCACGTATCTGAGCTTTCTGTCTGTAATGATGACTGCAGTAACTGTGGTGCTTGCCGTGCTGGGTATCGGGATAGGCATTGTTGCGGTATTCACCTTCGCCGGTATCCGTGAGGAGATTCAGAAGGTCGCGACCAAGATCACTTCGGATGCCGATGAGCGTCTAGAAGAGGCTCTGACTGCGGTCGAAAAGAAGGTTGACGGCCTGTTGTCGGAGGAAGTCATCCAAGCCCGCGTTGATCAGGTGGCAATGTCGCTCCGACAGACACCCAGCGTCGCGGAGCTGGAAGAGGATTTCGACAAAGAAGATGACGGAAACCGCTAGGAGGAAACTACATGTCAAAGGAACTCTCTAGGGTGCTCGGGCAGCAGCGGGAAATCATAGAACATTACCTATCAGAGTATCCAGTGAAGCTTGGGCAGATGGCGCGGGACCTAGGGGTAGATATAAAGGTGGCCAGTCTGGGCACAGGGATTTCAGGAAGGATTGCCCTTGAGGGTGGACGCTACGTGATACGTGTAAACCGAAACGAGGCGCGAGAGCGTCAACGGTTTACTATTGGCCATGAGCTTGCCCATTTCCTTCTACATCGGCATATAATCGATAGTTCGCCGGATGGCATCACGGACACTGTCCTGTATCGATCTGGCGCGCCCGAGAGGATTGAGTTTGAGGCCAACCGACTGGCCGCAGAACTCGTCATGCCGATGTCTCTCATTGAAAGAGAACTAAGAGAGAACTTTGGGGGCCTTGTTACAGAGGTCACCATCGAAGGTCTTGCTTCCCTTTTTGAAGTGTCGAAAGCTGCCATGGAGATCAAGCTTTCCACTCTGATTGAAGCCTAACGAGATACCATGGTCCTAGACAACAAGACCTACGTCCCTACGCTGGCCATCCGTGCCAGTGAAATGAACGGTCTGGAATTCTTGCCGGGTGCAACGAAGGAAAGGATGACACCTTGTATCCTTCTCGCCCCGTGGGCCAATGCCCTTACACTTCAGAAGGCTGTGGATAGGGTCGAGAAGGCTTTCCGGCACCAGCATTACCTGCTCGACATTGATAGGGACTATGAATTCAGCAACCTAGAAAGCGGACCGCAGCAAGAGTTAGTCGCCTTGCTCAACCCTGCGAACGCGTTCGAAAACTGGTGCCGGTTTGTCGAGGATCATGAATGGGTCTTGCCTTGCGTGCAGACACGAGGGCAGAGTGCAGCCGAAATACGCAGACAGATAGAGCGTTTTCAGGGCGCGGGGCGCTCCTACTGCATGCGTATCTTTATGGGCCGAGTTCCTAGCAACATTTCTGATGTCGTAGCTGCATTTGCCGCATCTGGTGCGGCAGACTACTCTATAATTCTAGAAGGCGGTTGGACGCAGGACCCTCTGAGCCTAGCATCTTGGTTTGACGGCATGATTGGCGGGCATCTGCAGGTGATCGATGCCACTGTCCCCATAGTCCTTTCTTGCACCTCAATGCCGAAAATGTACTCAGACTACGACAGGGGAGTTTACAAGGTCCCGTTCTCAAATCGACAACTGATAGATCAAATCCGACTGCGTCGGTCTAACCGCGCTCGGATCATCTATGGGGATTGGGGGAGCACGCGCCCGCGAGAGCCGGGTGGGTTTGCTACCCGCCCTCTGGATCGGGTGGATTATCCGACTGGTGATGCTTGGTACATCGCGCGGAACAAGGATGACGCGTGGGACTTTCGGCTTGCCGCTCAAGCGATACTTGCCAGCGGTGAATGGGAAGGTGATCTCGACATTTGGGGAGAGGAGATGATCGAGAACACGGCTATTAGCCCTGCATTAGGTATCGATACGCCACAGAAGAATGTCGCATCTCGGGTAAACATCCATCTTCATCGGCAGGCCTTCTTCGGTACAGGCGATCTTGGTAGCTTGAATCTCGATGAGGATTGGCAGGACTAATCCGCACGGAACGCACGGACTGAAACTCCACCAGTCCGTGCGGGGGGCTGTCCAGAACTTTCATGTTTACCAATGCCTTAAAAGTCTCGCACGGACTACACGGACTACACGGAGTAAAAATAGAGTGTCTTTCTTCTAATTCACTTTGACCTCTCTCACGCTTGCTCTGTGCGCCTCGTGGCAGGCAATTCCTAGCCCGTCATATATCCTCCGTGCAGTCCTTGCAGTCCGTGCGGATGTGTAAGTATCTGCGACGTAACGATTAACTTGGCGAAGTCCGCACGGACAACCCCCATTCAGTCAGTGCGGTTGTCCGTGCGGACTTTAGAAAGGCCGCTGACGCGGCCCATGTCTCACTCACCCACTCTCGGCTTACCACCCAACTGAGTCGGCGGCGGCACCCCCAGCGCGAGCCTGTCGATCCGGATGTTCGTCACCCTGCCGCCACCACATTCCGGCGGAAGGTTCGTCCACTTGCGGTTGCTACCCGACATAACCAATGCCCCGGCATCGCGAAGAGCCTTGAGCAAGCCATCCACGGTGCCACTCAGCCCCATAGCGCGCATGTTGATCTTGTCTGCGATCAAGACGATATGCGTGTCAGTGGTCCAACCCCACCGCTCGCGATACAGACGGGCGTCGGGGTCGCTGGCATTGGTGAGGTGGACGCCATCTGCCCCGGCGAACCAAGACCGGAAGCCGTCCAGCATGGACGCTTCGCCCTCGGTTGCCTTGCCTTCGTCCGACGCCCGGAACGTCTGCCACGCGGTGAGGATAGCCGCCCGAACCTTGTCTGCATCTGTCAGGAGTCCAGCTTCACACGCCAGCTCCCCTGCGATCTGAACAAGAGCGAAAACCTTCGCCGCCTCACGCTGGGCAGGGATCGCGGTCGGACCTGCCAGCTTCTCTGCCGCGTCTGCAATGTTCTTCCGGATGGTATGGCCCTTCTTGTGCCAGCCCCCAACGATCAGCCATCGCACGAAAGCCGGTCCAGCAAGTCCGTAGTTCCGCTGGATACCCTCGATCTTCGCCACTACGTCCGCGCTGACGCGCGCAACGCCCGTCACGTTCACATCTGGATACCGTCTCGACAGCCCGGCCCGATACTCTACGCCCGCCGCCGTGATTGTGTCTTTCAGGGTCCGTTCCGACGACAACAACATGAACGTGCGGAACGTAGCTGTTTCACCCAAACCGGCGGCTGCTGTGGTGCCTGCCATCCGGCTCTTACCGGCCCCGCCAGACACGCCATAGAGGATGCCTGACAGCGCCTGCGGTTGCTGCATGGCCGCTAGATCGTCCAGACCGCCGAAAGCTTCTGAGGCACGGCTGGCGATCACCTCGACCGCATTAGCGGTCGTGTTAGCGGGGTAGAAGACGCCCTGCGACGGGTAGGGCGTCGCCCATGCAGTCGCGCCAAGCAAGAGCGCCGTGGACTTTCCCCGCGCGGCCTCGCCCGAGAAGTTCATGCCGCAACCCGACGCTTCCGCCAGAGCCATCAGCGGCCCGACGAAACCGGAACATGCTCCGATCACCCAATGGAAGTTCGGCGGCAAGGATTCATCGCCGTTCTGGATGTCTGCGAAGGCGGCTTCTGTCGCGTCCTTCCATCCGTCCAGCGTTCCTGCCGATGCTCGGTCTGTCACAGTAGCGACGGTCGAAAGTCGGAAAGGCTGCCCGCCCTCAGTCGCGGTGATGTATTCGCCGGTCGGGGCCAGATATCCCATGATCACCCCGCCACGATCCCGAACCCATCCGGGACGGGGGACAGTCGGGACATGGCGCTGGGGGTGAATCTGGCGGAACAGGTTCAGGATCGGTTCGCGGCTCTTTCTCGATACGAACAAGGTCATCCCGGCATCTGCCAGAAGTTCCAGAACACCGCCGCCGCCGTCCCTGATCAGGTCGGCCCTACGCAAGGTGACCTCAACCTCGGCCCCGTTCTCATTCTGAAAACTGATGATCCTGCCAGCGCCGGAATCCCCTGCAACGTTGGAAGCCCGCCCGATCACGTCGAAACGCTGGCAGAGCGGTATGTCGCTGCCGTCTTCCTTCCCGTCCGGCCCCCAGATCGTCCCGCCCTTGATGGTGAAAGCTCTTGGCAGCCAATCTCCGACAGGTTCGAACCCGGAGTCATCATCGCTCACGGGGTCGCCGTCTTCTTCGTCAATCTCTTCGTTCGACTGCGGCACGTATGGGCCCGGCAGCAGGCAGGACTCGTCAAACCAACCTTCCGACAGGGCCTTGTGCAGCATGTCCAGCCGGTCGTGAGTATCCTTGCACCCGTGCTTACAGTTCCAGACAAACCCAGTGCCGCCGTCGCCGTCCTGCACATGACACCCAGTGTCCGTGGGGTCGCCCGCGTTGCTATGCCATTCGTCAAAGGGGCATTCGACGACTACGATGTTGCCGTTGATTTTTCGCACCTTGTCTGGGGCTTCGGCCTGCAACAGCTCCCCGATTTCCAGCCGGTGGGCGTACTTCGCTGCCCATTTCCGAATGGGTATTCCGCCGATCTCGCGGTCATCCACCTTCGCGCCCGCGCCCGCCAGTTCGAAGGCGTTCTTCACGCCGCCCCTGTCCAATTCCGGCATGTCTGCCAAGGTCAGACCGCGCCCCCGTATTACGTCCAGTGCGAAGTCGCCCCCGCGCGGGTGGGAAGGCATGTAGAAGACGCGCGACACGTCCAAGCAGGCTTCGTCCGCAAGGAGGTCCAGCTTGTGGGCAAGGCCACGTACCAGCCGCGCATAGCGGTCCTGTTGCGCTCGCTGCATTGGTGCGAGCGAACCAATCAACAGGGGCTGGGCGAGGGGGAACAAAAGCCGATACTTCTGCAACGGCGAATGACGATAGACGATCTGGACTCCGTCTTCGTCATGGTCCTGCCCGTCAATCTCTACCGTGGCCAGAACGTCAGGCCGCAGTTTCGGAGCGAGGTAGGATCGAAGCTCGCCCGTGGTCGGGTCGCGTTCGATCTTGAGCGCACGTAGTACCGTGTCGCGCTTCACCTTCGAAGTCTCAGTACCATCGCGGAAGGACGTATAAGCAACGCAGGCAAATCCGGCGGCTTCGATCCGATCAAGAGCGGCGCTGTAGTCGTCGCCGGAGTCAACGTCGATACCGACCATCTCCACCGACTTCATACCGTTCGCCTTCCTGCGGACGTACTTCGACCCCGCCGCCTCACCAAACACGATAGGAAAGTACCCTTTCACCCGCCGCTCTGCATGCTGCGTCAACCCGCCATCGGGACCGCCTGCCAACCAAGCTCGGAATGGGACAGGCGTACTGTTCTTCCAATCACTTTGCTTGGCGTCCCGGTCCCGGTACTTCGGCAACAGGAGGGTCATGGGTCTAGCAAGCAAGGCCCGCCATTCGGGCGAGTCGTTCCCGCTGACGCGGGCAGAGTTCAGTACGGCGTCGCCACTACTCAGAAGCGGGTCGTCATCTTCGATCAGGGCAAAGTCAGAGGCAGTCTGTTTGTTCAAGGGGTCAGGTCCTTTCTTGGTCTAGGTCAGGGTGGCCAGCCGTTCGGCAGTTTCGTGGATTCGGCGCGAGAGTTTCAGGACGTCCGCCAGCCGGGGAATTCCGCGAACTGAAGCGTCGTGAAGGGCGACGGACTGGATCACAAGCTCCGCCTCTTGCTGATCTTGGGTCTGGTCTTTCGGCGTTCTGTGCAAGGCAACTACGTTCATGGTGTTTCCTATGTGTGCGTTCACGCAGGTCCGGTCTGTGGGGCCACCATATCTCACATCATGCGGTACTCTGTCAACTGAGAGTTCTTGTAAGCTGTTGTTTTCAATAAATAAGCTTGAAGCTGAATTTGAGGCCTGCCCGGGACCGGCCCGCTAAGCTCGCCTATTAGCTTGAAGCCGAAACATGAATTCGGCTTGAAGACGAGACATTTTCGCACACGTCATTCGGTGAAGCAGCTGTTGGCGGACGAACCCTTGGCCCACATGGGCGGGAAGGTTGTCACGGCACCCGCCCAGATCATGGCTTCCGCCTCTTCGGCCAGCCTTTCAAGTTCGGCGGCATGCTGTTCGGCTGACCATCGACTCCTGACAGCGCTGGACAGCTTCCAGATGCGTTTTCGTTCGGCTTCCGCGCGTTCGCGCTCCCGGCGATTCACGCTCGGGCCATGGTCCAGAGGACTCCCGCCGGGTCCAGTGAAAGGATAATCTGTTCCATGCGCCCTCGGATCGGCGACAGGTCTACAACCCGCTCATCTTGACCAAGAGGCACATTCGCAGGGCGTTCGTAATAGTCGCCATTGGAGTCGATTTTGAAGCCGCAACATCCTGCAATAAGATGGGCGATGCGAGGTAGACCGCAGCATGCGGCCCTCCACGCTTCCACCTCCAAGAGAAGCGGACAGGTGCGCAGTTTGATACGGGAGTCCAGCAAGGCGGACAGTTCGTCCACAACGGACGTTTCGACAGTCGTGTAAGTATCGGAAGCCCAGCGGGCCATGGTGATTTTCCTTAGATTGGGTGGGGGTGGCGGGCCGTTTACTGACCCGCCCATGCGCCGTGCTCAGAGCACATCGGCGCTCGGCTGGACGCCCCGCGTCCAAGCCCTACAGGGCCGATAGACGGCCCTGCTGCTGAGCTTAGGTGTGACGATTCACGGCCCTATCATGCGCGCGTAGAAGTCGGTTGCGCCCGTCCGCCGTTATCGTCTGCGGCGGGAACAACGCCGCCATGACTGCCCGGTACTCGTCCGCTGTCACCGTCCCGCCTCCCACAAAGGGGCGGACGCTGTCCCGGCGCGGCGGGCCGAATGCGGCAAACCGCGACAAGTCGGGGTGTTGTTCGAGGTAGTCCAGAATCTCACGAACGCGGGCGGTCATGCGAGGCCCCACTCGCGAGCCAAATGCAAGCGCATTGAGGGCGAGCTGACCTGTCGGAGGGCTAGGAGTCGGGTCGACTCCTCTTCCGCCGTCATCTGGTGTTTCGGCTTCGCCACTTCTTGGGCCCGGCGCTCCGCTTCGATCTGGTGCCCCACCGCGAGTCTTTGGTGGGGGTTCTTGGCGAGTGTCTTGTGCAGGTCGGACTCCGCATCATGCAACTGCCGCTGCACCTCGTGGGCACGCAACTGGGCCTGTAGTTCGGGCAGACGCTTTGCCTCTTCCAATGCGCCCCCGGCGTCGTGCTCCGAAAGCACGAAAAGCCGTACCGAAGGGAGGTATTCGACCTGATCGCGGGTCAGCGTCAGACCCTCGGCGCGAGCGTCTGCAATCAGCTTATCGCTGATCAGGTCCAGCCTCGCACGCTCGCGGGCGGTCAGTTCAATCTCAGCCATCCTATGCGGCCTCCTCATCGTTTCGCTTCATTCTCGCGCGGGCATCTCTGGCCTCATCTTCGGCCAAAAGCTGGTCGAACGCGGCTCTGTCGGCTTTTGCTAGGGCGTGGGCTTCCTGTTCTGTGAGGTGTTCGGCCCTCAGGGCATGGGTCAGCATTTCCGGGTCTGACCAAGCGCGCGTCAGCCTCGCCATTGCCGCTTTCCTTGCCCCTTCCGGGTACGGAAGGGCGGCGTCGAATTCCAGCATTAGGAAGGCTCCGTAGGACGCCTGTACGCGCGCCTGTAGGGCCTCAAGTTCGGTTGTGTGGTTAGGCATAAAGAGCTGTCGTCCTTACTGAGTGGGTGTCATTTTCTGTAGGATTCGGGCCGTCCCCGGCTTCGGTCAAAAGGGGTGTAATCAGCCGGTCCAGCGCGTCGCGGTTCAGCCGTCCAGCCGCCTTGAGGTGCCCGGCCAATGGCGTGGCGGCGAAGGGCTTCTGTCCGGGTCACCACATGCCTACCAATTCAGCCTCAAGCGGCGCTGTCTGGTGCAGGATTCCGAAGGCGTTGGCGAAGTCCGGCATGAAAGGCAGCCCTCGCTTTGACCCGGTAACGACATACGGAAGCAACGAGTCCGCCATCGCGAGCAAAACCCGGTGGCGTTCCGCATCCCGGATTAGGACAGCGCTTCTCAGGTTGTCGGAGAGGGCCTGAAAGTACGAAACTCTAACGTTGTGCAGCCGTTCGGCCATCGCCGGATCAGCCGTCAGAAACCGTTCCAGCCGCCGGGCGGCGGGCAGGACTTCGTCCCCCCGACATACAAAAAGCCGTCCGATACTGCGGCCTCAATCAACGGCGCGGCATGGCTGCGGTCACGCAGCCGGGGCAGCACATCGGTCAGGGCGAAGAGTTGATTGCGAAGCCCGACGCGCGGGCATCCCCGCAATCGCCGGGACGCGGTATCTCGGTTACATCCGCAGGCGGCGGCGTATCTATCAAGGGTAGTCTGGAGGGCCATAGATTGTTCTTGACTTTCTGAATTTTCCTTCCGCTAAGCTACCACAATACGCAAAGAATTGCGAATCACCGCGAACAACGGTTTTTAGGACAGATCTACTGACCTAATTTTGGAGATTGTGGCTTGGATTTCGATGACGCCGTCAGAGAAGCGGCGCGAAGGGCACAAGAAGCCACCGCGCTCACAATGAAGAATTTTTCGCTTAGCAATGTGGTTGATGAAGATGACATCACCGGCCACTTGGCAGGGACGCTGTCGGCAAAGTTATCGGGAGAAATCGAAGGTCTGACGTGGGACACGAAGGTTCTCAGGCATCGTTCAGGAAAAGCAGGTCAGGAAAAAGCCTTTGGGGCTGATCTACTGCTTCACGTTAGGTTCGACACCCCGGAACGGACCTACTCAAAAGGGGTTCTCGTACAATCAAAGCGTGTTGAGCCAAGTATTTCGATGAGCCTCTCAGAGCATGTGCGTCTAGTTCAGCAATGTAAAGTCATGCTGGGACACACCCCTGCAGCCTTTGTTTTCGATTACACTCGGAAAGATATGCGGGTCGGCGCAGCAGTCCGAATTGCTGGAACGAACTTCCGAGAACTGTATTCGGAATGCACGCTCACTTCCTACCGTTTCTTCCGCCTTCTCTTTGAATGCCCAATCGGCGATAGCAGAATCACTCCTCAGCTCGTTGACAGCCACCTAGACCTTGTGCGTGGGGCAGATGCTGCACCAATTGTGGTCGATATTTCTGCCAAGTCTTCAATTGAACGCCGCCGTCGGAGATAAACAGCAGGATAGACACCCGAGATCGTGGCGGAGGTTTGGGGTGTCGCTATGCCGACGCGTCCGTCACTTCGCCCGGCGACGATCCTTCGCAACTACGAACCCGGCCTTGCCAAGGATAACGACCGCTATCCCCGCGACCCATCCCGCAAGCCAAGCGTAGATCGGTACAGCCGTACCCATCAGAGCAAGCCCCATGTTACCGATCAATGCGGTTAGAAGAATGCCGCATAGGACTGGCACCACGAGCAAGGCCTGTACGAAGAGCGAGCGACGCCGGTACCAGCGCCAGACGGCGGACAGGATGAGGCGAAGGCGTTTCATGTCGGACTCCGGCAGTTCAACTCAATCCCTCACATACTTTGCCACCCGTTCCAATGCCTCAAGCTTTTCGGCTAGCAGGTCATCCCCGCCGTAACCCGCTTCAGTCGGGTCCTCGCCGTCCAGACGCCCTGCGATCAGCCGTCGCGTTTCCTTGTCGATCTTCGCCCGGCGGGCGGCGTCGGTCCATGAGTGGCGAAGGGAATGGAAGACTAGGCCGGGCTGTTTCAGTTTCAGGGGGTCGCGAACCTTCCGGGCGAACCTGTGACCATAGCGCTCGGTCAACCGCCCGCGCTTATCCGGCTCCACTTCGCCCCGATGCACGCGCTTCTGTTTGTCTTTTACATCTTCGAGGAACAGGAAATGTCCACCCGCCTTACGGCGGCGATCTACCAAGTCGAGAAAGCCCGCTTCGATAATGGGTGTGGGCAAGGGTACAACCCGCATTGAATGCTTGTTCTTGACCTTCTGTGCCGGGTCGTCGTCTGTGATTTCGATTACATGAATGTTGCCGACTAGCCGGACATTGCTCACAAGCATCTGCCCCAGTTCCTCGCGCCTCGCACCAAGGTACGCCGCCAACAGGGGCAACCAATGGTCTATCAGGTCGGAGTCGTAGGTAGAGCGAGACTGGTCAATGATCTTCCCGACCTGTTCCGGCGTGAAGGGCAGGGTCTTCTGCTCGTTCTGCGTGCTAAACTTCTCTTTCGGCTTCCGGGCCTGAAACCCTGCGAAAGGGTCGGCTTGGGTAAGCCCGGCCTGATTGAGTGCATACTTACTCAGGGACTTCATATGATCCGAATAGCGGGTCCGGACCTTCGGACTGATCAGGGGCAGCTTGTCGCGTTCCGCCCGCTCAACGGCCTTGCGGATGGTCAGCTTCCGAAGTTCGTGATCATTGGTCAGGGGGAACCCGGTCAGGACTTCGTCAAACTGATCAAGGTGGCGGCGTTCCCACTTCGTAACCGGCATGTCGCCATGGAGTTCAACCCACCGCCGAACGGTCCGCATCAGGTCTTCCCGGTTCTGAACGGTCCAGCCCTTGGCCTTGGTGAAGGCCTCTGCAAGCGCGTGAATCCCATCGCCGCTTTCATCTATCCCCTTCGGCGGAGCGGGTACTTTCTCGCCTATCGCGTCGGCAACGCGCTTCAAGCGGCGTGTCTCCCCGGTGAGGGTCGCTATGACTGCTTCCGATTCCCGCGCCTCCACTGCTTCCGCAACTCGCAAGACGTGTTCCGGCGTGTCGGTCGTCGCGCGCGTCAGCGCGGTTTCTGCCCCAGCCCCGGCAAGGGTGAAGGCGGCTTGCATTCGGTATGACCGGATCGTGTCGAGTAGTCTTTCTGGCCCGCCGATCTCTGCCAACAGGTCTCGGTCTTCCTGTCCAAGTGTTCCAAGGATGCGGTCTCGGTCTGCCAGACGGTGAGCTTCCTTCACCTTCCGGTCAAAGATGACACGCTGTTCCCGGACCTGCTTTTCAGCTTCTTTGGGATCGGACGTGCGCAGCGTTCCGCGCATAATACCTGCCGGGAAGGCGGGGTAGCTGGCCTGAATCGCCTTCGGAATGGGGAGGTTGAAATGGTAAGTGGAACCCCGGACCTGTGTCCCTGCCACCTTCGGAAATGCCATGCTTTCGGCCTTTGTGCTAACCCATATTAACACAAAAGTTAGCACAGAAGTTGACACAAACAAGACCTGCAAGACCCTGTTTTTGCTAACCTACGGATATCCTAGGGAAGAAAATGGTGCTGCAAGAGAGGATTGAACTCTCGACCTCTCCCTTACCAAGGGAGTGCTCTACCACTGAGCTACTGCAGCGCCGTTGATGGGCGGGTGATTAGTCGTATTCCAAACGGGGCGCAAGGGGGATTTGGCGGGATTCCTGACCGTCTCTGGACCCGTCGGGCACCTTGGGGTAGAAGCCTTGGCCATGCGCAGCCCTTCGGACCCGCCTGATCGCGAAAAGGCCCGGAAACCGGCAAGCCCGCCCAGCCGCGATGATCGGCTCAAGGCGGCCTTGAAGGCCAACATGGCGCGCCGGAAGGCACAGGCAAGGGCGAGGGGTGCTGCAGACGCGCCCGGAGAACCCGAGAAAAAGGAGTAGGGCAGATGGATTCGATTCTGGTGCGCGGCAATGGGGCCCTGTCGGGGGCGATCCCGATCGCGGGGGCAAAGAATGCGTGCCTGACGCTGATGCCGGCGACCCTTCTGTCGGACGAGCCGCTGACGCTGACCAACGCGCCGCGCCTGTCGGACATCCGCACGATGACGCAGCTTCTGCAGTCGCTGGGGGCCGAGGTCGCCAGCCTGCAGGACGGGCTGGTCCTGGCGCTGTCGTCGCATTCGATCACCAATTTCAAGGCCGACTACGACATCGTCCGCAAGATGCGCGCCTCGATCCTTGTGCTTGGCCCGATGCTGGCCCGCTACGGCGCGGCGACGGTGTCGCTTCCCGGCGGCTGTGCCATCGGGGCGCGGCCGGTCGACCTGCACCTCAGGGCGCTGGAGGCGATGGGGGCCGAGCTTGACCTGCGTGACGGCTATGTCCACGCCAAGGCCCCCGGCGGCCGCCTCAAGGGCGCTGTCGTGGAGTTCCCCTTCGTCTCGGTCGGGGCCACGGAAAATGCGCTGATGGCGGCGACGCTGGCCAAGGGGACCACGGTCCTGAAGAACGCCGCGCGCGAACCCGAGATTGTCGATCTTGCCCGCTGCCTGAAGAAGATGGGTGCCAAGATCGACGGCGAGGGCACCTCGGAGATCACGATCGAGGGCACCGACCGTCTGGGGGGGGCCACTCACCAGGTGGTGACCGACCGGATCGAGCTTGGGACCTACATGCTGGTCCCCGCGATCTGCGGGGGCGAGGTGGAATGCATCGGCGGCACCTTGGAACTGGTCGGCGCCTTCGCCGAAAAGCTGGATGAGGCCGGGGTTTCGGTGACGCAGACCAACCGGGGGCTGAAGGTTGCGCGCAAGAACGGCCGGGTCAAGGCCGTGGACGTGATGACCGAACCCTTCCCCGGATTCCCCACCGATCTGCAGGCGCAGATGATGGCGCTTCTTTGCACCGCCGAGGGCACGTCGGTGCTGGAGGAAAAGATCTTCGAGAACCGCTTCATGCACGCCCCGGAACTGATCCGCATGGGTGCCAGGATCGACGTCCATGGCGGCACCGCCACCGTCACCGGCGTCGAAAAGCTGAAGGGTGCGCCGGTCATGGCGACCGACCTGCGGGCCAGTGTCTCGCTGATCCTTGCCGGGTTGGCGGCGGAAGGCGAAACCGTAGTCTCGCGCGTCTATCACCTGGATCGCGGGTATGAACGGGTGGAAGAAAAGCTCCGCGCCTGCGGGGCTCATATCGAGCGCATCCAGGCATGACCGACGCGACATTCCAGGAAGGTGGCGAAGCCCCCCTGCGCCTTGTGGCGCAGGATGCCGAGGATCTGAAAGTCATCTCGACCCTGGTGCAGGACGCCGTGCTTCCGATGACCGAGCTGAAGTTCGACGCCAAGCGCCACCGCTTCGCGCTGATGCTGAACCGCTTCCGCTGGGAGGACCGGTCCCAGGCCGAGCAGGTGGGACGCCCTTACGAACGGGTCCGTTCGGTGCTTGTGGTCGAGAATGTTCTAAAAGTGCAAAGCTTTGGCTTTGATCGGGCAGATCAGGACCTGGTATTGTCGCTTTTGTCCTTGGACTTCACCGCCGGAGAGGAAGGTGCCGGTCGTCTGACGCTCACGCTTGCGGGCGACGGAGCGATCGCTCTGGATGTCGAGGCGCTGGAAGTCCGGCTGGATGATGTGACCCGGCCCTATCGCGCACCGTCTGGCAAGGTCCCGCGCCACGACTAGGCAGGGGCCACAGGTCATTGAAGACTTTTGCAAGTTCCTGCGAAGGAATTTGGCCCGCGCCACCAGCCTTGAGCCTGACCTTGCACCGCGCTATCTGACCCCGACAAGCCGGAGGCCGCGATGCCCGTTTTCCTGACCACCACCGACCCGGATTTCGAAACCGCCTTCGCCGCCCTTCTGGGCCAGAAGCGGGAAGAGGCCGAGGACGTCGACCAGGCCGTCGCCACCATCATCGCGGATGTCCGGACCCGCGGCGATCAGGCGGTGATCGACCTTACTGCCCGGTTCGACCGGCTGGCCCTGACCCCCGAGACGCTTGCCTTCACGCCTGCCGAGATCGCGGCGGAGATCGCAAGGGTCAGTCCCGAAGACCGCGCCGCGCTGGATCTGGCGGCCGAGCGAATCCGCGCCTACCACGCCCGGCAGAAGCCGCAGGACGAAAGCTGGACCGACAGCGCCGGGGCCACGCTGGGCTGGCGCTGGACGCCGGTTTCTGCGGCGGGCCTGTATGTGCCCGGCGGCACGGCGTCCTATCCTTCCAGCGTGCTGATGAACGCCATTCCGGCCAAGGTCGCGGGCGTCGAGCGCCTTGCGATCGCCTGCCCCACGCCGGACGGCAAGGTGAACCCGCTGGTCCTTCTGGCCGCCCAGATTGCCGGGGTGGACGTCATCTACCGCATCGGCGGGGCGCAGGCCGTGGCGGCGCTGGCTTACGGGACCGAAACCATCGCTGCGGTGGACAAGATCACCGGCCCGGGCAACGCCTTCGTCGCCGCCGCCAAGCGCCGGGTCTTCGGCCGCGTCGGCATCGACATGATCGCCGGCCCGTCCGAAATCCTGGTGATCGCCGATGCCGACAACGACCCCGACTGGATCGCGCTGGACCTGCTAAGCCAGGCCGAACACGACGAAAGCGCGCAGTCGATCCTGATCACCCCCAGCGCCGCCTTTGGCGATGCGGTGGCCAGGGCCGTCGCCAAACGGCTGGAAACGCTGGAGCGCCGCGCCATAGCTGGGGCCTCCTGGGCGCAGAACGGCGCGGTGATCGTCACACGCGACCTGTCCGAGGCGGCGGCGCTATCCAACCGCGTCGCCCCCGAGCATCTGGAGCTTTGCGTGCCCGACCCCGAGGCACTGGCCCAGGAAATCACCCATGCCGGCGCGATTTTCCTTGGCCAGTACACGCCCGAGGCCATCGGCGATTACATCGGGGGTCCGAACCATGTCCTGCCGACGGCGCGGTCGGCGCGCTTTTCGTCGGGGCTGTCCGTGCTGGACTTCATGAAGCGCACCACACTGGCGAAGATGACGCCCGAGGCGCTGAAGGCCATCGGCCCTGCCGCGGAACGGTTGGCAAAGTCGGAAAGCCTGGAGGCGCATGGCCTGTCGGTCCGCGCCCGGCTGGACCGTCTGAACGGCTGACGTCGGGGCCAGGACTGCTTTACCACTGCGACGGAGAGGTGCAGGGTAGCCGGAACCGAAAGGCCCGCCATGCCCACGCTTTACTACTCGCGCAACCCGAACCCCCGCCTTGCCGCCGCGGTCGCCCGCTATCTTGACGCGCCGGTAACGCTGGAATGGGCCGCCCCCTTCGACCCCGACCAGGCCCCCTTTTTCCTGACCCTGAACCCCGCCCAGAGCATCCCCATCCTGGTGGAGGACGACACCCCGCCCCTGTGGGAAGCCGATGCCATCGCCTGCCGACTGTCGCAGCTTGCCGGCTCGGACTTCTGGCGTCAGGGCCGGGATCAGCCCGACATGATCCGCTGGATCAGTTGGGGAAAAGAGAATTTCGTCCGCGCCTGCGACATGGTGCAGTTCGAACTGGGGACCAAACGGCGCTATCATATCGGGCCCAGCGACCTTGCGATGATTGCCGAGGGAACCGCCCGCTTCCACGAGGCCGCCCCGATCCTTGACCGCCACCTGGAAGCCCGCGACTGGCTGACCGGCACCACCCCCAGCCACGCCGACTTCCGCATGGCGAGTTTCCTGCCCTTCAACGGCATCATGCGGCTGCCGCTGTCGGACTATCCCGCGCTTGACGCCTGGTACGCCCGGCTGGCCGCAATCCCCGCCTGGGCTGACCCGTTCCAGGGCCTGAACACCCCCGAACTGCCCCCGGTCCCCGCTTGACCCAGCCCGCATCGTCATTGCATCACGGGCGGAACGCCCGGGGACCTCACATGAACCGCATCTGCCAGATCGACATCGACGAGAAGGGCCTTGTGCGCCCGACACCCGAGATCGAACAGGAACGCCGCGTCGCGATCTACGACCTCCTGGAGGAAAACTCCTTCATCCCCGCCCGACGCCCCGACCGCGAGATGCCCGAAGGCCCCTACCGCGTCCTCCTGGCGATCCGCGAGGGTCGGCTGGTCTTCGACATCGCCACCGAAGGCGGAGAGAAGGCCGCCGAATTCCACCTTTCGCTCGGGCCGTTCAAGCAGGTGGTGAAGGACTACTTCCAGATCTGCGAAAGCTATTTCGATGCGGTGAAACGCCTGCCTCCCAGCCAGATCGAGGCGATCGACATGGCCCGGCGCGGCATCCACAACGAGGGTGCGTCGATCCTGCGCGAACGGCTGGGCGGCAAGGCCGAGGTCGACACCGACACCGCGCGCCGGCTCTTCACCCTGATCTGCGTCCTGCACTGGGGCTGACGCTTTGAGCGATTTCCCCCAGTCGGTGCTGTTCTGTTGCGACCACAACGCCGTGCGCTCCCCGATGGCCGAGGGGCTGATGAAGCAGATGTACGGCCAGCGCGCCTATGTCCAATCCGCCGGGGTGAAGAACGACATGGAGGTCGACGGCTTTTCCGTCGCGGTCTGCCAGGAGTTGGGGATCGAACTCAGCCGCCACCGCTCGCGCAGCTTCGAAGAGATGAAGGACTGGGGTGATGATCTCAGCCAGTTCGACCTGATCATCGCACTCTCCCCCGCCAGCCAGCGCATGGCACTGGAGTTGACCCGCTTCCACCATCTGGCCGTCGAATACTGGCCGATCCTCGACCCAACCGGCCTTGGCGAAACGCGCGAGGCGAAGCTTGCGGCCTACCGTCAGGCGAGGGACCAGATCCGCACGCGGATGCTGGACCGTTTCGGCCCCCCAACCGAAACCGGCGAGACCGGGTCCGTCACAGCCTAGGGTGGGCGATCCGCCCACCGCCCTCATTCCGCCGCCAGCGCCATCTTTCCTGCGATGACTCGCGGCAGGGCGCCCTCGATCCAGCCGACCAGCGCCACAACATGCGCCGCCGCCTCGCGGCCAAGCGGGGTCAGTTCGTAATCCACATGCGGCGGCACCACCTGATGCGCCGTCCGCAGCACGAACCCGTCCGCCTCCAGGTCCTTCAGGGTCTGGCTCAGCATCCGCTCGCTCACCCCACCGACCTTCCGCCGCAACTCGGCAAACCGGTGCGACCCCGTCGCCAGGGCCACCATCACCAGCGTGCCCCACCGGTTCGTCAGGTGGTTCAATATCGTGCGCGACGGGCATTCCGCCGCCAGCACGTTCGCCAGCTTCAATCCGTCCAGCAAGACCTGTGCGTCCCGGTCCATCATGCTGTGCGCTCCTTCGGCATACTAACAGATTTGTGCGTACTTCCTTTTCGTAAGTAAACCCGTATGTCTCCTCGTGTCAACCAAAAGGAGCATCCCCATGACCATCGCCATCACCGGAGCCACCGGCCAGCTCGGCCGCCTTGCCATCGCCGCCCTCAAGGCCCGGGGTGCTGCCCCCATCGCGCTGGCCCGCGACCCGGCCAAGGCCGCGGACCTGAGCGTCGAGACGCGCGCCTTCGACTACACCACGGCCGATCCCGCCGCGTTGAAGGGAGTGCGCACCCTCATCCTCATTTCGTCGAACGATCTCAGCGACCGCGTTGCACAGCACAAGCGCGTCATTTCGGCCGCAAAGACGGCAGGCGTCACGCGCATCGTCTATACCTCGCTCCTGAAAGGCGCGGCGAACCAGATGCAACTGGCGCTGGACCATGGTCCGACCGAAGCGGCCCTGATCGACAGCGGCATCGCCCATACGGTGCTGCGGAACGGCTGGTACACCGAGAATTACACCGGTGCCCTCGGCGCCGTTGTGGAACATGGCGCCATGATCGGCGCGGCGGGCGAAGGGCAGGTGTCCTCGGCGGCCCGCAAGGACTATGCCGAAGCGATTGCCGTGGTGGCACTGGACGACGGCCATGCGGGGCAGGTTTATGAGCTTGCAGGCGATGCCGCGCACAGCGGGGCCGATCTGGCTGCGGCGGTGGCCAGCGCGACGGGCAAGCCGGTGGCCTATGTGAACCTGCCAGAGGCGGGCTATGCCGCGGCGCTGGAAGGATTTGGCCTGCCGCCGATCCTGGCGGGTGCACTCGCCAATAGCGAAACCTGGGCTGCGAAGGGCGCACTTTACGACGACAGCCGCACGCTCTCGCGCCTGATTGGCCGCCCGACGACCCCCATCGCCGAAACCATCGCGGCCGCGCTCTAAGCGCCTTTAGCCCACGGGGCGGGGTGTTTCGGTGCCCCGCCTAACCGCGCTTCTTGCGGGCAAAGACCTTGCGAAAGCGCGTCCGGTTGGTCTGGATGAACAGATCGAACGGCGCGCCCAGGCGACCCGCCCCGTCCAGCAGATAGATCACCCCGGCCACCGCTGCCAAAGCCGCTCCCAGGGTGTTGACGATGAAATCCCCCATCGTGTCGGGAAGTCCGGACTTCATCATGTTGAAGCCGAAGAGAGTGTCCATCGCGTATTCGAAGACCTCCCACAGCACGCCCACGGTCATTGCCAGGCAGAAGGACAAGACCCCCACCGCCCAGGGCGGGGCAGCATAACGGTCGCCCTGGAACAGCATGAAGACCAGAAGGAACCCCAGGATGCCGAAACCCATCGCCGAGCCGAAGTGCAGCGCCAGGTCCCACCACCAGAACCGGTCGTAGAAATCCTGGATCTCGCCCAGATACAGCGTGGCCAGCACGAAAAGCGCGATGGCTGCCAGGAAGCTTGGCGGCAGGCTGAGGCCGACGCGATTGGCAAGCGTCCCGGGCAGGAAGGTCAGCACCAGTGCGGCCAGAGTGACGAAGACCGCCGGCCAGACCCCGCCCCAGATGGCCACCAGGGCTTCCCCAGCCAGCAAAAGCCGGATGCCGTTCAGAACGATGGTCGATGGCGCCGACATTCCACCTCTCCCGATCCCGGTCCCATCCCCTATATTGGGACCATGACCTCTGATTCAAAGCCCAGCCTGCGCGTGGCGTCCTGGAATATCCGCAAGGGTCTTGGCACCGACCTGCGTCGGGACGCGGACCGGGTGCTGGCAGGGATCGCCGCGCTGAAGGCCGACATCGTGGCGCTGCAAGAGGCCGATTTCCGGCTGGGTGACCGGCCCTCGGCCCTGCCACGCGACCGGATCGGCGCCTTGACCGGTCTCGTGCCCCTGCCGATCGGCCGCAATGCCGTCAGTCTTGGCTGGCACGGAAATGCGCTTCTGGCCCGGCCCGGCATCCGTGTCTGCGGGTTGGAGCATCTCGACCTGCCCGGGCACGAACCGCGCGGCGCGGTGATCGTCGATCTCGACACGCCGGCACCGCTGCGGGTGGTGGCGGTCCATCTCGGCCTCTTCCGCGCCGCCCGCCGCCGTCAGCTCGATGCGATCCGCGCCGCCCTCCAACGCCACCCGGTGCGGCCCACGGTGATCCTTGGCGATTTCAACGAACGCTCGCAGCGCGTGGGCCTCGGGCGCATCGCCGGATCCTTCGCGATCCTGCCCACCGCCCCGACCTTCCCGTCGCGCCGTCCCTTCCTGCCGCTGGACCGGATCGTCCATTCCCTGGACCTGGAGCTTGTGCCCCTGATCCATCCGCGCAGCGTCGGCCCGCAAGCCTCCGACCACCTTCCGCTTCTGGCGGACCTGCGCTGGCGCTAGGCCGCCGCCTGGTCCGTCCCTCAGCCTTTCACTTTTGCCCAAATATCCCCGCGCGGAGCGCATCTCCGAGCCGTTGCGCGTCCTTCACGCGCAAAGGGCGAGACACAGGCTTGCGCGCCAGCGCTCCTTTTTGAAACCGATCCCGAAAGCGCCAACTTGCCCGGTCGGGACCCGCCGCCGAAAACGCGCGCCGTAGTCTCCGGATACTCCCAGCCTGGACAGATCAGGGAATGATCTCGA
Organism: Tabrizicola sp.; assembly: GCF_022842145.1. Taxonomy (GTDB): domain Bacteria; phylum Pseudomonadota; class Alphaproteobacteria; order Rhodobacterales; family Rhodobacteraceae; genus Tabrizicola. Next base: position 333,508 of record NZ_JALHQD010000003.1, read on the forward strand.
ACCGGTCGACGTCCACCATCCCCATATCGGTGATCTTCAGGTGCGGGATCACCGGCAGGGCCAGGAAGGCCAACTGCAGGAACGGCTCCTCCAGCACCACCCCCAGCGACCGCGCCGCCGCCCGCAACTTCACCAACTCCTCCCGCACCTCCTCGAAGCTGAGCAGGCTCATCAGCCCCGCGACCGGCAGCGGCAGCTCGGCCAGGACCCGCCCGCCTTCCACGACCACGAAGCCCCCCTCGATCTCCACCAGTCGGTTCGCCGCGAGTGCCATATCCGTGTAATCAGCCCCCACCACCGCGATGTTGTGGTGATCGTGACAGACGGTCGAGCCGATCGCCCCGCGTGCCAACCCGAACCCCTTCACGAACCCCGTCGCCCGGTTCCCGTTCACCCCATGCCGCTCGATCACCGCGATCTTCACCAGATCACGGGCAATGTCCGGCCGCTTGTCCCCATCCTCGGGCGCGATCTCGAAGGTCAGGTGTTCGGTGATGATCTTGCCCGGCAGGATGCCGATCACCGGCGTCTCGACCCGGTTGCCGCCGGTCCGGAACTGCGCCGCCTCGATCTTCGCCGACTTCACCGAATGCCGCGCCACCGGCTCGGTCAAGCTTCGGCGCGCAAAGGCCGCATCATCCGCCACCACCCCACCCGCCAGCACCAGGCTGGCGTTGCACCTCTCCAGACTGTCGATCACCACGATGTCCGCGCGCTTGCCCGGTGCGATCAGCCCGCGGTCCTTCAGCCCGAATGCCTCCGCCGCCGACAGCGACGCCGCTCGGTAGACCGCCAGCGGGGTGGCCCCCAACTGAAGGGCGGTCCGGATCATGTAGTCCAGATGCCCATGCTCGCCGATGTCCAGGGGGTTCCGGTCGTCCGTACAGAAGGCAAGGTAGGGCGAGAACCGTTCCGTCAGCAGCCCCGCCAGCGCGTGCAGGTCCTTCGAGACCGACCCTTCCCGGATCAGCACCCGCATCCCCTTGCGCAGCTTTTCCAGCCCCTCGTCGAAGCTTGTCGCCTCGTGCTCGGTCCGGATTCCCGCCGCGATATAGCCGTTGAGGTCATTGCCGCGCAGCAGGGGCGCATGGCCGTCGATGTGCCGCCCCTGGAAGGCTTGCAGCTTCTCCAGGCAGTCGGGGTCCTTCATCAGGACACCGGGATAGTTCATGAACTCGGCAAGCCCGATCACCTTCGGATGGTCCATGAAGGGCATCAGGTCTTGGGCCGACAGACGCGCGCCCGTCGTCTCCATATGGGTCGAGGGCACGCAGGACGACAGCTGCACCCGCAGGTCCATTACCAGCTGCGACGCGGACTCAAGAAAGAACCGGATACCCTTGGTCCCGCAGACATTCGCGATCTCGTGCGGATCGCAGATCGCCGTCGTCACGCCCCGAGGCGTCACGCAGCGATCAAACTCGTGCGGCGTCACCAGCGAGGATTCCACGTGCAGATGCGTGTCGATGAAACCGGGCACCAGCACGCGGCCGGACACGTCGATCTCCCGCACGCCGGAGTATGCGCCGAACACCCCCACGATGGTGTCGCCACAGATTGCAACGTCGGTTACCACCAGATCGCCGGTAATCAGGTCGAACACCCGCCCGCCCTTCAGCACCAGATCGGCGGGGACCAGACCACGGCCCTGATCAATTCTGCCTTCCAACGACGCTTTCGCCATGGCGTTCTCCTTTCCGATAAGGGAACCTGAAACTGCCCCCGGCGTCCAGCCATACCGACCCCAGCGGAACTCTTCGATGCAAGCTGCCGAGCCACGCCCGACGCGACCCCTGCGCGGGATCACCTTCAAGCTCTGTTCGGTTCTCGTGTTCATCGGCATGGCTTCGCTGATCAAGGCGACCTCCGCGCATGTTCCGGCAGGGCAGGCGGTGTTCTTCCGGTCGGCCTTCGCCATTCCGGTCATCATGATCTGGCTGGCATGGCGGCGCGAGCTGACCACCGGCCTGCGGACGGCGAACCCCGTCGGCCACCTGTGGCGGGGTGTGGTGGGGACCATCTCGATGGGTCTGGGCTTTGCCGGGCTTGGCTACCTGCCGCTGCCCGAAGTCACCGCCATCGGCTATGCGGCCCCTCTGCTGACCGTCATCTTCGCCGCGATGTTCCTGGGTGAGGAGGTGCGGCTCTTCCGCATCTCCTGCGTCGCGTTGGGCATGGTCGGCGTCCTGATCGTGCTCTTGCCGCGTCTGTCGATCGGACCCGGCAGCGCCAGCATGACCGAGGCTTTCGGGGCGATGCTGGTGCTTGGAAGTGCAGTTTTCACGGCGCTGGCTCAGGTGTTCGTCCGCAAGCTGGTGCACTCGGAAAGCACCGCCGCCATCGTCTTCTACTTTTCGCTGACCGCGACGGCCCTGTCGCTGATCACCCTGCCGTTCGGCTGGGTGTGGCCGACGCCGCTCGAGACGGCGCTTCTGGTCCTTGCCGGCCTCCTGGGCGGGGTCGGGCAGATCCTCCTGACCTCCAGCTACCGCGAGGCGGATGCGTCGCTGGTCGCGCCTTTCGATTATGCGTCGATGATCTTTGCGCTGGCCATCGGCTACTTCGTCTTCGCCGAGATCCCAAGCTGGACGATGCTTGGCGGGGCTGCGCTGATCGTGACGGCAGGTATCCTGATCATCTGGCGCGAACACAAGCTGGGCATCGAACGCGCCAAGCAGCGCAAGGCGATGACGCCGCAAGGGTAACCTTCTCGTTCGACGTCGACTTGTCGTCGGTGCGCCCCGCGAGGAGAAGCCGCAGGCGCACGAGGAGCGCCAGTCACAGCCCCAGCTTGTCCACCACCCAGACGCCCATCGCCTGCACCATGTCGTCCCGCCAGGACAGCGGGCCGGGCTTGTAAAGGGCCGAGCCCAAGGCGCGCTGCTGCTTTTCCAGGATGCCGACGTCTTCCTTAGCCACCCGCTCCCAGCGGTCGTAATAGGGCGCGGCGCGGGTTTCGAAGTCGGGGTGCGCCAAGCGGCTTTCGGGGAAACAGCCGCCGACCTCCAGAAGCGTGCGGTTCTCGCTGACCGGGCGGGTGTTCAGCCACCACAGGCAATCCTGCGCGACGGCGAACTGCACGGTGGGGAAGACCACGGTGAAGTAGGTGCCCTGGCGCGCATCCTCATCCAGGCCGGGGATTGGATCGAAGGGCGGCACCTCGTCGGACAGCGTCGCGATCGACCGGCCCGAGATCACCTGAATGGCAATCCAGTCGCCTTCAGTCTTCGGCGAGCGGGACTGTTGCGCGCCGACCGTGTTCTTGTGGACGATCCCGGTGTGATAGGTCTCGACCGCGTTCTCCAGGATCAGTTTCCAGTTGCAGGCGACGTCCAGCGTGACCCGCCAGGTGCACCGCATCTGGCCCAGCTTGTGGCTGGCCATCCGGTCCGGAAAGTCGCCCAGATGTTCACGCAACGACGGCCCCTCTCGGGTGAAGCGGGCGAAGACAAAGCCCTCCCACTGGTCCAGGTCCAGCGCCACCAGCCCGTTCTCGACCTTGTCGAACCCCTCGGCGTCCTTCATGTCCGGGCAGCCGTACAGGCGTCCGTCGTTCAGGTAGCTCCAGGCGTGGTAGGGGCAGGTGATGCGGCCCCCGACGTTGCCGGACCCTTCCAGCAGGAGCGACCCCCGGTGGCGGCAGTAGTTGGCAAAGCAGCGCATCTGGCCGTCGTTCCCCCGGATCAGCACGATTGGCCCGCCGGGGCTGTCGAAGGCGCGGTAGTCACCCGGCTGGGAAAGCTCCTCGGCCCGGCACAGGAAGAACCAGTGTTTCAGGAATACCCGCTCACGTTCGGCCTTGAAGATCGCCGGGTCAGTGTAAAACCCCGCCGGCATCGACCGGGCGCGGCTCAAGGGCTCGGTGGCGGCGGCGATCTCGGCGCGGTCAAGGCTCATCTGCGACTCCCTTCAGTGGCCGAAGTGTGCCGCCATCGGCCTGCGTCTGACAAGCCTGTGACTCGGGCCAAAGACGATACCCCGTGCAAAGCCGATGCGGCAGGTCTAGGATCGGTTTGCGCCCATGAGGGGCGGCCAGGAAAGGGACAACATGGCCAAGGGCATGAACAAGCGCAAGGAAGTGAAGAAGCCGAAGAAAGAGGCTGCAAAGGCCCCGATCAAGGTGGCGTCGAGCGCCTCCAAGGTGACGATCTCGCCGGGCAAGGAAAAGGACTAGGCCTTTCGCGCGGCGGCCAGCACCAGAAAGCCGCCCGCCAGCGCCCAGTTCTTCACGAAGATCGACATCTGCCAGCCATCCTGCGGCAGAAAGTGGAACAGGCTGGTCAGCGCGCAGTAACCCGCCGCGACCAGCGCCGCGCGCCGCACGGTGGGCGGCCAGATCAGTCCCAGGGCCAGGTCCAGGTTCAGCATAAGGGCGGGCCAGACCAGCCAGCCCGGCGCCGCGTACCCGGCCAGCAAGCCTTGCGCGGCAGCCGGTGCCAGCGCCTTTTGCACAGCGCCCGCCAGAAACAGCGCCGCCAGCAGGATACGTCCCGCAAGGTCCATCTTCGCCTCCCTTTGTCTCCGGAAGCTACGCAGGTTCGGCGGGTAAGTTGCGTAGGGTGGGCGATCCGCCCACCGCCGGTCAGAAGACCTCCTTCACCGCCTCCATCGCGACGTAGGTCGAGGTGCTGGCGACATGGGGCAGGGCGCTGATCACCTCGCCCAGGACCCGGCGGTAGCTCTGGATGTCGGCGGTGCGCACCTTCAGAAGGTAGTCGAAGCTGGAAGCCATCATGTGGCACTGCTCGACCTCGGGCACCACCAGCACGGCCTTGTTGAACGCCGTCAGCGCGGCCTCGCGCGTGTCAGAGAGCCGCACCTCGACGAAGGCCACATGCGACTGGCCCATCTTGATCGGGTCCAGGATCGCGCGGTAGCCGGTGATGATGCCCGCTTCCTCCAGCCGTTTCATCCGGGCCTGGGTCGGTGACTTTGACAATCCGATCCGGCGCGCCAGTTCTACAGCAGCAATGCGGCCTTCGGTCTGCAGGACCCGCAGGATAGCCAGGTCGAAACGGTCCAGATCGGCGCGGTCGTTCGGCATGGTTTTTCCTTGGTTTTCCCCAACTCCTGCCCGCATAACACATGATCTTCAGGAAAACAGCCTGCGAATTTCGGGTTATGCTGGGCGGAAAGAAAGGTGCCTGCCATGAAAACCCAGACCTCCCCCTCTGCCTGGTCCGTCATCACCACGGGCGCCCTGACGGACGAGACGGCATTGGTGCAGCGCCTGGTGGCCGAGGCGGCGCTGGACGCCCCCGCCCGCGCCGCCATCGTGGCCGAGGGCGCCGATCTGGTGCGGCGCATTCGGGCCAGCGCGAAGCCGGGATTGATGGAAGTCTTTCTCGCGGAATACGGCCTTTCCACTGACGAGGGCATCGCCCTGATGTGCCTGGCCGAGGCACTGCTGCGGGTCCCCGACGCCGAGACGATGGACGCCCTGATCGAGGACAAGATCGCCCCCTCCAACTGGGGCCGGCATCTGGGCAAGTCGGCCTCGTCGCTGGTCAATGCCTCCACCTGGGCACTGATGCTGACCGGCAAGGTGCTGGACGACGCCGAAGGCGGCATCACCCGCCACCTCCGCGCCGCCGTCAAGCGGCTGGGCGAACCGGTGATCCGCACCGCCGTCTCCCGCGCGATGAAGGAAATGGGCCGCAACTTCGTCTTGGGCGAGACGATCGACAAGGCGATGGACCGCGCGGAAGAGCTGGAGGCCAAGGGCTATACCTACAGCTACGACATGCTGGGCGAGGCCGCGCGAACGGAAGGCGACGCGCGGCGTTACCACCTGTCCTATTCCCGCGCGATCACCGCCATTGCGCGCGCCGCCAAGGGCAACGACATCCGCACCAATCCCGGCATCTCGGTGAAGCTCTCGGCCCTCCACCCCCGTTATGAGGTCGCCAAGCGCGAAAGGGTCATGGAGGAACTGGTCCCCCGTGTCCGCGCGCTGGCGTCGCTCGCCAAGGCCGCGGGCCTGGGTTTCAACATCGACGCCGAGGAAGCCGACCGCCTTGCCCTGTCGCTGGAGGTGATCGAAGCCACGCTCTCGGACCCCGCGCTGAAGGGGTGGGAGGGGTTCGGAGTCGTCGTCCAGGCTTACGGTCGCCGGGCCGGGGCCGTGATCGACTGGCTGCACGCGCTGGCAACAAGGCTTGACCGCAAGATCATGGTGCGCCTCGTCAAGGGCGCCTATTGGGACGCCGAGGTGAAGCGGGCGCAGGTCATGGGGCTGGAAAGCTTTCCCGTCTTCACCCGCAAGCAGTCCACGGACGCAAGCTACATCGCCAACGCCCGCAAGCTGCTGTCGCGGACCGACCGCATCTACCCGCAGTTCGCCACCCACAACGCCCATACCGTCGCGGCGATCCTGCACATCGCCAAGGCGCAGGGGCTGACCGCGATGGACTACGAATTCCAGCGCCTGCATGGCATGGGCGAACGGCTGCACGACATCGTCCTGACGGACAACGCCACCCGCTGCCGGATCTACGCCCCCGTCGGCGCGCACCGCGACCTTCTGGCCTACCTCGTCCGCCGACTGCTGGAGAACGGGGCCAACTCCAGCTTCGTCAATCAGATCGTCGATGAGGACGTGGCCCCCGAAGCCGTCGCCGCCTGCCCCCTGACGACCGTGGAGGCCTTGCAGGCCATCCCCAGCCCGGCGCTGAAGACGGGTCCCAACCTCTTTGCAGGACGCAAGAACTCCCAAGGCTGGGACCTGACCGACACCGCCGATCTGCAAGCCATCGAAACCGCCCGCGCGCCCCATGCAGAGGCGCGCATCGACGCCGCCCCGCGCCTTGCGGGACGGGTCGTCGGCGGCCAGCAACTTGCGGTCCTGAACCCCGCGACGGGCGCGCTGGTCGGCCATGTCATGACGGCGGGCCTGCCGGACGTGGACACCGCCCTGCGTCTGGCAGAGCCTTGGGCCGCCGCCCCCCCGGAACGCGCAACCGTGCTGAACCGCGCCGCCGACCGGATGGAACAGGACTTCGGACGCATCTTCGCGCTCTTGTCGCGCGAGGCGGGCAAAACCCTCGCCGACGCCGTCGCCGAACTGCGCGAGGCGGTGGATTTCCTGCGCTACTACGCCAGCCAGATCGCCCAGCCCCACCCCGCGCGCGGCGTCTTCGCCTGCATCAGCCCCTGGAACTTCCCGCTCGCCATCTTCTGCGGCCAGATCGGCGCGGCGCTGGCTGCCGGAAACGCGGTCCTTGCCAAACCCGCCGAGCAGACGCCGCTCATCGCCACCCTCGCCGTCGACCACCTGCTCGCCGCCGGAGTGCCCGCGACCGCGCTCCAACTTTTGCCCGGCGACGGCACGGTGGGTGCAGCACTGACCCGCGACCCCCGCGTGAGCGGCGTGGCCTTCACCGGCTCGACCGAGACGGCGCAGGCGATCCGACGCAGCATGGCCGACCACCTCTACCCCACCGCGCCGCTGATCGCGGAAACCGGTGGGCTCAATGCCATGCTGGTCGACTCCACCGCGCTGCCGGAACAGGCCGTGCGCGACATCATCGCCTCCAGCTTCCAGTCAGCCGGCCAGCGGTGTTCCGCCCTACGCTGCCTTTACGTGCAAGAGGACGTGGCCCACACCGTCAGTGAAATGCTGTTCGGCGCGATTGAGGACCTGAGCCTCGGCGATCCCTGGCACCTTGCAACCGACATCGGCCCGGTGATCGACGCCGAGGCGCAGGCGGGCATCCGCGCCTATGTCGACGCCGCGCGGGCCGAGGGGCGGGTCCTGAAGGAACTTTTGGCGCCGGGGCAGGGGACCTTCATCGCGCCCACGGTTCTGAAGGTCAAAGGCATCCAGGACATGCCGAAGGAAATCTTCGGTCCCGTCCTGCACATCGCCACCTTCAAGGCCTCCGAGATCGACCGCGTCATCGCGGCCATCAATGCCACCGGCTACGGGCTGACCTTCGGCCTGCACTCCCGCATCGACGACCGGGTGCAGCACATCGTCGACGGGATGCAGGTCGGCAATACCTACGTCAACCGCAACCAGATCGGCGCGGTGGTGGGAAGCCAGCCCTTCGGCGGCGAGGGGCTGTCAGGCACCGGACCCAAGGCGGGCGGCCCGCATTACCTGACGCGGTTCACCAAAGCACCGACGCCAGCGGCTGGCGCGGACGATGCCACCACGGCCCCTGACGCTGCCGCAAAAGCCCTGTCCGCGCCCTGGCCCGCCACCGCCCCGCAGGTCCAGGACATGCCTGGGCCCACTGGCGAATCGAACCGTCTGTCCATGACCCCTCGACTGCCGATCCTGTGCCTCGGCCCCAGCCGGGCCACGGCACTGGCGCAGGCCGAGGCGCTGCGCAAGCTGGGTGGTCATGCCGTCGAAGCGCCCGGCCTGGCGCCGGACGCGCTGAAGACGCTGCAAGGTTTCTCCGGCGCGGTCTGGTGGGGCGAGGCCGAGGCGGGCCGCCCTTACGCCCGGGCCCTCGCCCAGCGGCAAGGTCCGATCCTGCCGCTGATCGCCGTACCGGACGCGGGCCATGCGCAGCTGGAGCGCCATCTCTGCATCGATACCACGGCCTCAGGCGGCAATGCCCAGCTTCTGGCTGAGGTAGCCGAAGGCTGACGGCGCCGAATGACCGCCCTGGCAGCGCGCCAGGGCGTACAGCGTGCAATCCGCACCGCCGTTGGCGTAGGTCAGCCGAGCATTCAGCGGCCGCGCAGCAGGTTGCAGACTTGCCGAAAGTTGCAATCTTGAACACGGTGTTTCTCATCCCACTGGGTTGCCCGCCCTCAGGTGCGGTGGTGGGACGCTTCGCAGCGCCCGTTTATTCTCCCTGTGCCCGCCTGATTGTGCGGCCATCATCGCCCAAGACGACATGCGCCACGTCACAAGCCGCAGCTACGCCTTGACGGAGCCCGGCCTATCGGGAAGGCTCCGCGCATGTTTCCGATCCGCGACCACAACCCCTCGGGCCAGACCCCCTTTGTCACTTTCGCGCTGATCGCGATCAACATCCTGGTTTTCCTGGGCTATTTCCTGTCGCTGGACGAATACCAGCTGGGCGAGTTCTTCTGGACCTGGGGCCTGATCCCCGCCCGCTTCCTGTCCGGCGACGGGCTGGAGACGATCCTGACCTCGATGTTCCTGCACGGCGGCTGGCTGCATCTGGCGGGCAACATGCTGTTCCTGTGGATCTATGGCGACAATCTGGAAGAGGAGATGGGGCACTTCGGCTTCCTTCTCTTCTACCTCGCCTGCGGCATTGCCGCGGGCCTCGCGCAGGCGCTGCCCGATCCGGGGTCGGTCGTACCGATGGTCGGGGCCTCCGGCGCCATCGCGGGGGTGATGGGGGGCTACCTCCTGCTCTTCCCCAAGGCCAAGGTCGACGTTCTGTTCATCTTCATCATCTTCTTCCGGATCTTCGCCATCCCCGCCTGGATCGTCCTGAGCATCTGGCTGGCGATCCAGATCTTCTCGGGTGTCTCGACCCCCGGCGACCTTGGCGGCGTGGCCTACTGGGCGCATGTCGGCGGCTTTGTCGCGGGCCTGGCGCTGACGCTTCCGGTGTGGCTGCGCCGGGGGGCGCAGGAGTTCTGGCAGCGGACTGATGGCCATCCGCCGCATCCGGAAACCCAGTTCGAAGCCGCCCGCTCCAACGTCCCCCTGGTCCGCCGTCGCCGCTGAGACGCTTTGCGGATCAGCCGCCCGCGCGTAGGATCAGGGGCGGGAGGCTTCCGCGATGCTTCGCCCGATCCTGTTTGCCGCCTGCCTTGTTCAGCCCGCCCATGCGGACTGCCGTCTGGCGCTGGCGCTGGCGGTGGATGTCTCGCGGTCGATCGATTCGCAGGACTATGTGATCCAGACCGAAGGCCTTGCCGGGGCCCTGTCCGACAAGGACGTCCGCGCCGCGATCTTCGGACCCGAGGGCAATGTGGCACTGGCGATCTACTACTGGTCGGGACGCGGCTATCAGGACCTGATCCAGCCTTGGGTGATCCTGGACAACCCCGAGGCGCTGGACGCCGCGATCTGGGAGGTCCGCCGCACCCCGCGCCCGGCCGCTCCCTTGGCCACCGCGTTGGGCGACGCGCTCAGCTATGGTCTTGACCTGATGTCCGACGCCCCCGACTGCGAGCGCCGGGTGATCGACGTGGCCGGAGACGGGCGCAGCAACGACGGCATCTCTGTCGCCCGCACCTACGAGCGTGAGGATTTCACCGGGATCACCGTCAACGGACTGGCCGTGGGCGAGCATGAAACCGACATCCTGGACTATTACGCGGGCGAGGTGATCCGCGGCCCGGGCGCCTTTGTCGAGCTTGCACCACGCCAGGAAGATTATCCCGATGCGCTCCGCCGCAAGCTTCTGCGCGAGCTTCACGGGCCGATGATCGGACGCCTTTCGGCGCCGTTGTCCAACGGTTGACCGCAAAGCGCCACAGATGCGGGAATCCCGACCTGATTTTCGCCGGTTTTCCGTTGACTGATGCAGTAGTCCGGGAATTCTTGCCGGGGCATTGATCTTGTGTATTCGGAGGTTTCCATGCGCCGCCATTTTGCCGCGCTTCTCTTCACCCTGTCGCTTCTACCCGGGGCCGCCCAGGCCGAAAGGGTCGTGGCCCATGTCTCGATCACGTCGCAACTGATGAAGGTCTACCACGAGGGGCGGCTCCTGTTCACCTGGCCGGTCTCGACCGCCAAGCCGGGCAAGATCACGCCCGCCGGCACCTACGCGCCCGAGTTCCTGTCGAAGAACCATCGCTCGCGCCGCTACAACAACGCACCGATGCCCTTCGCGATCTTCTATGACGGCAACTATGCCATCCACGGCACCGACCAGATCAAGCGTCTGGGCAACCCTGCCTCGAACGGCTGTGTGCGACTGCACCCGGACAACGCGAAGATCCTCTTCGAGATGGTGAAGGCCGAAGGGATGGACAACATGCGCGTCGTGATCGTCCAGTAGGGACGCGGGCAGGCGGCCCTTTGCGTCGCGGAAAGCAACCGCTAGCCGCGGGAGCGCAGGTTCTTCATCGACGCGCGGCCGCGCGCCGTCGCAAGATCATGCACCAGCATCCCGACCAGGGCCGCCGTCGCGAACAGCGCGCCATCGCCAAGGAACTGCCCGCCAGCGACCAGCGCCGTCCCCGGCGAAAAGCCCGAAAGCCCCCAACCCAGCCCGAAGATCAGGCTTCCCGCGACAAGCCTTGCGTCAAGACCTTCGGCTTCAGCGGGAACCGACGGGCCGGGGAGGAGGGGCTGCCCAAGCCGCCGGTGCAGGCGCACCCCGATGAAGGCAACGGCAATCGCCGCAAGAAGTGCCAGGCCAAAGCTCGGGTCCCAGTCCGGACCGGGGCGCAGAAAGGCCTGCACCCGCGCGGGGTCGGCCAGACCCGAGAGGATGAGGCCGCCTCCGCAAAGCAGCCCGCAGGCCAGTGCCGCAAGCCGGATCATGGCGCCACCGTGCCGCTGCGGACCCAGCCGGACGCCATCACACCAACGAGCCCGCCCAGAAGGAGGCAAACCACGGCAACCAGCGCCCGCTTCGACAGCCGCGCGAGCCCAAGGATCGCCTGCCCGCTGATGCCGGTGCTGCCAAGACGCGCGCCAAAGCCGGCAAGCAGCCCGGCCACCAGAACAAGCGGTACATTGGTTGCGCCGCCGGCGTCCGGCAGAGGCACCCAGATCTGCCAGATCGTCGGCGCCAGAACCATCCCGGCCAGAAACGCGATGCTGGCCGCCGCCAGACCCTCGTTTCCGCCCAGAAGGCTGCCCAGCATGTCGGACAGATTCATTGCGCGCCCGGTCAGCACCAAGAGAAGTGCTGCGGAAAGACCGACAAGCCCGCCCCCGATCACCGTGGCGCCCGGCGCGGTCAGTAGCCAATCAAGGATCATCTGGCCTCCCCTCAGCTCCAATGCCGTCCCAGAATGCCCGGTTCCGGCGGCAAAGCAAATCAAAGCGTAGGATCACGCCGGCGAAGCCCATGCCGGCACTTCACTTCGCGGCGTCCCGCGTGTATGCCCGCCCGACTTCTTCAGACCCGTTTCCCCGAACGCCTGACAGATCCCGACCGCCGTGAACCGACCGGAGTGAAGCCCATGCAAGGCAGTGCCAACCTGAACCTGATGATCAAGGCCGCCCGCAAGGCGGGGCGCTCGCTGGTCAAGGACTTCCGCGAGGTTGAAAACCTTCAGGTCTCGACCAAGGGTCCGGGGGATTTTGTCACCAAGGCCGACCGCGAGGCCGAGCGGATGATCAAGGAGGAACTCCTTGCCGGCCGCCCGACCTATGGCTGGATCGGGGAAGAGACGGGCATGACCGCCGGCGCCGACCCGACCCGCCGCTGGATCGTCGATCCTCTCGACGGGACCACGAACTTCCTGCACGGGATGCCGCATTGGGCCGTGTCGATCGCGCTGGAGCACAAGGGCGAGATCGTCTCCGCCGTCGTCTACGACCCCGCCAAGGACGAGATGTTCTGGGCCGAAAAGGGCGCCGGCTGCTGGCTGAACGACAACCGCCGCCTGCGGGTGTCCGGTCGCCGGGCGATGCACGAGGCGGTGTTCGCGACGGGCGTGCCCTTCGGTGCCAAATCCACGCTGCCCGCCACGCTGAAGGACCTCGGGCGCCTGATGCCCGCCTGCGCCGGCGTGCGCCGCTGGGGTGCGGCCTCGCTGGACCTCGCCTACGTCGCCGCTGGCCGCTTCGACGGCTATTGGGAACGTGAGCTGTCGGTCTGGGACATTGCGGCGGGGGTGCTTCTGGTCAAGGAAGCCGGCGGCCTGGTCGAGGGCCTGCGCGAAGGCACCGATCCGCTCGACGGCGCGCTGATCGCCGCGAACGATGGGCTTTTCAAGCCGTTGGCGGACACGATCCGCGCCTGACGCCCGCCTTCGACGTCGTCACTCCTCGCAGGGCCCACCGACGAGAAGACGAAGTCGCACGAGGAGGCGTCACCCGCGCTGCAGTTTCACCGGCTCGGACCGCGCCAGCCGCAGGAAATGCGCCATGTAGGGTTTGGCCGCATCCTCTTCCCGCGTCGCCGCATACATCCGCTTGGTCACCACCTCCGGCCCCAAGGGCCGCGTGATGTAATCGGCGTTCGTCTTCACCTCGCGCATCACCCAGTCCGGCAGCACCGCGACCCCCCGGTTCGATCCGACCAGCATCAGGATCACCGCCGTCAACTCGGCTGTCCGTTGCGCCCGGGGCTCCACTTTCGCCGGCGTCAGGAGTTCGGTGAACACGTCCAGCTTGTCCCGGCTGACCGGGTAGGTGATCAGCAACTGGTCGCGGAAGTCCTCGGCGGTGATGAATTCCTTCGCGGCCAAGGGGTTCTGCGCGGACCCCACGAACGTCGGGTGATAGTCGAACAGGGGGTTGAACACGATTCCCGGCGGTGGCTCCCGATCTGAACTGATCACCAGGTCCACATCCTCGCGGTTCAGCGCCGGCAGGGCCTCGAACGCCAGCCCCGCGCGGATATCCACGTCGATCTCGGGCCAGGCGTGGCGGAACATCTCCAGCACCGGGAAAAGCCAGTCGAAACAGGCGTGGCACTCGATGGCGATGTGCAGCCGTCCCGTCCGCCCGGCCCGCAAGCTGCGGAACTCCTCCTCCATCGCGTCGATCTCGGGCAGGATGCGCTCGGCCGCTCGCAGCATCCTGACCCCAGCCGCCGACAGGCGCATCGGTTTCGACCGACGCACGAACAGCTCCATCCCGGCCTGCGCTTCCAGCCCCGCCACCTGATGCGACAAGGCGGATTGCGTCATGTTCAGCACATCCGCCGCCCGCGCGAGGCCCCCGGCCTGCTGGATGGCCCGGATCGTTCGCAGGTGACGCAACTCGATGTACATGAACCAGCCTCATGAAGATGGTGAGAATTATGAATTGGTCTCACATGATGCGATCTGCGACAAGAGGGTCATTGAAGGAGACCACCAATGACCAACGCGCCCCGCATCAGCTTTGAATTCTTCCCGCCGCAGTCGCTGGACGCCTCGTTCCGGCTGTGGGAAACGGTGCAGGCGCTGGCCCCGATGCAGCCCTCCTTCGTCTCGGTCACCTATGGCGCGGGCGGCACCACCCGCACCCTGACTCATGAGGCGGTCTCGACCATCCACCGCAACTACGGCCTGCCCGTTGCCGCGCACCTCACCTGCGTCGATGCCACCCGGACCGAGACGCTGGCCATCGCCGAGGCCTATGCCGCTGCCGGCGTGACCGAGATCGTCGCCCTGCGCGGTGATGCACCGAAGGGCGCGCAACGCTTTGTCCCGCACCCCTTGGGCTTTGCCAACTCGGTGGAATTGGTGGAAAAGCTGGCCCGCACCGGCAAGTTCAAGATCCGTGTCGGCGCCTACCCTGAGCCGCATCCCGATGCCGCCGACAAGACCTCTGACGTGACCTGGCTCAAGCGCAAGATCGACGCCGGGGCCTCCAGCGCGATCACCCAGTTCTTCTTCGACGCCGACACCTTCTTCCGCTTCCGCGATGCCTGCACCAAGGCCGGGATCACCGCCCCGATCATCCCCGGCATCCTGCCGATCACCTCGTGGGAAGGTGCCAAGAAATTTGCCCGCCGCTGCGGGACCAGCGTTCCGCAGAAGCTGGACGAAGCCTTCGCCACCGCCGCCCGCGACGGGCGCGAGGAGCTGCTGGCCCTCACCCATGCGACCCAGCTTTGCGACAAACTGATCCAGGGCGGCGTTGAAGACCTGCACTTCTACACCCTGAACCGCCCGCACCTGACCCGCGAGGTCGTCCGCGCGCTTGGCATCCAGCCGCAGGTGGTGCTGGAAAAAGTCGCCTGACATCCGCCCCTCAGGGGCAACCGTCGTCTCCCTGGGCGGCTTTCCGACCTGTCCCCACAGTGCCCCGGAAAGCCGCCACCTTTTTGCCCGTTGCTGCCCGTTTTGTCAGTTGCTGGGGGGGGCATATCGGCTAATCTCGCGCGACCCTTAGTGCGGACGATCACATGCCGAAGCTTGTCACCCTTCTCAACGGCCCGAACCTCAATCTCCTCGGCCTCCGCCAGCCCGAAATCTACGGTCGCGAGACTTTGGACGACGTGGTCGCTCGCGTTGCCGACCTCGCCGAAGAGCTTGGGCTGACCGTCCGCGCCCAGCAGTCGAACCACGAGGGCCAACTCGTCGACTGGATCCACGCAGCGCGGGGGACCTCCGCCGCGATCATCATCAACCCCGGTGCCTATTCCCACACCTCCATCGCGATCCTGGACGCGCTGAACGCCTACGATGGCCCGGTGATCGAGGTCCACATCTCCAACATCCACAAGCGCGAGGCGTTCCGGCACCACTCCTACGTCTCGGCCCGCGCCGACGGGGTGATCGCGGGCTGCGGGACCGAGGGCTACCTCCTCGCGCTGCGCCGGATCGCCTCGCTTCTGAAGGCATGACCGACCGCTTCCGCTGGCACCCCGAGGCCTGGCTCTTCGATAGCGCGGGATCAGAAGTTCTGCCCGGCTGTCCACCACCCCCATCGCCTCCCCACCTGGGGGAACCGCCCGCGTCGGGCAGCATCTTTCCCGACACCCCGCAAGGCCTCGCCGCCGCCATCGGCCACCCCGCCTTCCGCATCGGCGCGCCCGACCAGCCATCGCCCAATCCGCACAGCCAACCGATCCTGGAAACCCTCACCTCCGGCTCCACCGGCCAGCCGCGCCGCATCCTTCGCACCCAAGGCTCCTGGACTGCCAGCTTTGCCGTCAACGCCAGCCTTGGCATCGGCCCCGGCGCACAGGTCGCCACCTTGGGCCGCCTGATCCACTCACTCTCTCTCTACGGCGCGATCGAGGGCCTGCATCTGGGCGCGCAGGTTCACCTTCTCAGCGACCTGCGTCCCGACCGGCAACGCACCGCCCTGGCACAGCGCCAGATCACCCACCTCTACGCCACCCCCGCGCAACTGCGTCTGATCCTCGGACCCGGCACGCTCCCCGCCC
Source organism: Tabrizicola sp. (assembly GCF_022842145.1). Classification (GTDB taxonomy): domain Bacteria; phylum Pseudomonadota; class Alphaproteobacteria; order Rhodobacterales; family Rhodobacteraceae; genus Tabrizicola. Next base: position 349,455 of record NZ_JALHQD010000003.1, read on the forward strand.
TCCGCCTGATCCTCGTCGGCGGCTCCAAGCTTGACCCCACCCTCCGCGCCGCCCTCACCATCCTCGCGCCCAACGCCCAGGTCCGCGAGTTCTACGGTGCCGCCGAGACCAGCTTCATCACCCTCGCCGACGAAACCACCCCCGACGCCTCGGTCGGCCGCCCCTATCCCCGCGTCGACCTCCATCTCGACCCGACCGGAGAAGTCTGGGTCAAAAGCCCCTACCTCTTTCTCGACTATGCCTTTCACATTTGCCCAAATATCCCCGCCGGAGGCGCGTCCGAGCCGGTTGCGCGTCCTTCACGCGCAGAGGCGAGACAAAAGGAACGCGCGCCAGCGCTCCATTCAACTCCCGCCGCTACCCGCTGGCGCGACGGCTGGCTTTCCGTGGGCGAGATCGGCGAGTTGCGGGACGGCTACCTCTACCTCAAAGGCCGCGCGGGTCGCATGGTAACGGTGGCCGACCAGAACGTCTTCCCCGAAGAAATCGAAGCGCTCCTGCACAGCTTTCCCGGCGTCACCCGTGCCGCCGTCCTGCCCGTCCCGGACGCCAAACGCGGCCATGCCCTCGTCTCCGTCCTGCAAGGCGACCCGATGCAGGAACCCGCGATCCTGGCCACCCTGCGCCGGGAACTCGGCCCGCTCATATCCCCGAAGTCCCTGATCTGGCGGCAGGACTGGCCCATGCTTGCCTCCGGCAAGACCGACTTCAAGGCGCTGGAGGAAGTGCTATGGCGCGTCTGATCGCCGCCCGCCGCACTGCCGTCGTCCCGCGCAACGGGGCTTTCGCGCGGCTTTCGCTGGAGGACCTCGCCGCCCCGGTCCTGCAAGCCTGCCTCGCCGATGCCGGGATCGATGCCGCCCGGGTCGATGAGGTCATCCTGTCCAACGCCCTCGGCGCGGGCGGCAACCCGGCGCGCCGCGCGGCCCTTGCCGCAGGCCTTCCCGACCGGGTCGCGGGCCTGACCATCGACCGGCAATGTGCGGGCGGCCTTGATGCCATCCTCCTCGCCAGGGCCCTGATCGACTCCGGTGCCGCCGAGGTCATCCTGGCGGGGGGCGTCGAAAGCTACTCCCGCCGTCCCCTGCGTCTCAGAACCGACCCGGACGGCGGGACGCCGACGCCGTACGACCAGGCCCCCTTCACCCCTTGGCCGGACCGTGACCCCGACATGACCCAGGCCGCCGAGGCGCTTGCCCGGCGTCTGAACATGTCCCGCGACCGCCAGGAAAGCTGGGCCATCCGAAGCCACGCCAATGCGCTTGCGGCTGACCAGTCCGCTGAGATCCTCTCCCTGAACGGCATCGCCCGCGACACCTTCCCGCGCGTCCTGACACCACGGCTCTTCGCAAAGGCCCCCGTCCTGACCGGCAGCATCACCGCCGCGACCGCCGCCGTCGCGGCCGACGCCGCCGCAGTCTGCCTCGTCGTCTCGGACCGGATCGCGCAGGGCAGGGGCCTCGCGCTCCTTGGCGGCGCATCCGTGGGAGGCAACCCCGAAGAGCCCGGACTGGCCCCCGTCGCCGCCATCCGGCGCATCTGGGGCGGTGAACCGCTGGCTCAGGCCGAGATCATGGAGGCCTACGCGGTCCAGGCCCTTGCCGTTATCGACAGCGCAGGCCTTGACCCGCAGATCGTCAATCCAGGCGGGGGCGGGCTGGCCCGGGGCCACCCCATCGGCGCGTCGGGCGCAATCCTTGCGGTGCGGCTCTTCCACGGCCTGCAACAGGGCCGGGGCCTCGCGGCCATCGCGGCGGCAGGCGGGATCGGGACGGCGCTTCTCGTCGAAGCCTCAGGCGCGTGACAAAAGCGAGGCGGGACGCATCCGCGCCAGGCTTTGCGTCACGAGACCCGCGATGACCGCCTTGACCGCATCGCCCGGCAGGAAGGCAAAGGACAGGAAGGCCGCCTCGGACAGCGTCTTGCCAAGGACCAGCGCCATGCCCACGATCCCGAAGACATAAAGCACCCCGATCCCGCCGATGACCGAGGCTGCGGTGGCCGCCACGGCAGGGGAAAGCGTGGTCCGCTCCATCACCCAGCCCGCGACGAAGGCGGCGACCGGAAAGCCGACCAGGAAGCCGACGGACGGCCCGGCAAAGACCCCGATCCCGCCGCGCCCGCCCGACAGGAGCGGCAGGCCGGCCGCGACCAGCGCCAGGAACAGAAGCACCGCCAAGGCACCGCGCCTGGCTCCAAGCACCGTGCCGCACAGCATGATGCCCAGAGACTGCGCCGTGATCGGAACCCCCGCCGCAAGGTCAAGCTTCGGCACCAGTCCCAGCACGGCAATCAGCGCTGCAAAAAGGGCGATGTGAGTCAGGTTGCGTTCCATGCGGTCCTCCGAAGGTCCCGCCCTTTAACCTGCACCGCCCCGCGCCCGCAAGGCTTCGGCCACCCGATCTGCATCGTCCAAAGCCGCCAGCGTCGCTGGAACCATCACCCGCCAGCGCGGCGCGCGGGGCGACCGCGCGGTCCAGGATTGCCGGATCAGGCCCATCCGGTCCAGCATGACGGGGATGAACCGGATCACCAAGGCAAAGGCCAGCGCCAGCCGCCGCGGTGGCAGGATCGGCGACAGGGGCCGCGCCAGCCGCTCGAACACCGCCAGCATGTCCGACAGCCGCGTGGTCATCGTCACGAAATTCGCCAAGGCCACGGCGGACACCATCCGAAGCAGGATCGCAGCACCCTGCACAACCTCTGCGGCCCACAGATGCCAAAGCCCGACGATCAGCACAAAGGGCCAAAGCGGCCAAAGCTGGCGCAATCCGGCCTGCGAGAACGCGACACCCCCGGTCAGATACAGGAAGGCGGTCCCGGCAAACGCCCCGGCCAGCAGCCAGGGCGAACCCACCAGGAAAAGCGCCGTTGTCACGACGGCCAGCGCGGCCAGCTTTCCCCCGGCAGGCAGCCGATGCGCCCAGGTCTCAACCGGCGAGGTCAGCGTCAGCATCGCGCGCTCCGATCCTGGCCATCTCGGCGGTAAAGGCGGGCAGCACCTCAACCGGGGGGCCATCGGCGACCACGCGGCCCGCCTCCAGCCACAGCACGCGGTCAGCCTCCGCCAGTACAGCGGGGTCATGCGTGATCGTCACCAGCCGCTGCGGCAGGGCAGCAAAACGCCGGGCCAGCCGCGCCTGCGTCGGCAGGTCCAGGCCGGCCAATGGTTCATCCAGCAGGATCGTGCGCGGCTGCATCAAGAGGACCGACAGAAGGCAAAGGTAATGCCGCTGCCCCTGGCTCAGGTTGGTGACCGGAGCCTTCGCCCAATGCGCGCGCCCTTCGGCGCGAAGCAGGTCCGCAACCATATCCGCAGCCTCGACAGCCGTCCGACCTTGCTGCCGAAGGCCAAAGGCCAGTTCTTCTTCGACCGTCGGAAACAGGATCTGATGGTCGGGATTCTGGAACAGGATACCCAGCGCCGCCAAAGCGGCCTTCCGGTCGGTGAAGGGATCGATCCCGTCCACCCGAACCGTCCCGGCATCCGGAGCAATCAGCCCCGCGATCAGGCGCAGAAGCGTGGTCTTGCCGGACCCGTTCCGCCCCAGCACCCCGATCCGCGCCTCGGTCAACCGGAGCGTCAGGCCGTCCAGCACCTTGCGACCGCCCAGACTTGCGCCAGCGGAGGTCAGTTCGATGCCGGGGGAAAGCTCGGACATAGGCGGCCTGAATGCGGATTGCCCGCTCTTCTAGCCGCTTCACCCCCCGTCCGAAAGGGGTCTGCCCCGGCCCGCGATGGGGCCGGGGCGAAGGTCTTAGCGGCAGTCCGCGATGAAGCGGTTGCCGTACTGGTCGCGGTAGTAGCACTTGCCGGTGCGCTGCGGGACGGGCCCAAGCAGCTGCGAGGCGGCAACGCCGACCACGGCACCGACGATGGCGCCCTTTTCGCGGTCGTCACCCGACGACACCGCAGCACCTACGGCAGCACCGCCGACGGCACCCAGAGCCGCATTCTGCTCGGCAGGCGTGCAGGCTGCGATCGGGAGGGCCAGCAGGGGAAGGGTCAGAAGGAAACGTTTCATGGGATTACTCCAGTTGTGAGTCTGCGGACGGACAGTACCTGTCTGCCCCCCGCCTTGCGCCATGAATTGACGCGATGCGCGGAAACCGACCGATCCGTTGCTGTGCTTACAACCCGCAATCGCCGAAAGGGTTCCGCGCAGCGCCCTACTGCCGCGCTGCCGCGATCGACGCCTCCAGAATGTCCATCGCTTCGGCAAAATGCGCGTCAGGGATGGTGATTGGCGCCAAGAAGCGAACAACGTTGCCGTAAACGCCGCAGGTCAGCAGCAGAAGTCCGCGCTTCAGCGCCTCCAGCCGCACCCGCCCGGTAAAGCCCGCATCGGGCTCCTTGGTGCCGGGGTTCGCGAATTCCACCGCCACCATGAAGCCGGGGCCCCGGATGTCGATGATCTCGGGCGCGGTAGCGCGGATCGCCTCCAGCCGCTGCTTCAGGCGGCTGCCAAGCTCGTTCGCCCGGCCGCAGAGGTCTTCCTCCTCGATCACGTCCAGCACGGCATTGGCCGCGGCAATGCCCAGCGGGTTGCCGGCATAGGTCCCGCCCAGGCCGCCGGGATTGGCCGCATCCATCAGCTCGGCCTTGCCGGTGACCGCCGCCAGCGGCAACCCACCCGCCAGCCCCTTGGCCATCGTCGTCAGGTCGGCGGCAACGCCATGCGCTTCCATCGCGAACAGCGCGCCCGTCCGTGCAAAGCCCGTCTGCACCTCGTCGGCGATCATCACGATGCCATGCTGGTCGCAAAGCGCGCGGATCGCCCGCACCAGGTCCGTGGGCGCGGGATAGAACCCGCCCTCGCCCTGCACGGGCTCAAAAATGATCGCGGCGACACGTGCCGGGTCGAGGTCGGCCTTGAACAGCTTCTCGATCCCCGCCATCGCGTCCTTGGTCGAAATGCCATGCGGCGCCATCGGGAAGGGCACGTGGAAGACGTCGGGCATCATCGACCCGAAACCCTTCTTGTAGGGCTCGACCTTGCCGGTCAGCGACATTCCCATGAAGGTCCTGCCGTGGAACCCGCCGCCGAAGGCGATGACGGCGTTGCGGCCCGTGGCGATGCGGGCGATCTTGATCGCGTTCTCGCAGGCCTCGGCCCCGGTGGTGACGAAGATCGTCTTCTTCTTCCACGGCCCCGGCACCTTGTCATTCAGACGCTCGGCCAGGCGAATGTAGTTCTCGTAGGGCATCACCTGGTGGCAGGTGTGGGTGAACTTGGTCATCTGGTTCGCCACCGCCGCCATCACCTTCGGGTGGCAGTGCCCGGTGTTCACCACCGCGATCCCGGCCGCAAAGTCGATGTAGCGGTTGCCCTCGATGTCCCAGACCTCGGAGTTCAGCGCCCTATCTGCATAGATCTGGGTCATCATCCCCACCCCGCGCGAGATGGCATCGTCGCGGCGCTTGGCTACTTCGGCGTTCAGCATGGTTCCAGCTCCCTGAAGGACCCCGCCCGAGTCGTTTGTCCGGCCCCAGGGTCACGTTGCTTCCATTTGATCAAATAAGCGACGCAGGTTCAAGACTGACCGCTCAAGACGGCCTTCAGATTTCGTTAACCACTTCCGATGCAGAGTGCCCAGGCGAACGAGGCGAGGCAGCGGATGGCAGACGGGCAGCTTTCGAACCCCACACACCCCACACCCCAGACGAAGGATGACCGTCTCGACCGGCTGCGCCTCGTTCGCTCCCGCAGGGTCGGCGCGGTGACGTTCCACAGGCTTCTGGCCGAACATGGGTCGGCCCGTGCGGCATTGAACGCCTTGCCGGCGATCGCCAGGGCCGCCGGCGTCGCAGAGTATGAGGTCTGCCCGCTGGGCGTCGTTCAGGCCGAACTGAAGCAGGGCCGCGTGCTGGGTGCGACCCTTCTCGTGCATGGCGATCCTGACTATCCGCAGGCGCTCCTCGACATTCCCGATGCCCCGCCCGTCCTCTGGGCCTTGGGCGACATTTCCTTGTTGAACCGCCCCGCCATCGGCATGGTCGGTGCCCGCAACGCCTCGTCTCTTGGCGTCCGCATGGCGCGACGGTTGGGCGCCGGTCTGTCCGAGGCCGGATTTACCGTCGTCTCCGGCCTTGCCCGCGGGATCGACACGGCCGCCCACGAAGCCGCGCTTGAGGCTGAAGGCCGCACCGTCGCCGTCATGGCCGGTGGCATTGACGTGATCTATCCGTCCGAGAACACCGCCCTTGCCACCGCGATCGACGCGGCGGGCTGCCGGATCAGCGAACACCCCCCCGGTCTGGAGCCTCAGGCCCGCCACTTCCCCTTGCGCAACCGCATCGTGGCAGGCCTCTCCCGCGCCGTGATCGTGGTCGAGGCGGCCGCGAAATCCGGCAGCTTGATCACCGCCCGCGCCGCGTTGGACTATGGCCGCGAGGTCATGGCGGTCCCCGGCCACCCCTTCGATGCCCGCGCGTCCGGCTGCAACATGCTGATCCGCGACGGCGCGCTGCTTGTCCGTGGCCCCCAAGACGTGCTGGAAGCGCTTGGCGCCCCGACAGACGGCACGCCCGAACCCCAAATGCGCCTTGCCCCGTTGCCCGGCTCTCCGACGCCCCAGCGCCCGCTGAAAGAGGTGGCCCTCCTCCATTCGATGATCCTCAACCGCCTGGGTCCCAGCCCCTTGGCCGAGGACCAGCTGATGCGCGACCTCAACGTCACCTCCGCCCAGCTTGCGCCCGAACTTCTGACGCTGGAGCTTGACGGTCGCATCGCCCGCCAGCCCGGCGGCCTTCTGGCGCGGGTGGAATAGGGTGGGCGATCCGCCCACCGCCCGACCAAAAGGCCGATTCGACGGATCTGGTTAACGACGGCTGCGACATACGCGCGTATGCATCGAATGCATACCGAAAGCATATGCCGGGAATAGGCCGGATCTTGCCACGGTGACGCCAGTTAATCCTGCGTTCACAAGGCATTGTGGTGCGCCACCTTCCCCATGTCCCGCTGCCTTACCCTGCGCCGTTCACCTTCCCCGAACCTTCGCTCCGGCCCCCTTCCCACGGCACCTCCTCCTGACCCCCGGTTGACAAGCCTCCCGCTTCGCCCACATGTTGCCCCGCCATTTGCCGGCCCGGGAGTTTCAGGAACACATGCCAGTCGTCGTCGTGGAATCCCCCGCCAAAGCCAAGACAATCAACAAGTATCTCGGCCCCGACTTCGTCGTTCTCGCCTCCTACGGCCACGTCCGCGACCTTCCGGCAAAGGACGGCTCCGTCGATCCCGCGAACGGTTTCGACATGCTGTGGGAAGTTTCCCCCGAGTCGAAAAAGCACATCCGCGCGATCACCGAGGCCTTGAAGACCGACGACACCCTGATCCTCGCCACCGACCCCGACCGTGAGGGTGAAGCGATCAGCTGGCACTTGAAGGAAGCCCTGCAAGGCAGCCTGAAGAAAGGTAAAAAAGTCGCCCGCGTCACCTTCAACGCCATCACCAAGGACGCGGTGACCAAGGCGATGAAAGAGCCGCGCGACATCGACACGCCCTTGGTCGAAGCCTATCTCGCACGCCGCGCGCTGGACTACCTCGTCGGCTTCACCCTCTCGCCTGTCCTGTGGCGGAAACTTCCCGGCGCCAGGTCCGCGGGCCGCGTCCAATCCGTCTGCCTCCGCCTGATCGTCGAGCGCGAGATGGAGGTCGAGGCCTTCAAGGCCCAGGAATACTGGACCGTCAAAGCCGTCTTCCGTACCCCCCGCGGGCAGGAGTTCGAGGCCGGGATGGTCACCCTTGGCGGCAGAAAGCTGACCAAGTTCGACATCCCCACCGCCACCGCCGCCGAGCTTGCCGTCGAGGCAGCAAAGCACCGTGATTTCAAGGTGATGTCGGTCGAATCGAAGCCCGCGACGCGCAACCCCTGGCCGCCCTTCATGACCTCGACCCTCCAGCAGGAGGCTTCCCGCAAATATGGCATGGGCGCCAAACAATGCATGAACGCCGCGCAACGCCTCTATGAGGCGGGGTACATTACCTACATGCGGACCGACGGCATCGACATGGCCCCCGAAGCGGTGATGGCCACCCGCGACGAGATCAAGCGTCGCTTCGGCGAGGATTACGTCCCCGCCAGCCCGCGCATGTACAAGAACAAGGCCAAGAATGCGCAGGAAGCGCATGAATGCATCCGCCCGACAGAGATGGGGCTCGGGCCGGAAAAGATCCGCGTCGAGGATGACCAGAGAAAGCTCTACGACCTGATCTGGAAGCGCACAATCTCCTCCCAGATGGCCGCCGCGCGTCTGGAGCGGACTGCGGTCGACATTGCCTCGTCCGATGGCGAAGTGGCGTTTCGGGCGAACGGGCAGGTCGTTCTCTTCGACGGCTACCTCAAGGTCTACGATCAGGGCCGCGATGACGAAGACGATGAGGAAGGCCGCCTGCCGCAGGTCATGCAGGGCGAAAAGCTGGACAAGGGCGGCATCACGCCCGAGCAGCACTTCACCCAGCCCCCGCCGCGCTACACCGAAGCGACGCTGGTCAAGCGGATGGAAGAGTTGGGGATCGGTCGCCCATCGACCTATGCCTCGGTCCTGACCACCATCGTTGACCGGGAATACGTCCGGAAGGACAAGAACCGGCTTTTCCCCGAGGACAAGGGGCGGCTTGTGACGGCCTTCCTGTCCAATTTCTTCAAGCGGTATGTGGAGTATGACTTCACTGCCGATCTTGAGACCGAACTCGACGACGTCTCTGCCGGCGACCGCGATTACAAGGACGTGCTGACCCGCTTCTGGCGCGACTTTTCGGCGGCCGTGGCCGAAACGGCGGACCTTCGGATTGGCGAGGTGCTGGACAAGCTGGACGAGTTCCTGGCCCCCCACCTTTACCCGGCGCGGGCCGATGGCAGCGACCCAAGGGTCTGCCCGACCTGCGGGACGGGGCGGCTGCATCTGAAAACGGCCCGCTCTGGCGGGGCGTTCATCGGTTGCGGCAACTATCCGGAGTGCCGGTATACCCGGCCCATCGCGGGGGATTCCGAGGGTGCCGCGTCAGACGGGCGCATTCTGGGGCAGGACGAAAACGGGGTCGAGATTTCGATGCGGGCGGGCCGGTTCGGCCCCTATGTCCAGCGCGGTGAGGCGACAGAGGCGCAGCCAAAGCCGGACCGGGCGAGCCTCCCGAAAGGCTGGACGCCGGACGGGCTGACGCTGGAACGGGCACTGGCCTTGCTGTCGCTTCCGCGAGAGGTGGGCAAGCACCCCGAGGACGGCCAGCCGGTCGAGGCCGCCATCGGCAGGTTCGGGCCCTATGTGAAGCATGGATCGGTCTATGCAAACATTCCCGACGTCGAGGAAGTCTTCACCATCGGGATGAACCGGGCGATGGAAGTGCTGGCCCAGAAGGCCACGCGGGGCGGACGGGCGGCGCCTGCCGGGCCGCTGCGGTCGCTTGGGGCGCACCCGGATGGGGGCGAGATCCAGGTTATGCCCGGCAAGTACGGGCCTTACGTGAAGTGGGAAAAGGTCAACGCGACGCTGCCGAAGGGGGTGGAGCCGGAGGCCGTCACGCTGGAGGAAGCTTTGGTCCTGATCGCCGAGAAGGCGGGGAAGTCCGGCGGGAAGAAGAAGGCCGCGCCGAAGAAGGCGGCGGCAAAACCGGCGGCGAAGAAGGCTCCGGCAAAGGCGGGGGCTGCGAAGAAAGCCCCGGCGAAGAAGGCACCGGCGAAGAAGGCCCCGGCGAAAAAGGCAGGCGCCGCGGCGGAATGAGCGCCCACGGTGGCACGCCGGGATGATCCTTTGAAATCAACCGGTTGGTAGCGGTCGTTCAGGGTTTCTTAACTTGTGAAGACCGGGAGCGCGTCTGACGCCGGGCCAAAAATCTTCGAAGATTTTTGCACGGAATTTTCGAAAATTCCGGCTCCCGGTCGGTCAACCGTTGCGCGGGTTCAGCAGGCGGCCCATCACGTCAGCTGACCTTATCACCCCTAGCCGGGTGCCGCCCTCGGCCACCACCAGGGTCGAGGCCCCGCCGCGCAAAGCCTCCATCACCGTCTTGACCGGGGTTTCCGGTCCGACTTCCTGACCCTCGCCCGGCCCGCTGACCATCACGTCCCGCGCGGTCAGCACACCCAAGGGGTTCATGTGGGCCACGAACTCGGCGACGTAGTCGGACACGGGATTGGCGATGATCTCGCGGGCGGTGCCGCATTGGACGATCCGGCCGCCTTCCATCAGCGCGATGCGGTTGCCGATCTTGAACGCCTCGTCCAGGTCGTGACTGACGAAGATGATCGTGCGTTTCAGCTTGGCTTGCAGGTCCAGAAGCTCGTCCTGCAGCTTGGCGCGGATCAGGGGGTCGAGGGCGGAAAACGGCTCGTCCATCAGAAGGATCGGCGCTTCAGTGACGAAGGCGCGGGCAAGGCCGACGCGCTGCTGCATGCCGCCCGAAAGCTCGCCCACCCGACGCTCGGCCCATTGGCTGAGGTTCACCAGTTGCAACTGCGCATCGACGCGGGGACCGCGCTCTTCGGGTGATATGCCCGCAAGCTCCAGCCCCAGGCCGACATTTTCGCGCACCGTGCGCCAGGGAAGAAGGCCGAACTGCTGGAACACCATCGCGACCCGGGTCGCGCGCAGGCGGCGGAGCGACGCGGGGTCGGCCTTGGTGACCGACACCATCCTGTCGCCGTCGTTGATCCGGACCTCACCGCGCACCACGGGGTTCAAGGCGTTCACGCCCCGCAGAAGGGTGGACTTGCCCGAGCCGGAAAGCCCCATCAGAACAAGGATTTCGCCGGTCGCGACGGTGAGGCTGCAGTCGTGCACCCCCAGCACCTGGCCGGTGGCCTGCTGCACCTCGGACCGGGATTGACCCTGGTCCATGAGAGGCATGGCGCGTTCCGGGTGGTCGCCGAAGACGATGGAGACGCGGTCGAATTCTACTGCGGGCAGGGTCATGTGCGGGTCACCCGAAGCATGCGGTCAAGCAGGATGGCAAGGGCGACGATCACGGCCCCGGCCTCGAACCCCTGGTCGGGACGGACGCGGTTTAGCGCCTCGACCACCGGGACGCCCAGGCCAGCGGCGCCTACCCAAGCGGAGATCACGACCATCGAGAGCGACAGCATGATGGTCTGGTTCAGGCCCGCCATGATCTGCGGGAAGGCGTAAGGGAGTTCGACCTTGTACAGCACCTGCCTGGGGGTGGCACCAAAGGCGGTTGCGGCCTCCAGCAGAGCGGTGGGGGTGGTGGAGACGCCAAGGTGCGTGAGGCGGATCGACGTGGGCACCACGAAGATGATCGAGGCGAAAAGCGCCGGAACCACCCCGATGCCGAACAGGATGACGAAGGGGATCAGGTAGACCGGAGCGGGCAGGGTCTGCATCAGGTCAAGGACCGGCTGCATCGCCTGATACATCCGGGGCCGGTGGGCAGCGGCGACGCCGATCGGCACGCCAAGCGCCATGCAGATCGCGCAGACGAAGGCGACGAGGCCCAAGGTCTCGGTCGTCTTGTCCCAGTAGCCCTGATTGATGATGTAGAGAAAGCCGACAAGGACGATGACCACGGGCTGCCAGCGGCGCTGGATGACCCAAGTCAGGGCCATGAAAAGCGCGACGACGACCAAGGGGGCAAGGCTTTCCGGCAGGGCGGGCACGGCGACCCCGGCGATCCGCAGGCCAAGGATCAGCACAAGCCCGACCCCGGCCACGACGCCCATGTCGCGGTATCGCCGCAGGATGGCGAGCACAAGAACGGCCACAACCAGCGCCAGCACGTCAAGCGGCGGTTCCTGCAAGAGACCGATCAGCCCTTCGATGGCGCTTTCGGTGGCGTCACCGAAGTCCTTGAAGTTTTCCTTGAAGTTCAGTTTCAGCCAGTCGAACGCGATCTTTGCCGCCTTGCCGACCGGAATTTCCCATGCTGTCAGGAATTCCATCCGTCCCCCGTCACGAAAAAGGCCCCGAACCGTGGTTCGGGGCCGCGCTGGTTACTGGAGGGCGGCCGTAACGGCAGCCTTGGCGTCACCGCCGTCCTTGGTGGTCACACCGTCAAGCCAGCCTTCCCAGGCGGTTGAGTTGGCGGCGAGCCAGGCCTTGGCCGCATCGCGCGGGTCGGTGCCGTCGTTCAGGATCGCGCCCATGATCTCGTTTTCCATCGGCAGTGAGAAGGCGAGGTTTTGCAGGAACTTGCCCTGGTTCGGGCATTCCGCGACATAGCCCGCGCGGGTGTTGGTCGCGACGGTCGCGCCGCCAAAGTTGGGGCCAAAGTAGTCGTCGCCGCCGGTCAGGTAGGTCATCTTGAAGTTGGCGTTCATCGGGTGGGGTTCCCAGCCGAGGAAGATGATGGGCGCGCCTTCGGCGTCCTTGTTGGCGACCTCGGCCAGCATGCCCTGTTCGGAGGATTCGACGACCTCGAAGCCGTCAAGCCCGAAGGGACCCGAAGCGATCATGTCCTGGATCAGGCGGTTGCCGTCGTTGCCGGGCTCGATCCCGTAGATCTGGCCTTCCAGCGCGTCCTTGTGCGTGGCGATATCCTTGAAATCCTTGATGCCAAGCGCGGCACCGGCCTCGTTGGTCGCCAGGGTGTACTTCGCGCCTTCAAGGTTGGTGCGGACGGTGTCCACGGTGCCCGCGTCGCGGTAGGGGGCGATGTCAGCCTCCATCGTGGGCATCCAGTTGCCAAGGAACACGTCGATGTCCCCCTCGGCAAGGCCGGTATAGGTGACAGGGACGGCGAGGACCTTGGTCTCGGTCTCATACCCCAGCGCCTCGAGAACGAGGGTGGTCGCGGCCGTCGTGGCGGTGATGTCGGTCCAGCCGACGTCGGAAAACACGATCTTGTCGCAGCCTTCGGCAAAGGCAGATCCGGCCATTGCGAAGGTGACAGCGCTCGTGAGGAGGGTGGATCGGATGGTCATGGCAGGCTCCCCGTATTTTTGTTGATTGACGAGTCAATAAACTTCGCCCTTATTCGGTTTGGCAAGAGTTTTCTGGGGCCGCACCGAATGCCGAAGCTTGGAATGGAGCCTATCCGCAAGGAAGCGTTGGTAAAAGCCACCATTGTCGAGATCGGCAGGGTGGGGTCTCTGGACGTGACGGTCAGCCAGATCGCCAAGCGGGCGGGGATGTCTTCTGCGCTGGCGCACCATTATTTCGGCTCGAAGGAAGAGATGTTTCTGGCCGCGATGCGCCACATCATGACGCTTTACGGCGCGGAAGTGCGGGGTGCCCTGGCGGCGGCCGAGGGGCCGGAGGGGCGGATCCGGGCGATTCTGCGGGCGTCGTTCAGCCCCGGCAACTTCCGGCGCGAGGCGGTGGGCGCCTGGCTGAACTTCTGGGTGCTGGCGCAGACGGTGCCCGAGGCGAAGCGGCTTCTGGCGGTCTACCAGCGGCGGCTGCGGTCGAACCTGGTGGCGGGGCTTCGGCCCCTGGCGGGCGTGCGGGCCGAGGCGATTGCCGAATCGCTGGGGGCGCTGATCGACGGTTTGTACCTGCGTGAGGTTTTGAAATCGGGGGCCCCGGACGGGGCATTGGCGGTGGGGATGGCGCTGCGCCACCTTGACGCGGAACTGGCGCGGGGGGCCTGAGATGCACGCGGATTATGTGATCGTGGGCGCAGGCTCGGCGGGCTGCGCGATGGCCTACCGGCTGGCCGAGGCGGGCAAGCGGGTGACGGTGATCGAACATGGCGGGTCCGACGCGGGGCCGTTCATCCAGATGCCGGGGGCCTTAAGCTATCCGATGAACATGGGGCTCTACGACTGGGGGTTCGCGACCGAGCCCGAGCCGCATCTGGGCGGCCGGGTTCTGGCGACACCGCGGGGCAAGGTCATTGGCGGCTCCTCGTCCATCAACGGGATGGTCTATGTCCGTGGCCACGCGAAGGACTTCGACACCTGGGCCGAGATGGGCGCGGATGGCTGGGCCTATGCCGATGTGCTGCCGTATTTCAAGCGGATGGAGCAGTCGCACGGCGGGTCCGGGCCAGAGTTCCGGGGGACGGACGGGCCACTGCACATCTCGCGCGGACCACGGGAAAACCCTCTCTTCGACGCCTTCATCGAGGCGGGGCGCCAGGCGGGCTATCCGGTGACGACGGATTACAACGGCCGACAGCAGGAAGGCTTTGGCCCCTTTGAAGCGACGATCCACAAGGGGCGGCGCTGGTCGGCGGCGAATGCCTATCTGAAACCCGCGATGGCGGGGGGAAATGTGCAGATCGTCCGGGGCTTTGCCCGCAAGGTCGTGATGGAAGGCAAGCGCGCGGTCGGGGTCGAGATCGACACCCGCGCGGGGCGGCAGGTGATCCGGGCGGGCAGGGAGGTGATCCTTGCCGCGTCCTCGATCAATTCGCCCAAGCTTCTGATGCTGTCGGGGATCGGACCTGCGGCGCATCTGAAAGAGCATGGGATCGACGTGATCGCGGATCGCGCCGGCGTCGGGGCGAACCTGCAGGACCACCTGGAAATCTACATGCAGTTCGCGGCCAGCCAGCCGATCACCCTGTACAAATACTGGAACCTCTGGGGCAAGGCCTGGGTCGGGGCGCAGTGGCTGCTGACGGGCAAGGGGCTTGGCGCCTCAAACCAGTTCGAGGCCTGCGCCTTCATCCGGTCGAAGGCGGGCGTCGAATATCCCGATATCCAGTACCATTTCCTGCCCATTGCCGTCCGCTACGATGGCAAGGCCGTGGCCGCCGGGCATGGGTTCCAGGCGCATGTGGGGCCGATGCGGTCGAAGTCGCGCGGCTCGATCACGCTGCGGTCGGGCAACCCCGCGGACGCGCCGGTCATCCGGTTCAACTACATGTCGCACCCCGAAGACTGGGAGGATTTCCGCACCTCGATCCGGCTCACGCGGGAAATCTTCGGGCAGGAGGCGTTCAAGCCGTATCTGAAGGGTGAACTGCAGCCCGGAACCCAGGTCCAGGATGACGTCCAGCTGGACGATTTTCTCCGCGATCATGTCGAAAGCGCCTATCACCCCTGTGGCACCGCCCGGATGGGCCGGGCGTCCGACCCGATGGCGGTGGTCGATCCGGAATGCCGGGTGATTGGCGTCGAAGGTCTGCGCGTGGCCGACTCGTCGATCTTCCCGCAGGTCACGAATGGCAACCTGAACGGGCCTTCGATCATGACCGGTGAGAAGGCGGCGGATCATATTCTTGGCCGCACGCCCCTGCCGGCATCGAACCTGGAACCGTGGATCAACCCGAACTGGCGCGTCTCGCAGCGGTAATGGGATCAGCCGCGCGCGACTTGATCCCGGTCAAAGCCTGACCGGCTTGGACCCTTTAGACTGACGGGGACAGTCAAAAAGGAGACAGGCATGTCGAACACCCCGCACACGCTGCATGAGGAATTCCCGGCAGAAGCGCAGAAGATCAGCGCATTGAAGGTCGCAGACCCGCATTTCGCCGGTCTGCTGATCGAGTACGATCTGGTCAACGACAAGGTGCATCGGTCGGAAGCGCGGCTGGATCTGCTGACCGAGACCGAGGAAGAAACCCTGCGCAAGGTGCGGTCGCGGCTGAAGGACCAGATCGCGGCGGCGCTGCGGAAGTAGGCGGCTTCTTTTCCGGCTTCGTCGCCTACTTGCAGGGGCGGCGGGGCTAGCCGATCTCGTATGGCAGGATGTCCCGGGCGTTCGGGTTGATCTTCAAGCGCCCTTCCAGCGGTGGAACGCTGCGCTGGTGGCAGTTCACGCGTTCGCAGATCCGGCAGGAAATGCCGATGGGCTCGAACCGGCCTTTCAGGTCAAGACCGTCGGAGTAGACCAGTTGCGGGGCGTGCTGCACTTCGCAGCCAAGCCCGATGGCATAGCGGCGGACCGGGGCCAGGAACGCTCCGGCAGGTTTCGAGACATCGCGGGCCAGGCACAGGTAGCGGACACCGTCTGGCGTTTCCGCCAGTTGGCGCAGGAACTGGCCCGGCGTCTCGAAAGCCTGGTGGACGTTCCACAAGGGGCAGGCCCCGCCGAAGCGGGCGAATTGCAGGCGCGTCGAGGAGTGGCGCTTGGTGATCGTTCCCGCCTGATCGACGCGGACGAAGAAGAACGGGATCCCCTTGGCGCCGGGTCTTTGCATCGTGGAAAGCCGGTGGCCCACCTGTTCGATCGAGGCGCCGAAGATATCGGCAAGGCGCTCCAGATCGTGGCGGACCTCCTGGGCGATGGTCAGGAAGGCGCGGTACGGCAGGAGGGCGGCCCCGGCGAAATAGTTGGCAAGTCCGATCTTGGCAATATCGCGCGCTTCGGGCGTGGAAAAGCGGGCGAGGTCGAGGGTGGCTTCCAGGAGATCGTTCTGGGTCAGAAGGGCGATCTGGTGCAGAAGCTGGAAGCGCTGCGAGGGACCTGATGCACGGGCCGAGATGTCCAGACGGCGGGCAGCAGGGTCATAGTGACGAAGCGGAGCGGTGTTGGAATAGTGCAGGCTGATGCCAGCGCGCTTGAGCAGATCCTGGGCCAGGATTTCTACAGGCTTTCCATTGGTTGCGGAGGTCGCGAAATGTTCCGCCGCGCGGTCGATGGCATCCAGGTAATTGTCGCAATAGTGAAAGAAGTCGCGAACCTCTTCCCATGCTGACGGGCGCATCGAGGCATCTTCGCGACCTAAAGCCTCGTCCAGAGAGGCCAGGCGCTCGTGCGTCTGGCGGTAGGCGCGGTGGAGGTCAAGGAAGGCGCGCGCCAGCGCGGGCGCGTTCGATGCGGCAAGGCGCAGGTCCGCCAGGGGCGGCGTGGCGGTGGTGAAGACCGGATCGGCCAGTGCCTCGCGCATGTCGGTGACAAGGCGTTCGCTTTCGCCGACGGTCAGTTCGGTGACGTCGAGGCCGAATTCCTGCGCCAGGGCGAGGACCACGGCGGCACTGACGGGCCGGTGGTTGTTCTCCATCTGGTTGAGGTAGGGCAGCGATACCGAAAGCTTGTCGGCGAAGGCCTTCTGGGTCAGCGACAGACGTCCGCGGATCTCGCGCAGTTTGACACCGGCGTAAAGCTTCTGGATCGCCATTTTCACCTCTTTGCAAAGCTATGGGGCGCTTTGCAAAGGTCCGTCAATGGGGATGTCAGGCCACACCGATCTGGCGCGCGCGGCGGATGACGAAAAGGATGGAGACGACGGACGCGACCGAGGACGCGAGCATCAGGAGGATGAGCGGCATCTCTGACGAGCCGGGGCCTAACAGGATGCCCGCAAGTGCTGCCAATGCTGCCCCGCCGCCGATCAGGATCGCGCCGCCCAGGCCCGAGGCGGTGCCGGCAAGGTCGGGGCGCACCGACAGCATCCCCGCGTTGGCGTTGGGCAGGCAGATGCCATTGCCAAGGCCCATGAAGACGGTCAGGCCGAAGAAGGTGGTGGGACCGGACAGGCCCGCAAGGGTCAGAAGGGTCAGCATGGCAAGGCCAAGCGACGTGACCGTGCAGCCGATCAGGATCATCCGGTTCATGCCGATGCGGACGGAGTAGCGTCCGGCAAAGAAGTTGCCCAACGCATAACCGATGGCCGTCAGGGCAAAAAGCGCGCCGACATGTGTCGAGGACAAGCCGTAAATCTTGTCGCCGACGTAAGGCGCTCCGCCGAGGTAGGCGAAGAAGCAACCCGAGGCGAAGGCGGCCGAAAGCGTGTAGCCCCAGAACCTGCGTGAGGTGAGGAGGGTGGGGTAGGTCCGGATCTGCTCGCGTAGACTGACGCGGCGGAGGGTCGCGGTTTCGCCGAGGTCGGCCCAGACCAGGGCCAAGGTTGCGAGCCCGAGGATCAGGAGAAGCGCGAAGTTGGCCTTCCAGCCGTAGAAATCGTCCAGGACGCCGCCGATGACGGGGCCGATCATGGGCACCAGGCTCATCCCCATCGTGACATAGCCGATCATGCTGGCGGCCTGGGCATCGGCGACCATGTCGCGGACGACGGCTCGGGACAGGACCATGCCGGCGGCGATCACCGCCTGTGCCATGCGGAAGATCAGGAACCAGGTGGCGGTGGGGGCGAGGAGGGTGCCCACCGTCGCCAGAAGAAACAGGACCAGCGACCAGATCAGGACAGCACGGCGGCCGTAACGGTCCGAGATCGGGCCGATGACGATCTGCAGAAGCGCCGAAAGAAGGAGGTAAAGTGCCACCGACTGCTGCATCAGGCCGTAAGAGACGCCGAAGTAGGTTGCCATTCCCGGCAGCGAGGGCAGGAAGATGTTCATCGTCAGGGCCGAAAGCCCGGCCATGAGAATGAGGGTGACGATCTTCGGGGGCGTCGTCCGGTCTAGAAATACGGCGTCTTGCATGGGGAACGGCTACGCCTGCGGTTCGGGTTTGTCCACGGGGCCGGGGGTGGGGAAACCCGACGTCACGTCCATTTGTAGAAAATGAAGAACGCCCCCGCTCCGATGAACGCGAAGCCGACAAGGTGGTTCCAGTGCAACGGTTCTTTCAGGTAGAGGACCGAAAAGACGGCGAAGACGGAAAGGGTGATGATCTCCTGGATCGTCTTCAGTTCGGCGGCGGAAAAGTAGCCGTGACCGATACGGTTTGCCGGTACCTGCAAGACGTATTCGAAGAAGGCGATTCCCCAGGACACAAGGATCACGGTGATCAGCGCGCTTTCCTTGAACTTCAGGTGCCCATACCAGGCAAAGGTCATGAAGACGTTCGAGGCAAGCAGCAGGCCAATTGTCACGACGGGGATGGGCAGGTTCAGCATGATGTCCTCGGGGTTTCTTGCGCGTAGTGGGCATAGCGCGGCGGGCGATTGACGGCCAATTGTTTGCAACTTCGCAATTTGACGCAGACTGGTTGGACTCAATATGCAAATTTTCTCATTCGTGCTTCTCGCAGATGCAGCGTTCCCCTAGATTGCCGCGAACCATCAACCGTGGGGGAGCGCGCGATGAAGGATATTCTGGGAGAGCTTGAGGGTCGTCGTGCCGCCGCGCGCGCCGGTGGGGGCGAACGTCGCGTGGCCGCGCAGCACGCCAAGGGCAAGTTGACAGCGCGCGAGCGGATCGAGTTGCTGCTGGACGAAGGGTCGTTCGAAGAATTCGACATGTTCGTCGCCCACCGCTGCACCGACTTTGGCATGGAAAAGGACCGGCCCGCGGGCGATGGCGTCGTGACCGGCTGGGGCACGATCAACGGCCGGCAGGTCTATGTCTTCAGCCAGGACTTCACGGTGATGGGTGGCTCGGTGTCCGAGACCCATGCCGGGAAGATTTGCAAGATCATGGACATGGCGATGCAGAATGGCGCGCCGGTCATCGGGATCAACGATTCCGGCGGGGCGCGCATCCAGGAGGGTGTCGCCTCGCTGGCGGCCTACGGCGAGGTGTTCCAGCGCAACATCGAAGCCTCGGGCGTCGTGCCGCAGATTTCCCTCATCATGGGGCCTTGCGCCGGTGGGGCGGTCTATTCCCCGGCGATGACCGACTTCATCTTCATGGTGAAGGACTCCAGCTACATGTTCGTCACCGGCCCCGATGTGGTGAAGACCGTGACGAACGAGGTGGTGACGGCCGAGGAGTTGGGCGGGGCATCAACCCACACCCGCAAGTCGTCGGTCGCCGACGGCGCCTTCGAGAACGACGTCGAGGCGCTGGCCGAGGTGCGGCGGCTGTTCGACTTCCTGCCGCTGAACAACCGGCAGAAGGCACCGGTCCGGCCGTTCTTCGACGATCCGTCGCGGATCGAATCCAGTCTAGACACCTTGGTGCCCGATAACCCGAACCAGCCCTACGACATGAAGGAACTGATCGCGAAGGTCGCCGACGAGGGCGATTTCTTCGAGGTGCAGAAGGATTTCGCGGGCAACATCATCATCGGCTTCATCCGGCTTGAGGGCCAGACGGTGGGCGTGGTGGCGAACCAGCCGATGGTCTTGGCCGGGTGTCTTGACATCGACGCCAGCCGCAAGGCCGCCCGCTTCGTCCGGTTCTGCGATGCTTTCGAGATCCCGATCCTGACTTTCGTCGACGTGCCGGGCTTCCTGCCGGGGACGGGGCAGGAGTACGGCGGCGTCATCAAGCACGGCGCGAAGCTTCTGTTTGCCTACGGCGAGGCGACTGTGCCGAAGGTCACGGTCCTGACCCGCAAGACCTATGGCGGGGCCTATGTGGTCATGGCGTCCAAGCACCTGAAGGCAGATTTCAACTATGCCTGGCCCACCGCCGAGGTCGCCGTGATGGGCGCGAAGGGGGCGGTGGAGATCCTGTATCGCTCCGAACTTGGCGAGCCGGAAAAGATCGCAGCACGGGTCAAGGACTACGAGGACCGTTTCGCCAACCCCTTCGTGGCGGCGGAAAAGGGCTTCATCGACGAGGTGATCATGCCGCATTCGACCCGCCGCCGGGTGGCGCGCGCCTTCGCGGCGCTTCGGGGCAAGAAGGCGGTCATGCCCTGGAAGAAGCACGACAATATCCCGCTTTGACCATGCAGTACACCCGGACCCTTTCTGTCCTCCTTCTGGCTGCCCTGGTGGCGGTTTCGGGCTGTCAGGACGACACGACGGCGGGGCCGACGGTCGAGGTTCCGTCGGGCCGCACGCTTTCGCTGATCGACGTCATCACCAACGCCCCGGGACCAGAGGGTGCCGCGGCGCGCTTTCGCTTCCTGGCCGCGGGGCTGACGTCCGAAGACGCCGAGGCCTCGTCAGCCGACATGCAGGTGGTTTGCGACAGCTTTGCGCTGGAACGGACGGACGGTATGGTGCCGGAACCCCAGCAGATCATCATCTCGTTTGCCAGTGCCGCCGTCCCCTTTGGTGAAGCGGCTCCCGATGTGGTCCAATTCTTCGAATCCTTCCGGATCGAGAACGGTGCCTGCGTCTGGGAGGTATTCTGATGCCGTTCCGGTTGCCACATATGGATTTTCCTGCTGGCCTTGCACAATGGGCTGATGTAGGAACGCCACAGGTCGGGAACTTGGTCTGGCTGACATACCAAACCGGATCTCTTTCGGTTAGGGTGGCGACGGGCCGGGCCAAATCGGCCTTCAACAGCGAACAGGTGCCGGATTGCCGCGAGGGGTCCGAAGCACCAAAAGAAAGATGGAGTAGAGGATGTCGAAGAGCGCACGTCTCGTTCTGGTTCTGGCAATGGTTTCGGCTATCGCCGCCTGCGCCAAAAAAGAAGAAGTTGTTGTCGAGCCGGTCATGCCGGAAGTCGCCGACACCGGCAAGTACAAGTAATCTTCCGGAGCGGGCCTGCCTGCCTTCGCAGGCTAGGCCCGCACCAATCCCTCGCCTCCTGCGCATCGGCGCGGTCTGCAGGCAAAACTGTCCCGACATTGCTGGTCTGATCTGCGGCCTATGGGCTGCGCCGCCGCTTTCGCCTATCCGTGCTGTCGACTGCCATGACAGGAGACAGACCAGATGCTGAAGCACCGCGGTTTTCCCGGCCGGATGCCGGGCACCGATTTCCAGTTCACCATCCGCCGCGCCAACGTGAAAGAGGGCGCGACCAAGCTGATCAAGCGCGAGCGGTACAAGGATCGCAAGCACGTGGACCGGCTGGCCGATGCGGCCTTCATGGCCGCACTTTGGCAGTGTTTCGGGGAAGAACCGTTCGAGCGTGGCAATCTAGATGCCGGGCGGCTTTCCTGGCTCTTCGGGCGCGAGGTAATACCTGCGGAAGACCCGTTCGACCCTAGTTCCTACTATGCGCTGCTGCGGATCGACGTGAAGCGCGCTGAAGCCGCTTTCCCTCAGGTCTTCGCGCCCGATGCGCCGGACGCGCTGGGGAATGACTGGGACGAGGAGGAAGACTAGGCATGAAATTGCCGACGCCCCAGTCCTTTTGGCATGGATTTGCCCAACGTCTGGGCGGCGTTTGCATAGCATTTGCAATGGTATCTGCGGCGCGCCATTGTCTCTTTGCGTGTCACTGGCAGTCAGGTCATGGCGCGCGCACTCAACGTTGTTACCCTTCCCCTACCCTTCGGTCCGGCCCGTCCCAGGCCGGACCGATCCTTATGGGCGGATCTGGTGACGATTGCGTGGGCCGCCAGAAAAATTGCTTTCAAATCCGTGCTGTTGCGGTAGAATCTTCCGCAATAACAACAAAACAAC
Source organism: Tabrizicola sp. (assembly GCF_022842145.1). Classification (GTDB taxonomy): domain Bacteria; phylum Pseudomonadota; class Alphaproteobacteria; order Rhodobacterales; family Rhodobacteraceae; genus Tabrizicola. The sequence goes on from NZ_JALHQD010000003.1 coordinate 371,459, forward strand.
GAGGCAGTACCCCATGCGCAAGTCGCTTATCGTCTTCGCTCTTCTCTCTACGTCCCTGGCCGGCTGCATGCAGGACCCGGCGTCGCGCGGCATGGCCGGCGCGGCGGCTGGCGCGCTTGTCGCTGACGCGCTGGACGAAAACATGCTGGCCGGCGCCGCACTTGGCGGGATGGCCGGACTTGCCACCTGTGGCATCGAGCTGGGCTTGCCGCCCTGCAACTCGGGCTACTGAGTCAGCTGTAGTTCTGGCCGCCTTCGGGCGGCTTCAAACCGACACAAGGACCATCCGGGCTGACCGCCCGGGTGGTCCTTTTTCTTTGCGCCTGATGGGGGGAGCCGATGTTTGACAAGATCCTGATCGCCAACCGGGGCGAGATCGCCTGCCGCGTGATCAAGACTGCACGCAAGATGGGGATCAAGACGGTGGCGGTCTATTCCGACGCCGACCGCAATGCGCTGCATGTGAAGATGGCGGACGAAGCGGTGCATATCGGGCCGCCCCCCGCCGCGCAGTCCTACATCGTGATCGACAAGATCATGGACGCCATCCGCCATACCGGCGCGCAGGCGGTGCATCCGGGCTATGGCTTCCTGTCGGAGAACATGAACTTCGCCGCCGCTCTGGAGGCCGCAGGGGTGGTCTTCGTCGGACCTCCCAGCCCGGCCATCGAGGCGATGGGGGACAAGATCACCTCGAAGAAGCTGGCGATGGAGGCGGGGGTTTCCACGGTGCCGGGCTACATGGGCCTGATCGCGGATGCGGACGAGGCGGTGAAGATCTCGGGTCAGATCGGTTATCCCGTGATGATCAAGGCCAGCGCGGGCGGCGGCGGCAAGGGGATGCGGATCGCCTGGAACGAGGGCGAGGTTGCCGAAGGCTTCCAGTCCTCGAAGAACGAGGCGGCGGCATCGTTCGGCGATGACCGCATCTTCATCGAGAAGTTCGTCACCCAGCCGCGCCACATCGAAATTCAGGTGCTCGCCGACAAGCACGGCAACTGCGTCTATCTGCATGAGCGGGAATGTTCGATCCAGCGCCGGAACCAGAAGGTCATCGAAGAGGCCCCCTCGCCGTTCCTGGACGAAGCCACCCGGAAGGCGATGGGCGAACAGGCCTGCGCTTTGGCAAAGGCCGTGGGCTATACCAGCGCCGGGACGGTGGAGTTCATCGTCGATGGCAACCGCAACTTCTACTTCCTTGAAATGAATACCCGTCTGCAGGTCGAACACCCGGTGACGGAACTGATCACCGGCGTTGACCTCGTCGAACAGATGATCCGCGTGGCGGACGGCCAGCCGCTGCCCTTCAAGCAGTCGGACCTCAAGATCCACGGCTGGGCGATGGAAAGCCGCCTTTACGCCGAGGACCCCTACCGGAACTTCCTGCCCTCCATCGGTCGTCTCACCCGCTACCGGCCCCCGGTCGAAGGTTGCACCGAACGCGGCGGCGTCGTGCGCAACGATACCGGCGTCTACGAGGGCGGCGAGATCAGCATGTTCTACGACCCGATGATCGCCAAGCTCTGCACCTGGGGTCCGACCCGCGCCGATGCCATCGAAGAGATGCGGCTGGCACTGGACACGTTCGAAGTGGAAGGCATCGGTCACAACCTGCCGTTCTGTTCCGCCGTGATGGACCACCCGCGCTTTGCCAGTGGCAACATCACCACGGCCTTCATTGCCGAGGAATATGAGGGTGGTTTCACCGGGGCCACACTGGACTCTTCGCTGCTGCGGCGCGTGGCTGCCGCGGCGGCGGCGATGAACCGGGTCGCGGAAATCCGGCGCACGCGGATTTCCGGCACGATGGACAACCACACCCGCCGCGTTGGCGACGACTGGGTCGTCACGCTGCAAGGTGAAAGCTGGCCGGTGACGATCAAGGCCGACCCAGCGGGTTCGACCGTGGTGTTCGAGGACGGCACCGACCTGCGGGTGGAAAGCGACTGGTCGCCGGGCCAGCCCCTCGCCCGCCTGACGGTTGGCGGCGAGCCTTTGGTCATCAAGACGGCCAAGGTCCCCATGGGTTTCCGGATGCGGCTGCGCGGCGCGGACCTGAAGGTCCACGTCCAAAGCCCGCGTCAGAAGGCGCTGGCGGGTCTGATGCTGGAGAAGTCCCCGCCGGACACCTCGAAATTCCTCCTCTGCCCGATGCCGGGTCTGGTGGTGAAGATCGCGGTTTCCGAGGGCGAGGAGGTCCAGGAGGGCCAGGCTTTGGCGACGGTCGAGGCGATGAAGATGGAGAACATCCTGAAGGCCGAGCGGAGGGGCGTAGTCAAGACCATCAAGGCCAGCGCCGGCGCCAGCCTGCGGGTCGACGATGTGATCCTGGAGTTCGAATGACGCAGCACAGGTCAGGCCGGGGGCGATTTCTTCGAAGAAATCGTGTCGGAGCCTTGGAAGGCTCCGCTGCGGAGTTTTCGAAAACTCCGCTTTACCGCCCCGCCGGGCTCTTCTCCAGCGACTCGGACCGGGCGATCGGCATCTTCTCGATGGAGTTGACGATCTCGCGCCCGTCCCAGGGCAGGGGCTTGCGGATCATCGGCTTCCAGTCCTTGTCCATCAGCACCAGCGAAAAGCCTCGGGGTCGCAGCTTCTGGCGCAAGCTGGAAGCGGTCGCGGGATCGGTGTCGGTGATGAGGATCACGTCGCGGGCGTCAAGCTCGGCGTAGTAGCGCTTCAAAAGCTCCATCTGCCGCACGAAGGCGGGATCGTTGGGGCTGTCGGCAAAGACGATCACCGGGCGGCGCAGGAAGAGAAGGTCGGCTTCGACCACCTCGGACGCAGGAACGGGGCCGAAGGCGGGAACGACGGCAGGGGCCTCATCGGCCCCGGCGGGTAAGGTTAGCGCCGGGATGGCAAGGGCCAGGACGGCGAGGAAAGAACGACGGGCGATAAGCTGCATGGCCTTCATATAGGGGGCATTCGGCAAAAGCCCAAGCGCGCGGAAGCGTCGCGGATTGGAGAGTGTGATGACGGACCTGAAGGCATGGGAGGCGCTGGCCTCGAAAGAGTTGAAGGGCAAGGGCCCGGAGGCCCTGAACTGGCAGACGCTGGAGGGGATCACGGTCAAGCCGCTATACACGGCCGCCGATGTGGAGGGCTTGCCGCAGATGGGCGAGCTGCCGGGCGTGGCACCCTTCACGCGGGGGGTACGGGCGACGATGTATGCCGGGCGGCCCTGGACGATCCGGCAATATGCCGGGTTCTCGACCGCCGAGGAGTCGAACGCGTTCTACCGCAAGGCCTTGGCGGGCGGGCAGCAGGGGGTCTCGGTGGCCTTCGATCTGGCGACGCACCGGGGGTATGACTCGGATCACCCGCGGGTCGTGGGGGATGTAGGCAAGGCCGGGGTGGCGATTGACAGCGTCGAGGACATGAAGATCCTCTTCGACGGCATCCCCTTGGAAAAGATCAGCGTTTCCATGACGATGAACGGGGCCGTGATCCCGATCCTGGCCAGTTTCATCGTGGCGGGCGAAGAGCAAGGCGTGTCGCGGGCGGACCTGTCGGGGACGATCCAGAACGACATCCTGAAAGAATTCATGGTGCGGAACACCTACATCTACCCGCCCGAGCCTTCGATGCGGATCATCGCGGACATCATCGAGTTCACCTCGGCCGAGATGCCGAAGTTCAACTCGATTTCCATCAGCGGCTACCACATGCAGGAAGCCGGGGCGAACCTGGTGCAGGAGCTGGCCTTCACGCTGGCCGACGGCAAGGAATATGTCCGCACCGCCATCGAACGCGGGATGGACGTCGACGATTTCGCCGGGCGGCTGTCGTTCTTCTTCGCCATCGGGATGAACTTCTTCATGGAGGTCGCCAAGCTGCGCGCCGCGCGGATGCTGTGGCACCGGATCATGGACGACTTCGGGGCGAAGAAGACCTCCAGCCTGATGCTGCGGACGCATTGCCAGACCTCGGGCGTGTCCTTGCAGGAGCAGGACCCCTACAACAACGTGATCCGCACGGCCTATGAGGCGATGGCGGCGGTTCTTGGGGGCACTCAATCCCTGCATACGAACGCGCTGGACGAGGCGATTGCCTTGCCGACCGAGTTCGCGGCGCGGATTGCCCGGAATACCCAACTAATCTTGCAGGAGGAGACGGGGATCACCCATGTCGTCGATCCTCTGGCGGGGTCCTACTACGTGGAAAGCCTGACGAACCAGCTTGCCGAACAGGCGTGGAAGTTGATCGAAGAGGTCGAGGCGATGGGCGGCATGACCAAGGCGGTGGCCTCGGGGATGCCGAAGCTGCGGATCGAGGAGTCGGCTGCCCGCAGGCAGGCGATGATCGACCGGGGCGAGGAGGTGATCGTCGGGGTCAACAAGTACCGCAAGGACAAGGAAGACCCGATCGACATCCGCGACATCGACAACGGTGCAGTGCGCGACGCTCAGGTCGCGCGGCTGAAGACGGTGCGGGGCTCGCGCGACGAGGCGCGGTGCCAGGCGGCGCTGGCGGAGTTGACGCGGCGGGCGGGTGAGGGTGGCAACCTACTGGAAGCGGCGGTGGAGGCGGCCCGCGCCAGGGCCTCGGTCGGGGAGATATCGGACGCAATGGAAAAGGTGTTCGGGCGGCATCGGGCCGAGGTGAAGACCCTGGCGGGGGTCTATGGCGCGGCCTACGAGGGGGACGCCGGGTTCCAGCAGATCCAGCAGGACGTGGAGGCCTTTGCGGAGGCCGAGGGTCGGCGGCCGCGGATGCTGGTCGTGAAGATGGGGCAGGACGGGCATGACCGGGGGGCTAAGGTGATCGCCACGGCCTTTGCTGACATCGGGTTCGATGTCGACGTGGGGCCGCTGTTCCAGACGCCCGAGGAAGCGGCGCAGGACGCGATTGACAACGATGTCCATGTGATCGGGATCTCCAGCCAGGCGGCGGGGCACAAGACGCTGGCTCCGAAGCTGATCGAGGTGCTGAAGGCGCGGGGGGCGGGGGATATTCTGGTCATCTGCGGGGGGGTCATTCCGCAGCAGGACTATGATTTCCTGAAGGGGGCCGGGGTGAAGGCGATCTTCGGGCCGGGGACCAACATTCCCGCGGCGGCGAAGGAGATCCTGGATCTGATCCGCGCGGCGCGGGGGTAGGCACCGCGCGTGGTGCGGAGGTTCGCGGCCATGAATTCAAGCACTTGGCTGCGGGCATTCATGGGGTGTTAACCTGAATTCGGGCGGTCAGCCAGGCAGCTGGCCTCCCCCTTCAGGCCGGGGCCAGACGCGCAAAGACGCCGATGCAGTCGTACTTGCGGTCCGGCGGAAGCCGCGCCGAGCGGGCAAGAAGCGCGAAGGAGTTGAGCAGGCTGCGGTGCGGACTGGCAACGCCCTCATTTGCCAGCATGGTGTGGATCTGGTTTTCCCAGGCCCGCCAGCCAGTGGTGAAGTGCCGGGTATAGCCGTGATGGTTCAGGTCGAAGACCGTCAGCCCCGCCGCGTTGCACAGGCCGGTCAGCGACGATCTGGTGAAGAAATGCAGGTGCCGGGGCACGTCCAGCATCTCGGATATCTGTGCGAGGGTCCGGAAATAGACCGAACCGCAGTTCGGCACCTCGCAATAGAGGATGCCCGAGGGCGACAGGAGGTCGCGGATCGACGTCAGGGCCTTCAACGGGTCGCGGCAATGTTCCAGCACATGCGTCATGGTGACAAGATCGAAGCGCTGGCTGGCAAGCGCTTCGGGCAGGTCCTCGGCGGTGCCGGGCAGCACATCAAGCCCCTTCGACGCCGCCACGGCACGCGCCTTCGGGTCTGGTTCGACCGCGACCAGCCGACGCCCGCCTCCCGCCAGCGCTGCCAGGAAGTCGCCATTGCCGCAGCCGATGTCCAGCACCGACTGCGCCCCCGCTGCGCGCCGAAGCAGGCCCGGTGCGTCCATCAAGGTGCCACTGTCGTTGAGATAGGCGCATTTCAGCAGCACGCGGTCCATGAGCCCCGGCCTGACGTCCGGCATGTGCGACGCACCGCTGGTGTAATAGGCAGAGAGGTCATAGGCCGCCAGAAGTGCCGCATCGTCCGGCTGCCGCAGGGTCGTGCCAAGGTCGCAGGCGTCACACCAGACCAGCGATCCCGTCCCGACCGGCGCACGCTTCTTGGCATCGACCGGCATGGTCAGCCAAGGTCGAAGACCGGTTGTCGGCGTGCCGCAAAGCGGGCAGTGATCTGCCTTGGCGGTCATGTCTGAGCCCCCCTGGATACCGGTGCTTGCTGGTCCTTTGTCCCTTCCCGTGCCGATTGTGGCCCGGGCCCTTCCAGATCACGTGGGGTGATGGGGACGCCTTTTCAAGCCATCGGCGACCGTTCCAGATGAACCGGATGGACAAGGTGCCGCGCCAGTCCTGCGGCCGTGGAAAGCGGCCGGTCCTGGCGCCTTAAAGCTCGATTTCGCCGTTCCGGCCGGGCTGCGGCTCTGCCTGCGGGTCAGGCCGGGACTCGGGCGCGGTTTCGGGCGCAGTTTCCGGAGCAGTTTCGGGCGCAGTCTTGGGGGACAGGGGCGCGTTGCGGCGGATCAGGATGTCGCCGTTCGGCAGCACGACCGGCATGTCATAGTTGGTGAAGTCATCCACCAGCGCGAAAAGTTCGGTGATCTTCGGGCCAATCTCTTCGCCCAAGCCCTCAAGCACCGGGGCCATCTGCTCCAGCGCCTGGCTCATCTCTGCGATGGCGGGCTCTGCCTCGGTCATGAAGCCACGGAAGAGAAGCTTGGCACCTTCCTCCATCAGGCTGAAACCGTTCTCCTCGGCTTCTGCTTCGGGGGTGGCGGGAGCTTCCTGCGCAAGGACAGGAGTGGCGGCAAGGATCAGGGCGAGTGCGAGTTTCATGAGGCGCATATGGGAAGCGCCAGGGGTGTTGTCAAACCCTCGAGGGCAGGACGCCGAAGGGCAGGTCAATAGTCACCGGAAAATGGTCCGACGCCTGCAAAAGCGCCTCGCGCAGTTCGGGGACATCCATCACACCGGGGTCGTTGAACGGATGCCAGATGCGCCATTTGGGCTGCTGGGCGGCAAGGTCGGGCGAGACCATGACGAAATCGAGAAGCGCCTCGAAGAACCGTTTTTGCGGCGCGATGTAGAAGCGCGCGGTGGTGGGAGCCAGACCGACCCGGCGTTGCAGGGCCATCGCTGCATGGGGATCGGACAGAGTTAAAGCCGGGTCGGGCGTGGTGCCAAGAACGATCTCGACCCCGGAATGGCCGAACAGCTTTTCGAATTCGTCGATGCCGGGGCCGTCGTTGAAATCGCCCATCACGATCAGGCTGTCGCCCTGCGCCAGATGAGCCTCGACCCGCTGGCGGAGCCAGAGGCACTGGGCAAGCTGCTTGCGGCGGTTCTCGATCGACAGGCGGATCTGCGCTTCGCGCCCGACGGCACCGTAGGGGTTCTTCGACTTGGCGTGGACGCCGATGAGCCGCAGCTTCACGCCTTCGGCGGTGGTCACCGCAAGCTCGAACGGCGGCTTGGAAAAGCGGATCGTCTCGCTGATGTTGTCGGCATCAAGGTCGTAGCGGAAGGTGGTGTCGAAGCGGGGCGCCTCATGCGAGCCGTGGCTGGTCGACGGCGCGCCTTGCGGATCGTGGCGGGCGGTCAGGCGGTCGGGGTCGTAGAGGAACGCGATTTCCTGTTCCGTGTCAGAGGGATAGCCGATCAGCGCGCGATGGGCCCGCAGGCCGGCGGCCTTGGCGAAGGTTTCCAGCGCGCGGGCGGTGGACCGCTTGCCGTTGGTGTCCGGGGCCTCGATGATCATGACGCCGTCGGCATCCAGTGCGGTGAACACGATGGCCAGCGCGGCCAGCTGTTCGCCGCGGCTAAGCTTGTAGCGACTGGAGGGGGCGTGGTCGTCCAGCATCCGGCCATGGTCATCGAACAGCGCGTTGAACCATTCGACGTTGTAGGTGGCAAGCCGCAGGGGCCGGGTCATGCGGCCGCCTTGGCGGAGATTTCGCGCCAGGCTTCGTTGATCAACTGCAACCGGCGTTCGGCCAGTTTCATTGCCTCGGGCGGGACGCCGCGGGATTGCAGGACGTCGGGGTGGGTGTCGCGGACGAGGTCCTTCCAGGCCTTGCGGGCAGCGTCCTTCGGCGCGTCGCGGGGCAGGCCGAGGACGTCGTAGGGGTCGCGCGGGGCGCCTTCGACAAGGCGCGAGCGGACGATGTTGAAGCAGCGGTCGTCCAGCCCGAAGGCGTCGGCGACATGGAAAAGGAAGGCGTCCTCGCCGGCGTGGTAGGAGCCGTCGGCAATGGCGATCTGGAAGAGGGCCTCGAGGATGTCGACCAGGACGTGGTGGTCGTCGGCGCAGATGCGGTGGCCGTCGGGGTTGAAGAGGCGGGCGATCTTGCGGGCATAGGCGTCAAAACCCGCGACATCCTGGCGGGCCAGGTCGTAGACCCGTGCGGCGTGCTGTTCCTCGCCCTCGGGGAAGGTGAAGATGCGGCGGAAGGCGGTGACCTCGTCGCGGGTCACGGTGCCGTCGGCCTTGGCCATCTTGGCACCAAGCGCGAGGACGGCGATGGTGAAGCCAATGGAGTGTTCCGGTGCGGGATCGTTGCGCAGGCGGTCGAAGACCACGGACAAGGGCTCGCCCTTGGCGAGGGCGGCGAGGGCCTCGGTAATGCGGGTCCAGATCGACATGGGGGGACTTTATCGCGGCGAATGGCAGATGTCAGAGGAATTTCTGCATCAGCACAAGGTCCATGTAGCGGCCGAACTTGAAGCCGGCTTCGTGGATGGTGGCGATGTGGCGGTAGCCAAGGCGGGCGTGGAAGGCGCGGCCTTCGGGGTTTTCGCCCGAGACGCCGGCGATCATCTGGTGGGCACCGCGGGCGCGGGCGTGGCCTTCGACGGCGGTCATCAGCGCGCGCCCGATCCCGCGGCCGTGGGTGCCGGGAAGGAGGGAGATCGAATGCTCCATGCAGGTGCGGTAGCCCTCGCCGCCACGGAACTGGCCGTAGCTGGCCTGGCCGAGAAGCGTGTCACCCATCGCCGCGACAAGGAAGGCGTGGCCGGAGGCTGCCTTGGCGGCGATCATGCCGAGGATGTCGTCCTCGGACTTCGGGACCGGGTTGAAGGTGACGGCGGTGGTCTCGATCCAGTGGTTGAGGAGTGCGGCGAGAGCCTTGGCGTCGGCGGGTTCGGCGGGGCGGATCATGTCAGGACGCGGAGACCTTGCGGCGTGTCGAAGGTTGCTCGGAGCGAGCGGTAGGGGCCAAGCCGGACGTGCAGGCGGGGGTCGGCTAGGCCCTCGAGGGCGGCTTGCAGGGCCGGGGCGTCGGGGTGGGTGATGTCCAGCCGGGTCAGGCGGATGCCGTGGTCCCGCAGGGTGCGCGCGGGGTGAAGGTCGCCCTGCCACTGGATCAGCGCGGGAAAGCAGTCGTCGAAAGGAAGCTTGCCCAAGGCAGGCACGGCAAAGCGCCAGCGGTAGTCGCCGCGGGCAAGGTCAGTGGCGGTGCCCGTGCCCTCGGGCGCGGCAGCCAGGGCGGCATCCAGGTCGTCGGTCCGGCAGATCCAGTTCGTCAGGCGGGGCGGACCCTGGAAATGGTCGAGGTCGAACCAGCGGGGATGGGGGGGGCTGGCGGCCTCGGGGTCGATGGCGATGACTTCGAGGTAAAGGTCGCCAAGTCCCAGAAGGCGGTTGTGCGTGCCCATGTGCGGGTGCTTGCCCCCGCCTGTCAGCGGCACGCCAAGCGTCGCCTCTACCCAAGCGGCACCTTCTTCCAGCGTCGCGGCGGAGACGGCAAGGTGATCAAGCTGCAGCATCACTCGACGGCTTTCAGCACGACCTTGGTCTGCGCCTTCAGGGACAGCGCCAAGGCGGCGAAACGGGCCTGCGCGACCTCGCCAAAAAGGCCGAGGCCGTCTTCAGTCAGGGCCAGGGTCAACTGGCGCTTCTTGAGGTTCCAGCGCAATTCGCCGGCCTGGGTCGGATCGCCGATCGAGAACATTGCCCCGAACCGCATCGCCTTGCCCAGTGCCTCGGCCTCCTGGATGTCGGTTTCGCTCAGCAGGCGGAAGAGCGGCTCCATCCTGCTGCCGGCTCGGCTGTTCTTGTAACGGTGGAGGAGCGCCAGGCCCAGGAACACCCGGCCGGGGTGGTCAAGGCCGCCAAGGTTCGCGCGGGTCGCGTTGTCGAAGCACGCTTCGGCGCGGTAGTCGGGGTGGGCGCGCCAGGTGGTGTCGTGCAGCAGGCACGCGGCCTTGACGAGACGCAGACGCTCCTGCGTCGCCCCCTTGAAGAGGGGTTCGAGAAAGCTGAACAGCTTCTTTCCGAAGCCCGGGATGCGCGCCTGGGTAAGCTCGGTCATCCGCGCCGCCTCGATCAGGGGGTCGCGGGCGCGCAGGCGTTCGGGCATCTGTTCGTAAAGCAGCCCCTCGCGGATGCCATAGGCCGAGACATCGATCTCGGAGGGTTTCAGCACGCGGATGATCTCGCGCAGGACCTCGCAGGCGAGGGGGACCAGCTCCATCCGTTCAGCACTGGTGCCGGTGCGGCCCCGCAGGGCGGGCAGGTCGGTGGTCTGCAGCCAGTCCAGCGTGGCAAGAAGCCCCTCGGGCGTCATGCGGTATTCGTGCAGCACGGTCAGCGGGTAATTCCGCCGCTCCATGTCCAGCCGCGCGATGACCCGCCAGCTGCCCCCGACAAGGTAGATGCGGTCCGCGTCGGGCTTGATGTCGCGGATGGCGGCTTCCAAGATCGCGTCGATATGCGCCTTGCGCTTTTTGGGGTCGGCCGAAACCTGTTGCAGACGGAACGGGCCCAGCGGCGTCGAAACCCGATGGCCGACGCGGCCGTTGCCGATGCGGGCAAGTTCCATGGAATTGCCGCCGATGTCGCAGACGATGCCCTTGGCGTCGGGCCAGCCCAAGAGGACGCCCTGGGCCGAGAGCCGCGCCTCTTCGTCGCCGTCGATGACGTGGAGCCGAAGGCCGGTCTCGCGCAGGACGCGGGCCTGGAATTCGGGGCCGTCCTCGGCTTCACGGGTGGCGGCGGTGGCGACGACGGTGAAGGGGGAGATGTCCATGCCCTTGGCCAGAAGCGAGAACCGCTTCAGGGCGGACACGGCGCGTTCCTTGCCTTCGGGGTTCAGCCGCCCGGTCTGCGCGAGGCCCTTGCCCAGGCCGCACATGATCTTTTCGTTGTAGAAATAGGCCGGGCTGCGCGCGGCCCCATCGAAGACCACCATGCGGACCGAGTTCGAGCCGACATCGACCACCCCGACCCGCGACAGCGCGCGGGCGGAAGGGTCGTCGAACAGCGGTTTGCCGAAGGGGCCCCAATCGCCCGCATCGTCGTCATCGGGAAGGGCGGCGTGTCCGTCAGCGGCCATCAGAAGAATCCCCCGGGGTCTTGCGGCGGCATCGTGCAGGCCCGCGCCTGAAGGGTCAACCGTCGGGCCGGATTGCGGTTCCGTCTATCGCTTCGGCTTGGGCGCAGGCTTCTGGCCGATGACGCGTGCAGCTTCGGCGGCGGCGCGCAGTTCCTCGGCGATTTCCTCGGCTTCCTCGGGGTCGAAATCGAGCGGCAGTTCGATCCCGCCCTCGGCCTCGACATAGATGCGGACCATGCCGGCGTCGGTCGGCCCGATCTGCAGGTTGGCGGCGACTTCGCTGGAGTTGTTGATGCCCATGATCCGTGCTCCCGGCTTTGCGGCGGGGGTAGCGGGCGATGCGGCGCGGTGCAAGGAAAAACCGCCCCGCGGGGCTGGCGAAGGTGCTTGCAATTCGGGGGGAGGGGGTCTAAATCGCGCCTCGAGTGCAGCTTTAGCTCAGTTGGTTAGAGCACCAGATTGTGGATCTGGGGGTCCCCCGTTCGAGCCGGGGAAGCTGTACCATCACTCAATCCCCCCAAGTTTGGAATCACTCGCCTGTTGGTGCGGGGCAACTCTTGTCCGGCTTTCCATTTCCGACATGACACTGGGGTCTGCGGTAACTGTTCCAGTCAGTCCGTCGTTGCAATGGATATCCCCAAGCTGTCCTCGCACATGGCTGCTAGCCTGGTGGCCCCGCCGGCCGACGCGCCGGGCTGAAGCGGCTCGCAGGACCAATCTCCGGAACATTTCCGTCACGGCGAAGGTTGTCGGCCGGTCATAGAAGGAACACGGACATGAAACACACAGCTGCCATTCTTTGCCTCTTCGTCGGTCTGACCGGTCCCTTGCCTGCGGTGGCCCAGACCACCGAAGCCGCAGTTGCCGCCAAGGAAGAGGACCTGGCCAAGGCGGTGACCGACCCGGCGGCCTTTGCCCGTCTGGCGGCCTCGTCCAACATGCTGGAGATCGAGTCCAGCACGCTTGCGCTTGAGCGCAGCCAGAACGCCGATGTCCAGGCCTTTGCCCAGAAGATGATCGATGACCACACGGCTGCAGGCGAGAAGATGCAGGCGGCCGCGAAGGAGGCCGGGGTCGAGGTTCCGACCGAGATGAACGAGGCCGACCAGCAGGCGCTGCAGGCCTTGCAGGACGCGGGCGAGTTCGACCAGGCCTATCTGGACCTGCAGACCAAGGCCCATGACGAGGCGGTGAGCCTGTTCGAGGCCTTCTCGACCGGGGCCGAGGACAGCGCGCTGCGCGGCTTTGCCAGCGAGACGCTGCCCAAGTTGCAGGAGCACCAGACCCAGGCCCGCGACCTGAACGGCGCCTGATCTCATGGCGCTTGGGCAAAAGGGTGCCGGTCCCGGACGTGCCGGGGCCGCGCAAGGTGGTTCCGGGAGTGGCCGGCAGGGCGATGAACCAGGGCGTTCGGCCAACCCGGACCGCCTGCGCCAGCTGATCGACCGGGGCGAGGGTGGGGACAAGATCGACTATCCCGACCCCGCCGCAGCGCCGCTGGGCACCGATGACGAAGCGGGGGGCCACCCGATTACGCAAGAGCAGCTGGACATCGCGATGAAGGCCGAAATCCGGTCGTCGGGCGGATCGGCCCCGGCCCAGTCCGGTCGGCAAGAGAACGGCCCGGCCAACCTGCGCTTCGTGCTGGTGCTTGTCCTGATCGGTGTCGTGCTGATCGCGGTTACGGCGGCCATGACCTGACGTGGTCGCTGGCTCCTTGGTCGCGCCGCAACCCCTCGCATCCGGTGAAGGTGTTTCCGGCACCCGCCGGTTGACAGAATCATCCCCCGGGGTCAGAAGCCGCTGCGCCTTCCGCGCACGGCCCCCCGAGGGATGTTGCCACCATGACCCGCCCCACAGAAGATCAGACCTTCCTGCGCGCCACCGCAGTCATACCCCGCGGTGTGGCGCATTTTCATCTGACGGGGCCGGTCACCACGCAAGCCTTCGCCTTCCTGGCGCTGCCGCGCTTCACGCTTCTGGCATTCTCGTCGGCCATCGAACCCCTGCGGATCGCCAACCAGCTGACCCAGCAGCCGCTTTACCGCTGGAAGCTGGTCAGCATGGACGGCAAGCCCGTCGAAAGCTCGGCCGGTGTGCGGATCGAGGTGGATCAGGGGCTGGAGCCACTGACCCGCGAGACCACGGCCATCGTCTGCTCGGGCACCGATGCCAGCCAGGCGGCGGATCGCAAGGTGCTGAACTGGCTGCGCGAGCATTCCCGCAAGGGCGGTGGCTTGGGGGCGATCTGCACCGGGGCCTACACGCTGGCCCGGGCGGGACTTCTGGGAGACGACTCTCCTGCGGTCCACTGGGAGAACCGTCCGGCCTTCCGCGAACTTTATGATGTGGAGCCGCTGCAGCAGATCTACGTCATCGGGCGCAAGCATTTCTCATGCGCGGGGGGCGAGGCGGGGGTTGACCTGATGCTGGCGCTGATCGCGCAGGATCACGGCCAGAAGCTGGCAGACTCGGTGGCAGAGATGTGCCTGCACAGCCGTCGGCGCGAGGCCAACGCCACGCAGAAGACGGCCTATCCGGCACCGATGCTGACGCGCAACCCGGGGATCGCCCGGGTGATTGCCGCCATGAAAGCCAACATCTCAACCCCTCTGGGACAGGACGAACTGGCCGAAACCTTCGGCCGCACCCGCCGTCACCTGGAGCGGATCTTCAAGTCCGTCCTGCAGGAGACGCCAAAGGGCTATTACCTGGGCCTGCGGCTGGAAGAGGCGCGGAACCTGCTGGCCGACACCACGCTGTCGATCCTGGAGGTGGCCATCGCCACCGGCTTCAACTCGCGGTCCAGCTTTTCCAAGGCCTACAAGAAACGCTTCGGGATGAGCCCGGCCCGCTACCGCTGACCTGCGCGTCGCCGGGGCTGCCTTGGCTGGCGCTGCTGCCTGCCATGACCGCAGGGCGGACCAGATTTGCACTGCGGCGCATCCCCATCCCCGGACTTCACCCTTCCCGGGCCCGCAGCTAAGGTGCCGGCCCCGAAGTGCCACCGACGTGACGAGGATTCGCATGAGCCTGACCCAGATCCCCCGCCTGATCGCCACGGAAATCGCGGCGACGCCCCAGCAGGTCACGGCGGCGGTAGAGCTTCTGGACGGGGGTGCCACGGTCCCCTTCATCGCGCGCTACCGCAAGGAAGTGACGGGGGGCCTCGATGACACGCAGCTGCGCAAGCTGGAGGAACGGCTGGGCTACCTGCGCGAGCTTGAGGCGCGGCGGGCGGCGATCCTGTCCTCGATCACCGAGCAGGGGAAACTGACCGATGCGCTGGCGAAGTCGATCACCGGAGCGGTGACGAAGGCCGAACTGGAAGACATCTACCTGCCCTACAAGCCCAAGCGCCGCACCAAGGCGATGATCGCCCGCGAGGCGGGGTTACAGGGGTTGGTGGACGCCATTCTGGCGGACCGGTCGGCGGACCCGGTGGAATTGGCGGGCGGGTTCCTGTCGGAAGCGTTTCCCGATGCCAAGACGGCGCTGGAGGGGGCGCGGGATATCGTGGCCGAAGGGCTTTCGGAGGATGCCTCGCTTTTGGGTCGTCTGCGCGACCACATGCGCAAGGTCGGCAAGCTGGCTGCGAAGGGGGTGGCGGGCAAGGAGGTCGCGGGGGCGAAGTTCTCGGACTATTTCGCGCATATCGAGGATTTCAGCCGGGTTCCCAGCCATCGCGCGCTGGCGATGTTCCGGGGGCGGAACGAGGAGTTCCTGACCCTGGACCTTGAGGTGGACGCGGACAGCCCGCGCGGCGAAAGCCCGTCCGAGCGGGCCTGTGGCGCGGCGCTCGGGGCCTCGGGCTCGGGTCCGGGCGACAAGTGGCTGCGCGATGCGGCGGCCTGGGCCTGGCGGGTGAAGCTGAAGACCAGCCTGACGCTGGACCTGATGGCGGAACTGCGCGAGGCGGCCGAGGCCGAAGCGATCCGGGTCTTCGCACGCAATCTGAAGGACCTGCTGCTGGCCGCTCCTGCCGGGGGGAAGGCGACGATGGGCCTTGATCCGGGCATCCGAACCGGGGTGAAGGTCGCGGTCGTGGACGCGACGGGCAAGGTCGTGGCGACGGATACGGTCTATCCGTTCCAGCCGAAGAACGACGTGCGCGGGGCTCAGGTCGCCATCGCGCGTCTGATCGGGCAGCATGGGGTGAAGCTGATCTCTATCGGGAACGGCACCGGCAGCCGGGAGACCGAGAAGCTGGTGGCGGACCTGCTGGCGCTGCTGCCAGCGGGCGCGGAAAAGCCGACGAAGGTGATCGTGTCCGAAGCCGGGGCCTCGGTCTATTCGGCCTCCGAACTGGCCGCGCGGGAGTTTCCTGATCTGGACGTGTCATTGCGCGGGGCCGTGTCGATTGCGCGCCGCTTGCAGGACCCGCTGGCGGAACTGGTGAAGATCGAACCAAAGGCGATCGGCGTGGGGCAGTACCAGCATGACGTGGACCAGCACCGCCTGGGCAAGTCGCTGGAAGCGGTGGTCGAGGACGCGGTGAACGCGGTCGGCGTCGACCTGAACACCGCCTCCGCCCCCTTGCTGGCGCGGGTCTCGGGCGTCGGGCCGGGGCTTGCCGAGGCTATCGTGGCGCATCGGGACCAGAACGGGCCGTTTGCCACACGGAGGGAGTTGCTGAAGGTCGCGCGCCTGGGGCCGAAGGCCTTCGAGCAGGCGGCGGGGTTCCTGCGGATCACCGGGGGGAAAGAGCCGCTGGATGCATCCTCGGTTCACCCGGAAGCCTATGATGTCGCGCGGAAGATCGTTGCGGCCTGCGGGCGGGACATCCGGGCGGTCATGGCGGATGGCTCGGCGTTGAAAGCGCTGAACCCGGCGAGTTTCGTGGACGAGCGGTTCGGCCTGCCCACGGTGAAGGACATCCTGTCGGAACTGGAAAAACCGGGGCGCGATCCGCGGCCGTCATTCAAGACTGCGACCTTTGCCGAAGGGGTGGACCAGATCGGCGACCTCAAGCCCGGCATGGTGCTGGAGGGGACCGTGACCAACGTCGCGGCCTTCGGGGCCTTTGTGGATATTGGCGTGCATCAGGACGGGCTGGTGCATGTGAGCCAGTTGTCGGACACATTCGTGAAGGACCCCCATGCGGTGGTGAAGGCCGGGGATGTGGTCAAGGTCCGGGTGGTAGAGGTCGACGTGCCACGGAAGCGGATCGGGCTGACGATGAAGTCGGACGGCGGGGCCTCGGCCAAGGATCAGGCGCGCGAGCGGACTCTGGCGACGAAACCGGTGCGGGGGCCGATGCAGAGCGGGCCGCAGAGTGGGGGCAATGCTTTCGCCGACGCGTTGAAGGGCAAGTTTACACGGTAAGCGCCGGAATTTTCGAAAATTCCGGTTCGGAGCCTTTGAAGGCTCCGGTCCGATTTCTTCGAAGAAATCGGTGCGCGGTATCAGGCCGCGGCGCCACCGACAGTCAGGCCCTGGATCATCAGGGTCGGCTGGCCCACGCCGACCGGGACCCATTGCCCCGCCTTGCCGCAGTTGCCGATGCCTGGGTCAAGCTTCAGGTCGTTGCCGATGGCGCGGATGCCCATCAGCGCGGTGGCTCCGTCACCGATCAGGGTGGCACCCTTCACCGCCTCGCCCACCACACCGTTGCGGACGCGGTAGGCCTCGGTGCAGGAGAAGACGAACTTGCCCGAGGTGATGTCGACCTGCCCGCCGCCAAAGCCCACGGCATAGATGCCGTCCTTCAGGCTGGCGACAATCCCCGCCGGGTCGTCCTTGCCCGAAAGCATGTAGGTGTTGGTCATCCGCGGCATCGGGATATGCGCAAAGCTTTGGCGCCGCCCGTTGCCAGTGGGCGCCACGCCCATCAGGCGAGCGTTCTGGCGGTCCTGCATGTAGCCGACGAGCACTCCGTCGTCGATGAGGACGTTCTTGGCGGAGGGGGTGCCTTCGTCGTCGATGGAGATCGAGCCACGGCGGTCGGGGATTGTACCATCATCCAGAACAGTGACGCCTTTGGAGGCGATCTGTTTCCCCAACAGTCCGGCAAAGGCCGAGGTTTCCTTGCGGTTAAAGTCGCCCTCCAGCCCGTGGCCGATCGCCTCGTGCAGCAGGATGCCGGGCCAGCCGGGGCCGAGGACGACGTCCATCACGCCCGCCGGGGCATCGACCGCGCCAAGGTTGACCTGGGCAATGCGCAGCGCCTCGGCGATCATCGGCTTCCAGCTTTCGGGCGACATCAGTTGCGCCAGACCGTGGCGACCACCTTGCCCGGTGCCGCCCTGTTCGCGGCGGCCGCCGTCTTCCAGCATGACGCTGACGTTGATCCGCGCCATCGGGCGGATGTCGGCGATGCGGGTGCCCTCAGGGCGAAGGATCTCGACCTCTTGCAGGCTGGCGGAGAGCGTGGCGGAGACCTGGACGACGCGGGGGTCAAGGGCGCGGGCATAGGCGTCCAACTCGCGCAGCAGTTCGATCTTCACCGGGAAGGCGGCGTCGGCCATCGGGTCGTCGGCGCGGTAGAGGCGGGTGTTCGTGCCACGTGGCGGGGCCGCAAGGGTGCCGCCACCGGCGCCCACGGCAAGGCGGGCGGTTTCGGCCGCGCGGCGGAGCGAGGTCTCGGTGATTTCGGTCGAGTGGGCGTAGCCAGCAACCTCGCCCCGCACGGCGCGGAGGCCGAAACCCTGGCTCGCGTCATAGGTCGCCTGCCGGATGCGGCCATCGTCCAGCACGATGGACTCGGCCCGGCGGCGTTCCAGGAACAGCTCGCCATCGTCCGCCCCGTCGGTCGCGGCGCGCAGGGTCGCCAGGGCAACGGCCTCGTCCAGATGGGTCTCGAACGGGCGGAAGGGGGCGTCGGTCATGGGAGGGGGCTTTCTGGAAGGGCAGGATGCAGAGATGGGCCGCGACGGGGACAGGGTCAAGGTGTCATGACCCGGTCGATGAAATCCGCCCCCGCGGCCCAGGTGGCGGGATCGAACAGCGCCTCGTGCCCGACGGGGCCGAGGGAGAGGAAGGTCTTGGGGTCCGGTGCGGCATTGTACAGTCGCTGGCCGAAGACCGGGGGCACGACGTTATCCCGCTCGCCGTGCAGGATCAGAAGCGGCGCGCGGATGCTGGCGATGTGGTCGCGCGAGCGGAACTGGTCCTTCATCAAGAGACCCACGGGAAGCCAGGGATAGGCCGCGCGGGCAAGATCGACGGCGGCGGAGAAGGGGGCCTGCAGCACCACGGCGCCGACGGGGTTGGCGGCGGAAAGCTGGACAGCGACCCCGGTGCCGAGGGATTCGCCGACCAGGACGATACGGTCGGGCGGAAGGCCCTGGCTGCGCAGATGGTCGTATGCGGCTTTCGCATCCGCCAGAAGGCCGGTTTCCGTGGGCGACCCGCTGGAGCCGCCATACCCGCGCCAGGACAGGAAGGTCACGCCGTAGCCGCGCGACTGGTAGAAGGCGAAGCGGTCGGCCCGGTCCGCGATCTCGCCGCCGTTGCCATGCAGGAACAGTATCGTGGGCCGGTCCGCGCGGGCGGAACTGGACCAGACCACGACCGTCTCGCCATCCGGGGTGGCAAGGTCCACCCGCGTCAAATCGGCAAGGCCCACAGCCTGTGGCGAGGGATCGCGGCGGGTGGGGAAATACTGCAACTCGCGCTGCCAGAGAAACATGGCAGACAACAGGCTTGCATAGAGAACGCCGAAGGTGACGAGGGTCAGCTTGAGGATCGCCAGAGCATTTGCCTCCCGGGTCAAACGCGCGATTTGTCGCGATGGTTTTGCTTGTCGCGGTCAAGCTAATATGGTTTGAGGGCCGTGGGAAACAGCGGGATTCTGACCACCTGTCAGGTCCCTTGAAAGTGGCGCCAAGCCGCGACGTGAACGGGAACAAAAGCATGCGTCTTTCGACAATGATCGGCGGGATCGCCGCAGTAGGGATGACCACGCTGGTGGCCGGATCGGCCCTTGCGCAGCAAACTCTTGAAATCATTGGGCAGCCGGTGCCGGGCGGGATCGACTTCCAGCCCTCGGCGACCGAGCTGAAGCACGACATCGTCTGGCTGGACACGATGATCAACTACATCATCGGCGCGATCGTGATCTTCGTGACCGGGCTTCTGATCTACACGGTCATCCGCTTCAACCAGCGCGCCAATCCGACGCCGGCACGCTTCACCCACAACAGCCCGCTGGAAGTGGCGTGGACGATCGTCCCGATCGTGATCCTGGTCTTCATCGGCGCCTTCTCGCTGCCGATCCTGTTCAAGCAGCAGGAAATTCCGGTGGGCGAGGTCACCATCAAGGCGACCGGCAACCAGTGGTACTGGAACTACGACTACGTCGACGAAGGCATCAACTTCGACAGCTACATGATCGGCTCTCCGGCCACCGGCGGCGCGAACATGATGACGCCGGAAGTGGAAGAGCAGCTGAAGGCTGCGGGCTATGCCAAGGAGCAGTTCCTGCTGGCCACCGATACCGCTGTCGTCGTGCCGGTTGGCAAGGTCGTCGTGGTGCAGGTCACCGCGACCGACGTGATCCACTCCTGGAAGATCCCGGCCTTTGGCGTGATGCAGGATGCGGTCCCGGGCCGCACGGCGGCACTTTGGTTCAAGGCCGATCAGGAAGGCATCTTCTTCGGCCAGTGCTCTGAGATCTGCGGGCAGATGCATGCCTACATGCCGATCACCGTGAAGGTCGTGTCGGAAGCGGCTTATGCGCAGTGGCTGACCAAGGCCAAGGCGGGCGACGTGCAGTTGTCCAGCGTCGAGACGCCGGCGGCAGTCGAAGTGGCCTCGAACGACTGAGGCCAGTCAGCGGAAATGCAGGGCATGGGGCTTGGCGCTGGTCAGGCCCCACCTGTCTGAAATAGGTCCGGAATGAGCGATACCACAGCATATCAGGGCGTGACTGCCACCCCGTACGAACCGGGGTTCGGCGATTACGTGCAACTGTTGAAGCCGCGCGTGATGTCGCTGGTGGTTTTCACCGCGCTGGTGGGCCTTCTGGTTGCGCCTGTGCATCTGCACCCGGTCGAAGCTTTTGCCGCGATCCTGTTCATCGCGTTGGGGGCAGGGGCCTCGGGTGCGTTGAACATGTGGTGGGACGCCGACATCGACGCGGTGATGAAGCGCACCGCGCGCCGTCCGGTCCCTGCGGGCAAGGTCGCAGGCGGCGAGGCGCTGGGTCTGGGCATGGCGCTGTCCGGGATCAGCATCGTCATGCTGTGGCTGGCGACGAACTGGGTTGCGGCGGCGCTGCTGGCCTTTACGATCTTCTTCTATGCCGTCGTCTATTCGATGTGGCTGAAACGCTCGACCCCGCAGAACATCGTCATCGGTGGCGCGGCAGGGGCCTTCCCGCCGATGATCGGCTGGGTCTGTGCCACCGGGTCCGTATCGGTAGAGGCGTTCCTGATGTTCGCGCTGATCTTCATGTGGACCCCGCCGCACTTCTGGGCGCTGGCGCTGTTTATGAAGGAAGACTACCACACCGCGGGCGTGCCGATGCTGACCGTGACCCACGGCCGCAAGGCGACGCGGGCGCATATCCTGGTCTACACGCTGCTTCTGGTTCCCGTGGCCCTGGGCGCGGCGGTGACCTCGATCGGCGGGCCGTTCACGCTGGCCGTCGCGGTCGTGCTGAACGCATGGTTCGTGATCGGCGCCTTCCGCATCTGGCGGCGCGACGAGGCGGTGGCCGAGGCGGACAAATATGCCGTCGAGAAAGCCTTCTTCCGGTTCTCGCTGCTGTATCTTTTCCTGCATTTCGCGGCCTTCCTGGTGGAACTGGCGCTGAAATCCGCAGGGCTTGGGGGGTGGTGAGATGACCTTCCGCCCCGAGCATGAATTGCACAAACGCCGGTTCGGCCGGAACATGGGCCTTGGTCTGACGCTTGTTGCCTTTGTCGTGCTGGTCTTCGCGCTGACGGTCGTGAAGGTCCAGCGTGGCGAGCCGCTGCAGGGCTTTGACCACACCTATGAGCCTGCCTTGTTGCCAAAGGAGGAGACCCAGCCATGATCTTCCCGCGTCTTCAGGGCAACAACCGGACCCTTGCCATGCTGACCACGATGGTCGTCGGTCTGACCTTCACCACCATCGTGATCATCCCGCCGTTCTACGACTGGTTCTGCCGCGTGACGGGCTTCGGCGGCACGACTTCGGTCGCTGAAACCGGGGCTGACGTGATCCTCGACCAGACGGTAAAGGTGCGCTTCGATGCTTCGCTGGAACAGGGGATGCCCTGGACCTTCAAGCCGGTGGTCCGTTCAATGGATATCCGCATCGGCGAGACGGGCCTTGCCTTCTACGAGGCACACAATCCGACCGACCGCCCGGTAGCGGGCACGGCCAGCTTCAACGTCTACCCCTATGCCGCTGGCGGCTATTTCACCAAGATCGAATGCTTCTGCTTCACTGAACAGGTGTTGCAGCCTGGCGAGACGGTGCAGATGCCGGTCAGCTTCTACGTTGACCCCGCAATGGTCGAGGATATCGAGGGGCAGTTTGTGCACGAGATCGTGCTGAGCTATACCTTCCATGAGACACCGCTGCCCGATGAACAGGCAGCCCTGCAAACGCCTGCTGCGGACAACGCATCCGTAGTGAACTGAGAAAAGACAAAGAGGGAACCGCCGGCATGGCACACGCAAAGAACCACGATTACCACGTCCTGCCACCGTCGATCTGGCCGTTCTTCGGAGCCGTCGCCGGCTTCGTGATGCTGTTCGGTTCGGTCCTCTGGATGCACGGATCGGGCCCCTGGCTGGGGCTGGTCGGCCTCGCCGGGGTACTGTACGTCATGTTCGCCTGGTGGTCGGAAGTGGTGCAGGAAAGCCAGGTGGGCGATCATACCCCGGTCGTGCGCCTGGGCCTGCGCTATGGCTTCATCCTGTTCATCATGTCGGAAGTGATGTTCTTCTCGGCCTGGTTCTGGACCTTCTTCAAGCACCGCCTCTACCCGATGGGGCCGAACAGCCCGGCCATCGACGGCGTCTGGCCGCCCGCCGGGATCGAGACCTTCGATCCCTGGCACCTGCCCTTCATCAACACGCTGATCCTGCTTCTGTCGGGCTGTGCCGCGACCTGGGCCCACCATGCCCTGGTGCACGAGAACAACCGCCGCGATCTGGTGAACGGGCTGATCATAGCGATCGGCCTGGGGGTAATCTTCACCGCGATGCAGGCCTACGAATACAGCCACGCCGCCTTCGGGTTTGCAGGCAACATCTACGGCGCGACCTTCTTCATGGCGACCGGCTTCCACGGCTTCCACGTGGTCATCGGCACGATCTTCCTGACCGTCTGCCTGATCCGCGCGCTGAAGGGCCACTTCACGCCCGAAAAGCACGTCGGTTTCGAGGCCGCCGCCTGGTACTGGCACTTCGTCGACGTGGTCTGGCTGTTCCTCTTCGCCGCGATCTACGTCTGGGGCCAGTAAGCCCAAGGCCACAGCCACTCGTCAGCGCGGGCCTTCGGGCCTGCGCTTTCATTTCCGGGGTAAGCCATGCGCCGCTATCTTTTTCCCGTGGTCCTGGGCGTTACCGGGGTCGCCATTCTGATGAGCCTCGGCTTCTGGCAGCTTGGCCGGATGGAGGAGAAGCGCGTCTATCTTGCCGAGATCGAGACGCGGATCGCCAATGCTCCGATCCCCCTGCCCGCAATGCCCGAAGAGGGGCCGCACAAGTTTCAGGCGGTGACGGCCGAGGGGCAGTTCACCGGGGAGTACCTGGAAGTGCTGGCGGGGCAGAAGGGGGCCACCCCCGGCGTCATGGTGATCGAGGCTTTCGCGCTGCCGGATGGCCGCCGGATCATGGTGCAGCGCGGCTTTGTCGAAGAGGAGGCCCGGGCAACCCCGCGTCCACCCCACGAGGCGAAGGTCGCGGGCAATCTGCACTGGCCGGATGATACCGGCAGCTCCACCCCGCCGCCGGATGAGAAGACCGGATTGTGGTTCGCCCGCGATGTTCCGGCGATGGCTGCGAAGCTGGGCACGGAACCGACACTTATTGTCGCCAGCGCGCCAACCGGTGACGGGATCGCGCCGATGCCGGTGGATAGCTCGGGTATACCAAACAACCATTGGGGCTATGCGATCCAGTGGTTCCTCTTGGCGGCAACCTGGGCGGGGATGACAGTCTTCCTGCTCTGGCGTATCAGGACGCGGAAGGTTTGAAGGCGATGGCGATGCAATACATCTCGACCCGCGGCGCGGCCCCGGTCCTTGGCTTCGGCGAGGCGATGATGACGGGCCTTGCCCGTGACGGCGGGCTTTATGTGCCTCAGACCGTGCCGGTGATGTCGAAAGCCGAAATTGCCGCACTGGCAGGCGCACCTTACGAAGAGGTCGCGTTCAAGGTGATGCGGCCCTATCTGGGCGGGTTCTTTTCCGACGACGAATTCCAGGGCCTGATCGCCAAGGCCTACCAGGGGTTCCATCATGCCGCCCGCGCGCCGATGGTGCAGCTTGGGTCGAACCACTTCCTGTTGGAGCTGTTCCACGGGCCGACGCTGGCCTTCAAGGACTTCGCCATGCAGCTGATCGGCCAGATGATGCAGGCCGCACTGGCCAAGACCGGCGAGCGGATCACCATTGTCGGGGCCACTAGCGGCGACACCGGATCGGCGGCGATGGAGGCGTTCCGCGGGCTGGAAAATGTGGATGTGTTCATCCTGTTTCCGCATGGCCGCGTCAGCGAGGTGCAGCGCCGGCAGATGACGACTCCGTCCGAGGCGAACTGCCATGCGCTGGCCATCGACGGTGACTTCGACGAGGCGCAGGCCCGCGTGAAGGACATGTTCAACGACTTTGCCTTCCGCGACGGGGTGCGGCTGGCGGGGGTGAACAGCATCAACTGGGCGCGGGTTCTGGCGCAGGTGGTCTACTACTTCTATTCCGCCGTGGCCCTTGGTGCGCCGCACCGCGAGGTCAGCTTCACCGTGCCCACCGGCAACTTCGGAGACGTCTTCGCGGGCTACATCGCCAAGCGGATGGGGCTGCCGATCGACAAGCTGGTGATCGCGACCAACCAGAATGACATCCTCGACCGTGCGTTACGGTCAGGGGATTACCGGACGAACGGGGTGAAACCCACGATCAGCCCGTCGATGGACATTCAGGTGTCCTCGAACTTCGAGCGCGCCTTGTTCGACGCTTACGGCCGCGATGGCTCTGCCGTGGCGCAACTGATGGGCGAGATGAAGTCTGGCGGCTTCAAGATCAGCCAGGGGGCCATCGAGTCCCTGCGCGCGACCTTCGCCTCGGGCCGGTGCGACGAGGACGAGACGCTGGCGGTTATCGCACGGCACTGGAAGACGACGGGCGAGCTTTTGTGCCCACATTCTGCCGTGGGCGTGAAGGTGGCCGAAGAACATCTCGGCGCAGCACCGATGATCACGCTCGCGACCGCGCATCCGGCGAAGTTCCCGGATGCGGTACAGCGTGCCACCGGCATCCGCCCCGACCTGCCGCCGCATATGGCCGACCTCTTCGACAAGCCGGAGCGGGTGACCCGGGCACCCAACGAGCTGGC
Organism: Tabrizicola sp.; assembly: GCF_022842145.1. Classification (GTDB taxonomy): domain Bacteria; phylum Pseudomonadota; class Alphaproteobacteria; order Rhodobacterales; family Rhodobacteraceae; genus Tabrizicola. The sequence goes on from NZ_JALHQD010000003.1 coordinate 396,275, forward strand.
TGCCCTCCAGACTATAGTCCGCGAAAGGATTGCCCGCTGATGCAGAAGCTGCTCACCCTGCCCAACGGGTTTCGTATCGTTACCGAGGCGATGCCGGGGCTGCAGTCGGCCTCAGTTGGCCTTTGGGTCGAGGCCGGGGGTCGGCACGAGACGCCGGACCAGAACGGCATCGCGCATTTCCTGGAACACATGGCCTTCAAGGGGACCCGGCGCCGGTCGGCCCTGCGGATTGCCGAAGAGATCGAGGATGTCGGCGGCTACATCAACGCCTACACCAGCCGCGAGATGACGGCCTATTACGCGCGCGTCCTGAGCCAGGACGTCGTGATGGCGCTGGACGTGATTTCGGACATCGTGCTGAATCCGGTGTTCCGCAAGGCCGACATCGAGACCGAGCGCCACGTGATCCTGCAAGAGATCGGGCAGGCTCTGGATACGCCCGACGACATCATTTTCGACTGGCTGCATGAGGTGAGCTACCCCGACCAGCCCTTCGGGCGCACGATCCTGGGTCCCGAGGAACGGGTGTCCGCTTTCAGGAAGGCGGATTTCGAGGGATTCACCGGGGCGCATTACGGGCCGGACCAGATGATCCTGTCGGCGGCAGGCGGGGTGGACCATGACGCCATCGTCACCGCGGCAGAGCGCATCTTCGGCGAGCTGAAACCGGTCGGAGCCTCAAAGGTTGAAGCGGCGCGCTTTGTCGGCGGCGAGCGCCGCGAGGTGAAGGACCTGGAGCAGGTGCATTTCGCGCTGCAGTTCGAAGGCCCGGGCTACCGCGACGACAAGGTCTATACCGCGCAGGTCTACTCGACGGCGATGGGGGGCGGCATGTCGAGCCGCCTTTTCCAGAAGATCCGCGAGGATCGGGGGCTGTGCTATTCGATCTATGCCCAGTCCTCGGCCTATGAGGATACCGGGCAGATCACGGTCTATGCAGGCACGTCCGAGGCTGAAATCGGCGAGCTGACGCAGCTGACCATCGCCGAATTGAAGCGGGCCGCCGATGACATGACCGAGGCCGAGGTGGCGCGGGCGCGGGCGCAGCTGCGGGCGGGGCTTCTGATGGGGCTCGAAAGCCCGTCAAGCCGCGCCGAACGCAATGCGCGGCTTCTGTCGATCTGGGGCCGGGTGCCGGACGTGGCCGAGGCGGTGGCGAAGATCGACGCCGTCGACACCGCCGCCGTTCGCGGCTACGCGGCTGAGCTGACTGCGGCCAAGGCAGCGCTGGCGATCTACGGGCCGGTTGCCCGCGCACCGGGCATTGACGAGGTCCGCAAGGGACTTTCCGCCTGATGCTGGGCCTGAAGCGCCGTGTGAGGGTCGAGACGGAGCGGATGACGCTGCGGCTGCCGGAACATGGCGACTGGCGGCAATGGTCGGACCTGCGCGAAGCGTCGGCCGAGTTTCTGGTCAAGTGGGAGCCGGTCTGGGCCAACGACCACCTGACACGCCGCGCCTTCACCAACCGGGTCTACTGGGCGCAGCGCGCTGAATCACAGGGCCAGGCCTTGCCAATGCTCTTGATCCGCCGCGAGGATCAGCAGCTTCTGGGCGCGTTGGCGCTGGACAACATCCGCCGGGGGCCGTCGCAGACCGGGACTTTCGGCTACTGGATCGGCGAGCCCTTCGCGCGGCAGGGTTACATGCGCGAGGCGATCCTTGCGCTGACCCATCACGCCTTTACCCGCATGGACCTTTCCCGATTGGAAGCCGCCTGCCTGCCGGAAAACAGCGCCTCACGCGGGGTGCTGGAGACATGCGGCTTCAAGTACGAGGGAGTGGCGCAGAGCTATCTGCAGATCAACGGGCGCTGGCGCAACCACGTGCTCTACGCCAACCTGCGCGGCGACCGGCGCGGGCGGACCGACGTCGGCTGAGGGTCTACTTCGGGCGGGGCGGCTTTCGGATTGAGCGCTTGGCGGCGCAAGCCTTTTGTCTCGTGGTTTTGTGTGAAGGACACAAAACCGCTCGGTGCGCCTCCGGCGGGGATGTTTGGGCAAATGTGAAAGGCATCTGGGATGGCTGGTTGGATCGCGCTTCTGCGCGGGGTGAACGTCTCGGGCGCTGGGAAGCTGCCGATGGCGGAGTTCCGGGCGCTGTTGGCGGGCCTGGGCCTGGGCGCGGTGCAAACCTACATCCAGTCCGGGAATGCGGTCTTCCAGAGCGCGCTGCCTGCCGAGGCGCTGGAGGAGATGATCCGCGCTGCGGTCGCGGCGCGGTTCGGTTTTGCGCCGGAGACCTTCGTGCGGTCCCATGACGAAGTGGCCGAGGCGCTGGTCGATCATCCCTTCGCCGGGGCCGACCCAAAGCTGGTGCATGTCTGCTTCCTGCGCGAGACGCCGGTTCCGGACGAAGCGGCGCTGCAGGCACTGGTGCGTCCGGGGGACGGCTGGCACATCGGGCCGGGCCGGTTCACGCTGCATACGCCGGGGGGATACGGTACCTCGAAGCTGGCGGAGCGGCTGCCGAAGCTCCTGCCGGTCCCGATGACCGCCCGAAATCTGCGCACGATTGCCGCGCTTGTCGCGATGGCGGGCTGATCGCGCATCCGTGATCGGCTTGGCGCGTGACGCGGGGGCAATCCGGGTTACCCTCCCTGCAGCCCGGAGGATCGCCATGCGCCTGCTTGCCGCCCTGCTCCTGTTCGCCTCGCCCGGCTTGGCACAGGACCGCATCCCGTCGCACTGCATCGCGGTCGCCGCAGGCGAGCCTTCCGTCGTGCCGGTGGCGCTGGAGGAAGGCCTGGAGCCGGACAGCGTGCTGATCCGCTACATCGACCATGCAAGCTTTGCCATCGTGACGCCCGACGGGACCGTGGCGGTGACGGATTACACCGGCTACCTCGGCACGGCGGATCTGGTGCCGGACGTGGTCACCATGAACAACGCGCATTCGACGCACTGGACCGCCGCGCCCGATCCGCGCATCCCGCATGTGCTGCCCGGTTGGGGCGAGGGGACGGCTGCGGCGGACCACCGGCTGGACCTCGGCTCGATGCTGGTGCGGAACGTCACCACCGACACGCGGGGGCCCTTTGGCGAGGGCGCGCGGCGGGATGGCAACTCGATCTTCATCTTCGAGGCGGGCGGGCTTTGCATCGGCCACCTGGGCCACCTGCACCAGATCCCCTCGGACGAGCAATATGCGGCGATCGGGCGGCTGGACGTGGTGATGGTGCCGGTGGATGGCGGCTATACCATGCGGCTGCAGGACATGGCGGGGGTGGTCAAGCGGCTGCGGTCCAGCGTCGTGATCCCGATGCACTGGTTCAGCCGCGGCTCGCTGGACGGGTTCCTTGCGGAAATGGCGGCGGAGTTCACCGTGGTCGAGACCGGCGGCGCGCAGATTGCCTTGTCGCTGGACGACCTGCCGTCCGCGCCCACGGTCATGGTGCTGGAACCGGCCTATATCGACTGACGCTGGTCCCCGCCTGCCTGCCACGCTACCAAGGGCGGCAAGGAGGCATCAGCCATGTTGAACCCCTGCGACCCCGCTTTTGTCTCGTCGCTGGCGGCAGTGCTGCCCGAGGGCACCCTGTCTGCACCGGAACCGCGGCATCTGGAAGAACCCCGGGGCCGCTGGACCGGGCACGCCGGAGTGCTGGCGCGGCCCCGGACGACGGGAGAGGTCGCGGCGGTGGTCCGGGCCTGTGCCGCGGCGCGGGTCGGGATCGTGCCGGTGAGTGGTGGAACCGGGTTGGTCGGCGGACAAATCATGGTCACCGGCCCCGCGCCGCTGCTGTTGTCGCTGGAGCGGATGGCTGCGCTGCGCGGGGTCTGGCCGGAAGAAAACACGATGGTGGTCGAGGCCGGGATGGTGCTGGCCGATGTGCAGGCCGAGGCTGCGAAGGTCGGGCGGCTGTTTCCCCTGTCGCTGGCCTCGGAAGGCAGCTGCCGCATCGGAGGGAACCTGGCGGCGAATGCCGGGGGGACTTCTGTGCTGCGCTATGGCAATGCGCGCGACCTCTGCCTGGGGCTGGAGGCGGTGCTGCCGGACGGGACGGTTTATGGCGGGCTGACGCGGCTGCGGAAGGACAATGCGGGCTATGACCTGCGCCACCTGCTGATCGGCTCCGAGGGCACGCTGGGCGTGATCACGGCGGCCAGCCTGAAGCTGTTCCCGCAGCCCGCCGCCCGGGTGGTGGGGTTGCTGGCGGTGCCGTCGCCTGCCGCTGCGCTTGCGCTTCTGGCCCGCTGCGGCGAACGGGCGGCCGGTATGGTCTCGGCCTTCGAGCTGATCCACCGCGCGGGGTTCGACTTTCTGGAGGAAACCGGGTTCGACCTGCGCGCGCCATTCTCCCCGGTGCCCGAGTGGCTTGTCCTGCTGGAGCTGGAACTGCCTTCGGGGCTGGAACCGGAGGTGGTGATGGCTGGCCTTTACGAAGCGGGAGCCGAGGCGGGGCTGGTGACGGATGGGGTGATCGCGACCTCGGAGGCTCAGGCCGCGGCGATCTGGGCCCTGCGCGAGACGATCCCCCTGGCGAACCGGAAGGTCGGTGCGGTGTCGAGCCATGACATCTCGTTGCCGCTGTCGGCCATCCCGGGGTTCATCGACACTGCACCGCGGGAGATTGCCCGGCTGGGCGCGTTCCGGGTGAACTGTTTCGGCCACCTCGGCGATGGCAACCTGCACTGGAACGTCTTCCCGCTGCGCGGCCACGCGAAGGGGGAACATGACGGTGTGCGCGACGAGGTGAAGCGGGTGGTGCATGATCTGGTGCATGGCTTGGGCGGCTCGGTTGCGGCCGAGCATGGGGTGGGGCGGTTGAAGGTGGCCGACCTCGCGCGCTATGGCGATCCGGGGAAGCTTCTGGCGATGCGGGCGATCAAGGCGGCGCTGGACCCGGCGGGAATCATGAACCCGGGTGCGGTGCTGGCGGGGTAACGCTTGTCGATGACGCCGTGCTTCTTAGACGCGGCGCCAAGTGAAGCGCGGGACGTGCGCAAGGGTAGGCCGAAAAGCAACATCCCCGCCGCAGGAAACCTGCGACGGGGTGCTTTGGGGGTGTGTGGGTCACGCTGTGGGTAGCAGCGCGATCAGGGTGGGTAGCCCTGACAAGTCCTGATGTAGGGTGATTCTATTTAAGGACGGTTAACGGAAGCCTTGGCCGCGCGGCGCGCCGATTTCTTCGAAGAAATCGTTCCGGAGTTTTCGAAAACTCCGGTGGCGCCCAGTTTGCCGGGGTCAGAGACCTTCGAACGCGCACAGGGCGTGGACATCCATCCCCATCGCTTCCAGCTTCTTTCGCCCGCCAAGATCGGGCAGGTCGACGACGAAGGCGCAGCCGATAACCTCGGCACCAAGGCGCTCGATCAGGCGGATGCCGGCCTCGGCGGTGCCGCCGGTGGCCAGAAGGTCGTCCACCAAAAGGATCTTCTCGCCGGGCTGCATCGCGTCGTCGTGCACCTCGACCACCGCCTCGCCGTATTCCAGCTTGTAGGCCTGGGAGATGGTCTGACCGGGCAACTTCCCTTTCTTGCGGATCGGCACGAAGCCGGTGGAAAGCTGGTGTGCCACGGCACCGCCCAGGATGAAACCGCGCGCTTCCAGTCCCGCGACCTTGTCGATCCGCATCCCCGCGTAGGGGGCCAGAAGCTGGTCGACGCACATCCGGAAGCCCCGGGGATCGGCGAAGAGGGTGGTCACGTCGCGGAAGAGGATGCCCTCGTGCGGGAAGTCGACGATGGTGCGGATGTAGTCTTTCACGGTCTTGCGGGGGGTCATCTTCGGTTCCTTCAAAGGACGCGGGCGGCGACGGCGTCTAGCTTGGCCAGAAGCTCGGGGTCGCGTTTGTCGGGGGCGGTCATGATGGCGTGGGACAGGGCGCGGTCGCAGCCGTGGGGGCAGGGCTGGCGGTCCGGGTCCATCAGGCCGGGCAGGCGGGCGACCAGACCACGGGCGGCGGCGGCGTTGGCGTGGACGACGGCGATCACCTGCGAGACGTCCACCGCGCCGTGGCTGTCGTGCCAGCAGTCGTAGTCGGTGACCATGGCGAGGGAGGCGTAGCAAAGCTCGGCCTCGCGGGCGAGGCGGGCTTCGGACATGCCGGTCATCCCGATCACGTCGGCGCCCCAGGTGCGGTACATCCGGCTTTCGGCGCGGGTGGAGAACTGGGGGCCCTCCATCGAGAGGTAGGTGGCTCCGGTGTGGACGGTCAGGCCCTCATCCCGCGCGGCCTGGACGGCAGCCTGCCCAAGGCGGGGGCAGGTCGGGTCGGCGAGGCTGACATGGGCGACGCAGCCGGGGCCGAAGAAGCTGGGGGGCCGCTGGGTGGTGCGGTCGATGTACTGGTCGACGAGGACGAAGTGGCCGGGTTCGAACTCTTCGCGGAGGCTTCCGACCGCCGACACGGCAAGGATGTCGGTGCAGCCCAGCCGCTTCAGGGCGTCGATGTTGGCGTGGTAGGGGACGGAGGTCGGGGTGTGGACGTGGCCGCGGCCGTGGCGGGGGAGGAAGGCTGCGGGGAGGCCGTTCAGGCGGCCCACGAGGACCTCGTCCGAGGGCTTGCCCCAGGGGGTCTTCACCTTCACCCAGGAGGCGCCTTCGAGACCGTCGATCTGGTAGACCCCGGATCCGCCGATCACTCCGAGCATGGTCTGCATGGGGGCTCCCCTGGGGTTGGACGGGGCGGAGGATAGCGGGGCGGGGCCAGCGTGGGAAGGGGGTGCGCCCACGCGTGGCGCGGGAATCGAGGCGAGGAATTTCAAGGGGTTGTCCGCGGGCGTTAGGGAAACGTTAGGATTTGGGTGCGGGCAAAATCCTTCGAAGGATTTTGGCAAATCTTTTCGAAAAGATTTGCGGCCTCCGGGTCAAACGGTGGGTGGGCAGGGGCGGAAGGTCTGCTTCACCGCCCGGGTGAATAGATGTCGGGCAGGATCAGGTCGGGCGCGGCGCAATCGGGGTGGCGGGACATGAGCTGGGCCAGCCGGTCCAGTCGATCGGGGGACAGGCGTTCGGTCGTCAACTCGCGCGACAGGTGGGAGCCGGATTGGGAGTCCCGCTCAAACGCCAGCAGGGCCGCTGCGGCATGGGCTTCCGGCAGGCCGCAATGGCGGAGCATATGGGCGATGGAGGCCTCGCGGTCGCGGTTGAATTCGTTGTAGCGCAGCGCCAGGAACGGCACACCTGCGCCGAGGTGGCGGGCATACTCGGCCATGTTGTGCGACCAGGCGGGGCCGAGGGGCAGTTCCGTTGGAACCTCGGCGGCGGAGAGGTCCATCGGCCTGGCCAGCGGGGCGGGGTCGGCGGCGGCGGTGAAGATGCTCCAGGGCAGGGCGCGGGCCTCGCCGGTCAGGCTGTCGGGCATCCCGAACTGCCGCAACATGCTGTAGACCGAATTCGCCCAGCCAAGCGCGTCGCGGTAGAGAAAGAGGCAGGAGGCATCGGGCAGGGCCTCGTGGTAGAGGTCGGCCTGATACAGCGCGTGGCTGCGGAATTTCATCGCAAAGACAGTGGCTTGCTGGCCCTTTGGCGGCCGGAACTGCAGCCGGGTGCAGGCGCGGATCAGGCGGATGATCTGGTCGCGGGGGAAGCCCGACCGCTGGGGCGAATTGTAGTGCTGCAGGATCAGCGTCGAAAAGGCGTCAGGCTCGGACAGGCACCAGACGCCGGGGATGGTGTTCAAGGCGTGCGAGAGGAGCGTCGAGCCACAGCGGCCGATGCTAAAGATCAGGATCACGCGGGGGAGCGGTGGGGCAAGGTCGGCTATGGCCTCCAGCTCGGCAAGGGGCATGGTCAGAACGCGGCGGGCGAGGCGGTGCTGGGTGGCATAGGCGAAGGGGCTGTCGGCGAGATCGGTGCCGGGGGGCAGGTCGGTGAAGACCGCCAGGTCGCGCGCGTGGTCAAGGCCGTAGAGCGTCCAGCCGGGTTGATCGAGGACGATGCGGGCCGGGGCGGTGGTGGCGGGGCCGAGTTCGAAGTCGTCGAGGTTGGCCCAGCCGATCGGCGCCTGTTGGGCAAGGACGGCATGAATCAGTGCGGGCAAGACTGCGGCCTCCGGATCGGGCTGCGGACGGGGTAATGCAGTGAGACTGCACTGGCCCCCGGGCACAAAGCAATCGGCAATGCCGAAGCAGCGTTACCGGGACGGGCGCAAAAGTTGAAGGCCCCAGGCAAGCAGCCCGACCATCAGGCCCCAGAAGGCCCCGCCGATGCCGAAGGCGGCGATCCCCGACGCTGTCGTGACCAGGGTCAGCGCGGCGGGGAGGCGCTGGTCGGGTTGGGCGAAGGCTGCGGTCAGCGCCCCCATCAGCGGGCCGAGGAGGGCGAGGGCCACCAGGGCCGCGACCACGGGGGCGGGGAGCGCGGCAATCAGTTGCAGGACGGTGGGGCTGAGAAGACCCAGAAGCACCCAGACCCCGGCGTAGGCGATGCCGACGATCCAGCGGCGGTCCTTGTCCGGATGGACGTCCGGGCCAAGGCAGATCGCGGCGGTTATCGCAGCCATGCTGACGGTGTGGGCGCCGAAAAAGGCCGTCACCGTCGAAATCAGGCCCGTGGTCGTCAGCGCGGCGGAGACGGGCGGCTCATACCCTGCGGCGCGCAGGGTGGCGAAGCCGGGCAGGTTCTGGCTGGCCATCGTGACGAGGTAAAGCGGCAGGGCGAGGCCCAGGATCACGCCGGGGCGGAACTCGGGGAGGGTCAGCTCCAGGATGGGGGCGGAAAGACGGAGCGTCGACAGGTCGGCTCCGGTCAGGAGTGCCAGCAGGATGCCGGTGGCGAAGGCGGCGAGGGTGGCCATCGCCGGGTTCCACAGGCGGATGACCAGGAAGACGCCGACCATCGGCAGGACCAGGCTGGGAAGGCCCTGCGCGGCGGCAGCACCTTTCAGGCAGAAGGGCAAAAGGACGCCAGCCAGCATCCCGGCGGCGATGCCGTCGGGGATGCGGGCGACGAGCGCGCCCAGCGGGCGGATCAGGCCGGTGGCGGCGATGAGAAGGCCGGTCACGATGAAGGCCCCCACGCCTTCGGCGAAGCTGATGCCCTGGGTGGCGGCGATGAGAGCCGCGCCGGGGGTGGACCAGGCGAGGACGACGGGGACTTTCGAATTCCTCGACAGGAGCGCCGAGCCCACCGCCTTGCCCAGACTGATGGCCAGAAGCCAGCTTGCGGTCTGTTCAGCGGTCGCCCCCAGCGCAGTGGCCGCCGTGAGCAGGATCGCGACCGAGGCGGCATAGCCCACCAGGGCGGCCACCGTCGCGGCAGATAGGACAGAGGCCCGCATGCTGTCTCCAAGCGCCGAGAATGGCGGGACTATTTCGCGGGCGATGTCTGGCTGCAAGGGGGAAAGCCGGCGACCCTCAGGGAGGAGGAGAGAGGGCCGCCGGAAGATCGGCGCACCCCGGGAGGAGGATGGGGCGTCCGATGCCGGTCGGGCTTTGCGCCCGAATGGTTTGCGCGGCGACGCCAGGGAGGAGGAGAGGCGCCGCCGCAGTACCAGGCAACCCGGGAGGAGGGTGGGCGCCCGATGTCGTTCAGGCCTTTGCGGCCCGGAATGGGGGCGACGATGCCAGGGAGGAGGGTTGGCACCGTCGCTGATCCTGTCGGCCCCGGGAGGAGGGTGGGGCCTTCTGGATGGTCTGTGCGGCAGCACCAGGGAGGAGGTTGGCAATGCCGTAGTACCAGGCAACCCGGGAGGAGGGTGGGCGCCCGATGTCGTTCAGGCCTTTGCGGCCCGGAATGGGGGCGACGATGCCAGGGAGGAGGGTTGGCACCGTCGCTGATCCTGTCGGCCCCGGGAGGAGGGTGGGGCCTT
>NZ_JALHQD010000003.1:406041-594726 GCF_022842145.1 Tabrizicola sp.
GGAGGGTGGGCGCCCGATGTCGTTCAGGCCTTTGCGGCCCGGAATGGGGGCGACGATGCCAGGGAGGAGGGTTGGCACCGTCGCTGATCCTGTCGGCCCCGGGAGGAGGGTGGGGCCTTGGGATGGTCTGTGCGGCGGCACCAGGGAGGAGGTTGGCACCGCCGTAGTACCAGACGCCAGGGAGGAGGAGAGGCGTCCGATCAGGTTGGACCTTTCGGTCCGAAGAAGGTGCGGCTTTGCCCAGGGAGGAGGGCGGGCATCGCCGCAGTCGTCACGGGTCCAGGGAGGAGGACGGACCCGGACGAAACTTATTTGCCGTAGGCCGCCTCGCGGGCGATATCGGCGATCCCGAGGCGCGAAATGCCGAGGTCGGTCAGCTCGCGGTCGGTCAGGGCATTCAGTTCGGCCACAGTCTGGGCGTAGACACGGCGCTGGTTGATCGCGTTCAGGACGACGTCCTTCAGATGTGCCAGGCGGTCAGCGAAACCCTTGCGGGCAATGGAGTTGGTGTTCACATAAGCCATGTTACTCAAGCCTCTTCGGTTAGGTCAGCAACGTTCTGTCGCGCTGTTAGGGGTAACATGGACCTCATGCTGCAGATGCACAATAGCGGGTCTCGGCAATGCTGCCATGCAGCAAATGCATGGCTCAGGTCACGGAAATGTCATGATTTACCAAGGTCTTCGCCGAATTTTTGAGCATTTGGTCAACGGACCTTGCCCTTGCGGTGAAACGCTACGACCTTAGTGCAAATCTTCAGCGGAGTTGAAACGATGGCGGTGGATCGGGACCTAGTGATGGGCGTCTTGGCGGGGGTCGGGCACCCCGGCGGGGGCGACCTTGTCGGTCGGGATCTGATTCGGGCCCTGACCGTCGAGGCGGGTGTGGTGCGCTTTGTGATCGAGGCGCCGACGCCCGACGAGGCGCGGGCGCTGGGGCCGGCCCAGGCCGAGGCGGAGACCAAGCTGAAGGCGTTGCCCGGGGTGACCTCGGTGCAGGTGGTGATGACGGCACATGGGCCGGCGGCGAAGGCGGCACCTCCTACGTTGAAGATCGGGCAGCACCCGACTCCGCAGCAGGGGGGGCCGCAGAAGATCTCGGGGATCGACCGGATCATCGCGGTCGGGTCGGGCAAGGGTGGCGTGGGCAAATCGACGGTGGCGTCGAACCTGGCGGTGGCCCTGGCGCGGAGGGGGCGGCGCGTCGGTTTGCTGGATGCCGACATCTACGGGCCGTCGCAGCCGAAGATGATGGGGGTGTCGAAGCGGCCCTCGTCTCCGGACGGCAAGATCATCGAGCCGCTGATCGCGCATGGCGTGACGATGATGTCGATCGGCCTGATGCTGAAGGAGGACGAGGCTGTCGTCTGGCGCGGGCCGATGCTGATGGGGGCACTGCAGCAGCTTCTGGGGCAGGTGGCCTGGGGCAAGCTGGACGTCCTGATCATCGACCTGCCGCCGGGGACGGGGGATGTGCAGCTGACGCTGTGCCAGCGGACCCAGCTGACCGGGGCCATCGTGGTTTCGACGCCGCAGGACGTGGCGCTGCTGGATGCGCGCAAGGCGCTGGACATGTTTTCCAAGCTGAAGACTCCGGTGCTGGGACTGGTCGAGAACATGTCCACTTACGTCTGCCCGAACTGCGGGCATGAGAGCCATATCTTCGGCCACGGCGGTGTGGCGGCCGAGGCGCGCAAGCTGGACCTGCCGTTCCTGGGGGAACTGCCACTGGCGCTGGATGTGCGGGTGGCGGGGGACAGCGGGACGCCGATTGCGGCGACGGATGGTCCGCTGGCCGCGCCCTACCTGGCGCTGGCCGACCGGCTGATCGCGGGCGGGATGAGCTGACCTTTTCCACATAGATGGCTGGCCAGAAACCCGCCCTCGTGGCGGGTTTTTCTTTTGCGGACTAATTTTCGTTGATTACATACCAACTGGTCGGTATTTTTATCCTATCCAAGGTGAGTCGCTTCAAGACGGCTGGTTCCAACGGGAGGAGACGAGATGACCCATGACATTCGCACGGTGCTTTGGTTCAACGGCAGGGGCCACGAGGCGGCGGAGTTCTATTGCAGCCTGATCCCGAACAGCCGGGTGGAGAGCTCGTATTCGAGCAATAACGGCGGACCGGACGGCAATTCCTTCTTCGAGGTGGTGGATTTTCGCCTGAATGGCGTGCCCTACCAGATCCTTGATGCGGGGCCGATGTTCCCGCTGTCGGAATGCGTCTCGGTTTCGGTTCTGACGCCCGATCAGGCAGAAACCGACCGGCTGTGGGAGGCCCTGGCGGCGGGTGGGGGCAGCCACGGACCCTGTGGCTGGCTGAAGGACCGCTGTGGCCTGTCCTGGCAGGTGGTGCCGCAGCTTGTGTACGACCTGATGACCGCCCCGGACAAGGACCGCGCGGGGAAGGCGCTGGCGGCGGTGATGCAGATGGGCAAGATCGACATCGCCACCGTCTATGCCGCAGCCCGCGGATGAGCGCCGAGGCCGAGATCACGCACATGCTGGACGCCTGGGCCGCGTCGGTCCGGGCGCATGATCTGGAGGGCGCGGTCAGCGGGCGCAGTGCGGAGATCGTGATGTTCGACGTGCCCGAACCGCTGCAAGCCAAGGGCATCGACGCTTACCGCGACACCTGGACGCTGTACTTCGGGGATGCAGGCTCGCGCCGGTTCGAACTTCTGGAGACCCACATCGTTGCCGGGCCGGATGTGGCCTGGGTCCGGGCTTTGCTGCGCTGCACCACCGATGACGCCCCGGCGGGCCGCCTGACGATGGGTCTGCGGCGCGTCGATGGGCGGTGGATTGTGGAACACGAGCACCATTCGTTTCCGGTCCCGCTGACGTCGTCCGGATAAGCGGCAGGCGGAACCGTTTGGAAAGGAGACTGACATGCGGAAGATCAGGATCATCGAGCATATCTCGCTGGACGGTGTCATCCAGGGGCCGGGCGGGCCGGAGGAGGACCGCTCGAACGGGTTCACCCACGGCGGCTGGGGCTTTCCGGAGCATGACGACGCGGTGGGCGCCGCCATCGTCGGGTCGCAGGGGCAGGGGTTTGACCTGCTATTGGGCCGCAAGACCTATGACATCTTTGCGGGCTATTGGCCAAAGCAGTCCGGCCCGATGGCTGACAGCCTGAACGGGGCGGCCAAGTTCGTGGCGACCCACCGTCCGGAAAGCCTGGCCTGGGGGCCGGTCGAAAGCCTGGGGCCGGACATCGCGGCGGGCGTCCGCAGGGTCAAGGCGGCGGGCGGACCGGATCTGATCGTCTGGGGCAGTTCGACGCTGACGCCGCTTCTGATCGCCGAGCAGTTGGCGGATGAGGTCGTGCTGCTGGTGTTCCCGGTGCTGATCGGTCGGGGCAAGCGGATCTACTCGGATCTGGTCGAGCCGAGCGGGTTGAAGCTGGTCTCCAGCCGGCCTGCGCCCTCGGGCGTGATCATCTCGACCTACACACCCGCCGGGGCGATGCGCACCGGCAGTTTCTGACAGGAGGAGAAGATGGACGATATTCCAGCCGACCAACGCTACCGCCCCGACGACCGGGTGATGAAGGGCGTGATCCCCTATTTCGCCCTGCCCGGGAAGGCGGGCGAGGCTGCGGATTTCTACGGGAGGGCATTCGGAGCAAAGGATATCGGGCGGATGCCCTATCCCGACCGACCCGGCAAGTTCATGCATCTTCAGGTCGAGATCAATGGCGGCGCGCTGATGCTGACCGACGAGGGCGGCATGTCCGGGGTAGATGGTGCCGGAAACCCGATGCCGCGGGGCCATCTGCAATTGGTGGTGCCCGACGGTCAGGTCTGGTGGGACCGGGCCCTCGGCGCGGGGTGCACGGTGGTCGCCCCCTTCGAGCGGCAGTTCTGGGGCGATACCTGGGGCCTGCTTGCTGATCCGTACGGACTGAAATGGGCGGTGTTGACACCCGATCCCGCTCTTTGGGACAAGGGGTCATGAGTGTGGTGGTGACAGATTGTCGACTTTGACCCGCGTGCCCCGCGGCGAAGCACGGGCGCGGCTGATCGATGCCGCGCGGAGCCTGATCCGTCAGCGGGGCTTTGCGGCCACGTCGGTCGATGACCTTTGCGCGGCTGCGGGGGTGACGAAGGGCGCGTTCTTTCACCACTTTGCCTCGAAGGAGGCCTTGGGCGTCGCACTGGTCGAGGATTGGACGGTGATGACCGGCGCGATGTTCGCAGCCCACCCCTACAACACGCTGCCCGATCCCCTGGACCGGGTCTTCGGCTATATCGATCTGCGGCGCGAGCTTCTGGGCCAGCCGCTGCTTGATTTCTCCTGCGTGGCGGGGACCACGGTGCAGGAGACGTACGAAAGCTCGCCTCCGATCCGCGAGGCGGCCGAACGGAGCATCCGTTCGGGCTTTGCGCATGTGCAGCCGCATCTGGAGGCGGCGCTGGCGGCGCATCCGGTGCCAGGGGTGACGGCCGAAAGCCTTGCGCAACAGTTCCAGATCGCCACGCAAGGCGGGATCATCCTGGCCAAGGCGTTGAACGATGCCGCCCCCGCGCGTGCGGCGTTCGACCATCTGGAACGCTACCTGCGGCTTTTGTTCGGTCGCGCCTGAGAGGGCGGGCTGACCGGGTAGCTTGATCCGCATCAGAAGCGGGTGCGCTTTTCGAATCACAGGGCACGGGAAATCGTGGGAAAGGGCGGTTCATAGCTGTTTCGATGGCATGGATTCGGGCAGATTCCGTGGGATCGCGGCGTGATTTCTTTGCAGACATGGTCCGACACGCGGGGACTTGGGAGATCACGGGACTGTCATCCCTTGTGACGCAGACACAAGATGTAGCGGAGTCTGGGGCGGTTTCTGTCTAGAGGTTGAAGTCAGCCACCTGCCACGGGCACAAGATGCTGGGTTTCGGACCCCTCTGGCACAAGATCATGCCCCTCAGAACCCAACATTTCCCTTGCTTTCCCATGAAATCCCATGCAAGTTCAGCTCACGACGATGAGATGGGCAAGACAAAGTCAGGGGCGGACTAAAGACCCCGAACAAGGCGTAAGGCAGCTTCATACAGGCAGCCCCTTTCATCGGCGTACAGAGATCCGGCGCGCATGCGAGCAGCATCTCCCCCAGGTGGCAAGCGTAGCTGGACGCCCAGCGATGGGACAGCGGCGGATCGGGTAGTGGCAGCAACCCGGTCCGCCTTTTTCATTTCATCGCATGGGTTTGACTTGGATTTGAAAAGGCCAGGCGATGGCAGAGGCGTTCAGAGGCGAGTTCTACCAGAAGGTAGACGGGAAGGCGCGGGTCTCGATCCCGGCGGCCTTTCGCGCCATTCTGCTGGCCGATGATCCGCTGGCCTCGAACAGCCAGCGTCCCCGGCTTTACATGATCTACGGCGGCAAATCCCGGAACTTCGTGGAGTGCTACTCCAAGCTTGGTGCCGACCGGCTGGCCGAGGATATCGAGACGATGGAGCTTGGCTCGAAAGAGCGGACCCGCGCCGAGCGTGACCTGATCAGCCGGTCGGTGATGGTCGAGGTCGATGGCGAGGGACGCATCGTCCTGCCGCCGCAGGTGCGGGAAAAGATGGGATTTCAGGCGGATGATCTGGCAAGCGGCGGCGAGGTCGCCTTTGCCGGTTTCACCAACCGCTTCCGGCTGTATCGCCGCGAGGTCTATGAGGCCGAGCTTGCCGAGGACGACGAGGACGACATCGACCCGCTGACGCTTGTCGGGCGGCACAAGCGGGCAGGGTAGCAGATGAAGGGTCCGCTGCCAGGCCGCCCAATGCCAAGTCCGACGTCCGATGATCCCCATATCCCGGTCCTGATCGAGACGATCCTGCGTGAGTGTGCCCCGGTTCGGGGCCTTTGGCTTGACGGCACTCTGGGCGCGGGGGGCTACACGCGGGCGCTGCTTGCGGCGGGGGCCGACCGGGTGATCGGTGTGGACCGCGATCCACTGGCGTTGCAGATGGCTGCGGACTGGGCTGCACCCTATGGCGATCGGCTGCGGCTGGTGGCGGGGACGTTCTCGGACCTGGATGGTCTGGCCGGTGAGCCGCTGGACGGGGTGGTGCTGGACCTTGGCGTGAGCTCGATGCAGCTGGACCAGGCGGAACGCGGATTTTCCTTCATGCGGGACGGCCCGCTGGATATGCGGATGAGCCAGTCCGGGCCGTCCGCCGCGGATCTGGTGAACACCTCGGACGAGGGCGTGCTGGCCGATATCCTGTACCACTATGGCGAGGAACGGGCGTCCCGGCGCATCGCCCATGCCATCGTGCTGGCGCGGACGGTGGAACCGATCCAGACCACGGCGAAGCTGGCCGAGATCGTGTCGAAATGCCTGCCGCGTCCGAAGCCGGGGCAAAGCCATCCCGCGACCCGCAGCTTCCAGGCGATCCGCATCGCGGTGAACACCGAATTCCAGGAACTCGCCGATGGACTGAACGCGGCCGAACGGGCGCTGAAGCCGGGGGGCCTGCTGGCGGTGGTGACGTTCCACAGCCTTGAGGACCGGATCGTGAAGCGGTTCTTCCAGCTGGCCTCGGGGCAGGAGTCCAACGCCAACCGCTATGCCCCGGCCAAGGTCGACACCACGGCGCGGTTCGAGATGGTCACCCGCAAGGCTGTGGCCCCGGACGATGTCGAAGTGGCACGCAATCCCCGTGCGCGGTCGGCCAAGCTGCGGGTCGGGCGGCGCACCGATGCCCCGGCACTGACGCTTGCACCGGCAGAGCTTGGCCTGCCGGAAATCCAGAAGAAAGGACGCCGCTAGATGCGCCCCGTATTGTATGTGATGTCCTTTCTGGCGCTGATTGCCCTGGGTTTCTGGGCCTACCGCGAGAACTATGCGACGCAGGGCGCGTTGAAAGAGGTCGAGGCGCTGCAGCGCCAGATCGTCGGACTGCACGAGGCGCTGACGGTGCAACGCGCGGAATGGGCCTATCTGAACCGCCCCGACCGGCTGCGCGACCTTGCGACGGCGAACTTCGACCGGCTGGGTCTGTTGCCGATGGAGCCAAGCCAGTTCGGTGCGGCGGCTCAGGTGGCCTATCCGCGCGCGAAATTGCCCGACGTCAGCTTTACCGAGGACGTCCAGGGCACGATCACCACAGACGCGGAGGGATTGTGATGCGGACCCCGCTTCGCCCGCTGGCCCGGATCCTGCACGCCCGGCAGGAAGGGTTGAACCCCGACACCATCGAGAAGGAAAACCTGAAGCTCCGCCACGAGGCGATCCGGGAACGGGCGCGGGGTCGGGCGCAGTTTCGCCTTCTGATTCTGTGCGCCAGCTTCGTGATCGCCTTCGGGGCGATTGGGGCCCGCATGGGGCTGATGGCGGCGACCGAGCCGATGGAGCCGCGCGCCAGTGCCCCCGGTGCCGAGATCATCGCTCAACGCGCCGACATCACCGACCGCAACGGCCGGGTCCTGGCCACCAACATCACGACGCACGCGCTTTACGCGCATCCCAAGGTTATGGTCGACCCCAAGGGAACCGCGGTGAAGCTGGCGGAAATCTTCCCTGAACTGGACCCGGCGGCCCTGCAGCGGCGCTTTACCGACGGGCGCAGCTTCGTCTGGATCCGAAAGGTCCTGTCGCCAGAGCAGATGCAGAAGGTGCACGAGATCGGCGATCCGGGCCTCCTGTTCGGCCCGCGCGAGATGCGGCTTTACCCGAACGGGATGCTGGCCGCCCATATCCTTGGCGGCAGCTCTTTTGGTGCGGAAGGCGTCCATTCCGCCGAGGTGATCGGTGTGGCGGGGATCGAAAAGGCGATGGATGCGCGGCTGCGCGATCCGGCGCAGGGCGGCAAGCCCCTGACGCTGTCGATCGACCTGACGCTGCAATCCACCATCGAGGAAGTGCTTTACGCCGGCATGAGCATGCTGAACGCCAAGGGCGCGGCGGCGATCCTGATGGATGCGCGCACGGGCGAGATCCTGGCGCTGGCCTCGCTGCCGACCTTCGATCCGAATGACAGGCCGACGCCCATCGTCGACAAGACTGCCGAGCCGGGCGACAGCCCCCTGTTCAACCGCGCCGTGCAGGGGGTCTACGAGCTTGGCTCGACCTTCAAGATCTTTGCCACCGCGCAGGCGATGGAGTTGGGTCTGGTCGGACCCGAGACAATGGTGGATGCAAATGCCCCGATGCAGTGGGGCCGCCACAAGATCAAGGAATTCGAGGGCAAGAACTACGGTCCCCTCCTGTCGGTCAGCGACGTGATTGCAAAATCCTCGAACGTCGGCACCGCGCATATCGCGCTGATGATCGGGCCCTTGCGGCAGCAGGCGTTCCTGAAATCGCTCGGCTTTTTCGAGCCGACGCCGGTCGAGCTGATCGAAGCCCCCGGTGCGCGGCCGCTGATTCCGAAGAAATGGCCCGAGATCGTCACCATCACCACCTCCTACGGCCACGGCATGTCTGCCTCGCCCTTGCACCTGGCGGCGGCCTATGCGGCGATTGCCAACGGCGGGGTGGCGATCAAGCCGACACTGCTGAAGCGCGAGGGGCCGACGACCGGCGTCCGCGTGATGAGCGAGAAGACCGCGTTCGACTCGGTCGCGATGCTGCGCCGCGTGGTGACGGAAGGGACGGCGTCCTTGGGCGATGTGCCGGGCTATGAGGTCGCGGGCAAGACCGGGACGGCGGACAAGCCGAAGAAGACCGGCGGCTATTATGACGACAAGGTGGTGAACACGTTCGCCTCGGTTTTCCCGGCCAGCAACCCGCAATACGTGCTGATTGTGACCCTGGACGAACCGCAGGACGACACCCTGTCCGAGACGCGGCGGACGGCGGGCTGGACGGCGGTGCCGGTCGCCTCCGAGATCATCCGTCGCGTCGCTCCGCTGATGGGGTTGCGACCCAAGCTTGAACCTGTCGCCGTGGATGCGGTAACTGCCGCCAGCAACTGACGGGGGTTTCAGATGGCACCGCGTGCGACACGGCTATCCGATCTTGGGCTGACGGCCCGAGCCGGTCGCGACCCTGCGCTGTCGGGGGTGACGGCGGACAGCCGCGCGGTGCGGGCGGGGATGCTGTTTGCCGCCCTGCCGGGGACGGCGGTGCATGGCGCGCAATTCATCGGGACGGCTTTGGAGCAGGGCGCCGCGGCGGTGCTGACCGACGCGACGGGCGCGCGGCTGGCCGCGGAGGTGCTGGCTGATACCGACGTGGCCCTGGTCGTGGCCGAGGACCCTCGGGCCGCTTTGGCCTGTGCCGCTGCGCTGTGGTTCGGCGCCCAGCCCGAGGTGATGGTGGCGGTGACGGGGACCAACGGAAAGACGTCCGTGGCGACCTTCACCCGGCAGATCTGGGCCGCGCTGGGCCATGAGGCGATCAATATCGGCACCACGGGGATCGAGGGGGCCTGGACCGCTCCCTCTGGCCACACGACGCCGGACCCGGTGACCTTGCAAAAGCTGCTGGCGGCAGCGGCGCAAGGCGGCGTGACCCATGCGGCGATGGAGGCGTCCAGCCACGGGATCGACCAGCGGCGGCTGGACGGGGTGCGGCTGCGCGCGGGTGGCTTCACCAACCTGACGCAGGATCACCTCGATTATCACGGCACGATGGAGGCCTATTTCGAGGCCAAGGCGCAGCTGTTCACCCGCCTTTTGCCCGAAGACGCGGTGGCGGTGGTCAACCTGGACGGGGCCAAGGGGTCAGAGATGGCGGAGCTGGCGCTGGGCCGCGGCCTGCGGGTGCTGACCGTGGGCAAGGGGCAGGGGGCGGATCTGCAGATCGCCGCGACGCGCCCCGATCCGACGGGCCAGGAGGTGCGGTATCTGTGGCAGGGGCGCGCGTTCCAGACCCGGTTGGCGCTGATCGGGGCCTTTCAGGCCGAGAACGTCGCGGTGGCGGCGGGGTTGGCGATTGCGGCCGGGGATGCTCCGGAAGCGGTGCTGGGCATGCTGCCGCGGCTGACGGGGGTGCGCGGCCGGATGCAGCTGGCGGCGACGCGGAAGAACGGGGCGGCGGTCTATGTGGACTATGCCCATACTCCGGATGCGATCGAGACGGCGCTGCGCGCGCTGCGGCCGCATGTGATGGGGCGGATCATCGTCGTCTTTGGCGCAGGCGGTGACCGGGACCGGACCAAGCGGCCCCTGATGGGTGCTGCGGCGCAGGCTCATGCCGATGTGCTGTATGTGACCGACGACAATCCGCGGACCGAGGATCCAGGCAGCATACGCGCCGCGATCCTTGCAGCCTGCCCCGAGGCGAACGAGGTCGGCGACCGGGCCGAGGCGATCCTGCGGGCAGTGGATGCGCTGCTGCCGGGTGACGCGCTGCTGATTGCCGGGAAGGGCCACGAGAGCGGGCAGATCATCGGGACGGACGTCTATCCCTTCGACGACGTGGAACAGGCCAGCGTCGCCGTGGCCGCGCTGGATGGGGTGATCTGATGCTGTGGACCTCCTTGGACGCGGCGCAGGCGACGGGCGGGCAGGTGACGAAGGCCTGGGCCGCCTCGGGTGTCTCGATCGACACGCGGACGCTGCAACCGGGCGATCTTTTCGTCGCGTTGAAGGACGTGCGCGACGGGCATGAGTTTGTCGCACAGGCGCTGGAAAAGGGGGCGGCGGCGGCACTTGTCAGCCGCATTCCGGACGGAGTGGCCGCGGACGCGCCGCTGCTGATCGTCCCCGACGTCTTGCAGGCACTGGAGGCATTGGGCGCCTTTGCCCGGGCGCGGACCACTGCGAAGGTGGTGGGCGTCACCGGGTCGGTCGGCAAGACCTCGACCAAGGAGATGCTGCGGGCCATTCTTTCGGGCCAGGGCAAGACCCATGCGGCCGAGGCCAGCTACAACAACCACTGGGGCGTGCCGCTGACACTGGCGCGGATGCCGCAGGACGCCGATTTCGCAGTGATCGAGATCGGGATGAACCACCCCGGCGAGATCGCCCCTCTGGCGCGGCTGGCAAGGCTGGACGTGGCGATGGTCACGACGGTGGCCCCGGCGCATCTGGAGGCCTTCGACAGCGTCGAGGGCATTGCGCATGAAAAGGCGTCGATCTTCGACGGGCTGACCTCGGGCGGCGTGGCGGTCTTCAACGCGGATATCGCGACGACGCCGATCCTGCAGGCCAAGGCCGGGGCGGTTGGGGCGCGTCCCGTCGCCTTCGGTGCGACCGAGGGTGCGGACTACCGCCTTCTATCGGCGCAGATCACGGACGAGGCGACGGTCTGCCAGGCCAGCCGCCGGGGTGAGCCGATGCTTTACAAGGTGTCCTCTCCCGGTCGCCACTTCGCGCTGAACGCGCTGGGTGCGCTGGCGGTGGCCGAGGCGCTGGGGGCCGACCCGATGATCGCGGCGCATGACCTTGGCCGCTGGATGCCGCCCGCGGGGCGAGGCCAGCGCGAGCGGATCACGCTGGACATCGTCGAGGAGACGTTTTTCGACCTGATCGACGACGCCTTCAACGCCAACCCCGCATCGATGGCGGCGGCGCTGGATGTGCTGATCGCCGCAAAGCCCGTGGACGGGATCGGCCGCGTCGGCGGCGGCCGGAGGATCGCGGTGCTGGGCGACATGCTGGAACTGGGCCCGACCGAGGGCACGTTGCATGCCGCCATCGCGCAGCATCCGGGGCTGGCCGCCATCCACGTGATCCATTGCGTCGGGCCGCGGATGAAGGCGCTTCACGCGGCCCTGCCACGCCAACAGCGCGGCGAATGGGTCGAGACGGCACAGGAGCTGGCGCCGCGGGTGCGCAGCCTGATCGATGCAGGGGACATCCTGCTGGTCAAAGGCTCCAAGGGATCGAAGGTCAGCCTCGTCGTTGACGTTCTGCGGAAAATGGGGCAGGCCGCGAGCCCGAGAGAAGGGACCGTCTAGATGTTTTACTGGCTTGCCGAGTTTTCCGATGGCGGCGGGGTTTTCAACCTTTTCCGCTACATCACCGTCCGGGCAGGCGGAGCCTTCACCACCGCGCTGATCTTCGGCTTTCTCTTCGGCCGCCCGCTGATCGACCTGCTGCGCCGAAAGCAGGGCAAGGGCCAGCCGATCCGAGACGACGGTCCGCAGTCGCACCTGTCCAAGGCCGGGACGCCGACAATGGGGGGTCTTCTGATCCTGTCGGCGCTGATGGTCTCGACGATGCTTTGGGCGCGACTGGACAATCCCTTCGTCTGGATCGTGATCCTGGTGACGCTGGCCTTCGGGCTGATCGGCTTTGCCGATGATTATGCCAAGGTCACCAAGCAGAACACCAAGGGCGTCTCGGGCAAGGTGCGCATGGGCCTGGGCCTGCTGATCGCGTTGCTGGCGGCCTATGCGGCGGCGCAGTTCCACCCGCCAGAGCTGACCAACCAGCTGGCGTTTCCGTTCTTCAAGGACACCCTCCTGAACATGGGCGTCTTCTTCGTGCCCTTCGGGATGATCGTGATCGTGGGTGCTGCGAATGCGGTGAACCTGACCGACGGTCTTGACGGGCTGGCAATCATGCCGGTGATGATCGCGGGCGGCACGCTGGGGATCATCGCCTATGCGGTGGGCCGGGTCGACTTTACCCAGTACCTGGACGTGCATTACGTTCCCGGCACATCCGAACTTCTGATCTTCGCCGCCGCCCTGTTCGGCGGGGGCCTTGGCTTTCTGTGGTACAACGCCCCTCCGGCAGCGGTGTTCATGGGCGATACCGGATCGCTGGCCCTGGGCGGCGCGCTGGGCGCCATCGCGGTCTGCACCAAGCACGAGATCGTTCTGGCCATCGTCGGCGGGTTGTTCGTCGTCGAGGCTTTGTCGGTGATCATCCAGGTGCTTTATTACAAGCGCACCAAAAAGCGGATATTCCTGATGGCGCCGATCCACCACCACTTCGAGAAGAAGGGCTGGGCCGAGCCGCAGATCGTGATCCGGTTCTGGATCATCAGCCTGATCCTGGCGATGATCGGCCTTGCCACGCTGAAAGTCCGTTGAGGGGGTAGGGTGGGCGATATCGCCCACCCTACGCCTGAACTTCAGCCGATTGGCCGAAGCTCTCCCGGCAGGCCCTCGGGCAGGGTTCGGCCTTGCGGCAGGGCGATCAGCGCGCTTCCTCCGGCCGTTGGGGTAAAGATCTGCGCGCCTTCGCCTTGCGGGTTCGTCGCCCGATAAAAACGCGTGTGATGCAGCGTCAGGCTGTAGCCCAAGGGTTTCAGCTGGCCGACGAGCCGCTGGAGCTTCTCGCGGTCGTGGACCTCGATGTAAAGGATCGGGCGGCAGCGTGTGAGGGTGGCCAGAGCGCCCGCAATCACGCGGTCTTCGAAACCCTCGGTATCCACCTTGATCAGGTCGCAGCGCGGCAGGTCCAGACTGTCCAGCGTGATCAGGGGCATGCTGTCGGTCTGCGGCCCTGCGTCCCGGGAAACCTCGGTCGCACCGGCATTGTGCCGGGACGTGGGGTCGTGCAGCGGCACGGCGCAGGTGCCGGGTTCGTCGCCCACGGCGGCACGAAGGCAGTGGACCTGCGGCAGCTGGTTCAGCGTGACGTTGGCACAGAGGAGCTGGAAGCAGTAGCGCTGCGGCTCGATGGCGGTGACCCGGCCTTGCAGGCCGGCGGTGCGGGCGAGGGCCAGCGTGTGAAAGCCGATGTTGGCACCAAGGTCCAGCACCTGGTCGCCGGGTCGGGTCAGGGCGAGGATGCTGTCGACCTCATCCCCCGCAAACTCGCCGTAAAGCCGCAGAGACCGGCCGATGACGGTGTCGCCCTGCAGCGTGAACATCGGGCCGAAGCGGGTCTCGGCCCGGGGAAAGACAGGCATGGTCTGCAAGGCGCGGCCTCCGTGGCGTCCGGGCAGACTAGCAGGTGACGCGGCCAGCGGAAGCGGCTCCTCTTTCCCTTTGCCGCGCGGTCGCCTATCCCTGTGCCGGAAAACGGAGGGCAGGCGCATGATCCCGGTAAAGGGCTACAACGGGCAGAAGGTCGCGGTCCTTGGGCTGGGCCGGTCGGGGCTGGCGACGGCGGCGGCCCTGGCTGCCGGGGGGGCGGAGCCGCTTTTGTGGGACGACAGCCCCGAAGCGCGGGCCAAGGCCGAGGCCGAAGGGTTCGCGCTGACCGACCTGACCCGCCAGATGGCGCTGGAAGGGGTGGCCTGCCTGGTGACTTCGCCCGGCATCCCGCATCTTTACCCCACGCCGAACCCCGTCATCGCCCGCGCGCTGGAGCTGGGAATTCCGGTCGACAACGACATCGGCCTGTTCTTCCAAAGTGCCGCCAGCGATGAGTGGACCGAGATGGAGACCCCGCCAAAGATCGTGGCGGTGACCGGCTCGAACGGCAAGTCGACGACGACGGCGCTGATCCACCATATCCTTGAGGCGGCGGGCAAGCCTGCGCAGATGGCGGGCAACATCGGCAAGGGCGTGCTGTCCATCGACCCGCCCGTCGATGGCGAGGTGGTGGTGCTGGAACTGTCCTCCTACCAGACCGAACTGGCCCGCGCGTTGACGCCGGACGTGGCGGTCTTCACCAACCTGTCACCCGATCACCTGGACCGGCATGACGGGATGGGCGGTTACTTCGCGGCCAAGGCGCGGCTTTTCACGCTGGGCGGGCCGGACCGGGCGGTGATTGGCGTCGATGAGGTCGAGGGGCGCTTCCTGGCCAATGCGCTGGCGCAGGGGCCGCAGGATGACCGGGTGATCCGGATTTCGTCCGGGCAGAAGCTGGACGATTTTGGCTGGTCGGTCTTTGCCCGCAAGGGGTTCCTGGCGGAATGGCGGAAGGGGCGGCAGGTGGCCTCGATCGACCTGCGCGAGGTGAAGGGTCTGCCGGGCGCCCACAACCACCAGAACGCCTGCGCGGCCTATGCGGCCTGTCGGGCGCTGGGTCTGGCCCCGAAGCTGATCGAGGCGGCGCTGCACTCCTTTGCCGGGTTGCCGCACCGCAGCCAGTTGGTCGGGGAGCGGGCCGGGGTGCGGTTCGTCAACGACTCGAAGGCCACCAATGTGGACTCGGCGGCCAAAGCGCTGCAGGCCTTCCCGAAGATCCGCTGGATCGCCGGGGGACTGGGCAAGGACGGCGGCATTGCCGCGCTGAAACCGGTGCTGGGGTCGGTGGTGAAGGCCTACCTCATCGGCCACTCCGCACGCGACTTTGCCCTGCAGCTTGGCGACACCCCGCACGAGATCTGCGAGACGATGGACCGGGCGGTGGCGCGGGCGTCCGCAGAGGCCGAGGCGGGCGAGGTTGTGCTTCTGGCCCCGGCGGCGGCAAGCTTCGACCAGTACCCGAACTTCGAGAAGCGGGGCGAGGATTTCACCGCGCGCGTGAAGGCGCTGCTGGCCGGCTAGCCAGGATGGGGTGAGGGGCGGGCATGGTGGCGTTTTTCTTTCCGCTGACCGATTTCAAGACGATTCGGGTCGAGCTTCCGGCGGAGCCCGTCGCGTCCAGTCTGGGCACCGAGGTTACATTGTCTCTGGCGCTGCTTTTGCTTCTGCTGGGCCTGTTCCTGCTGCCCAAACTCTGGCGTCTGGTCCGCCCTGCGACGCGCCTGGTCGAGGAAGACTGGGTGCTTATCGACGGGTCGAACGTGATGCATTGGCAGGACAATGCGCCCCGGCTGGAGGCCGTTCGGAAGGTGGTCGATCTGGTGCGGGCGCGCGGCTACGTGCCAGGGGTGGTGTTCGATGCCAACGCCGGGTGGAAGCTGGCCGGGCGGTATCTGCACGACGGAGATTTCGCACAGCTTCTGGGGCTGGAAGCGCGGCAGGTGTTGGTGGTAGCGAAGGGAACGCAGGCTGACCCGTACCTTTTGCAGACCGCCCGGGAGTTCGGGGCGCGCATCGTGAGCAACGACCGCTTCCGCGACTGGGTGGCGGATCACCCCGAGATTCAGACGCCGGGCTTTTTGATCCGGGGCCGGGATGTTGGCGGTGAAATCGCGTTGGAGGGCCTGTCAGCAAAGCCCGGCGCTGTGCCAGTAAACAAGCGTTGAAACTGGGTTCCGGGGCAGGATCTGGTCCCGCCCCGGCCGTTGTCAGACCACCAGAAGCCTGCCGTCCTGATCGGCCGAGTCCACGGCCTTGTCCAAAAGCCGCTGCAGGGCTGCCCCACGTGCGAAGTCGGGGTCGGCGGGACCTTCGCCCCGGATCGCGGCGACGAAGCGCTGGTAGATCGTGGGGACGGGCGGGCAGTCGACGTCCTGCCAGGTGCCAGTCTGGATGTCGTCGCCGAGGCAGGCGCGGAGGTGGCTGACGGCTTTCTCGAAGGTGACTTCCAGGCCGCCGGTCTGGCCGTAAAGCCGCAGGCGGAGGTCGTTGAGGTGACCGGTGGCAAACCTGGTCGCGGCCACGGTGCCAAGTGCGCCATTGGCCAGCCGAACCTGCATCGTCGCGCTGTCGTTGGCGTCCAGAACGTACTCGCCGATCTGCCCGCCGGGTGCCTTGTCGAAGGTCTGGAGAAGGCAGGAAACCTGCGTCGCATCCATTCCGGCGATGAAGGTGGCGAAATCGAGGATGTGGATGCCGACGTCGCCCAGCACTCCCTTGGAGCCGTGCTTGGTCGAGAGGCGCCAGAGCCATTGCGGCTCCTTGTCCCAATGGCCCCAGGCGGGCTGGGTGAGCCAGCTTTGCAGGTAGGACGCCTCGAAATGCCGGATCGTGCCGATGGCCCCGTCCCGCACCATCTGCGCGGCATGTTGCAGCGCCGGGACGTTGCGGTAGCTGAGGTTGACCATGTTCACCACGCCCGCCGTGGCGGCGGCGGCGGCCATCTCCTCGGCATGGGCGGCGTTGGTCGCCAGCGGCTTTTCGCAAAGGACATGCTTTCCGGCCGCGAGGAAGGGCAGGGTCGTCGCGTAATGGGCCGCGTCGGGGGTGACGTTGGTCACGGCGTCGAACTCACCCCAGGCGATGGCCTCTTGCACCGAAGCAAAGCCGTTGGGGATGTTGTGCGCCTTTTGAAAGGCGGCAAGCTGTTCGGCGCGGGTGTCGATCCCGGCGACAAGGGTGACGCCGGGGATTGCCGCGAAGGCTTCGGCATGGTTTCGCGCCATGCCGCCGGTGCCCAGAATCAGGATGCGGACGGGTTGCATCAGCGGTATCCAGCCTCGCCGTCATGGTGGAGGCGCGGTCCGCGTTCTTCCAGCGGTTCCAGCGATTTGGCCACCGGGGTGTTCGGGGCGTCGGTGGGTCCGGCCAGCCGCGCCTCGGGGTTGAAGGCCCAGCGGACGCCGTTGCAGATCACCTTCTGCACCAGCGGCTGGTGGTAGGTCGGATAGGTCTCGTGCCCCGGGCGGAAGTAGAAGATGTTGCCCGCGCCGCGGCGGTAGGTCAGGCCGGAGCGGAACACCTCGCCGCCCTGGAACCAGCTGACGAAGACGGTTTCCAGCGGTTCGGGGACGCCGAACGGCTCGCCATACATCTCTTCGTATTCGATCTCGAAATGGTCCGGGATGCCGCGTGCGATGGGGTGCTGGCGCGAGGTGACCCAAAGGCGTTCACGCTCTCCGGCCTCGCGCCAGGAGAGGTTGCAGGGTGCGCCCATCAGGCGTTTGAAGGGCTTCGAGAAGTGGGCGGAGTGCAGGAAGATCACCCCCATGCCGGACCAGACGGCCTCGGCGACACGCTCGACGATCTCGTCCTTCACGTCGCCGTGGGCGGCATGGCCCCACCAGATCAGGACGTCGGTTTCGGCCAGCTTTGCCGCGGTCATCCCGTGTTCCGGGTCCTGCAGGGTGACGGCGGAGGCGGTGATGCCGTCCTCCTTGTTCAGGAATTCGGCGATCGTGCCGTGCATGGTCTTCGGGTAGACCTCGGCCACCACCTTGTTCTTCTGCTCGTGGACGTTCTCGCCCCAAACGGTGACTCGGATGGTCATGGGTAGTCTCCTTCAATTGCTTGCGCGCGCCCCGGGCCTGCCCCAAGGCGCGCGGGTCTTGGCTTACTGGATCGGCCTGCCGTCCGCGTCGAAGCGGTAGAGATGGCCGGGTTGTGGGGCGAGCGACACTTGCGCGCCGACCGCGATATTGGCCTTGCCGGGGCGGCGGACGATGACGGGCTCGTCACTGCCGATCTCGACGAAGAGATAGTGGTCGGACCCCAGGTCCTCGACGTGCAGGACTTCGCCCGACCAGGGGCCGTTGTCCACCACTTCGATATGTTCCGACCGCGCGCCCAGCGTGGTGCAGCGTTCGGCTTCGGCGAATTTCCCGGTCAGGAAGTTCATCTTCGGGCTGCCGATGAAACCTGCAACGAACAACGAGTTCGGGTGTTCGTACAGTTCCGCCGGGGTGCCCGCCTGTTCCAGCTTGCCGTCGCGCAGGACGGCGATCCGGTCGGCGAGGGTCATCGCCTCTACCTGGTCGTGGGTCACGTAGATCATCGTGACATTGGACATGGAGTGGTGGAGTTTTGCGATTTCCAGCCGGGTCTGGACGCGCAGGGCGGCGTCGAGGTTGGACAGGGGTTCATCGAAAAGGAACACGCGCGGGTCGCGGACGATGGCGCGGCCGATGGCGACGCGCTGGCGCTGGCCGCCGGACAACTGTTTTGGCAGGCGGTCGAGGAGGTGGTCGATCTGCAGAAGCTTGGCTGCGGATTCGACGCGTTTCCTGATCTCTTCGGGGCTGGTTTTGTCCAGCTTCATCCCGAAGGCCATGTTGTCGTAGACCTTCATGTGCGGATAGAGCGCGTAAGACTGGAACACCATCGCGATGCCCCGCTTGGACGGGATCAGGTTGTTCACCCGTTCCCCGTCGAAGGTCATGTCGCCGGTGGTGATTTCCTCCAGACCCGAGATCAGGCGGAGGAGGGTGGACTTGCCGCAGCCCGAAGGCCCGACGAAGACCATGAACTCGCCCTTCTCGATGGTCAGGTCGATGCCCTTGATCACCTGCACGGCACCGTAGGACTTGGTAACGTTCTTCAGTTCTATCTTTGCCATGATGTCAGCCCTTCACGCCGCCCGCGGTCAAACCCGCGACGATCTTGCGTTGGAAAATGAGGACGAGGATGATCAGCGGGACCGTCACGATGACCGATGCCGCCATGATCGGACCCCAGGGGATTTCCTGCTGGCTTGCGCCGGACAGAAGGCCGATTGCCACAGGAACCGTCCGGGTCGTCTCGGAACTGGTGAAGGTCAGGGCAAAGAGGAACTCGTTCCAGGCGCCGATGAAGGCCAGAAGGCCGGTCGTCACCAGAGCGGGCCACAAGAGCGGCAGGAACACCTTGGTGATGATGATCCAGGGGGTGGCGCCGTCGACGATGGCGGCCTCCTCGATCTCGACCGGCAGGTCGCGCATGAAGGTCGTAAGGACCCAGACCGTGAAGGGCAGGGTGAAGATCACGTAGGACATGATCATCGCGTAGGGCGTGTTGAAGATGCCAAGGAAGCGGACAAGCTCGAAGAGGCCCGCCAGCACGGCGATCTGCGGAAACATCGACACGGCCAGGATCATCATCAGGAGGAGGCCCCGCCCCCGGAACCGCACCCGCGCGAGGGCGTAGGATGCGGTGACGGCGAGGAAGAGGGCGAAGACGACCGTGGTCGTGGCGATGAAGACCGAGTTCCAGATCGACCGCACGAAGTTGCGGCCGCCCAGCACGGACTCGTAGTTGCCCCAGTCGAAGGACTTGGGCCAGTAGTTGATCCGGAAAAGATCGGTCCCGGTCGCGAACGACGTGACGATCGCGTAGTAGAAGGGGAAGACCGAGAAGACGACGATCACCACGACAAGCGCGTAGAAGGCGATGTTGGAAAAGAGTTTCTGCGCGGTCATTTCTGGCCCTCCCCGGAAAGGTCGACCTTGCCTAGCCAGATATACAGGCTGACGAAGACGGCGATGATCGCGAAGAGGAGTGTCGACTGCGCGGCCCCGTAAGCGAACTTGTCGAAGTCGATCATGTTCTCGCGGCTGATCACGGACATGGTCTTGGTGGCGGCTGAATTGGGCGTCAGCACGTAGACCAGGTCGAAGATCCGCAGCGCGTCCAGCATCCGGAAGATGATGGCGACGGCCAGGGCGGGGCGGATCAGGGGCAGGGTGATCTTGAAGAACACCTTGACCGGGTTGACCCCGTCCAGCTTCGCGGCCTCGTAGATGTCGCGGGGGACCATCTGCAGGCCCGCGAGGATCAGAAGCGCCATGAAGGGTGTGGTCTTCCAGATGTCGACCATCAGGACGGCATACATCGCGGTGTCAACGGATGCGGTCCAGGCGATCTTCTGGTCGATCAGGCCAAGGTTCAAAAGGATGTCGTTGATGATCCCGAACTGGTCATTCAGCATCCAGGCCCACATCTTCGCGCTGACGATGGTGGGGATGGCCCAGGGGATCAGGATGGCCGCGCGCACGAAGCCGCGGCCCTTGAATTCGGCGTTCAGGACAAGGGCGACGATCAGTCCCAGGATCGTCTCGAACAGGACCGAGACGAAGGCGAAGCGCACCGTGTTCCAGACCGCGTTCCACCAGGCCGGATCGACCAGCGTGCCGCGCCAGATCCAGCGTCCGCTTTCCAGCACGCGGAGCGACAGGTAATTGTCAAAGCCGATGAACTCGCCGCCGTAAAGGTCGGACAAGAGCGTGTCGGTCAGCGAGAAGTAGATGGTGCGCAGAAGCGGCCAGGCGGCCACGAAGAACAGTGCCGCCAGCATCGGCGCAAGGAACCAGAAGGCCGCGCGTTGGCGTTGTTGGGCGAGGCTGAGCCCACCGGAATTCGTTGTCATCTTGTCCCTCCCCGTGACCGGGTCCCCCTCCGAGACCCGGTAGTGTAGAAGCGGGCGGCCCCCGCGAGTATCAGAAGCCGCCCGCCTTGGGGTCAGTCAGGTCCGGGAGGACTTACCAGCCCGACCCCTTGATGTCGGTCAGTTCGACCTCAAGCAGTTCCAGGTTCTCCGCGGCCGAGCCATTGCCCGACAGCGTGTTGTGGACGGCCGACCAGAACTTGGCCGAAACCTCGTTGTACTTGCCCAGCGTGGGCGCCGAGGGGCGCGGCACGGCGTTCAGGAACACGTCCTTCCACTGCGGGATGATCGGCTGCGCGGCGGCGATGTCGGCGTCATCGTAGAGCGACATGATGGTCGGCAGGTTCGATGCGACGATGGCACGCTCTTTCTGCGCTTCCGGACCCGCGAGGTACAGCGCGAGGCTGATCGCGGCTTCCTGCTTGGTCGAGTACTTGGAGACGGCAACGTTCCAGCCGCCCAGCGTCGCAGCCGAAGTGTCGCCTTCCTTGCCGACGGGCAGGGTGGTCACGGCAAAGAGGCCCTTGACCGCCGAGTCGTCGCCGTTGCCGAGGCCGTAGGCATAGGGCCAGTTGCGCATGAAGACGGCATTGCCGGTCTGCCAGACGCCGCGGGCTTCTTCTTCCTGGTAGGCCAGGACGCCATCCGGGCTGATCGTGCCGACCCAGGACTTCGCAGCCTCGATCGCGGCGGCGGCGTTCTCGTTGTTGATGCTGATCGTGCCATCCGGCTCGACGATCTGGCCGCCGCCGAAGGACTTGACCCACTCCAGCGCGTTGCAGGTCAGGCCCTCATAGGCATTGCCCTGCCAGACGAAGCCCCACAGGTCGGCCTTGCCCTCGGCACGCTCGGCGTCCTGGATGAACTTCGCGGTTTCGGCCAGTTCGGCCCAGGTCTTCGGCGGCGTCTTGCCGTGCTTGTCCAGCAGGTCCTTGCGATAGTACAAAGCCGGCGCGTCGGTGAAGATCGGCAGGGCGACCAGTTTGCCGTTCACGGTCTGCGATTCGATGATCGCGGGGAAATGGGTCGGCGCAAGATCCTTGGCCGCCTCGGTCAGGTCGATGAAGTGGTCGGCGAGCTGCGGTGCCCAGATCACGTCGGTCTGATAAAGGTCGATGTCGGCTGCCCCGGCGGCCAGCCACAGACGGTATTGACCGAACTGGTCGGTGGTCGAGGCAGGCATCGGCACCATCGTCACGGTGTTGCCGGTGGCTTCTTCCCACGGCTTGACGATCTTCTTGAAGTCTTCGACCGCATTGCCGACAGCGCCCGAGACATAGAACAGCTCTTCGGCAGCGACCGGGGCGCCGAAGACGGCGAGCATGGCTGCAGTTGCGGTCGCGCGAAGTGCGCGGCCTTTCATGATGATCATTTGGTTTCCTCCCAAAGGCCGCCGGTGTGGCGTGCCGTCTCACAATGCAAAAACGCCCGGTCCTCCCGAAACGTTTCGGAAAACATAGTATCCAAAGCGCTTTCGGTCAACGATTCGAATGTGTGGGAGTTGCTCAGAGGCGGGCAACCGAATTGCGCTCGATGAAGTTGTAGCTGCCCAGCCGTTGGAGCGTTCCAAGCGGCTTGCCCTCGATTGCACCGGCCAGGCAGTCGGCCAAGGGTTCCCAACTGTCGCGCAACGGGGATTTGGTGACAGTCAGTGAGGGGAAAAAGGCCGAGGCGCGCAGGGCCGGCAGTTCGTCGTCATGCGCCACGACCGACACATCGCCGGGCACCGACAGCCCCAGCGCCTCCAGTCCCTGGTAGACTCCACGCGCCAGCCGGACGTTGCCGCAGACGATGGCGGTGGGACGCGGCGCCTCGCCGGAAAAGAGCCGGATCGTGTCGGTCAGGCCGTGCGCCTCGTCCATTTCGCCGTTCAGGTGCAGGTGCGGCAGTGCTTCGCCGCCGCCGTCGCGCAACGCCCGGATGTAGCCCTGTTCGCGCACGGTCACGTACGACCGGTCGGCGCGCCCGTTCAGAAAAGCGATCCGCCGATGGCCCCGTTGGGTCAGGTGGGCGGTGAGGTCATAGGCAAGCTGTTCATTTGCAATGTCAAAGTACGGATAGTCGATGGTCTTTCCGCTGCGGCCATGCACCACGAAAGAGACTCCTGCCTTGCGCAGGAAGTCGATCCTGGGGTCGTGCTCCATCGGGTCGATCAGCACGAAGCCGTCCAGCATCGCGGTGCCGATCAACTTCTGGTAGACCGGCAATGCGGGTTCGTGTTCGGCCATCATGTGCAGCACGAACTGCATTCCCCGGCCCGAGAACTGGGTCGAGAGCCCGGCCACCACTTCCATGAAGATGCGGTCCTGCCCGATGTTGCGGTAGTTCGGGACCACCAGTCCAACCATCCCCGACCGCCCCGAAACCAGCTTCCGGGCCGAGGCGTTGGGGTGATAGTTCATCGCCCGTGCCGTGGCCTTCACCCGCAGGCGCGTAGCCTCGTTCACGTCGGAGTGGTCGTTCAGCGCCCGGCTGACCTGGGTGATCGACAGGTCAAGCGCGCGGGCAATGTCCTTCAGCGTCGCCATGACTCAAACCCCTTTGGTGGGTATCCGAAACATTTCGGATGAAGAAATCAACCGAATTCTTTCGGATTGGCTTGTCAGGAGCCGCCCGCCTCGCGATGCTGCGACGCATGTCCGACCCCGTCACCCTGCGTCTGCGGCTTCTGTTCGGTGACCGGCTGGTCTTCGGGCCGGGGAAGGGCGAACTCCTTGCACGGATTGAAGAGTCCGGCTCCATCGCCGCCGCGGGCCGGGCGCTGGGGATGAGTTACAAGCGCGCCTGGGCCCTGGTTGAGGAGATGAACGCGGCGTTTCGCGCGCCGCTTGTCATCTCGGCCCGGGGTGGGGCAGGTGGGGGCGGGGCCACGCTGACTGCCGAAGGGCAAGAGGTGCTGGCCGCCTACCGCGCGATGCTGGCCGCCGTCGAGGCTGCGGCCGCACCTCAGGTCGCGCGGATGGCGGCGCTTCTCGATATGTCGGACCGGAAATAACGCTTGCCCGGTCGTGGCGGGCAGCCATATGTTCCGGCGGACATATCGGAGACCCCATGCGCCGCCTTGCCCGTTCCGCCCTTGCGCTGATCCTGTTGGCCCAGACGGCGGCGGCCGAGGTCACGGTCTTTGCCGCAGCCAGCCTGAAGACGGCGCTGGACCAGATCGCGGCGGGCTGGACAGGCCAGACCGGCACCCAGGTGACGCTGTCCTATGGCGGCACGCCCGCGCTGGCGAAACAGATCGCCGAGGGTGCGCCGGCCGATATCTTCCTGTCGGCGTCGAAGGACTGGATGGACGAGTTGCAGAACATGGGGCTGATCCGAACAGACACCCGCCGCGACATTCTGGGCAACCAGCTTATCCTGGTGGCGCATGGGCAAGCGAAGCCGGTGAAAATTGACGGCAACATCGACCTCTCTGGACTTCTGGAAGGTGGCAGGCTGTCGATGGCGCTGGTGGATGCGGTCCCCGCCGGGCAGTACGGCAAGGAGGCGCTGACCAGCTTGGGTCTTTGGCCCGCCGTGGAGCCCAGCGTCGTACAGACCGAAAACGTCCGCGCCGCCTTGCACCTTGTCGCCCTGGGAGAGGCGCCGCTAGGGATCGTCTATGCCTCGGATGCGGTGGCCGAGACAGGGGTCTCGGTGATCGGCACCTTCCCGACCGAGAGCCATCAGCCCATCGTCTATCCCGCTGCGCTGACGAAGGATGCGGGGCCCGAGGCCAAGGCCTTTCTGGACCACCTGTCCACCCCTGTGGCGCAGGCGGTCTTCCGGGCCAACGGCTTCCTGACCTTGCCGTGACGCCACCCCGCATGGCAGCGTCCCGGCATGACTGACTGGCTCCCTCCCGAAGCCGCGACCGCGCTGGCTCTGTCCTTGCGCGTGTCGCTGGTGGCAACGCTGGTCAGCCTGCCACTGGGGGTGTTCGTCGCCTATGCGCTGGCGCGCTGGCGCTTTCCGGGGCATGGGCTTCTGAACGGGCTCGTCCACCTGCCGCTGATCCTGCCGCCGGTCGTGACCGGCTATATTCTGTTGCTGACCTTCGGCCGACAGGGCTGGATCGGGGCGACCTTGTGGGACTGGTTCGGTTTCACCTTCGCCTTCCGCTGGACCGGGGCCGCGCTGGCTGCCGGGGTCATGGCCTTTCCCCTTCTGGTCCGGGCGATCCGGCTGGCGATCGAGGCGGTTGATCCCAAGCTGGAGGAAGCGGCTTCGACGCTTGGCGCCTCGCGCCCGAAGGTCTTTGCCACGGTCACACTGCCCCTGATCCTGCCCGGTGTCATCGCGGGCGCGGTCCTAGCCTTCGCCAAGGCGATGGGAGAGTTCGGTGCGACGATCACCTTTGTCGCCAACATCCCTGGCCAGACCCAGACCCTGCCCACGGCGATCTACAGTTTTCTGCAGGTGCCGGGGGGCGACCGCGCGGCGCTGGTGCTGGTCCTGATCTCGGTCGCCGTTGCGATGCTGGCGCTGGCGCTGTCCGAATGGCTGTCGCGTCGCGTGGCGCGAAGGATCGCCGGCTGATGACGCTGGAGATTCGCATCGCGCACCGGTTTGCCGACTTCCGGCTGGAGGTTGACCTGGCCTTGCCGGGCGGGCTGACCTGTCTTTTCGGGCGGTCGGGGTCGGGCAAGACCAGCATCGTAAACGCGGTGGCGGGCCTCTTGCGGCCCGATGCGGCGCGGATCGTGCTGGACGGAGTGGCGCTGCACGATCTGCCGCCGCACAAGCGCGAGATCGGCTATGTTTTCCAGGACGCACGGCTGTTCCCCCATCTCACGGTGGCGCGGAACCTGACCTATGCCGCCCGCATCCGCGGTCAGCGGCCAGACGGGCTGGACCGGATCGTCGAGCTTCTTGGCATCGGCGGGCTTCTGGACCGACGGCCCGGCACGCTGTCCGGGGGCGAAAGGCAGCGGGTCGCCATCGGCCGGGCGCTGCTGGCGAAACCCCGGCTTTTGCTGATGGACGAGCCGCTTGCCGCGCTGGACGATGCCCGCAAGGCCGAGATCCTGCCCTATATCGAGACGCTGCGGGACGAGACCGGGCTGCCGATACTTTATGTCAGCCACTCGGTGTCCGAAGTCGCGCGGCTGGCCACCACCATCGTCCTGATTGAGGCGGGGCAGGTGGCGGCGTTCGGCCCTGCGGCCCAGATCCTGTCGGACCCCGGCACTGCAGCGCTGATGGGCCTGCGCGATGCCGGGGCGGTGTTGACCGCGCGGATCGTGGCGCAGGAGGGCGATGGGTTGACCCGGCTGGAGACGGCGGCGGGACCGCTCTGGCTGCCGCATGTCGCGGGTGAAATCGGCCGCGCGCTGCGGGTGCGGATCGCCGCGCAGGACGTGATCCTGTCGCGGGGCCGACCCGAGGGGCTGTCGGCGCTGAACATCCTGCCCGCAACCGTCGCCACCCTGCATGACGGGCAGGGGCCCGGGGTGCTGGTGCGGCTGGACCTTGGTGGCGAGTTCCTTCTGGCCCGCGTCACCCGGCGCTCGGCGCAGGCGCTGGACCTTGCGCCGGGGCTTGCGGTCCACGCGGTGCTGAAGTCGGTGGCGGTGGCCCAGGCGGACGTCGGGGCCGGGACGACCTAGCCCCTGATTCGGGCACCAAGCCCGGCTGCCAAAGCCGTTTTCTGTCCAGTTTTCGGTTGCGCCTGCAGAGCGCACTCACCTTCGGTTGTATGCGCGCATTGCGCCGTTGACATGCCTACCGGAAGGCAGAGTAAGGTTCCGCGCCGGGGGTGCTTCTTCCAGTCTGACAAGGTCCTGTTACACCGGGGCTGCTATCAGGATGGCAGTGCGCGTCCGCAAACAACCAGAACACTCGGGGACAGCCCGCACCTCTGCCATCAACCAGGGAGACTAACTTGAAACAAACGACTTCCGCTTTCAGCCGCCGCCGGTTCCTGCAAGGATCCGCCGCAGGCGCGGGGCTTCTCGCCGCTCCGGCGATCATCTCGTCCAAGGCGCTTGCCTCGTCGGGCGAGATCAACTTCACCGGCTGGGCCGGCTATCCGGCGCTGGCCGAGAAGGTCTTCCCGGCCTTCACCGCCGCCACCGGAATCACCGTCAACTTCAAGGAACTGCCCGACCAGGACACCATGTTCGCCGAGGGCAAGGTTGCGCTGGACGCCGGCGGGATCGACGTGATCGAGCCGACCATCGACCGCGTCGGTGCCTGGGATACCAACGGCCTTCTGGGTGCCTGGGACGAATCGAAGCTGGCGATGGACAACTACCTGCCGGGTCTCGCCGATGGTGCGGCTGGCGAACGCTCGCGTCCCGGTGGCGCGCTCAAGTACGTCCCGTCGAACTGGGGCACGGAATCGCTGGTGGTCAACACCGCGAGCGCCAAGCTGTCGACCCCGCCGTCGCTGGGCGACCTCTTCAACCCCGAGAACCCCTCGGTCGTGCGCCCGCACTCGGCACTTGCCGCGATGGGCCGCTGGCTGGACGCGACCGGCAAGCTGCCGCGTCCGTGGATGGACGGCTACTCTGACATGGCCGCGATGACCGAACTGTGGGACATCGCGCTGGCCGAGGCGATCAAGGCCAAGGGCAGCGTCGTGCAGTGGTGGTCGGGCGAGAACGAGGCCAATGCCGGCTTCACCGCGAACGGCGCGACCGTGGGCCTGTGCTGGGATTCGACCGGCTTCAACCTGCGCAACGACGGTTATGCCTATGTCGCTCCGGTCGAGGGCGCCTTCGCCTGGCACCAGGGCTTCGTGCTGATGAAGAACGCCGCGAACGTCGAGCAGGCGCATGAGTTCGTCAAGTACGTCTCCACCCCCGAGGGTGCTGCGGGCTGGGCCTCGGCCTTCTCGTCCAACCCGGTGGGCAAGGGCGCGTCGGACCTGATGAACCCGGACGTCGCGACCTACTACAACGGCACCTTCAACGACGAAGCGCTGTCCAAGCTGTGGTGGTGGCCCGACCAGTCGGCCGAGTTCCTCGCCAAGCGCGCGGAGTATGCCGACAAGTACAAGGCGGCCTGATCTGGCTGCCTGAGTGCGGACCTAAAGTGACCACGCCGGGCCCGAAATGGCCCGGCGTGCGTTTTTCAGGCAGCGGCACGTCGGTTTGGACCCATTGTCCGGCGCAAACTGGCGATACCCATTGCAGGGGACGGGCGGCCTGTTAGCCTGCAACAAAAAGAATGACTGTCAGGGGGACCACGCGACATGAGCGCGGGAATTGATCTGGATAACGTCTGCTGCGACTTCGGCACCTTCCGGGCCGTCGACAATGCCAACGTCTCGATAAAGCCGGGCGAGTTCTTCTCGTTCCTCGGGCCGTCCGGTTGCGGCAAGACCACGATCTTGCGGATGGTTTCGGGCTTCATCGAACCGACGCAGGGTGCGATCCGCATTGGCGGCAAGGACATGAGGGGCCAGCGCCCGAACCAGCGACCGACGGCGCTGATCTTCCAGAACCTGGCACTTTTCCCGCTGATGCCGATCTGGGAGAACATCTCGTTCGGCCTGGAAGTGCGCGGCGTCGACAAGGCCACGCGCCGGAAGAAGGCCGAGGAACTGCTGGCGCTTGTCGACCTGCCGGGGGCGGCGGACAAGATGATCAGCCAACTGTCCGGCGGCCAGAAGCAGCGCGTCGCGATTGCCCGCGCCCTTGCGGTCGAACCGCAGGTGATGCTGCTGGACGAACCCTTGTCGGCGCTGGACCTGAAGCTGCGCCAGCACATGCGGGCGGAACTGCGCGCCATCCAGAAGCGGACCGGCGTGACCTTCATCTACATCACCCATGACCAGGGCGAGGCCTTGGCAATGTCCGACCGCGTCGGCGTCATGAGCCAGGGCCGCATCCAGCAGATCGCCGAGCCGCGCGACATCTACGACAACCCGGTCAATGGCTTCGTCGCCAGCTTCGTGGGCGAGAACAACATCTTCGAGGGCAGCCTTGGCCCGGTCGCCGATGGCATGGCGGCACTGACCGGCCCGCATGGCAGCTTCCGCGCCCGCATCCGCCCCGAGGCGGAGGGCAAGCCGCTCAAGCTTTACGTCCGGCCCGAACACACGAAGTTGGCCCCGACCAAGGGCTCCGAGAACTCGGTCGAGGTCGAGGTGACGGAAGTGGCTTTCGAGGGAGCCTTCATCTCGGTCCACGGCCATGCGGCCGGGGGCAAGGCCATCTCGGCCGAAGTGCGCAACGACGGGGTGACGCCGGTGCCGGCGCTTGGTGACAAGGTCTATGCGACCTTCGACGCCGCGCGGGCCCTGTTGCTGCCTGACGCGAACGTCCGGGGGTAGTGCCATGCAGGACCTTCTTCGCCGCTACGGGACCGGGCTGACTTCGGTCTTCTGTCTTCTGGTCGCCTTCTGGATCCTTGTGCTCATCGTTCTGCCGAACTTCGCCATGTTCGAGCAAAGCTTCCGCCCCTATCTGCCGGTGGTCGAGGTGGGCGGACCGAAGGACGTCTATTCCTTCGCGAACTACAGCAAGATCCTGGACAACGGATTTGAATCCACGATCTTCGGCATCCCGGTCACGCTGCCGATCCATGTCCTGACCTTCCTCGATACCGTGTTCTTCTCGGCGCTGGTGACGTTCTTCACGCTCGTTTTCGCCTATCCGCTGGCCTACTACCTGGCCAAGATCGCCAGCCCGCGGTCGATCCCGACGCTGCTGTTGCTGCTCTTCATCCCGATGTGGGTGTCCGAGGCGCTGCGGGCCTTCGCGTGGTACGTGATCCTGACCTTCAACGGCCCGCTGAACGCGGCACTGAAGGGGCTTGGGATCATCGAGGAAAGCATCCGCTGGCAGAACGGCATCTTCACCTCCTACGATGCCATCGTGATCGTGCTGACCTATTGCTACGTGCTGTTCATGCTGTTCCCGATCTACACGGCGATCACCTCGCTGGACACCAACCAGATCGAGGCGGCCGAAGACCTTGGCAGTCCGTGGTGGCGCACGCATTGGCGGGTGGTGATCCCGCACGCCAAACCCGGCATCGCCTCGGGCTGCGTGATGGTGTTCATGCTGTCGGCGGGCTCGCTGCTGGTGCCGACGGTCGTCGGCTCGACCAAGGCGAACTGGTTCCCGCAGACGATCTACACCTGGTTCAACGATGCGCTCGACTGGAACACGGGTGCCGCCTATTCGATGATCTTCCTGCTGGCCTGCATCGTCTTCGTGATCCTGATGATGCGCCTCTTCCGGGTCAAACTGTCGGATATCGCCAAATGAGCCGGAACCGCGCCATCCTTGGTCACCTCTACTTCGCGCTTTTCGTGCTGTATCTGCTGGTGCCGCTGGCCGTCATGGCCGGGGCCGCCTTCAACGACAGCAAGCTGCCCACAATTGCCCCCTGGAAGGGCTTCACCTGGGCCTGGTTCGGCGATCTCTGGGCCGACCAGACCCTGTGGGGGGCTTTCCTGAACTCGATCCTCGTCGCACTGGCGGTGGTCGCGCTGGCGGTCCCGATCGGGACGGCGGCGGCGATCGTGCTGAACTCGATCTCGGGGAAGTACCGCGCCACGCTGTACGGCTTCATGGTCGCGCCGGTGCTGGCGCCGGGCTTGGTCATCGGCATTTCGACGGTGCTGTTCTGGAACCAGCTGGGCCGGTCCACCGGGGCGGATGACTTCTTCCTTTTCGGGCGCGGCCTGCATCTGGCGATACTGGGTCAGGTCAGCTACATCGCGGCCTATGTGATGCTTCTGGTCCTTGCGCGGCTGCAAAGCTTCGATCCGGGGCTGGAGGAAGCCGCGCTGGACCTTGGTGCGAACCACGGCCAGGTCCTGCGGCGCATCCTGCTGCCGCATCTCTATCCGGCGATCCTGGCCTCGGCGGCCATCGCCTTCTTCCAGTCGATCGAGAACTTCAACGTCACGCTTTTCACTAAGGCGAACGAGACGACGCTGACGGTCTATGTCTTCAGTCAGGTCCGTTCCGGTATCACGCCGAAGATCAACGCGCTGGCCTTCCTTCTGATCGTGCTGACCCTGGCCCTTGCGCTGATCTACGAGATGAAGCGGCGTCGGCGCGCCCGGATCGAGGCCGAGCGTGAGGCCGAGGCGCGGCGTGCGGAAGAGGCGATGCTGATCTGACCGACTGCTCCTCGTGCGACTTCGTCTTCTCCTCGCGGGGGTGCAGCGAGGAGGGACGAAGTCCACGACGAGCGTCATCGGAACCCTTTAACAAATCCCTAACGCCCACGGCCAAGCCCTTGGATCGTCAGGGAAATCCGAAAATGTCCACCGCGGGCAGACCCGGCTAGAGCCCGTCCAGCAGCACCCTGCACAGGGCAGAACCCGGGTCGGCCAGCCCGTCGATCACGCTGAAATGGTGGTGCCCCGGATCGGCCGTCCAGGGGCAGCCCCATTCCTCGGCCAGAAGGCGGGCCTGCATCAGGAAGACCGGCCGCTCCTCTGCTCCGACCCAGATATGGGCGCTGACCCCGTCCCGCAGCGGGTGCCGCGCCGGACTTTCCGCCGCCGCCTCGCCCGCGTCGATCTTCAGCGTCGCGTTCATCTCGGTCGCCATCAGCGGCCCCAGTTCCGCCAAGGGAGAGATCGGCACCACCCGCGCCACCGGGACCGGAATGTCGGCGCAACCCATCCGGGCCGAAAGATGCCCCCCGGCCGAATGGCCCGTCACCACCATCGGCCCCTGAACCCGGGTCCCGACGAACCAGCAGGCCCGCGCGATCTCGGCCGTCATCTCGGCGATCCGGGCAGCCGGGGCGAGGGTATAGCTTGGCATCGCCACCGCATACCCCCGCGCCAGCGGGCCAGCCGCCAGATGCGACCAGTGCGCCTTTGAAAACAGGTGCCAATACCCGCCGTGAACGAAGATCACCGCGCCTTTCGGCGCGCCTTCGGGCAGAAAGAGGTCCAGTTTCTGCCGTGGCGACGACCCGTAAGCAAGGTCCAGGTCGGCCCGCTTTCCCAGCGCCTGCCGGAACCCTGCCGCCACCTCGGTCCAGCGCGGCGGATACCCCGCGGCGCCGGGAATGAAGGCTCCGTTGGCATAGTCGCGGTCGGGGTCGGGCCAGCGATAGGGCGGGCGTTCGGTCAAGGTCGGGCCTCCGGGCAGGTTGGCTGCAGACTGCGACGTGGCCCGTCGCGCCGCAAGAGCGGGCGTGATCACCGGCACGTGACGCCCAGCCGGGGCCGACTGTCATTGGACTGTTACAGAACCGTCGCATAGGCTTCACCGGGCCGACTTACAGCGGCAGAAGCGGGCTGCCTGATGCGGCGGACATGGAGCGGGCGATGGACGACATGCGCGGAACGACCGGAAACCTTGCGGCCACCACGACGAAGATAACGGCGTCCGGAGTGCAGGTTCACTACGGACAGAGCCATGCGCTGAAGGATGTCTCGGTCGACATTCTGGACCGGGCGGTGACGGCGTTCATCGGCCCGTCGGGCTGTGGCAAGTCCACCTTCCTGCGCTGCCTGAACCGGATGAACGACACGATCCCCTCGGCCAGGGTGACGGGCAAGATCCTGCTGGACGGCGAGGACATCTACGATCCGCGCGTCGACCCCGTTCAACTGCGTGCCAAGGTCGGCATGGTGTTCCAGAAGCCGAACCCCTTCCCCAAGTCGATCTATGACAACGTGGCCTATGGCCCGAAGATCCACGGATTGACCCGCAACAAGGCCGAGCTGGACGAGATCGTCGAAGCCTCGTTGCGGAAGGCCGCGCTATGGAACGAGGTCAAGGACCGGCTCGACGCGCCCGGCACCGGGCTTTCGGGCGGCCAGCAGCAGCGGCTTTGCATCGCGCGGGCGGTGGCAACGGGGCCGGAGGTCCTGTTGATGGACGAACCCTGCTCGGCGCTGGACCCGATTGCGACGGCACAGGTCGAGGAGCTGATCGACGACCTGCGCAGCCAGTTCTCGGTGGTGATCGTCACCCATTCGATGCAGCAGGCCGCGCGGGTCAGCCAGAAGACGGCGTTCTTCCATCTGGGGAACCTGGTGGAATATGCCGATACTCCGCAGATATTCACCAACCCGAAGGACCCCCGCACCGAAGCCTATATCACCGGCCGGATCGGCTAAGGAGACCGCCATGAACACCGCTCATATCCTGACCGCCTTCGACCGTGACCTCGAGGCCGCTCAGGCCCTGGTCGTGCGGATGGGCGGGCTTGTTGAAGCCGCTCTTCTGGACGCGGCCGAGGCGCTGGACACCCGGGACGAGGATCTTGCGGCCCGGGTCCGTGCCGGGGACAAGGCGATCGACGCGCTGGAGGACGAGATCAACACCCGCTGCGCGCTTCTGTTGGCGCTGCGCGGTCCCACGGCGGGCGACCTGCGCACGGTGCTGACCGTGATGAAGATCGCCGCGGCGCTGGAACGGGCAGGGGATTACGCGAAGAACCTGGCCAAGCGGACGGCCGCTCTGGCGCAGATGGCGCCGGTGCCGGGGGCCTCGGCCTCGATCCGGCGGCTGGCCAAGGCGGTGGTGCAGATGCTGACTGACGCGCTGGACGCCTATATCCGCCGCGATCTGAAGCTGGCGGAGGATGTGCGGGCGCGGGACCGCGAGGTCGACCAGATGTACAACTCGATCTTCCGCGAGTTCCTGACGCACATGATGGAGGACCCGCGCACCATCGGGCCCTGCATGCACCTGCATTTCATCGCCAAGAACATCGAGCGGGTGGGCGATCACGCGACGGCGGTGGCCGAGCAGGTGATCTACCTGGTCACGGGTTCCTTGCCCGAGGACGAACGGCCCAAGGTCGACAGCACCGGATCGGGAGCCTGACGATGGCCAAGGGTGGGCAACCGAGGGTTCTGCTGGTCGAGGACGAACCGGCGCAGCGGACAGTCCTGGCCTACAACCTGGAAGCCGAGGGCTTTGCAGTGACCCAGGCCGACAATGGCGAGGATGCGATGGTCCTCGTCGACGAGGAGGAGCCCGACATCATCATCCTGGACTGGATGATGCCGAAGGTCAGCGGGATCGAGGTCTGCCGCCGCCTGAAGATGCGGCCTGAGACGCGGGGCATCCCGATCATCATGCTGTCGGCGCGCGCCGAGGAGGTTGACCGGATCCGGGGGCTGGAAACGGGCGCGGACGACTATGTGATCAAGCCCTATTCGGTGCTGGAACTGATGGCGCGGGCCCGGGCGCAGTTGCGGCGGGTGCGGCCCTCGACGGCGGGGGTGGTGCTGGAGCACGAGGATATCCGGCTGGATCCCGAAAGCCACCGGGTCTACCGGGGCGAGAAGGTGCTGAAGCTGGGACCGACGGAGTTCAAGCTGCTGGTCACGCTGATGGAGCGGCCGGGGCGGGTGTTTTCCCGAGAGCAGCTGCTGGACCTGGTCTGGGGCCGTGACATCTATGTCGATACCCGGACGGTGGACGTCCATGTCGGGCGGCTGCGGAAGAGCCTGATGCTGCATGGTGGGGCCGACCCTGTGCGCACGGTGCGGGGCGCGGGATATTCCCTGGGCTGATCTGTCCACGGCGCACAGTTTCCGATGTCCGTCTTTCCGTAAGGACTTGCCTGTAGGCGGTCGGAATCTCTTGACCTGTTGATCCTGCCGACGACGGGCACTTTTCGCATGGAGCGCTGACGCGCAGGTCTTTTGTCTCGTCGTCGGGGCTTGCGCCCTCCTCCTCGGCGGACGGGGGCGCCCGCGTGCATCCCCGGGTCAGGTTGACCCGGTCTGGGCCTCCGGCGGGGATATTTGGGCAAAGATGAAAGGCTTTGCGGCTGGTTTGGGTCGGTGCATTCTGACCCATGGTCACAAGGGAGGGACGGATGGCCTGTGGTGCGGAGCATGATGCGGTGCGGGCGGTGGTCGTGGACTACCTGGAGGGGATGTGCTGGGGAGACGAGGCGAAGCTGCGGCGGGCCTTTCACCCGGACGCCCTGCAGGTCGGGCATTTCGCCGATGTCTACGAATTCTTCCCGCTAAAGGAGTTCATCGCCTGGATAAAGGATGAGGAGA
Organism: Tabrizicola sp.; assembly: GCF_022842145.1. GTDB lineage: Bacteria > Pseudomonadota > Alphaproteobacteria > Rhodobacterales > Rhodobacteraceae > Tabrizicola. The sequence continues at coordinate 440,647 of NZ_JALHQD010000003.1, forward strand.
CCGCGCCGTCAGGCTCGCCCATCATCGCGGAGCTTCTGTCGATCGAGGTGACGGGGACGGTGGCGGTGGCGAAGCTGACCGACACCTGTTTCGGGACCGATTTCACCGATTATCTGGTCATGGTGAAGGACCGCCCCGATGCCACGGGCCGCTGGCAGATCGTCACCAAGGCCTATCACGTCCACGCCGGACGGGGGTTGCCCGTGCCTAGAGCATAGGCAGCAGGCGGTCGAGGGTCGTCAGGACCTGGTCCACGTGGGCGCCGCTGAAGGGAAGCGGCGGGCGGATCTTGAGGCTGTCGCCCTTCGGACCGGTCGAACTGATCAGGATGCGGTTTTCGCGCAAGCTGTTCACCAGTCGGGCCGTGCGGGCCGGGTCGGGCTGGCCGTCGGTCAGGATAGTCTGCCCGATGAAAAGGCCGCCGGCCCGGGTTTCGCCCAAAGCGTCGTGGCGTTGGGCGAGGTCGCGGAGACCAGCGGCGAAGGCGGCTCCGACCGTGACTGCGTTCTGCTGCAGCGCCTCGTCATTGATGACATCCAGGACGGCGAGGCCCACAGCGGCGGCGACGGCATTGCCGCCGAAGGTGTTGAAATAACGCGCCTTCGCGCCGAACTCGGCGATGGTTGCGGGTTTGAGGACGAGGCCTGCCATCGGGTAGCCGTTGCCCATCGGCTTGCCCATCGAGACCATGTCGGGGATCACGCCGTGGCGCTGGAAGCCCCAGAAGTGGCTGCCGGTGCGACCAAAGCCGGGTTGGACCTCGTCGGCGAGAAAGAGCCCGCCCCGGGCGCGGATCGCGGTGGCGGCGGGGGCGAGGAAGCCCTCGGGGTCGGGGTAGACGCCATCGGAAGAGAAGATGGTGTCGACGATCAGGAGCGCGGGTTTCAGGCCCTGCGCCTCCATCCTGTCGCAGGCGTCCGAAACCGCGGCGGCGAAGCCTGCGGCGATGCCTTGCGGGTAGTTTTGCGCCGATGGGGCGAGGATCGGGAACACCGTGGGGCCGGGGGCGACGGCGGGGCCGATCGACATCGACATCTCGGCGGTGGCGAGCGTGACGCCGTGATAGGCGTTGTCGGTGACGATGACCCCCGTGCCACCGGTGGCCGCGCGGGCGATGCGGAGGGCGAGGTCGTTCGCCTCGGACCCGGTGCAGGTGAACATCACGTGGCTGAGGTCGGGCGGGAAGAGGGCGAGGAGACGCTCGGCATAGGCAAGGATGCCGTCGTGCAGGTAGCGGGTGTGGGTGGCGAGGGTGGCAGCCTGCTGCGCCAGGGCTTCCACCACCCGGGGGTGGCAATGGCCGACGGAGGCGACGTTGTTGTAGCAGTCGAGGTAGGCGTTGCCGTCTGGGTCGTAGAGGTGGACGCCCTGGCCGCGGACCAGATGCACCGGCGTCTCGTAGAACAGGCGATAGGCCGGGCCTAGCGCGCCAGTGCGTCGGTGGGCCAGGGCTTCATCCTGCGGGGAAAGATGCCCGCGGCCGGGGGTATAGGCGTTCAGCATCGTGGTCTGGCGGGTCATGGGTTCTGGCTTTCGCAGGCGCGGAGAAGCGTGGCGGCAAGGGTTCGCGGATCGGTCAGGGCATCCAGACCGGCGCGGGAAGTCGGGGCGTTGCGCAGGATGTAGGATGCATTCCCGGGATAGCGGGCGGCGCGCCAGGCGGAGATCGTCAGGGTGGTCACCAGCCGGGCGGTGATGAGGTCGGGCAGAAGCGCGATCTCGTCCGCGCTCAGCGGGTTGGCCTGGTGGTAAGCCTGGGTGAGCGGAACCAGCAGCGCTGCCGGATCTGTGGGGTCAATCAGGTAGGAGGCGGCGACGGCGAGGTCGCAGACGCGGTGGGACAGGGTCATGTCGCCGAAGTCGAGAATGCCAGTGAGGCGGGTCGGATCGGCGGGGTCGGCAAGGAGGTTGTGCGGGTTGAAGTCGCCGTGGATCACCTGGCGCGGCAGCCGCGCCAGGGCGGGGGCGGTCGTGGTGCTGAAGTGGGCGAGGAAGCTGGTGATGCGGGGCTTCAGGTCGTCCGGGAGCGATGGGGTCAGCGGGGCGAGGTCGCAGGCGTTGCGGATGTCCCACAGGAGGTGGTGGTCTGCGGCTGGGTGGTCAAAGCCGACGAGGGTGGCGTCAAGTCTGCCGAGGGCGCTGCCGATTGCTGCGGCAAGCGCAGGGGTTCGCGGAAGGTGGGCGAGGGGCGTGCCGGGCCGCCAGGTGAGAAGACGGAGGGCTCCGTCCCCAGTCGGGATGATCGTGCGGCCATCGGTTGCAGGGATCACCCGGGGGATGGGCAGGTCGGGGGCGTGCGCTGCGGCGTGGCGGAGGGCTTCGGTCTGGAATGCGGTCAGCGCGGCGGGCTCGGCGGGATTGGCGAGTTTCAGGGTGAACTGACCCGCGGGGGTGTCGAGGCGGTGGTTCTGGTCACGCTCGGAGGTGAGGGGGTGGAGGGTGCCGGTCAGGCCCCAATGGGTTTCGACCAGCGCCGCAAGGACCGTGGCGGGCACTTGCGGCGGGGGAAGGGAGAGGAGACTGCCGGCTTGGTCTTGGGTCATGATCGGTTCCGGGTGGCAGGATAGCGGTTCGCGGAGGCGGGGCCAGTGGAATGTGGGCCGGTGGAATGGGATTGACATGGTTGAGCGTTTTAGTAAGGATATCGGAATTACCTAGCCAGCCCGGTTCGGGTCCGCCCGGTGGATCGGTCATCTGGAGTCATCATGCCGGAACGTCACGCCCTGCGGGGCGATATCTTGGAAGCGTTGCTGTCGGCCGCGGGGCTTTTCCCCGGGGCGATGCTGGAAGCCCTGATCGCGCGGATGGAGGGCGGGAAATGAACGCTTATGTTGACCCCTGGCTGACGGTGGATGCGAGTCCGGTCCATGATGCGCGGGCGCTGACCGAGGGCGGCAGTTTGGCGCGGATCGTGCTGGACGGACAGGTCTACAGCCTGCGGATCACGCGGGCGGGCAAGCTGATCTTGACGAAGTAGGGAAGGTGGGCGCGTCGCCCACCCTGCGCAGGGATCAGGCTGTGGCTGGAGATGGATGCCGGTCCGGCCGGCGGCCTTGATCCGGGCGGCGAAAGTACCGGAGATGTGGCGGTCCCGGGTGATCCTGCCCGTGCAAGGTGTGGTGGCGGGCGATCCAAATGCCCAGCTTGCGGGGTTTGTTGCAATTGCGTTCGGTGCGGCCAATCGCGGGCGGTGGGAGGTATCCAGCCGGTTGCGGATGTTGAGAAGCCATCGGCAAGTTTCAACGGCCGGATCTTCTTCCCTTGGCTTCCAGCAATGTCCATCCTCGAGCTGCCCGGATCTGGCTTTTGACGGAGACCGTTATCGGGAAGCAGCGCTGGACGCCGAGTTTCAGCATCTCGAGGATGTCCTGAAGCGATGGCGAACCGGAAGCGCGCCGCCGTAGAAGCCTCGACGTGGAGGGTCGGGCTTGGCTTCGCGCCCAAGACCCTGCGCAGGAGGCGGGTAGGCATATGGGCGCGGGTTCGGCAGTCCACACGGTGGGTCTGCTGGCCGCCAGCAATGGGGTAGACAATCTTGCGCCCGTTTCCCCGGCACGGTGGCGCGGATCTTGCAGGCCGGGAAGCGTCAGCCGCCGGTGTGGCTCATGTGTCGGGTCATTTGCCCCGCGACCTTCTGGCGGCTGTAGTCAAAGTCGTGGCCCTTGGGCTTGCGGGCGATTGCGGCGCGGATCGACTGTTCCAGGATCGCATCGTCGGGGCTGGCGCGGAGGGGCGCGCGGAGGTCGGCCATGTCTTCCTGGCCGAGGCACATGTAGAGCTCGCCCGTGCAGGTCAGTCGCACGCGGTTGCAGCTTTCGCAGAAATTGTGGGTCAACGGCGTGATGAAGCCGACCTTCTGGCCGGTCTCCTCGATCCGCACGTAACGGGCGGGGCCGCCGCTGCGTTCGGTGAGGTCGGTGAGGGTCAGCCGTTCGGCCAGGCGGGCGCGGAGGTCCTTCAGGGGCCAGTACTGGTCGAGGCGGTTGGCGGTCATGTCCTCGCCCATCGGCATCACCTCGATGAAGGTGAGATCGTGGCCTTCGCGGGCGCACCAGTCGAGGAGGGAGAAAAGCTCGTCCTCGTTGAAGCCCTTGAGGGCGACGGCGTTGATCTTGACCTTCAGGCCCGCGGCCTTGGCTGCCTCGATCCCGTCCAGGACCTGAGGCAGGCGGCCCCAGCGGGTGATCTGCTGGAATTTCGCCGGATCAAGGGTGTCGAGTGAGACGTTGACGCGTCGGACGCCAAGGTCGGCGAGCGGCTGGGCGAATTTGGCAAGCTGGCTGCCGTTGGTGGTCAGCGTCAGTTCCTTGAGCGCACCGGTTTCAAGGTGGCGCGACATTGCCTCGAAGAACGTAAGGATTCCCTTGCGGACCAGAGGCTCGCCCCCGGTGATCCGCAGCTTCTCGACTCCCAAGCGCACGAAGGTGGAGCAGAGACGGTCAAGTTCTTCCAGCGAAAGGAGGTCGGCCTTCGGCAGGAAGGTCATGTGTTCCGACATGCAATAGGTGCAACGAAAGTCGCAGCGGTCGGTGACCGAGACGCGCAGGTAGCTGATCGCGCGGGCGAAGGGATCAATGAGCGGGGTCATGCAAGGAAGGTAGGCCTGCGCGGAGGGGTGCACAAGTGCGAGAGCGGCAATTGCGGGGTCGGGAGCGGCGGGTTAGGCTACGACCATGAGACAGATTGCCCTTCTTCTTCCTTTCGCGCTGGCCCTGTCGGGCTGTGCCCTTTTCCAGCAGGATGCCCCGGCGGGAGGCGTCACCGGTCCGGCCAAGCCGCAACCGGCGACGGAGTTCGCCCCAGCGGTGTCCACGAGCGTTCTGGGTGCGACCCGGGCGGCAAGTGCGGAGGCGCTGGACAAGACCACGGCCGAGGAAAAGGCCGCAGCACTAGCGGCCCCGGCTTCGGGCGGGGAGCGGGAGCTGGGCCGTGTCGTCGTGGCACTGGGTCCGCCTGCGGAACAGGGGATCTGGCTGTCGTCTGCGCTGGTGAAGACCAAGGCCCAGGGCCGGATCGTCACGGCGGCGGGCAAGTCGCTGGCGGTCGAGTTGCGGCCGGACACGGGCGCAGCACTTCTGTCGCTTGCTGCGTTCCAGGCACTGGGACTGTCGCTGACCGAACTGCCGCAGGTGACGGTCTACGGGCCGTAACGCCCTCGTTTCAGGACGGCTACCGAATCGAGCGCTGAGACTTTTGTCTCGTCGTTGGGCTTGTGCCCTCCTCCTCGGGGTGGGGAGGTCCAGGGGCTGTGGTGTTCGCGGTTGGCGGAGGAGCCTCCGGCGGGGATATTTGCACAAAGATGAAGCTCAGGCCGGTTGGATGGCGAGGTGGTCGGCCAGAGTGGCGCTGACCTGCCAGTCGGCGTCGAGGAGGAGGAGGTCGGCGAGGTCGCGGCCCTCGGGCGTGGCGAGATCGGGGCGGTTCAGCAGCCGGGCCGGCGCCGCGCTGGCCATGTCGAGGGCGGTTTCCGGGGGAACGCCAACCACGGTGATCAGGCGGCGGAGGGCTTCGGCCATCGTGACATGTGCGCCTGCGAGCGAGCCTTCGGCATTCACCAGGCGGCCGTCCTTCAGCCAGACGTCCTGGCCGTAAAGGCGCAGGTGGTCGGAGCCGCCCACTGTGCTCATCGCATCCGAGACGAGGAACATCCGGCCCGGAACGGGGCGTGCGCGGATCGCCAGGCCGACCATCTCGTCTGCGACGTGGATGCCGTCGCAGATGATGCCTGCGTAGGCGGTGGAGTTGATGCAGGCACCGGTAACGCCGGGGGCACGGTTCAGCATCGGCGACATGGCGTTGAAGAGATGGGTGAAGCAGGTGGCGCCAGCGTCGAGCAGGGCGCGGGTGTCGTCGGCGGTGGCGTCTGAGTGGCCAATGGAGACGATTGCGCCGGTTCCAGCGATCCGGGCCACGTCCTGCGGGGTGGCGCTTTCCGGGGCGAGGGTGATCTTGACGAAGAGGCCTGCGGCGCGAAGGCGCTGGATATGGGCGAAGGTGGTGTCGTCGAAGGGACGCACCCATTCGGCGGCATGGGTGCCGCGGCGGGGGATCGAGAGATGCGGGCCTTCGATATGAAGGCCGAGGAGGCTGCGGTTCGGCTGCGGCTCACCTTGCGCGGCCAGCACAGCCTCGACCGCGCGGGCCAGGACCTCGGGGGCGTCGGTGATGACGGTGGGCAGGATGCCGACAGTGCCAAAGCGGCGATGGGCGGCGGCCATCCGGTGCAAGGCCTCCGGCGACTGGTCGTTGTTCAGGAGCGCGTCGCCGCCGCCGTTGACCTGCAGGTCGAGAAAGCCCGGGGTGAGAGTGCCCTTGATGCGGCGGACGGGCGCGCCGGGCGGGGGCGTTTCGGCAAGATGCAGGCTGCGGCCCTCGGCCACGGCAAGCGCGGCACCGGGGCGGAGGCGGGTGCCGTCGAAGATCGCGTCGGGGATCAGCCAAAGGTCGGGTTTGGCACTCATGACCGGGGTCCCGTGAAGAAGTAGGGGCGGAGGGCGGTTTGCACCCGGGCCAGGGCCAGCGCGCGGGGCAGGGGATAGTGGCTGGCGCGGGCGGTGGCAATCTCGTCCGCGCCGAAATGTGACAGGAGCATCGGGTCGGGAAGGCGCTTGTCGGCAAGATCGCCGAGGAGAGCGTCCACCGCTGCCTGCGCCTGGGAGGATGGCCAGTAGTAGCGGATGCGGTCGGCAAGGCCGAAGTGGCGTTCGGTTCTGGGATCGGCGGTGGTGCCGTGGATGTGGCCCTGCCAGTAGGCGGGGTTTGCCAGCATCACCGCTTCCATCGTGTCGGGCAGCGAGGGGCCGGTTGCCCAGCCGTTCTGGGCGCGGATCGTGTCCAGGGCGTAAAGCGCCTCGCGCCAGGCGTAGGTCAGGGCGGGGCCGACCTTCTGGAAGGCGAAGCCAAGTTCCGCAAGGCGCGGATAGGCCCGGGGGTGCTGGTAGTCGGTCGAATGGGCTTCGAGGCAGAGGCGCGGCCAATCTTCAAGCGCGGAGAGGAGGCCGGGATCGCGGTCGAGGGGAAGGTGGTGGACTTCCATTGGCGAAAACTCGACGCCGGGCTGGACGACGAGGCCGCCGATCTGGTCGAGGGGAATTCCTGCCGCGGCAAAGGCGTCGCGGTGAGCAGCGAGCGTGGCCCTGGCCGCCTCGGGCGTGGTGGGGGGGATGTCGCCGTGGTCGTCGGTACGGGCGCCGCCGGGGGGCGGGACCTCGGTGCCGATCACGAAGAGGAGCTTTGCGGGGTCTGGGGCGTGCTTGCGGGCGGTGACGGCGAGGGCGGCGGAGCGGGTGGCGGTGATGGCGTCGGCAAGCTGGGCGGATTCGCCGGCGCAGCCCTCGGAGCAGTCGAGGTGGATCTTGGTGAACCCCGCGGCAGCGTAGTCGGCGACCATCTGGTGCGCCTTCTGCATGGCGGCATCGGCGGGCAGCTTGCGCCAGGCCTGCGGGCCGAGGTGGTCGCCGCCGAAGAGGATGCGGGATTGCGAGACCTTGGCGCGCGTGGCGATGTCGGTGACGAAGCGGATGAAGTCGGCGGGTTTCAGGCCGGTATATCCGCCGTCCTGGTTGACCTGGTTCGAGGTGGCCTCGACCACGATGGGCTGGTCGAGGGTTTCGGCAAGGGCAAGGCAGGCTTCGAGAACATCGGGATGGGCGGTGCAGACCGACGGGATGGCGACGGTTGCGCCTGCGCGGTTCAGGGCGATGATCCGGGCAAGGTCAGGCATGTAGGGCCTCGTTCAAGGCGTGGAGGGCGGCCCCGCGAGCACCGCTGGCGTCACCCCCTTCCGCCAGGCGGATCGCCGGGATCGGAAAACCACCGAGGGAGGCTTTGGCGAGGTGGCGGGTGAGGTCCTCGGTCAGGCCCGGGACGCGGGAGAGGCCGCCGCCGATCACGATCACCTCGGGGTCGATGGTGAGACAGAGGTTGATCAGGAATTCGGTGGCAAGGTCGAGCCAGATGTCCCAGGCCTTGGCGAAGGCGGCTGTGGTGGCGCGATCCGCAACGATGGTTTCGGGGGTGTGCTGTGCGCCGCTCACGTGGGCGGCGATGCGGGCGAGGCCGGGGGCGGAGAGGTAGGTCTCGACGCACCCCAGGCGGCCGCAACCGCAGGTCAGGATGGGCAGGCCGTGGGCGGCGATGGGCGGGGCGGCGAGGGCGAAGTGGCCGAACTCGCCCCCCGTCTGGGCTGGGGATGGCAGAAGGCGGCCCCCGGTGACGACGCCCCCCGCGACTCCGGTGCCGAGGATCAGGCCGACGGCCGGGTCGGCGCCCCGCGCGGCACCAAGGGTGGCTTCGGAAAGCGTCAGGGCACGGCAGTCGTTGATCCAGGCGATTGGACGGCCTGCTGCCTGTGCGATGTCCTGCGGGAAGGGTTTCCCGGTGGCGGAGAGGTTCGAGGTGAGGGCGAGGCCGGTTCTGGGGTTGATAAGGCCCGCGGCGGAGATGCCGATTGGGGCGGTCCCGTGAGTCTCAACCCAGCGGATGGCCGTTGCCATTGCCGCGACGAGGGCGGGGTAGTCCTTCGGCGTGGGCCAGCGCTGACGCGTGGAAAGCGACCAGTCCGCGGCGAAGACCTGCGCCTCGATCTTGGTGCCGCCAAGGTCAATTCCGGCAGCGATCATGGTTTCACCGGGTGGAGTTTTACCCCCGAGACGACGCGGGTGAGAGTGCCCTGGCCGGCGAAGGGGTCGTCGACATTGAGCCCAAGCGCGTCGGACCAGGTGACGGCGAGGATCTGCGCGAGGGCGACGTAAAGGGGGGCGGCCCAGAGATCTCCGTAGTGCTGCGGGATCTCGGGGGCGGCGATGGTGCTGTGCGGGAATTGGGTGCGAAGCTCGGCCAGGAGGTCGTCGTCATAGGCGCGGGTGTGGGGATCATGGGAGCGAAAGAGCCAGAAGTCGGTTTCTCCCACGGTGAAGCTTTTCGGGCCGTGGCGGAAGCCCAGGGTCGAGTCCCAGAGGGCGGGAATCTGCCCTGCGGCAAGCTCCATGACCTTTAGGGCAGCCTCGCGAGCGGCGAACGCGAGGGGACCGGAGCCAACGAAAACGGCGCGGGCGGGGTGGCGGGTGGTTGCGGCCTGGGCGGTGAAGTGGGGCAGGAGAGTCCGCAGGGCATCGGCGAGGGCGGCGAAGCGCCGGGCGGTCTGATATGCCGGGAGGGTGGTGTCGAAGATGGCGGCGGCGGTCAGGAGCATGGTGGAGAAGCTGGAAGTCATCGCGAAGCCCTGGTCGTGAGTGGCTTCGGGCAGGGTGATGACATTCGCGCCGGGACGGGTGGCGAGAGTGGACTGGCTGTTGCAGGTGATGTTCAGGCGGGGCCAGGTCGGGGCCAGCGCATCGAGCGCGTCGAGGAGGCCGATGGATTCGGTGGAGTTGCCGGACCGCCCGAAGCTGACGACGAGTTTTGGCGCGCCGGTCAGGTAGGCGCGCGGGCGGGCGACGATGTCGGTGGTGGGGACCGAGCGGAAGCGGGGGCCGGGCTGGCCTTCCAGCCCCGCGGCAAGAATGTCGCCGATGTAGGCGGAGGTGCCGGCGCCGCAGAACCAGACTTCGGTTGTGCCGGTGCTGGCCACCCATTGCCGCAAGTCGGCGACAGCAAGCGTCGCACCCCAGTCGCGCCATATGTCGGGCTGGGCGAGTATTTCTCGGAAGGTGGCGTGGCGGGTGAGATCGGTCATCTTGGGTCTTCTGCGTAGGCAAGGGAAATGAGCGCGTTCCGCGCGTGCCTTTTGTCTCGCCTCTGCGCGCGAAGGGCGCGCAACCGGCTCGGCGATGCCGCCGGCGGGGATATTTGGAGCCAGGTGAAAGGACGGGGGCGGTTCATGTCGTCTGCGTCACCTTGGAAAGGGTGGCGGGGCGATCTGGGTCGTGGCCGAGGGCGAGCGCGGTTTGCAGGGCAAGGGGGTAGGTCAGGCAGAGGAGTGCCGCGGCGGCGGCGGCGGGCGTGAGGTCCGTGGCACCTGCCTCGGACGGGCGCAGACGGAAGACGCTGCCCCCCGCCGCGCGGAAGCGCTGCTCGGCGGTGTCGAGACTGGGCTGCACGTCGGCCTGTTCGGTGTCGAGGATCAGGATCAGGAGGGGGTTCGTAACCAGTTGCAGGGGGCCGTGGAGGACCTCGCTGCTGGAATAGGCCTCGGCATGAAGCGCGCAGCATTCCTTGAGTTTCAGTGCCAGTTCCTGGGCAGCGCCGAAGCCGGTATCGCGGCCGATGACAAAGACGTGGGAGGCGCGGAGGAGGGCGGCGAGGAGGGCTTTGGTCTGGGGGAGTTCTTTGCCCCGAAGCGCGGCGATGCCCTGGGCGGAGGCCTGCGCGCGGGGCGCGTAGGCGGGGACGAGGGCCGAGAGGAGGGCCATCCCGGCGGCGATGGCACCGACGACGGATTTGGTGGCGGGGACGGCAAGCTCGGGTCCGGCGCCGATGGTCAGGGTCGCATGCGCTTCGGCCTCGACCGGGCTGGCGGGGGCGTTGGTCAGGGCGAGGACGGTGGCGCCACTGGCCCTGGCACCGCGGGCAGAGCGGACAAGGTCGTCGGAGGCGCCGGATTGGCTGACGACGAGAACGGCGGCATCGGTCAGGCGGACGCCTTGGCCCACGGAGAAGATCGAGGGAGGGAGGGAGGTCACTGGAAGCCTGGTCTCGCGCATCAGTTCATAGGAGAGGATGTTGGCGGCGGCGTCGGAGGAGCCGCGGGCGACAGTGTAGATCGCGCGGAGGTGGCTGAGGTCGGGGAGCGAGACGGGTTGCGCGACGGAGGCTGCGAAGACGGACGGGGCCTCGGCGATCTCGCGCGCCATGTGCTGGCCTGCGTCGGGGGGAAGGGCGGTCATCGGGCGGCTCGCGCGGTCGCCCTCCCACACCTTTCGATGGGGAGGGTCTTCGGGGAGAGGGGGCGCGGTTGGCTTGCGGGAGCGCCAGCGGTGCGTTCGGAGCCTCCCGCGGGGATATTTGGGCAAAGATGAAAGGTTGGGGGAGTGCGGATTGGAAGCGAGGTCAGAGCGCGCTGTGCGACCACGCGCGAGCCTTCGGCGGGGAGGTCCGGGCCGGTGCGAAAGGTCGTGGGCTGGATCATTGGCGGAGCCTGTGGGCGTCAAGCTGGGACCATGTGTCGGTAAGGTCGACGACTTGGCCGGTGGTGCGGGCCTGGTCGAGCGCGATGGCGGCGATGCCGGCTTCCATCGCGTCGAGGATCGAGACGGGGAGGCTTTCGGCTTCGCCGCGCAGGTAGGCGGTGATGTCGCGGCACATCAGCTGGTCGGCGCCGTAATGCGCGCCCTTCATCGCGGTGCCTTGGGTGTAGTCGTGGTCGGCGAGACGGCGGCCGTCGCGGGCGGTGATCTTCAGGAAACCGCGGACGAAGTCGCCTTCGGCCATGCCGTGGGTGCCCATGACGCAGAAGCGGCGGTGTTCGTCCGGGACGTTGAGGTTGGTGTGGAAGGCGAGGCTGGCACCGGTTTCGTACTGCAGGATTGCGGTCTGGTAGTCGATGATGTCGCCGTCCGACAGGAAGGGATCGTCGGTGGATTCCCAGACGGATTTCTTGACGTGGAAGATTTCGGCCTCGGCGTTGGACTTGGGCGCGTTGGCCGGAACGAAGGATTTGCGCCCCCCGAAGCTCGCGACGCGGGAGGGGCGGGAGCCGGTGACCATGTTGTAGATGTCGAGGTCGTGGCAGCATTTCTCCAGCATGAAGCCGCCCGCAAGGTCGGTGCGGCGGCGCCAGTCGCGCATGAAGAAAGCGCCGTGGTAGGGGCCGATGTGTTCGTTGGCCTCCAGGGACGTGACGTCGCCCAGCCAGCCTTGCGCCATGGCCGCGCGGAGGTCGACCATGTGCTGCGAATATCTCAGGACAAGTCCAACCATCGCGCGGTTGACCCCGCCGTGTTGCGCCAGGAGGCGGGCGAGTTCCAGTGTTTCCTCGATCGAGACCACGACGGGCTTTTCGGTGAAGACCTGGACGCCCGCCTCCAGCCCCAGGCGGATCTGATCAAGGTGAAAGACGTTCGGCGAGAAGACGCAGTAGAGGTCAGGCTTGGCGTCCGAGAGCATCGCCTCGACCGACGGATAGCGCGGCGTGTCGGTGCCGATCATCTCCAGATGCGTGGGCTGGGGGTCATAGTAGCCGACGATCTCGGCTTCCGGCATTTCCTCTTTCAGCGTGGTCAAGACATGACCTGCCCGCAGGCCGATGCCTGAGGTGACAATCCGCATTCTGGTCTCCTTTCAGACGGCGAGCCGTCCCTTAAGCTGCAAGGGCTGGGGCTTGCCGCCGCCGCATCACGCGGCCGTTGGCGTCAAAGACATGGGCATCGGCGGGGGCGAAGGTCAGGCCCACGTCCTCGCCTTCGTGGACGGTGGTGTCGCCCGATAACGCGGCGCAGACCTTCAGCCCGTCTGGCATCTGGCCATAGGCGATGGCGGTGCCGCCAAGACGTTCGAGAACCCGAAGGCGCATGGTGACCCCGCTGCCGAGTTGCAGGCTTTCGGGGCGGACGCCGACCTCAACCTTGTCGCCGCTGCGGGCGGTTTCGGTGTCAACGGGCAAGGTCATGCGGGTTCCACCGTGAAGCTCGACCGTCAGGCCTTCGGGTGCGGTGCCGATGACGGTGGCGGGCAAAAGGTTCATGTTGGGCTGGCCGATGAAGGTGGCCACGAAGCGGGTGGCGGGGTGGTGGTAGAGCTCCATCGGGGTACCGAACTGTTCGATCCGTCCCTTGTTCAGCACAACGATGCGGTGGGCCATCGTCATCGCCTCGATCTGGTCGTGGGTGACGTAGACCATCGTGGCATCAAGGTCGCGCTGGAGGGCGCTGAGTTCGACGCGCATCTCGCCGCGGAGGGCGGCGTCGAGGTTCGACAGCGGCTCGTCGAAGAGGAAAACCTTGGGGTTGCGCACGATGGAGCGCCCGATGGCGACGCGCTGGCGCTGGCCGCCGGAGAGCTGGCCGGGTTTGAGACCAAGCTTCTCGGTCAGCTGCAGGATTTCGGCGGCGCGGCCGACCTTCTGTTTCACCTCCGCCTCCGGCAGACTGGCGACGCGGAGGGGGAAGGCGATGTTCTCGAAGACCGACAGGTGGGGGTAAAGCGCATAGCTCTGGAAGACCATTGCGATGCCGCGGTCCACGGGGGCGGCGGCAGAAACATCGACCCCATCGATCAGGATGCGCCCGGAGCTTGAGGCTTCAAGGCCCGCGATGATGCGCAGAAGCGTGGACTTGCCGCAGCCGGAGGGGCCGACGAAGACCACGAACTCACGATCGCGGATGGCAAGGTCGATCCCCGACAGGACCTGTGCGGTGCCGAAGGATTTCATGATGCTTTGCAGGTCAAGCGTGGCCATGCGGGCAGTCCTTTGCGGGGAAGGGAGGGGCGCGAGGAAGACCCGCGCCCCCGGTTCTTGATCAGCGGACGGCGACCAGCTCGACGCCGGCTTGCGTCACCAGCTCGTCGACGGTGCCTTCTTCCAGCATGATCCCCTGGATCATGTTGGTGAATACGGCTTGCAGCGCCTTGAAGTCTTCGACCATCGGCTCGGGGCCACCGGTCGAGATGCCCGCCACGAAGATCGGCCAGTTGCCTTTCTTGTAGTACACGTCGGTCTTGCCCAGCTTTTCGTAATCGAGAATCGGGGTCAGGCCCCAGGTCGAGTCGAGGTCATACTGCGCATCGCCCGAGGTCAGCGCCTTGGCCAGCTTGATCGCCATTTCCTCATTGCCGGTGCCCTTGAAGACGGCCAGCGAGTCGGTGATCAGGATGGTGCCCGAGGGACCCGACGGACCGGCCGGGATGGGTGCTACCAGCTGGGTCGGCACCTTTTCCGCGTGCTGGCCTTCGCCCCAGGGACCCGAGACATACATCGCGATCTGGCCGTCGTTGAAGAGGTCGCGCATCTGGTCACGCTCCCATTCGGTCGGGCCAGACTGCATGTAGGGCAAGAGGTCAGCATAAAGCTGCAGGGTTTCGCGGGTCTGCTGGCTGTCCAGCGCCGGGGTGCCGTCGTCGTTGTAGACCTTGCCGCCGTTCGAATAGAGGAAGTCGAGGAACATGTGCATCGTGTTGTCGAAATCCTTGCCGGCAATGCCGATGCCTGCGGCGTCGGTATTGTCGGTCACGGCCTTCGCCAGAGTCACAAGCTCGGCCCAGGTGGCGGGGGCCTTGCACTCGGCCCCGGCAGCGTCGACCACCGCGCAGTTGATATACAGCGCCTTGGTCGAGAAGGCGTGCGGGATGCCCCAGTACTGGCCGCCGTTGGTCACGGTCTTGAGGACGCCGGGCTGGTAGGCGGCTTCTTCTTCGGGGGTGAAGGTCACGGGGACGATCAGGTCGTTGTTGGCCAGCTGGCGCAGGGTCCGGCTACCCATATAGGCCACGTCGGGCGGATCACCGGCGGCGGCAAGCTGCATCGACTTGTCCTGGCAGGTGCCCCATTCCACCGCTTCCATCTTCACGGTGACGCCGGCGTTGTCGGCCTGGAACTTGTCAATCACGACCTGGTCGGCCGGGCGCACTTCGCCGCCGCACATGATGAAGTGCAGCTCTTGCGCCTGGGCCGAAAGGGCCGTGCCGGCCATCAGGCCCGCGGCGACCGTAAGGGTCTTGAAGTGGGTCATGCGTAGTCTCCCTTGGTTGGACGTCTGTTGGTGGTTGGTCATTCTTTCACCGCGCCTGCGGTCAGGCCCGCGACGAGGTATTTCTGCAGGAAGAGGAACACGATCATCACCGGGGTGATGCCGGTCAGAGCGGCGGCCATCATCTCGTTCCAGGTGACGTCCTGGTAGCCGATGAATTCGTAAAGACCTGCCGGTAGCGGCTGGATTTCGCGGACGTTGTTGAAGGTGATGGCAAAGAGGAACTGCTGGGCATAGGCGCCGATGAAGACCGCGGTGCCGACGACGATCAGGCCGGGGGCCGCCAGGGGCAGGACCACGCGGCGCAGGGTGTAAAGGCGGGATGCCCCGTCGACATAGGCGGCTTCCTCCAGATCACGCGGGATCTTTTCCAGGTAGGAGCGAAGGAGCCAGATGCCGGTGGGGATCAGGAAAGCGACGCCCGGGATGATCATCGCCCAGTAGGTGTTCAGCATCGAAAGCGTCCGCAGGACCCGGTAGAGCGGGATGAGGAGGACCGCGCCGGTGAACATGTTCACCGCCAGAAAGCCGCCCAGCGACAGGGACTTGAAGGGGAACTCAAGCCGCGCATAGGCGTAGGCGGCGGGGATCACCACGATCATGGTAATTAGCGTCACCGAGGAGGCCACGAAGATCGAGTTGAAGATGTAGCGGCCCAGAAGCGGCACGGTGACCCACATGTCGCGGTAGGCCTGCAGGCTGAAATCCTCGGACCACCAGGTGAAGTCGGCGGTCATCAGATGGCTCATGGGGCGCAGGCTGACGCGGATCATCTCGATGAAGGGCATCAGGATGAAGAGAAGGAAGAAGAAGGTGGCGATGTAGACGCCGATCTTCTGCAGAAGGGTGAGGCGGTCGATCATCTATTTGGCCCCGTAGTGGCGGTTCACGCGGTTCAGGAACCACAGGTAGAAGAGCGAGAAGGCCGCCAGCAGCACCACGATCACGACGGCCCGCGCCGCACCCTCGCCAAAACGCTGGGAGGAGATGGCGACCTTGTAGGTGTCGATGATAAGGGTCGTGGTGGCTCCGCGCGGGCCGCCTTCGGTCAGGATCCAGATGATCTCGAAGCTGTTGAAGGTCCAGATCGCGGAGAGGAGCGCCATCGAGACAATCACCGGCATGATCTGGGGAATGGTGATGCGGCGGAAACGATACCAGCGGCTGGCGCCATCGACCCAGGCGGCCTCGTAGAGGTCCTTTGACACCCCCTGCATGGCGGCCAGGAAGAACAGCGTCACCATCGGCGTGCCGACCCAGACGTCGGTGACGATGGCCGAATAGAAGGCCGAGGTCTTGGTGGCGAGCAAGGCCACGCGGTCCTCGACCAGCCCGAATTCCTGCAACAGTCCCGAGATCAGGCCGAAATAGCCGTTGTACATCCACTTCCAGCCGATGACCCCGATGGCGACCGGGATCACCCAAGGCGGCATGACAAGGACACGGAACAGCGCCTTGCCGGGGATCGCGGCGTTCAGAAGCGAGGCGCCGATCAGGCCGACGATCAGCTTCAGGCTGACGGCCAGCGCCATCCAGTAGAAGGTCCGCCCCACGGTCTGCCAGAACTTCGGATCGGCAAACAGCGCGGCGTAGTTGGCGATGCCGACGAAGTTCTCCCCGCCCAGTGTGGCGTCGGTGAAGGAAAGCCGGATCGTCTCGGCCAGGGGCCAGACGACGATGACCAGGATGAACAGCAGGGCGGGCGAGATGAGGAGCCAGGCAAAGGCGCGTTCGGACAGCTCGCGACGCTGCATCCGTTCTGGTGCTGTCCCCTCGGCGACAAGCGTCATGCGGTTCCCCCTGTTCAGCCTTGGGCCACGAGGCAGCGTGGCGCGGGTCGAATCATGTCGTTGCTGTGACGATACCAAAAAACCGAAGCAACGCTACCATCATAATACCAAAAACGCGAAAGAGGCGAACGACTAACGGATTTCGCTTGTTTTTACCGTGGTTCGTGGTCCATCCTGCCGCCAGCCGATGGGATTGGTCCCATTGATATAATACCAATTCGGGGGCTTCCGATGGAAGACGATCAGGCGCTGTTCCGCCCCGAGGCCTGGTTCCGCCCCGCGCGCGGCCCAAGGTACGAACAGCTTTACCGCCACCTTTCCGCGGCCATCGCGGCGGGGGAACTGCCGCCCGAAGCGAAACTTCCGCCCGAACGCGAACTGGCGCTGATCGCCGATGTCAGCCGCGTGACGGTGCGCAAGGCGGTCAGCCAGCTGGTCGAGGATGGGGTCCTGGAACAGCGGCGCGGAGCGGGGACCTTCGTCAAGCCGCCAAAGTCGAAGATGGAGCATTCGCTTTCGGCGCTCCTCTCCTTCACCGAATACATGCGCCAGCGCGGCAAGACCTCGTCCAGCCGCATCCAGCGCCGGGGGCTGTTCCTACCGACGCCGGACGAGACGATGGCGCTGGGCCTTTCCGCGGGGGAAAGGGTGGCGCGGGTGGAACGACTGCGCTTTGCCGACGATACGCCCTTGGCTTTGGAGTGGTCTTCGCTGCCCACCGACGTTTTGCCCGACCCCGAGGCGGTGGAGACCTCGCTTTACGACGTGCTGCGGGCGACCGGGAAGGCCCCGACCCGGGCGGTGCAGCGGATCACGGCGGTCAACCTGACGGCGGTCGACGCGAAGCTCTTGCTGCTGCCGGAAGGGGCTGCGGTCCTGCGGATCGACCGGACGGCCTATCTGCCTTCGGGCCGCCCGATCGAGTTCACCCGCGGGCTTTACCGCAGCGACATCTACGATTTCATCGCCGAACTGAGGCTGGACGCACCATGACCCTGACCTTCTCCTCCCGCATCGAAGGGAACCAGATCCGCTGCCTGATCGGCACGGACCGCCCCTTGGCAGCGCCAGTCTTCTGCTTTTCGCTGATGGCCGCGCCGAAGGTGATCTCGGGCGGAACCTTGGGCCGCCGGGTGGCGGGTTATGCCGAGGTGGCGCTGCCGGACCTTGCTGCGGGGGCGCTGCACGAGGTGGTGCTGGAGCATGCGGTGAAGGAGTTTGGCCCCAGAAACCGGGCATGGCTGCCGCTTGGGGCCTATCTGCGGGTGGGCAAGGAATGCCTGCCTTTGCCAGCGGGGAATGACATCGGCCTTCGGGATGTGGACGGGCCAGACGCGCCGACACTGGCCCCTGGCCGCCTGCCGCTGGTCCCGCAGCCGACCGACTGGGCTCCATCGGCCGGGGTTCTGCCGTTTCAGGCCGTCGCCCCCGATGCCGGATTGGACGCTTTGCAGGACTTGGCCGAGCGGCTTGGCCTTGCCCCCATTATCGCCGCTGGCGGTCTCGCCCTTCCCGTGACCGAGGAGGCAGGTCTTGGGCCGGAGGGCTACCGGCTGACCATCGCTTCCACGGCGCTTTCGGTCGCGGTCGGGGGCGCTGCGGGACTGCATTACGCGGGCGTGACCCTCCTGACCCTGCGCGAAACCTGCGGCGGCGCGTTGCCCTGCGGGGTAATCACCGACACGCCCCGCTTCGGCTGGCGCGGACAACATCTTGATTGCGCACGGCATTTCTTCGGGATCGACTTCATCCTGCGCCTCCTGGACCTGATGGCGCTTCTGAAGCTGAACCGTTTTCACTGGCATTTCGCCGATGACGAGGCGTTTCGGCTGGAGGTCGACACGCAGCCGCTTCTCTGGCAGCGCACGGCCTTCCGGGGCGAGGGGGAACCGGTGCCGGGCGTCTTTGGCGGCGGTATCCGCGCGGGGGGCAGCTATTCAAAGGCTGATGTCGCGCAGGTGGTGGCGCGGGCCAAAGCCCTGCAGATCGAGGTGCTGCCCGAGATCGAGGTTCCGGCCCACAGCCACGCGATGATCAAGGCCGCCCCCGGCCTGCGCGACCCCGGTGACAACGGCGAGGAGGTTTCGATCCAGGGCTACCTCGACAACATCGTCAACCCGGCCATCCCTGCAACCTGGGACCTGCTCTTGCCCTTGGCGAAAGAGGTGGCGGGGTTGTTCCCGCTGCGGATGCTGCACCTTGGCGCGGACGAGGCCCCGCCGGGAGCCTGGGGCGGCTCGCCCGCCGTGGCGGCCCTGAAGGCGCGCGAGGGGCTGGAGACATCGGACGACGTGCAGGGCTGGATGCTGGCGAAACTGGGTGCGGAACTGGCTGCGTCGGGCGTGCGGGTCGCGGCCTGGGAAGAGGCAGCGAAGGGCTGCCAGGGCGGGATCGGCAACGGCGCGCTTCTGTTCAGCTGGACCGGGCAGGGGCCGGGGGTCGAAGCCGCGCGGCGCGGGCACGATGTGGTGATGTGCCCCGCGCAGAACGCCTATTTTGATCTTGCCCACAGCCACGACCCCGACGATTGGGGGGCCGCCTGGGCGGGGTACGTCCCGCTGGAAAAGACCGTGGCCTGGGACCCCGTGCCCAAGGGGGCCGAGGACATCACGCCGCGCATCGCCGGGGTCGAAGCATGTTTCTGGGGGGAGTTCACCACCGAAGACGCCCAGGCCGAAGGCATGATCGCACCCCGCATCCTTGGGATCGCGACCAAGGGCTGGGAGCCTGCCGGACGAACGGATGGAACCGCCTTGCGAGCACTTGCAGGGGTGTATGGCGTGCTGTTCGACAGAATCGGGTGGCGACGAAATCGCGGGGCCTGAAGCGCCTCTGCAACTCAGGGAAAAAGCATGTCACGAATTGGACATCAATTGGGCGAGCAGATGGCCAACTGTTTACGAATAATTAACAATCAACCATAGAATGCAAAATCAACGTTAATTCTGGGTTAATCCAGACTGTGTAATCTTTCCTCACCCAACAATTAGGGAAGGGATGAAGTGAAAATGAAAAATTTGATGGCTGCTTGTTCGGTATTCGTGATGGGGGTGGGTCTTGCAACGACCACCTTCGCGGAGGGCACGATCACACCGCCCACCGAAACCTGCTTTGACTGCCCGGAGGAACCGCAACCCAAGGGCAACAACGGCTGGGGAAATGGCGTCGACGGTGCCAATCCGGGTACGCCGAAGGGCGGCACTGCGGACACCAAGAAGAATGAAGTCGTCTGGGACAAGTTCGAGGGCAAGTTCGACGGGCGCTAGGCCGTGTTTCGCAGCGAATGCGCAATGTTTGAAATGGCGGCCGGATTTCGGCCGCCATTTTTCATGGCTTCGTCATGTGCCGTGCAGCTTCCTTCCGAGCGAAGGGTTTCAGCGTTTCGCCATGTGCCGCAAGAAACTCCCGCGCCGCCTCTGCATCATGCTTTGACAGATCCCTGACCCACCAGGCCACGGCCTTCTGAATGAACCAGTCCCGATCCGTTGCCAGCGTCGCGCACCAGCCCAGCACTCGGGCGCGGATGGCAAGGTCCTGTTCCTTCGGGAAATTCTGCTTCGTCCAGGGCAGTGTCATCACCAGCGCCGCGCGGCGGGTCCACATGTGGGGGCTTGTGACCCAGGTCTCGACCGCATCAAGCCGCGAGGGGTCCGCCACCAGCCGCTTCTGTCCGGCGATGGAGGCATGGTCGGCCAGCGCCCAGCCGTCGAAATCGGGCACCCAGGAGGTGATCAGCTCCCAGGCCGCCTCGTCCGGGCGGATGCGCGCCTGGGTCAGCAGTTTGGCCGCGGCCAGCCGGGCTTCGTGGATGTTCGTCTCCCAAAGGTCCGCCGCCAGTGCAATCCGGTCGTCCAGCGTCAGTTCGGCCCGCCAGCGGTCAGTCAGGTCCTCGATCTGCGGAACGGTCGCGCCAAGATACACGCGCGGGACCTTGTGGTAGGCCTGCATCTCGGCGGCTTTCGTGGGGTCGGCAAGCGCCTGAAGTTCGTCCAGCGGGGTCATCCGGGCCTCCTAAACCATGGCCCTACCTGCCAGCCATGCGGCCCAAGGGCAAGTCAGCGCCGGATCAGGAAGCGCACCGAGGCGACCGCAATGCCGGCGCGGGTGACGACGGCATCATTCACGATGGTGCCGTCGGGGCGGGCATAAAGGATATCTTCGAAGCCAAGACGATTGACGCCCGAGGGCGATTTGAAGTCGGCCAGATAGGTCAGGCGGATCTGGCCGTCTTCCTCGACGACCGTGGCCTCGCCGACTGTATCTTCGCGCTTGCCCGTCCAGCGGCCCGCGCCCTGTTCCCGGAAGACCCAGGTCAGGCGGTCCTGCTGGCCATCATCGTACAGGAAGTCCTCCACCACCGTCAGCGTCCGTGCGCCTTCCGCACCGGTGACCGTGCCGTTCAGCCGGGCGGTGAAGCGGCGTTCGTCGCCGGTGAGCCAGACGCGGAAGTGGCCCTGGCCGGTCGTGCGGCCCTGGAAGGCTGAGACAAGGGTGATCGGAGGACCCGGCTCGACTGGCGGAGCGGGCGTCGCGGCACAGCCGGCAAGCGGAATGGCGGCGAGGCCGAGAAGTAGGGTTCTGCGCTGCATCAGTGGCCTCCATTTCAGAATGGATACGCAGGCGGCGCGCTGATGGATCAAGGGGTGCGGAGTTTTGGCCACTCCGCACCCCGGATGCTTCTTGGTAGGGTTACTCCACCGTCACCGATTTGGCGAGGTTGCGCGGCTGGTCAACGTCGGTGCCCTTGGCAATGGCCGTGTGATAGGCCAGCAACTGAGCCGGCACGGCATAAAGGATCGGCGCCCACAGCGGATCGACGGCGGGAAGGGTCAGCGTCTTCCAGGTGCCCTGGCCCGCGGCCTCCACTCCGGCCGCGTCCGACAGCAGCAGCACCTTCCCGCTGCGTGCCATGACCTCTTGCATGTTCGACACGGTCTTGTCGAAAAGCGCATCCTTGGGCGCCAGGACGATCACCGGGACCGCCGCGTCGATCAAGGCGATGGGGCCGTGCTTCAGTTCACCTGACGCATAACCTTCGGCGTGGATGTAACTGATTTCCTTTAGCTTCAGCGCGCCTTCCAGGGCAAGCGGGAACATCGAACCGCGGCCGAGGAAGAGGATATCCTGCGCCGTGCCCAGTTCCTCGGCCAGCTTGGCTATGGGGTCCGACAGCCCCAGTGCGGCGTTCATCAGGCCCGGCACGAGGCGCAGGGTCTCCAGCCGGTCGCGCAGGGTGGCGGCATCGATCCGGCCCCTGTCCTGCGCGGCCTTCAGGGCCATCAGGGCCAGCACGGTCAGCTGGCAGGTGAAGGCCTTGGTCGAGGCGACACCAACCTCCACCCCGGCAAGGATCGGCAGGGCCAGATCGGACTCGCGCGCGATCGAGGAGGTGGGCACGTTGATCACCGACACGACCGTGGCGACCTTCTCCTTGACGTGGCGCAGCGCGGCGAGTGTATCCGCCGTCTCGCCCGACTGGCTGACGAAGATCGCCATGCTGGTGGGCGACAGGACCGGGTCGCGGTAGCGGAACTCGGATGCGATATCGATGTCGGCAGGCAGTCCGGCAATCTGCTCGAACCAGTATTTCGCCACGTGGCAGGCGTAGGAGGCGGTGCCGCAGGCAACCAGGGTGACTCGGTCCACGCCCGTGAAATCAAGGGCTTCCGGAAGCTGCAGCGTGCCTTGCGGCGAGGTGTAATGCTTCAGCGCATCGGCGATGACCACCGGCTGCTCGGCGATTTCCTTCGCCATGAAGTGCTTGTAACCGGCCTTCTCGATGCGTGTCGCATCCAGCTGGATGCGGGTTTCGGCCCGGTTCGCACGGGCATTGCGGGCGTCATAGATCTCGGCCCCCTGGCGGGTGATGATCGCCCAGTCGCCCTCTTCCAGATAGGTGACCCGATCGGTCATTGGTGCCAGCGCAATGGCGTCCGAACCCACGAACATCTCGCCGTCGCCCCACCCGATGGCAAGCGGAGAGCCCTTGCGGGCGGCGATCATCAGGTCGTCGTGGCCGTCGAACAGGAAGCACAGCGCAAAGGCGCCATGCAGGCGGGCAAGCGTGTCCTTTGCGGCCTCGACCGGGGCTGCACCACGGTCCATCGCGCGGTTGACGAGAAGGACGATGGTTTCGGTATCCGTCTCGGATTCTTGGGTGTAGCCGTCGGCAGCAAGTTCGGCGCGCAACTCGCGGAAGTTCTCGATGATGCCGTTGTGGACGACCGCCACGCCGCCCGCGCGGTGCGGGTGCGCGTTCGTCACCGTTGCGGCTCCGTGGGTAGCCCAGCGGGTATGACCGATTCCGGCTTTTCCGGCCAAGGGGCTATGCACCAGAAGGTCCGACAGGTTCACCAGCTTGCCCACCGCGCGGCGGCGGTCCAGCTTGCCCGCGTTTACCGTGGCGATCCCCGCGCTGTCATAGCCACGATACTCCAACCGCTTGAGCGCCTCGACCAACAGCGGGGCAGCCTCATGGTTACCCAGCACCCCTACAATACCGCACATTTTTAAATCCCTTTCGCCTTCACAGCTTTAATAGCTTTCAACCTTTCGAACATCCGGGTCGCAAGTCCGGCCTTGGTGACCTGCCGCGCGCGCCCGATGGCGATGGCTTCGGCCGGAACATCCTCGGTGATGACCGACCCCGAGGCCGTCAGCGCGCCGTCGCCCACAGTAACCGGGGCCACCAGCATGGTGTCCGACCCGATGAAGGCCCGTTTGCCGATGGTGGTGCGGTGCTTCATTACGCCGTCATAGTTGCAGGTGACGGTTCCCGCGCCGATGTTGGTGAACTCACCGACATGGGCGTCGCCGAGGTAGGTCAGGTGTCCGACCTTCACGCCCTCGTCCAGGATGGCGTTCTTGATCTCGACGAAGTTGCCGACATGCACGTCCTCGGCCAGTTCCGCGCCGGGGCGGAGGCGGGCAAAGGGGCCGACCGTGGCACCGCGGCTGATGTGGCAGCCTTCGAGATGGCAGAAGCCCTTGATCTCGGCCCCGGATTCCACTGTTACGCCGGGGCCGAAGAGGACATTCGGCCCGATGATCGCGTCACGCCCCACATAGGTATCCAGCCCGAAGAAGACGGTTTCGGGCGCGGTGAGGGTAACGCCATTGTCCAGCGCCTCTGCGCGGGCGCGGGCCTGGAAGGCGGCCTCGGCCTCGGCCAGCTGGGCGCGGGTGTTCACGCCAAGGGTTTCCGCCTCGTCGCAGAGGACGACCCCGGCGGAAAGACCGCGCTTGCGAGCCAGTTCCACGATGTCGGTAAGATAGTATTCCTGCGCCGCATTGTCGTTCTTCACCTCGGCGATGAGGGAGAAAAGCAGCTTCGCCTCGGCGCAGACCACTCCGGAGTTGCACAGGGTGATGGCGCGTTCTTCCGGCGTGGCGTCCTTGAATTCGCGGATCGCCAGAAGCTGATCGCCGTCGGTCAGCAAACGGCCATATCGGCCGGGGTCGCGGGCGTGGAAGCCCAGGATGACGACGGCGTGTTTCGCCCGCGCCTCCAGCATCCCGCGGAGGGTTTCCTCGCGGATGAGGGGGGTGTCTGCATAAAGGACGATCGCCTCGCCCGGTGCGTCGGACAGGAGGGGCGCGGCCTGGGCGACGGCGTGGGCAGTGCCGGCTTGCGGGTCCTGGACAACGGTTTCCACGGCCTCGTTGAAGGCGGTGGCAGAGGCCGCGACAGCCTCGCCCCCGTGGCCGATGACCGTGACGATGCGCGAGGGTTCGAGAGCCTGGGCGACGCTGAGGGCGTGGTGAAGAAGCGGGGCGGCGGCGACGTGGTGGAGGACCTTCGGCAGGTCGGAGTTCATCCGTGTTCCCTGACCGGCGGCCAAAACGATGACTGAAACCTGCATTCTGCCCCTTCCAATGTATCGGCGCCCGTTTTACCCCCGTGGCAGTGGGTGGCAAGGGGCCGTCCGCTCACGACAGGTTACAGGACTGCCGACATGCGCTGTGTAGTGTTCGATCTGGACGGAACTTTGGCAGACACCTCGGCGGATCTGCTGGCGGCGGCAAATGCGTCGCTGCCGCAGGCCTGTCTGGGACCGCAGGATGCGCTGACGGCGTTTCATGGCGGGCGGGCGATGCTGCGGCTGGGGTTCCAGCGGCTGGGAATGGAGTGGTCGGAGGCGGACGTGGATGCGGGCTACCCGGTGCTTTTGGAGGCCTACCGGGGTGGGATCGCGACCCATACCCGGCTGTATCCCGGCGCGATGGAGGCGGTCGAGGCGCTGAAGGCGGCGGGGATTGCGGTCTCGATCTGCACGAACAAGCCGGAGGGGCTGGCGGAGCTGCTCTTGGCCGAGTTGGGGGTGCGGGGGGCCTTCGGGGCGCTTGTCGGCGCGGATACGCTACCGGTGAGAAAGCCGGACGCGGCGCCCTACCGGGCGGCGGTGGAGCGGGCGGGGGGGCTTGTCGGGCGGTCGATGCTGGTCGGGGATACCGAGACGGACGCGAAGACGGGGGTGGCGGCGGGGGTGCCGGTCGCGCTTGTGACCTTCGGGCCGGAGGGGCGCGGGGTGGAGCGGTTCCAGCCGGCGGCGCTTCTGGACCGGTACGAGGACCTGCCCGGGCTGGCGGGGCGGCTTCTGGCGTGAGGTGCGCCGCGCGTGGGCATCTTTCCGGTTCAGTCTTTTCAATGGTTTAACTGCGGTCCTTCAGGAGTTCTTAAGCTTGTTGCGGCGGGTCTTGCCGGACGCCCGCATCCAGTCACGACGGAATGGGGAGGTGAGGTGCTTTTCTGCAGATGGCCGCGCGGGTGACCGGCGGGTTTGAAAAGGAGCGCTGCGCGCAAGCCTTTTGTCTCGCCTCTGGCGCAGCGCCAACCGGCTCGCGAAGGGCCTCCGGCGGGGATATTTGCAGCCAGGTGAAAGGTCTTTGTGCCGCTTCTGTGTGGACCACCGCGGGTAGCCCGGAGGTTTGACAGTTCCCGCCCCGATCCATAGGGTCCCGCCCCATGAGCCAAGCGCCAGATGCCCCCCGGACGGTCAGCCGCCATGCGGTGACATTTGTGCTGATCACCGTCTTTCTGGACATGGTGGGCTTCGGGTTGATCATGCCGGTCCTGCCGAAGCTGATCGAGGACGTGGGGCAGGTCGACATTGCCCAGGCGGCCGTCATCGGCGGCTGGATGTTTGCGGCCTTTTCCCTGGCACAGTTCGTCTTTGCGCCGCTGATGGGCAACCTTGCCGACCGTTTCGGGCGCAGACCCCTTCTTCTGCTGGCGATCTTCGGGCTGGGGATGGATTTCATCCTGATGGCCTTGGCGCCCACGCTGGCGTGGCTCTTCGTCGGGCGGATCATCGCCGGGGTCTGTGGCGCAAGCTGGATCATCGCCAGCGCCTATATCGCGGACGTCACCGCTCCGGATGACCGGGCCAAGGCGTTCGGCTACATGGGCGCGGCTTTTGGCGTGGGCTTCGTGATCGGCCCCGCGATCGGCGGGCTTCTGGGAGAGTTGGGGCCGCGGGTCCCGTTCTGGGTCGCGGCATTCATTTCCCTGCTCAACTTCATCTACGGCTGGTTCGTCTTGCCCGAGTCGCTTGCGCCCGAGAACCGCCGCAAGTTCGAGTGGTGGCGGGCGAACCCGTTCGGGGCCTTCCGGGTCTTTGCCAGCTATCCTGGCGTGTTGCCTATGGTGCTGGTCATGGGCCTTTTCTTCTTTTCGACCTCGGTCTACCCCGCGATCTGGAGCTTCTGGGGCATCGCCAAGTTCGGCTGGTCCGAAGCGATGGTGGGTGCAACGCTGGCCGTCTTCGGCCTGGTCGCCGGGGGCTTTCAAG
This sequence comes from Tabrizicola sp., assembly GCF_022842145.1. GTDB lineage: Bacteria > Pseudomonadota > Alphaproteobacteria > Rhodobacterales > Rhodobacteraceae > Tabrizicola. Next base: position 466,852 of record NZ_JALHQD010000003.1, read on the forward strand.
GCTTTCTGACCGGCCCGGCAACCAAGCGCTTTGGCGAGTGGCAGGTGGCGCTGTTCGGGCTGGTCTGTTCGGCGCTGGTCCTGCTGGGCTACGGGTTCGTCGGCGCGCTTTGGGGCGTGATCGCGCTGATGATCCTGCACGGGCCGGAGGGTTTCGTGCATCCCCTGCTGACCTCGATGCTGACCAAGCGGGTGCCGGAGGATGCGCAGGGCGAGTTGCAGGGCGGGATTTCCGCGGTGACCAACGTGGCGATGCTGTTCGGGACGGTGTTCTTCGCCTTCCTCTTCGGGCATTTCTGGGCCGAGGATCGCGCATGGCGGTCGACCGATGTCGCCTACTGGGTGGCCGCGGGGTTCCTCGCGCTTACAACCATGCTGTTCCTGATGTTGAAGAGGCGTGAGAAGGCATGAGCGAGCGTTTCGTGGGCGAAAGATTCTCGGGCAGCTTCACCCAGCAGGAGCCGATCCCCGAGGCGGGGATCGAGGCTGCGATGGCCGTGCTGCGGCATGGGCGGCTGCACCGCTACAACACGGTGGCGGGCGAGATCGCCGAGACGGCCCTGCTGGAGGAGGAGTTCGCGGCCTATGTGGGCGCGAAGTATTGCCTGGCGCTCGCTTCGGGCGGGGCGGCGATGGCTTGCGCGCTGCGGGCCTTGCAGGTCAAGCCGGGCGAGCCGGTCTTGTCCAACGCCTTCACGCTGGCCCCGGTGCCGGGGGCGATCGCCTCCATCGGCGCGAAGCCGGTTTTCGTCGACGTGGCCGAGGATCTGACCATCGACCTTGCGCATCTGGAAGCGCAAGCCAAGGCCACAGGATCGACGGTGCTTTTGCTGTCCCACATGCGGGGGCATGTCTGCGACATGGACGCGCTGATGGCGATCTGTGACCGCCTTGGGGTGCGGGTGGTCGAGGATTGCGCGCATACGATGGGCGCGAAGTGGAAGGGTGTGCCTTCGGGCCGGCATGGGGTGATCGGCTGCTATTCGACGCAGACCTACAAGCACCTGAACAGCGGCGAGGGCGGGTTTCTGGTCACCGACGATGCCGAGCTTGCGGCGCGGGCGGTGCTTCTGTCCGGGTCCTACATGCTTTACGCGCGGCACCGGGCGGCTCCGGCTCTGGAGGTCTTCGAGGCGCTGAAGCTGGAGGTCCCGAATGTGTCCAGCCGGATGGACAACCTGCGGGCGGCGATCCTGCGGCCCCAAATCGGGATGCTAGACGACCGGCGGGCGCGGTGGCGGGCCTTGTATCAGGGGATGGAGCGGGGGTTGGCCGGTGCGCCGGGCTTGAAGCTGATCCCACGGCCGCAGCACGAGGATTACATGGGGTCCAGTTTCCAGTTCCTGTTGCCCGGGTGGGAGCCTGCACGGGTGGCCGCTTTCGTGGCGGCGGCGGCGGCGCGGGGGGTGGAACTGAAGTGGTTCGGCGCGGCGGAGCCTGCGGGCTTCACCAGCCGCTACGCGCATTGGCAATATGCCCGGCCCGAGGCGCTGCCGCAGACCGACCGGGTGCTGGCGGGGCTGATCGACATGCGGCTGCCGCTGACCTTCCTGCCCGAGGACGTGAACCAGATCGCCCGCATCCTGAGCGAAGAATCGGCCCTTGCGGCCAAGGCAGCGGCGCTTGGGCCGGTTGCGGCCGTGTCGGCGGATTGATGGGCTGGCTCTTTCGCCCCGCACGGCCTGCGGGGCCGATGGTGCGCGGGTTGCGGCGTCTGGCAAGCCCGCGCTTCTACCTTCGCGGCGTGATCGTTGTGGCGCTGGGCGGGCTGGTTCTGGTGCCGACCATCGCCGATCTGGTGAATGCCGGCATGAAGACGGTGGCGAGCGACCAGGGCGATTGCCGGATCATCCGGGTGGTCGACGGCGATACCGTCTCGTTGATCTGCCCCGAGGATGGAATGGTCAGCGCGCGCATTCTGGGCTTCGACACGCCGGAGAAATACGCGCCGCGCTGCCTGGGCGAGTTCGTGGCGGCGGAACAGGCCAGTTGGGCCTTGCGGACGATGATCCAGAAGGCGGACCGGATCAGCCTGGCTCAGGAGGGCACGGACCAGTATGGCCGCTCGCTGGTGAAGCTGGAGATCGACGGAGTGGACGTAGGCCGGCTGATGATCCGGGCGGGCCATGCGCGGCAATATGGTGGCGGGTTGCGGGGGAGTTGGTGCGGATGAGGGTGGTGCGGGAGACGGCGCTGTCGCTGAAGGTCGAAGTGTCGGACCTGACGGTGACGATGTTGCTGGACGGCGAGACGATGATGCCGGCGGACTGTCTGCGGGGATCGGACAGGGCGGGTCTGACCGACTATGCGCCGGGCGATCTGGTGGCGGGCAAGCTGCCATTGCCGGTGCGCGCCTTTCTGGTGCGAGGGCCCTCGGGGTGCCTGCTGATCGACGCAGGGGCGGCGCGGGCCTGGCACAAGGGGCTGGGGCGTCTGGGCGCGGCGCTGGCCGAGGCGGGGTCGGGGCCGCAGGAAGTGGACGTGGTGGCGCTGACGCATACCCATATCGATCATCTCTCCGGGCTGGTGGACGAGGACGGCGGGTTGGCATTCCCGAACGCCGAGCGGGTGTTCGTGGCGACCGAAGAGCTGATGGCCTTCCGGGCAGAGCCTCGGATGATCCCTGTCCTGCCACGCCTGATGCCGCTGGAGCAGGGGGATGGGCCTTTGGTGGGGGTGGTGGCGGTCAATGCTCCGGGCCATTCGCCGGGGCATATGGCGTTCCTGGTCGAGGGAAGGTTGTTGATCTGGGGCGATCTGGTGCACCACCCGCTGCAGTTCGCTCGGCCCGAGGTGACCTGGAAGTTCGATGAGGATGCCGACCAGGCGCGGCAGACTCGGGCCGGGCTGTTCGAAAGGGTGCTGTCAGAGGGCTGGCTGGTCGCTGGCGCGCATTTGCCGCACCCCGGCATCGGGAGGCTGGAGCGGGACGGGTCGGCTTACAGCTTCCACCCCGTCACACGCTGAGGCGGACCGAAGCGTAGCCGTCTGCAGATATCCCGGAGGTTTGAGGGCAACGCCCCCGTCGCCGAGGAGGAGGGCGTCAGCCCGACGAGGAGACTAGCGTCTCACGCGTCAGCGCCGGGTTTGACAAACCACTTGTCACTGCGGGTAGGGCGAGGTGCCGCCGAGGCTGGCGTTGGTGTGCTGGGTCAGGGCGTCGCAGAGGCAGGCCTCGTCGGTGCAGGCGTCGCGGTGGGCGATGAAATCCTGATCGCGGGGCGGGTCGGTCTCGTCCACGTCCTGCCCCGTCGCGTTCTCGACCGCGTAGATCCAGGCCAGATCGTCCAGCCGTCCCATGCGCCAGAGGGGGGCGTTCGGCGCTTCGGACGCGGTGCACATCAGGATATGGGCGGGGACCGTGGGGGCATCGCAGCCGATGTCCGACAGGACCATGCCGTACGAGGGTTCCAGCTCGGCGATGCGCGCCTCGACGGCGGCGAGGTCGATCTGGCAGGTCTGGGCCGAGGCGGTGCCGGCGGCACAGGCGATCAGGAGGGCAAGGCGCATGGGGCAGGGTCCTTTCGTCGTGCGGCAGGAAAGGCCGGTTGGAAGCGCCGGTCAAGGTAAGGGGAACCTCCGCTCTTGAACGGCCAATCGGGCGTTCTAGATCCTGAGCGAAACTCTCTGTCATCACGGATTTTCTGCAACCGCAAAGGCCGGAATCCTGCCCGCCTTCGGTTGACCCCGGCATGGGTGCAGAGTAAACGGGCGGGAAGACAAAGCGGGCGCGGTATGCGTTCGCATGCACGCGCGCCGCCAGCATTTGAAGGAGCCCCTCGTGGACCTGCTTCTCCGTGAGTATCTACCCATCCTCATCCTCATGGCCGTTGCCACCGGCCTGGGACTGATCCTGATTCTGGCTGCAGCGGTCCTGGCCGTGCGCAACCCGGACCCGGAAAAGGTCAGCGCCTACGAGTGTGGCTTCAACGCCTTCGACGACGCGCGGATGAAGTTCGACGTGCGCTTCTACCTGGTCTCGATCCTGTTCATCATCTTCGACCTTGAAGTCGCATTCCTGTTCCCCTGGGCCGTGGCCTTCGGCGAGATCAGCATGGCGGCCTTCTGGTCGATGATGATCTTCCTGGGCGTGCTGACCATCGGGTTTGCCTATGAATGGAAGAAGGGGGCCTTGGAATGGGAGTGATGGCGGGTGCCAACACGGCCGGGGGCGACCACGAGGTTGCCGTCCAGGCGCTGAACCGCGAGCTGTCGGACAAGGGGTTCCTGCTGACCTCGACGGAAGACATCATAAACTGGGCGCGCATCGGCTCGCTGCACTGGATGACCTTCGGTCTCGCCTGCTGCGCGGTCGAGATGATGCATACATCCATGCCGCGCTATGACCTGGAACGCTTCGGGACCGCGCCGCGCGCCAGCCCGCGTCAGTCGGACCTGATGATCGTCGCGGGCACACTGACCAACAAGATGGCCCCGGCCTTGCGCAAGGTCTACGACCAGATGCCCGAGCCGCGCTATGTGATCAGCATGGGCTCCTGCGCCAATGGCGGGGGCTACTATCACTACAGCTATTCCGTCGTGCGCGGCTGTGACCGGATCGTCCCGGTCGACATCTATGTCCCCGGCTGCCCGCCCACGGCCGAGGCGCTGCTTTACGGCATCCTGCAGTTGCAGCGGAAGATCCGCCGCACTGGCACTTTGGTGAGGTAACCCCATGTCCGAAGCCCTGCAGGAACTGGCCGCGATCATCGAGATGAAACAGCCCGAGGCGGTGGTGTCCTCGACCATCACGCATGGCGAGCTGACGCTGGTGGCGAACCTGGCGAACCTGGAAGCCCTGGTCGAGTGCCTTCGCGATGATGCCTCGTGCCGGTTCACCTCGCTGGTCGACATCACGGCGGTGGACTATCCCGAGCGCGCCCAGCGGTTCGACATGGTCTATCACTTCCTGTCGATGTACCGGAACCAGCGCATCCGCGTGAAGGTCGCGGTCCGCGACGATCAGATGGTGCCATCGATCCACGAGCTGCATCCCTCCGCCAACTGGTTCGAGCGCGAGGTGTTCGACATGTTCGGCATCCTGTTCAGTGGCCACCCGGACCTGCGTCGCATCCTGACCGACTACGGTTTCCGGGGTTACCCCTTGCGCAAGGACTTCCCGACCACGGGTTACACCGAGGTCCGTTATGACGAGGCGCTGAAGCGCGTGGTCTATGAACCCGTGAACCTGGTGCAGGAGTACCGGCAGTTCGACTTCATGAGCCCGTGGGAGGGTGCCGACTACATCCTGCCCGGCGACGACAAGGCACGCGCAGGCGCGCCGGGAGAGAAGCCATGATGGCCCGCGACCGTAGGGAAGCAAAGTGCATGGCCCGCGACCGCAAGGGAGCAAACTGATGGACGGCGATATCCGCGTGAACACCTATGACGACGGCTCGAAGGATTTCGAGACCGGCGAACAGCGCATCCGCAACTTCAACATCAACTTCGGCCCGCAACACCCGGCGGCGCATGGCGTGCTGCGTCTGGTGCTGGAGCTGGACGGCGAGATCGTCGAACGCTGCGACCCGCATATAGGCCTTTTGCACCGCGGGACCGAAAAGCTGATGGAGAGCAGGACCTACCTGCAGAACCTGCCCTACTTCGACCGCCTCGACTATGTTGCGCCGATGAACCAGGAACATGCCTGGTGTCTGGCGATCGAGCGGCTGACCGGCACCGAGGTGCCGCGTCGCGCGTCTCTGATCCGGGTGCTGTTCTGCGAGATTGGCCGGGTGCTGAACCACCTTCTGAACGTCACCACGCAGGCGATGGACGTGGGCGCGCTGACGCCGCCGCTCTGGGGCTTCGAGGAACGCGAAAAGCTGATGGTGTTCTATGAACGGGCCAGCGGAGCTCGCCTTCATGCGGCGTACTTCCGGCCCGGTGGCGTACACGTCGACCTTCCGGATCAGCTGGTCGAAGACATCGACCAATGGGCGGTGGAATTCCCCCGCGTGCTGGACGACATCGACGGCCTTCTGACCGAGAACCGCATCTTCAAGCAGCGCAACGCCGATATCGGCATCGTCACCGAGGCGGATATCCAGAAATGGGGCTACTCGGGCGTGATGGTGCGCGGATCGGGCCTCGCCTGGGACCTGCGGCGCGCGCAGCCCTATGAATGCTACGACGAGTTCGAGTTCCAGATCCCCGTCGGCAAGAATGGCGACTGCTATGACCGCTACCTCTGCCGGATGGAGGAGATGCGCCAGTCGACGTCGATCATCCGCCAGGCCTGCGCCAAGCTGCGGGTGGAAAAGGGCGACGTGCTGTCGCGCGGCAAGATCACGCCGCCGAAGCGGGGCGAGATGAAGACCTCGATGGAGGCGCTCATCCACCACTTCAAGCTTTACACCGAGGGCTTCCACGTCCCCGCGGGCGAGATCTACGCCGCGGTCGAGGCGCCCAAGGGCGAGTTCGGGGTCTACCTGGTGTCGGACGGGACCAACAAGCCCTACCGCACCAAGATCCGCGCGCCGGGCTATCTGCACCTGCAGTCGATGGACTACATCTGCAAGGGGCACCAGTTGGCTGACGTTTCGGCCATCATCGGCACGATGGACATCGTCTTCGGGGAGGTTGACCGTTGATGCCGGACGTCACGATCAACCTGTGGACGCTGATCCTTGGCGCGGCCTCGGGACTTGCCGGGGTCATGGCTGCCAAGTTTGGAAACCGTCTTGTCATGGGTGCCGTCGCCGGTGCCGCTACCGCCGTAATCCTGACTATCGCCAGGGGATATTTCTAGACCATGCTGCGCCGCCTTTACAAAGACCAGCCCGCCTCCTTCTCCTTCACGCCGGCGAACCTGGCTTGGGCCAAGGGCCAGATCTCCAAGTACCCCGAGGGCCGTCAGGCCAGCGCGATCATCCCGCTTCTGTGGCGCGCGCAGGAGCAGGAGGGGTGGCTCTCCCGTCCCGCCATCGAGCATGTCGCTGACATGCTGGGGCTGGCCTATATCCGGGCGCTGGAAGTGGCGACCTTCTACTTCATGTTCCAGTTGCAGCCGGTCGGCAGCGTGGCGCATATCCAGATCTGCGGCACGACGTCCTGCATGATCTGCGGGGCGGAGGATCTGGTGGCGGTGGCCAAGGAGCTGATCTCCAGGACCCCCCACACGCTGAGCGCGGATGGCAAGTTCTCGTGGGAAGAGGTCGAGTGTCTGGGGGCCTGTGCCAACGCTCCGATGGCGCAGATCGGCAAGGACTACTACGAGGACCTGACGGGCGAGAAGCTGCGTGAGCTGATCGAGCGGTTCCGCATGGGCGAAGTTCCGGTGCCGGGGTCGCAGATCGGGCGCTATGCGGCGGAACCGGTCGGGGGTCTGACCAGCCTCAAGGAGTTCGAGTCGGGCCGCAAGCAGTTCAATGCCAGCGTGCAGGCGGCGGTGGACCTGAAGGATACGGTCAAGCGGATCGACGGGACGGAAGTCCCGCTGACGACGCCCTGGCTGGGCAAGCCTGCCGCGGTGACGCCGGCGAAGGGCAGGGAAGTCGAGCCGAAGCCCGGTGCGGGTGCGGTGGCCGATGCGACCGGCGCGACCGTCCAGGAGGCGAAGGCTTCGTCCCCCGGCAAACCCAAGTCGGACGGCAATGCGCCCAATGCGACTCCGCTGGCGACACCCGAGGCCCGGGCATCGGGCCAGGCGGGGGGCGTGAAGCCTGCGGGCCTGTCCGCGCCGAAGGACGACAAGGCGGATGACCTGAAGCTGATCGTCGGGATCGGTCCGAAGCTGGAAGCCCTGTGCAACCGGCTTGGTTTCTTCCACTTCGACCAGATCGCGAACTGGACGCCGGGCGAAATCGCCTGGGTGGACGAGAACCTGGAAGGCTTCAAGGGTCGGGTGACCCGTGACAAGTGGGTGGTTCAGGCGAAGATCCTGGCAGCCGGCGGGAGTGTGGCAGAGGCGGAAGCGGCGGCGAAGGCGTAAAGCTGCCGCAGGGTAGTTGGTGCGGTAAGGGTGGATGATGGACAGCGACGACGATACGACGATCGGCATGGGTGGCTGGGCTCTGGTGGTTCTTTCCGGAGTCGTGACCTTTGCCGTGCTGCGTGGCTGGCTGTACTATCATCCGGTCCCGGCGGCGCTGTTTTCGCTGGCCATTGCGCTGATCGTGGTGCTGGTCCTGTTTCGCCTCGCCGTCGCGGTGAACCGCTATGACGACGCGGAGGAGGAGGCGCACCGGGTTCGCAAGGTGGTGCCTTCGACCGCGGATGTCGGCATGCGGATCGGCGGGGACAGCGTTGCAACGACGCCCTCCGCGATGGCCGTGCCGGTCCGCGCCGAAGGTTCGGTCGTGCCGCAGCGACCTTCGTCCGTGATGACGCCGCTGGCCAGTATCGAGGCGGCCCCGGTGATCCTGCCTCCGGTCATGGCCGCGCCTTTGGTGGCCGATGCCGTGGTGCTGGCACCGGTGGCGAAGGCTGCCGCAAAGCCGAAAGCCGAGGCCAAGGCGAAGGTCGCAAAGCCCAAGGCCGAGAAGCCCGCGGCCGTGGCCAAGTCGACTGGCGCCGCAGGGGCGAAGCCGAAGGCCGAACCGAAGCCGAAGGTGGAGCCGAAGCCGAAGGCCGAGCCGAAGCCGAAGGCCGAGAAATCGGCGAAGCCCAAGACCGCCAAGGCGGCCGCGCCGCAGGGTCTGGTCCGTCTGACCGCGCCCCGCCTGGGCCAGCCGGACGATCTGCAAGAGATCGAGGGGATCGGTCCGGCGCTGGAAAAGCTGGTCAATTCCCTGGGGTTTTACCATTTCGACCAGATCGCGGGCTGGACCGATGCCGACGCTGCCCTGGTCGATGCCGAGATGAAGACGTTCAAGGGCCGCATCGCCCGCGACAAATGGGTGGAGCAGGCACGGATCATCGTCAACGACGGGCTTGAGGCGTTCCGCGAACACGCCAGGGCCAATGATTACTGAAGCCATCGGTGGCCCCGCACGGGCTGCTGCAACGGGAGTGACATGGAATGCGTAGAGCAGAGAATGTGAATGCCCCCTCGATTGGTGGCTGGATCCTGGCGGCGACGGCGGGGCTGGTCGCCTTTGCGCTGCTGACGGTGTTGGGCGACTTTGATCTGACCCCGGCAGTCGCCGTCGCCGGTGTGCTGACGGTGGTCGTGGGTCTGATCGTCGGCATGCCCTGGGGTGCCAGCATGCCGGCCCCGCGCGCGATGCCCGCTCACGCGCCGCAGGCGGCTGTATCCCATCCCGCGGCCCCGGCGGCCGTCATGGCGGCGCCTGTGGCTGCTGCTACGGGTTCCGAAGGGCCGGCCCGGCTGGATGCTCCGCGCGCCGGCAAGGCGGACAACCTGAAGGAAATCGAGGGCATCGGCCCGGCGATGGAAAAGCTGGTGAACGAGATGGGGTTCTTCCATTTCGACCAGATCGCGCAGTGGAGCGAAGCCGACGTCGCCTGGGTCGACGCGAACATGAAGAATTTCAAGGGCCGCATCACCCGCGATCGCTGGGTGGCGCAGGCCAAGATCATCGTCAAAGAAGGGCTTGAGGCGTTCCGGGAACGCGCCAAGACCAACAGCTACTGAAGACCCATGGTGCAGACCCGTCCCGATCCAGCCGATGTCCAGCGCGCCCGCCAGGCGCGGCTGGTGGGCATCGTGCTGGCGGTGACGATCGTTTTGTGGATGGCGGCCCAGTGGTTGGGCGGAAAACTCGGGTTGGAGGTGCGCTTCGTGTTCCTCTTCGACCTTCTCGCCATCGCGGCCTTTGTCTGGGCCCTGGTGGTGACGTATCAGATCTGGCGCGGACGCCGGGGTTAGGAAGACCAAGATGCTCAAGGATCAGGACCGCATTTTCAGCAACCTCTACGGGATGCATGACCGCAGCCTGAAGGGTGCGATGAAGCGCGGGCATTGGAATGGCACCGCCGACATCATCAAGCGCGGGCGCGACACCATCATCGAGCAGGTGAAGGCTTCGGGCCTGCGGGGCCGGGGTGGCGCGGGCTTCCCGACGGGCCTGAAGTGGTCGTTCATGCCCAAGCAGTCGGACGGGCGGCCGTCGTATCTGGTCATCAATGCCGACGAATCCGAGCCGGGGACCTGCAAGGACCGCGAAATCATGCGGCACGACCCGCACACGCTGATCGAGGGCGCGCTGATCGCTGCCTTCGCGATGAACGCGAACGCCTGCTACATCTACATCCGCGGCGAATACATCCGCGAGCGTGAGGCGCTGCAGGCCGCCATCGACGAATGCTATGACGCCGGGATGCTGGGCAAGAACGCGGCCAAGTCGGGCTGGGACTTCGATCTGTACCTGCACCACGGGGCAGGGGCCTATATCTGCGGTGAAGAGACCGCGCTTCTGGAGTCCTTGGAAGGCAAGAAGGGCATGCCCCGGATGAAGCCGCCGTTCCCGGCGGGCTCGGGTCTGTATGGCTGCCCGACGACGGTGAACAACGTCGAATCCATCGCCGTGGTGCCGACGATCCTGCGGCGCGGGTCGGACTGGTTTGCCTCCTTCGGGCGGCCGAACAACACCGGGACCAAGCTTTTCGGCATCTCGGGCCACGTGATGCAGCCCTGCGTCGTGGAAGAGGCGATGTCGATTCCGCTCAAGGAGTTGCTGGAGCGTCACTGCGGCGGCGTTCGCGGCGGCTGGAAGAACATCAAGGCCGTGATCCCCGGCGGGTCTTCGGTGCCTTTGCTGACCCAGGCGCAATGCGACGACGCGATCATGGACTTCGACTGGCTGCGCGAGCAGCGGTCAGGCCTTGGTACCGCGGCGGTGATCGTGATGGATCAGTCCACCGACGTCATCAAGGCGATCTGGCGGCTGTCGAAGTTCTACAAGCACGAGTCCTGCGGCCAGTGCACCCCCTGCCGCGAGGGCACGGGTTGGATGATGCGCGTGATGGACCGTCTGGTGCGCGGCGAGGCGGAGGTCGAGGAGATCGACATGCTTCTCAGCGTGACCAAGCAGGTCGAGGGCCACACCATCTGCGCCCTTGGCGACGCCGCCGCCTGGCCGATCCAGGGCCTGATCCGCGCCTTCCGCGACGAGATCGAGGACCGCATCAAGGCCAAGCGCACCGGCCGTGTCACCGCGGTCGCGGCGGAGTGATGCGGATGGCGCTGGCCCTTTCGGTTCTTGCCCAGGCGGCCTGCGTGGCGACGGTTCCGTCCGTCCCCGCAATGCGCGAGCCTGTGCGGGTGACGAATGGGGGCCAGCCGTTCCAGATGTGGGAGGGCGCACTGGCCCGCAAGGTCGCGGATGCGGCCTGCGGCGGGAAGGTTCGCGTCTCGATCTACGACCGGTTCGACCGGGCGACCGGGGAATGGGTCTATCGGGAGGGCTGCGCATGACATCGGCCGTCACCTTCGGTCACAAGGGCCTGATGCGGGCACTTTGTCATGGCATATCAAGGGCGTTTGGCTCCATCTCGGCCGCACGAGCAGCCATGGAGGCCAATATGCTTCGCACCGTTATCATTGCCCTGACCCTTACGGCCACGCCCGCGCTGGCGCTGGTGCCGATCAACGAAGAACCGGTGATCCGCGAGAAGCTTCTGCAGGGCTTCATCGGCGACGCCATCGCCGACAACTGCCCGACCATCGACGCCCGCAACCTGCGCGCTCTGGGTGAGCTGAACGCCTTGCGCGACTATGCGCTGAAGCAGGGCTATGAGGCCAAGGTTGTCCGCGAGTTCGTCACCTCGGACACCGAGAAGGCCAAGTTCAAGGCCGAGGCGGCCGAATGGCTGAAAGCCAAGGGCGCCGAGCGGGGCAATGCCGAGGCCTATTGCGCCGTCGGTGAAGAGGAAATCGCCAAGGAAAGCCTGGTTGGCTATCTGTTGAGGTCGAAGAAGTGACCGACCCCGTCCTGCACCTGGCCGAGTTGAACGTGGGGCGCCTTCTGGCCCCCACCGACGACCCGCGCGTGGCCGAGTTCATGGCGGCGCTGGACCGGGTGAACGGAATGGGCAAGCGGATGCCCGGGTTCGTCTGGATGATGGAAGGCTCGGGCGAGCCGGGGACTGGCAACACCGAAGCAAAGATCGACGGTGACGCGCAGTTCGTGTCGAACCTGACGGTCTGGGAAAGCGTCGAGACGCTGGAGCATTTCGTCTTCAACACCGTCCACCGCACGTTCTATGAGCGGCGGGCCGAGTGGTTCGAGGTGCTGGGCCGGATGCATTTCGTCATGTGGTGGGTGCCCGCGGGGCATCGGCCAACTTTGGACGAGGCGCTGGCGCGGCTGACGCACCTGGAGACGCATGGCGACAGCGACCATGCCTTCGGGTGGAAATATCTGCAGGAAGCGCAGGCGTGGAAGACCCGCGGTTGCGCCCAAGTGGCGGCGGAGTAGGGGCGATGTGCTACGGCGGTACTGACCCGAAATACATGATGCGCGACATCGAGGCGCGTGTGAAACACCTGTCGTTTGAACAGGATACGACGAAACAGGCGGCCCCGGTCGCGCAGGGCGGGCTGCTGGCCCGGCTGCGCGATGCAGTGGTGGGGCTGCTGCGGAAGGACCGGGCGCATGTCTAACTTGAAGAAAATCAGCATCGACGGGATCGAAGTCGAGGTCGATGGCGCGATGACCATCATCCAGGCGGCGGAAGTCGCCGGGGTGGAGATCCCGCGCTTTTGCTACCATGAGCGGCTGTCGATCGCCGGCAACTGCCGGATGTGCCTGGTCGAGGTCGTCGGTGGCCCGCCGAAGCCTGCCGCAAGCTGCGCGATGCAGGTGAAAGACCTTCGCCCCGGCCCGGAAGGGCAGGCGCCCGTGGTCAAGACCAAGTCGCCGATGGTGAAGAAGGCCCGCGAGGGGGTGATGGAGTTCCTGCTCATCAACCACCCGCTGGACTGCCCGATCTGCGACCAGGGCGGCGAGTGCGACCTGCAGGATCAGGCGATGGCATACGGCGTGGACTTCAGCCGCTACCGCGAGCCGAAGCGGGCGACCGAGGATCTGAACCTTGGCCCCTTGGTCAAGACCGCGATGACGCGCTGCATCTCCTGCACCCGCTGCGTCCGCTTCACCACCGAAGTCGCCGGGATCTCCCAGATGGGCCAGACCGGGCGCGGCGAAGACAGCGAGATCACCAGCTATCTGAACGAGACGCTGGCCTCGAACCTGCAGGGCAACATCATCGACCTGTGCCCGGTGGGCGCGCTGACCTCGAAACCCTATGCCTTCACCGCGCGGCCCTGGGAGCTGACCAAGACCGAATCCATCGACGTGATGGACGCGCTGGGGTCGAACATCCGCGTCGACACCAAGGGCCGCGAAGTCATGCGCTTCCTGCCGCGCAACCATGACGGCGTGAACGAGGAGTGGATTTCCGACAAGACCCGCTTCGTCTGGGACGGTCTGCGTCGGCAACGGCTGGATACGCCCTATGTGCGCGAGAACGGCCGTCTGCGGAAAGCCACCTGGGGCGAGGCGCTGGAGAAGGCCGCCGCCGCGATGAAGGGCAGACGCGTGGCCGGGCTGGTGGGCGACCTCGTGCCGGTCGAAGCCGCGTATTCGCTGAAAACGCTGGTGGAATCGCTCGGCGGCCATGTCGAGTGCCGCACCGACAACGCCAAGCTGCCGATCGGCAACCGCTCGGCTTACGTCGGCACGGCGACGATTGAGGACATCGACAGCGCCAAGGTGATCCTGTTGATCGGGACCAACCCGCGCGTCGAATCTCCGGTCCTGAACGCCCGCATCCGCAAGGCCTGGACCAACGGGGCGATGGTCGGTCTCTTCGGCGAACGGGTCGACCTGACTTATGACTACAAGCACATGGGCTCCGACCGGGCGGCGCTGGTCGATCTGGTGGGCCGGGTGACGCAAAAAGACAACACGCTGGTCATCATCGGCCAGGGTGCCATCAACGAAGCCGACGGCGAGGCGGTGCTGTCCCAGGCGATGGCCTATGCGACCGGCGCGGGTGCCAAGTTCATGGTCCTGCACACCGCGGCGGCCCGTGTGGGCGCGATGGACGTCGGTGCTGTGACCGAGGGCGGGCTTGCAGCTGCGACTGAGGGTGTCGAGGTGATCTACAACCTTGGCGCCGACGAGGTGGAAATCGCCGCCGGCCCCTTCGTGATCTACCAGGGCAGCCACGGCGACCGGGGTGCCAACCGTGCCGACATCATCCTGCCGGGCGCTGCCTACACCGAGGAGAACGGGCTGTTCGTCAACACCGAGGGGCGGCCCCAGTTGGCCTTCCGCGCTGGCTTCGCGCCGGGCGAGGCGAAGGAGAACTGGGCGATCCTGCGGGCGCTGTCGGCCGAAGTGGGCCAGCAACTGCCCTGGGATTCGCTGGCAGGTCTGCGGGCGGCGCTGGTCAAGGCGCATCCGCATCTGGGCCGCATCGACGAGGTGCCGCAGAACGAATGGCAGCCGCTGCCGGTGAAGGCCCCGGCCAAAGCCACGTTCCGCAACGCGATCGGGGATTTCTACCTGACGAACCCGATTGCCCGCGCTTCGGCGGTGATGGCCGAACTTTCGGCGATGGCCAAGGACCGCGCGGCGGCCCCGATTGCGGCGGAGTAACATGGCGCAGCGCCTCTCCCTTCTGGCGACCCTTGGCACCGCGACAGCGGCGCTTGGGGCTTGCGCGCCCGCCGGAGAGGTGCCAGAGGAGCGCGGGCAAGCGCCGGTCTATCAGGGGATCTCGACGATCCTGCTCGACAAGGACCTGGTCAGTCTCACGGTCGCGATGACCGGGGCGAAGGACGGGTCGGACGTCGAGGCCTATGGCCGCTGCGCAGCCGCGCAATATGCGCTGGATCAAGGGTTTGGCTTCGCACGCCAGGTGCGGACCATCGTGAAGAAGGACGGGCAGACGTGGTACGGGGATGCGGTCTATCTGCTCTCGGCCACCCGGCCCGAAGGCCTTCGCACCATCGTCACCGCCGAAGCGGTGGCAGAGTGCGAAGCGCTTGGAATACCAAGCCGGTAAGACTGGCGGATTGAGGATGAGGGACTGACATGGACGGGTTTCTTGCCACGGGGTTCGGAACGGCGGTGCTGATCGCGGCGCAGTCGCTGCTGATCGTGGCCTTCGTGATGATCAGCCTTCTGTTCCTCGTCTACGGCGACCGGAAGATCTGGGCGGCGGTGCAGATGCGGCGCGGCCCGAACGTTGTGGGGCCGTTCGGCCTGCTGCAATCGGTGGCCGATGCGTTGAAGTATGTGGTGAAGGAGATCGTGATCCCGGCGGGCGTCGACCGCCCGGTCTTCTTCCTGGCACCGATGCTGTCCTTCGTGCTGGCGATCCTCGCCTGGGCGGTGATCCCCTTTGATGACGGCTGGGTCCTGGCCAACATCAACGTGGCGATCCTGTTCGTCTTCGCCGTCTCCTCGCTGGAGGTTTACGGCGTGATCATGGGCGGCTGGGCCTCGAACTCGAAATACGCGTTCCTTGGGTCGTTGCGGTCCGCCGCACAGATGATTTCCTACGAAGTGTCGCTGGGCCTGATCATCATCGGCGTCATCATCTCGACCGGCGCGATGAACTTCGGCGCCATCGTGGCGGCGCAGGACGGGGCTTACGGCTTTTTCAACTGGTACTGGCTGCCGCACTTCCCGATGGTCTTCCTGTTCTTCATCTCGGCGCTGGCTGAAACCAACCGCCCGCCCTTCGACCTGCCGGAAGCGGAATCCGAACTCGTCGCCGGGTTCATGGTGGAATACTCGTCCACCCCCTACCTTCTGTTCATGGCCGGCGAATACATCGCGATCTTCCTGATGTGCGCGCTGATTTCGCTGCTGTTCTTCGGCGGCTGGCTCTCGCCCATCCCCGGCCTGGCCGATGGCTGGTGGTGGATGGTTGCCAAGATGTGGCTCTTCTTCTTCATGTTCGCGATGGTGAAGGCCATCGTCCCCCGCTACCGCTACGACCAGCTGATGCGGATCGGCTGGAAGGTCTTCCTGCCGATGTCGCTGGGCTGGGTCGTGCTGGTGGCGTTCCTTGCGAAATTCGAAGTGTTCGGTGGCTTCTGGGCCCGCTGGGCGATTGGAGGCTGAAGATGTCCAACATCGACTGGACCCGCGCCACGAAGTATTTCCTGCTGATGGACTTCATCAAGGGCTTCGGCCTGGGGATGAAGTACTTCTTCGCGCCGAAATCGACGGTGAACTACCCGCACGAGAAGGGGCCTCTCAGCCCCCGCTTCCGCGGCGAACATGCGCTGCGCCGCTATCCTAACGGCGAGGAACGCTGCATCGCCTGCAAGCTGTGCGAGGCGGTCTGCCCGGCCCAGGCCATCACCATCGACGCCGAACCGCGGGAGGACGGCTCCCGCCGCACCACGCGGTACGACATCGACATGACCAAGTGCATCTACTGCGGCTTCTGCCAGGAAGCCTGCCCGGTCGATGCCATCGTCGAAGGCCCGAACTTCGAATTCTCGACCGAGACGCGGGAAGAGCTTTTCTACAACAAGGACCGCCTCTTGGAGAACGGTGCCCGTTGGGAAGCCGAGATCGCCCGCAACCTTGAAATCGACGCCCCGTACCGGTGACCCCATGACCGACGATTTCGCCAAGATCTTCGCCTCGATGATGGAGCAGGGCCAGAAGATGGCCCAGTCCTTCATGCCCGGCATGGAGAACGTCGATGCGAAGGCGTTCGAAAAGTTCTTCCCGGCGATGCCGAAGGAACTCTTGGAGATGTGGTTCGGCAAGACCTTCAACCCCGAGGGTCTGGATGCGCGCACCCGGTTTCTGGTGACGATCGCCGCGCTGACGGTGCTTGGTCCGGTCGGTGAGCCGCAACTGCGGATGACGATCAAGAACGGGTTGGCCGCCGGGGCCACGAAACGCGAGGTCGCGGAAGTGATCTGGCAGATGTCCATGTTCGGCGGCGTTCCCGCCATGCAGAAGGCGCTGGAAATTGCCCAGTCCGTCTTTGCCGAGACCCCTGAGGAGAAAGACGCATGACCGTCTTCAGTTTCGCCTTCTACATGTTCGCCGTGGTCACGGTGCTGTCGGGCCTGATGGTCACGCTGTCGCGGAACCCGGTCCATTCGGTGCTGTGGCTGATCCTTGCGTTCCTGTCGACCTCGGGCCTGTTCGTGATGCTCGGGGCCGAGTTCGTGGCGATGCTTCTGGTCATCGTCTACGTCGGCGCGGTGGCGGTGCTGTTCCTGTTCGTCGTCATGATGCTGGACATCGACTTTGCCGCCCTGAAGGGGGAACTGGCACGCTACATGCCACTGGGCCTTCTGATCGGCGTGGTCCTCTTGATGCAGGTCGCCATCGGCGTCGGCGTCTGGACGGCCGCTGACGGGGCGGATGGCCTGCGTCAGGCCGTGGCACCCGCCCCGACCGAGATGGAGAACACCCGCGCGCTGGGGATGATCCTTTACGACCGCTATTTCCTGCTGTTCCAGCTGTCGGGCCTGATCCTGCTGGTTGCGATGATCGGGGCGATCCTTCTGACGCTGCGCCACCGCAAGGACGTCAAGCGGCAGAACGTGCTGCAGCAGATGTGGCGCGACCCGGCGAAGGCGATGGAACTCAAGGACGTGAAACCGGGGCAGGGGCTGTGAAGGTGCGCTTTAGCGCCGCCTGACGAAGATAGGCCCAAGGGCCAAGTGAACTAACGGGCCCTAAGAGCCCAAGAGGGAACGGACAGATGATCGGACTTGAACATTACCTGACGGTGGCCGCGGCGCTGTTCGTCATCGGGATCTTCGGGATCTTCCTGAACCGGAAGAACGTGATCGTCATCCTGATGTCGATCGAACTGATGCTTCTGGCGGTCAACATCAACCTCGTCGCCTTCTCGTCCTTCTCGGGGGACCTCGTGGGGCAGGTCTTCACGATGTTCGTCCTGACCGTCGCGGCGGCTGAGGCTGCCATCGGCCTTGCCATCCTCGTCGTCTTCTTCCGCAACCGCGGCACCATCGAGGTGGAAGACGTCAACGTGATGAAGGGCTGATCCATGCAGGTCGGAGACAAGAACGCCTTCGGGATGCGGATCACCGCCCTCAAGGGCCGCATGGTCGATCTGACGTGCGAGACATGCCACACCGCCGGGGCCGTCCCAGCGACAGAATTCCCATCGACCCGCTGCGGATCAGACCGCTGCGGCGCGACCCAAGGCAGGACCGAGTAAATGGCAACGATCATCCTCTTCGCTCCCCTGATCGGGGCCTTGATCTGCGGCTTCGGCTGGCGGCTGATCGGCGAGAAGGCCGGGCAGGTGATCTCCACCGCGATGATCTTCCTGGCCGCGGCGCTGTCCTGGCAGATCTTCCTGACCTTCGACGGCGAGACGCAGCGCATCGTCCTGATGCGCTGGATCGAATCCGGCACGATGGGCAGCGAATGGGCGATCCGGCTGGACCGGCTGACCGCGATCATGTTGGTCGTGGTGAACTCGGTCTCGGCCTTGGTCCACCTCTACAGCTTCGGCTACATGGCGCATGACGAGAACTGGCACGAGGGCGAGCACTACAAGGCGCGCTTCTTCGCCTACCTCTCGTTCTTCACCTTCTCGATGCTGATGCTGGTGACCTCGGACAACCTGGTCCAGATGTTCTTCGGCTGGGAAGGCGTGGGCGTCGCATCGTACCTGCTGATCGGCTTCTACTATCGCAAGGCCAGCGCCAACGCGGCGGCGATGAAGGCCTTCATCGTGAACCGGGTCGGCGACTTCGGCTTTGCGCTTGGGATATTTGCCCTCTTCTACCTGACCGACAGCATCCGCTTCGACGATGTCTTCGCCGCCGCCCCGGCGCTGGCCGAGACGAACCTGACCTTCCTCTGGGCCGAGTGGAACGCGGCGAACCTGATCGGCGTCCTTCTCTTCATCGGCGCGATGGGGAAATCTGCGCAGCTTTTTCTGCACACCTGGCTTCCGGACGCGATGGAGGGCCCGACGCCGGTGTCCGCCCTGATCCACGCGGCCACGATGGTGACGGCGGGCGTGTTCCTCGTCTGCCGGATGTCGCCGGTCTATGAGTATGCCCCGGAAGCGCTGGCCTTCATCACCGTCCTTGGCGCGCTGACGGCCTTTGTCGCCGCGACCATCGGCCTGGTGCAGAACGACATCAAGCGCGTGATCGCCTATTCGACCATGTCGCAGCTTGGCTACATGTTCGTGGCCGCCGGGGTGGGGGTCTATTCGGTGGCGATGTTCCACCTGTTCACCCACGCCTTCTTCAAGGCGATGCTGTTCCTCGGCGCGGGTTCCGTGATCCACGCGACCCACCACGAGCAGGACATGCGCAACTACGGCGGGCTTCGGAAGAAGATCCCCTACACCTTTGCCGCGATGCTGATCGGCACGCTGGCGATCACCGGCGTGGGCATTCCGCTGACGCATTACGGCTTTGCCGGCTTCCTGTCGAAGGACGCGGTGATCGAGAGCGCCTGGGTCGACTCGGGCTTCGCCTTCTGGCTTCTGGTCGTCGCGGCCTGCTTCACCAGCTTCTATTCCTGGCGGCTGATGTTCCTGACCTTCTTCGGCGAAAGCCGCGCGCAGGGGCACGATGCGCATGGTCACGGCCACGCGGCGCACGGGCATGACGACCACGGGCACGGCCACCACGAGCCGCACGAAAGCCCGATGGTAATGCTGATCCCGCTGGGCGTCCTGGCCCTGGGCGCGATCTTCTCGGGGATGCTGTGGTACAAGGTCTTCTTCGGCGAAGAGACCGCCGTGCGGAACTGGTTCGGCATGGAGACCGAGGCCCACGGCGAAGCAGCCGACCACGGGACGGAGGTCGCTGCCACCGAAACGCACAGCGAGACCGCCACGGCCGAGACCGCGACCACCGAGGCTGCTCCGGCTGCACCCGCCACGATCGAGGCCGCTCCGGCCGAAGGCACCACCGTCGCCACCACGACCGAACCGGCCGAGCCCGAAGCCAGCCCCGGCGATGCCGAGGGTCATGCCGTGGGCGTGGCCCCCAAGGGTGCGCTGGTGATGCTGCCCTTCACGCCCGAGGAGCAGGCCGTGGTCGACACCCGCCTGGATGCCGACAAGGCCGCCAAGGCTGAACACGCGCCGACCACAATGATCAACGCAGCCCACCTGGTGCCGACCTGGGTCAAGGTCTCGCCCTTCGTCGCCATGCTGATCGGTTTCGCGGTGGCCTGGCTTTTCTACATCAAGGACCCCAGCCTGCCGCGCCGTCTGGCGACCCAGCAGCGTCCGCTCTACCTGTTCCTGCTGAACAAGTGGTACTTCGACGAGCTTTATGACGTGATCTTCGTCCGTCCCGCCAAGTGGCTGGGCAACTTCCTGTGGAAGAAGGGCGACGGCAACGTCATCGACGGGTCACTGAACGGGGTGGCTCTGGGGATCATCCCCTACTTCACCCGCCTCGCAGGCCGCGCGCAGTCCGGCTACCTGTTCCACTACGCCTTCGCGATGGTGCTGGGGATCGTTGCCCTCGTCACCTGGATGACGCTCTTCGGCGGCGCGAAGTAAGGGGCGCGCATAATGGAAAACCAGCTTCTCTCGATCATCACCTTCCTGCCGCTGGTCGCGGCGCTGATCCTTGCGCTGTTCATGCGCGGGGACGATGCGGCGGCGCGTCAGGGGGCGAAGTGGCTTGCGCTCTTCACCACCTCGGCGACCTTCGTGATCTCGCTTTTCATCCTGTTCCGCTTCGATCCGTCGAACACCGGCTTCCAGTTCGTCGAGGAGCGCGAATGGATTCTGGGCCTGAGCTACAAGATGGGCGTCGACGGGATCTCGATCCTCTTCGTCATGCTGACCACCTTCCTGATGCCGATCACCATCTGGTCGTGCTGGGGCGTGGAGACGCGGGTGAAGGAATACATGATCGCCTTCCTGGTGCTGGAAACGCTGATGCTTGGCGTGTTCTGCGCGCTGGACCTTGTCCTTTTCTACCTCTTCTTCGAGGCCGGGCTGATCCCGATGTTCCTGATCATCGGCATCTGGGGCGGGAAAGAGCGGATCTACGCGGCGTTCAAGTTCTTCCTGTATACCTTCCTCGGTTCCGTCCTGATGCTGGTTGCGATGATCGCGATGTATCTGGACGCGGGCACCACCGATATCACCAAGCTTCTGGTGCATGACTTCGGGTCCGAGACGTTCAGCGTCCTCGGCATCCAGGTCGTCGGCGGTTTGCAGACGATGCTGTTCCTCGCCTTCTTCGCGTCGTTTGCCGTGAAGATGCCGATGTGGCCGGTCCACACCTGGTTGCCTGATGCCCACGTGCAGGCGCCCACGGCCGGGTCCGTGGTGCTGGCGGCGATCCTTCTGAAGATGGGCGGCTACGGCTTCCTGCGCTTCTCGCTGCCGATGTTCCCCGTGGGGTCGGACGTCATGGCGCCCCTGGTCCTGTGGATGTCGGCCATCGCCATCGTCTACACCTCGCTCGTGGCGCTGGCGCAGACCGACATGAAGAAGCTGATCGCCTATTCGTCCGTCGCCCACATGGGCTTTGTCACGATGGGGATCTTTGCCGCGAACCAGCAGGGCGTCGACGGGGCGATCTTCCAGATGATCAGCCACGGCTTCATCTCGGGTGCCTTGTTCCTCTGCGTCGGCGTGATCTACGACCGGATGCACACCCGCGAGATCGACGCCTATGGTGGCCTCGTGAACCGGATGCCCGCCTATGCGCTGGTCTTCATGTTCTTCACGATGGCCAACGTCGGCCTGCCGGGCACCAGCGGTTTCGTCGGTGAATTCCTGACGCTGATGGGGGTCTTCCAGGTCAACACCTGGGTCGCCGCCGTCGCCGCCACGGGCGTGATCCTCTCCGCCGGTTACGCGCTGTGGCTTTACCGCCGGGTCGTCTTTGGCGACCTGATCAAGGAAGCGCTGCGCTCGATCACCGACATGGACCGCCGCGAGAAGGCGATCTTCGCCCCCTTGATCGCGATGACCCTGATCCTTGGCATCTATCCCAGCCTTGTGACCGACATCATCGGGCCCTCTGTCACGGCCCTTGTCACCGACTACCAGGCCGCGCTGCCCGTTGACGGAGCGGCAGTGGCCCTGAACGAAGGACATTCGGAATGACTTCCGCCGATTTCCAGACCCTCCTCCCCGAGATCGTGCTGGCGGGCTATGCCATGCTGGCGCTGATGGTGGCGGTCTACACCACCAAGGACAAGCTGGCCGCGACGCTGGTCTGGGCGACGGCGGGCCTCTTCGTGGCGCTGGCGCTGTACATCGGCGCGGGCGGAGCGGGAGAGCGGCTGGTCTTCAACGGCCTCTTCATCGACGACCCCTTCGCGCGCTTTGCCAAGGTGACGATCCTGCTGTCCGCCGCCGCCGTGCTGGTGATGAGCCAGGACTACATGACCCGGCGTGACCTTCTGCGGTTCGAATACCCGATCCTGGTGACCCTGTCGGTGGTCGGCATGATGGTCATGGTCTCGTCTGCCGACCTGATCACGCTTTACATGGGGTTGGAGCTGCAATCCCTGTCGCTTTACGTCATCGCCTCGATCCGGCGGGACAGCGCCAAGTCGTCGGAAGCCGGCCTGAAGTACTTTGTCCTTGGTGCGCTGTCGTCGGGCCTGCTGCTCTACGGTGCCTCGCTGGTCTATGGCTATTCCGGCACCACCCAGTTCGCAGGTATCCTGTCCACCGTGCAGGACGGCGTGCCGCTGGGGTTGCTGTTCGGTCTGGTGTTCATGCTGGCGGGCCTTGCCTTCAAGGTCTCCGCCGCGCCCTTCCACATGTGGACGCCCGACGTCTACGAAGGCTCGCCCACCCCGGTCACCGCCTTCTTCGCCACGGCCCCCAAGGTCGCCGCGATGGCGCTGATCGCGCGGCTGGTGCAGGACGCGTTCGGCGGCATCCCCGGCCAGTGGGGCCAGGTGCTGGCGGCACTTGCCGTGGCCTCGATGTTCCTGGGCGCCGTGGCCGCGATCGGCCAGCGCGACATCAAGCGGCTGATGGCTTATTCTTCGATCGCCCACATGGGTTACGCGCTCATCGGGCTTTGCGTCGGCACGGCTTACGGCGTGCAGGCGACGATGATCTACATGGCGATCTACGTCACCATGAACGTCGGCACCTTCGCCTTCATCCTGTCGATGGAGCGTGACGGCCGCCCGGTTTCGGACATCGCAGGCCTGAACCAGTTCGCCAAGAAGGAGCCGCTGAAGGCGCTGGCGATGCTGGTCCTTCTCTTCTCCCTCGCCGGCGTCCCACCGATGGTCGGGTTCTTCGGCAAGTTCTACGTGCTGAAGGCCGCCGTCGACGCGGGCTGGGTCTGGCTGGCTGTGGCCGGTGCCGTGGCCTCGGTGATCGGTGCCTTCTACTACCTGCGCATCGTCTACTTCATGTACTTCGGCGCCGAACAGGAACCCGTCGAAAGCCGCATGGCCCCGGTTCAGTGGGGCATGCTGGTCGCCGTGGCAGCGATCATGCTGCTGGGGATCGTGAACCTCTTCGGGATCGAAGCCCCAGCGGCGCTGGCCGCCGAAGCGCTTGTCCGGTGACGGCGGGGCAGGGCGCATCACCCTGCCCGAAATCGACAGCACCAACGCCGAAGGCTTCCGGCGGGCAGCAAGTCTGCCGGGGCCGACCTGGATCCTCGCCGGGGTCCAGACCGCAGGCCGGGGCCGCCGTGCCCGGCCCTGGTCCAGCCCGATGGGCAACTTCCACGGCACCCTCGTCCTGAAACCGCATGAGCCACCCGAGACGGTGGCCCTGCGCTCCTTCGCCGCCGCCCTGGCACTCCGCGACGCCTTCGTCCATCTCACGGGCCTGCCCGACAGCTTTGCCTTGAAGTGGCCGAACGACGTTCTCTGCAACGGCGGCAAGATCGCCGGCATCCTGCTGGAGAGCCAGGGTCTGAACGGCCCGGCCCCGATCCTTTGCATCGGTATCGGGGTCAACCTGATCGCCGCTCCGGATGCGTCGCAAGTGGAAGCCGGAGCGGTCGCACCCGTGTCGCTGCTGACCGAAACCGGACTGCGTCCCACGCCCCAGGCCTTTCTCGACGCCCTCGCCCCCGCCTATGCCCGATGGGAAGCAATCTTCACCAGCGAAGGCTTCGCGCCCTTGCGGGCGGCCTGGCTTTCCCACGCCGCCCGCCTGGGTCAGCCGATCCGCGCCCGCACCGGGACCGAAACCCGTGAGGGCACCTTTGAGACCATCGACGCCACCGGCAACCTGATCCTCCGCACCGCCCACGGCCCGGTTGCCATCCCGGCTGCCGAAGTGTTCTTCTGACAGGGAAGGGAAGGCCATATGCTTCTCGCCATCGACTGCGGCAACACCAACACCGTCTTCTCCGTCTGGGACGGCACGCGCTTCCTGGCGACCTGGCGCATCGCCACCGACCACAAGCGGACGGCGGACGAATACTTCGTCTGGCTCTCGTCGCTGATGACCCTGACCAGCACCGCCGCCACGGTGACCGAAGCGATCATCTCCTCGACCGTCCCCCGCGTCGTCTTCAACCTGCGCGTCCTGTGTGATCGCTACTTTGGCTGCCGCCCGCTGGTCGTGGGCAAGCCGGACTGCAAACTGCCCGTCGCCCCCCGTGTCGACCAGGGCACCACGGTCGGGCCGGACCGCCTGGTCAACACGGTGGCAGGCTTCGCGCGGTATGGCGGTGACCTGATCATCGTCGACTTCGGCACCGCCACCACCTTCGATGTCGTCGACAGTGACGGGGCCTATATCGGCGGTGTGATCGCGCCCGGCGTGAACCTTTCCCTCGAAGCGCTGCACATGGCCGCAGCCGCCCTGCCTCACGTGGATGTGGCCAAACCCCTGAAGGCCATCGGCACGAATACGGTGGCCTGCATGCAATCTGGCGTGTATTGGGGCTACATCGGGCTGGTCGAGGGCATCGTGCGCGAAGTACGCCGCGAACGTGACCGGCCGATGAAAGTGATCGCGACCGGGGGCCTTGCCTCCCTTTTCGCGCAAGGAACCGAACTATTTCATTCGATTGAGGACGACTTGACCATGCACGGCCTCGTCCTGATCAACGACCTGAACAAGGATACCCCATGAGCGCCAACCGCCTCATCTACCTTCCCCTCGGCGGCGCCGGCGAGATCGGCATGAACTCCTACGTCTACGGCTATGGGCCGAAAGGCAAGGAACGGCTGATCCTGGTCGACGTGGGCGTGACCTTCCCCGACATGGACGGCTCGCCCGGCGTGGACCTGATCCTGCCCGATGTCAGCTGGCTGCACGACAAGCTGGACCGGCTTGAGGCGATCTTCATCACCCACGCGCACGAAGACCACATCGGTGCGCTGGCACCCCTGTGGCCGGAGCTTGGCAAGAAGGTCTATGCCCGCCGCTTCACCGCGACCATTGGTCGGCTCAAGTTCGAAGAGGCGGGTCTGCCCGTCGACCAGATCGTCGTGGTTGAACCGCGCCCCACCACCATCGAGGTCGGCCCCTTCAAGGTGCAGTTCGTCCCCGTCTCGCATTCGATCCCCGAAAGCTCGGCGCTGGTGATCGACACACCGGCGGGGCGGATCTTCCATTCGGCGGACTTCAAGATCGACCACACCCCGGTGGTGGGCGAAGGCTGGGATGACGCCCGTTTCACCCAGATCGTGGCCGAACGCCCGGTCAAGGTGATGACCTGCGATTCCACCAACGTCTTTTCGACCCACGAGGGCCGGTCCGAGGCGACACTGGCCGAGCCTTTGACCGAGCTGATCCGCAGCCGGACCGGCATGGTCGTCGCCACCACCTTCGGCTCGAACGTCGCCCGCCTGAAGACCCTGGCCGAGGCGGCCCGCGCCGCCAACCGGACGATCTGCGTCCTTGGCCGGTCGATGAAGCGGATGCTTTCGGTCGCAGATGAAGCGGCGGTCATGACCGGTTTCCCAAAGACCGTGTCTCCGGAAGAGGCGCTGGACGTGCCGCGCCGCAACCTGATGCTGCTGGTCACCGGCAGCCAGGGTGAACGCCGCGCCGCCTCGGCGCAGCTAAGCCGTGGCAAATACCTTGGTCTGGAAATGAAAGAGGGCGACACCTTCCTCTTTTCCTCGAAGACGATCCCCGGCAACGAACGCGACGTTCTGCGCGTCTGGAACGCGTTTTCCGAACAGGGCGTGCAGGTGATCGATGACCAGGGCGGCAAGTACCACGTCTCGGGCCATGCGAACCGACCGGACCTGGAGCACGTCCACAGGCTGATCCTGCCCGACATGCTGATCCCGATGCACGGCGAACACCGGCACCTGGCGGAACACGTCCGCATCGCCACCGAAAGCGGCATCGCGTCCGCCGTGGTGGTGAACGGCACGATGGTGGACCTGACCGGCGACGTGCCCGTGGTGGCGGAATATGTCGAGACTGGCCGCATCTACCTGGACGGCACCGCGATGGTCGGGGCGATGGACGGCGTGATCCGCGACCGCATCCGGATGGCGCTGAACGGCCATGTCACCGTCACGGTGATCCTGGACGAGACCAACACCCCGATGGGCGAGCCCTGGGTCGAACTGATGGGCCTTGCCACCACCGGCCGGGGCGACCGGCCGCTGGCCGAAACGATGGAGACCGACCTTGACGAGGTCATGGGTCGCCTTGGCCGCAAGGTCCTGGCCGATGACGTGAAGCTTGAGGAAGAAATCCGCCGCGTGGTCCGTCAGGTGTCGATGGAAGAGATCGGCAAGAAGCCCGAGGTCAACGTGGTGATCAGCCGCCTCGTCGCCGAATAAGCGAACCGCAACCAAAGAAAAAGGCCCCGTCCTGGACGGGGCCTTTTGCATGTCTGGGGGAGGGATCAGCCCTCGGTGCCGGTGGCGTCTTCCAGCTCTTCGGTCTTCGACGGCTTCAGCGCGAAGCTGCGCAGGATGAAGTCCGGCACATGGTCGCCCATGCCGATCACCGACGGCCCAAGGTCGCGGTCGCGGCGATAATCGCGCCGGTCGTCCCGACGTTCCTCGCGCGGCTCGCGGCGTTCACCCCTGTCTGCCCGTTCAACCCGATCAGTCCGCTCAACGCGGTCCGTCCGTTCAACGCGGTCCGTCCGCTCGACCCGGTCGCCCCGATCTTCACGGCGACGCTCGCCGCTGCGCTCGGTGCGTTCCGGGCTGCGCGGTTCGCGGCGGTCATCCCGGCGCTCTTCGCGGGGGGCCTCGCGTGGGGTTTCGCGCACGGCCTCTGCGACAAGCTCGGGCTTCGGCGCTGCGACCAGCGGCTCCATCGGTGCGCTTTCGTCATGCGCCTTGACCGGACGGTCACGCTCACGGCTGCGGCCGCCACGTTCGCGGCCCTTGCGCTCTTCGCGCGGGCGGTCGGGCTTGCCTTCCCGGGTGTCGGGCTCAAACCCCTCGGGCAGCGCGCCGCGCGGGATTTCCGTCTTGATCAGGCTTTCGATCGCCTTGAGGTACTTTTCATCCGACGGAACCGAGATCGTGTAGGCCTTGCCCAGACGCCCCGCGCGGCCGGTGCGGCCGATGCGGTGGATGTAATCCTCGGGGTGCGAGGGCACGTCGAAGTTGAACACGTGGCTCACGGCCGGGATGTCCAGCCCGCGTGCCGCCACGTCCGAAGCGACCAGAAGGTGCAACGAGCCGTCGCGGAAGGCGTCCAGCGTCTTCATCCGCATCGACTGTTCCAGGTCGCCGTGGATGGGTGCCGCGTTGAAACCATGCGATTTCAGCGACTTGGCCACCACGTCCACGTCCATCTTCCGGTTGCAGAAGATGATCGCGTTGGTGCAAGACTCACCCTCGGCGCGGATCAGCCCGCGCAGGACGGCGCGCTTGTCGCCAAAGCTGCGGTCCTTGCGAACGGGCTTCACCTCGATCAGGCTTTGCGTGATGGTCAGCGAGGCCGTGGCCTGCCGCGCAACTTCGATCTTGGCGGGGTCCTTCAGGAAGGTCTTGGTGATCCGCTCGATCTCGGGCGCCATCGTGGCGCTGTAGAACATCGTCTGGCGGGTCGCCGGGGTCAGTTGGAAGATCCGCTCGATATCCGGGATGAACCCCATGTCGAGCATCCGGTCAGCCTCGTCGACGACCATGATCTGAACACCGGTCAGAAGCAGCTTGCCGCGTTCGAAATGGTCCAGGAGACGGCCAGGCGTCGCTATCAGCACATCGACGCCACGGTCGATCAGCTTGTCCTGTTCGCCAAACGCGACGCCACCGATGAGAAGCGCCTTCGTCAGCTTGGTGTGCTTGGCGTAGATCTCGAAGTTCTCGGCCACCTGGGCGGCGAGTTCGCGCGTCGGCGCCAGCACCAGGCTGCGCGGCATCCGGGCGCGGGCACGGCCCTGACCCAGAAGCGTGATCATCGGCAGCGTGAAGCTCGCGGTCTTGCCGGTGCCGGTCTGGGCGATCCCCAGCACGTCGCGGCCTTGCAGCGCGTGCGGAATGGCCTCGGCCTGGATCGGGGTGGGAGTTTCGTAGCCGGCTTCAGTTACGGCTTGCAGCACGCGCGGGTCCAGCGCGAGGTCGGAAAATTTGGTCATTAGCGTCCTATGAATGCGGTATCGGACCGCATGAATGGTGGGACGCATGTTTCCGGGCGCCCCGGCGTCTCGGCCACGTTGGCCGCCGGAGGCGCATAGCTGAAATCCCGGCGATGGTCAAGTCGGCCCCGGAAAAGGGGAACTGGCAGCACGTTAAAGGGTAGATTTCGGCGGCTCAAACCCGTTGCCAGACACCCTTTCACTGAGGCTGGTTGCGTTGCGGCGGGCGGCACTTGCACACGGCTGTGGGGAATCCCGGCTCCGGGCTAGGTCGCCTCATCGGGGGCTGTTGGTGTTTCTGCTTCCCAGCCCGTCGCCTCCATGGCCGCTTCTTCAGCCCGAGCGCCTGCCTCCAGCCGCTCAAGATAGGCCTGACGCCCCGCGCGCATTCCTTGCAGACGACGGAAAAGCGTTCCCGGATCGGAATTCAACCGCTCCAGGAGGCAACAGGCCAACGGCCCGACCACAGGTTCTGCCAGCGCCGCCTGCCAGATCGGGGCCAAAAGATTGTAGTCCAATCCGCCCCGGTCCAGCCCGAAATCCAGCATGCCCATCGGCAGATGTGCACCCTTCTTGCGTTTCCGGCGAAAAAGCTCGTCCGGACCAAGGCCAGAGGTCATACGCTCGAATTCATACAGTTTCATTAGCGAAAACAAGACGTTCATCGAAAGGCCTAGCCTGCGCTGCGCCTCGGTCTCGCCAAAGTCGCCAAAGGTGATAACCGACGAGATCAGCCAGCGGGTCGGAAGTTCGTCCCTGAGCGATCGACCATGTTCGATCCAGATGCGGCGGAACAGGGCCGGAGCATGGTCCGGAAAGGTTGCTCGCCGCAGATGGACGATCAGGTCGGCATTCAGAACGGCGAGTTCGGACTTGCCGCGCAGTTCCATTCGCAATTGCCACAGCTTGCGCTTGTAGTCGGACAGGCGGTGGGCGGGCGGCGTATCGCCCTCCGGCACCATGTGTTCGGCAAGCATCGCCAGGTCGATGTCCAGAGGTGGCAACCCTTCACCTTGGCCATAGTTCACCGGACCCCGGCGCTTGCTCCAGCGCTCGATCAAACCGTCGGGTGCATCCTGATAGGTCAGATTGACCTCGGCTGCAGCCGAATCCGGCGGGTCGGCAGGGCTGTCGGCCATCGTCATAGTCGCATCTCCTGGCCCCATCCCGTCCAGCCTTCGTGAAGGCTAGGATGCGGGGTAGACCCGGTCAAGCGCGGCTCAGACCATCATTTCCTTGGTCGCAGTCAGCTTGACGCCGGGATAATCGCGGACGACTCGGTCGATGTCCCATTGCAGGCGGGTCAGGAACACAAGGTCCCCGTCACTGTCATGCGCGATGTGGCCCTTGTTGACGTTGACCAGCTTTTCCATGTCGGCCTTGTCGCCGGAAATCCAGCGAGCGCTGGTGAAGTTCGATCCTTCAAAGCGGACGGGCAGTGAGTATTCCTGCTCGATCCGGCTGGCCAGCACGTCAAATTGCAGCGCGCCGACGACGCCGACGATGTAGCCCGAACCGATCATCGGCTTGAAGACCTTGGCGGCCCCTTCCTCGGCGAACTGGGTCAGGGCCTTTTCCAGATGCTTGGCCTTCATCGGGTCCATCGCCCGGATGGACTGTAGAAGTTCCGGCGCGAAGGAGGGGATGCCGGTGAAGCGCAGGGATTCCCCTTCGGTCAGCGCGTCGCCGATGCGCAGTTGTCCGTGGTTCGGGATACCGATGATGTCACCGGCCCAGGCTTCCTCGGCCAGCTCGCGGTCGGCGGCCAGGAAGAGGACGGGGTTGGTGATCGACATCGGCTTTTTGGTGCGGACATGGTGCAGCTTCATGCCGCGTTCGAAATGGCCCGAGGCCAGGCGCACAAAGGCCACCCGGTCGCGGTGCTTGGGGTCCATATTGGCCTGGACCTTGAAGACAAAGCCGGTGACCGGGCTTTCGCTGGGATCGACCTGGCGTTCGGCGGCTTTCTGGGGCTCGGGCTCGGGCCCGTATTCGCCGATGCCGTCCATCAATTCCTTCACGCCGAACGAGTTGATCGCCGAGCCGAACCAGATCGGCGTCATCGAGCCGTTGAGGAAAGCCGTGCGGTCGAAGGCGGGGAGCAGTTCGCGCGCCATCTCCAGCTCGTCATGGAACTTCTGCAAAAGCTCGGCCGGGATGTGCTCGGCCAGCTTCGGGTCGTCCACGCCGCTGATCTTGATCGATTCCGCCACCTTGTTGCGGTCGGCGCGGTCCATGATCTCCAGCTTGTCGTGCAGAAGGTCATAGGCGCCCACGAAATCGCGCCCGACGCCGATGGGCCAGGAGGCCGGGGTCACGTCGATCGCCAGGTTTTCCTGGATCTCGTCGATGATTTCGAACACGTCGCGGGATTCGCGGTCCATCTTGTTGCAGAAGGTCAGGATCGGCAGGTCGCGCAGACGGCAGACCTCGAACAGCTTGCGGGTCTGGGATTCGACGCCCTTCGCCCCGTCGATCACCATGATCGCGGCGTCGACGGCCGTGAGGGTGCGGTAGGTGTCTTCCGAGAAATCGCTGTGGCCGGGCGTGTCCACCAGGTTGAAGCGGTACTGCCGGAAATCGAAGGACATCGCCGAGGCGCTGACGGAAATGCCCCGCTCCTGCTCCAGCTTCATGAAGTCCGACCGCGTGCGCCGCGCGTCGCCCTTGGCACGGACCTGACCGGCCATCTGGATCGCGCCCCCGAACAGCAGGAACTTTTCGGTCAGCGTCGTTTTCCCGGCGTCGGGGTGCGAGATGATCGCAAAAGTCCGGCGGCGGGCGATTTCGGGCGGAAGGGGGGCACGGTTCGACATGGCACCCCCTTAGCTTGCGCAGGCTTTGGCCGCAACGGGCACGGGGGGTTGCGCGACTCGGATCTGGCGCGCAGGATGAGAACATTGGTGGAACATCAGGAGGATGCCATGACCCTGAAAGAGATTGCCGACGAATTGGTCGCCGGTTGCCGCGAAGAGCGCACGCGAGAGAACCTGGACAAGCTTTACGCCCCCGACGCCGTCTCGGTCGAGGCGATGGACATGGGCGGCGGCCGCGAGACGGTGGGTCTGGCGGGCATCCACGGCAAGCACGACTGGTGGGACGGGGCCTTCGTGACCCACGGGCTGACGGTCGAGGGGCCGTTCCTCCACGGCGACGACAGATTCGCGGTGATCTTCGGGATGGACACCACGGAAAAAGCGACCGGCCGAAGGAGCCAGGGCCGCGAGGTGGCGGTCTACCACGTGAAGGACGGCCGGATCGTGCGGGAAGAGTTCTTTTACGGCGGTTGATCCGGCATCGGCCGGGTTCCTGAAGGAGCGCTGGCGCGCAAGTCATTTGTCTCGTCGTCGGGGCTTGCGCCCTCCTCCTTGAAGTTGGGGGTTTTCCACCCCCAAACCCCCGGAGGATACTTGGGCAAATGTGAAAGAGCGCAGGGTGCTTGTCCTTGTTCCGTCGCCTGCTAGGCTTTGGCCAAAGCAGGAGGGTTGCGGATGGATTTGGGGATTGCGGGAAAGCGGGCGCTGGTCTGCGCGTCGTCCAAGGGCTTGGGCCGGGGCTGCGCCGAGGCGCTGGCGGATGCGGGCGTGGATCTCGTGATGAACGCCCGCGGTGCCGAGGCGCTGGAAGCGGCGGCGCACGACCTGCGCGCGCGCTATCAGGTGAACGTGACCGCCGTGGCCGCCGACATCACGACCGAGGCGGGTCGCGCGGCGGTACTGGCACATGGCCCCTTCGACATTCTGGTCACCAACGCCGGAGGCCCGCCGCCGGGGCTATGGTCCGACTGGGCTCGCGAGGATTTCATCAAGGCGCTGGACGCCAACATGCTGACCCCCATCGCGCTGATGCAGTCCGTTCTGCCCGGCATGATGGCCAAGGGCTGGGGCCGGGTCGTGAACATCACCAGTGTTTCGGTCAAGGCGCCGGTGCCGGTCCTGGGCCTGTCGAACGCGGCCCGCGCGGGGCTGACGGGGTTCGTGGGCGGGACCTCGCGGCAGGTGGCGGGCAAGGGTGTGACGATCAACAACCTCTTGCCCGGCATCCATGCCACCGACCGGGCGATTGCGCTGGATGCAGCCGTGGTCAGGACACGGGGGATCAGCATGGAAGAGGCGATCAGCGAACGCTCCGCCACGATCCCGGCGGGGCGCTACGGCACCCCGGCCGAATTCGGCGCCGCCTGCGCGTTTCTCTGCTCGCAGCACGCGGGCTTCATCGTCGGGCAGAACATCCTCTTGGACGGCGGGGCTACCAACGCGACGCTCTAGCGCGCCTTCGCCCGTCCCGGATCGACGATGCCAAGCAGGAACAGCGCCGCACCGCCGCCGATCCAGGCCCAGCCACCGGTTCCCAGAACCTCGGAGGCCAGCACGAAGAGGCGATTGGCCTCTTCCATCGTCCACTGCGGCTCGAGGATGCCCAGCGTTTCTCGCACGCGCCAGACCAGCGTTCCGGCAAGGCCGACGATGCTGAGGCCGGTGAGGAAGGCCAGCCAGCGCCGTTCCAGTCCCACCAGGGACAGCACGGTGAACAGCGCGGCCAGAAGGAACGAGAAGAGGAAGAGCCGCACTTCGTTCGGTGCCTGGGCCAGGTAGGTCTCAATCGAGGCGCGGTCGAAAGCGGGCAGGGCGTTCCAGGGTGCCAGATTGCTGCCGACCGGAGTGGCGATCCAGGGCAGGAACAGGCCGGCAAGCACGGAAATGGCGCACAAAAGCGCAAGCGCACGAAACAGCATGACCGGACCTTCCTGTCCAGGAATGAAAACAGTTTCCCCATATCGCCGCATTCTGTGCAAATCGTGGACAGTTTGCGCCATTTTTGCGGTGCTGCAGGCCGGACGCGGCGGTTGTAGCGGCGGAAGGGCGCTGGTAGACAAATCCGAGAAATACTCCAGGACAGCATGCCCGACAGCACTCCCCTTCGGCTTGAGGTCCGCCATCTGGTGCGTGCGTTCGGCGGGCGGCGGGTGGTGGACGATGTGTCGCTTACGGTGGCGGCCGGGCAGGTGACCTGTCTCCTGGGCCCGTCGGGCTGCGGGAAGTCCACCACGCTGCGGATCATCGCGGGGGTCGAGCGGGCCGATGCGGGCGAGATCCTGCTGGACGGCAATGTGGTCGCGGGACCCCGCGTGCATGTCCCGCCCGAGGCGCGTTCGGTCGGGCTGATGTTTCAGGATTTCGCCCTGTTCCCGCATCTGACCGTGGCCGAGAATGTCGCGTTCGGCTTGCGCGTCGACCGGACCGAAAAAGCGCGGCGCGTGGGCGAGCTGCTGGAAAAGGTCGATCTTGCCGGCTTTGGGTCGAAACACCCGCATGAGCTTTCGGGGGGCGAGCAGCAGCGGGTTGCGCTGGCCCGGGCGCTTGCGCCAAAGCCGCGGGTCATGCTGATGGACGAGCCGTTCTCAGGCCTGGACAACCGGCTCCGCGACGGCATCCGCGACCGCACGCTGGAGCTTTTGAAGGAAGAAGGTGCTGCCGTCCTTCTGGTCACGCATGAGCCTGACGAAGCGATGCGCATGGCCGACGAGATCGCGCTGATGCGGGCCGGCCGGATCGTCCAGAAGGGCGCGCCCTACAACGTCTACAACGCCCCGGTCGACAAGGTCGCGGCGGCGTTCTTCAGCGATATCAACGTGATCCGGGGCACGTCCCGGGGAGCCCTGACCGAAACCCCGTTCGGGGCCTTTCTCACGCCCGGTCATGCCGACGGCGGCGCGGTCGAGATCGTGATCCGCCCGCAGCATCTGCGGATCGACTTCGATCGCGGCGGTCGCGGCCCGAACCCGACGCCCGAGGACGGGGTTCCGGCCCGCGGCACGGTCCTGCGCAGCCGCTATCTTGGCCGCGAAAGCCTGGTCGACTTCGCGATGGACTTCGAAGGCGCAAAACTGACCGCATCCGTGCCCGGGGTGTTCCTGCCGAAGCCGGGCACCGTGCTTTGGCTGATGATCCGGCGGGAACGTTGCTTCGTCTTCGGGGTCTAGCCTGCGTGCAACCGCCGCCAGTCGGCAAGCGTCCTGCCGGGATCGTCCGGGAAGGTATCGCCTGCCAGAACGAGGGTCTCGATCCGGTCAACGCGGAAGCTCCGGAAATCGCCCCGCACTTCGCACCAGGTCGCCTGCGTCCAGACCCGACCCCAGAACTCCAGCACCAGCGGCCGCACCGGGCGGACCGATGCAGTGCCTTCACCATCGACATAGCCGATCAGGATCCGCTGCCTCAGCCGGATCGCGCGGCGGAGGACGGGCAGGTGGCGGGCAGCGGCCAGGGCCTCGGCACCGGGGAAAACCCAGCTCTCCTCGCCCATCCCGTCCAGAAGGCGGGCGGGCAGGACGGCGGTGACCTTGCCGAGCAGGCTTTCCGCCGCCCGGGTCAGCGAAGGGTCCGCGCCGCGTGACACCAGTTGCAGGCCCAGCGTCAGGGCCTGCACTTCGTCGGGTGTCAGCGTCAGAGGTGGCAAGGTCACCGGCTCCCGCAGGATATAGCCCACCCCGCGTTCGCCCTCGACCGGCAGGCCCGAGGCGATCAGCGTCGCCATGTCGCGCCAAAGGGTGCGGGTCGACACCTCCAGCCGTTCGGCCATGTCGCGGGCGGTATGAAGCCGCCCGTCGCGCAGGATCTGGATCAGTTCGAACAGACGGTCGGTGCGGCGCATGGGGCAGGGTGGGCCGGGGATCAGTCCAGCGTCAAGGCCAGCTCTTCGTGGCGCATCCGGGCAGAGGGCCCGTCGATCAGCGCCATGAAGGGGGCGAAGTCGGGGTCAGCCATGACGGCCTGGGCCGCAGCCTCGGCCTGGGTCAGGGTCTCCCAGGTCACGGCATCGGTCCAGTGGCCGTCCGGCCCCCGCGACAGGCGGCGGAAGAGGAAACCGGGCTGGCGGCGGATCAGGGCCTCGGTGCCACGGGCGGCGGCCAGAAAGGCGACGTCAGTTGTGCCGGGGACAAGAGCGAAGGTGACATATTCGATCACGCGCATCGGGAACTCCTTGGTTGCGATGCGGTGGGTATGGCAGGGGGCAACTGACAAGGGTCTGTCAGCAACGTTGGCGCCGGGCCAAATTTCTTGAGGAAGAAATTTTTCAAAATCCTTCCTCAAGGATTTTGGGCTCCCGGCTTAGCTCTCCGCCTCGATCCCCGATTGCGGCAGCAGCGTTGCGACCTTGTACAGCAGGCTCCGCGCCGCCTTCGCCCGCGGGTTACCCTCTTGCCCCACGTGCCGAAGCCCCTCGACCAGCGCCTCCAGCTCCTCCGGCGTCAGCATCGTCGGCGGCAGCATCAAGGGCGAGCGCAGGATGTAGCCCAACCCCCGTTCGCCCTCGACCGGCAGTCCGGTCGCCGCCAGCATCTCCATGTCGCGCCAGATCGTCCGGGTCGACACCCCGAGTCGCGCGGCCAGTTCCGAGGCCGTGTGCAGCCGCCCGTCGCGCAGGGATTGGACGATGTCGTACAGGCGCGCGTCGCGTTTCATCGGGTTTCCAGCCGTAGCAAGGGCAATATTGCCCATCTTACTGACAAAATACTGTCAGTTGTCTGCCCCGCGCAAGCCGCTTGGGTCTTGGAACCGACCCGGTGAGGGGCGTAATCAGACACCAGAGACGGGACATGGCCCCACGCCGGGGCCGCATACGGAGGTTAACATGTTCAACAACATCGGTCTGCCGGGACTTCTGCTTATCGCGGTCGTGGTCCTTGTACTGTTCGGCAAGGGCAAGGTGTCCAGCCTGATGGGCGAGGTCGGCAAGGGCATCACCGCCTTCAAGAAGGGCGTCGGGGACGGCAATGCCGAGATCGAGGCCCAGAAGGCCGCCGAGGCCAAGGACGTCACGCCGTCCGAGAAGGAAAAGGTCTGACCCGGACCGGCCAAGGTAACGCAATATGGAACTCAGCTGGTCCGAGCTACTCATCGTGGGCCTCGTCGCGCTGATCGTGATCGGCCCGAAGGACCTGCCCGGCATGTTCCGCGAGCTGGGTCGCTTTACCGCGAAGATCCGCTCGATGGGGCGCGAATTCAGCCGCGCGATGGAGCAGGCCGCGAAGGAATCCGGCGTCAAGGACGTGGCGGACGATTTGCGGAAGGTGACTTCGCCCAAGGCGATGGGGCTTGAAGCGGTGAAATCCGCCGCCGACAAGTTCGAGAAATGGGACCCGATGAAGAACCCCGCGGTGCCCACGAAGCCCCTGACCCCGCCGCCAATGCCAGCCGCAACGACGCCAGCCGCAACGACGCCCGCCGCAATGACGCCCGCTCCTGCTGCCGCCGTGGTAGCCGAGGCGGTCCCTGCCGCGGCTCCGGTCGGGCCCGCGACGGCGGCGCTTTACGAACAGAAGGCGGCGCGCAAGGCGGTGCTGGATGAAGCCGCCGCAAAGCTGAAGGCGATCTCGCCTGCCGATGCGACCGCATCGGCACCGGCACCCAACACGCCGGGACGCCGCCGCAAGAAGCCGGAAAGCCCGGCCGGGGACGCAGAATGACCACCAAGGATGACATCGAGGACAGCTCGGCCCCCCTGGTCGAGCACCTGATAGAGCTGCGCAACCGGGTGATCTGGGCGGTCGGGGCCTTCCTCGTCGGCATGATCCTGTGCTTCGTGGTGGCCGAGCCGATCCTGGACTTCATGCTGGAGCCCATCGAACGGGCGATGCGCGAACTGGGCGATCCGAACCCGGTGATGCAGTACACCGCGCCGCAGGAATACTTCTTTACCCTCGTCCATATCTCGGTCGTGGCCGGGTTGATGGTCAGCTTCCCGGTGATCGCCTACCAGCTGTGGCGCTTTGTGGCCCCCGGTCTTTACAAGACGGAAAAGCAGGCGTTCCTGCCCTTCCTAATCGCGTCCCCGGTGCTGTTCTTCGTCGGCGCAGCTTTCGCGCATTACGTGGTCACGCCCATCGCAATGACCTTCTTCCTGGGCTTCGCCGATGCCTTTTCCGTGGTGACAGCACTCCTGCCGGGGCTTTCCGACAATGTCGCCGAGGTCGTGGTGGACACCGCCGCGCCGGTGGCGGACACGGGCATCGACATCGTCTTCCAGGGCAAGGTCAACGAGACCTTGGACATCAGCCTCAAGCTGATCATGGCCTTCGGGCTTTGCTTCCAGCTGCCGGTCCTTCTGACGCTGATGGGCAAGGCGGGACTTGCGACTTCTGCCGGTCTGGCCAACATGCGGCGCTATGCGATCGTCATCATCCTGCTGGTCGCGGCCGTGGTCACGCCGCCCGACGTGATGAGCCAGCTTATCCTCTTCTTCGCGGTCTACCCGCTTTACGAACTGTCGATCTTCCTGATCCGCCGGATAGAGAAGCGGCGCGAGGCGGAACTGCGGGCAGAGGGGCTTTGGGACGACGAAACCGACGACAAGCCCGAGGATCTGCCGGAGACCAAGGCGTGACCGACCCGCTTGACCGGATTGCCGCGGCGCTGGAGCGGCTTGCCCCGGCGCCGATGCCCGCCCCGGACTTCACCGCCGAGGCTTTCGTCTGGCACACAAGCCCTGACCGGCTGGAGCCGGTAGCCCATGTCAGCCGCGTGGATCTGGCGCTGCTGGTCGGCGTGAACCGCTCGCGCGATACGCTGATGGAGAACACCCGGCACTTTGCCGCCGGTCTGCCCGCCAACAACGCGCTTCTCTGGGGCGCGCGGGGGATGGGAAAATCCAGCCTGGTGAAGGCGGTCCACGCCCAGGTCCGGGCCGAAGGTCACGACCTGAAGATCGTGGAACTCAGCCGCGAGGACCTGCCGTCGGTCCAGCGCCTGCTGTCGCACCTGCGCACAGCCCCCCACCAGTTCCTCCTCTTCTGCGACGACCTGTCGTTCAGCCACGACGACCAGCATTACAAGTCGCTGAAGGCCGTTCTGGATGGCGGGATCGAGGGGCGACCCGAGAATGTCCTGTTCTACGCCACTTCGAACCGTCGCCACCTGATGCCGCGCGACATGATCGAGAACGAACGCTCGACCGCGATCAATCCCGGCGAGGCGGTGGAAGAGAAAGTCTCGCTCTCCGACCGTTTCGGGCTGTGGCTGGGCTTCCATCCCTGCAGCCAGGACGACTATCTGGAGATGATCCGCGGCTATTGCGCGGCGCATGGCGTACAGGTGCCGGACGAACGCCTCCACGCCGAAGCGATCGAGTGGCAGGCGACGCGCGGCGGCCGGTCGGGCCGGGTGGCGTGGCAGTTCTTCTGCGATCTCGCGGCCCGCGAAGGGGTGCGGCTTCGCCTGTGAGCTGCCTTCCCGCTTGCCTAAGGCGGCTTCCGGGCTTACCCCGGTAGGGCCATGCTCACAGAACTTCTGGTCATTCTGGCCCTCATTATTCTGAACGGCGTCCTCGCGATGTCGGAACTTGCCATCGTCAGCGCGCGGCCGGGTCGGCTGAAGTCGCTGGAGGCGAAAAGCCGCGGCGCGCGGATGGCCCTTCGCCTTGCCGAACATCCCGGGCGGTTCCTGTCCACGGTGCAGATCGGAATCACCGCCGTCGGCGTCCTGTCGGGCGCGCTATCCGGGGCGACGCTGGGCCTCCGGCTGCAGCTTTGGCTGGTTGAGCAGGGCGTTGCCGCCGACTGGGCCGCGACGCTGGGTGTGGGTGGCGTGGTCGTCGCGATCACCTATGTCAGCCTGATCGTCGGCGAACTGGTGCCAAAGCAGATCGCGCTCCGCGACCCCGAGGCGGTCGCCATCCGCATGGCCCCGGCGATGACCTTCCTGTCGGTGATCGGCGCGCCGCTGGTCTGGTTTCTGGACAAGTCGGGCAAGCTTCTGCTCTGGCTCCTGGGCCAGCGCGGGACCAGCGAAAACCGGGTGACCGAAGAGGAAGTCCACGTCCTTCTGGCCGAAGCCCATGAGGGCGGCGTGCTGGAAACCGAAGAACGCGAGATGATCACCGGCGTCATGCGCCTGTCGGACCGCACCGCCAGCGCGCTGATGACCCCGCGGCACGAAGTCGAGATGCTGCCCCTTGACGCCACCGGCTCCGAAGCCGTGGCCGCGATCCGCAAGATCGCCCGCCCCCGGATGCCCGTCGCCAACGCCGAGGGCGAGGTCGTGGGCATCGTCCTTCTGACCGAGGCGTTCCAGGTCGTCTCGCGCCGCGAAACCCTGTCGATCAAGGCGCTGGTGCACGAGGTGCCGGTGGTGTCCGACCGGTCCGAGGCGCTGGATGTCCTGGAAATCCTGCAACGGTCCGAGCATCGCTTTGCGCTGGTCTATGACGAATACGGCCACTTCGAAGGCATCCTGACCACCGGCGACGTGCTCGAGGCCATCACCGGCGCTGTTGCCGCGTCCGAAGCCGACGAGCCCGCCATGGTCGAACGCGCGGACGGCAGTTTTCTCGTCGCGGGCTGGATGCCGGTTGACGAATTCTGCGACCGGCTGTCACTCCCCCGCGAACTGGCAGGGGAATACGACACGGTGGCCGGACTGGTCCTGCACCAGATGGGCCAGATCCCCGACCTGGGTGCCTCGGTCAAAGCCGAAGGCTACTGCTTCGAGGTGATCGACCTGGACGGCCGCCGCATCGACAAGGTCCTGGTGTCGCGGCTCGCCGACTGACGGCTGCCCCCCGTCGCTCCCCCCGCGCGCGCGGAGGGCTCGACATGCAACGCCGGGCGCTTACTGCAGATAGCCCACCGGGTCGAAGCTTTGCTTGGAGGTGTTGCGCACCTCGAAGTGCACGAAGGCCGGATCGCCCGGTGCCACCTTGCCGATCTCCTGCCCGCGCTTCACCTTGTCGCCCTTCTTCACCACCATGCCGGACACCCCGACATAGACCGTCAGAAGGTCGCCCGCATGGCGGATGATGACGATCCCCTTGCCGTTGGTGTCGGCCGAAAGCACCGTCACCGTCCCGGCATCGGCGGCTTTCACCGAACTTCCCGCAGCGGCGGCGATGTCGATGCCCTGGTTCTTCTTCGCGTCGTAGCCGCGAATGATCTTGCCCGACACCGGCATCACCATCTTCGTCGACGTGGTCTTTTCAGCCCCAAGATCGGGCGAGGGCGGCGTTGCCTTCGGTTTGGCCGCCGCAGGCTCGACCGCCTCGTCCGGCAAGGGCTTCTTGGCCGAGGGCGGCTCGGGCGTGGGCGAGCCTGCGCCGGGCGCGGTCGGGACCGGCTCCGGATCGGGCGCGGCAGCCGTGGCGATCGGGATGATCAGCGTCTGGCCCTCGCGCACGGCCATGTCCGAGCCAAGCTGGTTCCAGTCCGCGAGCGCCTTGGCCGAGACGTTGTAGGTCCGCGCGATGGTGAACGCCGTCTCGCCCCGTGCGACACGGTGGGTCAGGGGCTGGCCCGACACCGGCTTCGACGCGACCGGAGAGCTTGCCACCGGCGTCGGTCCCGCCTCGTCCAGCGCCGTGGTCGCGATCGAGGTGATGTCCACGCCCCCGCCCGACGGCAGGGCCGCACCACCGATGACCGCAGGCTGCGGCGCGGCCGCGACGCGCTTCGGCAAAAGCAGCATCTCGCCCTCGCGCAGCGTATCGGTCGGGCGCAGCGCATTGGTGCGCGCCAGGTCTTCGGGGTTCATGCCCAGGCGGCCCGCCATGCTGGCGACGCTCTCGCCGCGCTGGGCCGTGGCCATCTGGTAATCCGGGTAGGAGATGATCCCGTTGCCATCCGGCAGCGGCGCCGCAGCCGTCGCCTGTCGCGCGGCCTCGGACGTGTCGCCCCGACCGGACCGCAGGTCCCAGTCAAGGTTGCCGGTGTCCATGCAGCCTGCCAGTGCCAGCGCGCTTGCGCCCATGACCAGGGTTGCGCGAAGTCTGCCCGATGTTGCCATGTCGTCCCGCCTGATGATCGCCTGTCCGGGTTGGCCCGGTTTCTGACGCGCAGTCTACTCGGAGCCGATCCCTTCGACCAGTGGGACAAATCGCACTGGGCGAAGTTCTTCGTAATCAAAACCGCTTTGGGTGCGCGTGACCTTGATCAAGGCCTGCACCGCGTCGGACTGACCCACCGGGACGACCATGATCCCGCCCGGCTTCAGCTGCTCCAGAAGCGGGCCGGGAGGGTCCTCTGCCGCCGCCGTCACCAGGATCCGGTCGAAGGGGGCCTGGTCCGGCAACCCGTGCGAGCCGTCGGCGGTGATCGTGGTGATGTTCACCAGGTTGAGCTGGCGGAACAACTCCCCCGCCTCCCGCGTCAGGCGGCGGTAGCGGTCCACCGTGTAGACCCGCCGCGCCAGCTGCGACAGGATCGCGGCCTGGTAGCCCGATCCGGTGCCCACCTCCAGCACCGTGTCGCGCGGGTTCACCTTCAGTGCCTGGGTCATCAGCCCCACCACCGAGGGCTGGCTGATCGTCTGGCCGCAGGCGATGGGCAGCGGCATGTCCTCATAGGCGCGGTCGGCAAAGGTGCCGCGCACGAAAAGACCCCGGTCGATCTTTTCCATCGCGGTCAGGACCCGAGTGTCGGTCACGCCGCGGGAACGGAGGGCAAAGAGAAAGCGCATCTTGCGTTCGGCAAGCTCGGAGGTCGGTTGATCCTCCGGCCCTTCGGTCATGCCAGGCTCGCCTGCAGATCGGCGAGGAGGTCATGCGCCGTCAGGTCGGCGCGCATCGGCGTGATCGAGATATAGCCGTCCAGGTTCACCGCCGCATCGCTGCCGGGCAGGGTGGGCGTGTGCTGGTGTCCGCCCTTGATCCACAGGAACCGCTTGCCCGAGGGCGACATATGCGGCTCGACGCTGAAGGCCGTGTCGCGGCGGAAGC
Source organism: Tabrizicola sp. (assembly GCF_022842145.1). GTDB lineage: Bacteria > Pseudomonadota > Alphaproteobacteria > Rhodobacterales > Rhodobacteraceae > Tabrizicola. The sequence continues at coordinate 508,921 of NZ_JALHQD010000003.1, forward strand.
CCTGGGCCGCGACCATCATCCCCTTGGTGGCCGAAGCGGGCAGCGGGGGGAAGTTGACGTTGTAGAAGCTGCGGTAATCGCCCGTGGTCCAGATGCCCTTGTCCAGCAGCGCGCGGACAACTGCGGCACCGTGGACGCGGGCGCTTTCGAACGGATCGGCCAGCTTGGCATTGTCCGGCCCGAAGAACTGCGACATCGCGATTGCGGGCACGCCTTGCAACGCCGCCTCCATCGCCCCGCCGATGGTGCCAGAGTAAAGCACGTTCTCGGCGGCGTTGTTGCCCCGGTTGACGCCCGACAGCACCAGGTCCGGCTTGGCGCCGTCCAGCACGTCGTAGATCGCCGCCAGCACGCAGTCGGCGGGCGAGCCTTCGGCGGCAAAGCGGCGCGGCCCCAGCTCGGCGATCATCATCGGATGGGTGTAGCTGATGCAGTGCCCGACGCCCGATTGCTCGAAGGCGGGGGCAACGGTCCAGACCTCGCCCTCGGGACCGGCGATCTCGGTCGCGATCTCGGTCAGAACCTCAAGCCCCGGCGCGTTGATGCCGTCGTCATTGGTGATCAGGATGCGCATGTCTTGGGGGTTCCTTCGGGCTTGCCCTTGATTAGACGAGCTGGGGGGGCGCTTCAAGGCAAAGGCGCGGCCCGTCGTTCGACTTCGTCTCCTCCTCGCACGCGCACCGGTTCGCGCGCGCGCCCCGCGAGGAGAAACCACAGGGGCACGACGAGCAGCCCACCAGTCCACGAGGAGAAGCCGCAGGCGCACGACGAGCAGTCCCCGGGTGGGCCAAGCCGAAGGTCAGCCGTCGAAACTGGAAAAGACCAGCCGCAGCCGCCCATCCTCGGCCACAGCCTGGGGCGTGACCAGGGGCTCGTCCCGGATCAGCGCCAGACAGCTTTCCGCATCCTGCGCCTGTCCGTCGCTGCAGGCCGGGTGCGATTGCCAGCGTTCGGCGATCAAGGCCCGGACTGCGGCGCTGTCCAGGTTCAGATCACCCAGGGCCTGCACCTGGCCAAGCGCAACCCCCGCGCCGTCGCGGAAGGCGATATGGACCAGTTCGCTGCAATAGATCGTGTCCTCGGACTGGAAGAAATAGGGGTCATAACCCTTGCCCAGATGGCTGCGGGCGGCCTCGGTCACGGCCAGAGCGGTGTCGCTGCCCAATTCCTCCATCCGGTAGACCGCCACCGCGCCGTCCTTGCCCTGCGCCACCCAATCCTGCAGCGGCGTGGCGCGGGTGGTTCGCACCGCCTCCAGCACGACCGGGTTTCCCGCCGCGTCGAAGTCCAGGATGCCGACATGGGTAAAGGGGCTGTCGGTGGCCAGCAGGATCGCCAGCGACTGCGCGGACTGCGAGTTCTGGAAGATCACATCGCCACGCTTCAGGTCCGGCAGGTCCTGGGCTCGGGCGGGCAGGGTGATGAGAAGTGCCAGCGCAAGGCTGGGCAAAAGACGTCGTCCGACCATAGGCAACCCCCGAAAGCGACTTCGGGCAGCCTAGCCCCCCTGCAGGCCGGGTGCCAAGGTTCGAGGGGACGGAATGCAAGCCGGTTCCAAAGATCGCGTCCTGGTCCTGCTACCTGCCTACCATTCGAGGTGGGGGAATTGGGGCGGCCGCAGGTACCGCGCCTCCCTTTGGAAAGCGTCCTCATCCCCGCTCGCACCGAGAGGAAGCCGCTATGGAACATACCTCCCGTCCCTCACCGACCGAGAGAAGCGAGGCCAGAATTACAGTGCCGTGGTCCACTGGTGGCTGAGTGCGCTATTTCAATCAGTGCCCACGCGCCCGCGCCATCGGCAAGCCCGCCGTCCACGCCTAACCGTCGACCCCGCTTCTGCCAACACAGTTAAGCCAACGTAAACGCCCGCGGCTAACCCCTTGAAAAGGTTTACCCCTCCGAGGCCACCACGCGTGGGCGTCAAGCGTCGCGCTGGGCGATCCAGTCGTGATCCGGATCATTCTTGAACCGCCACTTCCGGATCGGCCCGGCCATCACGTTCAGATAGTACATCTCATACCCGTACGGGGCCCCGCAGGGATGGTGTCCCTTCGGGACCAGCGTGACGTCGTGGCTTTTTACCGCCATCGTCTCGTCCAGCGACCCGTCCTCGGTATAGACCCGCTGGATCCCGAAGCCCTGACCGGGGTTCAGCCGCATATAATAGGTTTCTTCCAGGTAGGTCATGTTCGGGAAGTCGTCCTCGTCATGCCGGTGGCTTGGATAGGACGACCAATGCCCCGCCGGAGTGAATACCTCGGTCACGAGAAGGCTGTCGGCCACATCCCGCAACTCCATCGCGATGTTGTTGACGTAGCGGGTGTTGGTCCCCTTGCCGCGCGGGGTCAGTTCGATCCCCTCCGGCCCCAGCTTTTGCGCGGCATGGTTCCCCTTTCCCGGCGCGGTGCAGACCGCCAGCGTGCAAGGCGTGGTCGCCACGGCCTTCCAGGCGCTGCCGTTCGGGACGTACAGGCAATGCGGCGGGGTCTTTTCGAAGACGTCCATCCGCGCGCCCATCTCGCCCCAGTCTTTGCCGGCTGCCTGAACCGTGGCCTTGCCCTCCACCAGAACCAGGATCACCTCGCGGTCGCCGGTCACCTCCTCAGCCACATCGCCCGGTTCCAGCCGGTAAAGACTGAAGCCGACATAACCCCAGCCCGCGCTTTCGGCGGTGATGTCATGCACCTTGCCGCGGGTGCCGGTCGGGTGGCGGAGGAGGTCGGGCATGGGCTTGTCCTCAGGAGGGGCGGGAGTGATCGATGGTCAGGCCCGCTTGGGCGCAGACCTTCAGGATATGCTCGTAGCCAAGCTTGGAATACTCATAGGGAGGGGCCTTGGCGGGGTCTTGCTCCGCCTCGACCACGATCCAACCCGCGTAGTCCATGGCCCTCAGCTTGTCGGCGACCGCCTGGAAGTCGATGCAGCCGTCGCCGGGCACAGTGAAGGCCCCGGCGATCACGGCATCCAGGAAGCTGCGGTTGTTCGCGCGGACATCTGCGACGACCTCGGGACGGATGTCCTTGAAGTGGACGTGGTGCACCCGGTCGGCCCAGGTGTTCAGGACGCGCATCACGTCAGCCCCGCCGAAGAGAAGGTGGCCGGTGTCGAAGAGGAGCTTCACGTCGGCAGTGGAGCCTTCCATCACCGCATTCACGTCGTCTTCGCTTTCGATGAACGACCCCATGTGGTGGTGGTAGGCCAAAGTCACGCCCTGATCGGCCATCCACTTCGCCAGTTCCGACAGCTTCGCCCCATAGGCCCGCACGTCGGCAGCCGAGAATTTCGGCCGGTTGTTCACCGGCACCACGATGTTACCCTGCACGGTGTTGGAGCATTCCGCGTAGACGATGCAGGGGGCCTTCAGGGCCGCGAACTGTTCGACTTGCTGGCGCACGGCTTCGATCTCGGTCTTCACGTCGTTGACGAGAAGATTGCCCGAGCACCAGCCGCCACACAGCGACAGGCCGTTGGCCGTCAGGTAGGTCCGCAGACCTTCGGTGTCCGAGGGCATCCGCCGCCCGCGCTCGACGCCGGTATAGCCGATCTCTCGCGCCTCGCGCAGGGCCTGCTCCATCGTGTAGGCGGCAGTCAGGTCCGGCAGGTCGTCGTTTTGCCAGGAAATGGGAGAGATCCCGATCTTCACGCTCATGTCTTCGTCCTCAGTTGAGAAGCCACTGGGCACGGATGCCCGCTTCATATGCCTTGCGCGCCTCGTTCACTTCGGCCCGGTCCGAGACCTCGGGGACGGCTACGTCCCACCAGGTGCCGCCTGCGCCGGTGCCGGGCATCGGGTCGGTGTCGATAACGATCACCGTGGGGATCGTCGCCGTCCTGGCCTTCTGCATCTCGGCTTCCAGTTCCGCAATGTTCGCAACCTTGACAGCGTTTGCTCCCATGCTGCCTGCATGCGCGACGAAGTCGAGGTTGGCTTCGTTCACATGATAGCTGTCGCGCAAGAGGTTGTTGAAAGGCGCGCCGCCGGTGGCGGCCTGCAGGCGGTTGATGCACCCATAGCCGCGGTTGTCGGTGAGGACGACGGTGAAGGGGATGCCCATCATCACCGCGGTCGCAAGCTCGGAGTTCGCCATCATGTAGCTGCCGTCGCCGATCATGCAGATCACGTCGCGCTCGGGCAGGGCCAGCTTGATGCCCATCGCGCCCGCAATCTCGTAGCCCATGCAGGAAAAGCCGTATTCCATGTGGTACCCGCCCTGTGCTGCCCGCCACAACACATGCAGCGCGCCGGGCATGGTGCCAGCCGCGCACATGATGAGGGATTGCTTGCCGGCGTTCCGGTCGACCGCGCCGATCACCTGCGCGTCGGTCGGAAGCTCGTTGGTCTTGGGGGCGGCGAACAGGGTATCCGTGGTTTGGAACCACGTCGTGCGGGCGGCGAAGTCGGGGTCGGCGAAGCGATGCTGGCCGAGGGCGGCGCTGATCTTCTCCAGCGCGACTTTTGCATCCGAAACAAGCGGTTGTGCCGCGCGTTTGTGGGCGTCGAAGCCGTGGATGTTGATCGAGAGAAGCGTCCGGTCGGGGTTGGAGAAGACAGTCCAGGAACCCGTGGTGAAGTCCTGGAACCGCGTGCCGACGCCAATCACGAGGTCGGCCTTCGCGGCCAGCGCATTGCCGCAACCCGTGCCGGTGACGCCGGGGGAGCCGAAGTGCAACGGTTCCTCCCAGTCGACGGCGCCCTTCCCGGCCTGGGTTTCCACCAGCGGGATGTTGTGGGTCCGGGCGAAGTTCAGAAGCGTCTGTTCCGCGCCGGAATAAAGCACCCCACCACCGGCCACGATCAGCGGGGTCTTCGCAGCCTTGATCGCGGCAACGGCGGCCTCCAGCTCGCGCTGGTCGGGCTCGGGGCGGCGAATGAACCAGGTGCGGGGGGTGAAGAATTCGACGGGGTAGTCGTAGGCCTCGGCCTGGGTGTCCTGACAGAAGGCGAGGCAGACCGGGCCGCAGTTCGCTGGGTCTGTCATCACGCGCAGCGCTCGGGGCAGGGCGGTGAGGATGTGCTCGGGGCGGCTGATGCGGTCGAAGTAGCGCACGACGGGGCGGAAGCAGTCGTTGGCGGAGACGGTGGCGTCGTCGAAATCCTCGATCTGCTGCAACACCGGGTCGGGGGCGCGGTTGGCGAAGACGTCGCCGGGGATGAACAGGACCGGTAGGCGGTTGACATGCGCCAGCGCCGCCGCCGTCACCATGTTGGTCGCGCCCGGCCCGATCGAGGACGTGACAGCCATTGCGTTGCGACGCTGCCTGGACTTGGCATAGGCAATCGCCGCATGGGCCATCGTCTGCTCGTTCTGACCCCGGTAGGTGGGCAGCACGTCCTTGTGGGCATGCAGCGCCTCACCCAGACCGGCAACGTTGCCGTGGCCGAAGATCGCCCAGACGCCTTCGATGAAACGGGAACCATCCTCGGCCTTCTGGACAGAGAGCCAGCGGACAAGGGCTTGGGCGGCGGTCAGGCGGATCGTGGTCATTGTGTTGCTCCTTCGCGCACCTTGTCCCAAAGCTGGCCAAGGCGGGCGTAACGGTCGGACATCATCTGGACGGCGGCGTCATCGGTCGTCTCGCCCTTCAGCCAGGCGCGGGCCGCGTCGCCAAAGATCGTGCGGCCGATGGCGAAGCCTTTCACCAGCGGATGCTTCGCCGCAAGGGCCAGCGACGCCGAAAGGTCGGCCTCGGAAGCGTCGAGGCCCAGCACCACGATGCCGCGCACATGCGGGTCGTTTCGCGTGATCGCGGCGCAGGCGGCGTGCCATGCGGCATCGGTGGTGAAGGGTTCCAGCTTCCACCAGTCGGGGTAGACGCCAAGGTCATAGAAGCGCTGGATGATCTGGGCCGAGGTCTGGTCATTGGTCGGACCGACCTTGGACGGGATGACCTCCAGCAGCATCTCCAGCCGGTTGCGGCGGCAGGCGTGGAAGAGGCGCAGGACAGTTTCCTCTTGCGCGGCTTTCGTCGCGGCGTCGTCGTCGGGGTGGTAGAAGCACAGGACCTTGACCACGTGTTCCAGCGGCCATTCCTGCAAGCCACCGAAGTCCGGACCAATTTCCGGTTCCAGCGTCAGGGGGCGCGAGCCGGGCCATTCCACGGGTCGCCCGATCCAGAGACCGGAGCCGGCCGCCTGGAAAAGCGCGTCGCGGCCAAGGCGGCTGTCGCAAAGGACGCCGTAGCCGGGCTGGCCATTCGCCACCTGCAACGCGGCCTTCAGGCAAAGCTCCTTGAACGCGCCGATCCTTGCGGGGGTTGCACCCTCCATCTGCTCCAACTGCATCCGGTGGTCGAAGGCGAAGACCCGCATGGTGCTGAGGTCGCGGTGGCGGTTGGTGGCCCAGTGGACCTGTTCCAGCGCGGCGTCCTTGCGCAGGGCCTTTTCCACGACGCCGCGCTTCAGGAAGAACTGCAGCTCCTCCCAGGACGGGTAGGCCGGGGTGCAGCCGTGGCGGGAAACAGCGAAGGCCCCGCAGGCGTTGGCGTATTTCAGCGCGGTGGGCCAAGGTTCCCCGTCGAGCCAGCCTTTGAGGAGGCCCGACATGAAGCCGTCGCCTGCACCAAGGACGTTGAAGACCTCGATCGGGAAACCGGGGCCGGATTCGCCGTCGTCCAGGCTGTCAGGGACCGCGCCGGTGAAGGCGACGGCACCCATCGGGCCGCGTTTGCAGACAAGGGTGGCGTTCGACACGGCCCGCACGGCGCGCAGCGCGGCGATGGTGTCGGTCGTGCCGCCGGCGATGTGGAATTCTTCCTCGGTGCCCACGATCAGGTCGAAGTAATGCAGCGTCGATTGCAGCTTGGCCGTGACCTTGGCGGACTCGATGAACCGGCTTTCGCCGTCGCCGTGCCCCGCCAGCCCCCAAAGGTTCGGGCGGTAGTCGATGTCGAGCGCGGTCTGCAGCCCGTGCTTGCGCGCGAGGGTGAGGGCCTTCAGGACGGCGGCCTCGGTGCGCGTGTTGGACAGGTGCGTACCGGTGGCGACCACCGACCGGGCCTCGGCGATGAAACCCTCGTCGATGTCGTCTTCACACAACGCCATGTCGGCGCAGTTTTCCCGGTAGAAGATCAGGGGGAACTGCTTGTCGTCGCGGATGCCCAGAAGGACCAGCGCGGTCAGCCGCTCGGGGTCGGTTTTCACGCCGCGGACATCGACGCCTTCCCTGGCGAGTTCCTCGCAGATGAAACGGCCCATGTGTTCATTGCCGACCCGGGTGATCAGCGCCGAGCGCAGCCCCAGCCGCGCGGTGCCAGCGGCCATGTTGGTGGGCGAGCCGCCGATGTATTTCTGGAACGAGCCCATGTCCTCCAGCCGGCCGCCGACCTGGGCGCCGTAGAGGTCGACCGAGGATCGGCCGATGGTTATGACGTCAAGTGGTTTGGGTGCGGACATGGCTGTGCTCCGGATCGCCGACTCGGTCAGGCGTATGGAACGTTTATTCCATTTGGTCCGGTCGGGAAAGGGCTAACTTTCCCGCCGCGCGGCCACTGCGACTGCCAGAGAGAGCGCCAGGGCAATCACCGCGGACAGTGACCGGAAGGCTCCGAAGTCGATTTCGGTCACCGTCAGGATGGTGTCGGCGAGCCCGGAAATCTGGCTGGCCGGCGGGTCGGTCAGGGCCACGACAGGAATGCCGCGGTCTCGGGCCTGCGCGGCCAAGGCCAGGGTTTCTTCGGAGTAGGGGGCGAAGGTGATCGCCAGCAAGGCATCCCCCGGCTGCAGCGTCGAGCGATGGCCAAGACCTGCAACCCCGTCGTGCAACACGGCAGGGACCCCCAGCTTGTCAAAGACATAGGCCAGGTAGGAGGCAACGGGAAAGGACCGACGAAAGCCCGCAAGATGGATCGTCCGCGCTTGGGCAAGTGTGGTAACCGCCTGATTCAAGGCTGTTTCGTTCAGATCGCGCGCCAGGGCTTCCATCGATTGACGACCGGCTTCCACGAACTCGGCCACCAGTGTCGCGGGCTGTCCGGCGCCACCGGCTTTCAGATTGGCAAGACGTGTCGCGTAGTCCGGCGCGGCGCGGGACAGGGCGTCGCGGAACAGGCGCTGCATCTCGGCAAAGCCGGAAAAGCCCATGATCTGGCAAAACCGCATCACGGCAGACGGCGGTACGCCAGCCCCTTCGGCCACCTGCGCCACGGTCGACAGTGCAATCCGGTCCAGATGTGTTGCGACATGGTCGGCACATTGCTGCAGGCGGCGGGGAAGCTGGCCGTTCACGGCCATAAGACGCTCACGGAACGCCTCGACCGTCGGCGGAGGTTCGTGCGACTCGAAACGGGGCTCGCCCTTGGGCATCACGTGCCTTTAATGCTGCTCGGGGTCACCATAGCACACGGAATAAATGTTCCAAGTGGCTAATCAGCGGACCAAGAAGCCAAAGCGAAAGCCCCGCGCCGGGGGCGGCGTGGGGCTTCCTGCAAGCTGACGACAGTGGGGGCTACTGCTGCTTCAGCTTGTTGTGTTCATCAAGGCCGGTGGCCACGATGTCGTACCATTCGCCGGATTCCCGCATCTCGGTGATGCCGCGGTTCAGCATGGCGATGTAGACCCGGCCACGCGGATTGCTCTTCGAGGTCAGGAAGTGGTACGAGATGAACGTCGCCAGCGCCGGGTTGGTGGAGACCTTGTCGACCACGTCCAGTTCGGTGAAGTTCGCCACCGAGGTTTCGGTTTCGATCGAGTAGACGTCGACCTCGCCCGCCATCAGCTTTTCGGCGCATTCCAGCGGGCTCTTCGGCTGGACGAATTCCACGACCGGCGGCACCAGACCCTGAACCTCAAGGTCGCCCAGCGGCCAGGCTTCGGGACGGCAGATCTTTGCGCCGGAATAGTCTTCGAAGGACCGCGCGTTGGCGTACTTGCTGTCCGGCAGCGTGTTGAAGGTATAGGCCGCCTCGTAGATCGGCAGCGAGAAGTCGAATTCGGTGCACATGCGGGCCGAGAACTCGCCCAGCATGTCCAGCTTGGAACAATCGGGGGCTTCCCAGGCGATCGAGACGTCGAAGGCGCCCGAGGGCAGCAGCGTGTCGATATGGGCCATCCAGTCGTCGACGTAGGACACTTCGTATCCGCGGTCATTCCCGCCACGCTGCATCGCGGTGGTGGCCATGCGGGTGAAGATGCCGCCGCCGGTCAGCGATTCATCGGTGAACGGCATCCAGTTGTTCGAGGTGACGAACTTCAGCGGCGGTTCATAGACGTTGGACTTGGTGCGGGTGGCTTCCTGCTCTTGCGTCTCGGTCTCGATGATCGTGCTGAGCTCCTGATCAGGGGTCAGGCGGCCGTCTTCGCAAGGCAGGATAAGCTGCAGACCTGCGGGCAGGCTGGCCGGGTTCGCCGCCAGCGCGTCGCGGTTGGCGTTGAAGATCATCTGGTAGTCGAAAGTGCCGTAAGCGGCCTGGGCGATCGAGCCCAGTGTGTCGCCGTCCTTGACAGTATAGGTGGTGCAAGCTTCCTGGGCCGAGGCGATCACGGGCAGCGCGATCAGGGTCGCCGCCACGACGGTCAGCCTCTGTACTTTCTTTGCGGTTCTCATGGGTGAGTATCCTTCTGAAGGCTGTATAGGCTGCAAGAAACCAGCAGATACCGAAACAATACGAGCTTTGGCGCACCATATGGTTGTAGTGATGGCACGAATGTGGCGAAGCGGTGGTCAATCCGGTTCCCGTGCCGCTGGGCTGTGGCACCCCGGAACAGCGCGGCCGATCCCTCGGTCAGACGTCCTAAACAGCAGGACATCAGCGCCGAAAGCACGTGGGAAACCGGGGCGGACTGACGCAGGTTTGTTGCCAGCATGGAAACGCTACTCCTGCGGCTCATCGTCCTCGGCCAGGGCCGTCGACACGATCTCGTACCATTCGCCGGACTGGTACATCTCGATCAGCCCGGCATCGAGCTGACCGATCATGTCCACGGCGCGGGGGTTCGACTTGTGGGCGATGACATGCAGGCTGAGCAGGGTTGCCAGATGTGGGTTCTGCTCGACGCGGGCGGTCAGACCCAGTTTGGCGACAGCGGCATCGCCGGCTTCGGCGTCGATGGCGACCAGGTCGACTTCGCCTGCGGCCAATGCCTTGAAGCAGTCCGTCGCCATCGCGGCACGAACCAGGGTCACGGTCGAGGCGGTCAGCCCCGCCGCCTCCAGGACGCCGGTGGTATAGCCCTCGGGACGGCAGATGCGCTTGCCGCCGAACTCGGCATAATCTGTGACGACGCCCAGCCCGCTGTCGCGGAGCGCAAAGAAGCCGTCGACGATTTCGTAGAACGGCCCCGAGAAGACAAAATCGTTGCAGCGCGTCTGGTCGCCCGGAGACAGGGTTTCCGGCGCTTCGCAGTCGGGACGGATCCAGGGAAAGCTCAGGTCATAGGCGCCCGACGGCAGCAGCGCGTCGATGTGCGCCTGCCAGTCGTTGATGAAGGTCAGCGTGTAGGGAATCGCCGGATCGGCTCGGAAGACCGCCATCTCGGCAAGCTGCGTCATCATCCCGCCGCCGGGGAGCATCTCGTCGGCGAAGGGGGCGTAACCGTTGCCGGTGACGAAGGAGATCGGCTTGGCCGGGGCCGCGACAGGATCCGGTGTGGCGGCGACTGGGGTCACCACTTCCGGCTCGGGCGTTGCGGCGGCCGCGGTCTCGGATGCAACGGGCTCGGAGGGCTCGGCCTCGGGGGCTTCGGCCGCTGCTGGCGCTGGGTCAAGCGGCGCGGTCGGATCGTTCGGGTCGCAGGGGATGACCAGAGCGGTGCCGATCTCGATCAGGTCCGCTTTCGCACCGATGGTCGCGGCATTCGCCTCGTAGATCACGCGGTAAAGGTCGGCGTCGCCATAGGCAGACCGGGCGATGAAGCGCAGGTTGTCCCCGACGGCAACCGTGTAGGTCGAGCAGGCGTCCTGCGCCATTGCCGCGGCGCTGGTCAGAAGAACCGCGGTGCAGCCGAAGGTGAAGGTCCGCGCAAATGCCATCTCTCTGCTCCTTTGTCCGGTAGGTGGGGGCTGGCGGTGCCGCCCTCCCCGCAAGCCGGGGGTCGATTGCTGTTCGGTGTCCGGGCGGAACGCTCAGCCCGATGCGGTCTGGTGCGGGTCAGGTGGCTGCGCCGGGCCGGACCGTTCTGCCGCGCGGGCCAGGACGGCTATCAGCGGGTCAAGAGGCGTTGCCGTCGCCGCCCGGACCGACGCATCGGAGATGACCAAAGCCGGATCGGTTCCGGGACGCTTTTTCCGGACGGCTTGCGACGCCATCATTGGCCGTCCTTCGCAAGCTGAAGCGTCGCCGCGGCGACCTTGGTGTCGCGGATGATCGAGAATTCGGTTGTGGCCACGCCCTGTTCGACCAGTGCGGCAAGGATCTTCTCCAGCGAAGTGGCCGCATCCAGCGGCGTCGCTGTGGTCTTGTCGCGGAACAGCGTGTCCCCCGGCTGAAGCGTGGTCGTCTCGGGTCGCGCCACGGCGGTCACCTCGGTCTTCCAGGCCCCGTCGACCACCAGCACCCGGACCGTCAGGCCGTTCTGCAGGGTGATCAGCCGGACTGCATCGACCGTCAGAAGGCCGGTCTTCACTTGCCGCGCGGTGTCGCTGAACTCGACGACGACGCGGGCCCGACCGTCGGGATCGACCGCCATCGCGTTCATCACCGCGACCGTCAGCGAGCCGGCGGATTCGACCGTCATGCCGTTGACCGAATGGATCGCCACGCCGGGTGCCAGCCAGTCGCCTGCGGCCTGGACATCCACTCCGGCCTGGAACCGCGTCACCACGGCAACGCGGCGGCCATCGATCATGCGGTCGTCGTAGCTGAAGGGCATCGCGACGTCCCAGACCGCGAAGGCGACCTGGTTCGCGGCAGGTTTGGGTCCTGCGGCAGCTGCTTCGGCAACAGGATCGGCGACCGCCGTTTCGGTGACGGCAGTTTCCACCTCGGGTGCTGCGACGGTTTCGGGCGCCGCGCTGGCCTCGACCACAGGTTCGACGGCGACAGCGGCTTCTGTCTCAGATTCGACGACGGCGGGCACAGCGGCCGCGACGTCGACGGTTTCGGCGGGAACTTCTGCCTGCGCGTCATCAGCGACTGGGGCGGCTGCGGCGACCTCGACGGTTTCGGCGACTGGTTCCGGTGTGGCTGTGGTTGGCAGGGCAGCCGTCTCGGGCTCTGCCGGTTCCGGCTGGGATGCCGCGGCGACCGAAGCCGCCGAAACCGGTTCCGGGGCAATCAGTCCGGCGTTGACCGTAACGGGTTCTGTCGCCCGCGCATCGGTTCCGGCAGTCGCGCCGGACGCCGTGTCGGCGGCCTTGGGTTGACCCAGCATCAGGTAGCCGCCAGCCACCACGATCAGGGCCACCGCAACACCGGCCACCAACTGCACCGGGCTGCGACCGCGTGATGCGGGGGAGGCAGCCTCCGGTTCGGGCTGCCGCGATGCCGCCTTCGCCAATGGAGCCGCGGCGGGTGCATCCGCTTCGCTGCGGAACTCGTTCACCAGACGGTGCACCGCGTCGTCGACCGACCCGGCGGCTCCGGGGGCCTTGTGATACATCGCGAGCCAGTCCGCAGCGGTCTGCAACCGCTGTTTCGGCAAGGCGCTCATCGCGCAGTCGATCGCTTCCAGATAGCCCGGCGGATATCCCGCAAAGCGGCCGGTCAGCGGCAGATAGGGATCGGGCCGCTCTTCGGCGAGGGCGGCAAGCCTGGCCTGTCCGTTGACCGGCGCCTCGCCCGAGATCAGGTGGTAAAGGGTCGCCCCCAGCGCATAAAGGTCGCTCCACGGACCCTGTTCCGACCCGGCGATGTAGAATTCCTGCGGCGAATAGCCGTCCTTCACCACGCGCAAGGCGGACATCGCGCGCGTCGTCTTCGAGGCATGTTCCCGCGCCGCGCCGAAGTCGATCAGGATCGGCTCACCGGCCTTGTTGACCAGGATGTTGTCCGGCGAGATGTCGCGGTGCAGCATATCGTGGTCATGGATGAAACCGACCGCCGTCAAAAGCTTGTCGGTGATCCGCACGATGTGATCCGGCTTCAGCATTTCGCCTTCGCCGTCGATGATCTGCTGAAGATCAAGGCCGTCGATGAAGTCGATCGCCATATAGGCGGTGCCATTGTCTTCGAAGACCTGGTGGACTGCCACGATGTTCGGATGCACGATCTTTGCCAGGTTCCGCGCCTCGCGCACGAAAAGCTGGACGATCGACCGCAGTTCGGCGGTATGCGCCCGCGATCGGGCGGCGACGACCACCTTCGACCGGCGGCAGACGGACGAGGGGAAACATTCCTTGATCACCACGTCGCGGTCGAGGCTGTCCTTGGCCAGATAGGTGATGCCGAAGCCGCCGCTGTTGATGTAGCGGGTGATGGTGTACTGGCCCTTGAGCAGCTTCGCGCCCGGCTGCAGTTCGTCGATGAGGTCGTCGGCCTCTTCCACGGGTTCGGCCACCTTCTGCTGCGCCATGTCGTTCACCCTTCCAGCCCTGGTGCGACGTCCAATCGGCTTTTGCCAATGCCTGACGGCACGCTCGGCGGACTGCCCTGCACCGCAAGGACTATCGTCCACACAAACGCACCAATCCTCAGCTTCCGTGATGGTTGTGGATGAGGGCGAAAATGGGGCGATCAAGAGGAGATTTGAAGGTCGGGCCGCCACAACCACTGCGAGAGCGGCGTCAGACCGCATTGCAGCGGGGCTGTGCCCGATTTCAGGGCGCGGCGGAAAACTTCCAGCGAAACCGGGTGCCTGCGGGAAGGCAGCGCCGCCGAATCGCCTGGAGGTCAGCCGGGGCCGGGGAGTCGTCGGCGCACGCTTTGCGGGCGTCCGGCCAAGGAAAGTCGGGCGTCATTGCGGCGGCGCTCCGCGACAAGCTTGCCTTTGGACACAACCGCAAGACGATCCGGCCGCAGGCGCAAAGCCTCGGTCGGCGAACCCGCGTCCAGGACCACAAGGCTGGCAAGGCACCCTGGGCGCAAGCCGTAGTCCGGCAGGTTCATGATCCTGGCATTGGTTTCAGTGACCATCGTGAAACAGCGAGCCATTTCCGCGGGATGGGTCATCTGCGCGACGTGCAGCCCCATGAAGGCCACGTCCAGCATGTCCGCGGTGCCCAGGCTGTACCAGGGGTCCAGCACGCAGTCCTGCCCCCAGCCGACCGAGATGCCCATCGCCTGCATTTCCTTGACCCGCGTCAGGCCGCGACGCTTGGGGTAAGTGTCGTGGCGGCCCTGAAGCGTGATGTTGATCAAGGGGTTGGGAATTGCGGTCATGCCCGCTTCCGCGATCAGCGGCAGCAGTTTCGAGACATAGTAGTTGTCCATCGAATGCATGCTGGTGAGGTGGCTGCCCGCAGCCCTGCCACCCAGACCATGACGCGTCACCTCACGCGCCATTGTTTCCACATGGCGGCTCATCGGGTCGTCGGTCTCGTCGCAATGGACGTCCCACATCAGACCGCGTTCAGCCGCCATGCGGCCAAGGTCGCGCAGCGACTCGGCGCCTTCCTCCATCGTGCGTTCGAAATGCGGGATGCCGCCCACGACGTCGACGCCCATGTCCAGTGCGCGCAGGACGTTCTGGCGCCCGGTCTTCGTGCGGTAAAGTCCGTCCTGCGGGAAGGCCACCAGTTGCAGGTCTAGGTAGGGGGCCACGCGCCGCTTGACCTCCAGCATCGCCTCGACCCCGCGGAGGTGGTCGGGGGTGGTGTCCACGTGCGTCCGGATCGCCAGAAGGCCCATGCTGACCGCCCAGTCGCAATAGGTGACAGCCCGGTCGACGAGTTCCTCCACCGTGGCGATGTCGCGCAGCTCGCCCCAGAGGCTGATTCCTTCCAGAAGCGTGCCGGACGCATTAACGCGCGGCAAACCGAAGCTCAGCGTCGCATCCATATGAAAATGCGGGTCGACGAAGGGCGGCGACACCAGATCCCCGGTCGCGTCGATCACCTTGGCCGCTTCGGCGTCCAGCCTGCCCACGGCGGCGATCCGGTCGCCGGTGATGCCGATGTCGGCCACCGCCCCGTCCGGGAGGGTGCCGCCCTTGACCAGAAGATCGAACATGTCAGCGTTCCCCCTTGTTGTAAGGCACCATCAGCGAGGCAGGCACCTCGGCCCGGCGCGACATCAGGATCAGCGCCAGGATGGACAGGATGAAGGGCAGGGCGAGGAACAACTGGTAGGGCAGGACAGCCCCCAGTTCCGTCTGCTGCAACCGGATCTGCAGCGCGTCGAAGGCTGCAAACAGGATCGCCCCCAGCACCGCCTTGCCCGGTTTCCAGGCTCCGAAGACGACGAGGGCAATGCAGATCCAGCCGCGGCCGTTGACCATCTCGAAAAAGAAGCTGGAAAACGCCGACAGCGTCAGGAACGCGCCCCCGACGGCCATCAGCCCCGAGCCCATGATCACCGCACCCATCCGCAGGCCGGTCACCGAAAGCCCCTGCGCCTCCACCGCCGCCGGGTTTTCCCCCACCGCCCGCACCGCAAGGCCAAGCGGGGTGCGGTAAAGCGTGAAGGCGACGATCCCGGCCACGGCAAAGGCCGCCCATGTCAGCGCCGTCTGCGAGAAGATCGCCTCGCCCAGCCAGGGAAGGTCGCTGAGCAGCGGAATGTCCAGCGGCTGAAATGGCTCGATCTTCGGCGGGCTGGTCACTTCGGGGAGCATCAGCCGATAGGCGAAGGAGGCCGAGGCGGTGGCAAACAGCGTGACGCCCAGTCCGACGACGTGCTGAGACAGCCCGAACGGCACCGTCAGGGTGGAATGGAGCAGCCCGAACAGCATTCCCGCGCCCATCGCCACCGCGACCCCACCCCACAAGGGCATCCCCTGGTAGACCGCCATCCAGCCGGTGAAGGCCCCGATGACCATGATCCCCTCGATCCCCAGGTTGAGCACCCCGGCCCGTTCGCAGATAAGCTCCCCCATCGTCGCCAGGATCAGGGGCGAGGCGATGCGGATCACCGCCGCCCAGAAGCTGGCCGATATGAGGATGTCGATGATCTCGTTCATCCCCGCACCACCCGGACCTTTGACAGAAGGATCGCCAGCACCATGAAGAGAAGCGCCGTCGCCATCAGCATGTCGGCGATATAGGTCGGCACCCCCGCCGCCCGGCTCATCGCGTCGGACCCCACGAAGATCCCCGCCACGAAGATCGCGGTGACGACCACTCCCAAAGGATGGAGAAGCGCCAGCATCGCGACGATGATCCCGGTATAGCCGAACCCCGGCGACAGGTCGGATGACAGATGACCCTTCAGCCCGGCGACTTCGGACCACCCCGCCAGCGCCGCAAGGCCCCCCGACAGAAGCGCCGTCTTCACCAGCACCGCATTAACCGGCATCCCCGCGAACCGCGCCGCCTCGGGGTTCTGCCCCACGGCCCGGATTTCGAAACCCAGGGTCGTGCGGGTCTGGATCACCCAGACGATGATTGCTGCAAGGATGGCCAGGGCAAAGCCCCAGTGCAGCCGCAACCCCTCGACAAGGCGGGGCAGGCGGGCCTCGGGGATCAGCGGCGTCGACTTCGGCCAGCCCATCCCCATCGGGTCCTTCATCGGACCTTCCAGCAGATAGCTGACGAACAGGATCATGATGAAGTTGAGCAGGAGGGTGGTGACGACCTCGTCCACCCCCAGCCGCGTCTTCAGAAGGACGGGGCCCAGCAGCAGCGCCGCCCCCGCCAGCATTGCGGCCAGCGCGGAGAGCGGCAGGACCCAGGGGCTTCCCAGTGCTCCGGTCCCCAGCACGACCGCCATGATCGCCCCGGCATAAAGCTGCGCCTCGGCCCCGATGTTCCAAAGCTTTGCGCGGAAGGCCACAGCCACGGCCAGCCCCGTGAAGATCAGCGGCGTGGCCCGGTTCAGCGTCTCCAGCACCGCCAGTTTCGACCCCAGCGCGCCCGTCGCGATCTGGCCCAGCACCGCAAGGGGGTTTGCCCCCGCGATCAGCGCCAGTAGCATGGCGACCCCCAGCGTGGCCACCAACGCCAGCGCCGGCAGGCCCAACTGCCGCGCGGCCGAGGGATTGGCGATCGGTTCAAGCCGCATCTGCTTCCCCGAACCTTTGCCCGGCCATCCACAACCCCAATTCCGCCGCCGTCATCGTCCCGCGCGCGAACGCGGGCGATAGGCGACCTTGAGACATCACATGAATGACATCCGACAACCCCATGATTTCGTCCAGATCTTCCGAGATCAGAAGCACCGTCGCCCCCCGGTCCCGCGCCGCGATAAGCTGGCTTTGCACATAGGCGATCGCGCCCACGTCCAGGCCCCGGACCGGCTGGTTCGCCAGGATAACCCGAGGGCCGGGGGCCATCGCCCGCCCCAGGATCAGCTTTTGCATGTTTCCGCCGGACAGAAGCCGTATCCGTGTCTCCGGCCCCGGACACCGCACGTCGTAACCCTTGATGATGCCTTCGGCAAACTCCCGCGCCGCGCGCCAGTTCATCCAGCCCCGGTGGGAAAAGCGCGTCCGGTAGCCCTCCAGCACCGCGTTCTCGGTCAGGTCGAAATCGGCGATGCTGCCCTGGTGGTGCCGGTCTTCGGGGATCCGAGCGACCCCCCGCGCCAAGGCCTCGCCCGGCGACCAGCCGGCCACCGGGTGATCGCCCAGCACGATCTGCCCCGACGACGGCACCGACAACCCGCCCAGGATTTCTGCCAGCGCGGCCTGCCCGTTGCCCGACACGCCCGCAAGGCCCGTGATCTGCCCGGCCCGCAGGTCCAGCGTGACCGCCTTCAGCCCCGGGGCCGCACCGCGGTCCGGCGTCGACACCCGGTCCAGCTTCATCAGCACCGCGCCGGGGGCCCGCGCTTCGGCCCGGGGCAGCGACAGCTCTCCGCCGACCATCAGCGCCGCCAGCGCGCCCCGATCAGTTGCATGGGTGTCGACCTCGCCCACGACGCGGCCATGCCGCAGCACGACGCAACGGTCGGCAATCGCCATCACCTCATGCAGCTTGTGGCTGATGAAGATTACCGAAAGCCCTAGTGCCGTGGCTTTGCGCAGGGTGGCAAACAGCGCCTCGGCCTCTTGCGGGGTCAGGACCGCTGTTGGTTCGTCCAGGATCAGGATGCGGGCGTTGCGGTAAAGCGCCTTTAGGATCTCGACCCGCTGGCGTTCCCCGACCGACAGGCGACCGACCTTCGCATCGGGATGCACCGCCAGGCCGAAGTCGCGTGAAAGCTGCTCCACCTTCGCCCGTGCGCCCGAGACGCTGGGAGACCACAGCCCCTCGGTCCCCAGACGTATGTTGTCCAGCACCGTGAGATTGCCCGCCAGGGTGAAATGCTGGTGCACCATGCCCACCCCGGCCGACAGCGCCGCACGCGGGTTGCCGGGGGGCAAGGGCTGGCCGAACACCTCGACCACACCCTCGTCGGCCACATAATGGCCGAACAGGATGTTCATCAGCGTGGTCTTGCCAGCCCCGTTTTCCCCGAGCAGAGCCACGACTTCGCCGCGCCGCAATGTCAAGGACACCGCATTGTTGGCCTTCAGCGCGCCGAACCGCTTGGAAATGCGGTCGAGGCGGAGGACAACCTCCGCCTCCTCCTTCCCAAGGGTCACGACGACGCAGGTTCGCTGTCGTCGATGGCCACGGTAAAGCTGCCGTCCTTGATCGCGGCTTCCTTCTCGGCGACCAGCGCCATGACCTCGGCCGGGACCTTGCCCTCGAACGTGCCCAAAGGCGCCAGCGAGCAGCCCCCGACGTTCATGTAGGAATAGACCCCGTAGTTGTCGGCCTTGAAAGTCCCGCCCTGAATGGCCGCGACCGCTGCGTTCAGCGTCGGCTCAAAGTGCCACAGCGCGGACGTGACCACCGTGTCGGGATAATCGGCTTGCGTGTCGATCACGTTGCCGATCGCGAGCCCTCCGCGTTCCTTGGCCGCATCGCTGACGCCGAAGCGTTCGGCGTAAAGGAGGTCCGCCCCACCGTCGATCATCGCGAATGCCGTCTCCTTGGCCTTCGGCGGATCGAACCACGACCCGATGAAGCTGACCTGGAACTTCGCATCCGGTTTCACCTCGCGCACGCCGGCCATGAAGGCATGCATCAGACGGTTTACCTCGGGGATCGGGAAGCCGCCGACCATGCCGATGTTGCCTGCCGTCATGCCGCCCGCGACGATGCCGGACAGGTAGGCCGCGTCCTGGATGTAGTTGTCGAAGACCGCAAGGTTCGGGTTCGCCGCCGCGTCGGGCATGAAGGAGGACCCCATCAGGAAGGCCACGTCCGGGTATTCCGCTGCAACTTCGCGCGCCTCGGCCTCGGCTCCGAAGATCTCGCCCACGATCAGCTTGACGCCCGCCTCGCAGTATTCTCGCATCACGCGGGGGTAGTCGGTGTTGGCGACGTTCTCGGTGTAGGTGTAGTCCACCGTGCCCGCAGCCTTCAGCGCCTCGGCGGCGATGTGGATGCGGCTGACCCACTGCTGTTCGACCGGCACCGTATAGATGCCCGCCATCTTGATCGGCTCTTGCGCCCATGCCGCCAAAGGCAGGTTCGCCGCCGCCGTCGCGGCCACACCGCCCAGAAGCAGCCCGCGCCGCGATACCGTGAAGGTTCCCGTGGTCATTGTCTTTCCCATCCCCATGTTGCTGTCCGATTTTTACCAAGAGGTAAAACTCTTTCCCGATTCGGCACAAGCGGCACGCGCAGCCATCGGGCCAGTCGGTCTGCCGGATGCCCGGCAATAGGGCAGGGCGGACCCCGGATGCCTGCATTGCGGCACTTTATATGCCGTTGGCGCAAAGCCACCGCCCCTCCCGGCGCATCGCCACATGGCCGGAGGGCGGCCGCCAACGGTCAGCATTTCGACTATCCGGCGCGCGACGCCCTGCCTATGGTCGGGCGATGCTTGATACCCTCTCGCACATCCTGACCGAGGCTGGCGCTCAGGCGCTGGGCCTTTACGACACTCTTGATCAGCGGGTCGTATCCGCGAAGTCGCCGGGTGATTTCGTCTCGGATGCAGACCGGGCTGTCGAGATGACCCTCCGGCGGCTTCTGACCCGACATTTCCCTGGCGACGGTATCCTCGGCGAGGAAATGGGGGGCGCCGCCGATGGCCGGTTCTGGGCGGTCGATCCGATTGACGGCACCGCGAACTTTCTGTCGGGCCTGCCATTCTGGACCATTTCGCTTGGGCTGATGGATCAGGGGCGACCCGTCGCGGGCGGCGTCTTCGCGCCTGCTCTGGGTTTGATGGCCGTGGGAGAGGTGGCTGGCCCGATCGTAGAAACCGGCCTTGCCTTGGGTTCCCGCACCGCGGATCACCCCTGCATCGGCATCGGTCGCAACCCGCGCTGGCCCGCCGCTGACCGCCACGCCGTCGAGACCGCCATCGAAGCCGCCGGGCATGCTCCCCGGCTATTCGGCTCCTGCGCGCTTTCGCTGATGCTGGTCGCGACCGGGCGGCTTGGGGGCTATATCGAGCCGCGCGTCGGCGGCCTGTGGGACTGCGCCGGGGGGCTGGCGCTTTGCCGTGCGGCGGGCAAGCCTGCTTCCTTCCTGGTCCACCCGGATGGCACGGCAGACGTTCTGGCCGGCGCGGTCTTCGGCATTGCCAGGGCCGCGGGGTGGTGCGGGGAAATTCTTAAGGAATCCTGAACACCCGCGGCTAAACTATTGATAACTAGAAGGCTACCCGATTTGTCCACCGTGGGCAGTTCGCCCTCTTGCAGTGCCCGCCCCCCGCTGGCACTCTCGCGCCGGAAGGCCGGGGAGGGCCGCATCAGATGACGCGCAACACGACCGAAGGGGGCTACTTCCTCTACCATTCCATCGGGATCTATCCCGGCAAGGAGGAGGACCTTGCCCTGGCAATGGCCGAGTTCAGCCAAGTCTGGGCCGCCCCGAACGACAAGCAGTGGGGCTACGTCCTGCGCAAGCGACAGGACTTCATCGACCGCTGGCGGCGGCTGATCAATGTCCCGAAAGGGAGCCTGACCACGGTCGACAACGTGACCGAGGGGCTGCAGAAGATCCTGCGCGCGCTTCCCGAAGGGATGTTGCGCGGCAAGCGGGTCCTGGTGGCCGCCGACTGCTTTCCCTCGCTCCACTTCCTTCTCCAGGGTCTTGGTCCGAAAATGGGGTTCACCCTCACGACGGTCCCGCTCAGCGAGGGTCGTGCCTGGGTCGAGACCGAGGATTACCTGCGCCACTGGGGTCCGGATGTGGGCCTTGCCCTCTTGACCTGGGTCACTTCGATCGGATCGTCGAAGATGGACTACCCGGCTCTTGTCGCCCACGGGCGCGCGATGGGCAGCCTGATGGTGGCAGACATCACCCAAGGCGCGGGCCTGATGCCCTTTGACGCGCTGAACCCGAAGGTCGATTTCGTCGTCTCCACCAGCCTCAAATGGTTGTGCGGGACGCCCGGCGCCGGGATCCTTTATGCCGACAAGGACCTGATCCCGACCCTGACGCCGGAAGGCCGGGGCTGGTTCAGCCAGAACAACCCCTTCTCCTGGGACCTCGACAAGTTCGAATACGCGCCGGATGTCCGTCGCTTCGACACGGGCACGCCGGGGTCGGTCGCTGCCATCGCCTCGCTGCCCGCGATGGAGTGGTTCTCGAAACAGGATCTCCGCGATGTGGCCGCCCACAACCGCCGTCTGGTGGATCGGGTGATCGAGCGGGCGGACCGTCTGGACCTGCCGCTCCATTCTCCCCGGGACGCCGACAAACGCGGCGGCGCGGTCATGATCCGGATGCCGGACAGGGCCGAAGCCGCCGCCTGCGTCGGCGCGCTTGGGGTCGAGGGCTACTCGGTAGACGCCCGTGGCCCGATCCTGCGGATGTCGCCGGGTTTCGTGACCGAAGAACGCGCAGTCGATGCCGTCTTCGATATGGTCGCCGAGGTGATGGCCCGCCGCCGGCGGCGCTTTGCGGGGCAGGGAGAGCCGGCCAAAGGCGCGGCGGACGTGATGGCCGCTCTGGGCTCTGGCCTTGCCACCGGCGGTGTCAGGGTGGTCGACTTGACCGCGCAGTTGGGGCCGGACACACCGATCCTGCGCCTGCCCGAGGATATGGCGCGGAACACACCCAAGGTCGCCATCCACCGGATCAGCGAATACGACACTGACGGGCCGTTCTGGGCCTGGAACTGGCTGGAACTGGGCGAACACTCGGGCACCCATTTCGATGCGCCGCATCACTGGCTGTCGGGCAAGGATCACCCGGACGGTTTTACCGATACCCTGTCGGTCCAGCGGCTGATCGCGCCGGTGAATGTCATCGACTGTTCTGCGGAAGCCGCGGCCGACCCGGACTTCCTTCTGACCGCGGCTCATGTGAAGGCCTGGGAGGCGAAGCACGGCCAGATCGGACCCGGCGAATGGGTGCTGATGCGGACCGACTGGGACAAGCGGTCCGACGACGAAGAACTGTTCCTGAACGAGGACCCCGACCCCTATGAAGACGGCTCGCATTCCCCGGGTCCGTCGACGGATTGCATCGACTACCTTCTGGGCAAGGGGATCGTCGGCTGGGGCACCCAGTGCATCGGCACCGACGCAGGGATGGCGGCCAAGTTCAGCCCGCCGTTCCCGGCGCACAATTTCCTGCACCGGGACAACTGCTTTGGGCTGGCCAGCCTGTGCAACCTGGACCAGCTGCCGGCCAAGGGGGCAATCCTGATCGCGACGCCGCTCAAGATCAAGGACGGGACGGGATCGCCGGTCCGGGCGCTGGCCTTGGTGGGCTGAAGGAGCTTCGTTCGACGTCGTCTTCTCCTTGGGGTGGCCCGCGAGGAGTGACGAAGTCATCGACGAGCCTTACCCCGGATTGAACTTTCGCGCCCGCGCCCGCAATGCGCCGACAAAGGCGAGGACATCGATCCCCACGCCCACGAACCGGGCACCTGCCTGCACGCAATCGGCGATGAACGGGTCCACGGTGGACAGCACCCCGGCCGCCTTGCCCGAGGCAGAGATAAGGCGGATCGCATCCAGTACGGCGGCCTGGACCTCCGGGTGGCCGGGATTGCCGAGGTGGCCCATGTCGGCGGCCAGATCAGATGGCCCGATGAAGACGCAGTCGATGCCCGGAATCGCAAGGATCTCGGCCAGCTCCGCCAGACCCGCCCGGCTTTCGACCTGCAGGATCAGGCAGATCTGGTCATTGGCCGTGGTCAGGTAGTCCAGCACGGCCGAAAACCGCGAGGCGCGCGCTCCGGACGAGCCGACGCCCCGAATGCCATCGGGCGGATAACGCGTGGCAGCCAGGGCGCGCCGGGCCTGATCCGCGCTTTCGATCATCGGGATCAGCAGGCTTTGCGCCCCTGCATCCAGAATCTGCTTGATCCGTGCCGGATCGTCGTCGCGCAGCCGCACGACCGGAAGGCTGGGCGATGGCTCGATGACCGCAAGTTGCGCCAGGGTCGCCCTCAGATCGTTTGGCGCATGTTCTCCGTCGATCACCAGCCAGTCGAAGCCACAGGTCGCCGCCATTTCTGCCGGGTAGGGGCCCGCCATGCCAAGCCAGCAGCCATAAAGGGTTTCGCCCATTGCAAGGCGATGCTTCAGGCGGTTCAGGGGTGCAGGCATGTTATCCCTCGGCGATAATTCGTTGCCAAGCATATCGGACAAAGTCGCAGATGCCAGTAGCCTGCGCCCAGCATGCAGCTGCGGTCTGCTTGGTCGCGAGGAAAGGCACTTGACGCGATTTGGATCGTTCCATAAGGTTATTTGGAACGATCCAAAATACAATGGGGAATTATGCGCTGGGGGTTGATCGGGGCAAGCACAATTGCCGAGCAGCACATGATTGCGGCAATCCGCGCGACTGGGGGGGAAGTGCAGACAGTGGTCAGCACGTCACTTGAGCGGGCGCGGAGCTTTGCAAACGGGCACGGAATAGACCAGGCGGCGGATAATCTTGCGATCCTTCTGAACGACGCGTCGATCCAGGCAGTCTATATTTCCTCGACCAACGAAAAGCACAGGACCCAGGCGCTGGCCGCCATCGCGGCGGGCAAGCACGTCCTTTGCGAAAAGCCGCTTGCGATGACCGTGGCCGAGGCGGCTGAGATGGTCGGTGCGGCCGACGTGGCGAAAGTGGTGTTTGCGACCAACCACCACCTGCGCTGCTCAGGGTCGCATCGCGCAGTGCGCGACCTGATCAGGGCCGAGCGCATCGGCCGTGTCCTGTCGCTGCGGCTGTTCCATGCCGTACACCTGCCCGCAAATCTGCAGGGCTGGCGGATCAACGACGCGGCTGCGGGCGGCGGGGTGATCCCGGATATCACCGTGCATGACGCCGATGTCGCGCGCTTCCTCTTGGGCGAGGACCCGCTGGCCGTGGTGGCCCAGATGGGTGCCAGCGGAATGGGACAGGGGGTCGAGGACTCTGCCATGTCGGTCTGGACCATGCCTTCGGGCGCCATGGTCTCCAGCCATGAAAGCTTTACCCATCCGTTCGCAGGCTCGGGCCTCGAGGTGCACGGCACCCACGGCTCGATCATTGCGCGGGGGGTGATGACGCAGCTGCCGGTGGGTGAGGTGGAACTGGTGACGGCGGAAGGCCGCGAGGGAGTGCCTTTTTCGGCGCACAATCTTTATGTCCAGGGCGTGACTGACTTCCTCGCCGCCGTCGGAGGGACGGGCCAGCCCGCCGCCAGTGGCGCGGATGGCGTCGCCTCGCTGGCCGTTGCCCTGGCCGTGCGCGAGGCCGCACGGACCGGCATCCGGCAGGTGGTGGATTACGGGAGGGCGGCATGAGCAAGCTTGTCACAGCATCTGAGGCCGTGGCCCGCATCGCCGACAGAGCAGTGGTCACGGTGTCTTCCTCCTCGGCGCTGGGCTGCCCCGATCTGGTCCTGAAGGCCTTGGGTGACCGCTTCCGCTCCGAGGGCCACCCGCAGGCGATCACCACACTGCACCCCATTGCGGCGGGGGACATGTACGGCGTCAAGGGCATGGACTGGATCGCGCAGGACGGGCTTCTGGCGCGGGTGTTGGCGGGGTCCTACCCGTCGGGCTCCTCCAACCTCCCGATGCCCGAGATCTGGAAGATGATCGTCGAGGACCGGGTCGCGGCCTACAACGTGCCATCAGGCATCATGTTCGACATGCACCGCGAGGCTGCCGCCCGCCGACCGGGTGTGCTGACCAAGGTCGGGATGGATACTTTCGCGGACCCCATTCGCGAGGGGTGTTCGATGAACGCCCGCGGGGCCGCGGCGCCCATCGTGCACCGGGTGGAGTTCAACGGCGACACTTGGCTCCACTTCCCGAACATCCAGCCCGACGTCTGCATCCTGCGCGCGACAACAGCGGACGAGAACGGGAACCTGACCTACGAAAACGAAGGCGCCTATCTGGGCGGACTGGAGCAGGCCATCGCTGCACGGAACAACCGGGGGCTGGTGATCGCGCAGGTTTCCCGCCTGACCGCTAGGGGCAGCTTGCGGCCCCACGATGTGCGGGTGCCGGGGCATCTGGTCGACCTGATCGTCCTTGACCCTGACCAGAAGCAGACCTGCGAGACGCCCTATGATCCCGCGATCTCGGGCCAGATCATGCGGCCCTGGTCCAGCTTCAGCCTGGCCGAACAAGGCGTCGAAAAGGTCATCGCCCGCCGCGCCGCGATGGAGCTTCGGGGCGGCATGACGGCGAACCTCGGTTTCGGCATCAGCGCGATGGTGCCGCGCATCCTGCTTGAGGAAGGCCACCCCGAGGCCATCACCTGGGCGATCGAACAGGGCGCCGTGGGCGGCATGCCCTTGACCGGCTTCGCCTTCGGTTGTGCCTCGAACGCCTGGGGCTACATGCCCTCGCCGCAGCAGTTCATCTACTTCCAGGGCGCGGGCTTCGACCTGTCGTTCCTGTCCTTCATGGAGATCGACGTGGAGGGCAACGTCAACGTCTCCAAACTTGGCAAGAAGCCTTATCTGACGGCCGGTTGCGGCGGCTTCGTCGACATCACCTCGCATGCCCGCAAGATCGTCTTCTCAGGCTGGTTCGAAGCCGGGGCAGGGGTTTCCATCTCACCTTCCGGGCTGACCGTCGCCACCCCCGGCAGGTTCTGCAAGATGGTCGACAAGGTCGAGCATGTCACCTTCTCCGGCAACCGGGCCCGCCAACAGGGGCAAGAGGTGCTGTATGTCACCGAACGCTGCGTGATCCGACTGACCGGGAAGGGGCTGGTTGCGACGGAGGTCATGCCGGGGATCGATCCCGCCCGCGACATCATCGCCGCCTCCCAGGGCAGGGTCACTGTGGCCGAGAACGCCTCCACCATGTCCCTGTCACTTCTCGCAGAAGGCCCGATGGGGTGGCAACCATGACCACGCATACTCCCGACGTTCGCCTCCAGTTTGCAGGGCCGGTCGCAACGCTGACACTCGACCACCCGACGAAGCTCAACTGCTTCACCGTGGACATGCTGGCACAACTGGCAAGCCACCTGGAACTTGTCGAGGCCCGTCCAGAGGTCCGCGCGGTGATCGTCACGGCTGAGGGCGAGAAGGCATTCTGTTCCGGTGCAGATATCAACGCCTGGGGCAGCCTTTCCCCGGCCGAGTTCGCCCGCACCTGGGTGCGCGGCGGCCACCGCATCTTCGACCGCCTCGCGCGTCTGTCGAAACCCACCATCGCCGCGTTGAACGGTCATGCCTTCGGCGGAGGCCTCGAACTCGCTGCCGCATGCGATATCCGCCTGATTACGCCGGCAGCCACCATCGCACTGCCCGAGGCCAGCGTCGGCATCGTCCCCGGCTGGTCAGGTTCGCAACGCCTCGCCCGCCTCGTCCCGGAGGGGATGCTGAAGGAAATGGCTCTTTTTGGCCGCCGCATCCCCGCAGATCGCCTTCTCGCCTGCGGTTTTGTCGCCGAAGTGGTCCAGGACGTAAGCGCAGCAGCGCAGGAAATCGCCCAGAAAGCCGCCACCCTGTCGCCTCGCGCGACCGAGATCACCAAGGCGATGATCCACGCCGGACAAGGGGAGGACAGCGCGGCCCTGATCGAGGCGCTTGGGTCCGCCGCAATAGCCGCCAGTTCCGACCGGCAAGAAGGGGTCGCGGCCTTCCAGACGAAGCGCAAACCAGAATTCCCGGGGACCTGACATGCTTGACCTGACTGTGATCCCCGGCAGCGGCGCAACCCTTCCCGAGGTGCGCATCAACCGACACTTGATCGGCGGCGCGTTTAGCCCGTCCCTGGCTGGCCCCGTGTCCTCTGCCACCCCGTCCGAGGTGCCGGGTCAGACCCGGTACAGCGACACTGGATGGATCGATCGCATGTCACCGTCCCACGGCACCGTGGTCAGCCGCACGCCGATTGGAACGATCCAAACAGCAGAGGCGGCTATCGCCGCCGCCCGCGCCGCCTTTGACGATGGCCGCTGGAGCCAGCTTTCCGGGAAAGCTCGCGCGACCCTCTTGCTGAAAGTAGGCGACCTGATCGAAGCCAACGTGGACCGCATGGCCCTGATCGAGACGCTGGAATCCGGCAAGCCGATCACTCAGGCGCGCGGCGAGGTTTCCGGCGCCGCCGACCTGTGGCGCTACGCCGCGTCATTGGCACGTACTCTGCATGGCGACAGCCACAACTCGCTTGGCCCGGACATGCTGGCCGTGGTCCTCAAGGAGCCCGTCGGCGTCGTCAGCATCATCACGCCCTGGAACTTCCCGTTCTGGATTCTCTCTCAGAAGCTCCCGTTTGCCCTGGCCGCCGGCTGCACCTGCGTGGTCAAACCCTCCGAACTGACCCCGTCCACCACCGTCATCCTTGGCGAGCTTCTCATTGAGGCGGGCCTACCCGCCGGCGTGGTGAACATCGTCCTGGGCTATGGTCAACCCGTTGGCGCAACCCTTGCCTCGGACCCCCGCGTCGACATGGTGACGTTCACTGGCTCCACCGCTGTCGGGCGGGGCATCGCTGCGGCGGCTTCCGGCACGTTGAAGAAGGTCGCCCTGGAACTTGGTGGCAAGAACCCGCAAGTCATTTTCCCTGACGCTGACCTCGACACTGCCGCCGATGCCGTGGTCTTCGGCGTCTATTTCAACGTCGGCCAATGCTGCAACTCGGGCAGCCGGATCATCGTCCACGCCGACATCGCCGAGGTCTTCACGGCACGTGTGGTCGAATTGTCGAAACAGGTTGCCTTTGGCGATCCGCTGGATCCGGCCACCCAGGTCGGCGCCATCGTCAGCCGCGAGCATGGCGCGAAGATCGACGGCTACGTGACAGCCGCACGCAAGGCAGGGGCCACGGTCGCGCTGGGCGGGGAGGCACTGGATGTCCCTGGCCTTGGCCCGCAATTCTACCAACCGACCATCGTCACCAACGTCACTCCGGACATGGCCATCGCCCGGGAAGAGGTGTTCGGCCCGGTGCTCACTGTCCTTACCTTCCGCACGTTGGACGAAGCCCTGCACCTGGTGAACGACGCCGATTACGGCCTGTCGGCAGGCGTGTGGAGCGAGAACATCCACACCTGCATGACGTTCGCGCACCGGGCGCAGGCAGGCACCGTCTGGACCAACACCTGGATGGACGGCTTCCCCGAAGTGACTTTCGGCGGCGTCAAGCAATCGGGTCTCGGGCGCGAAATCGGCCGCCAGGGCCTGGATGAATTCATGGAAATCAAGTCGCTCGTCATGCGGATCGGCCGCACGCGGGCGCCTTGGGTAAGACCCCGCTGAAGCGGGCAAACGAAGCGCAAAACGGGAGGAAACCATGCGCCTTTTCGGAAAGACGATGACCGCAGCTGCGGCCCTTGTGATGTCGACCTCGATCACCTTCGCCGAGGACGTGGAGGTCCTGCACTGGTGGACCTCGGGCGGTGAGGCCGCCGCGTTGAACGTGCTGAAAGACAATCTCGGCACCGCCGGAACCGGCTGGGTCGACATGCCTGTCGCCGGGGGCGGTGGCGAGGCTGCCATGACCGCCCTTCGCGCCCGCGTCACCGCCGGCGACCCGCCGACCGCCGTGCAGATGCTGGGGTTCGACATCCTGGACTGGGCTGGCGAAGGCGCTTTGGCCGACCTGACCGCGACCGCGACCGCCGAGGGCTGGGACAAGGTCGTTCCCGCCGCACTGCAAGGCTTCTCGACCTCGGACGGCAAATGGGTCGCGGCCCCGGTCAACGTCCACTCGACCAACTGGGTCTGGATCAACAAGGCTGCCCTCGATGCTACTGGCCTTGCCGCGCCCACGACTTGGGATGAACTGGTGGCCGTCCTCGACAAGATGAAAGAGGCCGGGATTACCCCGCTTGGGCACGGTGGCCAGCCTTGGCAGGAAGCCACCGTGTTTGACGGGGTGGTTCTTGGCATGGGCGGCGATCTCTACAAGAAGGCCTTCATCGACCTCGACTCCGCAGCACTTGGCGGCCCGGAAATGGCCGAAGCCTTCAACCGCCTGATCAAGCTGCGCAGCTACGTGGATGACAACTTCTCGGGCCGCGACTGGAACCTCGCCTCTGCCATGGTGATCAACGGCGAAGCGGGCATGCAGATGATGGGCGACTGGGCCAAGGGCGAGTTCCTGAAGGCTGGCAAAGTCCCCGGCACTGACTTCGTCTGCATCCGCTTCCCTGGCACCCAAGGGTCGGTGACCTTCAACTCCGACCAGTTCGCGATGTTCAACCAGACCGACCCGGCCAAGCAGGAAGCCCAGGTCGCGATGGCCAAGGCGATCATGGACCCGGTGTTCCAGTCGGCGTTCAATGTGGTGAAGGGCTCGGTCCCGGCGCGTACCGACGTCTCGAACGAGGCCTTCGATGACTGCGGCAAGAAGGGCATGGCGGATCTGGCGGAAGCCTCGGGCGCTGGCACGCTCTTCGGCTCGATGGCGCATGGCCACGCGGCCCCGGCATCGGTGAAGAACGCGACCTATGACGTGATCACCGCGGCCTTCAACGGCGAATATGCTGACGGGGCAGCTGCTGCTGCCGCGCTGGCCGAAGCCGTTGCCGCCGCACAGTAACCGCCTGGAAGGGGGGCAGGCCATCTGCCCCCCGACCCAAATTCCTTAAGGAAGGAATCTGTCAAAATCCTTACCCAAGGATTTTGGCCCCTGGATCCACGGGAGGACGACGATGGCCACCAAGGCCGATTTCCGCACGACGCTGCAGGACTGGCTTCCAAAGCTTGTCCTCGCCCCCTCCTTCGCCGTGACGTTGCTTTTCGTCTACGGTTTCATCCTGTTCACCGTGGTCCTCTCGTTCACCGGCTCGAAGATGCTCCCGAAGTTCACCTGGGTCGGCTTCGAGAACTACGAAAAGCTCTTCGCCCTTCCGGCCTGGAGCACGGCGATCGTCAACATCGCGATCTTCGCCACGCTTTACATCACCATCTGCACGCTGATCGGCCTGATGCTGGCGATCTTCCTTGACCAGAAAATCCGGGGCGAGGGCGTCCTGCGCCCGATCTACCTTTACCCGATGGCGCTTTCCTTCATCGTCACCGGCACCGCCTGGAAATGGTTCCTCGACCCCGGCATCGGGCTGGAGCGGATCATGCACCAGTGGGGCTGGGAAAGCTTCTCCTTCACCTGGATCAAGGACGGTGAGATGGCGCTTTATACCATCGTCATCGCTGCGGTCTGGCAGACGAGCGGTTTCGTGATGGCGATGTTCCTCGCGGGTCTGCGCGGCATCGACAACGAGATCCTGAAGGCCGCCCAGATCGACGGTGCGTCGAACTGGCAGCTTTACCGCCGCATCGTGATCCCGCTCCTCCGCCCCGCCTTCCTGTCAGCCTTCGTCATCCTCAGCCACCTCGCGATCAAATCCTACGACCTTGTCATCGCGCTGACCGGCGGCGGCCCGGGCCGGGCGACCGAGATGCCCGCGACCTTCATGTATTCCTACACCTTCACGCGGAACCAGATGGGCATCGGCGCCTCCAGCGCGGTCATCATGCTGATGACCATCGCCGCGATCATGGTGCCCTACCTCTATGCCGAGCTGAAGGAGAAGAAGTGATGTCCGCTGTCACGCAAGACACCGCCGTCTCCACCGGCCGCATCACCCGGGCTTTCATCTACCTGGTCCTGATCCTCTTCGCGCTCTTCTACCTTCTGCCCCTTTATGTCATGGGCGTGAACTCCCTGAAACCGCTGCAGGAAATCACCGGCGGAAACATGATGGCCTTGCCGTCCGAATGGACCCTCGACCCCTGGCGGTCTGCCTGGTCCACTGCCCAGATCGGGGTCGAGCCCACGGGCCTCAAACCCTACTTCCTTAACTCGATCCTCATGGTCGTCCCCGCCGTCGCCATCTCCACCATCATCGGCGCGCTCAACGGCTACGTCCTGACCAAATGGCGCTTCCGGGGGGATACCTGGGTGTTCGGGCTGATGCTGTTCTCCTGCTTCATCCCGTTCCAGATCGTCCTGATCCCGATGGCCGTCGTCCTGGGCAAACTCGGCCTCGCGGGCACCGTCCCCGGTCTGATCCTCGTCCACGTCGTCTACGGGATCGGCTTCACCACGCTTTACTTCCGCAACTACTACGCGTCGTTCCCCACCGAACTCGTCCGCGCCGCGATGATCGACGGGGCCGGGTTCTTCCGCATCTTTTGGCGTATCCTGTTGCCCGTCAGCGGCCCCATCGCCGTCGTCTCGGTCATCTGGCAATTCACCAACATCTGGAACGACTTCCTCTTCGGCGTCTCCTTCGGCGGCACCTCGCAGCCGATGACCGTGGCGCTGAACAACCTCGTGCAATCCTCGACCGGCGTGAAGGAATACAACGTGCACTTCGCAGGCGCGATCCTTGCCGCCCTTCCCACCCTCCTCGTCTACATCGTCGCAGGCCGCTACTTCGTGCGCGGGCTGATGGCGGGCAGCGTGAAGGGGTAAGGCCGACCGCCGGGCGGCGGCAACCGCCCGACGGTCTTTGTTCAACCCAAGCCCGCTTTCACACCAACAAGGGCGAACACCGGAAGGAATACCGCATATGAGAGCCATGTCCATCACCGCACTCCTCCTCGCGACCCCCGCCTTCGCCGAGCCTTCGGTCGAGGTGATGCACTTCTGGACCAGCGGAGGCGAAGCTGCCGCGCTGGGAGCCGTCCGCGACAAGGTGGTGGCCGAGGGCGTCACCTGGACCGACGCGCCCGTCGCCGGGGGCGGGGGCGACCAGGCCAAGACCGCGCTCCAGGCCCGCATCGCTTCCGGCAACCCGCCCGCCGCCATGCTGATGCTGGGCCAGACGATCACCGACTGGGCCGCCGAGGGGATGCTGGGCAACGTCGATGCCCTGGCCGAGGCGCAAGGCTGGGACGCCGCCCTGCCGCAAGCGGTGAAGGACTGGACCAAGATCGACGGCCATTACGTCAGCGTCCCCACCAGCGTCCACCGGACCGACATGATCTGGGCCTCCAAGGCCGCCTTCGACAAGATCGGCGCGGCCCATCCCACGACATGGGAAGAGCTGAACGCGCTGGCCCCCAAGTTCCTTGAGGCGGGGATTGTCCCCTTGGCACACGGCGGTCAGGCCTGGCAGGAAGCCTACATGTTCGAGGCCGTCGCCCTGGGCGTAGGCGGGGCGGACTTCTACAAGAAGGCGCTGATCGACCTTGACGACGCCACCCTGCGCGGGCCCGAGATGGTCGCGGTCTTCGCCCAGATGGCCGCCCTGCGCGGCATGGTGGACGCGAACTTCCCGGGCCGCGACTGGAACCTGGCCTCCGCCATGGTCACCAACGGCGAGGCCGCGATGCAGATCATGGGCGACTGGGCGAAGGGTGAATTCACCAACGCAGGCAAGAAGCCCGGCGACGACTACGCCTGCATCCCAGTGCCCAAAGCCAAGGGTGACGGCTTCGTCTACCTGGTGAACTCGCTGTCGCTCTTTACCCAAACTGAAGCCGACCTCATCAAGGGGCAAGAGGTGCTGGCCAGCGCGATCATGGACCCCGCCGTCCAGATCGCCTTCAACCAGGCCAAGGGCGCGATCCCGGCCCGCACCGACATCGACCTTTCGGCGATGGATACTTGCGCCCAGGCGACCTCCACCGCCCTCGCTAGCAACGACACCGCCGGCACCGCCGTCCCGACCTTCGCCGGCACCCACGCCGCCAACGCCGCTGTCGTGGGGGCCGCCACCGACGCCATCACTGCCTTCTTCAACTCCGACCAGACCCCAGAAGAGGCCGCAACCGCCCTTGCCGACGCCATCGCGGCGGCCCGGTAAGGCAACCGGCCCCATCCCTCCCTCCCGTGGGATGGGGCCACCCAACGATATGAGGACCAAAATGGGCTTTCTCGACATCCGCAACGTCACCAAATCCTACGGGCCGGTGGAAGTTCTGCACCGCATCGACATCGCGGTCGAGGAAGGCGAGTTTCTCGTCCTCGTCGGCCCCTCCGGCTGCGGCAAGTCCACGCTTTTGAACATGATCGCGGGGCTGGAAGGAATTTCCGGCGGCGAGATCGCCATCAAGGGCCGCGTGGTTAACGGGGTACACCCCTCCAAGCGCAACATCGCGATGGTGTTCCAAAGTTACGCGCTTTACCCCAACATGACCGTCGGCCAGAACATGACCTTCGGGCTGGAAATGCACGGCGTCCCGAAACCGGAACGTGACCGCGCCCTGGCCGATGTGGCCAAGCTCCTCCAGATCGACCACCTCCTCGACCGCAAACCCGGCCAGCTCTCCGGCGGCCAGCGCCAGCGTGTTGCGATGGGCCGCGCCCTGGTGCGGAACCCGGATGTCTTCCTCTTCGACGAGCCGCTTTCGAACCTCGACGCAAAGCTCCGCGTCGACATGCGGACCGAGATCAAGAAGCTGCACCAGAAGCTTAAGACCACCATCGTATACGTCACCCACGATCAGATCGAGGCACTGACCCTTTCGACCCGCATCGCGGTGATGAACAAGGGCCATGTCCAGCAACTGGGCACGCCGAAAGAGATTTACGACACCCCGGCGAACCTCTTCGTCGCCACCTTCATGGGCTCGCCTGCCATGAACATCGTCCCAGCCACGGTGGTCATCGAAAACGGCCACCCCCACGCCGCAATCACCGACGCCGACGGCACCCCGCGCTATCTGCGCTTCAGCCAAGCCAACCTCGCGGCGTGGGAGGGCAAGCCTATCCTCCTCGGCATCCGCCCCGAGGCTATCACCGACCCCGAAGGCGCCGACCGCAAGTCCGGCAACATCCAACCCTTCACCTACCGCGTGACCGTAACCGAACCCGCAGGCTCCGACACTTTCGTCACCATGACCCTTTCGGGCCGCGACACCATCGCCCGGATGCGTGCTGACGCGAATGTCGCGGCCGGGCAGACATTCGACTTTGCCGTCAACATGGAAAAGGCCGTAGCCTTCGATCCGACAACCGAGGAACGGATCACCCCCTGAATGCAACCTGATGTCCTGATCATCGGCTCCGGGATGGGCGGCGCGACCCTGGCGGCCGCGCTTGCGCCGACGGGCCGTCGCATCCTGATCCTGGAACGCGGCGACCGCCTGCCCGACACGCCCGAGGCCCGCGACCCCGCCGCCATCTTCCAGCGCGGCCACTACAAACCCAACGAAACCTGGCGCGACATCACCGGCGAACCCCTGCACCCCGGCAACTACGCCTATGTCGGCGGCAATACCAAGTTCTATGGCGCCGTCCTCCTCCGCTACCGGGCCGAGGACTTCCGCCCCCTCCGCCATCTCGAAGGCACCACCCCCGGCTGGCCGATCCCCTATGAGACCCTCGAACCCTGGTACTCCCGCGCCGAAACGCTGTACCGCGTCCGGGGCGACGTCGCGGGCGACCCCACCGAGCCGCCCCATTCCGCCCCCTATTCCTTCCCCCCCGTCCCGGACGAGCCCGACATCACCCGCCTGAGGCAGGCCTTCAAGGCCCAGGGCCTCCACGTCTCCGCCCTTCCGCTGGGGGTCGACATCGACGCCTGGCTCAAGCGCGCCCGTACCGGCTGGGACGCCTTCCCCTGCACCACCGGCGCCAAATCCGACGCCGAATCCTGCGCTTTGGCTCAGGCGCAGAAACACCCCAACGTCACGCTGCAAACGAACACGAAAGTCACCCGCCTCCTCGCCGAAGGCCGCCGCATAACCGGCATCGAGGTAGACCGCCAAGGCACCCGCGAGACCCTGACCGCCCCCCTCGTCGTCCTGTCAGCCGGAGCAATCCTCTCCTCCGCCCTCCTCCTCGCCAGCGCCAACGACGACCACCCACGGGGCCTTGCGAACACATCCGACCAGGTCGGCCGCAACTTCATGAACCACAACCTCACCGGCATGGTCGCCTACAACCCGTTCCGCCGGAACCGCACGACCTACGAAAAGACAATTCAGATCAACGACTTCTACCTGACCGGCGGCCCCAACAACGAACCCCTGGGCAACATCCAGATGCTCGGCCGGATCACCGGCCCCATCCTGGCAGGCGAGGCAAACCTCCCCCTCTGGCTCTCCCACCACATCGCCGACCACTCGATCCACATCATGGCCATGTCCGAGGACCTGCCCGACCCCAACTCCCGCGTGTTCTGGCGGAATGGCGAGGTCGTCCTCGACTGGAAAAGGACCAACACACGCGCCCACGACCTCCTCGTGCAACGCCTGAAACAGGCCATGCGCAAGGCGGGCTGGCCGATCACCCTGTCGCGCGGTTTCCCCAAGTCCAAGCCGAGCCACCAAAGTGGCACCAACCGCATGGGCTCGGACCCGCAAACCTCGGTCGTGGACCCGAACCTGAAAGCCCACGACCTCGACAACCTCTACATCTGCGACGCCTCGGTGCTTCCCACCTCCGCCGCCGTGAACCCCTCGCTCACCATCGCTGCCCTTGCCCTGCGCGCGGGCGACCACATTGCGAAAGCCCATCCATGAAGCCCCTCGCCCTTGTCACTGGAGGCCAGCAAGGCATCGGCCTCGGGATCGCCCAGACCCTGGCCGCCCAAGGCTTTCGCCTCGCGGTTGCTTCCCGCTCCGCCCCCGAGGACGCCTCCGTCCAGGACGCCCTGCAAACCTTGGGTCCCGAGGCCCGCTACTATCGCCACGACCTTTCCGACCTGGCCGCGATCCCCGCTCTCCTCGAAAATATTGAAACCCAACAAGGTCCCCTCGACGCCCTGATCCAGAACGCCGGAGTCGCAGCAAAAGTCCGCGGCGACATGCTGGACATCACGCCCGAGAACTTCGACTGGATCCTCGGCATCAACCTGACCGGCGGATTCTTCCTGGCTCAACAGGTCGCCAAACGCATGCTGGCCACGCAAAGCCCCCACTACCGCTCCATCACCTTCGTGACCTCCGTCTCGGCCCAGATGGCCAGCCCCGAGCGCGCCGACTACTGCATCTCCAAGGCTGCTGCCGCGATGGCCGCCCAGACGCTCGCTCTCCGCCTTGCCCCCCACAACATCGGCGTCTTCGAACTCCGCCCCGGCATCATCGAAACCGGCATGACGGCTGGCGTGAAGGACAAGTACGACACCCGCATCGCAGGTGGCCTCGTCCCCGCAGGTCGCTGGGGCCAACCGTCCGACATCGGGCGGGCCGTGATCCCACTTGTCACCGGCCAGTTCGCCTTTGCCACCGGCGCGGTGATCCCCGTCGACGGCGGGCTCTCCATCGAAAGACTGTGACCATGACCGAAGGCTACGATTACATCATCATTGGCGGCGGAAGCGCAGGCTGCGTCCTTGCCGCCCGCCTGACCGAGGACCCGTCAGCCAGGGTTCTGCTGCTGGAGGCCGGGGGCCGCGACCGCCACCCGTTCTACCACCTTCCCGCCGGTTTTGCGAAGATGACCAAGGGCATCGGCTCCTGGGGCTGGCAGACCGTCCCGCAGCGCCACATGAAGGGTATGCAGATCCGCTACACCCAGGCCAAGGTGATCGGTGGCGGCTCATCGATCAACGCCCAGCTTTACACGCGCGGCAACGCGCAGGACTACGACGACTGGCGCCAGATGGGCTGCCCCGGCTGGGGCTATGAGGACGTGCTCCCCTACTTCCGCAAGTCCGAAACGAACGACACCCACGACAACCGCTACCACGGCAAGGACGGCCCCCTCGGCGTAAGCCAGCCCCGCGCGCCGCTGCCGATCTGCGAAGCCTTCTTTGATGCAGGGGCCGAACTTGGCATCCCCCGGAACCGCGACTTCACCGGCGAAAGCCAAGATGGCCTTGGTTACTACCAACTGACCCAGCGCTGGTACCGCCGCTCATCGACGTCAACCGCCTTCCTCAAGCCCGCGCTTTCCCGTTCAAACCTGACCGTGAAAACTGGCCAGCAGGTCCTGCGGATCGTGGTGGAAAAGGGCAGGGCGGTCGGCGTCCAGACATCCGAGACCACCCACCGCGCCACGACGGAGGTCATCCTCTCCTCAGGCGCCATCGGCTCCCCCCGACTCCTGCAGCTCTCCGGCATCGGGCCTGCCGACGACCTGCAACGCCATGGCATCCCCGTCGTCCTCGATCGCCCGCAGGTCGGCGCCAACCTGCAGGACCACCTCGACCTCTTCGTCATCGCCGAATGCACCGGCCCCCACACCTATGACCGATACGCCAAGCCGCACTGGTCGGCGCTGGCGGGACTGCAATACCTCCTGACACGGAAAGGCCCCGTCGCCTCCTCCCTCTTCGAAACTGGCGGCTTCTGGTACGCCGACCCCTCCGCGCGGTCCCCCGACATCCAGTTCCACCTCGGCCTCGGCTCGGGCATCGAGGCCGGCGTCGCCGCCATGCCGCAAGGTGGCGTCACCCTGAACTCCGCCTTCCTCCGCCCCCGCAGCCGGGGCTCTGTGCGTCTGGCATCGGCAGACCCCAAGGCCGCCCCCCTGATCGACCCGAATTACTGGGAAGACCCGTACGATAGGGAAATGTCGATCAAGGGCCTGAAACTCGCGCAAGAGATCATGCGCCAACCCGCCCTGAAACCCTTCGTGCTCGCCGAACGCCTGCCGGGACCGCAGGTCAAGACCGACCAGGACTACTTCGACTACGCGGTCAAGAACGCCAAGACCGACCACCACCCCGCCGGCACCTGCCGCATGGGCGCGGACATGGAGGCTGTCGTCGACCCCGGTCTCCGCTTCAACGGCATCGACAACCTTCGCGTGGTCGATGCTTCGGTTATGCCCACGGTCGTCTCCTCGAACACCAACGCCACCACCATCATGATCGCCGAGAAAGCCGCCGACCTCATCAAGGAAGCCCGCAAATGATCCGCCATTTCGTCCTTCTGAAAGCCCGCCCCGACGTCACTGAAGCCCACATCCAGTCTATCTTCGCCGACCTCCACACCCTCAAACTCCCCGGCATTCTCGCCATCCACTCCGGCCGCTCGGAAAGTCCCGAGCAGATCGAACGCGGCTACCTGCACGGGTTCACTGTCGATTTCGCCGACTGGCAGGCCCTGGCTGCCTACCAAGTCCACCCCGACCACAAGCGCGTCGGCGCGGCCCTCGTCGCCGCAGCTCAAGGTGGCATCGACGGCATTCTCGTCTTCGATCTGCCGGTGGAAAGCACCCCATGACTCCCGCCTCCCCCAAACCTTTCACATTTGCACAAGTATCCTCTGGGGGTTTGGGGGGCGAAGCGCCCCCAATGACCAAGCCGTTGCGCGTTCTTCACGCGCAAAAGGCGAGACAAAAGCCTTGCGCGTCAGCGCTCAATTTAAAAACTGCCCGAGGAATGCCCGGATGCTGACCCTTCCCACCGACGACGCCCGTCTGGAACCCTACCGCCTCACTGGCACCCCCCTTGTCCCGCGCGCGCCCCGCATACCGCTTACCCGAACCGCCTTCGCCGCCGCCCACGTCGTCTCCGACCCGCTGCGCGAACGATCGCCCTGGGACACCCGTCCCGCCGTAGACTGGGACGCGACTCTGGCCTTCCGCAGCCAACTCTGGGACCAGGGCCTTCACCTCGCCGAGGCGATGGACACCGCCCAACGCGGCATGGGCGTCGACTGGCCGACTGCCCTCGACCTCATCCAGCGCACCATGCGCGCCGCCAGGGCCCACCCGATGCGCCCCCGCGTCGCTTGCGGGGCAGGGACCGACCACAGGCCCCTGCAAGCCCTCACCACTCCGGATGCCATCCTGTCCGCCTACACCGAACAGGCCGAGGCAATCGAGGCCGCAGGCGGCCAGCTTATCCTCATGGCTTCCCGTGCCTTTACGGCAATCAACGCCTCACAAGACACCTACCACCACGTCTACCGCCGCCTCATCGACCAGGCCAAGGACCCGGTCATCCTCCACTGGCTTGGCCCCATGTTCGACCCCGCCCTCACCGGATACTGGGGGAACCCGGACGTCGCGCAAGCCTCCAACTTCGTCCTGGATCTCATCGCCGAGAACCCGACCAGGGTTGACGGCATCAAGATCTCCCTCCTCGACCAGACCCACGAGGAGGAGTTCCGCGCAAAGCTCCCCGGCCACGTCCGCCTCTACACCGGCGACGACTTCAACTACGCCCCCTTGATCGAGGGAAACGGGACCCATTTCTCCCACGCGCTTCTCGGCATCTTCGCCGCCATCGCACCCGCCGCGTCCCAGGCTCTCGAAGCCCTCGCCGAAGGTGACACCCTCACCTACCACAAGCTCCTGGCCCCCACCGTCCCCCTCTCGCGCGAGATCTTCCGCGCCCCGACGCGCTTCTACAAAGCCGGCATCGCTTACCTGTCCTGGCTGAACGGTCACCAGAAACACTTCATCATGCCCGCTGGCTTCCAATCCTCCCGCGACATCACCCACTACGCGCAGGTCTTCCGCCTTGCCGACCAGGCAGGCTTGCTTTCCCGCCCCGATCTGGCAGAAGCGCGGATGCGGACGCTTCTCTCCCTGCACGGGATCGACCAGACTTAAGGTGTCATGGACAAACGGCCAACGATCATCGACGTGGCGACTTTGGCCGGGGTGTCCAAGTCCACCGTCAGTCTGGTCCTGCAGCAAAGTCCGCTGGTGAAACAGGAAACCCGCGAGGAAGTCCGCCGCGCGATGGCAGAGCTGGGCTACGTCTACAATCGGGCTGCCGCGAACCTGCGTTCAGCCAACGCAGGCCTGATCGGCGTCGTCATCAACGACCTCAGGAACCCCTTCTTCACCGAATTCGCCACCTCGCTGCAAATGGCCCTTTCCGCCCGCGGCTATGCGACGGTGCTTGGCAACACGGATGAGGATCCGACCCTGCAGGCGCAGGTCGTGGGAGCCATGCTGGAACATGGCGTCTCGGCCCTCATCGTCTCGCCGGCGTACGGGGACGACGGTGCCTTCGACGCGATCACGCGGGCGAACGTTCCGGCGCTGCAGGTTTTGCGCCAGGTCGTCGACACGGCCCGCGTTCCCTTTGCGGCGCCGGATTATCCCACCGGCAGTCGCCTCGCCACGGAACACCTTCTGGCCCAGGGCGCGACCCGGATCGCCTTCGTCGGGGGGCTGGAAGGCCGACCGGTCACACAGCTGCGCATGTCCGGCTACCTCGCGACCCTCGCCGCGCGCGGACTGGAGCCCCTTCACCTCCCCGGTCGTCCAGGCCGGGCTTTCGGGCGCGAGGCAGCACGGTGGTTGATCCAGGAACATCCCGCCGTCGATGCGGTCCTGTGCTTCAACGATCTCACCGCGCTTGGCCTTCTCACCGGCTGCACCGAACTTGGTCGACCGGTCGGTGCCGCGCTGAAAATCGTGGGCTTCGACGACATCGAAGACTGCGCACAGGTCTTTCCGGCCCTGTCCTCGGTCCGCTGCGACATCGCGGGCTTCGGGCGACAGATGGCGGAAACGGTGCTGGACTGGCTGGAAAACGACCATCGACCTCCGCCTGAAACTGTTACACCTGTCACACTGATCCCCCGCGCATCGAGCACCGGCTGATGATTCAAGACCCCCAACTTTTCCTCCGCCAGCTCTTTGACCGCGCGGTCGAGGTCGCAGACCCCATGCGGTCCTTGGCGGGCTTCCTGCCCGAAAAGCCCAAGGGCCGCCTGCTTGTCATAGGGGCCGGGAAGGCCTCGGCGCGCATGGCCGAAGCGGTCGAGGCCGCCTGGGGCCCTTGCGAGGGGCTGGTCATCACGCGTTACGGCTATGGCCGACCTTGCCGGGGCATCGAGATCGTCGAAGCAGCACATCCCGTGCCTGACCAGGCCGGGGTGGATGCGACAGCCCGGATGCTGCGCCTTGTCCACGGCCTGACACCGGAGGATACCGTCCTTGCGCTCATTTCTGGCGGAGCCTCCGCGCTGCTCTGTGCCCCTGCTACGGGAATGACGCTGGCCGAGAAGCAACAGGTCAACGCCGCACTTCTGGTCTCGGGTGCACCGATCCTGGCGATGAATACCGTGCGCAAGCATCTTTCTCGCGTGAAGGGCGGCCAGCTTGCCGCGGCGACCTACCCGGCGAAACTTCTGGCACTGATCATTTCGGATGTGCCCGGCGATGATCCGGCCTTCATCGGCTCGGGTCCCACCGTGGGTGACGCCACCAGCGCCGAGGATGCCCGCGCCATCCTTCAGCGCTGGTCCATCGCGGTTCCGGACGCGGTGCTGGCCCGCTCTGGCGTCGTGCGACCGGACGACCCACGCCTTTCGCAGACCACCAACGTCATTTTCGCGGCCCCCGCCCAATCCCTGGCGGCGGCGGCCGATCTGGCAAAAGATCACTGCGAGGTCCGCACTCTTGGTGACCGGATCGAGGGCGAGGCACGCGATGTGGCCCGCGAACAGGCCGCGATGGCGACCAGCCTTGCTGCGGGCATGGGACCAGGAGATCGACCGATCCTTCTGCTGTCCGGGGGGGAATTGACGGTCACCCGGACCGGCGACGGGGTAGGGGGCCCGAACGCGGAGTTCTGCCTGGCCCTTGCCATTGCGCTGGACGCCCATCCCCAGATCCATGCGCTGGCCTGTGACACCGATGGCGTCGACGGAGCTGCCGAAGTTGCCGGTGCGCTTCTGGGCCCGGACACACTGACCCGTGGTCCGCACGCGGCCAAAGCACTGGCTCGCAATGATGCCCACACCTACTTCGCGCGGATCCGCAGTCAGGTCGTGACCGGGCCGACCTTGACAAACGTGAATGATTTTCGTGCCTTGCTGATCCTGCCCCCGTCGTAGGACGGACTAGGCTTTCGGACGCTCTTTCGCAGGACGCACGCGCTCGGGTGGCAGGGTGATCCGCACGGCAAGTCCGCCCAGCCTTGCGCTGTCTTCCAGAACAAGCGTCGCGCCATAGGCCTGCAGCAGATCGCCCGCAATCGCGAGGCCAAGTCCGGTTCCAGGCTTCGAGGTATCCAGTCGCGAACCGGACCGCATCGCCTCGGCCCGGTCGACCGCCGGAATCCCGGGGCCGTCATCCTCGATCACGATCTCGATGCCGCCAGACTTGGCCTGCGCCGTAAGGGACATCGCCGACCGCGACCATTTCAGCGCATTATCCAGAAGGTTGCCCAGAACCTCCTCGATGTCCTGGGCGTCCACGCGGATGGTCAGGCCGGGATCGCTGGTGGCATCAAAGGCCTTGCCCTCGCGCTTGGCCATCATTCCGAACATCCGCGCGAAGCGGTCGATGGAATGGCTAAGATCGGTGCGCAGCTGGGTCGTCTCGCCCGAACTGGACGCCCGCAGCCGCGCCAGAGAGCGGCCGAGCTGTGCGTCGACGCGGTCCAGCGCCTCAAGCGCCTTGTCCATGTCGTGCGAGCCTTCCGCAAGCACGCTCAACTCGTTTCGCAGGATCGCACTTGGTGTCTTCAGGGCATGGGCGAGGTCTGCCGCCTGCCGACGCGAGCGGCTGATTATCTCGCGGTTGCGCGTCAAAAGCCCGTTGATGTCGGCGACGAGTGGGGCGACCTCTTCGGGATAATCGGCCTCGCTCAGTTCCTCGTCCTGATCCCAGCGTTGTGCAACATCACGGCGCAGCCGGTTGAGCGGGCCAATGATCGTCGCCGTCTGGAAGAGCACGCTAGCCATGCCGATGACCGCGACCAACGCAAAGGCTAAGACCAGGCTTTGCCGCGTTTCGCGCCGTTCCGCGTTCA
Organism: Tabrizicola sp.; assembly: GCF_022842145.1. Classification (GTDB taxonomy): domain Bacteria; phylum Pseudomonadota; class Alphaproteobacteria; order Rhodobacterales; family Rhodobacteraceae; genus Tabrizicola. The sequence goes on from NZ_JALHQD010000003.1 coordinate 551,868, forward strand.
ACTCGGCCAGCGTTTCGGCGACCGCCACGGTCCAGCTGCTGCCATCCTCCAGCGTGATCAACTGCCGGGCCAGCCGGACATCCTCCACATCGGGATTTGCGGCGTCGGTGATCCGCAGGGTCGATCCCGCCTTGGCCAGTTCGGGCAGCGTGGCATCCAGAAGGGAGGCCGATGTGAAGATCAGTCCGTCCGGTGCGGTGACCTGCCAGTAGCGACCCGAGAAAGGCGTCTGATAGGCGGGATCGAACAGCAAATCGCCAAGCTGGCCGGGGTCGTCGGACACCGAACTCAGCGCGACGACGATCTGGGTGTGGCGATCGACAAGGGCGGTGTCGAACCGTTGCAGGACCCGCTGGTTCAGAAACGAGTAAAGCAGGAAGGTGCCGACGGTCAGCGAAACCAGCGCCGCAATGCCGCCACTGATCCAGGCCCGCTTGCGGAGCGACAGCATCAGGGAGCGTCGATCATGTATCCACGGCCGCGCATGGTCTGGATCAGGTCCGGTCCAAGCTTCTTTCGCAGCCGGTTGATGAAGACGGCAATGGTGTTGGAATCGCGATCGCCGTCATATTCGTAGATGTGCTCGGACAATTCGGTGCGCGAAATCAGGCGCCCCGAATTGTGGATCAGGTAGGTCAGCACCGCGACTTCCTGCGAGGTCAGGTCGACCGGCACGCCATCCACCGTGGCTCGACCATGGCGGGTATCGAAAATCACGCCATCACGTTCGAACAACGGATTGGTGCGCCCTGAGCTGCGACGAAGTGCGGCGCGCACACGGGCCGCGAGTTCTGGCAGATGGAATGGCTTGGTAAGGTAGTCGTCTGCACCGGCATCCAGCCCGTCGACCCGATCGGACCAGCCGTCGCGGGCGGTCAAGATCAGCACCGGGGTTGTCACGCCCCCCGCTCGCCATTCCTTCAGGATCGAAATGCCGTCCCGGATCGGCAGGCCGATGTCCAGGATGATCATGTCATAAGGTTCGGTCGAGCCCAGGAACCCGGCTTCCTGGCCGTCGTGGGCGACATCGACAATGCGCCCCTCGGCGGCGAGGAGCCGTTTGATCTGGTCGCACAGGACCACTTCGTCTTCAGCCAGCAGAATTCTCATGAGGTCAGGGATTACACCCGGATTTGGCAACAATTAAGGCGAAGATTAGTTCTTCCCGCCGCCGCCGCCGCCGCCGCCGCCACTACCGCCGCCGCCACTGCTTCCGCCGCCGCCGCCACTGTTGCCGCCACCACTGTTGCCGCCACCGCTGTTTCCACCAGAGTTGCCTCCGGTCTTGCCATTGGATCCGGCTGTCTCGCTCTTGCCCTTGGAGCCTTTGTTGCCTTTGCCGCCTTCTGCGGCAGCAGCCAGTTCGCGGCCAAGCGCCGAGTTCTTGCCGACCTGTTCCCCGGTGCGGGCATTGATGATGATGCTGATGACCGTGCCGTTCGGCTTCTTGAGAACGATCCGGTAGAAGACATCCTCGATCTCGAAGGCACGGGCTTCAATCGGCTCGCCCCCCGTGGACTTGGCCACTGATTCGATGACGCGCTTAAGGCTGATCATGTCTCCCGACCGTGCCGCCTGGCGCAATTCGGCCGCGTCCAGCTCGCGCACGGTGGCCGCAAAGCTTGGACTCGCCACGGCGAGCATCGACAGAAGAACTATGGTGCGTCCCATTCTCATGACCCTGATTTAGCAGAACTGAAATGAACTGAAGATGAACAGTTGGTTCGCTCCGAGTTAAACGCATTTCGTGTCTAGTGCACTCATGGACCTGCGACTCGTTTGCCTTCCAGGCATATTACGAGGCGCAGGTCGCACCCATGAACCAGAGGTTACCAGATGAAGAAGACGTCACTCCTGTTCCTGAAAGCCTGCTCGCTTTCGGTCGCCCTACTGGGTTCGGCCGCGATCGTCACGGCTATTTCCATGCCGGATGCGGCCTTCGCCAAGTCTGGTAATGACAACGGCGGCGGAAACGGCGGCGGCAACGGTAACGGCGGCGGCAACGGCAACGGCGGTGGCAATTCCGACAAGGCTGGTGGCAAGGACAAGGCCGGCAAGTCAGAGAAGAAATCCGGCGGAGACACCGCGAAGACCCAGAAGACGAAGACCAAAGCCAAGGCCAAGGCCAAGCCGAAGAAGAAGGACCTTGCGGAAGAGCTGGGCGTTCATCCGTCCGAGCTGGGCGCCCTGAACGCCGCTCATGCCAACCCGAATGCTCTGGCCAACGCATCGCCGAATTCGCGCGTCGGTCGCATCGCGCAGTACCGTGACGCGGTCCTTGCCGGGGAGGCCTTGGCAGATGAACTCGCGCTGAAGGAAGCCGAGCTTCTTGCACTGGACAAGCCGTCGCGCGCGGTGGACCTGATCAAGACCGACCTCGACTTCGCAGTCGAAGAAGCTGACACCGCAGCGGGCAAGGTTACGGAACTGGAAACCCAGCTTGCGAACCCCGACTTGACCGACGCAGAGATCGCCACACTTGAGGCCGATCTTCTGGCCGCACGCGCCACTCAGACAGAGGCCGAAGCGGCAGAAGCAGAGCTTCAGGACGAGTATGACAATGCCGTCGCCTATGTAGCGGTGAACGCCGCAATCGACGAGCTGACCCAGAAGATCGAGGACCAGCCTGAACTGGAGACTTCGCTGCTGGAAGCCGCCGCGAACAAGGACGTGACCCCTGAGGTCGAGGCTGCGGTCAGGAAGCTGCTCGGCCTCTGATCCCGCCAAACAGACTGCAAACGGCCGGCCTTGGGCCGGCCGTTTTTGCTTTGGGACCGTCTCCTGGCCTCAGCGGTGAATGGGGAGCGCACCAAAGAAGAAAGGCCACCCGGAACCCGGATGGCCTTCCCCTTCGCAACGGAGAACAGGGAACCTCAGGCGGCGAACGCCCGGGAGGCAATACGATCGAGGGCGACGACGACATCCTCGACCGGAGGGAACCGCTTCAGACCCGCGGGGAATATGCTGCCCGAGGAAATTTGGCGTTTCTGAAGCGGTTTGCCATCTAAGGCACGCAGGTCGGCAGTCAGGTACAGGCGATTTTCCTCGGTGGTCGAACGCAGCATTGTAATCCCCCACAGATTCACACTGGTCGCTCGCTCTTGCCGGCGGGTTACGACTCATCTTGAAGTCAGCTTGCCCCAACTATGTTTAATCTGCGGCGAACCTGCCGTTCATCTTCGGTTCATCTTCATCTGGCCGGGATTTGGCCACAGACGGGCCCAAATCCACCGCCGGTCGCGGGTAAGCAGGCGGTTTGACCGATTTGTGGGCCTCAACTGGCGGAGACGCTGGATTCGCGGGCATTTGGCGAGCATCTGAGGCCCGGTCGCGTCGGGCTTCTGTCACGCGGTCCTGGATCAATCATGAACGGCCAGCGGGCGAAGAACACGTACTGAGAATCTCCCGGCCCAGGCGCACCCACCCGATTCGGGCAGACGAAGGATCGTTGCAGCTCGATGGTCGACAACGCCTACAGCAACCGCCGCACAGATGCGGTCGGCCAAAGATCAATAGGTCGCTCGCCCGCCGGACAAGTCGAAGACCGCGCCGGTCGTGAAGCTGTTTTCTTCCGAGCAAAGCCAGCCGATCATGGCCGCGGCTTCTTCGACCTCCAGAAACCGCCCGCGAGGGATTTTCGCGAGCATGTAGTCGATATGCGTCTGCAGCATCTGGTCGAAGATCCGCGTCCGCGCGGCAGCCGGGGTCACGCAGTTGACGGCGATGTTCTCGGCCGCATGCTCTTTGCCCAGGGACTTCGTCAACGCGATCACCCCGGCCTTGGAGGCTGAGTAAGCCGCCGCGTTCGGGTTGCCTTCCTTTCCGGCGATCGAGGCGACGGTGACGATGCGGCCATAGCCCTGTGCTTGCATCTGCGGCAGGATCGAGCGGCAGCAGTTGAAGGTGCCAGTCAGATTGATTTCGAGGATCTGCCGCCACTCTGTCGGGTCATAGGACACGACTGGCCCGTTCGATCCTGCGATCCCGGCCGAGGTGACCAGCACCCCGACCGGACCCATTGCGGCTTCCGTCGCGGCCGCGGTGCGGGCCACCGCCGCAGTATCGGCGACGTCCACCGCAAAGGCCCGCCCGTTTAACACCGTCGCGGAACGCTCTGCCAGATCGCCGTCCATGTCCCAGATCGCCACCCGGGCCCCCGCCTTCGTCAGCCGCTCTGCCACGGCAAGCCCGATGCCCTGTGCTCCTCCGGTTACCACTGCGACACGACCCGCCAGACCTGTCCCGTCCATCCGTTTGCCCCCTGCCACGCTGGAACCGTGGTCCGCCGAACCTACCTTGCACGAAACCCCGGACTCAATTCGGAAATATCGCCACGGACGATCTGATCCCGACCCAAACCCGGGCTGAGGGCCGGCAGCAAGCGCCTCGCGCGTTGCATCGGTCGGTGCTGACAGCCCCTGTTCGGCACCCCATCCGCCCGCATGTCGGCGCAGCGAGCGGTCAGTCGCGCTTGCGGGCCACGTCGTTCGTACCCTCTTCTTCCGGGCCCAGCCCGTAAGACATCCGCGTCATCTGCGCGATGACCCGCTCCATCTCGTCGTCCGGCAGGACCGGCGGTTCACCCAGCACCAGAGCCTGCTGGTACATCCGGGCCAATGTCTCGACCTCGATCGCCATCCACAAGGCAGCGTCCAGCGTCTTGCCAAGCGCGATCTGGCCGTGCTGGCCCAGAAGGCAGGCCTTGCGCCCCTCCAGAGCCTCGATCGCTGCATCCGACAGGCCTTGGGTGCCATAGGTGGCATAGCGGGCGCAGCGCAGTGTCGTTCCACCCATGACACCGACCATATAGTGGAAGGCCGGGATCGTCCGGTGGTGGCAGGCAACAGAGGTGGCGTAAAGCGAATGGCAGTGCAGGACCACGTTCATGTCGGTCCGGGTCTTCAGGATGTCCCGATGAAACCGCCATTCCGAGCTGGGCCGTCGCCCGACATAGGTGCCGTCCCATCCCATCTCGACGATATCCTCGGCCTGCATGATGTCATAGGGCATCGAGGACGGGGTGATCAGGAAGCCGGCACCGTAGCGAAGCGAAAGGTTCCCGGCCGTGCCCTGGTTGATCCCCCTCGCATCCATGGCGCGGCAGGTTTCCACCATCTCCTGCCGGAGCTTGTGTTCCTCGGGGGTCATGTCGGTACTCCTGCAAGGGCGCGCCACCGCGCGGCGTAATCGGTAAGGCCGGCCAGGTTAAGTGGCGCGGCACGGGTCAGTTCAAGCGGCACCGTGGCGGGCGGTCGGCACAAAAGGGCGGCACCTGATGCGATGCCATAGCTTTCCGGTGCAGTGCTGGTGATCCGGCCGGGTCGAAGGGCGGCGACAAGCCCGGCAAAGGCCGGATCACGCAGGAAACTGCCGTCCAGAACCCAGGGGCGGTCTGCGTCAAGCATCGCTCCGCAGGTGACGGCAAGCAAAGCGCAGTAAAGAACCGCCAGGGCATGACGCTCGGCCGAGCTTGCGGGCAGCGGCCCAAGAATGCGCCCCTTGCCGGCGCTGCCGGGGAACTGGCCGTCATTGGTGCCAAAGGTGGGCAAGGCCATCGTGCCTTGCGCGATAAGCCGTGCAATGTCGTCGGTCGCTGCTTCAGCGCCTTCGGGCTGATCACCCGCCACCGCAGCGTACTCCCGGCCGCCCATTGTCAGCACGCCGCCCAAGGGAGCGCCTTCCATGTCGGCGTTGCAGGTCATCCCGCGGTTTTCGACCAAGCGGGACAGGTCCATCCGGTCGGCAAAGCAGACAATCCAGGTGCCGGTCGACACCAGGACGAAGTCCTTGAGCCCCGCGGCCTGGTAGCGGAAGAAACTGACCGAGCTGTCATGCGCCCCGGCGTGGATGCGAAGGGGCGGCAGGCCGTGGCGTTTGGCGAGGTCGGGGCGAAGGGGACCAAGGTCGTCCGCAGCCCGGGCGAAGGGCGGCATCAGACGGTCCCAGCCCCGCGCGCGAACGATGTGGGCCCAGGTGCGGTCCTTGACGTTCCACAGATGGGATTGCGCCCCCAGAATGGATGCCTCGCTTACCGCACGCCCCGTCAGCCGCCAGGCCCAGTATTGCGGGATGCCAAGACACCAGCGCGCCTGCGCGAACCGTTGCGGCTCCACCGTCTCCGCCCAGAACATCTGTCGCGCCGTATGCGTCGCCGCCATCATGACAGCAGAGCCGCGGTCGAAGAAGCCGCCCGACTGCGGCGCATAGGCCGCGTCGATCTCGTGGGGCAGGGGCTGCTCGTAGTCCACCATCGGCAGCACAAGTCCGGTGCCGTCTGCATCGGGATCATCGCCGACCAGCATCCCGCCCGAGCCGTGGCCCGAAGCGACAAAACGCTGCAACGGATGGCGCTGCGCCAGCGCGGCAAGGCCTTCCAGCACGAAACGGTTCTGGCCGGCAAGGTCATGGTGGCGCCAGGGCGGACCAGGCAGGACGGCGTTGGGCAGCGTGAGCGTTTCGCAGACATGGCCGTCTGCCGTGCAGGCCGACAGCTTGATGTTGGACTTGCCGACATCCAGAACCGCGACGCTGGCCCCGTCCTTTTCGACGTCCATGACCCCCTCAGATCAGCCGGTACTGTCGGGCCTTGTTGCGCAGGAACGGCAGGCCCTTGTCCATGACGGCCTCGAAATTCTCGGCCACCGGTCGCCACACGGCAAGACCGTAGCCCACCTCGGGCGGCATGTTGATGAAGCTTTCCATCGCCAGCCCCCCCTTGAAGCCGATGGCCGCGAGCGTCGCATAGACTTCGTCCCAGTCGCAGGTGCCTTCGCCGGGCGTGCCACGGTCGGATTCCGAAAGGTGGATGTAGCGCAGATGGTCCCGCGCATCGAGGATACCGTTGCCCGCGCCCTTTTCCTCGATGTTCATGTGGTAGGTGTCGAGGTGGATGAAGATGTTGTCGGCACCAACCTTCTCGATCATCCACTTCGCCTGCCAGCCGGTGTTGATCAGGTGGTTCTCGTAGCGGTTCACCGGCTCGATCCCGAAGGCAATCCCCAGCTTCTTCGCATGTTTCGCCGCGGCCGCCAGGGCTTTGGCGATGTTGTCGTACTCCGCCATCGTCGGCGGCAACCCGGTGCGCTCCCCGATGCCGCCATAGGTGACGCCCGACAGCGCCTCGGCCCCCATTTCGGCGGCCTTGTCCAAGCTGCGGCACAGCTGCTCAATGGCCCCGTCGGGGTTGACCGAGGCCCAGTTCTGCTGTGGCAGGCCCAGCGAGCAGACAGCCCGCATGTTGTGCTTTTCCAGCAATGCGCGCGTGTGGGCGGCATCGACGATGGCCGTGTTCAGCAGCGCGATCTCGATGAAATCCATCTTGTAGGCCGCAGCGGCCGGAATGGTCTTCTCGGCACCCGCACGGTCCCAGTGCATCGTCCACATGCTGGTGTGTACGCCAAAACCTTCCATCCTCAACTCCCTTTGCGTCTTCGTTCGTTTATTCGCGCGGCACCCCAGCGCAAGACCATGACGCCGACCAGGAACAGGCCCCAGACGGCGGTAGAGAGGTGCTGGTTTGCACCCAGAAGGTTCAGCCCCGAGGACAGGACCTGCAGCACGATCAGCGCGATCACCACCGGCAGCACGCGGCCGAAGCCGCCGAAGGGATCGACGCCGCCCAGAAAGCAGGCCAGCACCGTGACCAGAAGCAGCGCCTCTCCATGCCCGACCCGGACCGAGTTGAAGCGGCTCAGCATCAGGATGCCGGCAATCGCGCACATTACGCCCGAGAGGGTGTAGATCAGGATCAGCGTGCGCTTGGTATGCACGCCTGAATAAGCGGCGGCGCGGATGTTCGAACCGATCATCCGGACGGAAAATCCGTGGCGGGTGTGGGTCAGCAGGATGTGCCACAGGACCGCGCAGATCAGGAACAGGATCAGCGGCACCGGAATGCCAAGCAGCGTGCCGTGGCCCAACGTCGCCATCCAGGGCGGAAAGCCCGAGATGTCGCCACCTTTCGTCAGAAACTCGCCGAGGCCGCGCAGGAAGATCATCATCGCCAGTGACACCAGGATCGGATGGGCGCCGACGTAGGCGATGACCGCCCCCATGACCGCGCCGGACAGGGCCCCGACGCCGATGGCAAGAACCACGCCGATGACGAAGGGCCACAGGCCCGCATCGACGCCTCCGTACTGGTTCAGGACAAAGGCCAGCGTCAGTCCGGCCATGTTCGCGGTGTAGATGACCGCGAGGTTGAACCCGCCCGAGATGATGGGCATCAGCATGGCCAGCGTCAGCAAGCCCAGTTCCGGCAACTGGAACGCGATGGAGCCGAAGTTGGCCCCGGTCAGGAAGTTCGGCGCGAAAACCCCGAATACGACCAGGACCAGCGCCAGAAAGCCCAGCAGGCCCGGAACCTCAGGCCCGAAGGCGGTTGAGATACGGCGGTAAAGGTCGGTCACACCTTTCCCCCTTTCGCGAACCACTTGGCGGGGTCCAGGTTAGAGGTGGAAATGGCCAGAAGGATGATGATCCCGACCACCATCTTGAAAGCGTAGGGCGATACACCCAGCAGGTTCAGCCCGTTCTGGGTGATCGCGACAAGCAGGACACCCAGAAAGCAGCCCAGGACCGAACCGCGCCCGCCACCCAGCCGCGCTCCGCCCAGGACGACTGCGGCAAGCACCTCAAGCTCGCGGCCGACCAGAGCGTTGGGAATGACTTCCTTGGTGATGTGCGCCTGCATCAACCCGCCGATGCCGGCCATCATCCCGCACCAGCCGAAGGCAATGGCCTGCATCAGCCCGATGGGGATGCCCGCCCGCCGCGCGCCTTCGGGGTTGTCGCCGAAAGCATAAAGCTGCCGCCCGGTCGTGGTGCGCCGGATCAGGATCCAGGTGGCCGCCATGCAGATGGCCATCACAAGGACGGGCAGGATCAGCTCGGCCCAGGTGCCGTTGGCGGTCTGGTATTCCCACAGGATGACGCGGTTCGACCACCAGGACGGCAGATTGTACAGGAACCGGCCCGAGGAGAAGAACATCAACAGGCCGAAGAAGGCATTGAAGGTACTGATCGTGACGACGATCGAGATGATGCGGAACTGGTGGATCAGGAAAGCATTGATCAGCCCGAGCGCCAGGCCGAAACCGCCCGCAAACAAAAAACCGATGGCCCAGTTGCCGCCGCCGATGGCCACCAGCGCATAGACGCACAGATATTGCACCACGCTGGCCGCGACCGCGAAGGAAATGTCGATCCCCCCCGCGATCAGCACCACCAGAAGCCCCACGGCCCAAATGACGTTCACCGCGTTGTTGTTGAGCAGGCTGGTGAAATTCACCAGTGTCAGGAAATCGGGCGACGCGATGGACAGCCCGGCGCAGAGGATAAGCAGCACCGCCAAAAGCTTGGATTCGGTCGGATAGGCGCGCAGGAACCTATGCATAGACGGCGGCCTCCATCTCGGACAGCCCGGTCCGCCGCGGATCCCACTCGGCCACGATCCGGCCACCGGCCATATGCAGGACGCGGTCTGCGTTCATGTAGACCTCGGGCACTTCGTCGCTGACCAGCAGGATCGCCAGGCCCTTCTCCGCCAGTTGCCGCACGATGCGGAAGATGCCCGCACGTGCACCCACGTCGACGCCGACGGTCGGGCAGTCCAGCAGCAGCACCTTCGGCTGGGTCGCGAGCCACTTCGCCAGCACCACGCGCTGCTGGTTGCCGCCCGACAGGGTGCTGACCGCATCGGCGGGCTTGCCGATCTTCACCGCCAGTTCCGCCATCCAGTGGGCGACGGTCGCTTCCTGCTTCTGGCCTGACAGCAGTCCGACCCCGCCGGTGATCCGTCTCAGCACCGCCAGCACGGTGTTGTCAGAGATCGACTGCGGCTGGATCAGACCCAGCGCCAGCCGATCCTCGGATACATAGGCAATCCCCTCGGCCACGGCATCGCGGTTCGAGGACAAATTCAGCTCCCGGCCATTCAGGCTGATGCGGCCTCGGTCGGCCGGCGTCATGCCGAACAGCGTGTGGCAAAGCTCGGTCCGCCCGGCACCGATCAGGCCGGTCAGCCCCAGAACCTCCCCACCGCGCAAGGTGAAGGAGACGCCCTCGTATTCCCCGGCGCGGCTCAGATCATCGACCCGCAACACGTCAGAGCCGGTCGGATCGCGGGCCATCACGTCCTGTGCAAAGCTGGAGCCCGTCATCAGCTCGGTCAGGCGCGATTGGGTCATGCCTTCGGTCGGGTACACGCCCACGAGCTTGCCATCACGCAGCACCGTCACGCGGGACGAGATTTCCAGCACCTCGGCAAGGCGGTGACTGACGAAGACCACCGCCACGCCGCGCGCGGACAGGGTGCGCACAACGGACAAAAGGGCATCGGTTTCCGACTGGGTCAGGCTGGCCGTGGGTTCGTCCATGAAGATCAACCGGGCATCGCTGACCAGCGCCCGGGCAATCGCCACGATCTGGCGCTGGGCGATGGGCAGGTCGCCAAGCCGCGCATCAAGGTCAAGGTCGACGTCCAGCCGCGCCAGTGCCGACGCCGCCGCCGTTCGCAGCCGGGAATACGACACTCCGCGCGGCCGGTTGCCCAGCATCGTCTCGAAAGCGATGTTTTCCGCGACCGTCATCTCGGCGAACAGCGCAAGGTCCTGCCAGATGACGGCGATCCCGGCCTTGCGGGCCTGGGTGGGTGATATCTGCGCGTAGTCCTGGCCGAAGATCTGCATTCGGGCACCTGGCTCGGGCTGGTACACGCCGGTCACGATCTTGATCAGGGTCGACTTCCCGCAGCCATTTTCCCCGGCGAGGCAATGCACCTCGCCCGCGCCGACCGTGAACGACACGTCATCAAGCGCCTTCACGCCGCCAAAGATCTTGGCGATGCCGGAAAAGCGCAGAGCATCGACAGGCGGGGCATCGGCAGGCATCGTCATTCCAGGTTGGTGTGGTTCGCGCGCATCGCGTCGGACGAGATCTGAAGCCGGGACTTCAGTTTCAGGACCATCACCTCAAACAGCACGAAAAGCGCGCCCTCGAACAGGCTGCCCATCGGCAGGACCGAGGTCTTCCTGTCCCCAAGGTCATCCGCCATCGTCTGGGCGGGCAGGTGCAGGATCAGATCGGCAAGCGGCGCACATCGCCCCGTTGGCTGGGCGGTGATGAACAGCACCTCTGCACCCGCAGACTTGGCGACGCCCATCAGCGCCTCCGCGGTCGAGATATGGCCGGGCCCGCAAGTCACCAGAAACACGTCTCCCGGCCCGACCGCGGGAGTGGTCATGTCGCCTTCCACGGCAGCATCCAGCCCCATGTGGAACAGGCGCATCGCAAAGCCCATGATCTGCAGCTTTTCACGCCCGCCACCGAAGACGACGATCCGCCGGGCCATGGCCAGCCGTTCGACCAGCGCATCCACGTCTGCGTCGTCCAGACGTGCAAACACCCCGCCCAGTTCCATGAGTGCGGTCTGATACTGGTCCATTCCGGCTTCCATTCAAAGGTTCCGGGGCCGCGCGATCCGGCGGCCCCGGACTGGTTGCGTGCGGATCACAGACCGAGGTCTGCCAATCCGTCCACCGTGTCGGAATTGATCGCAATCAGGTTGTCGGTGATGATGTCCTTGCCCGCGGCGTCCGGGGACACCTTGCCAAGGCCCGGAATCTCGGTCCCTTCCGCGATTTCGGTGCCGTCCATCAGCATCTTGCCCATCGTCACGAAGACACGGCCCGCTTCGGCCGGGTTCCACATGAACCCTCCGGAGATCGCGCCCGACTTCACCAACTCGCGTCCCTGCCCGGGCGAGAACGGTCCGATGACATGGACAGTCCCCACCGAGCGGCGCTCCTCGATTGCGCGACCCGCGCCGATCGGACCCTGGCTGCCGAAGGCCAGGAAGCCCCTGAGGTCGGGGTTCGCTGCCATCAGGTCCAAAGCGGTCTTGCGGCTGTCATCCACATTCTCGGCCACGCCATAGCGTTCGCCGATCAGCTTCATCTCGGGATATTTCTCGCCCAGATAGGCGATCGCGAAGTCGGCCCAGGCATTGTGAAGCGGCACCGTCAACGAGCCGACATAGACCGCATATTCGCCTTTGCCGCCCATCTTCTGCGCCAGCAGTTCGGCGTGGGTTTCACCGAAGCCCTTGGCCGAGGCCATCTCGAAGTTCCAGTCGACGTTGTTGATGCCGGGGCCTTCGTGGCTGACCACCTTGATCCCTGCGGCCCGGGCCTTTTCCAGAACCGGCTCCAGCGCCGCCTCGTCATTGGGCACTACGCCGATGACGTCGACACCCTTGGCGATCAGGTCCTCGATGGCGCGCACCTGCAGTGCAGGGTCGGCGCTGGTCGGGCCGATCATCTCGGCGTCCATGCCAAGTTCGGCGCCTTTCTCCTTGATGCCCATCTCCATCGCGTTGAACCACGGGATGCCGCCGATCTTCACGACGACGCCCATCGTGGGCTTGTCCTGGGCCAATGCGCCGGTCGCCAGGGTGGCGGCAAAAGCCACGCCTGCCATCAACGCGCCAAATGTCCTTCTCTTCATTTGCCGTCCTCCCATTTGGCCCGTGAAAGGGCCGCCAGTTATTTGCTACATCGATTGTGCAGCCCGCCTTGACGTCAAGGATACGTATGGTCCCTGCCGCGGGGCTGGTCTCTCCTCCCGAAGTCGATCATCTGCACAATCGATATTGCGCATTGAGCAGCCCTAGGCCTAGACTCGTCAAGAAGATTCTTCGCAGTCCGGATCAAGATGCGAAAGCTTACCCGCAAGGCTACCATCTACGACATTGCCAGGCTGTCCGGCGCGTCGCCGTCGACGGTCTCTGCCGCCTTGGGCGAAAGCTGGCGCACGCGCCGGATCTCGGAGGCGACGGTCGAAGCCATCCGTCGCATCGCCGCGGCCGAGGGCTATTCGACCAACATGCAGGCTCGGGGGTTGCGCAAGGCCAGGTCCGGCCTGGTAGGCATGGTCATCCCGCTGCACGACAACCGCTTCTTTTCGTCAATGTCGCAAAGCTTCGAGGCGGCAGCCCGCGACAGGGGGCTGGTGCCAGTGATCGCCTCGTCGATGCGGGAGCCTGCCGAGGAACTCCGGATCGTCGAGACGCTGATTTCCTATGCCGTGGACTATCTCTTCATCGCCGGCGCGACGGACCCCGATGCCGTGACTGCGATGTGCCGGGCCGCGAACCTGCGGCACATCTTCGTTGACCTGCCGGGGAAGGGCGCGCCCTCCGTCGTCTCCGACAACGCCAAGGGCGCCGCTGATCTGACCCGGCGCCTTCTCGCCGACCGTCCGGTGACGGGTGCGACGCCCCGCGACAGGATCTACCTGATCGGAGGCGATGCGACCGACTATGCCTCGGCGCAACGGATCGCAGCCTTCCGCGCGGTGCTGACTGAGGCGGGGTTGCCGCCTCTCGACGAACAGATCATCGCCTGCGGCTATGCCCCGCGCAGCGCCCTGCGCGAAATCGCGGCGCTTTGCGACCGGCTGGGGGGGCTGCCCGCCGGTGTCTTCGTGAATTCTGTGACTGTCCTTGAAGGTGTCCTGAACCACCTGTCCAGGCTGCCGCTCGACGATCTGCGCGCCTGCGTCATCGGCTGCTACGACTATGACCCCTTCGCCGCCTACCTGCAGTTTCCGGTCCACATGGTGCGTCAGGATGCTCACGGATTGATCCAGGAGGCCTACCGGATGATCGACGAGAACGTGCTGGACCTGGTGTTGAAGATGGTCGAGCCCGAACTGATCGCGCCCCGCACCTTTTACGACAGCCCCTTTTCCGACCGCGGCTAAGTTCTGCAAGATCTCTATCCGGAATCAGGGCCGTCCCCGCCCGCCCATCTGGCGGCCCGCGATCCCGGATCCGCGAAAACCCGCAGGCATGTGCGCCAGTCTATAAGGCTTTATGTGGTAGCCGAGGCCAACACGTCCTGTCATCCTTGACGCCCTTCTCGAGGCTCGAAGAGACTGTCGGTCTTCACACGAGGTACAAACCACCCACCCGCAAGGCTCTTGACTGGCTGGCGCGATCTGTCACGCTCACATTCAATGTTCATATTTTCGTGCGATTGTTTCGGGAGCGATTTATGGGTTGCAATGAATTCCGCGGCATATCGAAGACGGCCAGTTTCACCGGGACGGGGCTTCTGTGCCTAAGCCTGGTTGGCGCCTCGGCGGTTGGGGCCGACCCCTTGGCGTCGAACAACGGGTTCTACCCCGATCCCGGGGCCTATTCCGGGCCATTCAACATTGCCAACCTCGACTATCCCGACGCTCCTCCGGCCAATCACTGGATGCCGGGCGGCGGCGTGGTGACCGGGAAGCTGACGCAAGACACGGCGCTGGACTACATGAATGCGCTGAAGGTCTATCTGACGCCGTCGATGCATGCGCTGATCGACACGCCGCAGGAATGGGACGCCCGCGCCGCGGGCTGGTACGACATGGTCTGGCTGGGTGCGGGCGATAGCGGTGATCCGACGTCAGGACGCGAGGCTATCATGAACACCTACGGCGGGCAGATCGTGCCATCCGACAGCTGGTCGCTTCCCTACAGGCCGACGACGCAATGGATGCAGAACTATGGCGTGATCTACTATGATGCGCTTGCTGCGAGCATGCTGAACGAGGTTTGGGCCGACGTTTATGAACCCGATCTTGGAAAGCTCGACTTCCCTGCCGGATCGATCGTGGTCAAGGCCGAAGCCGCTACCGTACAACTGGATGAATGGCATTCGGTGCTGAATGGCGCCGCCGAGTGGCAGGTGTTCCGCCCCACGACGGAAGCGCAGAAGGCGCACGAGTCCGATCCGTCGCAGCCGCTGGTGAACGTGGTCCAGACCATTTATCCGTTGCAGCTGGCGATCAAGGTCAAGGATCCCGTGGCGGCGCCGGAAACTGGCTGGGTTTACATGGCGTTTGTCTACGATGCAGGGACGAAGGCAGCCACCCCTTGGGGCAGGTTCGTGCCCGCCGGTGCGATGTGGGGCAACGATCCCGATTCAGCCATCCGGCCCGACGGCCGCCCCGCAAGCGGCGATCTGACGGAAACCTGGGTGAACCCCGACGCTCCGCCCTTCTTCCCCGAGACGCTGGGTTGGGGCGGGCGGCTGGCGGCGCCGATGGACGTCGCCGTGCGTCACGACGTGATCCTGCCATCGGGGAAGCGCGTCACAGGCGCCGAAGGGTTCCGCGCCTCCTCCTGCCTCAGCTGCCACGGCACTGCGGAATATCCCTTCACCATCAATCTTTATCCATCTCCAAACCGCACCTTCCCGCCGGATGACACGGCGTTTCCGATGTTCGAGCCCGGTTCGGCCAAATGGGCCGAGTGGTTCCAGAACCGGTCTGGCAACGTGCCACAGTCGGGCAACATCGGCGGGTACGCGCTGGACTACGACCTCAGCACAATGTTCGCGCTTGGCGCTTCGGGTGCGGCCATCGGGAACGCGAAAGCCGGGTACGCGTTCGACAGGTTCCATGTCCACCACTGAGTCGCAAAGTGCTGCCGCGTTGCAGCCGGCCTCCGCCTCGGTCGACTTGTCGACGGAGGCCGGCTCCGTAGAGCATCGCGGCGTCACCGTGCTGATGGTCGATATTGTCTCCTCGACCACGCGGATGGAAGCCCTTGGTCCGGAAGGCTACGCTCCGCTTCTGCGCCACTTCCACGCCGTTTGCACGGATGCGGTCCGCGCGCATGGCGGCGTGATTGCACAGTACCAGGGCGACGGCATTCTTTGCTACTTCGGCTTCCCTGTCGCGGGGGAGGACGATGCCTGCTGCGCGGTGGAAGCCGCGCTTGATATTGTCGGGGCATTGTCCACCGGCCGCGACGACTATGTGATCGAGACCCGGCTGGGGCTGAGCTCCGGCACCGTGATGCTGCGCGCCTACGGCGACCAGTTCGGCACCAGCGCCGTGGGCGGCTGCATCAACCGTGCAGCCCGGCTTGAGGCGTTGGCCGAACCGAACACTGTGTTGATCTGCGACGAGACGATGCACCTGGTCGGACGCATGTTCCAGTTGCGGGACCTCGGCGAACACAAGCTGGCAGGTTTCAGCAAGCCACAGCGCGTGTACCAGGCTTTGCGGACCCGCAGTGGGCTGGCCACGCGGTTCGAGGCGCTGCGCGGTCACCGCAGTGGCCCGCTGATCGGCCGTACCGCCGAGTTGCAGCAGCTGGCACACCTGTTCCGGACCGCACGCAATGACGGCGGGCGCAGCGTGATCCTTTCTGCCGGGCCGGGGTTCGGCAAGTCGCGACTGGTGTCGGCCTTTCTGCAGGGCGAAGCTGCAGCGGGTGCGCCCAGTTTCGTGATGCAATGTGCGCCCGAACACGTAGGCACAACGCTTTACCCGGTGCGGCGTTACCTGGAATGGCTATCCGGCACCGCGGGCGGTGATGACCAGTCCGCACGCCATGCAAAGCTCAAACGTCTGATCACGCAGGTCTGGGGCGCTGACTCTGCCGAGACCGACATCCTTCTCGATCTGCTCAGCCCGCTGGGGGCCGAACAGCCATTGGACGCAAGCGAGTCGATCCCGCTGCGGCGCGGCCGGGCGCTGACGCTGCTGGCGAACAAGCTCTTCGCATCGGTCGCCGGCATCGGGGCGTTTCTCGTGGTAATCGAGGACGTGCACTGGATCGATCCGACCTCTGCGCAGTTCGTCGACATGCTTATCGACCGCGTTCGGCTTCACCCCGGTCTTATCGTGCTGACGACGCGCCCCGAGCCACCCTTCGGGAGCGGCTGGCCGGAAGCCACCCTGATGACACTTACCCCGCTGGACGAGAGCGAGGCGCGGGTGCTGGCGCTCCAGGCCCTAGGAGACGCAGCCGCGGCCGAGGACGGCGAGATCGACGATCTGATTCGCAAGAGCGAGGGAGTGCCCCTGTTCCTGCTGGAATACGCCGATATGCTGCGAACCGCGGAACCACGGGGACCCGGCTCGGTCAGGATTCCGCTGTCGCTGGGCGGGATGGTTCAAACGCGGCTTGACCGGCTGACCCAGCCGGAGCGGACGTTCGCCCGTGTCGGCTCTGCCCTTGGGCGCAGCTTCGACCCGGGGTTGGTGGCACATATCGTCGGGCAGGGTGAGGGTGCGGCAAAGGCTGCGACCGAGGCGCTTTTCGCGCAGCGTCTTGCGCATCCGTCCGTCGGCACGCAAGGCTCGGACAGCGTGACCTTCAGCCACGCACTGATCCGCGACGCGATCTACGGCAACATGACCACCGACCTGCGCCGGCTTGTGCATCAGTCGATCGTCGACGGCGTCCTGTCGCTGGGCCGTGTGATCGAGGATCACTTTCTGGCCAGTCACCTGGCCCGCGCCGGCCGCCCGGCCGAGGCTGTGCCACACTTCCTGTCCGCTGCCCTGTCCGCGGCTGGCAAGGGTGCCGCGGGCGAGGCGCTGGCCCATCTCGACGCAGGACTGGCCTGCCTGGCCGACTTGCCCGCCGACCCCAACCGCGACCGGCTGGAGCTTCAGCTTCTGGCCGTGCGTGGACCCACGCTGATGGTGACGCAGGGTCCCGGCAGCGACGCCTTCGGCGCCTGCCAGGCCCGGGCGATGGAACTGGTCGAGCTTCTGCAACAGGAAGCCGAGATGATCCCGGTGATCTTCTACACCGCTGAACACGCCTGGGCGGTAGCCGACCTCGACCGGGCAGAGCGGCTGGCCGATACCGTCGTCGAGATCGACCGCCGCGCGCCTTCCGATGCGGCCCACATGGCAGGGAACCTGCTGCAGGGCATGGTGTCTTTTCACCGCGGCGACAATGCCGCGACCGTCCAAAGCCTGGGCCGCGTCATCGCGCGCCACGACGCCGACCGGCACGGGGCGCTTTATGCCCAATTCATCAAGGAATTCGGGGTTTTCAGCCACTTCTACCAGGGGCTTACCCGCACAGTTCAGGGCGATTTTGAAGAAGGTCGCACGCTGGCCGAAGGCGCCATCGCCGTGGCCGAATACCTGAAGTTTCCGCACGAACGCGGCTTTGCCCTGCTGGCACGGTTCAACACCGCACTGTTTCGGGGCGACGTGGAAACCGTCGCGTCTGCCAGCGCCGAAGCGCGTGATTTCTCGATCGCGCAGGGATTTCCGGAGTTCGTCGCGATGGCCACCTTCGCCCACGGCTGGAGTGTTGCCCGGCGCGGCGATCTTGCCGATGGGGTCACACAGATGGAGGCGGGCTTCGCCGCGTGGCGCCAGACCGGATTCACCTGCTGGCAGGCGTTCTTTGCGTCGGTCATCGCGCCCTTCCTGGTCGCGCAGGGTTCGGTCGATACCGCCGAGGCGCTGGTGGAAGAGTATCTCTCCCTCATGGACTCGACCGGGGAGGAACAGTTCCGCGCGCCGCTCTTGCTTGCTTGCGCGATCGTAAGACGCGCCCGCGGCGATGTGGTGGCCGCCGCAGCTTTGTCCACCGCTGCGCGCCGGACGGCGGCAGCGCAGGGCGCGGTTCTCTGGCAACAGTGGGTCGATGCCGCGTTTCCGATCGAGAGGCCCGAACCGGCATGAGCAGGACCTCCCCCGAAATGATTGACACACCGCTTGGCGCGCTGCGGGTAGCCTTCGGTGAGCGCACGGAAACCTGTCTTGTCGCAACCTCGGTGAAGACCGGTCGGACACTTCTGTCCATGCCCGATGTCGCCACGCAGGAGCAAAGCCGGTTTGACCGCTGCGCGCGCGTGGGCCTGCCCCAGGCTCGACATGACGTCGACGAGGCGACCTATCTGGATTTTCTGACCACCCAGGTCGTCGACTGGGATCCGACCGAAATCGGCCGGCTCAAAGCAATTATTAGGGGCCTAAAGCCGGTCTTCGCCGGGATCGACATGGATCTTCCGCAGGTTATCTACCTGGTGAAGACCACCGGCCGGGAAGAGGCGTCCGCCGCCTATACGCGCCATGTCGACACCATCGTGCTACCCGCCAACATGGTCGCCTCGCTGCGTACGCCGCCACCCGGAGGCGACGATCTGCATCCGGCGACGTCCACTGGCTATCTTGCCGGTATCCTTACCCACGAGTTGTTCCACATTTTGTCAAAGAACAACCCAACCGTTCGCGCACGGCTTTTCGCCAAGCTGGGCTTTCGGGAACTGGCTGCTCCGCTGGCCATGCCAGACGACCTGGCGCCCTGCGGGCTGCCCTACTCCGCACTGAAGATCACCAACCCCGATGCGCCGCGCCTGAACGTCGCGATCGACCTCGTGCCGCCCAAGGGTACCGCCAAGGTGCCGATGGTGCCGGTGCTGGTCTCGAGCAGCCCTTACGAGGGTGGCGTGTTCTTCGCAACACTCCAGTGGGTCTTTCTCGAACTCGACGATGCCGCGACTGGCTGGCGCCGCGGTGCCGACGGTCGCTTGCGCGTGCACCCTTCCAAGTCACTGCAGAAGCAGTACCTGAAACGGGTAGGGCGCAACCTGACCGAGGAGATATTCCACCCCGACGAGATCCTCGCGCAAAGCTTTGTCATTTCCGCGCATCAGCCCAGCATGAAACTGCTGGAACAGTTGTCCGACATGATCTGGCCTGGTCGCGTCGGTTCCTGAGGGCCTTGTAGACAGGCCGAAAGCCCGGAAACGCGGGGTGTAGCATCGCCCGCGCCGCCTTCCGATAAAATGTTGGCCAAAGCTTCTCCCGCTTTGATCCTTGCGCGCCTGAGAGGCTCGAAAGTGGCTCCCTGCGGCTACTCAAGGACCCAGCGGACGATCGCTCGAACTGATCTGGCGGCCTTTGCCCACACCCCACCCGTCTTCAAAGCTGCCAGCGGCCCCATCAGAAGCCGCTGGCCAGCAGTTGATCAATTCGCCGAATAGATCCGAATTTCCGGATCGCCCTGCATCAGCGGGCCAAGTTCGCGCACGACGTCGTTGGTGAAGATGTCGCTGGTCAGATACGCCTGAGCATCGGCCACGGTGCCAAAGCCGTGCAGGACCTGAACGTCCTCGTCCCGGACCAGCAGCGCCTTCGAGAGGGTGCCCGGCACATCGTCAAGGAACGGCTGCTTGTACTTCTCGTAGACAGCGCCCGCCGCGGCGCGGTTCTCGGGGGCAACCTTGATGGTGATTTCCAGGAACGCGGTTTCGGCGTGGGACATGCTGGTCGTTGCTCCAAGGGCAAGTGCGGCGGCCACGGCGACCGAGCGCAGGGATGTGTGCAGTTTCATGGTCTTCTCCTGTCGGGCCCCAGAGTTGGGTGCCTGAGAAGGTGATACTGATCAGGCCACTGATGCGGAAATTCTATTTTGCAATCACATTAATAGGAGATATCTATCAAAAGAACACCGGAGCCTCAGCCCCTGAACCTGCAACAACTGAAATATGCACAAGCCCTCGCCGAACTCGGCTCCTTCGTCCGGGCGGCCGAGCAGTGCCATGTGACCCAGCCCACCCTGTCGAACGGAATTGCTCAGCTTGAACTGGATCTGGGCCACAAGCTGTTCCAGCGGACGACGCGGACCGTGCGGCTGACCGAGGTTGGCCAGCAACTGCTGCCCGACATCTGCGATCTTCTGAATGCACAAGCGGCCCTGGTCGCGCGGGCCAAAAGCCTTGCCAATCCGACGGCGCGGCTGATCCGGCTTGGTGTGTCGCCGCTGATCGGGGTCAAGCTGGCTGACCTCGCGATCGAACCCTTCCGGCGCGCGAACCCGGGTGTCGAGATCATCTTCCGGGAACTGAACTTGTCGGAAATGGTCCGCCTTCTGGATCAGGGCCAGCTGGATTTCGTGCTTGGCCCCACAGATCCTTTGGCCGCGCTCCCAGCCCACCACCAGTCTGCCTTCTTCCATGACGAGGCGCTTGTCTTCGTACCGGGCCGCCATTCCCGGGCGCGCTATCAGCCGAAACCGGATGTCAGCCTGAAGGACATCGCCGGCGAAACCTTTGTCATGGTGCCCGATTCCTGCGGGCTGACGCGCACCACTCGGGCGCTATTCGGCCAGTTGCGGCTAAGCTTGCGGGAATATTCCGGCCAGGCAATGAGTTACAGCGTGCTGCAGGAATGGGCTGAGCTTGGCATCGGCTCGGCGATCCTGCCGCGGTCAAAGCTGGCCAGCGGGGTCGATGGCCTGCCCAGAATACGCGCGGCAGACGGCAGCCCGGTCCGCATCCGCTATCAAAGCCTGTGGCGCGGCGTTCCCGAGCCGGCGTCAGATGTGACCGCGCTGGCGGCTTACCTGCGCGACGTCGCACCGTCTCTTGTTGGCGGCCTTAGCCCCTGATCCGCAACGCAACCATCTGACGCAACTCTGCCGTGACATCGGCAAGGACGCTGCGGTCCTGTGCGTTCGACGCCACGATGATCGCCCCCTCAAGTGCCGTGACGACCAGCCGAGCAAGGCTTGCTTGCGCCGTTCCGGTATGGCGCTGGAACAGCCCCTCCAGCCAGGACAGGTTCATCTGAAAGAAGGCCCGGGTCTGATCGTTGACCGTCTGGGGCAACCCGATGGATTCCGCGCCCATGATGGCGCAAAGACAGACGGCTTCATCGACCACCAGAGCCACATCATACAGCGCGGCATAGGCGTCGAAGGCGGTCATCGGGTCAGAGGTGTCGATCCCGTCCAACGCCTGCGAGAAGCGTTTGGCATAATTCGCGACGATGGCCACGCCAAGGTCGGCCTTGGTGGGGAAATGGTAGTGCACGCTCGCGCTTTTGACGCCCACATCCGTGGCGACATCGCGAAAGCTCATCTCGGCAAAGCCGGATGCGCGCACGCGCCGTTCGGCGGCCTGCACGATCCTGTCACGCATGGTTGGTTCGCTGGTCATCCTGCCCGCCTATCAACTGATAGATAGCGCTTGACGGGTGAGGGTGCAAGCGGTAGCCGTTCTGTCTATCTATCAGTTGATAGAATCAGCAGTGCGAAAGGAAGAAAGATGAAAGCCGGCAACAAGCAGAAGCGAGTCCTTCTGGTCATGTCCTCGGTCGATGAGATGGGGATCAGCGGCAAGCAGACCGGCACTTGGTTCACTGAACTGGCCGCCCCCTATTACATCCTGACCGAAGCGGGATTCGAGGTCGTCTTCGCCACTCCCGCAGGTGGGGCAGCCCCGATCGACCTTCTCAGCATGAAGGCCCCGTTCACCACCGAACACACCCAGCGGTTCTTCAACGACCCGGTCGCCATGTTTGCGGCAACCCACACCCGCAAGCTGCGCGAGATCGACCACAGCACCTTTGACGCCGTCTTCTTCCCCGGCGGATATGGCCTCCTGTGGGACCTTGCGTCCGACAGCCATGTCGTCAAGCTGATCCGCGAGTTCTACGAATCCGACCGGCCGGTGGCGATGGTCTGCCATGCGCCCGCGATCCTGCGCGATGTGAAGCTGACCGATGGACGGTATCTGGTCGACGGACTGCGTCTGACCGGTTTCAAGAACGACGAAGACACCGAGATCGAACTCCTCCACCACCTCCTCTTCTCGCTGGAGGATGAGCTGAAACGCCGCGGTGCGGTTTACGTGGGCAACACCAACTGGGAAGCCAACGTTGTTGTCGATGGTGCGCTGATGACCGGACAAAGCCCCGCTTCAGCCCCGCCACTGGCTGACGCGCTGCGCGACGTCCTTGCGAGTGCCGCTTAACGAGTGCCGCCCGGCGCGAGGCCATCTTGCGCCGGGTTTTCCCTTTCTCCGAACGAATTGCCCGGTTCGGAGGTATGCTGATGTCTTCGCCATGTGCAGGAGCAGACAATGAACCTGAATGCGGATTTTACCCACAGAGCTGCCGTTCACGCGGCCACTACGCCGTGGGTGCCGTCGCCCATGCAGGGCGTGGAGCGGAAAATGCTGGACCGGATGGGTGACGAGGTTGCCCGCGCCACGACCATCGTCCGCTATGCACCGGGCAGCAGGTTCTCAGCGCACGTCCACGACGGGGGCGAGGAGTATCTGGTTCTGGAAGGCGTGTTTCAGGACGAACACGGCGACTTTCCGGTCGGCACCTATGTGCGCAATCCGCCCGGGTCCCGCCATGCGCCACGGTCCGACATGGGTGCGACGATCCTGGTGAAACTTTGGCAATTCGATCCGTCAGACCGGATGCAAGTCGTGGTCCCCAGCACCGAGCGGCAGCCAACCGCCTCGGCTTGCGAAGGCGTAGAGGAGATAGCGCTGTACAAAGACGCGCATGAGCGGGTCCGCATCGAACTCTGGTCGCCGGGTGCAAGGGTCAGGCTGGACGGTCCCGGCGGGATGGAACTGTTCGTCGTGGCCGGCGGGTTTGCTGAGGCAGGCGAAGAGTTCGGCCCGAACGACTGGCTGCGCCTGCCTGCCGGGCATGTGTCAGAGGCCGTCGCCGGACCGGATGGCGCGCGACTTTGGGTCAAGTCCGGCCATCTGGCCAATCCGCCTAAAGCGCCCCGAACATGACCCAGCGCCCGCTTGCTCTGATCGCAGGCTGCGGCCCCGGCCTTGGGACGCAGCTTCTGCAAAAGCTGGATGCGGCCGGCTACGAAACCTGGGGCCTGTCGCGCTCAGCGAAAGGGGATAGCCCAGTGCTGGCCCTGGACCTGGGCGATCCCACGGCGGTTGTACGGACCATCTCAGGTCTGACAGACCGTTTTGGCCCGCCAAGTCTGGTGATCCACAACGCCGCACACTTGCACATCGCGCCCTTTGGCGAGACCACGCCCAGCGATTTCGATGCGGCCTGGCGCAACATGGTTCTTTCGGCGGTTCATCTGGCGCATGCGGTGATGCCAGCAATGGTGGCCCAGGGGCGGGGCGCCTTCATCGTCTCGGGCGCCTCGGCGTCGTTGCGCGGCGGCGCGCGGTTCAGCGCTTTTGCCTCGGCCAAGGCCGGGCTGCGATCCCTGACGCAATCCCTCGCACGCGAGTACGCCCCCAAGGGGGTTCACGTGGCGCATGTCGTGCTGGACGGGATCCTTGATACCGCAGCCAGCCGGGCGCTGCATTCCCGCCCGCCCGAAACCATGATGGCCTTGGCGGATGTCGCGCAGGCCTATCTGACACTGGCTGAACAGCCCCGCTCGGCCTGGACATTCGAAATGGACCTGCGCCCGATGGGAGAACCGTTTTGAAGCGGACCGATGTCCTGATCATCGGCGGCGGGCTCGCCGGGCTTTCGCTGGCGGATCATTTGCAGATGCGCGGCCGGGACTGGCTGCTTGCCGAAGCGCAAGAAGCCTGTGGCGGCAGGATCCGGTCTGCCAGTCTTGCCGGGGCGCCCTTTGATCTCGGCCCAGCGTGGTTCTGGCCCGGGCAACACCGGATGGAAGCGCTGATCCGCCGCTTCGGCCTGCAGGTCTTTGACCAGTTCAGCCAGGGTGACCGCCTGTTTCAGGACAACACTGGCTCGGTCTACCGCAACCGCGGCTATGCCTCGATGGAGGGATCGTTACGGGTGGCCGGAGGGATGGGCCAAGTCGTGACGGCCCTTCTGGGCGCGCTTCCGGACAACAGGGTGATGACCGGCACAGCGATTTCGACCTTACGCCAGACGGACGGACGCGTCGTTGCGACATCGGCAAATGGGCAGATCGAAGCCCGTCGCGTCGTGCTTGCCCTGCCACCGCGCATCGCCGCCGAAACGATCAGTTTCGCGCCCGTGCTTCGCGAGGGTACGATGAAGGCAGCTCGTTCAATCCCGACCTGGATGGCAGGGCAGGCCAAGTTTGTTGCGGTCTATGACCGGCCCTACTGGCGGGATACAGGGTTTTCCGGCGACGCCATAAGCCAGAAGGGCCCGCTGGTGGAAATCCACGATGCCTCGCCGTCGGTCGGAGGGCCCTACGCGCTGTTCGGTTTTGTGGGCTGGCCGCCAGAGGTCCGGGCCCAGCATCGCGCCGAGACGATCACCCATGCCATCGCGCAGTTGCAGGACATCTTTGGCGCGGCCCTTGGCCAGCCTCTGGCAACGGAGATGACGGATTGGGCCCAGATCCCAACCGTCGCCACCCGGCGCGACCGGGAAGGGCCGTCCGGACACCCGGCCTTCGGTCTTCCGCTTGAACTGAGGGATCTTTGGGAGGGCTGTCTGCACTTCGGCTCGACCGAAACTGCGGAAGGCTTTGGTGGCTATCTGGAGGGGGCGCTGGAGTCCTCGGAACGGGTGAGCAAGGCGATCTGATCCAGCTTTGTCGTCCGGATCTGCTGCACGACATGCGCACAACCGCGTGCCGCAGGGGTCGGTCGGGCCGAGGGCGGCTTGACAGCTGTGAAGTTGGCTGTTTGGAAAGAAGTCTGTCAGACTTGCCCCCCACCTGGGCCAAGAAGAACAAGACCGCTGAATGACCGAGACCTGAAATTGGAATTGCCCAAAGAACATTCATTTCGCCTCTCCGTCGCCCCCATGATGGATTGGACGGACCGGCATTGCCGGGTGTTCCACCGCCAGATGACGCGGCGGGCGATGCTTTATACCGAGATGGTCACTGCCCCCGCCATCGTCCACGGCCCGAAACCGCGGCTCCTCGATTACGCGTCGTTCGAACACCCCGTCGCGCTGCAACTTGGTGGCTCCGATCCACGCGAACTGGCCAAGGCCACGCAGATCGCGCAGCCGTGGCGGTATGACGAGATCAACCTCAACTGCGGCTGCCCCTCGGACCGCGTGCAATCCGGCTGCTTCGGTGCCGTTCTGATGGAGCGGCCTGCGCTTGTTGCCGAATGTGTCCGCGCCATGCAGGCCGAAACCGACGCACCCATCACCGTCAAATGCCGCATCGGCGTCGATGACCAGGATCCCGAAACCGTCCTGCCAGCCTTCATCGAGACGCTGGCCGGGGCAGGGGTCCGCCACATCATCATCCACGCCCGAAAAGCCTGGCTCCAGGGCCTCTCGCCCAAGGAGAACCGCGAGATTCCGCCCCTGGACCACGACCTTGTCCTGCGGATGAAACAGCGGTTCCCCGAGCTTACGATCTGCATCAACGGTGGCATCACAACCTTGGTGCAGGCGAAGGCTCTGCTGGATCAGGGTCTTGACGGTGTGATGATCGGTCGCGCCGCCTATCACGATCCCGCCTCGGTCCTGATCGGAGCCGACGCGCTTTGGGGCGACGCCCATGCCCCGGACGCCTTTGCCGTGATCGACGCCATGCGCCCCTATATCGGTGATCATCTTGCATCCGGCGGCCGCCTGCATCAGATCACCCGTCACATGCTGGGTCTCTTCATGGGAAGACCCGGCGCCAGGGGATGGCGCCGGGTCTTGTCCGAACAAGCCTCGCGGAGTGGCGCAGGGCTGGAGGTGATTGACCTTGCCCTGGCCGAGCTTCAGGCCAGCGCCGCCGCCTGACGCGACCGCACCAGCCGCGACAAGGCCAGGACCAGCACACCGCACAAGGCAATCGCGCCCAGCATCGGCGTCGCCGTGCCGTCGAAGAACGGCCCGACCGCGACGATCATCAGCCCGCCCGCCAGCATCTGCAACGTGCCGCCCAGCGAGGACGCCAGCCCGGCAATGTCGCCATGCTCGTCCAGCGCCATCACCATCGCCGTCGGGATGATGAGACCCAGGCAGGCGTTGGCCAGGAAGAGGCCGGCCATGCAAAGCCACAGGCTCACGAACCCCGCCAGCGCCAGCGCGAAGAGAAGGACCGTGAAGAAGGCAAACCCGGCGGAAGCCCAGGCCATCACCTTCGGCGCGCCGTGCCGCATCCCAAGTGGACCCGCGACCTGCGACGCTCCGAAAAAGCCGATCGCATTGACCGCGAAGGCCAGCGAAAACCCCGTCGGCGACAGGCCGAAGGTCCCGGTGTAGACGAAGCTCGCGCTCGCGATGAAGACAAAGAAGCTCGCCATGCCGAAGCCGCCCAGAAAGGTCAGCCCCATGAACAGCGGGTCGGTGAACAGCACCGCCGCCCCGCGTCGCATCGCGGCCAGATTGAACGGCTGGCGGTCCTCTTCATGCAGCGTCTCGGGCTGGAACAGCGCCAGGATCGTCAGGCTTGCGACCGCAGCTACGACCAGCGCTCCGAAGATCCAGCGCCACCCGACCACCGCCATCAATCCCGACCCCGCCAGCGGCGCCAGCATGGGCGAGACCGAGATCACCATCATCACCGCAGCCATCAGCCTTGTCGCCTGCGGTCCGGTGTAAAGGTCGCGGATGATCGCGCGGGGCACAACCATCAGCGCGGCCCCGCCCAGACCCTGGATTGCGCGACCGACCAGAAGCCACTCCACCGTCGGAGCAAAGGTGCAGACCACCGAGCCCAGGATGAACACGGCAATTCCCGCATAAAGCGGCGGCTTTCTGCCCGACCGGTCGGCCCAGGGTCCATAGATCATCTGTGCAAGGCCGAAGGCGATGAAATAGGCCACGATGGTGCCCTGCATCCCCTGAACCGTGGTGCCAAGGGCCGCCCCGATCTCGGGCATCGCGGGCAGATACATGTCGATGGCAAAAGGCCCGATCGACGACAACAACCCCAGCACCAGCGCCGGGCGCAGAATACGGTCAGACATGTGGAAACCTGTGAAATACGGTGTCGCTGGTGGGGCAGGATAGCGCCCCGACTCGCGCGTTGGACGCGCTGCATACCATTCGGTATCCAGCTTTTCCATCCCCTTTCGACACTGGCCTCCTGCGGCCCCGCGAGCTATGTCCCAAAGGCCAATCCCCAAGGTGTCCCATGCCTGAACTCGCCACGCTTCTTCCCATGATCGTCGCCCTCGTCGCCATCGGCGCTTTTGCCGGAGTCGTCGGTGGCCTTCTTGGCGTCGGCGGCGGGATCGTGCTGGTCCCCGCCTTCTTCTACGCCTTCGGGCAGCTCGGCTATGGTGGCGAGCAGCTGATGCAGATCTGCGTTGCGACCTCCATGGCGACCATCGTCATCACCTCGCTCCGCTCCGTCTCCTCGCACAACAAGAAGGGCGCGGTCGACTGGGACGTCCTGAAGACCTGGGGCCCGGCCCTGGTGATCGCGGCCGCCGTCGGCACCTTCGTCGCGGGGAAGGTCTCTTCGATGACACTCCAAGCCGTTTTTGGCGGACTTGCCGGTCTCGCCGGTCTCTGGATGGCCTTCGGCCGCGACTCATGGCGGTTGGGTGAGCATATGCCCGGCCAACCCGTCCGCAGCCTTCTGGCGGGGGCCGTCGGCTTCTTCTCCGCCATGATGGGCATCGGCGGCGGCACCTTCGGCGTGCCGCTGATGACGCTTTACGGCCTGCCGATCCACCGCGCCGTCGCCACCGCATCGGGCTTCGGCGTCCTGATCGCGGTCCCGTCCGTCCTCGGCTTCCTGCTTCTCCCGGTCGCGGACGCGCCGCCCTACACCATCGGGGCTGTCAACCTTCCGGCCTTCCTTGTCGTGATCGGCACGACGCTCCTGACCACCCCGCTGGGCGTGCGCCTTGCCCATGCGATGAACCCCAAACCCCTGAAGCGCGCCTTCGCTGTCTTCCTCACGCTCGTCGCGCTGAACATGCTGCGCAAGGTTCTGGGATGGTAGGGGCGGGCTGGCAGAAGATCGGTCCGCACCCGGCCATCAGCGCATGGGCCGATGCCGCACGGGCTGCGGCCCTGGAGGTACTTTCCACCAGTGCAGAAGCCTGGCGCTGCGGCGGCACCTGGTTTGTCGGCGTGGATGCCCTGCCGAACGCATCCGACGGCGCGATCAACGCCACGCCCTTTCCGTGGGAGGCCCTGCCGCTTGAACCCGAGCCGCTGCACCAGGCGCAGCTGTCGGTCATCCGTCCCGGCTACCCGCAGCCCTCGCCCGAGGAAACCCCTGCCGCCTTCGCCTTCCGCCGCGACCGCGACGCCGCCCACCTCGACGGCCTCCTTCCCATTGGTCCCGACAAGCGCCGCATGGTCAAGGAACCCCACGCCTGGATTCTCGGCCTGCCGCTGAACGACACGCCCGCATCCCCGCTGACCGTCTGGGAGGGCAGCCACGTCATCCTCCGCGCGGCGCTCCTGAAGGCCTTTGCCCCGCACCCGCCCGAAACCTGGGGCGACATCGACATCACCGAGACCTACCAGCATGCCCGCCGCGAGATCTTCGCCACCTGCCGCCGGATCGAGCTGCCCGCGAGACCGGGGGAAGCCACACTCCTCCACCGCCTCACCCTGCACGGCGTGGCGGCCTGGCAACCGCAGGACAAGGCCCCGCCCGAAGGCCGGATGATCGCCTACCTCCGGCCGCATCTGCCCACGGTCGAGGCCTGGCTGACCCAACCCTGACTTCATCTGTTCCACAAATATCCTGGGGGTTTGGGGGTGAAACCCCCATTCGAAGACAAGCGGGCGCAAGTCCCGCGCAGGCGCCCTCAGAATTCCGTGCCGCAAGGCACTCCGCCTGACTAGCGTTCCAGCCGGGCCAGCCGCCCGCCACGGCGCTTCTGCAGACGCGGCGCGCGCGCGGGCAGTTCGGCCATGACCGCCGCCCGCTCTTCATGCGTCATCCGCGACCAGCCGGAAATCTCATCGATCGACCGCAGGCAGCCGACGCAGATGCGTTCCTCAGGATGGACGACGCACAGCTTCACGCAAGGCGAGGCGATCTCGTCACGTTTCCAGACGTCGTCCTTCACCCCGTCATCCTTCCCGTCAACTCTTGGCAAGATGCGCCATCCGGTCCAGCGCGCCTTGCAGGATATAGCCCGCGGCCACCTGGTCGATCACCTCTTTCCGACGCTTTCGCGACGTATCCGCCTCCAGGAGTGCCCTTTCTGCCGCAACGGTCGACAACCGCTCGTCCCAATAGCAGATCGGCAGTGCAGACAGCTTCTCCAGGTTCCGCGCAAAGGCCTGCGTCGCCTGCACCCGGGGGCCGACCGATCCGTCCATGTTCAACGGCAACCCCAGCACGATCCCGGCGGCGCCGCGCGCCTCCAGAAGGGCTAGGAGCTTTGCCGCGTCAATCGTGAACTTCTCGCGCCGGATCACCTCGATCGGCGTCGCCACCTGCCGCCGCAGGTCCGACAATGCCACCCCGATGGTCTTGTCGCCCAGATCCAGACCCGCAACGGCCCGGTTCGGGGGCAGGGCGGCGACGAACTCCTCGACCGTGGCGCAGATCACGGGTTCAACCCCGTCTCGACCGCTGCCAGCCGCAGGAACGACAGCTCCGCCGGCCGCCCCTCGAACCGTACCTTCGCCTCGTCGTAGATCTTCTGCGCCTCCGGCAGCCGCTCCAGGATTGCCAGCGACCGGATCAGGCGGTTCCAGTCCTCGATATCGCCACCCTCGGTCGCCAGCCGATCCGAGAGCTGCGCCACCATGCCCTCGATCATCGCCTGCCTCTCCTCGGGCGTCATGTCCGCCGCCGCCGCCACGTCGCCTGCCGTCGGTCCCGAGCCCTCGACTTCAGGCGCCTCGTAGCTGACACCCGCCAGTTCCGCGACCTCGCCGATGCGCTCGCGGATCGACGCCGTCCACGGCGCGGCCGGATCGCCCGCTTCCGCCAGCGGACGCCAGAAGCGGAACGCCTGGTCGTACCGACCGCCCTGCAGGAACATCTCTCCCACCAGATAG
Organism: Tabrizicola sp.; assembly: GCF_022842145.1. Taxonomy (GTDB): domain Bacteria; phylum Pseudomonadota; class Alphaproteobacteria; order Rhodobacterales; family Rhodobacteraceae; genus Tabrizicola. The sequence goes on from NZ_JALHQD010000003.1 coordinate 582,294, forward strand.
CGTGCCAGCTGGTTGTTCATGTCCTGCTGCAGCGCCTGGCGCAGTTGCGCCTCGGCTTCGGGCGAAACATAGCCCTGCGCCTCTGCGACCAGCGCAAGCGCAAGGTTCGCATGGTCGCTCGCTTCCGCGCCGTCGCCCTGCAGCGACAACAGCTTTTCCTGCACCCGCACCGCAGCCTGCATCTCGCCGGCTTCGAAATGCTGGCGGAAGCGCGCGCGTAGGGCGTCCGGATCGCTCAGCGCCGCCAGTTCGCCGGCAAGCGTCGCGTCCAGCCCAGCGTCCCGCGACTGCTCCAACCGAGCCAGCTCGGCTTCCTGCGACGGACGGCTCCGGATCGCCTCGTCCAGCGCGGCCAGCCGGGGTTGCAGCGCCATGTCCGGATAACCGGGCGCGCCCAGACCCCAATAGGCCGCCACGCCGCCCGGCACCACGATCGCGACAATCACCGCGACAAGGACCGCTGTCGGTGTCCGCCTCGCCGAAACCGTGCCCAAGGCGCGCGCCTTGTCGGCCTCGATCACCCGCTTGCCCACCTCGGCGCGCAGCCTGTCGGCTTCTTCGGGGCCGATGGTTCCGCGTGTCAGGTCACGCTCGATCTCGGCCAGCTGGTCGCGGTAGACCGCCATGTCGGCGTCTCCGCTCCCGCCGGGCGCAGGTACGCGGCGCAGGGCTTTGATCAGCACATATGCGACACCTGCAGCCAGGCCGACGGCAACTGCCCAGAACATTCCAGCTGTCATGTGCCGGTCACTCCACCCACCATTTCCCGGCCCGACATAGTGTTTCCGGACCGGCCAAGAAAGGGGCATTCGGCCGCATTCCCGGCTGGGCCGACCGCCACGGCCCGCGTCGTGATGTCGAATGTCGCATTTTTCCCGATTGTGCCGCAGCGGGGTGTGGCTATAACCCACAACCGTTCCAAGAAACCCTTGCCGGCTCGACCGGCGCAGCCCGTCCGTCAAGAGGCCCCGATGAAGCGTTATTCGGTCTTTGCCATCGCCCGCGAGGCAGCCCGCTACCACATGGGCTGGGAACGCGCCTGGGCCTCGCCCGAGCCGAAGGGCTCCTACGACGCCATCATCGTGGGCGCCGGGGGCCACGGCCTCGCCACCGCCTATTACCTTGGCAAGAACTACGGCATCACCAATGTCGCGATCATCGAAAAGGGCTGGCTCGGCGGCGGCAACACTGGGCGGAACACCACGATCATCCGCTCGAACTACCTGCAGGACCCCTCTGCCGCGATCTACGAGAAGGCCCGCAGCCTGTACGAGACGCTTAGCCAGGACCTGAACTACAACGTCATGTTCTCCCCTCGCGGCCTTCTGATGCTGGGCCAGACCCATCATGAGGTGCGCGGGTATATGCGGACCGTCCACGCCAACGCGCTTCAGGGTGTGCAGACCGAATGGATCTCGCCCCAGCGCGTCAAGGAACTGGTGCCGATCATCAACATCGACGGCCCGCGCTACCCGATCCTGGGTGCGCTCTACCAGGCGCGCGGCGGCACCGCGCGGCACGACGCCGTCGCCTGGGGCTATGCCCGCGCCTGCTCGGCGATGGGGATGCACGTCATCCAGAACTGCGAAGTCAAAGGCGTCCGGTCCGAAAACGGCCAAGTTACCGGGATCGACACGACGAAGGGCTTCATCGGCTGCAAGAAACTCGGCATGGTCGTCGCCGGCCACTCCGGCCAGCTGGCCGAGATGGCGGGCTTCCGCTTGCCCATCGAAGCCGTGGCGCTGCAGGCCCTCGTCTCCGAGCCGATCAAGCCCTGCATGGACGTGGTCGTGATGGCCAACACCGTCCACGGCTACATGTCGCAATCCGACAAGGGCGAGATGGTCATCGGCGGCGGCACCGACGGGTTCAACAACTACACCCAGCGTGGCAGCTTCCACCACATCGAGGAAACCCTGCGCGCGCTGGTCGAAACCTTCCCGATGATCAGCCGCCTGAAGATGCTGCGCCAATGGGGCGGCATCGTCGACATGACCGGCGACCGCTCGCCCCTGATCTCCAAGACCCCCTTGGGCAACTGCTTCATCAACTGCGGCTGGGGCACCGGCGGCTTTAAGGCGATCCCGGGTTCCGGCTGGGCGATGGCCGAACTGATGGCCAAGGGCGAACCCGGCCCGCTGGCCGAAGATTTCAGCATGTGGCGCTTCAAGGAAGGCCAGTTCATCGACGAATCCGTCGCCGCCGGGGTGGCGCACTGATGACCCACGGTCGGCAACTCCCTGCCGATCTCCGCGCCGGGTGGAACCTCCCGTCCCGCCAAGGCGTTTCCATGCCAGATCAACTGTGCATGGAGATGCTCCAATGGCCGACAACGACACGACCAAAACCTACGTACGCGATACCCGCACGACCGAAACAGGCTCCGGCGCCAGCATGGCGCTCATCGTCGGCGGCCTCGTCGTCGCGGTGGGCTTCATCCTGTGGCTCGTCTTCGGCAACACCGATGGCGCCGTGGTCGACAACTCCCCGGCAGCTGACACGACCAACGTCACGGTCGAACCGGCGGCCGAACCTGCCGACACCACGACCAACGTCACCATCGACGCCGACGAGCCCGCAGCCGAGCCTGTCGCTCCGGCTGATCCGGCCCCGGCCGAGCCGGTCGAGACCGCTCCTGCCGAGCCCGCTCCTGCCCCGGCTGCGCCTGCAACCAACCCGTAACACGGTTCTTCCCGGCGCGCGTCGCAGGGCGCGCGCCGTTCCCCAGCCGGGGGAGCGGTCATGATCCGCGACCTCGGCGCCTTCGCGCCCCGGCGGGCGCACAAGCTGAACCCGCCCTTGATGACGATGCTCCTGAACGCCGTGCACGACCGGCGCAAGGGACGGGTCTTCGTCCTTCAGGTGGGCAGCGGCACCGGCGAGACCGGCCTTCCCCTTCTGGAACGTTTCCGCACCGACGGCTGGTCCGGTCTTCTGGTCGAGCCGCATCCCGGCCATTTCGCCCGGCTGGAAGCGCTGCACGCAGAAAGCGACCGGGTCGCGGTGCTGAACCTCGGCATCTCGGACGTCGCCGCCAGCCTGCCGCTCTATGCCCTCACCCCCGAGGCCGATGCCCGCAGCCGTCGCGGCGCGCGCGGTCGCGCCTCACTGATCCGCGACCGTATCGCTCCGCCCGGCACGGCAGAGACCGACATTCTCGTCACCGAAATCCCCGCCCTGCGTCTGGACACTGTCCTTGGCGAGCTTGGTGTCGACAGCGCCCAGCTGGTTGCAATCAACGCCGGCGGCCACGAGGCGCAGGTGCTGCAAAGCATCGAGCTCGCCACACTCGACCCCTCGCTGGTGCTTGTCCATGCCACGCAGGGCACCTCCAGCGAAGACGCCTGCATCGCGACGCTGGCGGCAGCCGACCTGATCCCGTTCCGCATTGCCGACTGGCTTGTCGGTGTGGCGCCCGACCGGTTGTCCGTGCCGATGGAAGAGCTGCTGACCTTCTTCCAGAAGGGCTTGGGCGCCCACCAGCAGGACGACGAAGAATGACCCCCGCACATCCGGAAAGACCCTCATGCTGATCCTTGAATGCCCCTACTGCGGCGTGAAGGCCGACGAGACCGAGCTGTCGCCCGGCTACGAGGCGCATCTGAAACGCTTCGGCCCCGGCGCCTCGCCGGAGGAGTTCGAAGCCTACATGTTCGCAAGGAAGAACCCCAAGGGTGTCCACTTCGAACGCTGGCGCCACACCTACGGCTGCGGCAAGTGGTTCCTTGCCGCTCGCTGCACCGCCACTTTGGAGGTGTTCGGAACCTACCCCGCGCAGGTCTCCGAACCCCCCGCCGACATCATCGCAAAGATACAGGCCCGCCGCCCCGGCTGGACGCCTGACTGGAAGGCCCCGAAATGAGCACGCGTCTCGCCAAAGGCGGCCGGTTGATCAACCGCACCGCGCCCGTCGAATTCACCTTCAACGGCAAGCGCCTCAAGGGCTTTCAGGGCGACACTCTTGCCGCTGGCCTTCTGGCCAACGACCAGATGCTCGTCGGTCGCAGCTTCAAGTATCACCGCCCGCGCGGCATCGTCGCCTCGGGACCCGAGGAGCCGAACGCGCTGGTCAACCTCGGCTCCGGCGCACGCCTGGAACCGAACCAGCGCACCACCACGACCGAGCTTTTCGACGGCCTCGAGTCCACCAGCCAGAACCACTGGCCGTCGCTGGAGTTCGACGTGGGCGTGGTGAACAACTACGCCGCCCGCTTCATGCCCGCGGGCTTCTACTACAAGACCTTCATCCACCCGCGTCCGGCGTGGAAGCACCTGTTCGAGCCGATCATCCGCCGCGCGGCAGGCCTTGGCAAAGCGCCCACCGAAGGCGACGCCGACCGCTACGAACAGGCCTACGCCTTCTGCGACGTCCTCGTCGTCGGGGCAGGGGTCGCGGGCCTCAAGGCCGCGAAGGCCGCTGCCGATGCGGGCAAGCGCGTGATCCTCTTGGAGCAGACCCCGGTCCTCGGCGGCCGCGCCCCGGTGGATGACACCGAGGTCGACGGCAAGCCGGTCGACGCCTGGATCGCCGCTGTCGAGGCTGACCTGATGTCCCGCGACAACGTCACGATCCGCACCCGCACCTGCGGTTTCGGCGTCTACGACCACGGTTATGTCCTCGCCGACGAACGTGTCGCCGACCACACCCCCGGCGACGGCCGCCCGAAGCACCGCCTCTGGCGCATCCGCACGGCCAAGATCATCACCGCCACCGGCGCGATCGAACGCCCGCTGAGCTTCGCCGGAAACGACATCCCTGGCGTGATGCTGGCCGCCGCCGTCCGCGATTACGTGGTGAACTTCGCCGTCTCGCCCGGTGACCGCACCGTCGTTGTCACCAACAACGACTCTGCCTATCAGACCGCCCTGGCGCTCAAAGCCGCGGGCCTTGACGTCCCCGCCATCCTCGACGCCCGCGAAACTGCAGACGGCCCGCTCCCGCAAGCCGCCCGCGCTGCAGGCATCCGCGTCCTGACCGGCAAGGCGATCGCCAAGGTCAAGGGTGGCAAACGCGTCAGCGGCGTCGCCATCTGCGCCCAGGCTGGCGAAGGCTCCGTCCAGGAAGAAATCGCCTGCGAGGCCGTCGCCATGTCCGGCGGCTGGTCCCCCGTCGTCCACCTGTGGAGCCATTGCGGCGGCAAGCTGACCTGGGACGAGACGCTCTCGGCCTTCATCCCCGACCCCTCGCGTCCTCCGCTGAACCACGACGGCTCCGCGATGGTCGAGGTTGTCGGCTCCGCCAACGGCGACCTCACCCTCACCGGCCAGCCCGTCACGATCCCCCCCGTCTGGGTCATGCCGCAAGGCGCGCCGATCCAGCTGCGCTCGAAGATGTGGCTCGACTACCAGAACGACGTGAAGGTCAGTGACGTGCAACTCGCCAGCCGCGAAGGCTACGTCTCGGTCGAACACACCAAGCGCTACACCACGCTTGGCATGGCGACCGATCAGGGAAAGCTCAGCAACATCAACGGACTCGCCGTGCTTGCTGACAGTCTGGGTCAAGAGATCCCGCAGGTCGGCACCACCACCTTCCGCCCGCCCTACACGCCCGTCACCATCGGCGCGCTTGCAGGCGAGTCGCGGGGCGAGATCTTCCAACCCCTTCGCCGCACCCCGATGCACGAACAGCACGAAGCCGCCGGGGCCTACTTCGAGCCTGTCGGCCTCTGGCGCCGCCCATACTGCTTCCCCCGCGCCGGGGAGACCCACGAACAGGCCGTCCACCGCGAGGTGCTGAACACCCGCCAGAACCTCGGCCTCCTCGACGCCTCGACCCTTGGCAAGATCATCGTCAAGGGCCCCGATGCGGGCCGCTTCCTCGACATGCTCTACACCGGCGTCATGTCCACGCTGCCCATCGGCAAATGCCGCTACGGCCTCATGTGCAACGAACAGGGCTTCCTCTCCGATGACGGCGTCGTCGCCCGCATCGACGAAGACACCTGGCTGTGCCACACCACCTCGGGCGGGGCCGACCGCATCCACGCCTGGATGGAAGACTGGCTCCAGTGCGAATGGTGGGACTGGAAGGTCTACACCGCCAACGTGACCGAGCAATACGCGCAAGTTGCCGTCGTCGGCCCGAACGCGCGGAAACTCCTTCAAGTCCTTGGCGGCATGGATGTCTCCAAAGAGGCGCTCCCGTTCATGCAATGGGCGGACGGCACGCTTGCCGGCTTCCCGGTCCGGGTCTACCGGATCAGCTTCTCGGGCGAACTCAGCTATGAAATCGCCATCCCGGCCAGCCATGGTGCCGCCTTCTGGGAGGCTTGCACCCAGGCCGGCATGGCCCTTGGCGCGATGCCCTACGGCACGGAATGTCTTCACATCATGCGGGCCGAAAAGGGCTTCATCATGATCGGGGACGAAACCGACGGCACCGTCATCCCGCAGGACCTTGGCCTTGACTGGGCGATCTCGAAGAAGAAGACCGACTACCTCGGCAAGCGCGGCCAGGAACGCAGCTACCTCGCCAGCCCCGACCGCTGGAAACTGGTCGGCTTCGACACGCTGGACGGCTCGGTCGTCCCCGACGGCGCCTACATCATCGCCGAGGGCGAGAACGGCAACGGCCAGCGCAACGTGCAGGGCCGCGTCACCTCGACCTACCACTCGCCCACCCTCAAGCGCGGCATCGCGATGGGGCTGCTGAAGCACGGGCCCTCCCGCATGGGCGAGATCGTGGAGTTCAACACTGCCGCCGGTGGCACCGTGAAAGCGCGCGTTCGCGACACGATGTTCTTCGACAAGGATGGAGAGAAGCAGAATGTCTGACCCCGTCAGCGCCCTGAACGGCGCCAGCTTCAACGGCTTCGCCACCATCCGCGAGATCGGTCCCCTCGGCATGATCACCCTGCGCGCAAAAGGCGTGAAGGCGTTGGACAAGGCGGTGAAATCCGTCACCGGCACCAAGCTTGCCGCGCCCCGCCGGATCGAGATCAACGGCGACCGCGCCTGTGGCTGGATGAGCCCGGACGAATATCTCCTGGTCGTCCCTTACGCCGAAGTCACCGCAGCCCTCGCCTCGCTCGCCAAGGCGCTGGCCGGCGAGCATTACCTTGCCGTCGACGTCTCCGACGCCCGCGCGATCTTCCGGGTCGAAGGTGACAAGGCCGCCGACGTCCTGCGCAAGCTCGCCCCGGTCGACTTCGAGGCGCTGGAACCCGGCGAACTCCGCCGCACCCGCGCCGCCCAGGTCGCCGCTGCGATGTGGGCGGAAGGTGGGGGCTTCACCGTGGTCTGCTTCCGCTCGGTCGCGGGCTACGTGATGGGCCTTCTGACCCATTCTGCCCAGCGGGGCAGCGAACTCTGACGCCCGACACCAAAAAGACCGGGAAGGCGCACTTGACCGCACCTTCCCGGTCGGATTTCACTGGCGGAATGCACAACCGTTACGAGTGAACTCATGACCCTCCGCAACCTTGTCCTTTCCTCCATCTTCCTTGCGTTCCCGACGATTTCACAGGCACTGACCCTTGAATGCACGGTCCCGGCCTCAAACGCCGGCGGGGGCTACATCACCGATCTCTACATCCTGCAATATGACGACGCTTCCGGGCAGGCGATCGTCTCGGACGGCCTGATCCTTTACTTCAACAACGACCAGCCAATGCAGGCCAGGGTCTCCGAGGACACGGCCAAAAAGCTGGTCCTGACCTGGAAGGTGCAGATGACCAACAGCACCGGCCAGACCGCCAACATGCAGTTCCGCGCCGCGTATCTCAAAGCCGACAAGACCCTGCTGGTGCGGGCCGCGCCGGGCGGGGATTACTCCAACAGTTTCGAAGGCCGCGGCCGCTGCAAGCCGGTCTGACGGGCGGCGCCGGGGCAGGGCAGGGGGAACCCGTTCTCGCGCGGGCGGTTTCCTCATGCCGGTTGCCCTTGACCTTCCCGCCCCGAGACCTCTTATTCGTGCCAAGCAATCAACAGGAGAACTCCCATGCCCTTCACCCTTCCCGATCTGCCCTACGCCCACGACGCGCTGGCCTCGCTCGGCATGTCGAAGGAGACGCTGGAGTATCACCACGACCTCCACCACAAGGCCTATGTCGACAACGGCAACAAGCTGATCGCCGGGACCGAGTGGGAAAACAAATCCGTCGAGGACATCGTCCGCGGCACCTACCAAGCCGGGGCCGTGGCCCAGAACGGCATCTTCAACAACGCCTCGCAGCACTGGAACCATGCCCAGTTCTGGACCTGGATGGCGCCGGGTGAAAACAAGGGGATGCCGGGTGCCTTGGAAAAGGCGCTGACCGACAGCTTCGGCTCGGTCCAGAAGTTCAAGGACGACTTCTCCGCCGCCGGTGCGGGTCAGTTCGGCTCGGGCTGGGCTTGGCTCGTGAAGGACAAGGACGGCTCGCTGAAGGTCACCAAGACCGAAAACGGCGTGAACCCGCTCTGCTTCGGCCAGACCGCGCTTCTGGGCTGCGACGTGTGGGAGCACTCCTACTACATCGACTTCCGCAACAAGCGCCCGGCCTACCTGACCAACTTCCTCGACAAGCTGGTCAACTGGGAAGCCGTTTCCGCCGGCCTCTGACGCCCGCGCTTCAAACACGGGCCCGTGGAGCGATCCGCGGGCCTTTTTCCGCCTAGACCAGTGTCGCGGCCAGCGCGGCCTCCAGCGCCGGAACATCCGACACCACCTGGAAATGCCGCTTTAGCGACGCGTCCGCAAAGCCTTCGGCAATGACATGCTCGATCAGCGCCAGCAAAGGCTGCCAATAGCCCGCGACATCCAAAAGCAGGAGCGGCCGGGAATGCAGCCCGATCTGCGCCCAGGTCAGCACCTCGAAGAATTCGTCCAGCGATCCCGCGCCCCCCGGCAGCACCACCGCCGCGTCCGAGTTCATGAACATCACCTTCTTGCGCTCGTGCATGTCCTCGGTCACCACAATCGTCGTGCGGTCCCGCTCGACCCGTTCCCGGCCCAGAAGATGCACCGGGATCACCCCCAGCATCGGCGCACCCGCGGCCGCCGCGGCCTTCGCCACTTCCCCCATCAGCCCGACATCTCCCGCCCCGAAGACCAGCCGCCAGCCCCTGCGGGCCAGCATCTCGCCGGTCATGCGGGCCGCCTCCGCATGAACCGGGTTCAGACCGGAACGAGAGCCACAGAAGACGCAGACAGAACGAAGGGACATGACCGGACCCGAAAATGGTTGCTTTGCCCCGTCATATAGAGATTCCTGATCACAAGAAATGCAAAGCGGCGGGAAGCGCCGGGGGGAGACGGGGATGTCGGCATTCGGGGCCTTGAACCAGGGAACGCGGATCGCGGTCGTGGCTGTGGCCGTGGTGGTGCTTGCCGGGGCAGGGTGGTTTGGCTGGCAGACGCTGTGGCCCGGCGCGGAACCCGTCGCCGTCAATGCAGCCGCGACTGACCCCGCCACCGAAACAGCCACCGAATCTGCCGCCGATACTGCCGCCGAAGCCGGCTCCGATCCCACCGCCGAACCTGCCGCCGCCGCCGAACCCGCATCCGATGCACCCAAGGCCGAAGCGGCAGCCGCCGAACAACCGACCGCCGAACCCACCCCAGATGCGGCGCCAACCGCCACCGCCGAACCTCCTGCCGCCGAACCCGCTCCCGCCACGATGCCCGTCATCGACACCTGGCGCGTGACCGCCGACGGCGAGGCTGTCGTCTCCGGCAGTGCCGCGCCGGGCGCGACCGTCTCCATCGTGGTGGCCGACACCATCGTCGCCTCGGGCGAGGCCACGGGTTCCGGCGACTTCGCGATCCTCTTCACCCTGCCGCCGAACCCCAAGCCCAGCCTGATGTGGCTCTCGATGGGACTTGCCGATCAGCCCGCCATCCTCTCCGAACAGATGGTTGCCCTTGGCCCGATCGATGGGCCGCAACCGGCCGCCAGCCCCGAAACCACCGCCGAGGCCCCGGCTGATACCGCCGTGGCCGCCGCCACGGAACCGGCCGCGCTCCTTCTGTCGCAAGAGGGCGCCGTGGTCCTGCAGGAACCGGCACAGCCCGACCTCCCACCGATGTCCACAGTGATGATCGACACCATCGCCTATACCCCCGAAGGCGAGGTCCAGGTCGGCGGGCGCGGTGCCCCGGCCTCGGGCCTGCGGATCTATCTCGACAATTCCGAGAAGCTGACCCTGCAGATCCCCGACACCGGCCTTTGGAGCACGACGCTTCCCGACACGCCCCCCGGGGTCTATACCCTCCGGGTCGATCAGCTGGACGCAGCGGGCAAGGTGACCTCGCGCTTCGAGACACCGTTCAAGCGCGAGACGCTTCAGGCTCTCGCCGCCGTCCAGGCGACGATGCCCGAACCGGTGGCGCCAGAGACGGCCGTCGCCGATGCTCCGACCCAACCCGCCCAAGCCGAGGACCTAGCCGAACCCGCGCCGACCGCCGACACCACGACGGAAACCGCCGCTCTGGAGCAGCCCGCCGCGACGCCCGAGGTGCCGGATGCCCCCGCGGCGGCCCAGGCCGACGCGTCCGCACCTGCCGCGGCCCCGGTGACCGTGACCGTGCAACCCGGCTTCACCCTCTGGGGTATCGCGCAGGAACGCTACGGCGATGGCGTGATGTATGTGCAGGTCTTCGAGGCGAACAAGGACAAGATCAAGGACCCGAACCTGATCTACCCCGGTCAGGTCTTCTCGGTCCCGGAAACCGCCAGCGCGCCCTGATCCGAGGCCAGGACTTTGTGCGTACAGGCCGCCAGGACCTCGGGGTGGTCGCGGCAGCAATCGTTCAGGACATAGGAAATCGTCTGCCCGATCCCGGACGGGTCCACGCTGTAAAAGACGTTCCGCGCCACCTTGCGCGACCGCAGCAAGCCGGCCTGCTCCAGCGCCGACAGATGGAACGACAGGCGCGGCGCGGCCAGCCCCAGCGTCTCGGCGATCTGGCCTGCGGCCATGCCTTCATCGCCCTGCGGTGTCAGCAGGCGGATCAGGTCCAGCCGGGTCTCGTGGGCCAGAGCCGACAGGGCGGCGAGGGCTTTACTTCGGTCCATCGTTCAACTATTCAAGAAACCTTGAAATGACCATAGCCGACCCCGGGCCTTCGCGCAATCGCTCTTGCCGACCCCGAGACGCCAGGAATGACGATGCGCCGCACCACAAAGACCGCCACTTCCGCCGACGCCGGCAGCTCCCGCGCGCCGGCAATGACCACGCTTCGCCGGGTCCTTCCCTATCTCTGGCCGGACGGGCAAGGCTGGGTAAAACGCCGCGTGGTGATCGCGCTTCTGTTCTTGATTGCAGCCAAACTGGTCTCGGTCTCGACCCCCTATCTCTACAAACTGGCCGTCGACAATCTGGGCGGCGAGGCGCCTGACACCGGCATGATCCTCGGACTTGGCGCCGTCGGCCTTGTCGTCGCCTACGGCCTTGCCCGGCTTGGCGCGGTCGTGTTCGGCGAACTTCGGGATGCCGTCTTCGTCCGGGTCGGCCAGCGGGCCATCCGCCGTCTGGCGATCGAGACCTTCACCCACATCCACCAGCTCTCGCTGCGCTACCACATCACCCGCAAGACCGGCGGCCTGTCCCGCATCATCGAGCGCGGGGTGAAGGGCGTCGATTTCCTCTTGCGCTTCATGCTCTTTTCCATCGGGCCGTTGATCCTGGAACTCACGATGGTCGCGGGCATCTTCGCCTGGCTCTTCGGCTGGCAATATGCCGCCGTCGTCATTGTCACCATCACGCTTTACGTCCTCTTCACCTTCAAGGTGACCGAATGGCGCGTGAAGCTGCGGCGCGAGATGAACGATCAGGACACCGACGCCAACCAGAAAGCCATCGACAGCCTGCTCAACTACGAAACCGTCAAGTATTTCAACGCGGAAACCCGCGAAGCCGACCGCTACGACGGCGCGATGCGCCAGTACGAGACGGCCGCGGTCAAGACTGGCCTGTCGCTCTCGTTCCTGAACATGGGCCAGGCCACGCTCATCACCACCGGTCTTGTGATCGTCATGGGGATGAGCGCGCTTGGCGTGCGCGCCGGCACCCTGACCGTCGGCGATTTCGTCATGGTCAACGCCTACATGATCCAGATCACCATGCCCCTGAACTTCCTTGGCACCGTCTACCGCGAAATCCGCCAGGCGCTGGTCGACATGGGCGAGATGTTCGGCCTTCTCGGCCAGCCCGCGGAAATCACCGATGCACCTGACGCAAAGCCGCTGCAGGTCACCGCGGGCGAGATCACCTTCGACAACGTCCATTTCGGCTATGAGCCGACGCGGGAAATCCTGAAGGGCGTCACCTTCACGCTGAAGCCCGGCCAGAAGCTGGCGCTGGTCGGCCATTCCGGCAGCGGCAAGTCCACTGAATCGCCCTGGGTCTATCGGAGACCTATAGCTTCATCTTACGCGACCATATCGAGCACGTCGCGCTGTGCATAGAAGTTCTCCTCAGCCTCTGCTGGCGGGATGTTTCCGATGGG